>CAWKGS010000005.1:0-1692581 GCA_963849285.1 uncultured Solirubrobacterales bacterium
CCCGGTTCAAATCCGGGCGCCCCGATTGGTTGAATCACCCGTAGCTCCCTCGCCGCGAACCTTTCAGGCGGATGCGCAGGGCGTACCGCCAGGGCGGCGAACCTCCAAGACCGATGACCGACGCCTGGGTATATCTGCTGCGCTGCCGCGACGGCTCGCTTTATACCGGCTGGACGGTCGATCTTGAGCGTCGGCTCGCACGCCACCAAGCCGGCGTCGCGAGCCGCTACACGGCTAGCCGGCTGCCAGTCGAACTCGCGCTCGCGATCCCGATGCCCGACCGAAACGCTGCCCGCCGTGAGGAGGCACGCATCAAGCGCTTGCGGCGGCCAGTGAAGCTCGCGCTGCTGGACTCCCAGACGCCGCCGTGATCCCGTGCCTGTGTCGGTCCGAGGGGTAGGAGTAGGCTCGCACGGGCGGGGTTAGGGCTTGCGCCTCTGCGGTCCGCCCTGCCCTGTGCCTTCGGGGTGTCGGATGCACACAGAAGGAGTACGAGCGACCAACTATCGGAGGAGAGGTCCGAGATGTCGCCACTATTTGGCAACAAGCAGCAGAAAGCGGCGCAGGAAGCCGAGGCGAGCGCCGAGTTCGAGCGCCTGGCGGCGCTACCCGTCCGCGAGCTTGCAGCTGCGATCTTGCCCGCTTGGGGCTCTGACGGAGTCCACCGGTCCAGGGGCGGCGGCGTCGGCTCCGTCCAAGTCGTGAACTGGTTAATGGCGCCGAACCCGCGCCGCGGGAAATATCTTCAGCCGCTCCTTGCTCCCGTGAACGACGCGGTCCAGGCGCTCGAGCACGGCGGCTTGCTGGTACGCACAAACCTCAGTATCGGCGGCTCGCAAGTTGACCTGACCCGAGAGGGTCACGCGGCGCTGGCTGCGGGGGACGTAGATCAGCGGCTAGACAACCCAGGTAGTTAAGAAGCCGTCGTTACGCCACGAAAAACGAGCGCGCACCGCTGTGCCTACCGGACGCGGCGGCTAGTGCCCAGTTCGGCCGAGACGCAGCCAGGATCGCGATCGTGACATCGCGTTCGCGGCAGGCGGCTTCCCCTGGTTTGTCAGGGAGCTCGATCGCGATCGCGCAGCCGCCGCCGCTGCTCGACGAGCCAAGCAGCCAGCGCGCGTGAACCGAGCTGCCTGGTCGCGCAAATCCAATCGCCGGCGAACCCCTTGGTACGTTCACCCCATGCCGAAATCGGCCCCCTCGGTGGGTCTACGCGAATGATCGGCGACCGGTGGGGCGTGACGCGCGCGGAAACCGAGCGGCGGTATCCCTGCGACGATCTCGTGGCCAACCCCGTTCTCCAGGCCTGGCGAGGCGTGACGGCGCGCGCGAGACCCGAGCACGTGTGGCCGTGGGTTGCACAGATCCGCCTTGCGCCATATTCCTACGACTGGATCGACAACCTTGGGCGCACGTCACCGCAGAAGCTGTTGGGCACGCCCGAGCCTGTCGTCGGCGAATCGTTCACGACCGCGCTCGGAGGCCGCCACTTCGGCCGGATTGTCGCGGTCGAGTGGGGCGAGCACATCACCGGAAAGATCATGGGTGTCTTCATGTCCTACGTGCTCGTCCCAAGCAGTGAGGGCCTCCAGACACGGCTGCTGCTGAAGATTGTGACCGCCCGTGGCCGGGCGCTCGCCCCGCTGCTGTCGGTTGGCGACCTGATCATGGCGCGACGGCAGCTACTGAATCTGGCGGCGCTCGCAGAGCGCAGTGGGGATGCGGTCTGCTAGGTGGCCCGTTACTTCCTTAGGGTGACTGCTTTCGTGGCGTTCGTTGCAGTACCGCCAACGGGGGTGAAGGTGGCTTTCGCGGTGAGCTCGAGATGGCTTGAGTCCTCGACCAGATGTCGGCCATTGCCTGTGAGAGTGATCCTGACCCTGAGTGCGCCACTGTTGCGGAGGATCACGTTCGCCGTCGCGACCACCAGGGGTTGGATCCCTTTCGGCTGGTGACTTCCCTTCGGCGTTAGGTACCAAGCGATCGCGAGCTGTCCTGGGCTGGGTGCCGAGAAGACGACCGTGTCGGCGTCGTTCTCGAGCAGCTGCGCGACGCTTGCTGTGTCCGACCGCGTCAGCACCTCGAGCAGCGCCAGCTTGACCTGACGCGGCGTCGGCCCGGCTGTTCTGACCGGACCAACGTGAGTGGAGGTTGCGGCGGCGCTGCCGGCGCTGTTCGTCGCAGTCACCGTAAGGGCGAGCGTGGTGCCTACATCAGCCGGCGTGAGGGTGTAGCTGCTCGAAGTTGCGCCCGGGATCGGCGAGCACGAGCGGGCGCACCGCTCCCACTGGTCGCTGAAGCTGATCGGCGGCGTGCCCGACCAAGAGCCCGTTGAACCGCTCAGCGTCTGATCCGCGGTGGTTATTCCCGAGATCACCGGGGACAAGTCATTCGACGGTCGCGCCGGCGGTGTCGTGACGGGCTCTACTAGTCCTGTCGGAGCCGAGATCGCCGGGGGGCTTGCGTGGGTGTTCCTCGCGATCTCCTCGACGCGGATCGTCGCACCCACATCCGCCGCAGTCAGCGTGTAAGTCGGCGAGGTCGCGCCCAGGATCGCTGAGCAGTTGCTGGCGGAGCTGTCGCACGTCTCCCACCGATAGGTGAAGCTGGTGGGGAAGTTGCTCCAGCTCCCATGAGACTCGGCCAGCGTCTGCCCCGGAGTCGTGTTCCCAGAGATCGACGGCGGCGCGGTGTTCGACGGCGGCAGCGGCGACACAACGCGTGTAGCCGACGAGATCGCCGGGCTGCTTGAGCCGCTGGCGTTGCTCGCGATCTCCTCAACCCGGATCGTGTACCCCACGTCGGCGCTCGTCGGCGTGTAGTGCCCACGCGTCGCGCCACCGATTGCCGCACAACTCTTGCCCGAGCGCTCGCAATCCTCCCACTGGTAGCTGTATCGCTTCGGGTCGTTGGTCCATGACCCACCTGACACAGTCAAACCGGCGCCCTGCGATCCACCACCAGAAATCGACGGGGGGGAAATGGACTGTGGCGCAGCGGCGAAAGCCGACACCGTCCCGCCGACCGACGAGACATAGACCATGCCGTTGACGACCGTGGGACCGGCATACACCGAAGTGTGAATGGCGGACCCAGAGTCCCAAAGGAATCGACCCGTGCGCGCGTCAAACGCGACCACTCGGTGGCCATACCCGTCGCCGAAGTAGACGACGTCCGCGGCCACCGTTGGGCTCGAGTCGTCGCCGTCTGGTCCGTCAGTCGCCGACCACTCGAACGAGAGCCGACAGCTCGCGGTCACCCGGAAGGCGTCTAATCCATGCCGGTACTGACCTCTGTCCAGCGGAGTGGTTACGAAGACCGTCGCCGTCTTCGGCCAGTAGGCCGCGGCGCCCAACAACCCCGATTGACCAAAGCCGGACCCCCCGAGCTCGATCCGCTGGACGGGCCCGCTCGAAATCTGATCGCGGTCGTAAAGGAAAAACGACCCGTACTTGTTGCCGACGGCGAGCTCCGGTGGACAACCCGGCCGCTGGAAGAGGACAGGGGTCGCCCCGAAGTCGGCATCGCCGCTCGGCAGACCTGGGTAGTTGGCGGCGACGACGCGAAGATCGGGCGTCAGCCGGACCACGTTCTCGCCGTACCCGGCATGCTCGTTGGAACCTTGCGTGTTGCCGACGGCGGCGAAGATGGAGCCGCCCGGGTCCGCGGACACCCCGCCATAGGCCCAGATCGAGCCGCCGTACTGCGCTCCGGACGGGAACCAGGTCCCGATCCGCTTGCCATCCCGGACCCGGATCGCCGCAAGGAACCCGTGATACGGGTTCGTGTCGCAGTTACCTGAATACGGGACATACAGCGTCCCATTCACAAGCGTTAGGGCGCTGTAATCATTCTCGTGCCACGGGTCGTTCGTCATGACCCAGCGGCGCTTAGTCCTACCCGTGGCGAGGTCCAGCTCGTAGAGCCTCCCGTCACCCCCGGTCGCGTAAATGCTATGCCGGCTGCGGTCGATGACGGGAGTCCCCGTGATGCCGAAATCGTGACCCGGGAGATCACCGCAAAAGGGGACGTGCTGGTATCCGAGCCACCGACTCCAGACTATGCGTCCCGTCTCCGCGTCCATCGCGGCCATCCGGCCGCGCTCCGTCGCCGCGAATATCAGATCCACGGGGCGCCGCTGGTGCTTAAGGAGCACGCCGCTCGCCACTACCGGTTGGGTCAGGATCGCGGCGCCAAGCTCCGTGGACCAGATCCGACGGATCAACCCGACGGTGGACGGCTCGAGCGCGTCCTCGGAGGGGTTGAACCCGCTTCGCTGGTTATCAGCGCCGTAGGTGTCCCAGTCCACGGACCGGGCCAAGCCAAGAGCAGGGGCGACCAGGGTGGCAGAGATGCAGATGACAGCCCCCAGGAGCCCACCAACGAGACGACGCACCGCGCGCTAACCCTATCCGGCGCCGAACACGTCATGCAGCCGCCCACGTCGGCTCGCCGGAGGCCGCTTCGCCAGGTGCCACCCATTAGCAGCGAAAACGCGCGCGCGTGATCTCGCTGCCCCCGGCTCAAATCCGGGCGCCCCGATGACAGCCCTCGCGCGC
Organism: uncultured Solirubrobacterales bacterium; assembly: GCA_963849285.1. Classification (GTDB taxonomy): domain Bacteria; phylum Actinomycetota; class Thermoleophilia; order Solirubrobacterales; family Solirubrobacteraceae; genus Palsa-465. The sequence goes on from CAWKGS010000005.1 coordinate 4,563, forward strand.
TATGCGGTCCGCGCGCCGAGCCTGTTCCGCAGTCCGGGCCAGATCACCGTCATTACGCCGTCGGCCACGGTCTCCAGCGAGATGTCCGGGTTCCGGTGCCACCAGCGCGCGAGCTGCTCGGCGGCGCCGGAGACGATGTGCGCGGCGCCGACCGCTTCGTATCTGGGAACATGGGGGGCGGCGGCGATGAACAGCGCGGCGATCTGCTCGGCGGTCACGAACCGCAGCTCCGCCGTCTGCTCGGCGAGCGGGCCGCCCGCGCCCCCGGGCCCGTAGAGCAACTCGAAGCGCTGCGGACGCCCGCGGAAGTAGGCGAAGTAGGCGACCAGCCCCGCTCGCAGCTGGTCCTCCAGCTCGGAGCCCGCGCGCGCGACCGCCTCGAACACCCGCTGCTGCATCTCCTCGCGCGCGGTGCGGTGGCATTCGAGGTAGAGCTCGTCGATCGATGCGAAATGCTCGTAGAGGAGGGAGCGGGCGACGCCGTCGCGGGCGGCGACCTGCTCCATCGTCGCGCCGCTGTAGCCCGCCTCGCTGAAGACCGCTTCCGCGGCGGCGATCAGTTTCGCCCGCCTGGCCTCTTTGGACAGGCGGCGACGGCGCTGGGGGGTGGTCGTGGCCATGCCCGGCTGATGCTAGCTGTTGGGAGGGCAAACTGACGCGAGCATCAGTTGTACTGACATGAGCGTCAGTTTCTCTGTTATGATCCCCGGCGGCATGGGTTTCCGTTCTCGGGAGGAGCGTCGGCATGGGCTTCGTACGCCGCAGTAGATGGTCGGTTCTTTGCGCGCTGGGCGCGTCGATGCTGCTGAGCGTGACCTGTCTGTGGTTCGCCTCGACCGCCGCCGCTGCGACGGTGCAGGAGCAGGGCTACATCCCGATGGCCGACGGCGCGAAGCTCGCCTACACCGTGGTGCTGCCCGCGAGCACCGGCCACTTCCCGGTGGCGCTGGCCTACGCCGGCTATTGCGAGGGCACGACGGTGACCTGCAACGACGCGACGAACGCCACCGCGCTGCTGAACGCGGGCTACGCCGTGCTCGGGGTGAACATCCGCGGCACCGGCTGCTCCACCGGCACCTTCGACGCATTCACCGCCCAGGAGTGGCGTGACGGCGCCGCGGCGGTCGAGTGGGCCGCCCGGCAATCCTGGTCCGACGGACATGTCGGCATGTTCGGCGATTCGTTTCCCGGGATCACTCAGCTCGGCGTGGCCGGCCTGCGCCCGCCCCACCTGGACGCGATCGCTCCCTTCCAGGTGACCACCGATCTGTACCGCGATGTGGCCTACCCAGGGGGCATCGCGAACACCGGCTTCGGCGCCTTCTGGGCCGGTCTCGACCAGCCCGCGGCGTCCTTCGAGGCGGGCGTCGAGCGCACCGAGGAGAACTCGGACATCGGTTGCGGCGCGTCCCAGGCGAGCGATCTCGCGGAAGAGGCCTTTCACAACGTGGCGCTCGATGGTCTGCAGCACCCGTTCGACGACGCCTTCTGGCAGGCGCGCGAGCCGGGCGCAAACGCCGCCAACATCGACGTCCCGGTCTTCGGCTGCCTGACCTGGCAGGACGACGAGGTCTCCAGCCGCGGGTCCTCGTATCTGAGCCAGCTCGATCCGGCGCGCACCTGGGCCCTCGCGTCCAACGGCTACCACGGCATGTGCGAGATCTCCGCGCCGCAGATCACCGACGAGCTGGTCGCATTCTTCGACCGCTTCGTGAAGGGCGAGGCCAACGGCTTCGAGAGCACTCCGCACATCCAGATCTGGCACGAGGCGACCGCCAACAGCGCGGGGAACGACGTCCCCAGCTGGATCACCAGCTTCAGCTCCTACTCCTCGATCGCGGTCCGGCCGCTCGCGCTCTACTTCGGATCGGGCGGCGAGCTCTCCCTCGTCCCGCCGAAAGGTCAGGCCCAGCCCGACCACTATGCGTACCCGGGCCCCGCCCTCGGCACCGAGAACGGCATCGTCTTCGGCCAGCACAACCTTCTCTGGAAGGGCGCGGAGCCGCCGGGGGCCTCGCTCGCGTTCACGACCCCGCCCCTGACCAGGGACGCGGAATTCTTCGGCTCCGGCTCGGCCAACGTCTGGCTGAGCTCGACCGCGCCCGACACCGACCTTCAGATCACGCTCACCGAGGTTCGCCCCGACGGGCAGGAGGTGTACGTGGCGCGCGGCTGGCTGCGTGCCTCAGACCGGGCGCTCGATCCGGCGCGGTCGACCGCGCTCGCGCCGTACCAGACCGACCAGCAGGCGGACGCTCGTCCGCTCGTACCCGGAAGCCCCACGTACATGCGCATCCAGCTCTGGCCGTTCGACCATGTCTTCCGCAAGGGATCGAGCATCCGCCTATGGCTCGACGCGCCCACCGGGGAGACCGGCGGATGGTCCTTCGACTTCACCAAGACGCCGGCGATCAACAGCGTCTACGCCGACGGCCAGCATCAGTCTGCGATCGTCCTCGGGTACCTGCGCACCGGACACGCCCAAGCACCGCTCCCGGTTTGCGACACGCTGCTCAACCAGCCCTGCCGCCAGAACCAGGACCCCGTTCCTGCCGGGGCGATGACGATCCAGTAGCGGCTGGACTGGTGCCCTGCTGCGACTAGGCTGGCCGCTCGACGGGTCTCGAGCGCTCCTTCGAATGCTGCCAGAGCGCCTTGTCGAGCGTGCGGATGCTCACGCCGTGCTGGCGGGAGAGCTCGCGACATGCCTCCAGGTACCGAAGCCAGAAGCGGACGGGATAGCTGCTCCGGGAGCGCACGCCGAGCGACTCGAGCGCCCGGACGTCGAGGATCGGATAGTCCATCGGGAATGCGGCGTACAGAAGCGTGGAGGCGGTCGGGACGCCCACGCCGAGCAGCTCGAGCAGCGGACCGATCCGCCCTGCTTCGTCGGTTGCCGCGAGCGCGCGTTCGCTGCGGCTCCGCACCGCGTAGCTCGAGTTGGCCGCGACGCGAGGGCGGCTCCGCGGGGTCTTCCAGCCGCACACCGTGATGAGCTCCGCGCGCGTGTAATAGCCGCGGGCCCGCACGCCGGCCCCGAGCGCGATCAGCTCGCCGTCGTCGGTGTAGCCGAAGCGAGCGGCCAGGGCGTCGATCTCACTCGCCGGGAACTGCAGCTCGAAGCGATCCATGTGAGGCCTCCTCTACCCTCGGCGGGCGTGGCAGCGATCGAGGAGCGGAGCGACGTCGGGGCGGCCATCGCTCGTCGCCGCGCCGCGGCGGCGGAGGCGTGGGATCTGCGCAGCGAGATCGTGCTCGTCGGCGCGGGGGAGCAGATCGGGATCCCGGGTCGCGCCGACATGACCTATCCGTTCATCGCGCATTCCGAGTACTTCTACCTCACCGACGAGAACGGCCCGAGCGGCGTGCTCGCGTTCGACCCCGCCGAGGGATGGGTTCACTTCCGGGCGCCGGTCACCGACAGCGACCGGCTGTGGGCGGGCGTGCCGGAGCCCGACGCCGCCGCACCGACGAGCGACGCGCTGGGGGAGTGGCTCGCGAGCCGGGCGGGCCGACACGTGGCAGCCCTGGGCTCGCCGCCGGCGCGCGTGGAATCGGATGCTCGGCTGAGCGGTCGCCTGCGCGCGCAGCTGAGCCGGGTCCGCCGCCGCAAGGACGAGGTGGAGCTGGCGCGGATGCGCCGGGCCGCGGACGCGACGTCCGCCGGCTTCGCGTCGGCGCTGGCCTGCCTGCGCCCCGGAATCACCGAGCGCGACGTGCAGATCGAGCTCGAGGCGGCCACGTTCCGCGCCGGCGCCGACCGGATGGCATTCGACACGATCGTCGGTGGCGGACCGAACTCGGCGGTGCTGCACTTCGCGCCCACGCGCCGGCCGCTCGTCGATGGCGAGCTGGTCCTGATCGATGCGGGCGGCGAGTACCACGGCTACGCCAGCGACGTGACCCGTACCTATCCGGTCGGGGGAGCGTTCGGCTCCGAGCAGCGCGAGATCTACCTGGTGGTCCAGGAGGCGCAGCGGGCGGCGCTCGCTTCGTGCCGGCCGGGCATCGAGTGGCGCGAGGTGCACCTCGCCGCCAGCCTCAGCATCGCGGAGGGCCTCGCCTCGATCGGGCTGCTCGACGGCCGGCCGGAGTCGCTGGTGGAGTCTGGCGCGATCTCTATGTTCTTCCCCCACGGGATCGGGCACCTGCTGGGGCTCGGGCCTCGGGACGCCGGCGGCGTGCTGCCGGAGCGCCAAGACGATCCGCCGCCGTTTCCCAACCTGCGGATCAACCTGCCGCTGGAGCGTGGGATGGTCGTCACGATCGAGCCAGGCGTGTACTTCGTGCCGGCGCTCCTGCGCGACGCCGACCGCCGCCGCCGGCACCGCGACGAGGTGGCGTGGGAGCGCGTCGATCGGATGCTCGGCTTCGGCGGCGTGCGAATCGAGGACAACGCGCTCGTCACCGAGGTCGGCTACGAGCTCCTCACCCGCGAGATCCCGCAGCCCTCACCGTGAGCGGGTCACGGGGTTCGATTCTCCCGTGGCGGCGGGCGGATGGTGAGCGACGCGGCTTCCCGAGAGCGGCTCGTCCGGCCGATGCGCTAATCACTTGACCCCGAGAAGCCGATTCAGCGCAGAGAACGGGACAGATTTCCAACCCAGGAGCCTCCAACGATGGCGATGACTGACACCTCGACCGGCGTGATCTCGACTGATCGCCCGCGCGACTGCGGCCACGCTCACCACGTCGGCACGTGCCCGTGCTGCCAGCGTGCGCAGCTCGCCCGCTGGCATGACCAGCTCGAGCAGGCCAGCTCAGACGTGCGCGATTCGCTTGCTGGTCGTGGCCTGCGAGAGGCCGCGTAGCAGCCGCCAGAAGATCCCGCGCAACGTCTCCTTGCCGTAGGGGTGCGACCCGTCGTACATCGTCAGCACCGCCACTGAGATTCGTGCGCAGCCGCGGGTGAGCAGGATCACCTGGTGATCGAGCAGGCCGGTCCCGTAGCCCCACCCGCCCTTGAAGTAGAGCTTCCAGCCCTGGGGGGCGACGACCCCGATGCCCCAGCGCTCCCACGGCACGATGCTCGCCAGCAGGTTCATCGCGTACCAGCGGTGTCTCGGCGCGATGAAGCTGTCGATGTGCAGGAAGAACCTGGTCTGGTCCCGTGCCGTGATCTCGGTCTCGCCCCAGATCGAGCTGGTCGCGAAGTTCGTCATCCCCACGCGCGCCGCGAGCGCCTGGAGCGCCCCCTGGCCGACGGTGTCGAACACGACCTGCGCCGCGTTGTTGTCCGACTGCGTGATCATCGGGTTCAGCAGCGACTGGTCGTAGCCGTTCAGGGCACGGTTGGCGACCGACGGCTGGTCGACGTACGCGACCATCAACATCGCCTTGACCACGCTCGCGGACCACTCCCTGTGGTCGGGCCGGTAGCCGTAGAACTTCCCCGTGCCGGTCCTGTCTCCCGTCCGGACCGCGAATGCGATATCGCCCGTCCGCGTGTGCGCGTAGTTGATCGCCGCGTTCATGTTCGGGCGCCAGAGCCGATCGAGCGGCAGGTCGGGGCCCGGCACGAGGCATGCTGCTTCACATGAGTTCGCGCGGCCGCCCGGGCCGCCGGTGCCGCCGTCGCGGTCAGCGCCGCGGCCGTCGCGGCCACCGCCGCAAGCGCCACTACAGCGCGAGCTAGTGCTGCTCGTTGTCCGGTGCCGCGCACCTCTACAGTCTCCCCAGGCCCCCGTAGCTCAGCTGGATAGAGCGACGGCCTTCTAAGCCGTGGGTCGCAGGTTCGAGTCCTGCCGGGGGCGTGGACCGGAACTCCCTGGAAATGAGTCGGTTTTTGGCAGTCGTCGTGGCGACGCCCGTCGTGATTTGACCGGGCAGGCAACGGTCCCGAGCAACTGTCGCGGCGGGCGCGGCGGACGGAATACGGATGTGGGACCGTGCGACCGCCGACTGAGCAACAGTGGTGTTTCTCGTGACGCGATCGCCATCAGCCCGCGGCGGAATGCATGTGTCGGGGATCGCCGTGTGACCCTCTCTCATCCTCGGCGGGGATTCTATTTGAGGGGCTCCCCGATTCACGACCGCTCGGGCTCGCTGCGCCGGCGGTCCTCCAAGGGAGCTCGACGGGTCGATTGACGGCGGCGAGTTCGCGAGGCGGCTGAAGAAGGCGCGTTCGATGCCCCGAAGGAGGCCGCCTCGCCGCGCAAGCGAGTACCCCGGACCGATCGCGCTGGGTTCCGCTACCACAGGAGTTCGAGTCGCAGCGCGCGTTGGGAACGTTCACTGCGACGCGGCGGTCAGAGCGGCCGGCGATGAGCTGTCGGCTGTGGAGCTTGCCTGATGGCAAGCTCGAGTGCCCGGGCCGGCGCGGCTAGGAACGGCTGAGGGGCCGCCGGATGGCGGCCCCTCAGTCCTTGTACGGATCGTGGACGTCCCGACCGGCCATCGCGACGCCGACTGGGCGCAGGGTGTGCTTGACGCGGATCGAGCCTGCGTGTGCGTCGAGCACGTCGGGGAGGCGCTTGTACACCTCGGGCGCCTCGTCCGCGCCGCCGCCGACGAGCACGATTCCTTGCTCGCGCAGGCGTGCCTGGACGCCGGGCCAGTCGACCTTGCCCGGCTTGAGCTGCTCCTCGACCCACACCTTCATCACGCGTGAGTCGGGGTGATCCGGGCAGACGCCGCGTTTGGGGGCTTGGTTGCTCGCGCTGATCCCGTCGATGTCGAACACGCGGTCGCAGTCGCGGTGGGCGCATGCCCAGCGCTTGCGCCGGCGGACCTTGCCGGCGGCCTGCGTGCGGCTCATGACACGCCCGGCGCCGTGGACGGTCGAGAACAGCGACTCGGCTGCCTCTGGGGTCTCGACGCCCTCGAGGATGACCGAGTTGTCGCCCATCGACCCGCCGACGAACCCCTCCTGCCCAGGCCGGGCGGGCGTGCAGCCCTTGCGGATCACCCAGTAGGTGCGCCCACCGTGCTCCTCGCGCCAGGCGAAGTTGTGGTGGTTGTGCACCTCGTGGACGGCGTCGGCACCGAGGATCTCGAGCACCTTGGCGACGACTACGTCGCGTCCGGCGTACGCATACTCGCCGGCGAGCTGCATCGCGGCGATGTATGCGTCGCCGAGCTCGGTGCCGAGCTCGAGCAGCACCGGCGGCGAGTCCATCTCACCCTCGTGGGCCTTGCCGTCGAACGGCAGGCCCTGCGCGAGCGCGAGGAACCCGGATGCGGTCTTGTGGCCGAAGCCACGGGAGCCGAAGTGGACTCCGACCCAGATCCGGCCGTGCTCGTCCTCCATCAGGTTGACGTAGTGATTGCCGGATCCGACCGTGCCGAGCTGGTTGGCGGCGCTTTGCGCGAGCTTGCGCTGCGGCGCGAATTCGGCCGCGGCGACCTTGTCGAGCACAGGGTGGTCGGTCCGCTCTTGGGCGGGGACGCCCATGCCGAACGAGATCCGGCTGGTGATCTCGCGCATGATCCGCTCGATGCCGCCGAGCGCGTCGAGGTCCGCCCGCGTCAGCTCGGTGCAGGCGGCCTTGTTGCCGCAGCCGATGTCATACCCGACCCCTGACGGCGAGACGTAGCCCTCGTAGGCGATCGCGCCGCCGATCGGCTGGCTGTAGCCAGGGTGATGGTCGGCGCAGAGCACGCCGTACTCGGCGTCGCCGGCCTCCATGCAGCGCTCGAGCTGCTTGAGGCTCCGCTCATCGACCGGTCCGAACGTCTTGATCTTCATCGTGCTCATCCTCCCTTCTTGATGTTGTCGGTACTGGCAAGACACCGGGCGGATTCGAACCGCCGTCGACGCGCTTTGCAGGCGCGTGCCTCACCACTCGGCCACGGTGTCGTCGAGAGCCCCCGAGAGGAGTCGAACCTCTGCCTCCGGGTTCGAAGCCCGGCGCTCTTCCTCTGAGCTACGAAGGCGGGCCCGGAGGGAGCGGGCCCCCCCGGTGTGCGAGCTCAGCGCTCGCGGTGGTACTCGTGGCGGCCGCGCCGTTAAAAGCGCCCGCTGTTGCGGCAGCAGTTCTTGAAAGCGCCGCCCGGATCCGCATGGGCATGGGTCGTTGTTGCCGAGCTGCTCGAGCAACTCGACCTCGCCGCCCTTGATGTTGCGGTCACCGCGCTTGACGCGGGTCTCCGACGGGAAGCCGTTGCGCCGCTTGCTCATCGGCTCGAAAGGACGGTTGCTCGCTGGTGTGTTTGCTGCTGGCTATTGGTTGTGCCTCCTATCTGGTTGGGTGAGTGCGGGCGGAGGGAGTCGAACCCCCATGGGCGTGAGCCCGCCGGCTTCTGAGGCCGGTGCGTCTGACCTGGTTTCGCCACGCCCGCGCGCGGCGCCGCCACCCGGGAGCTGCTGGGTGGCGGCGCGTCTTCTCATCGCTCGCTTCGTGCTCTGGGGTTCAGAGCGTGCCGCGGGCGAAGTCGGCGATCAGCTGCGGCGTCGTGGTGTCGAACCCGACGACGTCGAGCATCCCCGGATCGGCCGGGTCGGCGATCGAGAACCCGTTCGAGACCATCCCGACCACGACCAGCCGCGCATCGATACCCGACGCAAGGCGATAGTCACGTAGAGCCTGGACCGGGTGGATGTCACCCGCCCAGGTCTCCGAGTCGGTGTAGATCACGAACGTGTCGATCTCCCGCTTCATCGCCTGCGCGTAGAGCATCGGCAGCGCGCAGTCGGTGCCGCCGAACGGCAGGCCGGAGACGGTCTTGACCGCGTCGTCGAGCCGCTGGCGCGGCGAGATCGCCAGTGGCGTCAGACCGTCGGGACGGCCGGCGAACCGGCCCATACCGCGCTTGCTGAGCCCGCGCGGGCCAGCGAAGAAGCCGACCGTCTCGTAACGCGACTCCGTCGCCGCGGTCACGAGCGCGAGCGCCGCCGACGCATCCCGGGGAGCGAGCCCTGGGACGCCGGCGACCTGGCCACCGACCATCGACCCGGACACGTCGAGCGCGAGCAGCAGCCGCTTGCCGGTGGCCTCGACGTTCTCGAATGCGGTGTAGAACGCCGCATCGAGCGCGTCGAGGACCTCTCGGACCGGGTTCCAGATGCCTCGGCCGCGGGCACCGTGACCGGCTCCATAGGTGCGAAGCGCTGCGAGCACGGCGATCGGGTGAACCCGAGCCTTCCGGATCCGCTCGCCGTCGCCGAGCTGCGCGACCACCGTGGCCGTGCCCTCCGACCCCGGCGCGGTCACCCCGACGCGGGTCATCGTCGCCAGGTTCCGGATCAGCGCCGTCATCGGCATCTCGTCCAGCAGCGCCGCCCACACCTCCGCGGAGGTGAGGTGCTCGGGCTGGAGCGCCTCGCGTGGCAGCCGGTACTCGCGCACGAGCTCGGCTGCCCGCTTCGACGTCTCCGCCGCCTGGGCTGCGACGAAGCCCTCGACGATGCGCGGCAGACCATGCGCGGCGGTGCCGCGGACGATCCACTCGAACAGCGCCGCGTGCTCCGGCGAGACCGCGAGAGACGGGTTACCCGCCGACACGTTGCCGGCCGGGTGCGCGAGCCGCAGGACGTCTCGATGCGTCACGCCGTCACGCTGGCGGTACTTGACCGCCTGGTAGGCGAGCGCATCGACCGGCCGCGACGCGTACCAGCCTCCGACCGCTCGTCGCAGCGAGCGACCCCAGCCACGGAACTGCTCCACGAACGTGACGAACTGGAACAGGTGCGTACCCGTGCGCGCCACCCGCGGCAGCGCCTCGAGCGCCGCCCGTCGCGTCGCCTCATCGCCGAGCCCGGCTGCCATCGCCAGCGCGAACAGCGCCGGGTCGTTCTTCGGCGTCCGGCCCTCCTCGCTCACGCGAACGAGCTCGGCAACCGCTCGGCGGCCATCCTCGCGGATGCAGCGCTCGACCGCCTGCGCGTTCTCGCGCGTCAGCGTCCACTCGGTCGCGTAGTAGCTGCCGCCTTCGGAGCCGAGGATCAGGAACCGGCGCAGCCGGGCCCAATCATCGACCTCCCAGGCAAACCCGCCGGCGGAGTTCGGCACCTGCCCGGTGCCGGGGATTGGCGCCCACTGTGGCGCGCGCCGGGCGCCGTGGCGCTTCAGATACGACATCTCACACCTCCTTTCTGGGGGGGTTGCTTGTTGGGTTGGGTGAAGGCTGTGGTCGTGGTGTGCAGACCGGACGGAGCCCGCCTAAGCAGGTGGGGCCGCCAAGCCCCTCTCCAAACGAGCGCGCAACCCCGCAACGGAGCCCGCTCTTCTCGCTCTTGGTGGCGATAACCGGTACCGCTTCGGCCCACAGCCAGCGTCGACGAGCCCGCGGTCGTGGTGGTGCCCGACGGCGAGAACTGCACTGAGCTACGGAGCTAGGTGCTCCGGACGCGACTTGAACGCGCCGACCTCCCGACGCACGCGCCGGACGCTCTCACCGGTAACCGTCGATGCTCCGGCCCGCAGGCTGGATCACAGGCTTGCTGCTGCGGTCGTGGTGGTGCAGACCGGTAGTGACTGCTCTACCGCTGAGCTACCGGAGCGCGAGCGCTCCGGACAGGATTCGAACCTGCGACCGTTCGCTTAACAGGCGATAACCGGAGCCGCTCCGGCCCGCAGCAGCAAGGGATCTTTGTCGCGGTCGTGGGGTGCAGTCGGATGCGCGGAATCGAACCGCACGGATGAGACCGTTCTTCCCATAGATAACCGAGCCGCTCCGGCCCGCGACGAACGACATGAAAGGCAGGCCGGCCAGGATTCGCACCCGGACCAGCGAGGTTGGAGCTCGCGATGCAGCTGTTACACCACCGGCCTTCTGAGAGCAGGCCCGCCAGGATTTGCACCCGGACCGACGAGGTCAGGGCTCGCCATGCTCGCTGCGTTACACCACGGGCCTCACGTAGAGCGGACGACCCGGATCGAACGGGCCTCGTCGGGGTGGAAGCCCGGTGCTCTTCCGTCTGAGCTACGTCCGCGAGATGAACTACGAGTACGCCCGGCTGGAGTCGAACCAGCGGCCGCTGCCGTCGCGGGGCAGCGCTCTGTCCACTGAGCTACGGGCGTAAGGGAGAAGCCTCCGGCAGGATTCGAACCCGCACCTCGGCCGTACGACGGGCGCGTGCTTGCCACTGACACTACGGAGGCGGAACAGGTGGAGATGCCGGGAGTCGAACCCAATCCTCCTCGGTGCAAGCGAGGTGCTCTCCCGGTTGAGCTTCATCCCCAAGGTGATACGACGGGTGGAGTCGAACCACCACAGCGCGGGGCGGCGCCGTTACAGGACGCAGAGCTCGCCCAGGTGCGCGGCGTCCGCGTGAAGGGGTGGCCGGCCGGATTCGAACCGGCGCCGCGGGGATCACGACCCCGAATGCTCGCCGCTACACCACGGCCACAGCGGGAACGGCCGGACTCGAACCGGCGACCTCTCGCTTGACAAGCGAGCGCTCTGGCCGTCTGAGCTACGCCCCCGAACGAGGTCGCGCGGGTGGGATTCGAACCCACGGTCTCGAGCTCATGAGGCTCGCGAGGACAACCGCTCCTCTACCGCGCTCAGGTCTGGCTGGCAGGACTCGAACCTGCGATCCCCGGCTTCCAGGGCCGGTGGGGTAGCCAGCTCCCCCACAGCCAGATGACGAACGTCAACCCGTCGTCGGGATCGACGGCGATGCTGGTGGGCGGCCGGGTCTACTTCCTCGCCTTCTCCCTCACGGGACCGGACTCAGCCCCTTACCGCGAGGTCGACCAGCACGCGCCTATCGATCGTTCAGCACCCTCGGCGGGACTCGAACCCGCAGCTTCCGGGTTGAGGGCCCGGCGTCATCACCGCTTCGACCACGAGGCGTGCAAGGCTCCGGCGGCAGGGATCGAACCTGCGCTCTCGCGGCTAACAACCGCGCGTCTTCCCAACTCGACCACGCCGGAACGGAACACGCGGAGGCAGCAGGACTCGAACCTGCGAGCGGTGGTTGGCCGCCTGCGCGCTAGCAACGCGCTGCCTTTCCAGCTCGGCCATGCCTCCGAAGCGAGCAAGCGGAAGGAGAGGGACTCGAACCCCCAAGGGCTGACGGCCCACCCGTTTTCGGGACGGGATGCCACGCCGATGGCGGTCCTTCCGACAAAAGTAGTAGTGGCCCCGGCAGGCGTCGAACCCGCACCTTCCCGGTTAAGCGCCGGGAGCTCTGCCGTGTGTTGAGCTACGGAGCCGTCGTGATGTGACCGGCAGGGGTCGAACCTGCGACGCCCCGCGTTTCAAGCGAGCGCTCTACCGGCTGAGCTACGGTCACGTGAATAGGCGGAGCCGGATTCGAACCGGCAGCCTCCTCCTCATCAGAGAGGCGCTCTGCCAGTTGAGCTATCCGCCGATGTGATCGTTGAGTCCGCTTGTCCGTCCAGCCCCCAGCGGGGAGCTCGACGCACACGCGAGTCGCTGTAGGCGGCCGTCCCGGTCACGTATTAGATCGTTCGCGCGTTGCCAACGGTGTTGTCTATGCCACTCGCTTACCCTTCGACCCTGGATTGTCGGTTATTGACGCGACGTCCTACGTGGAGGGGTGCTGGAGCCGGGTGTCCGACGGTGTGTCACTGAAACGGGCACGCAAAAGTAACACGTAGTTACACACGCGCAGTCTCGCGACGAGCCGTGGAGACCTTTCTCTCTCAAGCGGGGCCTCAAGTGAGGTTTGAGCATTTCAAGCTGAGCATCACCTTCTGGTTGGTAGTGGTTGATTTTGCCTTCAGAAACAAAGAAGGCGACCCATCGGGTCGCCCGTTCCTACGGTGGTGTTCTGCGCTATGGCTAGCGTGCACACCTCGCGGGAAGGACGAAACCGTTGCGGTACTGGCGCTTCATATCGAAGCTATGCCAGCACGGCGCGACCAACGTGGTCGTCGTGGGTTTGGGGAGGAAGTCTTGTGTGCTAATCAGGTGTGACATTGCGTGTCCAGTTCGTGCAGCGTGCGATGGTAACCCATACGCACGACGTCCGCAAGATGCCAGCCCTAAATATTTGACAAATGTGCGATCCAACATGGCCAGAGGCATTACGCATTTGGCGGCGGGCTGAAGACCGCGCCGAATACAGCCGATCGTCACCGGTCCTTCCATCGATGCTTCACACCCATACCGAACCAGCTTTCGACGCCGACCTGCCGGCGCTGTAGCGTCATCTCCTATGACAGCCAGGCGCTCCGAAGCCGCCAGCCCGCCCCCGCCGGCTTGGCAGTGCGCTTGAGGGGGTGGATGATCTCGCCGTCAGGTGGTTTGCGCGCATCTTGCTTGTGGTTTCGGCTGGCTTCTTCATCGCGGGCTACGAGGTCTGGGCCGCGGCGGCCGCTGGCTTCTCGGTCCTATGGCTGCTGATCGGGCGTGCTGTCGCGGTACGCCGCGAGCGCTCTGAGAGCCGCGGAGACTGACCGGTCCGGTCCGAGACACCGTGCGTGCGTGCTCACGTGTTCTGCAAGCGCCTCCGCGCCGTGGCGCGCAGCTGAGTCTCCACCGCCGGCGCCCGGCGGACCAGCTCGACCAGGGCGGCCGGAGCCAGCACGAGCAGGCGCAGAGGCGCGCTGGCGATCACCGTCGCCGTGCGCGCGTAGCCGAAGCCGGCTCCCCAGTCCAGCGCAGCCAGCTCGCCGAAGAAGTCACCGGGGCCCAGCTCCCCCAGCACCCGGCCGTCGGCGCGGATCTGCACCGCGCCGCTGACGATGGCGTAGAAGTGGCGGGTCCCTTGCCAGCGATGGATCACGGTCTCGCCGGTGTCGGCTAGAACCTCGCGCGCCGAGCCCACGACGATCTCCAGACCGTCGCGCTCGAGCTCGGCGAACAGCGGCAGCCCGCGAACCGTCTCCTCATCGAACTCGCCGGCATCTCCCCAGCCGCCGCGGACGTCGGGATGTCGGTCGGGTCGGGCCGGCGGCGGCTCCGTCCCGGTCGGCCGCGGCGGCTCGGCGGCAGCGAACCAGTCCAGCACGTCGATGATGTCCTGCGGGCCGCTGGTGTGGTTCATGACGCACATGCGGATCACGTAGGTTCCGTGCAGGCGAGTCGAGGACACCAACCCGCGCCCGGTGGCCTCAAACGCGGCGACGAGCGCGGCATTCATCCGGGCCAGCGTGTCCTCGTCCTGCACGCCGGCAAAGCGGCGGCGGAAGCAGATGATGCCCAGTGATGCCGGCGAGAGCAGCTCGAGCGCTGGGGCATCGAGCACGTGCTGCTGGGCCAGCCGCGCCAGCTCGATGGAGCGATCGATGGCATCGCGAAACGCGCCGGTGCCGTAGTAGTGGAACGACAGCCAGATCTTGAGGGCCCGGGAGCCACGGGTCAGCTGCAGGCCGAGATCGGAGAAGTTGACCTCGTCGCTCTTGTAGTCGGCGAGGTAGTCGGGGTTGATCGTGAATGCCTGTTTGAGGAGGTGTCCCTCCCGGACCAGCAGGCAGCCGCATTCGATCGGTTGATAGAGCCATTTGTGGGGATCGAGCGTGATCGAGTCGGCTCGTTCGATTCCGGCCAGCGCCGCGCGCCCTCGCTCTGTCAGGGCGGCGAATCCGCCGTAGGCCCCGTCCACGTGCAGCCACATCCCACGCTCCCGGCAGACGGCTGCCAGCTCGTCGAGCGGATCGACCGCTCCGGTGTTGGTGGCGCCGGCGTTGGCACACACCAACAACGGCCGGCGTCCGTCCGCCGCATCGGCGTCGAGCGCTCCGATCAGGGCGTCCAATCGCAGGCGGTGCGCGGCGTCGGTGGGCAGGATGCGCAGCTGATCGGGACGAAAGCCCAGCAGCCGGGCGGCCCGCGCCACCGAGGAGTGGGTCTGATCGGCCGCGTAGGCCATGACCCGGTCGGACATCGGCCCCACCAGCGCCTCACGCGCGCACGCCAATGCGGTCATGTTGGCCGCTGACCCCCCGCTGACCAGGATGCCGGCGGCGTCCGCCGGATAGCCGATCCACTGCTTGAACCAATCGAGTACCACCAGCTCCAGCTGACTGGGACCGGCCGCCGACATCCACGAGCCGACGTCGATGTCCAGGGCGCTTGTGATCAGATCCCCCAGCGCTCCGGGGAACGTGCTCGACGCCGGGATGAAGGCGAAGTACGCCGGGTGGGCCAGCCGGCTCATCGGCCGGAGCACGTCCTCGGCCATCTGCGCCAGAAGTTCCGGCCACGGGCGCGGTTGCTCCGGCGGCGGTCCACCCAGCCGCCGGCCAAGCTCCGAGGGATCGCCCCGGCGCATCGCCGGCAGTGACGGATCGGTCAGCTGCGCCACCAACAGGTCGACCGTCTGGTAGCCGAGGTCTCGCATCTGCTCGGCCGATAGCCCGAGGGGATCGCGCGCCAGGTCCACGATCGATGCACGCTAACACCCGCCGCGCTGCCTCCTAGGGGTGTCGCCGCGGGGCTAGGATCGGTGGCGAGAGGAGGCCGTCGATGCCAAGTTCCGCTGGGTCCGCATCATCTCGTTATCCACTCGTGCCACCCGGGGTCGTCCCCGCGGCGGCGCCAGGGGCATCGGCCCGCCCCGGGGCTGGGCCGGCGTGGCCGAGCTACACCGGTACCGCGCAGCGCGTCGGCACGAGCACGTCCGGCGTCACGGTGTACGTCGACCCGTCGCTGGGTCAGCCCGCGCTGGAGAACGCCCAGGCCCTGCTCGCCGACGCCGACCGGGTGGTGGCGGTCAACGACGCGATCTTCAACATCAGCGCCCAGCCGGTGGACGTCATCGTGTTCGCGCTGGGCGGGCGAACCGATGGCACCGGAGGCGCCGATCATGGCGGCTGCACCTTCACCAACGGCAATGCGATCGAGATCGACGCGTCCTTCGGGAGCTCCGTCCGGGTCAGCGCATTGTTCGAGGCCGAGCTGAGCGAGTGCGCGATGAACGGGAACCTGTGCGGCGTCAGCACGGGGGAGGCGCTGTCGCGGTGGTGCGCCGCCGTGGTAGGCGGCAACGCGCTGGCAGACTTCGCCACCGCTCCGGTCTGGGCCCGGGATGGCATGCCCGACTGGGTCGACCAGACCGAGGGGACCGACCAGGGGGCCGACAGCACCGGCTGCGGGATGGCGTTCCTGTCCTGGCTCCTCAGCCAGGGTCACACCCTCGCCGAGCTCGCGCAGGCGATGGTCGCCCTCGGCGACGGCGGGACGCTGGCGCAGCTCTATGCACGGGTGACCGGGGGCCCGGCCTCCGCGGCCTGGTCGCAGTTCACCGCGGCTATCGATTCGCTTCCCGGCGGCGTGAGCAGCGATGACCCCTTCAACGCGCTGGCCAGCGTCGGGACGTCGCCCACGACCCCCGGTTAGGCGCTCAGCCGCCGCGCCGGTGTTTCCGGCCCGGCGGCGCCTGGTCGGGGTCGGGCAGGACGATCCCGTAGAGCATCCGCCGCCGGCGGCCCCTCCCTGGCGGCGTGGCGAGGCGAGGCTGGATGACCGCTACGAGGTCGCGGATGAAGTCGGCCCATTCGGCGTCACTCAGCCACACCGCGCCGAGGCGGTAGCCCGCTCCGTCCCTCGCGGGATCCGCGGGGTTGCTGGCGAGGTAGCGGTCGAAGTCCGCGAGGGCTCCGGCGATGAACGCAGTGAACGCGGAGCTGTGATCACTTGCGCTCATGGCGGCGACCTCGTCGGGCTGCAGCTGTGCGGCCGCCTGGCGCAGGGTGTAGGTGCGCTCGACGGCGCCCCGGACGCGCTTCTCCGCGACCACCTGGAGGATTCCCTCCTTGGCGAGGCGAGCGACGTGGCGGTAGAGGCTGCCCGTGGGAACGTCATCGAGTTCGGCCGATAGCTGGCTGGTGGTCAGCGCGCGATCTCCGAGGAATGCCTTGACGATCCGCAGGCGGACGGGGTGAAGCAGCAGTTCGGCGCTGGCCATGAGCTGGAGAGGCTAGCCGGTTCTTCTCATTCGTGATACCGTTCACAAAAACGAGAACGATTGGAGTCCGAATGGCCGAGCTGCACGTCGATGGCCGCGAGCTGCGGCTGGTGCTGAGCGTGGCGGAGAAGGCGGAGGGCTTGCACGGCGATCTGTCGGCACCGGTCTCGGCGCTTCGCGATGTGGAGGTGCTCGACGATGCGCACGGTGCCGCCGGGTGGCGCGCCGGAATCAAGGTCGGCACGAGGATCCCCGGCGTGGTGGAGGTCGGCCGAGTGCTCAGCCCGAGCGCTCAGCGCTTCGTCGCGGTCCATCACGACACCCCCCGCGGCGTGCGGATCCGCCTCGAGGGCCAATCGTTCGACGAGTGGATCGTCGGATGTCGTGACCCTGAGGGTGTGGCGGCTTTGCTGAAGGGCGAAATCCGATGACCCCGCCCAAGGCGAAGGGAGCCGACCGCCGGCCGCTGATCGCGTCGATCCTGATCGCCGTCAGCGTTGGGATCGTCGTCGTCGCTCAGCGTGATCTCCACGGCCGCCCGGCCACTCAGGTCCGCGGGAGCAAGCGGATCTGGCGCCTGGCGTGCCTCAACGCGCTCGGCGCGATCGCCTACCTAGCCTGGGGCCGAACCGCACCTTTCCACCGTTTGAGCGGCCGCAGCGGGTCGCTCCGCTGAAGGCGCACAACGCCGGGCGCCCGCCGCTCAGCGCCGGGCGAGCCGCTTGCTGATCGGCAACGTCAGCCACCGCGGCATCCGCCGGTTCGGGGCGTAGGCGCCGCGCACGTGCGGCCCACCCGGGATCACCGTGATCCGGTTCCGCTCGGCGGCGCGCAGTGAGTCGCGGGCCACGCGCTCGGGCGATACGAACGTGAACTTGGGCAGCCGCTCGGCGAAGAATGACGCGTCGCTCGATTCCTGGAAACCGGTGGGCACGGGGCCGGGGCAGACCGCGGTGACGGTGACGCCGCGATCCTCGACTTCGGCATGCACGGCTTCTGAGAGCAGCAGCACATGCGCCTTGGCGGCTGCATAGCCGGCATTGAAGGGGAGCGCCTGGAACCCGGACGTGGAGGCGACGTTGATGATCGCGCCGCGGCCCCGCTCCACCATGCCCGGCAGGTAGCGCGCCATCAGGTCGACGACCGCCTCCACCAGCACCCGCACCTGCTGCAGCTCCTCCTCGCGCCCGGATTCGGCAAACGGCGCGAACACTCCGAACCCTGCGTTGTTGACGAGCACCTCGACCTTGGCGCCCAGCTCCTCGAGCCGTCCAGCGAGCCGGTCGCGATCCTGCGGGACCGCCAGGTCGGCCGCGATCACGACCGCCCGGTCCGATCCGCCCAGCTCCTCTGCGAGCTTCGCGAGCCGTTCCTCGCGCCGCGCGACGATCGCCACGCGGTGTCCTCGGGCCGAGAGCTGGCGGGCGAACTGCTCCCCGATCCCGGACGAGGCGCCGGTTACGAGTGCGATCGAGTCGGATGAAGGCTCAGGAATGCTCATGCGCGGGATCCTCCACAACCCGCGACGCCGCGGTCAAGTGAGAACCCGTCGGCTCCCAGATCCGCTGATAGATTCAATGGCTCCACGGTGGGCGTAGCTCAGCTGGTAGAGCTCCTGGTTGTGGTCCAGGCGGTCGGGGGTTCGAGTCCCCTCGCTCACCCCTCGGAAGGCGCTGCATAGGGGCGCCTTCTGTCGTTCTGGCGCCGTTGACTTTCTCTGCGGCGCTGAGTTAGCGTGGGTTTGGGCGCGAACGAGCTCGGGAGGAGCGAGCATGCAGGCATCCGTGACTCTGGGCCGTGGAAGGAAGGCGCTGTCGAACCTGACGATGCTGTGCTTCGTGTGTTGGGCAGCGGTTCTGCTTGCGGGCTGCGGCGGTAGCAGCCAGAAGGTTTCCACGATCCGGGCCCGGCCCACGCAGTCGACCGCGCCGGGTGCGAGCACGGTCCCTGGCGGGATCCGAGGTCGAGCGCTCCTCAGCAACGAGCTTGCCGGCTTCGTGTCTACGGGCGTGGCCGTCTACCCCAGCGCCCAGACATGGCTGTCGAACGCGAATGACCAGCAGCCGCCAGCTCAGGCGACCGCGGAGAAGGCGATGCTGACCCGCGAGGGGTTCAAGGCCGGGGCGGTTGAGAACCTCACAGGCCCCGCCCCGGACCAAGGGTTATCGATCGTCGAGCAGTTCCGGTCCCCAACGGCAGCTCGGGCCGCCCTTGCGTTCTACATCTCCCAGCAAAAGGAGCCCAAGGTCCAGTCGACCGACGGCGCATTCGCAGCGTTCAAGGTCTCCGGGGTCCTCGGGGCCGTGGGTTACACGCTGGGGGGCTCCGGAGCCAACATCGCGTTCGCGCAGGGCGACTACTACTACCTGGTTGGTCGGGAAGGAGGCAGCCGAGCGAACATAGCCGGACTGAGCGCCGCCGCCCGGCATCTCTATCAGCGGGTGCGCGGATAGGCCGCGATCGCGCGCGAGCAGTAGACGTCGGGTCGCTCAGGTTCCGCTCAGACGGAACACCGGATGATCGGGCGCGATGCGACGCAGGTCCTCGTCCGGCGAGTCCGATCTCACGCCGTCGAAAAACATGCCCACCTCGAACTGCCACTTGCTCAGGTACGCCCGTAGCACCGCCACCTTCTCGGCGTCGGAGAGTTCGACAGCGCGAAACGACTGAGCGCGCCGGCCGACGCGCAGTCGGCCTTCACCGCCGGCCCGGAGGTTCTTGACCCATTGGGTGTGTCCGCGAGGCGCGACGAGATAGTCGGCGCCCTCGTGGCGCAGCAGGTTGACCGGCGTCCGGCGCCACTCGCCGGACTTGCGCCCCTTGACCTCGAGCACGCGCGACCCATACACGCTCAGGCCCAGCCGCGTCAGGGCGGCGATCACCCGATTGAGCAGGTGGGTCGTAGCCCATCCGGGGCGCTGGTAGTGCTCGGCCACGACGACGGAAGCCCTACAGCCGTCCGCGCGTGGAGAAGTCGAGACCCGCTTCGGCCCTCACGTAGTCGGCGAGCATCCGCCGGATGGTGATCGCGCGCCACAGCTCGCCGGCCGGCGAGCACAGCTCGGTCTGGAATGCGCCCAGATAGGCGCGCTGCGTCGGCGTCAGCCCGCTGTCGGCCAGGAGGTCGGCCAGAGCGCCGACGGGCGACGTTTCGGGCGGGTACGGCTCGGACAGGCAAACAGTGGTCACGGGAGGCTCCTCGTGCGCTGGAAGTTGATCATTCCTACACGTACTTATCGGTAGATGGCACGCGGAACTACACCTTTGTCTAGCTGCACCTGGACGAATGTTCAGGTCCGTCTGGATCAGCACCGCTTGAGGAACCGTCGCGGATCGGGAATATTTCCGCGCGATCGGAGAGAGGGGTCATTGACGAGCGCGACGTTCGACCGGAACTTGCCACGCACCCCGGACTCGCCATGGCTGGCGCGCCGCGCGGTCACCGAATGGTTCGGCGCCGTTCTCGACAACGAGCAGCTGAACCTGGCGAAGCTGCTCACGAGCGAGCTCGTGACCAACGCCATCCTGCACGGGCGCGGACAGATCACGCTGCGCGGGCGGGTCGATGGCGACCGCGTCCTCGTCGAGGTGCTCGACCAGGGGGACGGGTTCGTACCCGAGGTTCGCCGTCAGGGCTACGAGGACCTCGGCGCGAGGGGGCTCGTGATCCTCGACGCCGAGGCCAGCCGCTGGGGGATCAGGGAGGGCGCCACCAACGTCTGGTTCGAGCTGGAGCGGCCAGGCCCGCGGCTGGGCACCGAAGCGAGACCGGCTTGACAGCTATGCGAACGTATGTTCGTGACCAGCGATGGGAACCCGTACGCGCGCTTCCGCCGCGCGCTCGAGACCGGCAACGAGATGCTCGTCACCGCCGCGGCGCGGGAGTTGCCGCAGATCGCGCTGGATGACGCCCTGCGCATCTGCCTGGTCCTGCGAGGCAGTGATCCGGCGCGCTACGAGCGGGCGGCGGTCAGGTGGCTCGGGCGGTTCGCGCTCGAAGGGCGGGGAGTCACGATCGGCGACTTGCGCCAGGCAGCCGACGCGCTCGAGTCCCTGCCCGCGCGAGCGGCGGAGGCGATGGAGCGCCTGCAGCGGCTCTGCATCGCGCGCGGCGTGGCCTGACCCTACGGGACCTCCGCGCCGAGCGTGCGGGCCGTGCGCGAGCGCGCCACCTGCGACTGATCGGGCGCGGTCCTGAGCATGTGGTCACCGAGCGTCGACGTGACGCCGAACCAGTAGTGCTCGTTCTTGTAATGGTGCAGCCGATGGCCCCGCCAGATCGAGCGGTAGTAGCGGCCGCGAGGGCGGTATGGAGTGTGGATCAGGAAGTGACACCACTCGTAGCCGCCGAGGATGAGATAGCTCACGAGCAGGCCCGTTGCGGCGTGCGCGATCCGGTCACCGCCGAGCACCAGGTGGACCGGGAACGACAGCAGCCAGGTCGTCAGCGCGATCTGCGGGATGAAGATCAGCACGGCGTACACGGGGATCAGCACGCCGTCGAGCTCGGTCGGGGCCATGTGGTGCTCGCGGTGCTCGCGCGAGGCGATGAAGTCGTACGTGCGCCCTCGCAGGCGCAGTGGCTTGGCATGCAGCAGGTACACGTGGATCGCCCACTCCACCGGAGGGGTCAGCGCGATCACCCCGGCCGCCACCACGAGGTCGCGCCAGTCCCAGCGACCGAGCGCGATCCTCAGGACCGCGGCGCCGACGATCGCCGCCGCCAGGAACGGCGGGGTTCGCTGGCGCAGGAACGCCCGCCGGCAGTCCCCGAGCGTGAGGACGCCCGCGTCGCGACGCGGGATCGCGCTGCCCGGAGCGATCAGTGGATCCCGTGAGCGCCCGTTCGGGCCGTCCGCTCCCGCCGTGAGCGGCTTCGTGCTCTCTGCTCGGTCCGCCATGGTCCCTCCCGTCCCGGTCGTTTCCGACACGGCCGTAGCTTAACGCGCGGGCCAGCGGCTATCGCCAGTAGCGAGCGCGTCCAGATCCGTGGCCCCGCGCAGCTCGCCGGCCACGATGAATGGCAATTCACCCCCCGTATTTGAGCGGTGAATCGCCATTCATGCCGGCGAGGTCGGCGTTCGGTGCCGGGCGAGGTCGGCGTTCGGTGCCCGGCGGGGTCAGCGTTCGGTGCCGGCGAGGTCAGCGTTCGGTGCCGGGCGAGGTCAGCGCTCGGTGCCGGCGAGGTCAGCGTTCGGTGCCGGGCGAGGTCAGCTCGGTGCCGGCGAGGTCAGCGTTCGGTGCCGGCCGGTCAGTTGTCGGAGGCGCCCAAGGACCGGGCCGCGGCGACGCCGATCGCCAGCGGCAAGACGGCAACTATCGTGACCACTAACCGTTTCATGTCCCAGACCTCCAATCCGGCTGAAAGCTCGATGAAGGTGCGCCATTCGCCCTTTGCCACTCTCGACGCAGCGCGCTCGCGAAAGTTCGCCCCCAATCGCGGCTCGGACGTTTGTACCAGCCGGATCGGGGCGAGTTCCCAGGCGTTAGGGTTTTCACGGCGAATACAGAGATCGAGGAGAGCGTGGTCAGGTGGCTCTGAAGACGCCCGAGCTCGAAGCTGAGCTGATCGACACCGTCTGCGCCCGCGTGCGCGAGCGGCTGCCGGAGGGCGAGGCGTCCCCGTGCGAGCAGTTCGTGCGCCAGTACTACCACTGGGTCGCGCCCGAGGATCTCACCGACCGCAGCCCGCTCGACCTCTACGGCGCCGCCGTCGCGCACTGGAAGCTCGCCGCCCAGCGCAAACCGGGCCAGGCCAAGGTGAAGGTCTACAACCCCGAGTTCGAGCAGCACGGATGGCAGTCGCCACACACCGTGCTCGAGATCGTCTCGGACGACATGCCGTTCGTGGTCGACTCGGTGACGATGGAGCTGGCGCGCGAGGGATACGGCATCCATCTCGTGATCCATCCGGTGCTGCGGGTCCGCCGCGACGAAGAAGGGCGCCTGATCGATGTGCTCGCGCAGGGCGCCAAGGCGAAGGACGCGATCGCCGAGTCGGTCCTGCACGCCGAGCTCGAGCGCGAGCCCGATCGCGCGCGGCTGGGCGAGCTGCGCGCCGGCATCGAGGGCGTCCTCGGCGAGGTGAGGGCCACGGTCGAGGACTGGCAGCCGATGCGCGAGCGCGCGGAGGCGATCGCCAAGGAGCTCGAGGAGAACCCACCGCCGCGGGTCGACGAGCACGAGCAGGAGGAGGTGAGGGACTTCCTCGGCTGGGTTGCCCACAACCACTTCACGTTCCTGGGCTACCGGGAGTACGAGCTCGTGACCGAGGACGACCGCACCGGGCTGAGGGCGGTGCCCGACTCCGGTCTCGGGATCCTTCGCAAGGAGTCTCAGGACCCGTTCACCGAGCTGAACGCGAAGGCGGTCGAGATGGCGCGGGCGCCGCACCTGCTGGTGCTGACGAAGGCCAACTCGCGCGCGACGGTGCACCGGCCGTCCTACCTCGACTACATCGGGGTCAAGCGTTTCAACGAGGACGGAGAGGTGATCGGCGAGCGCCGGTTCCTCGGGCTCTACACGACCGCCGCGTACCGCGCGGACCTGCGCGCGATCCCGCTGCTGCGCGACCGCATGGACAGCGTGCTGGAGCGCGCCGGCTTCCCGCTCGACAGCCACGACACCAAGGCGCTCGTCGAGATCATCGAGTCCTACCCGCGCGACTCGCTGTTCCAGATGGAGGCCGACGAGCTGTTCTACATCGCGATGGGGATCCTCGGGCTGGGCGAGCGCCAGCGGGTGCGCCTGTTCGTCCGCCGCGATCGGCTCGAGCGCTTCGTGGAGTGCCTGGTGACGATCCCGCGAGACCGCTTCAACACCGAGAACCGCGAGCGGGTGGGGCGGATGCTGCTCGAGGTGTTCGGCGGCACCCACCTCGACTGGAGCCTGCAGCTGAGCGAATCCCTGCTCGCGCGCGTGCACTACATCATCCATTGCCCCGAGGCGCCCCCTCAAGAGGTCGACGTGTCGGAGATCGAGCTCAGGCTCGCGCAGGCCACCCGGGCATGGACCGACGACCTGCGCGACGCGCTCTACGAGGAGTACGGAGAGGAGTACGGCGCGAAGCTCTACAAGCGCTACGAGCGCGCGTTCCCGCCGGCGTACCGCGCGGACTGGGTGGCGCGCTCGGCGGTCGCCGACATCGCGCGGATCGAGGAGATCGCAGGCAGCGAGGCGCCGATCATGAGCATCTTCCGCCCGCTGGAGGCGCAGCCGGGGGCGGTTCGCTGCAAGCTGTTCAGCTCCGGCGGCGTGTCGCTCTCGGACGTGCTTCCCAGCTTCGAGCACATGGGCACGAAGGTGGTCGACGAGCGGCCCTACGAGATCGCCCCGGCGGGCCGCGAGCCGGTCTGGATCTACGAGTTCGGCCTCAAAGGACCCGCGGATGACGTGGAGCGCATCCGCGACACCTTCCAGGAGGCGTTCCTGGGCGTGTGGCGCGGCGAGCTGGAGGACGACGGCCTCAACGGGCTGGTCCTCGCCGCCGGGCTCACCGGCCGCCAGATCACGATCGTCCGCGCCGTCGCGAAGTATCTGCGCCAGGCCGGGATCGCGTTCTCGGACTCATACATGGAGCGCACGCTGCTGGGCCATCCCGAGATCGCGGCGCTCCTGGTCAAGCTGTTCGTCGCGCGCTTCGATCCCGATGGCCGCGACGAGGAGCGAGCGGAGAGTCTCAAGCGGGACATCGAGCAGGCGATCGGCGACGTCCAGAGCCTCGACGACGACCGGATCCTGCGCAGCTTCCTGTCGGTGATCACGGCTGCGCTGCGCACGAACTACTTCCGCACCGACGAGCACGGCGCCCCCCGGCCATTCCTGTCGCTCAAGCTCGACCCCGGGCAGATCCCGCTGCTGCCCCTGCCGCGCCCGCGCTTCGAAATCTTCGTCTATGCGCCGCGGGTCGAGGGCGTGCACCTGCGCGGCGGGAAGGTCGCGCGCGGGGGGCTGCGCTGGTCGGATCGGCTCGAGGACTTCCGGACCGAGATCCTCGGCCTGATGAAGGCGCAGATGGTCAAGAACGCGCTGATCGTGCCGGTCGGATCCAAGGGCGGGTTCGTCGTCAAGCGCCCGCCGGCGCAGGGCGGCCGCGACGCGCTCCTCGGGGAGGCGATCGAGTGCTACAAGACGTTCCTGCGCGGGCTGCTCGACGTTACCGACAACATCGCCGGCGGCAGCGTCGTCGCGCCCGACCGCGTGGTCCGCTACGACGGGGACGACCAGTACCTGGTGGTGGCGGCCGACAAGGGAACCGCCACGTTCTCGGACATGGCGAACGAGATCTCCGCCGAGTACGGCTTCTGGCTGGGGGACGCGTTCGCCTCGGGCGGCTCGCACGGCTACGACCACAAGCAGATGGGGATCACCGCGCGCGGCGCGTGGGAGTCGGTCCAGCGCCACTTCCGCGAGCTCGGCACCGACATCCAGAGCGCCGACTTCACGGTCGTCGGGATCGGCGACATGTCAGGGGACGTGTTCGGCAACGGGATGCTGCTCTCGCCCCACATCAGGCTGATCGGCGCGTTCAACCACGCGCACGTGTTCCTGGACCCCGACCCCGATCCGGAGCGGAGCTTCCAGGAGCGGCAGCGACTGTTCGAGAAGGAGCGCTCGCAGTGGAGCGACTACGACGAGTCGCTGATCTCCGAGGGCGGCGGCGTCTATTCGCGCACGGCCAAGTCGATCAAGCTCTCGCCGCAGGCGCGCGAGGCGCTCGGCATCGAGGACGAGAAGCTCTCGCCCAACGAGGTGATCAGCGCGATCCTCCGGGCGCCGGTCGACCTGCTGTGGAACGGCGGCATCGGCACCTACGTGAAGTGCTCCGAGGAGACGCACTCCGAGGTGGGGGACAAGGCCAACGATGCCGTCCGGGTCGATGCCTCCGAGCTGCGCTGCCGCGTCGTGGGAGAGGGCGGCAACCTTGGCTTCACCCAGCGGGGCCGGATCGAGTACGCGCTCGCGGGCGGGCGCATCAACACCGACGCGATCGACAACGTGGCGGGCGTCAACTGCTCCGACCACGAGGTCAACATCAAGATCCTCCTCGACGCGCTGGTCCACGCCGGCGACATGACCTCCAAGCAGCGCAACGAGCTGCTCGTCGAGATGACCGACGCCGTCGCCGCCAGCGTCATCTACGCCAGCTACACCCAGACCCAGGCGGTCAGCCTCGGGCTCGCCCAGGCGCCCGACATGGTCGACGTCCACGCGCGGCTGATCCGCCACCTCGAGCAGGTCGCGGGGCTGAACCGCGAGCTCGAGTTCCTGCCTGACGAGGACGCCATCGGCGAGCGCAAGTCCACCCATCAGGGGCTGGTCGCGCCCGAGCTGGCGGTGGTGATGGCCTACATCAAGATCCACCTCTACGCGCAGCTGCTCGAGTCCGACCTGCCGGAGGACCAGTACCTCGGGCACGACCTGGAGCGCTACTTCCCCTCGCCGCTGCCCGACCGCTACGCCGAGCAGATGCAGAGCCACCGGCTGCGCCGCGAGATCATCGCGACGGTCGTCGCGAACCAGCTCGTTGACCGCGCGGGCACGACGTTCGCCTTCCGCCTGCGTGAGGAGACCGGCGCGCAGGCGCCGGCGCTCGCGCGCGCGTACGCGGTCGCGCGCGAGGTGTTCGAGATGCGCGAGCTATGGGACGAGGTCGAGCAGCTCGACAATCACGTTGACGCCGACATCCAGCTGCGGATGCTGATCGAGGCGCGCCGGCTGGTGGAGCGGGCGACGCGGTGGCTCGTGCGCTCGAGCCCGGAGGCGATCGACATCGCCCGGACGGTGGAGCGCTTCAAGTCGGGGGCCGCGATGCTCTCCAGCGCGCTCCCGGAGGTGCTGGAGGGGGATGACCGCGACGCGTTCGATGACCGCAGGGCCGAGCTCGAGCACGGCGGGGTTCCCGCCGAGCTGGCCTCGCGCGTAGCGGGGATGAGCTCGATGGTGTCGATGTTCGACATCGTCGACGTCGCCGAGACGACCGGACGCGACCCTGAGGCGGTGATGAGCACCTACTTCCGGCTCGGCTGCTGGCTGGATCTGAACTGGCTGCGCGAGCGGATCATCGAGCTGCCGCGCGCCAACCGCTGGCAGGCGCTGGCGCGCGCGGCGCTGCGCGACGATCTCTACAGCCTGCACCGCGCCCTCACCCGGCAGGTGCTCGAGAGCTCCGGCGAGGACGTCGACTCGGAGCGGGCGATCGAGGCCTGGGCGCGGCGCAACGAGGCCGCGCTCGAACGCACTCAGGCGATGATCGCCGACGTCAAGGGCTCACGCAGCTACGACACCACGACCCTGCCGGTCGCCCTGCGCGAGGTGCGGAACCTGATCCGCGGCGGCGAGGACAGCGACTAGCCCGGGGCTAGCTGACCGCGACCGTGCGGCTGTAGTACGTGGCGCCGCCGGCCGGGTCGGTCCAGGCGATCCTGACATTGCCCTTCGCCGGGATCGAGACGTGGTTCTCGAAGTAGCCCTCCGAGTTGCGCGTCTGGATCCCGACCAGCTTGGCCCAGGCGCCGCTGCCGCCGCGCTGGAACTGGATCTCGGCGGACTGCACACCGGAGTGATCGGCCAGTCGCAGCTGACCCCAGACCGTCACCCGCGAGCCGTGGTGCGCGCTCGGGAGCCAGATCGGCAGCCGGTAGGCGGCGAAGGCGGGCTTCTCGGAGCCGTTGCCGAACAGCAGGCCCGTCTGGAACGTGCTCCAGTACGCGCGGCTCCCGCGCGGCTTGCCGGCATTGGGCAGGTCGTCGTAGAGCAGGAACTGGTCGAGCGCGCGGACGTAGGGCGTCTGCCAGGTCATGTAGTCGCCCTCGTCGAGCCACGCCGCCTGGTCGGCGAGCGTGATCGCGATGTACGGGTTGGGCGGATCGGTCTTGTAGCCCCACTCGGACATGTACAGCGGCATCCCGCCGCGACGCGACTTGCCGTAGGCGCTCAGGGCCCGGTTCAGCGTGTTCTCCATCCAGCTCATGTTCTGGAGCGTCACCCACTGCGGCGCGTTGTAGCGCTGGTTGGGAGCCTGATCGAACCCGTAGGGATGATGCGCCCAGCCGGTCGCGCCGAACAGCCCCGGATTGCCCCTGACGAAGGCGCCCCGGTTCGGCCTGGTGGGACACCCGACCAGCGCGGCGGCGTTCCCGCTCAGCGGCTTTGAGCCGCTGACGCAGTACAGATCCTCGATGAACGGGTTCGAGTAGACATTGCCGAAGTTGGCGGTCTCCCCGATCAGGAAGGTGTCGCCGCGGTGCCCGCCGGCCTGCAGCCCGGCCCAGGCGGCGTTGACGATCCCGCGATACAGCGACGGCTGCAGCATCTCGACCTTGCCGTGCCCCAGCGACTTCTGGAACGGGTTCAGCCAGCTCGGGAAGTTCGGCTCGTTCCAGATGCCCCATTCCCGCACCGCCGGCAGCGGCGTCGTTCCCGGCTGGAAGCCCGGGTCGACGGAGGCCGGAAGGCCCAGTGACTGGGGCGAGGGATTGGCGTAGTAGGCGGAATCGCTGTAGTGGCCGCTGTAGCGGCGGGCGACCGCCTGGACGAACTGCTTGAACGCGTTGTCGTTGGGCGCCTGCCCGAGCGACTCGCCCTGTCCGCGCGCGAGGCCGCTCTGCTGCGCCCATCGCGGGACCGTCGGCGAGAGCTGGAAGTAGACCTTGAGCCCGAGCCACCCCGCGACCCGCACGATCTCGTCGTAGCGCGCCCATGCGCCGTAGGGGTAGTCGGCCGGGTTGGTGGCGTTGAACCCCTTGGGGGCGTGCGAGGAGTTCCAGTTCGGGGCCACGGCCGACCAGACGACGGAGACCTTGACGTAGTCGACGCCGAGCGAGGCGATCTTCTCCATCGTCTGCGCGACCGATACCGGCGGCGCGTAGATCAGGTGGTTGTCGTCCTGGATCGCGGACTGCTCGTTGCTCGAGGCAAGCGCGTGCGCGGGAAGTCCGCAGATCATCGTGGCGACGGTGGCGACCGCCGCCAGGTACCTGTGCCTGGCGCCCATCACTCTCGATGCTAACCCGTCATCGGCGGAAAAGTCGCGCCGCCGCCAGGGCCAGCAGATCGATCACCGCCGCCGCGAGGAATGCGAGCGGACCGGTGAGCAGCCGGCCTGCGAGCCTCGAAAGCACCGCTCGCAGGCTATCTTCCTGGAACCGATGGCGTCCGCCGTGAAGACAACCGTGACCGAGCTGCCGGAGTCGCGCGTGCGCGTGCAGGCCGAGGTTCCCGCCGATGAGGTCGAGCGCCGCGTCCAGCAGGCCGCCAAGCAGCTCGGCCGCCAGATGCGGATCCCCGGGTTCCGCAAGGGCAAGGTCCCGCCGCCCGTGGTGATCCGCCGGCTCGGCCGCGAGACCGTCGTGACCGAGGCGATCGACACCTCGCTCTCGGGCTGGTACGTCGACGCGATCGACGGGGCAGGGATCGCGCCGATCGGCGAGCCCGAGCTGAAGCTCGGAGAGCTTCCGGCGCAGGGCGAGCCGCTCGAGTTCTCGATCGAGATCGGCGTGCGGCCGCGCGCGACGCTCGGGCAGTACAAGGGCCTCGAGGTGGGTCGTCGTGAGCCGCACGTCGAGGACAGCGCGGTCGATGAGGAGCTCGAGCGCCTGCGCGACCGCTTCGCGACGCTCGAGACCGTCGATCGAGCGGCGCAGAGCGGCGACCATGTCGTGATCGACTACGTTGGCAGCGTCGACGGCGAGCCGTTCGCGGGCGGCGAGGGCCGCGACCAGCTGCTCGAGCTCGGTTCGGGGCGGCTGATCCCCGGCTTCGAGGAGCAGCTGACCGGCGCCGGCGCCGGCGATCAGCGGACCGTCGAGGTGAGCTTTCCCGAGGATTACGGGGCATCGGAGCTGGCCGGCAAGCAGGCGGCGTTCGAGGTGACGGTGAGCGAGGTCAAGGCGAAGCGACTCCCCGAGCTCGACGACGACTTCGCGGCGGAGGCCTCCGAGTTCGACACCCTCCAGGAGCTCCGCGAGCACATCCGCACGCAGCTCGAGGAGGCCGACGAGCGCGCGATCGAGCGCGAGTTCGAGGATGCGGTGTTGGACGCGGCGGTGGCGCAGGCGCAGATCGAGCTGCCAGATCGCCTCGTCCACGCGCGCGCGCACGAGTTGCTCGAACGCACGATGTCCGCGCTCGCGCGCCAGGGAATCTCGAAGGAGAGCTACCTGCAGATATCGGGCAAGGACGAGGAGACGCTCGCGCACGAGGCCGAGCCGGACGCCGCGGAGGCGCTGCGGCGCGAGGCGGTGCTCGCCGCCGTGATCGAGGCCGAGCAGATCGATCCATCCGACGAGGAGCTCGAGGAGGCGCTCGCTCCGGCCGCCGAGCAGGGCGGGACCAGCGCTCGGCAGCTGCTCGAGCGGGCGCGCTCCAACCGGCGCCTCGAAGAGCTGCGCGAGGACGTGGCCAACCGCCAGGCGCTCGATCTGCTGGTCCGCGAGGCCAGCGCGATCTCCATCGACCAGGCCCAAGCCCGCGAGACGCTATGGACCCCGGGCAAGGACGACCCGGAGCACGGCTCGGGCCAGATCTGGACGCCCACCTAGCCCAGCTGGATGCCGGGCTGTGGGCTGCCGAGGGCGCGGAGCGCTCCTCCACTGACTCGCGCAGCGGAGCGAGCGAGGCCTCAGGCTGGAGGCGGCTCCTCCCCCCGTGGGCAGAAGGGTCCGCGTTGCTACATTCGGCAGGAATCCGGGCCTGCAAGCAAAAGAAGCGAGGACCATGAGCCCACTGGTACCGATGGTCGTCGAGCAGACCTCCCGCGGGGAGCGCGCGTTCGACATCTACAGCCGGCTGCTGAACGAGCGCATCGTCTTCCTGGGCACGCCGGTCGACGACCAGATCGCGAACCTGATCGTGGCTCAGCTCCTGCATCTGGAGTCCGAGGATCCCGACAAGGACATCTCGATCTACGTCAACTCCCCGGGCGGATCGGTGTACGCCGGCCTCGCGATCTACGACACGATGCAGTTCATCAAGCCCGACGTGCAGACGATCTGCGTCGGCATCGCGATGTCGATGGGCGCGCTGCTGCTCGCCGGCGGGGCCAAGGGCAAGCGGATGGCGCTGCCCAACGCCAAGATCCTGATCCACCAGGTCTCGTCAAGTTTCCAGGGCCAAGCAACAGACATCGAGATCCACGCTAAGGAGATCATCGATGTGCGCCGACGACTCGATGAGATCATCGCCTATCACACCGGAAAAGATCTCGAGAAAGTTCGGCAGGACACCGAACGTGACTATTTCATGAGCTCCGAGGAGGCCAAGGACTACGGAATCATTGACCGCGTGATCTCGCAGCACTGAGGAGCTAACCTTAGGCTCGAGGCCGCGCGGCAGGCGCCGTACTCCGGGAGAGAGAAATCAATGGCACGTCCCACGGACTCCAACGAACAGCTCCTCTGCAGCTTCTGCGGGAAGTCCCAGCGGCAGGTGAAGAAGCTGATCGCGGGCCCGGGTGTCTACATCTGCGACGAGTGCATCGATCTCTGCAACGAGATCATCGACGAGGAGCTCACCGCCCCGCCGAGCTTCGACATCGAGAACCTGCCCAAGCCGCGCGAGATCTACGACGTCCTCAACGAGTACGTGGTCGGTCAGGAGCAGGCCAAGCGCTCGCTCTCGGTGGCCGTCTACAACCACTACAAGCGCGTCCAGATGATGCAGTCCGATGAGAACGACATCGAGCTGCAGAAGTCGAACATCCTGCTGCTCGGCCCGACCGGCTGCGGCAAGACGCTGCTCGCCCAGACCCTCGCGAAGATCCTGAACGTCCCGTTCGCGATCGCCGACGCGACGGCGCTGACCGAGGCCGGGTACGTCGGCGAGGACGTCGAGAACATCCTCCTGAAACTGATCCAGGCCGCCGACTACGACGTCAAGAAGGCCGAGACCGGGATCATCTACATCGACGAGGTCGACAAGATCGCGCGCAAGGCCGACAACCCGTCGATCACGCGCGACGTCTCCGGCGAGGGCGTCCAGCAGGCGCTGTTGAAGATCCTCGAGGGAACCACCGCCAGCGTCCCGCCGCAGGGCGGGCGCAAGCATCCCCACCAGGAGTTCCTCTCGATCGACACCACCAACGTGCTGTTCATCTGCGGCGGCGCGTTCGCCAACCTCGACAAGGTGATCGAGCGGCGGATCGGTCACCAGGGCGTCGGCTTCGGCGCCGCGATCCAGTCCAAGGACCAGCGCGACCTCGGCGACCTGTTCGAGCACTGCCTGCCCGAGGACCTGATCCAGTACGGCCTGATCCCCGAGTTCGTCGGCCGGCTGCCGGTGATGTCGGCGATCCACCAGCTCTCCCGTGACGAGCTCATGCAGATCCTCACCGAGCCCCGCAACGCGCTCGTCAAGCAGTTCCAGCGCTTCTTCCAGTTCGACGGGATCGAGCTCGTGTTCGCTGACGAGGCGCTGACCTCGATCGCCGACCGGGCGCTCGAGCGCGAGACCGGCGCGCGCGGCCTGCGCTCGATCATCGAGGAGGTCCTGCTCGAGGTCCAGTTCGAGCTTCCCTCCCGGCGCGACGTGCGCAAGTGCGTCGTCACCCGCGAGACGATCGAGAAGGGCGTCTCGCCGACGCTCGTCACGGTCGCCACGCCCGAGGAGGAGGGCGAGGCAGCGGCCTGAGCGCGCGCGGTGCACTCCGCTGGCACGCGGAGCATGCGTGGAACCGCGCCCGCTTCTTCGGCCACGAGGTGCAGTGCCCCGTCTGCGGGCGGCGCATTCGCTCGTTCATGCGGCGCTCCGGCGCGGGCGATCCGGAGCTGCCCGGGATCTGCCCCGGCTGCGGCGCCTACGAGCGCCACCGGGCGCTGATGCTGTATCTGCGGGAGCGCACCGACGTGTTCGAGCGCCCGGTCGACCTGCTCGAGTGCGCGCCGCTCGGCGGCTTCATCGCCGGCGCGCCGAACGTCCGCTACGTGAGCGTCGACATCGACTCGCCGTACGCGCAGGTCAGGGCGGATCTGATGGACCTTCCGTTCGGGCCGGAGAGCTTCGACGTGATCCTCTGCGTACACGTGCTCGAGCACGTCGCCGACGACCGCCGCGCGATGCGGGAGCTGCGACGCGTGCTGCGGCCGGATGGATTCGCCGCCATCCTCGTACCCGTGCAGCCTGGCCGCCCCGAGACCTTCGAGGATCCGGACGTCAGGAGCCCTGACGAGCGCGAGCGGCTCTTCGGCCAGGCCGACCACGTACGGGTGTATGGAGAGGATTTCGCGCAGCGCCTCGCCGCGACGGGGTTCGAGGTCGAGCGCGTATCGATGTTCGAGTCGCTCGGGCCCGAGGGCGCCCGCCGCCACGGGCTCTCGCCGCGCGATGACATCTTCGTCGCCCGTCCCGCCGGTTAGCGCAGTCGGCCGAGCCACATGTGGCTCGGCCCCGGCCCGCACATGTGCGGGCCGGCGGGGTCGCGCATGCGCGACCCGTTTCAATGATTTCCCAAACCGAAGGGCCCCGGCGGACCCGGAGCCCTTCGGGTCGGGAGGCTGTCGGGGCGGCTCTCGATCCTCCCCGGCAGGGTGTGTGGCGAGGGAGGGATTACCCGGTGGCGCGCGCGGCGTAACAGGACCCCTCAGCCCTCATAGACTTGCCCACATGGCCGCTTCCGACCGCCGATCGCAACTGGAGTCGAGGACTCGCTACGAACCCTCGGAGGTCGAGCCGCGGATCGCCGAGCGGTGGCTCGCGTCGGGACTGTTCGGGCCCGAACCGGCCGGGACCGCCGCGGAGAACTACTCGATCGCGATCCCGCTGCCCAACGTCACCGGGGTGCTGCACATGGGTCACGCGCTCAACGGCTCGGTGCAGGACTGCCTGATCCGCTACCACCGGATGCAGGGGATCCGAACCAAGTGGATCATCGGCACCGACCACGCCGGGATCGCGACCCAGACGCAGGTCGAGCGGGCGCTGCTCGAGGAGGGCTCGAGCCGCGAGCAGCTCGGCCGCGAGGCGTTCGTCGAGCGGGTGTGGCGCTGGCGCGATGACTACGGAGGCCAGATCATCGAGCAGCTCAAGCGGCTGGGCGCCTCGGGCGACTTCGAGGACGAGCGCTTCACGCTCGACGAGCACTACGCGCGCGCGGTGCTCGAGGTGTTCGTCGCGCTGTACGAGAAGGACTACATCTACCGCGACCGCTACCTGGTCAACTGGGACCCGGGCACCCGCTCGGCGATCTCGGATCTCGAGGTCGAGGACCGCTGGGTCGACGATGTCCTCTACTACATCGACTACCCGCTGGCGTCGGGTTCGGGGGCGATCACGATCGCGACGGTCCGGCCCGAGACGATGCTGGCCGACACCGCGATCGCGGTGCACCCCGAGGACGATCGCTACCGCCGGCTGATCGGCGAGCAGGCGATCCTGCCGCTCGTCGGGCGCAAGCTGAGGATCATCGCCGACGAGTACGTCAAGCCGGACTTCGGGACCGGCGCGCTGAAGATCACGCCCGGTCACGACCCCAACGACTTCGAGATCGGGCTGCGCCACGGACTCGGGCAGGTCAGCGTGATCGGCGAGGACGGGCGGATCACGCCCGAGGCGCCCGAGCGGTTCGCCGGCATGACCGTGCTCGAGGCGCGCGAGGCGGTCGTCGCGGAGCTGCGCGAGCAGGGACTGCTCGCTCGGACCGAGCCCTACCGGCACGAGGTTCCGTTCTCGCAGCGCTCCGGCGAGCGGATCGAGCCGCTGATCTCGCTGCAGTGGTTCATGCGAATGGACGAGCTCGCGCGGCCGGCGATCGAGGCCGTGCGGAACGGCAGCGTGCGCTTCTGGCCCGAGAACTACACGCGCGTGTACATGGACTGGATGGAGAACATCCGCCCCTGGTGCATCTCGCGCCAGCTGTGGTGGGGTCATCAGATCCCCGTCTGGTACCGCGGCGAGCAGCGCCACGTCGGCGCCACGCCGCCCGGCGACGAGGGCTGGGTGCGCGATCCGGACGTGCTCGACACCTGGTTCAGCTCGGCGCTGTGGCCGTTCGTCACGCTCGGCTGGCCCGATCAGACCCCGGCGCTGCGCGCCTTCTATCCCACCGACGTGCTCGTCACGGGGCGGGACATCATCTTCCTGTGGGTCGCGCGGATGATCATGATGGGCGTCGAGTTCACCGGGGAGCTCCCGTTCCACGACGTCTACGTGCACTCGATCATCCACGCGCCGGACGGGCGGAGGATGTCCAAGTCGCTCGGCACGGGGATCGACCCGCTGGATTTGGTGCAAGGCGGCGAGCGTCCGCCGGCGTTCGCCCAGGGAGGGCGTTTTCCGGCGTACGGCGCCGACGCGGTGCGCTGGGGGCTGCTGGCGATGTCCTCCGCGCAGGACGTCAGCTTCTCCGAGGAGCGGCTCGCCCAGGGCCTGCAGCTGACGAACAAGCTGTGGAACGCGGCGCGGCTGGTGCTCACGTCGGTCGACGACGCGGCGCGGCCGGCGGCGACGCCCGCGACCGTCGAGGACCGCTGGATCCTCTCGCGGCTCGAGCGCGCCAAGTCCGAGGTCCGCGGCCGGATCGAGCGCTACGACTTCGCCCACGCCGCGCTCGCGCTCTACGACTTCGTCTACGGCGAGCTGTGCGACTGGTACCTCGAGCTGGTCAAGCCGCGGCTGCGGGCCGGCGAGCCGGAGCTCGCGGCGACGCTGCTGCACGTCTTGACGCAGACGCTCGCGCTCGCGCACCCGATCATCCCGTTCGCGACGGAGGAGATCTACAGCTTCATCCCCGGCGCGGAGGGGCTCCTGGCGGCGGGCATCCCCGAGGAGGCGACCTCGCTCGACGAGGACGCCGAGGCTTCCCTGCGCCGCGCGATCGACGCCGTGCAGGCGCTCCGGGCCTGGCGCGACTTCGCCGGCGTGAAGGCGAGCGCGACGCTCGCCGCACGTTTGGACGCCGGCGGGTACGAGGACACGCGCGAGCACATCGCGCGGCTGGCGCGGGTCGCGTTCGGCGAGGATGGGGGGGACCCGGTCGCGTCGCTGCCGGTCCCCGGCGGCACGGTCGAGATCTTGGGGAGCGAGGACCTCGACCTGGAGGGTGCGCAGCGGCGCCGCGCGGCGCGGCGCGCCAAGCTCGGGGATGAGATCTCGCGCTCGGAGGCCAAGCTCGCGAACGCCGGGTTCGTGGAGCGGGCGCCGGCCGAGGTCGTGCAGGCGGAGCGCGAGAAGCTCGCGCGTCTGCGCGCGGAGCTGGAGGCGCTGTGAGCGGCGGGTGGAGCCCTGAGGAGGCGGAGCGCTACCTGCTCTCGCTCGAGCTGTTCGGGATGCGGTTCGGCCTGGACCGCATGCGCCGGCTGATGACCGCGCTCGGACATCCCGAGCGGCAGTTCGACTCGATCCACGTCGTCGGGACCAACGGCAAGTCCTCGACGGTGCGGATGATCGCGGCTGTGCTGCGCCGCCACGGGCTGCGGACCGGCTCATACCTCTCGCCGCATCTCGTCTCGTTCGGCGAGCGGATCCGGATCGACGACCGGGATCTGGATCCGGCGGGGTTCGCGGCCGCGGTCCAGCGCGCGGCCCACGCCGCCGAGCTCGTCAACCGCTCGCTCGAGCCCGACGACCAGGTCACCCAGTTCGAGGCGCTGACCGCCGCCGCCTACTCGGAGCTGGCGCGCCGGGGGGTGCAGGTGGCGGTGATCGAGGCGGGGCTCGGCGGGCGCTACGACGCGACCAGCGTGATCCCCTCCTCGGTGCAGGTGCTGACCAGCGTCGGGCTCGAGCACACGCGCTGGCTCGGCCCGACGATCACCGACATCGCCGGCGAGAAGCTCGACGTCGTGCAGCCAGGGTCCGTGCTGGTGCTCGGCCACGGGTTGAATCCGGACGCGGTCGCCGTCGCCGAGCGGGTTGCGGCCGAGCGAGGCGCCTCGGTCGTGTGGGCCGGACGGGAGCCGGGCGTGCCGGTCGGCGCGCTGGGAGCGTTCCAGCGTCGCAACTTCGCGACTGCCAGGACCGCCGCCGAGGCGTACCTGGGCGCCCTGGACGAGGAGGCGCTCGCCGCCGCGGCTGCGTCCGTGCGGGTGCCGGGCCGGCTGCAGATCGTGGACAGCGAGCCGCTGACGCTGCTCGACGGCGCCCACAACCCCGACGGCATCGCCGCGCTCGCGGAGTCGCTGCCGGAGCTCGCCGCCGGCGAGGGCCCGGTCGTCGGCGTCGTCTCGATCCTCGACGACAAGGACGCGGCCGGCATGCTGTCCTCGCTCGCGCCCGTCTGCGGTGCGCTCGTGCTCACCAGCAGTCAGAATCCACGGGCGTTGCCTCCGCCGACTCTGCAATCGCTCGCGCACCAGGTCGGGTGCGCACGTACCTTCGTGGTTCGGGACCCGCGCGCCGCCGTCGCTCGCGCGCGTGAGCTCGCGGGCGCGGGGGGGCTGGTGATCGCGACGGGCTCGATCTATCTGGTCGCCGATCTGCTGCGCCCCGCGGGCGCGGCGCGAGCATCGATGCTGTGAACGAGCGCGACGACCAACCGACGCTCCTGACGATGATCGGCCTCGTGGCGCTGATCGTCGCCGTGGTGATCCTGGTGTTCTTCGGGATCGGCTACCTGTTCGGCCGGGTGTTCCTGTAACGGGTCATCCGACTACAGACGGCGATTCCGACCACGCACATCACTACACTCGCTCAGCTAATGCTCGTAGAAGCGAAGATCTTCGGCATCAGCAACAGCACGGTCAGCCTGGTCGTCGAGCTGGTCATCCTGTTCCTGGCCGTGGTCTGGCTCGCGCTGCTCTACTGGACCTACGCCGACGCACGTCGGCGGATCGCCGATCCGCTGCTCGTCGGATGCGCCACCGCGGCGTCGCTGTTCCCGTTCGTGGGGACGCTCGTTTACATGATCGTGCGGCCGCCGGAGTACCTCGACGACGTGCGCGAGCGCGAGCTCGAGATGCAGGCGGCCGAGGCGCGCCTCGCGGAGTTCGGGTATCACCTCTGCCCGCACTGCGACTTCGAGGTGGAAAGGGACTTCCTGCGGTGCCCGAGCTGCCTGCGCAAGCTCAAGGATCCCTGCCAGACATGCGGCAAGCCGCTCGATCCGGGCTGGAAGATCTGCCCGTATTGCGAGTCGGAGATCGGAGCGGTGCCGTCCTCGCCGCGCCGGGCGCGCCGGCGGCGCGACAGCGCCGAGACGGTAGCGGGCGCCTCGGGATACGCGGAGCCGAGCCCGGCCGCCAGCCGCGCGGAGCGGACCAGCGGGTTCGCCGATCCCTCGCCGGCGCCCAGCCGCGCGGAGCGAAGCGCTCCGCCGGCGCCTGACAGGCTTTCGTAAATCGATTCCGCCCCGAAGGGAGCCGGCCGCAACATGGAGCGCACGCTCATCCTCGTCAAGCCCGATGCCTTCGCGCGCAACCTGACGGGCGAGATCATCGCCAGGTTCGAGCGCAAGGGCCTGCGCTTGGTCGCGCTGCAGCTGCTGACGATGGGCCGCGAGCTGGCCGAGCGCCACTACGCCGAGCATGAGGGCAAGCCGTTCTACGGCGAGCTGGTCGAGTTCATCACCTCGGGCCCGCTGGTTGCGATGGTGCTCGAGGGCGAGCAGGCCGTCGTGGCCGCCCGGCAGGTGATCGGCGCGACCAACCCGGTCGAGGCGAGCCCCGGCTCGATCCGCGGCGACTACGCGATCGCCGTCGGGCAGAACATGGTCCACGGCTCGGACTCGCCCGAGTCGGCCGCGCGCGAGGTGGGGCTGTTCTTCCCGGACCTCGCCGGCTGATCCTGGCCTCGCGCTCGCCGCAGCGGCGGGCGATCCTCGAGCAGCTCGGGATCGAGTTCTCGGTCCACGTGCCCGAGGGCGTGGAGGAGCTCGAGGCGGGACCGCCGGGGGAGGTGGCGGTCGAGAACGCCTACCGCAAGGCGTCCGCGGTGGCCGACGCGCCGGCCGTTGCCCACGCCGACGATCGGGCGCCCCCGTCCGGCCCGCGTCCCGTCGTGCTCGGCGTGGACACGGTGGTCGCGGCCGGCCCGAAGATCTACGGCAAGCCCGCGGACGAGATCGCAAGCGCGGGAGACACTGCGGGCGCTGTCCGGTCGCCGGCATGCCGTGATCAGCGGCGTCTGCCTGATCGATTCCGGTCACGCGCGCACCGCGGCCGAGACGACCGTCGTCGAGTTCCGCTCGCTGTCCGACGCGCTAATCGAGCGCTACGTCGCCGGCGGCGAGTGGCGCGAGCGCGCCGGCGGCTACGCGATCCAGGGACGCGGGGCGGCGCTGGTGACCCGGATCGAGGGGGATTACCTCAACGTGGTCGGGCTCCCGGCTGCGACGCTCCTGCAACTGGCCCCATGGTTACTCTGCGCCTAACCCGAACTTTGTCGATTTATGGACGCATACGAGCCGGAAATCGACAAGGTTCGCGCGTGTCCGGTTCGGCGCGGTCGATTAGATTTGGCCGGCTTCCAACTGCTCGAGGAGGGCGCTGAATGACTCCACCCAACCCGGCCTATCCGGTCCGGCTCGAAATCGACTATCCGGACCGCTTGAGCCGCCTGTTGATCTTCGTCAAGTGGCTGCTGGCGATACCGCACTTGGTCGCCCTGTGGCTGCTGGGGATCGTCTCCTACGTGATCCTGATCGTGTCGTTCCTCGCGGTGCTGTTCACCGGGCGCTACCCGGAGGGGATGTTCAGCTTCCTGGTCGGATTCGAGCGCTGGCGCTCGCGGGTCGCCGCCTACCTGTTCCTGCAGACCGATCGCTACC
The DNA here is from genome assembly GCA_963849285.1 of uncultured Solirubrobacterales bacterium. Taxonomy (GTDB): domain Bacteria; phylum Actinomycetota; class Thermoleophilia; order Solirubrobacterales; family Solirubrobacteraceae; genus Palsa-465. The sequence continues at coordinate 44,021 of CAWKGS010000005.1, forward strand.
CGCCGTTCACCCTGGAGGACGACCCGAGCTACCCCGTGCGGCTGCAGGTCGACTATCCGCCGCGAATCGCGCGGTGGCGCCCGCTCGTGCACTGGCTGCTGGCGATCCCCGCCGACCTCGCCCTGATCGTGATCGCCATCGTCGCGTGGTTCGCCTCGATCTTCGCGTGGTTCGCGATCCTGATCACCGGGCGCTATCCCCAGGGGCTGTTCGACGCGGTCACGATCTCGTTGCGCTGGTCCTCGCGGGTGACGCTCTACACGTGGTGGGCGACCGAGGCCTACCCGCCGTTCGTCTGGGCGTAGGAGCGCCGGCGGCGGCGAGAGTCGGACCGGTTCGGGGCTCGCCACCGGGTGCGCCATTTACCTCGCGCTTAGGCATTTTCCAGCGATTTTTCGTCGCTTGCGCTCGCCCTGCCCGGCCGGTGTCGCCGCGCCGGGGTCCGGTACACTCACCCGCGGACGGAGCGTGGCCGGTGCGCGGCCCACCCCGTTACTCGCCCTGCCGTCCGCCGCTTCCTCCTACCTCAACACGCATGGGCTTCTTTACGTACCTGACAGGCTTCGGCGGCCGCGACATGGCCGTCGACCTCGGCACCGCCAACACGCTCGTGTACGTCCGCGGGCGCGGCATCGTGCTCTCCGAGCCGAGTGTCGTGGCGGTCGACTCGCGCACCGGCGAGGTGCACGCCGTCGGCATCGAGGCCAAGCGAATGCTCGGCCGCACGCCGGGGACGATCTCCGCGATCCGGCCTTTGAAGGACGGGGTCATCGCCGACTTCGAGGTCACCGAGGAGATGCTGCGGCACTTCATCCAGAAGGTCCACCAGAACCGGTGGGCGCATCCTCGCGTCGTCGTCTGCGTGCCCTCCGGGGTGACGGGAGTCGAGAAGCGCGCCGTCGAGGAGGCCTGCCTCTCGGCGGGTGCGCGGCAGGCCTACCTGATCGAGGAGCCGATGGCCGCGGCGATCGGCGCCGGGCTGCCGGTGGGCGAGCCGACCGGCTCGATGGTCGTCGACATCGGCGGCGGCACCAGCGAGGTGGCGGTGATCTCCCTCGGCGGGATCGTTGTCTCGCAGTCGATCAGGGTCGGCGGCGACGAGCTCGACGAGGCGATCATCAACTACGTCAAGCGGGAGTACAAGCTGCTGATCGGGCAGCAGACCGCCGAGGAGGTCAAGCTCGAGATCGGCTCGGCGTTCCCGATGGGGGAAGAGGTCCAGGCGGAGATCCGCGGCCGCGACATGGTCTCGGGGCTCCCCAAGACCGTCGTGCTCACCAGCGAGGAGATCCGCGGGGCTCTGGAGGAGCCCGTCTCGCAGATCATCGATGCCGTCAAGGAGACGCTCGATCGCACGCCGCCGGAGCTCGCCTCCGACATCATGGATCGTGGCATCATGCTGGCCGGAGGCGGTTCGCTGCTACAGGGACTCGAGGAGCGGTTGCGTCACGAGACGCAGATGCCCGCCCACCTCGCCGAGTCGCCGCTCACGTGTGTGGCCGTCGGCTCGGGAAGGTCGTTGGAGGAATTCGAAGCGATCCACCGTTCGAGCAAGAATTCACGGAACCGGCGACGCCGGTAATAGGTTTCAGGCGCGAGGCCTGAGGCCGCTCGGAGCAAGAACTTGGAGAAATCCACCCCGTGCATGACAAGCAAGTCCGGCGACGGCGCGCGGTACTCGCGCTGCTCGTCGTCGTTTCCCTGATCCTGCTGACGGACTACTTCGGCGAGTCGCCCAACAGCCCGTTGCACACCGTGCAGCGCGGGATCGTCGAGGTCCTCTCGCCGGTCCAGGAGGGCGCCAGCAAGGTGCTCACCCCGGTGCGCGACATCGCGGGCTGGTTCTCCTCCACGCTGCACGCCAAGTCGCAGAACTCGCTGCTGCGCAAGGAGAACCAGCAGCTCCAGGCGCAGGTCGCGCAGCTCAAGGAAGCGCAGATCCAGAACGCGCAGCTCTCCCGGGAGGTCGGCCTGGACAACACGCTCGGCATCAACGCCTTCCACGCGGTCAGCGCGCAGGTCATCAGTCGCGACCCCAGCCTGTGGTACTCGACGATCGAGGTCAACAAGGGCTCCGACGACGGCGTTCACCTCGGTGACCCGGTGGTCGGCAACGGGGCGCTGGTCGGCAAGGTCTCGACCGTCGATCCCACGGTGTCGATCGTGACGCTGATCACCGCCTCCTCCTATGCCGTCGCCGCACAGGTACAGGACTCCGCCGGCGACACCGGGCTGCTCGTGCCCGACGTCGGCAACCCCAACCTGCTGCTCCTCCAGGACCTCAACCAGCACGCGCAGATCCAGCCCGGGCAGGAGGTCGTCACCGCCGGCTTCACCGATCCCCAGAACCGGTCGATCAGCTCGCTGTACCCGCAGGGGATCCCGATCGGGAGGATCCCCAACCCCGTCAACGTCAACGACCTGCTCAACAACGGCGAGGTCCAGGTCTCGCCGTCGGCCGACCTCCGGCACGTGGACATCGTGCAGATCCTGACCACGCCGCATCCGGCCAACGTGCGGGCGCAGGTGCCGTGAATCGACTGAACCTGCCGCTGCGGCTCGCGGCGATCGCGTTCCTCACGGTCGTCATCCAGCAGGCGGCGATCTCGCAGATCTCGATCTTCGGCGTGAGCGCCGACCTCACCACGCTGGTGGTGATGTCCGTCGGGCTGCTCGCGGGCTCGATGCCGGGCGCGATGATGGGCTTCGGCACCGGCCTGCTCGTCGACCTCGTGTTCGTGCAGACGCTCGGCGTCACATCGCTGTTGTACATCGCGATCGGCTACTGGGCCGGACGCATCCGCGAGCTGCGCGATCCCTCGCACGGTCTCGTGCCACTCGCGCTCGGCGCCGCCGCGACCGCATTCGCCGGGCTCGGCATGGCCGTGATCCAGTTCCTGCTCGGCGTCGATGCCCCGGTGAGCTTCCTGCTGCTCCAGCAGATCGTGATCACCGTGCTCGTCAACACGCTGATCGCGCTGCCGGTGTACGCGTTCGTGCGGCGATTCGTGCAGCCCGCGCTGCCGGAAGACCCGCGCCGGCGCCGGCGCCGCGCCTACACCACGGGCGGGCTCAGCCCCCTCCAGCGACCCTCCGAGCGCCTCGGACCGATCCCCCGCTCCTCGCTCTGACCACGTGCGCGTCCCGATGATCCAGCTCCCGGAAGCGGACCTCCCGGCCCGATGATCCAGCTTCCCGAAGACCGCCGGCCCCCGCTCACCCCGCAGCTCGCGTTCCGGGTCGCCGCGATCGGCACCTTCGCGCTCGCGATGTTCGCGATCATCTTCTTCCGCCTGTGGTTCCTGCAGGTCCTCTCGGGCGACCAGTACCTGGCCCAGGCGCAGACCAACCGCACCCGGCAGCTCGCGATCGCCGCCCCCCGCGGCGACATCCTGGACCGCGGCGGGAACCTCCTCGTCGACTCCAAGCAGGCGCTCGACGTGCAGATCTCGCCCCCAGATCTGCCCGTCCCGCTCCAGTTCTCGCAGATCACGCGTCCGCCGGTGAAGGACGCCCAGCTGTTCTGGCGCCTCGCCCACGTGCTCGGCATGCCGACCGCCCGCAAGCGATGCAAGGTCGCGCTCAACCCACCGGTGACGGTGCGCCTCTCGGCGATCGGATGCGACGTCGCCCAGCAGCAGGCGCTGCTGCCCTACGCAAACGTGACGGTCAAGACCGACGTGCTCCCAGACATCCAGTACTACCTGGCCGAGCGCCAGGAGGCTTACCCCGGCGTCAGCGTCCAGCAGGCCTACATCCGCGACTATCCGCTGCACGACGTCGCGGCGCAGCTGTTCGGCACGGTCGGTCCGATCAGCCCCGCGGAGGTCAAGGCGAGCCATTACCGAGGCGCGTCGAAGAACGCGATCGTCGGCCAGAGCGGGCTCGAGTACTACTACGACCGCTACCTGCGCGGCCTGGACGGTGCCGAGAAGATCTCGGTCGACGCGCTCGGGCGATTCACCGGCAACCTGACCAAGGCGGCGCCGACCGCGGGGCACAACCTCCGGCTGTCGCTCGACATCAGGCTCCAGGAGGCCGGGGAGCAGGCGATCGCACAGTCGATCGCCAACAACCCGCCCGCCGACGGCGGCGCGTTCGTCGCGATGAACCCGCAGAACGGCGAGGTCTACGCGATGGGCTCCAATCCGTCGTTCGACCCCAATGACTTCGCCAAGGCGATCTCCGAGGCCACCTACGCCCAGCTGAACAGCCCGGCGAGCAATTTCCCGCTGATCAATCGCGCGATCCAGAGCGCCGGCCCGACCGGTTCGACGTTCAAGCCGATCACGGCGACAGCGGCGCTGCAGAGCGGAGTGTGGTCGGTTGGCGACACCTACGACGACACCGGCCAGTTCTGCATCAGCGGCCAGTGCCGCCACAACGCGGGCGGCGCGGTCGACGGCGTGCTGGACCTGGTCAACGCGATCCGCGTCTCCTCCGACGACTTCTTCTACAACCTCGGGGCGCTGACCAACGCCGACCCGGTCGCCCACCCGTTGGGCGGTCCCCTGGACCAGTGGGCCAGCAGCTTCGGGATCGGCCGCAAGACCGGGATCGACCTCGGCGGCGAGGTCTCCGGAAACCTGCCCACGCCGAAGTGGCGGGCCGCGATCGACCAGGTCGAGCTCAACTGCGAGCGCAAGCGCCGCGTGCCCAGCTGCGGGATCGCCGACGGCCGCCCCTGGTCGATCGGGGACAACATCAACCTCGCGGTCGGACAGGGCGACGTCCAGGTGACGCCGCTGCAGCTGGCGGTCGTCTACTCGGCGCTCGAGAACGGCGGCACGATCGTGACCCCGCATCTCGGGCTCGACGTCGAGGAGCCCAACGGGACGGTCCTGCAGCGGATCAACCCGCCGCCGGCGCGGCACATCCCGATCAACCCGACCTATCTGCAGACGATCCGCGAGGGTCTGCGGGAGGCCGCCTCGGCGCCGGGCGGAACCTCGGCCGACGTGTTCGCCGGCTTCCCCGAGATGGTCTACGGCAAGACCGGAACCGCGCAGTACTCGGGCCAGCAGGACTACTCGTGGTACGCGTGCTTCGTCCCGTCCTGGGCGACCGGCACCCCGATCGTGGTCGTGGTCTGGATCGAGCAGGGCGGCTTCGGCGCCTCCGCGGCCGCGCCCGCCGCGCGCCAGATCCTCTCGCAGTGGTTCCTCGGCAAGCGCGGCCAGTACGTCGCCGGATCGTCCAAGACACTGTGAGCCGGACGTGATGAGCACCGCGACACCCATCCAGCCGGTCGAGGACACGCCGGTCGCGCGCCCCCGCGTGCTGCTGCTGTTCGATCCGGTCCTGCTGCTGGGCGCCGTCGGGCTCGTGGCGTGCTCGCTGGAGATCCTGCACAGCGCGACCGCGGGGGCGATCCCCGGCGATCCGACCTACTACGTCAAGCGCCAGGCGATCTATGCGGGCATCGGATTGCTGGTCGCCCTCGTGCTGTCGCGGATCGACTACTCGCGGCTGCGCGAGTACAAGTACGTGCTCTACGGGCTGATGATCGCCCTGAACATCATCGTGTTCGGGATGCCAGCGGTCAACGGCTCCCGTCGCTGGATCCCGCTGCCGTTCTTCCAGGTGCAGTCCTCGGAGTTCGGCAAGATCCTGCTGATCGCCGCGCTCGCGGCGTTCGCCGTCGATCGCTCGCGCCGCCTGCAGGAGCGCCGGACGACCGCGCGGGTGATGCTGCTCGCGCTCGTGCCGGCGCTGATCGTGATCCCCCAGCCGGACCTCGGCACGGGCATGGTCTACGTCGCCGTCGGGTTCATGATGCTGTTCGTCGCGGGGACCTCGTGGAAGCAGCTGACGGGGCTCGTGGCGCTGTTCGCGGTGGCGATCGCGATGGTTCTCGCGGGCGCGCCGGCGATGGGCTTCCACGTGCTCAAGCCCTATCAGGTGCAGCGCCTGACCGGGTTCCTCAACCCGTCTCACGACCCCCGCGCGAGCACGTACAACATCCTTCAATCGGAGATCGCGATCGGCTCGGGCGAGAAGACCGGCCGGGGGCTCAACGCGACCCAGACCAAGCTGAACTACCTGCCCGCAAACGACACGGACTTCATCTTCGCGGCGGTCGGCGAGACCTACGGCTTCGTCGGCGCGGCGCTGGTGCTGTCCCTGTACGCGCTTTTGATATGGCGCGCCTTGCGGATCCTGACGATGTCCAAGAACCTCTACGGAACGCTGATCGCCGGGGGAATCCTGGCGATGCTGATGTTCCAGGTGTTCGTGAACGTGGGTATGACGATCGGCATCATGCCGATCACCGGCGTGCCGCTGCCGCTGCTTTCCTACGGCGGCTCATCCGTGATCGTCACCTTCATCGCGATCGGTCTATTGCAATCGATCCACATCCAGGCGCGGATCGCGACCGCCGGAAAGACGCGAGGGTTTGTAACGTAGATGGCAACTGCGATTGCACCGGGTGCCGGAACGACACGCCGACCGCGACCCCACGGGTGCGCGGACGCTGCTGGAGCCGCGCCGCCGTGGTGCGGTCGCGGGCCGATTTCAAAACGCTGCGCCGTCCACTGACGGGCGCGGCACGAGCTTTCACAAAGGACTGAAGACAATTGAAGAAGCAAGTACTGGTCAGCGTTGACCGCGGAGAGACCCGCGTTGCGCTGCTCGAGGCGACCGGGACCGTTGGCGCCCGGTCAGCGGGACGCGGTCGCAGTCGGCGCCGTCCGGCCCGCCCCACCGCCGGCTACCACGTCGCCGAGCTCTACCTGGAGCGCCGCGGCGCCCGCTCGATCGTCGGCAACATCTACAAGGGCCGCGTCGACAACGTGCTGGCGGGCCTGGAGGCGGCATTCGTCGACATCGGCCTCGAGAAGAACGGATTCCTGCACGTCGACGAGATCGTGATGCCAGGCGTCGAGGCCCCGCGCCGCGGCAGCGGCCGCGATTCGCGCCAGATCACCGACATGCTCAAGCCCGGCCAGGACATCGTCGTCCAGGTCGTCAAGGACCCATTGAAGACCAAGGGCGCGCGGCTCTCGATGGACCTCACGATCGCCGGGCGCTACATGGTCTATGCGCCCTACGGCGAGGGCGTGGGCGTCTCCCGCCGGCTCGACGACGGCGAGCGCGAGCGGCTGCGCAAGGAGGCCGCCAAGCTCGATCTCAAGGGCGCCGGGGTGATCATCCGCACCGCCGCCCACGGGGCGATGCGCGCCGATCTCGAGCGCGAGCTCCTCTACCTGTTCAAGCTCGGCGAGGTGCTGGAGAAGCGCGTCGCGGAGACCACCGCGCCCGCGCTCGTCTTCCAGGAGGCCGACCTGTCGGTCCGCGTGGTGCGGGACATCTTCTCCGCGGCGTTCGAGCGCGCGGTCGTCGATGACCCCAAGCAGCATCACCGCCTGGTCTCGTTCTTCTCGCGTACGGCGCCCGAGCTGGTCGAGCACGTCGAGCTGTGGGAGGAGGAGACGCCGCTGTTCGAGGCCTTCGGAGTGGAGGAGGTGCTCGCGTCGACCCTCTCGCGCCGGGTGGACCTCCCGAGTGGCGGCTATCTGATGATCGATTACGCCGAGGCGCTGACGGTGATCGACGTCAACTCCGGCTCGTTCATCGGCCGGGGCAAGGGCGCCCGGCTCGAGGACACCATCACCAAGACCAACCTCGAGGCCGCCGACGAGGTCGTCCGGCAGCTGCGCCTGCGCGACATCGGCGGGATCATCGTCATCGACTTCATCGACATGGCGCGGGCGCGCAACCGCGACGCGGTGCTCAAGACACTGCGCCAGGCGCTCGACGAGGACCGTACAAAGACCTTCGTGGTTGAGATTTCGCCGCTCGGGCTGGTCGAGATGACCCGCCAGAACGTCACCGACGGCGTCCGCGAGATCATGACGCGGCCATGCCCCACCTGCGAGGGCGAGGGCGTGATCAAGTCCGAGGAGACGATCGCGATCGAGTTCGAGCGCCGGATGCGCGACGTCGCGAAGGAGGTCTCCGAGGAGGCGGTGCTGATCCAGATGAACCCCCGCGTCAGTGCCGAGTTCACGCGGGACGGCGCGCGGGTGCTGCAGGCGATCGAGGAGCAGACCGGCAAGTGGTTTCACTTCGAGGGCTCGGAGGGGCTGCCGCTGGAGCACTTCGCGGTCCTGCTCGAGGGCACTCGCGACCAGGTCCTCGAGCGGGCGCTCCCCTTCCGCGAGGGCGAGGAGGCGCACGTCGAGATCGTCGAGCCGCACATGTACAGCGCCGGGGACGCCGTGGCCAAGGTCGACGGCTACATCATCGCCGTCACCGGCGGCGGGCCCTACGTCGGCCAGAAGCACCTGGTGCGGATCGACGAGGTCGGGCGCACGCAAGCGGTCGCCTCGCTCGTCGACGTTCCCGCCGGCTCGGCGCCAGATGACTCCGAGGATGCCCTAGAATCGAAGAATCGGCGTCGTGGCCGCAGAGGCGGACGGCGCCGTTCCGGCGCTCGGGCCAAGTCCGGCACGACCGCCTCGGAGTGAGCTTCATGTACGCGATCGTCAAGACAGGTGGCAAGCAGTACCGCGTCGAGGAGGGCCAGTCCCTGCTCGTCGAGCGCCTGCCCGATTCCGATGGGGACACGGTCGCCCTGCAGCCCCTGCTCTACGTGGACGGTGGCGACGTCGTGGACGGCGACGGCCTCTCCCGGGTGACCGTGCAGGCCCGCGTCGTCGCCCACGAACGCGGACCGAAGCTCCGCATCGTCAAGTTCAAGCCCAAGCACGGCTACAAGCGCCGCAACGGCCACCGCCAGGAGCTCACGCGTCTGGAGGTCACCGGGATCAAGCTCGCCGCGGCGCGGGCGCGCTCGCGGGCGAAGGCCGCCGCCGCTGCGGAGGGGAAGGCCCCCGCGGAGGAGGCGACGCCGGCCGCTCGCGCGGAGGAGGCGAAGCCGGCCGCTCGCGCGGAGGAGGCGAAGCCGGCCGCTCGCGCGGAGGAGGCGAAGCCGGCCGCTCGGCCGCGCAAGCGCACCGCGCAGAAGGAGACCGACAATGGCTCATAAGAAGGGTCTCGGCTCGTCCCGCAACGGCCGCGACTCGAACGCCAAGCGCCTCGGCGTCAAGGTCTTCGCCGGCCAAGCGGTCACGGGCGGCGAGATCATCGTCCGTCAGCGCGGTACCCGCTTCAAGCCGGGCGACGGCGTCGGCATCGGCAAGGACGACACGATCTACGCGCGCAGCCCCGGCATGGTGGCGTTCACCCGCGGCCGCCGCGGGCGCGTGATCTCGGTCGTCCCGGCGCCCGAGTCCGACAGCTAGCCGCCCTCACACGCCGGCCGACCCCTCCGACAGGACGGCCGTGCACTGCGGGCACCGGCGCGCCCGGATCGGGATCGAGGTCGTGCACTCGGGGCATTCCTTCTCGTCCGGCACCTCCTTGCTCCGGCGCGCCATCAACACGTTGACCGGCTGGACCACGAAGAAGAACACCGCCGCCGCGATCGACAGGAACGTGATCAGAGCGTTGATGAAGTCGCCGTAGAGGAAGTGGCTGCTGTTGATGGTGAACGAGAGGTCCTCGAAGTTCGACTTGCCGAAGATCAGCGCGATGATCGGCGTGAGGAGGTCGGCCACCAGCGCCTTGACCACTGCCGCGAACGCCGTCCCGACCACGACCGCCACGGCCAGGTCGACGACGTTCCCGCGCAGCAGGAACTTCTTGAAATCGGACAGGATCGTCATGCGGCAAGCCTAGGCGCTCCGGCTAGTTGGCACAGCTTTTTTACGTGATCGCGTCTTGTTGCGTTACACGTTTGGTGTCACGGTGCCCCCATGTCCGAACGATGGCAAATCGAACCCACCCCTCGGGACCAAAATGCCAAAGTTCGCGTCGGCGGGCTCGCGGCGCGGCAATTCGGCCGTGTGAGCTGGCGGCAGTTGGTCGATCGAGGGATCGGTACGACCACGATCGGGCGCTGGGTGGAGGAGGGATACCTCCAGCGCGTCCTTCCTGGCGTTTACGCCGTAGGTCATGCCGCGCCCAGCTACGAGGGCAAGCTGGCCGCGGCGCTCCTCTACGCCGGTTCGGGATCCATGCTCAGCCACGCCACCGCGCTCTCATGGCTCGGACTGACCGACCGCAAGTACCGCCGGATCGAGGTGAGCACTCCCGCCAGGCACCGTGGCATCCGGGGGATACGCGTTCACTGCCGGCGGACCGTCGAGCGCACCTGGCATAAAGGCCTGCCCGTCACCTCCGTCACCCAGACCCTGGTCGACTTCGCGGCCGAGGCGCCCCTGAACCGCATCCGGCACGCCCTCGCCGACGCCGAGTTCAAGGGCGTGCTGAATCTCGAGGAGATCGAGTCGATGCTCGGGCGAGGCCGCAAGGGCAGCGCGAACTTGCGCCGGGCGCTCGAGCGCCACCAGCCGCAGATCGCCCGCACCCGCAGTGAGCTCGAGCGCCGCTTCCTGTACCTGTGTGAGACCTACGGAATCCCGGTGCCCGAGTTCAACGTGCGGGTCGAGGGGGAACTGGTCGACGCGTTCTGGCGAGACCAACGCCTGGTGGTCGAGATCGACGGCGATCCGTCGCACGCAACCAAGGCGAGGATCGAGAACGACCGCCGCCGCGAGCTGAAGCTGCGCCTCGCCGGCTACCCGGTATTCCGGTACACCGACGACCAGCTGAGGCTGACGCCCGAGCTGATCGCCGCCGACGTCAAGGGCGAACGCGCGCGGGCTGCGTGAGAAGCGTCCCGCGCCGGGCGTGTCAGGATCATTCGCATGCAGGATCACGCGCGAATCCACGTCCAAGCCGGCGCGGGGGGCAACGGCTGCCTCAGCTTCCGGCGGGAGGCGCACGTCCCGAAGGGTGGCCCGGACGGCGGCGACGGTGGGCGCGGCGGGGACGTGGTGCTGGTCTGCGACGACTCGCTGCGGGACCTGGAGCGCTTCCGGCGAAGCTCGCATTTCAAGGCGCAGCGGGGCGGCCACGGACAGGGGGCGCTGCGGCACGGGGCGAAGGGGGAGACGCTCGAGATCCCTGTCCCCCCCGGCACCGAGGTGCTGGTGGAACGAGCGGGGACGCGTCACGACCTGACCAAACCGGGCCAGCGCGCGAGGGTCGCGCGCGGCGGGTCGGGAGGTCGCGGCAACAAACGCTTCGCGGGCCCGACGCACCAGACCCCACGCTTCTCCGAACGCGGACTGCCGGGTGAGGAGAGCTGGCTGACGCTGCAACTGAAGCTGATCGCCGACGTCGGCCTGGTTGGCCTCCCGAACGCCGGCAAATCCTCGCTGCTCAGCCGTCTCACGCGGGCGCGCCCAAAGGTCGCCGACTACCCGTTCACGACCCTCGAGCCGGCAGTCGGCACGATCGAGCTGGACGAACGGCAGCTCGTGATTGCGGACATCCCTGGTCTGATCGAAGGCGCGAGCACCGGCGCGGGGCTGGGTCACGAGTTCCTGGCGCACGTCGAGCGGACCAGGGTCCTCGTTCACGTCCTCGACCTGAGCCCGCTGGACGGGTCCGAGCCGGAGGCCAACTACGAAACGGTCGAGCGCGAGCTCGCCGCCCACGACCCGAGGCTCGCAACGCTGCCGCGGATCCTGGCGCTCTCCAAGGCGGACCTCGTCGAGCAGCGGCTCGCGGTCTCAGCGCAAGTGGATTGGAGAGACCGCCTGGGGCCGGGCGTCCCCGTGATCGTCACCTCTTCGGTCGCGGGGACGGGCATCGAGGAGCTGAAGGTGCTCCTCGCGAGCACCGTGCCCATCGAGGAGCCGCACGCCGGCGCCAGGGCCGAGCTCGAGGATCTCGCCGAGCACCGCACGTTCCGTCCCGCGGCCGAGCGCTCGTACTCGATCGAGAAGACGAGCGCGCACAGCTACCGCGTCGACGGCGCGGGTATCGAGCGCCTGATCGCGCGCTACGACCTCGAGAACGAGGACGCCCTCGCCCACCTCGAACGGCGGCTGAAAGGGATCGGAGTGATCCGGGCGCTGGAGGAGCAGGGGTTCGAGCCCGGCGACGAGATCGAGATCGCGGGGGTCGTGTTCGACCTGGATCCCGGGGCCTAGCGAATACTCGGCGGCACTGCCGCGCGCCGACCCGCCGCGACCAGGAGGAACAGGTAGGATCCGGCTCGCCGGGGAAGGGCCGTACAACGGAGAGAGAGGAGACCACCGGATGCGCCGTGTCGTAATAGCGTCTCTCGCGACCGCGCTGGCCGCGATATTCGCGCCGGCCGCGGGCGCCAAGGTGCTGCTCGTCGGCAGCTACCACGGGATCAAGGGCCAGTACAAGACGATTCAGGCAGCCGTCAACGCGGCCAAGCCCGGCGACACGATCCTGATCGGACCGGGGGACTACAAGACTTCGAGCTACAAGGCGCCGGCCGGTCATCCGCGCTTCCCCTCCGGGATCCTGATCACGAAGAAGAACATCATCCTGAGAGGGATGAACCGCAACACGGTGATCGTCGACGGCACCAAGCCGGGGTCCTCCACCTGCAGCTCCAAGGCCTCGGCCCAGAACTTCGGTCCGAGCGGCAAGGGCGGCCACGCCGGCCTCAACGGGATCATGATCTGGAAGGCCGCGAACGTCTCGATCGAGAACCTGACGGCCTGCAACTTCCTCGCCGGGAACAACGGTGACGGGGAGACCGGGAACGAGATCTGGTGGAACGGCGGCGCCGGCAGCGGCAAGGTCGGCGGCTACGGGTACTGGGGCTCCTACCTGAACGCCACCAGCTATTACTACGGCGGCGACTCGACCGCGGCGCAGTACGGGATCTTCTCGAGCAACTGGAGCGGCGGCACCTGGGACCAGACCTACGCCAGCAACTTCAGCGACTCCGGCTATTACATCGGCGCCTGCTCGCAGATCTGTCATCAGACGATCGACCACGCGTGGGCGGAGTACAGCTCGCTCGGCTACTCGGGCTCCAACTCCGGCGGCTGGATGCTGGTCGAGAACTCGACCTTCGACAAGAACAAGGACGGGTTCGACACCAACAGCCAGAACGGCGACAACCCGCCACCGCAGAACGGCTCCTGCCCGAAGGGCGTCAAGCCTCCCGTGAATGGTGCTCCGACCTGCTGGGTGTTCACGAAGAACCTGCTCGAGAACAACAACAACCCCAACGTCCCGGAGGTCGGCGCCTCCGCCGCGGGTCCCGTCGGCACCGGCATGTCGATCTCGGGAGGCCGGTTCGACACGGTCATGAAGAACCGCTTCGTCGGCAACGGCGCGTGGGGCGTGATCCTCGTCTCCTACCCGGACAGCGGCCCGCCGTGCACCGGAGGGACCAAGAACTTCCCATTGCTCGGCGCGGGCAGCTGCCTGTATGACGACTGGGGCAATGCGCTCATCAACAATGTCTTCAGCGGCGAGGGCTCGTTCAACAACCCGACGAACGGCGATTTCGACCAGCTGAACCTCGAGTCGGGCCATCCGACCGACTGCTATCACGGCAACACCGAGCAGGGCGGAGCCAGCCTCAGCCCCGCGGCGGCCAGCCTCCAGCAGACCCACCCGACGTGCGACGGGAGCGCCGCCCCCGCGAACAGCGGCGGGCAGTTCCTGAACGAGGTGTACTGCGATACGGGACTCGACATGTCACTGTGCGCGAAGACCGACCGCTACCCGCGGCGCACGAAGGTGGTCATGCACCGGCTGCCGACGAGCAAGCTCCCGACGATGCCGAATCCGTGCAAGGGCGTTGCCGCGAACGCGTGGTGCACGGGCAAGCGAGGCGACCCCTCGGCACCGAAGTATTAGACGCCTTGTTCCCTGGCCGGCGCCCGCACGCGCCGGCCAGGGCAACCGGCGCATCCTCCACTGCACCCATATATGGTGCGCCGCAATCGTGAGGCGGCCGAGGACCTGAGCAGACCGGGAGGATGGGGACCATGAAGCGTGTGATCAAGCCCGTCGTGATCGCGATCCTGCTCGGGCTCGGGGCTGCGGCCCCGGCCGGCGCCAGGGTGCTGCGCGTCGGCACCTACCACGGCCACAAGGGCCAGTACAAGACGATCCAGGCGGCGGTCAACGCGGCCAAGCCGGGCGACTGGATCCTGATCGCGCCCGGTGACTACAAGACCACCTCCAGCAGTACGGTCACCGGCGCGGACGGGCCAGTCCCTGCCGGCGTGCTGATCGCCAAGAAGAACCTGACGCTGCGCGGGATGAACCGCAACATGGTGATCGTCGACGGGACCAAGTCGGGGCCGGCGTGCAGCGCCAACACCGCCGACCAGAACCTCGGCCCGTCCACCTCGCAGGGACCGGGCGGATTGAACGGGATCATGGTCTGGAAAGCCGACAACGTCTCGGTCGAGAACCTGACGGCCTGCAACTTCCTGGCCGGCGCGGACAGCGGCACCGGTAACGAGATCTGGTGGAACGGCGGCGCCGACAGCGCGCAGGTGGGCGGCTGGGGCTTCTACGGCGCGTATCTGAACGCGACCAGCACCTTCTACAACGGCGAATCATCCGCCGCCCAGTACGGGATCTTCTCGAGCGACTGGAGCGGAGGAACCTGGGACGACACCTACGCGAGCAACTTCAACGATTCGGGCTACTACATCGGCGCCTGCCAGCGGGTCTGCGACCAGACCGTCGATCATGCGTGGGCGGAGTTCAATGCGCTCGGGTACTCGGGCTCCAACTCGGGCGGGCGTCTGCTCGTCGAGAACTCGCAGTTCGACAACAACGAGGACGGGTTCGACACCAACAGCCAGAACGGCGACAACCCGCCGCCCCAGAACGGCGCCTGTCCACCGGGCGCAAAGCCGCCGGTCGCGGGCGTGCACACCTGCTGGGTCTTCACCCACAACTACGTGCACGACAACAACAACCCGAACATCCCCTCGGCCGGGCTGGCCGCCGCCGGCCCGGTCGGCACCGGCTTGTCGCTCTCCGGCGCGCGCAACGACACGGTCATCCACAACACGTTCGCCAACAACAAGGCGTGGGGCACGATCGTCGTGCCGTTCCCCGACAGCGGACCTCCTTGCACCGGCGGCACGAGCGGTCCGGGCGGTCAGCCCGCGTGCCTCTACGACCCCTGGGGTGACGCGATCCTCGAGAACACCTACAGCAACAACGGCGGCTACCACAACCCGACCAACGGCGACATCGCGCTCTCGAACGCCGAGCCGGGACCGACCGACTGCTTCGCGGGCAATGTCGACAAGGCCGGCCTGAAGACCACGCCCTCGACCGCGGAGCAGACCTACCCCGTCTGCAACGGCCAGACCGTACTGCCGAGCGCTGTGACGAGCCCCGAGTCGGCGTTGTTCACCGAGGAGGTCGCGTGCGACTCGACGCTCTACCTGCCGCTGGTCGGCAAGGCGCCATGCGCACCAACCGACAGCTATCCGCGCCGGAGCAGCGTCGTGATGCACCCGCTGCCGACGAGCAGGCTGCAGAGCATGCCCAATCCATGCAAGGGAGTCCCCGCGAACCCGTGGTGCCCGACCAAGCGGCGCAGGAAGCCGGCGCGCAAGCACCCAACCAAGCCCGCCACACACCGCCCTCCGGCGGTCGCTGAGCCTCAATACTGAGCGGCTAACCTGACGGGCCGCATGAGGCTCGTCACATGGGTTGCGTAGTCGTCAAGCTCGGGTCGAGCATCGTCGCCGACGACCGCGGCGAGGTGCGCGCGGACGTGCTCGAGAGCGTCTGCGAGCAGCTCGCCGCGCTTCATCACGGCGGCCGCTCGCTCGTCGTCGTCACGAGCGGGGCGATCGCGCGCGGCATGGGCGTGATGCAGATCCCGCTGCGCCCGCGCTCGGTCGACGAGCTGCAGGCGGCCAGCGCCGTGGGCCAGGGCAAGCTCTACCAGGTGTACGACGAGCTGCTGCGCCGCCGTGGGGTGCCAACAGCACAGGTGCTCCTGACCTTCTTCGACATCAGCGCGCGCACCCACTACCTGAACGCCCGCCAGACGTTGCGCAAGCTGATCGAGTGGCGGGTCGTGCCCGTGATCAACGAGAACGACACGACCGCAACGGACGAGATCTCGTTCGGCAACAACGACTTCCTGGCGGCGCAGGTCGCGATTCTGCTCGGCGCCGAGCTGCTGTTGATGCTGACCGACGCGGACGGAGTGTTCACGACGGACCCCCGCACGGCGGCGGATGCGACGCTCGTCCCGACTGTGACGGATTTCGACGCCCTGCAATCGTTGGACATCGGGCACGCCACCTCCCCGCTGGGGTCGGGAGGGATGCGATCGAAGGTGGTGGCGGCAGAAATGGCCACCGCGTCGGGGATCCCGGCGGTGATCGCGAGCGGCCTGCAGCCCGGGACGATCCTCCGCGCCGCCGATGGCGAGCCGATCGGCACTCGGTTCGCCGCACGCGAAGGTCGCTACTCGAGCTTCAAGCTCTGGCTCAAGTACGCAAAGCCCTCGCGCGGAAGCCTGGACGTCGACGCCGGCGCCGCGCGCGCGCTGCGCGAGGGCGGCACCAGCCTGCTGCCGGTCGGAGTGGTCGATGTGGTCGGCGCGTTCGATGCCGGGGACGCGGTCGAGATCACCCACGACGGCGCGGCGGTCGGCAAGGGGATCAGCAACTACTCCGCGGGCGAGCTGCGCCGGGTGCGCGGGCTGAAATCCGCAGCGGTCCGGGAGCTGCTCCCGCGCGCGAGCGAGGAAGCGATCCATCGGGACTATTTCGTGCTCGCGTAACCTGTGCACCGATGGCCACCACCACCGCATCCGTAGCCGAGATCTGCGCCGCCGCCAAGCGCGCTTCCCGCGAGCTGGCGACGCTCCCAACCCGCGTCAAGAACGATGCGCTGGTGGCGATCTCGCGCGCGCTGCTCGAGCGCACGCCCGAGATCCTCGACGCCAACGAACGCGATCTGGAGGGCGGTCGTGACGCGGGCCTGTCCGAGACCCTGCTGGACCGGCTGGCCCTGAGCGAGCAGCGGATCGAGGGGATCGCCGAGCAGGTCAGAGAGATCGCCGGGCTGCCCGATCCGGTCGGCGAGGTGATCGAGGGGCGCCGCTTCCCCAACGGACTGCAGATGCGAAAGGTCCGCGTCCCACTGGGCGTGATCGCGGTCGTCTACGAGGCGCGGCCGAACGTGACGATCGACGCCGCCGCGCTCTGCCTGAAGGCCGGCAACGCGGTCGTGCTCAGGGGCTCCTCGACGGCGGCCTGCTCCAACGCGATTCTCGCGCAGGCGGCGATCGAGGCGGCCACCAACGCCGGGCTGCCGAGCGGCGCCCTCGCGCTGGTTGCCGGCGGTGGTCACGCCGAGCTCGCGGAGCTGGCGACGCAGACCGGGGTGGTCGATCTGATCATCCCGCGCGGGGGCGAGGGCCTCAAGCGCGCCCTCAAGGGAGTCGCCACCGTGCCGGTGATCTACGCGGCATCCGGCAACTGCCACGTGTACGTCGACCAAAGCGCCGATCTCGACGCCGCGCTGGCGATCACGATCAACGCGAAGACCCAGCGCCCGAGCGTGTGCAACGCGGCGGAGACGCTGCTCGTGCACGAGGCGATCGCGACGAGCTTTCTGCCGCGCGCGCTGGAGAGCCTCACCGCCAGGGGCGTCGAGCTGTGCGGCGATGACCGAGCGCGCGCGGTCCCCGGCGGCGTCGCCGTCGAACCCGCGAGCGAGGAGGATTGGGCGACGGAGTACCTCGACCTGCGGCTCGCGATCAAGGTGGTGGACTCGACGCAGGAGGCGATCGACCACATCAACCGCTACGGCTCCGGGCACTCCGAGGCGATCGTCACGCACGACACAACCTCGGCAAAGGCCTTCCAGGACGGCGTCGACGCGGCCTGCGTGTACGTCAACGCGTCAACCCGCTTCACGGACGGCGGGGAATATGGGATGGGAGCGGAGATCGGCAACTCGACGCAGAAGCTCCACGCGCGCGGCCCGATCGGGCTGCGCGAGCTGTGCACGTTCAAGTACCTGGTCGAGGGCTCAGGCCACATCCGTCCATAGGACCGTGCGTCTGGGCATCCTCGGCGGCACCTTCAACCCGCCACACATCGGTCACCTGGTCTGCGCCCAGGAGGCACACCTGCAACTCGAGCTCGATCGAGTGCTGATGATCCCTGCGCGGATCCCGCCCCACAAGCCGGTCGAGGACGAGCCGGGAGCTGACCACCGCCTCGAGCTGGTGCGAGTCGCGATCGCCGGGGACCCCCGCTTCGCCGTGTCCGACCTCGAGATCAAGCGTGACGGCCCGTCCTTCACGGTCGATACCCTTGAACTGCTGAGAACCGAAGCTCCCGACAGCGACCTGTACCTGATCCTCGGCGGCGACGTCGCGGCAGGACTACCGCAGTGGCATCAACCCGAGCGCGTGTTGTCGATGGCGACGGTGGCGGTGGCCGAGCGGCGAGGCACCGCCCGCGAGGCCGTCGAAACCGCGCTTGGCGCCCTACCGGGAGGCGATCGAGCCCGGTTCTTCCGGATGCCGCGGATCGAGCTCTCCTCGACCGAGATCAGGCGGCGCGTTCGCGCCGGGCAGCCGATCCGCTACTTCACGCCCGCAGCGGTGATCGACTACATCGAGGAGCACGGACTGTACGGAGCGAGATGAACCCAGAGCAGATCTGCAGCGCAATCGTCGAATACGCAGCCGACCGCAAGGCGATCGACATCGTCCAGCTCGACATGCGCGAGATCGCCGGCTTCACCGACTACTTCGTGATCTGCAGCGGGCGCACCGACCGTCAGACCAAGGCGATCCACGACGCGATCCACGCCGGGATGAAGTCACGCTATGACCTGTTGCCGCGTCGCGTGGAGGGCGTCTCGCAGGGCCGCTGGATCCTGATGGACTACCTCGACGTCGTCGTGCACGTGTTCACGCCCGAGACCCGCGCCTACTATCGCCTCGAGCAGCTGTGGGGTGAGGCGCCCGCTCACGCCCTCGCATCGGTGCGCGATAAGGTGCCGCTCAGATAGGAATCGGGGCAGCGGGCATCGACTGACCTCGAAACTCGTACCAACGGAGGGACCAGCGTGCCGACCGCCCCAAAGATCCTCCCCACGCAGATCAGCGAGGGGACCGCGCCCGGCCTCAACTACCGGCTCGAGGGAGAGCTCGTCCCGGTGCTCCATCTCGCGCTGGACGGCCAGGTCCCGGTGTACTTCGAGCATCACGTCCTGCTGTGGAAGTACCCGAACATGCAGATCGGCCTGCACCCGCTGAAGAAGGGCCTGAAGCGGCGGGTGTTCGGCGGGATGCCGCTGCTGCTGCTCGAGGCCCAGTCACCGGGCGAGATCGCCTTCAGCCGCGACGCCCCGGGCCACATCGCAGCCCTTCACATCCCGCCCGGCGACTCGATCATCGTGCGCGAGCACCAGTTCCTCGCGGCAACCGGTGGCGTCGAGTACGACTACCAGCGGATCAAGGGATTCGCGAACATGCTCTACGGTGGCGGCTTCTGGGTCGACACGTTCTTCGCCGCGGACCGCGAGGGCGTGGTCTGGGTGCACGGGTACGGCAACGTCTTCGAGAAGCAGCTCGAGCCAGGCGAGACGATCGACATCGAACCTGGCGGCTGGGTCTACCGCGACCACTCGGTCTCCATGTCCCAGGAGGTGTACGGCTTCAAGACGGGCTTCCTCAGCGGCGGCGGGAACCTCGTGTTCAACCGCTTCACCGGACCCGGCCGGGTCGGGTTGCAGAGCGCCTACTTCCACCCGCCGGTGCAGGAGGGCGCCGGGGGCAACGCACAGCGCGAGGGCGGCGGCGGCCTGATCGGCGGCCTCGTCGGCGGGCTGCTCGACAACTGATGCAGCACGGTCCCGGTCACCTTCAAGCGAATCCACTCCCGCCGGGCATCGTCGGCGCGCTTGGGCTCGGTGGCTATCAGCTTCTGGCGGAGGTCGCCGGCGTGGGGGCCGGCCGGCTCGGGCCGCAGGCCTTCCTGCTCGTCGCCCCCGACTCCGATCCGGGGCTGCCCGATGCGGGCACGCAGATCGCGCTTCATCACAGCCGGGTCCGCAACGAGACCGACGTCTCGGCGTTCATGCAGCTTGCGGCCCAGCTCGGCTACCTGCGCCTATCCGGATACAAGCTCGCGCTCGAGCGCCAGGGCCTGCGCAGCCGGATCAAGATCGTGAACCCCGCGACCGGCGGGATCGTGGCGACGATCCCGGACAAGCACGGCGGCGGGCTGCTCGGAGGCGGCTCGACGGCTCCGAAGCTGCTGGTTCAGGCGAGAGGACTTCCGCCGGCGGGACCGCCACCGGATCCCAACGACCCCGAGCTGCTCCGGCAGATCCTGCTGGCGCTGGCGTTGCGCGATGAGGCGCTGACCGGGGTTCAGGCGGCCGAGCTGGCCGACCGCGCGCTCACGCTCAGCACCGGAAATCAATCACTTGATCCGCCCGCGGCGCTGGAGGCGGCAAAGCGCGGAACGCCCGCGTAGCGCGACCGGAGAACGCGCAGAGCCGTCCGGTCTAGCGACGTCTACGCGGCTTCTTGTGCGACTTGCGCTTGGTGGCGCGAGACTTGTGGCGCTTTCTGTGCGCCTTGGAGCGGTGGCTCGAGGCGGCGTGCGGCCGAGCCTTGGCGGCGACGGTTCCCGGCACCGGACAGCTCGTCGTCCATGCGCAGGCTCCGAACCCGGCGGCGCCCGGAGCCGGCGCCGAGGGCGTCCCGATCTGCTGGGTGCCCGAGAACAGATCGAGCGCTTCCGATGACTTCAGCCCGGCCGGGCTGCCGTTTGCGGTCGCGGCCGTGAACGGGGTCTCGGTCAGCCTCGGCAGCGCGGCGAGACCGGTGCCGCCGGCCCCGATCGTCAGCGGTGTCTCCTCGATCCATTCAGCGCTGGCCTGGCTCGAGGCATAGGGCACCGTGATCGTGAACGTCTCATGCCGCGTCAGATCCTGAAGCGTGATCGTCCACAGGCCCGCCAGCGCCTCGGCGACGCTCGCGTGCATATGGTCCCCCGCGCCGACCGCCATGTTCGAGATCGTCACTGCGGGTACGGGGACGAGCTCCCACCACGCGGAGTAGCTGGGGCTCCCGGTCGAGTCGACGTCCTGCTCGGTTCCGGCCTGGATCAAGCCGGTCGGGTCCGTTACCGAGCAGCCCGCGTCGACGCAGCCACCCCCGATTCCGATCCAGGTCGCCGAGCTCTCAGCCTCGCCCCTGGCGTGCTGGGCCGCCGTTGGGACCGTCCAGTCGCCGGTGATCGAGTGAAACAGCTTGCCGCCCTGCTCGAGCGAGCCCTGGTTATAACCAAACCAGTTCGTGCTCTGGTTCGCATTGAGGTGCGCGTGGGCGCTGCGGATGATCTTGATCACGCCCGAGGGATCGAGCGGCGACGCGCCCGCCGGCGCCGCCGCGATCAGAGCGCTCGCGCCGATTGCCGTGAGGACCGCACAGACACGGGTCCGGATGTTTCCCACTGCCATCTTGCACCACACCTCGCTCGAGGGGACCGCGACCGCTTCCCGCGGCGGCCGCTTCCTTCCGCGCTCCAGAAGTTAGCGTAGTGCGCTCGGCCGGGGAGCCGGTTCGCGAGGACCGCGAGCAAACACGGCTCGGTCCCACGCTCTGCGCGACCCGTCGACGGTTGCAACACTTCAGGATGCAACGATCGTCCGGAGGAGACCATGAGCACCGTCGCGCACAATTACTCGGAGCCGAGGACGCTGCGTCCCGATTCGTTCCCGATGAGGCTCTACGAGAAGGCCAAGCGCCTCGGGGTCTGGAATCCCGCCGAGCTCGACTTCACGCAGGACCGGGCCGATTGGGAGGCGATGGACGGGGAGCGGCGCAGCGCGATCCTGCGCTTGACCGCGCGCTTTCTCGGTGGCGAGGAGGCGGTGACGCTCGACCTGCTGCCGCTGATCATGGCGATCGCCCGCGAGGGCCGGCTCGAGGAGGAGATGTTCCTCACCACGTTCCTGTTCGAGGAGGCCAAGCACACGGACCTGTTCAGCCGGTGGGTGCGCGAGGTGACAGGGGGAGCGAAGCTTCCGCCGGCGCCCGCCGCCTCGGTGCAGCTGTTCGACGTCGAGCTCCCAGACTCGATGAACGCGCTCCTCGACGATCGTTCGCCCGCGGCGCTCGCGCGCGCGTCGGTGACCTACAACATGATCATCGAGGGCGTGCTGGCCGAGACCGGCTATCACAGCTACCACCGCTCGCTCGCGGTCAACGGCCTGATGCCGGGCCTGTGCGCGGGCCTCGTGAACATCAAGCGCGACGAGTCGCGGCACATCGCCTACGGGGTCTACCTGCTGAGCCGGCTCGTCGCCGAGGATCCGTCCGTGTGGGATGTGATCGAGGAGCGGATGAACGAGCTGCGCCCGCTGACCGAGGCGATCATCCGCTCCGGCTACCAGATGTACCCGGACGGCATCAGCCCGTTCGGCCTACGCGTCGACGAGTTCGCGGGTTTCGCCGCCAATCAGTTCCGCAAGCGCTACGAGCGCATCTCCAAGGCGCGCGAGCGCACCCTGAGCGAGATCGAGGCGGAAAGCGAGCCGGGCGAGGTGGAGGACCTGGTCGCTGAGCTGCAGTGATGGAGCTAGCCGGGCTCGAACGGGCGACCTCTTGCATGCCATGCAGCCCGGTGAAGAGGTCGTAGGGGCACGATTCGCCCGATAAACACTGAGGATTCACGCTCTCCGTGCCGGTACGAGGCTAGCGGCAGATAGCCCGGAAATGACGTGGTATTCCGGCGATTACGGCAGGGCTGCCATATGCCGGGGTCAGGCCGTGGTGGGATCCGCGGCGGGTCGGACAACCACTCGGCGTGCTTCTTCAGTCGCTTGCGACGGCCGGGTGCCTTCTTCCCGCAGATGTCGCCGTGCGCGAGTTCACTCGGCTCAGGGGTGCGCAGCGGTGTCTGTTGCTCGTCGTGCCGGAGGTACCCGACCTCCAGAACCGCGACACCCCACTGCTCATCCGCCCAGGGTGTTTCCGCCGGGAGCGCCTCGGGCGAGCGATTCAGCGAGGCGAGCGTGTCACCGAGCACTATCGACATGTCGTCGGGGCAGTCGTCCTCGGCCTCCGGCGATGCGTTGTCGAACGCAGAACTCTGGAACTCCCACTGCCCGTCGATGACGTCGCACTGATGCGTCGGGAGCGCGGGCCGAGCGGCCGCGGCGCGAGCTGAGCCTTGCTCATGCGGGCTCGGCCGGCGTAGGCTTCGCTCGATGGCTCGCCGCCGGAGCTTCACGTCCCAGATGTACAGGGTCGCTCGCTGGTCGAACAACGTCTCGGCCCTGGCATCCGGCAACCCTCGCCGGGTGGCACGCAGGGCGACCAACGTCGCCAAGGGCCGGGTTCTGGGCCACGCCGGGTTCTGGAAATGGTTGTGGAAGTAGGTCATGGCCGCGGACGAACAAGAGCGGCCGCCCGGTCCCCAGCCCGATCGTCCTCCGGATGATCGCTTCGTTTGGCAGGAGGGCGACATCCGCTCGAAATCCCTGGATGACCTGGATGAGCCCACGAAGCGTCGCTGGGCGCAGGCGTTATCCGAAGCCCAACCCCCGGATCAGCTCTCCGAGGAGGTGCGGCGTCGCGTGGCGCAGATACTGTCCGAAGACGTACCCCCAGCTCAGCTGTCCGAGCGCACGAAGCGTGGCTGGGCGCAGCTATTGTCCGAAACGGACCACGGCGCCGAAAAGCACCCGCCGAGCGAGCCGACTAAAGGCATTTTCCATCATCGCGAAGACTAGGGGTATGGTCCGCCAGCGTTCGAGCGTCTCGTGCTTCTCGCGGTTCACGTGAGCTAGCGATCCATAGAGGAACACCTCGAGGAGCCGACGGTGGCTGATGACCTCGCCATAGAGGTCGAACATCGACGGGCCGTCGAGAAAGCCGTTGATCGCCTCGCGGACTGCGCGATACCTGGCGCGTATGTCCTCCGGCACGGAACTGTCGTCGTAGATCCGCGCCATCTCCCGGAACGAGATCCCATCTCCATCTTGGATGAAGAACCGAATCGTCAGCGCGAGCGCTGCGAGCGCCTCATCGTCAGGCCCGGTTACGGTGACCTGCCCGGCCTGGTCGGCCTCCCACGACAGCTTGATACCAGTCGGGTGTTCGGTCATTTCGGTCACGAACCGCGATCCGAGCAGCTTCTCGGCCTTCTCGTTGAACAGCGCGAGCCGGCGATCGTGGTCAGCCGAGAGCGTCACGCCCGTGCAGCGATGTACTCGTCCAGCCCCATCGCCACGAGAACAAACCCGTGCTCGTCTCGCAGCCGTCGGCATATCACCAGCAGCGGCCGGTCATCCGTGATGAAGACGTCCGCCTCCTCCAGGAGGTGGGTCTCCAAGTGCAGCGCGTCAACTTCGGCAGGGGGCCTCCCCTCGTGCGTTCGCCAGGTTGAGATCACGTGATTCCAAGCGTCAGAGAACCCGACGAACTGGCCCGGGAAGAGTCCTGGTCCGGTATACGTGCCCGGGGTCACGCGCGCGAGCTGACGCGACTCTCGGACGATCCCATCGTCGAACAGTCTCTGAATCTGCTCCGCAAGCCGGCCCTCCGCGACCAGACGGTGGCCTTGTGGAGCGATGCTCAACGCGACGGCACCCTTGTGCGCCCCGGCAAACAGTTCCACCGCTAGGCGGTGGCGGGGTCGCTTCTCGTGAAGGTAGTCGAATACGACTGTCTGGTCGATGGTCAACCGCTCAGGATCTCGCCGTTGGCGTGTCATCAAGTGTGTCCATTTGGCAGTTATTGGCAGACGACGCGGTAAACCAATCGAACGTGCCGCGAGGCGAGACGCAGCATGAATGAAGAAAGCCCCGCTTAGCAGGGCTTTTCTTCATGGAGCTAGTCGGGCTCGAACCGACGACCTCTTGCATGCCATGCAAGCGCTCTCCCAGCTGAGCTATAGCCCCTGGGAGGGTCAAGTCTAGCCCGGGGGGATGAATTCCGGCACGTCGATCACCTCGCCGTCGGCGTCGGCGGGGGCTGGATCCTGCCGCCGCGCGCGGCCGGCGTCGCCATCGCCATCGCGCCGGCGAGAAGTGCGGCCGAGGCCGATCTCGGCGCGATCGAGACGGGCGATCATCTCCGAGTGGACGGTCTGGACGTCGCGCAGCAGGCGCTCGGCGTTGGTCCGCAGCGAGTTGCTCATCTCGCGCAGGTCGCCAACCAGCTCGAGCCCCTCGGACCGAACCCCGTTGGCGGTCTCGCGCGCGTCGCGCAGGAGCTCGCGGGCGCGCTTGTCGGACTCCGCGCGCAGCTCGTCTGCCTCCTTGCGGGCCTGGACGAGCATCTCATCGGCCGTCTGCTCGGCCTTGGCGACCGTGGTCAGAGCCTCGCCCTGCGCCGATGAGACGATCTCGGCGGCCTCCTCCTCGGCGGCGCGGATCCGGTTCTGCGCGGCGCGCTCGCCCTCGGCGATGCGGTCATTGATCCGCTGCTCTGTCTCGCCGCGCAGCCGATCCCCGGTCTGCTCGGCGGCGGCGATGATCGCCGCGACGCGGTCGGCGGTCTCGCGGGCGGTGCCGTGCCGTTTCTGAGCCACGGGCGGATGGTAGAGGCGCAACACACCGCCCGGCGCAACAAAAGCACCGCAAACGTGACCCTTGCGGAGCGGCTGTAACCTGCAAAGCGAGGTGTCCGATGAGCGCTACGACCCCAAGCAGATCGAGCCGAAATGGCAGGAGATCTGGGCGCGCGAGCGCACCTGGGAGGTCTCCAACGAGCGCGAGCCGGGCACGGAGAAGTCCTACGTGCTGGAGATGCTGCCCTACCCGAGCGGCGAGCCGCACATCGGGCATCTGAAGAACTACGCGCTCGGCGACGCGATCGCCCACTTCCGCCGGCGGACCGGCCGGCGCGTGCTGCACCCGATGGGCTACGACGCATTCGGCCTGCCGGCCGAGAACCACGCGATCAACACCGGCGTCCATCCGCGCGCCTCGACCGACGAGTCGATCGCGGCGTTCCGGCGAGCGTTCCATTCCTGGGGCATCTCGATCGACTGGTCGCGCGAGTTCGCGACCCACGAGCCGCGCTACTACCGCTGGACCCAGTGGATCTTCGTGAAGCTGTTCGAGCGCGGGCTGGCGTACCGCAAGGAGGCGGCGGTCAAGTGGTGCCCGAACGATCAGACGGTCCTCGCCAACGAGCAGGTCATCGACGGGCGCTGCGAACGATGCGGGCACCTGGTCGAGATCCGCCAGCTCGAGCAGTGGTTCTTCCGCATCACCGACTACGCACAACGGCTGATCGATGACCTCGAGACGATCGCCTGGCCCGAGCACGTCAAGACGATGCAGCGCAACTGGATCGGTCGCAGCCAGGGCGCCGAGGTCGTGTTCCGCTGCGGCGAGGAGGCAATCGACTACCCCGTCTTCACGACCCGCCCCGACACGCTGTTCGGGGCGACGTTCTTCGTCCTGGCGCCCGAGCATCCGGACGTGTTCAGGCTCGCCGCCGGCACCGAGTACGAGCAGCGCGTCCACGAGTACGTCAACCGTGCGCTGACGGAGTCGGTGGAGGAGCGCGGCGACGCGGAGAAGCCCAAGACCGGCGTGCCGCTGGGCCGCACCGTCACCAACCCGGTGAACGGCGAGGAGATCCCAATGTTCGTCGCCGACTACGTGCTGATGGAGTACGGCACCGGCGCGGTGATGGGCGTGCCGGCGCACGACCAGCGCGACTACGAGTTCGCGAAGGCCTTCGACCTGCCGATCCGCCAGGTCGTGGCGCCGGCGGATCCAGCCGAAGCGCCCGAGCGTGACGGCGCCTTCGTCGCGCACAGCGAGAACGAGGTGCTCGTCAACTCCGGACCGTTCGACGGGATGAACGCGGTCGAGGGGCGAGACGCGATCGTGGAATGGCTCGAGCGCGAGGGCAAGGGCCACAACTCCGTCAACTACCGGTTGCGCGACTGGCTGCTCTCGCGCCAGCGCTATTGGGGGTGCCCGATCCCGATCGTCTATTGCGAGGCGTGCGGGATCGTGCCGGTGCCCGAGGATCAGCTGCCCGTCGAGCTGCCCGAGGTGGACGACTATCAGCCGAAGGGCCGCTCGCCGCTCGCGGCCGCCGAGGACTGGGTGAGGACCCGCTGCCCGCGCTGCCACGGTCAGGCGCGCCGGGAAACGGACACGATGGACACGTTCGTCGACTCCAGCTGGTACTTCCTGCGCTACTGCGACGCGCGCAACGACGCCGCCGCCTGGGACCGGCAGGTGCTCGACTACTGGATGCCCGTCGATCAGTACATCGGCGGCGTCGAGCACGCCATCCTGCATCTCCTCTACGCGCGCTTCTTCATCAAGGCGCTCGCCGACATGGACCTGCTGGGCTTTCAGGAGCCCTTCGCGGCGCTCTTCACGCAGGGGATGATCCTCGGGCCCGACGGGCACAAGATGTCCAAGTCGCGCGGCAACGTAATCAGCCCGATGCCCATCGTCGAGCGCTACGGCGCCGATGCGTGCCGCTGTTACATCCTGTTCATCGGCCCGCCCGACCAGGACGCCGCGTGGTCGGACAGCGCGCTGGCCGGGCAGAATCGCTTTCTCGGAAGGCTCTGGCAGCTGGGGCGCAACCTGGCCCCGCAGCCGCCCGACCGGGCCGCGGCAAGTCAACCGCCCGATCCCCAGGGGGATGCGCTCGAGCTCGTTCGCAAGGCCAACTGGGCGATCGGCAAGGTCACCGCGGACCTGGCCGGGCGCTTCGCCTTCAACACCGCGATCGCAGCGATCATGGAGCTGGTCAACGAGATCTACGCGCGCCGCGCCGCAACGGTCGAGGCCCGCCGCTTCGCCACCGCCACGGCTGCGTCGCTGATCTTCCCGTTCGCGCCGCACCTCGGCTCGGAGGTCTACGAGATGCTGACCGGCGAGCGCGTGTGGGAGCAGGAGTGGCCGGAAGCCGACGCGGCGATGCTGGTGACGGAGACGTTCGAGCTGGTCTGCCAGGTCAACGGCAGGGTGCGCGATCGCGTCAGCGCGCCGACGGGGGCTCCGCGTGAGGAGCTCGAGGCGCTGTGTCTGGACGCGCGCGGGGTCAGGGCCCACCTCGACGGACAGGAGGTGGCGCGGATCGTCGTCGTGCCGGACAAGCTCGTTAACATCGTCGTTCGCTGAGCCGCGCCAGGGTGACTTCCGGAATCCACATCGAAGGTCTGAAGAAGACCTATCGAGCGCCCGGTGGGCCGGTGCCCGCGGTCAGGGGGATCGATGTCTCGATCGCGGCCGGCGAGACCGTCGCGCTGCTCGGTCCCAACGGCGCCGGCAAGTCGACGACGATCGACATGCTGCTCGGGCTCACCCAGCCGGACGCCGGGAAGGTCACGGTCTTCGGCAAGGCGCCGCGCGAGGCTGTGGACGCGGGCCTGGTCGGTGGCATGCTCCAGAACGGGGCGCTGATCCGCGATCTGACCGTTCGAGAGCTGCTCGCGGTGATGGCGTCGCTTTACCCGGACCCGCTCGAGATCGACGAGGTGATCGCGCTCACGGGGCTGCGGGGCGCCGCCAGCCAGCGCACGCACAAGCTCTCCGGCGGCCAGACGCAGCGTGTCCGGTTTGCGATCGCTCTCGTTGCGAACCCGCTGCTGCTGGTGCTCGACGAGCCGACCGTCGCGATGGACGTCGAGGGCCGGCGCGACTTCTGGCGGACGATGCGCGACTACGCGGCGCGCGGCAAGACCGTCCTGTTCGCGACCCACTACCTGGAGGAGGCGGACGCCAACGCGGACCGCGCGGTGATGATGGCGCAGGGAAGGATCGTCGCCGACGGGCCGACAACCGAGATCAAGGCGCGCATCGGCCATCGCACGATCTCCACCACCCTTGCCGGCGTGGCCCGCGACGAGCTCGCGGGTCTCGATGGGGTAGCCGCCGCCGAGCGCCACGGCGACTCGGTGATCCTCCGATGCGCGGACTCCGACCGGGCGATCCGGGCTCTGCTCGAGCGCTACCCGGCCGCCCGCGACATCGAGATCACGGGGGCCGCGCTCGAGGATGCGTTCATCGAGCTGACTCGCGATCCCGACAGCGACGAGGGACTCTTGGAGGTGGCGGGGTGAACAGCCTGCTCTACACGCGCTATGAGCTCGTCCGTGCGTTTCGCAACCGTCGGTTCTTCTTCTTCTCGCTCGGCTTCCCGCTGATCCTGTACTTCGTGATCGCCGGACCGCAATCGAGCCACAAGGCCTTCGCGGGATCGGGGATCTCGGCACCGCTGTTCTACATGGCCGGCCTGCTGTCCTTCGGGACCATGACCTCGATGGTCTCGACCGGCGCCCGGATCGCGTTCGAGCGCCAGGTCGGGTGGACCCGGCAGCTGCGTACCACGCCGCTTTCGATCCGGTCCTACTTCGGCGCCAAGGTCCTGACCGCATACGCCATGGCAGGCCTCACGATCGCGAACCTCTACATCGCCGGCGCGAGCCTCGGCGTCAGCCTCCGCGCCGACGACTGGCTCGAGATGACGGGGCTCGTGATCGTCGGGCTGCTGCCGTTCGCAGCGCTCGGGATCGCACTCGGTCATCTGCTCAACGTCGACGCGGTCGGCCCGGCGATCGGCGGGCTGACCGCGCTGCTGGCACTCGTCGGCGGCACCTGGTTCCCGGTCACGCACGGGTTCCTCCACGACGTCGGCCAGTGCCTGCCGTCCTACTGGCTCGCCCAGGCGGGCCATCTTGGCACGGGCGGGGCGCCCTGGGGGACGACCGGCTGGCTCGTGGTGGGGGCGTGGGCCGTCGCGCTGGCGGCGCTCGCCGGCTATGCGTACCGGAGGGACACCGCTCGGGTCTAGGGCGACGAGGACCGGCCACTCCAGCGCCGCCGCTTTACCGGCGACCCCCGACATTAGACTGACGCCGGAGTGGCCTCGTTCAAGCCCGCCTATCTGATCCACGGTGACGATCACGGGCGCATCGCCGAGCGCCGCGCGCGACTGCGTGCGCTGGCGGAGGCCGACAGCGGCGCCGGCGGGGTCGAGCTGCTCGAGGGCGAGGAGGCGACGCCGGAGGCCGTCGCCAGCGCGCTGAGCGCCATGACGCTCGCGCTCGGACGGCGGTTCATCATCGTCGACGGCGCCGAGCGCTGGAGGGACAAGGGACTCGAGCCGCTGATCGAGTCGCTGCGCTCGATCCCCGCCGACACGACGGTTGCGTTCTTCGCGCGGGAGGACACCCGCGCCAAGGCCCCGAGCGGATTGCACGAGGCCGTGCGCAAGGCCGGGGGCGACGTCAGCGAGGAGTCAAGCGTGAAGCCGTGGGAGCTTCCCAACTGGACGATCGCGCGCGCCCGAGAGCTGCAACTCAGCCTCGAGCCCGATGCGGCGCGCGCGCTGATCGGGCACGTCGGCGAGCGCCAGCAGCGGCTGCTTCGAGAGCTCGAGAAGCTCGCGCTGTGGGCGCCGGACGACGGGGAGCTGAGCCCTGAGCAGGTGGAGGAGCTGACGGCGCCCTCCGCCGAGCGGCGCATCTGGTCGCTGGCGGATGCGCTGCTCACCGGCGATCGCCCGGCCGCGATCCGGCTGTACCTCGCGCTGCGCGCCCAGGGTGAGCGCGTGCCGGGCCTGCTCTACTGGATGACGCAGCGCGTGCGGACGGCGCTCGAGATCGCCGAGGCGCTCGATGCGGGCGCGCCACCCGCTCAGGTCAAGCGGGCACTGCGGATGCCCTCGCGCGCCGCCGACCGCCTGATCGCGGACGCGCGGGAGCGTGGCGCCGAACGCCTCCGGGAGGCGCTCGAGGAGCTGGCGGATCTGGAGGTCGCCTCGCGCGGAGGCGCCGGCGGCGCCGGCGAGGACACCTCTGCGCTGCGGGCGATCGCGCGGATCACGAGCTGAGCCGCGAGGCGCGGCGACGGCGCGCGACTACTCGGATCCGCCGCGGCGAACCCGGGCCGCGCGGGACTTCTTGCGCGCGCCGGTGTTGCGGTGCAGGGCCCCCCGCTTCACGGCCTTGTCGATCGTCTGCACGAGCACGCGGTGCTCGGCGTCGGCCTGCGACGCGTCGCCGCCGGCGACGGCGCGCTCGAGGCGGCGGAAGTAGGTCTTGATCTTCGACGTGTACCGGCGGTTCTCGAGCCGCTCGCGCTCCGCGCGAAGGATCCGCTTCTTCTGTGAGTGGATGTTGGCCATGAGCAGAAAAACGGCCGCAACGATCAGTCGCGGCGCGTCCGTACTATAGCCGCCCGGGTGTCAACATCGACCACCACCGGCGGGGATCCCCAAGGCTCCCCGCCGCTGCCGCCCCGACCGCGACGGCGAATCGCCGTCAACACCGCGATCTTCGCGGTCGCGACGGCGCTCTCGCGGATCGCCGGGCTCGGACGCGAGGTCGTGCAGGCCGCCTACTTCGCCACTTCGCCGGCCGCATCAGCATTCACGCTCGCCTCACAGGTCCCGAACCTGTTCTCGAACCTGTTCTCGCAGGCCGCGCTCTCGGCCGCATTCGTGCCGGTGTTCACGGAGCTGCTGCAGAAGGGGCGCAAGCGCGAGGCGTTCCGGCTCGCCTCGACGCTCTTCTGGGTGATCCTGATCGCGCTCGGCGCGCTGACTGTCGTTTGGATGGGGATCGCGGGCGTCGTGGTGCCGCTGTTCACCGGCCACAACATTCCGAGCGCGCTGACGGCCGGCCTGTCGCGGGTCCTGTTTCCGGTCGTGCTGCTCCTCAGCCTCACCGGACTCCTGGTCGGGATCCTCCAGTCCTACGACGAGTTCTCGATCCCGGCGCTCGCGCCGGCGGTCTGGAACCTCGTGATCCTCGTCGGGCTGGTCGCGCTGCACAACCACTTCCACGGGCCGAACAAGGTCTATGCCTACGCGATCGCGTGGCTGATCGCGACCGTCGTGCAGTTCCTGTTGGTCGCCTCGGCGCTGCGACGGATCGACTTCCGCCTCGGCCTGCACCTCGACTGGCACGACCCGCGCATGCGCCAAGTGCTGGTCCTGTTCCTGCCGGTCACGATGAGCATCGGGATCGTCAACCTCGACATCTTCATCAACGCCGGCTTCGGCTCGCTTGTCGGCAGCTATGCGCCGAGCGCGATCAACAACGCGTTCCGCATCTACATGCTCCCGCAGGGAATCTTCAGCGTCGCGGTCGCGACCGTTCTGTTCCCGACGCTCAGCCGGATGGCCGCGTCACGGAACCCGACCGGGATGCGCCGCACCGTCGGCAACGGCATGCGCCAGATCAACCTGTTGCTGATCCCCTCCGCGGCGCTCCTGCTGGTGCTGGCGACGCCGATCACGCGGCTGGTCTACCAGCACGGCGCGTTTCATTCGCGATCGACCTACTACGTCTCGATCGCGCTCTTCTGGTTCTCCTTCAGCCTTCCGTTCGCCGGTCTCAACCTCTTGCTGAGCCGCACGTTCTTTGCGCTCCAGCGCCCGTGGATCCCCACCAAGCTCGCCGCCCTGAACATGATCGTCGACGTCGTCGTCAGCGTCGGCCTGTACAAGCCACTGGGAATCGCCGGACTCGTGATCGGAACGGCGGCGGCGAACCTGGTGATGACCGCGCTGCAGCTGCGGCGGCTGCGGACGGGGTTCAACGGCCGGCTCGAGGGCGCGCAGACGGTGATGATCACGGCCCGGATCGCGGTCGCGACGGCGCTGATGGCCGCGGTCGCGCGAGGTATCTGGTACCTGCTCGACTCGCTGCTCGGACGCTCGCTGCCGGCCGAGATCGTGTCCGTCGGCGCCGCGCTCACGGGCGCGGGCCTGCTGTACGCAAAGCTCGTCCTGGCGATGCGGATCCCCGAGGCGCGCCAGATCGAGCAGCTGCTGATGAGCCGCCTGCGCAGGCGCGCGGCGAACGCGTCGTAGCCTGAAGAGCGACATCGATGGCAGACCAGGCCCACATCCGCAACTTCTCGATCATCGCCCACATCGATCACGGCAAGTCGACGCTCGCCGATCGGATCCTCGAGCTCACCCACACCGTCGATCCGCGTTCGATGCGCGCGCAGGTGCTCGACTCGATGGACCTCGAGCGTGAGCGCGGGATCACGATCAAGGCACAGGCGGTACGCGTCTTCTATCAGTCCCAGCGCGATGGCCAGAGCTACCAGCTGCAGCTGATCGACACGCCGGGGCACGTCGACTTCACCTACGAGGTGTCGCGCTCGCTGGCGGCCTGCGAGGGCGCGCTGCTCGTGGTGGACGCCTCCCAGGGCGTGGAGGCGCAAACGGTCGCCAACACCTACCTCGCGATCGACTCGGGCCTAGAGCTGATTCCGTGCTTGAACAAGGTCGACCTGCCGGGGGCGGAGCCGGAGCGGGTGGCGGAGGAGGTCGCCGAGCTGCTCGGCGAGCCCGCTGAGCAGGTGCGGCGGATCAGCGCCAAGACGGGAGAGGGGGTAGCGGAGATCCTGGACGAGCTGATCGCGCGCGTGCCGCCGCCGAGCGGCAACCCCGACCGGCCGCCCCGCGCGCTGATCTTCGACTCGGAGTTCGACCAGTACCGCGGGGTGATCGCCTACATCCGCGTGGTCGACGGCACGTTCACCAAGGGCGAGGCGATCCGGGCCATGCAGGCCGGCACCGAGGCCGACATCGACGACATCGGGTTCTTCACCCCGCAGATGACCTCCGCGGACCGCTTGACCGCGGGCGAGGTGGGCTTCCTGATCACGGGGATCAAGGACGTGACCCGGCTGCGCGTCGGCGACACGCTCACGACCAGGGCGAACCCGGCCTTCGAGCCGCTGCCCGGGTACCGCGAGGTCAAGCCGATGGTCTTCTGCGGCCTGTTCCCGATCGACTCCGACGATTACCCCGACCTCCGCGACGCGCTCGAGAAGCTGAGTCTCAACGACGCCGCGCTCAGCTGGGAGCCCGAGACCAGCGACGCGCTCGGGTTCGGGTTCCGCTGCGGGTTCCTGGGCCTCCTGCACATGGACATCGTGCGCGAGCGCCTGGAGCGCGAGTACGACCTCGAGCTGCTGGCGACGATGCCGAGCGTCGAGTACGAGGTGACGCTCACCGACGGCGCGATCGTGGCGGTCCACAGCCCGAACGACATGCCGGACCCAGCGCGGATCCAGGCTGTGATGGAGCCGTACATCCGGGCCTCGATCCTGACGCCCAAGGAGTTCGTCGGGGCGATCATGGAGCTCTGCCAGGAGCGCCGCGGCGACCATGCCGGCATGCACTACCTGTCCTCCGAGCGCCTGCAGCTCACCTACGACCTGCCGCTCGCGGAGATCGTGCTGGACTTCTTCGACCAGCTGAAGTCGCGCACGCGCGGCTACGCGTCGCTCGACTACGAGCTGATCGGGCTGCGCGAGTCCGATCTCGTCAAGCTGGACATCCTGCTCGCGGGCGATCCGGTTGATGCGCTCTCGATGCTGGTCCACCGCTCCAAGGCCTACGACGCCGGCCGGACCCTGGCCGAGAAGCTCCGTCAGACGATTCCCCGCCAGCAGTACGACGTCCCGATCCAGGCGGCGATCGGCTCTCGGATCGTGGCGCGCGAGACGATCAAGGCCTACCGCAAGGACGTCACCGCCAAGTGCTACGGCGGCGACATCACGCGCAAGCGCAAGCTGCTCGAGCAGCAGAAGCGCGGCAAGCAGCGGATGAAACAGGTCGGGCGCATCGAGGTGCCCCAGGAGGCGTTCCTCGCGGTGCTCGAGCTCGGCGAGAAGGGCTAGGCGGCCGGCGAGCTAGGGTCGCGCCACTACCGCCAGCTGCCAGGGCCGGCGCTGGGACGGTCTGCCCAGCCGCGCGGCGGGAGCGCGGAGCGATGATGGTGATGGTGATGGTGGCGGTGTGCGTAGCGGTGGTGGCGATGGCCAAACAGCCACCACGCCAGCAGCAGCCAGACTCCCCAGGCCATCGCGATGCCGGCGACGATCAGGATCACGGCCGCCAGGACCGCGATCACCAGCGCGCCCGCGACGGCGAGCCCGAGCGTCGGCACGACCCAGCGCCGAACGGGGCCCGTGGGTCGGCGCTGCACCTGCCCGGGGAGGTCGGCCACGAGGACATCGAGCTCCCCGTAGGTCCGGGCGGCGAACGCGCGGCCGAGCCGCTCCTCGAGCTCCTCGGCGAGCAGCCGGCCCTCGGCGGCGGCGTGACGCAGCCGCTCGACGATCCTCTCCCGATCCGCGTCCGATGCCCTCAGCGTGGCTCGCCTGGCCATGCCAGGAGGCTAGCGCGCGGCTCCAGCCCCCTCAAGGGAAATCTCGGGCCGGACGCAGTACATGCCCTCGGAGAAACCCTCGCCCTCGATGCCGAAAGCCCAGTTGGAGCGCGAGTAGAGGTTCTCGAGCGCGATCGTCATCGTCAGCTCGACCAGCTGGCGCTCGTCGAAGCGGGCCCGTAGGCGCCCGACCAGCTCGTCGCTCACTT
The DNA here is from genome assembly GCA_963849285.1 of uncultured Solirubrobacterales bacterium. Classification (GTDB taxonomy): domain Bacteria; phylum Actinomycetota; class Thermoleophilia; order Solirubrobacterales; family Solirubrobacteraceae; genus Palsa-465. The sequence continues at coordinate 79,236 of CAWKGS010000005.1, forward strand.
CGACCGGAGTCCGGGTCATCGCCTCCGCGTACTCGAGCACCAGCCGCTCGAGTGGCTCGAAGCAGTCCGCCTGTCGCCAGCGGCTCAGCGCGCGCAGCTGCTCTTCGCCGATCTGGTCCTTGTGAGCCAGCCAGGAGCCGAAGTCAAGGCACCACTCGCAGCCGATCAGCTGCGCCGCGCGCAGCATCGCGAGGTGCTTGAGGCGCGCGTCGACCGACCTGGAGAAGCGCTCGTGGGCCACCGTGAAGGCGCAGTAGCCGAGCAGCAGCGGGTTGTGGTGCGCGACGACCTGAGTCGGCTCGAGCGGGCGCCCGTACAGCCGCGTGGCCGAGCGGAACGTCAGCCGCCGGATCAGATCCAGACCCCGCGGCTCACGGAGTGGAATGCGCGCCACTTGTCCTCCCTTTGATCATGGCCCAGGCCACGATCAGCATCTCGAGCACGAACGAGCCGAGGCTCGCGGCGTTGTCGCCCGCCGAGATCTTGTCGGTGGTTGTCAGGTGATAGGCGAAGTGGGGGAGGGTCCCCGCGAGGAAGGCGGCCCCGGCGACGAGGAGCAGTCGGCGTTCGAACCAGATCGCGGTGCAGCCGAGCAGGACCGCGAACCCGAGCTCGGCAGCGGCGTAGTCGCGCACCAGGTGCTCGTCGTATGGCCCCATCGAGGCGATCCAGTGATGACCGAAGCCGGGAAAGCTCGCGTACAGCGAGTGTGGCGCGAGCACTCCCCACACCCCGATCTCGGCCTGCGCGAGGGCCACGAGCATCAGCAGGATCCGCGGGAGCATGGCCGTGCGGGCGGCGGCGGCGGGGCGGGTCAGCGTGGTCACGCGGTCGCCTCCAGCGTCGTGGCGGCCGTTGAGCCGACCGCCAGCCGGGCTGCCTCGATCGCGCTGGCCCAGGCGATCTCCGACAGGCACCCGGGCGCGGCGACCATGTCGCCTGCGAGGAACACGCCGCCGCCGCGGTCGATCTCGGGCCGGTCTCGCCAAGTTCTGCCGGGGAGGTCGAGCGCGCCGGTGCGCCCGTCCATCACCTGGCGCCGGCGCCACGTCTCGCGCTCGCGCCAGTCGGCGAACGCCGCGTCGAGCAGCCGCTCGAGCCGCGCCGTGGCAGCCTCCGGTGACTCCCCCGGGCGGACCGGCATCTGTGCCTGGATCAGCTCCTCGCCCTCGGGCGCGACCGATGGGTCGGGCGCGCTGAAGCGCTCCAGCCAGCCGCTCTCCTGGAGATCGACGACCACGAACGGATCCCCGCGACGATGGCGAAGCGCGAGGTCGATGCAGACAGCGTGACCGCCGAGCCACCTCAGCGAGTCGTCGCCCAGGAGCATCCGTGCGTCGGCCAGCTCGGTCGCGACGATCACCGGCGCGGAGGGAAGCTCGGTCACGCGGCGGCCCACCTCGAGCTGCACTCCGAGCGCCGTTGCTCGCTCGCGCATCCGCTCGACGATCCTCGACCATCCTCCGATCGGATAACGCGCCGCGGGCGGCGCCGAGAGCAGTCCGCGGACGAGCGGCTCCCATACGAACGCGGCCGACAACTCGCCAGGGTCGTGGTGGTAGGTGAGGATTCCAGCGCTGCGCGCGAGCTGATCCGCGGCCTCGGGGCCGACGAGGTCTTCGGCCCAGCTACGGAAATCGACGTCGACCGGCGCCATGCGGCCACGCAGCCTCAGCGCCGCGACGGCCGCGCCGACGGCGGGCACGCGCCGGATCTCGTCGCGCCAGCGAAAGCGCACGCCCGACAGCGGCGGGCGGGTGTGGGGGGGAAGGAGCTCGCGCGCGCCCAGCCACCGCCACATCGGACTGCTCGAGAGGATCGCGTGCGGACCGAGGTTGGCCCTGTAGGGCCCATCCGTCGTCCGGGCCCGCCCGCCCAGCTCACGGTGGGCCTCGATCAACCGAACCGGCGCGCCCTGCTCGGCGCAGGAGATCGCGGCGGTCAGGCCGGCCAGCCCGCCGCCGATGACCGTGACGTGTGGATCGCGCATCGACAGGCAACCTACCCGCGCACTGGCCTACTGTTAAGGGCCAGTTGTGAGCATTGAAAGAGAGCCAGTTGTTGCGCTTGCGCTCGAGCGAGGCGGCGGCGCGACGCTGCACGAGCAGCTCGAGCAGCGCCTGCGGGACCTGGTTCGCCAAGGCAGCCTGTCGCCGGGCGCGCGATTGCCCTCTTCGCGCGCGCTCGCGCTAGAGCTGGGGGTGTCGCGCGGAGTCGTGCTCGAGGCCTACTCCCAGCTCGCCGCCGAGGGCTACATCACCGCCTCGCAGGGTTCGCCCACGCGCGTGGCGCTGGCGCCGAGCGTCGAGCGCCCGCCTGTCCCCGCGAGCTCGCTGCAGCGGCGCGCCCGGTACGACTTCAGCCCCTCGCTTCCGGACCTCTCGGCCTTTCCTCGCGACCGCTGGATGCGGGCGCTGCGCGCGGCAATCCGGGAGGCGACGTTCGACGCGCTCGGAGGCGGCGACCCGCGGGGCGCGCCGGAGCTGCGCGACCAGCTGATGCGCTACCTGGGGCGCGCTCGGAGCGCCGCGCCCGAGCCAGAGCACACGATCGTCTGCGGCGGCTTCACGCAGGCGCTCGCGGCCCTGTGCCGGGGCCTGCGGGATCGGGGCGTGGAGCGGATCGCCGTCGAGGGGCCGGGGTGGACGCCGCACCGGTTGATCGCCGAGCGGGCCGGGCTCGAGCCGGTGGCGGTCCCCGTCGACGACCGCGGAATCGACGTCGCGGCGCTCGACGCGAGCGGCTGCGACACCGTGATCGTCACGCCCGGGCATCAGTATCCGACGGGTGTCGTGCTCTCCTCCGAGCGCCGTGCGGAGCTGCTGGCGTGGGCCGAGGATCGCGACGCGCTGATCGTCGAGGACGACTACGACTCAGAGCTCCGCTACGACCGCGTGCCCGTCGGCGCGCTGCAGGGGCTTGCGCCCGAGCGGGTGTGCCACATCGGGTCGGCCAGCACCCGGCTCGCTCCGGGCCTGCGGATCGGGTGGATCCTGTCTCCGTCGTGGCTGACGGGCGCGCTCACCTACGAGCACGCGACGGCCGACGGCGGCACCCCGATGCTCGAGCAGCTCGCGCTCGCACGGTTCATCGGCGCGGGCGAGCTCGACCGCCACCTGCGCCGGATGCGGATTCGCTACCGCGCCCGGCGCGACGCACTTCTGGTCGCGCTCGCGCGGGAGCTCCCCGATGCGCGCGCGACCGGCGTGCCGGCCGGCACGTTCACGCAGGTCGTGCTAGGCGAGCGCCTGGACGAGCCGGCGCTGCTGAGCGCCGCGGCGAGGGCCGGGGTCCTGATCGACGGCGTGGGCGGCAGCGATCAGACCGCGCTGATCCTGGGCTACGCGAACCTGCCCGAGCCGGCGATCAGACGGGGCGTCGCGCTGCTCGCCGAGGCCGTGCGCCAAACCCGCATCTCTTGACAGTTATATAGCTGTATGGTTATATGAGCGGGTGCCGACTCCCGCCTGGGCAGGGATGGTGGACCCCTCCACGTGGTCCGCGCTCGCCGATCCAAACCGACGCGAGCTGCTCGCGCTGCTGCGCGAGCGCCCGCGAACGGTGGGGGAGCTCGTGGAGCGCATCGGCCTGACACAGCCGGGGACTTCCAAGCACCTCCGCGTCCTGCGCGATGCCGGGGCTGGTCCGCTACGCGGTGGACGCCCAGCGGCGCGTGTACGCGCTGGACCCCCGCCCGCTGATCGCGCTCGACGTCTGGCTCGAGCCCTACCGGCAGGCCTGGGAGCAGAGCCTCGATGCGCTGGAGCGGCACCTGGACCGCAAAGCCCGATCACAGGAGTGAGCAGATGCACGCGCGCTATCAGACGATCGCCGGCCGGCCGGAGCTCCGGTTCGAGCGGCACCTGGCGCATCCGGTCGAGAGCGTCTGGCGCGCGATCACCGACCCGCAGGAGCTCGAGCAGTGGTTTCCGAGCTCGGTCCGGTTCGAATCCGAGCTGAGCGCCGGCGCCGAGATCACGTTCACGTTCGCGGAGCAGAAGCTCGAAGACCAGCCGATGACGATGTCCGGACGGGTGACCGAGCTGGATCCGCCGCGTGTGTTCGCGTTCGAGTGGGGCGGCGATCAGCTGCGCTTCGAGCTGGCGCCGAGCGCTGAGGGCACCACGCTTCACTTCACCGTGCGCCTCGACGCGGAGGACAAGGCCGCGCGGGACGCGGCCGGGTGGCACCAGTGCCTGGATGGGCTCGAGCGGATCCTCGCCGGCGCCGGCGCCGGCCAGGTCAACGCGCCCGACGACTGGCGGGCACGCTATGCGGAGTACGCGGAGCGCGGGCTGCCGACGGGCGCCGAGGTACCCGATATGCAGAGCTGAATGCGGTGGCCGAGCTATCCGATTCGCAGCGCTGAATGCGCGCGAGCCGAGCCACTCAGCCGAAGCTCACGCCCTGCGCCAGCGGTAGCTCTCCCGAGTAGTTGATCGTGTTGGTCGCCCGGCGCATGTACGAACGCCAGGCGTCCGAACCCGATTCACGCCCCCCGCCGGTCGACTTCTCGCCTCCGAACGCACCGCCGATCTCGGCGCCGGAGGTGCCGATGTTGACGTTGACGATCCCGCAGTCCGAGCCGTCGGCGGCGAGGAAGCGCTCCGCCTCGCGCTGGTCGCGGGTGAAGATGCTCGAGGAGAGGCCCTGGGGCACCCCGTTGTGCAGGGCGATCGCCTCGTCCAGCTCGTCGTAGCTCATCAGGTACAGGAGCGGCGCGAAGGTCTCGCGCCGGACCAGCTCGGTCTGCGCGGGCATGCGCACCAGCGCAGGCTCGACGTAGTACGCGTCCGGGCAGCCTGGCGCCTCGCGGCGCGCTCCCCCCGCGATCAGCTCGCCGCCGTCGGACCCGGCCTGCGATAGCGCCTCCTGCATGCCGTGGTACGCGCGCTCGTTGATCAGCGGACCGACGAGGGTGCCGTCGGCGAATGGGTCGCCGATCGCAAGCCGCCCGTAGACCTGGGCCAGGCGCTCGCCCAGCTCGTCGGCGATCTCCCGGTGGGCGATCAGGCGCCGCAGCGTCGTGCAGCGCTGTCCCGCCGTGCCCGCCGCGGCGAACACGATCGCGCGCGTGGCCAGCTCGAGGTCGGCCGACGGCGCGACGACCGCGGCATTGTTGCCGCCCAGCTCGAGCAGGCAGCGCCCGAGCCGCGCCGCGATCCGCGGGGCGACCTCGGCCCCCATGCGCTCGGAGCCCGTCGCGCTGACGAGCGCGACGTCGGGGCTGTCGATCAGGACGGCCGCTTCGGGGGCGTCGGCGAGCACGAGCCGGTGCACGCCGGCAGGCGCGCCCGACTGCGCCGCCGCCCGCTCGAGCAGCGCCGAGCACGCGAGCGAGGTCAGCGGGGTCATCGGCGAGGGCTTCCAGACCACGGTGTCGCCGCACACCAGCGCCACCATCGTGTTCCACGACCAGACCGCCGCGGGGAAGTTGAACGCGGAGATCACGGCCACCACGCCGAGCGGATGCCAGGTCTCCATCAGGCGGTGCCTCGGCCGCTCGGAGGGCATCGTGCGACCGTCGAGCTGGCGCGACAGCCCGAGCGCGAAGTCGCAGATGTCGATCACCTCCTGGACCTCGCCGAGCGCCTCGGAGGGGATCTTGCCCGCCTCGATCGTGATCAGCTCGGCGACATCGGCCTTGTGCTGCGCCATCAGCGTCCCGAAGTGCTTGATCAGCGCACCGCGCACCGGCGCCGGCACGTTGCGCCACTCGATGAACGCGCCGCGGGCCGCGTCGATCGCCTCGCCGACCTCGTCCGGGCCCGCGCGCGGCACGGCGAACAGGTCCTCGCCGGTGATCGGGGAGCGCGCCGGCGACCACGGACCGCCGCCCGGCTGCACCTCGACGCCGCATCGCTCCAAAGCGCCGCGGGCGCGTTCGCGGAGCTGCTCGGTGGGGGTGATCTGCATGCGCGTCCTAGCCTCGGCGATACCAGCGAGGAGAGGTCGTGGGCGGGGGCTTGAGCGAGGCCTTGACGACGATCATCCGTGCCGCGGCGGCGGCGAGCGCCTCGGCGAGTGCGCGCTCGAACGGCTCGCCGAAGCCCTCGACCGTGACCGCCGGGATCCCGAACGCGGCCGCCAGCGCCTCGAAGTCGGGACCCGCGAGGTCCACGCCGAAGCGCGCCGCGCCGCTGCGCTCCTGGTCGAAGCGCAACATGCCGTACCCGCCGTCGTCGACCAGCACGATCGTGACCGGGATCCCCTCTTGCGCGATGGTCGCGAGCTCGCCGCAGGCGAACAGGAAGCCGCCGTCGCCGCACACGCACACGGCCGGACCCTCGCCGGCGAGCGCAGCCCCGAGCGATGCCGGGAAGCCGAACCCGAGCGTGCCCCAGCCCATCGGGTAGGCCAGCTTCCGCGGCAGCGGCACGCGCCGGTACCCCGCCAGCCAGTAGCCGGGGATGCACATGTCGGCGACCACCACCGTGTCGTCCGGCAGTACCCGGTCGAAGCTCGAGAGCAGCGCCGCGGCCTGCGGCTCGTCGTCGCGCACCGAGGCGGAGACCCGGTCGGCCAGCGACCGCAGGCGGGCCCGCAGCGCGGGCAGCCGCTCGCGCGCCGGCACCGATGCCACGAGCCGTTCGAGCGCCGCGCGGGCGTCGCCCACGATCGTCACTTCCGCCCGGTAGTTCTTGCTCGCCTCGGCCTCGTCGACGTTGACGCTGATCAGCGTCGGGGGCTGGGGCATCAGCCAGTTCTGGGTCATCATCCCGTCGAAGTCGGTGCCGAGCGCGAGCACCACGTCGGCCTCATCCCACAGCGCGCCGATCTCGGGCGCATGGACGGGCCCGGGAACCATGCACGGGTGCTCTGCCGGCAGCAGGCCGCGGCTCATGTAGGTCGTGATCACCGGCGCCGCGAGCTTCGCCGCCAGCTCGCCGAGAAGCTCGCCGGCCCCCGCGCGCAGCGCGCCCCCGCCGGCCCAGATCAGCGGCCGCTCGGCCGCGGCGAGGATCGAGGCGGCGCGCTCCAGCGCCGCACGGTCGCGCGCCCCGGACGGCGCCCGGGCGACGGCGGGGACCGCCGGCAGGGGAGCTGAGGGCGAGACGGGCCGGGCGAGCAGATCGGTGGGAATCCCCAGGTACACCGGCCCGGAGGGAGCGGCCTGCGCCTCCATCGCCGCGAACACGGCGCCCGCGGGGATCTCGGCCGGGTCGGCCAGCGTCCGCGCCGACTTCGTGACCGGCACGAACATCGCCTTCTGATCGCGCGTCTCGTGCAGTGTGCCTCGGTAGATGCCCTCGCGGCGAAGCGAGGTGGCGACGTCGGTCGCGATCACGAGCACCGGGGAGCCCGCGGCCATCGCCTCGCCGGTTGCGCCCAGCGTGTTGGCCGCGCCCGGGCCGGTCGTGACCAGCGCGACGCCCAGCTTGCCGCTCGCCCGCGCGTAACCGTCCGCGGCGTAGACGGCGGTCTGCTCGTGGCGCACGCCGACCAGGCGGATCGAGGAGTCGAGCAGGTCGCGCCAGATCGCGAGGTTGTGGACGCCAGGAAGTCCGAACGCGAGCGTCACGCCGAGCTCCTCGAGCGCCTCGACGAGCCGCGCGGCACCGGTGCTCGTGCTCGTCAGCGCAGCCATCTAGACCACGTTGTACTCCGGCCGCAGCGCCGCCGTCTCGAAGCGCCCAGCTGACAGCGGACCGACGTCGATGAACGGCGCCCTGCCCAGCACCAGGTCGCGCAGGATCTCGCCGACGGCCGGGCCCTGGAGGAAGCCATGGCCCGAGAAGCCGGTCGCGTACAGAAAGCGCGACACGCCAGGCGCCTCGCCGATGATCGCGTTGTGATCGGGCGTCATCTCGTACAGCCCCGCCCAGCCGCCGCGGACGCCGGCCTCGGCGACCCGCGGCGCGCGCCGCTGAGCGATCTCGATCAGCGCCGGGATCCAGTCGTCGGTGCGCTCGAGGCTGAACCCAGGCCGCTCCTGCTGGTCGGACATTCCCATCAGCAGGCCGGGGCCCTCGCGGTGGAAGTAGAAGCTCGTCGCGAAGTCGATCGTCATCGGCAGCAGCTCCGGGATTCCCGCGATCGGCTCGGTGAACAGGATCTGGCGCCGGAGCGGTGTCACCGGCAGCTCGACGCCCGCCATCGCCCCGCATGCGCCCGACCACGCGCCCGCCGCGCAGATGACCGTGCCGGTCGCGATCTCTCCGTCCTCGGTCACCACCGCGGTGATCCTTTCGCCGCTGCGCTCGATCGCCACCGCCTCGCAGCCGGTGCGGATGTGGGCGCCGTGCGCCCGGGCGCCGTACGCGTAACCCTGGACCACCCCCTCGGGCGAGGCGTGGCCGGCGTCGGCGCAGAACGCTCCGGCAAGAATGTCCTCGCCGGCCAGCAGCGGGCAGCGCTCGCGCGCCTCGCCGGCCGTGATCAGCTCGACCGAGCCGCTGCGCGCGAACGCCTCGACGTCCTGCTCGCGCGTCAACACGAACAGGTAGCCGACCTCGCGCAGGTCGATCTCCCACCCGGGACGTTCGCCGAACCCGCGGAACGCCGCCATGCTGCGCCGCGCGATCGCGACGTTCAGCTCGTCGGAGAACGCCGTGCGGACCCCGCCGGCGGCGCGGCTGGTCGACCCGCTGCCGAGCTGCGCGCGCTCGACGAGCACGACGTCCAGACCGGCTTCGGCGAGGTGAAACGCGGCGCTCGTGCCGATCACCCCGCCGCCGATGATCACGGCGTCGGCGGCGGCCGGGAGCGGGGCGGGCGGCCTTGCCATGGGACAATCATCGCGGATGGACCTCGGCCTGCGCGATCGTGCCTGCATCGTCACCGGCGCCTCGCGCGGGATCGGTCGCGCCGTCGCGGTGGCGCTCGCCGCCGAGGGCGCCGGACTGCTGTTGCTTGCTCGCGGCGAGCATGCGCTGCGCGAGGTCGCCGACACCTGCGCCGCCGCCGGCGCGGCGACCGAGGCGTTGGCGCTTGACCTCACCGATGGGGATGCCGGCGAGCGCGCCGTGCGGGCCTGTCACGAGCGGTTCGGCCGCGTGGACGCGCTCGTCAACAACGCCGGCACCAGCTCGGCCCGCGCGCTCGAGGATCTGACCGACGAGGACTGGGACTCCCAGTGGCGGCTCCACGTGATGGCGCCCTGGCGACTGATGCACGCCGCCGTCCCCGCGATGGCGGAGCGGGGCTGGGGGCGGATCGTGAACGTCTCCTCCTCGTCGGGCAAGCGCCCCGGGCAGCGCAACGTCGCCTACTCGGTCACCAAGGCGGCCGAGCTCTCGCTCTCGCGCGCGTTCGCCGACCGCTACGCCGCCGACGGGATCCTCGTGAACTCGGTCACTCCCGGTCCGGTCTCCACCGAGCTCTGGATCGGGCCCGGCGGATTGGCCGACCAGGTCGCCGAGCAGCGGGGGATCACGCGCGAGGAGGTGCTCGAGTCGACCGCGTCCGCGGTCCCGCTCGGGCGGCTCGGAACGGACGGGGAGATCGCCGCGGTGATCGTGTTCCTGTGCTCCGAGGCGGCGGCGTACGTGACCGGCGCGTCGTGGTCGGTGGACGGCGGGATCGTCCCCGTGATCATCTAGGCGCGCCGCTCCGAGGGCAATAGACTCGCTCGCGGGGCGATGGATCTCTTCATCTCGTATGCGCACGAGGAAGCCGCCTTCGTCGAGCGCCTGCGCGCCGCGCTGCTCGCCCGTGGCAAGGAGCCGTGGATCGATACCGAGGGGATCGAGCCGGCGGACCGATGGCGTGGATCGGCACAGGAGGCGATCGAGCGCTCCGACGCGTTCGTGTTCGTTCTGAGCCGCGCCGCGCTGGCGTCTGAACCGTGTCGGGGCGAGCTTGACCACGCACTGTCGGTCGGCAAGCGCCTGATCGTTCTCTGCGTGGAGGAGGCCGCCGGCGAGGGCGCGGTGCCCGAGGCGGTGGCCGAGCTGAGCTGGATCATGATGCGCCCAGAGGACGACTTCGACCGCGGGGTCCAGCGTCTCGTGCACGCGCTCGACACCGATCTCGAGATCGCGCGCGTCCACACCAGGATCCTGGTTCGAGCGAGGGCCTGGGAGCTCGCCGGCCGCCGCGCCAGCCCGCTGCTTCGCGGGGACGAGCTGGCGGCGGCCGAAGACTGGCTGTCCCGCGCGACGATCGGCGGCGGAGTCGCGCCGACGGAATTGCAGCGCGAGTTCATCGTCGCGTCCAGGCGCGCCACGACCCGCCGCCAGCGCGCGATCGCCGGCATCTCCGCGATCGTTGCCACGGTCGCCGTCGCGCTCTCGATCTTCGCCCTGATCCAGCGCAGCGACGCGATCGACAACCAGCACATCGCGCAGTCGCGGCTGCTCGCGGCGGAGGCCGAGGCGAACGTCTCCTCGGACGCCTCGCTCAGTACGCTGCTCGCGCTCGAGGCGCTGCGCGTCCACTACACGATCCAGGCGGAGCAAGCGCTGCGCGACGCGCTCGCCAACCTGCAGGTCTTGTTGACGCTGAGGGGCCACACCTCCGCCGTGAGCGACGCCGTCTACAGCCCGGACGGAAAGCTGATCGCGACCTCCTCGACGGACGGGACCGTCCGCGTATACGACGCGCGCACCGGCGCCCAGCGGCTCATCCTTCATGCCAGCACCAGCCAGGTGGCGTTCAGCCCCGACGGCGCACGCATCGCAACTTCGGCCCAACCCAGAGCCGGCGCCGTCATATGGGATGTCCGCACGGGAAAGGAGCTCCTGCGCGTCGGGGGGAGGGGTACGTTCGCGGGCAGCCTCGCGTTCAGCGCAGACGGATCGCGAATCCTGCTGGGCGACCCGGAGGGCACGGCTCGCGTCTTCGACGCGCGCTCCGGCGCGTTGCAGCTGACCATTGCCGGATCCGGGAACATCATGAGCGCCGCGTTCAATCCGGATGGCTCGCGGATCGTGCTCGCCCGAGGCACCAGTGGCACCGCGAGCGTCTACGACGCACACACCGGCACCCAGCGCCTCGTCCTGCGCGGTACGGCCTTCCTCGATGCCGGCTTCAGTCCGGACGGCGCGAGGATCGTGACGGCCGGTAACCCCACGGCGATCTGGGACGCAGGCACCGGCCGCGAGCTCGCGGAGCTGATCGATCCCAACTTCGGTCCGGCGTTTGCGAACACCGCCTCGTTCGACTCCACCGGCACGGAGATCGTGACCGGTTCAGGGCAACCCGAGATCTGGGACGGGCGGACCGGTCGCCAGCTCAACGTACTCGGGAACCTAGCGACCGGCAAGGTAGCGACAGCCGCCTTCAGCCCGGATGCAACACGGGTCGTCACGGGGGATCTGGACCACTATGCCCGCGTCTGGGATGCCCGAGCGGGGAGCCAGCTGCTCGATGTCGCCAGCTCCCTGAAGAGAACTCTGGTCGCCGCCACTCTCAGCTCGGATGGGACGAAGCTCGCGACGCTGTGGGACCGCGGAGCGCTACCGAGGGACACCGGTACCGTTCAGATCCTCGACGCCGGAACCGGCACGCCGCTGAGCCAATTCCAGGTTCCGGGTTCCCTCCAGGGCGGGCTTACGTACAGCTCCGACGCCAGCCGGATCATGACCAGCACCGGCTCCGGGCCGCTGCACGTCTGGGACGCGCGCACCGGCCGGCAGCTGTTCGCGATCGGTGCTCGGTACAGCGTCCTTGATAGCGGCGCGTTCAGCGCGGACGGTTCCCGGATCATCACCGTCGGTCAGGACGACGCGATCTGGGACGCACGCACCGGCCGCCGGATACTCAACTTGCAGAGCGCCGGACTGCAATCCGCCCAAGCCGCGCAGTTCAGCACCGACGGAGCACGATTCGTCACGGCCGGCCTCGACGGCAGCGTTCGGATCTACGACGCGCGGACCGCCCGCCAGCTGCTGGTGCTCGCCGGCAACACCTCGAGCGTCAACGGCGCGAGCTTCAGCACCGACGGGTCGAGGGTGGTCAGTGCGGGCGCCGATGGGACGGCGAGGGTCTGGGATGCCCGCACCGGCCGACAGCTGCTCGTGCTGCAGGGGCACACCGGTCCGGTCGACAGCGCGGCGTTCAGCCGCGACGGCTCGCTGATCGCGACGGGCGGAGACGACGGCACGCTGCGGATCTGGAACGCCCACACCGGGACGCAGCTGCTCGTGCTGCGCGGGGACCCGAACCCGGTGAAGTACGTCGAGTTCACCCCGCGAGGGTCGGAGGTCCTGAGTGTCAGCAGCCATGCGCGCGTCTGGTCCACCAGGCTGGCGGCCCCTGTCTCCGCGCTCGAGCGCCTGGCGCGAAGCCTCGTGACCCGCCCGTTCACCGCGCAGGAGCGCGCCGAGTACCTCTCCGGGATCGGCGGCTGAATAGACTCGCCCGCGATGTCGCTCAATACCGGCGCGATCGGCAAGACCTACGACCCGGTCCTCTACGCCGTCGGCCGCGAGAAGATCCGCGAGTACGCCTCCGCGGTGGGCGAGAGCAACCCGCTGCACTTCGATCTCGATGCGGCCCGCGCCGCCGGGCACGAGGACCTGGTCGCGCCCCCGATGTTCGCGGTGGTGTACGCCGGGCGGTCGGTCGGCCCGGCGCTGTTCGATCCCGAGGTCGGCCTGAACTTCGCGATGATGGTGCACGGCAGCCAGGAGTTCGCGTGGGGCGAGATCGTCATCGCCGGCGACGAGATCAGCACCACCACGACCGTCAAGGACATCGCCGACCGCGGGGGGATGACGTTCTTCGTGTTCGAGTCGCGCTCGGAGAACCAGCGCGGCGAGAGCGTGTGCGTCGGCACGTGGACCAACATCGTCAGGGGCTCGGGATGAAGCAGGGCGACACCTTCGAGCTGCGGGTGACGCCCGACCCATTCGTGACGGTCCGCTATGCGGGCGCCTCGGGGGACTTCAACCCGATCCACATCGACGAGGAGTTCGCCAGGCAGGTCGGCCTGCCGGGGCGGATCCTGCACGGGCTCTGGACGATGGCCCAGGTCGCCCGAGCGCACACGGAGGCCGGGGGTGGGCCCGAGCGGCTGCGGCGCCTGTCGGTCCAGTTCCGCGGGATGGGTCGCCTGGGCGAGGAGATCGTCGTCACGGGCACCGTGCGCTCATTGGAGGACGGCATCGCCACCGTCGATTCGGAGGCGGTTCAGAACGGCCATCGCATCGTCCGTAACGGCGTCGCCGAGCTGCGCATCGGCTGAGCCGGGCGCGCCCGCGGGGGTCCGCGCCCGCCCTTCCTAGAATCGCATCCAGGATGTTGACCGATCGCCAGGAGCTCGTTCTGCGCAAGGTCGTCGAGGAATACCTCGAGGGCGGCGCGCCCGTGGGCTCGAAGTCCCTCTCAGGCGAGGTCCAGTGGGGTCCGTCGACCATCCGCCATGAGCTGGCGAACCTCGAGGAGCTCGGGCTCCTCGCGCATCCCCACACCTCTGCGGGCCGCGTGCCCACCGAGGCCGGGTACCGGTACTTCGTCGACCGCCTGCTGCCCGCCGAGGACAGCGGTCCGCGGCTGTCGCTGAGCCTGGTTCGGCGCGAGCTCGACGAGGCGATGAAGCTGACGACCGAGGCGCTCTCCCAGGTCACGAACCTGCTGGCGATCGTGACCGCACCTCCGATCGAAACCTCGACCATCCGGCACGTCGAGGTGCTGGTGCTGCAACCGCAGGTGCTCATGGTCGTCGTGATCACATCAACCGGCGGCGTCACCAAGCGGCTTTTCACCTCCGCCCGGCCGGTCGACCCTGGGCTGGCGGACTGGGCGGCCAGCTATCTGAACGAGCGGCTGATCGGGTTGGGCCTCGGCGCGCGGATGCTCCACCAGCGGCTGCACGATCCGTCGCTATCGAACACCGAGGCGGCCTTCCTGGACGCCCTCGCCCCGGTCTTCACCGAGCTCGAGCAGTCGACCGAGACGCTGTACGTCGAGGGGGCGGCGCGCCTGCTCGACCCCGACCGGCTGGGCGATGTCACCGACCTCAACGCCCTGATGGACATGCTGGAGCGCAGAGTGTCGCTGCTGGGGATGCTGCGCTCCACGCTCTCCGAGCGCGACGTGCTGGTGCGGATCGGGACCGAGAACGATGCGCCCGCGCTGCGCTCACTGGCGCTCGTCGCCGCCAGCTACGGGCTCCCGCAGCGCAGCCTCGGCACGGTCTCGGTGATCGGGCCGCTGCGGATGGACTATGCGCGCGCGATTCGCTCCGTGCGCGACGCCGCGCATCAACTGTCGAGCTTCATCGCGGATGTCTATGACGAGCGCTAGGACACCACGCGACTACTACGAGGTGCTGGGTGTCGGCCGCGATGCCGGCGAGTCGCAGATCAAGAAGGCCTTCCGGCGCCTGGCGCTCGAGCTGCATCCAGATCGCAATCCCGACGACCCCGAGGCCGAGGCGCGGTTCAAGGAGGCTGCGGAGGCCTACGAGGTGCTCTCGGACCCCGACCGGCGCGCGACCTACGACCGCTACGGGCACGAGGGCCTGCGTACCGGGGGCTACGCGCCCAACTTCGACTCGGTCGCGAACATCTCTGACCTCTTTGAAGCGTTCTTCGGCGGCGCCGGCACGTTCGGCGACATCTTCGGCGGCGCCGCTCGCTCCGGTGGCGCGATGCAGGGCGGCGATGTCGCGGTCGGCGCCGAGATCGATCTGCAGCAGGCCGCGACCGGTGCCAGCGTCGAGGTCGGCTACGAGGCGATCAACCTCTGCGAGCACTGTCGCGGCAACGGCGCGGAGCCTGGCACGCCGATCGAGACGTGCGCGCGCTGCGGTGGCACCGGGCAGCTGCGCAGCGTGGCCCGCACCGCCTTCGGCCAGATGGTGCGCGCGATCGTCTGCGACGTCTGCGAGGGCGAGGGACGCGTCCCGCGCGAGCCGTGCAAGGTCTGTCGTGGACGCGGGCGCAAGGTCGAGCGCGCGCGGGTCTCGGTCGACGTGCCGCCCGGGATCGCCAACGGTCAGCGGATCCGGATCGCCGGCCGCGGGCATGCGGGCGAGCGCGGCGGGCCCGCCGGCGACCTGTACGTCCAGATCCATGTCCGCGAGGATTCGCGCTTCCTGCGCGACGGCAACGACCTCGTGACCGCGGTCGACGTCGCCGCGCCGCTGGCCGCGCTCGGGACCACCGTTGAGGTGCCGACGGTCGACGGGCAGGTCGAGCTCGAGATTCCGGCTGGAACGCAGCCGCACGAGACGCTCGTCGTACGCGGCAAGGGGATGCCGGCGCTGCGCGGACGAGGGCATGGCGACCTGCGCGTGGTCGTCAACGTTGTGATTCCGCGCCACCTCGATCATGAGCAGCGCGAGCTGTTCGAGCGGCTCGCCGGGACGATGACAGCGCACAACCTGGGAACTGACCAGGGCGTGTTCGCGAAGCTGCGGCGCGCGTTCGGCGGTTGATCCGGCTCGCGGTCCGCGTCCGCCGCGAGCAGGCCGAGCTCGTGCTCGCCGAGCTGCTCGAGCTGGCGCCCAGCGGCGTCGAGGAGGTCGAGCTCGGCGCCGGAGTGGTCGAGTACGCGGTGTATGGCGCACCCGGCGAGCTGCCCGCGCTGCCGGCGCTGCACGCCGCCGCGGGCCCGGCGCTCGTGGAGGTGGTCACCGAGGAGATCGCCGACGACTGGTCCGAGCGCTGGCGCGAGTTCCACAAGCCCCTCGTGCTCGGAGATCGCCTCACGATCCGCCCGCCGTGGGAGCCGCCAGGCTCGACCGCGCTCGACGTCGTGATCGATCCCGGCCGCGCGTTCGGCACCGGGGCGCACGCGACCACGCGCCTATGCCTGGAGCTGCTGCTGGAGCTCGAGTCCAGCGGCGATCTGGTCGATCTCGGCTGCGGATCGGGCGTGCTGGCGATTGCCGGGGCGCGGCTTGGATACTCGCCGGTGCTCGCGCTCGACAACGATCCCGCGTCGCTGGAGGCGACGAGGGCCAACGCCAAGCGCAACGGGGTCTCGGTCGAGGTCCGCCGGCACGACCTGCGCACCGGGCCGGCCCCGGGGGCGGGGCTGGTCCTGGCCAACCTGCTCGGTCCGCTCCTGCTCGAGTGGGGACCGCGGGTCGATCCGGCCACCGGGCGCGTGATCGCCTCCGGACTGCTCGGGTCCGAGGCCGATCGCGTCGCCGCCGCGTTCGCGCAAGCCGGGCTGCACGAACGCGCCCGGCGAGCCGCAGGCGAGTGGTCGGCGCTGCTGCTCGAGCGTGGGTAGATTGGCGGGCGGATGCCAGCGCACGTCGTGATCGCGGGGGGCGGGTTCGGCGGCTTCTACACGGCCCGGCGCCTGGAGCGCCTGCTCCCGGCCGACGCTCGGATCACGCTGATCAACGA
The DNA here is from genome assembly GCA_963849285.1 of uncultured Solirubrobacterales bacterium. Taxonomy (GTDB): domain Bacteria; phylum Actinomycetota; class Thermoleophilia; order Solirubrobacterales; family Solirubrobacteraceae; genus Palsa-465. The sequence continues at coordinate 95,483 of CAWKGS010000005.1, forward strand.
CACGAACTTCATGCTCTACACGCCGCTGCTGCCCGGCGCCGCCGCCGGCACGCTCGAGCCGCGGCACGTGGTGATGCCGCTGCGCGAGCGCCTGAAGCGCACCGAGCTGCGCATCGGCAAGGTCACCGGCGGTGATCCCGCGCGCAGCGCGCTGAGCGTCGAGTTGCTCGCGGGCAACGCGGTCGAGTACCGCTACGACCAGCTCGTGATCGCGCTCGGCTCGGTCTCGCGCACGTTCCCGATTCCCGGGCTGAGCGAGCATGCGATCGGGCTGAAGACGATCGCCGAGGCGGTCGCGGTCCGCGACCGCGCGGTCGAGGTGCTCGAGACCGCCGAGGAGATCGACGAGCCCGAGCGCCGCCGGGACTACCTGGGGTTCGTATTCGTCGGCGCGGGCTACGCAGGGCTCGAGGGCGTCGCCGAGCTCCAGGACTTCGCCGTCGACGCGCTGCGCTACTACCCGCGCTGCCGCGAGGTCGGGATGCGCTGGATGCTGATCGACGCCGCCGCGCGGATCATGCCGGAGATCCAGCCATCGCTCGCCCGCTTCACGGCGCGGCTGCTGAGCAAGCGCGGGATCGACATCCGCCTGGAGACGCAGGTGACGAACGTGACCGCGGACTCGGTGACGCTCTCGACCGGCGAGGTCGTCCGCTGCCGCCTGCTGTGCTGGACGGCGGGCGTGACGGCGTCGCCCGTCGCACCGCAGCTCGGGCTGCCGCTCGAGCACGGCCGGATCGTGTGCGACGAGCACATGCGCGTCAAGGGATATGAGAACGTCTGGGCGCTCGGGGACATCGCGGCGATCCCGGACCCGGCCCGCCCCGGCCAGCCGTGCCCGCCGACCGCCCAGCACGCGATCCGCCAGGGCAGGCTGATGGCGGCCAACGTCGCGGCGGCACTCGGGATCCGGGGGCAGGTCAAGCCGTTCACGTTCAAGACGCTCGGCGCGTTTGCCGAGCTCGGTCGCCACAAGGCGGTGGCGAACGTGATGGGCGGTCGCGTCCGCGGCTTCCCGGCGTGGGTGGTCGCGCGCTTCTACCACCTCGCCTGGATGCCGGGCTTGACGCGCAAGGCGCGCCTGATCGCCGACTGGACCGTCGACTTCTGGTTCCAGCGCGACACCTCCTACCTCGAGCAGCTGCAGCCGGTCGTCGGCCTCGCGGAGCACGCCTCCACTCCCGCTCGGGGCGCCGAGGGCGTCGGAGGGGCCGGGGGCGCCGGGGGCGCCGAGGGCGGCGAGCGGTCCAGCGCGAGCACCTGAGCCGCGCTACCGTGCGGCCGGGTGACCACGTTCGCGGTCAAGTTCCTCGGCTGCAAGGTCTCGCAGGCCGACGCGATGCTGGCGCGCCGCGCGCTCCTGGCCGCCGGGCACCGGGAGGTGGCTGAGCCGGACGCCGAGCTGCACGTGATCAACACCTGCTGCATCACGGGCGAAGCGGAGGCGAAGTCGCGCCAGTCGGTCAGGCGGTCGCTGCGGACCGCCAAGGAGGTCTACGTCGCCGGCTGCGCGGTGAACCTCGACGCCCGGCAGTTCGCGGAGATCGACCAACGCGTCAGGCCATTCGCCGGGAACGCCGACGACGTAGCCGCCCAGCTCGGCGGCTGCGCCGACCTCGACAGCGAGGTCCTCGCCCGCCAAGGATCCGAGCAGGCCGCCCGGACCCGCGGGTTCGTCAAGGTCCAGGACGGCTGTGACTGCCACTGCGCCTACTGCATCATCCCGACGGTCCGGGGCTCCGCCCGCTCGCGTCCGGCCCAGGCGATCCTCGACGAGGTCCGCCGGCGGGTGGCGCAGGGACAGCCCGAGGTCGTGATGACCGGGATCAGCGTCGGCGACTACCGCGACCCCGAGGGAGGCCTCGAGCTCGGGCAGCTGATGGTGCAGGCGGCGCGAGTTCCCGGGGTCCAGCGGGTGCGCCTCTCCAGCGTCGAGGTGATCCACGTCAAGGACTCGCTGCTCGAGGCGCTCGCGACCGAGCCCAAGGTGTGCCCGCACCTGCACGTGCCGATGCAGTCCGGAGACGACGGCGTGCTGCGCGCGATGGGCCGCCACTACAGCTCGGCGGAGTACCTCGGATACGTCGAGCAGCTCCGCGCGGCCGTTCCGCACGTGAACATCACCACCGACGTGATCGTCGGCTTTCCGACCGAGACGCCTGAGGCGTTCGAGCGCACCCTCGAGGCCATCGACGCCGCCGGCATCACGCGCGTGCACGCGTTCTCGTATTCGCCGCGACCGGGGACGGCCGCGCACGCGCTCGGCGACCGCGTCGCGCCGGAGGAGAAGAAGCGCCGCTCACAGGTACTGCGCGGCCGCTCTGAGCTGCGCTCGCGCCGCTGGCGGGGCGCCAAGCTCGGCGCACGCGAGCGGGTCCTGGTCGACAAGGTCGCCAGCTCGCAGTGCTCGGGGTACACGGCCGACTACACGCGCTGCTACCTCCCGGCCGGCGCGGCGCCGCGCGGCACGAGCGTGGAGGTGGTCTGCGAGGAGCTGCATGCGGACGGCATCAGCTGCCGGCTTCCCGCTGCGCCAGGGCTATCCTGAAGACAGTGAGCGTCATCGACGAGGTTCGCACCGACATGACGAGTGCGATGAAGGCCGGGGAGAAGCAACGCGTCGGCGCGCTGCGGCTGGTGCTCTCGGAGCTTCAGAAGGCCGCCAAGGAGGGCGGGGACGACGAGCTCGCGGTGCTGCGTCGCGAGCGCAAGCGACGTCTCGATGCGGCCGATCAGTTCCGCGGCGGCGGGCGCCCCGAGCTGGCCGAGCAGGAGGAGGCGGAGGCCCGGATCATCGAGGGCTATCTGCCGGCGGAGCTGAACGAGACCGAGCTCGATGCGATGATCGCCGCGGCGATCGCCGAGAGCGGCGCTTCGAGCCCCCAGGACATGGGGCAGGTGATGAAGCTGGTGATGGCGAAGAGCGGCGGGCGCGCCGACGGCAAGCGCGCGTCGGCGCGGGTGCGAGAGGCGCTGAGCGGGCAGGTGGCTCCACCGAGTGCGTAGGCAGGTCGAGCTCGACAATGCGATCGCCGCTGAGCTCGCGGGCAGTGAAGACGCCGTCCTGCGCGCGCTGGAGGGACATCTCGACTGCAAGATCTTCCTGCGCGGCAACGTGCTCACGCTCGAGGGCGAGGAGGACGCGGTCGACGCCGCGGCCGCCTTGGTCCGCGAGCTCTCGGAGCTGATCGCGCAGGGCCACGAGATCGCGCCGGGGACAATCGAGGCGGTCACGCGCGCACTCGATCAGCACGAGTCGCCGGCCGAGATCCTCGAGGACGTCGTCTGGCGCCACCGCGCCACCAAGGTCGCCCCGAAGACCGTCAACCAGAAGCGCTACGTCGACTCGATCCGCGATCACACGATCACGTTCGGGATCGGCCCCGCCGGCACCGGCAAGACCTTCCTCGCTGTCGCGCTCGCGGCCGCCGCCCTGAGCCGCCGTGAGGTCAACCGGATCATCCTCACCCGCCCCGCGGTCGAGGCCGGCGAGCGGCTGGGGTTCCTCCCCGGCGACCTGATGGCGAAGGTCGACCCCTACCTGCGCCCGCTGTTCGACGCGCTGCACGACATGCTCGAGCCCGAGCGCGTCAGCCAGCACCTGGAGCGCGGCGCGATCGAGGTGGCGCCTCTGGCGTTCATGCGCGGCCGCTCCCAGCCCCTGTCGAGCGGTGTGCTCACCCCCTGGGGCTTCCGGTCGATCGGGAGCATCCGAGTCGGTGATCTGGTGATCGGATCCGACGGACAGCCGACGCCGGTGATCGGCGTCTATCCCCAGGGGCGCAAGGAGGTTGTGGGGTTGCGCGCGCAGGACGGAGCGTCGACCCTCTGCTGCACCGAGCACCTCTGGCAGGTGCTGACGCCCGAGGACCGCGATCGCGGAACGCCCGGCCGCGTGCTCGAAGCGCGCGAGATGATGGGACGGCTCGGGAGCTCCCACGGGCAGCGCTATCAGCTGCCGCTCCTCAGCGCGCCCGCCGAGTTCCCCGAGCGCCACGTACCCACCGACCCCTACGACCTGGGCTGCCGGCTCGGAGCGAGTGAAGGCTGGCCGACAAACCGGAATATATGGCCGGTTTCTCGGCCACCCTCACCTAGCGCGCTCGCCACGGCTGACACCGAGGTCGAGACGGCGGGCATTCCCGAGGAATACCTGCACAACTCCGCGGCGGTCCGGGTCGCGCTCCTGCAAGGGCTCCTCGACGCCGGTGGCGCTCCCGACGCGGCCGGCATCCGGCTCGCGACGCCGAGCCCGATCCTCGGCGACGGCGCGGTCTATCTGGTCCGCTCGCTCGGCGGCATCGCCTACCGGCGCGAGCCGTGCGTCCTCGACATCCGTCTCCCGGAAGCGCGCGGCGAAGGGCGGCCGATGCGGTTCGTCGATGCGATCGAGCCGGTGGGGAAGATGGAGACGGTCTGCATCCAGGTCGCCGCCGCCGACTCGCTGTACGTGACCGACGACTTCCTCGTCACGCACAACACCCTGAACGACTCGTTCATCATCCTCGACGAGGCGCAGAACACGAGCCCCGAGCAGATGAAGATGTTCCTGACGCGGCTGGGGTTCAACTCGAAGATGGTCGTGACGGGCGACATCACGCAGATCGACCTGCCGCGCGAGCAGGACTCGGGGCTGGTGGTGGTGAGCGAGATCCTGGACGGGGTGGAGGGGATCGAGTTCGTGCGCTTCGGCGACGAGGACGTGGTGCGGCACAAGCTCGTGCGCCGGATCGTCGCCGCCTACAACGATCACGCGCAGCGGCTGGCGCCTGAGTTGCGCCCGCGCAAGCGGGCCTGAGGCGCGGCGGGCCGTGCTGGACGTCGAGGTGATCGGGCTCGAGCAGTTCGGGACCGAGGGGCCGAGCACGGCCGACGTTCAGGAGCTGTGCGCGCTGGTCCTGGCGTCGGCGGGAATCGGTGAGGGACACGTGGCCGTGCAGTTCGTCGACGACGAGCGGATCCGCGACCTCAACCGCGAGTTCCGCTCCAGGGACGAGCCGACCGACGTGCTCTCGTTCGGGGTCGACGAGGACGGCCCCGCGGCCGGTCCGCGCGAGCTCGGCGACGTCGTGATCTGCCCGCACCAGACCCAGGACCTGCGCGAGGCGATCATCCACGGCGCGCTGCATCTGACCGGCATGGATCACGAGACCGACGACGGCGAGATGCTCGCCCTCCAGGCCGAGCTGATGCGATGGATCAGCTGAGCGCCGGTCCCCAAGCCGCTCGCCGGTCGGGATTCGTGGCGCTCGCCGGGCGCCCCAACGTCGGCAAGTCGACGCTCGCCAACGCGATCATCGGCGCCAAGGTCGCGATCGTCTCCGACAAGCCGCAGACGACGCGGCGCGCGATCCGCGGGGTCGCGACGGGCCCCGACTGGCAGCTCGTGCTCGTCGACCTGCCCGGCGTGCAGCGGCCGCGCGACGCGCTCACCGAGAGGATGCAGCGGCGCGTCGAGCGCGAGCTGGCGGACGCCGACGGCTGCCTGTTCGTGCTCAACGCCGAGCAGGGGGTGGGTCCCGGCGATCGGTTCATCGCGCAGCTCCTGCAGGGCGCCCCGGTCGCGGTCGTGATCGCTGTCAACAAGCTCGACCGAGTCGACCGGGCGAAGGCGGCGGAGGCGCTGGCGGGCGCCGAGGAGCTGGGGATCGCCGAGGAGATCTTCCCGGTGTCGGCGCGCACCGGTGCGGGCATCGACGCGCTCACCGATCAGCTGGTGTCGCTGCTCCCGCACGGGCCGTTCTACTTCGACCCCCAGCAGCGCTCCGACCAGCCCGAGTCGGTCCTGCTCGCCGAGCTGGTGCGCGAGCAGATCCTGGCGCGCACGCGGGAGGAGCTGCCGCACGCGGTCGAGGTGCAGATCGAGGCGATCGACCAGCCGCGCGAGGACCTGGTCCGGATCGAGGCGGCGGTGCTCGCCGAAACCGAGTCCCAGAAGGCGATCCTGATCGGCGCCGGGGGCCGGATGATCAAGTCGATCGGGGTCGCGTCCCGGCGCGCGATCGAGCGCGAGCTGGGCCATCACGTGCACCTCGAGCTGTCCGTGCGCGTCCGCCGGCACTGGCGGACCGACGAGGGCTTCCTCGATCGCCTGGGGATCGAGTAGCCGCGCAGACCTAGAATCGGGTCGGTGGAGGACTCGGAGATCGTCTACGACGAGCGCGGCCTGGTGCCGTGCGTGGTCCAGGACTGGCGCACCGGCGAGGTCCTGACGCTGGCGTACATGAACGCGGAGTCGCTGCGGCTCACGCGCGCGACGCGCGAGGTGCACTTCTGGAGCCGCTCGCGCGATGAGCTCTGGCGCAAGGGCGCCAGCTCGGGCAACACGCTCGCGCTGAAGGCGATCCGCTACGACTGCGACGCCGACGCGCTGCTCGCGCTGGTCGAGCCCGCCGGGCCCGCCTGCCACACCGGTGAGCGGACCTGCTTTCACCGGGGCGACCTCGAGCACCCCGCGCCGCACGAGACGCTGCCGGGGCTCGAGCGCACGATCGCGCAGCGCGCCGAGACGATGCCCCAGGGCTCCTACACGGCCACGCTCCTCGCCGACCCGCAGCGGATCGGAGAGAAGGTTCAGGAGGAGGCCGAGGAGGTCGCGCGCGCTGCGCGCGAGGAACCCGACGAGCGGGTCGCCGAGGAGGCCGCCGATGTGCTCTACCACCTCGCGGTGCTGCTGCGTGGGCGCGGCCTGAGCCTCGCCGACGCCGAGCAGGTGCTCGATGGCCGTCGCCGCCGCTGAGGCGATCAGTCCCTCGCTGGAGGAGGTGCGCGCGCTGGCGCGCGAGCACAACCTCGTGCCGGTGCGCGAGACGTTCATCGACGACTGCCAGACGCCGGTGTCGGCGTTCCTGAAGCTGCGCGACGACGGGCCGTCGTTCCTGCTCGAGTCCGCAGATCAGGGGCGCGTGGGGCGCTATTCGTTCATCGGCCACCGGCCGCGCAAGCTGCTGCGTTGGTCGCTGGGCGATCCCGGCGACCCGTACGCGCTCCTCGCCGAGGAGCTGCACGCACTCCAGGCGGCGCCCCTGCCCGGCCTGCCGCCGTTCGCGGGCGGGGCAGTCGGCATGTTCGCCTACGACCTGGTGCGCACGGTGGAGCCGCTCGCCCCACCCAACCCCGATCCGCTCGGGATCCCCGACCTGGCGCTGATGCTGACCGACGCGCTCGTCGTGTTCGACCACCTCAAGCACACGGTCACCGTGCTCGCCAACGTCCTCACCGACGAAGCGGAGGACCTCGATGCCGCGTACGCCAGAGCCGTCCAGACGATCGCGGATGTCCGCTGGCGCCTCGATGGGCCCGTGCCGCGGCCGGCGCGACCGCCCGCGCCCGCCCGCACGCCGCCCACCTTCGAGCCCAACATGTCGCGCGAGCAGTTCGAGCGAAACGTCGAGCGGATCATCGAGTACATCCGCGCGGGCGACGCCTACCAGGTGGTCCCCTCGCAGCGCTGGTCCGCCGAGGTGCCGGTCAGCGCGTTCAGCATCTACCGGGGCCTGCGCGCCGTCAACCCGAGCCCGTACATGTACTTCCTGGACTTCGGCGACTTCGAGATCGCCGGCGCGAGCCCCGAGCCGCTGATCACGGTCGCCGGCGGGCGCGTGTCCACCCGGCCGATCGCGGGCACGCGGCCTCGCGGCGGCAACGCGGAGGAGGACCGCCGGATCGCGGCCGAGCTGCTCGCCGACCCCAAGGAGCGCGCCGAGCACGTGATGCTGGTCGACCTCGGTCGCAACGATCTCGGCCGGGTGTGCGAGTACGGCTCGGTCGAGGTCGAGAACTTCATGGCCGTCGAGGACTACAGCCACGTGATGCACATCGTCTCGAGCGTGGCCGGCACGCTGCGCCCGCAGTTCAGCGCCCTCGACGCGCTTCGCGCGACGCTGCCGGCGGGGACCCTGTCCGGCGCCCCGAAGGTCCGCGCGATGCAGATCATCGACGAGCTCGAGCCGGTCAAGCGCGGCGGCTACGGCGGCGCGATCGGCTACGTCAGCTACACCGGCGAGCTCGACACCTGCATCCACATCCGCACGGTCGTGGTCAAGGACGGCGTCGCGCACGTCCAGGCGGGAGGCGGCACCGTCGCGGATGCGCGCCCCGAGTACGAGTACCGCGAGTCGCAGGCGAAGGCGCGCGCGGTCCTCGACGCGATCGAGCTGGCGTGCGCCCAACCCGACTGGCCGTGAGGCGGCCGGGTTGGGGCCTGGCGGACCGTATGCGCCCGTAATTCACCAAACGCTCGGATAATCCCCACCGAATTCGCGTGCCGTAACTCACCAACGCTCGGATAATCCCCACCGAATTCGCGTGTCGTAACTCACCAACGCTCGGATAATCCCCACCGAATGCGCGTCCTCGTCATCGATAACTACGACAGCTTCACCTACAACCTCGTCCAGTACCTGGGCGAGCTGGGGGCCGAGCTCGAGGTCGTCCGCAACGACCACGCGACGGTCGACGAGCTGCTGATCCGCGGCTATGACCGGGTGATCGTCTCGCCCGGGCCGTGCACCCCGACCGAGGCCGGCATCAGCCTGGAGGCGGTCAGGCGGTTCCCGCTCGCACGGATCCCGACGCTGGGCGTCTGCCTGGGCCACCAGGCGCTGGTCCAGGCGTGGGGCGGACGCGTGATCCGCCACGAGCCGGTCCACGGCAAGACGACGAAGATCGACCACGACGGCAGGACGATCTTCAAGCAGCTCAAGCAGCCGCTCGAGGTCGGCCGCTACCACTCCCTCGTTGCCGACCCCGCGCTGCCCGAGGCGCTGGAGCGCACAGCGGTAGCACAAGAGGACGGCGTCGTGATGGGCGTGCGCCATCGCGAGCTGCCAGCCGAGGGCGTGCAGTTCCACCCCGAATCGGTGCTGACCGAGGAGGGCAAGGAGCTGCTTGCGAACTTCCTCGCGGGCGCGAGATGAGCGGCCAGGATCTACTCACCCAAGCGATCGACGCGCTCGCCAGCGGTGAGGACCTGACGCTCGAGCAGACCGAGCGCGTGCTCTCGGAGATCATGGCCGGCAACGCCACCGAGGTACAGATCGCGGGCTTCCTGATCGCGCTGCGGACCAAGGGCGAGACCGTTCCGGAGCTGGCCGGCCTGGCTCGCGCGATGCGCGCTCACGCCACGAGCGTGCGCGTCCAGCACGGCGACCTGCTCGACACCGCCGGGACCGGCGGCGGCCGGCGGACGTTCAACGTCTCGACGACAGCCGCGCTGATCGCCGCGGGCGCCGGCTGCACCGTCGCCAAGCACGGCAACCGCTCCGCGACCGGGCTCTCGGGCTCGGCCGACGTGCTCGAGGCGCTCGGCGCGCGGATCGACCTGACGCCGGCCGGCGTCGCCCGCTGCATCGAAGAGGTCGGCTTCGGGTTCATGTTCGCCCCCGCCCACCACCAGGCCACCCGCTTCGTGGTCCCGGTCAGGCGCCAGCTGGCGGTCCGCACGATCTTCAACTTCCTCGGCCCGCTCACAAACCCGGCGGGCGCCACCAGGCAGCTGATCGGCGTCTCCGATCCGTCCTACCTGGAGACGATGGCCGGCGCGCTCGCGCTGCTCGGGACAGAGCACGCCCTGCTGGTCTCCGGGGAGGACAACGTCGACGAGCTCAGCATCTCCGCCGCCACCCACGTCGTCGAGGTGCAGGACGGCCAGATCAGGCGCTACACGGTCACGCCCGAGGAGGTCGCGCTCACGCGCGCGCCGGCGCACGACGTTCCGGGCGGCGATCCGCAGCAGAACGCGCAGACCGCGCGGGAGATCTTCGGCGGGCTGCCCGGCGCGGCTCGCGACCTGGCGGTGCTGAACGCCGGCGCCGCGATCTACGCGGGCGGCGGCGCCGGCTCGCTCGAGCACGGCGTCCGCAGGGCCGAGGAGGCCGTCGACTCCGGCGGCGCCCAGGCCGCGCTCGATCGCTTCGTCGCCCGCACCAAGGAGCTGGCGCCGTGAACAAGCTCGAGGAGATCGTGGCCCGGACCCGCACCGAGGTGGAACGGCGAAAGCGCGAGTCGCCGCCCCCCGCGGTCGCGGACACGCCAACACGCCGGCCGTTCCTCGAGGCGCTCAGGCGCCCCGGGCTCTCGCTGATCGCCGAGCACAAGCGAAGCTCGCCGTCCGCCGGCGCGATTCGCGCAGACCTCAGGCTCGCCGACGTCGTGCGGGCCTACGAGCGCGGCGGCGCGGCAGCGCTGTCGGTGCTGACCGAGGGCCCGAGCTTCGGCGGCTCGCTGGAGGACTTGCAGGCGGCCCGCGCCGCGTCGGACCTTCCGATCCTGCGCAAGGACTTCATCGTCGACCCCTGGCAGGTCTCCGAGTCGAGCGCGGGCGCGGACGCGATCCTGCTGATCGTCGCGGCGCTCGACGAGCGCCAGCTGCGCGAGCTCTACGCGAGCGCGAACGAGCAGCGCCTCGCGGTGCTGGTGGAGGTCCACGACGAGCGCGAGCTCGACCGGGCGCTTGCCATCGGGCCGGAGGTCGTGGGGATCAACAACCGCGATCTGACCACCCTCGAGGTCGACACGCGGCGGACGTTCCAGCTGCTCTCGCGCGTTGATCGCCATGTGCTGGTCGTGGCCGAATCGGGCTTCAGGACGCGGGCCGAGCTGCAGGAGCTCGAGGCGGCGGGAGTCGACGCCGTGCTGATCGGCGAGGCGCTGATGCGCGCCGCCGACATCGAGGCGGCCACTCGACGCCTGACGGACTCGCTTTAGCTTCACTTCACCGCCGCGGACACACTGAAATCGCTGTGAAACCGTCACACGTGCTGTCGTCGGTAGTGGGGGGCTTGGTCGTGGCCGGTGCATTCCTGGCGCTGGGCGTCACCGGCCGGCGCACGGTTCAGACGATCGTCGAGCAGGCGCCGCTGGCCGAGCAGCCGGCCCGGCTCGCGAACTCCGGCCTCACCATGCACGACATCTACGTGCGCGACGCGCCGGGCGTGGTGCTGGTGCGCGCGCAGGTGATCCAGCAGGTCCAGGACCCGTTCGAGCTGTTTCCCGAGCAGCAGTCGAGCGTCTCGACCGGCTCCGGCTTCCTGGTCGACGAGCGCGGCTACGTCCTCACCAACTATCACGTGATCGAAGGCGCCAACCGCACCAACGGAGTCTCGGTGCAGTTCGGCGACAACGTCTCGCGGCCGGCGACCGTCGTCGGCCAGGACCAGGACAACGACCTCGCGGTGCTGAGGGTCGACATGCGCGGCGTCCCGCCCGTCCAGCCGCTGGTGCTGGGCGACTCCAGCACGGTCCGCGTCGGCGATCCCACGCTCGCGATCGGCAACCCGTTCGGGCTCGACCGCACGCTGACCAGCGGCATCGTCTCCGCGCTGCAGCGCCAGATCCAGGCGCCCAACGGCTTCGCGATCGACAACGTGATCCAGACCGACGCGCCGATCAACCCGGGCAACTCGGGCGGGCCCCTGATCGACGCGGGCGGCCGCGTGATCGGCATCAACTCCCAGATCGTCACCGGCGGCGACGGCAACGGCAGCATCGGGATCGCATTCGCCGTTCCGATCAACACCGCCAAGCTGCTGCTGCCGGGGCTCGAGAGCGGCAACGCGACGCCCATCGCCTGGCTCGGTATCAGCGCGGTCCCGGTTCCCGGTCGCCAGCCCGGGGTGCTTGTCCAGCGGGTGGTCCCCGGCGGTCCCGCCGCCAGCTCGGGCCTGCACGCAGGCGATGAGATCCAGGCGATCGGTGGGCGTCCGGTGAACTCGATGAGCGACGTGGAGGACATCGTCCAGGCCCATCAGCCCGGACAGGCGGTGGCCGCCCACATCCGCCGCGGCCGCCGCCAGGAGAAGCTGACGCTCGTGCTCGGCAGGCAACCCGCGCACGCTCGTCGGTAGCGCCCCGGCCTACGATGTGGGGGTGGCTCACACGAAGATCAAGTTCTGCGGCATCACCTCCCTGCCCGACGCCGAGCGCGCGGTCTCCGCGGGCGCTTGGGCGATCGGACTGATCTTCTGGCCCTCCTCGCCGCGGGCGTGCCCGCCCGAGGAGGCGCCGGCGATCGCGGCGGCGCTCAAGCGCCGGGCGGAGGTCGTCGGCGTGTTCGTCAACCCGACGCTCGACGAGCTCGCGGCCACCGCCGACGCCGTCGGCCTGACGATGCTCCAGCTGCACGGCGAGGAGGGACCCTCGTTCTGCGAGGAGGCCCGCCGCCGGACCGGCTGCAAGGTGATCAAGGCCGCGCGCGTGCGCAGCCGCGCCGACATCCAGGCGCTCGCGCAGTTCCACACCGACTATCACCTCCTCGACAGCTATCTCGCCGGGCACCGCGGCGGCACCGGTGAGACGTTCTCCTGGGAGCTCGCCCGCGCACATCGCGCAACCGCGCCGCTGATCCTCTCCGGCGGCCTGACCCCCGAGAACGTCGCGGGCGCGATCGCCGCCGTGGAGCCGTTCGCGGTCGACGTGGCGAGCGGCGTCGAGCGCAGCCCCGGTCGCAAGGACCCCGCCAAGCTCGAGGCGTTCGCTGCTGCTGTGGCGGCGGCACATGTGCCGCCGCCTCGGGTGGCGCATGCGCCACCCGACCGGCCCGCACATGTGCGGGCCGGGACAAAATGAGCGCGATCGAGCATCGCTTCGGTCCCTACGGGGGCCAGTACGTTCCCGAGACGCTGATGCCCGCGCTGGCGGAGCTCGAGCGGGCGTGGCTCGAGGCCCGCGACGATCGCGCCTTTCGCGCCGAGCTCGACGCACTGCTGCGCGACTACGTCGGCCGCCCCTCGCCGCTCTACCACGCGACGCGGCTCAGCGCCCACGCCGGGCACCCGATCTACCTCAAGCGAGAGGACCTCAATCACACCGGCGCGCACAAGATCAACAACGCGCTCGGGCAGGTCCTGCTGGCCAAGCGGATGGGCAAGGGCCGGATCATCGCCGAGACCGGCGCGGGCCAGCACGGGGTCGCGGCCGCCACCGCGTGCGCACTGCTCGACCTCGAGTGCGTCGTCTACATGGGCACCGAGGACATGCGCCGCCAGAAGCCCAACGTGGAGCGGATGGGGCTGCTGGGGGCTCGCGTCGAGCCGGTGCAGGCGGGCGCGCGGACCTTGAAGGAGGCCGTGTCCGCGGCGATCCGCGACTGGGTGGCGAGCGTCGAGACCAGCCATTACGTGATCGGCTCCTGCGTGGGGCCGGCGCCGTATCCCGCGCTGGTGCGCGACCTGCAGCGCGTGATCGGCGACGAGGCGCGCGCGCAGGTGCTGGCGCAGGCGGGGCGCCTGCCGCAGCGGGTGATCGCGTGCGTCGGCGGGGGCTCCAACTCGATCGGCGTGTTCGTCCCATTCGTCGAGGACGTCGAGGTGCAGCTGGTCGGCGTCGAGGCGGCCGGCGAGGGAATCGACACCGGCCGGCACGGCGCGCCGCTGACGGCCGGCGGGCTGCCCGGCGTGCTCCATGGCTCCTTCTCGGCGATCATGCAGGACGAGGACGGCCAGATCCTCGAGGCGCACTCGATCTCGGCCGGGCTCGACTACCCGGGAACCGGGCCCGAGCACGCGTGGCTGCGCGACTCAGGCCGCGCCCGCTATGACGCGATCACAGACCGCCAGGCGCTCGACGCGTTTGCGCTGACCGCGCGGCTCGAGGGGATCATCCCCGCGCTCGAGAGCTCCCACGCGATCGCCTGGGCACTTGCCAACGGACCCTCAGAGCTCGACCTGATCTGCCTCTCCGGGCGTGGCGACAAGGACCTGGCGGAGGCGCTGGCGCTCCTTGACAGGCGCTGAGCGGATCGCGGAGGCGTTCGCGTCAGCGCGCGCCGAGGGGCGGCGCGCCGCGCTGATGCCCTACCTGATGGGCGGCTTTCCCGACCTCGAGCGCTCGCGCGAGATCGGGCTCGCGTACGCGCGGGCGGGGGCGGACCTGATCGAGCTGGGCGTGCCGTTCTCGGATCCGCTCGCGGACGGCCCGGTGATCCACGCCGCCGGGACCACCGCGCTGCGCGCGGGTGCGACGTTGCCGAGGGTGCTCGAGGTGGCGCGTGCGATCGCACGCGAGCTGCCGGTTGTGGTGATGTGCTACACGAACTCGATCCTCGCGCGCGGGCTCGAGCGCTTCGCCGACGCCGTCGTCGAGGCCGGGGCGAGCGGGGTGATCGTTCCGGACCTGCCGCTGGAGGAGGCGCCTGAGATGCTGCGGGTCTGCGACTCGCGCGGGCTGGCGCTCGTGCCGCTGGTCGCGCCGACGACGCCCGATGAGCGCCTGGGGCAGATCGGCGCTCGCGCCCGCGGCTTCATCTACACCGTCTCGGTCACCGGCACGACCGGCGAGCGAGGGCCGCATGACGGCCTCGAGGAGCTCCTGGGGCGAGTCGGCGCGCACACCGATGTGCCGCTCGCGGTCGGCTTCGGGATCGGCACCCCTGAGCAGGTCGCGGCGGCCGCGGACGCCGGGGCCCAGGGCGTGATCATCGGCACCCGGCTCGTGCGGGCCGCCGGCGAGTCCGACGATCCCGCCGGCGCCGTCGCGTCGCTCCTCAGCGAATTCTCGGCGGCGCTGACCCAGTAGGATCCCATGTCGCAATGGGCCTGATCCTCACCGCCACCGCCGGCCTGTGCTTGTGGCTCATCCTCTGGGCGCTGAACCTGTTCAACGCCCTGGACGGCATCATCATCGCGGCGATCATGGTGCTGATCGCGATCGGCGTTCGGAACCTGCTTCCGTTTCTGCCGGGCCGCTCGTAGCGTTGAGCCGATGGCCAGCGGCCTGCCTGCCCGACGCCGGGTCCTAATCGCCGGTGCGTGCGCCGCGCTCGCGGCGCTCCTCGGCGGCTGCACGGCGGCGAGCAACTCGTCGGTCACCGTCTCCGGCGCCACGCTCGAGATCTACGCCAGCGTCCCCTCGCAGGATCCCGCAGCCGCCGACGTCTACGACGCAGAGCAGCTCGCTCTGACCCAGGTCGGCGACCATATCGGCAACTTCACCGTGCAGCTGGCGAAGCTGACCGGCAACAAGCTCTCAGACAACGCGCGCGCCGCGATCCAGGACACCAAGGCGATCGCCTACCTGGGCGAGCTCGAGCCCGGCCAGTCCGCGGGCACGATCGGCATCACCAATGCGCTCGACGTGCTCCAGGTGAGCCCCACCGATACCGCGCAGGCGCTGACGCAGCCGACCGCGGCGGTCCCGGGTGCGCCGGGCAGCTACTACGAGTCGCAGAGCACTTACGGCAAGACGTTCGCGCGGGTGGCGCCGAACGGGACCCAAGAGGCTCACGCGCTCCTCGCCGAGATGACCGCTCTGGGCGTCAAGCAGCTGTACGTCTCCGCGGACTCGAGCGACTACGGCAAGGCCCTCGCGTTGGAGGTCAGGCGCGCCGCGCCCGCCGCCGGGATCACGATCACCTCGAGCCCGACGGGCGCCGGCGGCTACCTCTACGCGGCCTCCTCGCAGAGCGCCGCCACTGCCGCGAGCGCGCTGGCCAACGCGGCCAAGTCGAATCCGCAGCTGAAGCTGTTCGTCCCCGACGCGCTCGACACCTCGGCCTTCGCATCATCGTTCGGGCCCGCGAACCTGACGCTTTACGGCGCCGCGCCGGGGTTCCTCACCAAGGACCTGCCGCCCGCCGGCCAGCAGTTCGTCTCGCAGTTCAAATCGGCCTACGGGCACGACCCCGCTGCGCAGGCGATCTTCGGCTATACCGCGGTCCAGGCCGTCCTGCAGGCGATGAAGTCCGCCGGCTCGGGCGCCAATGACCGAACCGACGTCGTGAAGGACTTCTTCACGATCAAGGACCTCGATACGCCGATCGGGACGCTGTCGATCGACTCGGTGGGGGATCCCGATCTCGCGCCGTTCGTGATCTCGAAGTTCAAGGACGGGTCGTTCGTGCCGTTTGCGGCGCAGCAGGGGTGAAGCGCCGGCTCGGACTCCTAGCCGCGGTCGCGCTCGTCCTGCTGTCGGCCTGCGGCAGCAAGAGCGGCGTGACGGACCGCATCGGCGGCGACAGGCTCACGATCTATTCGAGCCTTCCGCTGCACGGCGCTTCGGCGGTCGGCGCGCAGGCCGTCGTCAACGGTGAGCTGCTCGCCCTGAGCCAGGTCGGGGGCCGCATCGGCCGCTACCGGCTGGTGTTCAAGTCGCTCGACGACTCGACCGCCACTCGCGGCGAGTGGGATCCGGGGCAGACCACGCTCAACGCGCGCCAGGCGATCCTCGATCACACCACGATCGGCTACCTGGGCGAGTTCAACTCCGGGGCCAGCGCGGTATCGATCCCGCTGCTGAACCGCAACGGGATCCCGCAGATCAGCGCCGCGAACACCGCCGTCGGGCTGACCTCGCCGGTCGCGGGCGCCTCACCGGGCGAACCCGACAAGTACTACCCGACGGGGATTCGCACCTACGCGCGGGTCGTCCCCAACGACGCCGTGCAGGCCGCGGTCCAGGCCAAGCTGCAAAAGCAGCTGGGATGCTCGGCGACGTTCGTGCTCGACGACGACGAGGTCGACGGCGAGGACATGGCCGCGACGTTCGCGGTCGCCGCGCAGAGCGCGGGGCTGAGGGTCCTCGGCGTCGAGGCGTTCGACCCGCGCGCGACCACCTACGCCTCGCTCGCGGCCGGCGTCGCGGCCAGCGGCGCGGATTGCGTGCTGCTCAGCTCGATCACCGAGAGCCACGCCGCGCTCGTGACCCAGCAGCTGGCCGCCGTCATGCCGAAGGCGAGGTTCTTCGCGACCGCCGGCGTGGCGGAGAGCAGCTATACCGAGCCGGCCGAGGGCGGGATCCCGATCGCGCTCGATCCGCGGGTCCTGGTCACGGTCGCCACCCCTGGACCTCACGAGGACCCGCCGGCGGGCCGCTCCTTCCTGCAGGACTACACGGCCGCCTACGGCCCGCCGCAGCCCTACGCGATCTTCGGCTATGAGGCGATGAGCCTGATGCTCAACGCGATCAGCCGGGCGACCAAAGGCGGCACCCGCGCGGCGCTGCGCTCACACGTTCGCGCCGCGATCTTCTCCACCCGCGAGCGCCGGAGCGTGCTCGGCACTTACAGCATCGACGCCGAGGGGGACACCACGCTGCGCCGCTACGGCGTCTACAGGGTCGTTGCGGGAAGGCTCGCCTTCTGGCGGATGCTCGCCTCGCCGTGAGCGACCGAGCGCGGTTTTTGGGCGATTGATGTTCCGTTAGGCATGCCGGCGGGCGGCTTGCTGGGGTCCGCAGGCCCTACTATGTTCCCGGCTTCAGGGGCACTCCGGGAGCCCAGTACTCACATACAGAGGAGGAGAATTGCGAATTCCCAGAGCTATGACGGGATGTCTGCTCGCGGCATCGGCGGCGACGGCGCTCGCCGCGTGCGGGAGCAGCAGCAGTTCCAGCAGCAGCAGCAGTGGCAGCGCTAGCAGTTCCGCGAGCGCGAGCGGCGGCAACGTCGTCGACATCTACTCGAGCCTGCCGCTGCAGGGCGCGTCCAGCGCCCAGACGATCCCGCTCGTGAACGGGATCAAGCTGGCGCTCTCGCAGGCCGGAGGCAAGGCCGGGCAGTTCACGGTCAACTACACCTCGCTTGACGACTCGACCGCGTCGGCCGGGAAGTGGGATCCCGCCCAGACCGCGGCGAACGCGCGCAAGGCCGCGGCCGACCCGAAGGCGGTCTACTACATCGGCGAGTTCAACTCGGGCGCGAGCGAGGTCTCGATCCCGATCCTGAACCAGGCCGGCGTCCCGCAGGTCAGCCCCGCGAACACGTACGTCGGTCTGACCACCAACGAGCCGGGAAGTGCCCCGGGCGAGCCGACCAAGTACTACCCGACGGGCACCCGCACCTACCTGCGGATCGTGCCGATCGACTCGATCCAGGCAGCGGCTGACCTGCTCGCGATGAAGCAGGCCGGCTGCACGAAGGTCGCCGTCGCCAACGACAAGGAGGCGTACGGAGCCGGCCTGGCGACGTTGCTCGGTCTCGAGAAGGCCAGCTACGGCATCGACATCGTCTCGAACACCGGGATCGACCCGACCGCGCCGAACTTCCGCTCGTATGCGGCGACGATCAAGGCGCAGGGAGCCGACTGCTTCCTGTTCTCCGGCATCGTCTCAAACGGCGGCGTCCAGATCACCAAGGACGTCAACGCCGCGCTGCCGAATGCGAAGATCTTCGGCCCGGACGGCATGTGCACGAGCTCGTGGACGAGCGCGAAGGCCGGCGGCGTGCCGGCCTCGATCGACCCCAAGATCGAGTGCACGGTCGCCACGCTGGACCTCGCCGCATATCCGGGCGGCAAGACGTTCCTCGCCGCCTACAAGGCCAAGTACGGAGTCGCCAATCCCGACCCGTATGCGATCTACGGCTACGAGGCGATGAAGCTCGGCCTGGACACGATCGCGGGCCTCGGGGCGCAGGGCAACAGCAAGTCGGCGGTGCTCAAGGCGCTGTTCGCGACGAAGTCGCGCAGCTCCGTGCTCGGCAGCTACGGGTTCAACGCCAACGGCGACACGACGCTGAAGTCCTACGGTCTCTACAACGTCGGACCCAACGGCGATCCGGCGTTCCTGAAGACCCTCACTCCCGCGAAGACGGTGTGACCTAGAAAAGAGGCAATCGTATGGGGAGGGCGGTGACTTGCCGCCCTCCTCATACTTATGACCTTCTGGGATGGAAGCTGGATCGCTAACACCGAGGTTGCCGGGGGTGGCGGTGCCGCTGGCGGCGCTTCGCCGCTACGCGGGGCGCTGGGGGTTGGTCGTCGCCCTCGCCGCGCTGCCGATCTATTACGGGGTGCACGATCTCACGGCCGGCTATCAGTCCGGGCTGACCGCGGCGGGGCACCCGATCATCAACCATGACCTCAGCCGCCTGGGGTTCAACTTCGCGCAGGGCCTCTCCGACGGCGCCATCTGGGCGCTGATCGCGATCGGCTACACGCTCGTCTACGGGATCATCGAGCTGATCAACTTCGCGCACGGCGACGTGTTCATGATCGGCTCGTTCACGGCGACGGGGCTCTACGCGACGCTCGGACTCGGCCTCACGACCGGTCCGGTGGGACTGATCGGTGGCCTGCTGCTGATCCTGATCGTCTCGATGGTCGTGTGCGGCGCCCTGAACGTCCTGATCGAACGGGTCGCGTATCGGCCGCTGCGCAGCGCTCCCAAGCTGGCGCCGTTGATCACCGCGGTTGGGTTCTCGTTCATCCTGCAGAACGTCGGGCTGCTCTGGCTCGGCGGCTCGCCGCAGGGCGTGGCCGACCTGATCCACTCCAACCAGACGCTGTTCCACATCTCGGGGGTGGCGATCTCGCGCAGCTACGTGCTGGCGATCGCGGTGATGCTCCCGCTGGTGCTGGTGCTGGCCTGGTTCATCACCTCGAGCCGCGCGGGTCGCGCGATGCGCGCCACCGCCCAGGATCCGGAGGCCGCCCGGCTGATGGGCATCAACGTCAACACGACGATCTCCCTGACCTTCCTGCTGGGCGGCATGCTGGCCGGCGCCGCCGGGCTGGTGTACGCCCTGTATGAGACGAACGTCTGGTACTTCCAGGGCTTCAAGGCGGGCCTGATCGCGTTCACCGCGGCGGTCATGGGCGGCATCGGCAACGTCCGCGGGGCGGTGCTGGGTGGCCTGATCATCGGCGTGATCCAATCGCTGTCCGACAACCGCCTGAGCGGCGGCGAGTGGACGGAGGCGGTCGTGTTCGGCTATCTGATCGCGATCATGGTCCTGCGTCCGCGCGGACTGCTCGGCGAGGAGACGCGAGAGGCCGGATGAGCGCGTGAGCGAGCTCCGGGCCCAGCTGCGCGAATGGCGCGAGGCCATCGACCGCGTGCTGCCCCCATGGTGGTCCACCGGCTTCGCGGGCATCCTGATCGTGGTCGGGATCCTGGTGCCGTTCATGTTCTCGCAGACGAGCGGGTTCACGAACGCGACGATCATCGCGCTCGCCTACGCGGTGATGGCCGTCGGCCTGAACGTCGTGGTCGGGTTCGCGGGGCTGCTCGACCTCGGATACGTCGCGTTCTACGCGTTGGGCTCCTACGCGATGGGATGGTTCGGGTCGACCTTCTTCTTCAAGGCGCACCTGCACGTGCTCGTGCACGGCGTCGCGGCCAACGAGATCGGGATCCACCTGAACTTCATCCTGATCCTGATCGCGGCGGCGCTGATCTGCGCGGTCGCGGGCGCGATCATCGGACTGCCGACGCTGCGGCTGCGCGGCGACTACATCGCGATCGTGACGCTCGCGTTCGGCGAGATCATCGCCACCGTCGCCACGAACGGCACCGACATCCACATCGGCGGCGGGATGACGCTGACCGCCGGCAAGATCGGGATCAGCGCGCCCGACGAGCCGTACTTCCCCGGCATCGGCTCGCTCAACAGCGCGCTCAACCTGAGACCGTTCTACTGGCTGATATTCGCGATCCTGCTGATCGTGCTGCTCGTCAACGTACGGCTGCGCGACTCGCGTCTGGGCCGGGCCTGGATCGCGCTGCGCGAGGATGAGGTGGCGGCGGTCTCGATGGGCATCCCGCTCGTCCGGACCAAGCTGTTCGCGTACGCGATCGGCGCCGCGATCGGCGGCGTGGCCGGAGTGTTCTTTGGCGACTACTACACGGTCATCAACGCCGACCAGTTCCAGTTCGGCTTCTCGATCCTGATCCTCGCGATGATCATCATCGGAGGGCTGGGGTCGATCTGGGGCGCCGTCCTCGGCGGCCTGCTGCTCGGCTACCTCAACAACTACCTGATCCCGAACACGTTCAACTCCCTGCCCTCAAAGCTCGGGCTGAACTTCAACCTGACCGACATCAACTTCGGCATCTACGGCTTCCTGCTGGTGCTGGTGATGGTGCTGCGCCCGCAGGGCCTCGTGCCCGAGCGCCGGCGAAGACTCGAGATCACCGGCGCGATCGCCGCCCAGGACTCCGAGCTCGCGGAGTCGACGGCCGCGGTCGGCACGGTGGAGATCGGATGACCGCCGTCACCGAGCCCCCGCAGACCGCTGCTGCGGTCGCCCTGTTCGCCGACCGCGTGACCAAGGAGTTCGGCGGGCTCGTCGCGGTGGACGACGTCTCCTTCGAGCTGCCCGAGCACTCGATCGTGTCGCTGATCGGCCCCAACGGCGCCGGCAAGACGACGCTGTTCAACATGCTGACGGGCCTCTACAAGCCGACCCGCGGGCGGATCCTGCTCGCGGAGCGGAACATCACGCGGCTGCGCCCGGACCAGATCACGAGCCTCGGCGTCGCGCGCACGTTCCAGAACATCCGCCTGTTCCGCGCGATGACCGCGGTCGAGAACGTGATGATCGGGCGCCACGCGCGCATGCACGCTGGCCTGTTCGGCTCCATCTTCCGTCCGCCGTGGGTGCGCCGCGAGGAGCGCGACGTCCGCGACCGGGCGTGCGAGCTGCTCACGTACGTGGGGCTGCGCGAGGTCTCGTTCGATCAGCTCGCCGCCGAGCTGTCCTACGGCGATCAGCGGCGCGTGGAGATCGCGAGGGCCCTCGCCTCAGACCCGAAGATCCTGTTGCTCGACGAGCCGACGGCCGGGATGAACCCGCAGGAGTCCGCGGCGCTGACCGAATTCATGCGCAAGCTGCGCGACGAGCTGAAGCTGACGATCCTGCTGATCGAGCACGACATGAAGGTCGTGATGGGCGTCTCCGAGCGGGTCACCGTCCTCGACCACGGCGAGAAGATCGCCGAGGGCACTCCGGCCGAGGTGCGAACCACGCCCAGGGTGATCGAGGCGTACCTCGGCAAGCAGGACGACGACGGGGCCGCCGGCGGGAGCTCGGCGCCGCCTTCGGCGGGACCGCGCGAGGACATGGAGGGGGCGGGCTGATGGCGCTGCTCGAGGTCGAGGAGATCCACACCTTCTACGGCTCGATCGAGGCGCTGAAGGGCGTCTCGCTGAAGGTGGAGGAGGGCGAGGTGGTGACGCTGATCGGCTCCAACGGCGCCGGCAAGTCGACCACGCTGCGATCGATCTCCGGGCTCACGCCCGCGCGGACCGGCAAGATCACCTTCGCCGGCGACGAGATCACCCGCGTGGCCGCCCACGAGGTCGTCAGCTACGGGATCGCCCTCTCGCCCGAGGGGCGGCACTGCTTCCCGCGGATGTCGGTCCGCGAGAACCTCGAGCTCGGGGCCCATCGCCGGCGCGGGCCCGACATCGCCGAGGATCTCGACCGCGTGTTCGAGCTGTTCCCGCGCCTGCACGAGCGCGAGCGCCAGAAGGCGGGAACGATGTCCGGCGGCGAGCAGCAGATGCTCGCGATCGGCCGGGCGCTGATGGCCCGGCCGAAGCTGCTGATGCTGGACGAGCCGTCGATGGGGATCGCGCCGATCCTGGTGCAGCGCATCTACGAGACGATCGGCGAGATCAACCGCTCCGGCGTCGCGATCCTGCTGGTCGAGCAGAACGCCAACTACGCACTGGACGTCTCCAGGCGCGGCTACGTGCTCGAGACCGGACGCGTCGTGCTCGCCAACGACTCCACCGCGCTGCGCGACGACCCCGAGGTGCAGAGGGCCTACCTGGGCACATGATGATCCTCGCGACGATCGGCTCCAAGGGCCTATACCTGCTGTTCATCTGGCTGCTGTCGGCCGCCGCCGGCGCCTGGGTCACCGAGCGCAAGGGCTACGGGGAGCGCCTCGGCCTCGCGTTCGGCCTGCTGCTGACCGCCGCCGGGCTGCTGATCGTGCTGCTGCTGCCTGGCCGCCCCAACTCGAAGTGGAAGCTCGAGGGCCCGCTGCCCCGCCGGGCCCGCCGCCGGGAGGCTGGGAGCGCTCCGGTGCTCGTCACCGGCGCCTCCGCGTCCTCGTCAGTCGACTCCGAGGACCCCGACTCCTAGTCGATCAGGCGGCGCGCCGGTACCCGCGCCCGCGGTGGACCTGGCGCTTGGCCGCCAGCAGCTGTGCGTCGGCGTGACGCAGCAGCGCGCCGAGCTCGCGCCCGTCACGCGGGAACACCGCCAGGCCGTGGCTCGCCGCGAGCGCGTCGATGCCGGCGGTCACGCGGGCGACCGCCACGTTCACGCGCGTCGCGAGCCGATCGGCGCCAGCGACGTCGGTCTCGGGCGCCAGCACGCAGAACTCGTCGCCGCCGATCCTCGCGACGGTGTCCTGATCGCGGATCGCGCGCCTGATCGAGGTCGCGACGTCCTGGAGGACCTCGTCGCCGGCCGCGTGCCCGAAGCGGTCGTTGATCGGCTTGAACCCGTCGAGATCGAGCAGCAGGATCGCGAACCCGCGGCGCGAGCGGCCGTAGCGGGCGATCTCGTGCTCGGCTTGGGCCTCGAGCAGACGGCGGTTCGCGGTTCCCGTGAGGGCATCGGTGAGCGCCCCCGTGCGCATCGCGTCGCGCTCGTGCTCCAGCCGCGCCCGCAGCCTGAGGAGCACGTAGATGCTGGCGAGCGGCACCGCGGCGGCGAGCGCGGGCGAGGACAGCGGCTTGCGCGCGCTCAGCGCGGGAATGGCGGCGGCGAGGACGACCACGGCGCCGGCGGCGAGCGCGGCTCGCGGTCTCGAGCACGAGGCGGCGGCCAGCAGCGCGAGCGGGACGCACAGCCAGAACGCCTCGCCGCCACGGGCGAGCGTCACGGCGCCGGCGGTCAGGAGCATGATCGCGAGCACGCGCACGAACGCGACCCGCGCCGCAGCCGGGCTGCTCCGTCCATGGATCCGATCGCGCCGCTGCACGCGCACGGGCGCAGTTTGGCGGGCGCGTCGGATACGACCTGGAACCCCGCGCCCGTCAGGCCAGCGTGGCGCGCAGCGCCTCGTCGAGCCGCGGGCGCCGGAACTCGTAGCCGAGCTCGGTCGCGCGCGCGGGCACCATCCGCTGGCTCGCGAGGACGACCTCCGCCATCTCCCCGTACAGCGCCTTGAGCGCCAGCGCCGGCACCGGCACGACCGCCGGCCGGTGCAGCGCCCGTCCCAGGGCACGGGAGAACTCGGCGTTCGTCGCCGGGTCCGGCGCGGCGGCGTTGAGGGGACCCGCGAAGCGCTCGTCGTCAAGCGCCGCGAGGTACAGGCCGACGGCGTCCTCCAGCGCGATCCACGGCATGTACTGGCGGCCGCCGGCGACCGGCCCGCCGACGAACGCCTTGAACGGCGGGAGCATCTGCCTCAGCGCGCCCTGGCGCGCGTCGAGCACGACGCCGTTGCGGATCCGCGTGACGCGGATGCCCAGCGCGGCCGCCTCCTGCGCCGCCCGCTCCCATTCGATGCAGACCGAGGCGAGGAAGTCGTGGGGCGGGCCCGGAGCCGCCGTCTCATCCAGGATCTGCTCGCCCCGGTCGCCGTAGTAGCCCGCCGCCGAGGTCGAGACGAGGATCGCCGGGCGCGGCTCGGCCTCTTTCAGGCCGGCGACGAGGTGCTGGGTCCCCGCCACGCGGCTATCGCGGATCTGCGCCTTGGCCTTCTCGGTCCAGCGCTGCGCGACCGGCGCGCCGGCGAGGTGCACGACCGCATCGGCCCCGGCGAACGCCTCATGCGGCGCGGGTCCCGCCTCGGCGTCCCACGGCAGCGCCGAGACCCCGAGCGCCTCGGCCGCGCGCGTCGCGTCGCGCGCGAGCGCCGTCACCTCGTCGCCACGGTCCTTCAGCGCCGCGACGATTTGGCGGCCGATCATCCCGGTCGCACCTGTGACCACGACCCGCATCGCCTGATCTTACGGTCCTCTCTTCGCAGCCGCGCGGCGAACGCGGTCGCGCCTGCGCGGCAGATAGCCTCAGTGGTGGATGCCCGACGAGCTCTTCCTGATCGACGGAAACAGCCTTGCCTACAGGGCGTTCTTCGCGCTGCCGGAGTCGATCGCGACCTCCACGGGGGTGCCGACGAACGCGATCTTCGGCTTCGCCTCGATGCTCGTGAAGATCCTGACCGACTACGGCCCGAAGGCGACGGTCGTCGTCTGGGACGGCGGCTGGAGCGGGCGCAAGGAGGTCTACAACGACTACAAGGCACAGCGCACGACGCGCCCCGATCTGCTCAAGGAGCAGTGGCCGCACCTGGAGCCGCTGGTCGACGCGTTCGGCTACCGCAACCTGCGCGTCGACGGCTACGAGGCCGATGACGTGATCGCCTCGATCGTGCAGCGCGCCCGGCACGCCGAGCCGCCGATCCCGGTGATGGTGGTGACCGGCGACCGCGACGCCTATCAGCTCGTCGGCGACGGGGTGCGGATCATGACCACCTCGCGCGGCATCACCGACACACGCGTGTACGACCGCGAGGGCGTGATCGAGCGCTACGGGATCCCGCCGGAGCTGATTCCGGACTTCATCGGGCTGAAGGGGGACACCAGCGACAACATCCCCGGTGTCCCGGGGATCGGCGACAAGACCGCCGCGGAGCTCCTACAGCGGTTCGGCTCGCTCGAGAGCGTCCTGAGCAGCATCGACGAGATCTCCGGGGCGAAGCGCAAGCAGAACCTGACCGAGCACGCCGAGGCGGCGCGGATCTCGAAGGAGCTCGCGACCGCCCAGCGCGAGATCCCGCTCGAGATCGACCTGGCCGAGTTCGTCTCGGCCACGCCGGACCGCTCGAAGCTCAGGGAGGTCTTCCGTCAGTTCGAGCTGCGCGAGCCGCTGCGCCGGCTCGAGGAGGCGCTCGGCTCGCCGGACGCGGCGGCGCCGGCACCCGCGGCCGAGCAAGCGCTCACCGCCAAGGTCCGCGAGGTCACGCTCGCCGACGTGCAGCGGCTGCCGCAGACCGAGGTCTCGATCGCGGTCCGCGCTCCCGAGGCGCCCGAGGACGCGCTGTTCGCGCCCGAGCCCGAGTGGCGCTTCGGCGTCTATGCGGGCGGCGCCGAGGTGCTGAGTGGCACCACCGAGCGGCCCGAGGATCTGGTTCTCGCGGTCGGCAGCCGGCCCGCCGTCGCGCACGACGCGAAGTCGCTGGGCGAGGTGCCCGCGACGCTCGCGCATGACACCGAGGTCGCGGCCTACCTGCTCGAGCCCGCCCGACGGGGCTACCCGTTCCGCGAGCTGACCGAGGAGCGGGGTCTGGGTGCGGCAGTCGAGGATCCCGCCGCCGCCGACGCGTTGCTGGTGCACGCGCTGAGCGCCTGGCAGCGAGAGGAGATCTGCGGGCGCGGGCTGACCGACCTGCTGAACGAGGTCGAGCTGCCGCTGGTGCGGATCCTGCGCAAGATGGAGCAGGCCGGCTTGAAGCTCGACACCGAGCGATTGAAGGACATCTCAGCGCGCGTGAAGGCCGAGGCCGACCAGCTCGAGCGGGAGATCTTCGACCTCTGCGGCGAGGAGTTCATGCTCGGTTCTCCCAAGCAGCTCGAGGAGGTGCTGTTCGGCAAGCTCGGGCTCTCGCGCAAGCGGCGCGGCAAGACCGGCTACTCGACCGACGCGCGCGTGCTCCAGGCGATCCGCGAGGAGCATGAGGTGATCCCGAAGATCGAGCGCTGGCGCGAGCTCACCAAGCTCGCGCAGACCTATCTCGACGCGCTGCCGCAGCTGATCGCCGGCGACGGGCGGATCCACACCACGCTGGACCAGACCGCTGCGACGACGGGCCGGCTGTCCTCGAACAACCCCAACCTCCAGAACATCCCGATCCGGACCGAGCTCGGCCGCGAGATCCGGGCGTGCTTCGTGGCCGAGCCCGGCCACCTCCTGGTCTCGGCGGACTACTCGCAAGTGGAGCTGCGGCTGCTGGCGCACATCGCCCGGGAGGACGCGCTCAAGGAGATCTTCCGGCGCGGCGAGGACGTGCACACCGCCACGGCCTGTCGCGTGTTTAACGTCACGCCGGATCAGATCGATCCGGGGATGCGATCGAAAGCGAAGATGATCAACTACGGCATCGTCTACGGATTGTCCGCGTGGGGCATGGCGGATCGGCTCGACATCCCGCAGGAGGAGGCGGAGGAGTTCATCCAGCGCTACATGGCCGGCTTCCCGGCCGTGGCGCGGTTCATCGAGGAGACGATCGAGCAGGGCGCCGAGCACGGATACGTCTCGACGCTGTTCGGCCGGCGGCGACAGGTCCCGGAGCTGCGCTCGCGCCGCTGGGAGATGCGCAGGCAGGGCGAGCGCTTCGCGGTCAACATGGTGATCCAGGGCACCGCCGCCGACATCATGAAGGTGGCGATGGTCCGCTGCGATCAGGCGGTGGCGCGGGCCGGGTTGCAGACCCGGCTGGTGTTGCAGATCCACGACGAGCTCCTGTTCGAAGGGCCCGCGCAGGAGGCCGAGACTGTCAAGGACCTGGCGACCCGCGAGATGGCCGGCGCGTTCGAGATGGACCCGCCGCTGGCAGTGGACGCCGGCATCGGCACCGACTGGCTGGCCGCAAAATGAGGAGCCGGCTGCGGGGGCGGGGCGCGGGACTCGCGCTGGGCGTCCTTGCAGCCGCGACGTTCGCGGTGCCCTCGGCGCAGGCCAAGACGCCCTGGAGCATCGTCCCCGACATCCCGACCGGCGGGCACGTCCATGCCTCCGCAGTCGCGCACGCCGCGAACCTGCCTTTCAACGGCGGCACGGTGCTCCATTCCAACCGCACGCACCTGATCTTCTGGCAGCCGGCCGGGCTGCCGTTCGACAAGGGCTACATCCGCCTGGTCGAGCGGTTCATGCGCCGGGTCGCGTCCGACAGCCACAAGACGACCAACGTCTACAGCCTGAGCGGGCAGTACACCGACGGCGGCGGCGCGGCCGCGTACGCGTCCACCTACGGAGGCGCGATCGTGGACTCCGATCCGCTACCAGCCAACGGCTGCGCAGAGCCCCCGCTGAGGGACGGCGGGCCCGGCTGGCCCGTGTGTCTCCTGGATGCGCAGCTCGAGACCGAGTTGGGCGACGTGATCAACCGCGACCACCTGCCGACGACGGGCAGGGACATCTACTTCCTGCTGACGCCGAACCGCTTCGGCGACTGCGAGGACACCAGTCCGTCGGATGGATGCGCGCTCGGCGGCCCGGACAACAACGGCTACTGCGGCTACCACGCCTCCACGCAGAGCAACATCGTCTACGCGGTGATTCCGTACAACGCGCTGCCGGGACACTGCCAGTCCGACAACCCCCGTCCCAACCACGCGACGGCCGATCCGGCGCTGTCCTCGCTCAGCCACGAGCACAACGAGATGGTCACCGATCCGTACGGCGACGGGTGGATCGACGGCGACAACCAGGAGGACGGCGATCTCTGCATCGAAAACGACGGTCCGTCGCTCGGCGGGTCGGGCAGCGGGCAGTGGGACGAGGTGATCGGGGGCGGGCACTACTACCTGCAGGAGGAGTGGAGCAACGCCACCGGCCGCTGCGAGCCGCGCGCCCGGCCCGATTGGGCCTCGTTCGCGCTCGCCGGCGGCGCGGCCGCCGGGAGGCCGGTCTCGTTCACAGCGCACACCAGCGACGCCGACGGGTGGGTCTACGGGTTCGCCTGGGCCTTCGGCGACGGCGTGAGCGGCCACGGCAAGCGGCCCGCGCACGTCTACGCGAATGGGGGGCGCTACAGGGTCACGCTGCGGACGACCGACTCGTGGGGGCTGTGGGCTTATGGCACACGCGCCATCCAGGTGGGCGCGGCGCATCCCGCTCGCCGGCAACGCCCCCGGAAGCGATGAGTTTGCGCTCCCTCCGGGGTCTAAGCGGCAGACCACCAACCACAGGAGGAGCAGGATGAGCACCACAGCTACGGGGATTCGCCAGATCAGCCTCGTCTGCGTGCCGACGCCCGATCAGGACCGCGCGGTCGAGTTCTACGAGGCGCTCGGCTTCGAGAAGCGGACCGACGTCCCGTTCGGCGGCGACTACCGCTGGATCGAGGTGTATCCGCCCGACGGCGCGACCGGCATCGCGCTCGCGCCGCCGCGGCCCGGGACCGAGGTTCAGCCGACGGAGACCGGGATCACGCTGAGCACGGCCGACATCGACGCCACTCACGCCGAGCTGAAGTCGCGCGGCCTGGACGTGGATGCGGAGGTCTCGCGGATGGGCGACCCGGTGCCCCCGATGTTCTGGCTGCGGGATCCCACCGGCCATTCGCTGATGGTCGTCGAGTAGCGCTGAGCGGAGAGGATCGCGCCGTCCGCGAACGCGGGCGGCGCGATCTTCAGGTAGTGGTTGAAGGACCAGTAGACGAAGCGCTTGCGCTCCATCTGCGCCAGGGCCCCCGAGAGCAGGCGCGGAGCGATGCGCGGCACCAGACGCTGCAGGCGCAGCAGCCAGCGGAAGGGGCGCGCGTGCGCGGCGCTGAAGGCGTGGTAGCGCGCCAGCGCCCGCTCGCGTGTCTGATGGCCGCGAAGCACCGCGTCGAGCTCGCGCCCGCACGCGATCCCGAAGTAGAGCGCGGTCCGTATTCCCTCCGCGGTCAGCGGCAGGCAGTGCCCCGCCGAGTCGCCGGCGAAGAACACGCCGTCCTCGGTCGCGTCGCGCAGGGCGTGGGGGATCCAGTTGCCCTGGTAGCGGACCGTGTCCGCGCGCAGGTCCTGCGCCAGGCGGACGGTCGGCTCCTTGACGTGAAAGCGCGGATCGAACGAGCCGACGCCGATCCGCAGCTCCTCGCCCGCGGGGAAGCTCCACCCGTATCCCGCGGGCACGTACGAGCGGTCGATCCAGACCTCGAGCTCCTCGCCACTGCCGAGCGGGTGCACCTCCAGGCCGCGTGAGAGGAGCGCCTCGGGGGGCTGGATGTTCGCGCCGGCGCCGAGCACTCGGCGCCATCCCAGGGCATCGACGATCAGCGGGGCGCGGATCTCGCCCCGGTCGGTCCGAACCGTGTCGCCGGAGCGTCCGTCGACCTTCGCCGTCTCGAACTCGAAGCTGCCCTGATCCGCGAGCAGCCCGCACAGCGTCGCGTAGTCGAACGTCGAAAACGTCCACGGCAGGTCGTAGCGCACGGTCGCGAACGGCGTGTGGATCACGAGCTCGCCAAACGTCTGCTGCTGCGCGCCCTGGAGGCCCATCGCCTCGAGCCAGCCCGTCGGGATGCCGCACGCCGAGGTCTGGCGCTCGCCGATCTCGTAGCGGTCGATCACGAGCACCTCGGCGCCGCTGGCGGCAAGCTCGCGCGCGACCGCGAGGCCGGCAAAGCTGGCGCCGCAGATCAGCACGTCGCAGTCACGGCTCAGCGGTGTGCGCGCCTCGCCGCGCTTGGTGGCACGAACCGGCATGGGCGGCTGATGATACGTAGCGGCCGCCGGGACGCAGCCGGGGGGCACCGTTGTGGCTATCCTGCGACGTAACCAATGACCACTACTACGCAAGAGCCGCCCACCGACATGCCGAACGCGAAGGTCGTCGAGGGCTCCGACGGCCTCCTGCTCGAGATCGACGGGCAGATCGTCCCCAACTACGACGCGACGCTGCACCCCTTCCACGAGGGGGATGTGGTGACCGGCCACGTCGTCCGGATCGACAACGACGAGGTCCTGGTCGACATCGGCTACAAGTCCGAGGGCGTCATCCCCGTCGGTGAGCTCTCGATCCGCAAGTCCGTCGACCCCAGCGACGAGGTCCAGCTCGGCGAGGAGGTCGACGCGCTCGTCCTCACCAAGGAGGATCAGGACGGCCGCCTGATCCTGAGCAAGAAGCGCGCCCGCTTCGAGAAGGCGTGGCGGCGCATCGAAGGCGCGGCCGACTCCGGTGAGCCCGTCGAGGGCACCGTGATCGAGGTCGTCAAGGGCGGCTTGATCATCGACCTCGGCGTGCGCGGCTTCCTGCCCGCGTCGCTGGTCGACATCCGTCGCGTGCCGAACCTCGACGAGTACATGGGCCAGGCGATCGAGTGCAAGGTGATCGAGCTCAACCGTTCGCGCAACAACGTCGTACTGTCCCGTCGCGCGGTGCTCGAGGAGCAGCGCAAGGAGGACCGCGAGCGGATCCTCGACCGGCTCCAGCCCGGCCAGGTCGTCGAGGGCATGATCTCGAACATCGTCGACTTCGGCGCGTTCGTCGACCTCGACGGGATCGACGGCCTGATCCACATCTCCGAGCTCTCCTGGTCGCACGTCAACCACCCGAGCGAGATTCTCACGATCGGCGACACCGTCAGCGTCAAGGTGCTCGACATCGATCGCGACCGCCAGCGCATCTCGCTGGGTCTCAAGCAGACCCAGGAGGATCCGTGGCAACGGGTCGTCGACACCTACAACATCAGCGACGAGCTCGAGGGGGTCGTCACCAAGGTCGTCACCTTCGGCGCGTTCGTCGAGATCCTCGACGGGGTGGAAGGGCTGGTGCACATCTCCGAGCTCGCCCAGCACCACGTCGAGAATCCGCGCGAGATCATCCAACCCGGCGACCCGGTCCGGGTCAAGATCCTCGAGATCGACTCCGAGCGGAGGCGCCTGTCGCTGTCCATCAAGCGAGTGGAGGGGCAGGTCCTGCCGGTGCGGCCGATCGTCCCGCCGGAGGAAGGGACCGACCTCGACGACATGCCCGAGTTGGGGTTGTCTGAGGATGTCTTCGCGGCTGAGCCGCCGCCTGCCGCGTCGGCTGCCGAGGAAGAGGTTCCTCAGGGGGAGGCCGGCGTGGCCGAGCCCGAGGTCGAGGCCGAGCCCGATTCGGATCAGGCCGCGCCGTCAGGCGCTGCAGAGGTAGAGGCATCGGACGAGACCGAGCCGGAGGCCGAAGCGCCTGCCGAGCCGGAGGCTGAGGCGCCTGCCGAGCCGGAGGCTGAGGCGTCTGCTGAGCCGGAGGCTGAGGCGCCTGCCGAGCCGGAGGCTGAGGCGCCTGCCGAGCCGGAAGCTGAGTCTCCAGCGGAACCGGAAGCTGAGTCTCCAGCGGAACCGGAAGCTGAGGCTCCAGCCGATCCGGAAGCCGAAACCCCCGGCGAGTGAGCGTGCCGTTCGCCGGGCTGACCGGCGGCATCGCCGCCGGGAAGTCCACGGCGCTCGAGGCGCTCGAGCGGCTCGGCGCGGCTGTTCTCTCGACCGATCAGGTCGTGCACGACCTGTACGAGTCCTCGGAGGTGCGCGACGCGGTCGTGGAGCGATTCGGCTCCGAGGTCGCGCCGGGCGGTGTGGTCGACCGGGCGGCGTTGGCGTCACGCGCGTTCGCGACCGCGGAAGGGCGCAGCTGGCTCGAGAGGCTGCTGTGGCCGCGGGTCGCTCAGCGCATGGCTGGCTGGCGCGAGGGCCTCGAGCGAGCGACGCCGCCGCCCCGAGCCGCCGTCGTCGAGGTGCCGCTGCTGTTCGAGTCCGGGATGGAGGGCGCGTTCGATGCGACGATCGCGGTCATCGCCGACGAAGCGGTGCGTGAGGAGCGGGCGGGCGGCCGGGGGTTTGCGCAACTCGAGCAGCGGACAGCGCGGCAGCTCAGCCAGGACGAGAAGGCGCAGCGTGCGACATTTGTCGTCGTCAACGACGGCTCGGTGGAGGAGCTCGCGGATAAGTTGTCGGCGGTGCTTGACAAGCTTCAGCCGTGAGCCAGCACACCCTTCGCCCGTATGCCGCTAGGCAGGCATCGCGGCGCACCACGATGCGGCGCTCGAGTGCCCGCGCGCGCCGGCGGCGGCTGGTGCTGGCGCTCGGCGTCGCCGGACTGACGGTGCTGGCGGTGGTGCTCGCGATGCCGACGCTACGCAAGGCCGTGAACGAGCTCGGCCTGCCGCTGGCCTATCAGGACGTGATCCGCGCTCAGGCCGCGGCCAAGCATCTCGATCCGGCGCTGATCGCGGCGGTGATCTACGCGGAGACGAAGTTCGAGCCGCGGGTGTCGTCGACCGGCGCGGAGGGGCTGATGCAGATCGAACCGCAGACCGCCGAGTTCCTCGCACACCGCTCGGGCGCGACCACGTTCCAGATCTCAGACCTCGGCATGCCGAGCGTCAACATCGCCTACGGCAGCTACTACTTGCGGTACCTGATCGACGTCTACCACAGCGTCCCGCTCGCGCTCGCCGCGTACAACGGCGGTGAGACCAACGTCGATGACTGGATCGCGGCCGCACGCGCCCACGGCCGGCGACTGGCGGTCGCGGCGATCCCGTTCCCCGAGACGCGCGCCTACGTGCAGCGCGTCCTCTCCGCGCAGCGCGAGTACCGCAGGGCATACGCGAGCCAGCTCGGATACAGCTAACGCGAGTCGCGCCGCGCGGCGGCGCCGGCTATCGCCTGGAGCGCGAAGAGCATCATCAGCCCCAGCAGCGCGGTCGTGGCGATGTACAACGGCCACGGCCCCATCACGTTCAGCAGCGAGTTGTGCGCCGGCTTGAAGTGCAGGTACATGTAGTTGCCGCCGGTGATCGCGTCCGCGGCGCCCGCAACCGCGGTCGGGATCAGCGTGATCAGGAAGACGCGCCAGAACGCGCCGGCCCGCGGATACATGCGCCGGCCGAACACGAGCAGGAACGCGGCCACCACCGCGCCCACGTGGTAGGTGAAGTAGGTGAAGTAGAAGACGCTCGGGAAGTTCTGGCCGAGATCGGGCGTGACCGTTGCCTGCAGGGACGCGGTCAGCGCCCAGAAGTAGGTCAGCTCGACGAGCAGCTGCCGCCGCGTCCACAGCGCCACGATCGCGCTCGCCGAGACCCAGTCGGTGAGCTGCAGCGGCAGGCTGTACTCCACGGCCCAGGTGCCGGTTAGAACATCCGCGATCCACTCGCCCGCCCACCCGGCGAGGATCACCGCCGCCAGCGCCCGGGCGTAGACATCGGACGAGCCGCCCGGCCGCCGGCGCGGCGCCCACACCGCGAGCGCGGCCCCGGCCACGAGGACGGCGAGCGCCGCGAGGTGCGGGTCGGAGAACTGGCGCATCTGGCGCGCGAGCTGACGATCAGCGGGGGATATCGGTCGGCGCGCTACCGCCGTCAGGACGGTGGTCGGCGCCGCTCGGGGCGCTCAGTATGCCCTTCGCGGCGGACCCGCGCGCTCGGTCGCGGCGATCACGCGCGCGATCGCCGGCGCGTCGGCCGGCGCCAGCCGCCCAATCGTGATCCTGATCGCCGGCGCTGCCTCGATCCGGTAGGCCTCGCCCGCTGCCACCAGCCAGCCCGCGTCGTACAGGGCGCGCCCGACCGCCGCCTCCTCGTGCACGGGCACCCACACGTTCAGCCCCGAACGTCCATGCGCGTGCACGCCCTCCGCCTCGAGCGCGCCGAGCATCGCCTCCCTGCGCTCCGCGTAGGTGTCGCGCGCGCCGGCGACGAGCCGATCGACCTCGTGATCGCCCAGCAGCTGCACCACGACCGCCTGGAGGATGTGCGAGACCCAGCGGGGACCGAGTGCCTGGAGCCCCTCGAGGCGTGCGATCGTCTCCTCGTCGCCCGCGAGCACCGCGAGCCGCAGGTCCGGATGCAGGAACTTCGAGGTGGATCGGATCACGGCCCAGCGCCGCCGAGCGGGGGAGACGAGGGTCGAGAAGGGGGCGCCGGCGATCGCTCCGGCATGGTCATCCTCCACCACCAGCACGTCCGGAAAGGCGTCGAGCACGCCCTGCAGGTCGTTCATACGCTCCTGGTCGAGGGCCGCGCCGAACGGGTTCTGCGCTCTGGGAACGGCCACCACCGCCTCCACGCCACGCGAGAGCGACCGCTCGAAGCGGTCGGCCAGCATGCCGCGATCGTCGACCGGAACGGGCACGATCTGGAGGCCCAGCCCGTGCAGCAGGTCCAGGTTGGCCACGTACGCCGGGTCCTCGACAATCACCCGGTCGCCGGGTCGCAGATGCGCTTGCAGCACGCGTTCGATCCCGTCGAACGCGCCTGATGTCACCGCGATCGCGTCGGCCGGGAGTCCGTCCGCCTCGAACCAGCGGGCGGCGAGCTCGAGCAGCTCCGGATCGGCCGCCCCGAGCGCGTCCATCCGGAGCTTGCGCTCGACGTCGATGCGCTTCAAGGCGGATCCGACCGGCGCGAGCAGCTCCGGGTCGGGAAGGCCCGAGGAGAGATCGCGCACTCCCGCGTGCGCCGCCACGGTCGGGCGAGTGCGCGCGCGGACCGTCGGCCGCGCGGCGACCCGGGTACCCCGGCGCCCATCGGCGACGACGAGGCCGCGCTGGCGCAGGGTCCGGTAGGCCGAGCTGACCGTCCCGGGGCTCGTCGCGAGGGCGGCGGCGAGCGAGCGGACCGTCGGCAACATGTGGCCGGGGGCGAGCGCGCCCGCGCGGATCCCGCCCTCGACGCTCGCCGCGATCTCTCGGGCGGTGCTCCCCTCGATCTGATATTGTGCTGACTCAAGCATGGGTTCGTACTATAACAAAACAAAGCGCGTGATTGTCAGGCGACGAGCCGGCCGCGGACGCTACGACCGGGAGACGATCGACGCGATCCTCGACGCCGGCGTCATCGCCCACGTCGGGCTCGTCTCCGACGGGCAGCCCTTCGTCATTCCCGTCCTGTACGCCCGCGGCGAGAACGTGCTCTATCTCCACGGAAGCCCGCTCAGCCGGCTGCTGAGGACCGTGGCGGACGGCGCGGCGATGTGCCTGACGGTGACCGCGATCGACGGGCTCGTCTGCGCGCGCTCGGCGCTGCACCACTCGCTCAACTACCGCTCGGTGGTCGTGCTCGGCGACGGCCGCGAGGTCACCGAGCCCGTTGAGAAGCAGGAGGCGCTCCGGCTGATCGTCGATCACATCATTCCCGGCCGCTCCGCGGACGTCCGCGGGCCGAACGAGGAGGAGCTGCGCACCACCAGGGTCGTCGCGCTCTCGATCCGCGAGGCCTCCGCGAAGGTCCGTGACGAGCCGCCGGTCGACGAGGACGAGGACTACGCGCTGCCGTACTGGGCCGGCGAGGTGCCGCTGCGCCTGATCGCCGGTGATCCGCTCCCGGACGATCGGTGCAGCGTGCCGCCGCCGGGATATCTACGCGATTACTCCCGGGCGGTCGGATAACAGGCGATTCACCTCCGGGGATCCGAGGTGAAACGCCATTTGCCACGCATCATCACCGCGGCCACGAGCGGGACTCCCGGGCGGTAGACGAGATGCGTGTAGGACGGTGCCGCGAGGATGACCGCGTCGGCGCGGGCGCCCGGGCGCAGCACGCCGATGTCCTCGCGCCGGAGCGCCGCGGCCCCGCCGGCGGTGGCGGCCAGCAGCGCCTCCTCCGCGGTCATCCGCATGTCACGCACCGCGAGCGCGATGCAGAACGACATCGAGGTCGTGTAGCTCGAGCCCGGGTTGCAGTTGGTGGCGATCGCGACGGTCGCGCCGGCGTCGAGCAGCCGGCGGGCGTCGGGGTACGGCTGGCGCGTCGAGAAGTCGGTCGCGGGCAGCAGCGTCGCGACGGTGTCCGAGCCGCCGAGGGCCTCGACGTCGACGTCATCAAGGTAGGTGCAGTGGTCGACGGATGCCGCTTCAAGCTCGACCGCCAGCCGGACCCCCGGACCGGGGCCGAGCTGATTGCCATGCACCCGTAGCCCGAGTCCCGCGGCGCGTCCCGCCTCGAGCACGGTCCGCGACTGGTCGACGTCGAACGCGCCGCGCTCGCAGAACACGTCGATCCAGCGGGCGTGCGGCGCACAGGCGGCCAGCATCTCGCCGCACACCAGCGCCACGTAGTCATCGGGCCGGTCCGCGTACTCCTCCGGCACCACGTGCGCGCCAAGGAACGTCACGTCGTCGGTGAGCTCGCCCGCGACCCGGCACAGTCGCCGTTCGCCGTCGAGGTCCAGCGCGTAGCCGGACTTGATCTCCACGTGCGTGGTCCCGGCTCGGAGCGCCTCGACCCGGCGGCCGGCGGCGAGCTGCAGCAGCTCCTCGCCGCGTGTCGCGCGCGTGGCCCGAACCGTCTCGCGGATCCCGCCCGCCGCGTACGGCGCGCCCGCCATCCGCGCCGCGAACTCGTCCGCGCGATCGCCGGCGAACACGAGATGCGTGTGGCTGTCGACGAACCCCGGGATCACGCACCGGCCCCCGGCGTCGAAGCGCTCGTCGGCCGCCACGCCGGCGCGCTCGATCGAGTGCACGCGGTCCCCGTCGATCACGAGCGCCGCGTCGCGCACGACTCCGAGCGGTCCCTCGCCGAGGGCGGCGTCGCACGTGGCCAGCAGCCCGATGTTGTCTACCGCGAGCATGCCTCGGCCAAGACGCGGGGGACGTCGATCGAGACGTGGCGCCCGTCGCGGACCACGAACTTGCCGCCGACGATCACGTCCGTGACGTCGCCCGCCCCGCCGGCGAAGACGACGCCGTCCAACAGCTGCGCGGGCGGGATTCCGGCAAGCCGGACGCCGCCGGTGCGGATCGCGACCAGATCGGCGAGCGCGCCCGGACGGATCGCACCGCCCTCGGGCCAGCCAAGGCTGGCGTAGCCGTCGGCCGTCGCCGCGCCCAGCAGCTCGTCGGCGCGCAGGCCGCCCCGAACGCGGGTCGCGAGCCGCTCGTCCAGCTCGATCGCGCGGGCCTCCTCGAGCGGCTCGATGATCGCGTTCGAGTCCGTGCCGAGCGTGAGCCTGCAGCCGGCGTTCCGGAGCCTGCGCGCGGGGCCGATCCCGTCGGCGAGGTCGCGCTCGGTGGTGGGGCAAAGGCAGCAGTGGGCGCCCGCCTCGCCCAGCAGCCGGACGTCCTCGTCGGAGACATAGGTGGCGTGCACGGCGGTGAACCGTTCGCTGAGAGCGCCCTCGAAGTGCAGCAGCCCGGTGGGCGTCGCGCCATAGACCTCGCTGCACGCATCGTTCTCCGCGGGCTGCTCGGACACGTGGGCGTGCAGCGTCCAGTCCCGCGCTGCGGCGAAGGCGGCCACCTGCGCGGCCGACTCGGGCTGCACCGCGCGCATGCTGTGGATCGCCGCGCCCAACCGCATTCTTGGGTCGGGCTTGAGCTGCGCCACCCGATCGGCCCACGCCTCCGCGTCGGCGTCGAAGAAGCGGCGCTGCACCGGATCGGGTTCGATCCCGCCGTGCAGGTAGCAGGCGTCGAGCAGCGTCAGCCTGATCTCGGCCTCGCGTGCGGCCTGCACCACCGCTGCGCCCATCGCGTTGGGATCCTGATAGGGCCTTCCGTCCGGGCCGTGGTGCACGTAGTGAAACTCCCCGACCAGCGTGATGCCCGCGAGGGCCATCTCCGCGAATGTCGCCCGCGCGATCGCCAGCATCGAGTCGGGGTCCAGCGTGGCCGCCAGCGCATACATCTGCTTGCGCCAGGTCCAGAACGAGCCGGTCTCGCTTTGGGTGCGCCCGCGCAGGACGCGCTGGAACGCATGGGAATGCGAGTTCGCGAATCCCGGCAGGACGATGCCGCGCAAGCCGTGGGCGTCCGCGGGCGGCGTGCGCACCTCGGCGCGCACCTCGGCGATCCGCTCGCCGTCGAGCTCGATCAGGACGCCGGCCTGGGGCTGGTCACCTCCGAGCCAGGCCTGCTCGCACCACAGGGCCGTCATCGCGTGTAGGGGGCGACGCGTCGCAGGAAGGCCTCCTTGCCGTATCGCTCGAACTGCTCCCAGGTCGAGAACGTCCGCGGATCGGTGACG
Organism: uncultured Solirubrobacterales bacterium; assembly: GCA_963849285.1. Classification (GTDB taxonomy): domain Bacteria; phylum Actinomycetota; class Thermoleophilia; order Solirubrobacterales; family Solirubrobacteraceae; genus Palsa-465. Next base: position 133,817 of record CAWKGS010000005.1, read on the forward strand.
CGATCGAGGAAGAGGATGCCGTCGAGGTGATCGACCTCGTGCTGGAAGGTGCCGGCGGTCAGGCCCTCGACGACCGTCTCGCGCCGAACACCATTTCGATCGAGGTAGTTGATCCCTACGCGCAAATAGCGCGGGACGTCGCCCCGCAGCCCCGGGACAGACAGGCAGCCCTCGTTGATCACGAGTCGCTCGTCGGACAGCGGCTCGATCGTCGGGTTGACGATCACGGTCAGCGGGATCTCCGGCTTGTACGGATAGCGGGCCGCGGTCGCCTCGTCGACCTCGACGACCGCGATGCGGTGCCCGGCAGCGACCTGGTTGGCGGCGAGCCCGGCGCCGCCGGCCGCGCGACGCGTGTCGATCAGGTCGTCGATCAGCCGCTGCACCGCCGGGCCGCGCAGCTCCCCGGGGTCCAGCGGCGGGAGACGCTCGCGCAGCACCGGATCGCCCACGGTTGTGATCGGGAGGATCGTCATTCGCTGGTCCGGATCGCCGGCGTCGTCATTCGCTGGTACGGATCGCCGGCGTCGTCATTCGCGCATCGGGATCCGCACGCCGCGCTGCTCGGCGACTTCGAGCGCGCGCTCGTAGCCGGCGTCGGCGTGTCGCATCACCCCCGTGGCCGGGTCGGCGGTCAGGACCCGGTCGAGCCTGGAGGCGGCGAGCTCGGTGCCGTCGGCGACGCACACCATCCCTGCGTGGATCGAGCGGCCGATGCCCACGCCGCCGCCGTGGTGGATCGAGACCCAGCTGGCGCCGGCGGCGGTGTTGACGAGCGCGTTCAGCAGCGGCCAGTCGGCGATCGCGTCCGACTCGTCGGCCATCCCCTCGGTCTCGCGGTACGGCGAGGCGACCGACCCGGAGTCGAGGTGGTCGCGACCGATCACGATCGGTGCCTTGATCTCGCCGCTGCGCACGAGCTCGTTGAAGCGCAGCCCGAGCCGGCGCCGCTCGCCGTACCCGAGCCAGCAAATCCGCGCCGGCAGTCCCTGGAAGGCGATCCGCTCGCGGGCGTACCCGATCCAGCGCGCCAGCGCCTCGTCTTCGGGGAACTCCTCTAGCACGGCGCGATCGGTCACCTCGATGTCGGCCGGATCGCCCGACAGGGCGACCCAGCGAAACGGGCCCTTGCCCTCGCAGAACAGCGGGCGGATATATGCAGGGACGAAGCCGGGGTACGCGAACGCCCGCTCGAATCCGCCGAGCCTGGCCTCTGCGCGCAGGCTGTTGCCGTAGTCGAACACCTCGCTGCCCGCGTCGAGGTAGCCGACCATCGCCGCGCAATGGGCCGCGATCGCGGCGCGCGAGCGCCTGACGTACTCGTCCGGGTCGGCCGCGCGCATCGCGGCGGCGTCCTCGGTGCTCATCCGGTTCGGGATGTAGCCGTTCAGCGGGTCGTGCGCGCTGGTCTGGTCGGTCACGATCTCTGCCTGGAAGCCGCGGCGCAGCAGCTCGGGCAGGACGTCTGCGGCGTTTGCCTGAAGGCCGATGCTGAGCGCTCGCCGCTCGCGCCGCGCCTCCTCGCACCGCGCCACGGCGTCGTCGAGGCTCGATGCGAGCTCGTCCAGATACCGCGTCTTCAGCCGTCGCTCGATCCGCTGCCGGTCGACCTCGATGCACAGCGCGACGCCGTCGTTCATCGTCACCGCCAGCGGCTGCGCCCCGCCCATTCCGCCGAGCCCCGCGGTCAGCGTCACGGTGCCGGCGAGTGAGCCGCCGAAGCGCCGCCGCGCGATCTCCGCGAAGCACTCGTAGGTGCCCTGGACGATCCCCTGGCTGCCGATATAGATCCAGGAGCCGGCGGTCATCTGTCCGTACATCGTCAGCCCCAGCGCCTCGAGTCGTCGGAACTCGTCCCAGGTCGCCCACTCGGGCACGAGGTTCGAGTTCGCGATCAGCACTCGCGGGGAGAGCTCGTGCGTCCTCAGGACGCCCACGGGCTTGCCCGACTGGACCAGGAGCGTCTCGTCATCACCGAGCTCCCGCAGCGCCCGGACGATCGCGTCGAACGCCTCCCAAGAGCGCGCGGCCTTGCCGGTCCCGCCGTAGACCACGAGCTGGTCCGGGTTCTCGGCTACCTCGGGGTCGAGGTTGTTCATCAGCATCCGCAGCGGCGCCTCCTGCTGCCAGCCGCGGCAGCTGAGCTCGGTCCCGCGCGGCGCGCGCACCTCCCTCATCGCAGCGCTCCGACCTCGGCCTCGACCGCCCGGGTGATCGCTCCGCCGCGCAGCAGCGCCTCGGCGGCCGCGAGCTCGGGGGAGAGGTAGCGGTCCGGGCCGGGCCCGGGGACCAGGTCGCGGAGGGCGGCGAGCGCGGCGGCGGTGCCGGGGGCGGGCTGCAGCGGTGCGCGCAGGTCCAGGGCCCGTGCCGCGCAGGTGAGCTCGACCGCGAGCACCCGGCCGAGGTTCGCCAGCGCCGTCCGCAGCTTGCGCGCGGCGCCCCAGCCCATCGAAACGTGGTCCTCCTGCATCGCGCTGGTGGGCAGCGAGTCGACGCTGGCCGGCGCGGCCAGGCGCCGGCTCTCGGCGACGATCGCCGCCTGCGCGTAGTGGGCGAGCATCAGGCCCGAGTTGACCCCTGGCTCCTCTGCGAGGAAGGGCGGCAGGCCGTGCGAGCGCCCCGCGTCCAGCAGCCGGTCGGTGCGCCGCTCGGCGATCGCGCCGACGTCCGCGGCGGCGATCGCCAGCATGTCGCAGGCGAGCGCGACGGGCGCGCCGTGGAAGTTGCCGCACGACTCGACACGGCCGTCGGGGAGCACCATCGGGTTGTCGATCGCCGAGCGCAGCTCCGCGCCGGCGACGCCTTGGGCGTGAGCGAGCGCGTCACGTGCCGCGCCCGCGACCTGAGGCGCGCAGCGCAGCGAGTAGGCGTCCTGCACGCGCGGATCGCCGTAGCGGTGACTGGCGACGATCTGCGACTTCGCCAGGAGGGCGCGCAGGTTCGCCGCGCTGTCCTGCTGGCCGGGCTGCGGACGCAGCGCGACGAGGTCGGCGGCGAAGGCGCGGTCGGTCCCGAGCAGCGCCTCGACCGACATCGCGGCGGTGATGTCGGCGGCCTGCAGCAGCGCCCGCAGGTCCGCGACCGCGAGCACCAGCATTCCCAGCATCCCGTCGGTGCCGTTGATCAGCGCAAGCCCCTCCTTGGCGCGCAGCGTGAGCGGCGTGAGGCCCGCTTCGGCCGCCGCGCGGCGAACGCCGTCCGGCCCCTCGAGCTCGCCCTCGCCGATCAAGGCCAGCGCGCAGTGCGCGAGCGGCGCCAGGTCGCCGCTGGCGCCGAGGGAGCCGTGCTCGGGTACGACGGGCGTGAGGCCCGCGTTCAGCAGCGCGAGGATCGCGTCGGCCACTTCCGGGCGCGCGCCCGAATAGCCCATCGCCAAGGAGCGGGCCCGCAGGAGCATCATCGCGCGCACCACTTCGCGCTCGACCGGGGGGCCGATCCCCGCCGCGTGCGAGCGCAGCAGGGCCCGCTGGAGCTCCTCGCGCCGCGCCGCGGGAATCCGCACCGTCGCGAGCGAGCCGAATCCCGTCGAGACGCCGTAGGCCGGCTCGGCGTGGTCGGTCAGCGTGTCGACGACGGCGGCGCTGCGCTCCATCGCCGCGCGCGCCTGCGGGCCCAGCGACGCCGGCGCGTCCTCGCGTGCGACCGCGATCACCTCGCTCGCCGCGATCCCCGTTGGCGTGAGCTCGACCACGGGCGCACCATATGCGAACGGGCGGGTCGGGCGGCGGCGCCTGAGCCATCGCCAGGACCTCCTCGAAGCCCGACTCCACGCGGGAAGCTCGGATGCACCGCTCCTTTCAAAGCCGGACTCCATGCGGGAAGCTCGGATCCACCGCCCCTTTCAGAGGCGGGCTTCCATGCGGGAAGATGCACCGCCCTTTCCGTCCGCGGCTCTCGCTACGCTCAAAGGTCCCGCCCCAGTGGGCGGGGTATGCCCCCGATGCCCAAGTTCGAACTCGACTCCGCCTTCAGCCCGACCGCCGATCAGCCGGCGGCGATCGACGGGCTGGCCGCGGGCGTGAACGAGGGCGAGCGCTTCTCGACGCTGCTCGGCGCGACCGGGACCGGCAAGACGATGACGATGGCCGGGGTGATCGAGGCAGTGCAGAAGCCGGCGCTGGTGATCGCCCACAACAAGACCCTCGCCGCGCAGCTCTGCAACGAGTTCCGGACCTTCTTCCCGCGCAACGCGGTCGAGTACTTCGTCTCCTACTACGACTACTACCAGCCCGAGGCCTACGTCCCGAGCAAGGACCTGTACATCGAGAAGGACTCCGCGATCAACCAGGAGATCGACCGGCTCCGGCACTCCGCCACGGCGGCGCTGTTCGCGCGGCGCGACGTGCTGATCGTCGCCAGCGTCTCCTGCATCTACGGCCTGGGCTCGCCCCAGGTCTACGACGAGAACCTCCAGACCCTCCACAAGGGCCAGTTCATCGACCGCGAGAAGCTGCTTCGCAAGCTGGTCTCGATCCAGTACACGCGCAATGACACCGCCCTGTCGCGCGGCACCTTCAGGGTCAGAGGGGAGACGCTCGAGGTCTTCCCCGCCTACGCCGAGACGGCCTTTCGCGTCGTCCTGTTCGGCGACGAGGTCGAGCACCTGCAGGAGTTCGACCCGCTCACCGGGGAGGTCCTGCAGGACGACATCGAGCACGTCGGGATCTGGCCGGCCACCCACTACAACGTGCGCGAGGGAATGATCGACGACGCGGTGGCCGAGATCGGGCGCGAGCTGAACGAGCGCTGCGCCGAGCTCGAGACGCAGGGCAAGCTGCTCGAGTCTCACCGGCTGCGCCAGCGCACCCAGTACGACATGGAGATGCTCCGCGAGCTCGGATTCTGCTCGGGCATCGAGAACTACTCGCGGATTCTCGACGGCCGCCGGCCGGGTGACCGCCCCTATTGCCTGCTCGACTACTTTCCCGACGACTTCATCTGCTTCGTCGACGAGTCGCACCAGACGGTCCCGCAGATCGGCGGCATGTACGAGGGTGACCGGTCGCGCAAGCAGACGCTCGTCGATTACGGCTTCCGGCTGCCGAGCGCGATGGACAACCGGCCCCAGACCTTCCAGGAGTTCCTCTCGATCACGCCGCAGCTGGTATTCGTCTCCGCCACGCCGGGCGAGTACGAGCGCACCCACTCGGACCGGATCGTCGAGCAGATCGTGCGCCCAACCGGGATCGTCGACCCCGAGGTGGAGGTGCGCGAGACGCGCAACCAGATCGACGACCTGATGAACGAGATCCGGGGGAGGGTGGATCGCGACGAGCGGACGCTGGTGACGACGCTCACCAAGAAGATGGCCGAGGATCTGACCGACTACCTGCTCGAGATGGGCTTCAAGGTCCGCTACCTGCACTCGGAGATCGACACGCTCGAGCGCATCCAGATCATCCGCGAGCTGCGGCTCGGCGAGTTCGACGTGCTCGTCGGGGTCAACCTGCTGCGCGAGGGCCTCGACCTCCCCGAGGTCTCGCTGGTCGGCATCCTCGACGCCGACAAGGAGGGCTTCCTGCGCGGAGCGACCTCACTCATCCAGACGATCGGGCGGGCCGCGCGCAACGTCGAGGGCAAGGTGCTGATGTACGCCGACAAGCAGACCGCGGCGATGCGAGCCGCGATCGAGGAGACCGACCGCCGGCGCGCGATCCAGCGGGCCTACAACGAGGAGCACGGGATCACTCCCGAGACGATCGTCAAAGGCATCTCGGACATCGCGGAGTTCCTCCAGGCAGAGTCGAAGGTGCCGCGCTCGCGCCGGCGCCGCCAGCGCCCCGCCGGCTCGATGCCCCCGGCTGAGATCGAGAAGACGATCGTCGAGCTCGAGGAGGAGATGCTGGCCGCCGCCGAGGAGCTCCGCTTCGAGTACGCAGCGAAGCTCCGCGACGAGATCCGCGACCTCAAGCGCGAGCTCGACCAAGCCGTCGCCGCCGGCGCCTGACCGCCGTCCGCCGGTCCGCACAACCCTACGGACGGTCCGCTAGGCTCCGCCCGTCTGCCTTTAGAGATCTTGAGAGTGGAGGGTTAGCACGTGGCGCTTGACCGGCAGGGCATCGAGAAGAAGGACTTCCCCATCGGGCGCCGGGGCTATGACCCGGACGCGGTCGACGCTCACCTGAGCGCGCTCGCGGACGAGATCGACGAGCTCAAGCGGTCCAATCGGCGCCGGACCGAGACGCTCGCGGCCGCCGCGTCCGACCAGGTCCGCGCGATCGTGGAGGCGGCCGAGAACAGCGCCGCCGAGATCCAGCGCCAGGCCGAGGAGGAGGCGCGCGACATCCGCCAGGATGCCTCGAGCGAGGCGCAGGCGACGCGCGATTCAGCCACCTCGCAGGCGCGCGACTACGTCGGCAAGGTGTCGGAGTCGACCGCGGTGATGCTCCAGCGCCTGGACGCGATGGAGACCGAGCTGAGCGGCCTGGTCGAGTCGCTGCGCACCGGCGGCAATCGCCTCAACGCGGACCTCCAGCTGCTCGAGCAGAACCTCGGGGACGTGCGCGACTCGGTCTCGCCTCGTCCGCGCTTCGAGCCCGAGCCGGGCGGTTCGGCTGGATTCTCGGAGCCGGCGCCGGCGGTGCAGGAGGCCCCGCTCTCCTACGAGGAGCCGGTCGCCTCTGAGCCGGCGTACGGCGAGTCGGCCTACGAGGAACCCGCGGCCGCGCAGGAGCCCTACCAGCCGGCGGGCGAGACCGAGCTCGAGGCCGTTGCCGCGGAGGTCGAGGTGGGCGGCGACGATACCGAGGGCGCCCGCCTGATCGCGCTGAACATGGCGCTCAACGGCACGCCGCGCGAGGAGACGGACCGCTACCTGGCCGAGAACTTCCAGCTGTCCGACCGCGATGGGTTGCTGGACGAGGTGTACGCCTCGGTAGAGGGCTGAAAGAGGCAGCGTTTATCCGCTCTCAGCGGCGTAGTAGCCACCCGAACGTCCGTTCGGTCGACTAGACTCGAAGCGAGTGGATCAGCTAGTCGTCTCAGGGGCCCGCGAGCACAATCTGAAGGACGTCAGCGTCGCGATTCCGCGTGGGTCGCTGACGGTCATCACCGGCCTCTCGGGGTCGGGTAAGTCGTCGCTGGCCTTCGACACGATCTACGCCGAGGGGCAGCGCCGCTACGTCGAATCGCTCTCGGCGTACGCCCGTCAGTTCCTCGGGCAGATGGACAAGCCCGACGTCGACTCGATCGAAGGGCTCTCGCCCGCGATCTCGATCGACCAGAAGACGACCTCCCGGAACCCGCGCTCGACGGTCGGGACCGTCACCGAGATCTACGACTACCTGCGCCTCCTGTGGGCGCGCATCGGGCACCCGCACTGCCACGTCTGCGGCCGGCCGATCAGCGGCCAGTCGGCCGAGCAGATCATCGACCAGGTGATGGAGCTGCCGGAGGGGTCGCGCTTCATGGTGCTGGCGCCGATCGTGCGCGGGCGTAAGGGCGAGTACGGCAAGCAGCTCGAGGAGCTGCGGGCCGAAGGGTTCTCGCGCGTGAAGGTCGACGGCGAGCTGCGGCGGCTGGACGAGGAGATCGTGCTCGACAAGAAGTACAAGCACGACATCGCGGTCGTGGTCGACCGGCTGGTGATGAAGGGGGAGCTGCGCAAGCGGCTGGCTGACTCGGTTGAGACCGCGGTCGCCCTGGCCGACGGGCTGATCGAGATCGAGCTCGTCGACACGGGCGCGGTCCAGACGTACTCCGAGAAGTTCGCCTGCCCGGTGCACGGCCCGAGCCTGGTCGAGCTCGAGCCGCGGATCTTCAGCTTCAACTCGCCGCACGGGGCATGCCCGCGCTGCACCGGCCTCGGGTCGCAGATGGAGATCGACCCCGAGCTGGTGGTGCCCGATCCGACGCTGTCGATCGGGGAGGGCGCGATCGCTCCCTGGGCGGTCAGCGCCTCCGACTACTACGACCAGCTGACGCAGGCGATCGCGGAGCGCTACGAGGTCGACCTCGAGACTCCGTGGCAGGACCTCCCCGAGGGAGCGCGCGAGTTCTTCCTCCACGGCACGGGCGGCGATCGGATACGGGTCGCGTACCGAAACCGGTTCGGCCGGCTGCGCTCCTACGCCACGGCGTTCGAAGGGATCGTTCCCAACCTCGCGCGCCGCTACCGGGAGACCGACTCGGACTGGACGCGCGAGAAGATCGAGGAGTACATGACGCTGCGGCCATGTCCGGAGTGCAAGGGCGCGCGCCTGCGGCCCGAGTCGCGGGCGGTCCTGGTCAACGACACGCCGATCCACGAGTTCACCGGGCTCTCGGCGCGGCGCGCGCTCGAGTGGGTGCGCGCGCTCGACCTGAGCGAGCACGACCGCCGGATCGCCCACCTGGTCCTGCGCGAGATCGAGGAACGACTCCAGTTCCTCGACAACGTGGGCGTCGGCTACCTCTCGATGGAGCGGGCGTCCGCCACGCTGTCCGGCGGCGAGGCGCAGCGGATCCGGCTGGCGACGCAGATCGGGTCCTCGCTGGTGGGCGTGCTGTACATCCTCGACGAGCCTTCGATCGGGCTACACCAGCGCGACAACGAGAAGCTGATCGCGACGCTGTGCCGGCTGCGCGACCTGGGCAACACGGTGATCGTCGTCGAGCACGACGAGGGGACGATGCGAGCCGCCGATCACCTCGTGGACATGGGCCCGGGGGCCGGGGAGCACGGTGGCTACGTGGTGGCGGCCGGGACCGCCGATGAGATCGCCAAGGTGCCGGAGTCGCTGACCGGGCAGTTCCTGGCGGGCACGCGGGTGATCGACGTGCCGCGCCGGCGCCGGCGGCCGAGCGGGTACGTCGCGATCGAGGGCGCCTCGCAGCACAACCTCAAGTCGATCAACGTCAAGGTGCCGCTCGGGGTGCTGACCTGCGTGACGGGCGTGTCGGGGTCCGGTAAGTCGACGCTCGTCAACGAGGTTCTCTACAAGTCGGTCGCCAACCGGCTGCACCGCACGCGCCAGCGGGCGGGGGTGCACAAGCGAATCACCGGGCTGGACCAGCTGGACAAGATCATCTCCGTCGACCAGTCCCCGATCGGGCGCACGCCGCGGTCAAACCCGGCGACCTACATCGGGCTGTTCGACCAGATCCGCGACCTGTTCTCCAAGACCCAGGAGGCGCGGGCGCGCGGGTACAAGCCGGGGCGGTTCTCGTTCAACGTCAAGGGCGGCCGCTGCGAGGTCTGCCACGGCGACGGCCAGATCAAGATCGAGATGCACTTCCTGCCGGATGTCTACGTGCCGTGCGAGCAATGCCACGGGAAGCGCTACAACCGCGAGACGCTCGAGGTCCGCTTCAAGGGCAAGACGATCGCGGACGTGCTCGAGATGCCGCTCGAGGAGGCGCTCGAGTTCTTCGCGCACATCCCGAAGATCCGCCGGCGGGTGCAGACGCTGAACGACGTGGGCCTCGGATACATGCGGCTCGGGCAGCCGGCCACCACGCTGTCGGGCGGCGAGGCACAGCGCGTCAAGCTGGCCGCCGAGCTGTGCAAGGTCGCGACCGGCCGCACCATCTACATCCTCGACGAGCCGACGACGGGGCTGCACTTCGCGGACATCCAGCGCCTGCTCGAGGTGTTGCATCGGCTGGTGGACGCCGGCAACTCGGTCGTTGTGATCGAGCACAACCTCGACGTGATCAAGGTCTCCGACCGGATCATCGACCTCGGGCCGGAGGGGGGCGACGAAGGCGGCAAGGTGATCGCGATCGGCACCCCCGAGCAGATCGCCGAGAGCTCCAGCTCCTACACGGGCCGGTTCCTCGCCGACATGCTGCCTGTGCGGGCGGCGCGCAAGCCGCCGCCGCGGCGGCGCCGGACCCCGGTCGCCGCCGGCTGAGATGCGCCGGGTCGCCGCGGTCGTCCTGATCGTGGCCGGCGTCGCGGCGGCCGGGACGGCGATCGCCGCCGCCACGAGCGGCGGGGCGAAGCCGCCGCCGGCGCGGACCGTCCTCGTCCTCACGCAGACGCTTGGCTATCACCACGCCTCGATGCCGTGGGCGACCAAGGCGGTGCAGCGCGTGGCGTCCGCCGACGGGCGCTACCGGCTGACGTTCCTCTCGAGCGCCGCGCAGCTCACCCCGGCCGCGCTCCGGCACGCCGCCGCGGTGATGTTCCTGCTGACCACGGGGGAGCTGCCGCTGAGCGCCGCCGGCAAGCGCGCGCTCGTGTCCTTCGTGCACGACGGCGGCGGGCTGATCGGGTTCCATTCTGCGACCGACACCTTTCATCATTGGACGGGCTACATCGGGCTGATCGGCGCGGAGTTCAGCCACCATCCGCTGCCCAGCATGCAGCGGGTGATCGTCGAGGATCGCCGGCACCCCGCCACCCGCTCGCTGGCTGCGAGCTTCAAGATCTTCGAGGAGTTCTACGTCTTCAAGCACGACCCGCGCGCACACGTGCGCGTGCTCGCGCGGCTCGACACCGGGCCGGGCGGACCCGACCGCCCGCTCGTGTGGTGCCGGCGCGTCGGGCGCGGGCGCGTCTTCTACGACGCGCTCGGCCACTTCATCCAGACCTGGAGCGACCCGCGGCAGGTGGCGATGGTCCGCGGCGGGGTGGCATGGGCGGCCGGGATCGGCCCCGCGAGCGCCTGCTGAAGCCACGGTATCCGCGAGTTGACGGTTGCCGCCGGCGCTGACAGGATCGCCCCATGATCGACGCCACTGAACAGGCCCGGCTCGTACGCGAGGGCGAGGCCTCCCCGACGGAGCTGCTGGACGAGGCGATCGCGCGCGCCGAGGCGCTGAACCCGCAACTGAACGCGATCATCCACCCCCTGTACGAGCAGGCTCGCGAGGCCGCCGCCGGCGAGCTGCCGGACGGGGCCTTCCGCGGAGTGCCGCTGCTCGTCAAGGATCTCTCCTGCTACATGGCGGGGGCTCCGGTGCACGAGGGCATGCGGGTGCTGAAGGAGGCGGGCCACACCGCCGATCACGACATGGTCCTGACGGAGCGCCTTCGCGAGGCCGGGTTCGTGATCTTCGGGCGGACCAACACGCCCGAGCTGGGGATCCTGCCGACGACCGAGCCGGAGGCCTACGGGGCGACTCACAACCCGTGGGATCTCGACCGCTCGCCCGGCGGCTCGAGCGGTGGCTCGGCGGCGGCGGTGGCGGCCGGCATCGTCGCGGCAGCGCATGCCAACGACGGCGGCGGCTCGATCCGGATCCCCGCGAGCCACAACGGGCTGGTCGGCCTCAAGCCCTCTCGCGGGCGTGTGACGCTCGCGCCGGACTTCGGCGATGTGCTGATGGGGCTGGTGATCGAGCTCGCGGTCACCCGCAGCGTCCGCGACGCCGCCGGCATCCTCGACGCGATCCACGGTCCCGCGCCGGGCGACCCCTACGCCGCGCCGCCTCCCCAGCGGCCGTACCTGGAGGAGGTTGGCGCCGATCCGGGTCGGCTGCGCATCGGCCTGATGACAACGTCCCCCGGCCGCCAGTTCGAGGTGCACCCCGAATGTGTCGCCGCTGCCGAGGCAGCCGCCGCGCTGCTCGAGGAGCTCGGGCACAGCGTGGAGCGCTCCTACCCGAGCGACCTCGACGATCAGGGATACATCGAGAACTTCCTGGTCCGCTGGACCGCGGGCGTCGACTGGAACCTCAGGTACTGGGGCGCTGCGATCGGGCGGGAGATCACCGCCGCGGACGTCGAACCCTGCACCTGGGCGCTGGCCGAGCAGGGCCGAGGCCACTCCGCGGGCGCGCTCCTGCGCGCGATCGAGGAGGCGCAGCGCGGAGCGCGGCGGCTCGCCTCTTGGTGGGCGGACGACGGATTCGATCTGCTGCTCACGCCGACCTGCGCCGCTCCGCCGCCGCCGCTCGGGTCATTCGAGGCGCCCGAGGACAATCCGCTGCAGCCGATCCTCACCGCGACTCCGTTCGCGGTCTTCACGGCAGGGTTCAACACGACCGGCCAGCCCGCGATCTCGCTGCCCCTGCATCAGACCGCCGACGGGCTGCCCGTGGGAGTCCAGTTGGTCGCGGCCTACGGCCGTGAGGACATCCTGGTGCGGGTCGCCGCGCAGGTGGAGCAGGCGCGGCCGTGGGCGGACCGTACCCCCGCCGTGCATGCCGAGGCCTCCGCCACGGCGTCGAGCTGAGCCGTCCCGCGGCCGAACGTCATTCGGAAGGCCAGATGGAGCCGCCCGATTCCGCGCTGCTCAAGCTCTGGGCCCAGAAGTGGCGCTGGTACGAACGCAACTCGCTGCCCTGGAACCGCGCGCGGATCCACTGGGAGTTCATGCGGCGAGGGGCCTTCGTGCGCTGGCCGGTGCACGGCAACGTGCTCGAGGCGCTCCGGGAAGGACGGCTCGAGCTCGGCGAGCAGGTGCTACTCGAGCCGGATGTCTGGATCACCGCGCCCGGGGACGCACGGGTGCGGATCGGCGCGGGCACGTTCCTGAACATCGGCGTGATGATCGCCGCGGCCGAGCTGGTCGAGATCGGCGAGCACTGCATGCTCGCCAACGGCTGCTTCCTCAGCGACTCCTCCCACCGCTTCGATGACCCGGCGCGCCCGGTCCCGTGGCAGGGGTTCACGAGCAAGGGCCCGACGCGCATCGGCGACAACGTCTGGTGTGGCGCGCACGTCGTGGTGACGACCGGCGTGACGATCGGCGAGCGCTGCGTGATCGGCGCCAACTCGGTCGTGACCACCGACATCCCGCCGTTCTCGATCGCCGCCGGCGCGCCCGCCCGCGTGCTGCGCAGCATCGAGTACTCGCCGGCTCCGGTGCCGCCCGAAGCCGAGCTCTAGAGTCGCCCGCGCCCCCTCGGCCAACCCCCGGCGCCGCGCGTCAACCCGCGCAAAACGTGACACTCGTCCCCGCCGCCACGGCGAGGGGCACGTTGATCTCGCCCAGCGACATCAATGTGGCGTTCGACCGCGCGGGGCGGACGAGTGTCACGTTGCGCGCGGGACGGGGGTGCCGAAGGGGGGCGCTGACGGCGCACGCACGGACGCCGCCCGCGACGCGCACGCCGCGCCGCGCGACGGAGCGGCGTCACCCTCCCCGCGCCGCCCGACCGAGCGGCGCGTGAGGATGGTCACCCGGCCGTTCCCCTGGCCGGGTGCCACCTCTGGGCCTTGCCCCCACGTCTGTGATCAGCTGGAGGGAATCCCGGTCGCCGGCGGTGGTGCCTGAGTGCCACTGTACGGGGTTATGGCCGATGTCGGGGATGGATCCGTTGTCATCGGCCCCCCGAACAAGACGATCTTGCCGTTGCGGATCTGTGCCATCTCGACGCCGCCGAAGCCGCCGTGGATCGACTGGCTGTAGCGGAAGGGGACCAGCCCGGGTCCGGTCCACTTGGCGCCATCGTTCTCCACGGCACTGACCAGCGCCTGGCGCGTCAGGTTCTTGCCGGCGGCCTGGAGCGCCTGGACGAGCGTGTAGGCGTTCGCCATCCCGTACTCGACGTTGCCGTCGAACGGCGCGCTCGCGTCGTATTGAGAGTGGACCTTCATGAACAGCTGGATCCACGGGTTCGACGTGTCGGTCGGCGAGGGCAGGTAGCCATCCGTGATGGCGCCCTCGATCAGCGCCGTGCCGGACGCCTTGCCCTTGGAGATCGTCTTCAGGAGCCCCCCGACGGTGGTCGGATCGATCCCGACGTTGGAGACGACCAGCTGCGGCTTGTAGCCGAGGGTGAACGACGTCAGCTGCGCGATCGCGGTGTAGATCGGCACGGTGAAGTCGACCATCACGTCGGCCTTCGACGCCTTGATCGCGGTGACCTCCGGGGCCAGCGTGGTCACGCCGGACTCGTAGGGCTCCTTTGCGACGATGCTGGAGGCGGGCACCTCGGCCTGGATGCCGGCCAGGCCACCCTTGCCGAAGTCGTCGTCCTGGTAGAGGACCGCGACCTTCTTGCCGGCGAGGTGCTGCTTGATGTACTGGCCGAGGACCTTGCCCTCGATCGTGTAGTTGGGCTGCCATCCGAACGTGTAGGGCTGGGTCGTGCCGGCGTCCCAGCAGGGGCAGCCGGAGGCGACGAACATGTCGGGGATCTTCGAGGCGTTGAGGAAGCCCACGACCTTCGTGTGCGTCGGCGTCCCCAGGCCCTCGAAGATGCCGAACACGTTCGACTGCAGGACCAGCTGGCGCACGACGCTGACGGTGTTGGTCGGGTTGTACGCGTCGTCCTTGATGATGAGGTGGATCTTGCGCCCGAACACGCCACCGTGCGCGTTGACGTAGTCGAAGAACGCCTGGGACGCGGGCGCGATCTCGCTGTACCCCGGCGCGGCCGGTCCCGTGAGCGGCTGGTGCGTGCCGAACGTGATGCTGGTCGAGGTCACGCCCGGTGCGCTGCTCGAGCCACCACCGCCCGACGACGACGACGACGAACCGCAGGCGGCGATCGCGGCCGTCGCGATCAGCGCGAGTCCCACCGCGGCCGCCCATCTGATGCTCCGCTTTCCCATCGTCTGCCTCCTCCTCTGATCGATTGGCCCGCGGCACTGCCGCAAGATTTCGATACGTTCTCCCTAGAACGTTTCAAATACTAGAGTTGATGGCGTGGGCGTGGCGTTAAGAGTTGACGAGGGCGCGTCGCGAAGGCGGGGACGGCCGGCGACCGCGTCGCGCGACGACGTGCTGCGCGTCGTCACCGAGCGGTATCTCGGCGGCGAGCGCGTCGACCTGACCGTGATCGCCAGGCAGCTGGGCCTGAGCCGCGCCACGATCTATCGCTGGTTCGGCTCGCGCGAGGCGCTGCTCGGCGAGGTGGTCGCGCAGCAGCTCGAGCTGCTGGTCGCCCGCAAGCGCGCCAGCGTGCGCAAGCGGGGCGCCCAGGGCCTGCTCGAGGTGCTCGACGGCGTCAACCGGACGCTGACGCGCTCGCGCGCGCTGGGGCGGCTGCTCGAACAGGAGCAGGCGAGCACGATGCGGATGCTGACCTCGAGTCAGGGCATCGTCGAACCCCGCGCGGTCGCGTGCATCCAGGCGTTGATCGAGGACGAGATCCGAGCCGGGGGCTACGAGCCGCCCGTCGAGCCGGCGACGCTCGCCTATTCGCTTGTGCGCCTGCGCCACGCCTTCCTCTACAACGACGCCGTCACCGGCATCCGCGGCGACTACGAGCGGTTGCGCGAGGTTCAGGCCGCGCTACTGGGGGTCCAGCGCACGCGCCGCCGATCCGCGGCGCGCGCGAAGGCGCGATAGCGCGCGGGCCAGCGCCCGGACGCCGCCCTGGATTCCGGTCGGCCACGCCAGCATCGCGACGATCAGGACCACACCGTAGATCGCCAGCTGCAGGTTGCTGGAGACGTTGGTCGAGAGCGAGAAGGAGTGCGCCAGGTCGTTGGTCCAGTTCGGGAGGAACACGAGCAGCGCCGCTCCCCACACGGCGCCCGCCAGCGAGCCGAGGCCTCCGAGCACCACGCCGGTGAGCAGCGACAGCGAGAGCTGGAGCTGGAACGCGCCGGGGGCCGCGAGCTGGCTGACGATCGTGAGCAGCCCGCCGCCCAGACCCGCGCACGCCGCGCTGATCACGAACGCCGTCGACTGCATGCGGCCGACCGACAGGCCCGACAGCGAGGCGGCGATCTCGTCGTCGCGGACGGCCCGCAGCGCGCGCCCCCATCCGCTGTGGAACAGGTTGTAGAGCACGAACAGCACGATCAGCGCGCCGATGCAGCAGACCCAGGCCTCCCAGCGAAACAGCGAGAAGCTCGAGCCGAGGAAGCCGGGCGGGGGGGAGGGTTGATAGAGAGCCCGTTGGCGCCGCCGAACGTGCCGGGAAAGCGCTCCGCGAGCGCCGGCAGGCCGACCGCGAACGCGAGCGTCGCCCCCGCCAGATACGGACCGCGCAGGCGGCTGGCCGCGACCCCGACCGGCACGCCGACGATCGTGGTCACGAGCACCGCGGCGACCAGCGACGGCAGCAGCGCCCAGCCCTCGTTGCCGATCAGCAGCGCGGCGGTGTAGGCGCCGACCGCCATCAGCGCGCCGTGGCCGAGCGAGATCTGGCCGCTGAGGCCGGCCAGCATCGTGAGGCCGGCCAGCACCGCGAAGTAGTACGCGCCGGTCGCCAGCTGGGTGTTGCGGTAATCGCTGACGCTCTCGCTGATGATGAGCAGTACGGCCGCGCAGACGGCCACGAGCAGCAGCGAGCGCAGCACCGTGCTGCGCGGCAGGCGTCTCATACGCGGCGCTCCCGCGTCGCCGAGAACAGGCCGGTCGGTCGCACCATCAGCACCACGATCAGGATCACGAGCGCGGCCAGCGGGACCAGCGATGAGCCCTCGTAGCCCGAGACGTAGGACAGCGCAAGCCCGATCACGACGCCGCCGATGACAGCGCCGGGCGGGCTGTCGAGCCCGCCGAGCACCGCCGCGACGAAGCCGGTGATCAGGATCGGGTCGAAGTTGTTCGGACCGAGGAACACGGACGGCGCGACCAGCACCCCCGCGATTGCGCCGGCCAGCGCCGCGAGCGCCCAGCCGAGCGTGAACATCCGCCCGACCCGCACCCCCAGCAGCTGCGCGACCTCGGGCTTGAATGCGGCAGCGCGCATCTGCAGGCCGAGCGTGGTGCGCCGGAACAGGAGCGCCAGCCCGAGGGCGACCGCGATCACCACGAGCACGATGAACGTGTCGTTCGGGGTGAACAGGAGGTTCGTGGCGCCCACCCGGTAGCCCCGCAGCGAGAACGCCGCCGGGAAGGAGCGGGGGGTGTTGCCCCAGATCATCCCGGCGATCGCGACCAGCAGCGTGTAGAGCCCGAGCGTAACGATCACCGCGTTCAGCGGCGGCGCGTGCTCGACCGGTCTGATCAGGACGCGCTCGACGACAGCCCCGAACACGAGCCCGCACGCCAGCGCGACGACGAAGCCGATCCAGTAGTGGCCGGTGGAGTTGATCACCGCCGAGGCGATGAAGGTGGTGATCATCAGCATCGCGCCCTGGGCGAAGTTGACGATCCGCGTCGCACGCCAGATCAGCACCAGCGCGAGGGCGACCGCGGCGTAGACCGCGCCCGTCGAGATCCCGTTCAGCGTCAGGTCGATGAATTTCGTCATCTAGAAACCCAGGTAGGCGTGGCGCAGACGCTCGTCCGCTGCCAGCTGCGACGGTTCCTGGTCGGCGACGACCTTGCCCAGGCTCAGCACGACCCCGCGATTGGCGATCGACAGCGCGCTGCGCGCGTTCTGCTCGACCAGGAGCACGGCGAGGCCGCGGGTATCCGCGAGGCGCCGGACCAGGGCCATGATCTGCGCGACCAGCAGCGGCGCGAGTCCGAGCGATGGTTCGTCGAGCAGCAGCGCCTTCGGCCGCGCCACGAGTGCGCGTCCGATCGAGAGCATCTGGCGCTCGCCGCCCGACAGTCGGGAGGCCGGCTGGTGGCGGCGCTCCTCCAGACGCGGGAACAGCTCGTAGATCTCGCCGGGGGGCGCCGCCTCGCGCCGGCGCCACAGGCCTCCGAGCCGTAGGTTCTCCTCGACGGTGAGCTCCGCGATCACGCCGCGACCCTCCGGCACGTGGGCAAGGCCGCGGCGGACGATGTGCTCAACCGGCTTGCGCGTGATGTCCTCGCCGTCGAGACCGACCCGGCCCGAGCCTGGGGCGCACCAGCCCCGAGATCGTCCGCAGCAACGTCGTCTTGCCGGCGCCGTTGGCGCCGAGCACGGCGGTCACGGAGCCGGGCGCGACCTCGAGCGAGGCCTGATCGAGCGCGCGGATCGCTCCGTACTCGGTGGTCAGCCCCTCAACCGAGAGCATCGCCGCCCCCGGCGGATACCCCCGCCACATCCTCGGCGACGCGGCCCAGATATGCGTCGAGCACCTGTGGGTCCTGCCGCACCGCCGGCGGATCGCCGCTGGCGATAACGCGCCCGAAGTCCAGCACGACCAAGCGGTCGCAGACCGACGTGACCAGGTCCATGTGGTGGTCGACGAGCATCACGGCGATCGCCTTGCCGAGCGTCTCGATCAGCCGCGCCAGCGTCGAGAGCTCTTCGGCATCGAGGCCGCCGGCCGGCTCGTCGAGCAGGAGCAGCTGCGGCTCGGACACCAGCGCCCGCGCCAGCGCGACCCGCTTCTGAACCGCGTACGGCAGCGTCCCCGGAAGGCGATCGTCGAGCTTCTCGCACTCGACGGTGGCGAGGGCCCCCCGCGCGCGCTCGCGCAGCGCGCGCTCCTCCCGGTCGGATCGCCACGACCCGGCGAGCGCGTCGAGCAGCCAGGTCCGGCGAAATCGCTGCGCTCCGACCATGACGTTCTCGAGCACGGTCAGCTGCGGAAAGAGCCCGACTCCCTGGAGTGTCCGGGCGATTCCGAGCGAGGCGAGCTCGTGCGGCCGGTGGGCGCGCAGCGGCTCCTCGCGCCAGCGCAGCGTGCCCGTGTCCGGCTTGACGAACCCGCAGATCACGTTGAAGAGGGTGGTCTTGCCGGCGCCGTTGGGGCCGATCACGCCGAGGACCTCGCCCGTGCGCACCTCTACCGAGACCCCCTCCAGCGCGGTGATGCCGCCGAACGAGACCGTCACCTCGTCCACGCTCAGTTGCGGCCCGGAAGGGAGCTCCCTCGACTCCACGCCGGGAACGTACAGCACTCCGCGCGCCCTGCCAATATCGGACACGGAGCGCTACGAGTTCTTAATTACGATCCCCTCGAGGATGTACGCGACGTGCTCGGCCGCGTCGATCGCGGACTCCAGGCGCTCGAACAGGTCCTTCCAGCGGATCACCACCATCGGGTCGATGCCGCCATCGAACAGCGAGGCCACGGCCTCCCGGCTGATGCGGTCGCCCTCGTTCTCGAGCCGGTTGATCTCCACCGTGTAGTGGGACATGTCGCGGAATCCGCGGAGCCGCGGAATCGCCTCGGCGATCTGGCGGGCGGCGTCGTGGAGCACGCGCGCGAGGCGGATCGACTGGTCCATCGGCGCCTCGATCCGGTACAGGCCCAGGAAGTCGGCGACCTCCTCGGTGTAATCGACGATGTCGTCGAGCGCCGACGCGAGCGCGAGGATGTCCTCACGGTCGATCGGCGTGACGAACGTGTGGTTGAGCCGGTCGATGATGTCGTGGGTGATCCGGTCGCCCTCGTGCTCGCAAATCCGGATCTCCTCGGCCAGCTCCTTGCTGTCGGGATAGGTGCTCAGCAGCTTGTCGAGCAGCTCGGCGGTGCGGAGGATGTTCCGGCCGGCCTCCTCGAAGAGCTCGAAGTAGACCCGGTCCCGGGGAGCGAACACGTTCGAGAGCCGCGCCATGCCCGTGCATGGTATGGGTTGCGGCGGGCGCATCATGTGCCGCCCGCGGGCGCGCGGGTCGACCGGCTAGCTCATACCGGCGCGGAACATCGCCAGCTCGTCCTCATCGATCGAGTAGGCGTGCTCCGGCCTGGGGAACTCGGCGCCACGGACCTCGGCGGCGTACTCCGCCACGCCCGCGACCATCTGGGCCTTGATGTCCGCGTAGCGCTTGGCGAATCGCGGCGCGTGGCCGTCGTAGATGCCGAGCAGGTCGTGGAACACGAGCACCTGTCCATCGGTCGCTCCGCCCGCGCCGATCCCGATCACGGGAATCTCGAGCCGCTTGACCACCTCCGCGGCGACGGCCGCCGGAATCGCCTCGAACACGATCGAGAAGCAGCCGGCCTCTTGGAGCGCGATCGCGTCGCGGGCGACCTGCAGCGCCCGGGCCGCCGTCCTGCCCTGCGCCCGGTAGCCGCCCAGGGCGGTCGCGGTCTGGGGCGTGAGGCCGACGTGGCCCATCACCGGAATGCCGGCCTCGACGATCGCGCGGGCGCGCTGCACGCTGGTGCCGCCGCGCTCGAGCTTGACCGCATCGCAGCCGGCCTCCTTGACGAAGCGCTGAGCGGTCGCGATCGCCTGCTCGTCGGAGGCCTCGTAGGAGCCGAACGGCAGATCGCCGACCAGCAGCGGGGTCTTCAGGCCGCGCCTGACGGCCGCCGCGAGCATCAGCATCTCGTCGGTGGAGACCGGGACGGTGCTGGGATATCCGAGCACCGTCATCGCGCCCGAGTCGCCGACCAGCACGACGTCGACGCCCGCCTCCTGCGCGACCTGGGCGGATGGATAGTCGTACGCGGTGATCATCACGATCGGCTCGCCCAGCCGCTTCTTCTCCGCGAGCCGCGGCAGCGTCATCGGCACGGGCTCGTCGAGGTTCTGCGGTACCGGAATACGCGGGGTTGCTGACATGGTGGCTAGGACCTCCCGTTTTGGTTGCTTCCCGCCGCGGTCGCGGTCGAGAGCACGTGGATGGTGTCGTTGTCGATCAGTCTGGTAGTGCCGACGCGAGCCGCCAGCAGGGCGAGCACATCTCCCTCCAGCAGCGGCATCGGCTCGAGCGTGCGCGGCGAGACCAGCTCGAGATAGTCCGGCTCGAGCTCCGCGTCCCTCAGCACCGCCAGCCCGGCGGCGGCCGCGCCGTCGGGGTCTCGCTCGCCCCGCTCGATCGCGCCATGGATCGCCCCCAGCGCGCGGCTCAGCGCGGTGGCCCGCGCACGCTCCGCGGGCGCCAGCAGCACGTTGCGGCTGGACATGGCGAGGCCGTCGGGCTCGCGCACGATCGGGCACACCTCGATCCGCACCGGCATGTTCAGGTCGCGCACGAGCGTCTCGATCACCAGCGCCTGCTGCGCGTCCTTCTGCCCGAAGTACGCGGCCTGCGGCGCGACGATGTTGAGTAGCTTCGTCACCACGGTGGCGACGCCGTCGAAGTGCGAACGGCCGCGGTGCACGCCCTCGAGCGTCTCGGTCACCCCGCCCACCGAAACGGTGGTCGCGAATCCCGGCGGGTAGATCTCGGCCGCGTCTGGCGCGAACAGGTAGTCCACGCCGAGCTGCGCCGCCAGCTGGGCGTCGCGCTCCTCGTCGCGGGGGTACGTGATGAGGTCGGCGTCGTCATTGAACTGGGTCGGGTTGACGAACAGCGACACAACCACGACGTCGACGTCCTGGCGCGCCCGCCGGATCAGCGAGAGGTGCCCGTCGTGGAACGCCCCCATCGTCGGGACGAGGCCGATCGACCGCCCCGCCCGGCGATGCTCCTCCAGGGCGGCCCGAAGGTCTTCGATGGTGCGGACGGTCCTCATGCGGAGATGGGGTGGTGGGTGCGCGCCAAGCGGCGCGTCGCGTCGACGAGCGCATCGAACAGGGCGGTCAGCTCTGGCGTGCGCTGCTCGATCGCTTCGCGCTGGCGCTCGATCGTCGCCTCGTCCCCACGCGCCACCGGTCCGGTCAGGGCGCGCTCGGCGCCGAGCGATGACCAGTTCTCGACCGTGGCGCGCACGAGCGGGATCAGCAGTTCGCGCTCGACTCCGGCCACCGCCGCGATCCGCTCCGCGGCGGCCTCGAGCGTGACCAGGAAGTTCGACGCGACCGATGCGGCGGCGTGGTAGGCCGCGCGATCCTGGTCGGCGACCTCGACTGCGCGCATCCGCAGATCCGCTGCGAGCGCAGCGGCGAACGCGCGGGCGCGGGGGGTGCTGCCGGCGATCGCGGCGCCCGCGCCGGCGAGGCTGACCCCGGGGCCGGTCACCGTCATCAGCGGGTGCAGCGAGAACGCCTCGTGGGGCGCCAGCACCTCGAGCGTGGTGGCGCCCGAGCAGTGACCGACGAGCGGACCCGGCTCCAGCAACGCGGCCGCCGGGGCGATCTGCGAGTCCGGCACGCACAGGAGAATCGCGTCGGCTACCGGCGGCGCCTCGTTGCGTCCGAGCGGTCCAATCACCTCATAGCCCGCGGCGCGAAGCGCGCCCGCGAGCACGGGTCCGAGACGACCCCGGCCGACGACGGCCAGGCGTCTACAGGGCGCGGGGTTCTCCTGGTCGGAGTCCCAATCCAGTTCTCGCATCAGAGATACCGGTCGGCGGTGGGGAGTTCGGTGGGTGCGGCGCAGTCCGCCCCGCAAAGGTGACGGCTGCGTCACCCAGGATACCCCGCGGCCGGCGCGTCAGCCCCCGATTACTGTGCGATCGCTCACACACCGCGATAGCCAAATTTGGTGGCTAGGGACGGCCGAGAAACCGGCCAAGTCCGGTTCGGCGGCCGCCCTGTGCGGCCGGGCCTCGCAGCCGGTGCCGGCGCCGAAGACCAGCCCGCTGGTTGCGGGAAATGCGACGCAGACGCGTCGTCCGCCCGCATTACCATCGCCGGAAGTGGTTCCCGAAGCCGTCCGGAGCGCCGTCGAGCGCCGCGAGCAGCTCAAGGTCGTCTGGGAGCAGGCGCGTGAGTGCACCGCCTGCCCGCTTCACCGCACGCGCACGACGGTGGTGTTCGGCAACGGCAACGCCGACGCCGAGCTGATGTTCGTCGGCGAGGCCCCAGGCGCCAACGAGGACCGGATGGGACTGCCGTTCGTCGGTCAGGCGGGCAAGCTGCTCGACAAGCTGCTGGGCGAGATCGGGCTGGAGCGCAAGGACGTGTTCGTGGCGAACACGATCAAGTGCAGGCCGCCCGACAATCGCGATCCCCACCCCAACGAGATCGAGGCGTGCCGGAGCTATCTGGAGCGGCAGATCGAGCTGATCGAGCCGACGATGATCTGCACGCTCGGGAACTTCTCGACGAAGCTGCTGCGGGCGGACACGACGGGGATCTCCCGCGTCCACGGGCGCGAGGAGGTGCGCGTGATCGGGTCTCGCGCCGTCCGGCTCTATCCGCTCTACCACCCGGCCGCCGCGCTGTACACGCCCTCGACCCTCGAGGCGCTGCGCGGGGACTTCCACCGCATTCCGGCGATCCTGGCGCTGGGGGCGCCGGAGCAGCCGGCGCCGGCACGCGTCGAGCCCGAAGCCCTGCTCGAGGAGCTGCCGGAGCCCGATGAACCGCGGGCGGCCGAGCAGCGCGCCGAAGCGCTGGCGGTCCCGGAGCCCGCGGTCCAGCTGGGGCTTTTCTGAGCTCAGCTCATTCGCTCACGCGCTCGATGAGGAACGCCACGCGAACGTGGGCCCGCCACTCATCGAGGTTCTCACCGCGCAAGCCAACCGACACAACGTCCACAGCCTTGATGTTGCGAAGCGTCTGCCGGGCGTCCTGCAGGGCCGCCTTGACGGCCTCATCGGAGCTGGTGCTCGAGCTGCCGACCAGCTCGATGATCTTGATGACCGCCATCTCACCTCCAATCGATCGGTCGCGGCGACCCTATCCGGATCAATCGCGCGGGGTCGCGAAATCGCCCGAAGGCGCACTCGAGCCACGAGCGGGCGGCGGGCGACCTGTCCCTAAGCCGGGCTGCGTACTTCCGGCGACTGCGCGTGGCTGCCGAGCGGCTCGCCGAGCACCTCGCCCAGCGCACCGGGGTCTAAGCCCTCGGCGGAGGTGAGCCCCTGGCCCCGACCCCGGGGCTTGTCGTGCCCCGTGAGCGCGATCGCGAACGCCACCAGGGCCGCGACGCCCTGGACCGCCAGCACCACCGCCGCGAATCCCGACGGATGCTTCGGCGCCTGCAGCAGCACGAACGGCTCCGCGATCGCGATCGCGCCGAGCGGCACCAGGAACCACGTCCGCTTCAGCGCGAGCATGTACTGGATCGCCAGGTAGGTGCTCGCAAGCACGGCGAAGGCCAGACCGAGCACGATCAGCGAGCTCGACGCGGTCGCGCGCTTGGCGCTGAAGGCGACCGTCAGCAGCAGGTGGGGCACGCCCGCGAAGATGAGCAGCACCGGGATGGCGCAGACGCCGATGATCGCGAGCGCGCGGATCAGCACCGGCCGCGTGTCCTCTCCCGCGGCGCGCCGGCGTGAGACCTCGGGCACGAGGTAGAAGCCCGCGCCGAAGGCCACCCAGATCAGCACCTTGGCGGCGACCGCGGTCGCGGCGTACGAGCTCGCCGTGTCCTTGGTGAACTGGTGCTTGGCCGCGATCAGGTCGATGTTCTGCAGGATCGCGATCACGCTGAGGCCGGCGATCGGCGCCCAGGCGCGCTTGACGTGGTTCCAGAGCGTCAGCGTCACGGCCCGCGAGCGCTCCGGCTGCCAGGCGGGAACGTGGCGGCGCAGCTGCGCCCAGCAGTACACGGTCATCGCCACGTACGAGAGCAGCGAGCCCAGGAACGCACCTGTGACCGACAGCCCGATCGCGAGGATCGCCCCGGTCACCAGCCGCACGCCCTGCTCCGCGACCAGGCTGATCCCGACCGACTTGTAGTCGCCCAGTCCCTGCAGCGCGCCGCGCAGGATCGAGACCTCGAGGTACAGGCAGGCAGCAGGGATGCCGACCGCGGCGGCCCACGGGTAGTGCTTGACGCCGACCGCTTGCGCGATCGGATGCTGCAGCACGATCGACGCGATCGACAGCACGACGGTCACCACGATCAGGCGTGCCGTCCAGTCGCGGATCGTGTGAAGCAGCTCCGGCCCGACGCCGAGATGCCCGAGCACTCCCTCGCGCGCGGTCGCGACCTGCAGCGCCTGGCCGACGACCGTGAGGATGATCAGGTAGCTGACGAGCGCGCCGAGAGAGCCGTAGTCATCGAGCTCCCGCGCGAACACGAACGTCGAGCCGAGGGCGACGACATTGTTGACGACCATCGCCAGCGCCAGGCCCGCGGCCTTGGCGGTGTCCGAACCGCGCAGGGTCCTCACGGAGGGCGCCCATCGCGCTCTGACGCTCGCGAGCATAGGCGGCTGACGGTAGCGGACCCGACGGCAGGCTGCCGCGATCCGATTACTACAGTCTGAGGGCGCGATGTCCCAGCAGTGGCGGTACGAAACGGCCAGCGCCGAGCAGACCGAGGCGCTCGGTGAGCGGCTCGCCGCCTCGCTCGCGGCCGGCGACGTCGTGCTCGTCGAAGGCGAGCTCGGCGCCGGCAAGACAACCTTCGTGCGCGGCGCGTCCCGGGCACTCGGCGTCCGGACCGCGGTCACGAGCCCGACGTTCACGATCGGCCAGCGCTACCCCGCGCCGACGCCCGTCGCGCACATCGACCTGTACCGACTCCAGACGCTGCGCGGCGAGGACCCGGACCTGCTGGCGGACTACCTCGGGCCGGACACGATCGCGTTCGTCGAGTGGCCGCAGGCGGCCGGCGACGAGCTCGCGGCGCTGGCGCGCGTGGCGGCCCGCGTGCTGATCGAGCACGCCGGCGGCGACCACCGCACGATCGCGATCGACTGCGAGGATCGGGACCGGGCCGCTTGAGGATCCTCGCCTTCGACACCGCTACGTCCGCGACGGCCGTGGCCCTCCTCGACGACGGGCTCGAGCTCGAGGCGCGCGACGACCCGCCGCCCGGGCAGCGCCCCCGTCACACGACGCGCCTGCTGCCACTGATCGTCGAGCTGCTCGAGCGCTCGAGATCGAGCTGGGAGCAGCTGGACCGGATTGCGGTCGGGGTCGGGCCGGGCACTTTCACCGGGCTGCGGATCGGGATCGCCACCGCTCACGCGCTGGCCCGCGCCCGCGGCATCCCGCTGGTCGGCGTCTCGACGTTGCGCTCGATCGCGCTCAATCCCGACGCCGAGGACCGCCGCGCGGTCGCCGCGATCCTCGACGCGCGCCGCGGCGAGGCGTTCGCCGCCGCGTGGGAAAGCAGGTCCGGGATCGCGCTGCTGGCACCGGCGGCCCTGCGGCCCGAGCAGCTCGTCGAAGCGCTCGCCGCGATCGCCCCGCCCCTGTTGGCGATCGGAGACGGGGCGGTAGAATTCAGGCAGGTTCTCGAGCGGTCGGGTGCATCTGTTCCGAAGGACAGCTCGGAGCTCCACAGGGTCACGGCGCTCAACCACGGCCGCCTCGCCCGCGACCTACCCGCGCAAGATCCTGCCGAGGTCCGTCCCGAGTATCTCCGGGCGCCCGACGCCGAGCTGGCGCGCCGCGCCGTCACAGACCAATGAGCAACGACCCGATCACCATCCGTCCCCTCGGCTATTCCGATCTCCCGCAGGTGATCGCGGTCGAGCGCCGCGCATTCCAGACGCCCTGGTCGCTGGCGATGTTCGTGCTCGAGCTCTCGAAGCCGTCGGGCATCTGCCTCGCCGCAGTCGAAGGATCGAAGATCGCCGGATACCTGATCTGCTCGCGCTACGACCGGGTGTGGCACCTCATGAACATCGCCGTCGATCCGCCGGCGCGGCGACGCGGCATCGCCCGGGCACTCCTGCAGGCGATGCTCGACCGTGCCGGCGCCGAGCGCGAGTTCACGCTCGAGGTCCGAGCCTCGAACGCCGCGGCGATCGCGCTCTACGAGCGCTTCGGCTTCCGCTCCGCGGGCACCCGGCCGCGCTACTACCACGACACCGGGGAGGATGCCGTGATCATGTCGCGGACGGCGGTGCAGTCTCCGACCTCGCGCGCGTCCGGGTGATCCTCGCGCTCGAGACGAGCTGCGACGATACGTGCGCCGCAGTCGTGAGCTGGTCCGGGGAGATCCACTCGAACGTGATCTCCTCGCAGGGCGTGCACGACCGCTACGGCGGCGTCGTCCCGGAGATCGCCTCGCGCCAGCACCTCGAGCTGATCGGCGACGTCACGAGCGACGCGCTGAGCCGCGCGCAGGCCACGCTCGAGCAGGTCGAGCTGGTCGCGGTGACCGAAGGCCCGGGACTGATCGCCGCCCTCCTGGTCGGCGTGGCGACCGCGAAGGCGCTCGCCGCCGTGCGTGAGGTTCCCCTTGCCGCGGTCGACCACCTGCACGGGCACGTCGCCGCGAGCTTCCTCGAGCCCAACCCGTTCGAGCCGCCGTTCCTCAGCCTCGTGGCGAGCGGCGGTCACACGCTGCTCGCGCACGTGAGCGACCGCGGTCCCGGCTTCCGGGTCCTGGGCCAGACACTCGACGACGCCGCGGGCGAGGCGTTCGACAAGGGCGCGCGACTGCTCGGCCTCGGCTATCCAGGCGGCCCCGCGCTCGAGCGGCTGGCCCGCGGGGGCGATCCGGACGCATTCGACTTTCCGACCGCCCACCGGATGCCGGGGCTCGACTTCTCCTTCGCCGGGCTCAAGACCGCGCTGCTCTACAAGATCCGCGAGCTCTCCGACCCGGAGCTCGAGCGCAGGCGGGCCGACCTGGCGGCTTCCTACCAACGGGCGATCGTGGAGGCGCTCGTGCTGCGCGTCAAGCGAGCCCTCTCGCAGACCGGACTGCGGCGGATCGCGATCGGCGGCGGCGTCGCGGCGAACGGCGCGCTGCGCGAGCGGGTCGGCGGGCTCGGCATCGAGCTGGATCTGCCGCCCGCGCAGCTGTGCACCGACAACGCGGCGATGATCGCGAGCGCCGCCCGCTTCGTCCGGGCTCTTCAGTTCCCCGACTATCTCGCGCTCGACGCCTACGCCAGCGGCGAGCCGGCCCGCGTGCGATGAAGACCGTGGTCCTGTATGGACGGCCGGGGTGCTGCCTGTGCGACGACGCGCGCGAGCTGCTCGAGCGCGTGCGCGCGCGCCATCCCTTCACGCTCCAGGAGGAGAACATCGAGTCGAGCGACAGGCTGATGCGCGCCTACCTCGAGCGAATCCCCGTCGTCACCGTCGACGGCGAGGAGGTCTTCGAGCTGTTCGTCGACGAGGCTGAGCTCGAACGCCACCTCGGTAGAGTGCATACGGGATGAGCTACACGGCCGGTCGCGACCTCCCACTAACGCCCACGGGCGCCGACAAGCCGGGGGAGAAGCTGTCCCTCGGCGTCGCGGCGCGCCTCTCGCGCTACCTGCAGGTGCTCACGCAGGCGAAGAAGATGGGCACGGAGACGATCTCCTCGCAGGAGCTCGCCGACTACACGCACGTGAACTCGACGCAGATTCGCCGCGACCTCTCCGGGTTCGGAAAATTCGGCAAGCGCGGCGTGGGCTACAACGTCGACTCGCTGGTGACGCAGATCCGCAAGATCCTGCGGACCTCCGGGCAGCACAACATCGCGCTGTTCGGCGCGGGGCACCTGGGCTTCGCGATCGCCACGTCGGACATCTTCGCCGACCACGGCTTCCGCGTGGTCGCGGTGTTCGACATCGACCAGGAGAAGGTCGGCACCCGGATCGGGTCGCTGAGCGTCCGCCACAACTCGGAGGTGCGGACGGTGATCGACGAGGAGGACATCGTCGTCGCCGTCCTCGCGGTCCCCTCGGCGGCGGCGCAGGCGCTGGCGGACGACGTCGTCGATGCCGGCGTGAAGATCATCTTCAACTACTCCGAGGCCCTGCTCCACGTTCCGCCCGATGTCACGGTCCACACCTCGAGCCCCGCGGTGGACCTGCTCTACGCGCTCTACTTCTACCTCACCTAGGCCGCTGAGTCTGCGTCCGCGTGACGATCGACCTTGACACGGCCCACGAGGGCTTCGAGCGCTCGACCGACTTCACGGTCGGGCTCGAGGAGGAGTTCGCGTTGCTGGATCCCGGGGAGCTGGGGCTCGTGCAGCGCTTCGAGGAGGTGCGCGACGCGGCAGCGGCCGATCAGGTGCTGGCGGACTCGCTCGCGGGCGAGCTGATCTCCTCCGAGATCGAGATCCGCTCGGGACGCGGCGCGAACTTCGGTGCGGCGATCACGGCCGCGCGCGACCTGCGGCGGCGCCTGTTCGGCCTGGCATCGGAGCGCGGGCTCGCGCTTGGCGCGACCGGCACCCATCCGTGGTCGGACTACCGCGAGCAGCGGAT
Source organism: uncultured Solirubrobacterales bacterium (assembly GCA_963849285.1). Classification (GTDB taxonomy): domain Bacteria; phylum Actinomycetota; class Thermoleophilia; order Solirubrobacterales; family Solirubrobacteraceae; genus Palsa-465. Next base: position 162,372 of record CAWKGS010000005.1, read on the forward strand.
CATCGACACCGAGCACTACCGGCGCGTCGAGGAGGGGCTGAAGTACGTCGCGTGGCGCAACAACACCTTCTCGCTGCACGTGCACGTCGGGATCCACGGCGCCGATCGGGCCGTGCTCATCTGCGACCGGCTTCGCCCGGTGCTGCCGCTCCTGCTGGCAATCTCCGCGAACTCGCCGTTCCTCGACGGCCGCGACTCGGGGTTGCACAGCGCCCGCTCGCAGATCTTCACCAAGAGCTTCCCCCGCTGCGGCGTGCCCGACCCGTTCGGCAGCTGGAGCGCGTTCTCACGCTACATCGACTTCCTGCTGCGCACGCGCTCGATCGTCGAATACACGCAGGTGTGGTGGTCGATCCGTCCACACTTCGCGTTCGGAACCGTGGAGGTCCGGATCTGCGACGCGCAGGCGACGGCGGCGGAATCGGAGAGCCTCGCGGCGCTGATCGTGGCGTGCGTCGCGCAGGCGGCGCGGGACGTCGACGCCGGCGTCCCGTTCGTCGATCCCCCGGGCCGCCTGATCGAGGAGAACATGTGGCGCGCGATCCGCTACGGGCTCGACGGCCAGCTGCTCGATCTGGACCGCGCCGAGCCGTTTCCGGCGCCAGCGGCGCTGGAGCAACTGCTGCAGTGGACCGCTCCCGTGCGCGCCGAGCTCGGGCTCGAGGTCTCGCTGCCCGCGCACAACGGCGCTCAGCGGCAGCGGCGCATGCTCGGGGACGGGATGTCGCTCGCGGAGGCGTACGGCGCGACCGTCGCGCAGACGCGGGATACGTATGCTGGAGCGATACCGATCAGATGAGCACGTCGAGCGATCCAAGCGCCGAAGAGCTGCGCGCCGCCTACGAGGCCGAGATCAAGAAGATCCGGGTAGAGCAGATCCTGCTCGAGCACGTCGTGACGATGATCAACCTCGGGATGCGCAGGACCGGGATCTCGCCCGGAACCGAGGACGAGCGCGACCCCGCCCAGGTTCAGGTCGCGATCGAGTCGATCCGGGTACTGCTTCCGCTCGTGGAGCAGCTCGCGCCCGACCAGGCCGCGCCGATCCGCGACGCGCTCTCACAGCTGCAGCTGGCCTACGTCCGGATCGGCGGAGCGCCCTCGGCCGCCGAGCCCGAGAGTCCCCACCAGCCCGGTGCGGGCGGCCAGGCCGCGGAGCCCGCGCAGGAGCCACCGCCAAAGCCCGGCGACCCGGGACCGGCGCAGCGCAGCGGTCGGCTCTGGATTCCGGGGCAATAGCCCAGCGCGCGGCGCGCGCGGCGCCTGCACGCTAAACTCACGCGTCGTCATTTCCGGGTCTCCGCTTCGAGCATTGCGGGCGGTGGCCCTTTTGCCGTTGTGGGCTCGCTTCAGTCGCGCGCCACTCCCTAACTAAGAGCTCCCGGAGGACCTTCTTGTCTAGCTTCCTGACGCACCATGGCGTCCTGGTGGCGCTCGTGTGCGCCGCAGCCGCCGTCGTCTACGGCATCCTCACGTCTCGGTCCCTGCTGGCGCTTTCGCCGGGCAACGAGCGCATGCGTGAGATCTCGGCGGCGGTGCAGGAGGGCGCAAGCGCGTACCTGAACCGTCAGTACACGATCATCGCCGGCGTCGGGGTGGTCGTGTTCATCCTGCTGATCCCGTTGCAGAACATCCGGGTGGCGATCGGGTTCCTGATTGGCGGGACGCTCTCGGCCGCCGCCGGCTACATCGGGATGAACATGTCCGTGCGCGCGAACGCGCGCGTCGCGGAGTCCGCGCGCGGCGGCATCTCGCCGGCGCTGGCGGTCGCCTTCCGGGGCGGGGCCGTGACCGGGATGCTCGTGGTGGGTCTCGCGCTGCTGGGAATCGCCGCGTACTACGGGATCCTCACCTGGATCGTGGGGGAGAGCTCGCGCCACGCCGTCGACGCCCTGATCGGCCTTGGGTTCGGCGGCTCGCTGATCTCGGTGTTCGCGCGCCTGGGAGGCGGCATCTTCACCAAGGCCGCCGACGTCGGCGCGGACCTCGTCGGCAAGATCGAGGCCGGCATCCCCGAGGATGACCCGCGCAACCCGGCCGTGATCGCCGACAACGTCGGCGACAACGTCGGCGACTGTGCCGGCATGGCGGCCGACCTGTTCGAGACCTACGCGGTCACCGCCGTCGCGGTGATGCTGCTCGGCGTCCTGCTCTTCAGCCAGCAGTCCGCGGTCGCGCTCTACCCGCTGGTGCTCGGCGCGATCTCGATCGTCGCCTCGATCATCGGAACGTTCGCGGTGCGCTCCCGTGCCGGGAACGTCGAGCGCGCCCTCTACCAGGGTCTGATCACCTCGGGTGGGCTCGCCGCGCTGGTGTTCATCCCGGTGACCTACTGGATGATGAAGGACCTCACGATCAAGTCGGGCGCCGGCGTCGCGCCGCACTGGTGGAAGTTCTACCTGTGCTCCCTGATCGGGATCGGCGTCACGGCCTGCCTGTTCGTGATCACCGACTTCTTCACCTCGACGCGCTTCGCGCCGGTCAGGAGCACCGCGCGCGCGTCGCAGACCGGTCACGCGACCAACATCATCCAGGGCCTCGCGCAGGGCTTCCAGTCGACGGCGCTGCCGGCGATCGTGATCGCGTTCGGGATCCTCGGCGCCTGGAAGCTCGGCGGCGGCGGGACCCAGGGCATCTACGGCATCGGCGTGGCCGTGATGGCGCAGCTTTCGCTCACCGGCCTGATCGTCGCGCTCGACGCGTTCGGGCCGATCACCGACAATGCCGGCGGCATCGCCGAGATGGCCGACCTGCCCCAGGAGGTCCGCGACGTCACCGACCCGCTCGACGCGGTCGGGAACACCACCAAGGCCGTCACCAAGGGTTACGCGATCGGCTCGGCGGCGCTCGCGGCGCTCGTCCTGTTCAACGCGTTCCAGACCGAGCTACCCGCCAACAAGCACTACAGCTTCGCGATCGGCAGCCCGCCCGTCCTGATCGGGCTCCTGATCGGCGGACTCATGGTCTACCTGTTCGTGTCGCTCGCGATGCAGTCGGTCGGACGGGCCGGTGGCGCCGTCGTCGAGGAGGTCCGCCGTCAGTTCCGGGAGAAGCCGGGGATCATGGACGGCACCGAGAAGCCGGAGTACGGCCCGGCCGTGGCGCTGGTGACTCGCGCGGCCCAGCGCGAGATGATCCTCCCGTCGTTGATCCCGATCGTGATGACGCTCGTGGTGGGCCTGATCAGCGTCGAGGCGCTCGGCGGCCTGCTGATCGGCGTGATCGTGGTCGGCCTGTTCATGGCGATCTCGATGACCTCGGGCGGCGGCGCCTGGGACAACGCCAAGAAGCTGATCGAGGACGGCGCGTATGGCGGCAAGGGCTCGGAGGCACACGCCGCGGCGGTCACCGGCGACACGGTCGGCGATCCCTACAAGGACACCGCTGGGCCCGCGATCAACCCGATGATCAAGGTCGCCAACATCGTCGCGCTCCTGATCATCCCGATCATCACCTAGCGCGCGCTACGCTGCTGGCGTGTTCATCCTGATCGTTGGAAGTGGCCGCGTCGGCTCGGCGATCGCCAAGCGGGCGCTCGACGCCGGCCACGAGGTCTCGGTGATGGACTCCGACCCGCTGTCGCACGAGCGTCTGGACAAGGACCAGTCGACCACGTTCGAGGACGCCGGCGGCCGCTTCACCGTCGGCACCGCGCTCGAGATCGACGGACTGATCGAGGCGGGAATCGAGGAGGCCGACGTTTTCATCGCGGCCACCAGCGGGGACAACACGAACCTGGTGATCGCGCAGATCGCGCAGCGTCGCTTCAACGTTGCCCGCGTGGTGGTACGGGTCGCGGACCCTGGCCGCGCCGCGTGGTACGCCGAGCAGGGACTGCTCACCGTCTGTCCCACCCAGATCGCGATCGACCAGGCCGAGCGTCTGGCGCTGGCGCCGTAGCGGGGGTGACGGGATGTACGTGATCATCGTCGGCGCCGGGAAGGTGGGATGGAACCTCGCCCGCGAGCTGATCGCCAAGGAGCGCGAGGTGACCGTGATCGAGTCCTCGCACAGCCGCTACCGGGTGGTCGAGGAGGAGCTCGAGCACGCCGTCCAGTACGGCGACGCGACGGAGCTATGGGTGCTCGAGCGAGCCGGGATCCAGCGCGCGGACCTGGTCATCGCGGTCACCGGCGACGACGAGGACAACATCCTCATCTGCCAGGTGGCAAAGGAGAAGTACGGGGTGCAGCGGATCGTCGCGCGCGTCAACAACCCGCGCAACCTCCAGCACTTCAAGCTGCTCGGGATCCAGCCGGCGGTCTCCGCGACCGACCTGATCCTGCGGCTGATCGAGCACGAGGTCCCGGAGTACGGGCTCGTGCAGCTGCTCGCGCTCGAAGAGGAGCACCTCGAGATCATCGAGCTCGAGGTCGCCGAGGGCTCGGCCGCCGCCGGCGCACGGGTCCAGGACGTCAGGCTGCCTGACGGGTCGCTGATCATCTCCGTGCTGCGCGGCGGCACGGGGTTCGTGCCGAAGGCCGACTCGATGATGGAGGCCGGCGATCAGGTGCTTTTGATCCTCGATCCCGGTCTGGAGTCGTCGATCACTCCCCATTTCGCCCCCAACGGCGCCCGCGCCGCGCGCGGTGCCTGACCGCCGCGTCGACTACCTGCTGATCGGCGGCGGGCTCGCCGCCGGGAACTGTGCCCGCTGGCTGCGCGAGTCCGGCGCGGACGGCGAGGTGCTGCTGGTGGGGCGCGAGCCGGATCCGCCCTACAACCGGCCGGCCTGCTCCAAGGACTACCTGCGGGGCACGGGCTCACGTGAGGACGCGCTCTTCCGCCCGCCGGACTGGTATCGCGAGCAACGGGTGCAGGCGCTGACGGGCGTGTCGGTGCTCGGGCTCGATCCGGCCGCGCACACCGCCAAGCTCTCCGACAAGACCGAGGTCGAGTTCGGCAAGGCCCTGCTGGCGACTGGCGCGAACGTGCGGCGCCTCGCCGTGCCCGGTAGCGAGCTCGAAGGTCTCTACTACCTGCGCACGTTCGGCAACAGCGACGCGATCCGGGACGGAGCGAGCGGCAAGCGCGTCGTGCTGATCGGCGGCTCCTACATCGCGAGCGAGGTCGCCGCGTCGCTGACCGAGCGGGGGTCGACCTGCACGATGGTCATGCTCGAGGACGTCGCGCTGAGCCGCACCTTCGGCGAGCGGGCCGGCCGGTTCTTCCAGGACCGGCTCGAGGAGCACGGCGTCACCGTCCACGGCGGCGACGAGCTCGAGCGCTTCGAGGGGTCCGACGGCAAGGTCACGCGCGTGATCACGAAGGGCGGGCGCTCGCTCGAGGCCGACGCGGTCGTGATCGGGGTGGGAGTGACCCCCGACGTGTCGCTGGCGCGATCCTCCGGCCTGACGATCGGCGAGCTCGGGGGAGTTGTGACCGACGCCCTGCTGCAGACCAGCGCGCCGGACATCTATGCCGCGGGTGACATCGCCGAGTATCTGAGCGTCATCCACGACAAGCGCATCCGGATCGAGCACTGGGATGTGGCGTTCAACCACGGCAAGACCGCGGCGCTGAACATGCTCGGGCGCGACCAGCCGCACGACGTCGTGCCGTACTTCTTCTCCGATCTGTCCGACTGGGCTTCGCTCGAATACGTCGGACCCGCCTACGAATGGGATGAGGAGGTCGTCCGCGGGTCGCTCGAGGACGGCGAGTTCAGCATCTGGTACGTGCACGACGGCCACCTCGCGGCGGCGCTGTCGGTGGGCCGCTCCGACGACCTCGAGCACGCCCGGCGGCTGATCGCCGGCGGGGCCGAGATCAGCGATCGCCTCGGGGTTCTGAGGGATCCGTCGTCGGATTTGGGCGAGCTCTGACGCCGCCGGGCAGCCGGTCCACGAGCCGGCCGAAGCGGTCGATCGCGCCCTCCAGCGGCGTGGCCATCTCGATCGCCCGCTCGAGCGCCGGCAGCACGGCGATCAGCTCGTCGCCCGTCTGCACCACCTGCCCGGCGCGCTCGACGATCTCCGCGCCGCGCGCGTCGATCCGCTCGCCGAGGACCATGATCGCCTCGGCGCGCCGGTCGAGCCGCTCGGCGATCTCGAGCACTTGGCGCCCGATCGACTCGATCTCGTAGCCGAGCTCGAGCATCCTCTCCAGCTGCGCCGGCGTGCTGCGAGCGGCCTGCGCGATCGCGCTCAGGTCCGACAGGATCCGGTTGATGACGGCCTGCGGCGGCTCGAGCGGGAGACCGAGGATTCGCACTCTCGATCACGTTAGCCGACGGGCTCCGGGGCGATGCCGGCGAGGCTGCGGGGCAAGGACTCGAACCTTGAATTCCAGGGCCAGAACCTGGCGAGTTGCCGATTACTCCACCCCGCAGAGCGCCGCAGACGCGGGACGGCGAGTATAGAGCGAATCAGCTTGGGTCCACGAACTCCGCGGGCTGCCTGGTGAGCCCCGCGGTGACAGCGGCAAGCTGGTTGCGCGAGCCGATCAGGCCACGCTGGAGCTCCGCCTCGAGCGCGAGCGTCTCGGCGGGCGAACCGGTCCACGCGCGGTCGAGCAGGCGCTTCGCGGCGCGGACCGCGTCCGGCGAGCGGCCCGCGATCTCGGTGGCGAGCGCCCGGGCGCCCGCCAGCGGGTCTTCCGCGACATGCGTCACCAGCCCGAGCCGATGGGCCTCCTCGCCGCTGATGGTCCGGGCGGTGAAGGTGAGCTCCTTCGCGACATCGATGCCCACCAGCCGCGGGAGGGTCCTGGTGATCGACATGTCCGGGACGAGGCCCCACTTGACCTCCATCACCGACAGCCTGGCATCGGGGGTCGCGAAGCGGATGTCCGCGGCCAGCGCGATCTGCAACCCGCCGCCGAGGCAGTGGCCGTGGATCGCCGCGATCACCGGGACGGGAAGCTCGATCCAGTCGTGGGCAACGCGCTGGAAGCGATTGGGAACGGGCTCATCGAGTGGCGCCGTCGACCCGTCCGACGCTTGCTGCGCGGCCATCACCGCCGGGAAGTCCAGACCGGAGCAGAAGCTCGGGCCCTCGCCGTGCAGCAGCACCGCACGAAGCGCCGGCTCGCTCGCGACCCGCTCGGCGGCGGCGAGGATCGCGTCGAACATCGGCGGGTCCAGAGCGTTGTGCTTCTCGGGCCGGTCCAGCGTGACGGTCGCGATGTGATCGGCGACCTCGACGCGGACTCGCTCTTCGCTCACTGGGGGCAGCCTAGTCGAAGAACGTGATCGGCTCGCCGAGCCGCACCGTCGCCGGCCGCAGGACGCGGCCGTAGACGCCGAACGGGAGCGGCTCGGTGCTCCCCAGATCGCGGCGATAGCCGCCGAGGATGTCCAGCGTGGGAAGGTCGATCACGCCGCTTTCGGGGTGCCGGCTCGTCACCAGGCAGCGGCCGACGTGACCGCTGATCGCGACCAGCGCGTCGCCGACCTGGAGCTTGCGGCCGACCCAGCTGTCCTCGTGATGGGCCGGGACGCCGTCGATCTCGATCAGCATCCGGAACCTCCGGCCGTCCACGGCGCGCGCCGCTGCTTCCTCGGCCAGGCGCGCCAGCGATGCGCGGGAGATCAGCGAGACGCCTCCGCCCGTGCCGCGGTCGACCGCCCAGCCGCTCGCCTCGACCAGGCGCAGCGGTCTGCCGACGTGCTCGGTGATCGCGCCTGACCACGGGCCCTCGACGAGCCGGGCGTCGCGCCGGCGCGAGAAGAACGTGGTCTCGATCACCTCGCCGCGCTGCACGCCCGCGCTGATCCGGCGCCCGCCGGAGAGCGTCATCGTCAGCACATCGTCCGCGGCGGAGTAGTCGGCGACGATCGTGCTCAGCTCGCCGAGCTGCTTGCCGTTCAGCATCCGGTCGCGGTCGTCGATCAGGTAGAAGCGCCGGTTGCCGCGTGCGCCGGTGACGTCGAGCTCGATCCGGTCCACCTCGTGCAGACGCGTCCCCTTCACGGGAGTGACGGCCAGGCCGCTGACGATCGGATGCATGCTAGGCGGCAGCCTGCTCGGCCCAGTCCCGGTAGAGCCGCCAGTAGTGCCCGCCGGCAGCGAGCAGCTCGTCGTGCGTGCCCTGCTCGACGATCTCGCCGTGCTCGAGCACCACGATGCGGCCCGCGTGGCGGATCGTCGAGAGCCGGTGTGCGATCACGATCGCGGTCCGGCCCGCGACCAGGCGTCGCAGGCCCTGCTCGATCAGGCTCTCGGTGTGCACGTCGACGTTCGACGTGGCCTCGTCGAGCACCAGGATCCGCGGGTCCGCCACCAGCGCCCGCGCGAACGCCAGCAGCTGGCGCTGGCCGGCGGACAGCGACACGCCGCGCTCGCCGACCTGCGTGTCGTAGCCATGCTCGAGCGCCCGGATGAACGTCTCGGCGCCGACCGCCCGTGCCGCCTGTGCCACCTGCGCATCGGTGGCGTCCCGCGCCGCGAAGGCGATGTTCTCGCGCACGGTGCCGCTGAACAGGAATCCCTCCTGGGGGACGATCCCCATCTGCGAGCGCAGCGAATGGGCGGTGATCCGACGCAGGTCGTGGCCGTCCAGCAGCACGCGTCCCTCGCTCGGGTCGTAGAAGCGCGCGACCAGCTTCGCGAACGTCGACTTCCCGGCGCCGGTCTCACCTACCAGCGCGACGGTCTGCCCGGGCGGGATCGTGAGGTCGATGTCCCGCAGCGCATATGCCGAGTCGGGCTCCGAGCCGTAGCGGAACGACACCCGATCGAAGCGCAGCTCGCCGCGGATCCGCGGCAGCACCGTGGCGCCCGGCGCGTCGACCAGCTCCGGCTGCTCGTCGAGCAGCTCGAAGATCTTGTCGAGCGCGGCCATCCCCGACTGGTAGGTGGTGTAGAGCTGGGAGAGCTGCTGGATCGGGTCGAAGAAGTTGTTGAGCGCGGCGATGAACCCGAACACCACGCCTGTGGAGGTGTGGCCGTTGATCGCCTCGAGCCCGCCGACGAGCAGGATCTCGACCGTGACCAGCGCCGAGACCAGCTCGACCGCGGGAAAGTACGCCGCGTTGAGGTTGACGGTCTTCATGTTCGCGGCCCGGTTCTCCTCGTTGAGCTCGTTGAAGCGCGCGATGTGCCGCGGCTCCTGCCCGAACGCGCGGACGACCCGGATCCCCGACAGGGTCTCCTGCAGGTATCCCGTGATCCATGCGATCTTCTCGCGCGTGATCCGGTACGCGTCGGCGGACGCGATCCGGAAGGCGACGCCCCCCGCGGCGAGGAACGGCAGCGCCAGGAACGTGAGCAGCGCCAGGTGCGCGTCGAGCACGAACAGGATCACGACGACGCCGATCAGCGTCAGCCCGGATTGGAACAGGGTCGCCATGCCGTCCTCGACGAGCTGATCGAGTGCCTCGACGTCGTTGGTAAGGCGCGAGATGATCACGCCGGCGCGATTGCGCGAGTAGAAGCCGATGGAGAGCTGCTGCAGGTGCGCGAAGAGCTCGACGCGCAGGTCCTGCAGCGCGCGCTGGCCGACCCACCCGACCAGATACGTCTGCGCGTAAGACGCCAGCGCATACAGCACCGCCGAGAGCAGGAAGGCGCCGACGACGAGGTCGAGCGTTCCCACGTCGTGGCGCGTGATGCCCTGGTCGATCGCCAACTTGGCCAGCGGCGCAGGCGCGAGCGACGCGGCGGTCGCGACGACCAGCGAGGCGAGCATCGCGATCACCCGCCAGCGATAGGGCGCGAGCAGCAGGAGCAGGCCGCGGATCTTGCGGCCCCGGCCGCGGCCGGCGCGCAGCCGCCTGCGGATCTCCTCGATCCGGCTCATAGCCCGGCGACCTCCGACTCGAGCGGCTTGCGGTTGAGGAACACCTGGTCGGGCATGCCCTTCTCGACGATCTCGCGGTACAGGTCGGATTGCTCCAGCAGCTCCTCGTGGGTGCCGCGCGCGGTGAGCTCGCCATCCTCCAGGACCACGATCTCGTCGGCGAGCGCGATCGTGGAGAGCCGGTGCGCGATCACGAGCGTGGTGCGGCCCGCCATCACCTCGCGCAACGCGAGCTTGATCTCCTGCTCGGTCGACGCGTCGACCGAGGACGTCGCGTCGTCGAGGATCAGGATCCGAGGGTTCGCGAGGATCGCGCGCGCGATCGCGATCCGCTGGCGCTGGCCGCCCGAGACGGTCAGGCCGCGCTCGCCGACGCGCGTGTCATAGCCGTCCGGAAGGCGCTCGATGAACCCGTGCGCCTGCGCGGCGCGCGCCGCTCCGATCACCTCCTCGCGGGTCGCCTCGGGCCGGGCGTAGGCGATGTTGTCGTGGACGCTCGCGGAGAACAGGAACGGGTCGTCGTTGACCACCGCGATGGCGTGCCGAAGGCTCGCCGGATCGACCGAGCGAACGTCGGCGCCGTCGATCAGCACCGAGCCCGCGCTGACGTCGTAGAGCCGGGGTAGCAGCGACACGAGCGCGGTCTTGCCCGAGCCCATCGGCCCGACGAGCGCGAGGGTGCTCCCGCCGGCGATCTCGAGGTCGATGTCCCGCAGCGCCGGCCGCGGCGTGCCCTCGAAGGTGAGGGTGACGTGCTCGAGCGACACGGCGCCGGGCCCATCCGGGAGCGCCGGGGCGTGCTCGGGCACCGTCATCCGCGGCGCGCGGTCGAGCACCTGGAAGATCCGCGCGCCCGAGGCCGTCGCGCGCTGCGCCGCGCCGAGCATGTACCCGAGGGTTCGCATCGGCGAGATCAGCATCAACAGGTACGCGTAGAACGCGGTGAACTGGCCGAGGGTCAGGCTGCCATGGATCACATCGCGCCCGCCCACGAGCAGGATCAACGCGAGCCCGAGGTTCGGCAGGAAGCTGATCATCGGCGTGTACCGCGCCTGGATCCTGGTCGCGAGCAGCTGCTGGTCGAACACGCGCTGCACCGAGTGCCTGAAGCGGTCCAGCTGGCGGCGCTCCTGCGCGAACGCCTTGACCACGCGCACGCCCGAGACGTTCTCCTCCGCTTCGGCCGTCAGCTCGGCGATGCGCTGCTGCGCCTCCTGCAGCGCCGGTCGCGAGCGGTGCCCGTAGCTGCGCGCGATCAGCACCACGAACGGAACGGGCGCCAGCGCCAGCGCCGCCAGCACCGGCTGCAGCGCGAACATCGCGATCGCGGCGAGCACGATCGTCAGCGCCGACTGGCCGATGAAGATCAGCCCGTAGCCGAGGAAGAACCGCACCGCCTGGAGATCGACGGTCGCGCGCGACATCAGCTGCCCGGTCTGCTGGCGGTCGAAGAACGACAGCTCCAGCAGCTGCAGATGGCTGTAGAGGCCGTTGCGCAGGTCCAGCTCGACGCCGAGGGAGACCCGGCCCGCGACGAGGCGGCGCGCGACGCTCAGCACCAGCCGCAGGAGGCCCGCGACCACGATCGCGATGCCCCACGCGGTCAGATCGTGCTTGCTGTGCGAGCGGACCGAGTCGATCGCGCGACCGGTCAGATATGGGAGCAGGACGGTGGCGCCCATCGCGCCGGCGGCAAGCAGGAATGACCACACGACGCCCGATCGGTATGGGCGCAGGAACTCCAGAAGCCGGTAGTACGTCCTCACTTCAGAAAGTATAGTAAGTGACGGCGGCTTGGGCGCTGCGGTCCCCGCAGGGCCCAAACCAGGACCCAAACCCGTGAACGCGTGAACCCGTGCGGGACCTTATTGGCGGACTGCCAATAATTGCTAGCATCGCGTTCGAGGCGGGTCGTGCCGCCGAATCCAACCGAGGAGCACGAGCATGAGCAATTCGGAAGCGTTGGTGTTCGACGCGATCCGCACGCCGCGGGGCCGTGGCAAGGTCAACGGTTCGCTGCACACCGTCAAGCCGGTCGACCTCGTGGTCGGCCTGATGCACGAGATGCTGTCGCGCAACGACGGGCTCGATCCCAAGCGCGTCGATGACGTCGTGCTCGGATGTGTCTCCCCGGTCGGCGACCAGGGCGCCGACATCGCGAAGACCGCGGCGATCAAGGCGGGGCTGCCGGAGACGGTCGCCGGCGTCCAGCTCAACCGCTTCTGCGCCTCCGGGCTCGAGGCCGTGAACGTGGCCGCGCAGAAGGTCGCGTCCGGCTGGGAGGACCTCGTCTTCGCCGGCGGCGTCGAGTCGATGTCGCGGGTGCCGATGGGCTCCGATGGCGGGCCCTGGGCGATGGATCCCGAGACCAACTACGACACCTACTTCGTCCCCCAGGGGATCAGCGCGGACCTGATCGCGACGATCGAGGAGTTCAGCCGTGAGGACGTCGACTCCTACGCCGCCCGCTCGCAGGAGCGAGCCGCCAAGGCTCAGGAGGAGGGCCGTTTCAGCGACTCCCTGGTCCCCGTGGAGGACATCAACGGCAACCTGATCCTCGAGCGCGACGAGCACATCCGTGCCGGCACCACCGTCGATTCCCTCGGTCAGCTGAAGCCGTCGTTCGCGACCATGGGCGAGATGGGCGGCTTCGACGCCGTCGCGCTGCAGAAGTACCACTGGGTCGAGAAGATCAATCACGTCCACACCGCCGGCAACTCGTCCGGGATCGTCGACGGCGCGGCGCTGGTGGCGGTCGGCAACCAACGGACGGGCGAGCAGCTCGGGCTCACCCCGCGCGCCCGGATCCTCGCGACCGCGCTCTCCGGCGCGGACCCGACGATCATGCTGACCGGCCCGGCGCCGGCCAGCCGCAAGGCGCTCGAGAAGGCCGGACTCACCGTCGAGGACCTCGATCTCGTCGAGATCAACGAGGCGTTCGCCGCCGTCGTGCTCCGCTTCGTGCGTGACATGGGCCTCGACATGGAGAGGGTCAACGTCAACGGCGGCGCGATCGCGATGGGCCATCCGCTCGGCGCGACCGGGGCGATGATCCTCGGCACGCTGATCGACGAGCTGCACCGCACCGGCGGGCGCTACGGCCTCGCCACGCTCTGCGTCGGCGGCGGCATGGGCATCGCGACGGTGGTGGAGGCGATCCGATGAGCGAGCGAGACACGATCCGCTGGCAGCAGGACGAGGACGGCGTCGTCGTCCTCACCCTCGACGACCCCGACCAGTCGGCGAACACGATGAACGCGGCCTACGCGGCGTCGATGAAGGCCGCGGTCGAGCGCCTCGAATCCGAGCGGGACAGCATCAAGGGCGTCGTGATCACCTCTGCGAAGTCGACCTTCTTCGCCGGCGGCGATCTCAACGATCTGCTCGCGGTCGGCCCCGACCAGGCCGCGGAGACCGCGCAATGGGTCCGCGAGGGCAAGGCGATGCTGCGGCGCCTGGAGACGCTCGGCAAGCCGGTCGTCGCGGCGATCAACGGCGCCGCGCTCGGCGGCGGCCTGGAGATCTGCCTGGCATGCCATCACCGGATCGTCGTCGACGATCCCAAGGCCGTGGTCGGCTTCCCCGAGGTTCAGCTCGGGCTGCTGCCCGGCGCCGGCGGCGTCGTCCGGACCGTCCGGATGCTCGGGCTGGTCCAGGCGCTGATGGGGCTGCTCATGCAAGGCCAGCGGCTGCGGCCCGACAAGGCCAAGGAGCTTGGCGTCGTCGATGAGATCGTCCCCAGCCGCGACGAGCTGGTGCCCGCCGCGAAGCGCTGGATCGAGGCCAATCCGGAGGCGAAGCAGCCTTGGGACAGTGAGGGGTACAAGATCCCCGGTGGAACCCCCAGCTCGAAGTCGCTGGCGCAGAACCTCCCGGCGTTCCCGGCGAACCTGCGCAAGCAGCTGAAGGGCGCCAACTATCCCGCCCCCCACCACATCATGGCGGCGGCCGTCGAGGGTGCACAGCTCGACTTCGACAACGCGATCGAGGTCGAGGGGCGCTACTTCGTCGACCTCGTGACCGGCCAGGTCGCGAAGAACATGATCCAGGCGTTCTTCTTCGACATGCAGGCCGCCTCCGGCAGTCGCGGCCGTCCCGACTCGATCGAGCCCTTCGAGCCGAGCAAGGTCGCCGTGCTCGGGGCGGGCATGATGGGCGCCGCGATCGCGTACGTGTGCGCGAAGTCGGGCCTCCAGGTGATCCTCAAGGACGTCTCGCAGGAGGCGGCCGACCGCGGCAAGGCCTACTCGGAGAAGCTGGTCGCCAAAGACGTCGATCGCGGGCGGAGCACCCGCGAGAAGGCCGACGCGCTGCTCGCGCGGATCCATGCGACCGACCAGCCGCAGGACGCCGACGGCGTGGATCTCGTGATCGAGGCGGTGTTCGAGGATCCACAGGTGAAGGCCCAGGTGTTCGGGGAGATCGAGCCGCACCTCGCCCCGGGCGCGCTGCTCGGCTCCAACACCTCGACGCTGCCCATCACGGGACTGGCGGAGCACGTGTCGCGGCCCGACGACTTCATCGGGCTGCACTTCTTCAGCCCGGTGGACAAGATGCCGCTGCTGGAGATCATCAAGGGCGAGCGGACCTCGGAGGAGACGCTCTACCGCGCGCTCGACGTCGCCAGGAAGATCAAGAAGACCCCGATCGTGGTCAACGACAGCCGCGGGTTCTTCACCAGCCGCGTGATCGGGACCTTCATCAACGAGGGCATCGCGATGCTGCTCGAGGGGGTCCCCGCCACGTCGATCGAGCAGGCCTCCTCGCAGGCGGGGTATCCCGCTCCGGTGCTGCAGCTCTCCGACGAGCTGAACCTGAAGCTGATGCGCAAGATCCGCAACGCCGCCAAGGAGGCAGCGGACGGAAGCTCGACCGGCTGGGACGGGCATCCCTCAGAGCAGGTGATCGACCGCATGCTCGACGAGTTCGACCGTCCGGGCCGGCTGGAGGGCCGTGGGTTCTACGAGTACGAGGACGGCAAGCGCGCGGGGCTCTGGACGGGCCTGCGCGAGGCGTTCCCGCCGGTCGATGACCCGTCGTCGCTCGACCTGCAGGACCTCGAGGAGCGAATGCTGTTCATCGAATCGCTCGAGACGGTCAAGTGCCTCGACGAGGGCGTGATCGAGTCCGTCGCGGACGCCAACATCGGCTCGATTCTCGGCATCGGGTTCCCCGGCTGGACGGGCGGCGTGCTCCAGTACATCAACCAGTACCAGCACCCGGGCCGCCCGCAGGGGCCGGCGTCGTTCGTCGCCCGCGCCCGGGAGTTGGCCGAGCGCTACGGTCAGCGCTTCGAGCCGCCGGCGTCGCTGGTCGAGAAGGCCGAGCGCGGCGAGAAGTACACAGACCGCCAGCCGGTAGCCGCCTGAGTCATTCCTGCTGGGCCGCCGGCGCTCGCTGCTGAGCGGGCGCCGGTCGGCGCGGTGCCCGCCGCGACGCGCCTCGACCGAGGGCTCCCCCGCGACGGTTCCCCGTTGCGAGCGTCACAAGCTGGCGCCTATGATGCCGCTGCACCCAAATCGGGACCCCGGCAGGCGGGAGGAAGGAGAGGCGGGGCCAGAATGGACGCGATCCTGCGGTTCGGCTATCAGCCTCTCCGTGGTTTCATCGACACGATCGGCGCGATGATCGTCCTGCTGCGGCGGACGATCCTTGCCGCGGTGACGCCGCCCTACAACTACGGCCCCGAGTTCGTCGACCAGTTCCTGTTCGCGCTGCGCCTGGGCTGGTTCCCGATGATGCTCGCGTCGCTGGCGTTCACGTACGGTCCCGCCGGCGTCGAGGTGGGCGACTTTCTCAACCTGCTCGGCGCGATCGACCGCCTCGGGGGCCTGTTCGTGATCATCGTCATGCGCGAGTTCGCGCCGCTGGTGTGCGCGATCGTGATGGCGGGGGTCGCCGGCACCGCGATGACCGCCGATCTCGGGGCGCGCAAGATCCGCGAGGAGCTCGACGCGCTGATGGTCCTGGGCGTCGACCCGATCAAGAGCCTGGTCGTTCCGCGCTTCCTCAGCCTGATGCTGCTGACGCCGCTGTTCAGCATTTACGCGCTGCTGTTCGGGACGCTCGGCGGGATTCTGGTGACGCTCTCCAACGGCGCCACGGTCGGCCCGTTCTTTTCGACCTTCTTCGCGCAGGCGACGACCGTCGAGTTCGAGGCGATGCTGCTGAAGTCCATGTTCTTCGGGGCGCTGATCGCGGTCGTCTGCTGCTACAAGGGGCTGACCGCGTCGGGCGGCGCGGAAGGGGTGGGGCGCGCGGTCAACCAGGCGGTGGTGATCGCGTTCATGGGGATCGGGGCGATCGACTACGCGTTCACTCAGACGCTGCTCGCAACGCACCCGGCCCTCAACGTGCCTCGATGAACGTCCTCGCCCGACCGCTCGCCGCGCTGATCGCCTTCGGGGAGGCCAGCCGCTTCTGCGGCAAGATCGTCGGGCGCGTCCTCAGCGGGCGCGTGCTGAAGTTCGTCGGCGAGACGGTCCGCCAGGCCGGGATCCTGATTACGGGCTCGGCGGTGATCGTGCTCGGGCTGGTGTTCATCCTCGGCCTGCAGTGCGGGATCGAGGGCGCGTACGCCGCCAAGACCGTGGGGGCGCCGTCGTCGACGGGCGCGATCACCGCGCTCTGCGACCTTCGCGAGGTGATCCCGTACGCGTTCGGGTACATGATGGCCGCGAAGGTAGGGACCGGCTTCGTGGCGGAGATCGGATCGATGCGCATCTCGGACGAGATCGACGCGCTCGAGGTGATGGGGCTCGACTCGATCCTGTACCTGGGATCGACGCGGCTGCTTGGCACCTGGCTGGTGCTGCCGTTCCTCTACATGATTGCGGTCGCGGTCGGTTTCGCCGCCTCCTATCTGGCCGACGTGATTCAGCTCGCGCAGGTCTCCAAGGGGGGATACCTGCAGCTGTTCTGGCAGTTCCAGTCCCCGCAGGACTTCTTCTTCGCGGGCATCAAGTGCATGGCGATGGCCACCTTCATCGTCCTCACCTGCATCTACTACGGCTACCACGTGACCGGCGGCCCGGTGGGGGTGGGCAGGGCGACGGCGCAATCGATGGTCGCCAACATCCTCGGGATCCACCTGATCGGAATGGTCGGCACGCAGCTGTTCTGGGGCGGGAACGCGCGCGCGCCGATCGGGGGCTGACGCGGTGGAGCGCCAGCAGATCGCGCGCGCCGCCGCGCTCGGCGCCCTGGGGGTCGCGGTTGTCGCGATCCTGATCGTGCTGTTCACCGGCGCGCCCAGCTACCGGATCAACGCTCAGTTCCTGGACGCGGGTCAGCTCGTCTCCGGCGATGTGGTCACGGTCGGCGGCCACCAGGTCGGCTCGGTCGGGCAGGTCAAGCTCTCGGGCAACGGGCTCGCCGAGATCGAGCTCGACATCTCCGATCAGAGCATCGTCCCGATCCACGCCGGGTCGATCGCCACGATCGGCCAGCTCAGCCTGACCGGGGTCGCCAACCGATTCGTCGGGCTGTCCCTGTCGGGCGCCGGCGCACCGATTCCCAGTGGCGGGACCCTTCCCGCGACGCAGACCCGGGGGATCGTCGACCTCGACACGGTGCTCGACTCGCTCACCCCGCGGGTCCGCACGCAGCTCCAGCAGATCCTCAGGACGGGCGCCTACTTCTTCCGCCAGCCGACGCCCTCGCAGTTCGGGCCATTCATCTCCTACCTGAATCCCGCGTTCAGTCAGACCACGCAGCTCGGCGCGCAGATCGTCTCCGACAAGTTCGCGCTCGAGCGCCTGATCTCGACGAGCGCGCAGGTCGTGCATGCGCTCGCCGCTCGCGCGGGCGACCTGAGCGGCGCCGTCACCAACACCGCCGCGGCGCTCCGTGAGATCGCCAGCGAGCGGACCGCGCTCGGCGACGCGATCGAGCGCTCCCCCGCGGTGCTCCGCCAGGCGACGCCGGTGCTGAACGACGTCGACTACACACTGAACCAGCTCGACCCGGTCTTCAAGGACCTCCAGCCGGCGGCCCCCAGGCTGGCGAACCTGCTGCGCGCGCTGCTGCCCGCGGCCAGCGAGGCGATCCCGACGATCGCGGGCGTGCAGGCGCTCGTGCGCCCCGCTGAGGCGGCCCTGACGGCGCTCCCGCCGGCCGTCAACCGGGCCGTTCCCGCCGTCACCTCGCTCGCCGCCGCCCTGCGGGAGATCACGCCGATCCTCGCCGGATTGCGTCCGTACGCGCCGGACGCGGTGGCCGGATTCTTCAACGGCGTCGGCGGCTCCGGGGGTGGGTCCTACGATGCCAACGGCCACTACCTGAAGTCCGCGCTACTGGCGCAGGGCAGCGGCACGAGCCTGTCCGGGCTGCTCAGCCTCGTCTCCTCGCTCCTCGGTCACACCGTTCCCGGGCTGCCGGTGCTCACCGGCGGGCGCACCGGCCTGCTCGCTCCGTGCCCCGGAGGCGGTGGCCCGCCGCCGTGGGACGGCTCGGCCCCTTGGACCAGTCCCGACGTCCCCGCGAGCACGGGCAACCTCTGCAACCCGGCGAACGACCAGCTGCCATGAGGCGATTGCTCGCGCTCGCCCTCGTCCTGGCCGCTGCGGCGATGGCGGCGGCACTGGTCGGCCGCGCCTCGACGGCTCAGGGCAGCTCCAGCGAGCGGATCGACATGATCTTCGACGACGCCCGCGGGCTGATCGGCGGCCAGCTTTTGAAGATCGCCGGTGCGACCGCCGGCCAGATCACGAACGTCGTCGTCACGCCCGACTACAAGGCCCGGATCGAGGCGACGGTCGACAGCCGCTTCGTGCCCTTCCATCAGAACGCGACCTGCCAGATCCGCCCGGAGGGCCTGATCGCAGAGAACTACGTCGACTGCGACCCCGGCACCGCCGGCAGCCCGCCGCTGAAGGCACAGAACGGCGAACCGCCCACCGTCCCCGTCGAGAACACCAGCGAGCCGGTCAGCCTGCTGGACCTGTTCAACATCTTCAACCTGCCGACGCGAGAGCGCTTCCAGATCCTGATCAACGAGCTCGGGATCGGGACCGCGGGGGAGGGGACCGACTTCAACGCGGTCCTCCGGCGCGCGAACCCGACGTTGCAGCTGGCGCGCCAGGTGGTCTCCATCCTCCACAGCCAGCAATCCCAGCTCGCGACGCTCGTCGATGCCACGAACACGATCGCCGCGCAGGCTGCCACCCACACCGCGAACCTGCAGAGCTTCCTCGACCGCGCCGCAGCGCTGGCGACGCTCACCGCGCAGCACAAGGACACCCTCTCGCAGGCGATCAACCGGCTGCCGGGCCTGCTGGCGGTGGCCCAGCCGTCCCTGCGGCAGCTGGATACGGTCGCCGTCGACGGCACGCCGCTGCTGCGCCAGCTCCAGTCGGCCGCCCCGGTGCTGAACCAGGTCTCCAGCGACCTGGTCCCGTTCGTCGCGGCCGCCAAGCCGGGCCTGGCGAGCCTGACGGTCGCGCTGCGCAGGGCGATCCCGGCGATCCGGGACACCACGCCGCTGGTCGCCACGCTGCGCAGCTACACGAGCCGCTCGCTGCCCGGAACGCTGCTGATGGCCCGGCTGCTCTCGAACCTGCAGCAGCACGGCTTCACCGAGAACTTCCTCTCGGTGGCCTACTACATCGCCGCCTCGCTGTCGCGCTTCGACTCCGTCTCGCACATGCTGCCGCTGCTGCTGATCGCCCCGCAGAACGGCGCCTGCGGGGCGTACGCGACGACTCCGGTCCCCGGATGCAGCGCCCACTACGGGCAGCAGCCCGCCTACACGCCGACGCACGGCTCGGCACGGGCGGCGGGTCTGCAGCTGGCGGCAGCGGGGGCGGCGACGCCGAAGGCTTCCTCGACGCCGGCGCAGACCGCGACGCCCCAGCAGTCCACGACCCCGAGCTCCACCAGCACCACCGGCACGACGACCACCACCACCTCGAGCTCGACGCAGCAGGCCGGGAGCACCCTGCAGAGCCTCATCAGCTACCTGCTCAAATGAGACTCAGACGCGCCGCCCAGCAGCTCCTCGACAACACGATCCTGATCGGGACGCTGACGCTGCTCGTGATCGCCGTGGCCGTCTACCTGTCGTACATCGCCGAGAACGGTCTCCCGTTCGTACCCAGCTATCAGATCAAGGTGGACGTCGCCAATGCCGACGAGCTGACCAAGAACGCCGACGTGCGGATCGGCGGAGCGCGAGTGGGGCAGGTCCTCACGATCACCCCCGAGGCGGCCGACAGGACTTGGCCCCACGCCTACGCGCAGCTGGGACTCTCGCTCCAGCGCAGCCTCCAGCCGCTCCCGCTCGACACCCGATACCAGGTGCGGCTCGCCTCCGTGCTCGGGGGCAAGTACCTCGAGCTGATCCCGGGCACGAGCAGGGCGCGCGGGCTCCCGGACGGCGGCACGTTCACCCTGAACACCAACCCTCGCTTGAACCACAACATCCCGTTCGTCGACCTCGACACGGCCCTGAAGGCGTTCGGGCCCAAGACGCAGGCGGGGATTCGCGCTGCGGTCGGCGAGTTCGGCGACGCGGTCTCGGGCCGCGGAACGCAGTTCAACGACGCCATCCACTCGACGGCGCAGCTGCTCGGACCGCTCCAGAGCCTGCTCTCGATGCTCGCGGCTCCCGGGACCCGCTTCGGACAGTTCATCAACGGCTTCGCGGCGACAACCGGCGCGCTGGCGCCCGTCGCACCCACGATCAGCGCGTTGCTCTCCGACGGCGCGACCACCTTCCAGGCGCTCGACGTCCCGGCGCTCGGGCAGACGATCGACCAGCTGCCGGGCACCGAGTCGCTTGGCACCACCGTGCTCACCAACGCGGAGCCGGTCCTCGCCGACGCGGCCTCGATCGTGCAGTCGCTCAAGCCCGCGGCGGCGCTGCTGCCGCTGGCGGCGCGCCGGCTCGATGCGATCGTGCGCGACGCCACGCCGGTGTTCAGGCTCGTGCCACCCCTGGCCACCGACCTGCAGACGGCGCTCGTCGCGGTCGACGCACTCGCGCGCGATCCCGCATCGACGCAGACCTTCAAGGTCCTCGGCTCCAGCGACCTCGCCACCTTCGGCTCCTCCGCGCTGGTCGGCCTCGGCGCGATCCTGCGGTCCGTCGCCCCAGCCCAGTTCGCCTGCAACGTCGCCGGGATCTGGGTGCGCAACTTCGCCGGAGGCCTGACGGAGGGCGACAGCACCGGCGCCTGGCTGCGGTTCATGCCGATCCTCGACCTCAATGGCGTATCTCGGTCGCAGTCCCTCCAGCAGCCCGCTCCCTCGCCGGATCTGCATCTCAACTACTACCCGATCGAGGACTCCACCCAGTGCCAGGCGGGCAACGAGGTCTACAAGGGCGCGCAGCTGATCGGCAACCCGAGCAAGACCTCCAGGGTCGTTGACAACACGACGCCGCCAACGGGCGTGCTGGCGTTGGGCAGGAAGGCCGGGCTGGTGCCGTGAGCGTGGTCCGCAGAACCCGCCCGCGCGGACGCCGGCGGCGCGGCCGTCTGCACCCGCTCGTGATCTCGGCGGTAGTGCTGCTCGCGACCGTCTTCATCACCTTCTATGCGTTCAACGAGGGGCTGCCCTTCGTCCACCGGTTCACGCTGTACGCGGTCGTCGACAACAGCGTCAACGTCCGCGGCGGCGATCCGGTGCGAATCGCGGGGATCGACGTCGGATCGGTCGAGGGGACCAGCCCGGCCGGCAACGCCACCCGAATCGCGTTCTCCGTCGCGGCGAACGGCCAGCCCGTCCACAGGGACGCGACGGTCACGATCCGCGCGCGCCTGTTCCTCGAGGGCGGCTACTACCTTCAGCTCGATCCTGGCACCCCGAGCGCGCCGAGCCTGCGGGACGGGGACACGATCCCGATGTCCCAGACCTCCTCGCCGGTCCAGTTCTACCAGGTGCTCTCGACCTTCAACGCGCCCGCCCGCCAGAGCCTCGCCAACATCCTCGGCAACCTCGAGCAGGGATTCAGCCCCAAACCCGGGCAGCCGCTCTCCGACAGCGGCGCAGGCGCGCTCAAGGCCGCGGTCCCGCAGCTCACGCCGGTCCTCAAGGACGCGGCTTGGATCTCGCAGGCGCTGCAGGGCACCGGGCCCGACGATCTGGGCAACCTGCTGAACTCCTCCTCGACCGTCACCGCCACGCTGGCGGCCAGCTCGAGCCAGCTCGCGGACCTCGTCACGCAACTGGACCGAGCTTCCGGCGCCCTGGCGTCGAGCGACGGGGCGCTCGCGCAGTCGATCGCGGGGCTCGATCAGACGCTGCGCGTCGCGCCGCCGGCGCTGACCGTGATCGACCGCGCGCTGCCGCCCACGGTGAATCTCGCGCACGCGCTCGATCCCTCGCTGAAGGTCTCGCCGCCGCTGCTCGACGCGCTGACCGGCACGGTCCGCCAGCTCGCCGCGATTCTCGCGCCCACGCCGCGCGCCGAGCTGCTGAGCACACTGCGCGCGACGTTCGTCGAGTTCCCCGGAATCCTCACCCAGCTCGCGAGCGCGTTCCCGATCACCAAGCAGGTCTCGGACTGCCTGCAGACCCACATCATCCCGACGTTCAACAGCATCGTCCCCGACGGCTCGCTGTCCTCGGGCCGCCCGGTCTGGCAGGACTTCGTCCACTTCCTGCCCGGCGTCGCCGGCGCCACCGGAAGCTTCGACGGCAACGGCTACTACACACGCGCGCTCGCCGGCGCCGGCTCGAACTCGGTGACCGGCGGGCTGCTCCCCAGCCTGCCGCTGATCGGCCAGCTCGTGGGCTCGGCGCCGCCGGGCGGCGGGTCGCTGCTCGGCGCGCGTCCGTCGTGGGTCGGCGACCTCACGCCCTCGGACTTCCGCCCCGACGTTCCGTGCGCGACGCAGACGCTCCCGAGCCTCGCCGCGCCGGCCGTGACCGCCGCGCGTGATCGGAGCGGGGGATGAGCGGCCGCACCGCAGTCCAGCTCAAGCGCTATGGGCGGTCGTTCGCGATCCTGATGCTGCTGATGGTGGTCGGGCTCGCCTGCGGCTTCTACATCCTGCTGCAGCAACGGCTGCCGAACCCGTTCCAGAGCTTCTACCACGTCAACGCCGCGTTCCCGACCGCCGCGGCGGTCGTGCCGGGGCTCGGCGAGCCGGTCAACGTGGCAGGCGTTCACGTCGGCGAGATCACGGGGACCTCGCTGCAGGGCGGGATGGGGATCGTGCACATGGAGATCGATCCGCGGAAGCTGCCCCACCTCTACCGCGACGCGCGCGTGCAGCTCGTGCCCAACACGCCGCTCAAGGACATGGAGGTCGACATCGCGCCGGGCAGCCGGAGCGCCGGCGGGCTCCCGAACAACGGCACGATCCCGGTCGGTCAGACCACCTCGCCGATCGACGCCGACGAGCTGCTCGCCTCGCTCGACACGGATACGCGCACGTGGCTGACGAGCCTGATCGCCGAGCTCGACCAGGGCACCGCCGGCCGCGGGCAGGACATCCGCCGGCTGATGATGACGCTCTCGCCGACCGCCGCGCAGCTGCGTCAGATCGGGGATCTGCTGGCCGCGCGCCGGGCGGAGCTCTCGCAGATCGTCCACAACCTCGGCGTGCTGGCGAAGGCGACCAGCGAGAAGGATGCGCAGCTGACCGAGGCGGTCCGCGCCGGCGACGCCACGGTCGGCGCGCTCGGCAGCCAGAACGCCGCGCTACGGGCGGCGATCGTGCGGCTGCCGGGGACGCTCGCAGACCGCCCGCACCACGCTGAGCGACCTGACCGGCTTCGCGACCGCGCTCGGCCCCGCCGCGACGAGCCTGATCCCGACGGCCAAGCGCCTGCCCTCCACGCTGAAGAACACGCGCACGCTGTTCCAGGGCGTCGCGCTGCTGCCGCTGGGCGAGATCCCGGCGTTCGTCCGTGCGACGACTCCGCTGGCCGCCCAGCTTCCCGGACTGAACGCGGATCTCTCGAAGGCGGTGCCCGCACTGATCAACTCCTTCCGGGTGCTCGCGTACTCGGTCAACGAGCTCACCTACAACCCGGGCGGGCGGAACCCCGGCTTCCTGTACTGGTTCTCCTGGTTCGCGCACAACGCCGACTCGTTCATCTCGAACTCCGACGCCAACGGCCCGGTGTGGCGCACCCTGATCCTCTCCAGCTGCGAGAGCCTCAAGACGCTCCCGGTCGGCCCATTGCTCGAGCAGGTGCTCGGCACGAAGTTCGGGTGCGCATAAGTGGTAACGCAGGCACCCAAGCGCACGGCCGTGCTCGCCGCACTCGCGTTCACGCTGTCGTGCGTCGGGCTGATCATCTTCGTCTGGACGCAGTTCGGCGGGACGGTCCCGTTCGCGCCGCAGGGCTATCGGGTCGGCGCGCTCTTCAAGGAGACCGGTCTGCTGGTCCCGAATGCGGACGTGCGCATCTCGGGCGTGAACGTCGGCAAGGTCTCGACGGTCGCCAACCGCGGCCTGTACTCGTTCGTGACGATGCAGCTCGATCGGCAGTACGCGCCGATCCCGGTCGACACGCGCGCGATCCTGCGCCAGAAGACGCTGCTCGGCGAGGCCTACGTGGAGCTCTCGACCGGCACCGGCTCGGGCCGGAAGCTGCCCGACGGGGGAACGATCCCGCGCGGGCAGGTCGCCACCACCCAGCAGCTCGACCAGGTTCTCGGCTCGTTCGACAAGCCGACCCAGGAGAACCTGGACGCGTTCCTGAGCGGCGGGGCGGCCGCGCTCGCCGGCCAGGCCCAGAACCTCAACAACGCGATCGGCGACCTCGACCCCGCCGTGAGCGAGCTGACCGCCGTGGTCGACGCGCTCAACGACCAGCAGGGAAGCCTGCGGCAGGTGATCTCTGACGGCGGCACGGTGCTGAGCACGCTCGGCAGCCGATCGGCCGACCTGCAGACCCTGATCACCGCCGGCGACCAGGTTCTGTCGGCCACCGCGGCGCGCAACACCGCGCTGACCGCGACCGTCGATGCGCTCCCGCCCTTCCTGTCGCAGCTGCGCACGACGCTCGTGACGCTGAACACCTCGCTCGGTCTGGCGGGTCCGTCGCTGGCCGCGCTGCGACCTGTCGCGCCGCTGCTCACACCGGCGCTGGCGGACGTGATCACGCTGTCGGGCCCGGCGACCTCGGTCCTCCGGCGTGCGCCCACGCTGCTGCGCGACGCAACCGTCGCGCTGCCGGCGATCACGCGCTTCACGAACGCCTTCCACCCGACGCTCGACCAGCTGCTGCCCGCGGCGCAGCAGGTGGCCCCGGTGATCAGCTTCATCGGCCTCTACAGCCGCGAGCTGGTGACGGCGATGGCCAACCTCGGCGCCGACCTGCAGGCGACCGCGCCGGCCGCCACCCCGACCGGGAAGGCGTCGTATCTGCGCGCGATCTCGATGCTCAGCGACGAGACGCCCTACGGGCAGACCGTGCGCAATCCCACCAACCGCAACAGCACCTACTTCTCCCCGGGCGCGCTGGCGTACCTCGTCAAGGGCGGCCTGCTGTCGGCCAGTTGCACCCAGACGCACAACACCTCCCAGGCGAACCTCGGCTTCAGCAACGTGCCCTGCCGGCTGCAGCCGCAGTTCAAGTGGGGCGGCGGGATCCTCACCTCCTACTTCCCGCACCTCAAGCAGGCGCCGAAGTAGCGGCTCCCGCACCTCAAGCAGCGCCGAAGTAGCGGCGTCAGCCGAGCCGCGTCTCGATGTATGCGTCGAGCATCAGCTTCGCCTCGCCGAGCACGTCCGCATCCCCGGCGGCGTCGCGCCGGAACGCCTCGCGCAGCAGGCCGTCGCCCGCAAGCACGACCATCTGCGCGGCCCGCGCGCGCAGCGGGGCCGGCGCCTGCGGCCAGTGCACCGCCAGGATCCGCGCCACCGAGCGCGCGATCGCGGTGCGCGTCGGGCGGGTCGCGTCGCGGACGCGCTCGGTGCGCAGGCCTCCGTACCACAGCGCGAGGAACCCGGGGCGCGCCTTGAACCCCGCCGCGAGCGTCTCGAGCACGACCGCGCCGGGATCCGCGAACGGCTCGCGCTCGTCGGCCTCGGCGACCGCCGCGACGAGATCCTCGAAGTCGCTCCAGTAGCGCACCGCCAGCGCCTCGACGATCGCCTGCTTGTCGGGGAAGTAGCGGTACACCGACCCGACCGGGATGCCGCCGGCCTCCGCGATCCGGGTGGTCGTGAAGGCGCCGGCGCCCTCGCGTACGAGCAGCTCGTCCGCGGCGTCGAGGACCAGCTGGACGCGCTGGCGGCTGCGCGCCTGCAGTGGCACGTTGCGCAGCCGCGATTCCAGATCGGGTCCGTTCTCGCTCAATGGCTCCGCTGCCCGATCTCGCTCAATCGCTCCGCTGTCCGATCTCGCTCAATCGCTCCGCTGTCCGATCTCGCTCAATGGCTCCGCTGCCCGACGTTTGGCAGCTGACCGCCATCTGTCGGCGGTGAATCGCCGTTCATCCAGTCACGCCTCAGTGAAAGTGAATACACGTTCATGTTACTCTACGGGGCCGTGAAGCGTCGAAAGGACCGCCGGCGTGCGCCACGCAGACGAGCGTAGGCGCGTCGCCGCGGCCGCGCGCCGGTTGGCGGAGCGCGGGCTGGTGCTCGGGACCGCGGGGAACGTCTCGGCGCGCGTCGACGATCTCGTCGCGGTCACGCCGACCGGCGCCTCGCTTGAGGGGCTGACTGCGGGCGAGATCGCGCTCGTCGACCTCGACGGCCGGCAACTCGACGGCGAGCTGCAGCCGACGTCCGAGCTGGGATTGCATCTCGGCATCTACCACCGCTACGGCGCCGGCGCGGTCGTGCACACGCACGCGCCGATGGCGACCGCGCTCTCGTGCGTGCTCGAGGAGCTGCCCGTGATCCACTACCAGATGCTGCTGTTCGGCGGCTCGGTGCGCGTCGCGCCGTACGCGACCTTCGGCTCGCCCGAGCTGGCGCAGCTCACGCTCGAGGCGCTCGCCGACCGCAACGCGGCGCTGATGGCCAACCACGGGGCGATCGCGTACGCCGGCGATGTCGAGCAGGCGGTCGAGCACTCCCTGCTGCTGGAGTGGGCATGCACCGTCTACCGGCGCGCGGCCGCGATCGGAACCCCTAAGGTGCTCGACTCCGAGCAGCGGCAAGAGGTAGTGGACGCGGCGGTGCAGCGCGGGTACGGCCAGACACAGAGGGTGCAGCGGTGATCGCGATCGCGCTCGGCGTGCACGTCGTCGACGTGCTGGTACGGCCGGTCACCGAGATCCCCGCAGGGCAGGGCGGGCAGCTCGTCGAGCAGATCCGGATCACCCCCGCGGGCTCGGCCGGAGGCACCGCGATCACGCTGGCGAAGCTCGGCGCGAGGGTTCGCAGCGCCGGCGCGATCGGCGAGGACGAGCTCGGCGAGGTCCTGATCCGATTGCTCCAGCGACACGGCGTCGACACGGCGCTGCTGGTGGCGCGCCGCGAGGTCCAGACATCCGCGAGCGTGCTGCCGATCCGCCCGGACGGATCGCGCCCGGCGTTCCACGTCGTCGGCGCGAACGCGACGTACTCCAGCGCCGACGCCCCGTGGGACGAGATCGCCGGCGCGACGCATCTGCACCTCGGCGCTCCCGAGTTCATGGGCGGCGAGGAGGCGGCGAAGATCCTCTCGTTCGCCCGCGAGCACGGCGTCGTCACCTCGGCGGACCTGCTCGCGCCCGGGGAGCAGGCGGCGGCGATCAGGGACTGGGTCGCGCCGGCGTTCGGGCACCTCGACTATCTGCTGCCCAATGACGACCAGGTCCTCGGCCTGACCGGGGCGAGCGAGCTCGAAGAGGGCTGCCGCCTGCTGCTGGACGCCGGCGTCGGATGCGTGGCGGCGACCTGCGGCGCCGAGGGCGCGATCGTCGTGGACGGTGAGGGCACGGAGCGCGTGCCGGCGTTCGACGTCGACGTCGTCGACAGCACCGGCTGCGGTGATGCCTTCTCGGCGGGGTTCCTGCGAGGGCTCTCGCTCGGGCGCGGCCGGCGCGATGCCGCGCTGCTCGGCTGCGCGGCCGCGGGGCTCGTCGCGCAGGGCCTCGGATCGGACCACGGCGACTTCGACCTCGCCACCGCTGATGCACTGATCGGCTCGAACACGGAGGAGACCGTCTCGCGATGAAGCCAGAGAACCCGATCACCCGCCGGCGGTTCGTGTCCGGCACGCTCATCACCGGCGCCGCCGCGGCGGTGCCCGGCGTCGCCGAGGCCGCGAAGAAGAAGCATCCGAAGCCGAAGCCGAAGCGCAAGCCGCCGCACCAGCCTGGCTCGCGGCGCAGCGCCGACGTGGTGGTGGTCGGCGCCGGTTTCGCCGGGCTCAGCGCCGCGCGCAAGCTCGCCCAGAGCGGCCGCTCGGTGATCGTGCTCGAGGCTCGCGACCGCGTCGGCGGGCGGGCCTGGAACCACGACCTCGGCGGCGGCAAGGTCTCCGAGCGGGGGGCCACCTTCGTCGGGCCGACCCAGGACTACATCCTCGCGCTGGCCAAGGACCTCGGGGTCGGAACGTTTCCCACCTACGACAAGGGCAACGACGTCTACGTTTCGGGCAGCACGCGGCTCACCTACAGCGACAGCGGCCCGTTCGGCACGGCGCCGCCGGACCCCACGATCGCGGTGCAGACCGCCACGGCGGTGTCGCTGCTGGACCAGATGTCACAGTCGGTGCCCGTCGGGGCGCCGTGGACCGCGGGTCAGGCCGCGAACTGGGACGGCCAGACGCTCGAGACCTGGATCAAGTCGGTTCCGGCCGATACCGCCGCCTTCAACCGTCTCGTCGCCGCCGCCACGCGCCCGATCTTCGGCGCGGAGCCGCGCGAGCTGTCGCTGCTGTTCGTGCTGTTCTACATCGCGTCCTCCGGCGATTCCTCCAATCGGGGCACGTTCGAGCGCAACTTCAACACCCGGGGGGGCGCGCAGCAGGATCGCCTGATCGGCGGCTCGCAGGTGATCCCGCTGAAGATCGCCGCGGCGCTGCACCGCGATGTGGTGCTGAGCTCTCCGGTGCGGCGGATCGCCCAGGGGTCCGGCGGCGTCACAGTGACCTCGGACCGGGTGACGGTCAGCGCCAAGCAGGCGATCGTCGCCGTGCCGCCCGCCCTCGCGGCGAGGATCGACTACGAGCCGATCCTGCCGTTCGAGCGCGACCAGCTGACACAGCGCTATGGCCAGGGGACGCTGACCAAGGTCGCGGCGGTCTACGCGGAGCCGTTCTGGCGCGCCGCCGGCCTGACCGGGACCGCCATCGACACCGGCGGGCCGGTCAGCGCGACGTTCGACGACTCCCCGCCCGACGGCACCCCGGGCGTCGTGTTCGGCTTCGTCGGCGGCGACAACGCGCGCTCGTACAACGCGATGTCGCCGTCCTCGCGCCGGCAGGCCGTGCTCGGGCAGTTCGCGAACATGTTCGGGCCCCAGGCGCTGAAGGCGATCGACTTCTTCGACACCAGCTGGTCGGCAGAGCAGTGGACGCGTGGATGCCCGGTCGGCATCCCCAGCACCGGCACGCTGCTCGCCTACGGATCGCGGCTGCGCGAGCCCGTTGGGCGCATCCACTGGGCCGGGACGGAGACCTCCGACTACTGGAACGGCTACATGGACGGCGCCGTCCGCTCGGGCGACCGGGCGGCGTCCGAAGTGCTGGCCGCGCTGTAGGGTCCCCGGCCGATGGCTAGCGTTCGTGAGGCCACCTTCGAGCTGCTGCGCGCGCACGGGATGACGACGATCTTCGGCAATCCCGGATCGACCGAGCTGCCGATGCTCGCCGAGTTCCCGGAGGACTTCAGCTACGTGCTCGGCCTCCAGGAGCTTGCGGTGGTCGGGATGGCCGACGGGTATGCGCAGGCCACCGGGCGCCCGACGCACGTCAACCTCCACACCGCGCCGGGCGTCGGCAATGCGATCGGCGGCCTCTTCAACGCGCAGGCGAACAAGTCACCGCTCGTCGTCACCGCCGGACAGCAGGCGCGCGCCCACATCCTGATGGAGGCCAACCTCACCAATCGCGAGGCCACGCGTGCGCCCCATCCGTACGTCAAGTGGAGTCACGAGCCGGCGCGCGCCCAGGATGTGCCCGGCGCGGTCGCGCGCGCGATCCACCATGCCACGCTGCCGCCGCGGGGGCCGGCGTTCGTCTCGATCCCGATGGACGACTGGAGCGCGGAGGCGGATCCCGACCTGGTCGCCAACGCGCGGCGCCGGATCGTCACCGGGCTGACCGCGCCCGACCCGGCGACGATCGCGCAGCTCGCGGCGACGCTCGAGGCGGCGCGCAACCCGGTGCTGATCGCCGGTCCCGACATCGACACGAGCGGCGGCTGGCGCGACGCCGTCGCGCTCGCCGAGCGCCAGCGGCTGCCGGTCTGGGCGAGCCCGGCGACCGGCGGGAACCGCCTCGGCTTCCCGGAGGGCCATCCGAACTTCATGGGACTGCTGCCCCCGGCGATCGGGGCCGTCGCCGAGACGCTGAAGGGGCACGATCTGGTGCTCGTCGTGGGCTCCTCGGTGTTTCCGTACTACCCGTACATCCCCGGGCCGCTGCTGCCGGAGGGCACGTCACTGATCGCCCTGACCAGCGACCCGGCCGAGGCCGCACGCGCGCCGATGGGCGACGCGATCGTGGGTGACGTGGCGCTCGGGCTCAAGCAGCTGGTCGAGCTGGTGGAGGAGTCCGACCGGCCGCAGCCGGAGCCGCGTCCGGCGCCCGGCGATCCGCCGCAGGCCGATCCGCTCAGCGGCTCGGACGCGATGGCGGCGCTCGCCGACGCCTGGAGCGAGGACGCGATCGTGGTCCTGGAGTCGCCATCCTGCACGATCGCCGCGCGCAACCGCCTGCGGATCTCCCGGCCGGGCAGCTACTACTTCTGCGCCAGCGGCGGGCTGGGATTCGGGATCTCCGCCGCGGTCGGGGTGCAGCTCGCGGAGCGTGACCGGCCCGTGGTCTGCGTGCTCGGCGAGGGCTCCGCGCAGTACGGGATCACCGCCCTGTGGACGGCCGCCGCGTACAAGCTGCCCGTCACCTTCCTGGTGCTGCGCAACGACGAGTACATGATCCTCAAGTGGTTCTCGATGTTCGAGCAGGTGGCGGGCGCGCCCGGGCTCGATCTCCCAGGGCTCGACGTCGCCGCCGTGGCGCGGGGCTACGGCGTGGACGCGGTCGACGTGCAGGGCCGCGATCAGCTCACGGGCGCGCTGCGCGAAGCGATCGCCGCCGACGACGGTCCGCGCCTCGTCCAGGTGCGCGTCGCCAGCGGAATGTGGATGGAGTAGGGCGGTGCTCCCGGCCGCCGCGCCCGCGTCCGACCGTGCGCCCGACTGGGTCGCGTCGGGCACCCCCGAGCCGCTGCGCCGCGAGCCTGACCGAGACGCTCGGCGCCGAGCGCGTGCATACGCGCGCGATCGATCTCGTCAAGTACGCCTCGGACGCCAGCCCCTACCGCCTGATCCCCAAGGCGGTCGCGATGCCGCGCGAGATCGCGGACGTGGCGCGCCTCCTGGTCTGGGCGAACCGCACGGGCACGCCGCTCGTGTTCCGCGCCGGCGGCACCTCCCTGAACGGTCAGGCGCAGACGGACTCGGTCCTCGTCGACGTGCGCCGCCACTGGCAGCGCGCGCGGGTCGAGGACGAGGGCGCGCGCGTCCGCGTTCAGCCCGGGGCCGTGCTCGGTCACGTCAACCGCCTGCTGGCACGACACCACCGCAAGCTCGGGCCCGACCCGGCCTCGAGCGACATCGCCTGCGTCGGCGGCGTGATCGCCAACAACTCCGGCGGAATGCGCTGCGGCACCCACGCCGACTCCTACCAGACGGTGCGCGCGATGACACTCGTGCTGTCGGACGGCGCCGTGATCGACACCGCTGCGCCCGGGGCAGAGGAGCGGTTCGCCGCGGCCGCGCCGGAGCTCGCGGCGGGTTTGCTCGCAATCCGCGACGAGCTGCGCGCGGACTCCGGCTTGGCCGAGCGGGTGCGGCGCAAGTTCGAGATCAAGAACACCACCGGCTACCGGTTGTGCGCGTTTCTGGACGCCGACACGCCGCTCGAGATCTTCCGCCGTCTCGTGATCGGCTCCGAGGGCACGCTCGCGTTCGTCGCCGAGGCGCTGTTCGACACGGTCCCGCTGGGTCGCCACACGACGATCTCGCTGGTCGCGTTCGAGAACATCGATGCCGCCGCCGAGGCGGTTGGGCCACTGGTCGCCTCCGGCGCGACCGCCACGGAGCTGATGGTCGCACCGACGCTGATCGCGGCGTCCTACAACATGCCCGGCACGCCGGAGCGCTGGCGGACGCTGCCGCCCGACTCAGCAGCGGTGCTGGTGGAGTTCCGGGCCGAGGACCCCGGCGAGCTGGACGCGGCCGAGCGCGCCGCGCTCGAGATCCTCGCCGAGCGCCCGCTGATCGATCCGGCGCGGTTCTCGCGCGAGCGCGAAGAGATCGAGATGCTGTGGCGTGTCCGCGAGGGGATGCAGGGTCTGCTGGCGGCAATGCGGCCCGCGGGCGTGCAGCTGATCATCGAGGACGTGTGCGTGCCGCCGGCGCGTGTGGCGGAGGCGGCCAAGGACCTGCAGGCGCTGCTGACCAAGCACGGGTTCCTGCCCGGGCTGGCGGGCCACGCGTCGGCCGGCAACCTGCACTTCCTGCTGACGCCCAACTTCGGGCAGCCGGCTGATCTCGAGCGCTACGACGCGTTCATGCACGAGCTCGTGGAGCTGATCGTCGAGAAGTACGACGGATCGCTGAAGGCAGAGCACGGCACCGGGCTGAACATGGCGCCGTTCGTCGAGCGCGAGTGGGGGCCGGTGCTCACCGAGATGATGTGGCGGGTCAAGCGGCTCGCGGACCCGGGCGGGATCCTCGCCCCCGGCGTCGTCCTCAACCGCGACCCGCAGGTGCACCTGCGCAACCTCAAGTCGACGCCGGAGATCGAGGAGGTCGCGACCAAGTGCATCGAGTGCGGCTTCTGCGAGCCGGTGTGCCCGTCGCGCAACGTCACCACCACGCCGCGCCAGCGGATCGTGATCCGCCGCGAGATGGCTCGTCAGCCCGCGGGCTCGCCGGTGCTCGCGGCGCTGCGGGAGCAGTACGACTACGACGCGGTGCAGACCTGCGCCGCGGACGGCTCGTGCATGCACGCGTGCCCCGTCGCGATCGACACCGGAAAGCTGATCAAGCAGCTGCGCCACGAGGGTCACGGGGAGCGCGCGGAGCGGGCCGCCGAGCGCGCGGCCGCCCGCTACGGAACAGTCGAGCGAGCCGCACGCGCCGGACTGCGCGCGGGTGCGCCGCTGCTGCGGAAGACCCGGGCCTCGGCCCTGCCCTCGAGCGCTCCGGCGAGGCTGCCGCTGACCCCGCGCGAGGGCGCCGCCGCGGTTTACGTGCCGGCCTGCATCAACCGGATCTTCGGGAACCCGCCCGGCTCACCGGCGCGGCCGACGCTGCCCGACGCGCTGGTCGCGCTCTCGCGCCGCGCCGGATTGCCGCTGTGGATCCCCGAGGACGTCGATGGGCACTGTTGCGGGACGCCATGGAGCTCGAAGGGGTTCGCCCGGGGCCAGGAGCTGATGTCGCGCCGGATGTCGTCCGCGCTGGGGCGCTGGAGCGACGGGGGGCGGCTGCCCGTGGTGATCGACGCCACCTCGTGCGCGCACGGCCTCGTGGCCGACGTTCGCGCCGAGGGCGTGCAGATCCTCGATTCGATCGAATGGGTCCACGACCACCTGCTCGAGCGGCTCGAGCTGCCGCGCAAGCTCGGCTCCGCGGTCGTGCATCCCACCTGCTCCTCGAGGCACCTTGGCCTCTCCGGCAAGCTCATCGCGATCGCCTCGAGCATCGCTGACGAGGTGGTGGTCCCGGCGGCGAGCGGCTGTTGCGGGATGGCCGGCGATCGCGGCCTGCTGCACCCGGAGCTGCCCGAGTCCGCGCTGCGCGACGTCGCGCTCGAGCTCGACGGCCGGGAGTTCGAGGCGTGCGTGTCGAGCAACCGCACCTGCGAGATCGCGCTGCAGGAGGTGACCGGGCGCCCCTACGCCTCATTCGTGTTCGCGCTCGAGGAGCTCACACGCCCGCAGTGAGACAGCCGCGCGCGGGCCTCTGCGACAACTGCCGCCACCAGCAGCTCGTGCGCAACACCCGAGGGTCGGTCGTTCTCGCTGTGCCGGCGCTCGAAGACCGAGCCCGAGCGGTTCCCGCGCTACCCGAGGCTCCCGGTGGAGCGGTGCGAGGGCTACGAGCCCCGGTCTACTGAGGCGGAAGGGGCTTGAGCTCGATCAGCGTGCTGCCGTCCTGCGCCTGAACCATCTGCTCGGTGAACAGGCCCGAGGCGGTGATCTGGCTGACGAGGCCCGCCTCGGGCGCGCTCTGCATCTGGTCGACCGTTGGCGGGAACTGCTCGGGAAGCGTCTCGGCCAGCGGCACCTGGAGGAACGGCTTGAGCTCGTTGCGCTCGAACAGCACCGCGATGTCGATCGGAATGCTCTTCGCGGTCGGGGGGTTCTGGCAGATGCCGACGCAGGTGTTGAGCGTGTGCCCCGGCGGCAGGATCGCGAGCACGTTCTGCGTCCCGGGGATGTACTTCAGCGTGTAGAGCGCGAGCTCGAGCGCCTCGCGGCGCAGGAGCAGCAGTCGGGCGGAGGAGGGGGCGCCGACGCCGATCGCGCAGCCCTGACCGCCGACCCCGCACAGGTTGTAGGCGATCGT
Organism: uncultured Solirubrobacterales bacterium; assembly: GCA_963849285.1. Classification (GTDB taxonomy): domain Bacteria; phylum Actinomycetota; class Thermoleophilia; order Solirubrobacterales; family Solirubrobacteraceae; genus Palsa-465. Next base: position 196,754 of record CAWKGS010000005.1, read on the forward strand.
GTTGCCGGGCAGCACCGTCACCGCGCTCGTTCGCGGATCCGGCGCGACCGTCACCTGGAGCCCCGGGATGACGTTGTTGGTGGAGTTGACGATCGCCGGGTTGGCGAGGTTGACCACCGTGATCACGTCCAGCTGGTTGACGCCCGAGACCCGGTAGAGCGGTGCGAGACGGTCCGCGATGTCGCGCGCGGCGATGAGGCCCTTGTCAGGCGGTGACCAGGCGGACCACGGCGTCCCGGGGCCACTGGACTGATTGGTGCTGAGGATCACCAGCGTGACCGCGACCGCGGCGACCGCCAGGCCGGCGAGCACGCCCGTGGCGAACCGGAACTTCCCGGCGTGCGGCGAGGCCTCGCGGCGCCGGCTGTCCCGCCCCGCACCGATTCGTACCGTTCCGCGCAGCGGCGCCTCGACGGCGTGCTCGTCGCCGGAGCTGAGCTTGTGAGGCTGCTCGCTCATACCTGCGGCCATGTCGCCTCGTCCAGCAGGTTGATATCGGGGCGGCTGAGGCCGACGCGGTCGAGCAGCTCGATGACCTCGTCCCCGTAGATTTCCTTGCGCTCCACGAGGATGTCGGCGATCCGCTCGATCTGCTCGCGGTTGGCCGCCATCAGCGCATACGCGCTCACGAACGCCTGCCCGAGGATCTGGGCCGCCGCCGAGCGTTTCTGGCGATCGCCGAGCACGGCGCCGAGCGGATTCTCGCTGAAAGGACCGGCGCCGCTCGCGCGGTTCATGATCGTGTTGCCGATGCGCTCGAGGCGTCTGGCGACACGCTCGTGGGCCTCGTCCTCTTCGTCGACGCCGGTGAGATGGATCGGCTCGGGACCCATGGCGCAAACACCCACCATCGTCGCCGCCAGCTGGGTCGCGCGTTCGACGTCGCCCGCGACTCCGCCGGAGTTCTCGCCATAGAAGACCTGCTCGGAGGCCATCGCACCCAACCCCATGATCAGCCGGTTCATCATGTTGCTGCGGAACCGGTTGAAGCGCTCCTCCCGCTCCATGCTCTGATAGTGGCCGAGCGAGCCGCCACGTTTGCGGATCGAGAGCCTCGTCGAGAGCACGTCCTGTTCCATGTAGACATGACCGGCGACTGCGTGACCGGCTTCGTGGATCGCGACCGCCTTCGATTCCTCTGGCACGTATTCGATGTTCTGGGCGGTCCCGGTCTCGACCGTCGTCATCGCCTCGACGATGTCTAACCATCCGAAGCGGCGTCGGCCCTCGGAATGGGCGATCGTCAGCGCCATCGAGCAGCACTGCTCGATCATCGACGGGGAGTAGCCGTTGGTGATCCGCGCGAGCTCGTCGCGCCGGCGCTCGGTGTCGAGATCGGGCTCGTGATTGACCTTGGCCAGGTAGAGATCGAAGATGTCGATCCGGTCATCCTTCGTCGGCGTCCGGAACCAGATGTGGCGGCCCATCCGGCCGGGACGGATCAGGGCCGGATCGAGGACGTTGATCGGGACGTTGCACGCGCCGATGAAGTAGATCTGCTCGGGGCGCGGGCGGGGCGGCGGCAGGCGCAGGCGAGCGGGTCCGAGCTTCTGCGGAATGACGAACATCGCGTCGAGGAAGGTGTTGAGCCGATTGGTGAAGAACTTCCGCATCACCGGAGGCTCGTCGATGCCGTCCATCACGACGAGCAGCTGGTTCAGCGCCATGCCGCCGGTGCCCATCCCGAAGCCCGGATAGAAGCGCTGGAGGCGTTCGGTCGCGCGTTCCACGAAGGTCGCATAACCGGTATGCGCCTGTTGCGAGCGCTGCGCGAACAGCCAGTCGCGCCACTCCCGCGACTCGATCACGACGTCGCCCGAGGACATCGCCGGCCCCAGCACCTGGGCCAGCGCAGCCTCGTCATCTGCCGCCGGCGGCGTCGCGCCCGCGCCGGCACCCAGCGACTGGCGGCGCATCCCGACGGCGTCGATCTCGTCGATGAAGACGATGCACTGACCGCCCCACTTCCTCGCGAGCTTGCGCGCCTTGCGGGCGAGGAACTGGACCGTGATCGCGTCCATCCCGATGAACATGCCGGCGAAGCCCGACCCGGGGATCGTCACGAACGGGCAGTTGAAGTTGGTCGCGATCGCCTTGGAGATCATCGTCTTGCCGGTGCCCGGCGCGCCGAGGAACAGCAGCCCGCGCTCGCGCTTGCCGCCCGCCTTCTCGAAGTCCTCGCCCGACTGCCACAGCGTGATCACACGGGTGATCTCCTCCTTGGCCTCGGCCTGGCCGCGGACGTCGTCGATCTTCACGCCCCAGCTCGCGTCTCCCGGCTCGTAGCCTCGGATCTGACGGATCGCAAAGAACAGAAACGGCCCGAAGAAGATCGCGAAGTTGATGAAGAACAGCATCGGCACCTGCAGCAGCACCAGCCCCAGCTGCGGCAACTCCGCGGGCGGGAAGATCTGCCGGATGCCGCTGACCGGGTTGAAGAACGGAGCGCTCACGCCCCCCAGCCAGAGGAAGAACTGGGCGACGGCCAGCAGCACCACGAACAGCAGGAAGTAGATCGGCAGCCGCCGGAACTTCCCGCGCCAGTACCAGTAGCGCCGGCGTGCGGCGATGTCCTCCTGCTTGATCGTCTCCGCGGCCCCGTAGAGACTGGGCCAGGGAATCAACCTGCGGACCACCACCTCCACGAATCCGCGGAACAGCAGCACCGCGAGCGCCGTGATCACGAGCGCGAGGGCCAGGCCGAGGTGGTTGGACTCGTAGAGGACGACGAAGAACATCGGCGCCGTGATCAGCGCCACCAGCGTCGCCGCACGTGTCAGGCGCCTCCATTCGAACGCGAGCGCCGACGCATGCTCGTTGATGGGGCCGCTCATTCCTGGGGTCTGCTCGGCGTAAGCCATGCGATCCCGCTTGAGGGTACAGGTGGGAAAGCCGTAGGGCGAAGGGCAATCGACGGCTCTGAGCGCAGCCGCGCCGCCGCGACACGTGATAGCTTGCGGCGCCACATACCGAGCCGAGTCGCCGCTTCATCCGTGAGCGGCGAGCGGGGGACCCACAGCGATCACCAGATCGCCGGGGCGAATCGCCGAGATCGTTCGGCGTAGCGCCAGAGCGCGAGCCCGTCAGCTAACTCCGCAGGCTTACCGAGTCGGACACTAGGAGGTTTCGTGGAGATTGCCGCCACACGTGACCTGGGTTGCGCTGAGCTTTGGCAGGAATCATTGGAGCGCTCTCTCGCCAGACGGGGCAAGCTGCCCCGGTGCTCGGTCGAGATGGGCCTGCTGCGGCCGGCGCGCGATCTGAGCCGCGGGGACGCGCTGCGAGAATCAGCCGCGTACTGGGAGCTGCGCAGGCGCGCCACGCGCGAGCGCTCGCCGATGCCTCTGGTCGCGCTCGGCAGCCTCTCGTGCCTTGCGTTGGTGGCGGCGAACACACTGCCGGGACTGCTCGGTGGACGTGCCGGCCAGCAGCGGGCGGAGCGGCTGGCCTTCGCGGTCGGGCCAGGCGGCGGCTCCGGGAAGCTCGTGCGGGAGGTCGCCGGGCTCGCCGTCGAGCAGCAGCCGGCCTACTCGCACGCATCGATCGTCGCGAAGCTGACGGCGCCCGCCCGAGCCACGGTGCCTTCCGGACCGAACGTGCACTCCCGCGCCCCCACGGTCGCTCGCACCCCGGCGGTCGTTCGGACGGCCTCGACGCGGACCGCGGCGACCGCTGCCTCCACCCACCCCACGGTGCAGGCCGACGCGGCGGTCGCGTCGAAGGCGCACGCCGCGTCCGCGCTCGCCCATCGCGGGACGTCGGCGCCGAGACACGCCGCCGCGGCGGGGTCCGTCCACCACACCGGCGGCGCGGCGGTCGGAAGCGTCCCTCGCGAGATCCGCCGCCATCCGCACCATCGAGCGGCCGCGCCGGCGAGCCACCGGCCGGCCGCGCATCATGCCGCGCCGACCTCCCCGGGCGAGCGCTACGTCAACCCACTGGCGGGCGCCAGCGTGACCCCGGAGCGCATCGACCAGGGCGTCGACTACTCCGCGGGATCCGGACCGATCACCGCGATCGGCGACGGCACGATCACCTATGCCGCCAGCTCCAACACCGGCTGGCCGGGCGCTTTCGTCGAGTACCAGCTGACGAGCGGACCGGACGCCGGGCGCTACGTGTACTACGCGGAGGGCGTCGCGCCGGCGCCCGGGCTGCACGTCGGCCAGCAGGTCCACGCCGGCCAGACGATCGTGAACATCGTCTCGGGCTGGTCGGCCGGGATCGAGATCGGCTGGGGTTCGGGGATCGGCACCGAGACCTACGCGGCCGCCAACGGCGAATGGGCCTCCGGCTCCGATTCCGGCAACGTGGCGACGCCGTCGGGGAGGAGCTTCTCCGCCCTGGTCGTGTCGCTGGGCGGACCCGGAGGCCTCGTCGAGGGCTGATCCGCAGGCGGGTGCGGTCCGTTACGCTCGCGGCGTGCGGATGCGCGCCGATCGACCGCTGGGCCTCGCGCCGGCGACCGTGCTCGACTACCGCGAGCTGGCGAGACGGCGGCTTCCGCGCCAGATCTTCGACTACGTCGACGGCGGGGCGTACGAGGAGACCACGATGCGCGCCAACGTCCGCGACCTCGAGCGAGTGCTGCTGCGCCAGATCGTGATGCGCGACGTGTCAAGCCGCGAGCAGGCGACGACCGTCCTCGGTCAGCAGCTGGCGTCGCCGGTGATCCTCGGGCCGGTCGGATTCGGCGGAATGGTCGCTCGGCGCGCCGAGGTTCAGGCGGCGCGTGCGGCGGAGGCCGCGGGCGTGCCGTTCGTGGAGTCGACGGTGTCGATCTGCAGCATCGAGGAGGTCGCGCGCGCGACCTCGCGCCCCCCGTGGTTTCAGCTGTACGTGATGCGCGACCGCGCTTATGCCGAGGAGCTGATGGCGAGAGCCGGCGCGGTCGGATCGCCGGTCCTGGTGCTGACGATCGACCTGGCGGTGGTGGGCGCGCGCCATCGGGATGTTCGCAACGGACTGGCCGGGCGGTTGCCCCTAGGCGCCCAAGTACTGCGCGGGCTGGATCTGGCGTCGCACCCGGGCTGGCTGCGGGATGTCGGCCTCAAGGGGCGCCCGTTGACCTTCGGGAACCTGGAGAAGGCCGTGCCCGATGCCCGCACGCCCGCCGCGTTCCGCAAGTGGGTCGATGCGCAGTTCGATCCGAGCGTCACCTGGGAGGAGATCGCGTGGGTGCGCGAGCACTGGACGGGCCGGCTCGTCGTCAAGGGCATCCTCGACCCGGAGGACGCCCGCCGCGCGGTCGATGCGGGAGTCGATGGGGTGATCGTGTCCAACCATGGCGGGCGCCAGCTCGACGCGGTGCCGTCCACCGCCAGCGCGCTTCCGGCGATCGCCGACGCCGTCGGCGAGCACGTCGAGGTACTGGCCGACGGTGGTATCCGCAACGGGCTGGACGTGATCAAGATGCTGGCGCTCGGCGCCCGCGCGGTGCTGCTCGGACGCGCGTGGGCATGGGCGGTGGCGGCCCGCGGGGAGGCGGGAGTCCGGCACATGCTGCGCGTGATCAAGACCGACGTCGACGTGGCGCTCGGACTGACCGGCCACGCCTCGGTCGCTGATGTGGATCGCTCGGCGCTGTACCGGCCGGGACCGTCAGGCGCGCAGGAGATCGTCGAGCGCTGAGCGCGCTGGCGACATTGTCCCGGGTCGTCATTTAGCTACCGCAGACAGATTCCTTCTGCTGCTCTTATCCCGAGCGCGCAGACTCCTCGGTGCATGTCCGTTCTCGCCCAGACTCCCGCGGCGTTCGAGATCGCTGTCGACAGCGCCGGGACCGCCTCGCGCGTCTCGCTGCGACTGCTCCCGAGCGGCGATGGCTGGTCGCTCGTCACACCCGCCGGCGATCTGGTCTTTCGCGCGAGCGGGAGGCGCGCGCGCCGCCACTGTCTCGAGTTCGCTCGGGCACGCGGCGTGCTGGCGATCTCGAGCTGATTGCGAGCCGCCTTCTCGCTGGCGCGCGGGGTGGTAGAAACCCGCCTCATGCCCAACGGCGCGCAGGCACTCATCCGCACGCTGGTCGACAGCCGTGTGACGACCTGCTTCACGAACCCCGGCACCTCCGAGATGCACTTCGTCGCCGCGCTCGACTCCGTGCCCGAGATGCGCGCCGTGCTGGCGCTGTTCGAAGGCGTCGCCACGGGCGCCGCCGACGGTTACGCGCGGATGGCCGAATTGCCGGCCGCGACGCTGCTGCATCTCGGTCCCGGCCTCGGCAACGGGCTCGCCAACCTGCACAACGCGCGCCGCGCGAAGGTCCCGCTGGTGAACGTGGTCGGGGATCACGCAACCCATCACGTCCGCTACGACGCGCAGCTCCAGTCGGACATCGAGACCGTCGCGCGCAACGTCTCAACATGGGTGCGAACGACGCAGAGCACGGCGCAGGTGGCAGGCGACGCGGCCGAGGCGGTCGCCGCCGCGATCGGCCCGCCCGGCCAGGTCGCCACGCTGATCCTGCCCGCCGATGTCTCCTGGACCGATGGCGCTCAGCCGGCAGCGCCGATCGCGCCGCTCGTGCCATCCCGCGCCTCGGACGAGAGGATCGAGGCGATCGCACGCGCCCTGCGCGGCGGCGGCTCCTCGGCGATCCTCCTCGGCGGCCGCACGTTGCGCGAACCGGGCCTGCTCGCCGCGGCGCGAGTCTGCGCGGCAACCGGCTCGAAGCTGCTCTGCGAGGGCTTCCCGACGCGACTCGAGCGGGGCGCGGGGCTGCCGGCGCTCGAGCGGATTGCCTACGTCCCGGAGCTGGCGATGGTGCAGCTCGCGGGGCTCAGGCATCTCGTCCTCGTCGACGCCAAGGCGCCGGTCTCGTTCTTCGCCTACCCGGGGAAGAAGAGCTACCTGGTGCCGGAGGACTGCGAGGTGCATGAGCTGGCAGGTCCGAGCGACGACGCGCTCGGCGGCCTCGATGCCCTCGTCGCCGCGCTCGACGCCGGTGGCGCGGCGCCGGCACTGCAGCAGTCTTCCCGGCCCACGCGTCCGACCGGTGCCCTGACGGCGGAGAAGGTCTGCGAGGCGATCGGCGCGGTGCTGCCGGAGGGCGCGATCATCTCCGACGAAGCCGTCACCTCGGGCACGACCCTGCCGCTCAACACCGCGGGAGCGCCGCGGCACGACGTGCTCACGCTGACCGGCGGCGCGATCGGCCAGGGACTCCCGGTCGCGGTCGGCGCCGCGATCGGCGCGCCCGGCCGCCCCGTCCTGGCCCTTCAGGCGGATGGCTCCGCGATGTACACGATCCAGTCGCTTTGGACGATGGCGCGCGAGCAGCTCGACATCACCGTCGTCATCTTCAACAACCGCTCCTACGGCATCCTCAACGTTGAGCTCGCCCGGGTCGGCGCCGAGCAGGGCGGCCCGCGGGCGAGCGCGCAGCTCGATCTCTCCAAGCCCGACCTCGACTTCGTCGCGATCGGTCGCGGCCTGGGCGTGCCCTCGGAGCGGGTGGACACCGCCGAGAGGCTGCTGGACGAGCTCGAACGCGGACTCGCCGAGCCAGGCCCGCGCCTGATCGAGGTGGTGATCGCCCCCGTGTTCAGCGCGCGTCAGCTTCGCGCGATGCCCTACGCCCTGCGCGCGCTGGGAGCGCTTCCGCGCCCGCTCGCGCGGGCGGTCAAGCGCCGCCTCTATCCCTCCTGAGCGGCAACCGCGAGCGGTGCGGCGGCGGGGACCGGCGAGCGTCGGCGGGCGAGCGCGACCCCTGCCAGACAGAGAAGCCCGCCCGGCAGCGCGAGCGGCGGCGGAACCTCGCCGAGCGCCGCCCAGCCGATCAGGACCGCGAGCGGTGGGACCAGGTAGGTCGTGACGCCGAGCCGCCCGGCGGAGGTGCGCGCGAGCGCGTACGCCCAGGTCACGAACCCGATCGCGGTGGGGCAGAGGCCGAGATAGACCATCCATGCGATCGAGCTCGCATGTGCGCGTCCGACTTGGTCGACGAGCGCCGGGGCGTACGGCAGGCAGACGACCGCCCCGACGGTGCACGCCAGCCACGTCACCGACAGCGCGGGCGCGTGACGCAACGCAGGCTTCTGGGCGATCAGCGCGGCTGCGTAGGCGAGCGCGGCCAGCACGCAGAGCGCCGCGCCCCAGGTCGCCTGCAGTCCATGGCGCGATACCGCGATCGCGATCAGCGCGACCCCCAACAGCGACACGACGCATCCCGACAACAGCCGGCGCGGGAAGCCCTCTCGCAGCAGTAAGCCGGCAAGCACCGCGATGAAGATCGGTCCGGTGTTGATCAGCAGCGAGGCCGTCCCGGCGTCGATCCTGCGCTCGGCGGCGTTCAGCGCCACGTTGTACACGCCGAACCACAGCACCCCGGAGACGAGCGCGCCGAGGAGGGCGCGCCGAGACGGGAGCGGCGTGGATGTCGCGAGCATTGCCGCGCCCAGCGCCACGGCCCCGACCAGCAGCCTGCCGAGCGCCAGCGGCCCCGGCCCGAGCTGCCGATCGGCGAACCGGACCACCACGAACGCCGAGGCCCACAGCACGACGCTGGTCAGCGCCGCCGCCGCGACGAGCGTCGGCGCAGGTATGCGGGTGCCCGAATCGTCTGTGGTCACGCACATCAAACGTAGCGGCACTGCATGGCGTGAGATCGATCGCGGAGCGGATCTACGGGTAACATACAAACCGACGAGTCGGTTTTGTTGTTGATGAACGTGACCCCGTGCCGAAGCTTCGCCCCGAGACCAGAACCGAGCGGCGTCAGCTGCTGATCGACGCGGCCTGGAGGTGCGCGGCCGTCCAGGGCTTTCGCGACCTCACGGTGGATGACGTATGCGCCGCGGCGGGCGTGAGCAAAGGGGCGTTCTACGGCTACTTCGAGCACAAGCAGGAGCTGTTGCTTGCGCTGCTCGAGGACGATGGCGCGGCCCTGGATCGTGAGCTCGACGCGATCGCGCGCGCGAGCTCGTCGGGGGTGGAACGTCTCCGGCGCTTCGCTCAGGCGATGCTCGAGCGCGGCGAGGACGTGGCCCGGGTCCAGGTCCGCACCGACCTGTGGGCCGACCTGCTCACCGAGGAGATCGTGCGGGAGCGCCTCGCGCTGGCCACCCGGCACCGCCGCGAGCTGGTGCGCGGCTGGATCGAGGAGGCGATCGCCTCCGGTGAGCTGGTGGCGATCCCCGCGAACGCGCTCGCCTCGATGTTGCTGGCGCTGACCGACGGACTGATGCTGCATCGAGCGCTCGATCCGGGCGCGTTTCGGTGGGCCAACATCCGCCGCGCGATCGACGTGATGCTCGCGGGGATCGCGGCATGATGCGCGCTCGGCTGTCGCGGGCGGTTGCGCGCGGTTCGCGCGGAATGCTGGTCCTGTCGCTGGTGATCGGCGCGGGAGGGGGCCTTGGCGCCGTTGCGTTCCGGTACATGATCCTCGGCTTCACCCACCTGTTCACGGGACACCGCGACTACAGCGCCGTGGGTCACGCGGTCAACCCGCAGCTGCCGGGGCTCGGGCTCTGGTTCGTGGTGCTTGCGCCGGTCGTCGGCGGGTTGATCTACGGGCCGCTGGTTGCTCGCTTCGCGCCGGAGGCTCGCGGTCACGGGGTGCCCGAGGTGATGCTCGCGGTCAACCAGCTCGGCGGCCGGATCCGGCCGCAGGTGCCGATCGTCAAATCGGTCGCCTCGGCGCTGTGCATCGGATCGGGCGGATCGGTGGGGCGCGAGGGCCCGATCGTGCAGATCGGCTCGGCGCTCGGGTCGGTCATCGGCCAAGTGGTGCGGGCCAGCGAGACGCAGTTGCGGCTGCTGGTCGCGTGCGGCGCGGCGGCGGGGATCTCCGCCACGTTCAACGCGCCGATCGCCGGGGTGTTCTTCGCGCTCGAGCTGATCCTCCGCAACTTCGATACCGACTCCTTCGGCTACGTCGTGCTCAGCTCGATCACGGCCGACGCGATCGGCCGTGCCGTGTTCGGGTCGCACGCCTTCCTCTCGCTGCCAGCGTTCAACTTCACCTCGCCGCTCGAGCTCGTGCTCTACGCCGGCCTCGGCGTGCTCGCCGTGGGGGTGGGGCTGACGTTCGTGCGCGTGCTGTATGCGGGCGAGGACCTGGCGGACCGGCTCTGGCGAGGGCCTGCCTGGCTGCGGCCTGGGGTGGGCGGGGTCCTGCTGGGCCTGCTGCTGCTAGGCGTCCCTCAGCTCTACGGCGTCGGCTATCCGGTCCTCCAGAACGCCGTCGCGGGCCACTATGTGATCCTCGCCCTGCTCGGCCTGCTGGCGGGGAAGATCCTCGCGACCAGCCTGACGCTGTGGATCGGCGGGTCTGGGGGCGTGTTCGCGCCCTCGCTGTTCATGGGGGCGATGCTCGGATCGGCCTACGGCACCGTGGCTCACCAGCTCATCCCGCACGTGGCCGCCGCCGCGGGCGCGTACGGGCTCGTGGGGATGGGTGCCGTGTTCGCTGCCGCGGCCCGCGCGCCGATCACCGGGCTGATCATCATCTTCGAGCTCACCGGCGACTACCGCATCATTCTGCCGCTGATGTGCGCGATCGTCGTCGCGACTGCACTCAGCAACGCGATCACGCACGACACGATCTACACGCTGAAGCTCCGCCGTCGGGGGATCGACATCGATGCCGCGCGAATCCCAAGCCGGATGGCCGAGATCACGGTCGGCGAGGCGATGGGGCGGATTCCCAGGCCGCTCGAACCCGATCTGCCGCTGCCCGCGCTCGCCAAGCGGTTCGCCGGCGAACGAGCCGACTCGCTGCCCGTCGTCGACGACGACGGCCGATTCCTCGGCATCATCGCCGCCGTCGACGTCGAGCGAGCCATCGAGCATGCCAACGGCGAGACGCACCACGGCCGGATCCTCGCCCGCGAGAGTCCGACGCTGCGCGCCTCGGACTCGCTCGAGGAGGCCGTCCGAGCCCTCAGCGCCTCAGACGACGAGGGCCTTCCCGTCACCGGTGAGGACGACGACCTGATCGGATGGATCACACACCGCCGGGTGCTGCGCGCCTATCTGGCGCGCTACGGCCCACCGAACGGGGCGGCGACCGAGCCGCGGCAAGCCTCCGTTCCCGTCAGCGCGGACGCGGGCTAGAGGTTCACGGCGACGTATTTGGTCTCGAGGTACTCCTCGATGCCCTCCGGGCCGCCTTCGCGGCCGAAGCCGGATTGCTTGATGCCGCCGAACGGGGCGGCGGCGTTGGAGACCATGCCCTGGTTGAGGCCGACCATGCCGGTCTCGAGGCGTTCGACGACCCGCAGCGCGCGCTTGAGGTTGCTGGTGAAGACGTAGGCGACGAGGCCGTACTCGGTGTTGTTGGCGGCGGCGATCGCCTCGTCCTCGTCGTCGAAGCCCTTGACGGGCGCGACCGGCCCGAAGATCTCCTCGCGCAGCAGCTCGGCGTCGTCCGGGACGTCGGTGAGCACGGTCGGGTCGAAGAAGTAGCCGGCGCCATCGCGAGCGTGGCCGCCGACGACGGCGCGAGCTCCGCGTCCGATCGCGTCCTCCACCAGCTCGGAGACCTTGGTGCGCTGGTTGTCGTCGATCAGCGGTCCGACCTCGACGCCGTCATCGGTGCCGCGGCCGACCTTCAGCGCGCCCATCTTCTCGGCGAGCTTCTCGGCGAACTGATCGGCGATCGACCCGGCGACGTGGAAGCGATTGGCGGCCGTGCATGCCTCTCCGATGTTGCGCATCTTCGCGATCAGGGCGCCCTGGACCGCGGCGTCGATGTCGGCATCGTCGAACACGATGAACGGCGCGTTGCCGCCCAGCTCCATCGACAGGCGCAGCAGGTTCGTCGAGGCCTGCTGCATCAGCTTCTTGCCGACCTCGGTGGAGCCGGTGAAGGACAGCTTGCGCAGGCGCGGATCCTCGATCAGCGGTCCCATCGTCTCGCCGGATGAGCTGGCCGTGAGCAGGTTCACGACGCCCTTTGGCAGGCCGGCGTCCTCGAGGATCTTGACCAGCGCGAGCATCGTCAGCGGCGTCAGCTGCGCCGGCTTGACGACCATCGTGCAGCCGGCGGCGATCGCGGGCCCGATCTTGCGCGTGCCCATCGCCAGCGGGAAGTTCCACGGGGTGATCAGCAGGCATGGCCCGACCGGCTGCTTCATCGTCAGCAGGCGTCCCTGGCCGTTGGGCGCGACGGCGTAGCGGCCGTCGATTCGCACCGCCTGCTCGGAGAACCAGCGGAAGAACTCGGCGCCGTAGGCGATCTCCGCCTTGGACTCCTTGATCGGCTTGCCCATCTCGAGGGTCATCAGCAACGCGAGCTCATCCTGGTGCTCGACGATCGCCTCGAAGGCACGGCGCAGGACCTCACCCCGGTCGCGCGGCGCCTGCCCGCTCCACTCAGGCCCGGCGGCGACCGCCGCGTCCAGCGCGGCCTTGGCGTCCTCCGCCGAAGCGTCGGCGACCTCGCACAGGGTTTCGCCCGTCGAGGGATCCTCCACGCCGAACGAACCCTTGCCCCCGTCCCGCCATTCGCCGCCGATGTACAGCTGCTTGGGGACGTTGTCGATGGTGCGCTGCTCTTGGGGGGCGATCGTCGTGCTCATGGAAGGAACCTACCCTACGCCCGCTTCGTTAGTCCCGCGTGCTGAAGATGGCGAGCGATCTCCAGCTACCCCCGGCGCACCGGGCCGGCGACCGCCCCAGCGGCGGGCGCCGGTCCGGCTACGGGGTCATGCCGCGGAGCGCAGGGAAGGCGCGGACTCGAGCGCGGCGCTCAGCACCTCGTCGATGGTCATCGCGAAGTGGAAGGTCATCGCCTCGCGCACCTCTTCGGGGACGTCGTCGAGATCGCCGCGGTTGCGCTCGGGGAGCACCACCTCGGTGAGCCCGGCGGCGTGGGCCGCGAGCACCTTCTGCTTGACGCCGCCGATCGGAAGCACGCGGCCCTGCAGCGTGACCTCGCCGGTCATGCCGACCGTGTGCCTGACCGGACGGCCGCTCAGCAGCGAAGCCAGCGCGGTGACCATCGTCACGCCCGCGCTCGGGCCATCCTTGGGGATCGCGCCCGCCGGCACGTGCACGTGGAACGAGCTGTCCTCGAAGGCGCCCGCCTCGATGTGGAGCTCCGCCGCGTGACCGCGGACATAGGAGAGCGCGATCTGCGCGGACTCCTTCATCACGTCGCCCAGCTGACCGGTGAGCGTGAGTCCTGGACCACCGGCTGCGCCGGCGGCGCGCCCTTGCATCGCGGTGGCCTCGACGAACAGCACGTCGCCGCCGGCGCCGGTCACGGCCAGCCCGGTCGCGACGCCGGGAACGGCGGTGCGGATCGCCGACTCCTGGAAGTGGCGCTGGCGCCCGAGCGCGTCGCGGATCCGATCGAGATCGATCACCACCGGCGGCTGCGCGCCGCCGGATGCGATCGTCGTCGCGGTCTTGCGCAGGAGCGTGCCGAGATCGCGCTCGAGCTGGCGGACGCCCGCCTCGCGCGTGTACTCCGTGGTGATCGTGGCCAGCAGCTCATCCGACACCTCGACCTCTTCGGGCCGCAGGCCGTTGCGCTCCAGCTGGCGAGGCCACAGGTAGCCGCGCGCGATCGCGACCTTCTCGGAGGTGGTGTAGCCGTCGAAGCGGATCACCTCCATGCGGTCGAGCAGCGGGCCCGGGATCGTGTCCGCGACGTTCGCGGTCGCGATGAACATCACGCCCGACAGGTCGAGCTCGACGTCGAGGTAGTGGTCGCGGAAGCTGTGGTTCTGCGCGGGGTCGAGGACCTCGAGCAGGGCCGCGCTCGGATCGCCGCGCCAATCGGCACCGACCTTGTCGACCTCGTCGAGCATGATCACCGGGTTCATCGTCCCGGCGTCCCGCAGCGCACGGACCAGGCGTCCCGGCAGGGCGCCGATGTAAGTGCGGCGGTGGCCGCGGATCTCGGCCTCGTCGCGCACGCCGCCCAGTGACATCCGGACGAACTCGCGTCCGGTCGCACGGGCGATCGACTCGCCGATCGAGGTCTTGCCGGTGCCGGGTGGCCCGATCAAGGTCAGGATCGCGCCTGAGCGCCTGTCCTCGTTGATCCCGCGCTCGACGCGCAGCTTCTTCACCGCGATGTACTCGACGATCCGGTCCTTGACGTCCTCCAGCCCGGCGTGGTCCGAGTCCAGGACTTCCCGCGCGTGCTGCGGATCGAGCCGCTCCTCGGAGCGCTGGCTCCACGGCACCGCGATCAGCCAGTCCAGGTAGGTCCGGATCACGCTCGACTCGGCGCTCTGCTCGCCGAGCCGCTCGAGTCGCCCGAGCTCCTTCTCGGCCTGCTCCTTGACCGCCTCCGGCATGCCGGCCTCGTCGATCTTCGTGCGGTACTCCTCGACGACCGAGGCATCGTCCTCGCCCAGCTCCTTGCGGATCGACTCCATCTGCTTGCGCAGGAAGTACTCGCGCTGCTGGCGCTCGGCACCCGACTCGACGTCCTCGCGGATGCGCTTGCGCACCTGCAGCTCCGCGAGCCGCTCGCGCTGCAGCTTCATCGCCAGCTCGAGCCGCTCGGTCACGTCGACGGTCTGCAGCAGCTGGACCTTCTGGTCGTAGTTGAGATCCGGGGAGTAGCCGCTCGTGTCGGCCAGGGCGCCCGGCTCGGTGATACTGCGCACGAACGCGGCGATGCGCCCGTCGTCGCCGCGCAGTTCGAGGATCTCCTCCACCACCGCGCGGTACTCGCGCTCGAGGTTGCGCGTCTTGCCGTCGACGGGCACGTCGTCGGGACGCTCGTCGACCTCGACGTAGAGGCGCCCGTCGGGAAGCGTCTGAGCCGCGCCGGCGACACCACGGTGAAGGCCCTGAAGCGCCACCGCGCGGGCTCCGCCGGGCAGGCGGACGCGCTCGGCTACCTCGGCGACGGTGCCAACGCCGGCGAATTCCTGCTCGTGACGCGGCACGAGGAACACGCGCTCCTCGTCACCGACATCGACGGCGAGCGTGAGCGACATGCCCGGAAAGACGACGGCGTCGTCGAGCGGGACAAGAAGTAGTCGGCTCATCAAATGTTCACTTTCGCTAGTTGCTTACGAAGAGTAAGTCAAGGATACCAGACCCGCGGGAGGATCTCAGTCGACCCGACTTAGATTAGCGAACTCCACGGTGGACCTTGCAGCGCCACGGTCGGCAGACGGCCCGGGGAAGAGGACTTGCATGCTCGCAGCATGCGAACTCGCAGACTCGCGGCATGCGAGCGGGAGTCGGGCTTACCCGGCTCCGGGTTGAAAGCCCACATCGCATGAGCGCTGCCGCGCCGGCGGGCTCGACATTTGGGATCATTGACGGGATGTCCGAGACGAAAACGCCCGCGGAGGAACCCGCGCACGACGTGCTTGCGGCGGAGGCGTTCGGGTTGCCCGGCCCCGACCCCTCGCTGGATCCTCGCCCGGTGGTCCTGCCCTCCGATCCGACCGGGATCGAGGAGCCCCACGACGTCCTCTCGGCCGAGGACTACGCGATCCCCGCGCCCCCGCCCGGTTATCGGCCCCGAATCTCCCTGCAGCGCGGATCGCGGGCGCGGCGGATCCTCAAGCTC
This sequence comes from uncultured Solirubrobacterales bacterium, assembly GCA_963849285.1. Taxonomy (GTDB): domain Bacteria; phylum Actinomycetota; class Thermoleophilia; order Solirubrobacterales; family Solirubrobacteraceae; genus Palsa-465. The sequence goes on from CAWKGS010000005.1 coordinate 212,244, forward strand.
GCGGGCGCGGGCGCCGCAATGGCCGCCCTGTTCCGCCGGCGCGGCCGCCAGTAGCAGCGCGAGCCAGCCCACCCGCGCCGCGGCGCAGGTCGGCCCGAGGGCTCAGCGCGCGACGCAGGTCGGGCCCGATTCAGCGCGCGGCGCGACGCTGCGGCAGCAGGTCGGTGACGGTGCCCTCCACCATCTCCGCGGCGAACATGATCGTCTCGGTGAGCGTGGGGTGGGGGTGGATCGTGAGGCCGATGTCCTGCGCGTCGGCGCCCATCTCGATCGCCAGGACCGTCTCCGCGATCAGCTCGCCGGCGCCGACGCCGACCACGCCGGCCCCGAGCAGACGCCGAGAACCGGGCTCGAACAGGAGCTTGGTCATGCCCTCCGGACGGCCGAGGCCCAGCGCCCGTCCCGAGGCTCCCCAGGGGATCGTCGCCTTCTCGTACTCCACGCCCTCGCTCCGGGCACGGGACTCGGTCAAGCCCATCCAGGCGACCTCGGGGTCGGTGTAGGCGACCGATGGGATCGCGCGCGGGTCGAACTCGGCGCCCGGCACCTCGGCGATCACCTCGGCCGCGACCTTCCCCTCGTGCGAGGCCTTGTGGGCGAGCATCGGCGCACCGACGACGTCGCCGATCGCATAGATCCACGGGACATTGGTGCGCATCTGGCGGTCGACCGGGATGAACCCGCGCGAGTCGACGTTAACGCCGGCGGCCTCCGCGCCGATCAGCCCTCCGTTCGGCGTCCGCCCGACCGCGACGAGGACCTGGTCGTAGACCTCGGCGGCGCCGCCTGAGAGCTCCACCTTCAGACCGCTCTTCAGCGCCTTGACCGAAACCACCTCGGTCTCCACGTGGACCGCCTCGTAGCGCTCCGTTATCCGTTTCTGTAGCGGCCTGACGAGGTCCGGATCGCAGCCCGGCAGCAGCTGGTCGAGCAGCTCCACCACAGTCACGCGAGAGCCGACCGCGTCGTACACGGTCGCCATCTCCAGTCCGATGATTCCGCCCCCGATCACCAAGAGCCGCTTGGGGATCTCGCCGATCGCGAGCGCGCCGGTCGAGTCGATCACCCGCGGGTCGTCGGGCAGGAACGGCAGCCGGGCGACCGATGAGCCGACGGCGATGATGCAGCTGGCGAAGCTGACGGTCCGCTCCCCGACCACAAGCGTGTGTGGACCGTCGAACCGGGCGAGGCCGTGGATCACCTCGACATTGCGTGAGCGGGCGAGCCCCGCGACGCCGCCCGTGAGCTTGCCGACCACCGACTCCTTCCACGAGCGAAGGCCGTCCAGATCGATCTTGGGCTTGCCGAAGGAGATCCCGTGCTCGGCCATCTCCTGGGCCTCGGCGACCACGCGCGCCGCGTGTAGCAGCGCCTTCGAGGGAATGCAGCCGACGTTCAGGCAAACGCCTCCGAGCTGCTCGTAGCGCTCGATCAGCGCGGTCCGGAGGCCCAGGTCCGCCGCGCGGAAGGCGGCGGTGTAGCCGCCGGGGCCGGAGCCGATCACGACCACGTCGAAGTCGTGATCGCCCTCCGCGCCGTCCGCGCCCTGCGGTGGCGGGGCCGGTTCGCGTTCGACCGAAGCGCCGGCGGACGCGTCGGCGTGATCGCGCTCAGCGCTCGGTCCTGCGCCGTCTGACTCGAGCAGCAGCAGCACGCTGCCCTCGGAGACCCGATCCCCGATCTTCACGCTGAGCTGCTTGACGACGCCGGCGAAGGGCGCCGGCACGTCCATCGTCGCCTTGTCGGACTCGAGCGTGACGAGCGGGTCCTCGACGGCGATCTCATCGCCGGCGGAGACGTGGATCTCGATCACCGGGACGTCGGTGAAATCACCGATGTCCGGAACGCGGACCTCGATCACAGCAGCGCTCTGCGCAGATCGCTCATCACGCCGACCAGGTGAGCGACGAACCGGGCAGCCGCCGCACCGTCGATCACCCGGTGGTCATAGGACAGCGACAGGGGGAGGAGCAGGCGCGGCACGAACGCCGAGCCGTCCCAGACGGGCTTCATCGCCGCGCGGGTGGCGCCGAGGATCGCGACCTCGGGTGCGTTGACGATCGGGGTGAACGAGGTGCCGCCGATCCCGCCGAGCGAGGAGATCGTGAACGTCGAGCCCTGCATCTCGCCTGGGGAGAGCTTGCCGGCGCGGGCCTTCCCGGACAGCTCGGTCAGCTCGGCCGCGATCTCCAGCAAACCCTTTTTGTCGGCGTCCTTGATCACCGGCACCACCAGGCCGCCGGGCGTGTCCGCGGCGAACCCGATGTTGTAATAGCGCTTCAGCACGAGCTCCTCACCGTCGAGCGAGGAGTTGAAAACCGGGAACTCCCGCAGCGTCGCCACCGAGGCGACGATCAGGAAGGAGACCATCGTCACCTTCGCCGGCTTGCCGTCCGCTCGGTCTCCGGCCTCGCTCGATCGGGCCGCGCCGGCGTCGGCCTGCTCGGCGTTCAGGCGCTTGCGCCACGCCTCGAGCTCGGTGATGTCGGCCTCGTCGTTGTGGGTGACGTGCGGGATCATCACCCAGTTGCGGGCCAGGTTGGGCGCCGAGATCCGCTGGATCCGGGAGCGCTGCACCCGCTCGACCGGCCCGAACTTCTCGAAGTCGATCGACGGCCAGGGCGGCAGCGAGAGCCCGATCCCGGGGGCGCTCCCCGAGGGCGTGGCTGGTCCCTTTTCGACGAACTCCTCCACGTCGAGCTTCGTGATCCGCCCCTTGCGGCCGGTGCCGCGCACCTGCGCGAGCTCGATGCCGCGCTCGCGGGCCAACCGCCGTACGGCCGGGCTCGCGTAGACGGCCCGGCGGCCGTCCTCGTCCGTGGCCGGCGCGGGCGCTGCCTCCTGCTCCTCGCCCGACGCGGTCTCGGCCTGGATCGCGCTCGCCACCGAGTCCGGCGCGCTCGCCTCGTTGGGCGCGCCCTCCGAGGCGACGGCCGAGGCCTTGGTGTCCCCCTCCCGTGCGCTGTCCGCCGAAGGCTCGAGCGTCAGCAGCGCCGTGCCCTGCGAGACGCGGTCGCCGATCTTCACCTGAAGGTCTCGCACCACGCCCGCGAACGGCGCCGGCACGTCCATGGTCGCCTTGTCGGACTCGAGCGTCAGCAGCGGATCGTCGACCGCGACGGTGTCGCCGGGGGAGACATGGATCTCGATGATCGGGACATCGTCGAAGTCTCCGATGTCGGGAACCTCGACCGAAATCACGTCCGTGGCGCTCATACCGTCGTCGGCATCGGGGCGTCGGGATCGATCTCGAAGCGCTCGATCGCCTCGAGGACACGGGCCGGTTCGATCGCGCCCTGGTCGGCGAGCTGCTTCAGCGCGGCGATCGCGACGTAGTGGCGGTCGACCTCGAAGAACCGGCGAAGCGCCCGGCGGTAATCGCTGCGGCCGAAGCCGTCGGTGCCGAGCACTCGATAGGACCCCGGGACCCACTGCCTGATCTGATCGGCGAAGGCGCGGACGTAGTCGGTCGAGGCGACGACCGGTCCCTCGCGCGCGGACAGGCACTCGGACACGTACGCGCGCCGCTGCTCGGAGAGCGGATGCAGCATGTTCCAGCGTTCCACCTCGAGCCCGTCCCGGCGAAGCTCGGTGAACGACGTCACGCTCCACACGTCCGCCGCGACGCCGAACCCCTCCTCGAGCAGCGAGGCTGCGGCGAGCACCTCGTTCAGGATCGTCCCGGAGCCGAGCAGCTGGACCCGGGGACCATCCGCCGCCGATTCCCGCAGCAGGTACATACCGCGCAGGATCCCCTCTCGTGCGCCGGCCGGCATCGGCGGATGCGGGTAGTTCTCGTTCATGAGGGTCAGGTAGTAGAAGACGTCCTCCTGCTCGGCGAACATCCGGCGCATGCCGTCCTGGATGATCACGGCCAGCTCGTAGCCGAAGGTGGGGTCGTAGGCCCGGCAGTTCGGCACGACCGAGAACAGCACGTGGCTGTGGCCGTCCTCGTGCTGGAGGCCTTCGCCGTTCAGGGTGGTGCGGCCTGCGGTCCCTCCCAGCAGGAAGCCTCGCGCCCGGGAGTCGGCGGCCGCCCAGACGAGGTCGCCGACGCGCTGGTAGCCGAACATCGAGTAGTAGATGTAGAACGGGACCATCTGCACGTCGTGAGCGCTGTAGCTGGTGCCCGCCGCGATGAACGAGGAGATCGAGCCGGCCTCGGTGATCCCCTCCTCGAGGATCTGGCCGTGCTCGTCCTCCCGGTAGAACATCAGCTGCTCGGAGTCCTGCGGCTGGTAGAGCTGCCCGAACGGCGCGTAGATGCCGATCTGCCGGAACAGGCCCTCCATCCCGAATGTGCGCGACTCGTCGGGGATGATCGGGACCACGTGCCGGCCGAACTGCTTGTCGCGCAGGAGGGCGGCAAGGATCCGCACGAACGCCATCGTGCTGGAGATCTCGCGGTCGCCGCTGCCCTCCAGCTGCGCGCCGAACAGCTCCAGCTCGGGCACCGGCAACGGCTCCGCTTGCCGGCGGCGGGCCGGGAGGGAACCGCCGAGCCGCTCTCGGCACTCGCGCATCAGTTGCATCTCGGGAGAGTCCTGCGGGGGCTTGTAGTACTCCGCGCCGCGGACCTGCTCGTCGGTGAGCGGCAGCTCGAAGCGATCGCGGAACGCCAGCAGCGCGTCCTCGGTCATCTTCTTGGCCTGGTGGGTGATCATCTGCCCCTCACCGGAGACGCCCATCCCGTAGCCCTTGATCGTCTTGGCCAGGATCACCGTCGGCTGGCCGGTGTGCCGCACCGCCTCGTGGTAGGCGGCGTACACCTTCTGCTGGTCGAGGCCTCCGCGGTTCAGCAGCCAGATCTCGTCGTCTGACATGTGCGCGACGCGCTCGAGCAGGACCGGGTCGCGACCGAAGAAGTACTCGCGCACATAGGCGCCGTCGCGGGACTTGAACGTCTGGTACTCGCCGTCGACGCACTCCTGCATCACATTGACGAGCCGCCCATCGGCGTCCTGCGCGAGCAGCGGGTCCCAGCGCGAGCCCCAGATCACCTTGATCACATTCCAGCCGGCGCCGCGAAAGTCGGACTCGAGCTCCTGGATGATCTTGCCGTTGCCGCGGACAGGCCCGTCGAGTCGCTGCAGGTTGCAGTTGACGACCCAGATCAGGTTGTCGAGCCGCTCGCGCCCCGCCAGGCCGATCGCGCCCATCGACTCGGGCTCGTCCATCTCGCCGTCGCCGAGGAAGGCCCACACCTTCCTGCCGGTGGTGTCGGTGAGGCCTCGCGCGGTCAGGTACTTCATGAACCGCGCCTGATAGATCGAGGTGATCGCGCCGATCCCGAGCGAGACCGTGGGGAACTGCCAGAACTCCGGCATCAGCCACGGGTGCGGATAGGAGCTGAGCCCGCCGCCGACGGAGACCTCCTGGCGGAAGCCGTCGAGCTGCGCCTCGGTGAGCCGCCCCTCCAGGTACGCGCGCGCGTAGTTGCCCGGGGATGAGTGACCCTGGAAGTAGACGAGGTCCCCGCCGTGGTCGCTCGAGGCCCCGCGCCAGAAGTGGTTGAAGCCGACCTCGTAGAGCGTCGCCAGCGACTGATAGGAGGCGATGTGGCCGCCGAGCTCGGAGGACTCCTTGTTCGCGCGCAGGACCATCGCGATCGCGTTCCAGCGGATGATCGACCGCAACCGTCGCTCGACCGCTGGGTCGGTCGGGAGCTTGGCCTCGCGCTCGGCCGGGATCGTGTTCACGTACGGCGTGTTGAGGCTCGAGATCGGGCCCGTCCCGGCATGCTGCGCGCGCTCGACTACGCGCTCGAGGATGTGTCGTGCGCGCGCCGGTCCGTCGTGCGCGACGACCGCGTCCAGCGCCTCGAGCCACTCACCGGTCTCGGCCGCGTCGAGATCAGGTCCGGCGCCGTTTGCGCTATCGGTCTGAAGGCGGTCGGTCATTGCCGGATCTCGTTCGTGGGAGGGACCCTTCGCACTATACAAACGGGTTTGCCGCCCGATTGGAAGGGGTGTCAGATAGCGTGCAGGCTCGATGACGCTCAGAGAGACGGACCCTCCCGCCGGGGCGCCCTGGGCGCGCTCGCTGAACGGCACGCTCGACGAGCTGGTGGTCGAGTCCGAGCTGCTCGCGGGCAATCCGCTGGGCGATCCCACGCGCCGGCCGTTGTACGTGTACCGCTCACCCGGGGTCGAGGACGGCGAGCGCGTACCGGCCGTGTACGTGATTCAGGGGTTCACCGGTCAGGCTGACATGTGGCTGGCCCGGCGCGAACCGTTCGAGCCGACGATCGTCGAGCGGCTGGACGCGATGTTCTCGGCGGGCGACGCCCCCGACGGGATCGTCGTGTTCGTCGATGCCTGGACCTCGCGGGGCGGCTCGCAGTACCTGAACTCGACGGGCACCGGCCGGTACCTCGACTACCTCTGCGACGAGATCGTCGAGTTCGTGGACGCCCGCTACCCGACGATCCCCGACCGCGACCATCGCGCGATCGCCGGCAAGTCGTCGGGCGGCTACGGCGCGATGGTCGTCCCGATGCTGCGCCCCGACGTCTTCGGCGCGCTCGCCTCGCACGCCGGCGACGCGCTGTTCGAGTGCTGCTACCTGCGCGAGTTCCCGGTCATCGCGCGCCAGCTGCGCGACGACTTCGACGGTTCCTATGAGACCTTCTTCGAGCGCCTGGCGGAGGCAGACCACTTCGACTGGTCGCGCTACGGCTCCCCGTTCGAGATGTACGGCTACGCGTGCGCGTACTCGCCCGATCCGCAACGGCCCGGCGAGGCGCTGCTGCCGTTCGAGATCTCGACGGGCCGGATCGTGCCCGAGATCTGGGAGCGATGGCTGGCCCACGATCCGGTGCGGATGGCGGCCGCGCACGCAGAGGAGCTGCGCAGCATGCGGCTCATCTACCTCGACGCCGGTCGCAGCGACGAGTACTTCCTCGATCTCGGCGCGCAGGCGTTCTCGCAGGAGCTCTCGAAGCTCGGGATCGAGCACTCGCTGGAGCTGTTCGACGGCAAGCACGGCGGCATCGCCTACCGCTATCCCCGCGCGATCGGGCAGCTGCTGACCGCACTGCGCTGATGGGACCCGACGAGGAGCTGATCTTCGCGGGCCCGGCGGCGATCGCCGAGCGGGTGCGCGCCGGAGAGGTCTCACCGCGCGAGCTGGTCGAGCTCAGCCTGCGACGGATCGAGGGGCTCGATCCGCAGCTGGGCGCGTTCCGCGTGACCTTCGGCGAGCGCGCGCTGGAGGAGGCCGCCAGGGCCCCGACCGACGGACCGCTCGCGGGGGTGCCGATCGCGATCAAGGACGACCAGGAGATCGCCGGTCAGCGCGCGACGCGCGGCTCGCGATCCCACGGTCCACCCGCCGTCGCGGACAGCGAGATCGTGCGCCGCCTTCGGGCGGCGGGCGCGATCCCGATCGGGATCACGAACGTCCCGGAGCTGATGATCTGGCCCTGGACGGCGAGCGCCGCCAACGGCGTGACCCGCAACCCGTGGAACGCAGAGCGCACGCCCGGAGGGTCGAGCGGAGGGTCGGCGGTCGCGGTCGCCGCCGGCATGGTCGCCGCCGCCACCGGATCCGACGGGGGCGGATCGATCAGGATCCCGGCCGCGTGTTGCGGGCTGGTGGGGATGAAACCGACCCGCGGCCGCGTCTCGCTGGCGCCGCACCGCGAGCACTGGCTGGGGCTGAGCGTGCTCGGGGCGCTGAGCCGCGGCGTCCGTGACAGCGCGCTGCTGCTGGACGTCATCCAGGGCGCCGCGCCCGATGATCCGGACGCGCCCACGCCGCCGCCCGTCTCCTATCTCGAGGCGGCTTCCAGCGCGCCCCCGCGGCTGCGAATCGCGACCTCGCGCAAGGTACCGCCCGCGGCAGCGCCGTTCGCGCGGCTCTCCACCGACCAGCGGGTGGCATGGGAGCGAGCCTCGCGGATCGTCGAGCAACTCGGCCACGACGTCTCCGAGCGCGATCCGGCGTATGGACTGGCGTCGGTCGAGTTCACCCAGATGTGGATGCGCGGGATCTACGAGGACTCGCTGACGGTGCCCGATCGCTCGCTGCTCGAGCCGCTCACGCGCCAGCTGGCCGCGGGGGGCCGATCGCTGGTACCGAGCGCCCGCCGGCATGCGCTGCTGGCCAGCCGCGCCCGGACCACCCAGCGCATCCTCGGGCTCTGGCGGGAGGTCGACGTGCTGGTGACGCCGGCGCTCGCGAAGACCGCGCTCACGGCCGAGGGCGGCTTCGGGCGCGCGGTGCCTCGGGCACTCGGGCTCGCCGGACGGTTCACGCCGTGGACGCCGATCTTCAACCTGACCGGCCAGCCGGCGATCGCGCTGCCCGCCGGCGTCGGCACCGACGGGCTGCCGCTCTCGATCCAGCTCGTCGGCCGCCCCGGGGAGGAGCACGTGCTGTACGCGCTCGCCGCTCAGCTCGAGCAGGCTGGGCTGTGGACCGACGAGCGGCCGGCGGCCTCGCCTTACCGCCGGTAAGCTCGGCCGGCCATGGACTTGGATGCGAACAGGAGACGCGGCGGCGCGCGCCTGCGAGCGAAGTGGGAGGGCGGCGAGCCGGCCTTCGGGCTCTGGGCGGGGATCGACAGCTCACTGACGGCGGAGCTCACGGCGGCGGCCGGTTACGACTACGTCTGCGTCGACCTCCAGCACGGGCTCAGCGACGAGCGGACGATGGTGTCCATGTTCCAGGCGATCACGGCGGCGGGGTCCACGCCGCTCGCCAGGCTCGCCTGGTCGGAGCCGTGGCTGATCATGCGCGCGCTCGATCTCGGCGCCGGCGGCGTGATCGTGCCGCTCGTCGACAGTGCCGAGGAGGCCGCGCGCGCGGTGTCGGCGTGCCGGTATCCGCCGGAGGGCACGCGGTCCTACGGGCCGGTGCGCGCGGACCTCGCGCTCGGCTCGGCCGCCCCGGCCGATCTCGCGGCAGGGGTGCTGTGCTTCGCGATGATCGAGACGCGGGACGGGCTCGAGCGGCTCGAGGAGATCGCTTCGACCCGGGGGCTGGACGGGCTCTACATCGGCCCCTCGGACCTGTCGCTCGCGCTGGGGCTCCCGCCCCCGGCGATCGGCCACGCGCGGTTGGAGGACGCGATCACTCGGGTTCGCGAGGTAGCGCACGCGCACGGCCTGATCGCGGGCATGCACTGCGCGGGCGGCGCGGCGGCGCAGGCGCGCGCGGCGGAGGGATTCGAGCTGATCACCGTCGCCGTCGACGCATCGCTGTTCAAGGCGTCGATCGCGCGCGAGCTGGCCGCGGCCCGCGCGGCCCGATAGCCCCCGGCGCTCGGGCCGGCCTCAGCGTGTCGTCCGCGAGCGCTCATCGTCCGTCGGAGTTCCTCGCGCTGCTGCGCAGGCCGAGGTACCCGGGCTTCGTGGTAACGGTGTGGCTTGCTCGCATGAGCGGGACGATGTTCAACGTCGCGGGCGTCCTGCTGGTGCTGGCACGCACCCACAGCGCGCCGCTCGCCGGCGCCACCGCCGCGGCGGCCACCCTGCCGGGGGCGCTGAGCGGGCCGGTGCTCGGCGCATGGCTCGATGTCGCCACGCGCAGAAGGGCGCTGATCGTCGCCGACCAGCTCCTGAGCGTGGTCGGCCTCCTCGCGATCCTCGCGCTCGCGGGGCACGCGCCGGACTGGACGCTTCCCGCGTGCGCGGTGGTCTACAGCCTCACCCGGCCGCTCAGCACGGGCAGTTTCTTCAGCGCGCTGGCGGAGATCGCGGGACCGGAACTACTCGATGCGGCGAGCGCGATCGAAGCATCGAGCCTGAACATCTCGTTCATGGTCGGCCCCGCAATGGCGGGTTTGATCGCCGGCGCCTGGAGCCCCACCGTCGCGATCGAGGTGCAAGCGATCATGACGGCGCTGGTCGCGTGCCTGATCGCGATCAACCCGGTGTTCGAGGCCCGGCCATCGCAGCGCGCGGAGAGCTTCGGCCGCGCGCTTCGCGACGGGCTGGCCGTGCTCCGGGGCAATCGCGTGTTGCGTGCGACCGCGCTTGGAAGCGCGTTCGCCGGCTTCGGCTGGGGGTTGATGATCGTCGTGTTTCCGTTCTATGCGTCGCGGACGCTGCATGCCGGCGCGAACGCGGCGGGATACCTGTGGGCGGGAGTGGCGTCCGGTTCGGTCGTGGGGACGTTCGTCGGTCGGCGAGCACCATCGCTGCGCCGTGTCGGACTGTCGTACGCCGTCCTCGGAATCTCGGCGTTCACGTGGCTGCTCGCTCACACGCTGGTGCTTGGGATCGCTCTCGTGTTCCTCACCGGCTGCCTCGAGGGGCCGGCGTACTCGGGCACGATCGCCTTGCGCCAGCGCCACTCCCCGGATGCGCTCAGGGCCCAGGTGCTGACGACGGTCTCGAGCATCGCGCTGGTCGTGGCGTCTGCGGGGACCGCGGTCGGGGGCGTCGTGCACGCGCTGCTGCCCGGCGTGATCATGTTCGCTGCGATCAACGCCCTCGCCGCGATCAGCGCGGTCGGCCGGCCCTAGCGGCGCGCTGGCGGTTCTTGAGCCGGTTGCGACGTCCGGGAGGGACCGGCTCAGCGGGTTCGCCGGCGCTCGCCGAGCCGGACCAACGACCCGATCGCGGCCGCGAGCGCGATCAGCCCTCCGATCACCGCCATCAGCACGATCGGCGCCGGCACGCCCGCATCGGTCGCGGCCGTCACCGATCCGGGCGGCGCGAGCGCTGTCGTAGCCCTGGCCGACGCGGGCTGCGCCCGAGCGTGAGTCTTCTGGCAGCCTCCTGCCGCCCGGACCCCGAGCGCGGAGTTGATCGCGTTGGTGAAGTCCTGGAAATACTGCGCGTCGTAGGTGTCGACGCCCTTCAGGGCCGCCGCGAGCTGGGCGCTCGAGAACTGGCACGCCGACACTCCTCCCGTGAGCTCGTACGCGCGCAGCACCTGCTGGTAGGCGGTCGGCGCCCGCTATCGCCGCGGGCGAGGCGAACAGCACGAGCAGGCTCACGCCGGTGATCGCGAGCGGGCCGCCGGCGCGGCGGAGAAGGACGAAGAAGCGGGCCACCCGGTTGCTCAAGGTAGCGGACGGGGGCGCGGACACCGCGGCGGCGCGCCCGCCGGAGCCCGTTCCCGCGGGACCGGCCGGCGTGTAGGCTGCGAGCGCATCCAGCGATGGCATTCGACCTGATCATCGACGTCGAGAACAGCCCGGGAGCGCTGGCGGAGGTGGCGGCCGCCATCAACGATGCGGGCGTGAACATCGCCGCGGCGACGTTCGTCGGCGGAGGGCAGCGCGCGGAGATCCACATCCTGGTGCCGCATGCCGAGGCCGCGAAGCATTCGCTGGCGATCTCGCACCTCGCGATCACGCGCGAGCGCGAGGTCGTGGTCGTGGACGCGGAGGACCGGCCGGGGGTGCTCGCCGACCTGACGCGGCGGATCGCTAAGGCCGGCATCAACCTAGACCTGGTGTACGTCGCCACGAGGAATCGGATCGTGTTCGGCGCCAAGGACATCGACTCGCTCCGCACGGCTCTCGGCGAGCCGAGCCTGACCCAGTCGCGGCACTCCAGCCGCACGTGAGATGACCGGCGCCGGCCCGCGCTTTCAGCCGCCGGACGCGAGCCTGGGTCCGCGCTACGCCGGCATCCGGACGTTCGGGAGGCTGCCGCACGTTCAGCTCCCGCAGGACGGGGTCGACGTGGCGGTGATCGGGATTCCGTTCGACACGGCAACGAGCTTCAGGCCCGGGGCCCGCTTCGGTCCCGAGGCGATCCGCTCGATTTCGGCGTTGCTCCGTCCGTACAACCCGGCGGTCGACATCGACGTGTTCGGGACGATCTCGTCGGTCGACGCCGGGGATCTCCTGATCACTCCCGGCAACGCGCTGCGGACGACGGAGCAGATCGACGCCGGCCTGCAGCCGGTGCTCCGCGCGGGGATCGTGCCGCTCGTGCTCGGCGGCGATCATTCGATCGTGCTGGGAGAGCTGCGGGCCCACGCGGCGGTCCACGGGCCGGTCGCGCTCGTCCTGCTCGACGCGCACGCGGACACGTGGGATCAGTACTACGGGGAGCGCTATTTCCACGGGACGGTGTTCCGTCGTGCCGTCGAAGAAGGACTGCTCGACCCCTCGCGCTCGGTGCTGGCGGGGATGCGCGGGCCGCTCTACGCCGCCGCCGACCTCGACGTGCCGAGGGAGATGGGGTTCGAGGTGATCCCGGGGGAGGAGCTGCAAGCGCTCTCGCCGCAGGCGTACGGCGAGCGCGTCAGGCGGCGGATCGGTCAGGGCCCCGTCTACCTCTCGTTCGACATCGACGTGCTCGATCCCGCGTTCGCGCCCGGCACCGGGACGCCCGAGGTTGCCGGCCTGCACCCGCGCGAGGCGCTCGGGTTCATCCGCTCGCTCTGCGGGATCTCCTTCTGCGGCTTCGACGTCGTCGAGGTCTCGCCACCGTATGACTCGCGCGGCGAGGTGACCGCGCTGCATGGTGCGGCGATCGCGTACGAGCTGCTGACGCTCGTGGCCGCATCGCGATCCGGCGGGCGGTAGCCGAGGGGTGCAACGCACAACGGGGGGTGCGGGGCGGACCCGCGGCTGAACTTTGGCAAATCGGTCCCACCTGTCGGGTTCGATTTGCCAAAGTTCGCGCGGCGCGCTCGCGCTCAGCGCGTGACCGCGCTCTCGGCTGCGCCCGCATACAGCTCCACTGCGCGCCAGCAATACCAGGCGACGACTGACCGGTACGGCCGGTGCGGATCGCCGAGCGGCTCGAGCTCGCGCGCGGTCGGCATCGGCACACCCCAGGCGAGGCCGTACCCGCGGCGCACGCCGAAGTCCCCCGTCGGCCAGACGTCGAGCCGGCGCAGCTGCAAGAGCAGGAACATGTCGGCGGTCCACTTGCCGATTCCGCGCACCGTGGTGAGGCGGGCCGTGATCTCTTCGTCGCTGAGCCGGGAGAGCCCGCGCGGGGAGAGGACGAGCGTGCCGTCGAGCGACTTGGCGGCGAGGTCGCGTAAAGAGGCGACCTTGCCTCCCGACAGCCCGACGGTCCTGAGCGCCGGATCGCTCAGCTCGAGCAGCCGCTCGGGGCGTACGTCGCCGTCGAGCGCGGCGATCAGGCGCCCGTGGATCGCACCCGCGGCCGCTCCCGCGAGCTGCTGGTAGACGATCGCTCGCACGAGCGCCTCGAATGGGGTCGATGCGCGCTTTCGCAGCGCGGGGGGCCCGACCGCCTCGAGCAACCGCGCCATCACCGGATCGCGGGCGGCCAGCGCCCGGGCGGCTTGCGCGTGGGTCATGACGCCGGTGCGAGCGGGGCCAACATCAGCAGGGAGTATGAGGTGATCCCAGCGGCTGGCTGGACCAGAGCAGCGTTGGCATCAAATAGGCACTTGATATGGCATCATTTCGATGCCATAATGATGCCATGGAACTCGAAGCGTACGTAGAGAGACTCCGCGAGCAGCTGGCGGTGGCCGCCTCGGCCGGTGGTGAGGAGGCGCGTTCGCTCGCGCAGCGGCTGACGGCCGCGCTGGAACCGGCGGTCCGGCTGACCCTGCTGGACGCACTCTCGGCCGCGGCTGCCGAGATCACCAGCGAGCTGGCTCCCGGCTCGGTCGAGCTGCGGCTGCGGGGGAGCGATCCCGAGTTCGTGGTCGCGCTCCCGGCCTCCGAGACGGCGGGCGAGCAGGCCGAGAGCCTTGACCCGCCCGCGGGAGCGGCCACGAGCGGCGGGGCGGCCGCGTCCGGGGAGGGAGGGCTCGCGCGGATCAACCTACGACTGCCGGATCAGCTCAAGAGCCGGGTCGAGCACAGCGCCGATCGCGAGGGCCTGTCGATCAACGCGTGGCTCGTGCGCGCGGTCGCGGCGGCCGTCGACCGCGGTCAGCCGAGAGCGCCCAGCGAGCGACGGACCGCGCGCTCGGGCCAGCGCTACACCGGCTGGGGGCGCTGAGCAGCGCGCGGCTTCCCATTGGACTGAAACCAACGACTCCTAGGACTCATCTGACATGTCTCACTTCCAGACACCAGAACCCATCTCGGTCGTGCTCGAGTTGCGGGTCGCCGACGTCCGCGTCGCCGCCACCGAGCGCGCGGACACGACCGTGCAGCTGCGGCCGAGCGACTCCTCCAGGCGCGACGACGTGACCGCCGCGGAGCAGACGCGGATCCAGTACGCCGATGGCAGGCTGCTGGTCAAGGGACCCCGGCGGCTGCGGGAGCGAAGCCCCTTCACCGATGCCGGGTCGATCGACGTCGAGATCGAGCTCCCCGCTGGATCGGATCTGAGCGGCCACACCGCGGCCGGCGGATATCGCTGCACCGGTTCGCTCGGGCGCTGCGAATTGAAGAGCAGCGCGGGCGCGATCAGCGTCGATCGTGCCACGTGCGTGAAGCTCGCGACGGCGGGCGACATCGAGGTCGAGGGCGTTACCGGGGACGCCGAGCTGGTGACCGCCACGGGCGACGTTCGCGTCGGCGCGATCGATGGCGCGGTGGTGATCAAGAACTCCAACGGCGACACCCGCGTTGCCGTTGTCGGCGGCGACCTGGAGGTGAAGGCGGCGAACGGCGACATCGATGTCGGGCAGTCGCATGGCTCGGTCACCGCCAAGACAGCCAACGGCAACATCCGCGTCGGAAGCATCCATCGCGGGTCGCTGGTCGCGGCGACCGCAACCGGGCATATCGACGTCGGAATCGCCGACGGGGTCGCGGCCTGGCTTGACCTCCACACGTCCTACGGTCATGTCCACAACGGCCTCGAGGCGAGCGATGGTCCCGGGTCGGCCGACCAGCACGTCGAGGTACGCGCGAGGACGGGGTTCGGAGACATCGCGATCCGCCGCGAGGCTGGGCGCGCCGCGGAGCTTCGCTCGGGAGGGCCGGACCACGAGTGACGCGCTCGAGGTCCACGCGCTCGGGCAAGCGCTTCGGAGAGGTGGTCGCGCTCGATGGGCTCGACCTCACCGTGCCCGCGGGCAGCGTGTTCGGGCTCCTCGGCTACGACGTGGTGCGCGAGCCGCTCGCGGTCGCGGCCAGGACGTTCCGCCGCACCTGATCGGCGAACATCCATGACCAACCCGATCGAGGAGGGCACGATGGCCACCGACCCACGACCCAGCGCCAACGCGATCCAGCTCGAGCGCAGCTACGACGCCTTACCCCAGCTCGTCTGGGACCTTTGGACCACCGCCGCCGGCATCGAGGAGTGGTGGGCACCCGACGGCTTCGAGAACCACGTCAGCGAACTGGAGCTGAGGCCCGGCGGGCAGCTCGTCTACACGATGAGGGCGACCGCGCCGGAGCAGGTCGAGTTCATGAACAACGCCGGGATGCCGCTATCGACCGAGGCGCGCAAGACGTTCACCGAGGTCTCACCGCCAACGCGCCTCGCCTACGTTTCGCTGATCGACTTCGTGCCCGGCCACGAGCCATACGAACATCTGACCGTCGTCGACATCGAGCCCGAGGGCGATCGCACCAGAGTGGTGATGACCGTCGACCCGATGCACGACGAGACCTGGACACAGCGAATACTCGCCGGACGCGGCAACGAGCTGGACAACCTGGAGACCGCGATCGCGCGACGCGCTGCCTAGCGAGGCGATGCCGGAGGAGCCGCGAGTGCGCGGTGACCGGCTCTAGGATCTGCTCTGAGGATGGCGAATGCGGGTCGACAGGCTCACAGGGTGGGGGGCGCCGCCCTCTCCGGGCGGCACCCCCGCGTTGCAGCGCAGCCGCGCGCCTAGACGCGACCGCGTGTCCGTGGTGACGGCCGGTCGGGCCGGACCTGGCGGTTCTGGCCCAACGCGCCGAAGACGTTCCGGGCGAGTAGCGGGAGCCCGCCGGTGAGCCGCTCGGGCCAGAACGGGACGAAGTTCCCGCCGCCCAGGCTCGTCGGCAGCGCGTTGGCCGCTGCGTCCAGTGAGGTCGAGGTCGCCACGTTGCCCCAGCTCCCGGTATTTACGCGGGTCTCGAGGGCGTGCAGCGCCGCGACCGTGTCGGCTGGCGTGAAGTTGCAGTGGCCCTGGGACAGCGTGAACGCCTGGCGCAGGAGGTTGCTGTCGCCCGCGCGGGCGACCAGCGCGTGGTACCACCGCTCGTTCTGCACGGGGATGAGCTGGTCGGAGATCGTGTGGATATCCAGCTCGGGCACCCGCAGGCGACCGTTCGGAACCGATGTCTCGCTCAGCCAGCGGTAGGCGCTTCGGTCGGGACGGAGGTGCGCGTTACGCTCGAGCGCCGCGACGTCGCCGCGCAGGCTCAGGCCCGCGTCGTTGTACAGCGCCCGCACCTCCGGGTAGTACGAGCTTTCGTGCAGCAGCCGGGCGAAGTCCACCCCGACGGTGCCCGCACTCTCGCCGCCGGCGGCCTGCTCGATCTGCTCGCGCGCGGTCACGATGAACGCGATCGCGCTGAAGCCAGGGGGGCCCGTGAAGTAGTCCTGGTATTGACCGGCCTCCTGGCCGGCATAGTCGTAGATGTTCGGGATCGTCGAGCCGCCCCACGGCGAGACGTTGAGGAACGCCATCGCCAGCGCCAGCCGCGCCCGACCCTGCGGGCTCTGCTGCGCCGCTTGCGCTGCCGCCAGAAGCTTTGCTGCAGCGGCGTTGCTGTCGGCGAAGTTCTGCGCCGGCCCGTCGACGAAATTCGTGAGCTGAATGTTCTGCCCAGGGGCGAGAAGCTGTCTGATCGCGTACTCGCCATCAAGCTGGTACTGGTTGAGGTTGAGGCCACCGCCGACCAAGCCGCAGGTCGTCAGCGCTCCGTTGATCCGTCCGTGGGAGTTCTGGTCCTCGAGCGCGCTGATGAGGCCGCCCATCGAGACGCCGAGCGCGTAGACCCGCGCCGGCGCGTGCGGGAGGACTGTGCGCTCGACCGTCGAGAGCGTCTGGAACTGGTCGCGAACCGCGTTGCCGAGCGCCCACCACGAACCGTGAGGGTCATACGAGGACGCGGCGATCGCGTAGCCCATCCCCAACAGCGCGTTCTGGACCGGTGCGGGCAACGGCTGGACGACCGGCGGGCCGTAGCCGTGGCTGTAGAGCAGCAGCGTGCCATTCCAACTCGACGGGACGTCGGCGATCCACGTCGCCCCGTCGCGGAGCGTGCCCGTGTAGTGAGTGGAGCCGGACTGCGCCGACGCCGCGCCGGCGCCGATCGCACCCGCGCTCGCGAGCACAGCCAGGCCGCCGGCGCACCATGCCAAGCGCCGCCGCAGAGTACGCGGATACAGGCGGGCACGTACGGCGCGCCACGCCTCGAAAGAACGTCTCATGGAACCTCCCTCTCGTGGCCCGCCTTGCCGCGGTCGGCGCGGCGAACCTGCCTCAGGTAACCTGATGCACGAGCTTACGCCTCTTGACTGCGGTGCGCAACCGCAGGGCGCGACACTCACGTCGCCGCGCCGGCGCGCTCCTCGAAGCCGGCGTGCAAGGCCCGCACACAGCTCATCAGGTGCCCGACGAGCGCCGGACGCTCGCCCTCGGGAACCTCGGCGAGCATCTCGCGCTCCATGGCGTCGACGGCGCGGTCGCACGCATCGAGCTGAACGCGGCCGGCCGAGGTCAAGCGAGCCTCGAGCGTCCAGCTGTGCGCGGGCGAGGGAGCACGCTCGAGATAGCCGGCGCGCTCCAGCGCGCTGATGACCTCGAGCATCGACTGCGGCGTGACGTAGCTGCGCCGGGCGAGCTGCGCGTTCGACAAGCCGCTCGTACGCCGAAGCACCGACAGAGTCGTGTACTGCGGCCAGGTCAGCCCGAATGGCGCCAAACAGTGCTCGAGCTCCCGCCGCAGCGCTCGATCGAGGCGGCCAACGACATAACTGAACCGCGGCGGGTCGTCGTCGCCCTCGCCGGTCGGGACACTCTCGCTCACCATCTCACGCACGTTACCGCGGCACGACGCAGGCGGTGAAGCCCGGAGGGTCAGAAGGCAATTTTGCGTGCTCTAAGCGACAACTCACGCATCAAATAGTGCGAATTTGCAGGCGAATCAGCAGGACACCACCGATGCCGGAGGAGGGACTCGAACCCCCGACACGCGGATTATGATTCCGCTGCTCTAACCGACTGAGCTACTCCGGCGCGGCTGCGAGTGTAGTGCTCCGCGTCAGCGACCCTCGGCCGAGGGGGTCCTCTCGAGCAGCAGCTCGACGGCGCGGTCGAAGGTCCCGCCGACCTTCTCCGCGGCCTCGCGCTCCTGCTCGAGGATCTTGCTCGCGACCTCGGCGGTCTCCTGGTCGCCGGCGTCCTTCGCGATCCGGCCCAGCAGCTCGTAGTTGGCGATCTCGAGGTGCTCGAAGGCGTAGAAGTGCATCGCCAGCTTCACCGGCGTGTCGGGCGGGATGTCCGCCAGCTGCCGCAAGCCGATCGCGCCCGAGCGCATCGTCAGGTCGCGCACGGCCGAAGGCTTCTCGTCGTAGGCCTCGATCCGCTCGTGGATCAGCTTCGAGTGCTCCTGTGTCTCCTCGAGGTGATCGCGATAGATCTGCTCGAGCTCCGAGTCCTGACAGAGCTGCACTGCCCGCTCCAGTTGCTTGAGCGCCTGTTCCTCGATCGCGTGGGCGTCCTTCAGATGCTCCAGAACGCGATCCTGGGGTGAGCCCTGCTCGCCCTCGTCCTCTCGGTCCGCCGGCTCCTCTTCGCGCTCCGTCCGCTCCTCGTCGCGCTCCGTCCGCCCCTCCTCGCGCTCCGTGCGCTGGTCCTCAGCCTCGGCGGTATGTGACTCTGACTCTGGCATCGCTCTCCCTCTCGTGACCGTCCAGGCGAGAGCTACCCGGGGCTCCGCAGGTTCTCACGACATAATCCCGCGCCGATGTCCGATCTGGATTCGGCAGTAGAGGCGGTCGTGGGCCGCTGCCTGGGCGTGCGCCCGGGCGAGCAGGTGCTCGTGGTGGTCGACGAGGGGACGAGGTCGATCGGCGAGTCCCTGCGCGCGGAGGCTGCCCGGGTCGGGGCCGACGCGGTTCTCGCCGTGATGAAGGAGCGCGAGAACGACGGCACCGAGCCGCCGCGGACGATCGCGGCGGCGCTGAGCGTCTGCGACGTGTTCATGGCGCCCACGTCGCGATCGCTCAGCCACACCCAGGCGCGCAAGCGCGCGACGGACGTCGGTGCGCGCGGCGCGACGATGCCCGGCGTCACCGAGCAGATGCTGGCGCGGGTGATGGCGATCGATTTCGACGTGATGGCATCCCGCTCGCGCGCGGTCGCGGACCTGCTTAGCGGCGCCTCCGCCGCGCACGTGCGCTGCCCGCGCGGGACCGATCTGCGGCTGAACCTCGAGGGCCGTGGGGGAGTCTCCGACGACGGCGCCCTGACCGCCGCCGGCGCGTTCGGCAACCTGCCATGCGGCGAGGCCTTCATCGCGCCGGTCGGTGGCGAGGGGCGGATCGTCGCCGCGAGCCTCGCGCCGCTTGGCCTCAGCGACCCGCCCGCGAGCCTCACCGTCGAGGACGGGCGGATCACCGGTGCCACCGATGGGCTCGGGCCAAGGTATCTCGAGCGGCTGAGCGCCCACGGCGATCGCGGGCGCAATCTCGCGGAGCTCGGGGTCGGCACCAACGACCGCGCGACGCTGACCGGCAACGTGCTCGAGGACGAGAAGATCCTCGGGACCGTGCACATCGCGTTCGGGGCGAGCGCCGGGATCGGCGGCAACGTCGCCGTTCCGATCCATCTGGACGTCGTCATCACCGAAGCCAGTCTCGAGATCGACGATCGCCCCGTGCTCGAGAACGGCCGTTTCGTCCTCGACGCGTAGCGGTCCATGAAGAGGACGCTGCTTGCCGTCCCGAATGTGTCCGAGGGGCGCGACGAGGCGGCGATCGCCGCGATCGCCCGCGCGTTCGGCGCGGGGCTCCTGGATGTGCACCGCGATCCGGACCACCACCGCAGCGTGTTCACCGTCGCGGCGGAGCAGGGAGCGCTCGCCGGCTCCGTCCTGGCGGGCATTCGCGAGGCGCTGACGCTCGTCGACGTCAACGCCCACGTTGGAATCCACCCCCGCGTCGGGGCCGTCGACGTCGCGCCGGTCGTCTACCTGCGCGACGAGGACCGGGGAGCGGCATGCGCGGAGGCGCTGCTCCTCGCCGACCGCGTCGGCCACGAGCTCCACGTGCCCGCGTTCCTGTACGGGACCCTCGCCAACGGGCGAACGCGCGCCGAGCTGCGCCGGGGCGGTCCCGCGGCGCTCGCGCAGCGCCTCGAGGACGGCGAGCTACGCGCCGACTTCGGCCCGCAGCGGCTGCACCCGACCGCGGGCGCGGTCCTCGTGGCGGCCCGTCCGCCGCTGGTCGCGTTCAACGTCGAGCTGGCGCCGCCGGCGAGCGTCGAAGACGCCAGGGCGATCGCCGCCGCGATCCGCGAAGGCGGCCCCGAGGGGCTCGAGTCCGTGAGGGCGCTCGGGCTGTGGCTGGCGCACCGGGGCGTCGCCCAGGTCTCGACCAACGTGGAGGACTACCGCCGGACCCCGCTCCGTGTGTTGATCGATGCGATCGCGCGTCACGCGACGCCGGTCGAAGCCGAGCTCGTCGGTCTGGCGCCGGCGGCCGCCTTCGAGGGCTATCCCGAGGCGCTGCCGGTGCGCAACATGGCGACGATCGAGGACAGACTGGCCCGCGCGCACTAAGCTCCATCATCGATGGCTCAGACCAGACGAAAGCGCCGCACGAAGCATCGCGGCAACGCCGCCGGGACGATCGAGACGCGCGGCCGCACGGGCCGTCCGCCCGGACCCGAGGAGCGCAAGAAGCAGTCGCGGATGAGCGCCCGCGAGAAGCGCTTGAACACGCCGCCGACCTGGCGAGGAGCGTTCACCCGCGCGGCGCTCGCGGCCGTGATCTTCTTCGTGTTCCTCCTGCTGACGGTGAAATCGAACAACAAGGTCGCGTATGCGCTGGAGTTCGCCGTGATCGCGATGCTGCTCTACACGCCCGGCGGCTATTACATGGAGCTGTGGCTGTACCGCCGCAGGCAGCGCAAGAAGGCCGCGGCGAAATGATCGACGCGCGCATGTTCACGGTCGGCCCCGTGCAGGAGAACTGCTTCGTCGTGCGCGAGAAGGGGTCCGGTCAAGCCGTCATCGTCGACCCCGGCGATGAGGCGGAGCGGCTGCTGGGAGCCGTCGAGACGCTGGGCGTCGAGCGCGTCGACGCGATCCTGCTCACCCACACCCACTTCGATCACGTCGGCGCCGTCGCCCCGGTCGCGCGAGCGACGGGCGCGCCGGTCTACTGCCCGGAGCTCGAGACGCAGGTCCTCGCCAACATCATGGACTATGTTCCGTGGCCGGGCTTCGGGCCGTTCGAGAGCTACGAGGCGGACCACACGGTCGCCGGCGGCGAGACGCTGGAGCTCGCGGGGCTCGCGATCGAGGTGCTGTTCACGCCCGGACACAGCCCCGGGCACGTGACCTATGCGATCAAGAACGAGAACGCGCTGTTCTCCGGCGATGTGCTGTTCCAGGGCTCCGTGGGCCGCGTCGATCTGCCCGGGGGCGACTGGCCGACGCTCAGCGCGTCGATCGAGACGCTGCTCGAGAGCTTTCCCGCTGAGACGGTCGTGCATCCCGGCCACATGGGGCTGACCACGCTCGGTCGCGAGCGCGCGACGAACCCGTTCCTGCAAGAGCTAGCCACAAACCGGTGATCCAGGCTCCACGTGGCACGTTCGACGTGCTTCCGGAGGACGCTGCCCGCCGCGAGCTTCTGGAGGCGCGAGCCAAGCGGATCCTGGAAGCCGCCGGCTATCGGCGGATCGAGACGCCGACGTTCGAGGCGACCGAGCTGTTCGCGCGCGGCGTCGGCGAGGCCACCGACATCGTGCGCAAGGAGATGTATACGTTCGACGACGGCGGCGGCCGCTCGCTGACGCTGCGACCCGAGGGAACGGCGCCGGTCTGCCGCGCGTATGTCGAGCACGGGATGCACAAGCTCCCGCAGCCGGTGAAGCTGTGGTACCTGTCGAGCTTCTTTCGCGCGGAGGCGCCCCAGCGCGGTCGCTACCGGCAGTTCTGGCAGGTCGGCGCCGAGGCGATCGGCTCGACCGAGCCCGCGACCGACGCCGAGCTGATCGTGCTGCTGTCGGAGCTGCTCGCATCGCTCGGTGTCAAGGAGCTCCGCCTCGCGCTCTCGAGCCTCGGGACTCCTGAGACGCGGGCCGAGTACCGAGAGGAGCTCAAGGCCTACCTGCGAAAGCACGAGGCGCGGCTTGCACCTGACGTCGCCGAGCGGATCGATCTCAATCCGATGCGCGCGTTCGACGCGAGCGACCCGGGGACCCGCGAGGTCATGCGCGACGCGCCGACGCTGCTGGACAGACTCAGCGACTCCGATCAAGCCCACTTCGACGAGGTGCGGCGCCTGCTCGACGACGCTGGGATCTCCTACGAGCTCGACCCGACCCTGGTACGTGGTCTGGACTACTACACCCATACCGTGTTCGAGTTCTCCAGCGATGCGTTGGGGGCACAGTCGGGAGTCGGCGGCGGCGGGCGCTACGACCGCCTGATCGAGCAGCTCGACGGACCGCGTACGCCGGCGTGTGGCTGGGCCGCGGGGGTCGAGCGGATGCTGCTCGCCGCCGGCCAGCTCCCGACCGCGCCCGAGCTGGTGGACCTGTTCGTCGCGCTGACCGATCCCGATGGCGCGCGGACCGGCTTCAAGCTCAGCCACGAGGCGCGGCGCGCCGGCCTCAGCGCGCAGCTGGAGTTGGCGGGGCGCTCGCTGAAGGGCCAGCTCAAGCACGCGGACCGGATCAACGCTCGCTACGTGGCGATCGTCGCCGGCGAGGGAGAGGCCTCGCTCAAGCAGATGGAGTCCGGCGAGCAGCGCGAACTGGCCGTCAACGACGTGATCCCGACGATCCTCCGGGGCAGCCGCCTGTCGTGAGGCAAGCGCCACGACCCAACGACTATCGGGATGCGTGGTGCGGGGAGCTCACCGCCGAGCGCGTCGATACGCGCGCGCGCGTCGCGGGCTGGGTTCATCGCCGTCGCGACCACGGCGGCCTGATCTTCATCGACCTGCGCGACCGCTCGGGGATCGTGCAGCTCGTGTTCGATCCCGAGCGCAACGCGGACGCCCACGCGACGGCCCACCGCCTGCGATCCGAGGACGTCCTGACCGCGGAGGGCACGGTCATGCGCCGCGATCCGAAGAACGTGAACCCGAAGCTGAAGACCGGGGAGATCGAGCTTTCGGTCGACGTCGTCGAGATCCTCGCCGACGCCGACACGCCGCCGTTCCCGCTCGACGAGGACACGCCGGTCGACGAGCTGCTGCGGCTCAGGCATCGAGCGCTCGACCTGCGCCGGCCGCGGATGCTCGCCGGCCTGGAGCTGCGCCATCGCGTGATCACGACGATGCGCGAGGTTCTCAACGCGCGCGACTTCCTCGAGGTGGAGACGCCCTACATCACGCGCTCGACGCCGGAGGGCGCGCGGGATTACCTGGTGCCGGCACGCGTGCAGCCGGGTTCGTTCTACGCCCTGCCGCAATCGCCTCAGCTGTTCAAGCAGCTGCTGATGGTCGGCGGCTTCGAGCGCTACTACCAGATCGCCCGCTGCTTCCGGGACGAGGACACCCGTGCAGACCGTCAGCCCGAGTTCACGCAGCTCGACGTCGAGATGTCGTTCGTGAGCGAGGACGACGTGATCGAGATGATGGAGGCCGTGATGGGCGCGGTGTTCGAGCGCGAGCAGTTCGACGCGCCGCCACCACCGTGGCCGCGGATGACCTTCGCGGAGGCGGTGGCGCGCTACGGCATCGACCGGCCGGACACGCGCTTCGGTCTGGAGCTCCACGACCTTGGCGAAGCGCTACGAGACACGCAATTCAAGGTGTTTGCCGACGTGCTCTCCGGCGGCGGCGTGGTCCGCGGCATCAACGCGGGGGAGCGCGAGCTGCCGCGCTCCGAGCTCGACGCGCTCACCGAGCTCGCCAAACAGCACGGCGCGAAGGGACTCGTGTGGGCGTTCGTCCAGGACGAGCAGGAGGGCGGCGTCGGCTGGCGCTCGCCGATCGCGAAGTTCCTCTCCCCAGCGGAGCTCATGCAGATCACCGAGCGGCTCGAAGCGTCCCCCGGCGACCTGCTGCTGATCGTCGCCGACGCCGCGAGCACCGTGGGCCAGGCGCTCAGCGCGCTGCGCATGGAGCTCGCGCGCCGGTTCGATCTCATCCCCCAAGATCGTCACGACGTCCTCTGGATCGTGGAGTTCCCCGCGTTTTTCTGGGATCCCGACGCGCGGCGGTGGGACTCGGCGCATCACCCGTTCACGGCCCCCACTGGCGATCTCGATGCGCCGGGCAGCCTCAGCTCACGCGCCTACGACCTGGTGCTCGACGGCGCCGAGATCGGGGGCGGATCGATCCGTATCCACGAGCGCGCCGTGCAGCAGCGCGTGTTCGAGCTGCTCGGGATCGATCCCGAGGAAGCGCAGGCGCGCTTCGGCTTCCTGCTCGACGCACTCCGCTTCGGCGCGCCCCCGCACGGCGGGATCGCGATGGGCATCGACCGGATCGTGCAGGCGCTCGCCGGCGCCGAGAGCATCCGCGAGGTGATCGCGTTCCCGAAGGCCGCCAGCGGGGCCGACCCGCTGACCGGTGCGCCGGCGCCGGTCGAGCCCGCGCAGCTGCGAGAGCTGGGGTTGCGCCTACTCTAAGTGGGCGATGGACACGCTCGCGTTCGAGCATCACCTGACCTCGCCACAGGGCCACCGCCGCTTCCCGCGGGGCGGCTGTCGCGTCGGCTTCGACGGCGGCTCCTGCTGCGACCGGATCGAGTTCTCGGTCGCGCTCGAGGGTGACCGCGTCGCGGACGCGGGCTTCGACGCCTCTGGCTGCGGCGCCGCCACCGCCGCGGGGAGCGCCGCGGTGACGCTCGTGCGCGGGCGCTCGATCTGGGAAGCGGCGCGGATCGGATCAGGGGAGATCGCCGCGGAGCTCGGCGGCCTCAGCCCAGGAAAGCTCCACGCCGCGGACCTCGCGCTCGAGGCGCTGGCCCGGGCGCTCAGCGGCGCGGTGAGGGACGGGCGCAACAGCGTCTCGCCCGCCGGCCGGCGGACGCTGGTCGCGATGAGTGGCGGCGTCGACAGCGCCGTCGCGGCGCTGCTGTGCGCGCGCGGCGGCGGTGAGACCGTCGCGGTCACGCTCGAGCTGTGGTCCGACCGGGAGAACGATCCGCAGCGCAGCTGCTGCTCGGCGAGCGCGGTCGCGCAGGCCCGCGCGCTCGCGCAGGCGAGCGGGCTCCCGCATTTCACGCTCGACCTGCGCGAGGAGTTTCGGGCGGGCGTCGTCGAGCCGTTCATCGCCGGCTACGCCGCCGGCGAGACGCCGAACCCGTGCGTGGGGTGCAATGGGCACGTGCGCCTCGACGCGATGGTCGCGTTCGCCGACGCGCTCGGATGCCGGTGGCTGGCCACCGGCCACTACGCGCGAATCGCCGAGGATGACGGCCGACTGCTGCGAGCGGCGGCGGATCCGGCAAAGGACCAGACCTACATGCTCGCGGCGCTGAGGCCGCAGACTCTGGCGCGCATGCGCTTCCCGCTCGGCGAGCTGACCAAGGCCCAGGCGCGGTCGATCGCCGCGGAAGCGGGGCTGCCGGTAGCCGGCAAGCCCGATTCGCAGGACCTCTGCTTCCTCGCCGGCACCGACCGTGCGCGCTTCCTGGCGCGCCACGGCGGCCTGCACGACCGGACGGGTGAGATCGTCGATCGAGCTGGGCATGTCCTCGCCACGCATCACGGCCAGCATCGGTTCACGGTCGGGCAGCGCCGCGGGCTCGGCGCAGTCAGCCGCGACGGCATCCCGCTGTACGTGCTCGAGAAGGAAGCGAGCCGCAATCGCGTGGTCGTGGGGCCGCGCCGGGCGCTGGAGACCACGACGGTCGCGCTGCGCGGAGCGCGGCTTCACCGGGACGGCGCGCGGGTGGACAGGGTGAAGCTCCGCTACCGCTCGCGGGCACTGGCGGCGCGACTGGTCGGCGAGCCCCCGGCGGGTCACCACCGGACCTTGACGGTCGAGCTGCAGGAGCCTGCCGACGGCGCCGCGCCCGGCCAGCTAGCGTGCCTGATGAGCGGCGAATTGGTGGTCGGGTGGGCGACCATTTCGCGCTAGCGCCGCCGTAAGCACGCCGCCTACACTCCCAAATCTCGCATGACCTCGGACGAGATCCGGCGCACATACCTCGAGTTCTTCGTCGAGCGCGATCACAGGCGGCTGCCGTCCGCCTCGCTGATCCCGGCCGAGCACGATCCGTCGGTGCTGTTCACGATCGCCGGGATGGTCCCGCTGAAGCCGTACTTCCTCGGGCTGGACCGTCCACCGCACCCGCGCCTGACGACATGCCAGAAGACGTTTCGCACTTCCGACATCGAGATCATCGGCACGACCACGCGGCATCTGACGTTCTTCGAGATGCTCGGCAACTTCTCGATCGCTGACTACTTCAAGGACGCAGCGGTGCGGTACGCGCTCGAGCTCTCCACCGAGGGGTTCGGCTTCCCGCTCGAGCAGATCTGGATCACCGTGTTCGCGGGCGAGGACGAGCTTGGTCTCGGGCCCGACGAGGAGGCGATCGCGGCCTGGCTCGAGGTCGGAATCCCGCGCGAGCGCATCGTCGAATGCGGGCGATCGGAGAACTTCTGGCAGATGGGGCCGACAGGCCCATGCGGCCCGTGCTCGGAGCTGTATCTCGACCGGGGGCTCGAGTTCGGCAAGCCCGACGACCTGCCGGGCGGCGACAACGAGCGCTTCCTCGAGTACTGGAACCTCGTGTTCATGCAGTTCGATCAGAACCCGGTCAACACGCTGACGCCGCTGCCCGCGAAGAACATCGACACGGGGCTCGGCCTGAACCGGCTCGCGGCGATCCTGCAGGGCAAGGAGACGGTGTTCGAGACCGATCAGTTCGCGCCCCTGATCTCGCTGGGCGAAGAGCTCTCCGGGCGCCGTTACGGCGCCGATTTCCCGACTGACCGGGCACTCCGGATCCTCGCCGATCACTCGCGCTCGATGGCCTTCCTGCTCGCCGACGGAGTGGTGCCGTCCAACGAGGATCGCGGCTATGTCCTGCGGCGCATCATCCGGCGGGCGGTCCTCCAGGGGCGGCACGTGCTCGGGCTCGAGCCGGGGTTCCTGATGCGCTTCGCCGACGTCGTCGCGGAGCTGATGGGCGCCGAATACCCTGAGCTGGTCGAGCAGCGCGACGCGGTCGAGAAGTGGCTCTCCTCAGAGCAGGAGAGCTTCGGCCGCACCCTCGCTCAGGGCAGCAGGCTCCTGGACGAGCTGATCGCCCGCGCCAAGGACTCCGGCGCCGAGGGCATCTCGGCCGCCGATGCGTTCCTGCTGCACGACACCTACGGCTTCCCGATCGACCTGACGCTCGAGCTGGTCGCCGAGCACGATCTGGGGATCGACGAGGAAGGCTTCGAGTCGCTGATGGAGGACCAGCGGACCCGTGCCCGAGCCGGCGCGGCGCGCGGGCGGGCCGGTGAGCAGACGCGCGAGCGCGCGCTCGAATTCTCCGCCCGGGCCGGCTTCTCCACCGAGTTCGTCGGCTACGAGACGACCGAGTACGAGACCACGATCGGCGCGGTGGCGGGGGAGAACGGGAGCGTGCTGGTGAAGCTGACGGAGTCGCCCTTTTATGCGACCGGAGGCGGCCAGGTCGCCGACTCGGGCTATCTGGAGTGCTCCGAGGGCGACTGCCGCGCCACGGTCGCCGACGTGCTGCGCGTGGGTGATGACCAGGTGGTCGAGCTGGTGCCGGAACGAGGGCTGCTGGCGGTCGGCGAGCGGGTCCGCGCCCGGGTCGATCGCTTTGCCCGGCACGCGACCGAGTGCAACCACACCGCGACCCATCTGCTGCACGCCGCGCTCCGATCGCGCCTTGGCCCGCACGTCCACCAGGCCGGCTCCTACGTGGGACCGGACAAGCTGCGCTTCGACTTCAACCACACCAGCGCGCTGAGCCCGGACGAGCTCGGGGACATCGACCAGCAGGTCAATCGGTGGATCCTCGAGAGCCACCCGGTCCGCGCGCTCCAGACCACCTACGACGAAGCCCGCCGGCTCGGCGCGATGGCGCTGTTCGGCGAGAAGTACGGAGACGTCGTGCGGATGGTGGAGGTGGGGGATGGATCCTTCTCGCGTGAGCTCTGCGGCGGGACGCACGTCAGGTCCACCTCCGAGATCGGCCTGTTCAAGGTGCTGAGCGAGAGCTCGAGCGCCGCGAACGTCCGTCGCATCGAGGCGGTCACCGGACCGGCCGCGGTCGAGCTGATGCGCACGCACGATCACGCGATCTCACGGGCCGCGGAGATCCTCAGGGTCACGCCCGAGCGCGTCCCGGATCTCGTCGCAGAGCTCCGCTCTCGCGTGCGGGAGCTGGAGCGCGAGTCACGTGGCGGCGGCGCGAGCAGCTCGAGCATCGACGTCGACGCGCTCGCGGCGAGCGCGGCGTCGGTGGATGGCGCGCGCGTGCTCGCCAGCACGGTCGGGGTCATCGGCTCGAACGCGCTGCTGGACCTCGCCGACCGGCTCAAGGCCAAGCTCGGCAACGCCGCGATCGTGCTGGGCAGCGCCGAGGACGACAAGGTCCATCTGGTCGCCAGCGTCGCTCCGGCGCTGGTCGAGCGCGGCGTGCGCGCCGGGGAGATCGTCAAGGTCGCGGCGGCGAGGGTCGGCGGCGGTGGTGGCGGGCGCGACACGCTCGCGCGTGCCGGCGGGCGCGACGCGAGCAAGCTCCCGGACGCGATCGAGGCCGCGCGCAAGGCGATCGAAACGGTGCTGACCGGCTCGTGAGGGTGCTCGCGCTCGATTACGGAAAGGCCCGGTGCGGATGCGCGGTGAGCGATCCGACCGGCGCGATCGCGACGCCGCTGGAGGCGGTCGAGCAGCCGGGCACCAGGCGCGGGCTGGCACGGCTGCGCGCACGGGTGAGCGAGCTGGGGGCCGAGCGCGTGGTGGTCGGCCTCCCGATCTCCATGTCCGGCCGAGACTCCGCGCAGACGATCGAGACGCGCGCGTTTGCGCAGCGTCTCGCGGCCGAGCTGCCCGTGCCGGTCGAGCTCTACGACGAGCGACTGACGACGCGGCTCGCGGCCCGCACCGGCGGACGCGCCGACGAGGATTCGCGCGCCGCGGCGCACCTGCTCGAGAGCTGGCTGGCGGCACGCGCGGCGATCGGGCCCGGAGTTGCGCATGGCTGACAGAGCCGAGCGCAGCGCCGCCGAGCGCGAGGCCGCTCGCCTGGATCGCGAGCGCCGCCGCGCCGGACGGACCGGCGACGGCGACGGCGACGGCGACGGGATGGGGATGCCGGACTCGCCGTCCGACGACGGAGACGTCCGCTACGTCGGCGACCCTGATGGGAGCGTGAGTGAAGCGCACACCGACGACTTCGACGACCTCCCCGAGCCCGCCGCCGGCACCCGACGCGTCTCGCGCCGCGAGCGCCCTGCGGCGCTGCGTCCCACGCGCCCGGCGCCTGCGGGTCCTGCCAGAAAGCGGCGCGACCCACGTCCCGGACGATCGCACTCCCGGCTCGGCCGCGTTGCGGCCCTGATCGCGCTGATCGTCGGCGCGGTCGCGATCTGGTTCCTGGTCGAGCTGTTCCAGCCCTTCCACGGCCAGGGCCACGGCCGCGTCACGGTCACGATCCCGCCGCATTCGAGCTCCAGCAAGGTCGCGGACCTGCTCGCCCGCGACGGCGTGATCTCCTCGAGCTTCTTCTTCGAGCTGCGGGCGACACTCGCAGGCGAGCGCGGCCAGATGCGCTCGGGCACCTACCACCTCCGGCTCGACATGTCCTACGGCTCGGTGCTGAAGCTCCTCACCACGGCCCCTCCACCCGTGCCGACCACGGAGCTGACGATCTCCGACGGGCATACGCGCCGCCAGGTCAGCGCGCTCCTGCGCGAGCAGGGAATCGGCGGCAGCTATGTGGGCTCGACCCGCCACTCGCGGCTTCTGAGCCCGCGCAGCTACGGCGCGCCGGCAAGCACCCCCTCGCTGGAGGGGTTCCTGTTCCCCGACACCTACCAGCTCGTGAAGCCCGTGAAGATCAGCCAGCTGATCGCCGACCAGCTCGAGAACTTCAAGGCGAAGTGGCGCACGGTGCGTCTTGGCTACGCGCGCAGCCGTGGCCTGACTCCCTACGACGTGCTGATCATCGCCTCGCTGATCGAGGGGGAGGCCCAGCTTCCGCACGACCTACCGCTGGTCGCCTCGGTGATCTACAACCGGCTGCATGACGGCATGCCGCTGCAGCTGGATTCGACCCTGCGCTATGCCAGCGGCAACTACTCCAGGCCCGTGACCGAGTCCCAACTGCATGCGCCCGGCCCGTACAACACCTACTTGAACAAGGGCCTGCCACCGACGCCGATCAACAGCCCGGGAATGGCGCAGATCCAGGCGGCCGCCCACCCCGCTCACACCAACTACCTGTTCTTCGTGACAAAGGCCTGTGGCAACGGGGCGCTTGCGTTCGCGGCCACCTACCAGCAGTTCCAGATCATCGAGCAGCAGTACAGCGACGCCCGCAAGCGCCTGGGCCGCTCTCCAACCAGGTGCTGACGCGCCTCGGTGTGCTCGGCTGGCCGGTCGCGCACAGTCGCTCGCCGGCGATCCAGAACGCGGCGCTCCAGGCGGCCGGGCTGAGCGAGTGGCGCTACCAGCTGTTGCCGGTCCCGCCCGAGCTGTTCGCTGAGACGGTGCGCGCAATGCCGCAATCGGGCTTCCGCGGGGCGAACGTCACGCTTCCGCACAAGCGGGAGGCGCTCGCGCTTGCCGGCACGGTCAGTGAGCGGGCGCGCGCGATCGGCGCGGCGAACACACTGTTGTTCGAGGCCGCCGGCGCGATCTCCGCGGACAACACGGATGCTCCGGCGCTGATCGGCGCGCTGCCGTTCTCCGTGGCGGGTCTGCGCGCGCTCGTGCTCGGCGCCGGTGGCAGCGCACGCGCCGCGGTCTGGGCGCTACGCGAGGCCGGGGCGAGGGAGGTGTGCGTCTGGAACAGGACACCCGAGCGCGGACGCGCGCTCGCGAACGATCTCGGCGCGAGCGCCGTCGAGCGGCCGGTGCCGGCGGACCTGCTGGTGCACTGCACATCGAGCGGGCTCGGCGAGGCCGCTGATGTCTTCTCGCAGCTGCCGCTGGCCCCACAGCAGCTGTCTCGCTACGGATGCGTGGTCGACTTCGTCTACGGGCAGCGGGAGACCGCGCTGGTCGCGGCCGCGCGGGAGCGCGGGATCCCGACCGTCGACGGGCTCGAGCTCCTCGTCGGCCAGGGGGCGCTGAGCTTCGAGCTGTTCACCGGCGTGCGCGCGCCGCGGGAGGCGATGCTCGCGGCGGCGCGTGTATCGTCGCGCCCGTGATCGTCACCGACGCGGTCTCGTCCTACCTCGCCGGGCTGCGCCCCCCGGCCGATCCGGTGCTGGCCGAGATGGAGGCGCGCGGCACCCGCGATCACGTTCCCGTGGTGCCGCCCGGAACCGGACGCTTCCTGCAGGTGCTGGCGCTCGCGTGCGGGGCGGAGCGTGCGATCGAGGTGGGAACCGCGATCGGCGTCTCGACCCTGTACATCGCCCGCGGGCTGCGGCCGGGCGGGACGATCGTCTCCTTCGAGATCGATCCGGCGCGGCACGCCCAGGCTCGCGACTATCTCGACCGCGCCGGCGTCGGCGAGATGGCCGACCTCCGTCTCGAGGATGCGCGCGCCGGACTGGCAGCTCTGGAGGGCAGCTTCGACTTTGCCTTCATCGACGGGGTGAAGGGCCAGTACCGCGAGTACCTCGAGGCGATCGTCCCGCTGCTCAGATCGGGGGCCGTGCTCGCGGTCGACAACGTGCTGATGTCCGGCACCGTCGCGGAGGGCCGCGGCGACGGAAACTGGAGCGACGAGCAGATCGCCACGGCACGCGCGTTCAATGAGCGGCTGATCGGGCACGAGCAGCTGGTCGCGACGGTGACCCCGATCGGCGACGGGGTCCTGGTCGCGGTCAAGCGCTGACGCTAGCCTCCGCGCTCCATGGCCGAGGAACCGCAAGACCCCGCCGCGATCTGCCGCCCCTGCCGCGGCACGGGTCGCGTGACATCCGGCCTGGGGGGCACCCCGCACGAGCTCACCTGTCCGTGGTGCGAGGGAACCGGCACGTTCACGCCGGGCCGGGACGCCCAGGAGCGCCCCGCCGAGTCAGCGCGCTAAGCACCAGAGCGGCCTTGGCCGATAAGGGGATCGTGGAGCAGTCGGCGGTATCCCGCGTGCGCTGGCGCGCGCCCGTGGTTGAGCTGCTGGGCGCCTGCGTGGCCGTCGGCGTGCTCGTCTCAAAGCACTCGCTGCACGATGTCCTGCTGGGCCTGGTTCTGCTCGGGGCGCTCGTGCCGGTGACGCTGAGCGATCTTGAGCGTCGGATCATCCCGAACAAGATCACCCTGCCGGCGGCGCTGCTCGCGGTGGCGATCGGTCTCGCGACCAAGCCCGGCGGCGTGCCGGAGCAGCTGATCGCCGCGGTCGCGGCTGGAGGGTTCCTGCTCGTGTTCGCGCTGATCCATCCGGCCGGGATGGGGATGGGGGACGTGAAGCTCGCGGCCGTGCTCGGGCTGTACCTGGGGCGCTACGTGGGCGCGGCGATGGCGGTCGCCGTCATCGGCGCCGCGCTCGCGGGCATCGCGGTGATCGGCCGAGAGGGGATCTCGAAGGGCCGCAAGACCGGCCTGCCGTTCGGTCCGTTCCTCGCGTTGGGCGCGGTCGTCGCGCTGCTCGCCGGGGGACCGCTCGTGCACTGGTACGTGCACACCATGATCTGAGCCGGCAGTCCGCTCTCGTTGGCTCGACCGTAACCTTCAGCGCCCATGGCGCTGCACCTGACCACCGCGGGCGAGTCGCACGGCCCCAGTCTGACCTGCATCATCGAGGGACTGCCGGCCGGGCTGCCGCTCGATCGCGACGCCCTGAACCGCGATCTCGCCCGGCGGCAGCTGGGGCACGGCCGCGGTGGGCGGATGAAGATCGAGCGCGACCAGGTTCAGGTGACCGGTGGCGTCCGGCACGGGCGAACGCTGGGCGGCCCGATCGCGATCCAGGTCGTCAACCGCGACTTCGCGAACTGGGAGGAGCGGATGAACCCGTGGCCGGTCGACCAGCAGGTCGCGGAGGTGCACCTCCCGCGGCCCGGTCACGCGGACCTGGTCGGGACCCAGAAGTACGGGCTGACCGACGTGCGGGACGTGCTCGAGCGCGCGAGCGCGCGTGAGACCGCGGCGCGCGTGGCCGGCGGCGCGGTGGCGAAGGCGTTCCTCGGCGCGCTCGGCGTCAGCGTCTTCTCGCACGTGATCCAGATCACCTCGGTTCGGGCGCCGCGGCGCGACGACCTCGAGCCCGCCGACTTCGCGGGGGTCGACGAGTCGCCGGTGCGCTGCCTCGACCCCGATGCGGCGCGCGAGATGGTCGCCGAGATCGACCGCTTGCGAAAGGCGAACGAGTCGCTCGGCGGTGCCTTCGAGGTGCGCGCCTTCGGGCTGGTGCCGGGGCTCGGCTCGCACGTGTCCTGGGAGGAGCGGCTCGATGGCCGCCTCGGTCAGGCGATCATGTCGATCCAGGCGATCAAGGCCGTCTCGATCGGTGCCGGCCTCGAGGTCGCAGGGCTGCCGGGATCCCAGGCGCACGACGAGATCTTCTACTCCGAGGAGCGCGGTTATTTCCGCGAGACCAACCGCGCCGGAGGCCTCGAGGGCGGCATGACCACCGGCGAGCCGCTGGTCGTCCGCGGCGCGATGAAGCCCCTGCCGACGCTGACGAAGCCGCTTCGCTCGGTTGACATATCCACGCACGCGCCGGCTGAGGCGCTGCGCGAGCGGACCGATTCGTGCACCGTGCCCGCGGCGGGGGTCGTCGGCGAGGCGATGGTGGCGTTCGTGCTGGCCGATGCGTACCGGCGCAAGTTCGGCGGCGACCACCTGGACGACGTTCGCGCCGCCGTAGACGCCTATCG
This sequence comes from uncultured Solirubrobacterales bacterium, assembly GCA_963849285.1. Lineage (GTDB taxonomy): Bacteria > Actinomycetota > Thermoleophilia > Solirubrobacterales > Solirubrobacteraceae > Palsa-465. The sequence continues at coordinate 246,190 of CAWKGS010000005.1, forward strand.
GGAGCGGATCGGCTGGGCTCAGCGGTGAGCGGCTCGATCGCGCTGATCGGGTTCATGGGCGCCGGCAAGTCGGCCGCGGCCGCGGCGGCGGCGGAGGCGCTCGGATGCGAAGCGGTCGACGTCGATCGGACGCTCGAGCAGCTGCTCGGGCGCTCGATCCCGGAGGTCTTCGCCGCGGATGGCGAGGGGACGTTCCGGGCGGTCGAGGAGCGCGTCACGCTCGAGCTGCTCGACGCGCCGGAGCCGGGGGTCGTGGCGCTCGGCGGCGGAGCGATCCAATCCGAGGCGGTTCGGGAGGCGCTCGCCGCGCACCGGGTCGTGTGGGTCGATGTCGACGTCGACGTCGCCTGGGAGCGCTGCGGGGGAGGAGATCGCCCGCTCGCGCAGGACCTCGAAACGTTCGAGCGGCTGTACGTGCACCGCGAACCGCTCTACGCATCGCTGGCGGACGTCACCGTTCCCAGCGAGCGCACCCTCTCGATCGGCCCGGTGCTCGCCGCGGCCTCCGAGATGCCCGACGGCGCGCGGATGCTGTGGGCCGCCGGGGCATCAGGCGACTACCCCGCCTACATCGGGCCGGGCCTGCTGGGCTTCTGGCCGTCGCAGATCACGGGCCGGCGGTTCCTGGTGACCGATGGGGCCGTGGGCCGGCTCTATGGCGAGGCGCTCGGCGCGGTTGCCGGACGGGTTTCGATCATGCCCGGCGAGCAGTCGAAGACCGTCGCCCACGCCGAGATCGTGTGGACCGAGCTGGCCCGGTCGGGCATGACTCGCGCGGACATCGTCGTCGCGCTCGGCGGCGGCGTCGTGGGGGACCTCGCCGGCTTCTGCGCGGCGACCTACCAGCGGGGCGTCCGCCACGTGCAGGTCCCGACGACGCTCGTGGCGCAGGTCGACTCGGCCTACGGCGGAAAGACCGGGGTTGACCTTCCGGAGGCGAAGAACTACGTGGGCGCGTTTCATCAGCCGTGCGCCGTCCTATCCGACACGGCGGCGCTTGATTCGCTGCCCGGCGAGGAGGTCGCGGCCGGCTACGCGGAGGTCGTGAAGACGGCGCTGATCGCAGGCGGATCGCTGTGGGAGCGAGTCCGAGCCGGTGCGGACCCCGTCGACCCCGCGGTGATCGAGGCCTGCGTGCGGGCGAAGCTGCGGATCGTGGCGCGCGACGAGCGCGACTCGGGGATCAGGCAGGTGCTGAACTTGGGCCACACGGTCGCGCACGCGATCGAGGCCGCCACCGGGTACGCCCAGTACCGGCACGGGGAGGCCGTCGCGCTAGGTCTGCTCGCGGCGCTCCGGCTGTCCGGACAGGATTCGCTGCGCTCGGAGGTCGCCGAGCTGCTCAGCGCGCGAGGCCTGCCGACGACGCTGGATGACGCCGACCCCGACGCGGTCGTGATGGCGACCCAGCGCGACAAGAAGCGCCTCGGCGACGGACCGGTCCCGTTCGTGCTGCTGGCGGCCCCCGGCGAGGCCGAGCCGGGGCAGCAGGTCCCGGCGCGCGACCTGATCGCGGCGGTGCGAGAGCTGGCGCCCTCGTGACGATCCGCAACCGCATCGAGGTGATGCACGGCGTCAACCTCGATCAGCTCAGGCGGCGCGACCCGCGCCACTACGGCGGGCTGTCGCTGGAGGAGCTGGAGCTCCAGATCGCGCAGCTCGCCGCCGAGCTCGGGCTCGTCACGCGCTTCTTTCAGACCAATCACGAGGGCGAGTTCGTGGAGCACCTGCACCGGCTCGAAGGTCTCGCCGACGGGCTCGTGCTGAATCCCGGGGCGTGGACCCACTATTCCTATGCGATCCGCGATGCGCTCGAGATCGCCGAGCTGCCCGCGGTCGAGGTGCACCTCTCCGACATCGCCGGGCGCGAGGAGTGGCGCCGCCGGTCCGTGCTCGAGGGGCTGTGCATCGGCCAGGTGTACGGGAAGGGACCGGAGGGCTACCGCGACGCTCTGACCCAGCTAAGGTCCGAGCTGGAGCGATGAAGGCGCGCGCCGAACATCTGGCCGAGCGGCTGCCCGAGGCGGGGATCGATGTGCTGCTCGTCACCGACCTCGCGAACGTCCGCTACCTGACGGGCTACACCGGCAGCAACGGGCTGGCGCTGGTCGGCCGGGAGGTGCGGACCTTCGTGACGGACTTCCGCTACGTCGAGCAGGCGGCCGAGCAGGTCGATCCCTCCTTCGAGCGCCGGCGCGCCCCCCAGGATCTGCTCGACTCGGTCGCGGAGGTGCTTCCCGACGGACAGCTTCGGCTGGGCATCGAGGAGGCGCACCTCACGGTTCGGGCCCAGCGGCGGCTGCGCGAGCAGCTGCCGGAGTCCGTCACGCTGGTTGGCGTGGCCGGGCTGGTCGAGGCGTTGCGCGCGGTCAAAGGCCCCGAGGAGCTCGAGCGGATCCGAGCCGCTGCGCAGATCGCCGACGCGTCGTTCGAGCGGCTGATCCGCGAGGGGATGGCCGGCCGCACCGAGCGCGAAGTTGCGATCGCGCTCGAATACGACATGCGCGAGCGCGGGGCCTCGCGTGCCTCGTTCGAGCCGATCGTCGCCGCCGGAGGCCATGGGGCGATGCCGCACGCCCAGCCGCGCGACGTCGAGATCCGGCGAGGCGACTTGGTCGTGATCGACTGGGGCGCTGAGCTCGATGGGTATTGCTCGGACTGCACCCGTACGGTCGCCGCCGGCGAGCCGGGGGACGCGGCCCGCGCCGTCTACGAGGTCGTGCTCGAGGCGCAGCTCGCGGGGCTCGGGGCCGTCACCGCCGGCGCCGACGGCCGCGAGGTCGACGGCGTCGCGCGCTCGGTGATCGCGGGCGCCGGCCACGGGGAGCACTACGGACACGGGCTCGGGCACGGTGTCGGCCTCGAAGTGCACGAGGGCCCGCGGCTCTCCCAGCGCTCTGAGGACCGGCTGGTTCCCGGGAACGTGGTCACGGTGGAGCCCGGGATCTACCTGCCGGGAAGGTTCGGGATCCGGATCGAGGACCTGGTCGTCGTGACCGACAACGGTTGCGAGGTGCTCACGTCGGTGCCCAAGCGGTTGATCGTCACGGACTGAGCCCTGGAAGATTGGTTGTGGCCGCCCGCGGGCGCCCGGCTACCCTGCAGGGAAGTGATCAGCACCAATCAATTCCGCAACGGCGCGCACATCGACGTGGAAGGGACGATCTTCAAGATCGTCGAGTTCCAGCACGTCAAGCCCGGAAAGGGCGGTGCGTTCGTACGCACGAAGCTGCGGCGCGCCAGCGATGGGGCGGTGATCGACCGGACGTTCAGGGCGGGGGAGAAGTTCCGGCCGGTCCGGACCGAGACGCGGCGCATGCAGTTCCTCTACCGGGACGGCTCGGACGCCCATTTCATGGACAGCGAGAGCTACGAGCAGCTGACGATCCCCGAGTCGACGATGGCAGAGTCGCTGCGGTGGATGAAGGAGTCCGACGAGGTCGAGCTGCTTTATATCGACGGCCAGCCCGCCGACGTGCAGCTGCCGAGTGCGATCGATCTCGAGGTCACCGAGACCGAGCCCGGCGTCCGCGGCGACACCGCCTCCGGCGGTGGCAACAAGCCCGCGGTGCTCGAGACCGGAGCGCGGGTGCAGGTGCCGCTGTTCATCAACATCGGTGACGTGGTGCGGGTCGACACCCGCAGCGGCGAATACGTTTCGCGTGCGTAGGACCGAGCAGCGACGGGCCGCCGTCTGGGCCCTGTATCAAAGCGACCTCCTGGACCGACCGCTCGAGGAGGCCTTTCCGGGGGACACGCCCGCCTACACCCGCGCGCTCGCCGAGCTGGTCAAGCAGCGCCAGCCCGAGCTCGACGAGCTGATCCGCTGCCACGCCAGCGGCTGGGCGCTCGAGCGGATCGCGCCCCTGGAGCGCTCGATCCTACGCGCCGGCCTGGCCGAGATGCTGCACGCGGAGGAGCTCCCGGGTGAGCACGCGATTCCGCCGGAGGGGGCGATCGACGAGGCCGTGGAGACCGCCAAGCGCTTCTGCGGCGCCGACGCGCCCGCGTTCGTCAACGGCATCCTCGGCGCGGTCCTGCGGGAGCGAGCGCAGCAGGCCGGGGCCTGAGCAGGCCGCGGGCACCCAAACGCCAGGCGGGCGCATAAGAGCACGGTAGGAATGTCTCACGCCCGGCCGACGCTGGTACGAGAATGTGGGCATGAGGCTCCTCGTCGTCGACGATGACCGCGCGCTGCGAGACGTGCTGCGCCGCGCGCTGATGCTCGCGGGCTACGACGTCCGGCTGGCCGACACCGGGTCGGAGGCGCTCTCGCAGGTCGCCGCCGTCGTCCCGGACGCGGTCGTCCTCGACATCGGCCTTCCGGACATCGACGGCCTCGAGGTCTGCCGGCTGTTGCGCCGCGAGGGAAACCGGGTGCCGATCCTGATGCTGACCGCGCGCGACGCCGTATCGGACCGGATCGACGGCCTGGACGCCGGCGCGGACGACTATCTCGTCAAGCCGTTCGACATCGACGAGCTGAAGGCGCGCCTACGGGCGCTGCTGCGGCGCGCCGGCGGCGAGGGCGACGTCGACGGTGGTCTGTCGTTCGCGGAGCTGCGGCTCGACCCCGCGCGGCACGGGGTCTCCGTGGAGGACACGTTCGTCGAGCTCACCCGCACCGAATACCAGCTGCTCGAGCTGCTGATGCTCAATCCCCGGCGGGTGCTGCCGCACAGCGTCATCTACGACCGTGTATGGGGCTACGACTTCGGGCCCACCTCCAACGCCCTGAGGGTGTACGTCGGCTATCTGCGGCGAAAGCTCGAGGACGCGGGGGCGAGGCCGCTGATCCACACGGTGCGCGGAGTCGGGTACGCCCTCCGGGAGCCCGGCGGATGAGCCTTCGGGCGCGGATGGGCATCGCGGCCGGTGTCGCGGTCGCGCTGGCAGTGGTCGCGGTCACGATCTCGGCCTACGCCGGCACCCGATCCGAGCTGCTCGGGCAGACCGACAACTCGCTGCAGAGCATCACACACCAATATCTCGATCACCCGCTTGGGCCGGACCGCGGCGGTCACAACCGGCAGGGGCCGCCACACGGGCCGTTCGGTCAGGACTGCGACCACGGCCTGGGAATCAACAACCCGGCGGGCCAGCCGTTCGGCGGCGCGCCCGGCTTCGTCCAGCTGCTGACGCCGAACGGAGCGGTCTGCGAGACGGGCACGCAGGAGACGACCCAGATCCCGCTCGATACCCAGGATCGCGCGACGGCGAAGAGCGGGCGCGGCAGCTACTACACGGACAAGACGGTCTCCGCTCACCACATCCGGGTGCTGGTCACGGGGCTGCCCGGGTACGGCGCGCTGATGGTCGCGCTGCCGCTGGAGGACGTCGACCACGCGCTGAGCAGCGAGCTGCTGCTGCTCGTGGTGATCGCGGCGGCCGGAATCGCCGTGGCGGCGCTGCTCGGCCTGCTGGTGGCGCGCACCGCGCTTGCGCCGATCGCGCGCTTCACCCGCCAGGCAGAGCGGATCGCCGCGCGCCCGGAGCTGCTCGAGCACGAGCGCCTCGACGCCCGCGGACGCGACGAGTTGGCGCGCCTGGCGCGGACGTTCAACACCACGCTCGACGCACTGGAGCGCTCCATCCGCTCGCAGCGGAATCTCGTGGCCGACGCATCCCACGAATTGCGCACGCCGATCGCCACGATCCGCGCGAACCTCCAGCTGATGCGCGACGAGGCGATGCTCTCCAGCGAGGATCGCGAAGCCCTTCGCAACGACGTGATCGAGGAGCTCGACGAGCTGACCGCGCTGGTCGGGGATGTCGTCGAGCTCGCGCGCGGTGCCAAGCCCACCGGCGAGCCCGGCGACATCCGCGTCGACGAGATCGCGAACGGCGCGCTCGAGCGCGCTCGGCGTCGTGCGCCGCACCTCAGCTTCCAGGCCGAGCTCGAGCCGACGCTGGTGCGGGGCGAGGGCGACCGGGTCGCGCGTGCGGTCAGCAACCTGCTCGACAACGCGGCCAAGTGGAGCCCGGCCGGCGGGAGCGTCGAGGTCATGCTCGAGCAGGGCATCCTCACCGTCCGAGACCACGGGCCGGGCTTCAAGGAGGAGGATCTGCCGTTCGTGTTCGACCGCTTCCATCGTGCGCGCGATGCTCGCTCGAAGCCGGGATCGGGCCTCGGGCTGGCGATCGTCCGCCAGGCCGCCGAGGCGCACGGTGGGTTCGCCGAGGCCTCGAACGCGCCGGATGGGGGCGCGGTCCTGCGGATCAGCTTCGGGCCGAAGCTATCGCTCGACGAGGATCAGGCGGACATCAGCGCGCCGTCACCGTCACGCTGACGACCCGGGCGTGGCCGGCACCGGCGATCAACAGCACCGAGGCGCCGCGCTTGGACACGACTCTGCCGCCGCTCACGCGCACGCGGTAGCGGCCGCCGTACACCAGGGCGGGAACCGAGATCTCCGAAATCGATCCAGCCGCGAAGGAGCCGTGCCCGCTCGCCTTGGCGGTGCGGTAGCGCAGCGTGAACGTCTTCGTCGCTGGATCGAAGCCCCACCGCTGCGGCGTACCGGCGAGGACCTGCGGGTAGGGCTCGACGAGCGCGCGCAGCGTCGGCCGGACCAGGTTCGAGCCGGTGGGCGGCTTGGCGGGGTCGCGGACGATCGCCTGCGTATCGCCGGGTCCGGAAGTCGTGGGATCGCTACAGCCGCAGTAGGCCCACTCGAGCCACGGCACCATGTCGCGGTCGGCGCGCTGCACCATCTCGGTCAGATACGCGGTATTCGTCGTGGCGCCGAACTCCGTCATCAGCAGTGCGTCGTGGCTGCGGGCGACCCGTCCCAGCGCGTGGGCGAAGACGAGATCGTCCGCCTTGGTGCAGGCCGGAGTGGTGCCGGCCTTGGGCTGGGTCAGGCAGTAGTCGTGGAATGCGAAGCCCGCACGCGTGTCACCGACGTCTCCCAGCGCCGTGCCGGCGCCCTCGTTGAAGAGCACGTTCGGCTCGTACCAGACCAGCGTGCGGCGGTCGGCGCGACGGATCGCGGCGTCGACGCGCCGGTACAGGCGGGTCAGCTCGGCGTCGAAGGGACAGCCGCTCAGGCTGATGCACTGGTGCCACAGCGTCCCTGGAAAGGGCTCGTTCAGGAGCTCGTAGCCGAGCACGGACGAAGCCTTGCGGAAGCTCGCTGCGACTTGGCCCCAAGCGGCGGCGAAGCGGTCCCCAAGTCCGATCCCCGCGGGTCCGGGCGCGTTCTGGAAGAACCGATCGAGGGCGTGCTCCAGTGCCAGGTTGACCAGGTAGTTGTTCGGGAATCCCGCCCGGGGGTTCGGGAGCCCGCCGTCCTGCACGGCCCAATCGGGCGCCCCCTCGCCCTGGAAGCGCTCGTTGTACATGTCCTGGTGGAAGTCCAGCAGCGACAGGACTCCGTGCCGGGCCAGCGTCGAGACGGTGGCGGCGATCTCACGCAGGTAGGCGCGGTCGTAGACGCCAGGCCGCGGCTCGACGGCCTTCCAGATCACGCCGACCCGCACCGCGTTGAACCCATTGCGCGCGAGGAATGCTGCGTCGTCGCCGCCGAACCCGACCGCCGCCGGATCGTAGGGCGCCAGCTTGTAGACCATGTTGATCCCGTGCACGATCACCACACGCCCGCGGGCATCGGTGATCCACCGCCCCGCATGGCTCAGGGGCAGCGCCGGTGCCGCTCGGCCGATCGAGCAGAACACGAGCGCGGCGACCGCGGCGATGCTCGTCACGAGGCGCTTCATGCGGGCAATCTACTTCGGCCCGGCCGCCACGGAGAGCAGCGGCGCCAGGGTCGGCGTGCAAGCGCAGGCGGCGCCGCGCAGCCGCGGGAGTAAGAACAGGTCCTCGATCAGCTGCAGCACCGAGTAGTGATCGGTGGGCGTTCGCAGGCGGCGGCCGGCACGGGCGAGGCGTCCCGCGAGGATCGTCGCGACGTGCCCGCCCGAGGCCAGCCGGCAGCATCCGTCGTCGCTCGATCCCTCGTCCCAGGTGAGGATCAGCAGGCCCCGCCGTCCGAGCGCCGCCAGCAGCGGCGGGACGATCCGCGAGAGGAAGCGGTCGCCGGTGCCCGGATCGCAGTCGTGCATGTCGTGACAGAGGTTCGGCGTGATCCACACGAACGCCGGAAGCGAGCCTGTGCGCTCGTCGCGAGCGAGCCTCCCGAGCGGCACGATCCGAGCGCACCGCGCCCGATCGTTCACGATGCGCGTGTAGTAGGCGAAGGGGTCGTGCTTCTTGGCGTAGTCGCCGGCGCCGGCGCCGGTGAAGCACGGGCGGGGGAGGTCTTCCATGTACGCGCGCCACGAGACGCCGGCGCGCGAGAGCTGGTCGACGATGCTGGTCGCGTGGACCGTGCAGTCGGTGCAGTCACTGCTGATCCCGAACGTCGACCCGCCGGTCAGCGCGAGGTAGTTGGGCAGCGAGGGATGCGTCACCGCGTACATGCCCGTCGCGAGCGCGGAGCGCTTCGCCAGACGGTTGATGAATGGCGTCGAGGGTTGCCCGATGATGTCCCCGAACTCCTCGTTCTCCATCAGGATCACCGCGACGTGGCTCGGGCGCCCCGCCGGGAGGCGTGTGCGCGGAGAGGGTTTGGTCTGGATCGGCCCCGCTCGCGTCGCGTCCGCACACCCGACGGCGAGCAGTGCCAGCAGCATCGCGGTGGCGATCTTGCAGCGGATTCCTGCAGGCTAGCTCGGTCAAATGCTGAATTTTCCGCGCAATCCTTGCACGGATTGCCCGGCCCGCCGAGTGTGAACGCGGGGTGTGCTGGCGTGTTCCCCGAGTGGGCAAGCCTCGCCTGGTGCGCCCGCCCGCCGGCACTCCCCACTTTTCTCCGCGTCCAGGGTTGGTTTCGAACCTGGGCGGCGCCGGGAAGAAGTGCAGCGGAAATGCTGCGATCCGAGGTCAGCCCGGCTGGACCAGGGTCACGGACCGCGTGCACCGGGCTCGCGCACTGCGCCCTCTTCTACCGCGGGAGCGGCGAATTCGCGCGCGCTACCGCGGACTTCGTCCAGGCCGGCCTTGCCGCCGGCGAGCCGGTGCTGGTGGCCGTGCGCCCGTCCCAGGCCACGATCCTGCGTGAGGCGCTGGACGATGGCGGCCGCTCCGCGACATTTCTCGACATGCGGCAGCTGGGGCGCAATCCCGGCCGCATCATCCCGGCCGTGCTCGACTGGCTCAGGCAGATCGGAGCGCGCCCATGCAGGGTCGTGGGCGAGCCGGTCTGGCCTGGGCGCGGTGAACGCGAGCTCGTCGAGTCGGCGCGCCAGGAGGCGCTCGTCAATCTCGCGCTGGAGGACTATCCGGTCGCGGTCCTCTGTCCCTATGACGCAACGGCATTGCACCCGTCCGTGCTCGCGGATGCGAGGCGAACCCATCCTCATCTCGCGGATCACCGCGGCACGCTTGAGAGCCACCAGTACCGGGACCCGATCGAGGTCTGGCGCGCTCACGATTTCACGCTCCCGGTGCGGCCGGACTCGGCCGCCGTGACGCCGATCGATGGTGATCTAGGCGTGGTCCGCGATTTCGTCAAGGATGAGGCGAACCGGCGCGGTCTCGGCGAGGACCGCTGCACCGACCTCGTGCTCGGCGTCAGCGAGGCCGCCACTAACGCCTTGCTGCACGGAAGCGCGCCGCGGGAGCTCGGCGTCTGGCGGGACGGGGACCGCGTCGTGTGCGAGATCTCCGACGGTGGCTGGCTCGAAGACCCGTTGTCGGGTCGCCGCCGGCCGGATGCCGCCTCTGACAGGGGGCGTGGTCTGTGGCTGATCAACGAGCTGTGCGACCTCGTCGAGCTGCGGCCAGGCTTGCGGGGAACCACGCTGCGTCTGCACATGGACCTCGCGAGCTAGACCTCGCGAGCTGGAGCTGTGGCACTCTGGCGCGGGCAATGCTCATCGCCGTCACAGATCACGCGGCGGAACGGTTCCGCCAGCGGGTGCGTGGCACGCTCGACGCGAAGACCGAGGTTGCGTCGCGCGTGGCGCGAGCTCACGCCGCCGGCAGGACCGAGGCGGGCGAGCGCGGCGCGGTGCTCGTCCGCGATCTGGAGCGACCCGGCCTGGTGTTCGTCTGCCGGCCCGAGCCGGACGAGCTCGTCGTGCTGACGTTATGGGAGGAGGGCGACGCAGCCGTTCCGCGCCGCTTCACCGACGCGCTCCGGCGCGACGATCGCCGCGTGAGCTAGTCCGGGACGCTCGCCCCGCTCTGCGTGCTGGAGTAGGCATCCAGCCGCTCGAGCTCGTCGGCGTAGATCCCACGCAGGACCCGCGGCGCGAACAGGCGCTCGAAGAACCCGCCGATTCCGCCGGCACCCTGCCAGGTCGTGAGCAGGCGGACGTGCGACCCCGATCCCTGGGGCGTGATGGTCCACGTGGTGACGAGGCTCGACTCGGTGTCGGACTCGGTCAGGACCCGGCCGGGTTGCGGCTCGCCGATCTGCATCCGGCTCGCGCGACTGCGTCCGCCCGCGGTGAGCGTGAAGCGGATGATCGTGCCGGCTCCGACGCCTCCCGACTCGACCTGGAAGTCCGAGAAGGCGGGCGGCAGGAACTTCTCGTGGTGGCGCATGTCCGCCACGCAGCCATAGACGGCCTCGGCGGACGCCTGCATCGCGCGCTCGGCGGTGACTTCGATCGTTCCCATGCGGTCTCTGTTTAGCACGAGTACCGTAGCCGGGAGGTACCCGAAGCGCGATGCAGGGATGAGCAACGAAACGCCACCGCCCCGTCGCACCGGCAGGCGCGTGGCCGCGCGGGCCGGACGGATCACGGTGCTCGTGCTCCGCTGGATCGCTCGATTCCTCCGCGGTGAGGTGGTCAAGCGGGTGGGTGGACCGGCGCGAACGCGCGTGGTCACGCTGTTCGGCGCGGTGCTCGCGCTCAACGGCGCCGACATGGCAACGGTCGGCGCGGTCGCCCCGCAGCTCGAGCACGCGCTGCACATCGGCGCCACGAAGATCGGGCTGCTCAGCTCCGTCTCGCTGCTGGTCGGCGCGATCTTCACGATTCCGGTCGGGCTGCTGGTCGACCGGACCAGGCGGATCCCGGTGCTCGCGATCAGCATCATCTTGTGGAGCCTCGCGCTGCTCTACAGCGGGTTTGCCTCGAGCTACGGAGACCTGCTGGTCGCGCGGCTCGTCCTCGGCGCCGTCACCGCCTCGGCGGGACCGGCCATCGCCTCGCTGACCGGGGACTACTTCCCGTCGCGAGAGCGCGGCCGGATCTACGCATACATCCTCGGGGGGGAGATCGCGGGATCGGCCTTCGGCTTCATCATCAGCGGGACGGTCGCGAGCATCCTGTCCTGGCGCGTCGCGTTCGTGCTGCTGGCGCTCCCGGGGTTCTACCTCGCGCGCAGCCTCTGGCGCACGGTTCCTGAGCCCCTCCGGGGTGGCCAGAGCCGTCTCGAGCCGGGGACGGTCGACCTGGCTGAGGCGGTCGCCGCTGCCGGCGCGCGTGAGCCGCAGGGCGAGGAGGAGGGGGAGGGGGAGCCGGTCGCCGGCGAGGCCGAGCTCGCGCAGGAGGCCGCGCTCAAACGGGGCGCCACCCCGAATCCGGCGCTCATCCTGCATGAGGACCCGCAGCGGATGCGCCTCGCGGACGCGGTGCGCTACGTCCTGGCGATTCCGACGAACTTCCTGCTGATCGTCGCCTCGTCGCTCGGCTACTTCTTCTTCTCCGGCCTGCAGACATTCGCGCTGCTGTTCGTGCGCGGCCACTACCACGCCGGTCAGGCCACCGCCGAGCTGGTGCTGGCGTTGCTGGTGGTCGGCGCCATGGTGGGCACGCTCGTGAGCGGCCAGCTGACGGACTCGATGGTCCGGCGGGGTCTGCTGGAAGCTCGGATCTGGGTGCCGGCGGCCTGCTACGTCGGCGCGGCGCTGCTGCTCATACCGGGGTTCCTGTCCAGCCACCTGATGCCCGCCGTGTGGTTCGACGTCCTCGGAGCGGCGCTGATCTCGGCCGCAAATCCGCCGCTGAACGCCGCCCGGCTCGACATCGTCCCCCCGGGGCTGTGGGGACGGGCGGAGAGCGCGCGCACGTTCGTGCGCTCGCTGGCCCAGGCGGTCGCGCCGCTGGCGTTCGGCGGGCTGGCGCAGCTGATCGCGGGCATCTTCCCGGCCCAGGCGCCGATCGGAACCCACCCCGGGGTGGTTTCGCCCAGTGAGGCGCGGGGCCTGGAGATCAGCTTCCTGATCATGCTCGTCACGCTCGCGGCCGCAGGGGTGATCCTCGCCCGGGCCCGCAAGACGTACGCCGAGGACGTCGCCACAGCGGCGGCTGCCGGCGGAGCGCCGCCGCCACCCGCGGAGCCGGCGCCGCCGATGGTCAGATCGGCTCGTCGCGAATGACCGTGGCGCCTCCGAGCGCGCCACGGGCGAGCCGCGACCGCACGAGCGCGGCGAACAGCAGCGCGAGGGCGCCGGCGATCGCGGCGATCGCGAACGCGGCGCGCGGGTGCCCCGCGGGCGTGAGGGCGCCCGCGATCGCGTTGGCCGCTCCGGTGCCCGCCGCGATTCCACACGAGAGCCAACCGAACGCTTCCGCGGCGGCGACCGGCGCGACATGCTCGTCGACCAGCAGCGAGATCGTCGTCAGCACCGGATTGAGCGCCACGCCGCCGAGCAGCAGCAACCCGCCGACGAGCACCAGCTCGCCGGCGGGGACCATCGCTCCCAGCGCGATCGCGAGCAGCGCCAAGAGCGCCGGCAGGCGCGCGGCGGGCACCGCGTCCCAGCGGCGGCTGCCGTAGATCACCGCGCCGGCGACGCCACCGACCGACAACGCGGCGATCAGGAGCCCGCTCGCAGCCGGTGCGTGATGCGCGCTTGCGAGCGTCGGCGCCGCAACCTCGAGCGCGCCGATCACGGCGCCGGTCAGGGCCGCGATCGCGATCAGGATCGGCAGCGCGCCCCCGCGCAGCGCTCCGCGTGCCCGCCCCGCCTCGCGGGCTGCACGCCCGGCTCGCGGGCGGTCGACGAGCGCCGCGAAGCTCAGCGTGCCGGCACCCGCCAGCAGCGCGATACCGATCAGCGCGGTGGCGGGGCTCGCAAGCGCGATCAGCAGCGAGAGCACGAGCGGCCCGAGCAGGATCGAGAGCTCCTGAGTCAAGTACACGAGGCTGTAGGCGGCGGTCCGCTCCCCCGGCGGCACGGCGGCCCCCCAGACCACCCGCATGCTGGTCGACACCGGCGGCAGCGAGAGCCCCGCCGCCGCGCCGAGGACGATCAAGGCGCCGCCGGCGAAATGGGCGGGCGCCAGCGCGACGATCCCAATCAGTGCGGCGGGATGGATCAGCCCGCACAGCGCCATCAGTCCCCGCGTTCCCCGGCGGTCGATCAGCATCCCCTGGACCGGCCGTGCGAGGCCCGCCGCGAGCGAGACCGTCCCGACGACGACTCCGGCCAGCGCGAGCGAGCCGGAATGCTGGCGAATCACGAGGATGATCCCGACCGCCCCGGCCCCCTGCGACACCTGCGCGGTCAGCCCGGCGAGCGCCTCCCACCGCACCGCCGGCAGACGCAGCAGGTCGCGATACGCGTTGGCGCTCAGTGGCGGGCCTTCACGCGACTGCGAATCACCGGATCAGCGTAAACGCCGTTTCGATCTCGGCCCTGATTCAGCGCCCGACGCGATAGCGGATGTGGGTGGCGTGCGGCGATGCGATCACCTCGACGGGCGCGAGCCCCGGGTCGTGGACACCCTCGAACAGCCGCTCGCCCTCGCCGAGCAGGACCGGGATCACGTCGAGCGTCAGCTCATCGATCACGCCTGCCGCGAGTGCCTGCCGGATCGTGGACGCCCCGCCCGCAATCGCGATCTCGCCGCCGCCCGCTGACTCTCGGGCCTGCTGGAGCGCCGAGTCGAAGCCGTCGGTCACGAAGTGGAACGTCGTGCCGCCCTCCATTTCGATCGGATCGCGGGGGTAATGGGTGAGCACGAAGACCGGCGCGTGATAAGGAGGCTCCGGACCCCACCACCCGCGCCAGTCCTGCTCCCATTCGCCGCGAATTGGACCGAACATGTTGCGGCCCATCACGTACGCGCCGCGCTGCCGGAGCAGTCTGTCGGTCACGCGGGCATCGGCTTCGTGCGCTTGCTCGCGCGGGCCTAGATGCCATTGGTGCAGTGCAAGCCCGCCGACGCCGAGCGGGTGCTCGCGGTCCTGGTTGGGCCCCGCGGTGAAACCGTCGAGCGAGATCGAGTGATGAGCTGTGATTGGAGTCATACCGCTTGGACCGGGAAGTCTCTCCGAAATCATCGGCCCCGCGAGGTCGAGACGCCCGGAGGGCTCCCAGGGCGTAAGCTCGCGGCATGGATTCCGAGCGAGCTCGCGAGTTGCTGGCACGCGAGCGCTCGCGCATCGAGCGGTCGCTCGCCGCACTGGAGGGTCGCTCCGCGCTGGAGGGCGACGACAGCGTGGAACCCGGGGACCAGGGCTCGCAGGACCTGTATCAGGACGAGTTCGACGCTGGCCGCCGTGACGACCTGCAGCGGGAGCTGACTGCGGTCGAGCGTGCGGAGGCACGACTGCAGGCCGGGACCTACGGGCTCTCGGTCGAGAGCGGAGACCCGATCCCGGAGGGTCGCCTGGAGGCGCTGCCGACCGCCGAACGCACCGTCGAGGAGGAGGAGCGCTTCCGCCGGCGCTGATGGTCGCCCGCTCGTACGTTCGTTGACCGCGATTGCCGGCGCGGCAAGCGCTTGTTACAACTGACACGAGCAGGGAGGCTTGACGATGTGGCAATCGAATTTTGGCGCCCTCGCGCGTCGCTACGCGTATCCGACGTTCTCGCCCTCACCGCCGCCGAAACCGGCGACGGCGCGCCCGCACGTGCCGTTTCACCGAGGCCGCTGTCACTGCCTCGTCTGCGGCACCCATACGATCGCTGACGTCGGCTTTCGCGTGGCGGGGCAGTGCCCCAACTGCCACTCCTACCAGCTCGAGGAGCTGTAGCGAACACGATCAGCAGCCGGCGCGTCCGGCGGCGTCAGCGCAGCTCTTGAATGCGCAGCAGGTTGCCCGCGGGATCGCGGAAGGCGCAGTCGCGAACGCCGTAAGGCTGCTCGGTCGGCTCCTGCACGACCTCCGCGGCTCCGGCCTGCAACTGCTCGAAAGTGCGATCGAGATCGGTCGTGGCCAGGTTGACGCTGGCGTAGGTGCCCTTGGCCATCATCTCGGCGATCGTCCGCCGCTCCTCGTCGGTGATCCCGGGGGTGGCGTCCGGCGGGTACAGGACGATCGATGTGTCGGGCTGGTCCGTGGGGCCGACGGTGATCCAGTGCATCCCCTTGTAGCCCACGTCGTTGCGGATCTCGAACCCGAGGGTGTCGCGGTAGAACGCCAGCGATGCGTCCGGATCGTTGTGCGGAAGGAAGCTCGAGTGAATCGTGATCTTCATGCGGTCACTCTAGGCACGGCCCGTCGCACGTGCTTCTCGATTCCTGATCGGTTTGGTCACCTGCTTGGCGACGCACGGCGCCATGCCCGCCGTCGCGTCCGCCTCCTCGCGCCGGTAGGCGCTGGGCGGGATTCCGACCAGCTCGGTGAAGCGCGTGCTGAAGGTGCCCAGTGACGCGCAGCCGACCTCGAAGCACACCTCGGTGACGCTGAGGTCGCCACGACGCAGCAGCGCCATCGCCCGCTCGATCCGCCTCGTCATCAGGTAGCTGTAGGGCGACTCGCCATAGGCCAGCCGAAACTGGCGGCTGAGGTGACCCGCCGACATGTGCGCGTCGCGGGCCAGCGCCTCGACGTCGAGCGGCTGCGCATAGTCGCGGTCGATCCGGTCCCGTACCCGGCGCAGAAGCGCCAGGTCGCGCAGGTGCTGGGTCTCGGCGGATCCGCTCGCCACCGGGCGGATCATGGCACTTGGCGGCTGTGCTCGAGCGGTGTCGCTGAGAAGGCGCGGGCGATCTCGGCGGCGAGCGCGCAGTTCCGGCGCACGATCTCGAGGTTGACCTCGACGCTCTGGCGGCCGGTGTGCTCGTGGACGTAGTCGAGCAGGAACGGCGTCACGTCCTTGCCGCGTACGCCACCCGTCTCGGCTGCGTCGAGGGCTTCGCCGAGGAGTCGGTCGTGGACGGCGGGATCGAGCTGGGCGGTCTCCGGCAGCGGGTTGGCGACCAGCATTCCTCCCGGTAGCGCGAGCTCGTCCGCGGCCCGCATGATCGCCGCGACTTCCGCGGCACTGCTCACGGAGAAGTCCACCCGGTGGCCGCTGTCGGTCAGCCAGAAGGCGGGAAAGCGGTCCGTTCCGAAGACGACCACGGGGACGCTGAGGGTCTCCAGGCGCTCGAGCGTGCCGCCGATGTCCAGGATCGACTTCACGCCCGCGGAGACGACTGTGATTGGGCAGCGGGCGAGAATCGCGAGGTCGGCGGACTCATCGAGGGTGGTGCGGGCGTCGCGGTGCATTCCCCCGATTCCGCCGGTGGCGAACACGCGAATTCCGGCGCGCGAGGCGAGCAACGCGGTCGCGGCGACCGTCGTGCCGCCGGTCGCACCCTGGGCGATGGCCAGCGGGAGGTCCCGTGCACTGAGCTTCCGCGCGGCCTCGGTCTGCGTCAGGCGCTCGAGCTGATCGTGCGAGAGGCCGACGTGCGCGACCCCCTCGAGCACCGCGATCGTCGCGGGCACCGCGCCGCCTGCGGCGACCGTTTGCTCGAATTCGAGCGCGGCGGCGAGGTTCTCAGGGCGCGGCAGGCCGTGGGTGATGATCGTCGACTCGAGCGCCACGACCGGCGCACCGTCACGCAGCGCCAGGGCGACCGTCTCGGAGATGACCGATGCCACGGCTCGAACCGTAACGCTCGCCGGTCGCGATCATGTGGACGTGCCATCCATCTGCACCATCGGCGATCTGTTGCTCGATGTGATCGTGCTGCCCGACCGGCCGCTTGCCGCCGACGCCGACACGCCGGCGACGATTCGCTTCGCCGCGGGCGGCCAGGCCGCGAACGTCGCCGCCTGGGCCGGCGCCCTCGGCGCGCCGAGTCGCTTGATCTGCAAGCGGGGGACCGACGCGATCAGCGAGCTCGCCGCCGCCGAGCTCGGACGCTACGGCGTCGAGATCCGCGGTCCCGTGGTCGAAGGGCGCAGCGGCGTGGTCGTCTCTTTCCGGGATCAGCCGGACGGCCGGACGATGGCCTCCGACCGTGGTGTCTCGTCGCTCCTGGAGCGCGCGGAGGTCGACCCGTCATGGGTCGCGTCGTGCGACGTGCTGCACGTCTCGGGCTATTGCCTGATGGGCGACGCGATGGCACAGGCCACCATCTACGTGGCGAGCCATGCCCGCCGGGTCACCGTCGATCTGGCCTCGGCTCGCGACATCGAGCTGGTCGGGGCCCGAACGTTCATCGCCCGGCTCGAGGCGCTCGGACCGGACCTCGCGTTCGCGACCGAGGCGGAGCGGACCGCCGTCCACGGCTTCGAGACCAGCTGGGTGATCAAGCTCGGGGCCCGCGGCGCCGTATTCCCGGAGGGCTTCCAGGCGGCCCCGGCCGTCGCGTCGGTCGACTCGACCGGAGCGGGCGATGCGCTGGCCGCCGGGTACCTCGTGGGAGGCCCGGAGCTGGCGATCGAAGCTGCGGCGCGGTGCGTCGGGCGGGCCGGGGCGATGCCGCCTCTATCTCTTGGCTGAGTCGGGGTCCTGCCCGGTCCCGGCGGGAGGGGGCTCGCTCTCATCACCGGCGACGTCTCGTTCGGAAGTCGCGATCTCCCGATTCACGTTTGCCTGCTCACGCCCGCTCGCGGCGTGCTCTCGCTGTCCGGCCTCTTGTATGCGCTCGAGGCGCGCACGCTCGCGCTCTCCGACGGTGCCCTCGCGCACGTCGGCCTCGTGCTCGCGCTCATCGGCGACCGACTCGCGCTCGTCGGCCTCGTGCTCGCGCTCATCCGCGGTGCCGTCTCTTCGTTCTGCGAACCACTGCCGCTTATCGGCTTGACGCTCGCGGAGCTCGACGGCCCGCTCGCGCGCCTCCAGTTCGCGCTCGCGCTGCTCGAGTTCGCGCTCGCGTCCGGCGATCTCAGCCTCATGCGACGCGTGTGCTTCCCCGCGTCCGTGGCCTGCCGATGGAACCACCGCCCTAGTCTGTCACGGTCCCAGGGGCGCACCAGACCCGAGTCGCGCCGGCTGCGCGATCGGGGGTTGCATCGAGCGCCGGGGCGGAGTAGCGTCCTTCCCGTGCCGGCCCCACGAGCATGACTTCAGCCCTGGGCTCGTATGCGACCGAGGCGCACCCGCGCTGAGGCGGGGAACCTGAGGCTAATGATCGACACTCGTGGGGCCAGCCGTCAGCCGCTGCATGCGCTTCGGCGAGAACCAGGGTGAAGGCGGTACGGTGGAGCCATGGGACTCGAGTACATCTTCGCGGGATCTCTGGTGCGTGTTGAGGATGGCGTGATCGAGCAGTTTGCGCGGACGATCGCGGGCTCGTACCGGATTCCCATCGCGTGGGCGTCAGCACAGCTCGAGCCGCGCAAGCACGATGTCGTACGCGTGCAGATTGGGATGGCAGCGGATCCGGCGGCTTCCTTCTTCTCGAGCGTCGCGTTCACTAACCCAAACTTCACCTTCGAGGTTCCGTCCTCCGAGGAGATGCGGCTCCGTGAGTTCCTGCAGGCGGCGGCGCAGACCGCAGGCCGGGGCACCTAGGCCGCGAACACGAACCGCAATCCACCTTCGAGTCGGCCCTCGATGGGGCTGATTCTTGCGCGCGGTGCTGGTCTGGACGCCGAAACCCGACTCACGGGAGGCTGACGCCGTGCGGAAACTGACCTTCGCCATGAACCTGAGCCTGGACGGCTACATCGCCGCGCCCGGCGACGACCTCGGCTGGAGCGTGCCGAGCGACGAGCTGTTCCAGTGGTGGTCCGACCGGGTGGGGGCGACGGGCCTCGCGCTGTACGGCCGCAAGCTGTGGGAGACGATGAGCTCCCACTGGCCGACCGCCGACCAGCAGCCCGGCGCCACACCGGCGGAGATCGAGTTCGCCGGCCGCTGGCGGGAAATGCCGAAGGTGGTGTTCTCCTCGACGACCAGCACGGTCGACTGGAACACCCGCCTGGTCACCAGCGACGCGGTCACCGAGATCACCCGGCTCAAGGCCGACGACGGCGGCCCCATGGACATCGGCGGTGCCACACTCGCCGCCACGGTCATGCGGGCCGGGCTGATCGACGAGTACGCGATCGTCACACATCCGGTCCTGGTCGGCGGCGGTACGCCGTTCTTCACGGCCCTGGACAACTGGGTGAACCTGACCCTGGTGGAGACCCGGACGTTTCCCGATGGCGTGCTGCTGACCAGGTACGAGACCAGGCGCCAGGACACTCAGTTCTAGGACGAGCACCGCAGCGACAGCGACAGCGTCGGAGGCCCCCGTTTCCAATCGTGTCGCCAACATTTGCGCGCGGCGCGCCCGCCGCCAGACAACCTAATGGCGTTCTACAAGCGCCTTGAAGTTGTTGAGACCGTCTTCGAGACTCTTGCCATTCATGCGCTTGACGATGAGCGCATCGGCGAGCTTGCCTACCACGCCGCCAGGCAGCGCGTAGTCGAACGTCGTGACCAGGCGCGTTCCGTCGCCTTCGGGCGTCAGCTCCCAGCGAGCCTTCCCCGACAACATGCCCTCCATCTGCAGAAGCTGCAGCCTGCCCGGCTGGTAGTCGAGGACCGTCTCAATGATCGTCATTGAAAGCCCCGCCGACTTCGCCTTGAACGAGACCTTGCCCCCGACTTCGGGGAAAGGAGCGGTGATGTCGATGTCCGTCATTCCGGGATACCAGTCCGGCCAGCGGCTGGCATCGCTCAAGAGCGCCATCGTCTCCTGCGGCGAGGCCTTGATCCGGACATTGCGTTGCACGATCGCCATCGTGGATCTCCTCGCTCGCTCTCTCGCCGTCCCGCTCCATGACGGCGCGGCTGCAGACGCACCATAAACGACCACCGGCGCTCTCGACCGACCGCGTCAGGTCAGGTTCACCGGCCATTTGCGGAAAACCTGGGGTCTCGCTTACTGTGGAGCTTGTCGCGGAGGCTGGCCGAGAGATCGGCCATATATTCCGGTTTCTCGGCCAGCCTCTCTTCCGGGCTCACCGGCGGCGCGAAGCTAAAGCTCGACGGTAAGCGACACCCCGAAGAAAAACCCCGGGCTACCGGGGCTTCGTGAGAGCGGATGAACGCGCTCGAACCCTCGACGTTCTGCATGGCAACGTGTCGTGAGCTCGTGGGCATGCATCTCGATGCGCTACCATGATGCATATGTCGCGGACGACTGTGGATGTCGATCAAGGAGCTCTTTTGGCTGCGCAGGCTGTGCTCGGCACGCGTGGGCTCAGCGCGACGGTGAACACCGCGCTGCGAGAGGTCGCGCGCCGGTCCGTGCTCGCCGATTTCGATGTGCTGCGGGACATCGACGGGACGCCCGCGGATGTGCAGTCCGGACGCGAGCGCCATGGCGAAGAGAACGTCGGGTAAACCCCAGCCTGCTGCCCTCACCGGTCCGTCGTTGGTGGATACCGCGGTGTGGACCTGGGTGCGAGACCGTCGATATCCCGGCTTGGCCGACTGGTTCAACGGTGAGGTCCGGTCCGGCCGGGTGCTCGTCTGCGATCTCGTCATCCTTGAGCTGGTCCGACTGGCTCCCAACGAGGCGCGTGCTCGCCAGTTAGCCGAGCGCCTCGATGCATTCGAGGTGCTACCAGTGTCTCCGTCTCTGGTCGCGAGCCCGAGACGGTGCAGCTCGCTATGGCCCTTAGCGGTGACCACCGCCGGGTGCCACCGGCCGACCTCGTGATTGCGATCACCGCGGAGCTGGCCGACGTTCCGCTGGTGCATTACGACCGCGACTACGAGCGAATCGCGAACATCACAAAGCAGCAGCATTCGTGGTTCGTGCCTGACGGCACGCTTGCCCCGGCCCGCTGAGCACCTAACGGTTGTGCTTACGGCCGCTGGACGTGCGAGGTTCAGTCAGGTTCAGTGATGCCGGACGCGATAGCACCCAACCGGGGGAGTGACGCGACGGCGCACCGGACTCCCCGTGCCCGATTCCAGTGACCGAGCGAGAGCACGCCGGCTGGCTGCGCGCGCCCTTCTCCGTTTCGTCCAAGTCGATGACGCGTTGGCTGCTATGGCTGGTCTGTTTGGGCGCTGCGCAGGGGGCCGGTGGTCGGTACGACGGTCAGCTTGGCGGGCTGCTTTAGCGTCAGCTCCAGCCGGCCGCGGCCGACGCGGCGGAGTGTGACGCCGCAGTTGATGTTTGAGAGCCGTCGGCGCAGTACGAGCAGGCGGGCCTCGAGGTTGTCGTTGCCTGCGGGTAGGCCGAGCGACTCGTCCAGGCGTAGCTCGCGGTTTGTGAACTGGGTTCGGCCTGAGTCGGCGTGGGAGGTGAGCATCGCCCAGAGGATGCGTCTGGCGCTCCTTTGACGATGTACTCCGCGTCACACAGGATCGTGTCGTCGGCCTGGTAGTAGACGAGCTGGAGCGGCGGCCGACCGCCCGGTTCCGGATCGTTTCGCGTGCTCGCCGGCTGTTCGAGGGCGGTTTCCGAGCGCGCTGCCAGCGCGGCGGCCGTGTGCGAGCCGATGATGTGCAGCAGCCCTTCGGCCGGCCCGCTGAACGCCCCGGGCCGAGTGCTTTCGAGGTAGAGGACGCCGAGCAGCTCTGCGCCGAGGATGAGCGGGATGGCGGCTGCGTTTCGGGCGTCGGGGAGGCCTGGCAGCGGGCTCTCAAGCGCAAGGTTCTGATCGCCGTCCCCGGTTGCGGTGGCGGCCAGCGCGCGCGAGCGCTGGAGGTTCGTGGTCACGATCAGGCGTCGACGTTTAGCCGCCATGCCAGGGAGCCCGGCGCCGGGCTCGACGGTGGTGTGCAGCATCGCGCGCGCCCCGCCGGAGCCGGCGGTCGCGAGCAGCCGCCGAGTCGCGGAGTCGATCGTGAACAGGATCGCGTATGGGATGTCGAAGATGTCATCGAGCGCGTCGAGCAGTTCTTGGCTGGCTTCCTGGTAAGTGGTGCACCGTTCGAGCCGGCGGGCGAGCTGCTCGATCGGTGCAAGCTGATCACGCGTCGTCGCTGGGACCTGACGCTCGCTAGCGACGCGCGTGCAGCGCCGCACGCGGTGGACATCAAGCCCGCGTAGCCGGAAGGCGGGGCCGATGCGCAGCTGCGAGGCAATCGCGTCAAGGTTCGCTCGCATCGCCTCGAATGCCTCCCCATTGGTGTCAGTGTGCAGGTATTGCAGCTCAAGTCGGTACTGCTCGCCGGTGCGCGCGCACACGACTAACGCCTGTGAGAACGGGCTGTCGGGGAGCGTGTGGAGCGCCCGGTTGAATACCTGGCGCGAAGTGCTGACGCGCTCTGAGTCAAGGTATTGCACCTGCTGGATGTAGCTGATGTGCGGCGTGCCGTCGGGAGCGCAACTGGCTAGCGGCGCCGGGAGGCCTGGCTCCAAGCAGTCGCGGATCGACTCGAGCTCGACCAGCTCGTTCACAGCGTCCGTCCTGTGTCTGCGCGCGGGGTCTCGTCCGTAGCCTGGGCGACCGCGATCGTCACATCGAGAAACGCCCGACCGACCAATCCGCGCGCGAACGCTTCGCGCATGCCAACCAGCTCGCCCTCGGCGACGAAGCGACCAACGTGTGCATCGACCGCTCTCAGCCGCTGCTGCGTCGGCGTGCAGACCTCGAGTACCGAACCCGTCAGCTGGACTGTCGTGTGGGATTGAAGCCGCGTGAGCGTCGCCGCGACCGGGCTCCCGTCGGTCAGGTTGTGTGCCATCGCGGATTCGGGTGTGGCCTCAACGCAGACCGTCAGGTGCTCTCCGCCGTGACTGAGCGACGGCCCCACGCCCGGGCCAGCTCGGGACGCAGCTCGCGATCGCGGGTGGCGACAATCACTGCGACGCTCGCGCTCACCAGAGCTTCGAGATCGACCTCCGATCCACGACGAGATCATATTCTTGCGAGTAAGGAACTTGTAGGAGTTCGCTAGCAGCATCGAAGGAGACACGCGGTGTCGCTGCTGGGATGATCGCCTTTCCCGGGCGCGCCCTGCGGGTTGGGAATCATTGAGGGCGCTGCGCTAGCTACAGCTTTGGGGCGCAGGGTTCGAGAGGAAGGAGACACCACGATGTCCGACGTCTTAGACGCAGCGCAAGCTCTGGTGGAGGCTACAACGATGCAGATGGGATCGGCTCGAAGGCCTGCTCGCACCGACTGCCTCTACGACGAGGTCGCAACGGGTAGTCAGGCAGCTGGGGCGCGCGAGCTGGCCGCGCACTGGCAGGGTTGGAAGAGGGCGATGCCGACGCGATCGGCACGGTTACAAACGCCTCGCTGCGGCGATACCGCGATCGTCGAGGTGACTGGACCGGAACGTTCACCGGCCGTTTGCACGCCGATGGCGAGCTGGAACTGACCGGTAGGCATCAGACCACGCGTGCGTGCCTCCTGGCCACGCCCGGGGCGGCAAGATCAAGCAGTGCCGCTAGTACTTCGACTCGATGGCGTTGATGCAGCAGCTGGGCGTCCTCGAAACGCCGGCTACGGCCTGAGCTGAGCAGAAAGGACCCGACATGGCATACGAATCGTCACCTCTCCGGCGGCACAAAGAGCATACGAGGCATCGCTCGCTGCTGTTCACGAGCGACGGCCCTGCCGAAGGTAGATCTCACGCTGCGGGCTCTCAGACGGCGGCTGGACTGTGATCGCTGTCACGACTCAAGCAGAGCTGGGAGCGGTTTCGCGACAGCGTTCTGATGCGCGCTGCAGGCGGCATCGACGGTGGGTTCCGACCTCCAGGAGACCGCTGTCGACGTCACAGCTCATGCGTAAGGCAACGCCGATCAAGGAGAAGACATGCAGAGCTCGCTTTTGCGCGCTGATACTTCAGGCGCGCTGATGACGACCGCGAGGCGATGCGCTCGTGCTCGCACGGCGCAGGAAGCCGACTATGAGTCGTCTCGCGAGCCACGGGATCTGACGAGAGTCCGTCTGGCTCAGCAACCCGCGGGGGATGTCGCGTCGTCACTCGAGGCGGATGACCTCCAGGCGGCGTTCGCGGGCTCGGCTCCTCGCGGAGCATCGACCGCTGGTTTCGCGAGATGGCGCGCGAGATCCACGGAATCGACCTAGAAGAAGGCTTCCCGCCCCCCGAGCAGCTGATCGACTTCCGGGCGGGCAACTAAAGCCGCCGCACCGTCACTCGAGGTCGGACCCGTCACCGAGGTCGGACTCGTTCACCTCCGGCATCAGTCACGCCGGTGGTCCGTAATTCACCACAAACAGTAAGGAGGACGCAATGGCAGTCGGGCTGAGGATCAAATTCGACGGCGGCACCGAGGACCAGTACCGGGCCGTGCACTCCCACATGAGCATCGATCAGAACCCGCCTCCGGGCATGATCTTCCATTCCGCAGGTCCGATCGACGGGGGCTGGGGCGTAATCGACTTCTGGGAGTCACGCGAGGCGTTTGACCGCTTCCTGGAATCAGGGTTTGGGCCGGCCGCACAGGAGCTCGGCGACCGAACCTTCACGACTCCTCCTGACATCAAGGAGTTCCCGGTTCACCACATCACAAAGCCGAGCAAGTGACCGCAATCGCGAGAGGACAAGGTCGTGGCAACACATCTCATATTCCATGAGGTCGACGACGTTGAACACTGGCTGCAATCCCCTAAACGGGAGGAGGTCTTTGCCCCCATCGGCATCAGCGTGCGCCCGTTCCGGGACCCGCAAGGCTCAAACCGCGTCGGTCTCATCGCCGAGATCCCCGACATGAGCGCTTTCCAAGAGTTCATGCAAACCGAGGCCGCAGGAGACGCGATGAGATACGACGGCGTCCGGGCCGACACAATCCTGGTCCTCGACGAGGAATAACCCTCCAACCGTCTAAGCCTCAACGCTCAGACCTGCCGGGCCGCGCCACCGCTCCGGCAGAGCGATCTCGCCCGCGACTACAGCCCCCGGCTTCACGCCACAGGAGCATTTGACCGCGGTCTCGGAGCGCCCTCCTTCGCGCCGAACTCAGGGCGATGCTTTCCCTGCGGGAGCGGAACGCTGCGGCGAGCACGCCCAGGTCACGAAACGGAGAAGGACGCGCGGCCAGCCGCCGTGCTCTCGCTCGGTCATCTGGAATCGGGCACGGTGGAGTCCGGCGCGCCGTCGCGGCACTCGGCCGGTCGCTGGATCGGAAGAAGGTAGGGAGACGGCTCTACGACGCCAGAACCGACGAGCAGGCTTAGCGCTCAGCGCACCACAACAATGCTTGCGCGGACAATGGCTTCCACAGCGCTTCCATCTGCCTTGACTCACCTGCCCGTGGGCGCCTCACGTACATGACAACAAAACCCGCCTGAGCGGAGCATTCGTGAAAGCGGCTGAAGGGGCTCGAACCCTCGACCTTCTGCATGGCAAGCAGACGCTCTAGCCAACTGAGCTACAGCCGCGTTGGGGGGCCGAGTATAGCCCCGGGCCTTGGCCGCGGAAGGAGGAGAAAGGCAGTGACAGCTTATATAAGCTAGAGCTGATAGAGTCTCGCGCGGTGCACGCGTTCGACGTTCTCGGTGATCCAGTTCGCCGCCGTATCTTGGAGCTGCTGGCCGATGGGGAGCGCACCTCCGGGGCGGTGTGCGAGGTGATCAGGCGGGAGTTCGGGATCTCGCAGCCGGCGGTGTCGATGCAGCTGCGGGTGCTGCGGGAGAACGGGTTCGCGACGGCCCGGCCAGACGGCACGCGGAGGCTGTATGCGGTTAGGCCCGAGCCGCTGCGGGACGTCGACGCGTGGCTCGCGCACTTCCGGCGCTACTGGGCGCCGCATCTGGACGCCCTGGGGACGGAGCTCGCGCGCGGACGGCGAGGGCAGGCAACGGACAGGAGAGCGAGATGAGCGACGTGGCCGAGCAGATCAACGCCGTCACGCGGGTGGTAGGAACCCGCGTGATCGAAGCGGGCGAGGCGCGCACGACGACGATCAGCCGGACCTATGACGCGACCGTCGAGGAGCTTTGGGACGCATGCACCAATCCGGAGCGGATCCCGCGGTGGTTCCTACCGGTCTCAGGTGAGCTAGGCTCGGCGGCCGCTATCAGCTCGAGGGGAACGCCGGGGCACGATCGAGGCCCGCGACCCGCCGCAGCGCTTCGCCGCCACCTGGGAGTTCGCCGGCGAGCTCAGCTGGATCGAGGTTCGCCTCCGCGCGCAGCCGGGCGGCCGCGCAAATCTCGAGCTCGAGCACATCGCGCGCGTGGACGACGATCGCTGGGCACAGTTCGGTCCCGGGGCGGTTGGCCTCGGCTGGGACGGTGGCATGCGCGGGCGTCCATCCATCTCGCGACGGGCCTGGCCGTGGATCCTGACGAGATCGCGGCCTGGAGCGCGTCCGCCGAGGGCCGGCGCTTCGTCGAGCTGAGCAGCGAGGGCTGGCGGGACGCGAGCATCGCCGCCGGCACCGACCCCGACGCGGCGCAGCGCGCCGCCGTTGGGGTGACGAGGTTCTATACCGGGGGCTAACGGAGAGCGGTTGACAAAGGTCAGCCGGCCCCCGACGCCGGCGCCGCCGCGACACCGGACTCGATCAGCGCATCGGCGTCGAATCCGAGCTCACCGAGGACCTCGCGCGTGTGCTGGCCGAGCAGAGGCGGCGCCAGCGGCCTCGTCGGCGGAGTTGGCGTGAGCCGGATCGGGCTGCGGGTCAGCTCCAGCGGACCGAGCGATGCATGGTCGACCACGATCGTGGCCGGGTCGCCGGCCGCCCCGGCGGCATCGAACGCGTCGCGCACGCCGCGAACCTTGCCCGCGGGCACGCCCGCCGCGTCGAGCCGTCGCAGCCACTCCTCGGCCGAACGGCTCCGGAACGAGTTCGAGAGCTCGGCCACCAGCTCGATCCGATGGGCCACGCGTCCGGGATTGCCCGCGAAGCGCTCGTCGTCGATCAGCTCGGGCCGGTCGAGCGCGGAGCACAGCGCCCGCCACAGGCCGTCGTTCGGAGCCGCGACCGCGATCCATCCGTCGGCGGCCGGGAAAGGCTCGTAAGGGACGATGCTCGGGTGGGCGTTGCCGTACCGGGCCGCCTCCTGGCCGGTGCTCAACGCCGCCTGGGCGACGTTCACGAGGCTCGCAAGGCCGCTGTCGAGCAGCGACACCTCGATCCGCCGCCCCGCGCGACTGCGCTCCCGGTCGCGCAGTGCCGCCAGGATGCCGGCGGCCGCATGCAGCCCGGTCAACACGTCGACCACGGCGACCCCGACCTTCATCGGGACTCCGGCCGGGTCGCCGGTGATGCTCATCAGCCCGCTCTCCGCCTGCACGACGAAGTCGTATCCGGCGCGCCCCTCCGGCCGGCGCGCGGATCCGAACCCCGTGATCGAGCAGTAGACGACGTCCTCTCGCAACCGGCGCACCGCGTCGTAGTCGAGCCCGAGGCGATCGGCCACCCCGAAGCGGAAGTTGTGGATCAACACTTCCGAGCTCTGCACCAGTCGCGCCACGACGGGCGCCGCGCGCGGATCAGCGAGATCGAGCGCGACGCTGCGCTTCCCACGGTTGATCGACAGGTGATACGTCGCCTCGCCGCCCACGAACGGGGGGCCCCAGGTGCGCGTCTCGTCTCCGGTTCCCGGGCGCTCCACCTTCACCACTTCGGCGCCGAGGTCGGCCAGCACCATCGTGCAGTACGGCCCTGCGAGCAC
The DNA here is from genome assembly GCA_963849285.1 of uncultured Solirubrobacterales bacterium. Taxonomy (GTDB): domain Bacteria; phylum Actinomycetota; class Thermoleophilia; order Solirubrobacterales; family Solirubrobacteraceae; genus Palsa-465. The sequence continues at coordinate 273,866 of CAWKGS010000005.1, forward strand.
CCGCGAGAGATCCAGCACGCGGATGCCGGCGAGCGGCGCGCCGGCTGCGTCCGACCGCGCGCCCCCCGCAGGAGCGGAGGGCCCCTCCTGGGGGAGGCTCATCCGCCGGCTGCGGCGGCGGTCAGGCTGGCGATGCCGTGGTCGATCGCCTCGGCGACCATCGCGAAGTGCTCGCGCTCGACCGTCAGCGGCGGCGAGACCGCCACGCCGCGTCCGAGCGGCCGGATCAGCACGCCGCGCTCGCGTGCGGCCAGCGCGACCCGCGTCGGCGCGCCGGGGAAGCGCTCGAGCAGATCGGCGCTGAACTCGACCGCAGCCATCAGCCCGGTCCCGCCCCGCACCTCGGCGACGGCATCGTTGTCGGCGAACGGGGACAGCGCGCCGAGCAGGTCCTGCTCGAGGTCGCGACCGCGCTCGAGCAACCCGTCGCGGGCGAGCAGCGCGATGTTCGCCAGCGCGGCTGCGCAGCACGTGGCGTGTGCCGAGTAGGTCGGTCCGTGCCGGAAGACCGGGCCGCCGGGCGCGTTCCAGAACGGGCCGGCGACGCGGTCTGACACCATCACCCCGCCCAGCGGCAGGTAGCCGCTCGTGACGCCCTTGGCAAATGTGATCATCGAGGGCTCGACTCCCCAGCGCTCGATCCCGAACCAGGTCCCGAGCCGGCCGAACCCGCAGATCACCGAGTCGGCGACGAGCAGCACGCCGGTTCGCTCGCACAGCGCCCCGAGTCCCTCGATGTAGCCGGGAACGGGGGGATACACGCCGCCCGCGCCGATCACCGGCTCAACGAACACCGCCGCGACCCGCTCAGCGCCGACGCTGGCGATCTCGGCCTCCACCGCCTCGAGGGAATCGTGCGGAACCTGAAGTGTCTCCACCTGCGGACCGAAGCCGTCCCGGTTGGCGGGGATGCCGGCGAGGGCGGTCCCGAATCCGTGCGTGCCGTGGTAGCCGGCGGTGCGGCTGACCAGGAGCGTACGGTCCGGCTGGCCCAGCTCGAACCAGTAGCGGCGGGCCAGCTTCGCGGCCGTGTCGATTGCGTCGCCGCCGCCTGCGACGAAGAACGCGCGTGCGGGCATCGGCGCCAGATCGCACAGCGTGGAGGCGAGCTCGAGCGCGGGCTCGCTGGCGAAGTCGCCGAACGCGGAGTAGGTCTCGAGGAGCGCCATCTGCTCGGCCACCGCGGCGGCGATCTCGGGGCGCCCGTGTCCGACGTTCGCGTACCACAGGCTCGCGGTGGCATCGAGATAGCGGCGGCCGTCGCGGTCCCAGACCCACACGTCCTCTCCGCGGACGAGCACCAGCTCTTCCCGCCGTACGGTCGCCATGTCGGCGAACGGGTGCCACAGCCGACTGTCGTCGCCCGCCCTCATCGCTGCCACTCTACAAACGGACACGATGGACCGGCCGGTCAATCTTCCAAACCGCGACACTCCAAGCGGTCGACTGGGGCGAAGGTTGAGCTCTATCATCGCCCCATGCCCGATCGCCTCTTCTTCACCGATTCCGACGAGGCGAACGCGCTGATCGCCTCCGACCCGATGGCGTTGCTGATCGGGTTCGCGCTCGACCAGCAGGTCACCGTGCAGAAGGCGTTCGCCGGTCCGCTGGCGCTGCGCGAGCGGCTGGGTAGCATCGAGCCCGACGCCATCGCGGCCGCCGACCTTGAGCCGATCTTCCGCCGGCCACCGGCGATCCACCGTTTCCCCGGATCGATGGCCCGGCGGGTCCACGATCTCGCCGTCCACATCCGCGACCGCTACGACGGCGACGCAGCACGCGTCTGGACGGATGCCTCCGATGCTGAGCAGCTACGCGCCAACCTCGCCGCTCTGCCGGGCTTCGGCGAGATGAAGATCAAGGCGCTCGGCTCGGTTCTCGCCAAGCGCTTCGGCGTGAGCGCCGCTCAGGAGCTGATTCCGTGGCATCCGACGCTCGGCGACGTCGATTCGCACCAGGCGCTCGCCGACTACCAGGCGGCGAAGCGCCTGCACAAGGCGCAGTGGTCCAAATCGCGCGTCACGGCTTAGCAGCCTCGCTCCGGCGCCGATTTCGTCTTCCCCAGTCCTAGTTGCTTCCCAACGTATGACGTGTTGGGGCGCGAGAAAGAGGCTTACCCTGCGTTGAGTCATGGGGGTGAGCGTGTGCACGCCGAGCGTGTTCAGTTTGAGATGGACGAACAGTTAGAAGCCGACGGCGCGCTGCGCCTGCGGCTCGTGGGCGAGCTCGATCTCGCGGTCCGCGGAACTCTCGCGCGCCGACTGCGCGAGCTCCGCGATCGGCGCACCGCGGTCCGGGTCGATCTATCGGGGCTCGAGTTCATCGATGCCGCCGGCGCCGGTGAGCTGATCAACGCCCTGACAGACGCGCAGACCGACGGCTGGGACGTCGAGATCGAGACCGAGACGTCCACTCAGGTTCAACGCGTGCTCGAGATCGTGGCGGCGCACATCCGCAGGCGGTGAGCGGCCCCCGGTCACAAGGTTGAGCCGTGTAGGATCAGGCTCGTGATGTGTTGGGGGTGCTGGAGGGAGACGTACCCTGGGCGAGCATCGATGGTCGCGGCGTGAGCACCTGCGCGGCGTGCGGCACCGACGCTGCACCCGGGCAGCGATTCTGCGGACACTGCGGGGCGCCGCTGGCGAAGGCGTGCCCCGCGTGCGGTGCCGAGAATTCGCCCGAGCACCGATTTTGCGGGGAGTGCGGGGCGCCACTGAACGCGGCCACGAGCGGCGCACAGCCGCCCGTGTCCGAGCGCCGGCTCGTCAGCGTGCTTTTCGCTGACCTGGTCGGGTTCACGACCCTGTCCGAGCATCGCGACCCCGAGGAGGTCCGGGACCTGCTGAGCCGCTACTTCGACCGCTGCCGTACGTTGATCGGTCGCTACGGCGGGACGGTCGAGAAGTTCATTGGCGATGCGGTGATGGCGGTGTGGGGTACGCCGGTCGCCCGGGAGGATGACGCCGAGCGAGCGGTGAGGGCTGCGCTGTCGCTCACACAGGCGGTGACGCTGCTGGGCGAGGAGGTGGGAATGCCCGAGCTCCGGGTGCGGGCGGGTGTTCTGACCGGCAACGCGGCCGTCGAGGTGGGCGCGGAGGGCGAGGGGATGGTGCTGGGGGACACGGTCAACACCGCGAGCCGGTTGCAGTCGATCGCGCCCCCCGGGGCGGTGCTTGTCGACGATGTGACCCGCCGCGCCTCCGAGGCCGCGATCGCGTACGAGGATGCAGGAGTCCACGATGTCAAGGGCCGTGAGCAACCGGTCCATGCGTGGACGGCGTTGCGGGTCGTCGCCGGCGCCGGCGGGGCACGCCGCTCGGCGGGGCTCGAGGCGCCGTTCGTGGGACGAGAGCACGAGCTGGCGCGGGTGATCGAGTCGTTCGAGGAGAGTGCGGAGCGTAGTCGTGCGAGCCTGGTGACCGTCGTCGGCGACGCGGGGACGGGAAAGTCGCGGCTGCTCTGGGAGTTGGAGAAGTACATCGACGGGGTCGAGCGAGTCGTGAGATGGCACCGGGGTCGGTGTCTGTCCTATGGCGACGGCGTCGCCTATTGGGCGCTGGCGGAGATGGTTCGGGCGCGTGCCGGGATCGCCGAGGAGGAGGGTCCCGCGACCGCGCGCGAGAAACTGAGCGAGGCGGTTCGCCTGAACGTCCCGGACGAGCGCGAGCGCAGGCTGGTGGAGCCGCGGCTCGCGCATCTGCTCGGGCTCGAGCAGCGCACCGCGTCGGATCGTGCGGATCTGTTCAGCGGCTGGCGGCTGTTCTTCGAGCGGATGTCCGAGCAGGCGCAGGTGGTGCTCGTGTTCGAGGATCTGCAGTGGGCGGACTCGGGGCTGCTCGAGTTCGTCGACTACCTCCTCGACTGGTCCGCTGACCGGCCGCTGTTCGTGCTGGCGCTCGGGCGGCCCGAGCTGCTCGACTCCCGTCCTGGCTGGGCGGACCGCGCGATCAGCCTCAGCCGGCTCTCGGACGGAGCGATGCGCGAGCTGCTCGACGGTCTCGTTCCCGGGCTACCCGAAGAGCTCACCACCCGCATCGTCCGTCGGGCCGAGGGGGTGCCGCTCTACGCGGTGGAGACCGTGCGGATGCTGCTCGACCGTGGGCTTCTGAGCCAGGAGGGCAACAGTTATCGCGTCACTGGGAGCATCGACGAGCTCGACGTTCCCGAGACGTTGCACGCACTCGCAGCGGCCCGTCTCGATGGTCTGACCGCCCCGGAGCGGCGAGTCCTCCAGGATGCTTCCGTATTCGGCCAGTCGTTCACTCCGGGAGGCGTGGCGTCACTCGGCGATCGCACGACCGAGGCGGTCACGCAGATTCTCGATGCGCTCGTCGCCAAGCAGGTCCTCGGGTTCAACGACGATCCACTCTCCGCCGAGAAGGGCCAGTACCACTTCCTGCAGGGGCTCCTGCGCACGACCGCGTACGGCACCCTCTCGCGCAAGGACCGCAAGAGCCGCCACTTGTCAGCGGCCCGTCACCTGCAGGAGGCGTGGGGCGAAGAGGCGCCGGAGCTGGCGGAAGTGCTCGCGGCGCACTTTCTCGAGGCGGCGGCTGCCGACCCCGATGCCGCCGACGCGCCGCGGATCCGAGCGGCTGCCTGCGAGACGCTTGCCGATGCGGGCCAGCGGGCGTTGTCGCTGGCGCTCGGCACAGAGGCCCAGCGGGCGTTCGACCGCGCCGCCGAGCTGGCCGAGGATGACGCGACCCGCGCGCGGTTGCTCGACCAGGCAGGTCGGGCGGCGGCTCAAAACGCCGACTACGAGGGTGCCGCCGAGCGCCTGGAGGAGGCGATCCAGCTATTCGACGCGCTCGATGACCGCTTCACCGGCGCACGCGCGCGCCTCGCGCTTGCCGACGTGCTGTTCAGAGCGGATCGGCTCGAGGACGCACTCGAGCTCGACCGCCGCGCACTCGACTGGTTCGAGGAGGGCACTGCGGAGCGCTCGGGCGCGCTGGTGGTGCTGGCGGCGCATCTGAGCCAGCATGGTGACTTCGACGAGGCATTGCTCGTGGTCGACGAAGCGCTGACGATCGCCGAGCCGCTGCAGGACTGGCCGACCGTGATTCGCGGGCTCAACACGCTCGCGAACGCGCGCGAGCACGGCGGGCGCATCGAGGAGGCGACGGCACTGCGCGAGCGAGCGCTCAAGCTGTCGCTCGCACACGACCTGCTGGACGCCGCGCTGCGCAGCTACAACAACCTCGCGAACGGCCCGCTCCAGCACGACGAGTTCGAGGACGTGTGGACGATCGCGGAGCCGGGGCTGGCTCTGGCGCAAGCCAGGGGCAACCGCCAGTGGGAGCGAGCGCTCTCGCTGATGCTCGCGACCGCGGCGACTTTTCTCGGACGCTGGGACGAAGCGCTCGACCTGACCGCGAACCTGCAGGACGTGAGCGACCTGGCCGCGATCGGCATGCTGCCGATCTTGGCGCGCATCCAAGCCGCGCGGGGCGAGCTCGACGCACTGCAGCGGACGCTCGACCTCGCCGGCGGCGCCGCGGGCACCAGCAACGTCGAGTACGGGTACTCACCGGCGGTGGCAACGTCGATCGCGCTGAACGCGTTCGGTCGTCACCGCGAAGCGCTCCAGGCCGCGCTGCCGATCGCGATTTCTCCGCCGGAGGTGTCCAACGAGGATCGCCGCGAGGCATACGTCGAGGCGGGGTTCGCCGCACTGGCACTCGAGGACCACGCGACGCTCGAGCGGCTGATCGAGTACGCCGGCGGACTTCCCCCGGCGCAGCGCTCGCCGCTGCTGCGCGCCGGCGCCGCCCGGCTCGCCGGGCTGCTCGCGGCCAGGCGTGGGGAAACCGAGGTCGCTGAGGGTCGCCTTGGCGACGCGATCCGCGAGCTGCGCGCGGTCGAAGTACCGTTCGTGCTTGCGCAGGTCCTGCTCGAGCATGCCGAGCACCTGTACTCGACGGGGAACGAGGACCAGGCAGCCCCACTGCTCGCCGAGGCGACGGACATCTTCACACGCCTGCGGGCCGCACCGTGGCTCGAGCGTGCCCATGCGCTGCGATCGGCGGTCGCGGCGTGATCACCTGCTCGGCCTGCGGAGCAGGGTCGCCGCCTGGACGGCGGTTCTGCGGCCAGTGCGGCTCGCCGCTCGCGCGCGCGTGTCCCTCCTGCGGGGCTGAGAACCCGCCCGAGAACCGCTTCTGTGGCGCGTGCGGGACCGCCGTCGCGGACCCCGCGACGACGCCGACGGCGGCGCCGGCTGCGCCGACTGCGGAGCGGCGTCTGGTGAGCGTGCTGTTCGCGGACCTGGTGGGGTTCACCACACTGTCCGAGCACCGGGATCCCGAGGAGGTGCGCGAGCTCCTGTCCAGTTATTTCGAGCGCTGCCGGACGCTGATCGAGCGCTACGGCGGGACGGTCGAGAAGTTCATCGGCGATGCGGTGATGGCGGTGTGGGGGACGCCGGTCGCGCGCGAGGATGACGCCGAGCGCGCGGTGAGGGCGGCGCTGTCGCTGACGCAGGCGGTGACGCTCCTTGGCGAGGAGGTCGGGATGCCCGAGCTCCGCGTCCGTGCGGGGGTGCTCACCGGAAACGCGGCGGTGGAGCTGGGCGCTGAGGGCGAGGGGATGGTCCTGGGTGACACCGTGAACACGGCGTCCAGGCTGCAATCGATTGCCGCTCCCGGGACGGTGCTGGTCGACGATGTGACCCGACGCGCCTCGGAGGCCGCGATCACCTATGAGGATGCCGGTGTGCACGAGGTGAAGGGCCGCGATCAGCCTGTGCGCACATGGACGGCGCTGCAGGTGGTGGCGGGCGCCGGCGGTCGGCGGCGCAGTGCGGGCTTGGAGGCGCCGTTCGTGGGCCGCGAACGCGAGCTGCAGGAGGTCATCGACGCGGGCGAAGACAGCGCGCAAGGCGGGCGGGCGCGGCACGCCGCGGTTGTTGGCGAAGCAGGTTCAGGCAAGTCGCGGCTCTTGTGGGAGTTCTTCAAGTACCTCGACGGGATCGAGGAGCTGCGCTACTGGCACCAGGGACGGTGCCTGTCGTATGGCGAGGGAGTGGCCTACTGGGCGCTCGCGGAGATGGTTCGCTCGCGCGCGCGGATCCAGGAGGAGGAGGATCCGCACTCGGCACGCGAGAAGCTGCGGGCGGCGGTCGAGGAGTTCGTGCCCGACGAGCGCGAGCGCCGCCTGGTCGAACCACGCCTGGCGCATCTGCTGCGCCTGGAGGAGCGCCCGGATGCGGACCGGGTCGATCTGTTCAGCGGGTGGCGACTGTTCTTCGAGCGGATGGCGCAGCAGCACCCGGTGATCCTCGCGTTCGAGGACCTCCAGTGGGCTGACAGCGGGCTGCTCGACTTCATCGACTACCTGCTCGAGTGGTCGGCCGAGTTCCCCATCTACGTGCTCACGCTGGCACGGCCTGAGCTGCGCGAGCGGCGCCCCGGTTGGACCGCGCTGAACCTGCCCCCACTCGAGCCCGAAGCTATTGCGCAGATGCTCGACAGCCTCGCGCCCGGGCTGCCCCCCGAGCTCGTGCAGGCGATCGGCCACCGCTCGGAGGGAATCCCGTTGTACGCGGTGGAGACGATCAGGATGCTCCAGGATCGCGGCGTGCTGGTGCAGGAAGGAGCCCGCTACACGCTGACCGGCGACGTGTCGGACCTGGACGTCCCCGAGACCCTCCAAGCGCTCGTCGCCTCGCGCCTCGATGGTCTCTCCGCGGCGGAGCGCTCGCTGCTTCAGGACGCATCCGTGCTCGGCCAGTCGTTCACCGCTGCGGCGGCCGCGGCTCTCAGCGACCTATCCGAGGCGGAGGTCGCCGATGTGCTGGATCGCCTCGTTACCAAGCAGATCCTGGCCCGCGACGACGATCCGCGTTCACCCGAGCGTGGTCAGTACCTGTTCCTGCAGGGGCTGCTGCGGACAGTCGCCTACGGGACCCTGTCGCGGCGCGCACGCAAGGCTCGCCATGTCGCGGCGGCCAGCTACCTCGAGCGGACTTGGCCTGGAGAGGCCCGGGACATCGTCGAGGTGCTCGCGTCGCACTACCTCGAGGCGATCCGCGCCGAACCCGACGCCGAGGACGTGTCCGCGTTGCGCGCCTCCGCCCGGGAACGGCTGACGGCCGCGGGACAGGCTGCCGCGTCACTGGTGCTGGGACCGGAAGCCGACCGCTACTTCCAGGAGGCGGCCGAGCTGGCGGAAGACGATCTCGAGCGCGCCCAGCTGTTGGAGCAGGCCGGGCGGGCGCTCTGGCAAAGCGGCGACTGGAGCGCCGGCGAGCAGCGTCTGCGGGACGCCATCGAGCGCTACGAGCGCGAGGGCAGAGCTGCGGGCGGAAGCGCCGCGGTGACCCTTGCCGCCGGGTTTCGCACTCTAGGACGGCTCGACGAGGCTCGTGATGTGCTCGAGCGCTTTCGCTCGGAGGAGGGCTTAGGCGCGTCAGAGGCCGTCCGCGCCGAGGGGCTCGCGGAGCTCGCAACCGTACTGATCTTCTCGGGCTTGATCGAAGAGGCCGCGCCGCTGCTGGAGCAGGCGCTTTCGACACTCGAGCTGGAGGAGGCGTTGGGCCCACTCGCGAATGCGCTTGCCACGCGCGGGGTCTATCTGATCTTCACCCACCGGTTTCAGGAAGGTGCCGGAGTGTTGCGCCACGCGCTGGCGCTCGCCGAGCAGTCCGACGTTCCGTCGGTCGCGCTCCGAGCCCGGATCAACCTGTCCCAGCTGCGCCTCGAACGCGATCAGCTGAGCGAGGCTGTCGCCGAAGTCAACGAAGGGCTTGTGCTTGCCCGTGAGCGCGGCGACCGTGCGATCGAGCGCAGATTCCTCAGTCAGCTGGTGGCGCCGCTGGTGATGCTCGGCCGCTGGGACGAGCTCCCGAGCGCGGCCGCGTCGATGGTCTCCGGCGACACCGACGTCGCGGCGGTGATGGCGGCGGTTGCGCTGTCCGAGACGGCGGCCGCCCGCGGTGACGAGGAGCTCCTCGAACGCTGTCGCGCGCTAGCGGAGCAGCGCCAGGGGTCGAGCTACGTCGACGAACGCGTTTGCGCGATGACCGTGCTCGCTCGCGACGCGCTGGAGCGTGGAGCAGGAGCCCGGGCTGTGGCGCTGATGGAGGAGGCGATCGGCAACGAGGGGCTCAGTGGTGACAACTTGAAACTTGCTTACGCTCTCGGCGTTGAAGCCGCGATCGCGCTCGGAGACGAGCGCGCGATCACCCAGCTCGAGGCGTTCGTCGACGAGATGCAGCGCGCTCGTGCGACGCCCCTGGTGCGCGCCGGACGAGCCCGCCTGCGGGCCGAGCAGGCGCACCGCCGCGGTCAGGCGGAAGCGGCCTGGGGCCACGAGGAAGAGGCGATCGAGCTGTTGCGTTCGGTCGGCGCGCGGCCGCAGCTGGCTAAGGCACTGCTCGAGCGCCACCACCACTCGGGCGATGCCGACTCGCTCGCCGAGGCCCGAGCGATCTACACCGAGCTGGGCGCGTCGGCCTGGCTGGCGCGGATCGATGAACCGAGCGGAGTAACGGCGTGAGCTCCGTCGAGCAGGTCAAGTGCGCCGCCTGCGGCGAGATGACCCCGGTGCAGGGGCGGTTCTGCATCAACTGTGCCGCCGGGCTGCAGCAATCCTGCCCGGCGTGTGGCGAGCCGGTCGTCCCGGGGGCTCGTTTCTGTATGCAGTGCGCGGCTCCGCTCGGCGCGGGTCATCCGGCTGCGCCCGCGAGCACCTCGCCGGTCTCCGAGCGACGTCTGGTGTCCGTGCTGTTCGCGGACCTGGTGGGGTTCACCACACTGTCCGAGCACCGGGATCCCGAGGAGGTGCGCGAGCTCCTGTCCAGTTATTTCGAGCGCTGCCGGACGCTGATCGAGCGCTACGGCGGGACGGTCGAGAAGTTCATCGGCGATGCGGTGATGGCGGTGTGGGGGACGCCGGTCGCGCGCGAGGATGACGCCGAGCGCGCGGTGAGGGCGGCGCTGTCGCTGACGCAGGCGGTGACGCTCCTTGGCGAGGAGGTCGGGATGCCCGAGCTCCGCGTCCGTGCGGGGGTGCTCACCGGAAACGCGGCGGTGGAGCTGGGCGCCGAGGGCGAGGGGATGGTCCTGGGCGACACCGTCAACACGGCGTCCAGGCTGCAATCGATTGCCGCTCCCGGAACGGTGCTCGTCGACGATGCGACACGCCGGGCGAGCGAGGCCGCGATCGCCTACGAGGACGCCGGCGCCCACGAGGTCAAAGGGAGGGAGCAACCAGTCCACGCCTGGACGGCGCTGCGAGTGGTGGCGGGCGCGGGAGGCGCCCGACGGAGCGCCGGGCTGGAGGCTCCTTTCGTGGGCCGTGAACGAGAGCTGCAGACGATCATCGAAGCCGGTGAGAGCAGCGCGCACGAACGGCGTGCTCGCCAGGTCACGATCGTCGGCGAGCCGGGCGCGGGAAAGTCGCGACTGTTGTGGGAGTTCTTCAAGTACCTAGACGGCATCGAGGAGCTCCGCTATTGGCACCAGGGACGCTGCCTCTCCTACGGAGAAGGCGTGGCGTACTGGGCGCTCGCAGAAATGGTGAGGGCCCGCGCGCGCATCCAGGAGGAGGAGGATCCAGCCTCGGCGCGAGAGAAGCTGCGCGCAACCGTCGAGGAGTTCGTCGATGACGAACGCGAGCGGCGGCTGGTCGAGCCCCGGCTTGCGCACCTGCTGCGGCTGGAGGAGCGCCCGGACGCCGATCGCGTGGACCTGTTCAGCGGCTGGCGGCTGTTCTTCGAGCGGATGGCCGAGGACCATCCCGTGATCCTCGCCTTCGAGGACCTCCAGTGGGCCGACAGCGGCCTGCTCGACTTCATCGACTACGTGCTCGAGTGGTCGGCCGAGTTTCCGATCTTCGTGCTCGCCCTCGGTCGCTCCGAGCTACGAGAACGGCGTCCGGCGTGGCAGCCGCTCGTGCTGGCGGCGCTGGAGCGGGAGGAGATCGGCGCGATGCTCGAAGGGCTTGCGCCTGGACTCCCCGAAGAGGTGGTCGCGGACATCGCGGGGGGCGCGGAGGGGATTCCGCTTTATGCTGTCGAGACCGTCAGGATGCTCCAGGACCGTGGCGTCCTGGTCCAGGAGGGCTCTCGGTATGTCGTCACCGGCGATGTCTCCGACCTCGACGTCCCGGAGACGCTGCAGGCACTTGTCGCGTCGCGACTGGACGGACTGGCGCCCGCCGAGCGTGCACTGTTACAGGACGCCTCCGTGCTCGGACAGTCGTTCACCGCGGCAGCCGCCGCCGGCGTCAGCGGCATGTCCGAGGCGGAGGTCAGCCAGCTACTCGACGGTCTCGTCGCCAAGCAGGTTCTGGGCCGCGACGACGACCCGCGCTCGCCCGAGCGCGGGCAGTACGTGTTCCTCCAGGCGTTGCTACGGACCGTCTCCTACGGGACCCTCTCGCGACGCGCCCGCAAGGCGCGACATGTGGCGGCCGCGCGACACCTCGAGGGGACCTGGCCGGGTGAGGCACGGGACATCGCGGAAGTGCTCGCCTCGCACTACCTGGAGGCGATCCGCGCCGATCCCGAGGCCGATGACGTCTCGACGTTGCGCGCATCAGCGCGCGAGCGCCTGACAGCGGCGGGGCAAGCGGCGGCCTCGCTCGCGCTCGGTCCCGAGGCGCAGAGGTATTTCGAGCACGCGGCCGAGCTTGCCGACGACGACCTGGACCGAGCGGACCTGTTCGAGCAGGCCGGGCGGGCGCTGCGTCAGAGCGGCGATGCGCGCGGCGCCGAGGAGCGGTTGCGCCGCGCGATCGAGCTGCGAAAGGGCCGCGGCGTCGAGTCGGGTGGAACTGCGGCGATCGCGCTCGCGGCGGTTGTTCGTTACGCGGGTCGGCTCGACGAGGCGCGCAGGCTGCTCGAGCCCTTCCGCGCTGCCGATGCCGGCGTGGAGCCGACGGTACGAGCGGAGGCGCTCGCGGAGCTCGGCGCGGTACTCGTATTCGGGGGCTCGGCGGAACAAGCAGCCCCGCTGTTCGAGGAGGCGCTGACGACGCTAGAGCTCGAAGAGGCGTGGCCCGCGCTCGCGAATGCTCTTTGCCACCGCGCCATACAGCTCGTGATCAGTCGTCGCAAGCAGGAGGGGATCGGGGTCCTGCGGCAGTCCCTCGCGCTTGCCGAGGAGCACGACCTGCCGGCGGCTGCGTTGCGCTCGCATGTCAACCTCGGGCAGGTCGAGATCGAGCGCGACCGCTTCGTGCAGGCGCGCGAGGAGCTTCGAGCGAGGGGTCGCGCGCGCCCGTGAGCGCGGCGACCGGTATTGGGAGCGGCAACTGCTCGGGAACTTGATGTCGCCGCTCACGGTCCTCGGGCGCTGGGACGAGGCTGCCAAGATCGGAGCAACCCTGCTCGCGGGCGACGCGGATCTCGACAGCCTTATCGCGGCAATGTGGATGTCGATGATCGCGTCGGCGCGGGGCGACGAGGACACACTCGAGCGCTGCCGCGGCCTCGCCGCCACCGCAAGGACCTCGACCTACGTCGATCAGCGGGCTAGCGCGGTCCTGGTCTTGAGTCGGGACGCGCTCGAGCGCGACGAGACCGCCGAGACGCTGCGTCTGGCCGAGAGCGTGCTCGACTCCTCCGCGGGATCGGAAGCGATCGAGGAGGCGTACGCGCAGGGGATCGAGGCAGCGATCGCGCTCCAAGATACCGATGCGACCGCCATGCTCGAGCGGTTCGTATCGGATCTCCCGCGCGCCCGCGCGACCCCGCTGCTGCGGGCCGGGCGTGCGCGGCTTCGAGCCGAGGTGGCACACCGAGACGGAGACATCGAGGCGGCGACTCGCCACGAGGACGAGGCGATCGAGTTGCTGCGCTCGGTCGGAGCGCGGTCGTTGCTGGCGCGGACGCTGCTTGAGCGCTTCCGCCGCTCCGGCGACCCCAGCGCGCTCGCCGAGGCTCGGGCTATCTACACCGAGCTGGGTGCGAGCCGCTGGCTTGCGCGAATCGACGAATCCAGCGAGGTGGCGGTTTGAGCGCGGCGCCATCGTTGACGTGCGCCGCCTGCGGCGAGCCGACGCCCGCCGGAAAGTTCTGCATCCACTGTGGCGCTCCGACTGCGCAGAGCTGTCCATCGTGCGGCGAGCCGGTCGTGCCCGGCGCCAAGTTCTGTCTCGAGTGCGGGACGCCCCTCGCGGGCACGCCGGCCGGCGGTTCGGCGCGGTCCTCGTCTTCGGAACCACTGGCGGAGCGCCGGCTTGTCTCGGTGCTGTTCGCGGACCTGGTCGGGTTCACGACGCTCTCCGAGCACCGCGATCCCGAGGAGGTGCGCGAGCTCCTCAGCCGGTACTTCGAACGCTGCCGGACGCTGATCGAGCGCTACGGCGGCACCGTCGAGAAGTTCATCGGCGACGCGGTGATGGCGGTGTGGGGGACGCCCGTGGCGCGGGAGGATGACCCCGAGCGGGCGGTCCGCGCGGCCCTCGCGCTGACCCAGGATGTCGCAGCTCTCGGCGAGGAGGTCGGGATGCCCGAGCTGCGCGTGCGTGCGGGCGTGCTCACGGGAAACGCCGCAGTTGAGGTGGGCGCCGAGGGGGAGGGGATGGTGTTGGGGGATACGGTCAACACAGCGAGCCGGCTTCAGTCGATAGCGGCGCCGGGGACGGTGCTGGTGGATGACGTCACGCGGCGTGCGTCCGAGGCTGCGATCGCCTACGAGGACGCGGGCACGCACGAGGTCAAGGGCCGCGATCAGCCGGTGCGAGCCTGGACGGCGCTAAGGGTTGTCGCCGGCGCCGGCGGGGCGCGGCGCAGCGCCGGTTTGGAGGCCCCGTTCGTGGGCCGGGAGCACGAGCTGCAAGCACTCATCGAGGACGGCGAGGTCAGCGCGCACGACGGCTGTGCTCGTCACGTCGCCGTTGTCGGCGAGCCGGGCGCGGGAAAGTCGCGGCTGCTCTGGGAGTTCTTCAAGTACCTGGACGGGATCGAGGAGGAGCGTTACTGGCATCAGGGGCGCTGCCTCTCCTACGGCGAGGGCGTTGCGTACTGGGCGCTGGCCGAGATGGTGCGCGCGCGCGCGCGGATCCAGGAGGAGGACGATCCGGTCTCCGCGCGCGAGAAGCTGCGCGAGGCGGTGGAGACGCACGTCCCCGACGAGCGGGAGCGGCGCCTGGTTGAGCCGCGGCTCGCGCATCTGCTGCGGCTCGAGGAGCGTCCGGACGCCGACCGCGCCGACCTGTTCAGCGGCTGGCGGTTGTTCTTCGAGCGGATGGCGGGCGCCTATCCGGTGATCCTGGCGTTCGAGGATCTCCAATGGGCCGACAGCGGCCTGCTCGACTTCATCGACTACCTGCTCGAGTGGTCTGCCGAGCACCCGATCTTCGTGATCACGCTCGCGCGACCAGAGCTGCTGCCGCGCCGGAGCGCCTGGACGCCGCTGAACCTCGCGCCGCTGGACCCGCGCGCGATCGCGACGATGCTCGACGGCCTCGCTCCGGGCCTGCCCGAGGAGCTCGTCGAGGAGATCGGGCGACGCTCGGAGGGGATCCCGCTGTACGCGGTCGAGACGATCCGAATGCTGCAGGACCGGGGCATTCTCGTGCAGGAGGGCGCCCGTTACGTGGTCGCGGGCGACGTGTCCAACCTCGAAGTGCCCGAGACGCTTCACGCCCTGGTCGCCTCGCGCCTGGACGGGCTCTCCGCCGCGGAGCGCTCCGTGCTGCAGGACGCCTCCGTGCTCGGGCACTCGTTCACCGCGGCAGCGGCGGCGAACGTGAGCGGTCTGCGGGAGATCGACGTGCGCGATCTGCTCGACGGCCTCGTCGCCAAGCAGATCCTCGCGCGCGACGACGATCCGCGCTCGCCCGAGCGCGGCCAGTACCTGTTCCTCCAGGCGCTGCTGCGGACGGTCGCCTACGGGATGCTTTCGCGTCGCGCGCGCAAGAGCCGTCACGTCGCCGCGGCACGCTATCTCGAGGCCACCTGGCCCGGTGAGCAGCGCGACATCGCCGAGGTGCTGGCCTCCCACTACCAGGAGGCGATCCGCGCCGACCCCGACGCGGACGACGTACCGGCGTTGCGCGCCTCCGCGCGCGAGCAGCTCACTGCGGCGGGGCAGGCGGCGGCGTCGCTGGCGCTCGGTCCCGAGGCCGAGCGGTACTTCGAGCAGGCGGCGGAGCTCGCCGACGACGATCTCGCGCGCGCGCAGCTGATCGAGCGCGCCGGGCGGGCGCTGTGGCAGAGCGGCGATGCCGAGAGCGCTGAGCGACGCCTGCGCGCGGCGCTCGAGCTCTACGAGCAGGGCGGACGCGCATTCGGAGGGTCTGCTGCCGTCGCACTCGCGTTCGTGCTTCGGAACATCGGTCGGGTGGACGAGGCGATGTCCCTGCTCGAGGGATTCAGGGCGGCCGATTCCGCGGCAGAGACCGACCAGGTCGTTCGCGCTGAGGCACTGACCGAGCTGGCCTCCGCGTATGTCTTCGGCGGCAGGTTGGACGAGGCCGGGCCGCTGCTCGAAGAGGCGCTCACGACGCTCGAGCTCGGCCACGCGGGGCCGGTGCTCGCCAACGCCCTGATCAGCCGCGCCGTCTTCCTGATCCTCAATGGCCGGCTCGAAGAGGGGATCGGCGTCCTGCGCCACGCCCTTTCGCTTGCCGACAAGTTCGACCTCCCGGCGGCGATGCTGCGCGCCCGCTACAACCTCGCGGCCGTCGCGCTGGAAACCGACCACTTCAACGAGGCGATCGAGGAAGTCAATCGCGGGCTGGTTGTCGCGCGCGAGCGCGGGGATCGGGCGCAGGAGCGCAGGCTGCTGACTCAGAGCATCGCGCCGCTGGTCATGCTCGGCCGGTGGGATGAGGCGGTCACGGCCGGCTCGCCGGTGCTCTCGGGCCACGACGCGGACGCGACGTTCGCGGCGGGGTTCCTCGCGCAGGTTGCGGCCGCGCGCGGTGATGATCAAACGCTCGAGCGGTGCCACGCGATCGCCGCCGAGATGAAGGACTCGAGCCACAGCGACCAGCGGGCCACCGCTCAAATCGTCCTCGCGCTGGACGCGCTTGACCGCGGGGCTGCGGAGGAAGCGATGAGCCAGATCAGAGACTGGTTTGGCGAGCGCGGTCTGAGCTCCGAGACGATCGAGGGGGGTTATTCGCTGTGCGTCCAGGCAGCCATACTGCTCAAGGACGAGGAGGCCATGGCACAGCTCGAGGCGTTCGTCGCCGAACTCCCACCCGCGCGGGCGACGCCCGTCTTGCGCGCGGGTCGGGCCCGCCTGATCGCCGAGCGCGCCCACGCAGTCGGCGACGCGGCCGCCACGCGAGCAGCGGAGGAGGAGGCGATCTCGCTGCTGCGTTCGATCGGCGCCCGGCCGCTCCTGGCCGAGGTTCTGCTCGAGCGCCACCGGCGAGCGGCCGACAGCGCAGCGCTGGCCGAGGCGCGCGCGATCTATACCGAGCTCGGCGCAACCCGCTGGCTTGCGCGAATCAGCTCCGCCAGCGAGGTCGTCGCTTGAGCGCTGGCGAGGAAGTGCAATGCCCAACGTGCGCCGAGCTCACCCCGGATGAGGGCCGCTTCTGCATCCACTGCGGCGCCGTGCGCCAGCAAAGCTGTCCCGCTTGCGGCCAGCCGATCGTGCCCGGTGCACGCTTCTGCATGCAGTGCGGGACTCCGCTCGTCGAAGGCGCCGCGGCGGCGGCACCGCCTGCGCCGTCCGTATCCGAGCGCCGGCTGGTGTCCGTGCTGTTCGCGGACCTGGTGGGTTTCACGACGCTCTCGGAGCATCGCGATCCGGAGGAGGTTCGGGAGCTGCTGTCCCGTTATTTCGAGCGTTGCCGAGCGTTGATCGAACGGTATGGCGGGACGGTTGAGAAGTTCATCGGGGATGCCGTGATGGCGGTGTGGGGAACGCCGGTAGCGCGCGAGGACGATGCGGAGCGGGCCGTGCGGGCGGCGCTCGCACTGACGCAGGCGGTCACCGCGCTCGGCGCTGACGTGGGGACGCCGGAGCTGAGGGTGCGCGCGGGAGTGCTGACCGGCAGCGCGGCCGTCGAGCTCGGGGCCGAGGGGGAGGGGATGGTGCTCGGTGACACGGTCAACACAGCTTCGAGATTGCAGTCGATCGCCCAGCCAGGGACGGTGCTCGTCGACGACGTGACGCGGCGAGCGTCGGAGGCCGCGATCGCCTACGAGGATGCGGGTGCGCACGCGGTGAAGGGCCGTGATCAGCCGGTGCGTGCATGGACGGCTCTGAGGGTGGTCGCCGGCGCAGGCGGCGCACGGCGGAGCGCCGGGCTCGAGGCCCCGTTCGTCGGGCGCGAGCGCGAGCTGCGAGCGATCATCGACGCGGGCGACGCGAGCGCTCACGAACGGCGCGCTACGCGCCTCGCTGTCATCGGCGAGGCGGGTTCAGGTAAGTCGCGCCTGCTGTGGGAGTTCTTCAAGTACCTCGACGGGATCTCCGAGGAGCGCTGGTGGCATCAGGGTCGCTGCCTGTCCTACGGCGAGGGCGTGGCGTATTGGGCGCTGGCGGAGATGGTGCGTTCGCGAGCCAGGATCCAAGAGGAGGAACCGCCCGAGAGTGCTCGCGCAAAGCTTCGTGCCGCAGTCGAGGAGCACGTGCCGGACGAGCGCGAACGCCGCCTGGTGGAGCCACGACTCGCGCATCTGTTGCGACTCGAGGAACGAGCCGACGCGGACCGGGCTGATCTGTTCAGCGGCTGGCGGCTGTTCTTCGAGCGGATGGCTCAGACGCTGCCGGTGATCCTGGTATTCGAGGATCTGCAGTGGGCCGACAGCGGGCTGCTCGACTTCGTCGACTACCTGCTCGAGTGGTCCGCGGAGTTTCCCATCTTCGTGCTCGCGCTCGGACGGCTGGAGCTGCGCGAGCGCCGGCCGGCTTGGCAGCCGCTCATGCTGGAGTCGCTCGAGCCGCAGGCGATCACTGCGCTGCTCGACGGCTTGGTGCCAGGCCTCCCGAGCGAGCTCGTCGGAGAGATCGTCCGGCGCTCGGAGGGGATTCCCCTTTATGCGGTTGAGACGATCCGGATGCTCCAGGATCGCGGCGTGCTGGTGCAGGAGGGAGCCCGCTACACGCTGATCGGCGATATCTCCGATCTTGAGGTTCCCGAGACACTGCACGCGTTGGTCGCCTCACGCTTGGATGGCCTCACATCCGCCGAACGCTCACTGCTCCAGGACGCTTCGGTGCTCGGCCAGTCGTTCACCGCGGCCGCCGCCGCGGCGCTGAGCGGGCTCCCCGAATCAGAGGTCTTGCAGCTGCTCAACGGACTCGTGGCCAAGCAGGTCCTCGCTCGAGACGACGATCCACGCTCGCCCGAGCGCGGTCAGTACGTTTTTCTACAGACGCTGCTGCGCACGGTCGCCTATGGGATGCTCTCGCGGCGCACCCGCAAGGCCCGACACCTCGCGGCGGTGCGTCACCTGGAGCAGACCTGGCCGGGCGAGTCGCGAGACATCGCCGAGGTCCTGGCGGCTCACTATCTGCATGCGATCGACGCCGAGCCGGACGCAGATGACGCGGACGAGTTGCGCTCCTCCGCTCGCGAGAAGCTGACCGCGGCGGGTCGCGCGGCCGCCTCGCTGGCGCTCGGATCGGAGGCGGATCGCTACTTCCGTCAAGCCGCAGAACTCTCGGGCGACGAGCTCGAGCGTGCGGAGCTGCTCGAGCAGGCCGGTCGCGCGCTGTGGGCCAGCGCGGGGGAGCACGCAGAGGAACGGCTGCGCGAGGCGATCGACGCCTTCAAGCGCACCGGCCGCGAGTCGGGCGGCAGCGCCGCGGTGACGCTCGCGACGGCGATCGCGACGGACGGCCGCGCTGAGGAGGGTCGCGAGCTGATCGAGCGTTTCCTCGCGCACGAAGACCCCGACGCTGAACCAGTGCTGCGCGCGCGCGCGCAGGCTGCGCTGGCGGGCTGGCTGACCTTGCTCGGCCATCCCGATGAGGCGGAGCCGATGTTCGCCGATGCGATGGTGACGCTGGAGCGCGCTCGCGCGCTGCCGGTCCTCGCGGAGGCGATGGCTCGGCGCGCGGTTCACTTGGAGGTCATGGGCCGCTTCGAGGAGGCCACGGCGCTCAACAGACACGCTCTCCTGCTTGCGCAGGAGCATGACGTGCCGGCGGTGGCGCTCCGGGCGACGTTCGCGCTCGCCGCGCAGCTGATCGCCCGCGACCGACCACTCCAGGCACAGGCCGACGTACAGCGAGGCCTCGAGCTGGCCCGCGAGCGGGGCGACCGTCCATGGGAGCGCCATTTCATGGCCGAGGTGGTTCAGTGCCAAGCGTTTCTCGGTAACTGGGACGAGGTGACGAGGCTGCTGCCGGATCTGCTCATCGATGAGGAGGATGCGGTCACGAACTTCGCGCTGACGGATACCGCGCAGGTTGCCGTAGCTCGAGAAGATGAAGCGCTGGTCGCGCGCGCTGTAGCAATTGCTTCGAGGCTGCGCGATTCGAGCGATCTCGAGTTCAAGTCGATTGGGCTCTCGGTGCTGGCGGAGGACGCCCTGCGACGAGGCGCGCGCGACGAACTGAAACAACTGGTCGAGCCGCTCCTCACCAGCGACCAGCTTTCCGGCGAGCTCGCCACGTCGGCGTTCGCGACAGCCACAGACGATGCGCTGATCGCCGGCGAGGAGGCCTCTATCTCGCATGTCTTGATGCTGCTCGACTCGCTTGACCCCGCCCGGGTGACGCCCGTTCGCGAGGCGCAGCGCGCGCGGCTGCTTGCGGAGCAGGCTCACCGACGCGGCGACATCGACACGGCCCTGGAGCATGAGAGCGAAGCGGTCGAACTGCTGCGGGGCGTCGGTGCCCGCCCACTGCTGGCGCGGGCTCTGAGCGACCAGGTGCGCCGCCGCGGTGAGCCCGACGCGCTCGCGGAGGCCCGCCAGATCTTCGAGGAGCTGGGAGCGACGTTCTGGCTGTCTGTACTCGATCGGACGGCCGGGGTCCCGGCCTGAGACGATGATGAGCTGGCCGGCCGCTCTGCTTGCGCTGCTCGTCTCGCACGTCGTCGGCGACGTGCTGCTGCAGAGCGACTGGCAGGCGCTGAACAAGGTCAGAGGCTTGGGCGATCCGGTCGCGCGCCGCGCGCTGCTGCTGCACGTGAGCACCTACACGCTGGCGTTCGTGCCGGCGCTGGTCTGGATCGGCACGAAGACCAATGCTGGGCGTGCGGTCGGCGTCGGTGCGCTGGTCGCGGTCCCGCATCTGCTGATCGATGACGGCCACCTCGTCACCGCTTGGCTGCGCCACGTCAAGCGCACGGCGCGTCCCCCGCTTGCGCTCACCATCGCGGTAGATCAGAGTTTCCACGTGATCTGCCTGCTGGGCGCGGCGCTCGTTGCGGTTGCGTGATGCGGACGGCGGCCTTCCTCCGAAACGTGCCGGTGCTGGCCGCACTGTCGGACGAGCTGCTCGAGCGGCTGTCCGGGCAGGTGCGCGAAACACAGGTTCGCGCGGGCGAGTGGATCATGCGCGAGGGCGAGGCGGCCGACAGCATGTACATCGTGCGCAGCGGGCGTGTCGACGTGGTCGACGAAGGCCCGCCCGAGATGCTGATCCGGGTCCTGCGGCGCGGCGACATCCTCGGTGAGCTGGCGCTGCTGCGCGAGGGCACGCGCTCGGCGTCCGTGCGCGCGCGCCGTGACGCTGAGCTGCTCGAGCTGGGACGCAGGCAGTTCGAGGCGCTGATCCAGGAAGCTCCGAGCTTCGCGCTGGGCCTCACCCGCGCGATGGGCGCGCAGCTCGCGGCGAGCCGCTCGCCGGTCGTCGCGGCCACTCCTCCGAGGACGGTCGCTGTCGTCGGCCTCGATGGCGCAGTGGACGTATCCGCGGTCGCGGAGATGCTCGCCGATGCGCTCGAGACTCACGGCTCGGTCGCGCGGCTGCACGCCGGTGAGTACGCGGCGATCGACCAAGCCGAGCGCGACGCCGATCGCGTGGTGATGCGCGGCACCAGCGATCCGGACGACGCGTGGACCGAGCTGTGCGTGCGCGAGGCCGACCTCGTGCTCGCGCTGTCGAGCGGCGTACCGGAGCAGAGCTGGCTCGAGCGGGCGGCGGCGCTGCAGGGCTCGGAGCTGCTCGTGCTGGGGCCGTCGATCGCCGAGCGCGTGATCGACCTGCTCCAGCCGCGGGAGATCCAGGTGGTCAAAGAGATCTCCGATCACCGGCCCGCGATCGAGGTGCTCGCCCGCCGGCTGGCCGCTCGGTCACTCGGTCTCGTCCTGTCCGGCGGGGGCGCCAGAGCACTCGCGCATCTGGGGGTGATCGAGGAGCTGCAAGCCGCGGGCCTTCAGATCGACCGTGTCGCCGGCGTCAGCCTCGGTTCGCTGGTGGCGGCCGCGTCCGCCGCCGGATACGCCTCAGACGCTGCGTACGACGCGTTCAAGCACAACTTCGTGGACACCAACCCGAGCAACGACTTCGTGCCGCCGGCCTACTCGCTGATCCGCGGCGGCAAGACCCGCAAGCTGCTGCGCTCGGCGCTGGGCGATATGCGGATCGAGGAGATGCCCAAGCGCTTCTTCTGCCTGAGCTGCGATCTGGTCGCGCGCGAGGCCGTGATGCATCGCGCCGGGCCGGTGGCAGATGCGGTGTATGCAAGCCTCGCGATCCCCGGCGTCTTCCCGCCGGTGGTCAGCGACGGCAGGCTGCTCGTCGACGGCGGCGTGCTCGACAACCTCCCGGTCGCGGTGATGGCCCGCAAGGGCGAGGGTCCCGTGATCGCGGTCGACGTGACCGGCCGGACGGGGCGATTCGGCCGAGCCGAGCGTCCCGTCGTCGCACGCCTGGGACGCCCTGTCCGGCGTGCGCTCACGGGCGACGAGGCGGAGATCCCGCGACTCGGCGAGACGATCGTGCGGACCGTCACGGTCGGCTCCAGCGACACGGTCGCGGCGGCGCGACTGCACGCGGACCTGGTGATCACGCCGCGCGTCGACGGGATCGGGCTGATGGACTGGAAGGCGCTCCCGCGCGTGCGCGACCTGGGACGCAGCGCTGCGCGCGAGGCGCTGGAAGACGATCCGGAGCTGCTGGCCCGCCTTGGTCGCTGAGCCGACATTCGCCACGGCGCGCCGCCGCGGGCTGTCGCCGACCGCCGTGCTGGCGATCGCCTCGCTCGGCGCGGCCGTCGCGTTCGTCGACGCGACGATCGTGAACATCGCGTTTCCCAACATCGCGAAGTCGTTCAAGGGCACGCCGATCACCACGCTCTCGTGGGTCCTGAACGCCTACAACATCGTGTTCGCGGCGTTCCTCGTGGCGGCGGGACGGATCGCCGACCTCCTGGGCAGAAGGCGCATGTTCGTGTTCGGCCTGGAGCTGTTCACGTTCGCGTCGCTGCTGTGCGCGATCTCGCCCTCCGCGAGCGCGCTGATCGCCTTTCGCGTGGTCCAGGCGCTCGGCGCGGCGTTCCTCGTGCCCTCATCGCTGGCGCTCGTTCTGAACGCCTTCCCGCCGGAGCGCCGTTCGCACGGCGTCGCGCTGCTATCGGCGGTGGGGGCGGCCGCGGCGGGGCTGGGTCCTTCCCTGGGAGGCGTGCTGGTCGCCGTGGACGACTGGCGCTTGGTGTTCCTCGTGAACATCCCGATCGGGATCGCGGCGGTGCTGCTGGCGCGACGCCGGCTGGTGGAGAGCCGCACGCCTGGTCGCCGCCGCATGCCCGACCTGCTCGGGGCGTTCGTGTTCGCGCTGGCGATCGCCGCGCTCGTGCTCGGCGTCGTCAAAGGGCAGGACTGGGGATGGAGCAGCGTGCGGATCGTCGGCTCGTTCGCGGTCGCGGTGGCGCTCGGCGCGCTGTTCGTGTGGCGCTCGAGCTGGCATCGCTCGCCGATCGTCGACCTCTCGCTCTTGCGGATCCGCACGTTCAGCGCCGCGAACGGGATGAGCGTGATCGGCGCCGCCGGCTTCTATGGCTACACGCTGACGAACGTCCTCTGGCTGACCGGCGTGTGGCGCTACACCGTGTTGCAGGCCGGCCTCGCGATGACGATCGGGCCGATCGTCGCGGTCATCGTGGCCGGGCCCGCCAGTCGCCTGGTGCAGCGGATCGGACATCGGCCGGTGCTCGTTGCCGGGGGCCTGATCTGGGGCGCCGGAGTGCTGTGGTTCGTGGAACGCGTCGGCCTGCAGCGCGATTTCCTCGGAGTGTGGCTGCCCGGCATGGTGATTCTCGGGATCGGCGCCGGGACGCTCTTCCCGAACCTGAGCGGTGCCGCCGTCGCCTCGGCGCCGGGTGAAAGCTTCGCGACCGCCACGGGGATGAACTCGGTGGCACGTCAGGTGGGCGCGGCGCTCGGGGTCGCGATCGTCGTGGCGATCATCGGCACTCCCACGCTGCTGACCGTGCACGCGACCTTCCAGCATGCGTGGACGTTCGGTGCGATCTGCCTGTTCGCATCGGGCCTCGGCTGCCTGCTGGTCGGCCGGGTCCGTGTCGAGCAGGCGCCATCGCTCGGGGCCGCCGCGCGCGCGGTGTTCCGATCGGATGCCGGCGAGCCCGCCCGAACGCCGCTCCCCAGGGCGCACCGGTCGATCACGATCGCCGCGCCCCTCGCCCCGGGTCGAGCCGAGTCCACGGCCGACTTCCTCGGCAACGTGCCGCTGTTCGCCGACCTCGAGCCCGAGCTGCGAACCTCCCTCGCCGAGGAGGCGCGGCTGGTGCACGTCGACGCCGGCGAGTGGCTCTTCCACGAGGGCGACCCGGGGGACGCCATGTACGTCGTACGCGCGGGGCGCTTGGAGGTGGTGGACGAGCGGGCGGGATCCGTCATCCGGGAGCTCGGCCGCGGCGATGCGCTCGGGGAGCTCGCCCTGCTGACCGCCTCCCCGCGGTCGGCCTCGGTTCGAGCCGCGCGTGCAAGCGACCTGATGTCGATCTCGCGCGCCGACTTCGAGTCGCTGCTGCACAGCTCGCCGGCGCTGTCGCTGGCGCTCAATCGCTCGCTGGGATCGCAGCTGCGCCAGGTGCGCGCGCCCGCTCCGCCGGTCAGGCCGCTGCCCGCCACCGTCGCGCTGCTCGCGCTCGACGAGGGTCCGCCGCGACGCGAGCTCGCCAGCCAGCTCGCGGGGGCGCTCGGGCGCCACGCATCAGTCGCGCTGCTGACCGGCGAGGAGGCGCAGGCACCAGAGGCCGGCACCGCGCCCGCGAGCGCTTACGGTCCCGTGCTCGATCGCGCCGAGGCGGCGCACGACCTGGTGCTGTTGGACGCCGGGACAATCGCGGCCGGGGCACCGTGGACCGAGTTCTGCCTGCAGCAGGCCGACCGGATCCTGGCGGTCACGGGCGGAGGACCGGTGCCCGCCGGGTTGCTTGGAAGAAGCGAGCTGCGCGGTTGCGACCTGGCGGTGGTCGACGTAGCGCAAGGGCCGGAGGCGCTCGCCGGCTGGGCGGACGTGCTCGACCCGATCGAGTCGCATCTGATCCGCACCGATTCGTTGCAGCTCGACCTCGAGCGCGTCGCCCGCAGACTCAGCGGTCGCTCCATCGGGATCGTGCTCTCGGGCGGTGGCGCGCGCGCGTTCTCGCACATCGGCGTGCTCGAGGAGCTGGCTGCCGCCGGCCTGACGATCGACCGCGTCGCCGGCGTGAGCATGGGGGCCGTCGTCGGCGGGCTGTTCGCGATGGGCCTCGATGGCGACCAGATGGACGAGGTCTGCTTCGATGAATGGGTCCAGCGCCATCCGCTCAGTGACTACACGGTTCCGCGTCACTCGCTGATCCGGGGCGAGCGCTTCCGCGCCATGCTGCACCGCACCTTTGGCACGCGGCTGATCGAGCAGCTCCCGCTCAGCTTCATGGCGGGCTGCACCGAGCTGCGCAGCGGCCGGCTGATCCTCACGCGTCACGGTCCGCTCTGGGAGGCGGTGGGCTACAGCATCTGCCTGCCGATCATCGCGCCACCTGTCGTGCGCGGACGCGAGCTCTTGATCGACGGCTCGCTCGTGGACAACCTGCCGGTCGACGCGATCGCCGACATGTCCGAGGGGCCGATCATCGCCGTGGATGTGAAGGCGACGTTCGAGCGAGGCGAGGAAGAGCGAGTGCGGCGCAACGGCCGCGCCACGCCGCGTCCCCCGAGCCTCGGCGAGACGCTCACGCGTGTGCTGCTGCTCGGCAGCTCGAACACCTCCCAGGCGGCGAGCCGGCACGCCGACCTGGTGATCAAGCCGCGCGTCGAGGGCGTCGGGCTGCTCGAGTTCCACCAGCTCGACGCCGCGCGCGAGGCCGGCCGGGCGGCGGCGCGCGAGGCGCTCGCGCAGGCTCCCGCGAGCATGTTCGCCTGACTGACGCTCCAGCGGCCTGGAGTTGTTGGAGATCACTTGTCATATACGGCAAGGGATCTACAACGACCCCCTCGGCTTGCCGGCGGGACCGGCGGGTAACAGCACCGGCCCGGGGGCTTGTCAGCCAAACAACGACAGGAGGTAGGACCATGCGCATGCGTCAGCGTTTGCTGATGTCGCTTCTGGGAGCCCTGCTGGTCGTCGGGGTCGCCGCCGGCAGTGCAGTGGGGGGGCAGGAGCGCGCCAAGCATTCGAAGAGCACCCCGGCGAGGCATGCTCACGGCTCGAAGAAAGGGAGCTCGAGTCTTCCCGAGCAGAGGATGAATTCGATCCTCCAGCTCGAGGGCACGACCAGCAACGGCGTCCTCAGCTACAGCTTCGACCGCACCGACATCACCGACGTGACGATCGGCGGCGTCCCGATCAAGCCTTCGTTCGAGATCGACGGCAGCATGGACTTCCAGCCGCTCGGGGGACGAGTGGCGTTCCTGAACGGCGACCTCCCGGTGCAGTCCGACAAGGTAGACGCCACGATCAGCACGATCATTCACAACGGCCTGGTGTTCCAGGCTGAGCACCAGCACTTCTACGACTTCACACCGATGGTGTGGTTTATCCACATTCGCGGGCGCGGAGACGCGGTGGCGCTGGCGCGGAAGGTCCACAGGGTGCTGCAGGCGGCGGGGACGCCGCTGCCCCAGTCGTCTCCGTCCAACCCGCAGACGCCGTTCGACGTCGCGCGGCTGAAGCGGATCCTGCACGCGTACGACGCAGAGGTCGGCAGCGACGGCGTGGTGACGTTCTTCGTCGCGCGGCGCGACCCGATCTACATCGACGGCATCCGCGTCAATCCCTCAACGAACATCGCGACCAACGTCGCCTTCGAGCCGCTCAACAGCACCGGCACGCAGGCGGCCGCGGTTCCCGACTTCGGGATGGAGACCGGGGAGATCAACCACGTCGTCGGCACGATGCAGGCGCAGGGATGGGACATCGGGTGCCTGTATAACCAGGAGACGGGCGAGACGCCGCAGCTGTTCTTCTCGCACGAATTCAAGACGGGCGACCCGTACGCGCTCGCCCACCAGATCCGCCGTGGCCTCGATCGGATGAACTCGCACTAGTCGACACCGAACGCGCTCCGTTACCTAGCCGGGCGGCGATCGCGGGCACGTGGTCGCCGCCCGGTGCGCCGACTCCGTCACCGATCATGCCGGTCAGTCAACCGTTGAACCGGGCGGATCCGCCGGGTGGCGCCGGGGGTCGCCCGCGTGTCGGTCGAGTTCTACGAGGTCTGAGTCAAGCTCGACGCGGCGCATCCGTCACCGAGCGAGCCTCGACCTAGCCTGCCCGGGGGCTCAGCGCTCAACTGAGTACACCTGCCATTGGTCGGGGAGGCCCTTGAGGGTGTGTAGGCCGCGGTCCTCGAACATGATCCCGGACCCCGCGACGAGGTCCTTCACGGTGCGCGAGACGAGGACTTCTCCGGCGGCAGCTAGGGCGGTTACGCGCTGGCCAATGTGCACGGCGATGCCGGCCACGTCGTTGCCGCGGGTCTCGATCTCACCCGTGTGCAGGCCGGCGCGAATCTGTAACCCGAGGCGGTCGGTGGCCTCGCAGAGCGCGACGGCGCAGCGAATTGCGCGGGCCGGGCCATCGAAGGTGGCCAGCGTTCCGTCGCCGGTCGTCTTCACCTGCTGGCCGCGAAACTCGCTTAGCGCTGCGGCCGCGGCCTCGTCGTAGTCATCGAGGGTCTCGTGCCAGCGGCGATCGCCGATCGCGGCCGCGCGACGCGTAGAGTCGACGATGTCGGTGAACAGCACCGTCGCCAGCACCCGGTCGCTCGGCAGGACGGGCGGGGCTCCGGTGAGAAATTCCGCGACCGCGTCGGCGACACGTGCGGGTTCGTACAGGACCGGAGGCACCTCGATGTACCGCGCACCTTCGATGTGCTCTGCGAGGTACTGACTGTGCTCGACGGGGTTGAATCGATCGTTCGCCTGGTGCGCGACGAGGGTCGGCACCGTGATGCTCGAGAGGATGCCGCGGAGGTCACTTTCCAACGCCATCCGCATCGCCGCCCGATAAGTGGCCGGGCCCGCCACGTATCGCTCGTATCGAGCAAGCTGGCTGCGCAGCTCCGGCTCCTCTCCGCGAAGCGACAGCGTCCGAGCGAAGTGGGCCCCGTTGCCCCAGCCCTCTTCGAGGTGATCGAGGTAGCCCGGCACGCGCACCGGTGCGAGACCCCACGGATAGTCGGGCGCCGTCGTGAAGCGGGCGGCGGTGCGCCACAACACCAGGCCGGCGGTTCGGTCCGGATGCGTCGCCGCGAATAGCGCCGCCAGCTGGCCCCCTCCCCCGTGGCCGAGCAGCGCCGCCCGTCGCGAGCCAACGGCGTCCAGCACCACCTCGGTCTCATCCATCCACCGTTCGAGACTGGTCATCTCAGAGATCGCCACCGGATCTGAGAGGCCAGTTCCGCGAAGATCGAAGACGATCAGCCGCGAGAAGGACGCCAGGCTCCGCAAAAACCGGGCGACAGCCGGGATCTTCCATTGCTCCTCGACATGGTTGCCCCACGCCGTCAAATAGACCAGATCGAGGGCACCATCTCCCACCACCTGGCAGGCCAGATAGCCGTCGCCGCTCTTGACATATCGCGTGTCCAACGCCATCACGAGAGCGTGACGAACGGACTACTGGAACCTATCCGAGAACCGACAATCTGAACTCGGACGACGGCAACCCAACCGCCGGTCGTTGACGCCACAAGCGGAAGGCTATCTCCGCGCATCGGTCCGTCGTGGACTGTGGCCACGCAATCGCGCATGCATGCTTGCTTAGCATCCCATCACATCGCTGCGCTGCACAGCTAAACGACGTAAGCGCGGTGCGTCGGTCCCCGCACCCTCTTGAGCCCGCGGATCTCACTCAGCCGGGAGCGCCGGGACCTGCATCGCCGCTCTCGGCCGGCAGCCGTGGCGAGGGCTCTCCGGGAAGCTGCTAGAGGCGACGACCGGAATCGAACCGGTGTAGACGGCTTTGCAGGCCGCTGCGTAGCCACTCCGCCACGTCGCCGCGGGTGCCAAGACTAGCGTCGGCGCCGCGCCCTAGCCGCTTGCCGGCGCGACGCGGAGCACGATGCCCGTACACCACGGATCGCGTACCAGCGGCCGGCCGGACGGTCCTTCCGCGACCTCGATGCCCGCGGCGCGCACCCTGCTCAGAACACGCTCGAGCTCCTCGGCCGATGGCAGCTCCACCTCGAAGTGGCGCAGCCCGATCGCGCCGGGGAGGGGGGAGGCGCCGCCAGCGCTGTGCCAGGTGTTCAGGCCGACGTGGTGGTGATAGCCACCGGCTGAGACGAATAGAGCGCTGGGGGGGAGGCGAACCATTACGTCGAATCCGAGCACGCCCGCGTAGAACGCCTCGGCCTCGTCCAGGTTCCCGACCTGGAGGTGCACGTGCCCGATCTTGGTCCCGGGCGGCGCCAGTCGCTGAAGCTCGGTGGCGCCATCGAGCTCCCCGAGCACGTCGTCGAGCGCCAGGGGAAGGGTCGCCATCTGGAGCTGATCCTGCCAGCGCCGCCACTCGGAGCGCGGACGGTCGCGGTAGATCTCGATCCCGTTGCCGTCCGGATCGGACAGGTACAACGCCTCGCTCACCAAGTGATCGGACGCGCCGTCCAGCGCCAAGCGGGCGTCGGCCAGCCGGGCGAGCGCGAACGCCAGGTCACGGCGCGTCGGCACGAGCACCGCCAGGTGGTAGAGGCCCGTCGCGCGGCGATCGAGGCTCGGCGCGCTCGGATCCCCGCGCAGCTCGATCAGCGGCGGCTCACCGGTGACCCCGAGAGTCAGGGTGCCGTCATCGCGGGCCACGCCGGCCTCGAGGCCCAGCGCTCGCTCGTAGAACGCGCGCGAGCGCGCGAGGTCAGAGACGGTGAGCGACACCGCGCCGAGCGTGGTTGCCGCGTCGATCGAGGCTCGTGGGAGGACAGACGCCAAGGTGCTCACAGCCTACGCCGCGCGCGCCAGCTGACGCGAGTGGTCGGACAGCTCGCCGAGGATCTCGGCCAGTCGCTCGCGTAGCTCCGGGTCGAGCAGCACCCCGTCCGCGTCGAAGCGCTCGTGCGCCTTGGCGACGGGCAGGTCGATGTCGAGGACGCGCGCGCCGGCGAGCCCGAGCGACTTGCGGAGATGGTCCTGCGCCCACATCGCGCCGTAGTCGGTCACGCTGGCGCCGATCACCGCGACGGGCTTGCCCCAGAGCGCCGCTTGGGGGCCGCGGGGCCGCGAGCCCCAGTCAACGACCTGCTTGAGCTGGCCCGGGATGCTTCCGTTGAACTCCGGCGTCGAGATCAGCAGCGCGTCAGCGGACTCGATCGCCGCGCGCAGCCGGGCCACCTCGGCCGGCGGCTGCTCGGTGTCGTGGTCCTCGTTGTAGGGCGGAAGGCGGTCGAGCCCCCGATAGAGCTCGACCTCGACACCTTCCGGAGCCATCCCGGCGGCCGCGCGCAGCAGCGCGGTGTTGTGCGACGCGGCGCGCAGACTGCCCGAGATTGCCAGGACTCGCATCGGTCCTACGCCTCCTTGACGGCCGAGACGCTGACGAGCAGCTTGACCTCGTTGGCGACCAGCAGGTTGCCGTTCGGGAGGGTCTGGTTCCACTTCAGGTCGAACTCGCGCCGATCGATCGAGCCCTCGACCTCGAAGCCGACGCGCTCGTTGCCCCACGGATCGGTGCCGCCGCTGGCGGCGACTCCCGTGAGCTCGATCGGCTTCGTGATGCCCTTGATCGTGATCTCGCCGGTGAGGCGGAGGGTTCCGTCTTCGGCGGGATCGATCGCGTTCGCCGCGAAGATGATCTGGGGGTGCTGCGCCGCATCGAAGAAGTCCGGTGCGGTGAGATGCCCGTCGCGACCCTCATCGCCGGTGTCGATGCTGGCGACGTCGACGGTGCCCTTCAGAACCGGCGTGCCGGCGGTCGCGTCGATCGTGCCTTCGAAGCTGCGAAACGCCCCGCGTACGGTGGCGATCCCCATGTGCCGGACCTCGAACCCGACGCTCGAATGGCTCGGGTCGATCCGGTAGGTGCCGGTGGGAATGCTCTGCTGAATCGTGGTGGCTGACATGCGGTCTCCTGTTGGTGTCGTCATGTACTTGAGTATGTACTTGAGTATGCAACTATCCTAGCAGCAAATGGTTGCGTAGTCAAGTAACCACTCGCACGAGGGGCTGCACGGGCGTCGGAGGAGGCGAACGCCAGGAGAGGCGAGCACTGGGGCGCCCCGGGCGTCGGCGGCGGGGTGCGCGCTACTCGACGGTGCAGGCGCCGGTCTGGCTGGCGCCAGGCAGGCGGGCGAGGAGTGTCGCGAGCAGCTCGATCTCCTCGGGCGAGTAGTGCTCGAGGAACAGCCGGCGGATGCTCTTGATGTGGGTACAGCCCGCCTCGCGGAGCTTCTGATACCCGCCATCCGTCAGCTGCGCATACGAGACGCGCGCGTCGCTGGTACACGAAACCCGCTCGATCAGGCCGCTCTGAACGAGCCCGTCGACGAGTCGCGTGATGCCCGAGCGGGTCAGCATGGTGCTCTCCGCCAGCGCGGACATTGCCAGGCGGCGGCCGTCGGCCTGCGCCAGGTACAGCAGCACCTCGTAGTCGCGCACGGTCATGCCGTGCTCCGCGACCAGCTGAGCGTCGAGCTCGCGCACGATCGAAGCGTGGCTCTGGAGGTAGCTGCGCCAAGCCTCGAGCGCAACTCCGTCGAGCGTGGCTGAGGCGACAGTACTCATATCAACAAGTGTAGTTGACGAATCAAGGGAATCCCGCTGGCCCCTGAGGCGGCTAGTGTACCCGCAGTGCAGGCGATTTTGCGGTCTGGAGGGTCGTGAACGAGGAGCGCCGGCGCCTGGCGCAGCAGGTGTTCGACGAGAGCCGGGCCCACGATCAGGCGACGCCGGATCGGCTCGAGCGCTTCCGCAACCTCGAGCCGCAGACCGCCGAGCTGCTCGCGGTGCTGATCCGGGCGTGCGGCGCTCGCCGCGTGCTCGAGCTTGGGACCTCCAACGGCTACTCGACGATCTGGATCGCCGACGCCGCGAGCGCCAATGGCGGCGAGGTGACATCCGTCGAGATCGACCCAGCCCGCGGCGCGATGGCTCGCAGCAATCTCGACCGCGCCGGGCTCGGCGACATCGTCGAGCTGCGGACCGCTGATGCGGGGGACGTGCTGCGTGAAAGCCCGGATCGATCCTGGGATCTGATCTTCCTCGACGCCGAGCGACCGGCGTATGCCGACTACCTGCCCGAGCTCGTCAGGACGCTGCGCGGCGGCGGTGTCCTGGCCGTGGACAACGTCCTCTCGCACGAGGCCGAGCTGATCGAATTCACCCGATTGGTCGAGCTCGAGCGCGAGCTCACGCAGACCATCGTCCCGGTCGGCGCCGGGCTCCGGCTCGCGGTCCGCGGCGCGGGCGCTTGACAGCTTCGGCAAGCTGACTGTGATGACTGAGCGCAGCGACCGCGCGGCTTGGGGGATCACGATCGCCGCCGAGGACGACCTGCCCGACTTGCTGCCCCTGATGCGCGGCTATTGCGAGTTCTACGAGGTGAGCCCGTCCGACGAGGCGCTGCTGGCGATGTCGCGGGCCCTGATCGCGGACCCGCGATTGGAGGGGATGCAACTGATCGCGCGCGACGGCTCGGGCCGGGCTGCCGGCTTCGCGACGATCTTCTGGAGCTGGTCCACGCTTTCGGCGTCGCGGATCGGCGTCATGAACGACCTGTTCGTCGATCCCGCGGCGCGCGGCGTGGGGCTCGCCGACCAGCTGATCGCGGCGTGTCTCGAGCAGTGCCGCACCCGGGGCGCGGCTTCGCTCGGCTGGCAGACCGCCCCGGACAACCATCGCGCCCAGGCCGTGTACGACCGCGTCGGCGGGCGGCGCGAGCAGTGGGTCGACTACTGGCTCAGCATCTGAGCGGCGGGATCGGCCGCGCAAGTGCCGGTTCGCTCAGGCGTTCGCATCCCAGAGCGTCTCGAACTCCGACACGAACGTCCCGTACAGGGGCGAGCCCGGGGAGGAGCGAAGCAGCGGGCTGTTGGCGGTGCGCGCGCTGTACAGGTAGGGGATCGCCACGGCGGCCTCGTCGGTGATCGTCAGGTTGAAGTGGGGGCAACCGCGGCGGATCGTCCGCAGCTGGACGCCGGGACAGTCCGCCGCCAGCTGCTCGAAGTACGCGCGAGACTCCTCCACCCCGACCCGCACCTCGCTCAGGCTGATCAGGGAGGAGAACTCGTTGATCAGGGCGGGGAACGCCGGGTTCTCGGGATCCATCACGGCGACGCGGATGCGGCAGCCGTCCTGCGCCTTGCAGATCAGCTCCTCCTTGAAGCCCTTCGTCTTGCGCCAGTCGTGGAGATTGATCCCCGCGACGGCAAAGCTGCGGTGGGTGTGGCTGAACAACTCGAGCCAGTCCGCGGAGCGGCCGAACTCATCCGCGGTGGGCAGCACCGTGCAGGGACCGTCGTTGAGGCCGGGCACGGAGACTCCCGGTAACCCGCTCCCGTTCCAGCCGGTGCGCTGGAGCGTGCTCACGTGGTTGACGATCTCGTTTGCCGCCACGCGGTTGAACAACGAGCGCGGCTTCAGGTCGTAGTAAACGCAGCGCATGTCCTGGATGTCGAACGGGAGGACGCTGCCCTTCTCGAGCAGGATGATCACCGGCCGGTTGGTCGCCTGGGCGATCGCCAGCTCGTAGAACACGTTCGGGTTGTGGAACGTGAGCACCGCGATGCAGAGGTCGTACTCGAGGATCGCCCGCAGCATCTGCTCTGAGATCCGACCGGGCTCGTGGAGGTGATCCGAGCGCTCGGCGACGATCCCCAGCCGCTTGGCCGCGGGCTTGATGATGTAGTCGAACACGTCGTCCGCGTGCTCGCGCGTCTCGCTGCCCTCGGCGCCGATCGGGCTGATCACGAAGCATTGTTTCGCGCCGGTGGCCTTGGCGGCGGGCACGGACGCGCGCCGGCTCGCGGCCTCGCTGCCGTTGCCGGCGGGCTTGCCGGTCAGCCGATTCGATCCAGTCTCCTGCTCGAGAGTCACCCTCGCCCCCTCGTACTCGTCCTATCCAGGGCGGAGTCTAGCCCCCCGGGGAGGGCTTGGGCAGATTCAGTACCCGGCGGGGTGACGGGCGCTGTAGGCGTTCCCGTCGCCCAGCTGGTCACCGATGACCCAGGCCGGCTGCCAGCGGGGACCGCTGCCGCCCGGTGCGACCGAGGCGTACTGGGCGGTGTCGAAGACGATGCCCGCGACCTCTATGAACGCGTGGCCGCCGGAGCCCCAGACGGTGATCCAGTGGCCGTGCCCAGGCCGGCCGTAGCTCTCGAAATCGCCGGACACGTCGGGCGAGCTGCTCAGCAAACCGGCCTTGTAGAGCACGTAGGAGACTGAGCCCGAGCAGTCATAGCCCGGCCAGATCCACGCCAGCGACGCGTAGTGAACGGCGATGTACGGCTTGGTGTGGATCCGGTCGCCGGCCCAGATCGCGCGCTTGACGGCGAGCGGCGCCAGCGAGGGCGCGTACGCGACGCCATGGATGATCCTCGCCTTCGAACCTGGCACCGTGGGCTGGGAGGCCGTGCTCACGTAGTGGGGCGCACCGAGCCCGGCGCCTCCCGAGTTGGAGTTGCCGGAGCTCTTCTTGCTGGACTTGCCGGTGAGACTCGCGCCGCCCCCGCCGGCCGCCCACGCACTCGATGCGCACGTCAACGCCAGTGCGGCCGCGAGTAGGGGTATGAGCTTTGGGACCCGCAAGTCTTCTCTTTCGTGGGCCTGCGGGGTTAGCTGTCGGGCTGGCGCTGAAAGAGCCTGCGCCTCCGGCGGGTCCACCGCCGGATTCGCCCCAAGGGAACTGGGTCCCCCGCTCCGCGGATTTTGCGAGGCCGCGGATTAGGCGTCGGGCAAGATACACAATTCGCCCGACGGAAGGCGCCACCTGCCGCCGTTGCATGCATGAGTACGCATACGTATATGTGATGATGTACGCATGAGCCGCGGCCACGATGTCGATCTCGCCTACCTGACCGCCGACACCGCGCAACTCGTCGCCGAGACGATGCAGGCGCTGGCGACGCCCAGCCGAGTCCGGATCCTGTCTCGGCTGGGGGCCGGCTCGTGCTCGGTATCGGAGCTCGCTCGCGCCATCGAGATGGGGCAGCCCGCTGTCTCGCAGCAGCTGAGGGTGCTGAGGCACCTCGGGCTCGTGATCGGCCGGCGCCGGGGAAGGCAGGTGATCTATGCCCTTCACGACGACCACGTCGGCGTCCTGCTGACCGAGGCCGTCGCGCACACCGAGCATCTGCGGCCCGCGGCGCCGGCAGCCGCGTTGCAGGAGGCGGTAGGAGCGTGAGCCGCGCGACGCTGCCCTTGATCGTCGCTGCGGCCGGGGTCGGGTTCGGCCACGCGATCATGCCCGATCACTGGCTGCCGCTGGCTGTCGTCGGGCGCATCAGGCGCTACCCGCTCGGCCGCGTCGCGCGGCTCTCAGGTCTGGCCGGGATGGCGCACGTGCTCGTGTCGCTGCTGCTCGGCGCGGTGATCATCGTCGTCGGCCTCGAGTTCCGATCGACGCTCCAGCACGCTCAGGACACGATTGTCGGCGCGCTCCTGCTCGCGACCGGCGCCGGCTTCGTCGCGCTCGAGCTGAGCGGACGTGGCCGCGGTCATGCGCACGGCCACGCGCACGGCCACCACACGCAAGCGGAGCCACCTCACAGCCACGGGCAGCACGAGCCTCACGCGCGGTGGCGAGGCGTGGCGGCGATCATGGTTCCGTTCGGCGCGGCCGCCTCACCGGACCTGACCATCCTCCCGGTATTCCTGGCGGCGACGGCCGCCGGCTCAGCGACGGCGGTCGGCACGCTGATCGCGTTTGGGCTCGTGACGGTCGCGACGATCGTCGGGCTCACGCTGCTCGCGACGTTCGGCGGCTACCAGGTGCGCGGCAAGTGGCTTGACCGGTGGGGGAACGGGATCACCGCGGCGGTGCTGCTCGTGATCGGATCGCTGGTGTTGGTCGGCGCGATCTGATTCCCCGCCGATGAGACGACCTCGTCAGCCGCATGCTCGTTTGTCGGCGTACCGCTGAACTTGGTGGCCGTCGCTCAGGCGTCCGGGCCGTCGACGTTGAACACCAGCGGTCCGCTGCCGACCACAGTCATGATGATCTCCTGCGTGTCGTCGAGGGGGTTGACGTCGCGGCCGCCGTGGTGGTGCCAGTCTGAGCGCGCGCTAGCGGCAGCTCGCGCGCGCATCATCGTCGCCCCCGCGGTTTCCAGGGCGATCTCACGGGTCACCCCAGGAGTGACAACCCCGGTGCTCAGGCCGTCGGGCGCGACTACGAGGACGGTCTCTGGCATACGGTCTGGAATTCTGCGATGCAACGGCATCGCCTGCCAGGACTCGGCCAACGCAGGAGCGACTAGCTTGGCCGGATCGTGCGCTCCTCGTTCTGACGGCTGCTGAGCACTGCCGCGAGCATGACTCGCTGGCGTTCGGTCAGCGACCCGAGCGTCTTTTTCTCGGCGATCGAGACTGAAAGCAGCATCTTGGCCGAACGCGCTGGTCCCCAGCCGCGCTGGCTTAGAAGCAGTTCGGCGATGGTCATAGTGTCAGTGTCGCGGGAGCTGCGCAGTATCGCGTCCGCCGCTGCGACCTCACCTGCGCGTAGGCGTCGCTTGAGCGAGGCGCGGGTCAGCCGGACGCGATTGGCGCGCTCGAGGGCGAGTCGGCGCTGATCGGGACGGCCCGTGCTCATGAGAACCGAGCGGCCCTCAGGGCGAGCCCGGCTCCCCCTATCGCGTGGGCTGTCGTTGGCTGTCCAGGGCTACCAGTTCGCCGGCGCGACGGCCGCCAGCGTAAGCCGGGCGTCCTGGCGCTGCTGCTCGACGTCGCGCAGCGACCAGGCGAGCAGCCAAAGCGCGGCCTTGTGCACGGTCGAGAGTTCACTGGCGTCGATCACGTCCTCGACATCTGAGAATGTCGTGCCCTGCTCCATCATTGCCTCGACCCGCTCTTGGCTTTGGTCGAAGCCGAGTGGCGCGCTCCGTGTCATGGCCGCGCCTCCTTTCGTGGGTCCCGCAGCGCTGTCCGTAGTGTTCAGCCCGCGGTCCCGCTCGGTCAATGACGGGCTTACCACAGATCGGCCGCCCCTGCCACCTCGGAGCGCGCAATTTGCCGACAAAACAACCGCGCCGAAAGCCGACCGGCCCCCCAAGGAGTAGGCTGTAGGGAACGCTGCCGGCGGGGCTCCAACGCTTCCTCTCCCTCTCGTGGTGCCCAACACCCGCCCGAGGATGCGGCCAGAAGGTGTGCCATGGAGGAGCAGCACGAAAGCCAGAGCCCGTCGGCGAAGATCGCCACCTCAGCAGTTCAGGTACTGCACGAGTACACCGGTCGGGGACCGACGAAGGCAAAGACCAGCATCGACGAGAGCGTGGTGACCATCCTGCTCGCGGATACGCTCACGACCGGCGAGCGCACTCTGGTCGACCACGGCCACGCCGAGCGCGTCTTGCAAGTCCGCTGCGACTACCAGGCCGCCATGCGTGACGAGCTCGTGGGAATCGTCGAGCGAGAGCTCGATCGCGAGGTGATCGCGTTCATGAGCCAGAACCACATCGATCCCGACCTCGCAATCGAGATCTTCGTGCTCAAGCCCGCCGAGGCGCCTCGCGAAGCCGTGCAGCCCCCCGAGTCGTGAAGCTGCCGACGGGACCGCCCATCCCGCGCAGAGCAGCGGTCGCGGCCGGCGGGCGATGGTCAGTGGAGCGTGCCGGCGGGAAGCACGAAGCGCATCGGTTGCTGGGATGCGGGGTGGTTGCCGTCGTTGATGCGCGAGCCGTGGAGGCCGCGACTCCGACCTGAAGCGGCTGTGGTCTCGGGCGTGCCGCAGTGGGCGATGATCCAGTTCATGATCGCCGGGTAGTCGGCGCCGGCGGCGAGAATCGCGGCGCGCTCGATGACGGTTCCGCCGGAGGGGTGTGGCCGGGACA
This sequence comes from uncultured Solirubrobacterales bacterium, assembly GCA_963849285.1. Taxonomy (GTDB): domain Bacteria; phylum Actinomycetota; class Thermoleophilia; order Solirubrobacterales; family Solirubrobacteraceae; genus Palsa-465. Next base: position 311,159 of record CAWKGS010000005.1, read on the forward strand.
GTCTCGTGACGAGCGTTGTGATTTCGAGATCGTTCATGTCTCAGCCCTTGCTGTTGTCGGTTGTGGCTCGCTGGTCGGCGGGTCGTCGTCTGAAGGACCAGGAGAGCGCACGATCGCCAAACCGGAGGGATCGTGCGATGACTCCTCCACCGTACCACGCGGTAACACACCTAAATCCGAGCGCGGCGGTCGGAATCTGCTAGCGTCGTTGATGCGCTCAGAGAGCCCTGCTCTTCTCGCTTCCCGAGCGACATCTTCAGCCAGAAGGGCAGAGAGGCGGTCGGCAATGGCCACCGCAACAAAGAAGCGCACCCCCCGACAGACTGGTCGGTGGCTGAATGAAGGCGGCAGTTCCAGCTGCGAGGCGGTGAGGGAATGGCCAGCGGAACTCTGATCGCGCCTGCCGAGGCACCTCCAGCCTCCCCGATCCCCAAGCGACACGGCGAGTACCGCTGCGAGTGCGGGCACGTCCTCCGCGTCTTCGGCGGTGGACGCCACAGCGTGTACTTCGAGCTGACCAACACGCGACTGGACAGCCCCGTAATGAACCGCGTCTGCCCAGCGTGCGGACGCGCGCTGCCCGGAAAGAACGCGTGACTCACGAACGGTCACTCACGACAAACCCACCAGACACAGCGCCACCAGAAAGGACCGGCCATGACCCACGCCTCGTGTCCTGACTGCCGGCTGCGCTTCACCCCTGCCGCAGCGGCATACCTGCCGGCCTGCCCCACATGCGGAGCGCCACTGCGACCCCTCGCTCGGCTCGAGGGAGCCGTCGGCTTTCGCCTGTTCCGGCCGGACGACGGGCGGCACCCGCTACCGGACGCAGCCGAGGTGGCGATACCGACTCCCGGCCCCGACCAAAGGCGCCCATGACCGACACGCACATACACATCCTCCGGCTCCTGGCACAGAACCGACTGCGCAAGCTCTCAGACCACGACGGCCACGCCGGTTCAGCCACATCCGGGCCCCGGCGACGCCACCTCCAACGTGCCCTGACGAGGAGCACCGTCCAGGTCGCCCAAGCCGAAGCACGCCGCCACCACCGGCGCAACGGTTCCCCGCGCATAAGTCCCAAGCCGTCACCGCTGCCCGAGTGAGGAGGCCCGAGGGCCGTCGTCCGCGTCGCTCCAGACAGCGATCGCAGCGGACGGCCCGTACGGAAGGCGCCAGCGTCGAACGATTCCCGGTGTTTACACACCAGGGGTCGTGTCCCGCCGCCTGCTCCTTGCTCCAATGAGGTGCGCGTTGAACACGTTCGGCAACTGATCTCCGTATAGGGCATTTGCCCGATGCGGCTGGGGTGCCCCCGCCGGATACTCGCTCCAGCCTCGGTGTCGCTCAGAGACATCGGAAACGTAAGGAGGACCGAATGTTCCTAGCAACCACGACGGTCGAGGATTTCGACCGCTTCGCAAAAGTCTTCTCCACCACGAGTGCCGAGAAGCGCAAGCAGCATGGCTCGAAGGGCTCGCTGGTCTTCCGCGACCCCAACGAGCAGGACCGGGTCTGGGTGATCTTCGACTGGGATCTCGACGGCTGGCAGAGCTTTGCCTCCGACCCTGAGGTCCCGGCGATCATGCAGGAGGCCGGGCACAAGAGCCGGCCGCAGGTGCCTGAGCTCAGCGGCCATTACGACGCGTAGGAGCGAGTCATGCGAGAAACAATCAACGTCGGCGTGATCGCCGACCAGACGGGCGCCCTCTCACCCTTGGGCGGCGCCCAGGCCAATACCGCGACGCTGGTCGTGGAGGAGATCAATGCGTCGGGCGGTCTGCTCGGCCGACGCGTCGAACTGCTGATCGAGGACAGCGCCAGCGACGACGCGCAGGCGGCGGCCGCGGCCGCGAAGCTCGTTCAGGATGAGCACGTCGACGTGCTGCTGGGCGGCATCTTCAGCTCGACCAGGCAAGCCATCAAGGAGCCGGCGGTCGTGGAGGGCGAGACGCTCTACATCTACCCCGAGCAGTACGAGGGGCAGGAGTATCACCCGCTCCTCTTCTGCACCGGCGCCGTTCCTGCACAGCAGGTCGAGCCGCTCATCCCGTGGCTCATGCAGCAACCCGGGGCACGGACGTTCTACCTGCCCTCGGCGGAGTACATCTGGCCCCACGTGATGAACAGGAAGGTCCACGAAGTCGCCTCGGCCAACGGCGGCAGGATCGTCGGAGAGGTCTACTTCCCGATCGATCACGCCGACTGGGGCGAGACGGTCGACGCGATCAACTCCAGCGGCGCTGACGTCGTGTTCAACACGACTGTGCCTCCCGGGTGCTTCCCGTTCCTCGAGGCGCTGTCCGAGTCCGGCTTCACGAGGCGTGGCGGGCGTATCGTCACGACGTACATCGACGAGAACCTCGTCGGCGCGCTGCCGTCCGAGCACATCGAGGGGCTGTACGGGTGCATCGACTACTACCAGTCGGTGAGTGACCCCTTCAGCAAGGAGCTGCTCGGCCGCTACAACGCGCGCTTCCCGCAAGGCCCGCATTTCAGCGCGGGCAGCGGATCCACGGGCATGTACCGCGGCCTCAAGCTCTGGGAGGCCGCCGTCACGGAAGCCGGCTCGCTCGAGCAGGCGGCCGTCGTCGCGGCGCTGGACCACGCGAAGCTCGCCGAGTCTCCGGGTGGCCCGGCCGAGATGGTGCCCGGCCAGCACCACGTGCGGATGAACATGTACATCGCCCAGGTGCGTAACGGCACCCTCGAGGTCGTCGAGAGCCTCGGGGCGGTCGACCCTCAGGAGCACCTGCAGCCAGTGGCGTAGATCCAGACGCCGCCGATCGAGAAGGGAAGCCGCCCGCGTGGCGGCTTCCCTTTTTCACACGCGCGGCGATCGCGACAATAGGATCTTCTCGTGGCAACGTACAGCCGCGAGCCTTCTGCGACGCGGCCCTCTGGAGACCAGGCGCCCGTCCGCGCGGCGGAGATGATCGGCGCGATGTCGATTGCGACCGATCTGGGTACCGGCCAGCCGCTCGAGCACGCGCTCAGGACGGCGATCCTCGCCGTTCGCCTTGGCGAGCTCGCCGAGCTCACGCCGCACGAGCTCATCGATCGCCTACTACATCTCGCTGCTCCATTCGATCGGTTGCACGTCGGACGCGACCGAGCAGACGGAGCTCTTCGGGGACGACATCGAGCCGCGCGCCAAGTTCGCGCTCGTCGACGGAGGCAACCCCGAAGAGGTCGGCGCGTTCCTCATGGACGTGGTCGGACAGGGACGACCGCCTGAGGTTCGTGCGGCGATGGTCGCCCACGCGCTCGAGAACGCGCTCGAGATCGCGCGCTCGACGTTCGCCCTGCACTGCGAGGTCGCGCAGCGGTTCGCGGGGTGGCTCGGCTTCGGCCCCGGCGTCGTCTCGAACCTCGCGCATGTCTTCGAGCGCTGGGACGGGAACGGGTTCCCTGGCGCGGCCGCGGGCGAGGCGATCGCGCCGCCGGCGCGCGTGCTGCATATCGCGCGTGACATCTCCGTCTTCCTGTCCGCCGCCAGCCCCGAGCGCGCGGCCGCCGTGATCGAGGAGCGCGCGGGCGGCGCCTACGACCCGCACCTGGCCGCTGCTCGCGACCGAGCACCTCGACGAGCTGCTCGACGGACTCGACGACGCGCTGATCTGGGAGCAGGCGATGGCAGCCGAGCCGCCGCCCCAGCGGTGGATGACCGGCGACGAGATCGACGCCGCGTTCCGCGTGGTCGGGACGTTCACCGACCTCAAGTCCTACTGGCTGCGCGGACACGCCGAGGGCACCTCGCAGCTGGCCGAAGCGGCCGCCTGGCGTCTCGGTCTCCCTGAGGACGAGGTGACGCTGGTGCGGCGTGCAGCGCTCGCGCTCGACCTCGGCCGAGTCGCGGTATCGAACGCAATCTGGGAGAAGCCCGGACCCTTCGGTCTCACTGACTGGGAGCGCGTTCAGCTGCACCCCTACTTCACCGAGCGCTCGTTCGCCCACGCGCCTGCGCTTGCGTCGGTCGGCGAGCTGGCGGGTGCCCATCACGAGCGGCTCGACGGCGCGGGCTACCACCGCAGGACTGATGCGCCGGCGCTCGGCCGGGCGGCGCGGATCCTCGCTGCCGCTGACTCCTACCAGGCCATGCGAGAGCGGCGCCCGCACCGACCCGCGCTCGATGCCGCCGGCGCCGAGGCTGAGCTGCTGACGCGAGCGCGCGCGAGGGCCGCCTCTGCCCGGAGGCGGTCGACGCTGTGCTAGCCGCGGCCGGGCACCGCGTGGCGAAACGACCACGCGAGCTGCCCGCCGGCCTGACGGACCGCGAACTGGAGGTCCTGCTTTCGCTCGCCGCGGGAAATACCAACAAGGAGATTGCCGAGACCCTCGGAATCACCGCAAAGACGGCGGGGCACCACGTCGAGCACATCTTCGACAAGACGGGCGTGCGAACCCGATCCGCCGCGACGGTCTGGGCGTTCGAACATCACCTCGTGCCGACGGCCTAGGTGGCCTCTGCCCATCGGTGCTCGTAGGCGCGGACGAGGAAGCGGTCAATCGCCGCGCGATCGGGTTCGGGAGGCAGGTCGTTCGACAAGGTTGCATTCTCGAGGCGCGCCTCCTCGGCATGAAGCTCATCGACTAGCTCAGCCAGCGGCACCTCGCCGCGGCGCACCTGTAGCAACCTCGAGCGGGTCGGCTCCGGGACGGGGAGCGTAATCCTGCCGGTCGTGATGAGTTCGTAGCCCTGGTGGGCGATCCGGAGCGCGTGCATCGCGTACTTCGTGTCGTAGCCGTGAACTCTGGAGAGCTCCCGGGTCCGCGTCGCATGGCGCTCACCGACCAGACCGCGGCGTTGGTTGTCCAGGTAGCCAAGAAAGGCGCGGCCCGTCCGCTGGGAGACGAAGGCATTCGCCATGCCCTGTAGCTCGGAGCCGAGCTCGTCCCGGACGATGATGTGCTCGCCGTCGATGAACAGAAGCAAGAGGACGGTGGGACTGCCCTTCATCGCGAGTCTGCAGTACTTCCGTAGCCCGTAGACCGTGACGTCGAGGTCACCCGGTCCGCTCGGATCCCCCTCGTTCTGCGTGCGGAACACCCAGTGCTCGAACGGCCGAAGGCCGAGCACGTACTCGGGCGGCTCGACGCAGACACCCATCTCGTCACGATCATCTGTGCCTGGGTTCGACAACCCATGGACCGTGGATCCGACAACGGCGCGGAGGATGCAACCGTCCTCGGCCACACGCTGAGCCACGGCTGGATCTGGTTCCTTGCTTCGCGCCACGGTCATCCGCGCGAGCGTACCCGCGATTCGAGCACGTCCAGCTCGAGTACGGCCTTCAGCGGGCCGCGGGCATCGATGTGCCAACAAACCGCTGGCGACGTGTGGATGGGCGATGCTGGGCTCGAACCAGCGACCTCCGCCTTGTCGAGACGGCGCTCTCCCAGCTGAGCTAATCGCCCGGGAGGATTGGTAAATGTAGCGTGGTTTCGGAGCTACACTCCGGCTGCGATGCGGAAGGTGCTGGTGGTCTTCTCCGCGATGTTGCTGTTCGCCGCCGCGAGCCAGGCGGCCACCCCGGGCGTGAACGTGAGCCCCTCCTCGGGCTCTCGCCATGGCCCCTTCACGGTCAGCTTCGCGGCGCCGCAGAAGAGCGGTGGCTCCGGGCTGCTCCTGCGCCGGTACGTGGTCTCGGCAGACGGTCCCGCAGGGGCCCACGGCTGCCAGGACTCCGTCACCAGGTCGCCGGCAGCCCCGCACGCTCACGCGCGCGTGCGCGTGAAGCTCGGGGTCAGGGCAGGTGGAGGCGGCTGGTGTACGGGCACCTTCCACGGCGTCGTGCAGGAGATCGCCGGCCCGAACTGCCCGACGGGCAAGCTCTGTCCCGCGTTCCCGACCGCGATCAAGACGATCGGCCGCTTCACGTTTCACGTCCGCGCGGCCGCAGCCCACTGAGCGGCATTAGCATCCGCCGCGCGATGGACTACCGCCTCCCGGACGGCAAGACGCTGACCCTGCCCGACGGCGCGACGGGCGCCGACGCCGCGGCCGCGATCGGTCCCGGGACTCGCGCGGGCGGCGCTCGCGGTCAAGATCGACGGCGAGGTGCGCGATCTCTCGCGCGCGCTGCCGGACGGCGACGGCGAGGCGCCGACGATCGAGATCGTGACCGAGCGCAGCGCGCGAGACGCGCTCGACCTGATCCGCCACGACGCCGCCCACGTGCTCGCGACCGCGGTGATGGAGCTCTATCCGGGGGTGAAGATCTCGATCGGCCCGCCGATCGAGGACGGCTTCTACTACGACTTCGACTTCCCGCAGGGCACCTCGGTCTCGGACGCGGACTTCGCGCGGATCGAGGAGAAGATGCGCGAGCACATCGCCGCGGACGAGCCGTTCGTGCGCGAGGACGTCAGCGTGGGGGAGGCCCTCGAGCGGTTCGGCAGCGAGCGCCAGGACTACAAGGTCCAGCTGATCGAGGACCTGGCGACGGACCAGGCGGTGCAGACGGTCTCCCTGTACACCAACGGCCCATTCACCGACCTCTGCCGCGGTCCGCACTCGCCGAGCACCAAGCGCATCAAGGCCTTCAAGCTGCAATCGGTCGCGGGCGCGTACTGGCGCGGCGATGCCAGCCAGCCGATGCTGACCCGGATCTACGGGACCGCGTTCTTCTCCGCAAAGGACCTCGAGGAGTACCTGGAGCGGCTCGAGCGGGCGCGGGCCAACGATCATCGCCGGCTCGGGCCGCAGCTCGGCCTGTTCAGCTTCTCGGAGATCTCGCCGGGAGCTGCGTTCTGGCTGCCCGCCGGGACCGAGGTCTACAACGCGCTGGTCGCGCTCAGCCGCGAGATGGGCCGACCCCGCGGCTACACCGAGGTGAAGACGCCGCTGCTCTACGACCGTTCGCTGTGGGAGACCTCGGGGCACTGGGCGAAGTACGCCGAGCACATGTTCGTCACCGAGTACGAGGACCGGGCGATGGCGCTCAAGCCAATGAACTGCCCCGGCCACGCGCACCTGTACTCGCTGCAGCGCCACTCCTACCGCGACCTTCCGGTGCGCTACTCGGAGCCCGGATTGCTGCACCGGCGCGAGCCGAGCGGCACCCTGCACGGGCTGCTGCGAGTCCGCCACTTCGCGCAGGACGACGCCCACATCTTCTGCACTGAGGACCAGCTTCAGGAGGAGATCGGCGCGTGCATGGACTTCGCGTTCGCGACGTACGAGGTCTTCGGGCTGGACGTACGACTCGAGCTCTCAACCCGCCCGGACGAGCGGATCGGGTCCGACGAGCTGTGGGACCGCAGCGAGGCTGCGCTGAAGCACTGGCTCGACGAGCGCGAGCACGCGTATGACCTCAACGCGGGAGACGGGGCGTTCTACGGGGCGAAGATCGACATGCACATCACCGACTCGCTCGGCCGCTCGTGGCAGCTCGGCACGGTCCAGGTCGACTTCAACATGCCCGACCGGTTCGGCCTGACATACACCGGGGCCGACAACGCCGAGCACCAGCCGGTGATGATTCACCGCGCGCTGATGGGCTCCTACGAGCGCTTCATCGGGATCCTGCTCGAGCACCTCGGCGGTGAGCTGCCGGTCTGGCTGACCCCCGTCCAGGCGATCGTGCTGCCGATCTCCGACCGTCACGCGGATTACGCGGAGACCGTCAGAGACCGCTTCCGCGCCGCGGGGCTGCGGGTCGAGGTCGACGCCCGCACGGAATCGGTCGCTCGCAAGATCCGCGACGCCGAACTGCGCAAGATCCCGTACATGCTCGTGGTCGGCGACCGCGAGCAGGAATCCGACCAGGTGGGACTGCGCGAGCACCGCCGCGGAGACGCTGGATCGGTGGGCGTCCAGGAGCTGATCGAGCGCGTCTCGGAGGAGGTTGAAACCCGTGCCACGCGGGAATAGCGCCGCTATACTCAGTTCCGTTGATCCAAGCGCTTCATTCCTACATACGGTCCGGCACCGCTTGACGAATCGCCGTTTGTCCGCCTAGTGCCAGTCCCCAGGAAATTTGACCGGCGCCCGCCCGAGCGGGATCAGACTCGGATCAACGACCGGATTCGCGTGCCCGAGGTGCGCCTGATCGGCGAGGACGGCAAGCAGGTCGGCGTCGTCAAGACCGGCGACGCGCTTGCGTATGCGCAGGAGCGGGATCTCGATCTCGTCGAGGTCGCGCCGGACGCGCGCCCCCCGGTCTGCCGCGTGCTCGACTACTCCAAGTACAAGTACGAGCAGGCGCAGAAGCAGAAGGCCGCGCGCCGGCACCAGCAGCAGATCACGGTCCGGGAGATCAAGTTCCGCCCGAAGATCGCCCAGAACGACTACGACACCAAGAAGGCCCACATCGTCCGGTTCCTGACCGGCAAGGACAAGGTCAAGGTGACGATCATGTTCCGCGGGCGGGAGGTCACCCATCCCGAGCGCGGGACCGCGCTGCTCGATCGGCTCGCCGGCGAGCTGGCGGAGATCGCGGTCGTCGAGCAGTCGCCCCTGCAGGACGGGCGCAACATGACGATGCTGCTCGCGCCGTCGAAGGCGATCCTCGCGGGCGAGCGGGACAAGGCCGCCGCCAATGGCGATGACGGTCCCCGCGCCTCGCGCAATGCGGACGCCAACGGCCACGAGCAGGCCGACGGCGAACCCGAGCCGACCGGCGAATCCGCGCCGAACGGCGAACCCCAGCCGAACGGCGAACCCGAGCCGACCCCCGAACCCGAGCCGACCGGCGAACCCGAGCCGACCGGCGAACCCGAGCCGACCGGCGAACCCGAGCCGACCGGCGAACCCGAGCCGACCGGCGAACGCGCCGGGGACCAGGCCGCCTAGCTTCTCGCGTCCGGTCACAAACCGCGCCCGTCGCGGCAATTAACGGGCATGGGATGGCCGGACCCTCGGACCGACGGCGAGCTGCTCGTCGCCACCGCGTCCGATCCAGACGCGTTCGCGGTGTTCCATCGGCGTCACGTCCGCGGTGTGCTCGCGTTCTTCCGGCGGCGAGTGAGCAGCCCGGACGTGGCGCTCGACTTGACCGCGGAGGCATTCGCGGTCGCGCTCGAGGCCTCGGCACGATACGAGCTCCGGCCCGAGCCGGCGCGCGGATGGCTATACGGGATCGCGTGGAGCACGCTGCGCGAGGCGCTGGCGATCGGGCACGCGGACGACAGGGCACGACGCGCGCTCGGGATGGGACCGATCGAGCTGACGGACCTGGGGCTCGACCGCGTCGAGCGGGTCGCGGGCGAACCCGCCCTGGCGCTCGTGGGCGGCCACCGGGAGCGGGCGCGCGATCCCGACGCGACCCAGACCGACGATCCGCTCGGATTGCTCGAGCGCCAGCTCGTGGACGCGGCGCGCCGGCGGCGGCGCGCGGGGCGGCGCTGGACGCGGCGTCTGCTTTACTAGCTCCCGCGATGCCGAAGATGAAGACGCATTCCGGCTCGAAGAAGCGCTTCAAGCTGACCGCGACCGGCAAGGTCCGCGCGCGGCACTCGTTCTCGACCCACATCCTCGAGAAGAAGTCGCGCAAGCGCAAGCGCCACTTCCATCAGCCGGTCGCCGTCTCCGGGGCGGACGCCGGACGCGTCAAGACGCTGCTCGGAGCCAAGAAGTCATGACGCGCGTCAAGCGCTCCGTCCACGCCCGCAAGAAGCGCCGCGCGACGCTGGCGCTCGCCAAGGGCTACCGCGGCGACGCGAGCCGGCACTACCGGGTCGCCAAGGAGGCGGTGCTCAAGGCCGACCAGTACCGCTACCGGGATCGCCGCAATCGCAAGCGGGACTTCAGGCGGCTCTGGATCACGCGGATCAACGCCGCCGCGCGTCAGAACGGCCTGTCCTACTCCCAGCTGATGCACGGCCTCCAGCAGGCCGGAGTCGAGCTGGACCGCAAGATCCTCGCCGACATCGCCGTGCGCGATGCCGAGACGTTCCGACGCTTTGCCGACCGCGCCCGCGAGGCGCTGGCGGCCGGCTGACCGCAAGGCCAACCGTCAGCAGACCACCCGGGCGCCCTCCTTACGGAGTGGCGCCTTTTTTGTACTCAGATGACGCCAACCACGACCGACCGAACACCCTCACCCGGCAGCCTTGATCGCCTCCGCGCGGCACCCAGGAGCGGCCGCCTTGTACGAGGGGCTCGACCTGTCGATGGCGGTCACCGCCTTCAGATACGCCGCGGGGTTGGCGAGCGCACTCGTCGGATCGGGGAACGCGATGCCGTGCGCCCGCATGCACTGGGCGAATACGATCGCCTCCTGACGGCGCTGCGCCTGCTGGGCGGGCGTCAGGCTGGTGAGGCTCGGGAACGCCTGGCGGATCTCGCTCATGCACGCCCGCTCGGCGGCCTGCACCTGGGCCTGCGGATATCCGGCGATGATCCGCAGCGCGGTCAGCAGCCGTCCGCCGCCCGGCGTCAGGTCCTGATCGGGAATGTCGATGCCGTGCGCGCGCATGCAGACCGCGGCCTTGACGCGAGCCGCCTGGGTCGCGTCCGATGTCCCGTTCGAGGTCCCCGCCGCCGCTCGCGCTGCTGCTGCTCGAGGAGGAGCCGCCGCATGCTGCAAGCGCCAGCACGGCGAGAACGGTCCCGAGCGAAGTTGCGATCGACCGGATCCCACGAGGATACCGGCACGCCGATGACGATCAGCTCTCAGCACAACCAGCGCCTCAAGGAGATCCGCAAGCTGCGGACGCGCCGCCGCGCGCGGGAGCGCGCCGCCCGGTTCGTGGCCGAGGGCGAGGACCTGCTGGCCGCGGCCGACGCCGCAGGCTGGGAGCCGCTCGAGCGCTACTGCGCCGAGGGCAGCGGCCTGCTCGGGACCGAGGTCGAGCCCAAGCTGCTCGCGCAGGCCTCGGGCCTGGGCTCGGGGACGCGGACGCTTGCGGTGTATGAGGAGCGCTGGCTCGAGCAGCCCGCCGGGCCCCTGTGCGTCTACCTGCACGGCGTCCACGACCCCGGCAACGTCGGCACGATCCTGCGCAGCGCGGCGGCGTTCGGCGCGTCGTGCGTGGCGATCGGCCCGGGCACGGCGGATCCGTTCGGGCCCAAGGCGGTGAGGGCATCGATGGGGGCGGTGTTCCAGGCGCCGGTTGTGCGCTCGGGTTCGCTCGATGGCCTGCCGGGGACGCTGGTCGCACTGGTCACGGACCCTGGCGCCGGCGAACTTTGGCGAATCACCGCCGCCGGGAGACGCCAAAACGCCAAAGTTCAAGCGTTGACGCTGTTGATCGGGGCCGAGCGCGAGGGACTGCCCGCGGACGTTGTGGAGCGCGCGGAGCAGAGGGCCCGGATTCCCGTCGCCACCGACTCCCTCAATGCCGCCGTGGCCGCATCGATCGCGCTCTACGAGATAACTAGGATGGCCAGCGGATGAGCAGCGCGGACCGGATCGAGCAGATCGAGCGCGAAGCGCGCGAGGCGATCGAAGCAGCCGACAGCACCACCGCGCTCGAGGATGTCCGCGTCCGCTACCTCGGCCGCAAGGCAGAGCTCCCGAACCTGCTGCGAAACGTCGCGCAGCTGGAGCCGAGCGAGCGCGCGGCGACGGGCAAGGCGGCGAACGCGGCCAGGCAGGACCTGGAGCGTGCGATCGAAGAACGCGCACAGCGGCTCGCCGAGCAGGAGCTCAACGAGCGGCTGCAGCGAGACCGCATCGACGTGACGCTGCCGCCCGATCCGATGACGGCGATCGGGCGTCTGCACCTGATGACGAAGACGCGCCGCGAGATCGAGGATGTGTTCCTCGGACTAGGGTTCGACATCGCCGAGGGCCCCGAGGTGGAGACCGTGTACTACAACTTCGACGCGCTCAACCACGCGCCCACACACCCCTCCCGGCTGCTGAGCGACACGTTCTACATCAAGCGGAACGGTCACCTCGACATCTTCGATCCGCGGACGATGCTGCTCCGCGTGCACACCTCGCCGGTGCAGATCCGGGCGATGGAGGCGCAGCCGCCGCCGATCTACATCGTCATGCCGGGACGCGTGTACCGGCCCGACTCCGACGCCACGCACACGCCGCAGTTCCACCAGATCGAGGGGCTCGCGGTCGACACCGACATCACGCTCGCCGATCTCAAGGGGACGCTGCTGACATTCGCGCGGGCGATCTTCGGCTCCGAGCGCGAGGTGCGCCTGCGCCCGCACTTCTTCCCGTTCACCGAGCCGAGCGTCGAGGTCGACGTCTCCTGCTTCAACTGCGTCGGAGGCATCACCGCCGACGGTCAGCGCTGCCCGCTCTGCAAGGGCAACTCGTGGATCGAGATCCTCGGCGCGGGGATGGTCGACCCCAACGTGTTCGGCTACGTGCGCGAGCACGGCTACGACCCCGAGCAGATCCAGGGCTTCGCGTTCGGGATGGGCGTAGAGCGGATCGCGATGCTCAAGCACGGCGTCCCCGACCTGCGCCTCCTCTACGACAATGACGTCCGCTTCCTGGAGCAGTTCGGATGAGAGCCGGCGCGAGCGAGATGGAGCCGGCGGCCTGATGCGCGTCCCCGTCGAATGGCTCCACGAGTACTGTGCGCCCGAGCTGGACGTCCAGCGGCTGGCGGAACGGCTGGCGATGACCGGCACGGAGGTCGAGCGGGTCGAGCGCCACGGCGTCGACGCGCCGGAGCAGTTCGTGGTCGGACGGGTGCTCGAGGCGAGCAGGCACCCGGAGGCCGACCGGCTCAGCGTGTGCATGGTCGACGTCGGCGGCCCCGAGCCGCAGCAGATCGTGTGCGGGGCGCCGAACGTCGCCGCCGGCCAGACGGTGGCGGTGGCGAAGCCGGGTGCGGTGATGCCGGACGGGACGATCCTCGCCACGCGTACGCTGCGCGGCGTCGAGTCGCACGGGATGATCCTCGCCGAGGACGAACTCGCGATCGGGACCGAGCATGCCGGGATCATGGTGCTCGAGGAGGACCATCTGCGCCCCGGAATGCCCCTCAGCGAGGTGCTGCCGATCACCACCGACGTGATCGAGCTCGAGATCACGCCGAACCGGCCCGATTGCCTCGCGATCTACGGCGTCGCGCGTGAGGTGCATGCCGCGACCGGCGCGCCGCTTCACCCGCCGCCGTGGTCCGAGGACCCAGGCGCCGGCGACGCCGCGCCGCAAGGCATCACGGTTACGGTCGACGATCGCGAGCTCTGCCCCCGGTTCACCGCGCGCGTGTTCGAGGACGTGAGGATCGCGCCGAGCCCGCCGTGGCTCAAGGCGCGGTTGATGGCCGCCGGACAGCGCCCGATCTCCAACGTCGTCGACATCACCAACTACGCGATGCTGCTCACGGGCCAGCCGTTGCACGCGTTCGACCTCGACCGCGTCGCCGGCGCGCAGCTGACCGTCCGGCGCGCGCGCGAGGGCGAGCAGATGCACACGCTCGACGGGCAGACCAGGACCCTCGACTCCGACATGGTGCTGATCGCCGATGCCGAGGGCCCGACCTCGCTCGCCGGGGTGATGGGCGGCGCGCGCTCGGAGGTGGAGGAGCGCACCACCCGCGTGCTGATGGAGGCCGCCAACTGGAACGGCGCCAACATCCACCGGACCACGTTGAAGCTGGGCCTGCGCAGCGAGGCCTCGGCCCGGTTCGAGAAGCAGCTTCAGCCCGAGCAGACGCTCCAGGCGCAGGCCGTCGCGACGCGCCTGATGATCGACCTGTGCGGCGCGCGCGTGCTGCCGGGCAGCGTCGACATCGGCGGCCCCGGGCCGCAGCCGCCGTCGATCCAGCTGCGCGAAGCGCGGATCGCGAGCCTGCTCGGGCAGCCGATCCCGATCGAGCGCTGCCGCGAGATCCTGCAGGCACTCGAGTTCGACGCGCAGCCCGCGCCCGACGGCCTCGAGGTGACGCCGCCGCCCTTCCGGCGCGACGACGTCACGCGCGAGGCCGATCTGATCGAGGAGGTCGCCAGGATCAACGGACTCGATCAGCTGCCCGCGACGCTTCCCAGCCGCCACGGCGCGCACGCGCTGCTCACTCCGCAGCAGCGGCTGCGCCGGCGCGCGGCGGACGTCCTCTCGATGCAGGGCGTGCACGAGATCGTCGGCTGGAGCTTCGTCGGACCCGAGCTCGCGCAGCGTCTCGGGCTCGACGGGCGGGACGTGATCGAGCTCGAGAACCCGATGTCATCAGAGCAGTCTCAGCTGCGCACGACGCTGCTCGGCTCGCTGCTCGACGTCGCCCAGCGCAACCGCGCGCGCGGGACCACGACGCTGCGGCTCTTCGAGGCGGGCGCCGTGTACCTGCCGGCCCAGGACGCCGGCGCGCTGCCGAACGAGCCATACCACGTCGCCGCGCTCCTGACCGGGCGATCACGGACGCCAACCTGGCGCGATCCGGAGCCGCGTGCGGCCGACTTCTTCGCGGGCAAGGGCGTGCTGGCTGCGCTGCTGGACACGTTTCGCGCGCCCTGGCGCGTCGAGCCCCGTGCACTGCCCTTCCTGCACCCCGGACGCAGCGCCGGGATCACCGTCGGCGAGCGGGAGGCGGGCTGGCTGGGCGAGCTGCACCCGCTCGTCGCCGCGCGGTGGGATCTGGGCGAGCAGCCGGTGGCCTGCTTCGAGCTGGATCTCGACGTCGTCGCCGGAGCCGCCGCAGAGACCGAGCACTACGAGGACGTGACGAGCTTCCCGGAGGTGCGCGAGGACCTCGCGGTGATCGTCGACGAGACGGTCAGCGCCGAGCGGGTGCTCGCGGTCGCGCGCACGAGCGGCGCGCCGCTGCTGCGCTCGGCGGAGGTGTTCGACGTGTATCGCGATCCCGGCAAGCTCGGAGCGGGGAAGGTGTCGCTCGCGCTGCGGATCGCGTACCGCGCCTCCGACCGAACGCTTACCGACGCCGAGGTGGCCACCCAGCGCGAGGCGATCATCGCCGCGCTCGCCGAGGTCCTTCATGGCAGAGTCCGCCGGGAAGGAGCGGCCCATGGCGACGAGTGAGCGGCATTCCTTCTGGCGCCGAGCGCGCAAGCGCCCGGACCGCGGCGCGGTCCGCGCGAACGTCGGCGTGTTCGGCGCCGCCGGGTTCGCCGGCGCGCTCGCCGCGCGGCTGGTCTATCGCCACCCGTCCTTCGAGCTGCTGACGGTCACCGCGCGCTCGGACATCGGCAAGCGGATCGACGAGCTCTATCCGCAGCACCGGGTGCCGATGACGCTGTGGGAACCCGATCTGGACCGCGACGCGTACGTGATCGACGCGGCGATCGTCGCCTATCCCCACGGCGCCTCCGCGGAGTTCGTGGCGCAGCTGCTGGAGCGCGACGTACGGGTGGTCGACCTGAGCGCCGACTTCCGCTTGCGCGACGTCAACGTCTACAGCGAGTGGTACGGCCCGCACCCGGTCCCGCGGGCGCTGAACGACGCGGTCTACGGGCTGCCCGAGCTGTATCGGGAGCAGATCCGCGGGGCCGACCTGGTCGCCAATCCCGGCTGCTTTCCGACCGCCGCGGTGCTCGCGCTGGCGCCGCTCGCGCGCGCGGGACTGCTCGCCGATGTCGTGATCGACGGCAAGACCGGGGTGTCCGGCGCGGGGCGCAGCGCGACCGAGCGCACGCACTTCGTCAGCGTGGACGAGAACGTCAGCGCCTATGGCGTGCCCCGGCACCGCCACACGCCCGAGATCGAGCAGGAGCTCGCCGCGCTCGGCGCGGAGATCAAGATCACGTTCACGCCGCACCTGCTGCCGATCGACCAGGGGGAGCTTGTGAGCTGCTACGTGACTCTTAACCCCGGGGGGACGCTCGAAGTGGCTAGAACGCTCTATCTAGAGGCCTACGCGAACGAGCCGTTCGTCGAGTTGACCGACTCGCCCCCCGGGGTGCGCGAGGTGCGCGAGACCAACATCTGCCGGATCTCCCTGCACGGCGACGAGCGGACCGGGCGGCTGATCGTGTTCGCCGCGCTCGACAACCTGTGGAAGGGCGCCGCCTCCCAGGCGATCCAGAACCTCAACCTGATGTTCGGGCTGCCCGAGGGCGAGGGGATCTCGTGACGGCTCCGGCCTCCGGCACGCGCACGGACGACGCGAGCATCTTCACCTCGCGCTGGGTCCCCAAGCCCGAGCACGTGACCGAGCTCGACCCCGTCTTGCTCCCCGCCGGGTTCTCCTCCGCGGGCGTCGCGGCCGGGCTGAAGCCGCATGGCCTGGACGTCGGCGTCCTCGTCTCGCTGGAGGCCGACACGGTCTCCTCGGCGAGGTTCACGAGCAACGCCAGGGTGGGCGCACCCGTGATCGTCTCGCGCGAGTCCGACACCAGCAGGCTGCGCGCGATCGTCGCCAACTCGGGCGGCTCCAACACCGGCGACGGCCAGCGCGGGATCGACACGGCGCGGGCGACGCAGACGCTGGCGGCCGAGTTGCTCGGGATCGAGCCCGCGCAGGTGGGGGTGGCGTCGACCGGCGTGATCGGCACGGAGCTGCCCCGCGAGCCGCTGCTCGCCGGCGTGCGTGCCGCGGTCGAGCGCCTCGGCGAGGGGTCCGCGGAGTTCTCGCGCGCGATCATGACCAGCGACCGGGCGCCCAAGCGCGGCTGCGTGAGCGTGACGCTGGCCGAGGGAAAGGTCAGGCTGGCCGCGCAGGTCAAGGGCGCCGGCATGATCTCGCCCCGGTTCGCGACGATGTTCTGCTTCCTGCAGACCGACGCGAGGATGGCGCCCGAGACGATCGAGCTGCTGACGACGGTCACGGTGCGGCGGTCCTTCGAGCGGATCAGCGTCGACGGGCAGCTCTCGACCAGCGACACGGTATTCGTGCTCGCCAACGGCGCCTCGGGCGTGAGCATCGAGCCCGAGACGGAGTCCGAGCTGCGCTTCGGAGAGGCGATGGACTCTCTGATGCGCGCGCTGGCGCTCCGCATCGTCGCCGACGGCGAGGGGGCGAAGCGCGTCGGGCGGGTCCGGGTCAAGGGGCCCGCCGAGCTGGTCGACCCGGTCGCGCGCGCGGTCGGAAACTCGCCGCTGGTCAAGACCGCGCTGCACGGCGGCGACCCCAACTTCGGCCGCATCCTCCAAGCCGTCGGCGCTGTCTGTCCTCCCGGGGACGGCTTCCTCGTCGACCTCGAGATCGAGGGTCACCAGGTCGTCTCGGCCGGCGAGGTGGTGGTCGACGACCTCGCCGAGGTGGCGCCCCTCGTGCAGGGCCAGGAGGTCGAGTACGCGCTCGCGCTGCCGGGCGGCGAGAGCGAGACCGAGCTGTACTTCTCCGATCTGTCCCCCGAGTACGTTCGCCTCAACTCGGAGTACACCACGTGACCGCCGTCCGCGACGTCGCCACGCTGCTGGAGGCGCTGCCCTACATCCGGGAGTTCCACGGCAAGACGGTGGTGATCAAGTACGGGGGCGCCGCGATGGTCGAGGAGAGCCTGACCGAGGGCTTCGCCCGGGACGTCGTGCTGCTCAAGTACGTCGGGATGAACCCCGTCGTCGTGCACGGCGGCGGCCCGGAGATCACGGGCTACATGGAGCGCCTGGACCTGCCGGTGGAGTTCGTCGACGGTCTCCGGGTCTCCGATGCCGCCACCGTCGAGGTGGCGAAGATGGTGCTGGTCGGCAAGGTCAACAAGGACATCGTGCTGCGGCTGGGGCGACACGGCCAGCCGGCGGTCGGCCTTTGCGGCGATGACGGGCTGCTGTTCCGCGCCGCGCGGCAGGCGGCTCCGAGCGGGCAGGACATCGGCTTCGTTGGGCGGATCGAACGGGTCGACGTCAACGTCCTCAACCACATCGCGCGGGATTACATCCCGGTCGTCGCGAGCGTCGGCGCCGACCGCGAGGGCCACTCCTACAACATCAACGCGGACGAAGCGGCCGGCGCGGTGGCGCGCGCCCTGAGCGCCTACAAGCTGATGTTCCTGACCGACGTCCCGGGGTGGCTGCGCGACCCCGGCGATCGCTCGAGCGTGATCTCCGAGACG
Source organism: uncultured Solirubrobacterales bacterium (assembly GCA_963849285.1). Classification (GTDB taxonomy): domain Bacteria; phylum Actinomycetota; class Thermoleophilia; order Solirubrobacterales; family Solirubrobacteraceae; genus Palsa-465. Next base: position 329,028 of record CAWKGS010000005.1, read on the forward strand.
ACCGCCGACTACGTCGAGTCCGCGCTGCCGAGCGTCGGCGGCGGGATGCGCCCGAAGCTCGCCGCCTGCGTGGAGGCGATCCACGGCGGCGTGTCCCATGCGCACATCGTCGACGGTCGCGTCCCGCACTCGCTGTTGCTCGAACTGTTCACCGACGCGGGTCAGGGAACGAAGATCGGTCCCGCGCAGTGAGCTCGACGCTGCGCGAGCTCCAGGCGCTCGAGCGCGACTACGCGATCCCGACCTACGTCCGCAACCCCGTCAACTTCGTCCGCGGCGAGGGGTGCCGCCTGTGGGACGCCGACGGGAACGAGTACCTCGACTTCCTCGCCGGCATCTCGGTGCTCAACGTCGGGCACTGCCATCCGCGGGTCGTGGAGGCGGTGCGCGAGCAGGTCGCGACGCTCACCCACGTAACGAACCTGTACTACACCGAGCCGGCGCTACGACTCTCGCAGCGGCTCTCGCAGAGCTCGCTGGGCGGCAAGGTGTTCCTCACGAACTCCGGCGCCGAGGCGATCGAGGCCGCGCTCAAGCTCGCCCGCCGCGCGCGCCCGGGCGGTGAGATCGTGGTGCTCCAGGACGGCTTCCACGGACGGACCTACGGGGCGCTGTCGGCGACGCCGCAGGAAGCCAAGCAGGCGCCGTTCGCGCCGCTGGTGCCCGGGTTCGTGGTCGTGCCGAAGGACCCGGGGAGGCTCCAGGAGGCCGTGACCGACGCCACCGCCGCGGTGCTGCTCGAACCGATTCAGGGCGAGTCCGGAATCCACGTCCTCTCCGATGAGCTGCTGGCGAGCGCCCGCGCCGCGTGCGACCGCACCGGAGCCGCGCTGGTCTTCGACGAGATCCAGACCGGCATGGGCCGCACCGGCACGCTGTGGGCCTACGAGCAGGCCGGCGTGGTGCCGGATGCGTTGACGAGCGCGAAGGGCCTGGGCGGAGGCCTGCCGATCGGCGCGCTCATCACCGGCAGCAGGCTCGCCGATGCGTTCCAGGCCGGGGACCACGGCTCGACATTCGCCGGCGGCCCGGTGATCGCCTCGGCGGCGCTCGCCGCGCTGGAGATCTGCTCCGATCCCGCGCTGCTCGTGCGCGTCCGGGAGCTCGGCGAGCGGCTGCGTGAGGGACTGGCCGCCCTGCCGTACGCTGATGTCGTGCGGGGCCGCGGACTGATGCTGGCGATCGACGTGAGCGACGACGTGGCGGCGCCGGAGCTGGCCCGCAGAGCGCTGCTCGAGCAGCGCCTCGTGGTCAACGCGACGGGGCCCAGGACCATCCGCTTCGAGCCACCGCTGATCGTGACCGGCGAGGAGATCGACGAGGCCCTCGCACGACTGGGGGCGCTCGCCGGGTGAGCGACCTGCTGGCGCCGGCGGGGATGAGCCTGGCGGCGGCCGGGAAGGTGCTCCACGAGCATCTGGCGCTCGCGGAGCGGGAGCCGCGCAGCTGCGAGCGGGCCTACTACGACACCTTCGACGGGCTGCTGCACGGCGCCGGGCTGTGCGCCGTCCACGAGGACGGCGTGCTCGCGCTGGTCGACGAGCGCGCGGGCCGCGAGCGCGCGCGGGCGTCGATGCCGCGGCCGGGCGGCCCGCTGCTCGCGTTCGAGCTGGCTCCGGGACCGCTGCGCGAGGCGCTCGAGCGGATCGTCGAGGTGCGCGCGCTGCTGCCGCTGGTGGAGGTCTCGAGCCGCGTGCTCGGGCTCGACGTGCTCGACGGAGAGCGCGGGACGGTGGTGCGGATCACGCTCGAGCAACCCGAGCTGCGCGACAACGGCCGGCGGCGGCCCCTGCGCCTGCGCACCAAGCTCGCGCCGGTGCGCGGATCCGAGCAGGCCCTCGCGGGGGTCCGCGCGACGCTCGGCCAGGAGCTCGGCTTCGGCGAGGCGCCCGAGCCGCTGGTCGACGAGGCCGCCCGCGCCGCCGGCCGATCGCCATCCGGCACCTCGTCCAAGGTCCAGGTGCCGCTGCGCTTCGATCAGCGTGCGGATACGGCCGCGGCGGCGATCCTCGTCCGCTTGCTCGAAGTGATCGAGTGCAACATCGACGGGGCGCTGGCTGACCTCGACAGTGAGTTCCTGCACGATATGCGCGTTGCGGTGCGGAGGACCCGCTCGGTCCAGCGCGAGCTGCGCCACGTGTTCCCGCGCTCCGAGCTCGAGCGCTTCCGCGCGGAGTTCCGCCGGCTGCACCGGGTGACCGGCGAGTCGCGCGATCTCGACGTGTACGTGCTCGAGTTCGACTCCTTCCGCGCGATGGTGCCCGAGGCGATGCGGCCCGATCTCGATCCACTGCTGGGGCTGCTTCGCGCTCGCCGCGAGCGCGCCCATCGGGCGATGGCCGACGCGCTGCGCTCCCCACCGACGCCGGAGCTGTTCGCGCGGTGGCGCGCGCTGCTCGCGTCGCTCGCCGACCTGCCGACCGCCGATCGCCGCGACGCCGGGCTTGCCATCGGAGTCCTCGCGGCGCGCCGGATCGGAAAGGTGTATGCGCGGATGGTGGGGATCGGAGGCGCGATCACCCCAACGAGCGCGCCTCGGGACTACCACGAGCTGCGCAAGCAGGGCAAGGAGCTGCGGTACCTGCTCGAGCTGTTCGGGACGCCGCTGTACCCATCCGAGGTGGTCAAGCCGATGATCAAGGCGCTGAAGGCGCTCCAGGACGTGCTCGGACGCCACCAGGACCGCGAGGTTCAGGTGGCGATGCTGCGCTCGCTCTGCGGCGAGATCGACGAGATGCCGCGGGCCGCGGGCGCGCTGAGGGCGATCGGGGTGCTGGTCGAGCGCCTGGGGGCCGACGAGCGCGCCGCTCGAGCAGAGTTCGCCGAGCGGTTCGCCGCGTTCTCCTCGCCCGCGCAGCGCCGGCTGGTCGAGGACGCGTTCGGTTGAGCACCGGCGGCGCTCGCGTACCAGGCGCTGTGGTGGGATGTGCGACGCAGATTGCGATGAGACCGATCCCAACGACAGTGCTCGCGGCGCTCGTGCTGGCGTTTGCGCTTCCCGGCGTGGCCTTTGCCCGCGGAGACACGGTTCGCGCGGGCGCGGCGCGGTTCGAGGTGCTCACCTCGACGCTGATCCGCGCCGAGTACGCGCATGACGGACGGTTCGAGAACCGCCCGACGATGACGGCGACGCGCGCGCCCCTGCCGGTGCCGGCGTTCGCGGCGACGCGGTTGCACGGATGGCTCACGATCCGTACCCGTGCGGTGACGCTTCGCTACAAGCTGGGATCCGGGGCATTCAGCTCGGCGAACCTGCGACTGACGCTCGCGATCGCCGGTCGGCAGCTGACCGTCGGTCCGTCGCCCGCGGGCGACGGCGAGGGCAACCTCGGCGGCTGGCGGCGCGCGCTCGACGGGCTGAGCGGACCCGTTGCGCTGGGCGACGGCCTGCTCACGCGCGGCGGCTGGTACGTCCTCAACGACACCTCGACCGTCCTGCTGACACCGGGCTCGCCAGGCTTCAGCGTGCGTCCCGCCCATCGCGGTCCCTACCAGGACTGGTACCTGTTCGCCTATGGGCGGGAGTACCGACGCGCGCTCGAGGACCTGCGCGCTCTGACTGGACCGGCGCCGCTGCTTCCGCGCAGCGCGTTCGGCGTGTGGTTCTCGCGCTACTGGCCCTACTCCGAGCCGGACTACCACGCGCTGCTCGCGCAGTTCCGCGCAAATCAGGTCCCGCTGGACACGCTGTCGGTCGACACCGACTTCAAGAGCGAGAGCAACGCGGTCACGGCGGAGCTGGCGGCGGCCGCGGTCGGCGCCCCGGGTAAGCCGTACAGCTGGGACGGATGGGAGTTCGACCCAACTCTGTTCCCCGACCCGAGCCGGTTCTTCGGGTGGGCCCACAGCCACGGCCTGTCGGTCGCGCTCAACATCCACCCCTCGATCTCGAGCAACGATCCGCAGTGGGCCGCGACCGAGTCGCGGTCAGGAGGACTGGCCGAACCCGGCGGCCTGTGCCGGATCCTGATCGCCGACCCGACCGCCCGGTGCGGCGTGTTCGACTGGACCAAACCGGCGCAGAGCGCCGCCTACTTCGCACTGCACAGGACGTTCGAGCAGGCCGGCGCCGACCTATTCTGGTTCGACTGGTGCTGCGATGACTCGAGCGCCGTCGCGCCGGGACTGACCGGCGACACCTGGATCAACTCGCTGTACGCGCGCGAGCAGCGCGCGCGCGGCACGCGCTGGCCGGCGTTCGCGCGCGTCGGCGCTTCGTACAGCGCCTCGCTGCCGGAAGACGGCGACGGGCAGGACGGCGGCGCCGGGATCTTCGCCGAGCATCGCTACACGCTCCAGTTCACCGGCGACACCTGCGCGACCTGGCCGATGCTCGCGTTCGAGGCGCAGTTCAGCGCCGAGGAGGGCAACGTCGGGCTGCCGTACGTCAGCGACGACATCGGCAGCTTCAACGGGCAACCGTCGGCGGGACAGTGCTCGGCGCAGACCGGGCTGCTGAACGAGCACCTGCCGGACGACCTGTACGCGCGCTGGGTCGCGTTGGGCACCTTCCAGCCACTGGACCGCCTGCACTCAAACCACGGCGACCGGCTGCCGTGGGAGTACGGCGCCGCCGCTGACGCGGCCGCCGAGGAATTCCTGCGCCTGCGGGAGGCGCTTAACCCCTATATCTACACGTCTGCGCGCGAGAGCTATGACAGCGGGCTGCCACTGACGGGCGCGCTCTACCTGCAGTGGCCCGGATCGCCGGCGGCGTATGAGCACCCCGCCGAGTACACGTTCGGTCGGGACATGGTCGTCGAGCCCGTCACTTCGCCCGGGGACCCGGCGAGCGCCGGCATCTGGGTGCCGCCCGGCCGCTGGGTCGACTACTTCACCGGCCAGACGTTCGCCGGCCCGCGGACCGTCGCGCTGTCGGTGCCGCTGTCGCAGATGCCCGTCCTGGTCCGCGCCGGCGCGATCGTGCCGACCGAGCCCTACATGCCGTTCACACCGGAAGCGCCTCAACGCACGCTGACCCTCACTGTCTATCCGGGCGCGGACGGGCACTTCGTGCTCTACGACGACCAGGGCGCCGGCTTCGGCTACGCGCGCCGCGCGTTCAGCCGGACGCCGATCGCACACGGCTCCCACGCCGGCCGCTCGACGCTGACGATCGGCCCGGCCGCGGGATCGTTCCCGGGCGCTCCGCCGCGTCGCTCGTGGCGGGTCGTGTTCACCGGCGTCGGCAGGCCTCGGACGGTCCGGATCGACGGCCGAACCGTACATGGGTGGGGCTACCTGCAGGCCACCCGCACGCTTATGGTCGACACTGGACCGCTATCCACGCGCCGCGCGGTGGTGATCGGCACGACATGAATATGGCCGCGCGCCGGACTGCTGGAGAGCGGCCGCCAAATAGTCTTTGACCCAGATGAGCGAACCCGAGCGCCAGCAGGTTGCGTCCTACCTCGCGGAGCCGGCCGACGTCAACCGCGTCCTGCTGCTCTACAGCGGCGGCCTGGACACGAGCGTGATGCTCAAGTGGATCCAGGACCGCTACCAAGCCGACGTGGTGGCGCTCACGGTCAACCTCGGGCAGCCGGGGGAGGACTTCGACGTGGTCAGGGAGAAGGCGCTCGAGCTCGGCGCGATCGACGCGCGGGTCCTCGACGCGCGCGAGGAGTTCGCGGCCGGCTACGTGGTGCCCGCGATCAAGGCGAACGCCGTCTACGGACTCGGGTATCCGCTGTTCACCGCGCTGGGGCGCCCGCTGATCGCCAAGCTGGCGGTCGAGCAGGCGCGCGATGCCGGCTGCGACACGATCGCGCACGGCTGCACCGGGAAGGGCAACGACCAGGTGCGGATCGAGGCGACCGTCGCGACGCTCGCACCCGAGCTGAAGGTGATCGCGCCGGTGCGCGAGTGGCGGATGGGGCGCGAGGAGGAGATCCAGTACGCGCGCGAGCACGGGATCCGGCTGAAGGGCGGCACCGAGCTCACCCCATACTCGATCGACGACAACCTGTGGGGCCGCTCGAGCGAGGGCCGCTGGATCGAGGAGCTCGACCATGCGCCCGAGGACGACGTGTTCCAGCTCGTGACGCGCCCCGAGGATGCGCCTGACGAGTCCGAGCTCCTCACGGTCGCCTTCGAGCGCGGCGTCCCGACCGCGCTGAACGGGGAGCGGCTCGGGCTGGTCGAGCTGCTCGACAGGGCCGGCGAGATCGGCGCGCGCCACGGCGTGGGGATCGTCGATCACATCGAGGACCGGATCGTCGGGCTCAAGGTTCGCGACATCTACGAGATCCCGGCCGCCGCGATCATCCTGACCGCGCACCAGGAGCTCGAGAAGCTCGTCGGCACCATCCACCAGAACCAGCTAAAGCCCACGCTCGATCAGCGCTGGGCCTACCTCGTCTATGCGGGGCTCTGGTGGGAGCCCCTGCGCACCGATCTCGACGCCTACATGGACGAGGCCAACGCGCAGGTCACGGGCGAGATCGGCCTCAAGCTCTACAAGGGATCGGCTCGCGTGGTCACCCGCTCCTCCCCGAACGCCGTGTACGACGCGCAGCTCGCGACCTTCGCGGAGTCGGGCGGCCTGTTTTCGCAGGCAGCCTCGCCCGGGTTCATCGAGCTGTGGACGCTCCAGTCACGGATGGCGTGGCGCGTGCGCCACGGTGACGAGGGGTAGCATCGATCGCGATGGCCTACAAGCTCCTCGGACTCGCGGTCTGGCAGGGCGGCAAGTGGTACCTGCGCAGGCGCTTCGGCGGCGCTCGCCGCAAGCTCGCGATCGCGGGGCTTGGCGGTGTCGTCCTGGCCGGCGTGATCGCGGCCGCGCGCGAGCGTGGTTCAGGGGAGGCCTGAGCGGGCACCGCAAAGAAGTAAACCTGAGCAAAGCTCACAAGAAGCAATCGGAGCTCAGGGGAGTTAATCTGGATGACGATGGATCGTTTGCCCGGTGTGGAGTTTCCGCTTCTGGTCGACCGGATGGAATGCACGTCGACGGAGGGGGACAAGGTGATCGCGCGCCTGGAGGGCCGCTGGCGCGATCCGGAGGAGGTCAGCGAGGGTCGCGAGCTGCTCCTCGTCGAGGCCGAGGACGGCCGGCGCCATCGCTTCCCGTCGCTGCCACCGCGGAGATTCGCGCGGAGGCGCAAGGCGGGCGAATGGGAGGCGCGATTCGTCTTGCCGGCATGGCTCGAGAAGCGGCTCGTGGGGCACGCCGAGCTGCTGCTGGATAACGTCTCGATCCCCCTGCCTGAGACGAGGAGCGCGAAGATGAACGCCGATGGGATGCAGGCGCCGCGCAACGGCGCCGACGAGAGCTTCGAGGCCGCGCTGCCGGACGAGCACGCTCAGGACGGGGGAGATACGGCCGCCTCGCCGGTCTCCTCAGATCCCCCGGGCGACACCCTCGCGGCGATCCACTCCGAGCTTCAAGAACGGGCAGCGGCCGAGGCGTCGCTGCGCGGCACCGTGGCGCGGCTGCACGCCGAGCTGGAGGCGAGGACCGCCAGCGGAGCGCGCTTGGAGCACGCGCAGGCCGACCTGCGGGCGGAGTTCGAGCAGCTGCAGGCGCTGATCGAGCGCGAGAACATGCAGCGGGCGGAGCTCGAATCGCGCGCGATGGTGCTCGCCGCACAGGCCGACGATCTTCGCGCGCAGGTCGAGACCGCGTCCTCCGCGCGCGAGCAGCTGCTCGCGGATCGCGACCGGCTGGTCGAGGAGGCTGCGCGGCTGCGTACGGAGCTTGCCGCCAGCCACGCTTCACGCGACGCAGCCGCTCGCGAGGCCGACGGGCTGCGGGCCGAGCTGGAGCGGCTGAGCTCGGACCTCGCCGGCGCGCGCGAGCAGGGCGGATCGCGCGAGTCCGCGATCGGCGAGGCCGAGGCGCTGCTCGCCGAGGCGCGGTCGCTGCGCTCGCGGGTCGGGCGCCAGCCCGGTCTCGCCGGCGTCGAGTAGGCGGCGAAATCGTCCCCGATCCGTCCGCGCGGCGGCGTACCGTCGCGGGACATGAACGACCCGTCGGGACTGCCCTCAGCGCTGGCTGTCGAACGGGTCGAGTGGTCGCCCGAGGGCGGGCGCATCACGGTCCGGGTGACGGGCCGCTGGCGCCGCCGGCGGCCGGGATGGAGTGGCCAGCCGCTGCTCGTGGTGCAAGCGCAGCAGGGCACCCGCCATCGCTTCCCGGCGATGCCCGAGCCACCGAGCCTGAGCGGCGTTCCGCCGGGCACGTGGCGGCTCAGCTTCTCGCTGCCGGCATGGCTCGCGCCGTATCTGGGGGAGCCGGTCGCGCTTCAGGTGGGGACGATGGTGCTGCCGCTGCCGAACGCGATCGAGGCGGGACCGAAGGACCCCGTTCAAAGCGCCTGGCGGCCGCCGGCCTCCCCCCAGGCAGGACCCGACGACCGCGTGCGCGCGCTCGAGGGCGAGCTCGAGGAGGCGCGCCTGGAGGCTCACGAGGCCTCGGCGCGCCTGGCCGAGCGTGAGCTCCGGCTGCGCGCCGTGCAGCAGCGGGAGTACTCGGAGCGCGCGGTCAGGCTGGAGCTCGAGGGCCGGCTCGCGGAGGCCGTGCGGGCGGGCGCCGCGGCTCGGCAGGCGCTCGGAGACCTCGCCGCCGCCGAGCAGCGGATCCGCGAGCAGGAGGAAGAGATCGAGCGGCTGCGCCGCCGCGCGGACGAAGCCGAGAACGCCGCCGCGGCGGTGCTCGCGGAACGAAAGCGCCGCCACGAGCAGACGCGCGCGGAGGTGATCCGCAGCGAGCTGCAGCTGAGCGCGGGTGCGCGTGCGCCGGCTGCCCGCCCGGCGCGGGTCGCGGCGGCGCCCGCGGCCGCGGGTCGGCTTGACGCACGCGCGCGCGAGCGGGAGCGGGGCATGCTCGCCGCCCGGAGCGCGACGATCGAGACGCTGCGCAAGGAGCTCGACGCACGGATCGAGAGTGAAGCGCGGGCGCTCGGGCGGGCGGCGCAGGCGCGTTCGCAGAGCGAGGCGCGCGAGCTGAGCGACCGGCAGCTCGAGACGACGATCGCGGAGCTGCGGGGGGAGCTCGCCGGGCTGCGGGCGCTGACCGAGGAGGAGCTCGCCGCGCGAGTCGCGGCCGAGCAGCGGGTCGCGGAGCTCGAGCGGGAGCTGCGCGACCACGAGCAGCGCTCCATGCGGATGCTCGCGCTGATCGAGGATCTGCGCGCGCTGATCGACCTGCTGCGCGGTGGGCGCGCACCCGCGGCGCAGCCGGAGCCCGATCCGCCGCGGGATCCCAGCGGTCCCGTGCAGCCGGAGCGGCTCGCGGATGCGCTGACGCGGCTGCGGGACGCGATCCCGCCGCCGGAGGAGGAGCCCGAGCCGGTGCAAGAGCCGCCGCCGGTGGAGGAGCCGCCGCCGGTGGAGGGGCCGCCGCCGGTGGAGGGGCCGCCGCCGGTGGAGGAGCCGCCGCCGCCCGAGCCGCCTCCTGCGGTGCAGACGAGGGCGCGCGCCTGGCTCCCGGCCGTGCTCGAGCGCCTGGTCGCCGATGATCGCGACGCCGCGGGGCGGCTGCTGGTGGGCCTGCTGCCGGCGCAGGCCGCCGCGCACCCGGAGCCGATCGCCTACGACCTGATCGTCGGCGAGCGCGACTGCCTCCAGGTCACGGTGCGCGACGGCTCCACCCAAGTCGAGCGCGCGCCCGATCCACGGCGCCGCGAGGACGTCGCCTTCCAGCTGAGCGGGAACCCCGGGGCGATCGCCAAGGCGGTCGTGGACGGGAGGGTCGGGCGTGGTTTCGGTCGCCGGCGCGTTCGCATCCGCGGCGAGCGGGCGCGGTTCGCCGCGCTGCTGGCCCTCGCGCGGGCGCCGCTGACGCTCGAGGAGTGGCACCGGTCGGGGGTCCGCCTCGATCCGCTGCTGACGCTGACCCTGGTCGCGATCATGATCGAGCCGATGGCGGGCGCCGGCGCCAACTTCACGCTCGTGCACGAGGCCAGCGACACACCCGCGCCGCGCACGGTGCTGCGGGTGCGCGATGGCGAGCGCCCGGCGGTCGTGCTCAGCGACGTCACGGGGGACACCACCATCGCCTGCCCCTGGAGCCTCCTGCTCGGCGTTATCGCCGGCGCGAAGGGCGCGGAGGCGCGGATCAGCGGCGACGAACGACCGCTCGCGCTGGTGCGAAGCTGGCTCGCGAGCGCCCAGAGCGCGTGAAGCTCGCAGAGAGCGCGTGAATCGCGCCGGGGCCCGGCAATCGTCCGCGGCGGAGCCTATGCTCGGGACGAAGTGGTGATGAGCCCCGCCTGCGCCCACCTGCACGTCCATTCCGAGTACTCGCTACTCGACGGCGCGTGCAAGATCGACCAGCTCGCCGAGCGCGCGGCGGCGTTCGGACAGCCCGCCCTGGCGCTCACCGATCACGGCGTGATGAACGGTGCGGTCGAGCTCTTCAGCGCCTGTCGCAAGCACGGGATCAAGCCGATCTTGGGCTGCGAGGTGTACGTGGTCGAGGACCACGCGCGCCGCGCGCCGGGGCGGTTGGACCGGTTTCACCTGACGCTGCTCGCGGCCACCGCCGAGGGCTACCGGAATCTCGTGAAGCTCTCATCGGCGGGGTACATCGAGGGCTTCCAGCGCGGCAAGCCGTCGGTCGACCTGGACCAGCTGGCGGCGCATGCCGAGGGCGTGATCGCGCTCAGCGGATGCCTGCAGTCGCGCTTCTGCCAGCACCTGCTGGAGGGCCGGACCGCCGCGGCGCGAGCCGAGGCGGAGACGCTGATCGGAGCGTTCGGCCCCGACAACCTCTACTTCGAGGTCCAGAAGAACGGGCTCGCCGCCCAGGAGCAGGCGAACGAGGGCGTGATCCGGATCGCTCGCGAGCTCGGGCGACCGCTCGTGGGCACCGGCGACGTCCACTACCTGCGCCGCGAGGACTACCACCACCACGCCGCGCTGCTGTGCGTGCAGACGAAGTCGACCCTCAGCCAGCCGAAGATCAGCTTCGAGACCAACGAGTTCTACCTGCGCTCGAACGAGGAGATGGCGCAGGCGTTCGCGGAGATGCCCGAGGCGCTCGCCTCGACGCTCGAGATCGCCGAGCGCTGCGACGTCGAGCTGGAGCTGGACCGCCAGCTGATCCCGCGCTACCCCACGCCGGACGGCGCCGGCGAGGGCGAGTATCTGCGTGAGCTGGTGCTGGACGGCCTGCGCGGTCGCTACGGAGATCCGCCGCCGGCCTCCGCGCTGCAGCGGGCCGAGTACGAGCTCGGCGTGATCGACCGGATGGGCTTCAGCGGCTACTTCCTGATCGTCTGGGACTTCGTCAAGTACGCCAAGGACACGGGGATCGCGGTGGGACCGGGACGCGGCTCGGCGGCGGGCTCGATCGTCGCCTACGCACTGCAGATCACCGACGTCGATCCGCTGCGCTACGACCTGCTGTTCGAGCGGTTCCTCAATCCGGAGCGGGTGTCGATGCCCGACATCGACATCGACTTCTCGGTGCGAGGCCGCGAGCGCGTGATCCGCTACGTGACCGAGAAGTACGGGCGTGACTCCGTCGCTCAGATCGTGACCTTCGGAAAGATGTTCCCGCGCGCGGCCACGCGTGACGCCGCGCGCGTGCTGGGTCACGACTACGGCGTCGGCGACCGCCTCGCAAAGCTGATCCCGGACCCGATCATGGGCCGGCCGCCGAGCTTCGAGGACTGCCTCAAGGACGGCCAGCCGCTGCGCGCCGAGGTCGATCGCGACGGCACCGCGAAGCAGATCGTCGACGTCGCGCAGGGACTCGAGGGGATCGCCCGCAATTCCTCGATTCATGCCGCCGCCGTCGTCATCGCCGACCGGCCGCTGACCGACATCGTCCCGCTGCAGATCGCCGAGGCGGGCACCGACGAGCACGGCGAGAAGGTGTTCCGGACCGTGACGCAGTTCACGATGAAGCCAATCGAGCAGATCGGGCTGCTGAAGATGGACTTCCTCGGCCTGCGCAACCTGGACGTGATCGAGGACGCTCTGGACATCATCGAGCGCTCCACCGGCGAGCGCCCGGACATGGTCGCGCTGCCGCTCGACGACGAGAAGACCTACGAGATGATGGCGCGCGGGGACTCGATCGGCGTGTTCCAGTTCGAGTCCGAGGGGATGCGCGAGACGCTCAAGCGCTTGGGCCCGTCGGAGTTCGAGCATCTGATCGCGCTCAACGCCCTGTACCGGCCCGGGCCGATGGAGCAGATCCCGGCGTACACCCGCGCCAAGCACAACCCCGAGACCGTCAGCTACGCCGACGAGCGGCTGCGCCCGATTCTCGAGTCGACCAACGGCGTGGTGGTCTACCAGGAGCAGGCGATGCAGATCGCCAAGGACATCGCCGGCTTCAGCGGCGCCAAGGCGGACGACCTGCGCAAGGCGATCGGGAAGAAGAACCGCGAGGCGATGGCCAAGCTCAAGCCCGAGTTCTTCGCCGGCTGCCGCGCCTCGGGCACCGCCGAGCCCGTGATCGAGCAGCTCTGGATGACCAACGAGCGGTCAGCTGACTACTCGTTTAATAAGTGCGCCTCGGGCCAGACGCGGGTCATCCTGCCCGATCACACCCGGATCCGGCTCTCGGAGGCGTATCGGCTTCAGCCGCGCGAGATCATGGCGATGTGGCCCGACGGCACCGTCAAGCCGCACCGGGTCGCGAACATCGTGCGCACGGGCCGCAAGCAGGTGTATCGCGTGCGCTGCGCCAGTGGCCGCCAGATCAAGGTCACTGGCGAGCATCGGCTGCTGACCACCGGCGGCTACGAACAGGTCAAGGATCTCGAGGTCGGTGAGAGCGAGCTGATCACGCTTCCGATGATCAGCGAACGCCAGCGCGAGGCGCGCCGGGAGACGATGGCGCGCCTTGCCCACAGCGCCGAGCGGGCTGAATGGGACCGCCGCGCGTCGATCAGGATGAAGGCGTATCAGGACTCGAGGCCGCACGAAGAGAAGGCAGCGCACATGCGGCGCATGCACCAGCTGTATCCGGACCTCACGCGCAACGCCGTCGCCGCCATGCACGAGCGCGTCCGCTGGCTGTGGGCGAACGATCCAGAGTGGCGCCGGCGCCAGATGGAGCGGTCGTTCGCAGCCGTGCGGAAGGCCTACGACTCAGGCCCGGGCTACGGGCACTGCTCGATCGCATCGAACGGGATGTGGTGCGCGAGCTGGCCGGAGCGCCAGATGTGCGAGTGGCTGATCGATCACGGAGTCGAGTTCGAGATTCACAAGGCCCTGCCGAACGGCCGGATGTGCGACTTCTACTTCGACGGGATCTACTGGGAGATGGACGGTCTCGACCGCGTTCCCGAGTTCTTCGAAGCGAAATACGGCGAGCTTCCCTACATCGTCGTGACTCCCGAGGACTTCCAGTTCCGCGTCGCGAGGCACCTGGCGAGCGCGCACGTCGAGAACGGCGACCTAGTGGTCTCGATCGAGCCGGAGGGGCTCGAGATGACCTACGACGTGGAGATGGCGCCTGACGGTCCGCTGAACTTCATCGCCAACGGGATCGTCTCCCACAACAGCCACTCCGCCTGCTACGCGCTGATCGCATACCGCACCGCCTGGCTGAAGGCCAACTATCCGGCGGAATACATGGCGGCGCTGATCTCTTCGGTGATGGACACCAAGGACAAGGTGCCGTTCTTCGTCTCCCAGGCGGAGCAGATGGGGATCTCGATCCTGCCGCCCGACGTGAACCTCTCCGACCACGAGTTCGTGGTCGTGGACGGCAACATCCGCTTCGGGCTGGACGCGGTCAAGGGCGTCGGCTACGCCGCGGTAGAGGCGATCAAGGCCGCCCGCGAGGATGGCGGACCGTTCCGCGACCTGTGGGACTTCTGCACCCGCGTGGACGGCCGCGCCGTGAACAAGAAGGCGATCGAGGCACTGATCAAGTGCGGCGCGTTCGGGTCGACGGGCCACTCGCGCAAGGGCATGCTCGCCGTGCTCGAGCAGGCGCAGGGAGCGGGCCAGAAGGCCCAGCAGGATGCGCTGATCGGCCAGGCGTCGATCTTCGACTTCGGCGGCGGCGACGAGGCGAGCGGCGCCGGGGCCCTCACCGCTCCGAGCCACGCGCCGATCCCCGCCGGCGAGTTCGATCGCGCCGAGCTGCTGGCGGCCGAGAAGGAGGCGATCGGGCTGTTCATCTCGGCGCACCCGCTCAAGGAGGTCGGACCGGCGTTGCGCGCCAAGGTCGACTGCGCGCTCTCGGAGCTTGGGACAAAGCGCGACGGCGACTGGCTCACGGTTGGCGGCATGATCGCCCAGACCAAGCGGATCCGGACCAAGAAGGGCGATTGGATGATGTTCGCGACGCTGGACGACCTGGAGGCGTCGGTCGAGCTGCTCGTGTTCGGCAAGGCGCTCGAGGCGTGTGGCGAGGCGCTCGAGCCGGACTCGATCGTGCTCGCCCGCGGCCGCGTCGACCACAAGGATCGCGAGAAGACCTGTGTCGTGGTGCAGTCGCTGGAGCTCTTTCAGCCCTCCGCCGAGGAGGTGAAGGAGGCCGCAGAGGCCGCCGCCAGCCGGCCGCTCCTACCGGCGGCGCTGCGCCTGCGGCTCGACGCGACCGCGCTCCCCGCGGGCGTGCTCGGCGACCTGAAGGAAGTGCTGGTCGGGTTCCCGGGCGAGTCCGACGTCGTGGTCGAGCTGCGCACCTCGGGCGGTGACCGCCGGCTGAAGCTGGGCGTCGACTTCCGGGTGGAGCGCAACGCCGCCGGCTTGCACGCCGAGCTCGACGCGCTCCTCGGGAAGGCGATCCTCACGCCCGAGACCGCGGCGCCGGTCGACGCCGCGAGCGCCGTAACCGCCGCGCCGGTCGACGCCGCGGGCGCCGTAACCGCCGCCTAGGTTCCGCCCCCGGCGCGGTCGCGCGCGCGTGAGATCCGGGGCGCGCTCAGGCGCCGGATGGCTGCTGCGGGACCCAGGGGCCGTGCCAGCCCCCGAACGGCTTCGCCATCTGATCCCCCTCGGCGGGCCCCCAGGAGCCCGGGGCGTAGGAGTGAACCGGCGGCGCGTGGTCCAGCAGCGGCTGCATGATCCGCCAGGTCTCCTCGACGTTGTCCTGGCGCGTGAAATGGGTGCTGTCGCCGATCATCGCCGCGTGCAGCAGCACCTCGTAGGGCGTCGCTCCCTCGCCGCCCTCCTGTGCGAACTCCATGTCGAGCGTGATCTCGGCCGGGCCGGCCTGGTCGGCCCGCTGCGCATCGAGACACATGCGGATGCCCGTGGCGGGGTCGATCTTGAACACGATCTGGTTCGGGCGCGGCGAACGATGGGCCACGCTGACGAAATGCACGCGCGGGGGGTCCTTGAACAGGAGGCGCAGCTCGGTCTGCGTCGCCGCTAGCCGCTTCCCGGTGCGGATCAGGAACGGGACCCCCGCCCAGCGCCAGTTGTCGATCTCCAGCCGCAGGGCGACGTACGTCTCGGTCTGAGAATCCGAAGCGACGCCGTCGATCTTGCGGTAGCCGTCGTACTGACCGCGGATGTAGTGAGCCGGGTCGGCGTCGGGAATCGCCCGGAACACCGACTGCTTGGCGTCCTTCAGCGTCTCCGGATCGCTGCCCGCGGGCGGCTCCATCGCGGCCATCGCGAGCAGCTGCATCAGGTGGTTGACGACCACGTCCCGGAGCGCGCCGACCGGGTCATAGAAGTGGCCGCGATCCTCCACGCCGAAGCTCTCGGCCAGCGTGATCTGTACGCACGCGAGGTAGTTGCGGTTCCACACCGGCTCGAGCATCGTGTTCGCGAACCGCAGGTAGAGGATCTCCTCCAGGCCCATCTTCCCCAGGAAGTGATCGATCCGGTAGAGCTGTGGCTCCTCGATGTACTGGTGCAGGTCGGCGGCGAGGGCGCGCGCTGACTGCAGGTCGTGCCCGAAGGGCTTCTCGACGACGATCCGGCGCGGCGAGGGCACCAGCCCCGCCTTCGCGAGCCCCGCGACCACCGTGCCGAACAGCGACGGGGGGATCTCGAGGTAGAAGGTCGGGTTGCTCGCGTCGCCCAGCGCATCGGCGACCTTCTTGTAGGTCCCGTCGTCGGCGAAGTCTCCCCCCACGTAGGCGAACCGGTCGGCGAGCCGCTTGAACACCTCGTCGTCGAGCTGCTCGCCGGACGCCTGGATCGACTCGCGGGCCCGGTTGCGAAGCTGATCGGCGTTCCAGTCCTCGACCGCGACCCCGATCACGGGGCACTTCAGGAGCCCGCGCCGCTCCAGGCGGTACAGCGAGCGGAACGTCATCTTCTTCGCCAGGTCGCCGGTGATCCCGAATACGACCAGCGCATCTGCTTCCTTGGCACTCATGCCCCCGGCAACCTACAGGTCTCGCCGTGCGAACCCCGCCAAGGCCAGCGCACCGACGATCACCAGGTACGCGGCCGCCCACAGATCCAGGGCGGCCCCGCCGGCGTGCGCGGACCCGAACGGCCCGAGGTTGACGATCAGCCCGGTGAACCCGGTCTGGTTGGCGGCGAGGCCGTGGAGCCCGGCCTGGTAGAGCGCCTCGAACGGGAACGCGAGCGCGATGTCGTGGGCGATCGTCTGCACCGTCTGAGAGCCGAGCGCGCTGCCGATCGTGTTCATCAGCCCGGCCACGAGGGCCGCGCCGAACACCATGAACATCGCGATGCCGTTGGCGATCGTGGAGAGGAAGACCGAGCCCAGCAGCGACAGCGCCACCAGGATCGTCACGGCCGCGGCCAGGACGACCCCCGGCCCGACGATCCGGTCCGGCCAGCGCCCGCCGGCCAGGTGCACGATCACCACGACAGCGGCGTAGAGGACGACCACGTAGAGGACACATACGCCGGTGGCGCCGGCGAAGCGACCGAGCAGCAGCTCCGAGCGGCCCGGTGGGCGCACCACCAGAGGTTGCAGCAGCCCGCGCTCGGCGTCGCCGCGGATCGCGCCGAGTGTCAGGAAGATCGCGAGGACCGTTCCGAGGAACAGCGTCGCGAACATCCCGAGGCCGACCATCGTGACCGTGGCGAGGCCACCGGTGTCGAGCGTGCCGCGCCCCGGCGCGAGCGTGTCCAGGCGCGAGAACACCTCGGCGGCGGCGAGTGCGAACAGCGCGACGAACGCGACGGTCAGCGCCACCACGACCACGAACACTCGCCGGCGGACGCTCTCCTGGAGCACGTGACGCGCGATCACGATCGCGGCGTTCACTGCTCGACCGCCTCCAGGTAGACGTCCTCGAGCGTCGACCGCAGCACGCGGACCTCGTAGATCTGCTCGCCCTCCGCCACGAGCCCGGCGACGATGCCCGGCGCATCCTCGCGGGTGGCTTCCGGGAAGCGCCTGACGCCGCCCGCGGTCTCGACCTCGATCCCTCCGGCATGGGTGAGCTCGTCCGGCCGTCCGGCTGCGGTCACGCGCCCTCGCGAGAGGATCACCACGCGATCGCAGACCAGCTCGATCTCGCTCAGCAGGTGCGAGTTCAACAGCACGGCGACCTCCCGGCCGCGGAGCTCCTCGAGCAGCTCGCGCACGGCGCGGCGCCCCGCCGGATCCAGCGCGCTCGTCGGCTCGTCGAGCAGCAGCAGGCGCGGGCGGCCGATCAGCGCCTGCGCGATCCCCAGCCGCTGCTGCATGCCCTTCGACATCGCCTCGATCCGCCGGTCGCTCGCGTAGCGCAGCCCGACGAGCTCGAGCAGCTCCTCGCGCTCGCTCGCGCCGCCCTCGGAGCGGGCCAGCCGCTGGTGCAGCGCGAGCAGCTCGGCCGCGGTGCACCAGGCCGGGAAGCGGAATAGCTCCGCGAGGTAGCCGAGGGCGGCGCGCGCGTCCGCGGTGCCGGCCGGATGGCCACAGACGCTGACCGTGCCCGCGCTGGCCCGGACCAGACCGCAGGCGATCTTCACCAGCGTCGACTTGCCGGCGCCGTTGGGGCCCAACAGGCCGACGAGCTCGCCCTGACCGACCGTGAGCCGGACGTCGGCCAGCGCCGTCACATCGCCGTAGCGCTTGTGCAGGCCAGCGACGACGAGCGCGTCGGTCATCTGCCGGACTTCGCCGCTCGCGCCCGCGCCGCCGTCCCGCGCTTGCGCAGCTTGAACGCGAGCGCGACGTCCTCGGCAGCCGGAGCGCCGCCGTCGCGGCCCGTCTCGAGCACGCATGGGAGCTTCTCGAAGCGCGGCTCCGAGAGGAAGATCGCGCAGCTCTTCTCGCCGAGCTCGCCCTCCCCGAGGATCGCGTGCCGGTCGCGGTTGGAGCCAAGGGTCACCAGCGAGTCGTTGAGATGCAGCGAGCGCAGCCGCGCCCTCCCGACCGTCCGGTCGAACTGCTGGAGCGTGGCTTTCAGCCCCTCGCGGGTGCGGATGTCGTACCCGGAGGCGAACAGGTGGCAGGAGTCCAAGCAGACGCCGAGGCGGCGATCGCCGCCGCTTGACTCCAGCAGCGCGGCCAGCTCTTCGAAGGAGCGCCCCAGCGTGCCGCCTGCTCCGGCCGTGTCCTCGAGGTGCAGCGGGCAGCGGTCGGTCTCCGACAGGGCCTGCTCGATCACCTTGCCCGCCCGCGCGATCGCCTTGGGCACATCCCCCTGCTTGGCGGAGCCGGCATGCAGTACGACGCCGACCGCGCCGATGCCCTCGCCGACGCGCAGCGACTGGATCAGCGACGCACGCGTCTTGTCGCGGATCTCCCTGTCCTCCGACGCGGCGTTGAGGAGGTAGACGGCGTGGATCAGCACCTGCTCGATCGGGCTCTTCTTCAGCGCCGCACGGAACTCGGCGAAGTCCTCCTCGGTGTAGGCCGTTGGGCGCCACATGCGCGGCGACTGGTTGAAGATCTGGATCGCGTCGCAGCCCCGCTCGGTCCCGCGCTGGACCGCGTTCGCGAGACCGCCCGCGTTTGACACGTGGGCGCCGATTAGCATGGCAACTGATCGATCATGCGGGTTCGCTTCGCTCCATCGCCCACGGGGGCCCTGCACATCGGGGGCGCCAGGACGGCGCTCTACAACTGGCTGCTGGCACGCGGCCAGGACGGCACGCTCGTGCTGCGGATCGAAGATACCGACCGCGAACGCTCCACCGCCGAGAACGTCGAGCAGATCCTCGACGCGCTGAGCTGGCTGCAACTGGACTGGGACGAGGGGCCGATCTTCCAGTCCGCGCGCGCCGAGCGCCACCGGGAGGTGCTCGAGTCGCTCCTGGCCAGTGGGCACGCATACCACTCCACCGCGACCGCGGACGACGTCAAGGCCTACAAGGAGCGGTTCGGGGCGGATCGCGGCTTCCGCGGCGAGCCGGAGGATGCGGGCGCGGTGCGCCTGCGCGTGCCCGACGCCGGGGAGACCGTCGTCGACGATGTGATCGTCGGCCGGACCAGCTTCCCGAACGCCAGCATGGATGACCGCGTGATCGCGCGAGCGGACGGGTCCGCGCTCTACAACTTCGCGGTCGCGGTCGACGACCTGGATGCCGGAATCAGCCACGTCGTGCGCGGGATGGACCACCTCTCGAACACGCCCGCCCAGCTGCTCGTGTTCGAGGCGCTCGGGGTCGCGCCGCCCCGCTACGCGCACCTGCCCCTGCTGCACGGGCCCGACGGCAAGAAGCTGTCCAAGCGCCACGGCGCGGCGTCCGTTCAGGAGCTCCGCGATGCCGGCTATCTGCCCGAGGCGGTCGACAACTACATCGCGCTGCTCGGGGCGGGCTTCGCCTCCGACGAGGAGCACTTCTCGCTCGACGAGCTGGCCGAGCGGTTCCGGCTCGAGCGGGTCTCCAAGAACCCGGCGATCTTCGACGAGCGCAAGCTGCGCCACATGAACGGCCGCTGGCTGCGTGAGCTGGGCCCGGACGAGCTGACGGCCCGGCTCGAGGCGTTCACGGGCCGGGACGGGCTGCGCGGCGCGGCCGCGATCTCCGCCGAGAAGATCCAGACGCTCGCGGACTTCTGGCCGCTGGCCGGCTTCCTGTTCGACGGCCCGCGCGAGGACGATGACGCATTCCGGCGGACGCTCTGCGCCGACGGCGGCCTCGAGCTGCTCGGATTCGCCCGCCAGGTGCTCGCGGGCGTCGAGCCGTTCGACCTGGAGGGGGTGGAGGCGGCGCTGCGGACGCTGGTCGAGCGGGGCGGGGTCAAGCCCGGCAAGGTCTTCCAGCCGGTGCGGGTGGCGATCGCCGGCACGACCGTCTCGCCTGGGATCTTCGAGAGCGTGGTCCTGCTCGGGCGCGAGGAGACGCTGTCGCGCATCGACCGCGCGATCGCCCGAGCGCCAGCGCTGTGCGGCGGGGACTAGGGTCGGGTCACTAGCTTGTCAGCGGGCAGTTGCAGCGCGGACACCAGAGGTTGATCATTTCCTAAACCGGCATCGAACATCTGCCGATAGACCCGCCAAGGCGTGGCATCCAACACGCGCGAGCGCCCCCAGTGTCCGAACCGACATCAAGGACCGACGATCCCAACGTGGCCCAGCTTGCTGCTGTAAGAACGACGACCAATACCGATCCCTATGCGGCGCGTGAGCGCCACCACAACGAGGGACACGGACGCCGCCTGACCGCCGCTTTCGAGGCGCTCGAGGCGTTCCCCGTGATGCGGGAATCGCGCGAGCGCGTGTTGCGCCTGTTCGAGTCCGGCGATCCGGCGACCGCCGACGTCGTCGCCGCCGTCGAGGGCGATGTAGCTCTCGCGGTGGCGGTGCTGCGGCGCGCCAACCAGGTCGAGGGCCGCGGCCGCGGCCGCATCGACAGCGCGGTGAAGGCCGTGGAGGTGCTGTCGCCTCGCGGGGTCCACACGATCGCCCAGTACGCGCGCACCTACGACTTCTTCGAGAAGACTGGCGTCTGGCAGGGGATTCCCGAGCGCTTCCGCCTGCACGCGGTCGCCACTCAGCGCGCTGCAGACCGGCTCGCGCGCGAGCTCGGCTACGACGCTCGCGATCGCCTGATGGTCACGGCGCTGCTGCACGACATCGGCAAGCTGGTGCTCGTGCACGCCTACCCGGGCTATCCGCGACAGATTCACACCGACGCGCGCACGCCGGAGGAGCGAATCCAGCGCGAGCGCCGCGAGCTCGGCGTCGACCACGCGCTGGTCGGCGGGGTCCTGGCTCGCCGGTGGGGCCTGCCGAAGACGCTCGCGACCGTGATCGAGCGCCATCACGCCGAGGACTCGGGCGACGAGACCATGCGCGAGACCGCGATCGTGCGGCTGGCGGACATGCTCGCCCACTACGTGTTCGGCGGCCAGATCTCCCCGAACGAGCTGATCAAGGTCGGCAGGCCGATCGGCGTCAAGCCCGCGGACCTCCGCGCGGTGATGTACGAGCTGCCGCTGCCGAGCTCCGGGGGCCGTCCGCGTCAGATCGATCCGTGCCCGATGTCGGCGCGCGAGGTCGACGTCCTGCGCCGCCTGGCCCGCGGGATGGTCTACAAGCAGATCGCGAACGAGCTCGGGCTCTCCACCAGCACCGTGCGCACGCACCTGCACAACGTCTACGGCAAGCTCGGGGCGATGGACCGCGCCCAGGCGGTCTTGATCGCCACCGAGCGCGGCTGGATCTAGCGACGGTTGCCACTACGATCGAGATCGCCTCATGATCTCGATCACGACGAAATCTCCGTATGCCGTCCGGGCGCTCGTCGAGCTGCACCGGATCGGGGAGACGGGACCGGTGCCGATCTCCGAGCTGGCGCGCCGGGGACAAGCGCCGGTGCAGTTTCTAGAGCAGCTGTTCGCGACGCTCCGGCGCGCCGGGATCCTGCGCTCTCAGCGGGGCGTCAAGGGCGGCTACAGCTTCGAGCGGCCCGCCACCGAGGTGACCGTCCTCGAGGTCGTCGAGCTGCTCGACGGGACGCTCGGCCAGGGCACGACGGGGATCTTCGCCGACGCGGCCCGTGCCGCCCGCTCAGTGCTGGCCGAATCGACGATCGCCGACGTCGCCGAGGCCGAGCTGCGCGCGGCGGCGGCGCCGATGTACCACATCTGAGGCTCCGCTCAGAGCGACTGCGGGAACTTTTCCATGATCTTGCGCGCGAGACCCTCCTCGCCCTTGAGGCTCATCGGCCAGCCGCAGATCTCGAAGATGTTGTGCTGCTTGGTCAGCACGTACAGCTCGTAGGCGTTGGCCCACGTGTCGGCGGACGTGCGGTTCGAATCGGTCTCGTTCTCGATCCAGGTCAGCACGAACGCCTTGCTCCCGCCGCCGAGGCTGACCGTGCGCTGCCGCTGGTAGCCACAGCCGCCCGAGCACTGGTCGGTGCGTGTCCCCGGATCGTTGCCCTCGGTGGTCTTGATGTTCTTCCATTCGGAGTTGGAGACGTTCCAGCCGACGAATACGAGCGCACTCGGCGAGAGATCGAACGCGGACGCGTCCGGATCCGGATCACCGGCGGGCCGGCCGCCGTTCGGGTACACCCAGTCGTAGGCACATTCGGTATTCGGGATGTTGGCGCCGCGCAGGCCGCCGGGACCGTCGGGCCAGATGCTGAGGTTGTTGTGACGAACGGGGCTCGCCTTGAGGCTGGGCGGCGGGGCCTGGCCCATCGCCCTTTCGAGCGTTCCCTTCGACACGACCGCCGCACAGCTCGGCGGCTTGGGCGGCTTCTTCGGTTTACCTGCCGCGAGCGCGCCGGGTGCGGTCAGCGCCACCCCGGCCGCCAGGATTGCCGCCGGGGCGAGAACACGCCGGTGCTGTTTCCAGTCGATGCCCACTACGAGTTCGGTAAATCTAGCCGATGGCTGTGACGGGGCTGGTTGGTGGGTGTTCGGAGCGAGCTCCGAGGCGGCCTCCGTGCCGGGTTCCGCCGGCGTGCGTGCGGGCGAGCGACGACCTCGCGCAGACACGTGAGGCGACCTACAGGCGGCCCGCCAGGCGACGGAGCTCGCGACGGCGAGCGGGATCGAGCGTCTCCAGGCTCTTGGCGAAGTGCGCCAGCGCGACGTCGCCGAACTGATCCACGAGACCCTGGACCTGGGCGCCCGCGCGGAGCTCCCGGTATTGGTCACGGGTCAGCCGGGGGGAGTACGTGTCCTGGCGGCCGGTTCGCGTGCGGTCGAGCAGGCCCTTGTCGGCCAGGCGGCGCATGACGGTCATGTAGGTCGTGTAGGCGCGCGGCGGCTCGGCCTTGCGGTTCAGGGCCTCCATCACCTGCTTGACCGTGGTCTGCGGGCCTCGCCAGACCTCCTCCATGATCTCCGACTCGAGCTCGTGGAGGGCGGGCGGTGCGTGTCGTGGGTGCGAGCGGGCCATGCGCCGGAGGTTAGAGCGGATCCGCGACGCCGCGCATCCTGCGCAGCCTGGCCGCGAGCAGGGCGATTGCGCAGGGAATCAGCGCGAGCGTCACGATGCACGGCTGGGCGGAGAGAAACGGCGGCGCGAGCGTGGCCGAGCCGGTCGCCTCGCGTCCCACGAGAACCGCGACGGCAAAGACGAGGACGAGCAGCGCGATCGCGAGCAGACACGTCAGGACGGGGAACCGCCAGCCCGGCCGCTCGCCCAGGAGGTAGTCGACGCGGGCAGGATCGACCCCGGCAGCGGCGCTCGCCTCGGTCGCCCTCGCTGAAGGTCAACATCGCGCCCGCCAGGGCCGACCGGTCGCCCGCGCTGAGCGCAAGTGCGCTCTCGTCGGCGCTCGTCTCCGCGAGTAGCTGCTGGCCGCGGCGCAGCTCGCCGACCGCCGGCAGGAAGAACAGCGCCCGTGCCATCACCCGGCTCGCGCCAGGCGCAGCGGATCGCGGCGGCTTGCGTGGCGGCGCTCGTGCGCCAGCACGGCGTTCAAGCCCTGCCCGTCCAGGACGGCCAGCGCGCCGCTCGTGATGTACACGCGTGGGCGCAACAAGCCGGCGCAGAACGCCTCCACACGCGGGTCATCGATCACGAACACGCCCTCGCGTGGTTCCGCATCCAGCCGGGCGAGCCGGCGGCGCAGCCGGGTCGCAGCCCTCAGCTCGCGCAGGACGGCGGCGATCGCAAGGGCCGCCGCGAGGCCCCCGAGCGCCGCCAGCGCGAGCACGATGAGCGCAGCCAGCGTCGGCCGCCGGATAGCTCAGCCTCTGGCCGAGCACCGACACGTGATGGGAGACCGCGCGAGAGGACACCCGCCAGCGTTCGAGCAGGCGCAGGAACACCGGCGCGAAGGCCGCCAGCGCGAGCAGGCCGATCGCCAGGCCCGCCCACGACACGCGTTTGAACGAGCGAGCGGCGGGAGCTTCACCAGACCAGACGCTGTCTGCTCGCGGCGGGTCTTGGATCGATGTCGCCATGCGCGAGCCATCTTACGGACAAGCCGATCTACGACGCAGCATAGTATTATGCTCCATAGCAGCGACGCCCGGCACTGATGACGCAGTCACGAGAACCTCCGCGCAGCAAGTACACGACGGATCGCCGCTTGCCGGGAGCGTTCGACGGCGAGACGATCACGCGCCGCCGGCTGATGGGCGCAACGGCGCACACGGCGGGGGCGATCGCCGCCGCCGCGTTCACCCTGCCCGCCCTCGGGTTCGCGATCGCGCCGGTCTTCCAGCAGAGCTCGATCGGCTGGCAGACGGTCGGCCCAGTCTCGCGGTACACGACCGCGGACTACCTGCCCGAGGTGATCACGATCGAGCGAGGCGTCGGCGAGGCGGGGCTCTCGATCGCGTACATCCGCCTGCACGACGACGCGATCGACGGGGCGCCCAAGGACCAGTACGACCGGGTGATCGCGATCTCCTCACGCTGCGTGCACGTTGGCTGCCCGGTCCGCTACGTCTCCGCCGCGCGCAGCTTCGTGTGCCCCTGCCACGGCGGGGTCTACGACTTCCGCGGCATCCGCACCGGGGGCCCGCCGCCACGGCCGCTGGACCGCTTCTACACGCTCATCCGCGCCGGCGAGGTGCTGATCGGCCCCCGCTACAGCGTCAACGACGAGCTGCGCCGCTTCTCGCCGCGCGATCCGGGCGAGCCGCTCGACGGCATCGGTCAGTTCCTCTATCCGGCGCGGTTCTCCACCCCGCCGGCGCCGCCGGGTGCGAAGTCCTGACGCGCGCCGTCAGCCGCGAGCCGCGGTGGCGACGGCGCCGCGGAAGGCCTCGTCGCGCAGATGATCGGCGAGCCGCAGGGCCAGCTCGACGATCGTGAACGTCGGATTCGCATAGCCGCCGGTCGAGAACACCGAGCTGCCGGCGATGTAGAGGTTGCTCGTCGAGTGCACGCGGCAGTTTCGGTCGACCACGCCATGCCTGTGATCGTCGGCCATCCGCGTCGTGCCCATGTGGTGGGGTCCGCCGACGATGCGCTGCAGCCAGTCGCCGGACGGCCTGACGACCTGACCGAGGCCACGGTCCTCGACCGCGGCGGCGAATCCGACCAGCCACCGGTCGATCGAGTGGAGGTCCTGTTCGGTGGGGCGCCAATGCAGAGCCACGCGGGGCATTCCGAGCGCGTCGCGCTCTCGGTCGAGCACCACCCGGTTCTCGCGGTCGGGGGCCTGCTCCGCCCGCAGGTAGAGCGAGCGGGCCGGGATCGAGGCGAGCAGGCCCGTCCCCGCCTTCCGTGCGCGCCCTCGCGGCGGAGAGCCGGTGGAAGCCAGCCCAGCCGCCGGCGGCAGCGCGCCGGGTGCGTTCGACGAGCGGGCCGAACGGGCCGTTGCCCAGGCGCAGGAAGCCGCGCACCGCGAGGTAGCTCAGCTCAGGCGGGAGCGCCAGGAACGAGGATCTCCGGGTCGTAGGTGGACTGCTCGATCGAGATCGAGATTCCCAAGAGACGGTTGCGCCGCTGCAGGCTCGCCGACGGGACGATCACGCCGCGCGCGTCGACCGAGGCCGACGTGGTCCGGCCGTAGAAGCCGAAATCGAACGGCGACGCCGGCACGAAATGGCCTCCGGGCACGTGCAGGTGGTCCATGAACCAGCGGCCGACCAGGTCGTGCTCATTGCCGACGCCCGCGGGTCGATGATCGTTCGACGCGAGCAGCAGGCGGGCATTCTCGATCCCTCCGGCCGCGAGCACCACCGCCTTGGCCTGCACCTCGAACGCGCGACCGGTGAGCGTCCGCACCTCGACTCCTTCGATCGTGTCGGTTCCCGGCGTGGCGATGATGCGAAACGCGTTCGCGTGGATGAACGTTCGGACGCGTTCGCAGCCGAGGATGCGCTCGCGGAACGCTTCGCCGAAGTTGCCGTGCGGGCTGTACTGGAAGATCGCGTGCTCGAATCCCGAGTCCTCGATCGGCAGGCCGGGCGGAAGGCGCGCGCGCCAGTCCCCGGGATCGAAATGCGACGTGTGGAGCCGGAATGCCTTGGCGGCGTCGCGTTCGTAGGGAACGACGTCCTCGGCGCCGATCGGCCAACAGCCCTCGGAAACCCAATCCCGGTTCTGGAAGTCCAGGGCGTCGAGCGGCCGGCACCAGCCGCCCCAGCGGTTGGCGCTGCCTCCGAAGAACCGGTAGCGGCAGCCATGCAGCGGGAAGTACGGGTACCCATGGGTCTTGCCCCGGTACAGCCGCTGGACCTTGAGCTCCGGCTCGAATCCTCCGCTCTCGAGCAGGTAGATCGACATCCCGCTGTCGCGCAGGCGGTCGGCGAGCGTGATCCCCGCAG
Organism: uncultured Solirubrobacterales bacterium; assembly: GCA_963849285.1. Taxonomy (GTDB): domain Bacteria; phylum Actinomycetota; class Thermoleophilia; order Solirubrobacterales; family Solirubrobacteraceae; genus Palsa-465. Next base: position 355,504 of record CAWKGS010000005.1, read on the forward strand.
GCCCGGCGCCGACGATGCAGAGATCGCAGCTCAGCGATGAGCCGTCGTCGACCGAGCGCGCATCGATCAGCATCGGCCCCTACCGCGTCCCCAACGCGCTTGTTCGACGACTCGAGCCAACGGCACCCGGTTCCTCCGTCCCGTCGTGTTGCCGACTGGTGAATCTGCCACAGATCCCGCGCCGATGGGCCGCTCCGGAGTCTCTCGGGCAGCACAAGCCGGAATTTCCGTAGGGTTCGAGCGCGATGGCGCCGATCCCGTCCAGCATCGCCTCACACGTCGGCGACACGCCGATGGTGGAGCTGAGGCGGCTGACCGGGGAACTCGACGTGCAGCTGTTCGCGAAGCTCGAGGCATTCAACCCGGGCGGCAGCGTCAAGGACCGGATCGGCGTCTCAATGATCGAGGCCGCCGAGCGCGACGGCGCGATCGAGCCGGGCCGGACGACGATCGTGGAGGCCACCAGCGGCAACACCGGGATCGCGCTCGCGTTCGTGTGCGCCGCCAAGGGTTACGACCTGATCCTCACGCTTCCGCAGGGCATGAGCCGGGAGCGCGAAGGGTTGCTGCGACTCTACGGAGCCCGGGTGGAGGTGACCGAATCGCTCGGCGGGATGACCGAGGCCGTGCAGGCGGCGCAGGCGCTCGCGCAACGCGGTGACGTGTTCCTGCCGGACCAGTTCTCGAATCCCGCCAACCCAGAGATCCACCGCCGCACGACGGGGCCGGAGATCTGGAAGGCGGTCGATGGCCGGGTCGACGTGTTCATCGCGGGCGTGGGCACGGGCGGGACGATCACCGGCGCGGGCGAGGTGCTGAAGGCGCACAACCCCTCGCTGCGCATCGTGGCCGTCGAGCCGAGCTCCTCGGCGGTGCTGTCCGGCGGCTCACCGGGGCCGCACAAGATCCAGGGGATCGGCGCCGGCTTCGTGCCCGCGGTGCTGAACCGGGAGCTGCTCGACGAGGTGATAACGGTAGAGGACGAGGCGGCGATCGAGACCGCGCGGATGCTGGCACGCAGCGAGGGCGTGCTCGCCGGCATCTCGGGCGGCGCCGCGGTGTGGGCCGCGCTCGAGGTGGCGCGTCGACCCGAGTCGCGGGGCGCGCGGATTGTCGCGATCCTGCCGGACTCCGGTGAGCGGTACGTCTCCACGCCGTTCTTCGCCCCCTGAGACGCCAGGTACGCTTTAGCGATGTTCGGGCTCGGGCTGATCGCCCGTACCGCCGCAGAGCTGCGTCGTGATGTGGCCGCGGCCCGCCACCGCGATCCGGCCGCGCAGACGGTCAACTCGCTGGAGATCCTCGCGACCTGGCCCGGGGTGCATGCGCTGCTGGCGCACCGCATCGCCCATGCGCTCGAGGACGCCGGGGTTCCGCTGGCGCCGCGGCTGATCGCGGCCGCTGCGCGCTCGGTCACCGGGATCGAGATCCATCCGGCGGCGGAGATCGGCAACGGCCTGTTCATCGACCACGGCATGGGCGTCGTGATCGGCGAGACGGCCGAGATTGGCGACGACGTGACGCTGTACCAGGGCGTGACCCTCGGCGGAACAGGGTTCGCCACGGGCAAGCGCCACCCGACCGTCGAGGACAACGTCACGATCGGCTCGGGCGCCAAGCTGCTCGGCCCGATCACCGTCGGGCACGGCTCGAAGATCGGTGCCGGCAGCGTCGTCATCCACGACGTGCCGGCGAACTCGACGGTCGTCGGCAATCCGGGACACCCCGTGCGGGTCGAGGGACGCCGGGCGGAGGGCCCGGACGCGGATTGGGTCCATTTGCCCGACCCGATCGCGGACGCGATCAGAGGGCTGGCGGGGCGGATCGCCGCGCTCGAGCAGGCCCTGCGCGAGTCACAGCGCGAGGCGCCGGGCGATTCGCGGACCGGGGCGGAGGTGCGGCCGCTGCGACCGGCCGCAGATGGACCGAGGGAGGCCGCGGAGCGGCCGAACCGCTCGATCGGTCCTAATCCGGCCGGCGGATGACCGTCGGCGTCGCGATCCGCTGAGGCTCCGCGACCGGCGGCAGCGGATCCCCGGCCGCCTCGGTTTGCGCCATGTTGCGAACGCCCCGCACCAGGTACAACGGCCGGCCCTTGACCTCGTCGTAGATCCGCCCGACGTACTCGCCGATGATCCCGATCGCGATCAGCTGGATCCCGCCGAGCAGCAGGACGGCGATCGTGATCGTCCCGAAACCCGGTAGATACGACCCGACGACCCGTAGGAGCACCACGACCGGGATCGCGATGAAAGCCAGGGTCGAGATCACGAACCCGAGCAGCGTCGCGAGCTGCAGCGGCCGCTGGGAGAACGAGGAGATCGCGTCGAGCGAGAAGCGCAGCATCTTCGAGACGGTGTACTTGGTCTCGCCCGCGTAGCGAGGATCGCGCCGGTATGGAACGGCGGCCTGCGTGTATCCGACCCAGACGGTCATCCCGCGCAGGAACCGGCTGCGTTCACGCATCGAGAGCAGTGCATCGAGTGGCTTGCGGTCGAGCAGGCGGTAGTCGCCCGCGTTCGGCTCGAGCTCGACCTGGGCCAGCTTGTCGAACAGGCGGTAGAACCAGCGCGCGGTCGTCAGCTTGAACCGCGACTCGCCCTCGCGCTGCTCGCGGACCGCGTAGACGACATCGCAGCCCGCGCGCCAGTGGTCGAGCATCCGAGGGATCAATTCGGGCGGGTCCTGGAGATCGGCGTCGAGCATCACCACGGCGTTCCCGCGCGCGTGATCGAGTCCTGCCGTGAGGGCGGTCTGGTGGCCGAAGTTCCGCGAGAGGAAGACCACGTGCACGCGCGGATCGTTCGCGGCAAGGCGCTCGAGCATCGCGGGCGACTCGTCGCTAGATCCGTCGTCGACGAGGATCAGCTCGAACTCCAGGTCCTCGAGCGCGGCGCAGACGCGCCCGTAGAACTCCTCGATCAGCTCCTGCTCGTTGTAGATCGGCGCGACGACGCTCAGCAGCTCGAGGGCTCGAAGGCTCCTCAGGTCAGCTTCAGCGGTACCGGTCATCGCTATCGAATGGTAGGGCGTTCACAGGAACGATCTGCCGTGTGGGATGTAGCCCAGCATCTGGATCGCCTCGACGACGACGGTCATCGCCACCGCCACCCGCCACAGCCGCCGGTCGGATCCGAGCGCCGCGAACGGCATCAGCCATGCGACATACCACGGGAGCAACGAGCTGGCCGTGATCAGGACGGCGGCCGTCGCCCAGCCGGCGCCGTCGATCCAGTCCATCTCTCCGAGCCACACGCGGCGCACGAGCCAGATCGTGACCAACGCGAAAGCGACCGCGAGCACATAACCCGCGGCGTGACCGACAGGGGGGAGGCCGAGCCGGGTGGAGATGAAGCCCGGGATGCTGTGCCAGTCGCCGACCCTCTGAGAGTGGCTCACCGTCGAGAGCAGGTGCAGTGGGCCGCTGCCGAACATCCCGAAACCGAGGGCGGCGAGCATCGCGGTTCCGACCGCCGCGCCGAGCACCACGTCACGGCGGCGGCCCAGGACGCGCTGGCGACCCTCCGCCGCGATCAGGAACGGGAGGTAGATGATCGCGGTGAGCTTGATCCCGACGCCGAGCATCGTGAGCATCCCCGCAGAGCGCTCGCGGTAGCGGAGCATCGCGTAGACGGCGGCCATCACGGCCGCGAGCATCAGCAGGTCGTTGTGACCGCCACCCACTCCGTAGACGACGAGCAGGGGGTTGAGGCCGACGAGCACGATCGCCTTCACCTGGTCGAGTCCGCGAAGGCGAGCCGCATGCCAGACCAGAGCGATCACGGCAAAGCTCGCGACCGTCGCGATCGCCTTGTATGCGAGCGCGCTCGCCGCGATCGAAAGCGGCGCCAGCAGATAGCTGATCGTCGTGAACACCGGGCCATAGGCCGTCGGGGTCGTGACCCACTTGGAGCCGATGAACGAGTACAGGGGATCGAGCTGGATCACGCTGGGCCCGTGCACGTATGGATTGGCTCCGTAGATGGCTCCCATCCGCGCGTATGCCTGATAGCTGAAGATGTCGGTCGAGAACAGCGGCGGCGCGAGCAGCACGAGCGCGTGCAGCCCGACGATCGTCATCAGCACCGCACGCGCGGAGAGGCCATCGGCGGCCCGGACCGCGAGCACGTAGCAGGCGAACATCACGGCCAGCACGGCGACCGCCCCGGCGACGTGCAGATCCGGCACCGACGTGCCGAACGCGCCTGCCAGGGAGCTCGGGATCGCGAGGCCCACCGACTCGGGCAGCAGCGAGGCGGTCTGGGCCGCGGAGACGCTCAGGAGCGCGGCGGTCGCGAGCAGTCCCGCGAGCGCGCACAGGCCCAGGCGGGTGCGTGCCCGCGCTCGCGCGGGGGTGAGTGCTTCCAGCGTCGTTGCGTCCAGCTCGAACCCACCACTCTGCGAGGTGGCGCCGAGCGGCGTGCGTACGCTCATCGGCGACAGCATGCCCGTCCCGGCATCGGGCGGCATGAGGGCAACATTGAGATCGTGTTAGGAATTGCTGACATTGCGAGCTTTCACGGCGCTTCGATCGGCTCGCCGCGGCGGCCTACGCGCTCGATCGCGGCCGCCGCAGTACGGCGCAGGCGCGGAACGCGCAACATCGCCTCGATCGCGATACGGGTCGACATCTTGCTCGTACCAGCGGTGCGATCGCGGAAGACGATCGGCACCTCCCGGACGTTGAACCCGGCGAGCAGGGCCCGGTAGGTGATCTCGATCTGAAAGACGTATCCCTCTGCTCGGACGCTGCTGAGCTCGATCGCCTCCAGGACCGCGCGCCGGATGCACTTGAAGCCGCCGGTGAGGTCGTGCACATCGACGCGCAGGACGGCGCGCGCATAGAGGCCGCCTCCGCGGCTCACCAGCCGCCGCAGGCGACCCCAATCGCTGACCCCTCCGCCGGCGATGTAGCGCGATCCAAGGACGAGGTCCGCGCTCTCGGAGGCGCGCAGCAGGTCGCCGAGGTACGCCGGGTCGTGCGAGAAGTCCGCGTCCATCTCGAGTACGAGCTGCGCGCCGGCGGCGAGCGCCCGACCGAAGCCCGCCAGGTACGCCTGACCGAGCCCGTCCTTGGCCCGGCGATGCAGCACCTCGACCGCGGGAAGCTCGGCGGCGAGCCGGTCGGCGATCTCGCCGGTGCCGTCCGGAGACGCGTCGTCGACGATCAGGATCCGATGCTCCCCATCCACGACCCGCGCGAGCTCGGAGAGGACCGCGCGGACGATCGCGTCGAGGTTCTCGGCCTCGTTGTACGTCGGGATCACTACCCACACGGGCGATTGCATCGCGGGGAGCGTAGTGATCGGCGGTGCGGATCGGTCTGGGTGTGGCGGCTGCGTCACAAGCGGGAATCGCCCGACCGGCCGACCCGGCATCATTGCTGAGGGGTTTCTGACCGATGGATGACGGCTCGACAGCTCTGCGCTCCCGCCCCTACCCGCGAACGCGGGCGGCGGGCGAGCGCGCGTCCGCACGCCGCGTGGGGCCGCATCATCGACGCCGGCGCGCCACGGCCGGATTGCTGCTGCTGGCGCTGGTGGCCCTGATCGCGGGCATGATCGACGGCGCCGGCAGCGGTGGGACGACCGTCAACGTCAGCGCCGTGCCCAGGCCGGGGTTCTTCACGGCGATTGCGCAACTGGCGGGCGAGGGCACGGGCTCGTTCGCGCTGGCGGAGGCTCGCGCCGAGAACGCCGCGATCAACCGAACCCTCGCCTATACGCCGTATGTCCGGATCGCGGGCGCGGAGCACCGCGAGATCGCCTTGACCTTCGACGACGGCCCCGGGCCATACACGCCCTCGATCATCTCGACCCTGGAGCGCTACCGCGTACCGGCGACGTTCTTCGAGGTGGGGGTGCTCGAGCAGTACTTCCACGCCTCGACCACCGCGATCGCGGCACACGGGTGGGTGATCGGAGACCACACCATGGATCACGCGCCGATGGCGCACCTATCGCCCCGCGATCAGCGATCGCAGCTGCTGCAGCAGACCGCCGCGACGGGGCAGTACGGTGCGCCGTTCCCGCGCCTGTTCCGCCCGCCCTACGGTCTCTGGAACCCGGCCACGCTGTCGCTGCTCGCTCGCTACCGGATGCTGATGATCCTGTGGACGATCGACACGAGCGACTACACGCTGCCCGGCGTCGACGCGATCGTCCACGCAGCGGTCTCAGGCGCACGTCCGGGAGCGATCATCCTCATGCACGATGCGGGCGGCAACCGCGCCGAGACCGTGGCGGCGCTCCCGCTGATCATCCAGGACCTCAGGGCGCGCGGATACCAGCTGGTGAGCGTCCCGAAGCTGCTGCTCGACAACCCGGCGCCGCACAACCAGCAGATCTCGGCGGTGATCGGGACCGGCGGCTGAGCGGCCTCACGGGCACCGCCCGCCGTCAGAGCCCCTCCGGCGCGCGAAAGTACGCGTCCGCGAGAGCGTTGTTCCGATATGGCGGCTCAGGACCGTTCCGTTGTGCCTGGCACGAACGTCCCCCGGATGACGGCGCTCGATCTCGTAGCGAACATGATGCTGGGCTCAGAGCCGCCGCAGGCGCTGCCGCCCAGTCCGCGCGAGGCGGACAGCAGGCACGCTGTCGCCGAGGCGATCGTGCCGGCCCTGATGACGGGCAAGTGCCTGGTGCCCTTCTCCGGCGGGCGGGATTCCTCCGCTGCGCTCGCCCTGGCCACCGCCGTCGCGCGTCGTCGCGGGCTGCCTGACCCGATCCCGGTGACCGCGGACTACTCGCGCGCGACGACGCCGGATGAGGCCGAGGCCCAGGAGGCGGTCATCGGCCACCTCAAGCTGAGGGAATGGGAGCGCCTCGAGGTCGACGACGAGTTTCAGATCGTCGGCCCCGTCGCACGGCGCAGCCTGCGCGCCCATGGCGTCCTCTTCCCGGCCTCGGCGTACACGATGCTGCCGATGCTGGAGCTGGCGGCCGGGGGAGCGTTCCTCCTCGCCCAGGGCGTCAACGACTTCTTCTACTACTGGCGGTTCGGTGAGGTGGCGGACGTGCTGGTGGGCGAGCGCAGGCCCACCCGCCGCGACCTGGCCACGCTCGCCCTGGGCGTCATGCCAGCCAAGGCCAGAGCCGCGCTTCTGCGCTCTCGGCTCCCGGTCGAGCTCCCCTGGCTGCGACCGGCCGCGGCCACATACGTCCGAGATGAGGTGGCTGCGCGGGTCGCCTCGGCACCGGCCCGGATCGACGTTGCGGTGCGTCGCGCGAGCCTCCAGCGATGCGCCCTCGGCGCCGCACGAAGCCTCGCCGCGATGGCGCAGGACGCCGGCGCGCAACTCTGTCTGCCGTTCACCGACCCAGCGGTCGTCAGCGCCTCGGTCGCGTTCGCCTCGCGCCACAGGCTGAGCAACCGCACCTGGTGGTTCAAGCACTACGCCGGCGACTTGCTGCCGCTCGAGATGCTGACCCGCCGCCGCGGCACCCATCTTGCCACCGTGTTCTTCGGCGAGCACACCCGCGGGTTCGCGGGCGATTGGTCGGGGGGCGGGCTGGATGACTCGCTCGTCGATTGCGACATCTTGCGGGAGATGTGGCTGGGGGCACCCGAGGATCAGGACTGGCGTTCGGCTGCACTGATGCAGCTGGCCTGGCTCCACGATCAGCGGGACGCAGTGCATGGGCGCGGCCTTCGGGCCGTGCCCGCCCTATCAACCCAATGACAGGAGGTCACGAGTTGTCGAACCAGACACCTGAGCAGCGATCACCCGCGCGGGAGAAGTACGAGACCCCGGTGGTCTCGGACTTCGGAGGCCTGCGCGAGGTGACGCTGGGCAACAAGAACCTCTCGCCCCATCCGGACGGGCAGTTCGGTCAGCTGCCGTTCGGCTCCTAGGGGCGAGGCACTCCGGCAAGGCGTAGCGCGCAAGGGATTCGCGGACAGGTCGCGGATGCTTACGCCTGCCGGCATGACCCCGATCGAGGCGGCCGCAGGGCTGGTTCTCGACGCCCCGACGGGGCGCAGGCGGCCCGCGGAGCCCTCGGGAGATCCGTTGCATGCCCTGAGCGACGCTGTCGCCGAGGCGTTGTCTCGTCCGCCATGCGTCGTGTCGTTCTCCGGCGGCCGTGACTCCTCGCTGCTCCTGGCGGCTTGCGTGGCGGTCGGGCGAGCGCGTGGGCTCGAGCCTCCGATCCCGGCCACGCTCCGCTATCCGGACGAGCCCGAGAGCCATGAGTCGCCGTGGCAGGAACGCGTCATTGCCCATCTCGGCGTTCGCGACTGGGTCCGGATCGAGCTCGCCACCGAGCTCGACTGCGTCGGGTCCCTCGCGCAGGAGCAGATGCTTCGGGAGCGGGCGCCGCTCTACCCCGCCAACGCACACTCGGTCGTGCCCGTCGCCGAGCTCGCCGAGGGCGGCACGGTGATCCTGGGGATCGGCGGCGACGAGATCCTGGCGCCCCAGCGGTGGCAGCCGCTGGGCGACCTGTTCGCGCGGCGCCGCGCGCCTGAGTCAAGAGACGTGATGCGACTGGCGTTCGCGACGCTGCCCCGGGGGCTGAGAGGGCGGGTGCTCGCGACGCGCGAAGGGTACGCGGGGCAGCTGCATTGGCTGCGTCCGGCGGCCCAGCGAGAGTTGTCGCGGATGCTTGCGAGGGTCGCGGACGAGCCGGTTCGGTTCGACCGCGCGACCGTGGCCGCAGCGAGTCTCGAGTACCTTCGGCTGGGGACCGAGACGATCCGGCGGATCGCCCGCTCGCGCGGCGCCGAGCTGGCGACGCCGCTGCTCGATCCGCGCTTCGTCGCGGCCTGCGCGACCGCGGGCGGCCGGTCAGGCTGGCCGAGCCGCACCGCCGCGATGCGCTCGATCGCGGCCGGACTGCTGCCCGACGAGGTGCTCGCGCGCGGTTCGAAGGCGCGGTTCTCGGGCGCGTTCTTCACCTGCACCACGCGGGCGTTCGCCGCGCGCTGGTCCGGTGCCGGCGTCGACCCCGAGCTGGTCGTGCCCGAGGCGCTGCGGTCGATGTGGCTCGAGCCGCAGCCCGACTTCCGCACCGGCGTGCTCCTGCAATCGGCATGGCTGCACGACTCGCTGCGCGCCGTGAGCCCCCGCGAGCCTGCGGCGGTGGCCGCATGAGCGCACGCGCGATGCCGGCGGCGTACGGGCTGCGGATCGAAGGCCTGCCGAGCACGCCCTGGCTGTCGGCGACGGGAGTCGAGCACTGGCCGCTGCTGAGGATCGAGCGCTCGGACAAGGCCGGCGCGCCGACGATCGACGTGGAGCGGATGCGCGCGCGGATTCCCTCGCACGCGGAGGTGGGCGAGCTGATCCACCCGATTCTCTGCGGGCTCGTGGCGCAGGTCGCGATCAGTCGCGGCTTGGACGGCTTGCACGCGGGGTCGCTGTGCGGGGCGGCAGGAGTGTGGGCGATCGTGGGCCCCAAGCGGGCCGGCAAGAGCACGCTGCTGGCCGCGTGCGCCACCGAGGGGCTATCGGTGTTCGGCGACGACGTGCTGTTCTTCGGCGACGGGCGCTGCTTCGCCGGCCCGCGCTGCCTCGACCTGCGCGAGGACGCGGCGCGCGGACACGCGGCGACCGAGCGGGTCCGCTCGGCCACTCCACGCGAGCGCATGACGCTACCGCCGGTCCAGGCGGAGCAGCCGCTGGCGGGGATCGTCCATCTCGGCTGGTCGGAGAGTCTCGCGCTGCAACGGCTGAGCGTCGCCGAGGCGCTGCGGCGGCTAATTGACGCCTATTCCTCCGGCGGGTTCAGCAGCGACCGGTCCCGGCTACTCGATCTGGCGGGGCTCCCGAGCTATGAGCTGCGCCGGCCGCGCGCGCGAGACCAGCTACCCGAGACGGTCGGGCTTCTGCGCCGCGAGCTGCTGCTGCGCTGAGGGGCAACGTTCGCGGGCTGGAGGTCGCCGGCTAGGGGCCGCTCAGCGCCTGACGTACGCGACGCGGTTCCAGCTCGGCTCCGGCGCCAGCTCGATCGGCTCCCCGTCGCGGTCCGGCTGCACGTACAGGAAGACGTTCGTGTCCCCGTCGAAGCACACGTCGAGCTCGCCCTCCTTGACCCGCTGGTCGAGCCAGGCGCTTCGGAAGATCAGCCGCCGCAGCCAGTGGACCAGCGAGCGCTCGGACGGCCCCACCAGCTCGGGCCAGCAGTCGTTGACGTGCTCGCCCAGCGCCGAAGCCGGGTCGGTCACCTCGCCGTTGACGACCAGGTTGATCAGGTCCTCCGCCTCGTCCTCGTCGACGGTACCCTCCAGAAACCCGAGCTTGCGCGCCGCCTGCTCACAGCGTTCGCGGAAATCGCGCTCGTTGAAGGTGAAGCGCAGCTCTCCGTACTCGAGCACGAAGTCCTCTCCCGAGCTGTAGTTCCCGCGGCGGTACATAGGGCGTCGGGATCATATGCCGGAATCCTCCCGCGCCGCAGGGGGTGAAAGCGATGTTGCAGCGGAGTCGTGCCGCCGGAAACCGAGCGCGTCCGCCGCCGCGAAACGTGCGATCGCTACGGTATCTAGATGCTTGCCCGTGAAACGAGGCGGACTCCGCTGTGGTTCCGTGTTGGCAGCTATCTCACGCATCGTTTCCGTGCTGTCGGCGTGGTCAATGAGACGTTTCGCGGGCTACGGAACCGGTGGATACCTAGCGGGCTCGTTCGCCTCGAGCAGTCAGTCGGGAATGCCGAGTCGCTACTCGAAGTCGGGTGCGGCGAGCGGTCACCGATCGTTTGGTTCGAGCACAAGCCCCGAAGGACGATAGGCGTCGATCTTTTCGAACCAGCACTGGAGCGCAGCCGGGCCGCAGGCATCCATGACGAATATCTTCAGTTGGACGTGCTCGAAATCGAATCGCATTTCGAGCCAAGCTCGATTGACGCGGTGATCGCTCTCGACCTGATCGAGCACTTGACGGAGAGCGATGGCCTGCGCCTGCTCCGCGGGCTCTTTCGGGCATGGAACTCGCGCCCGCGACGATCCTGCTGGTCGAGGACCACCGGGCCACCCGGACCTTCCTCGCGGACAACCTCGCGGCCGATGGGTTCGAGCCGCTGGAGGCCTCAACCGCCGCCGAGGCACGGCGCTTGATGGAGACTCAGTTCCCCGATCTGGCGATCGTCGACCTCGGTCTGCCGGACGCCGACGGGCTGGAGCTCCTACGCGAAGTGCGCGAGACCGACCGCGTTGCCGGCCGCATCGACCCCGACCTGCCGCTGCTCGTGCTGACCGGCCGACGGACCGAGCTGGACCGTCTGCGGGGGTTCGATCGTGGATGCGACGACTATCTGGTGAAGCCCTTCAGCTACCCCGAGCTGCGGGCGAGGATCATGGCGCTGCTGCGGCGCAACCGTCGCCGGCCGCGGGCGGGCCGCTTGCGGATCGGGTCGCTGGAGCTGGATCCGCTGGCCCGGCAGGTGTGGCTGGCGGGCGAGCGGTTGCACGTCTCCAAGAAGGAGTTCGCGCTGCTGCGCGCGCTCGCCGCGGAGCCGACGCGGGTGTTCACGCGCGAGGAGCTGCTGCGGAGCGTCTGGGGCTTCCGCACCCTCGGTCACACTCGTACTTTGGACTCGCATGCCTCCCGCCTGCGCAAGAAGCTGGGCCGCAACGGCGATCGGTACATGATCAACGTGTGGGGCGTCGGCTACCGGCTGGTCGACGGGAGGATCGAGTGAGCCACGCGCTCGCGCTGGCGGGATGGACCGCTGCCGTGCTCGGGGTCCTCGCCGGCTTCTGCGCAGCCCGCCTGGCGGGGGCGCGGCTGGAGACCGTGGCGCGAGCCGCCCACGACCTGCGCGGCGCGATCACCGCCGCCCGCCTGGGCGTTGAGCTGTGTCTGATTCCGGGGGAGATGAACGCGGCGCGGCTGCGGGCGATCGAGCTCGAGCTCGAGGCCGCGGGCGGGGCCCTCGCCGACCTCGACGATCGCGGACGCTCCAAGCCGGCGCATTCCGAGGCGCTCGACCTCGGTCAACTGCTTGCCGACACGGTCGAGGCGTGGCGGCCGGCCGCCCGCGCGGCCGGCATCGAGCTGAGCCTGCGCCAGCGCGACTCGACGATGACGACCGTCGCCGACCGGCCTCGCCTGGCGCGCGCGGTCGGCAACCTGATCGCCAACGCGATCGAGCACGGGGGAGGGCCGATCGAGGTCCGGGGAGGCGCGGATCGGGGGCTGGCGCGGATCGAGGTGATCGACGGCGGCGCCGGGCTTCCAGCGCCGGTGACGCGGCTCACCCGTGCGCGCCGGGGACGGGGCGCGCGGGGGAGGGGACTCGCGATCGCCGGCACCATCGCCGAGGAGCACGGCGGCCGGCTGGCCTGCGCCCCGAGCGAGCGGGGCGCGCGCCTTGTCCTCGAGCTTCCGCTCGGAGCCCGGCCGGCGGGGCACCTGCGCCGCCAGCGCGCTCGCCGTCGGCGCCGGGCGTAACTCAGCCGCGGCGCCGGCCCGCGCCTCGCCAGGGTTGCAGCCGCTCCGGACGGAAACGGGCTGAATTTGCAAGTCAGCGCCCAGAACGGCGGCGTGCAATTCCGCTTGCGCTGAGAGCGGGGCTCAGAGACCAGCCGAATGCGGCGTCGATCGCCCGGATTGTGGGGCGGAACGCGTCTCTGGACGCGAAAAGGGAGCCCAGTGGGAGATCGCTTGCCATTTGGGTTGCATTGTGGGAAATAGTGGGATATAGTGGGTCACGCATGCAGGTGAACCCGGGTGGCAGGGCTCCTCCCACCCAGCCACCCGGGTTCTGAATTCGGTCAGCCGAATGAGAACCCTTGAACTTCCGCGGAACCTTCGAACACTCGCTGGACGCGAAGCACCGGCTGACGATCCCGTCCAAGTTCCGTGCCGCGCTCGCCGATGGGGTTGTGCTGGCGGCCTCGCACGAGGTGAGGCCGGGCGCCCCGCGAACGGTTGGGGTCTGGACGCCCAAGGACTACGAGAGCTTCACCGCGTCGACCCTCGCCGGCTTGAACCCCGCCTCGCCGCAAGCGAGAGAGCTCAAGCGCTTCTTCTTCAACGCCTCGCATGACACAGAGCTCGATTCGGCCCACCGCGTGATGATCCCTCCTTACCTCATGAGCTACGCCGGGCTCGAGAAGGACGTCGTCGTCACCGGCTCCGGCGAGTGCCTCGAGGTCTGGGATCGCGCCGCACACGCGAAGAACTTCGCCGACGTCCTGACCCGAATCTCCGAGATCGCAGCGAGCCTTGGCGACACTACTTGACATGACCAGCACTCACGTGCCGGTGCTCGCCGGGGAGCTGATCGAGCTGCTCGATCCGCAGCCGGGCGAGATCGCCGTCGACTGCACGCTCGGAGGCGGGGGACATGCGCGGCTGATCGCGGAGCGCGTTGGCCCCGCTGGGATGCTGATCGGGATCGACCGCGACCCGAGCGCGGAGGACCGCTTTCGCGAGCTGGCCGCCGAGGTCCCATGCGAGACGCGATTCATCCGGGCCGACTTCGTCTCCGCGCTCGCGCAGCTGCACGAGGAACGACTGCGCGCGGACATGGTCTACCTGGACCTCGGGATGTCCTCGATGCAGGTCGACACGTGGTCGCGCGGGTTCTCATACGCCTACGACGCGCCACTCGACATGCGGATGGACCCCGACCAGGAGCTGACGGCACAGGAGATAGTCAACGACTGGGACGAGCGCCGGATCGCGCGGCTGCTGCGCGATTACGGCGAGGAGCGCTACGCGAGCCAGATCGCACGCGGGATCGCGCGCGCCCGGCGTCGCGAGCCACTCACCTCGACCCAGCAGCTGGTGGAGACGATCAAGGCCGCCGTGCCGGTGCCGGCGCAGTTCGCGGGCGGGCACCCGGCACGCCGGACCTTCCAGGCCCTCCGCATCGCGGTCAACGACGAGCTTGCCCAGCTCGACGCCGCGCTCCCTGCTGCCTGGGACCTGCTTTCCCCGGGCGGGAGGCTCGCCGCGATCTCGTTCCACTCGCTCGAGGACCGGCGCGTCAAGCGCTTCCTCGCGGATCTCGCCCGCGGCTGCGTGTGCCCGCCGCAATTCCCGGTGTGCGTGTGCGGGCGGGTGCCCGAGGCTGAGCTCCTGAGCCGCCGCGCGGTGGCCCCCACCCCGGGCGAGATCGCCGCCAACCCGAGGTCGAAGTCAGCGCACCTGCGCGCCGCCCGGAAGATCGAGGCGCCGGAGTGAGCCCGCGTGCGGTAACCCCCGCGGGACGCGGCACGCCGAAGCGCTCTCGCGCGGGCGCGCAGACAGGACACCGCCGTCAGCTGACTCAGAGCGCGGCTCCGAGGCGCGTGTCCGGCCCTGTCGGGGGTCGGGCGGCGGCGGCCGCGGCTCCGGCGCTCGAGCCCCGTGTCGCGCCCGCCCCGAGGCCCCGCGCGGTACCCAAGCCGCGCGCGGTACCCAAGCCGCGCGCTGTACCCGCGCCGCGGCCGCGCCGAGTCTCGGGTCCCCAGCGCGCCACGCGGCACGGTCTCGGTACCCGCGCTCTCGCCTCGATCAGGGCGCTGCCGGATCACTCCCTGCTCGATCGGCTCGTCCGCGGCCGTTACTGGATCCCGTTGCTCGGCGTGATGCTCGCCGGCATCGTCGCGATGCAGGTCGAGGTGCTGAAGCTGAACGCGAGCGTCGGCAACTCGCTCGTACGAGGCGCGGCGCTGCAGAGCAGCAACGAGCAGTTGCGAGCGAGCGTCGCCTCGCTCGCGGACGACCAGCGGATCATGACGCTCGCTGCGTCAATGGGGATGATCATGCCGGCGCCGGACCAGATCGGGTTCCTCTCGGGCAGCGGCGGCCGCGACGTGCAGCGAGCGATCGCCGACATCCACGTCCCGGATCCGAGCTCATTCCTCTCGCTCACCACCACGAATGGCGCGATCGTCACCGCGGCCAGCGCCGCCGCGGCAGCCGGGGACTCGGCCGGCGGGAGCGCCGCCGGGACGCAGTCCACACCCACGAACACGCCCTCCCCGGCGTCGGGTGGCCAGGGGTCGAACGCGCAGGGCCCGGCGACAGCCCAGAACCAGGGGGCGACGCCGTCCAGCGGCACGGGTGGGACGGCGAGCGGGCAGGGAACCTCGCCACCCACGACCCAATCGACGTCCTCTGGGCCCCAGGGCCCGCAGGGGTCGGGCCCGGGGACCGCCCAGGGCGCGGGCGTGGCGTCCGCTGGAGGGGCCGCCGCGATCGGGACCGGACCTCAGACGAACACGCCATCCGGGGGGTAGGCGCAGCGTGACCCTGGTCGACCGCCGGATCGGGATCCTGTTCGTCGTGTTCCTGGGGCTGCTGGGGGTGGCGCTGCTCCGCGCGGCGTACCTCGGCTCGATCCGAGCCGGCTCGCTCCAGCAGGTCGCCGCCACGCAGCAGGTCAGCACCGAGGTGATTCCCGCCTACCGGGGGATGATCACCGATCGAAACGGCGTGCAGCTCGCGATCAGCGAGTCGGCCGACGACATCGCTGCCGACCCGTATCTGATCAAGGATCCGCAATCGGCCGCGAGCCGGATCGCCCCGCTGCTGCACCGTCCCTACACGACGGTGCTCGAGGCCCTGACCAAGCCACACACGGGCTTCGTCTACCTCGCGCATCTGGTTCCCGCGACGCAGGCCCAGCAGATCGCGAGGCTGGTCAGCAACGGGCTCACGCTGATCCCGCAGGTGGCCCGCGTCTATCCGCGTTCCTGGGCGGCGTCGCAGGTTCTCGGCGCGGTCGGCTGGGGCAATCGCGGGCTGAGCGGGCTCGAGTACCAGTACGACGGCGTGCTTCGCGGGAGCCAGGGCGTGCGCAAGATCGTCAACGACGCCAAGGGCCAGCCGATCTCGATCGAGAATCCACGTCCGATGGTTCCGGGCAAGACGCTCGAGCTGACCCTCGACGCCGCCCTCCAGGACGAGGTGGAGCAGGTCCTCGCGGGGGTCGGCGCCCAGTACTCGCCGAAGGGCGCGACCGCGATCGTGATGAATCCCAACACCGGCGCGATCCTCGCGCTCGCCAATTGGCCCCGGGTGAACGCCAACGATCCCTTCAGTGCGCCCAGCTACGCGCAGGACGATCGCGCCGTGACCTTCAACTACGAGCCCGGATCCACCTTCAAGGCGATCACCGTCGCGGGTGCCCTGCAGGACGGGGTGGTGACTCCGGACACCCAGTTCAACATCCCGTCGGTGCTGAACATCGCCGACCGCCACATCCACGATGCCGACAACCATGGCGATGAGAGCCTGAGCGTCGCGAGCATCCTGCGCGTGTCGAGCAACATCGGAGCGGACGAGATCGGCATGAGGGTGGGCGCGCAGCGGTTTGACTACTGGGTCCACCGGTTCGGGTTCGGCGAGCCGACGGGCGTCGATTTGCCCGGCGAGCAGCAGGGGATCATCAAGCACTACTGGCAGTACTCGGGCTCGTCGATGGGCAACCTGCCGATGGGGCAGGGCGAGTCGGTGACGCCGATCCAGATGGCGGCCGCGTATGCCGCGATCGCCGACGGCGGCATCCTCCGCCCGCCCCGCATCGTCAAGTCGATCGGCGGCAAGCCGGTGCCGGTCCCGGCCGGCCGCCGGATCATCTCAGCAACGACCGCGGCCGAGCTTCGCTACATGCTGCGCGGAGTGTTCGCCGACGGCGGCACGGCGTCCGGCGCCGCGATTCCCGGCTACGACCTCGCCGGCAAGACCGGTACGGCCAACGTGGTCGTGAACGGCACCTACTCCAACACCAAGTACATCGCCTCGTTCATCGGGATGGTCCCCGCGAGCGCGCCGAAGCTGGTCGTCGCCGTGATGGTCGACGAGCCCCAGGGATCGATCTACGGCGGCTTGGTCGCGGCGCCCGCGTTCCAGAAGATCGTCGGCTGGGCCGTGCCCTATCTGGGCATCTCGCCGCGCTGAAAGCGCCCGCCAACCTGCGTGCGAAGTGCCGCGAGCCGATCGTCCCACTCGCCGCCGACCTGCGCCATCCAGGAGACCGCATCGGTCAGCGGCTCGGGCGTCACGCGGTAGCGAACCTCGCGACCACGGCGCTGACGGTCCAGGAGGCCGGCTTCCTCCAGCGCCGTCAGGTGCTTGAGAACCGCCTGGCGCGAGATCGGCAGGGTCGAGGCAAGCTGGGTCGCCGTGAGCGCCGGCTGCTCGGCGATCGCCGCCAGCAACGAGCGGCGGGTGGGATCCGACAGCGCGCCGAAGACCGCCGCAGCCCGATCTTCTCCCGCCCCGGCCATCAGGCCGCGACCAGCGCCGGACCGTAGCTGCGCCCGCCCGTCCGGGGCAGCGGCGTGCCGACGAGATCGAGCATCTCCAGGGGCCGGGTTTCGACTACCCGCAGGCGCGTCCGGTCGCCGACGCGCTCGATCGTCAACTCCACGCGCGTCGCGGTCTCCCCGTCGCTCGCCCACCAGAACGCAAGCCGCGAAGGCTCGGCGACCTCCTCGACCCACCCCTCCTTGGTCTCCTCCGGGGAGCGGAAGAGGCAGTCGCCACCCGGCCAAGGCTCAAACGCGACCTCGTCCGCGAGCCAGCCGTCGGCGGTGACTGCCTCCCAGACCTCCTCGGGCGTGGCGTCAAGCAGCAGCGAACGCTCGATCCGATCGCTCATCTCGAAACCTCCTCGGAAACACAACGCGCAACCCAAACGTTGCACATTTGGTATCGTGGGGTAGCAACCATTCGGTTGCACATTACCACGATCAGGAGGAATCAATGCCACTCGTGCCGATGGTCATCGAGCAAACCGCCCGGGGAGAGCGCTCATTCGACATCTACTCGCGGCTGCTCAACGATCGCGTCGTGTTCCTGGGAGGGGAGGTCGACGAGGACAGCGCCAACCTGATCGTCGCCCAGCTCGTCCACCTCGAGTCCGACGATCCCGACAAGGACATCCACCTGTACATCAACTCGCCGGGCGGCTCGATCTACGCCGGGCTGGCGATCTACGACGCGATGCAGTTCATCCGCCCGGACGTGCAGACCATCTGCTACGGCATCGCGATGTCGATGGGCTCGATGCTGCTCGCGGGCGGGGCCGCCGGCAAGCGTCTGGCCCTGCCCAACAGCCGGGTTCTCATCCACCAGCCCTCCGGCGGCTATCAGGGCCAGTCCAGCGACATCGAGATCCACGCCCGGGAGGTCCTGGCGCTCAGAGCACGCGTCGATGAGATCTATGCCAAGCACACCGGCCAGTCGATCGAGCGCGTCCACGCCGACATGGAGCGCGACCGCTATTTCACCGGCAAGGAGGCCGTTGCCTATGGACTGGTCGACCGCGTGATCGAGCGGCGCGAGCTGGGTCGGGGCGCGCGAGGCTTCGGACAGGGCTAGTTCGTCACGCCGGGGCGCGGGAGCGCCGCGATCGCTCGAGCGAATGTTGGAGCTCCTCGAGGACGCGAACGACACGCAAGCCGCTTGCGCCATCGGACCGCGGCGTGCGCTCGTGCCGGATGCAGTCGAGGAAGTGCTCGCATTCCAGCCGAAGCGGCTCGTCGTTGGGGATCCTCGGGCACGAGATCTCCCCGCTGCGGGTGATGTACTCCCCGTAGCCGCGAGCGTCCTCGTCGAACCCCTTGTCGTAGATCGTCAGCTTGCCCTCGAGCGCCATGTCGTCGAATGTCGCCATCCGGCGCGACCCCACGACCGTGAAGCGTCGCTCCTTGTGCGGATCGAGCCATGAGAGATGCAGATGCGCCGAGAGCCCTGAGGGAAAGCGCATGAAGCAGAAGACAACGTCCTCGACGCCGTCGCGGACGTAGCTCTCGCCGTGCGCGACGAGCTCGGCGGGCTCCTCGCGAGCGAGGCTGAGGACCACCGAGACATCGTGGGCGCCCAGGCTCCAGAGGGCGTTCTCGTCGGCGCGCAGCTTGCCGAGGTTCAGGCGGTTACCGTAGATGTAGTAGATCTCGTCGCCCAGCTCGCCCGTCTGTACGAGCTCCCCGAGCTTGACGATCCCGGGGTGGTACTCGAGCAGGTGGCCGACCATCAGCACGCGGCCGCTGCGCTGCGCTGCGTCCACCACCTGCTGCGCGTCCTCGACCGACTGCGCGAGTGGCTTCTCGACGAAGCAGTGCTTGCCGCTGTCGAGCACGCGGGTGGCCATCGCCGCGTGGGTCGGGACCGGCGTCGCCAGCGCCACCGCCTGCAGCTCTGGGTCGGCCAGAAGCTCGTCGAGCGTCTCCGCGATGTGAGTCGTGGGGTGGTTGCGCGCCAGCCGCGCTCGAGCCTCCGGGGCAGGGTCGCAAGCCCACGTGAGTTCGCATCCCGGCACGGCCGCGAATACACGCGCCAGATTCGGGCCCCAGTAGCCCAGTCCGGCGACCCCGATGCGAAGCGGATCCTCGCTCATCGCGGCGGCAGTTTACGGACGTCCGGGCGCTGCGAACTACCGCGCGGCCCTGACCGGCGAGGCCAGCTCGTCCCTCAGAATCTCCGCCAGCTCCGATCGCGAGCTGATCTCGAGCTTGCGGTAAATGCCACGCAGATGGAACTCGACGGTCTTCGGGGTGATGAACAGCGTCTCTGCGACCTGACGGGTCGTGAGGCCGCGCGCCGCGAGATCGCCTACGCGGAGCTCACCGGGCGTCAGCGCAGCGGCGCCGTTGAGCACGGTGCGCCGGTGCCTGACACCGGTGGCCGCGAACTCCTTCCTGGCGCGCTCCGCGAGGCTCCCCGCGCCGCCCGCCAGGGCACGGTCGAGCGCCTCTCGCAGCGGCTCGCGTGCGGCCGCCCGCCGATTCGCCCGGCGCAACGCCGCACCGAGATCGAGCAGCGCGAGGACGTGCTCGAGCCGGTCCGGATGGCTTGTGCCCAGGTCCACCGCGTCGCGCAGCAGCTGGATGCCACCGGAGCCGCGCTCGGCGAGACCGAGCACCCTCAGATCGCGAATCGCGACGCGCGTGATCCCGGTCCGCCGGGCGTACTCCAGCTCCTCGGTCGCGAGTTCCCGAGCACGAGCGGGCTCACCGAGTGCCAGATGGGCGAACGCGGCGGTGGATCTCCAGGCGATCGCGCCTGGGCTGTCGGCGCCGAGCTCCCGTTGCAGCAGAGCGCCGGCCTCGAGCGCATCGCGGAGCGCCTCCCGCGGTCGTAGCTGCACGAACCGGAGCTGGGCGCGAGCATCGAGCAGGAATGGCAGGTGAATGCTGTCCTGAACGTCCGGATGGTCGATCCCCGCGAGCACCGTCTCAGCCTGTGCCAGATGCCCCTGTTGCACGTGGCAGCAGGCGATCAGGCCATAGGCGGTTCGCAGCGACCCTGCGCCCTGCAGACGCGCGTCGAGCGCCGCGTACGCGTCGGCCGCGGCGTCCGCGACAAGCCCACGCTCGTACAGCAGCCAGCCGCGACAGTGCCTCATCGAGGCCGATAGCCGCGGCTCGTTCTCGCGCTCGTACGCCAGCGCGTCCTCACAGATCTCAAGCGCTCGCTCGAGCTCGTCAACGAACAGGAGCGCGCCCACCAGCAGCGTCCAGTCGAGCCCTTCGTCGATCAGCGTGCGAATCGACGGGGCATCCGCAAGCGCCCGGCCCACGAGGTCAGCGACCATCGACCGGTGCGCGCCTCGGAGCGCTTCATACATCGCCATGTTCGCGAGTGCCTCACGCTGGCCGGCGGTGGGCGGCCCGTTCACATCAGCGAGCAGCGCTTGCCCGCGATCTCGGGCCTCCGCAAGCCTCGTGGCGAAACCCTCCGCGTCCGCGCGGCTGCGGCCGCGACCGGTGATCTCTCCTTCGGCTACGTCGACCGACGGGACCTCGAGCGCCCGACGGGCGCGAATGTGGGGCTCGAGCGGGAGGTCTCCGGCCAGCCGCGCCACCGCGAGTCGGCTCGCATGCTCGCGCTCGAACACCGGGATCCCCTCCGTCGTCGCCGCGCGGATCAGCAGATTTACGAAGGAGAGCGGCCAGGCCGGCCGCAGCAGTTGCTTACGCGAGAGCTCCTCCGTCGCTCGTGAGACCCCGTCGGCGTCAAGACCGCACAGGACCGCAACGTGATGCGGATCGGCGCCATCGCCGAGCACCGATACGGCGCACGCCACACGCTGGGCCTCGGACGAGACGGTCTGGAGTCTGCTTCGCACGGCCGCGCCGACCGACGCGGGTACGAGCTCCTCGAGGCGCGCTGCGGTGACGGCGTCCGCCGGGATTGCCCGCGAACGCACCTCCCGCAGGAGCTCGCTGAGGAGCCACGGGCTGCCGCTCGTGGCATCCCAGCAGGCGTGGACGAACGCAAGCTCCGCATCCGGTTGGGCTTTCCGCACGAGCTCAGCCGTCGCGGCGGGACTGAGCGGGTCCGGATACAGGATCGCGTCGCGCGCGCACTGGCGCAGGGCGGAGAGCGCGGTGCGGTCCGCCATCGTCTCGCCCACGGTCGCGCTGAGCACGACGAGGACCGGCAGCTCGCCGATGCGGCGGCCGAGATATGCCAGGAAGCGCAGCGACGGCAGGTCCGCCCAGTGGGCATCATCGACGAACAACGCGAGGGCGGCGACGGGAAGCCTGTCGGCGGCCGCCGAGACGAGGTTCCGAAGCAGCCAGAAGAGGCCTCGGATCTCCGCGTATCCCTCGGGAGACTCGGAGAGGGAGCCGCGCCGGCCACCGTCGAGCAGGTCGGCGCCGCGCTGAGCCGGGCCCTCGATCACGGACTCGCGCTCGGCGGGGTGCAGCGTCCGGAAGCGGTCCTCCAGCAGCTGGATCGCCACCCCGAATGGGAAGCCGAGCTCGGCCTCGCTTCCGCGCGCGGAAAGGACCTCCACGCCGGAGGCCTCGGCGAGTGCCGCGCCGGCGTGGATCAGGCTGGACTTGCCGTGCCCTGCCGGCGCCTCGATCAGGACCACGCTCCCCGCGCCGGCCCGCGCGCGCCCGAGCGCCTCCTGCAGCACGCCCAGCTCGGTCTCGCGCTCGGCAAGATCAACCGGCTGCTTTGCCGGAGGATGCATCTCGATCCGTTGCGCCAGCGACATGTGGCCGTTCCGAGTCCGTTCCGATTTACCTAGAACCTGACTTTCCATCACACGCTAATCGAAACGTCTAACACGGTGGGCGCGCGCATCGATGCGTTGGGCTCGGGACACAACGTGATCACGCGGGCCATCCGTTCGTGTGATTGTGTTCGCGCAGGCGTGGGTAAGCCACCTCTCGCTACATTTGTACGTGCGGAGCCCGTCCAGCGGTTCAAAGGCTCCGCTTGGCCCGTGCGGTGCCTACCACGGGCGTCAATCATTCAGCCCGCCTTGCGCGGCCGGCGCGGGGTTCTTGCGAAGCTCAGCTAGGACAGGGGTCCTTGCAATTTGCAACAGTTTGCGTCGAAACCGTCGTGGCCGCAACCAGGTCGCCGCATGCTGCCATGCTCGCGTCAGAAGTCTGACAACCTCTTGTCGAATGCGGAAACACTAGGGGGTGCCCTGGTGCGACCACGGATCCCAGCGTCTAAACTGATCCGTGGAAGGGCGAGAGCCCTCATGCTCGGGGAGGGCTCAGTGCTCGCAGAAGATGTCCGGCGAGCGCATCGTTGCATTTCACGACAGGACGTCACCCGGTATCGGCAGCTGCTGGTACCGCACGTAAGTCTGCCGCTGCCCCGCGAGGAGCCGTTTTCACGATGACAACGACCTTTCAGCCGATTGCACCACCGCCACGGCTGGTCACAGCCGACCACGACGAGCAGTCGAACAAGCGACCGATCGACCGCCATACGCGGATGAAGCTCTCGATCGTCATGCCCGTATACAACGAGCAGCGAACGATTGCGGAGGCCGTCGCCCGCGTATTGGAGACGCCATATCCGTGCGAGATCGAGCTGATCATCGTCGACGATGGGAGCACGGACGCGACCGGGCAGATCCTGCGCGCGCTGAGCCATCCCGACGCGATTGTCGTGACGCATCCGAGAAACCTCGGCAAGGGTGCCGCGCTACAGACCGGAGCCGAGCTGGCGACGGGGACGCATCTGGTCCCATTTGATGCCGATCTCGAGTACGACCCGGCGGACCTCGCCGCGCTCGTGACGCCGGTGGTCCAAGGGCGCTCGGAGGTCGTGTACGGCACCCGACTGTTCGGCGTCAACACCAGGTATCAGTCATATCGGCATGCGCTCGGGAATCGTGCCTTGACGTTGGCCGCAAACGTCCTGTTCGACGCCTACCTCAGCGACATCCACACCTGCCTGAAGCTCCTTCCGGTAGGCCTGTTCCGCGAACTCGACCTGACCGAGGACGGGTTCGGGCTCGACACCGAGATCACAGCCAAGCTGTTGCGCCGCGGCATGCGTCCGTTTGAAGTGCCGATCAGCTATCACAGCCGGTCGATCGAGCATGGGAAGAAGATCACGTGGCGTGACGGCGTCGAGTGCCTCCAGGTGCTCACGCGGGTCCGGTTCGGCAGGCCCGCCACCACGATCCCGGCCCGCCGTCACGACGCGCTCGACGAGCTCGCCGACTCGGTGAATCGCCTGGCCGAGCTCGAGGCGCCTCGTACGGATCTCGGGAGCTCGGTCGAGGAGCTGGCCGTGAGCCGCTTCGCGGCGCGCTCTCGCTGATCTGCGCGCGAGGCGTCAAGATCGAAGCTGCTGGGTAAAGGAATCCAGATGCCCAACGGGAAGGGATCTCGCGTGGGTTTCCGAGGCGTGATCACGCTCGTGCTTGTGGGCGCTGCGCTGATCGCGGTCGGACTCGCACAGACGAGCGCGGGACGCAACGTGATCCGAAAGCTCGGGCTCGAACGGTCCGAGCAGCAGTTCACCGAGCTCTACTTCGCCTCGCCGGCGACGATCGCCTACTACACCGAGTACCCGCAGCCGCCCGGCAGGCGGATCCATCTTCCGTTCGTGATCCACAATGCGACCGACCGCCAGATCGACTACCGCTGGGCGATCTATCTCGGCGGGGGTCGTCCGCGGATCACCGGCCACACCACGCTCGCGGCTGGCCGGCAGGCGACCGTCAGTCGCGCCCTCGTCTTCAGCTGCAAGTCGCCGACTCGGCGCGCCCGTCACGCGAAGCACATGCGGCGGCAGAAGCATCGCCGTCACAAGAGCATCACCGCTCCTTCTCCGTACACGCCACCGGCGCCGTATACGCCGCCTGTGACGCCCGCGCCGAGCGGCCAGGGCCCCACCACCACGACCACCACGACGACCACCTCGAGCCCGACGACGTCCAGCACCTCTACCAGGTCCTCCAGCCGCACTTCGACCACGACCAGCTCGACTTCGAGCTCGGTGAGCGCCACCAGCACCCCGCTCCCCTCGACTACCCCGACCACGACCACAACCTCGACCACGAGTCTCACCACTACCGCCAGCACGACGTCCTCGGCCCGGACGGCCGGCGTGACCGGGTTCGTGGAGGCCGCCGCCACCATCCCGGCAGCCAACGGAATCGCCCCCGCCGTCAACACGAAGCAAGCGCTCGTTCGCGTCGTGCTCGCGAACCCCGCACAGTCGATCAGCTTCTGGGTGATGTGCGGTGCATGAGCACAAGCCGGTCATCGCCCTCGTGACCGATGCGATCGGTCCGTACCACCGTGGCGGAAAGGAACAACGCTACGTCGAGCTCTCCCAGCGCCTCGCCGAGCGCGCGGAGGTCCACGTCTACACGATGAACTGGTGGCGCGGCGAGCCGACCCGACGCCACGGAGCGGTGACGTACCACGCCATTGCGCCCTACATGCCGCTCTACAGCGGGCCGCGGCGCTCGATCAGGCAGGCGGTCGTGTTCGCGCTCAGCTGCCTGCGGCTGATGCGGAGGCGGTTCGACGTGATCGAGGCGGACCACATGCCCTACATGCAGCTGATCACGCTCAAGCTGGTCTCGCTGGCTGCGTCGCCGACGCCTGGTCGTGACCTGGCACGAATGCTGGGGCCCGGACTACTGGCGAACTTATCTGGGCCCGCCCGGACGGATCGGCTGGCTGCTGGAGAGCTTGGCGATGCGTCTGCCGGACGCGATCATCGCCGCCTCGCCTCAGACGGCGGAGCGGCTTCGCCAGTTCACCAAGGACCGGGTTCCGGTCGTCGTCGCCCCCAACGGGATAGACCTCGCGGCGATCGGTGCGGTCGGCGCCGCGACCGACCCGGCGGATGTGGTCGTCGTCGGCCGGCTCCTGCCGCACAAGCGGATCGATCTGCTGCTCGAGGCTCTCACGATCCTGAAGCAGGAGGGTCGTCCGGTGACGGCGCGGGTGGTCGGCACGGGCCCCCAGCTGGAGGCGCTGGTGCGCCAGGCCCATAGCCTGGGTCTCGCCGATTTCGTCGATTTTCGCCAGGACATCGAGAGCCAGGACCTGCTGTACGCCGTGCTCAAGGCCGCGCGCGTGGCGGTCTTCCCGTCCGAGCGCGAGGGTTTCGGAATCGCCGTGCTCGAAGCGCTCGCCTGCGGCGTTCCGGTCATCACCACATCGGCGCCCGACAACCTCGCGCAGCACCTGGTGACGCGCTCCGCCGGCGGGGGCGTGGTATGCGAGCCGACTGCAAGGGCGCTGGCCGAGGCGATCGCGCAGACCCTCGCGGCGACCGATTCCGGCGGCCTCGCCGACGACCGCTGGCTCGGCGGAATACGACTGGAGCGCGATCACCGACAGCGTCGCGGCGGTGCTGTCGTGAGCACGCTCCCTGCTACGGCCGGAGGCCTCATGACGACCGCAGTGCTCGAGCGGCAGGAGCCGCAGGTCACCCGGGTTCGCGCTGCGCGCCGTCGACGCCCCGATGTCGGCGGCCTGATCGGCGTCGGCGTGATCGCGGCGCTTTACCCGGCGCGCCAGTACTGGGTCGCCGACGTCGCGGCGCTGCTGTTGTTCCTGACCGTGCCGGGAGTACTGGCGCTGCGCGCGATCCGGGTCCCGGCGCGGCGCTCTGCGCGCGTACCCGATCTACATTCCTGCGGCTTCGCTGTTCATCGTCATCGCCGGGGGGCTGCTTGCCGACCTGGCCGGCCCGAGGGTCGGCATCCGCAAGCCGCTGCACGGATACGCGACCGGTGTGGCGACGCTCGGGCTGTGTGCAGTGCTCTGGGTGATCGGCAGGCCTTCCGCGAGACTGCCGCGCGATTCCCGTGGCGCGCGGTGATCCCGGCCGACCGATGCTTCTACCGCTCGCATTGCCGGCGGTTGCGGCCGCCGGCGCGCTGCTCCTCACCAACGGACAAGGGCCGCTCGTGGCCCGCGTCGCGGCCGTGCCTCATGGTCGCGACGCTGCTCGTCTGCCTGCTCAGCGCGAACCGGCTCTCGCGCGGCACATGTCGGCGATGATGCTTGTTCGCGTGCGCGCTCGCCGCCGAATGGAGCTTCTCGCTGCGGAGCCACGAGGTGATCGGCTTCGACATCACGACCGAGATCCAGATCGCGCAACACACACAGGCCGCCGGCATCTGGCACACGCTCCACCGCAACGATGCGTATGGGGCGATGCTCAGCATCACCGTCCTGCCGAGCACGCTGGCAGCACTGACCGGGATCTCGCCGCTGATCGCGTTCAAGGCCGTGTATCCCTGTGTTCGCGGCGCTGCTGCCGGTCTCTGTCTTCTTGATCGGCGACCGGTTCATGCGCCGGGCGTTCGCTGCCGGCGCGGCGGCGCTGCTGCTGGTGCAGAACTACTTCTTCCAGCTGCTGCCGGAGCTGGCCCGCCAGGAGATCGGGCTGCTGTTCTTCGCGGTGCTGATCGCGGCATTGGTGGAGCCGCGCTTGCCTCGCGGGCCCCGGCTCGTGCTGGTCTCGATGATGGCCGCGGGCCTGGTCGTCTCGCACTATTCGAGCACGTATCTGGCGATTCCCGCCGTCGTCATCGCGCTGATACTCCAGGCGCTGCTGGCGTGGCCGCGCCGGTTGCGCTTTGTCTCCATCCGACTGCTATGCGCAGCGGTGGTTCTGGTCGGCGGCGCGGTGCTGTGGAATGGAACGGTGACCTCGTCGGCTAACAATGTGACCTCGTTTGCGAAGTCCATCGAGCACCAGGGGCTCGACCTGCTGCCGAATGCGAACGGGAACTTCTTGAGTTCCTACCTGAACGGGAACGTGGCAACCAATGTGCCTGCGCGGAAGTTTGAGCGTCTGGCGATAGAGAACTACCGCTCGCGCGGCCGTTACATTCACCCGTTACCAGCCGCGGGTCTGCCCCGGTACCAGCTCCGGGACGCCAAGGCGCCGCTACCGAGGGTGCGATGGCAACGCGTCGCGAATGGGCTCAATAACTTCTCGACCATCTTCGGTGAGCTGATGCTGGTGCTCGCCGTAGCAGGGGCGTTCGGGATGACAATCGTTGGCAAGAGTCGCCTCGCGGCGCGCCAGATCGGCATGCTGGCCTTCGGGTGCCTGGCGATCCTCGCGCTCATCAGATTCAGCGGTACCTTCGCGGCCACCTACAACCAAACGCGAGCTTTGCTCCAGTCGCTGATCCTGCTTGCGTTACCCGCGGCATGGCTGACGGACCGGCTCACTCGCCGGCTCGGCTGGGGACGGATCCTCGCCGGCGTTATCCTCGCAGGGTTCGTTGGCCTAATGTTCGCGTATCAGCTCGGCCTGACGAGCCTGGTCGTCGGGGGCGGGACCTCGCTCAACCTTGCTCAGCGCGGCGAGGACTACGAGCGGCTGTATATGACTCGCGCGGAGCTCGCGGGCGCCGCGTGGGCCAGCACGGAGAGCCAGGCGCGTTTGCTGTACGCGGACCCCTATGGCCAGCTCCGTATCTCGGCTGCGAGCGGCGTTACCGCGCTCAACCTCGTGACCCCGCAGACCCTCGATCACCACGCTTGGCTGTACGGCACTCGTACAAATGTCGTGCTGGGGCAAGCCCGAGGTTCGATCGAGAACTTCGAAGCGGTCTATCGGTGGCCGCGTGACTTCCTGGCGTCGTGGTTCGATACGGTCTATACCGACGGCGACAGTGCGGTCTACCACCGCTGACCCAGCCGAAGTGATGGCGTCGCCGCAGGGAGCTCCGGAGCGCCCGCGAGCATCCGTGATCATCCCAGCTCACAACGAGGCCGGGGTGATCGAGGCGACGCTCAGCTCCTTGCTCGACGGCGCAGAGCCCGGTGAGTTCGCGATCTACGTCGTCTGTAACGGGTGCGCCGACAATACAGCGGAACTCGCCCGTCGCTTTGCCGGCGTAGGCGTCGTCGAGGTGTCCGCGGCGTCGAAGTCAGGGGCACTCAACGAAGGCGACCGGCGCGCCGGTGAGGTCTTTCCGCGCATCTATCTCGATGCAGATGTGGTGACGAGCGCGGAGTCCTTACGACGCGTCGTTGACGCTCTCGACGGGCCGGATGCGCGTGCCGCGGCGCCACGGCTCGTAGTCAAAACGGAAGGTCGTCCCCTAATCGTGCGCGGGTTCTATCACGTCTTCGTTCGACTGCCGTGGGTAACAAAGAACCTCGTGGGCAGTGGCTTCTACGCACTTTCGTGTGCCGGACGCAGACGTTTCGAGAGCTTCCCGGAGCTGATCAACGACGACCAGATGGTGCGCTCTCTCTTCAGCGATGACGAGCGCATCTCGATTCGCGATGCGGTCTTCACGGTAGAGGCGCCCTGGTCGACGCTGTCGCTGATCCGTGCGAAGGCACGCGTGATCACGGGCGTAACTGAGCTGGGTGCGAGAGAGCGAGCAGCCGCCCCCGACCTCCGAAAGAAGCGCGGTGGGAGCCTTCCGCTCCTCCGCCTGATGCTGGACCCGCGGAACTGGCTGCCTTTGTGTTCGTACGCGTTTGTGAGAATTTCAGCGCGGGTGATCATGTACGGCTGGCGATTCCGAGGTCAGGGACCGGAGTGGAATCAGGATCGGACCACGCGCACGATCTGAGCAACAGCGCACGACAGCTTGAGCACCTATCGATCGCTGTCGACGCGCGCTATGCGCGTCGGCGGGGCATGGGAATCCATCGCTATCTAGTGCAAATCGTTCGGCTTCTGTTGGAGAGCGGCGCTGACGTGACCTTGCTGACGAACTACCGGCCTACCGAAGCGGCGTCCCAATTTCCCGGTGTCAAGTGGCTCGCCGTAGAACAGCAGTACAACATTCTGTGGGAGCAGGTGAGCCTGCCGCGACTGCTGCGGCGCCGGCAGTTCGACCTCTACTGGGCACCAGCTAACACCGGCATTCCGTTAGTCGGAGCCGGTAGGACGCCATGCGCCTGGACGCTCCACGACGTGGTTCAGCTTCGCTTCCCCCAGCTGTATCTCTACAAGCGGCCGCTTTACGCTCTGCCATACTTGATCTGGACCGTGTCTGGCGTGCTGAGGAGCGACATGATCTTCACGGTGTCAGACGCTCCGCCGAGGATATCCATCGGCTTTGCCGTCGGCGGGCGGTAGTCGCACCGTCTCTCCTGTACAAGGAGGTGATCGACGCTTCCGCGCCTGCGGCCGATGAGCCATCGCCGATACCTCGCGGCGTCGAGCGATACCTCCTGTATAACGGCGGTTTTGACCCGCGAAAATGTTCCCAAGCTTCTCGAGGCGTTCCGGCTCGCACGCGAGCAATACCCGGATCTCACGCTTGTGATGATGGGAAGGGGCTACCAGAGCTGGCCTCGTTGTACTCGGCTCTCGGGATCGCGGACAGCGGACCTTGACCGGCTACGCCAGCGAAGCAGTCAAGGCCGACGTCATACGCCGCGCACCGCGCTCGTATACGTGTCGCTCTACGAAGGGTTTGGGCTGCCGCTGATGGAGGCGTTCGCGGTTGGCACGCCAGTGGTTACCGCCAACAGCTCGCTCCGCGAGCTGGCCGGCGAAGCAGCGCACAACGTGGACCCGATGGACCCTGAGGACATCGCCAGGGGGATGCTGCGGTCCGGGATCCGGGACTACAAGTACGCCTGCGAGGCCGGTCTGAGGCGGTGCGCCCGCCACGACGCAGAGGCGCGCGCGCGAGGATCATTACTTCTCTTGCCGGCCGCCGCCGCAAGGGGCGGCCCGACGGAGACCACCGCCCGCGTGCCAGGAGCGGTCCGCCTAGCCGTTCATCCCCCGAAGGCGTGCCGGTACGCAGCTAGACTCGCCGCCGACGTCGCGAGCAGCTGGGCAGACTCGTGAGAATAGAAGTACCACTGGTACGCCACGCGGTCGGCTCAGACCAACCCCGCAATGTCGGTGATATACGTCGAGTCGCCTCCGCCTCCCTGAGGAGCAGGGCCAGCAGTCAAGCCCCACTCGGGAATGCTCATGGGATGGTCGCGGGCGCTCGCAAATCGGAGTACGGCGCGGAGGCCATCGGGCTCGCCCGCAAGGCGCTCCCAACGACCTTGACGCGGAGCAAGGTTGGAATCGTAGGAGCCGATGCCAATGATGTCCATGACGTCGTCGCCGGATAGCAGTCGCCAAGCGGAATCGGCCGGGAGCCGGCGTTAGACCAATCGAACCGAAAGTGCGCACCTGGGACCGACCTCATCGCGACCACGCTCACTTCAAAGGCGCGCCAAAGACTGAGATCGGCCGGCGTACGCACGATCGAGTAGATCTCGCCAGTGTCATTCGCCTCCGGGGCGAGCCTCATCACCGCGCCGCCGAGATGAGCGCCGACGAGGTTCTCCGCGAGAGCACGGCAATACCGACGTACCTGCCGCGCGCCCGACACCAAGCCAACTGCGTTTGCCACGGAACTGGTATCAGACCCTGCGTAACAACCAGCTGGTGGTGTGCGTGGAGACCTGCCTACCTCCACCAAGCCTCGTCAGGAACGGTCGCGGTCAAGAACCAAGGGCTTGACCAGCCCGACGACGTCGGTGCGGACGTATTGAACACCATTGCACAGTTGTAGACATGGTGCATTAGCTTGTCCAGTGCGGGAACATCTCGAGATTGTTGTCCAGTAGTACAGTCGGTCTTGGAGTCGGCGGAGATCCGGCTGCCGCTGTTGATGTCGCGGCCGCGCCGCAGCCGCACGCGGTAAGCGCAAACACATTTATCGCGAGCGCGAGTGTGAGCGATCGCCATCTGTGGTCGAGGCCAAAGTCCGGCGGTCGGACGCCGGGCACAATAGCGAGTATTCATGTGGTGAAGCGCGCGATCAATGCGATAGCACTAACCATTGCTGTGTACGGGCCCGCCGCATGGGCATATGTCGCCGCGGTCGCGATAGCTCTTCCGGATACCCTGCCTGACCAGCTGACCCACCTCGCCTCTTGGCGGACTGACACGTTTGGCGAGATGAGCTTCGTTGTGTCGTTCGTCGCGTTCTTCGGTACCGCCTGACAAGATAGGCGAACGCCCCCGACCATAGCCAGTGACAAATGAGACAGGCTGGACGCTGCTACCACAGTGGTCGTCGAGCATGTCAAGTGATGATCACATCCGGCCATAAACAACACTGGGCAGGCCGTTGTGGCGAATCACGTGGAGAAAGCCGGCGTTTGCCATACTGCAATCTCAGTGCGTCGCTGAGGGGATTTAACTTGCGGTTAGTTATCGTCACGTCATCGTGGTACCCGCATGGGGATTTGACCGGCCAAGCCGACGGTCTCGATGCCCGCTGCTTGACACTGGCACATTCCCTGCGCCGTCTTGGGCACGAGCTGTCGGTAGTTGCGGTCGCAACCGAGCCGGATGCGAGGGGACCAGCCTGGGCCGCAGGCCTGCCGATCGAGCGTGGGTTATCCCGCAGCGGTCCAGGCGAGGCTCCACCGCCTGCAGCGGCTGGTCGAACGGATGTCGCCACTCCCGATCGGCCCGCGGGCTGAGATCGGCCTCTGGCGCGCGCTCGAGGCGTCCGGCTGGACCTAGTCATCTTCCTGACCTCGCGACGTCCCGATCTCGCGCGTCACATCTCGGCCCGGCTTCCCACAATCCTGTTCGCCGAAGAGCGCTTCTCCGAAGGGCCCGACGGTTGGGGCTGGGCTCAGGGCCGGCTTGCCGACGTCGAGGCGCGAGCGCTCCGCCACGCGCTGGCCCGTGTTGCTGGCATCGGCGTGATCTCGTCGCGAGAGCGCGAGTGGGCCGAGGAGGAGTTCCAGCTCCCGGCGATCGTAGTGCCGCATTCACTCGATGCTGCGCATTGGATGCAGCATCCAACCTCCCGAGCGGAGTTCCTGGGATCACGCGACGCGTCCGTGATCGGAAACTTCGGGGCACGCCGCAACGCGGCAGGGCTGCGGACGAAATCGACGACCTCGATACGGCGCAGGCGGGAACGGGCTTCGGATCGCGTGGAAGTGGAACCGAGGCCCACCCCCTGCTCCGGGATGTCCCGCCGAGCTGATGATGTGGCTCGGATCGGTCGACTACCGGCGTCCGGACCACCACGCCGCTGCGCGACTACTCGGCTGTCCCAGCAGGTGCGCGGCGTGAAGACGACGATTCTGCAGGGGTGGCTCACCGGATGTCCCGTCGTGGCCACCCACGCGTCTGCGGTATCCGTGGACGGGGTCGATGGCGCCAACTTGCTCTCTGCGCCGACACCGCAGGGACTGGCGGATGCCCGACACCGAGTAATTGCGGATCCGGCTCCGACAGCGGCTCATCCGAGGCGGATCCGAGTCAGACGCCGCCGGACATAGCTCCGCGGTGGTCGACAGCGCACTTGAGAAGCCATAGGTCTCGCCAAACCGGCGACGCCCGGTCGCCTGGTCGAACGGGGGGTCTCCGGGACGGAAGTACCGAGGTCGGACCGCGAGGATCTAAGGCTGCCGGTTACCCCGGGGTCAGCATTAAACGTGGGTGCTCAGGTTTACCTTGGCCCCGCCGTCGGTCAACTGGTAAGAGCTTTGTCGGCATTACGCGGGATCCAGCACCACGGGCTCTGTGCGGCCATATTGCTATTGAGCGTCGGAACTGCCGATGAGAGCACTAGCCCCGAAGTGACGCCTCCGCCGGCTGGTGCGAGCGCTCCGAAGTCGCCGACCAGCCGATCACGGGACGGTCGATGATCAGCGGCACGATCTCGACGACATAGGGGCGGCCGTTCTCGCTGTCAGCGGGTTCTTCCTGATCCTTTCATGATCCACACGCTCGGGCGGTGCTATTACGGCGTCCTCGCCTTGGTCACCTCGACCGCCGCCACGTCACCCTCCAGGACCTCGGCCTGGGTACATCCGCAATGAAAACTCATCTCCGAGTCAGCCGATCTGACTGACCGCAGCCGCGTCAGGAAGCTCATGTCGACCACGGTGGCTCTGTACATGATTCTCGGCGTCGTCGTGGCGGTTGTGCTACTCGCGGTGTACCTGTTATCAAGAACGGCTTTCACATCGCCGTGGCGTACCGCGCCCCGTTTCAGTGGCGTCCCGACTGTGCGCGCTCAATGTCAGCGTGTGCTTTCGCAAGCGGTTTACACGGCGACAATCACTGCGCATCGCAACTTCTCGGCCCTCAACCAGATAACCATCGCTCAAACCCTCGCACAAACGGCAGGAACGGTGCTCGTGCTTGAGCTCGGTCTGGGGATCGTCAGCATCGCGGGGATTGGCGCGTTCGTCGGGATCAGCGGCTTCATCGCCCGGATCATCGTGGTTCGCTCGCGTTTCGACCTCGCGTCTCGCCCGGCGACATCGAGTTCAGCGCGATCAGAGAAATTGCCACGTTCGCCGGCTGGGCGTTCCTTATCAACATCTTCGCAATTATCGTGTTCGAGATCGACGTCATCGCGGTGGGCGCGATCCCCGGCCCGGTCGCGGTCGCCTCTTACCAAGTAGCGCGAGCCCGACCAGGTTCTCCAGGCGTTCACCGGCCAGATGGCCGTCGTGACGTTCATGGCCGCGTCGGCACTTCGCGCGGCGGGCGATCACATTGGAGTGCGCCGATTTTTCCTTGACAGCACCCGCGTCGCGACCGTGTTTGTGCTTCCGTTCGGGATCGCGGTGGCCGCTTTGGGCACCGCCTTCCTTCGTCTTTGGGTCGGACGGAGATTCCAGAGCCCGCATCCGCACTGCTGTTTCTCACACTCGCGATCATGCAGTTCGGGATCCAGGGGACATCGGGTCAGATGATCATCATCTACGGACGCCAGAAGGTTCTAGCGATGCTCGCGGCCGCCGAAGGGATAGCGAACCTGACCACCAGCATTCTGCTCGGCCAGAAGATTGGCATCACAGGAGTCGCCCTCGGAACTTGGATTCCGTCGACGATCATTATGAGCGTCGCCGTGCTGCCACTGGCTTTGCGGCTGACAAAGACATCTCCGCGCGCCCTCCTGACCCGTATCGGGTTACCGGTCATCCAAGCGGTCGTGGTCACGCTTCTTCTTCGGACGTTCGTTCCGGCAAGTAGTTTCCACAGCATGGTGACGCTGGTCCTCGCCGGCGCCGCGCTCCTACTCTCGTTCATATCGATCAACCTGCTACTCCTATCCTCGGAGCGCGGCACCTATCGCAGCTACGTCACGCGCCACCTGAGGCCAAGCGCGACCTGAAAAGGACACATGGATGCTGAGGCTTCGTTACCTCGCGGCTCTCTGGTTGCGAAAGCGGCTACGACTGCTGCTCGCAGGCGCGCCAGACGTCTACGGCGACTCAGGCCGCGTCATGATCCATCCCGATGCGGAGATCCTCGACTGTGTGCTGAACTGTCTCGTCGGGCACCATAACCATTGGTCCTTACGTATTCTTCGGCCACGGTGTGTCGATCGTGACGGGGACTCACGACATCGCACTTCGTGGAAAGGCTCGGATGCGTTGCACCCCGGACAGCGGACATGACATCGTGATAGAGGAAGGCGCATGGATCGCGTCGAACGCAACGGTGCTGGGTCCGTGCCGGATCGGCGCGCATGCTGTCGTGGCGGCCGGAGCGGTTGTGCTACATGACGTCCGTCCGGAAGAAATCGTCGGCGGTGTCCCAGCGAAGCATCTGGGCTGGGTACCGCGGACTTAGCGGTCGGTGAAGCTGGGTAGTGGTCCACGAGACTGGTCCTGGGCATCCTGCTCGTCCGGCGACAATAATCGCAGGCTGGCGGGCTGCTGATAGACCGACGGCTGCCCCAACCGTCACAACCGATGTGCGACGCTCAACTGGCCGGGGCCGAGTCGTGAATCGCGAAGTCGGACCGGACGAGATGAAAGACCGGGACGTCGCTCTCATCGACGGCCTTAACCACTCCAGGGAAGTACGGCATGTAGTCGTCCCAAATGATCACGCCGCCGGGTGCCAGTAGCCGGAGTGCCGATCTGGTGTCGCTCGCTACGAACTCGTAGTCGTGGCCGGCATCGACAAGCACCAGGTCGATCGAGCCGTGCCATGGTGAAAAGTCGAAATGACGGCTGTCACCGAATAGCTGCGTGATCCGCTCAGCCTCGGGTTTGTCTCGAAATCGCGCGCCCACCAGACCAGCGGCAGCATTCGCGGCCTCGATTGCATCGGTTGCCGCGCTTGCGGCATCGGCCGGAAGGTCAAGAGTGAAGATGTCGGCATGAGGTGCGGAGCGCGCGAGGATCATCGTGGTCGCACCGTCGAAGGTCCCAATCTCGAAGATGCGACGCGGCTTCCGGAGCTGACAGATCGCCCCGAGAGCGAACTGCTCGAAGGGATCGAGGTTATTGTTGGTGTACCGAATCGTGCCCATCGCGACGTTGACATGCTCGACACCGGGAAACGCCTCGAAGATCTCGCGCCACGGAGCTTCCCATGTGTCCGGCATCCTGCGATTCGGCACGAAGCCCGGCGGTGATCACATCTCCCGCAAACCGGCGTGGCGAACGGCGAATGAGGCGGCCCAGCGACCGCAAAGCCTTCAACCGATCGGGCTTGTCCATGCGGGCTAGGAGGAGAGAGGGCTTGCCCGTCTACTCCGCAGCGCTCTACCGAGTCGTGCGCGAGCTGACGGTTTGGGTTCGGATGGGAACTGAAACATCCCACGTGCATGTTGTTCTTCCCAGCCCTCTCTGAATTCGCCCCCGGTAGCGCGGTGATACGCACACCACTTCTCCGTGGCCGCCGCCGCTCGCCAATTGGGGTCGCGATCGAGAAACTGGAGCAGACCCTCCGACACGGCCGGTAGCTGGCGATCATCCACGACGAGCGTCCCACCTTCAACGAGCCGCGGGGCGGTGTAAAACCAGTCGATTACCGGGAGTGGATAAGCATGTCCGCCGTCGACGAACACAAGGTCCAGTGGCGTCGGCTCGAGCTTTGGAAGGATCTCCTCCGACCATTGAACGTGGATGGTCAGGTGGTCATGAGGGACGTGGTGGTCGACAAGGTAGGCGAAGACCTTGTCCGCCTCAGCCTGAAACGGCGCGATGCATGTGTGTTCAGCGGAGATGAGGGTGAACAAGACGGTCGATAGCCCGATTCCCGTCTCGAGCGTTCGACACCCGGGCCTACAGGCCGAGGCGATGAACTCGTAGCACGAGGGTTCGGTTGCCCAGACGCCGCCGGGGGCGGGGCTTTGTCCGGGTCCGGATACCGTATGGATCTGGGGCGGATCGGCGAGAAGCCGTCTGACGACGGCGAGTCGGTCTTGGTCGTCCATTGCCCGGACAGTACCAGCCCCGTTTTCGCGGTCCCAGCTACAGCAAGCGCCCGCGTGTCGATGGTGGTCGGGTAATTTGACCGGCGTCGGCTGTTCCCGGCAATGGGTGACACATTGCTACCGGATACG
This sequence comes from uncultured Solirubrobacterales bacterium, assembly GCA_963849285.1. Taxonomy (GTDB): domain Bacteria; phylum Actinomycetota; class Thermoleophilia; order Solirubrobacterales; family Solirubrobacteraceae; genus Palsa-465. The sequence continues at coordinate 391,950 of CAWKGS010000005.1, forward strand.
GCTTGGTACTCCGCGTCGTGCATACTGGCGTCGCGAGAAGCGGTGAGTAAGCCACCAGCGACCGGCAGCAGCGCGTCCAATGAGGTCGAGTGCCTCCCCGTCGAACTGCGCAGGTAACCGGCGGACCCGCAGCTCCGCGCCAGCGAACGCCCGCCAATCCTGCAACGTCGGGACTTCATGGCGCCAGTGGTGGTCGATCCATGCCTCGCAGACGCCCTGTCCGCGGGCGCGCTTCGCCCACATTGCCGGTTGAAGTCGCGTCTCATCAATTCGGTGGACCACCGGAGCCGACTGTACGAGCTGCGTCCGCCCGCCGGCTTCAGTGAGCTGAAGATGAAACAGGGCGTCACCCATGAAACCTAGTGCCCCAGGGTTGAGTCGATAGTCGAAGCGAAAGCCCAGGTCGTACAGGTCGCGGCGCAAAACGCGATGCTGCCGCCCACTATTGTCCGCGGAGGGCAGCCGAGATTCATCGCGCGCGTGTCGGCGAGAAACTCACGTTGGCGCCCAGCCAGCGCCGTCGTTAGCTCCTCGGGCAGGTGAATCTCCCCTGTGGTCGTGCCATATCGGCCTTCCATCGGCGCCGTCATCGTCTCGACCCAATCTCGGTGGGACGATGATGTCATCGTCTGTGAATAAGACAACCTGGCCGGTCGCCGCTGCCCATCCTGCGTTCCTCGCGCGCGATTGCCCGGCCTGCGTGAGCGCAAGGACGGTTGTTGCGGCTGATGTCGCTGCCTCGTCCCGCATGAGTGGCAGCGTGGCGTCGGTCGAGTTGCTGTCGACGAGGATCAACTCACCGTCGCCGGCGCGCTCGAGGGCTGGTTCGAAAAAAAAGTGCCGCGATCACCTCGCGCAGGAGGCGGGTGCTGTTGTGGCTACAGATGACGAGGCTGGCTTTCACCGCGTGGCCTCCGTCAGGTCGTGAAGATCGGCGTCGACCATCCGTGCGACGAACTGCTCGAAGGTCAGCGACGGATGCCAGCCGAGCTCTGTGGGCGCCCGGCGGATCGCCAACCCGCTGCGTGGGCTCCGGAGCACGGACAGCGCTCATCGATCCTCAGGTGAGCCTCGGCCTCCAGGCCGAGATGGTCGAAAGCGACATCGAGGAAATCCTTGACGGTCCGCCCGCGCCGCTTGCGAAGATGTAGTCGGGGGGCTCCTGGCGGCGGAGCATCAGCACGCACCGGCAGACGTCCCCCGCAAACGACCAGTCGCGCATCGCACTCGTGTCGCCGAGCGTCAGGTACTCCTCCAGCCCAAGCTTGATCGCGGCCGCCGCGCGGGTGATCTTGCGCGAGACGAAATTGCCGGTCGGCGCTCGGACTCGTGGTTGTACATGATCGCCGAGCAGGCGAACAGGCCAGAGTGCTCCCAAACTGGCCAACCAGCAGGTGGGCCGCGAGCTTGGCCATCGCATAGGGGTTGCGAGGAGGCACGGGGTGGACTCCGCTGCGGACTCTCGCGGGCCTCGCCGAAGATCTCGCCGGCGCGGCCGGCAGCAACCTGGTCGCCGGGCTGTGGTCGCGACCGCCTCCAGCAGGGCCGCGGTCGCGCCGGTGATCGCGGCGCTGAAACGGCCGGGCGGCGCCAGGAGTCGGGCACGAAGCTCGGGGCCGCCAGGTGGTAGAGCTCGGCCGGCGCACCCGCCACCGCGGCCTGCAGGCTCTCCTGGTCGGCGAGCTCGCCGGCGACCAGGTGCAGGCGCTCACGGAGGTTGCAGCGAGCCCGAGCCGGTCGCGATCTGCCGCCGCACCATCCCCCACACCTCGTAGCCGTCCTCCAGCAGCCGCTCGGCAGGAAGAGCCGTCCTGCCCGGTGATCCCGGTGATGAGCGCTCGCGGGCCGCTCACGCCCAAGCTACCGCCGAGCCGACAGCAGCTCGAGATCGGCGTCGACCATCAGCCGGATCAGCTGCTCGAACAGGTCTGCGGCGTCCACCGAGTCGTCCTTGGCCTTCGAGGCATCGCCGACCAGCAGGTCGACCTCGGCCGGGCGCTTGAGGCTGTCGTTGATCTCGACGTGGTCGTCGATGCTCAGCCCCGCCTGATCGAAGGCGACCTCGACGCAGTCCCGGACCGAGTGGCTTGCCCCGGTGGCGATCACGTAGTCCTCGGCTCGTCGTGCTGGAGCATCAGCCACATCGCCTCGACGTAGTCCTTCGCGTATCCCCAGTCGCGCCGGGCGTCGAGGTTGCCGAGTGCAGCTTGTCGCCCAGGCCCAGCTTGATCGCCGCGGCGTGCCAGGTGATCTTGCGGGTCACGAACTCGAGCCCGCGACGCGGGCTCTCGTGGTTGAAGAGGATCCCGCTGGTCGCGTGCAGGTCGTAGGACTCGCGGTAGTTGACCGTGATGAAGTGGCCGTAGACCTTGGCGACGCCGTACGGCGAGCGCGGGTAGAACGGCGTCGATCTCGTTCTGCGGTGTCTCGCGGACCTTGCCGAACATCTCGCTCGAGGAGGCCTGGTAGAAGCGGGCCTCCGGGCAGGCCTCGCGGATCGCCTCGAGCACCCGGGTCACGCCGACGCCGGTGAACTCAGCCGTCAGCGTCGGCTGGATCCAGGACACCGCGACGAATGACATCGCCGCAAGGTTGTAGATCTCGTCCGGCTGCGCCGCTCTGAGTGCATCGACCAGCGAGCGCTGGTCAGCAGGTCGGCCTGGTGCAGGGTGATCCGATCGCGCAGGTGCTCGATCCGATCGAACTGCTCTGTCGAGGATCGACGGACCATGCCGTGGACCTCGTACCCCTTCTCGAGCAGCAGCTCGGCGAGATAGGAGCCGTCCTGCCCGGTTATTCCAGTGATCAGAGCTGTTGGCATCAGCGTAGAAAAGCAGAATTCAGAGATCCGTGGAGACTCCGCGAGGAGACGTGCAACCCACGGTCGCTCGAGCGCCGTCAGTTGTGCGAGGGCTTGCGCAGCGGCTTGGCGTGGTGCTTCGCGCTGTGCGCCTTCTTGCGCACGCGGTGGCTGTGCGCCTTCTTGCTCAGGCGGTGGTTCTTGCCGAACAACAGCAGATCGCCAAAGGCCTGACGATAGGCGGAGAGGCTTCTGGTGAACGTCGCCAGTCCCTGCGCAAACGCAAGATGGAAGGAAAGAAGAGGAATCGCATAGGCGACTTCGTCGTTCTCGACGACATGCGCGATCCCGTTCACGTAAGACGCATCGTCCCCGCCCGAAAGCATGCCGCCGTTCGGCGCGACGCCCCACTCCGGGAAACGCCGAGCGGCTTGTGGTGCGCCTTGGCGAACGCCAGGACGTCGGCAAGGCCGCCCGGCTCGTTATAAAGGGTGCTCCAACGATCGGAGGTATCAGCCGGCAGCCCGGCATCGTATGCGTCGATGCCGATGATGTTGACGACATCGTCGCCGGGATAGTAGTCAACCAAGGGAATATCGCGACTCACGGCGTTGACAGTCCAGTCGAAGCGGAAGTTGGCTCCGGGAACTGAGCGCATCGCAAGTACCGTTGCGCGCCAGAAGCTTTTCCACAACCGGAAATCTCGTAGTGTGTTCCCGACGTCGTCTGGGTATGATGTCCCGCTTCGCCGGGTGACCGAGCCGAATGACGCTTGAACCGAGACCAGCGGCGATCAGGTTACGTGCGAGGGCCTTCGCGTGCGAGGCAAAGGCGCCGTCGGCGCCGGCCTCGTCCGAATTTGTTGCGTTGACCGAGGCGGGAAACAGATTCTGGGTAATGATCAGCGTGCGCCCGGGTGAAACAGCCCATCCCGACCAGTTGCCGTCCGGAGCGGGATCATTGACGAACCAGGGCTTCTCCCAGCCGAGCCAATCCGTGTGGCGTCGTTGTAGACAAGGACGGAGCTCCACCTTCCGGCCGATCATTTTCTCGAAGCCCTCCCAACACGCTGATGTGCAAAGCCGAGTAGACGCACTCACGCTCACCCCCGTTGGCGATCGGACCTGCGCCGACAGGAGCGGCCAACGACGCGGGCGGTTCGGCATGGGGGACCGGTGCGGCGCGGACCGGAACTGCGGCAGCAAAAGCCACTGCGAGCGCGGCTAGAAGACTGAGGCCGAGGCCCCTGGCGCGCGGCCCACCTCGAGGTGTGGGTCTCGAGCGCGCGGATGCGAAGGGCCATGCTCCCCGAATCGGAGCGGGAGCGGTCGCTTTGAAAGGCTCTACTCAGCTCGCTAGCCGAATATCCGAGGCGCTCGGCTGCGGCCGGGACGGAGGCTCAGGCGACGCCACCGTGAGAGGACTTGGCTCCAGGATTCCGCCTCCATACAGCAGATACTGCCCAGGGCACCGTCGATAAGGGCTTCCGGCGCCGGTTGCGGATCACCGGGATCACAATCAGCAACGGCAGCCAGCGCAACCGGCGAAACACTGAGAACGGCAGGGCGACCAAATAGGCGGGATAGACCAGGGCCACGATGTCGTCGTCGAACAATTCCGGCCAGCGGCGACTGTGCTTCAGGTATAGCCGTGCGCGTGCCTTGCCATAGGCGTACGATCTGGCGCATCTCGCGCACCGGGCTGCCCCAGTCGTGGCGGACCACCGGCGTCCGGGACGTATCTGATCCGGCGCCCTGCTTCCCGCGCCCGCCAGGTGAAATCGACGTCGGAGCCATAGCCAAAGCTTCGTTTGAGCCGTCGAGCTGGTCGTATACCGATCTGCGCAACGCCAGGTTGAGTGTCGGCGCCTCTCGTAGGTACTTCTGAGCGCCGAGGATCAGCGCGGTATGGTCCCGAATGCTTGGCGTCCCGGAAGACCGGCTCGATCCGGCCACGATCGTCTCGCCTGCCTGCTCGATCGGCTGGAGCATCCGCTCCAGCCATCCGTCTTCGGGGATGCAGCTTGCATCGATGAAGATCAGCGTGTCGCTCGCGCTCTCCCGGACGGCCACGTTACGTTGATGCGGGATGCTCGTGCGATGGCCGAACGGCGCAAAGTCGATCCAACGTGCGCGCGGGTGGCGAGCGCGGATGTGCTCGAGCCGACCAGAGGACGCATCCACCACCACAACCTCGACATTGCCCGACGCGACCTGCTCGAGACGATCGAGTGCTTCGAGGGTGTCGTCCAGGCCCATGTCATCACGGTTGATGATCAGGATTGACGCTCGCAGCGGTCCCTCATCCGGAACGCCTGGGGACGTCGCATCGTTTTCGCAGGATTCGCCCAGGCGCCCGAGTCTAGCCAGGATCGCGAGGTGGCTCTGACGCTCGACGTTGTGTGAGCGCGCTGTCACCCGGACTGCTCGATACGACGGCCACAGCAGCGGCTCGTCGATAAACTCATTGACATGGGGCGGCCCGCGACATCGGTCGCCTCAGTCGGCGCACCGACTCGCAGACACGGTTGATGATCGCTTGAGCATGCCCTTATTCAAGAGAGTGTTTGAGCGGCACCGGACCCAGCCAGCTGTCCGGTTCCGTGCTCGCGGATGTCAGAGAGCTGAAGGCTGCGAGTGACAGAACGCGGGCCAGACGTGAGCTTCGTTGTGATCGCCTACAACGAGGCGGCTACGATCGGGAGGACGCTCGAGTCGATCGGCGCCCAGGACGCGGGCATCCCGACCGAGGTTGTGGTCGTGGACGACGGCTCATCCGATGCGACCGCAAACGTCGTGGGTCAGTCGCAGCGCCAACATCCGGAATTGCGCTTGTTGCAGTTGCGCCCGAACCGGGGGAGGGGGTTTGCGCGGCGCATAGGGGTTGACGCAGCACGCGGTCGATATGTCGCGACGGTCGATGGGGACATCGTCGTCCCATCGGACTGGCTGCGGCGCTGTATTGAGGGGCTAGAGGCTGCGGATGCGGTCGGGGGTACGGCGATCCCGACGGAGACGTCGCATACCTGTACACACGGTTCAAGTTGACCCCCAAGCGGGTAGATCACACCACCCAGGTAACCGGTAGCAACGCCGTCTATCGCCGCGAGGTGTTTGATCAGGTGTCGTTCGACTCTTCACTTCGCGACGGCGAGGACGTGGCCCTCAATCATGCGCTGAGGGAACGGGGCATCAGGATGCTCACCGTTCCCGATCTCAGCGTCCGTCACGAGGAGAGCAAGCCCGCCGGGGCGGCCTTTGCGTGGCTCTTCCAAAGCGGTCGCGGGGCCTCGCGGCAGCTCAGGCGCTACCGCGAGATCCGGATGCCGGACGCGGTGCTCGCCGGGTGGCTGGCGTCGGGCGCCTACGCCGTCTCGGGGCTGGCGAGAGGACGTCCCCGGGCGGCCGCTGCGCCCGCGCTGTATCTGCTGGCGGCGGCAGGCGCTCACGTCCACCGCGCGTTCGAGTGGGAGGCTCGGCGCACGCCGGCCTTCGCCGGTGCAGTCATCACCGACATGGCGCTGCTCGCCACCTATTTCGCCGGTCGCGTGATCGGGCTCCTAGAGGCGGAGTGACATGAAGGCGATGGACCGCAGGCGAGGCGATCGGCGCTTCCTGCTCGTATGCGTCGACTACGAAGGCCGATGGGGCATGCCGTTCGCCGCTCCTTACGACTTGGAGGCCGGCACGCAGGCGATCCTCGATTGCCTGGCTGGACACGGCGCTCGCGCGATCTTCTTCACCGTCGGAGAGCTTGCGATCGAGCACCCCGAGCTGGTCGAGCGGATCGCCCGCGACGGCCACGAGATCGCACTCCACGGATGGCGCCACGAGCATCTGGAAGAGCTCGACGCCGCCGGGTTGAGAGAGTTCTCGGCCGGGCTCCGCGCCAGCGAGGACACGGTCGAGTCGATCACGGGAACGCGGCCCTGCGGCTTCCGGGCGCCTTACCTGCTTGGCCCGCTGTTCTTCCGGTCCGAGATCCACCACCTCCTGTACAGGCATGGCTACCAGTGGACGAGCAACCGGGAGATCCGGCACGTGGTCGAGCTCCTGCGACCCGATCGGCTGGGGAGCGACCGAGCGTGGCGCTTCGTCCAGTCACGTCCGCAGCTGCTGGAAGGCCCGTACGCCGAGGCGGTGCTGCTGATGCTGAACGGGGCGCGGCTGGTCACGGACGACCTCGGCGGCGGCCTATCACCCGGCGCATGGCTGCGCGCCGGGTATCCGCCGTTCTTTCGCGGGAAGCTGTTGGAGATCCCGCTCTACAGCCCGCTCGACTGCGATTTGGTCGGCTTTCCCGAGCCAACGAGCCGGACCCCTGCGGAGCTGCTCGAGTACGCCACGTTTGCGCTGAAACACAGCGTTGCGCAAGCGGGGCCGCTTGCGATGGTGACCTTCCACGACTGGATCCTGAGCACCGGCAACCGGATCGGTCTCCTGGACGAAGTGCTTACTTCAGCGCACGGAGGTGGAAGGGTCACCACGTCGGTCGATGATTGTTGGCAGGCTCTCGTCGAGATGGCTGACTCACGACCGCAGACCGACACCGATCACGCAACCGCGCGAGCGATCTCCACGGGCGCTTCCGCCCGCAACGGGCAGCGCGCGGGGACGCCCCGCATCAGCGTCGTGGTCTGCACCCACAACGGCGAACGCGTGCTACCCGGCGTGCTGGCGAAGCTCGCACTTCAGTCGCTGCCGGCTTCCGAGTTCGAGGTGATAGTCGTCGACGACGGGTCCACCGATCGAACCGCCGAGCTCGCCGACGCCGCGGGAGCGAGGCTCGTGCGGCTCGAGGAAAACGCCGGCCTCGCCGCCGCCCGGAATGCGGGGGTCAGCGCGGCCAGGGCCCCGCTCGTCGCATTCACCGACGACGACTGCGAGCCCGACGAAGGGTGGCTCAGCACGCTCCTCGACGCTTTCTCGGATCCGGAGGTGGACGGAATCGGGGGCCAGGTGATCCCGTACTCCAAGAACCCGAGACTGCGCCGCTACCTGGAGCTTCGCAATCCCTTGACGCCGCTCAGCGGGAATCTGCTCAGATCGCAGAGCCTCGCCTTTCGGTTGGCCTTCTACCTGCGTGGAACGCTGCTGGGAGACCACGGCCTCGCCCCGGGATCCCGGCTGTACTCGGTGGTCGGAGCGAACATGGCCTTCCGCAAGGCCCTGCTGGTCGAGCTCGATGGCTTCGATGAGGCCTTTCGGTTCGGAGGCGAGGAGGAGGACCTCTGCAGACGCGCGCACCGGCGCGCGGCCGGCGTGGAGATCCGCTACGAGCCCAAGGCGAGCGTCGTCCATCACTTCGCGCCCGATTTCGGAGACGTCTTCCGGCGCTCCCGCGCCTACGGGCGGGGAAATGCCCGCGCATCGCTCAAGCACCCGGACGTTCGGTCGATCGTCTACCCGTTCCCGCTCCTGGCGCTCGGCGCGACGGCTCTCGCCCTCGCGCGCCGGCGGCCGTGGCTCGGAGCGGCCGCCGCGGGAGCCCCTCTCCTCTTGTATCCACGCTGGATGGCTGCGGCGCGCCGCACTTCTCCGCTGGAGCTGCTCACTTACCCCTACATCCAGGCGGCGCAGGAGATCAACTCGATGGTCGGCGAGCTCGAGGGCTTCAGAGCCGGCTACGCGCCCGTGCCGAGCCGGCACCTGCACCACCCTGCGAGACGAGAGACCGAGGCCGGCGCAGCGACCTGAGCGCCGGGCGCACCGGCGCGGCGGGGGCCGTGACCCACGGCACTACGCTGTGGCACCGATGCAGCTGTCCGAGATCCTCCCGGGCGCTCCCCAGGCCGCAGGCCGGCTCGAGATCAGCGACCTCGCCTACGACAACCGGCTCGTCGAGCCGGGAGCACTGTTCTTCTGCGTGCCCGGCTTCACGCGCGACGGGCACGACTTCGCCGCGGACGCCATCGGCCGCGGCGCCGTTGCGCTGGTGGTCGAGCGCTCGCTGGGCCTGGGCGTTCCCGAGGTGACCGTTGCTTCGGTGCGGGAGGCGATGGCGCCGGCCGCCGCGCGCTTCTTCCGCGATCCCTCGGCGGAGCTCCAAATCGCGGGGGTGACGGGGACCAACGGGAAGACCACGACGGCATTCCTGGTGCGCGACCTGCTCGAGGCGGCCGGAATCCAGACGGGCCTCCTCGGCACCGTGAAGAGCGTGATCGGCGCCGTCGAGCACGAGGTCGTGCGCACGACGCCTGAAGCGATCGACTTCCAGCGGACCTTCCGGGAGATGCTCACTGGCGGCGACCGCGCCTGCGCGATGGAGGTGTCCTCCCATGCCCTCGCGCTGGGTCGCGCGGACGCGATCTCCTTCGCCGTGGCGATCTTCACCAATCTCACCCAGGATCACCTCGACTTCCACCCGACGATGGAGGATTACTTCGCCTCCAAGCGGCGCCTGTTCGAGGACGGGCGCAGCGCGAGCGCGGTCGTGAACGCCGACGACCCCTACGGCTCGCGCCTGATTTCCGAGCTCCCGGACACTGTCACCTACGGGGTCGCCGCGCCGCGAGCGAGTTACCGTGCCGTGAGCGTCGAAACGGGCCTATCCGGCACGCGTCTCACGCTCGAGACTCCCGACGGCAGCTTCGACGTGTTCTCACCGTTGCGCGGCCGCTTCAACGTCTACAACGTGCTCGGCGCCGTCGCCGCGGCCAGTGTTCTGGGCGTGCCGCAGGACGCGATCGCCCGCGCCCTGGAGACGGCCGGGCAGGTGCCGGGGCGATTCCAGATGGTCGACGAAGGGCAGGAGTTCGCGGTCTTGGTCGACTACGCGCACACGCCGGATTCGCTGGAGAACGTCCTGAAGGCGGCACGCGCGCTCACCGCTGGGCGCCTGCGAGTGGTATTCGGGTGCGGGGGGGACAGGGACCGCGGCAAGCGGCCGCTGATGGGCGAGATTGCCGCGCGACTCGCAGATCACGTGATCGTGACCTCCGACAACCCGCGCTCCGAGGATCCCGAGGCGATCATCGGGGAGATCCTCTCCGGGGCCGGCAACGGCGTCGAGCACGACGCGGACCGGCGCGCCGCGATCACTCGCGCGATCGCCGCCGCGCGCGCCGGCGATGTCGTCGTGATCGCCGGCAAAGGGCACGAGCAGGGACAGGAGTTCGCGGACGGCCGGAAGCTCCAGTTCGACGATGTGACGGTCGCGACGGAAGCGCTACGCAGCGCCTCCGTCGCGAGCTGACGCTGGCGGGCCAGATGAGCAGTCCAGGGACCTTGTGAACGGTTGAGGAGACGTCCGGGCCTCTCCTGAGGCTTCTGGTGTCCGCCAAGACGCCAGAACAGGAGGGCCCGGATGAGACAGCACCATAGGGCGAAGCTCGGACCGGCTGGTCGTGCTCAGTTGGTCTCAGTTATAAACGCCGGCGCGACGTTCAGAGCGGCCGCGGCCGCGATGAACGTCGCGCCGGCGACTGCGCACAGGTGGTGGTGGCGCTGGCGGAAGGCCACCGAGGCGGAGCGTTGTTCGGGCGAGTGGTCCCAGGACCACAGCTCACGGCCGCTGCGCTGCCCGGCGCGCACCTCGGCCGAGCACGAGCAGCGGATCTGCGAGGCTCGTCGGCGCACGAATCTTGGGCCCGGGCGCCTGGCGGGGATCGTCGGTTCTCCGCGCTCGACGGTGCACGCGGTGCTGGTGCGTCACGGGATCTCCCGCCGGCGGCGCTCGCAGCGCCAGACGTTCAAGCGCTTTGAATGGGCTGAACCTGGAGCGCTGCTGCACATGGACGTCAAGCGCCTAGCGCGCTTTGACGCGCCTGGTCATTGGGCGACGGGCCGCTCTGAGCAGCGAACCCGTGGAGCGGGCTGGGTCTATCTGCACGTCGTCATCGACGATCACAGCCGCTACCTCTACGTCGAGCAGCACGATCACGAGGATGCCGACACCAACGCCGACACGCTGACGCGCGCGATCGCGCACTTCACCGAGCTCGGGCTAGGCATCCCGCAGGCCGTGATGACCGACAACGCGCTGGTCTACACACGCTCGGCTCGCTTCCGGCAGCTCTTAGACCAGATCGAAGCCCGGCATATCACCCCACCGCCCTACACGCCGCGCTGGAACGGCAAAGCCGAGCGAGTCATCCGCACCCTCCAAGACGAATGGGCCTACGCACACTCCTGGGACAGCTCCCAGCAGCGCGCTCGCGCCCTGAGATCATTCGTCCGCTACTACAACCGCAGGCGACCACACAGCAGCCTCGGAGACCGACCACCCATCAGCCGCGTTCACAACGTCCCTGGTCAGGACACCTAGACCCCGAACGTCGTGGAACCGAGCAGATACCCGATCAGCTGCTTGCCCTTCACCGCCATCACCACCGCAAAACCGGTGCCGCCCGCGCACCAGCTGGTCTGCGTCCCGCTCGACGGCGGCAGGCCGTAGGCGCTTGCGACGCCCGGAGGGAGCGAGGCCGCGTCCTTCGCGGGGTCGACCGGAACCTTCACGACCTTGCCCTTGGCAGGCGCGGTCACTGCCTTGCCGGCGACCGCGAAGCAGCTCGACGAGAACGTGACCGCGGCAACCTCATAGCGATAGCCACGCGGAAGCCTCTGCACGGTCTTGAAGCTAACCGTGACCGGCTGCGTCAGCCCGACTGTCCGGGGCGTGGCCTTGATCGAGAAGAACGGCATGATGCCGCTGTAGCCGCTGGCGAGCTTCGGGCCGCTGACGCCGTGCAGCTCGACCACATGGCCATTGCGGATCGCGAACGGGACGTGCCCTGTGACGGTCTTCCCGTTGGGCTGGGTGATGCTCAGGATCCCGCCGCCCCGAGCCTCGAATACGCCATTCGAGAGCGTGAACTGGTCGACCTGCGCCGGCGGTAAGTAACTGGGCGAGGCGAACCTGTAATTCCATGCGGTGCCGGCGGACTCGACGGTCGAGAAGGTCCACTTACTCGGCTTCTGGGGAACCGGCGCGAACGGGTTCCACGCCAGCATCCCATCCAACCCGGCGAACCAGATCCGCGTGGTATGGGTGCCCGCGAGCTGATCGAAATGGACCGAGACTCCCGCTTTGCGGGCCGCGGCCGTCCACGCGATCGACTCGCGGTCGAACTCGGACTCCTCGAAGCGAGCGGTTTGCGAGGTGTCGTCTCCGGTCTGCGGGGCCCCGTTTCCGACGCTGACGAACACGCGCGTGTGCTGCAGGTTCTTGACGAGCGCCACGGGATCGTGCCCGACTGCGTAGAACGCGCCCGGAGGACCCCAGTAGGTTTCGAAATTCAGAGACCGAAGGCCGGGATGAAGTCGGGGCTCTGGGGCGAGAGGACGCCCGAGAACGACGCCGCGTTGCCGAAGTAGCCGGGGAGCTGCGAAGCGAGGTAGATGGCGCCGTAGCCGCCCATCGACAGGCCCGCGATCGCGTGGTCGTTGCGCGAGGAGCAGATGTGCAGCCGCTTGCCGACCATCGGGACGATTGTCTTCAGCACCCAGTCCTCGAAGCCCGGGTGACGCAGGCCGCCCCACCAGTTGTTCGACTACCACATGTCGCCGCCCCGGGGATCACCAGAACGGCGGGAATGTTCATGTTCGGAATCCCGCCATTGTCAGCTGTAGCCACTGGAGCGGGGCTTCGTTTGTGGGAGGCCCGGCGGTGCCGTGCAGGAGGTAGAGGACCGGCCAGCACTTCCGGCTCTTGTAGCCGGTCGGCAGCACGACGTTCGTAACGAGCTTCCCATGCACGAGGTCGCGCGGGAAGAGGTCCGTTTCGCGATGTACGGGGTCGGAGTGTTCCATTGCTGGACGGTGACGGCCTGCGCGCACCGACGATCGACAGGAAGGCGGCCATGGCCCCCAGAGCACCGAGAAAGTGCGTCTCATAAGTTCTCGCCCCCCTTAGGCGAACCGAACATGTCAGACGAGTAAATGGACGAAAGCGAGCGCTCCGCGCCGCCGTGATCTCGAGGATAACAGCGGGATCGCGGTGCCGGCGGCCCGCGCGAGCGGCGCAGGCTGCGATCCCAGTTCACGGAACGTCGCGTCCGCTGCAGAGATCATTCCATCGGACAATACCCTGATCCAAATGGACAGTCGTCGCTTTGAGGTCTGACCCTCGGCGCGGGCGACGCGGGGCGGCCGAGCGATATGTGCGACGATCGCGGCGCTGCTGGCCACATTGGTGCTGCTGGCGCTCGTCAGTTGCCCCGAACGCGGCGGCGAGCTCCCGCGTGCTCGTATGGAGGACGCCGAGCCGCTTCATCACGCCCGCGCAGGCCGAGGACAGCGTGGCGCCGGCCGACCGCGCCGGGGCCGGGCCGGGTGAGCTGCAGACCCGGATCGTTCTGCCGCGCGGCTACACCACCAAGCACTGCTGGCCGGTGCTCTACCTGCTGCACGGCGCCGGCATCCCGGAGGAGTGGATCACCCGCGGCGATGCCCTGGCCGTAAATGCCCGCGCGATCCTCGTGCTCCCCGGCGGCGGGCCGAGCTGGTATGTCGACTGGTGGAACGGCGGGCTGCGCAGTCCAGGCTGGGAGAGCTGGATCGAGCAGGAGCTGATTCCGATGGTCCAGAGCCGGCTGCCCGTCTGCGCCGGCCGGCGGTATCACTCGATCGCCGGGCTGTCGATGGGCGGGTACGGGGCGGTCTACCTGGCGAGCCAGTTGCCGCAGTACTTCGGCTCGGCGGCCTCGTTCGACGGGACGCTCCACATCGGGCGGGTGGAGTTCGAGGAGGGCTATGGGCCATTCGCCGTCTACTGGGGGCCCCCGAACGGCTTCTACGCGATCGGACACGACCCGTACGACCTCGCCGCCAACCTCCGCGCGACCCGCGTGCTCGAGGAGGATGGGAACGGCACGCCGATGCCCGGGGACTCGGGGAATGCGAGCTCGCTTCGGATCGAGGAGCTCGAGACGCTGCTCCAGAGCCAGGACTTCCTCCGCGTCGCGCGGGCGGCGCACGTCCCCGTGACGTTCGATGAGCACCTCGGCGTGCACGACTGGATCACGTGGTCATACGACCTTCGACGGATGCTCGCCTGGAACCCGTTCAAGGCGGTGCCCGCCACGCCGCAGACCTGGCGCTACTCGACGGTCGCCGCCACGGGAACTGTGTGGGGCTATCACTTCCGCTTCTCCGTACCGCCCACGAGCGTGCTGACGATCGCACGCAGCGGCGGCATCGTGAAGCTGCACGGCACGGGCATCCTCGCGCTCAGCACTCCGCAGCACCGCGAGTACGTCGCCCAGCTGCCGTTCACGCTTCAGGGAGACAAGCTGCGAGCCGGCGCGCCGGGGTCCTCCGGGCCCGGCGGGGGCTCTCCGCAGACCATCCCGCTGCTGGTGACGCCGAGCAGCCCGACCTTCCGGCAGGCGCTCCACATCAGCTTCACGCCGACCAAGCGGATCCCCCGTTCCCAGCGCTACCAGGTGTCCGTCGTCAGCTGGGGCTCGTCGTGCTCGGACTTCCGCTCCACGCGCCTGTGGATCGCGGTCGGGCATCGCGCCAGCGTCACGCTCGGGCCCGACCCGAAGCTGAACGGCGGCCGCTGGTGTGACCAGTACGGGCTGATCGACGTTCAGGTGGTGGGGAGATCGGCCCCGGCGGTGACCCTGGGGCAGTTCCTCGCCGAGGACTCCGTGAAGTTCCGCGCCGGCTGACCTCACCAGCCCTCCGACGCGCCAAGTACCCTGCCCCGCGATGGCGCGCACTCCACGATGAGGCACTGGAGTCCCGAACAGATCGCGCAGGCCGCCGGCGCCAGGTTGATCAGCCCTCCGCCGACGGGCACCGGGCCCGAGCGGACGACGATCGACTCGCGGGACGCCGGTCCGGGCGCTCTGTTCGTGGGCCTGCCGGGCCAGAGCGCGCACGGGGGAGCCTATGCTCCGGCGGCGCTGGCCAACGGCGCCTGGGGCGTTCTCACGACGCCGGAGCACGCCCAGAACGCCACGTGCGCGCCTCCCGGGGTCCTACTGGCTGCGCAGGATCCGCTGAAATCCCTGCAAACGCTGGCCACGGCGTGGAGGCGGGAGCTCGATGCCAAGGTCATCGGCGTCACCGGCTCCACCGGGAAGACCACGACCAAGGAGCTGCTGTTGGCGCTGCTGACGCCGCACCGGCGGACGGTCGCCTCCCGCCAGAACCTCAACACCGAAATCGGGCTCCCAATCGAGATCCTGGGCGCGCCGAGCGAAACCGAGGTGCTGATCCTCGAGATGGCGATGCGCGGCGCCGGCCAGATCGCGGAGCTGGCGGCGATCGCGGAGCCCGACGTGGGGGTGATCGTCAGCGTCGGGCCGGTGCACCTCGAGCTGCTCGGGACGATCGAGGCGATCGCGGCGGCCAAGGCGGAGCTGCTGGCGGGGCTCGAGCCCGGCGCCACCGCGGTGATCCCGGCGCGCGAGCCGCTGCTCGATCCGCATCGCAGAGCTGACGTGCACACGGTGACATTCGGCGATCGCGGCGACGTCAGCTTCGATCGCGAGCAAGGCGATCGCGTCCTGATCGCCGCTCCCGGGCAGCTAATCGCGCTCGAGGTTTCGTTCAGGCAGGCTCATCTGCGCCGGGACCTGCTCGCCGCCGTCGCGGCCGCGCTCGCGGTCGGCGTGACGCCGGCCGGTCGCGTTGAGTTCCAGCCGCACCCCGGCCGGGGCGGCCGCCGCCGGCTCGCGGGCAACATCACGTTGATCGACGACTGCTACAACGCCAACCCGATGTCGATGCGCGCCGCTCTCGACGATCTCGCCGCGACGGCCGGCGACCTCCACGCCGCCCGCCGCGTAGCGGTGCTCGGGGACATGCTCGAGCTGGGGCCGGACGAGCTCGAGTACCACCGCCGCCTCGGCGAGCGCGCCGCCGACGCCGGCGTCGATGTCCTGATCACGGTCGGCCCGCTGGCCGAGGCGATCGCGGACACCTTCCACGGGGAGACGCACGTGACTGCCGACGCGGGACAGGCCGCGGATATCGCGCACGACCTGATGGCGCCCGGAGACGTGATCCTCGTGAAGGGATCCCGGGGCGTCGGGCTCGAGCTCGTCTGCGATGCGCTCCAGGCGCGGGTGCCGGCGTGATCGCGGCGGTCCTCACACACGGCGCCGCCGTCACCCACCGCGCCGCCGTCACCCACCTCGCCGCGTCGGGCTCGATCTCGGGCCGGGTGCTGATCGCGGGCACCGCGTCACTGCTGATCTGCCTGTTCCTCAGTCCCAAGTTCATCGAGTTCCTGAGGCATCGCGAGTTCGGGCAGCACATCCGCGCGGAGGGTCCGGAAGGGCACCAGCTCAAGGCGGGGACGCCGACGATGGGCGGGATCATCATCCTGATCGCGTTCTCGATCCCGTTCCTGGTCCTATCGAAACGCGGCTGGGAGGCGATGGGCGTGTTCGGCGCGAGCGTGGCGTGCGCGTTGCTCGGATTCGCCGACGACTACACCAAGATCGTCAAGCGCCGGTCGCTGGGCCTGCGCGCGCGGACCAAGCTGATCGTCACGATCCTGATCTCGCTGGGCCTGTGGTGGATCGCTACCCAGAAGGCCGGATTGTCGCCCGACGTCAAGCTCCGGTTCGTCGACGTGACGCTCGACCTGGGCCCGCTGTACCCGGTGTTCATCTACCTGGTGGTCGCGGGGACGACCAGTGCCGTCAACCTCACCGACGGGCTCGACGGCTTGGCCGCCGGATGCGCCGCGATCGTGCTCCTCGCCTACATGGGGATCACGTTCCTGAGCGGCGCGGAGACGAGCCTCACGTTCGTGGCGGCGTGCCTGGTCGGCGCGTGCATCGGCTTCCTCTGGTTCAACAGCTTCCCGGCGAGCATCTTCATGGGCGACACGGGATCGCTGGGCATCGGCGGCGCGATCGCGGGACTCGCGATCATGACGCAGACCGAGGTGCTCCTGATCCTGCTCGCCGGGGTGTTCGTGATCGAGGCGCTGTCGGTCCTGATCCAGGTGTTCTCGTTCCAGACGTTCCGCAAGCGCGTGTTCCTGATGGCGCCGATCCACCACCACTTCGAGCTGCAGGGCTGGTCGGAGACCAAGATCATCCTGCGCTTCTGGATCGTCGCCTCGGCCTGCGCGGCGATCGCGTTCACGGTGTACCGACTCAGCATTCGTGGCTGAGCGCGCCAAGCCGCGACCGCCGCTCCCGCCCGGCCCCTACCTCGTCGTCGGCCTCGCCCGCTCGGGGGTGGCCGCGGCACTCGCTCTGCGCGCCCGCGGGGAGGAGGTGATCGGCTGCGATGCGGGCGCGATCGACGCCGAGATCCGCGGAAGGCTTTCGGCGTGCGGCGTCGAAGTGCACACGGATGCGTCAGGCGACGTATTTGCCGCCCGCGCCGGGACGCTCATCAAGAGTCCTGGCGTTCCCGCCGAAGCGACGGTGCTCGCCGGCGCGCGCGAGCGAGGCGTCCCCATCATCGGCGAGCTCGAGCTCGCCTGGCGGCTGCTGCCGAACGAGTTCATCGCGGTGACGGGCACCAACGGCAAGACCACGACGACCGAGTGGATCGGGCACATCCACCGGGAGGCGGGACTCGCCGTGGCCGTCGCCGGGAACGTGGGAACCGCCGCCTCCTCGCTGATCGGCCGGGTGCCCGGCGACGCGGCGATCGTCTGCGAAGCCTCCTCCTTCCAGCTCGAGGACACGATCGCGTTCTCGCCCGAGGCCGCGGTGCTTCTGAACCTGAGCCCCGACCACCTGGACCGCCACCACACCTACGAGGCGTACGTCGCCGCCAAGCTGAGGGCGTTCGTCAACCAGGGCAACGACGACCTGGCAGTCGCGCCCGACGAGCTCGAAGTCGAGGATCTGGGTGGGTGCGCGCGCCGCGTGCTGTTCGGCGAGACGCCCGCGGCCGACCTCGCCGACCGTGCCGGGCACCTGTGGTGGGACGAGCGGCCGCTGCTGGCGAGCGAGGAGATCTCGCTGCCGGGCGAGCACAACCGGCGCAACGCGATGGCCGCGGCCGCGGCCTGCCTGGCCCGGGGGCTCGACCCCGCCGCCGTCGTCGCGGGCCTCACCACGTTCGGAGGCGTCGCCCACCGGCTCGAGCTGATCGCGAGCCGCCACGGCGTCGCCTACGTGAACGACTCGAAGGCGACCAACGTCGCGAGCGCGATCGTCGCGCTGCGCTCGTACCCCGGCGGGGTGCATCTGATCGCCGGAGGACGTGGCAAGCAGCAGGACTTCTCGCCGCTCGTCCCGCTCGTCGCGAAGCGCTGCCGAGCCGTCTACCTGATCGGTGAGGCGGCTGCAGAGCTCGAGCGGGTGCTGACGGGGGCCGGGGTTCCCGTCCACCGCAGTGGCGAGTTGCAAAACGCGCTCGAGCAGGCCGCGGCTGCGGCCCGCCCCGGTGAGACGGTGCTGCTCTCGCCCGCATGCGCGAGCTATGACCAGTACCAGGACTTCGAGGCTCGCGGCGAGCACTTCCGCGCGTTGGTGGAGGCCATGTGAGCGCCGCCGCGACTACCACCAAGCGCGTCCCGCCGCCGCTGGAGCACCGGATCCTGATGACCGCAACGCTGTGCCTGCTGGCCTTCGGGTCGGTGATGGTGTACAGCGCCTCCTCCCCGATCGGCGTGCTCGCGGGCCAGGGGACGGGCACCTCGGAGTTCCTTCGCTACCTGATGTTCGGCGGACTCGGGCTGGTGGGCATGCACGTGCTCGAGCGCCGCGGGCTCACCCTGCTCAACCGCCGCCTGGTCGGGGCGATGCTGTGGGGGGCCTTCGCCCTGCTGCTGCTCGTGATGGTCCCGCACTTCGGGGTTCAGGTGAACGGGGCGCGGCGCTGGTTCGCGGTCGGCCCGATCCAGTTCCAGCCCTCGGAGGTGATGAAGCTCGCGCTCGTGCTGTACGTCGCGCGATACCTGGCCGACCATCCGAAGCGGATGCGGGGGCTTCGCCAGGCCGTCGCGCCGATCGCCGTGGTCGCCGCGCCGGCGTGCCTGCTGATCGTGGTCGAGCCCGACCTCGGCACGACGCTGGTCGTTGCCTTCACGATCACCTCGCTGCTGATCGCCGCCGGGATGCCGATGCGCCACCTGGCAGCGCTGGCCGGTGTCGCCGTCGTGCTCGGCGCCCTTCTGGTCCTGGCGCAGCCCTACCAGCAGGCCCGGCTGACCTCGTTCCTGCACCCCTGGTCGGCGAAGTCCACCGCGGGCTTCCAGGCCGTGCAGGGGCAGATCGCGCTGGGCTCGGGCGGCCTGTTCGGCGTCGGGCTGGGCAAATCGGTGCAGAAGGTGTACTACCTGCCGGAGGCGCAAACGGACTTCATCCTCGCGGTGATCGGCGAGGAGCTCGGTGTGCTCGGGATCTGCGGCGTCGTGTTCCTCTACGGGATGATCGGCTATGCCGGGCTGCGGGCCGCGCGGCGGGCGGCTGACCGCCACGCGAAGCTGCTCGCGACCGGCCTCACCTCACTGATCCTCTGTCAGGGGATCCTCAACATCTTCGTGGTGCTCGGCCTGGCGCCGCTCACCGGCGTGCCGCTGCCGTTCATCTCCTACGCGCCGACCAACCTGTGCATCATGCTGGCGTCGGTCGGGCTGCTGCTGAACATCGCCCGGCCGGGCGCCCGGCGCCTGAAAGTGGTCGAGTCCACTCGGCGTCACAGCGCCGCGGATCGCGACCGGCGCCGGCAGCAGCGCGAGTCCCGCCGTGTCGGGGCCGGCGGCCGCCGCGCCGCAAAGTGATCACATACGCTGCCGCGCGTGAGCGCCCTGCGGATCGTGATCGGCGCCGGCGGCACGGCCGGTCATGTGATTCCCGCACTGGCCGTGGCGGACGCGCTCAAGGCCGAAAGCGCGGACGTCGTGTTCATCGGTGGTGAGCGGGCCGAGCTCCAGCTGGTGCCCGCCGCCGGGTACGAGCTGCGGACCCTGCGGGTTGCGCCGCTCTACCGCCGCCGGCCCGCGAAGGCGGCGCGCGCCGTGCTGACCGATGCCCGTGCGGTGAGGGCGGCGGAGGGCCTGCTCCGTGAGCTTCAGCCCGGTGCTGTCCTCGGCGCGGGCGGCTACGTCGCGGGGCCGGTGGGCCTGGCGGCCCGGATTCGCCGGATCCCGCTCGTCCTGATGGAGGCCGACAGCCATCTCGGGCTTGACCAACCGGCTGCTCGCGCCGCTCGCCCGGCGCGTCTGCCTGTCATTCCCGATCTCGGGCCGGGAGGGCGGGCGCTACCGGGTTACGGGCCGTCCGGTGCCGACGCCCGCGACGAACCGCTCGGCGGCTCGCCGGCGGTTCGGAATCCGGCCCCGCGAGACGTGCGTGCTCGTCTCCGGTGGGTCGCTCGGGGCGCGCTCGATCAATCGCGCCGCGCTCGAGGCGTTCGCAGGCGCGCGCTTCCACGTCCTGCATGCGGCCGGCGAGCGCGACCTCCCCGAGCTCGAGTCACCCGGCCCTCACTACGACCTCCGCGGGTTCATCCCCGATTTCGGCCAGGCGCTGCTCGCGAGCGATCTCGTGGTGGGCCGCGCCGGCGGCTCGGTTTTTGAGATCGCGGCGCACGGACGCCCCGCGGTGCTCGTGCCCTACCCCTACGCGACCGCCGACCACCAGGCTGAGAACGCCCGGTACATGGAGCGGGGCGGCGCGGCGATCGTCATCCCCGACTCGGAGCTGACCGGGCCTCGTCTGGCGCAGGAGGTCGGTGGCCTGCTCGCCGACCGGGGCAGGCTTCGGGCGATGGGACATGCCGCGCTGGAACTGGCGAAGCCCGACGCCGCGGCCGCGATCGCGGACGAGCTGCTGGCGGCCGCGCGACGGCGGTAGCCGGTGGTCCCGTCCGACTGGTCAGGCAGGCGGCTTCACTTTGTCGGCATCGGCGGCGCCGGGATGAGCGGCCTGGCGCTGATCGCGAAGGCGCTGGGCGCCGAGGTGACCGGTTCGGACCGGGCGCAGTCGCCGTACACGCAGCGCCTGCGGGAGCAAGGAATCGAAGCCGTTTTCGCCCACGCCGCCGCGAACGTTCCCGAGGGCGCGGAGGTCGTGTACTCGAGCGCGGTCCCCGCTTCGAATCCCGAGCGCGAAGCTGCCTCAGGGAGAGAGCTTCACCGCGCCGACCTGCTGGCGGAGATCGCCGCCCTGCGCCGCTGTCTGGCGGTCACCGGCTCGGCCGGCAAGACGACGACGGCCGCGATGACGGTCCAGGCGCTGCTCGGCGCCGGCCTGGATCCCGCGTACGTGATCGGCGGAGAGCTACGGGACACCGGATCGAACGCGGGGTGGGGGAGCGGGGAGTGGATCGTGGTCGAGGCGGATGAGTCGGACCGCTCGCTGCTCAAGCTCTATCCGGAGATCGCGATCCTGACCAACGCGGAGCTCGACCACCACGCGACCTACAGCTCGCGGCTCGACCTCGAGGCCACCTTCCGGCAGTTCATGGCGCGCGCCGGCGCGGGGTCGGTCGTCTGGAACCGGCCCGAGCTGCGCGCCTTGTGCCCGGAGGACGCGGCCACCTACGACGCGCCCGAGCCGGAGCTCCATCCCGGCGGATCGCGCTTTCGGTGGCGCGGGATCGAGGTGGAGTTGAGCGTCCCCGGCGCCCACAACGCGATCAACGCCGCGGGCGCGCTGACCGCGGCGGCGCTTGCGGGCGCCGACCCGATCCGATCGGCGCAGGCGCTGCGGTCCTTCCGCGGCGCGCGCCGGCGCTTCGAGCGGCTCGGGGTCAGCGCCGGTGGCGCGCTCGTCTATGACGACTACGCCCACCATCCCACCAAGGTTGCGGCCGCGCTCGCCGCCGCTCGGACGTTCGGCTCACGCCGGCTCGTGGCGGTGTTCCAGCCGCACCTCTACTCGCGCACGGGCGCGCTGGCACGCGAGTTCGGCGTGGCCCTCGCGGCCGCGGACGCGATCGTCGTGCTGGATGTCTATCCGGCGCGCGAGCGCGCCGAGGACTTCCCGGGCGTCGACGGCCGCCTGGTCGCGGCGGCGGCCGCGGACGCAGCACCCGGGCGTCCCGTCGCATGGATGCCGGGGTTCGCGGACGCGAAGCGGCTCCTGGGAGAGTGGCTGCGCGACGGCGACCTGTGCCTGGTGATGGGCGCGGGCGACATCGACCGGCTCGGTCGCAGCCTAGTCGCGGGGCGATAGCCGGCCCCATGGGATCAGCGCGCGAGCAGCTCGACGATCCGGTCGAGGTCCGCGGAACGTTCCTCGATCAGCTTCTTCGCCTGCCCCTGGAGCCGTGCGATGTTCTCGGGGGTGGCATCGTCGAGGTCGTCCTTGGCCTCCGTCAGCTGGGTCTGCAGCCGCCAGTAGCGCTCCCTGCCCAGGAGGGCGTCGAGCTGCTGGTCGATCGCCATGCTGACGCCGTCGAGCACGACGCCGAGGATCGGGCGAGCCCATTGTGCGACTCCCCAGTGACGTACCTGCTCGAACGGCAGCGGTCGCGTGCACTCCCCGGTGCCCAGGGACAGCATCACGATGTTCCTCCCGAACCGTCCACGCTCGGCCTCCGCGAAGGCGCACATGGCCGGATTGTTGGCGAACAGGCCGCCGTCGACGAACACGAGCTCTCCCTGGGGGCCGCCGCCGCCCACGACGGGCGGCTCGAAGTACGTGGGTGCGGCCGAGGTGGCCCGGGCCACGAGCGATGCGGGGTAATCGCAGGTGCGGTCCTGCTTGGCCTTCGCGCTGTCGAAGAAGAACAGCTGGCGCTGCACCACGTCGTAGGCCGGGACGAGGATGTCGGTGACTGACTCCGACAGCCTCGACTCGCCGCAGTAGCGGTCCAGCACCTCCTCGAGTCCGCGCGCCTCGTAGCGTTCGTTGATCAGCCCATAGGCGGTCTTGATCGAGCGGGTCAACCGCAGATCGAAGATCCGTGGCCCGTACGCGACGTAGACCTCGGCCACCTCCTGCGCGCTCCAGCGCGGCCGCCCTTGCGCATCCGGCCGAGTGAGCGCGACGGCGAGGATCCCCCCCGTGGAGGTTCCGGCGATCAGCTCGAACATCTCGGCGATCGGACGGCCCGCGCGCCGTTCCAGCTCAGCCAGCACGAGCGCGGGAATGATCCCGCGGATGCCTCCCCCGTCGATCGACAGCACGGGGGCCAGCCTGGCGTCCGCTGAGCGCGGCGCTGTGATCTCCTCGTGCATCTCGGCCCCCATTGTGGTCATGCGCCGGGGGCTTCACCCCAGGCGGCGGACGCCAGATTCTGCCCCATCGCCCGGGGCGCCGCCGTCCCGCGGCCCACGCCGGCCCGAACACGAATGGCAGTCGGCGCCGCCGAGCAGCCAACTACCCTGCGGCCCGATGGCAGAGCTGCCCGCAGGCGTCCAGCGGGATTTCCCGCTGGCGCGACTGACGACGATCCGGACGGGAGGCCGCGCCGAGCTGTTCGCGCGAGCGCAGACGATCGAGCAGCTCGAAGGGCTCATACGTTGGGCAGCGGCCCAAGCAATCGAGGTAGGGGTCGTCGGCTCGGGGTCGAATCTGCTTGTGGCGGACGCCGGGGTTCGCGGACTAGTGGTGAAACTCGATGGTGAGCTGAGCAAGATCGAGCTGGAGGGCACGCACATCCGCTGTGGCGCGGCGGCACGCCTCCCGGCGGTCTCGGCGCGCGCCGCGCAGGCGGGGCTGACGGGGATCGAGTTCGGGGTGAACATTCCCGGAACCGTCGGCGGCGCGGTGCGAATGAACGCCAACGCCTACGGTGGTGAGCTCGCGCGCGTGCTCGAGTGGGTGGAGATCGTCAGCCCGGCCGGCACCGACCGCCGTGGCCCGCTCGAGCTCGGATTCACCTATCGCCGCTCGAACCTGCGCGCCGACGAGATCGTCGCGCGCGCGTCGTTCGCGCTCGAGCCGGCCGTGAGCGCCGAGGTCAAGGCGACGCTGGCCGACATGCGCGCCCGCCGCAAGGCGGCGCAGCCGTCCGGGATCAAGACGTTCGGCTCGACCTTCAAGAATCCCGACGATCCAAGAGCTGCCGGGCGCTCCGCGGGACAGCTGCTCGACGCCGCCGGCTGCCGCGGGCTGCGAATCGGCGGCGCGGGGTTCTCCGAGAAGCACGCCAACTTCATCCAGAACCATGGCGACGCGTCGACCGCGGACGTGATCGCCGTCATGGCCGAAGGGCGGCGTCGCGTGAAGGAGATGTTCGGGATCGAGCTCGAGCCCGAGGTACAGGCGCTCGGCGAGGTGGAGATCCCGCCGGAATGGGTGGCCTCGTGACCGCACGGCTGCCGCGCCGGCGTGTCTCGGTGCGCGTGATCGCGGTCCTCGGCGCGCTTGCGATCCTGCTCGGCGGCGGCTGGCTGTGGGTGCGAGACTCGCAGCTCGTAGCCGTCCAGCACGTGACGGTGACCGGCGCGAGCGGCCCGGATGCCGCTCAGATCCGCTCCGCACTACGCGATGCGGCGAGGACGATGACGACGCTCGACGTCCACCTGGACCGCCTGCGCTCCGCCGTCCAGCCGTACTCGGTGGTCAAGGACCTGCGCGTCACGACCCAGTTCCCGCACGCGATGCGGATCCGAGTCATCGAGCAGGTCCCGGTGGGGGCGGTCGAGGTCGGGGGCCACGCCGTCGCCGTGGCCGGCGACGGCACGCTGCTGCACGACGTCGTCCCGAGCCCATCGCTGCCCACGGTCCCGGTCAAGGCGCTGCCCGGAGGCTCGCGCCTGGTCGACCCGCAGACGCTCGGCGCGGTCGCGGTGCTGGGCGCCGCTCCGGCGCGTTGGCTGGCGCGGATCACGACGGTCACCACCGTGTCACCGCACGGCCTCGTAGCGCAGCTGCGAGGGGGGCCGAGCATCTACTTCGGCGATTCGAACCTCCTGCGCGCGAAGTGGTCGGCGCTGGCCGCGGTCCTCGCCGATCCGGGCTCGCAAGGCGCCGCCTACATCGATGTGTCCGACCCGGCGCGCCCGGCCGCGGGGGTGGGGACGAGCTCCCAGGCGCTGGCCGCGCTGGCCGCTCAATTCGGGAGCGGTGGCGGCTCGCAGGGGGCGAGCACCACGCCCTCGAACACGCCTACGAACACCGTCCCTCCCGGAGGCTAACCCTCTACTGGAGCTTGAGCCTCTGAAACGGCGAACTCTCGGGGGGTCGTCGAGACTTGCTCGATCTGCAACGAACGTTGCGCTACGGTCCGGTGCGTTGACTTCCCGCATCCCCAGGCCGTAACGTGCGAAACTCCCGCTACGAGCGGAACGCGGACAAACGCTCAACGCTACCTCGAGGGTCGGACGGTACCTAATGGAAAGCGGCAGTTACCTGGCAGTCATCAAGGTCGTCGGCGTCGGCGGCGGAGGCACGAACGCGGTCAACCGCATGGTCGACGCCGGCCTGCGCGGGGTCGAGTTCATCGCCTGCAACACCGATGCGCAGGCGCTCGCGATGTGCGACGCCGACATCAAGCTGAACATCGGGCACGAGCTGACCAAGGGCCTTGGGGCCGGCGCCAATCCGGACATCGGCCAGGGTGCGGCCGCCGAGTCGCGCGATGAGATCAAGGAGGGCCTGAAGGGCGCGGACATGGTGTTCGTGACCGCCGGCGAGGGTGGCGGCACGGGTACGGGTGCTGCCCCGGTGATCGCGGACATCGCCAAGAACGAGATCGGCGCCCTCACCGTCGGGGTGGTCACGCGGCCCTTCGTGTTCGAGGGCACCCAGCGCGCCCGCCAGGCGCAGGACGGCATCGCGCGGCTGCGGGAGCACGTGGACACGCTGATCGTGATCCCCAACGAGAAGCTGCTCGCGATCGTCGAGCGGCGGACCTCGATCCTCGACGCGTTCCGGGAGGCCGACAACGTCCTGAGGCAGGGCGTGCAGGGCATCACCGACCTGATCACGATCCCCGGCCTGATCAACCTCGACTTCGCTGACGTGCGTACGATCATGCGGGACGCGGGCAGCGCGCTGATGGGCATCGGCAGCGCCGCCGGCGAGAACCGCGCGACGGAGGCCGCGAAGATCGCGATCTCCTCGCCGCTGCTGGAGGAGTCGGTTGAGGGGGCGACCGGGATCCTCCTGAACATCACCGGCGGCCACGACCTCGGGCTGTTCGAGGTCAACGAGGCGGCCGAGATCGTCCAGAGCGCATCGGACTCCAACTCGAACATCATCTTCGGCGCGGTGATCGACGACGCGATCGGCGACGAGGTGCGCGTGACGGTGATCGCGACCGGCTTCGACCGTGGGATCGAGGGGATTCGCGACCGCTCACGTGGCCCTCAGCAGGGCTCTCGGCGCCGCGACGTGACGATGGACGACCGCCAGCGCTCGTCACTCGAGATCCGCGACGACGAGATCGACATCCCTTCGTTCTTGAAGGACCGCTGAGCCGAGCATGCCGGCCCCGTCGCGAGAGCTATTCCGACAGGAACGGAACGGTCCGAAAGCCGAGCCGCGTCATCGACGCCAATACGAACCGCTTTACGCGCCAGGTCAGCCGGGTCCTGCGGTTCGTCGCATGCCGGCGAAGCAGCCATTCGAACATCGCCCAGCCGTACTCGGGTTGCGTCCAGGGACCAGGCTTGCAATCGTGAAAAAGGTCGAAGTCGGACACGATCACGCGCAGTCCCGCGTTACGCACAACGAAGCAGAGTTCGCTGTCGTAGCCATGGAATCCGGGATACCCCTTTCCGTCTAGGCGGCACATCCGCGCGGCTCGCGGTGAGAGTGCAATAAACAAGCCGTCCACGGTGTCCACGTCATGCTCTCCCCGCGAGAAGTCGTCCTTGTGAGTCGCGTGCTCGACGTGCCCATACATCTGGTTCGTCTTCCAGCAAGACATCTCCCAGTGCCCAACGCCGCCGACCGCGCCCGCGGCGCCGACACTGGGCTCGGCGAAGACTTCGCGGAGCGTACGTTGAAGCGCGCTGGAATCGCGGATCGCTACGTCTTCGTGGAGCAGCACAACCCCTTCAAGATCGGGCCAACGGGCACATGCCTCGTCGAGAATCGAGTTGTACGCATCGAAGATCGAGCGCTGGTGCGTCCGAGTCAGGAGGACAACGCCTTGTGGGAGGGTTGGCTTGAGCACTCGGTCGAACCGGTCGGACGGCCCGATGCAGACGCCATACACGAACATCTATCGTCCGCTGGCGCAACAGCCGATCGACTTCATGGCCCCTCGCAGGATAGCTGCGGTCGGACAGGTCATCGACCCGAGCTTCACGGTTTGGCTGGCGAAGCACTCGGCGGCCGCGGATGCGTGCCCGACGCACATTCGGTCATCGGCGCTGCGCGAGCGCCACGCACCCAAAACGGGCGTGCGTGCCCCCGAACCCCGATCAGTATGCCGCATTGGAGCTGGACGCTTCCGGGTAGCATCGCGCGGTGAAGTCGCCGGCGACGGGAACCGCGGCAGTCTCAGTCTGCATCCCGTCCTATTGTCAGGCGGACTTCATCGGTGACTGTTTGCACTCCGTATTAGGCGCGGACTCGGACGACATCGAGGTGGTCGTTTTTGATGACGCGTCACCCGACTCGACGTACGACATAGCACGAGGGTTCGACGATCCCCGTCTCCGCGTCGGTCGGAATCACGAGCGACTCGGAGCGGCCGGCAACCACAACAAGTGCCTCCAGGAGGCCCGTGCACCGAAGGTCCTGATTCTTCATGGCGACGACCTGGCAGTGGCGGGGGGGCTCGGCCGTTTGCGCGATGCGTTCGTAAGTGGGTCTACAGTGCTTTCATTCGCACGTCGAGACGTCGCGCTATGGGACGAGTCCGATCGCGAATGGGCGAACCGATACGGCGATCTTTCGTCGGAGCTCGTCGCACGAGTCCCTGGTGAGTGGGTTGCTACCTCGTCCGGGTTGGTTCTCGAACTAGCTGGAGGAGGAGGTGATCCGCTATCACCTCGCTAAGCGTCTTTATGAAAACCACATCGGAGAGCCCTCCAATGTCATGATGAGTCGTGGTGTGGCTCTTGCCGTGGGGGGTTTTCGCAGGGGCCCGCGACAGCTGTTCGACCTTGACCTCTGGTTGAGGATGCTCTGCCACGGAAATGCGACATTCGTGGACGCCTCAGCAGCGGTTCGTCGGCTTCATCCAGGGGCACTCACGCGTAGGACCATCGCCTCGGGCGGGCGACTGCTTGATCGGCAATGGGTCATAGCAGGCCTTCTGGACCAGGGAGAACGATGCCCAGAGCGGAAATTGCTACGGCGGTGGCTACAACGGCTGCTGCTCGGAGCCAGTTGGGAGGTCGCAGCCGGAAACGCAGGGCCACGCGGTCCGGCGGCTGCGCGGATCCTGTCACTCGTGCTCGGTCTCGCGCGATCTGGCAGCGGTATCCACGAGAGCTCGCTCTCTCGTGAAACATTGCGCGGTGTGCAGCGAGCCGGACGGCGATGCCCAGCGCACGAGTCGCGTGTGTGAGGAGGACGATCGTGGTCAGCCGGAGCTCGGAGGGCCAACAACGGAGGCTTAGCCCAGGAGTAAGAAATCCGCCCACCCCGCGCGGACTTGGACATTCCAGGTTGATATCCAGGCGAGAGATTGGGGAACACATCGCTCGTGCTCGGGGTGCAGTGACGCCCAGGTCGGCCGTCGAGACTGACGGGGCTTCCTAACCGGACTGCACTTCCAACGTGAAGGTCAGGGCGCCCGTCGAAGCGGCGCCTGCGGATGCGGAGCCTCGGGTGATCGAGAGCGACGGCGCCGGAGAGGCACGGCCTGTCTGAGCCGTGATAGCGCGGCCGCATTTTTTCGGGATTTTCAACCCCCCCGCTTGAGTAGTACCGGGGCTGGATGTCTTGCGTTCCGACCCAGCTCTGAGGCCGTCACCGTGCCGGGTTCCGCCGGCGTCGTTGCGGGCGGACGACGACCTACGGTGCCAAGCCGACGGCTGCGGCGATAGAAGTTCGGCGCCACCACACGAGCGCATACCCAAAATCATCGGAGTGCTGGGCGCAGTGCGGCAAAATGGCGACGGATCTCGCGCTCGGTGAAGCGCGAGTCATTCTTGACGCTATGGATGATGCTGTAGCCGCGTTCTAGCAGTCGTTCTGGCGTGTCCGGTAATCCTCGCCACGTCACACCAAATAGCCCGCCCTCGTGACTGCTTCCCCCAATTCTGAAACCGGCTCGCCTGACCAGCAGCCCGAGTATCGGATCGTCAAACAGATGAGTGCCCACAAATGCGAGTGGGTCATCGAGGCATCCATCGGTCCGCATGGCATCCAGGGCAGGACGCGATATCGCGATCGAACAAGCCAATGCATGCTCACCCCACTCGTAGCCGGCACTTCGTGCTTCCTTGACATAACGTCTGACCATGCGGCCTCGGCTGCTTAAGGCCGAAACGGGTCGGCTGGATGAGCCACCTGGCAAGTCTGACGCGACGGCTCCATGAGCCTCTGAATGACCGGGCGCCTCCGTCTCATGAGCGTCATACGCACCACGAGGCCGCTCGGGATCGAGCATCGCACCTCGAGCTTGCTGGCAAATTGCTCGATCACCAGGGCGTCCGTATCCAGCTTCATTACGTAGGCGGCATCCGTGTTCTTGACTGCCCAGCCAAGACCGGTGAGCACAGCCGAGGCGACCCGATCGGTCACGTGGGCGCGCCGAGGGCCCAAGGGATGGGACAGAACCTCGACGGCGATATCTTCGGCGTTCACAATCGACCCCAGGTCTCGCTTTGCGGGCGAGTCATCGACCATGATGAGCCATTTCACGGCTGGCTCCCATGAAAGAAGGCTCATGGCCGTGTCGCGAGCACGTTCGACCTCGACGGCATCTGGCCCGACGGGCATGACGACTGCAATTCCCACACTGAAGGTTCTACCCGTCCGCGAGAGCTTAGTCAGTATCGCTTGCCCGTGGGCACGCTCAGCCGCCGTTTCCCGGGTGGGCGAGCAAGTTGTGAGTGCTTTGAAAATGAACTCGCGGTTGTGGTGGCCGAAATCGGTGACGAGGGCGGAGCCTTTGTGGTTTGAATGAGGGTGCCGGTGCAGGGTATCTTCGGTGAGCCAGGGTGACGCCGCGTTCAGTGGGGGAGCCGCACTTGGCGACGGAGCCGTAGATGCCTGAGCCGCTGGCCCAGAGCTTGCGGCGTAGTCGGCGGGTAATCTGCCGCGGTCGGGGCGTAGCCGGTTGGGAGCGGGCCTGTGAGGGTGGACGAGCGCCTCGAGCGAGCTTGTCTGGGTGACGCGGAAGTGGCTGTCGTAGAAGTGGTCTGCCCGTGTCGGTGCTGGCCCTGGCGGCCGTCAGCGAGACGATGCCGTTGGTCGCGTCGATCGTGCTGCCCGACGGGATCGGCTCGCCGGCGCGCAAGCGCGGGAATGTCTCCGCCTGGGGACCTTGCTCAGGACCGTGCCGGAGATCCGGCGGCGTTGACCCTGCGGCTGGCGACCGGCGGTCCGAGCGAATCGACCGCCGCCCCAAACGGGCCGACGACGAGGGCGTGTTGTCGCCGGGCGGACAGACGGTGATAAGTCCTGCTTGACCCCCGTGCCATTGAGGTTGGCGCGGCCGATAGGCCGCTGCCGTTGTTCGCCCAGTAGAGATGCGAACCGTGACGCCGGACAGGTTGTATGCGCCCGTGATGAACGTCGTGTCTACCCCCGTCCCGAGGAGATTTGGGCCGCATGATCGTCGTCACGGTGCCGCGGTCGGCCATGCCGATTAGATGTGCGTGCCATCGACGGTGATGCCACTTCGGCCACGGACGCCGTCGGTGGCGGACGGAACGAAGGCATCCTTGCGGCGGACCCGTCGAAGTCGCATGTTCGATCGGTGAGTTCGAGTTGCTCTCCCAGTAGGACGAACGTCCGCGCGGTCGCGCGGTCATCATCGCGCCGAACACGAGCGCGCCAGTGCAGGTTGAGCAGAACGCGCCCAACCCGAGAACGCTCACACAGCCCCACGGCCGCTCCGATACGGCTCCGAGCTTGTCTCAAACGTGGGAATAGCTCCGGGCGGCGCGTCGGCGAGGTGTAGCCTGCGTCCGTGACCTCGACCACCGAGCCGGCGCTCCGCCGGACCGCGCTGTACGACCGCCATCTGGAGGCCGGCGCGAAGCTCGTCCCGTTCGCCGGCTGGGAGATGCCGATCCAGTACGGGGGCATCCGGCAGGAGCACGTCGCGGTTCGCACGAGCGTGGGTGTCTTTGACGTCTCCCACATGGGCGAGATCGAGACCCGAGGCCCCGAGGCGCGCGACTTCCTCCAGCACATCCTCTCCAACGACGTGCGCCGGATCCCCGAGGGCGGAGCGCAGTACAGCGTCCTGTGCAGCGAGGACGGCGGGGTGCTCGACGACCTCTTCACCTACCGCCTCGCGGAGTGCGTGTTCCTGACGGTCACCAACGCCGCCAACCACGACAGGGACCTCGCCTGGTTCCAGCGGCACGCACAGGACTTCGACGTCGATGTGATCGACAAGGCGTCGGAGTTCGCGATGCTGGCCGTCCAGGGCCCCGGCGCCAGGAGACTCGCCGGGGGACTCGCCGACGGCTCGCTGCCGCCGAGGATGCACTGCTGCGAGCGCTCGCTCGCCGGTGCGCCGGCGCTCGTGTGCGGCACCGGCTACACCGGCGAGGATGGCGTGGAGCTGCTGCTGAACCCAACCGACGCGGCCGAGGTCTGGGACGCGCTTACAGAAGCGGGCGCCACCCCCGCCGGCCTCGGTGCGCGCGACACGCTGCGGCTCGAGGTCTGCTTCCACCTCTACGGCAACGACCTGAGCGAGGACCGAAACCCGATCGAAGCGGGCCTCGGCTGGTGCTGCAAGGAGGAGACTCGCTTCATCGGCGCGGAGGCGATCGCCGCGGCGCGCGAAAGCGGCACGGCCGAGAAGCTCGTCCCGTTCGTGATCGACGGGCCGGGGATCGCGCGCCAGGGGAACCGTGTGCAGGGCGGCGGCGAGGTCACCAGCGGCACCTTCAGTCCCTGCCTGGAGCGCGGCATCGGGATGGCGTACGTTTCCGCCGATCGGGCGCAGCCCGGAACGAGAATCGAGATCGACGTGCGGGGCACCACCCGGCCAGCCCTCGTCGAGCGCAAGCCTCTGTACCGAAAGGGGTCGTGAACATGGCCGACGCCAGCTATCCCGATGACCTGCTCTACCACGCCGGCCACGACTGGGCCCGCGTCGAAGGCGAGGAGGCGACCTTCGGGATCACCTGGTACGCGCAGGACCAGCTCGGCGAGGTCGTGTTCTACAACGCGCCGGCGATCGGGGCCGAGGTCAAGCAGAACGAGCCCTACACCGAGGTCGAGTCCGTCAAGGCGGTCTCGGACGTGTTCGCACCGCTGTCCGGCGAGGTGATCGCCGTCAACGACGCGCTCTCCGACAAGCCCGAGACGATCAACGACGACCCCTATGGGGACGGCTGGCTGGTCAGGGTCAAGCTGGCCGATCCCGCCGAGACCGAAGGCCTGATGGACGCCGCGAGCTACGAGGCGAGCCTCGAGTGAGCACGTACGTCTCGGCCACCGAAGCCGATCGCGAGGAAATGCTCGCGACGATCGGCGTCGCCGCGATCGAGGACCTGTTCGCCGACATCCCTCAGTCGCTGCGCCTCGGTCGCCCGCTGAAGCTCGACCGCGGCCTGTCCGAGCAGGAGGTCTACCAGGACCTGCGCGCGCTGGCCGCCCGCAACGTCTCCACCGAGGACGAGCTGTCGTTCCTCGGCGCCGGCATGTACGACCACTACATCCCGGCGCTGATCGACTCGATCGTCATGCGCTCGGAGTTCCTGACGCCGTACACGCCCTACCAGCCGGAGATCTCGCAGGGCGGGCTGCAGGCGATGTTCGAGTACCAGACGGCGATCTGCGAGCTGACCGGGCTGCCGATCTCCAACGCATCGGTGTACGAGGGCCCGAGCGCGGTCGCCGCGGCGGGCTATGTCGCGAAGCTGCACAACGGGCGCGGCCGCTTCGTGATCTCGCGCGGCGTGCACCCCCATGCCCGCGAGGCGCTGAGGACGCTCGCTCACGCCTGGGGCGTAGAGGTCGACGAGGCGCCCCTTAAGAACGGCATCACCGAGCCGCCCGCGCTCGACGACACCGTCAGCGCGCTGATCGTCCAGCAGCCGAACTTCCTCGGCGCGATCGAGGACCTCGAGCGGCTCGCGTCCGCCGCCAGGCAGGCCGGCGCTCTGACGATCTGCTCGTGCGACCCGCTGCCGCTCGCGCTGCTGAAGACTCCCGCGCAGTGCGGCGTAGACATCGCCGTGGGAGAGGGCCAGACGCTCGGCAACCGGCTCGACTTCGGCGGCCCGTCATTCGGGTTCTTCGCCGCCACACAGGAGCTGATGCGCAGGATGCCCGGACGGATCGCGGGCGAGACTCGCGATCTCGACGGCAAGCGCGGGTTCGTGCTGACGCTCCAGACGCGCGAGCAGCACATCCGCCGCGAGCGCGCCACCTCCAACATCTGCACCGCCCAGGCGCTGAACGCGCTCGCCGGAGTGATCTACCTGAGCTGGCTCGGGCGCCGCGGGATCGTCGAGCTGGCGGAGCTGATGCTCCAGCGGACCGCCTACGCGCGCGAGCAGCTCACGGCGATCGACGGGATCACCGCGCTGCATGATCAGCCGGTGGTGCGCGAGTTCGCGATCGGGATCGCCGCGCCGGTCGATCGCGTGATCGCGCGCTGCCGCGCCCAGGGCGTGAACCCCGGCTACCCCCTCGCCCGCGAGTACCCCGAGTACGGCGACGCCCTGCTGATCGCCCTCACCGAGCAGCGCACGGCCGCCCAGATCGACCGGCTCGCGGGCGCGCTGGCGAGCGCGATCCGCGCGGAGCGAGGGGCCCCCGAGGAGGTGCGCGGATGAGCTTCATCGCCGCCGCCGACGACGAGCTGACGATCTACGAGCGCTCCAAGCCCGGCCGCCGGGCCTTCGTCCCGCCGCCCCTGGACGTCCCCGCGCGTGCGCTCGACGAGCTCCTGCCGGCGCACCTGCGGCGCGAGGAGGCGCCCCGGCTCCCGGAGGTTTCAGAGCCCGAGATCGTCCGCCACTACAACCGCCTGTCGAAGCGCAACTTCGATCTGGACACCGGCTTCTACCCGCTCGGCTCCTGCACGATGAAGCACAACCCCAAGCTGCATGAGCGGGTCGCGGCGCTTCCCGGACACGCCAAGCTCCACCCTCTGCAGGCCCCCAGTGAGGCGCAGGGCGCGCTGGAGCTCATGTACAAGCTCCAGCAGGCGCTCGCGGAGATCGCCGGTCTTCCGCACGTGTCGCTGCAGCCGAGCGCGGGCTCGCACGGCGAGCTCGCGGGTGTGCTGTTGACGCGCGCGTTTCACGAGGACAACGGGCAGCACAGAAGCAAGGTGCTGACGCCCGACAACGCCCACGGCACCAATCCGGCGACGGTCACGATGGCGGGCTACGAGGTCGTCCACGTGAGGACCGACGAGCAGGGCAACGTCGATCTCGACGACCTGCGCGCAAAGGCGACCGAGGACGTCGCCTGCCTGATGCTCACCAACCCCTCGACCCTCGGGCTGTTCGAGCCCGGGATCCAGGAGATCGCGAAGATCGTCCACGCGGTCGGCGCCACGCTCTACTACGACGGCGCGAACCTCAACGCGATCATGGGCATCTGCCGCCCGGGCGACATGGGCTTCGACATCGTCCACTTCAACCTGCACAAGTCCTTCACTCAGCCGCACGGGGGTGGCGGCCCGGGCGCCGGGCCGATCGCCGTGTCCGACCGGATCGAGCCGTACCTCCCGCGCCCGCAGGTCGTAAAGCTCGAGCACGGGAGCAACGGCGCCGGCGAGGACGCGATCTACGACCTCGACTACGAGCGTCCGAAGTCGATCGGGCGGCTGCGCGGCTTCCAGGGCAACTACGGCGTGTTCGTGCGCTCCTACGCCTACATCCGCTCGCTCGGCGCGGCGGGGTTGAAAGAGGTCTCCGAGATCGCCGTGCTGAACGCCAACTATCTGCTGGCCCGGCTGCGGCGCGAGGGGGCGCTCGAGTACCTGCCGGCCGCCTACGAGCGGATCTGCATGCACGAGTTCGTGCTCTCGGGAGGCCCGATGAAGCGCGAGCTGGGGATCAAGACGCTCGATCTCGCCAAACGCCTGCTCGATCACGGAGTGCATCCGCCGACCGTCTACTTCCCGCTGATCGTCGACGAGGCGCTGCTGATCGAGCCGACCGAGACGGAGACCAAGGAGACGCTCGACCGCTTCGCGCAGATCGTCTGCGAGATCCTCCGCGAGGCTCGGGCAGATCCAGAGATCGCCCGCGGCGCCCCGTACACGACGCCGGTGCGGCGCCTGGACGAGGCCGCCGCGGCGCGCCGGCCCGTCGTGCGCCAGGCGATCTGAGGCACCGCGCTCGGCCGGATCCGACGGCGGGCGAACCTACCGATGCCCGCTAATTGCGGGGCGCGGAAGCTAAAGGATCCCGGTCGGCCCCGCCGATAAGCCCGTGCAGCACCGATTTCGAGCACGGTTCTACGAACGGGGTACTTGATGACATCAGGGCTTAGGCGGCTGGTCGGCGGGCCGGCCGTCGATCCTGACGAGCTGCGCCTTGCCGGCATCGTCGCCGGCGCGCTGTTCGTGCTCGCCTCGATCACGTTCGCCGCGCTCCTCGCGCTACCCGGCGTGAGCCACGCCCACAGCGGCGCGATCGGCTTGATCGCCATCCTCGCGGCCGTGTGGGGCGGGGCGTCGATCATCCTGATCAACGGGAAGCGCGCGCGCGAATGGGGAGTGCACTGCTCCTGCGCGCTCGCGCTGCTCCTGATCGGCTTCGCGACGTCCGCCTCCGGCGGCGCCGCGTCACCAGCGTGGGTCTACCTGTTCCTCGCGGCCGTGTTCGCCGCGTACTTCTTCCGCCCCCCGGTCGCGATCGCGTACCTCGCGGCCTGCGTGCTCACCCAGTCCGTGCCGATGCTCTACGACGCGCGCTCGCTGCACGACGTGTTCATCGCCCAGTTCGTGATCGCCGGCTCGTCCTACCTCGTGCTCGGGGCCGCGATCCTCGCCGGCAAGCGGCTGATGTTCACGCTGCGCAGCCGCGCGGAGGAGCTGGCAGCCGAGCAGAGCGCCCTGCGACGCGTCGCCACCGCGGTGGTCAGCGGCGAATACTCGGAGTTCATCTACGAGCTCGTGGCCCGAGAGCTGGCGCTGCTGCTGCGGGCAGGCGCGTCGGGAATCCTCCGCTTCGAGGGCGCCTCCAGCTCGGTCGTGATGGGCGCGTGGGCCGACCACGCCGGTGGCCGCTACCCGGCCGGGACGATCATCCCCGTGCCCGACGACGGCGATATCGCACGTGCGCGGAACACCGGCGTACCGGTTCGGATCGACGCCCAGCCGCCGGGCAGCATCGTCGACCGGCTCGGGTACCGCGCGAGCGTCGTCGCGCCGATCCAGGTCGGCGGGCAGCCCTGGGGAGTGCTGGCGGTGACCGCCGCCTCGGCGCTGTTCACGAGCCGTGACGAGGACCGCCTGCTCGCCTTCGGGGACCTGCTGGCAACCGCGATCGTCAGCATCGAGGATCGCGAGAAGCTGTCGGCGCAGGCGTCGAGCGATCCGCTTACCGGGCTCGCCAACCACCGTACGCTCCAAGCGCGGCTGGCCACCGAGGTGGCGCGCGCAACCCGCCACGGGCGGACGCTGTCGGTGGCCGTGCTCGACATCGACCACTTCAAGCAGATCAACGACCACGGCGGCCACGACCTGGGGGACGAGATGCTCAGGCGAGTCGCCGAATGCCTGCGCAAGCTCGCGCGCACCGAGGACACGCTCGGTCGCCTCGGCGGAGACGAGTTCGCATGGGTGCTGCCCGACACGGACCGCCACCAGGCGCTGGCCGCGATCGAACGGGCGCGAAGCGAGATCGCGAAGAGCGTCGAGCGGCCGTTCCGGATGTCGGTCTCCGGCGGCATCTGCGACACCACCATGAGCCGGGAGCCATCCGATCTGATCAGCCTCGCGGACTGCGCGCTGTACTGGAGCAAGGCGCACGGGCGCGACCAGTGCTGGGTCTACGACCCCGAGGTCATCGGCGAGCTCTCCGACCAGGAGCGCGCGGAGCGCCTCGAGCGCTCGCACGCGCTGGTCGGGCTGCGCGCGGTGGCCCGGGCGATCGACGCCAAGATCCGGATCGGGCATTCCGAGCAGGTCGCGGAGCTCGCCGGCAAGCTGGCGCTCGCCGCCGGCTGGTCGCCGCGGCGCGCGCGGCTGCTTCAGGACGCCGCCGTGGTCCACGACATCGGCACGATCGCGATGCCCGACGAGCTGCTGAGCCGCTCCGAGCCGCTGACCGACGCC
This sequence comes from uncultured Solirubrobacterales bacterium, assembly GCA_963849285.1. Lineage (GTDB taxonomy): Bacteria > Actinomycetota > Thermoleophilia > Solirubrobacterales > Solirubrobacteraceae > Palsa-465. Next base: position 428,907 of record CAWKGS010000005.1, read on the forward strand.
GAGCGCGAGCGGCTCCAGTCGCACAGCACGCTCGCCGCGAAGATCGTCGAGGACGTGCTCACGCCCGAGCAGGTCGCCTGGATTCGCGCCCACCGCGAGCGCGCCGACGGCACCGGCTACCCGGAGGGCCTCACGAGCGAGCAGATTCCCGAGGGCGCCGCGCTGCTCGCCGCCGCCGACCGCTGGGAGGCGCTCGCCGCGGACGGCTGCTCCGCCGAGGACGCAATCACCGATTGCCAGGCGATGCGCGGCCGCGAGCTGACCGACGCCGCGGTTGAGGCGCTAACCGCGCTCCACGCGGCCGGCGAGCTGGGCGAGCTCGGCGTCGTGTCCGTCGGCTGAACAGAGGTGAACCAGGGGCTGAACCAGGCGCGCTGAACCAGGCGCCGCCGGCGCTGAGCCATCGGCAGAATGGGCGCGTGGATCCGCTGATCGCGGCCGCGGCGGCCGACATCGCCGTGCGCGCCGAGCGCGAGCTCGAGGCGCTGGTGGGCATCTCCTCGCCCTCGGGGGACATCCCGGGCGCCGAGGAGGCGATCGCCCTGTGCATCGCGCTGGTCCCCACCGACGCCGAGATCGAGCGGGTCCCGTGCTCGACGGAGGGCAGCGCACCGGACCTGATCGCGCGCGTCTCGGGCACGGGGGAGCGTCGCGTGCTGCTGCTCGGACATCTGGACACGGTCATCGGGCACGACGCGCACGCGCCCCTGCGCCGCGAGGGCGATCGCCTGTACGGACCCGGCAGCGCCGACATGAAGGGCGGAGTGGTGCTCGCGATCGGGGTGATGCGGGCGCTCGCCGCCGATCGCGAGTCTTTCGGCGAGCTTGCGCTGCTGCTCGTGACCGACGAGGAGTGGCGCACGCGGGAGTTCGCCCACGTCGGGCGCTTCGGCGGGTTCGACGCGTGCCTGTGCTTCGAGGCGGGCGAGCGGACGGCGAGTGGGGAGGACGCGGTGGTGGTGCGCCGTAAGGCCGCCGGCACGCTCCAGGTGAGCGCCACCGGCCGCGCCGCGCACTCCGGCAGCGCGCCCGACAAGGGGCGCAACGCGCTGCTCGCGCTGGCTCGCGTGGCGGGCGAGATCGCGGCCCATCACCAGCCGCGCGGCGCCGATCAGCTGAGCGTCGTTCCGACGATCCTGCGCTCGGGTGACGCTTTCAACGTCGTGCCCGCCGCCGGCGAGCTGATCTTCGACCTGCGCGCACGGCGGATCGAGGCGTTCGACGAGGTGCTCGGCGCGGTCCCGGCCGCGCTCGACGGCGTCGAGCTGCACGCGCGGATGGAGCGCAAGTGGCCCGGGATGGACTCGCAGGCGGCGACCGCGGCGCTGCTCGAGGGCGCATCGGCGCGGCTGGGGCGGCCGATCGTCGGCGTGCCGAGGGGCGGGGCATCCGACGCGGCACACTTCGCGGCGAGCATCCCGCTGACCGTCGACGGGCTCGGCCCGCGCGGCGGCGGCGCGCACACGCCCGAGGAGTACGTGCTGACAGCGGCGCTGCGCGAGCGCGCCGGGGTGGCGCTCGCGGTCGCGCGCCAAGCCGTCGCGGGATGAGGGATCTTCGTCGATTCTTCATCGCAGCCGCGAGCCGTGGTGCCATCCTTTAAGCGCCACATGACCACGACGACCCCCACGCCGCGCAAACGCTCGTCGATCCTCCAGCGGGGGCAGGCCCAGCGGGAGGGACTGACGCTGCTGGTGGCGATCGTCGCCCTGATGTGGATCGTCGAGGTGATCAACACGATCGACTCCAACCGGCTCGACTTCGACGGGATCTATCCCCGCAACGTCGACCGGCTGTGGGGCATCCTCACCGCGCCGTTCATCCACGGCAGCTGGCAGCACCTGATCGACAACACGATCCCGTTCCTGTTCATGGGCGCGATCATCGCGCTGGCCGGCGCGATGCGGCTAGGGCTGGTGACCGTGATCGTGATCGTCGTCGGCGGGATCGGCACCTGGCTCGTCTCGCCCTCGAACAGCGTCGCCTTCGGCGCCAGCGGCGTCGTCTTCGGCTACGCGACCTACCTGCTCACGCGGGGCCTCTTCAACCGCAGCGCGCTCGAGCTGCTGACCGGCGTGGTGGTCGGCGCCGTCTGGGGGGTCGCGCTCGTCTCGAGCGTCGTCCCGCACCAGGGGATCTCGTGGCAGGGCCACGTCTGCGGCGCGCTCGCGGGCGTCCTGGCCGCCTACCTGCTGGCGGGGGAGCACCGGCGCAAGCTGGGCGCCGGCGCGGGCCCGGGCAAGCAGAAGGGCCCGGCGGCCCCGGTCCTCCCGGGCTGACCCCGGCACCTCCCGCCCGCAGCCCGCCCCCAACGCCGCCCCACGCCGCCCCAGGGCCCCGCGGCCCCGCGCGGCCCCGCCCGCGCCGCCGCGATCAAAACGTCACTCTCGATCGCCCCAACCCGCCGAGTGTGACGTTGATCTCGCTGGGCGAGACCAATCGCACCTTCGCCCGCGGGCGTGCATCGAGTGGCACGTTTTGATCGCGTCCGCAGGCGGCGGGCGGGCGAGGCTAGAGAGGCTCCGCCGGACCCGGCGCGTCCCGTCCAGCAAGAGGCTCTTAGTAGCCTCACGCCCTCATGCGGATCTTCTCGGGCATCCAGCCGACCGGACGCAAGCACCTCGGGAACTACATCGGCGCGATCCGGCAGTGGGTCGCGGGCCAGGACCGGGCGGAGGCGATCTACTGCCTGGTCGACCTGCACGCGATCACCGTGCCCTACGAACCGCCGGCGCTTCGCGAGGCCGTGTACGAGGCGGCGGCAACGCTGCTGGCGTCGGGGCTTGACCCGGAACGCTGCATCTTCTTCCGCCAGAGCGACGTGCCCGAGCAAACCGAGCTGACCTGGCTGCTCGGCGCCGTCACCGCCTACGGCGAGCTGACCCGCATGACCCAGTTCAAGGAGAAGTCGGCCGCGCAGCGCGAGCTGGTGCCCGCGGCGCTGTTCTACTACCCGGTGCTGATGGCCGCCGACGTGCTCGCCTACCGTGCCGACGACGTGCCCGTGGGCGACGATCAGCGCCAGCACGTCGAGCTGATGCGGGACGTCGCCGAGCGCTTCAACACCCGCTTCGGCGAGACCCTGGTCGTGCCGCACCACTCGATCCCCGCGGTCGGCGCGCGGATCATGGACCTGCAGTACCCCGACCGCAAGATGTCGACGACCGGCGGCAGCCCGCAGGGGACCGTCCTGATGCTCGACGAGCCGGATCAGGTCGCCAAGAAGTTCCGCTCGGCGGTGACCGACTCCGGCTCCGGGATCGTCCGTAGCGCCGAGAAGCCGGGGATCTCCAACCTGATCGAGATCCTTGCGGCTGTTCGCGGGACCGGCTTCGACGAGGTCGAGCGGGAATTCGAGGGCGCCGGCTATGGCGCTTTCAAGCAGGCCGTCGCCGACGAGGTGGTCGCCTACCTGGCGCCGGTCCGCGAGCGCTATCGCGAGCTGCGCGAGGACGAGGCCGGGCTCGAGGCGACGCTCGCCGCCGGGGCCGAGAAGGCGCGGGCGATCGCGTCGGCCACGATCGAGGACGTCCGCCGCGCGATGGGGGTCGGACCGGTCCGGCCGTCCGGGTAGCCTCCGCACGTGCGCCTCGTGGACCTCGAGCTCGACCTGGACGTCTTCGCCGGCCCCTTCGATCTGCTGCTGACGCTGATCCTCAAGGAGGAGGTGGACCTGCTCGAGGTCGACCTGGCCGAGATCGTGATCGCGTACATCGACCACCTCGAGCTCCGCGGCGAGCTGGACCTGGAGGCCGCGACCGAGTTCCTGGTCCTGATCGCGGCGCTGCTCGAGCTGAAGTCCCGGCTGATGCTGCCCGACGCCGAGCTGGAGATGATCGAGCTCGATCCCGACGAGGCCGCGGAGGAGCTGCTGGCGCGGCTGCTCGACGCCCACCGCTATCGCAACGTGGCGGCGCACCTGCGCGAGCGGCTGGAGTCGCAGGAGGGCTACCGCTTCCGCCAGGCCCCGCTGCCGGCGGCGCTGCGCCAGGCGTCGCTCCAGGAGGCGACGGCGGTGTACGAGCCAAGCGAGCTGGCGGCGGCGATCGGCACCCTGCTGCACCTGCCCGAGCCGGTCGACACGCACCACATCACCGTCCCGAAGGTGACGGTGGCCGAGCGCCTGTATCAGCTGCGCGAGCTGCTCCGGCGCGGGCGCTTCAGCTTCGAGGAGGCCGTCGTGGGCGCTGACCGCGTCACCGTCGCGGTCACCCTCTACGCGCTGCTCGAGCTCTACAAGCAGGGCGAGCTCACCTGGCGCCAGCCCGAGCCGTTCGGAGAGATCACGATCGAGCCCCCGGCGGCTCAGACCGCGACCAGGATCTCCGCGTGAGCGCCGAGCTCGAGCGGACGATCGAGGCGCTGCTGTTCCTGTGCGCCGAGCCGGTCGACGCGGAGGCTCTGGCGGAGGCCGCCGGAGAGGAGCTGCACGAGGTCGTGACCGCACTGGAACGGCTCCGCGAGCACTACGAGTTCGAGCGCCGCGGCCTCGTGCTGCGGGAGCTGGCCGGCGGGTGGGCGCTCTCCAGCCACCCCGACGCCGAGCCGGCGGCCAGGCGCCTGCTCGCGAAGCCGCGCACGCCGCCGCTGACGCCCGCGCAGGCCGAGACGCTCGCGATCATCGCCTACCTGCAGCCGGTCTCGCGGCCCGAGATCGCCCGGATCCGCGGCGTCAACGCCGAATCTGCCGCCGCCACGCTGCTCGAGCGGGGGCTGATCGAGGAAGGCGGCCGCTCCCAGTTCGGTGCCGTTATGTACCGGACGACCGAGCTGTTCCTGCGCCTGTTCGGGCTGACCGCGCTCGACGAGCTGCCCGACGTGAGTGAGTTCGATCCCTCACCGGAGCTCGAGCAGGAGCTCCGCGACCGCCTGCTGCGCGCGGGCGAGGCCCGAGCAGGCGTGTAACGGGTGGCACGGGGGCGACGCTGGGGGCCGGTCGCAGCCGCGGCCGCGATGATGAGCGTGGCGCTCGCGGTGCTGCTGCTCGGAGCACTGCCGGCGATGTCGCGACGAGGAGCCCTCGCGGCGGTCAAAGCGGTCCCGTCGCCACTGGACGTCGAGGTCGTGCAGACGAACTCCGACCTCTCCCAGCGGATGGCGCATCTCCCCGACCTGCTGTTGGCGCCCGTTCCCGCCGGAGGGCTCGGACACGTGATCAAAATCGACGACGGCTTTCGCTTCCAGCGGATCGCCGGCGTCGGCGGCGCGATGACCGACTCCTCCGCCTGGCTGATCGAGCGCAAGCTGAGGCCCGCGGCCACGCGCTCGCTGATTGAGGCACTGTTCGGCACCGGCGGGATCCACCTCAGCTTCATGCGCGTCCCGATCGGCGCGTCGGACTTCACGCACAACGGCCGGCCCTACAGCTACGACGACGTCCCCGCGGGGGCCACCGATCCGCTGCTGAGGCACTTCTCGATCGCGCACGACGAGGCGTACGTCATCCCGGCGCTGCGGCAGGCGCTGGCGGCGAACCCCAGCCTCGAGCTGCTCGCCAACACCTGGAGCCCACCGGCGTGGATGAAGACCAACGACCGCCTCGACAACATCGCCCACTCCGGTGAGCTGCTGCCGGACGCGTACAAGCCCTTCGCCGCGTACCTGGTGAAGTTCCTCGAGGCCTATCGCAAGCAGGGCGTGCCGATCACGGCGATCACGCCACAGAACGAGCCCACCCAGGACACGGGCTATCCCGGCCTCGAGTTCCCGGAGCCCGACGAGGCGTACTTCATCACCCGGTTCCTGGCCCCCGCGCTGCGCACGGCTCGGCTGCATACCGCGCTCTACGGCAGCGACTTCGGCTGGTCGCTGCCGTCCGCGCCGTACGCCTTCGCGCTGGCGTCCGGCCCCGCCGGGCGGGATCTCACGGGGATCGCGTGGCACTGCTACTTCGGCGATCCCAACGTGATGAGCCGGATGCACGCGCGCTCGCCGGCGCTGGAGGAGATCATGGATGAGTGCTCGACCGGGCTGACGCCCAACCCCGTGTCCGAGGTGATGCTCGGGTCGATCCGCAACTGGGCCAGCGCGGTGGTCCTGTGGAACCTGGCGCTGGACCCGAGCGGCGGGCCGGTGCAACCGCCGAACGGCGGCTGCCACGGCTGTACCGGGATCGTCACGATCAACCCCCGTACCCACGCGGTCAGCCTCGGCCTGAGCTATTACCAGCTGGGACAGCTCAGCGCGTTCGTGCAGCCCGGCGCGGTGCGGGTCTATTCCAACCACTTCGTCACCTACCGCTTCAAGCTAGGCGAGGACTTCGCCTCGCCCGGCCTCGACGACGCGGCGTTCGTGAACCCGGACGGAAGCCGGGTGCTCGTCGCCTACGCCAACACGCTGACCCCGCAGCGGTTCACGGTCGAGTGGGACGGCCGCGGGTTCACCTACACGCTCGCGCCCGGAGCGATGGCGACGTTCATCTGGAGCCGACCCTGAGGAGAGAGCTTGAGGCGCTTGGGATTCGCGATCGTGTGCGCAGTCGGCATGGCATTCGCGGCGAGCGCGGACCGCGCCGCGAGCGACACCTCGGAGACCGTTGCGGTCTACCAGACCACGCAGAATCTCTCGCAGCGGATGGCACACCTGCCCGATCTGGCCTTCTCCAGCTCGGCGCCCGCGGCCGCCACGCCGGTGATCGACGTCAACGACGCCGTGGGCTATCAGCACATCGCCGGCTTCGGCGCGGCGATGACCGACACCTCCGGGTGGCTGATCGAGCGGGAGCTGTCCCCGGCGCAGGCGCAATCGCTGCTCGCGGATCTGTTCGGGTCAAGCGGAATCCACCTCAATTTCCTGCGGATCCCGATCGGCGCCTCGGACTTCACGAGCAATGGGCGGCCGTACAGCTATGACGACCTCCCGAGCCGGCGAGTCGACCCGCAGCTGAAGCATTTTTCGATCGCCCACGACCAGGCCTACCTGATTCCCGCGCTGCGCCAGGTGCTGGCGGACAATCCCGGGCTCGAGACGCTCGCGGTGCCGTGGAGCCCGCCGGGCTGGATGAAGGCGAACGGGTCGCTGGACAACAGATATGGGCGCGGCACGCTGCTGCGGATGGCCTACACGCCGCTGGCGAGCTACCTGGTCAGGTTCATCAAGGCGTACGCCGCGCAGGGCATTCCGATCGACGCGATCGCGCCCCAGAACGAGCCGACGATCCAGTCCACATATCCCGGCCTGAACCTCGATCAGGGAAGCGAGGCCCGGCTGATCTCGATGTACCTGGCGCCGGCGCTGCGCGCCGCCCGGCTCGGGACGAAGATCTACGGACACGACATCGGCTGGGGCGGGCTCTGGAGGTACGCCGACGGACTCGCCACGGGCAGTGCGCGGAACTTCATCAACGGGATCTCGTGGCACTGCTATTCGGGGCCGCCGACGGTGATGAGCGCGGTCCACGCTCACAACCCAGGGCTCGACGAGCTCGTGGATGAGTGCTCGCCGGGCATCACGTATTTCCCTGTCGCCGAGGTGATGATCGCGGCGATGCGCAACTGGGCGAGCGCCCTGGCGCTGTGGAACCTCGCCCTCGACCCCAAGGGCGGGCCGGTGCAGCGCCCCAACTCCGGCTGCCCCAACTGCACGGGCGTCGTCACGATCGACGAGCGGAGGCATTCGGTCAAGTTCAATCGCGCCTACTACCAGCTCGGTCAGGCGAGCGCGTTCGTCGCACCCGGATCGCAGCGGATCGCTTCGAACAACTTCGTCAGGTACCAGTACAACCCGCCGAGGCTCCACCTGGCAACGCCGGGCCTGGACGACATAGCGTTCCGCAACCCCGACGGCAGCGAGGTGCTGATGGCCTACAACGGCGCCTCACGGCCAGTCACGTTCGCGGTCCGCTGGCACGGCCAGGCGTTCACCTACACGGCGCCGGCGTCCGCGACCGTCACCTTCGTCTGGGGCTGAGCGATCCTCGCCGCCGCGAGCTGCCCGCAGGCCGCGTCGATGTCGCGCCCGCGGGTCAGCCGGACGGTCACCGACAGGCCGCGGCGCTCGAGCTCGGCGCGGAAGGCGTCGATCGCCTTCGGTCCGGACCCCTCGAATCCCGCGCCGGTCGGGTTGTAGGGGATCAGGTTGATTTTGAAGACGCGCGGATCGAGCGCTGCCGCCAGCTGGATCGCCTGCCCGTGCGAGTCGTTGACGCCGGCCAGCATCACGTACTCGACGAACACCCGCCGGCGCTTGCGCGCGTAGTAGCGCTCGCACGCCGCGATCACCTCCGCCAGCGGGTAGCGGTCGTTGACCGGCATCAGCTCCGAGCGCAGCGCGGGGTCCGCCGCGTGCAGCGAGAGCGCGAGCCGCACTGGCAGCTCGGAAGCCGCCAGCCGCTCGATCCCGGGGATCCAGCCGACCGTTGAGATCGCCGTGCGCCGTGCGCTGACGCCGATGTCGGGCAGCAGCCGGCACGCCGCGAGCACGGCGTCGAGGTTGAGCATCGGCTCGCCCATGCCCATGAACACGGCGTGGTCGACCTCGCAGGAGCGCCGGAAGTGGAGCGCCTGATCGACGATCTCCGATGGCTCGAGGTTCCTGCCGAACCGCATCTGACCGGTCGCGCAGAACGTGCAGGTCAGCGGGCAGCCCGACTGCGATGAGAGGCAGAGCGAGCGGCGCCCATCCCTGTAGCGCATCAACACCGCTTCGACCGGCCGCCCGTCGGCGGTCGTGAACAGGACCTTGACCGTCCCGTCCGAGGCGCGGGCCTCGTCCACGACGGTCAGCGAGGAGAACGGCACCCGTTCGCAGAGCGTGTCGCGCAGCCGCAGCGGCAGGTCCGTCATCGCGTCGAAACCGGTCGCGCCGCGCGCCGTCCAGCGCCAGATCTGGCGGGCGCGGTACGGCGGCTCGCCGAGGTCGGCGAGCGTCTGCTCGAGCAACGCGAGGTCCATCACGACCTAATCTACAAAGCACTCAGATGCGCCTCGCGAAGTACCTAGCTTCGGCCGGCGTCGCCTCGCGCCGCGCCTCAGAGCAGATCGTCCGCGACGGCCGCGTCGTGGTCGGCGGCGAGACCGTGACCGATCCCGCCAGGGACGTTCAGCCGGGCGACGAGGTGGCGCTCGACGGCGAGCCGGTCAAGCCGGAGCGGGCGCGCCTGGTCTACGCGCTGAACAAGCCGCCCGGCGTCGTCTCGACAGCTCGCGACCCCCAGGGCCGACCGACAGTCGTGGAGCTCGTCCGTCATCCCGAGACCCGCCTGTATCCGGTCGGGCGCCTGGACATCGACAGCGAGGGCCTGATCCTCCTGACCAACGACGGCGAGCTCGCGCACCGCCTGACCCACCCTCGCTTCGAGGTCGAGAAGACCTACCGCGCGCAGGTCGCGAATGCCCCGATCAGGCAGCGCGCGCTCGCCGCGCTGCGGGAGGGCGTCGAGCTCGACGACGGACGCACCGCGCCCGCCCGCGCGCGCCGGATCGGCGCCGACACGATCGAGCTGACGATCCACGAGGGCCGCAACCGCCAGGTTCGGCGGATGTGCGAGCACGTTGGCCACCCGGTCAAGCGGCTCGCCCGCGTGCGCTTCGGTCCGCTGAACCTCGGGGACCTGAAGCCCGGGAGATCACGGCGGCTGACCCCGGCCGAGGTCAGAGCCCTGCTCAGCGCTGGTACAGAAGCTCGTCGTTGCGCAGATGAGTCGTCCGCAGCGCCCGGGAGACGCTCCGAGCGCTCAGCGTGACCTGCCGGTCGGCGACCAGGCGCATCACGCTGAACTGGTAGATCTGCTGCAGCCAGAGCTCGTGAAAGCCGCGTACCCGGTAGCTGCGCTGCATCCGGGACGGCCAGAGGTTGCAGGCCGAGCCCCACCAGCAGAAGCCGGGGGTCTTCGGGTCGGTGAACGAGACGATGTCGAGCTCGCGCACGCGGGCCCCGTGGCGCGGCGCGTCCTTCAGCCCCGGCAGGTACAGGGACAGCGGCAGCAGGTCGCGGTAATGCTGGACCAGGATCAGCCGGCCGCCGGCCGCCGCCGCGACCGGGTCCGGCCGCGCGCCGAGCACCCGCGCGACGCCTCGCCAGTCCGGGCGCTGGTAGTTGCGGTCGAATGCGACGCCGGCCGCGGCGGCGACGCCGATCCCGCACAGCGCGATCGCGGCGAGCACCCCGGTCGCGCCGGCGCGGGAGGCGCCGAACCCGCCGGCCACGAGCAGCGCGGCGGGCAGCCACAGCGCCAGCAGGTTGCGTGTGATCACGTCGTCGACGTGGAGCGCGATCAGCAGAATCAGCACGAGACCCGCGAGCGCGAGCCCGCCGATCGCGAGTACCCGCCGGCGCTCGAAGAAGTCCGTCCGCACGACGACCAGGCCCACGCCGAGCACGACGAGCGCGACGGCGATCGGTTCGAGCACGCCCTGGCCCACCGACGGGAACCCGTAGGCGAACTGCGGGACCACCTGCCCGAGCCGGCGTGCCAGCGAGACGGTCGAGATCCAGGCGGTGCGCCCGGTGCCGTTCTGGCTGATCGCGAGCCGCAGCAGCAGTAGCCCGCAGACGACGATGAACGCGATCGCCACCTGCACCGCGCGCCGGTGGCGGTGCCGGTAGAGCAGCCATAGAGCCTGCGGGACGACCGCCAGAACCGCGTAGTAATGCGTGCACAGCGCGAGCACGCAGGCCGCCGCCCAGGCCGCGAGGAGCCGCGGGGTGGGGTCCTCGCGGACATACAGGAACGCGAGCAGCGAGACGCTCGAGAGGAGCACCAGCAGCTCGTAGGAGCGCGCCTCCTGCGAGTACCAGATCAGCAGCGGGTTGCACGCGGCCAGGGCCGCCGCGATCAGCCCCACCCGGGCCGACGAGAGCTTGGCGCCGGCGGCGTACGCCACGGGCACCACGAGCAACCCTGCCACCGCCGAGAGCGAGCGCAGCGGCGCCTCGCCGTAGCCGAAGATGCGCGCCCAGACCCAGGCCAGCAGGTAGTACAGCGGCGGGGTCGACTCGGTCTGCGGGATCAGCCCGATCATCTTGCCCGGGGAGTAGTGGACCAGCAGCGCCGTGTTCGCCTCGTCGAACCAGAACCCCTGGTGCCCGATATACGCGAACCGCAGGACCGCGGCGAGAACGGTCAGCCCGGCCAGTCCCAGCAGCGCCGCGCTGCTCGCCGCGGCCGTGCGCCGCCTGCCGCGAGCGCCCGCCGCACGGCGACGCACGCGCGGAGTCAACATCTCGACGCTCACGCGCTGGGATGTTAGGGCCAGGCACGCTGTTACCTTCGGAGTGGGGCGCCGAAGGATCCACCGATACTTAACGAGATTGCAACCATGCGCCGAGCAGCCGCAATCGCAGCCCGGGCACTATTCCGGCAGATGCGACAGGAACCGAGGCCCGGTGAGGCACCTGTCGTGCTGGCGACCGCGCCCGTCGCGGGCGCCGGAGCCGGACAGGCGGATGCGGCCGCGCTGATCTCCCCACTGGCTCCGGCCAGTCCGCGCATCTCGCTGCCGAGGCTGCGGATTGCGTCCGGTCCGAGGGCGGGCAGACTCGCGTTCGGCGCGCTGATCGTGGCGACGTTCGTGGTCGTGCTGTTCGCGACCGCGCAGGAATCCATCCTGGTTCCGCGCAGCTACCTCTCGTTCCCGACCTGGGAGTCGGGGCCGCTGCACCACCTGTTCGGCGCGCTCACCAACGACGTCAACGCGCTCGACTGGGGATTCAGCTCGGTGGTGGTGCTCGCCCTGATCGCCTACGCGATCGTGCTCTCCTCGGCGCGCTCGCTGTCGATGCGCACGATCGCGATCGGCGTCGTGATCCTGCACGCGATCGTGCTGCTGAGCCCGCCGCTGCAGCTGACCGACGTCTTCAACTACCTCGGCTACGCGCGACTCGGCGGCCTGCACCACCTCAACCCGTACACGCACGTGATCAAGGACGAGCTGCACGACCCCGTGTTCCACTTCGCGAGCTGGCACAGCCTGCGCAGCCCCTACGGCTCGCTGTTCACGGGGCTCACCTATCCGCTCGCGCTCATCGGGCTGCCGGTCGCGTACTGGCTCCTGAAGACAGCCACCGTGTTGATGAGCCTCGCGTTCATCGCGCTGGTCTGGCGATGCGCGCGGCAGCTCGGGCGCGACCCGCGGTTTCCCGTGCTGTTCATCGCGGCCAACCCGATCTTCGTGTTCTACGCGCTGGCCGGGTTCCACAACGACTTCTTCATGCTCGTTCCCTCCACCGGCGCGATCTCGCTGATGCTCGCGCGGCGCGATCGAGCCGCGGGCGCGGCGGTGATGGTCGCGGTCGCCGTCAAGTTCACCGCGATCCTGCTGCTGCCGTTCCTGCTGCTCGCGGTCCTGCCGACCTCGCGGCGCGTGCGGATGATCCAGGGTGCCGCGCTGGCGACGGTCCCGCTGGTGGCGATGAGCCTGGCGATGTTCGGGCTGAACTTCCCCAATCTCTCCGATCAGAGCACGCTCCTGACCGACTTCAGCATCCCCAACATGTTCGGGCTGCTGATCGGGATCGGCGGCGGCACGCCCACACTGCTGCGGCTGCTGAACGTCGCGCTCGTCGCGTTCGTGCTCTACGAGCTGCGGCGCAATCGCGACTGGCTAACCGGCGCGGGCTGGTCGACGTTCGCGCTGATCGTGAGCCTCGCCTGGCTCGTTCCGTGGTATGTCATCTGGCTGCTGCCGCTGGCGGGCCTGGGGACCAGCGTGCGGCTGCGAAAGGTCGCCGTGGCGCTCACCGTCTACCTGGTGTTCGCGTTCGTGCCGGCGACGGGAGTGGTCCTCGCGGACCACGGCATCAACCCGCTGGGCAGCGCGGTCGGGCAGGCCTCAGTCGCCCGACAGAACAAGCTCGCGGGCTGATTTTGTCCGATGTGAACCGCCCGGTCTTGACGCTGACCTGACGCAACCCTGTTAGCGTCGGGTTAAGAGTGCGAATCGAACTCGGCCCAGCGACCACGTCCAGATCGCTCGAGCGGACAGCTCGAACGACCGCGCGACCTCGCCGGACGATGGACTGGTTCGAGCTCGGCCTGCTTGGCATCTTCGCTGCGCTGTCGCTCTGGGTACTCGCGCTCGACCTGTGGCAGGTGGTCGTCCACGGACGCACCTGGACCGGCACCGACGGCTTCTTCGTCGTCGATCAGATGCAGTACCTCGCCTGGATCCAGGATGCCTCCCGGCACCTCCTGGCGTCCAACCTGTTCGTGCTGCATGCGACCCCGACCGACTACTTCCAGCCGGCCGTCGCGATCTCCGGGGGCCTGGTCTGGCTCGGCGTCGCCCCGTGGCTCGCGCTGATGCTGTGGAAGCCGGTCGCCGTGGTCGCCATGTTCTACGGCGCCCGCGCCTACGCGCACCGCAGCCTCAGCGGGCGCTGGGAGCGCCGGTCGGTGCTCGCGCTCGCGCTGTTCTTCGCGTCGTTCAGCGTCGTCTACGGCTCGTTCAGCGTCGTCGGCGATCTGATCCCGGCGTTCCTCTCGTGGGGCTACGTGTTCGGGCTGATGGCGGTCGCGGCGCTCGTGCTCGCGCTGGTGGAGTACGACCGCGGGCGCCAGCGCAACGGCCTCAGCTACAGGCCGGCGCTGCTCGGCGCGCTCGCGAGCGCGCTGCACCCCTGGCAGGGCGAGCTGCTGATCGTGATCGTGCTGGCCACCGAGCTGGCCTTCAACGGCGACCGGGTCTCGGTCAAGCACCGGCTGCGGCTGGCCGCCGTGACCGTCGCCGCGACCGGGCTACCGCTGCTCTACTACCTGATCCTCGGTCGCTTCGACCTGAGCTGGTCGCTCGCCCGCGACGCCAGCAAGCATGACTTCTCGTTCTGGACGGTCGCACTGGCGATCGGGCCGCTGCTGGTGCCGGCGCTGCTCGGCTACCGCATCCGACCTCGCACCTTCCTCGGCGCCGTCACCCGGATCTGGCCGGTCGCGGCAATGTTCGTGTACGTGCTGTCCGCAAGCGGGGTCAGCGCGACGCCACTGCACGCCTTCGACGGGATCAGCATCCCGCTCGCGGTCCTGGCGGTGCAGGGCGTCCAGCGCGCCGGGTGGCGACGGGTGCCACACCGCCAGGCGCTCGGAGCGCTCGCGATCGGCGCGGTCACGATCCCCGCCACCGTCTATCTGCTGGCGGTCGCCCCCGAGTTCATGGGCGCGGGCCAGGGCAACTCCAACTTCATCGCCCCCGGCGAGAGCCGCGCCCTCTCCTACCTGCGCGCCGAGCCCATGAAGGGCGGCGTGCTGACGCGCTTCTACCTCGGCTCGCTGGTCCCAGGGATCACCGGCCGGCGCACGTTCGTCGGCAACTGCCTGTGGTCCGAGCCCGGCTGCACCCCGCGCGCGATCCAGAGCCAGCAGCTGTTCGATGGGTCGATGTCCTCGAGCGCCGCGCGCAGCTTCGTGCGCGAGACCGGGGCACGGTTCGTGCTGGCGGACTGCCAGACGACCTCGGACATGAACAGGCTGCTCGGCCCAACGGTGATCTCGACGCGCCGGTTCGGCTGCGCGACCGTGTACGAGCTCGACGCCCCCGGCCCGCCGACATGGCCTCTGGCACAATCACCGCCCCATGCGGCTGTTCGCGCTCCGAGGGGCGAATAGCGTCGAGCGCAACGACGCCCAGCAGATTCTCGACGCCACCGACAGGCTGATGCGGGAGCTGATGGAGCTCAACCAGCTCGAGTCCGACGCGATTGTCAGCTGCATCTTCACGCTGACCGATGACCTCGACGCCGAGTTCCCGGCGCTCGCGGCTCGGCGTCTGGGGCTCAACCGGGTGCCACTCCTGTGCGCGCGCGAGGTCCCGGTGCCGGGGTCGCTGCCGCGCGTGGTCCGCGTGCTCGTGCATTACTACGCAGCGGAGGCCCACGAGCCTCGCCACGTCTACCTCGGCGAGGCCCGGTCGCTGCGCGCGGACCTCGAGTCGGCACAATGAGCCCAGATGCCGATCGAGTTCGCTGAGCGGATCCGCCGGATCCCGGTCTATCCGGTCGCATCGGGCTACGACCTCGGCTCGGAGGTTGCGCTGCTCGCCTCGAACGAGTCGTGCTTCGCGCCGCTCCCTGAGGTGGTCGAGGCCGCCGGTCGCGTGCTCTCGGGCGTGCACCGCTATCCGGATCCCTCCTACTCACCGCTGCGGCGCGCGCTCGCCGACCGCTACGGGCTGGCGCCCGAGCGGATCGCGCTGGGCAACGGATCCTGCGACATCCTCCTGGCGGCCGGCGACGCGCTGCTGGAGCCCGGTGCCGAGGTCGTCTACGCCTGGCCCGCGTTCAGCGTCTACCCGCACCTGGCCGCGGCGGCGGGCGCGCGCGCGATCGAGGTCCCGCTCGACGGCGAGGACCGGCACCAGCTCGATGCGATCGCCGCGGAGATCACGGTCGCCACGCGGCTGGTGCTCGTCTGCAACCCCAACAACCCGACCTCCACCTCGATCGGGCTCGACGCGATTGAGGGCTTCCTCGCGAAGGTCCCCGCGCACGTGTGCGTGATCCTCGACGAGGCCTATTGCGAGTTCGCGCTGGCGCTGGGCGACACCTATGCCTCGGTCGAGCTGCTGCGCCGCCACCCGAACCTGGTGCTGCTGCGGACCTTCTCCAAGGTCTACGGGCTCGCCGGGCTCCGCGCCGGCTACGCGCTGTGCGGCTCGCCGGAGTTCCGCAGCGCGGTCGACCAGGTGCGCCAGCCGTTCCACCTCAACGCGGCGGCACAGGCGGCCGCGGTCGAGGCGCTGCGTCACCAGGACGAGGTCGAGCGGCGCGTGGCCAACACACTGGCGCTGCGCGGCGCGCTCGAGCAGGAGGTCCGCGAGCTCGGTCTGTGGGTGGCCGAGTCCGACGCCAACTTCATCTGGGTGAGGCTCCCGGACGGTGCGGAGGAGAGCGAGATCGTGGGCGGCCTGCGCGAGCGCGGCGTCCTCGTCCGCGCCGGTGCCTCGCTCGGGCGCGAGGGGGCGCTGCGCGTCACGGTCGGCAACGACGCCGAGAACGAGCGCTTCGTCGGCGCGCTGCGCGAGCTGGTTTAGCTCGTGCGTCCGAGCCCGGAATGCTCGACCCTCGCGTAGTGGGGGGCGTGCGGCGGGCTGTTGACCTCGACCGCGGTGAGCGGGATCGGGACCGGCACCTTGGCACAGGAGTAGATCGCCCAGGGAACGGTATTGCCCTTCCCGAGGTTCAGGTGCTCCAGGTCGATCATGGGGCCGACGCCGCTGAAGTTGAAGGCCGTTCCTTCGTACGGGATGCTGCCGGGGAGCTTGGCTCCGACCACGCTCGCCAGGTCGATGTCGGGCGCAGGTCCGTCTGGCAGCGGTCCGCCCCCGGGGCCGAACCAGTCGTTGTCGGCTACGACGCCGGAGATCCACGGCGGGAAGCAGGGAAGGTTGCCGATCCCGACGTAGTACTTGCTGCTGGTCTCCTCCACCTCCATCGCCGCCTGGTTCAAGACGAAGTCCGAGTGCGACACGGTGTGGTCGTGCTTCATGAAGAGGTAGTGGAGCGCTCCGGCGGCGTATTTGAACACGGCACCCGAGAGCGGCGGCGTCGCGGAGGTCACATGGTCGAACTGGATCGCGGTGCCGTACGCACCGGGTGTGGGGTGCGACAGCGAGCGGTCGCCATTGGAATCTCCGCCGACTGTGTCATCGCTGATCGCCGTGAACACCACCGGTTTGGAGACCGGGCCGCTGAGGGCGAGCTTCCCCGACTCGGTCACCTCGATCGCGTTCCCGCCGATCGCTGACTTCACGATCGCGCCGTGGCTCAAGGTCAGCTGACCGTCGAGCGTGATCCCGGGCCCCGTCAGATAGTTGAGGTCCGGCCAGGCCGCGAGCACCACACCACTGCTGCCCGATACCGGCCAGCGCTGAGTCTTCGGGATCTCGGTTCCGGCCAACGCCACGACCCGCCCGGCCCCGGAGCCGTCGAACTCGTTGCTCGCGGCTCCGTAGAGATCGACCCCCGTCGGATCGACGTTGTAGAACAGGACCGCGGGTTGAAGGGCGGCCGGGTCGTACCCGCCGCCGGCGGCGAACTGACCGCTCGGGGCGCCGGCGAACGGGAAACGGTTCCGCTGCAGCACCGGCGCGTAGCGCTCCGACGCGCCGGTGCAGTTTCCGAGCTCGATCTCGTCCTGGAGCACCGAGTCGATCAGGTGGAACCCGCCACCCGGCCTGGGCGGGACGCCGCAGCTCATCTGGAAGGCGAACAGGCCGTCGCGGAAGGTGGCGTGACTGACCTGCACCGTCGATCCCTCCGAGGCCGACACGGCCCACTTGTAATCCTTGTCGCTGGCTTTCGTGACAACGCCATAGGAGGGTCCGCCCGCCGAGCTGTCGTTCATGCTCGTGAAGAGAATCGGGCGCCGCGTCGTGCCGTTGGCCACGAGCGTCCCCAGGTTGGCGAGCCCGATGCCGTAGCCGACCCCGAAGCCGCCGCCCTGAACAGCGCCGACGCCCATCTTGACGATCGTGCCGGGATCGAGCACGAGCTTTCCTTCCACGGCGATGCCGGGGTTGCCGAAGACGTACTCGGTCTGCGGATCGAGGACCGCGCCCGACCGAGGGTCCACGGTCCAGGCCGCGTGGAGCGGGAGTGACGTCGCAATCAGGCCGAGCACGCGGCCGTTGCCCTTGCCGATGAACCGGTTGGCCGAGCGCCCGGTGAGCGCGATGCCCTGGACCGGCCAGCCATACACCGTGACCTCCGGAGGGCCGGCCTGGGTGAGCTTCACCCCCGGCGGCGCGAACACGTTGGCGGCGAGCGTGAGCCGGCCGGGATGACCCGGTTGGGAGAAGTTGAGCTCGGGGACGCTGATGGCGAGGGCCGTGTAGGCGTCGCGGACGGCGAAATGGTTCTGCGCGACGACCACGTTGTCGCCGCCGCCGCTGTCACAGCTGCCGATCTGCGCGGGCGCAGCGAAGGTCGAATCCTCGATTCGCACCGATTCGCGGCGGTCGGCCGTGCAGCCCTGCTCGAGGATCACCGCGGAAGTGCCGAGGGCGAACACCGCGTGCGTGACGTCGAGCGCGCCCGAGCCCGTGAGATCGATCCAGGACTGGTTCGCGAATCGGACCGGATGGGCAGCGCTCCCGGACACCGCGAGGTGGCCGGTCGGGTCGAGCGTCAGCTCCTCGCTACTCAGTCGAGCGCCGGCGGACATCACCGCCCTCCCCGCGACCGCGACCTGTCCCTCCAGCGGGACGCCGTCGGGCGAGTCAAAGCCCCAGGAGTCATGGGCGGGCACGGAGCCGTTCTGCAGGTTGACCGCGGTCGGCCCGCGGCTCGAGAACGTCGAGGACGCTGGGCCGGCGAGAGTGATGCCCTGGACGGGCAGGTCGTTGGTCACGATCGCATTCGTCGGGGACGAACCCGAGTAGTGGAAGCGGTCCGCCGCCGCCGTCACTGTGTCGGCGGGCTTGCCTGACAGCGACAGGCCCGTCACGCCGGCGGCGAGGCTGAAGCTGTCGCCGCTGACGTCGTAGCGCGAGGGGCCGGTGCCGCCATCGCACTGTCCGAGCGACACCGGAGCGGCGAGCGTCGTGTCCGTTAGGAGGAGCGAGTCGCCGCCGCTTGCGGCGCACCCGGCGATCATCAGCGGGTCGCCGTCGACGACGGTGTTGGCGGCGTGGCGGACGTCGGCGTAGTCGACGTACACGGACGACCGGCCGTCCATGACGACCAGGTTGGGGTACTGCGACGTGGATCCGGCCGTGCCCGGCGGCGCGGTCGCCCCGCCGACGCTGTTGTCATAGACCGTGGTGAACACGATCCGCTGCCTTGGGCATGGGACGCGGTGGAAGGGGTGGCCGGGACGGTGCGGTGGCTGCGGGCACCCCTCGGCGAACAGCGTCCCACCGGGCGCGACGTAGATCTCACTCCCGGCTCCGCCGAGGCCGAACTTGACGACCGTCTGCTTCTGGATCGTGAGCGTCGCGCCATTTGCGACATCGACGATGCAGCCGATGAGGTACGAGGACGCCGTCGTCGCCGACCACGTCTCGTTGTGGTCAATGACATCCGTTCCGGACGTGCAGACGGTGAGCGGCTTACCAGCCGTCGCCGTCACGGCCTCACCGCTGGGCCCCGCGGCCGTCGCCTGGCCGGCGCCGGCGAAGAGCGCCACGACGAGCGAGACGGCGAGAGCCATTCGACGCCTCACTTGCTCGGTCCCCCACAGGGACATGAGTTGAACTACCCCCTTGTGGTCAGCCCAGCGGCCAGTCTCGCACCCGTGAGGATGCTCGTCAACCTCGCTGCACTCCTGGACGGCGCGTGCGGGGTCTGCTAGAACACCCCACGACGCGCATGACCGACCTCAGCCACACATCCGCTCTCGGCTGGTCACTCTACGCGCGCTTCTACGCCTGGCGATTTAGCTAGGCGCTCGGCTCTGCATCCACGGGTCCGCCGGCGGGGCGGGCCGTCCGGGAGGCCGAGCGCCGGAAAGCCCCGTCCGCCTTCCGTACAGTTCGCCAAGCCTGGAAAGGATCAGAGCAGATGACCGTCATCACAGTCCCCGAATGCGAGCAGCGACCCGTGCTCGAGATCGCCGGTGCCACGATCGGCGGCTCGAGCTTTGCGATCATCGCCGGGCCATGCGCGGTCGAGTCGCGCGACCAGACACTTCACACCGCGCGGGTCGTCGCGGACGCCGGAGCGACGCTGTTCCGCGGCGGCGCCTACAAGCCGCGCACCTCGCCCTACGCGTTCCAGGGACTCGGGCGGGAAGGCCTCGCCCTGCTGGCGGAGGCCAAGGCGCTGACCGGGCTGCCGGTCGTCACCGAGGTGCTCGACGCCCGCGATCTCGAGGACGTGCTCGAGGTGGCGGACGTGATCCAGATCGGCGCCCGCAACATGCAGAACTACGCCCTGCTGGCCGAAGTGGGACGGACGCGGCACCCGGTGCTGCTCAAGCGCGGACTGTCGGCGACACTCGACGAGCTGCTGTCCTCCGCGGAGTACGTCCTCAAGGAAGGGAACGACGCGGTGATCCTGTGTGAGCGCGGGATCCGCACGTTCGAAACCGCCTACCGGTTCACGCTCGACCTGATGGCGGTGCCGGTGCTCAAGGAGCGCACCCACCTGCCGGTGATCGTCGATCCCAGCCACGCCGCGGGCCGGCGCGAGCTGGTCGCGCCGTTGTCGCTGGCGGCGGCCGCGGCGGGCGCCGACGGCGTGATGGTCGAGGTTCATCCCGAGCCCGAGCGAGCGGTCTGCGACGGGGCCCAGTCGCTGCGGACCGGCGAGTTCGAGGGGTTCGCGGAGCGCCTTCTCCAGGCCGCCGCGCTGGCGGAAAAGACGGTGCGCTGAGATGGACCGCATGGCGCCCTCCACGGCCGACTACGTTCGCGACCGGCGGATCGAGCGGGTCGAGCCGCTGGTCGCCCCGACGACGCTGCTCGAGGAGCTGCCACTGAAGGACGAGCAGGCGGCGGTGGTCGTCCGCGGGCGCTCCGAGATCCACGCGATCCTCGCCGGCGCCGACGATCGGCTGCTGGTCGTGGTCGGACCGTGCAGCGTGCACGATCCGCACGCCACGCTGGAATACGCGCGGCGGCTCAGCGCGGTCGCGCAGCGGCTGAGCGGGGACCTGCACGTGGCGATGCGCGTGTACTTCGAGAAACCGCGCACCACCACCGGCTGGAAGGGCCTGATCAACGATCCGCACCTCGACGGCTCCGGCGACGTCAACCACGGACTGCGGACCGCTCGGCGGGTCCTGCTCGACGTGCTCGACTGCGGCCTCGCCGTCGGCTGCGAGTTCCTGGACCCGATCACGCCGCAGTACATCTCCGACGCGGTCGCCTGGGGCGCGATCGGCGCGCGCACCACCGAGAGCCAGATCCACCGGCAGCTGGGGTCAGGGCTGTCGATGCCGGTCGGCTTCAAGAACCGGACCGACGGCAACATCCAGGTGGCCGTCGACGCGGTCCGCGCCGCCGCGGTGCCGCACGCCTTCGCCGGCATCGACGTCGACGGCACGCCCGCGATCCTGTACACGAGCGGCAACGAGGACTGCCACATCATCCTGCGCGGCGGCGAGGGCGCCCCAAACTACGCCCCCGATCACGTCGCCGCGGCGATCGAGCTGCTGCGCGCCGTGAGCCTGCCCGAGCGGGTGATGATCGACCTCTCCCACGACAACAGCGGCAAGCGCGCCGAGCGCCAGCCGCTCGTCGCCGCCGCCGTCGCGGCGCAGCTGGAGGCGGGGACGAGCGCGATCCTCGGCGTGATGATCGAGTCCTTCCTGGTCGGCGGACGCCAGAAGCTCGGGCCGGGGCAACCGCTCACCTACGGGCAGTCGATCACCGACGCCTGCATCGACTGGGAGACCACGACCGAGGTGCTCGAGGACCTCGCCCGGGCCGTCCGGGCGCGCCGCCGGTAGCGTCCGCAGGATGCGGATCGCGGTCATCGGCGTCGGCCTGATCGGGGGGTCGATCGGAATGGCGGCGCGAGAGCGCCTGGGGGCGACCGTGGCGGGGGTGGAGCTCTCGCCCGACGCAACGCGGATCGCGCTCGAGCGCGGGGCGATCGATCACGCGTGCGGGACCGCCGAGGCCGTCGCCGGCGCGGACGCGGTGTTCGTCTCCGTGCCGGTCGGAGCGCTGCCCGAGGTCGTGGGCGCGGCGCTCGCCGCCGCTCCGGGAGAGTGCGTGGTGACGGACGTCGGCTCGACCAAGCGCGCCGTCGTCGCAGCGCATCCGGACCAGCGCTTCGTGGGCGGTCATCCGCTCGCCGGCGCCGAGACCTCGGGCGTCGCCCACGCGCGAGCGGACCTGTTCGAGGACGCGGCCTGGTACCTGACGCCCACCGCCTCCACCTCCGGAATCCTCTACGAGCGCCTCTACCGGCTGCTGCACGGCCTCGGGGCGCGGCCGGCGGCGATCGAGGCCGAGACCCACGACCGGATCCTCGCGACCGTCTCGCACCTGCCTCACGTGCTCGCGAACGTGCTCGTCTCTCAGGCGGCGCGGACGCTCGAGCGCGGATCCGAGCGCCTGCCCGCGACAGGACCGAGCTTCCGTGACGCGACCCGCGTCGCGGGCGCACCGACCGCGGTCTGGACGGACATCTACCTGTCGAATCGCGATGCGCTGGCGGCGGAGATCGACCAGGTGATCGCCCGGCTGGGCGAGGTCCGGGACGCGCTCGAGGCCGCGGACGCGGAGCGGGTCGCGACCTGGAACGATCGCGCGGCGCAGGATCGCCGCCGCCTGCTCGAGGCCCAGCTCGCGGGCGGCGAGCTGTTCGAGCTGCGCGTCTCGGTCCCCAACCGCCCTGGCGTGATCGCACGCCTCGCGCTCGAGCTGGGCCGCGCCGGGGTCAACATCACCGACATGGCGCTGTACCCGGCGACCGACATGAGCGAGGGCGTGATCGCGCTGTGGATCGGGGGCGAGCCCGCCGCCCTGCGCGCCGAGCAGCTGGTCGAGGGCCTGGGCTTTCCGGTGGCGCGGGCGTGAACGTGCGCTTCGCCCCGTCGGGTCCGCTGCGCGGCCGGCTCGCGCCGCCCGCGGACAAGTCGATCTCCCACCGCGCCGCGATCGTCGGCGCGATCGCCGCCGAGCCGGTCCGCATCTCGAACTACCTGGACGCGGCGGACACGCGCTCGACGCTGGCGGCGGTCGCACAGCTTGGCGCGATCGTCGAGGCCGGCGAGGATGGCGAGGTGCTGATCCGCGGCGGCGGCATGCGGGAAGCGCAGGTCCCGAGCGACGCGATCGACGTCGGCAACGCCGGCACGCTGATGCGGCTGCTCCCGGGGTGGCTCGCGTTCCAGGAGGGGGCCGGCTTCACGCTCGACGGCGACGAGTCGATCCGGCGCCGCCCCGTGGACCGCATCGCCGAGCCGCTCGAGCTGATGGGCGCGCGCCTGGAGGCGCGCGAGGGCCGCTTTCCGCCGTTGACCGTCCACGGCGCGCGGCTGAGAGGAATCGAGTACGAGCTGCCGGTGGCGAGCGCGCAGGTGAAGTCGTGCCTGCTCTTGGCCGGCCTGGCGACCGACGAGACGACGGTGATCGAGCCGATCGCCAGTCGCGACCACACCGAGCGGATGTTGCTCAGCGCCGGCGCGCCCGTACAGCGGCGCCGCGAGCCCGACGGCTCGCACCGGACGACCGTTGGGAACGTCGATGAGCTCGAGCTCGAGCTGATCGCGGTGCCCGGCGACATCTCCTCCGCCGCGTTCCTGATCGCGGCCGGGATCCTGGTGCCAGGCTCGCAGCTCGTGCTCGACGGGGTGGGCGTCAACTGGACCCGCGCCGGCTTTCTGCGAATCCTCGACCGGATGGGAGCGATCGTGCTCGGCGAGGTCGAGCCGGAAGGGCAGTTCGAGGCGCTCGAGCCGGTCGCGGACCTCGACGTCTGCTACGGCCCGATCGAGGCGACCACGGTCGCAGCCGAGGAGGTTCCGCTCGCGATCGACGAGCTGCCGCTGGTGGCGCTGCTCGGCTGCTTCGCCGAGGGCGAGACCGTCGTCACCGGGGCGGGCGAGCTCCGGGTCAAGGAATCGGACCGGATCGCGACCGTCGTCGACGGCCTGCGCGGCCTGGGCGCATCGATCGAGGCGCTCCCGGACGGCTTCGCGGTGAGCGGGACCGCAGGACTGCGCGGCGGCCGGCTCGACGCCGTCGGCGACCACCGCCTGGCGCTGCTGGGCGCGGTCGCCGGGCTCGCCTCGGAGGAGGGGGTCGAGGTGGTGGGATTCGAGGCGGCCGAGGTCTCCTATCCCGGATTCGCCGACCACCTCTCGCGGCTGGTGAGCTGATGGTGGTCGCGATCGATGGCCCGGCCGGAGCCGGGAAATCGACGGTCGCGCGGGCCGTCGCCGAGCGCCTCGGCTTCACGTATCTGGACTCGGGTGCGATGTATCGCTCGGTCGCGCTCGCCGCGCTCGAGCGCGGCGCCGACCCGGCCGAGATCGCCCCGCAGCTGCGGATCGAGCTCGGGGAGCGGGTGCTGCTCGACGGGCGCGACGTGAGCGACGCGATTCGCACGACGGATGTCTCGCAGGCCGCGTCTCAGGCGGCGGCGGAGCCCGCGGTCAGGGCGGCGATGGTCGCCGAGCAGCGCAGGCTGCTGGCGAGCGGGGATTGGGTGGCCGAGGGCCGGGACATCGGGACGGTCGTCGCCCCGAACGCCGAGCTGAAGGTGTTCCTCGACGCCGAGCCGCAGGAGCGAGCGCGCCGCCGCGCGGCCGAGCTCGGGGTCGATCCCGAGACCGTTCGCCGGGAGCAGGCGATCCGCGATCAGCGCGACCGCACGCGCGAGGTCTCGCCGCTGGCGCCCGCTCCCGGAGCGATCGTGATCGACACCACGGGGCTGAGCCTCGACGAGGTGGTGCGCCGCATCGTTTCGCTCGCGTCGGTTCAAATTTGACGACCCGTTCGAGGCGCCCCTACCATTCCGTGCGCGGACCGGCTCGAGTCCGCGCAACCATCGATTACCAGGCCCTTTGGCAGGGGCTCGACAAGGGTGGACACATGACCAGAAGCTTGCTGCACCGCGTCGGCATATCGTGCGCGCTGGCGCTCGTCGGCCTGTTGTCCTACGGAGCGCTGACCGCTTCGGCGAAGCCGATCCTGATGAAGACGCTGACCGGCGAGGTCGCGTATCAGCTCGGGATCGACAAGCAGCACGTCAAGGACAGCTCGCTGCAGCCTCCGCCACCGCCGTGTCCGGAGAACGGCATGCTGCCCTCGCCCTTCTCGAACTGTGGGCTGCCGGAGCTGCCCGCGACCACGCTCCCGTTCCCGGGCAACATGGCCTACTGGGGCGGACCCGTGCAGGCACACAAGCACGAGTACCTCGTGCTGTGGGGCTGGGGTGAGAAGGGCGCGTTCCCCGCGACCGACACCTGCAAGGCCGAAAAGCTGACCGAGGGCTCGATCACCACCACCCTCGCCTGCGACCCCGACGGCGCCGGCAAGCGCATGGCCGACTGGGTCTACCAGCTGGGCGGTACCCAGTGGGCGGGCGTCCAGGATCAGTACTACCAGAACACATCCTCCGGCAAGCAGTTCATCACCAACGCCAAGGACGTCCTCAGCGGCATCTGGGTCGACGACACCAACTCGATCACCGGGCTGCCGAAGACCTCTTCGACGAACCCCGCCGGGCCGACCAACACCTACACCGACCTCGCGGCCGAGGCGGCAAGGGCCGTGGCTCACTTCCACGTCACCGACCTCACCGACGCCAACCTGATCATCGCCCAGCCGCCCAACTACAGCGACCCGAACGCGCTGTCGGCGGGCTACTGCGCGTTCCACGACTACACGCTCCCCGGCGTGGAAAGCGGCATCTACAACGGCATCAAGGCAGGGATCCCGTACACGAACATGCCGTACGCGCTAGCGATCAACTCCGGCGGCGCGAACGTCTGCGGCGAGAACGCCGTCAACAGCGGCACCGCCGGCAAGCTCGACGGGTACTCGATCGTGCTCGGGCACGAGATCATGGAGACCGTCACCGATCCGGGCGCCGAGGACATCACCGGCGGCAGCGGCGTGAACAACCAGACCTACTACGGCGGCTGGTATGACCCGCTCGACGCCAACGAGAACGGCGACAAGTGCGCGTGGGTCGGCGAGCCGCTCGTGGGCGGCGCCCCCGGCGAGCCGAACGTCGAGCCGGTCCCCGGCGCGATGGGCGACATCACCGGCAACCACGGCACGAAGTTCGCGGTGCAGTCGCTGTGGAGCAACGACTCGGCGGGCGGCGCGGGCTACTGCGCCGGCGCCGGCACGGATCTCCCCACCGGCTGACCGCAACCGAAGACCTTCGCGGCTGGGCCCGAGGCTCGCGCTAGCCTCGGGCCGGCCATGAAGGTCGCGATCGTCGGCTATCCGAACGTCGGGAAGTCCTCGCTGGTGAACCGCTTGAGCGGCTCGCGCGAGGCGGTCGTGCACGAGCGCCCCGGGGTGACCCGCGACCGCAAGGAGGTTCCGACCGACTGGAACGGGAGGTCGCTGACGCTGATCGACACCGGGGGCGTCGATCTGGAGGATCAGGACCACCTCGCCCGCCAGATCCAGCAGCAGGCCCAGGCGGCCCTCGCCGACGCGGACGTCGTGGTGCTGGTGGTGGACGCCCGCGCGGGCCTGCGTCCGGGCGACCAGGACCTGGCCGAGCTGCTGCGCCGGGGCAGCGTGCCAGCGCTGGTCGCGGCCAACAAGATCGACACCGTTGCCGACGTCCCGCTGGGGGCGGAGTTCCACCGGCTGGGGCTGGGCGAGCCGGTCCCCGTGTCCGCCGCGCAGGGCCTGGGCACGGGCGATCTGCTGGACCGGATCGTCGAGCTCGGACCCGCCGGCGGCGAGGAGCCGGGCGGGGGGAGGAGCCGGTGCGCCTCGCGGTGATCGGCCGGCCGAACGTCGGCAAGTCTTCGCTGGTGAACCGGTTCGCCGGCGCCGAGCGGGTGATCGTCGCACCGGTCGGCGGGACCACGCGCGACGCGATCGACCTGCCGCTGCGCTTCGAGGACCGCGATCTGATCCTGGTGGACACCGCCGGGCTGCGGCGCCAGGCGAAGGTCGGGGAGTCGATCGAGTACTACACCTCGCTGCGCTCGCGTCGCGCCGCCGAGCGCGCGGATGTGGCACTCGTGGTCTGCGATGCGAGCGACGGGATCACCGCCCAGGACCTGCGGGTGGCCGAGCTCGCGATGAAGAGCGGCTGCGCGACGCTGCTCGTGCTCAACAAGTGGGACCTCGAGCAGGAGATCGACCTCGACCACGAGCGCGCCCGAGCCACCCAGAAGCTGCGGTTGCGACCGCGCGTCCTGACCGCGAGCGCGAAGACCGGGCGCAACGTCGAGCGGCTGCTGGTCGAGGCGATCGCGCTGGCCGACCGCAGCGCCACGCGGATTCCCACCCCGCAGCTCAATCGCTTCCTCTCGGACGCGGTCGCGGCGCGCCAGCCGCCGGCCGGCGGCGCCGGAGGACCGGGGCACCACCGGCTGAAGCTGCTGTTCATGAGCCAGACCGCGGAGCGCCCGCCGCGCTTCTCGATCCAGGTCAACTCGAGAGCACGCGTGACCCGCGACTACGCCTACTACCTGGAGAACCGGCTGCGCGACCGCTACCGGCTCGAGGGGGTCCCGCTGATCATCGACTTCGTCGAGCGAGAGGAGCGAAGGGGACCGGCGCACGCGCTGTCCGGCCGTGCTTAATTGATGGGCCGACGTGGCCACCCTGGCTTCACAGCCGGAGCTGACGAGCCCCCCGTCGGCGGGCCAGAGCCCCCATCGCACCCGCAGGAGGGTGGCGGTGTCGCTGCTGGCGCTGGCGGTGGTGATGCTCGCGGCCGCGATCGCGATCGCCTCGATCACGGGCAGTGGTCCCGCGCCACCGGCGAGCGGCGCCGCCGCGGTCGTCCCGGCGGACGCGCTCGCCTACGTGCACCTCTCGACCGACTCCCGCCGGGTGCCGGTCCAGCAGGCGCTGGCGCTCGGACGGCGCTTCCCGGACTTCCCGCTCGCGAGCGCGAGCGTGATCACGCGGATGATGGCGATCCTCAGCGGCGGCCGGAGCACGGACTTCGGCAGCGTCCGCTCGTGGCTCGGCCGCGAGGCGGCGCTCGCGGTGCTGGCGGGCCCGTCGGCGACCGCGGACTCGCTGATCGTGCTCGACGTCCGCAATCCCGCCGGGGCGCAGGCGTTCGTCGCGCATGCGGGCGCGCGGCCGCATGGAAGCTACGACGGCGTAGGGCTGCTGCGCTATCCCGCGGGCGGCGAGCTCGCGTTCGCGCGCCACTACCTGCTGGTGGGCCAGGACGCGAGCGTGCGCGCGGCCCTCGACGCCGCTACCGGTCGCGTCCCCGCGCTCGGCTCAGATCCGGCGTATGAGCAGGCCACCGCCGGCGAGCCCGCGGGGCGGGTCCTGGACGCGTACGTCTCCGCCGTCGGGGTGCGGCGCATGCTCGCGCCGCGGCGGGGACTGCTCGGCGCGCTCGGGGCTCTGCTCGAGCAGCCGGCGCTGCTGGGGACCGCGATCTCGCTTGCGCCGAGCGCCGCCGGCGCCGCGATCGACGTTCGCTCCGCGCTCGATCCGACGGTGGCGCAGCTCTACCCGAGCGCGCCGTTTCATCCCACGCTTCAGAACGTGCTGCCCTCCGGGTCCGCCGTGATGCTGGACACCAGGCAGCTCGCGCGGGTGGCGCCGCGCGTCCTGAGCGCCGCCTCCGACATCGGGATCGGCGGCGGGATCGCGCCGTTGCTCGGGCGCCTCGGCGCCGCGCTCGGCGCGGAGGGCGTCAGCGTCCAGAGCCTGCTCTCGCTGTTCGCGGGCGAGACGGCGGTCGCGATCGTGCCCACGGACGGGACGGCGGCGCTGACGATCGTCGCCCGCGTGCGTGATGGGCAGCAGGCGAGCGGACAGCTCGCCGCGCTCGCGCCGGCGCTCGAGCAGCTGTTCCCGGCACCCGCCGCCGGGTCGGGTCAGGTGCCCGTGCTGGGCGACCAGCAGGTCGCCGGCGTCGACGTGCACCGGCTGGCGCTCGCGCCCGGGCTGCAGCTCGACTACGCCGTCTCGGACGGTCTGATGGTCCTCTCCACAAGCGTTCGGGCAATCGGCGAAATCGCGGCGCGCCGGCACGCCCTGGCGGCCGATCCGGCCTACGGCGAGACCCTCGGCGGGGGTCCCGACCGGGTGACCTCGCTACTCTTCCTCGACTTCAACCAGCTTCTCAGCCTCGTGGAGCAGACTGGACTGGTGCGGAGCTCGCGGTTGGGCGTCCTGAGCCTGGACCTCGCGAAGGTGCGCGCCATCGGTCTCAGCTCGACGAGCGGGAAGTCCGATTCGAGCGCGGAGCTCCTCCTCAAGATCTCATGAGCACAACTTCCGATAACGAGTACCTGTTCACCTCGGAGTCCGTCACCGAGGGCCATCCCGACAAGATCGCCGACCAGATCTCCGACGGGGTGCTGGACGCGGTCATGCGCGACGACCCGGAGGGTCGCGTCGCCTGCGAGACCCTGGTCAACACCGGCCTGGTCGTGGTGTCCGGAGAGATCACCACGAGCACGTACGTCGACATCCAGGACATCGCCCGCGAGACGGTCAAGCGGATCGGCTACACCAATGCCGAGTACGGGTTCGACTACAACACCTGCGCGGTCATCAACGCGATCGACAAGCAGTCACCGGACATCGCCCAGGGCGTCGACAAGGCCTGGGAGGCGCGAACCGATCCCGGCGACGACGACGAGCTGGACATCGCCGGCGCGGGCGACCAGGGCATGATGTTCGGGTACGCCACCAGCGAGACCGAGGAGCTGATGCCGCTCCCGATCTCGCTCGCGCACAAGCTCGCCAAGCGCCTCGCAGACGTGCGCAAGGCCGAGATCGTCCCCTACCTGCGCCCCGATGGGAAGACCCAGGTGACCGTGCGCTACATCGACGGCCGCCCCGCCGAGATCGTCAAGGTGCTGATCTCGACTCAGCACAAGGACGGCGCCGAGGCGCTGCTCAAGGAGGATCTCTGGGAGCACGTGATCGAGCCCGTGCTGCCCAGCGACCTCTACGACGCCCGCCGGCTCCACAAGAACCTGCTCGTCAACCCGACGGGCCGGTTCGTGATCGGTGGCCCGATGGGCGACTGCGGCCTCACCGGGCGCAAGATCATCGTCGACACCTACGGAGGCATGGCCCGCCACGGCGGGGGAGCCTTCTCCGGCAAGGATCCCTCGAAGGTCGACCGCTCGGCCGCCTACGCGGCGCGGTACGTGGCCAAGAACCTGGTCGCGGCTGGTCTCGCGGAGCGCGCCGAGGTCCAGGTGGCCTACGCGATCGGCGTCGCGCACCCGGTGTCCGTGATGGTCGAGACCTTCGGAACCGAGAAGGTCGGCCGCGCCAAGATCCTCGAGCTGATCTCCGAGCACTTCGATCTGCGCCCCGGCGCGTTCCGCCACTACCTGCGGCTGCACCGCCCGATCTACCAGAAGACCGCCGCCTACGGCCACTTCGGCCGCGAGGACCACGACTTCACGTGGGAGCGGACCGACAAGGCCGCGCTGCTGCGCGAGGCCGCCGGTCTCGGCGCCGCCGCCGTGCAGGCGTAGCAGCTCGAGGGGGTTGGCCGAGAAACCGGCCATATATTCCGGTTTCTCGGCCAGCCTCGGTCAGGCGGGGCAGGCGCAGGCGCCGCGGTCCTCCGCCGTCGCGCCAGGAGCTCGATGCCCGCCTCGAGCGCGCACGCGGCAAGGAGGATGAAGAACGGGTCGAGCACAGCGCGGAATCGAGGCGTGCCCGTGGTGACCGGAGCCACGCTCAGCCACAGGAAGAACGGGATCGCCCAGAACGACCGCGGGATCCGCCGTGCCGCCGGGGTCAGCGCCCCGGCGATCGCGAGCGCCCCGACGATCCAGAAGCAGACGACCCCGAGGTCGGCGAACTGGGCGGTCGCGAACGTGTCCGTGTAGGCGGTCACGCGCGAGATGCGCCGGCCCTGTAGATCGAGCAGCCGCAGGGTGTTCCAGAACATCGCCTCGGGCAGGTACTCCGGGTGCTTGCCGATGTAGCGGATCACGGCCGCGGTCAGCTTGTCGTTGCGCTCGGACTCGGTCAGCTTCTTGTCCTTCTGGATCGAGTCGTAGGTCGAGTAACCGTGTCCGTTCCAGACGAACCGCTGCCTGGCGGACACCGGGTTGTAGGTCCCCTTGATCGTGTTGCCGAGCTCGTCGGTGACGGGGATGAACGCGTGCTGGGCGTAGGCGTTGCGGATCGTCCACGGCGCGACCGTCGCGCACGCGACCAGCAGCAGCACCAGCGGAGCGAGCGCCGCGCGCCAGGACCACCGCGGACGGGCCGTCCAGACCACCAGCGCCAGCGGCACCATCAGCACGATCCCGTTGCCTCGAGTCAGCGCGGCCAAGCCCGTGCAGAAGCCGGAGAGGACGATCCAGAGCATCCGTCGGCGACCCACCCGCGCCTGCAGGGCGCAGATCACCGCGATCAGCGCGAGCGGCACGAACAGGGCCTCGGTCATCAGCGACACGCCGACGAGGACAAGCGGCACGTAGACCGCGCCGATCGCCAGCGCGATCAGCATCGCGCGCCGGCCAGCGAGCTGCCACACCATTACGCCGATCAGAGCGATCGTGGCGGTCGCCAGCACCGCCTGGAGCAGCCGGGCCGCCGTGAACACGCCGTTCGGCAGCCCCACCAGCAGGTAGATCCCGGCGAGGAACACGGGATATCCGGGCGGGCGGTAGGCGCTGTTCCCATAGCCCCAGCCCTTGCCGCGCGCCAGCGTCTGCGCGAGGTAGTTGTAGCTCTGCGCGTCCTGCCTGGCCACGTAGTTGTGGGTGTGCAGGACGTAGGCGACCCGCACCGCGAACCCCAGCAGCAACAGACCCGCGGCGATCCACACCATCCGCCGGCCCGAGCCGCCCGTCTGCCAGGCCCGCAACAGGCTCGCCAGGCGCGCGCGACCGCGGGCGCCTCGAGTCAGCTCAGGCGCCGGCTCTGGTCTGCTCGGCGTGTACGTCTCTGACATCTGCGGGATCGAGCGCCGCTGGGCGCGCCGGCGACCATACCAGCGGCCTCGGGCCGCCGGTTCAGCGACCCGCGCCCTGCAGCATCACCAGCAGCGAGTTCGGCGTGCGACCGTAATAGCGCAGCGCCAGCGACTGGAGCTGATCGATGTTCAGCCGCATCGGGTGATCCAGCCTGAACCTCGCGATCGTCCAGTCCTCGACGCGGGCGCGGCCAACCAGGGTGCTGCCCGGGGGCGCCTCCTCGCGGGGAGCGGCGACGCCGAACCGCACGGGCACCGGCAGGCCGTCGGGCAGCGTGCGGGAGCGCGCGTGCCAGGGAAGGACCGGCTCGCGCCGGCGCGCGCCGATCACCACGATCTCGTCGATCGTCCTCGACGCCGTGGGCTGCTCCACCCAGGCCACGTGCGGCAGGTAGATCTTCAGCGGATCGGAGGACAGCCCGCTTGGCGCCAGCACCGCCCGCGGGACCGGCGAGCCGCCGATCGCCTGCGCGAGCAGACGGAAATCGGGGCGCTGAAGCGCGGGTGTGGTCTGCACGTCGATCGTCGTCGCGGCGAAGATCGCAAGCAGCGAGACGGCGAACACCGCGCCTGTGAGCCGGGCGCGGGGGAGAACGCAGACGGCCGCCACCAGGACGATCACCGGCAGCCACATCGGCATCAGGTTGCGCGAGAGGAAGTAGTCGGGGCCGACGAACCCCAGCAGCAGCGGCAGGAGCATCCCGCCCAGCCCGATGGTGGCCGCGATCCCGGCGCCGCGCCGGGTGCGCCGATCGCCGCCGATCGCAAGAAGCAGCACGATCACGAGCAGGAACACGGCGCCGCCGATCAAGCCCTGCATCCGCGCGTAGTCGCGGTACAGGGTGCTCAAGCCGAGCTCGAGCGGGACCTCACCGAGGCGGTCGATCCGCGGGGAGGAGGCGGCGATCCAGCCGGCGCCGTGGCCGCTGTCGAAGAACGCGAGCGGCGTCATCGCCACCTGCACGGCGACGACTGCGCCGATCCCGAGCGCCATCAGCCGCGTGCGGTGCCGGTAGGCCAGCCAGAGGGCCTCCGGCCCGACCACAAATACGGCGAAGAAGTGGGTCATCAGCGCCAGCGAGGAGAAGATCGCCCAGCCGGCGATGTTGCGGCGCGAGGGGTCGCGCAGCGTGCGCACGAACCACAGGAACGATGCGCCCGCCAGCGTACCGGCGAGCATGTACGCGCGTGCCTCCTGCGAGTACCACACCATGAACGGGCTGACGGCGGTCAGCAGCGCCGCGATCAGGCCCGCCCGGCGCGAGTCGACCAGCTCGCGCGCCGCGAGGTAGGCGACCGGCACCATCCCGATCCCGGCCAGCGCCGAGACCAGGCGGACGGCGGCGTCGCTGTGGCCGAAGATGTGGACCGAGAGCCAGACGAGCACGAAGTACAGCGGCGGGGTCGCCTCGACCGTGGCGACGGTGTGGATCATCGCCCCGAACGGCAGGCCGGCCTCGTAGGCCGTGAGCGCCTCGTCCATCCAGATGCTCTGGTTGTCGATCGTGATGATCCGGATCACGGCCGCGATCACCACGATCGCACCCGCGAGCCAGACCTCCGCCGGAATCGAGGTGGCCGCGGCGGCTTCTCGCAACCGGGGAAGACGCGGGCCGTCCAGTCGGGGTGCCGGATACTCGGTGGTGCTCATGCGGACTCGGGTTCCGGTCGGGGCGTGCGCCGCCCGCGGGGTGGAGCGGGTCCGTGCATGACCCTCCTCCTACCCTCCGACCGCAGCCTGAGTCTAAGCCTGAGCAGGCAAATCCCAGGTCAAGCCTGTGTTAGGACTCAGTGACGGCGACGCCGTCGCGCGCTCTTCTTGGGGGCCACGTGGCGGCGGTCCGCCGCCCGCCAGTTCGGGTTCGCGTACCGGGCGAGGCTGACCGCCTCCGAGAGGTAGAACGTGTACGGCGAGTGCTGTCCGTAGCCGAGGCATGAGCCCATCTCGAATCCCGGCGTGCCGGCCCACACGAACGCGTCGATGTAGGGGCTGCCGGTGTCGACGGTGGGCTGGATCCCGAGCCCCTCGCCGGGCGGCGTGCAGCCGGGCGTGTAGAACCTGGAGACGGGGGTCACGCCGTGCGCCTTCGGGCCCCAGCCGTTGGAGTCGGTGTTGACGACGAAGTGCTTGCCGCCGAGCAGGCGCGAGATCTGCAGCCCGTACCGGACCTCCTTGTAGGTCCAGTCGTGGTGGGAGGCGCCGAGCATGAAGCCCTGGGCCTCGGCGACATCGGCCCGGCGCAGGCGGCCGGCCATCGTCGCCGCGCTCTTGCCCCAGTCCTCGCTGCCCGCGTCGATGTAGACGATTGCGTTGGGGTTGTTCTGGTGCAGCAGGTGCACCTCGTAGTCGAACTCGCGGTAGCGGCGCTGCTGGGCCCAGAACGGAAGACAGCCGATCGTCGTCAGCCGGTCGGTCTCGACGACGATCATGACCCGGGCATCGCCGACGCCCTGCGAGAACAGGTTGACCCAGTTGTCGATGTCGCTCTCGCTGAAGCCGGCCGGGGTGGGCGGGTAGGGGCAGCTGTTGTCGTCGATCCGGCCCAGGTTGAGGAACGGGATCGAGCCGGGCTCCTCGCGCTCGGCGCGGGTGATGTAGTCGGCCACCTGCACCTGGGGATCGGGCACGAAGGAGCCGAACGTCTTGCCCATCGGGTTGTCGGCGTACCGGCCGAGGATCGACGCGTAGCGAGGGTTCTCGCGCATCGCGACCCACCAGGAGCTGCGCTCCTTGTCGACGAACCAGGGGTGGCCCGCGAGCGGGTTGCCCGGGTTCGGCTGGCCGGAGTAGTAGGCGCTCGCGGCCGCCGGAAAGGCGAGGGCGGCGAGGAAGGTGAGAACGAGGATGAGACGATGGCGCATGCGAAACCTTGACCGTTTGACGCGGCGGAATCTCCCGCCGCTGTAGGTC
The DNA here is from genome assembly GCA_963849285.1 of uncultured Solirubrobacterales bacterium. Classification (GTDB taxonomy): domain Bacteria; phylum Actinomycetota; class Thermoleophilia; order Solirubrobacterales; family Solirubrobacteraceae; genus Palsa-465. Next base: position 463,273 of record CAWKGS010000005.1, read on the forward strand.
TCATCGTTCGCCGCCGGCCGCGACTTGAGTCACAGCGGCCCAGTTGGACGCGCGTCGATTCCTCAGACGTTCGGCCCGGCGGTCAGCTCCTGCAGGGCCTTGTCGACGGTTCGGACGATCCGGTGCGGATCCCCGACGCCGCGGAAGGCGAAGTCGTACTCGGCGCCGGCGGCCGTGTCGAAGTCGACCGTGCCGATCCGCAGAGCGCGCTCGAGCATCGTCTGGCGGCAGTTGACGTTCTGGACGCGCTCCAGGCGCGTCTCGTGCAGGTCGCGCGCCAGCAGCCCGACGTCGATCGTCAGGCGCCGGTTGGTGATCGTGTAGGTGGTTCGCACCAGCGCGACCAGGCCGACGACCAGCACGAACACGAACACCGCCAGCACGGCGACGATCACCCAGCCGACCTGCACCTTCTTCGATGCGATCGAGGTGATCACGCCGGCGGCGGCGCCGGCGATCACCGCGGCGATCAGGCCCTTGAGGTAGAAGTCGAGGATCGAGCGCCACGACGGGTGGCCGTGGAAGAACACCTCCTCGCCGGGCTCGGGATCCACGGGCAGGGAGCGTAGCGCCCGGGGTCAGCCGGATTGGGCGATCAGTACCTCAGCCGGATTGGGCGATCAGCACCAAGACGACCGTGGCGACCGTGAACAGCGCGATCACGCACGCGACCGCGATCGCGATCGAGAACCCCGAGTTTCGATCCGGCGCTCGGCGCCGCTGCCCCGCCGGCCGGTGCGCGGCGCCGAAGCGGGCCGCCCGAGCGGCCGCCGCCGCCCGCGCCGGACCCAGCCGGCTGCGCTCGCCCGCCGGCCAGAGCTCCCCGTCGAAAGCGCCGCCGTCCGATTCCGCGCGCCCGTCCGCCGATGTGGCTTGCGCCGGCGTGGCTTCGGTGGGCGCCGCGCGCACGACCTCGCGCGGTCGCGCCGTGGCTCGCAGCGCGTCGCGCGGTCGCGTCGTGGCTCGCAGCGCCTCGATCATCCGCTCGATCCGGCGCCGCACGATCTCCGGGTCGCCCTCGAGGTCGCTGGGCGAGACGACCAGCAGCAGGAGCCCGTGGGCGGGGATCAGCTCGGAGTACAGCCGGTCGTGGCGACCGGGCTGCGCGCGGCAGACGACCACGATCCGGTTGCGCGGGTAATAGCCGTCGACCGGCAGCCAGCCCTCGTTGGCGGCGTCCGGGTCGCGCAGCCACCCGAACAGGTGACGCCTGCGGCCCGCCTCGCCGAGGGCGCGATCGCAGATGCCGAGGATCGCGGCGACGGGCAGGTCCGAGCCGTCGCCTGACGTCCTGTCAGACGTGAGCAGCTCCCCGGCTAGCCCGTCGGCAGACATCTTGGCGGGACTTTACCCTCCGATCGACCGATGTACCCGCCAAATTCCAGCAGATCGGGCTCATGATCGCGCGGGTCGAGCCGCTCACGTCGACCCGGGCGATCCAGGGCCCGTTCGACTACCGACTGGGACCCGGCCACGCCGAGGTTCGGGTCGGCAGCCTGCTGCGGGTCCCGTTCGGCCATCGCCGCGCGACCGGCGTCGTCGTCGCGCTCGCGGAGAGCTCGGAGCTCGCTCCGGACAGGCTGGCCGAGCCGGACTCGATCCTCGCCACGTCGATTCCCGCGGAGCTCGTCGAGCTCGCGCAGTGGATGGCGCGCGAGTACTGCTCCACGACCGCTCGCGCGCTCGGGCTCGTGATGGCCCCAGGCGCCGCCAACGGCGCCGGGGCCCGCGAGATCCTGATCGCGCAGCTCACCGACGCGGGCCGCGACGCGCTCGCCGGGATGCCACGGCTCGGCTCGCGCCAGCGCAGCGCCCTCGAGCGCCTCGAGCGCGACGGCGATGCTCCGGCGACCGCGCTCGGGACGGCCGTGGCCCGCCGGCTCGAGCAGCGCGGTCTGGTGGCGTTGCATACGGCGCGCTCCGCGCGCCGCCCGGCACGCCATATGGTGGGCGCGGTCAGCGCGACGGCGCCGCCGCTCACGCGCGATCAGCGTGCCGCCCTTGACCCGATCCGGGCGGCGCTCGCGGGCCGCGGGCATGCGCGCTTCCTGCTGCACGGGGTGACGGGATCCGGGAAGACGGAGGTGTACCTGCAGGCAGTCGCCGACACGCTCGCGGCTGGTCGCAGCGCGATCGTGCTCGTTCCCGAGATCGCACTCACGCCACAGGTGGAGAATCGCTTCCAGGCGCGGTTCGGCGACGTTGTCGCGGTCCGTCATTCGGCGCTCGGCGACCGCGAGCGCCTCGACGAGTGGCTGCGGCTCGAGCGCGGCGAGGCACGGGTGTGCGTGGGTCCGCGCTCCGCGGTGTTCGCGCCGCTACGGGACGTCGGCTTGATCGTCGTCGACGAGGAGCACGAGTCCTCCTACAAGCACGAGGGCGACCCCCGCTATGACGCGCGGCACGTCGCCGAGCGACGGGCGCGCGCCGGCGGTGCGGTGCTACTCGTCGGGAGCGCCACGCCGCGACCGGAGAGCACGCTCGGGCACGTGCGGCTGCGACTGCCGGCGCGGATCGACCACCGGCCGCTCCCGCCGGTCGAGGTGCTCGACATGCGCGGGCATCACCATCCGCTGCATCCGCAGACGCGGATGGCGCTGGCAGACGTGCGCCGCGCCGGCGGCAAGGCGATCCTCCTGCTGAACCGCCGCGGTTGGTCGAACTTCCTGTCCTGCCGCGACTGCGGGCACGTGTGGATGTGCCCGAACTGCGAGGTCGCGCTGGTGCTGCATCGCGCCCCGGCCGCGATCGGCTGCCACCACTGCGGCCATCGCGAGCCCGTCCCACACCGCTGCGGCGAGTGCGCCTCGACCGCCGTCGCCCGTCACGGCGCCGGCACGGAGCGGGTCGAGCACGAGCTGCGCGAGGCGCTCGGCGACCCCGGCTTCCCCGTGTTCAGGCTCGACGCCGACTCGCTGGGGCTCGACGCGCGAGCGCGGACGCTGGGCCAATTCGAGACCGCGTCCGCAGGGCTGCTCGTCGGCACGCAGATGGTCGCGAAGGGACACGACTTCCCCGACGTCTCGCTCGGGGTCGTGCTCGACGCCGACCAGACGCTGCGCTTCCCGGACTTCCGCGCCGATGAGCGGACGTTCGCGCTGGTGACGCAGCTGGCCGGACGGGTCGGCCGGGGCGAGCGGGGTGGACGCGTGCTGGTTCAGACGCTCGCGCCGGAGGCGCGCTCGATCGGCTTTGCCGCCGAGCACGACGCCGACGGGTTCCTCGCGGAGGAGCTCGATCGCCGCCGCGCGCTCGCCTATCCGCCGTTCAGCTCGCTGATCAGGATCGTCTGCGCCGCCGAGGATCGGGACCTGCCTCAGCGGGCCGCCGCGGCGCTGCACCGCCGGCTGACGAGCGCCGCCCCGGACGGGACGATCGTGCTCGGGCCGGCGGCGCTGTTCGCGCTGCGCGGCCGCGCCCGCTGCCAGCTCGTGATCAAGGCGCAGGATCGCGCGGGCGCGATCGCCGCCGTCGGCGCCGCGGTCGAAGCGATCGCGCGCCGGGCCTCGCAGCGAGGGGTCAGCGTCAGCGTCGACGTCGACCCGCAGTGAGTAGGTCTACGCTCCAGCTGAGCGTGCGGGGAGCGACCTTTGCACTGGCCGGGCTGAGTGCGGCGAGCATGCTTGCCGTTGCGGGCTGCGGCTCCTCGCCGGTGAGCCCGTCCTCGTCCTCGTCCTCGTCCTCGTCCTCCCGCACGGCTGGCGCCGTCTCTGCGCGCAGCGTCGAGCGTGCGCTGCTCGCTCACGGAGGGCCGCCCGCGCCGAGCGCGGTCTCCTGCCGCGCCGCCACCGCGGCGGAGCGTGCCGCCGCGCCGTTCGGGCAGACGCGGCTGCCGGTGTTCACGTGCGCGCTGACCGTGGGCGGTGTGAGGGCGACCTACCTGGTCGAAGTGCTGGCCAACGGCTGCTTCGTCGCCGAGCGCCGTCCCGCCGGGCGCGCGATCTACGGCTGCGGCGTCGGCCGGTCCTGACCGGGGCCGCCGCAGAAATCCCACCGGCAGATGCGGAGGGCGTAGAGTCACGCCTTCGGACCGGAGCAATCGAGGAGGGATCGGGATGAGTGGGCGCATGCGCCGCGTGGGGGCGCTCGCGGCAGTGGCGGCGCTGTCGATGCTGGCGGCCGCCGGATCGGCGTGGGCCGGCGGGCCGGGAGTCTGGACCAGGCTCGGCACGACCGACAACGGCGCCGACACGTTCGGGATGCTCCGGACCGCGGATCAGAACCTCCACCTCGTGTGGCTCGCGAAGCGGGCGAGCAACCTGACGCAGTCATACGGGACCTCGACGCTGTCGGTGACGGGCAAGCTGCTCGCGACGGGCACCGCGGTGTCGGGCTGGAACAGCCTCCTGCCGGACCCGCGGCTCGTCGCCGACGGGCCGGGCATGCGCCTCATCTTCGAGGGCGGCACCGGCTCGTCGGGCTGCTACGACAGCGGCGCGGTCTTCACCGCAACCAGCGCGGACGGATCCACCTGGAGCCTGAACAACACTGGATCGCTCAGCCACTCCACCGCCGGGAACGGGAACATCGCGGCCACGGTGGAGTCGGACCAGACCACGCCGGTCGCGGTGTTCGCCGGCGGGCACGCGTTCCACGTCGGGCTGGATCCCAGCTGCCCCGCCGCCGGCGGTGACGGGACGATCACGCCGACGCCGGGATCGAACCAGGGCAATCCCGCCGTGGTGACCGACACCGCGACGGGCGCCGTCTACGTGGCGTGGTTTCAGGCGTTCGTGAAGTGGGGCTATTGGGTGGAGCAGATCCTCCCGACCCAGGGGACGCCGGTCGAGGCGCCCCATTCAGCGGCCAACACGACGCCGTTTTTCCAGAACAACCAGCCGCTCGAGCCGGTGGCGCTCGCCGCGCGGCTCGGCGGCGGCGTCTACATGGCCTACTGCGTCGCGAATTCACACGAGCCGTGCTCACACATCGACCTCTGGAAGGTCGGCTCCTCGAAGGTGATGGTCGTCCCCCAGTCCCAGAACGTCAACGCGGCGCGCGTGGCGATCACTGCCGACACCCTGGGCAACATCTCGGTCGCCTGGTTCAACTCGACGGCCGGCGTCAACACCTTCCACGAGGTTCGGACGAATCCGGCAGTCACCAAGTGGGGGACCGTCAGGACGATTCCGGCGCCGGCTCACACGTCGGGGCTCGACGACCTCCAGGCGGAGGGCAGCACGGCGCGGGTGGATCTGATGGTCACCGACGGACTCTCGACGCCGGGCTCGCCGATCGGGCTGTTCCAGACCCAGGTCCTGGGAGGGATGAACGTCACGGCGACACCGGGATCGTTCAGCCACACCGCGTCCAAGCACGTCAAGTTCACCGTCAGCGACGCCGGCCAGCCGCTCTCGGGAGCGCGCGTCTCGTGCCTGGGGAAGAGCGGGAAGACGGGCTCCGCGGGCACCGTCAAGCTCAAGTTCCGCAAGGGCGAGCCGACCGGCAAGCACAAGTGCTTCGTGACCCACGTCGACTACGCCGTGAGCACGGTGACGATCAAGGTGACCTAGCGGCCGCTGGGCGGCCGGCGTGAGCGGCGCCCGTCTTAGACTGAAGGGCCGATGGCCAACGAGACCACAGCGTCGGCGGACCCTGGCGACGAGGCGTTCGAGGTCGAGCCCGAGGAGGACGAGCCGCAGGAGCAGCTCGATCCGGAGCTCGTCGCCCGGCGCGCCGCGGCGCTCGCGCACGTGCGCAAGTTCGGCGACCCTGTGCTGCGCACGAAGGCCCGTCCGGTGAGGCTTATCGACGACGCGCTGCGCGCGGAGATCGGGCGCATGGGCGCGCTGATGCACGACTCGATGGGAGTCGGCCTCGCGGCCACCCAGCTCGGCGTGCTGCACCGCGTGCTCGTCTACCGCGTCCAGCAGCAGGCGCCGGTGGCCGCGCTGATCAACCCGGTGATCGAATGGGCGGGCAAGGACGCGGAGATCGCGGAGGAGGGGTGCCTCAGCCTGCCGTCGGTGCTGGTCGAGGTGGAGCGGCCGATCCACGTTCGCGTCCGCGGTCTCAACGAGCTCGGCGAGGACATCCTGATCGAGGCCTCGGGGCTCGAGGCGCGCGTCATCCAGCACGAGATCGATCACCTCGACGGCGTCCTGATCCTCGATCGCACCACGCGCGAGCAGCGCAAGGAGGCGATGCGCTCGCTGCGCGAGGCCCAGGCAGCGGCCTAGGGCTGCACTTGCGGACCGTCTACCTCGGCACGTCCGAGTTCGCCGCGGCCGTCCTGCGCCGGCTGGCCTCCTCCGAGCACCGGCCGCAGCTCGTCGTGACCCGCCCCGACCGCCCGCGCGGACGGGGGCGCAAGCTCGCATCCCCGCCGGTTGCACAGGCCGCGCGCGAGCTCGGGATCGACCTGATCCAGCCGCCCTCCGTGAACGAGGAGGAGGCGGCCCGGCGAATCGCCACCGACGAGCCGGAGGTCGTGTGCGTGTGCGCGTTCGGGGCGCTGATCAAGGAGCCGCTGCTCTCGCTGCGCCCGATCCTCAACGTCCATCCCTCGCTTCTGCCGCGCTGGCGCGGGGCGGCCCCGATCGAACGCGCGATCATGGCCGGCGACGAACGCACCGGCGTCTCGATCATGCGCCTGACCGCCGGCCTGGACAGCGGGCCGGTCTGCCTGCAGGCGCCCGAGCCGATCCGGCGCGAGGACACCTACGGGACGCTGTCCGCGCGCCTGCAGGAGCTGGGCGGGGAGCTGCTCGTCCGCGCGCTCGACGACTCGCCGCCATGCACTGAGCAGGAGGAAGCGCAGGCCACCTACGCGGAGAAGATCGGGCCCGAGGACCGCGCGCTTGATCCTCAGCGCAGCGCGGTGGAGCTCGAGCGCACGGTGCGCGCCCTGACGCCGCACATCGGATCGCACCTGGAGCTGGGCGACGGCGAGCGGCTCGGGGTGCGCGAGGCGCGCGCGATCGACGGGGCGGCCAGGTCGCCCGGAACGCTGGATCTGAGCGGTGAGCGTCCCGTGCTCGGATGTGCGACCGGGGCCCTCGAGCTGCTGACGGTCCAGCCGGCCGGGCGTCGCGCGATCAGCGGCGAGGACTACCTGCGCGGGTACCGCCGGTGAAATCGCCCGCGCGCGCGTGCGCCTACAGGGTGATCCGCAGGGTGTTCGAGCAGGGGGCCTACGCCGACAGGGCGCTGCACGCGGAGGCCGCGCGGCTCGAGCCGCGCGAGCGGGCCCTGGCAACCGCGCTCGCCTACGGGACCGTGCAGCGGTGCGCCACGCTCGATCACGTCGCCGAGACCTTGACCGACCGCCCGTTGCGGCGGCTGGAGCCGGCGGTGATCGCGGGCCTGCGGCTCGGGCTGCAGCAGCTGCTGTTTATGGACGGCGTCGCCGAGCACGCCGCGGTCAACGAGACCGTCGAGCTGGTGAAGGGCTCGAGCCGCAGCGGAGGCGCGCTCGTCAACGCGGTACTGCGCCGGGCGGCGCGCGAAGGCCGGGAAATCCTCGCGCGGCTGGATGACTCCGGACCGGCGGGCGCGGCGGTGCTGCATTCGGTTCCACCCTGGCTCGCGGAGATGTGGTGGCGCGAGCTCGGGCCCGATCAGGCACGGGCGCTCCTGCGCGCGGTCAACGAGCCGGCAGAGAGCGCGATCCGCGTCAACGAGCTGGTCAGCACCGCCGCGGAGGTGATCGAGGCGTTGCCGGTCCCGGCCCGCACCGATCCTGAGCTGCCCGAGGCGCTGGTCCTCGAGGGGCCCTTCGACGCGCACGCCTCAGAGCTGTTCGAGCGCGGAGCGATCATGCCCCAGTCCCGCGCTTCGATGCGGGTCGCGCGCGCGCTGGTCCCCGCACCCGGCCGCCGCGGGCTCGACCTGTGCGCGGCGCCCGGGGCGAAGAGCACCCATCTGGCCGCGCTGATCGAGGACGAGGGCGAGATCGTGGCGGTCGAGCGCCACCCGGGGCGCGCCGAGGCGCTGCGGCGAACGTGCGAGCGCATGCGGGCGCGATCGGTCCGGGTCGAGGTCCGCGACGCGACCGAGATCGAGCCCAGCGCGAGCTTCGAGATGGTGCTGGTCGACCCGCCCTGCAGCGGCCTCGGGACCCTGCAATCGCGCCCGGACCGCCGCTGGCGCGCGAGCGCCGAGGGGATCGATGAGCTCGCCGACGTTCAGCGCGGGATCCTCGATGCGGGAGCGGCGGCGACTGCTCCCGGCGGCAGGCTGGTCTACTCCGTCTGCACGATCTCGCGCCGGGAAGGGCCCGAGCTGATCGCGTCTTTCCTCCGCGAGCACCCCGAGTTCGAGGCCGCGGAACCTGCGATCCAGCTGCTGCCCCATCGCGACGGCACCGACGGCTTCTTCATCGCTCCGCTTCGCAGACCATAGCCCGTCGCTAGGCTTCTCGTCGACCTTGAGCGAAGCCTCGATCAACCTCGGGCCCACCTGCCCGGGCTGTGGTGAGCCATGGCTGCGACCAACCGCCGTGCCGGGCCGCTATCGCTGCGTCTACTGCCTGCAACGCTACGAGCTGGTATCGGTCTGCCCCAATTGCGGCGAGCACTCGACGATCGTGCGGATGTCGAGCACGGCGATGGTCGCTTGCAACCACTGCCAAGGCAGCATGCTCAGGGAGGTCTGAGGGTTGGCGCCGGAGCTGCTGCTCGGGCGGCGGGTCGCGCCCTCGATCCTGTCTGCGGACTTCGCCCGGCTGGGCTCACAGGTGGCCGAGGTGCTCGCCGCCGGCGCGCGCGTTATCCACGTCGACGTCATGGACGGGCACTTCGTCCCGCCGATCACCTTCGGCGCGGTGGCCGTCTCCGCGCTCGCCGAGCAGGTCCACGACGCCGGCGGCATGCTCGATGTGCACCTGATGATCGAACGGCCCGAGCGCCAGGTGGAGGAGTTCGCCCGCGCGGGCGCCGACAGCATCACGATCCACTTCGAGGCCACGCCGCACGTCCACTACGCGCTGAGCGCCGTGCGCGAGGCCGGCTGCGCCGCCAGCGCCGCGATCTGCCCCGGCACGCCCGCGACGAGCCTGGTCGAGGTCGCCGCGGAGTCGCTGGACATGGCGCTGTGCATGACCGTTAACCCCGGATGGGGAGCTCAGGAGTTCATCCCGGCCTCGCTCGACAAGATCCGGCGGCTGCGCGAGCTGCTTCCCGACCAGGTCGCGCTCGAGGTCGACGGCGGCATGCACGAGCGGACGGCGGGGCCGTGCGCGGAGGCGGGCGCGAACGTGTTCGTGGCGGGCTCTGCGGTGTTCGGCTCCGAGGACCCGGCCGCCGCCTACGCGGCGATGGTCGCGGCCGCCGGGGCGCTCTGAGCGGTACCCCGCCGGTAGACGCCCCACAGCAGCGCGCACAGCACGAGCGCCGCCCCGAAGTACCCGACCTCGACCCGGGTGACCTCGTTGGCGATCGCGCGGGAGATCATGAAGGCGACGAACAGCGCAGCGGCGCACAGCCAGGCCGCGGCCGCCAGGCCGGCGCGGCCGCGCGCGAGTGCGGCCTGGTTGAGCGTCCCGGCCGCCAGGTGAAAGCCCATTCCCAGGCCGACGACGGCGAGGCCGAACCGGCCGTAGGAGAAGCCCTTGCTGCCGAGCAGCGCCGTCATCACCGGCGGCCCGATCGCGAGCAGCCCGAGGGCGACCGCGACCGCGAAGGCGGCGATCACGAGCACCGTGATCCGAATCGCGCGATTGAACTCCTCGGTGCTCTCGCGCGCCTCGAGCCCGGCCAGATGGGGGAGGATCGAGGTCTGGATCGCCTGGAAGAGCTGCAGCGGCGCGCGCACGATCAGCAGCACGTTGAACACGAAGCCGGTCAGCCCGAGCGTCAGATTGAACCCCGAGTTGGCGGCGACGACCAGCACGCCGGCGTTCATCAGCGTCTGCTCGGAGAACATGATCGCGACGACCGCGATCGCGAAGCCGCTGCCGTGCTTGAGCGAGAGGTCGGTGGCCGCCTCCTCGAGCTGGCCGTGAACAGGTCCCTCGCGCGCCGCATCGGCGACCTCGACGTCGTGCGGGACGCGCACGCGGATGTGGCTGAAGGCGAACGGGATCACCGCCAGCGACACGAACGGCGCGGCCGCCATGCCCAGCCCGACCGCCCCCTGACCGGAACCGATCCCCACCGCGACGGCCAGCGCGAACAGGAAGCGGCTTGTGGACTCGAGGAACACCAGCCCGCCGTACAGGGCGAAGCGCTGATGGCCGGCGAGCCACCCGCGCGCGAAGTAGCTCGCCGCGTACGCGAGCACGCCGATCAGGAGGATCCAGTAGAGCGCGGTGGAGTGGTTGAACATGTCGCGCTCGATCGGGCCGCGCAGCGCCAGCGCGATCACGAGGAACAGCAGCGCGAAGGAGGTCTGGATGATCGCCGGGACGCGCAGGAGGTGGCCGCTGACCCCCCGCGCCGCACGATCGGAGATCGTCCGCGAGAGCAGCTGCTCGATCGGGCGGTAGATCACCGAGAGGATCACGAACATGATCGCCCAGCAGATCGAGATCCGGCTGTAGGAGGCCTTGTCCAGGACGTGGCTCGCGGTCGCCAGATAGGCGAACGTGAACACCCCGGTGGAGACGATTCCGATCGTGAGGATGCGCGCGCCGGCCGCGTAGGAGCCCGCCTGCTCTTCGGCGGCCTTCCCCGCGCTCAGCTCGTCGCTGCCGTTCTCGTCCGCTTTCGGCGCAGCGGTGACCGAATCGGCCATCAGCGAACCCTCACCAGCAGCATCGTCCAGGGAAGCGGCGAGCGGGCCTCGATCACCTCACCGGCGCGCGAGAGCAGCTCGATGAAGGAGCGCCGGGAGAAGTGGTTCACGTGGCCGGGGGTGTTGCCGAGCTGGGGTAGGTAAGCGCCTCGTGCCAGGTTGAGCGCGCGCCACAGCGGCTCGCGCGGCACCGACACGAGCAGGTGGCCCCCGGCCACCCGGGCCATCTCCGCGACCGTCAGCTCGGGCCGCTGGATGTGCTCCAGCACCTCGATCGCGGCGACCAGGTCGAATTCGCCGTCGGCGTACGGCAGCTGCCCTCCGCTGCCGGTCTCGAAGCTGAGGTTCGGCCTGCGGCGCGTCTCCCATTGCGCTCGCAGCTTTGGGTCGTCCAGATCGAGGCCGACCACGCGCCCGTCGCCGAGCGCCGCCGCCCACCGGGCGGTCAGGACCCCCTCGCCGCAGCCGACGTCGAGCACCGAGCTCGGCGCGGCGCTCGCGAACAGCTCCTCGAGCGTCGCCTCGAAGCGGCTCATCAGCCGCCGCACCACCGGGTTGGCCGAGCCGTACTTGTCGAACGTGTTGCCGGTCGGGACCGCCTGGGCCGCCGAGGTCATACCCCGAGCGCCTCGCGGTCGGGCTGCTCGCCCCGCGCGGCGCCCTGCTCGTAGTGGGAAGGCTCGACGCCGAGCTGCAGCTCGATCCGGCGGACCCGCTCGTAGGTGCGCTGCGAGAGCGTGCGCTGCGCGTCGAGCAGGTCGCCGATCACCCCGAGCGCACCGAGCAGCATCGCCGTGTTGAACAGCACGGCCCCGGCGATCAGCGACTGGATGTGGCCGGCTCGGCCGCCGTGCTCGATGAACGGGATCAGGAAGCGGATGAAGAAGGCCAGGGCCGCGATCCCGCAAACCAGCGCCACGCCCCAGAAGACCTTCAGCGGCTGGTACTGCGAGTAGATCCGGAACAGCGAGAGCGCGTTGCGGCGCACGTAGGAGCTGGTCGAGGGGAACAGGCGCGACTCGCGCATCTTCGGGTTGGTCGCGATCGGCACGTTGTCGACCGCGACGAGCAGCTTCCCCGCCTGGATGATCGTCTCGAGTGTGTAGGTGAACTTCGAGACGACGTGGATGGACAGCGCCGCCTCGCGGTTGTAGGCGCGGAAGCCCGAGGTGGTGTCGGGGATGTGCGTGGCCGATGCCTGGCGCACGACCCACGATCCCAGCCGCTGGAGCGCCTTCTTGCGCGGGGAGAAGTGCTCGACGGTCGCGATTCGCCTGTCGCCCACCACCATGTCCGCGTCGCCGCGCAGAATGGGGGCCACGAGCTTCGGTATGTCGGATCCCTCGTATTGGTTATCGGCGTCGGTGTTGACGATCACGTCCGCGCCGAGCTTCAGCCCCGCATCGAGGCCCGCCTGGAAGGCGGCCGCCAGGCCCTTGTGATTGGTGAGGCGAACGACGTGGTCGACGCCGTTCTCGCGGGCGACCTCGATCGTCCGATCCGTCGAGCCGTCGTCGATGATCAGCCACTCGACCACGTCGACCCCGGGAACCTCGCGCGGGAGCCTGCTCAGCGTCAGCGGAAGCTGTCCTTCCTCGTTGAAACAGGGGATCTGGATGATGAGCTTCATCGAATCCTGGCCGAAGCCGGGGTGCGGGTGCGCGCGGAGCGCCGGCTTGCCGGGCCCGCCATCAAACAAACGGTAGCGGGATACTCGTGAGCGGACTATGGATACGGGCACGCTGAGGAGACCGGGAGCTGCCGCGGGCGCCGAGGAGCCCGCGGCCCCGGAGATCCCGCCGCACCTGCGGGTGCAGCGGGCCGGGATCCACACCCGCCAGGCGATGCTCGCGCGCGTCGCGCTCGGCGTGCTGCTGGCGGTCACCTTGGCGCTGCGCCTGTGGGGCATCAAGCAGGGTCTGCCCTACAGCTACAACAGCGACGAGGCGGCGCATTTCGTGCCGAAGGCGATCGGGTTCTTCAATCACGATCTGAATCCGAACTACTTTCTGAACCCGCCCGGCTACTCCTACCTGCTGTGGATCGTGTTCGAGCTGTGGTTCGGCTCGGGCGACGCGCTGATGCGCGCGTTCACCACCAATCCGACCGAGGTATTCGTGATCGCGCGGGTGGTCGCGGCGGTGCTGGGGACGGTCGCCGTCTGGCTCACCTACCTGGCCGGGGCCCGGTTCTTCAACCGCACGGTCGGGCTGCTCGCGGCAGCGATCCTGGGGTTCGCGTTCCTGCCTACCTTCTACAGCCACCTGGCGCTGAACGACGTCCCGGCGCTGGCGCCGGTCGCGCTTTCGATGTACGGCATCGCCGGCGTGATGCGCACCGGACGGACGCGCGACTACGCGATCGCCGGCGCCGGCGTGGGCCTGGCGGCCGCGACCAAGTACACCGGCGGGATCACGCTGGTCTGCCTGCTGTTCGCGTTCCTGTTCGACGCGGCCGGCGGGCGCCTGTGGCCCGCGCTGCGGTCGATGGCGGTCGGCGTGCTCGCCGCGATCGCGGCGTTCGTGCTCGCAAATCCGTACGCGGTGCTGGACTTCTCCGCATTCCATTCCGGGATCTCGCAGCAGGCGTCGCTCGCTGCCGGCGAGGACCCGGTGAAGCTCGGCACGACCGCGGGCAGCGGCACCTTCTACTACCTGTGGACGTTCACGTGGGGCCTGGGCTGGATCCCGGCGCTGGGCGCCCTCGCGGGCGCGGTGCTGCTGGTGGCGCGGCGCCGGATCGCGCTGGCTTTGGTGCTCGTGCCGGCGCCGATCGTGTTCATCGCGTTCATGGGCGACGAGCAGCGCTTCTTCGGCCGCTGGCTGATGCCCGTCTTCCCGATCGTCGCGCTGCTCGCGGCCTACGGCGTGTTCGAGCTGGTCAAGTGGCTGGTGCGCGCCCACCGCGTCCCGATCGTCGCGGCGGCCGGGGCCGTCGCCGTAGTCCTGCTCGGTCAGAGCGTCGTCAGCGACGTGCACAGCGATCTCGTCCTGTCGCGGCCGGACACCCGCAACCTGACCAGGGCGTGGATGGTCGCCAACGTCCCCGCGGGCTCGAAGGTCGTGATCGAGCCGGTGGTGCCCGACAACTGGGCGACCGACGTCGGCGCCTCGCTCCCCTATACGACGACCGGGGAGCGGTGGACGCGCTTCGCCACCTGGTTCAGCAACATCCTCGACAACGGGACGCCGCTGCCGCCCGGCCAGTTCCGCTACGTGCTCGTCGACGAGTACGAGCGGACGCTGCGCCCGGCGCTGCTGGACAACTACGTCAAGAACGGCTACTGCTGGCTGGTCGAAGGCTCACTCCAGGCCGGCCGGGCGTTCGCCTCGCCGAAGTCCGACCCCGAGGCGGTCGCGTACTACGGCGCGCTCGCGCAGCGCGCTCGGCTGATGTACCACGTCAGCCCGCTGCGGCCCGGCGCCCACCCGGTGCCGTTCAACTTCGACTGGTCGATCGACTACTACCCGAGCGTGTATCGCCTGCCCGGGCCCGAGATGAGCGTCTACCGGCTGATGGGCGGCAAGTGCGGGGCGCCGAGCTGACGCTCGGTGCAACGCCGCCTGCGGCCTGACCGGCGCTTAGACGCCGGTTCTATGCTGGGAATACAGCTGATGTCCTCGACCTCCGACACCGATCGCCGTCACCTGGCTCGCGCGATCGAGCTGGCCCTGCGGGGGCGGGGCGAGGTCAGTCCCAACCCGCTCGTCGGCGCCGTCATCGGGCGCGATGAGGAGGTCATCGGCGAGGGGTTCCACCGCGTGTTCGGCGGCCCCCATGCCGAGGTCGAGGCGATCGCCGCCGCCGGCGATCGCGACCTCAGCGAGGCGACCCTGTACGTGTCCCTCGAGCCGTGCTGCCACACCGGCAAGACGCCGCCCTGCACCGAGGCGATTCGCCGCGCCGGGATCGGGCGCATCGTCGTGGCCTCCGAGGACCCCTCCGAGCATGCCTCCGGTCGCGGGCTCGGGATCCTGCGCGACGAGGGCGTCGAGGTCGTGGTCGCCGAAGGGGAACTGGCGCAGAGCGCTCGCCTGCTCAACCAGCCGTTTCGCAAATGGGCCCGCACCGGCCGGCCCTGGGTGCTGTTCAAGTCCGCGATGACGCTCGACGGCAAGGTTGCCACCCAGGGCGGCGACTCGAAGTGGATCTCCGGTCAGGACAGCCGCGAGCGCGCGCACCGGTGGCGGGCCGAGTGCGACGGCGTGGCGGTCGGAATCGGCACCGCGCTGGCCGACGACCCGCTGCTGACCTCGCGGATCGACGGCGTCACCCGCCAGCCGCGGCGGATCGTGTTCGACTCGCTCGCCCGCTTGCCGCTGACCGCAAAGCTGGTGGCGGATGCACCGGCGGTCCCGTTGACGATCGTGGCGTCCCGCGCCGCCCCCCGGACCGCCACCGACGCGCTGGACGCCCATGGCGTGGACGTGATCGTGGCCACCGGTGAGAACGAGCCCGCGCGGGTGCGCTCGGCGCTCGATCAGCTGGGGGCCGACGGCATCACCTCGATCCTGCTGGAGGGCGGCCCGCACCTCGCCGGCGCCTTCCTGGACGCGGACGAGATCGACGAGATCAGGCTGTTCCTCGCGCCGCTGGTGCTGGGCGGGCGCACCGCCCGCGACCCGCTCGAGGGGGAGGGAGTGGAGCGCATCGCCGACTCCACCCACGCGCTCACGCTGGAATGCGAGCGGATCGGGGGGGACCTGCTGATCTCCGCGCGGATGAAGGAGTGGTGAGCGATCTTCACCGGGTTGATCGAAGGGCTGGGGCGAGTCGAGGGCGTGCGGCGGTCGGTCGACGGCGTTCGCCTGACGGTCGCCACCGCGCTCGCCGCCGAGCTCTCGGAAGGGGACTCGGTCGCCGTCAACGGGGTATGCCTCACGGCTGCTGCGGTCTCCGACGGCCGCTTCGACGCCGAGGTCATGAACGAGACGCTCGCTCGCAGCTCGCTGGGCGGCGTGGACGACGCCGATGAGGTCAACCTGGAGCTGCCGCTGCGCGCCGGCGAGCGGCTCGGCGGCCACATCGTCCAAGGGCACGTCGACGCGATCGGCGAGATCGCGGCCGTCGAACCGGATGGGTTCGCGCGGCGTGTGCGGATCGAGGCCGGCCCCGAGCTGCTCCGCTACGTGGTCGTCAAGGGCTCGATCGCCGTGGACGGCGTGTCCCTGACGGTGGCTTCGCTCGAAAGCGATTCCTTTACCGTCTCTCTGATACCTGAGACGTTGCAACGCACCAACCTCGGCAAGGCACGTCCGGGGACGCGAGTGAATCTGGAGGTCGACGTGTTGGCCAAGTACGTGGAGAAGCTGGTGAACCGATGAGCACAACCGAGAAGATCGCATTCGCCACGATCGAGGAGGCGATCGAGGACATCGCCGCGGGCCGGATGGTCGTCGTCGTCGACGACGAGGACCGCGAGAACGAGGGCGACCTGGTGATGGCGGCGCAGTTCGTCACGCCCGACTCGATCAACTTCATGACCCGCCAGGCGGGGGGCTGGATCTGCCTGGCGCTCACTCCCGACCGCTGCGACGGCCTCGGGCTGGAGCTGATGACGCTCAAGAACGAGAGCGCGCACGAGACGCCGTTCACGGTCACGATCGAGGCGCGCGAGGGCGTCACGACCGGGATCAGCGTCCACGATCAGGCGCACACGATGCAGGTCGCGATCGATCCGACCAAGGGGCCCGACGACATCGTCAAGCCGGGCCATGTACGCCCGTTGAAGTCCAAGCCGGGCGGCGTGCTCGAGCGGACCGGCCACACCGAGGCTTCGGTGGACCTGGCGCGGCTCGCCGGGCTGAACCCCGCCGGCGTGATCTGCGAGATCCAGAACGAGGACGGCTCGATGGCGCGTGCAGAGGACCTCGCGGTCTACTGCTTCAAGCACCAGCTCAAGATGATCACGATCGCCGATCTGATCGCCTACCGCCGCCGCCACGAGAAGCTGATCGAACGGGTCGTGGCGACGAAGCTCCCTACCGCCTTCGGCGACTTCACCGCGATCGGCTACCGCTCGCTCGTCGACAAGAAGCACCACGTCGCGCTGGTCAAGGGCGACGTCGAGGGCAAAGAGGACGTGCTGGTGAGGGTGCACTCGGAGTGCTTGACCGGCGACGTGTTCCACTCGCTGCGCTGCGACTGCGGCGAGCAGCTCGAGTCCGCGCTGGCGATGATCGAACGCGAGGGTCTCGGCGTGCTGCTGTACCTGAGCCAGGAGGGGCGCGGGATCGGGCTGCTGAACAAGCTGCGGGCCTACAAGCTGCAGGAGGAGGGCCTCGACACCGTCGACGCGAACCTGCGGCTCGGGCTGCCGGCCGACCTGCGCGACTACGGCATCGGGGCGCAGATCCTGGTCGACCTCGGACTGAGCAGCATCCGGATCCTCACCAACAACCCCAAGAAGATCTCCGGGATGGCCGGCTACGGCCTGTCGGTCACCGACCAGATCCCGATCGAGCACCTCCCCAACCCGCACAACGAGGCGTACCTGCGCGCCAAGCGCGAGCGGCTCGGGCACACCCTGCACCATCAGGGCCTGGCGCTCGACGAGGAGATGATCCACGGCGAACGCCGCACCGATCGCGGCCGCGAGACGTGAGCGAGGCTCCGCGGGTCGCGCTGTGCGTTGCCCGCTTCTATGAGGAGCTCGCCGACAGGCTCGAGGCGGGCGCCCGGGCCGCGCTCGAGGAGGCCGGCATCGCCGAGATCGAGCGCTTCGACGTGCCCGGGGCGTTCGAGCTGCCGGTGATCGCGATGTACGCCGCGCAGTCGCGCCGGTTCGAGGCGGTGGTCTGCCTGGGCGCGGTGATCCGGGGCGAGACCGACCACTACGACTATGTCTGCCGCGGCGCGAGCGAGGGGATCCAGCAGGTCCAGCTCGAGACCGGCGTGCCGTGCGGGTTCGGCGTGCTCACGGTCGACTCGATGGAGCAGGCGATGGCGCGGGTGGCCGGCGGCTCCAAGCGCGACACCGGCCGCCACGCGGTCGAGGCGGCGCTGGCCTCGCTTGCGGTAAAGCGCGAGCTGGCGGCCCGGCGCGGCCCGGCGGGTTTCGCCATCTGATCACCTCTATACTCGCGCGCCATGGCGAAGGTGTGTCACGTTTGCGCGAAGGGCCCCGCGTTCGGCCATAGTCGCAGCCACTCGATGGTCGCCTCCAAGCGGCGGTTCGAGCCGAACCTGCAGCGCGTCAGGATCAACGACGGGGGAACCACCCGGCGCGTGTACGTCTGTACGCGATGCCTCAAGGCCGGCAAGGTCACCAAAGCCCGATAGTGCGCGTCGGCGTACTACTTCTCACGGGCCGGGTCACCAAGCACTAGGGTCGGCCGGTGTCCGACCCCAGTCTCCTCCGCTTCCGCGTCGTGCTCGAGGCCGGGCTCGCGGCGCTGGAGGCTCGGCGCGAGGAGGTCAACGACCTCAACGTGTTCCCGGTCGCCGACGGCGACACCGGCGACAACATGGTGCTGACGCTGCGTGCGGTGCTGCAGGAGCTCGACCGTCTCGCGGACGCCTCGGAGGATCGCACGATCGACGACATCGGCCGGGACGAGATCGTCGCCTCGGTCGCGCGCGCGGCGCTGCTGGGGGCGCGCGGCAACTCCGGCGTGATCCTCTCGCAGCTGATCCGCGGCGCGGCTGAGGAGCTCGCCAGCCGCCCCGGAGAGCTGGTCGACCCGGTGCTGATCGGCGCGGCGATGGCGCGCGCCTCCGATCAGGCGTACGGCTCGGTGCGCGAGCCGGCCGAGGGCACGATCCTGACGGTGGTGCGCGAGATGGCCGTTCGCGTCGCCTCCGAGCTCGCGCACGCGCAGGACTCGCGGCTCGGTCCCGAAGCCACGGCCGAGCAGCAGAACGCGGTGATCGCCGAGGTGATCGAGCAGGCCCTGAAGGCCGGGGAGGACTCGGTCAGCCGCGGCCCGGACCTACTGCCGGTGCTGCGCGAGGCGGGCGTCGTCGACGCCGGCGGGTACGCCCTGACGGTGCTGCTGGCCGGGATCATCGGTGCGCTCCGCGGCTCCGAGCCGCCGGAGCTCGAGCACCACGCGCCCGCGCGGGTCACCCATCCGCAGCACGCCTCCAGCACCTATCGCTACTGCACCAACTTCGCGGTCACGGGCAGCGGCCTGGAGCCGCGGCGGTTCATCGCGGCGCTCGAGCAGCTGGGCGACTCGGTGCTCGTCGTCGGCGATCAGACGACGCTGAAGATCCACGTCCACACCGACGACCCGAACGCGGCCACCGCCGCGTTCGCGCAGGCCGGCGCCGTCTCGCACCTCGACGTCGCGGACATGCGCGAGCAGGTCGAGCGACGCGACGAGCGCCTGACCGCGCCGACCGCGATCTGCGGCGCGCTGGCGGTCTGCTCCGGCGAGGGCATGCGCGCACTGTTCGAGGGCTTCGGGCTGCGTGTGCTCGACGGCGGTCCGACGCTGAATCCGTCCACGTACGACCTGCTGGCGGCGATCCATGCGATCCCGGCCGAGGAGGTCGTAGTCCTGGCCAACAGCCCGAACGTCGTGATGGCGGCGGAGCGCGCCGCGGAGCTCTCCGACAAGACCGTGGCGGTCGTTCCCTCGCGCTCGGTGCAGGCCGGCCTCGCCGCCGCGGTCAGCCTCGAGCCGGCGCGCACGGCGGAGGAGAACGCGTACGCGATGAACCAGACGCTCGATCGCGTCCGCACCGGCGCGGTCGCCCCGGCCGCCCGCGACGACGTCCAAGGTCGCTTCCGCGAGGGCGACGCGGTGGGGTTCATCGACGAGCGGATCGTCGCCTGGGGGCGGCCCCGAGAGACGCTGCGGGGCGTGCTCGAGGGCCTGGCCGAGAGCGCCGAGCTCATCACCTGCCTGCGGGGGGCCGAGGCGCCCTTGGACGACGAGACGGTGCAGGCGCTCGCCGCGGGCGAGGTCGAGTTCGAGCTGTCCGAGGGCGGGCAGCCGAGCTACTGGTGGCTTTTGTCGGCCGAATAGCCGGCCGTTGGTGAGTTACGGGCGGGATTTGTCGGCCGAATAGGACGGCCGTTGGTGAGTTACGGGCGGCAATTGTCGGCCGAACAGACCGCGGTTGGTGAGTTACGGGCGCTATGCGGCCGTAACTCACCAAAGCCCCTTGGCAACCGCCGCGCTTGGTGCGACGTTGTTAACGGTGTGAACCGCAGCGAGGAGCTCGAACGCTTCGTCTTGTCGGCCTCGGCGCCGTTGTTGCGAGCCGCGTACCTCCTCGTCGGGGATCGGTCGCTCGCGGAGGATCTGCTGCAGATGACGCTGACGCGGGTTGCGCGGCGGTGGAGCGCGGCGCGGCGCTCACCTGACGCCTACGCCCGCCGGGTGCTGGTCAACCTCGCGCGCGACCACTGGCGCCGGCTCGGCCGCCGGGTGGAGGAGGAGCCGTTGATCGAGGAGCTCCCGGTCGCCGGCCACGAGGACGCGGTGGCCTCGCGGGATGCGGTGATCGGCGCGCTCCGGAGTCTGCCGTTGCGCCAGCGGGAGGTCCTGGTGTTGCGGTTCTACCTGGAGCTGTCGGTGGCGCAGACGGCCGCTGCGATCGGCGCCTCCGAGGGGACGGTCAAGTCCTACACGAGTCGCGCGACCGCGCGGATGCGGGTGCTGCTCGCCGAGACGATGGAGGTGCGCAATGCCGACTGACACCGAGCTGATCGAGCTGATCACGACCGCGATGAGGGCGGAGGTCGAGGGGATCGATCCACCGCCGACCCTCGTGCACCAGAGCGCCCGGCGTCCTGGCTTGCGCCTGCACCTGCCCGGGGCCGGCAACGTCATCGTCGCGCTCGCCTCCCTCGCCGCGGTCGCGCTCGCCGTCGGCGCGCTCCTGCTGGCCGGCCACGGCGGGTCGCGCCCGGCCCCGGCGGCGCCCGTGCCGGCCGGCGCGCGGGCCCTCGTCGCCAAGCTGGCCGTCCTCCGTCGGCCCCAGACCGCCGCGGACCGGACGTTGCCCGCCGGCATGCACAACCCGAGCCTGATCGGCAGCCTCACGCGGCTGGCGGTGACGATTCCGGACCCCGCCGGCGGCGAGGTGCGTGTGTTCGTGACCGTTCGAGGCCTCACCGCGTCGCGGCAGGCGGTCCTCAGCGTGCTCGCGGTACACGCCCCACGGAATCGTCGGCGTGGGCGGCGGCGGCCGGTGTCGATCGTCCGCTGGGGTTCGTACGCGAGCTCGACGGCCTGGCGATCAGCCTCGTCCCGGACGGCGTCGCGGGCGTGCACTGGACGATCGGCGGCAAGAATCTCGCCGCGTCGGTCGCCGAGAACATCGCCTGGGCGCGGACCGGGCAACCGCCGCGCATCATGGCGCGTCGCGAGCGTGACCTGGTTCGCCTCCGACGGAAAGGTGCTCGCGACGAACAACGGGCTGCTCGACGCGGAGCGCCGGCAACGCGCCGACCTGCGCGCCATCGCCGCCAGCGACAAGCGCCCGATCGCGCCCTCGCTGCTAGAGCACTTCGCCCTCTTCCGCAGCCCGAAGACCGCCGCGGAGAGCCTGCCGATGCCGGAGGGCATCGCGGCCGGATACGCGCGCCAGGGCGGGGGGCTGAACGTCGGGGCCGCGCGGTTCGTCCCCGTCCCCGAGACCGAGCCGCCCGCGAGCGGCTTTCCGCACGGGGTCTGGGTGATCCCGGGGACGACCGGCCTCTGCGACATGGACACGCAGATGGCCGGGACCTGCGCGGACCTCGGGAAGAGGGAGACGCCGCTCAACGGCGGGTTCCTGACCACGAGCACGGGCAACGGCACCGAGTGGGTCACCGGGGTCGTCCCGGACGGCAACCGGACCGTCTTCATGTGGCTCTCCGACGGCAGCCAGATCACCGTGCCGGTCATCCACAACGTCTACTCGGTCGCTCTCAAGGGCACCCGCGCGATGGCGATGAAGCTCCGCACCGCCGCAGGGACGTCGATCGAGTTCACGCTCGGCTAGATCGACCGCCGGCCGCGCCATCATCACGGGCGGTCCATGCCGCCGACCGCCTTCGCCGAAGCCCGACCGCTCGACCCCGCCGAGCTCGAGCACGCCCCCGTCCGCTACCCGCGGCGCTCGAAGCTCGACGCCCCGCTCCAGCTCGAGGGCCCGAAGGCGAAGCACGCCGCCGAGATCCTCGGCCTGCAAACGGTCGGCGACCTGCTGGAGCACCTGCCGCGCGACCGGCGCGAGGCCCGCGCGATCGCCCAGCTCGTCCCCGGAGAGGCCGCGACCTTGGTCGTCGAGGTCAGGAGCATCTCGTCGCGGTCGGTTCGCCGCCGGGGGATGCGACCGCTGGTCGAGGCGACGGTCGCGGATGAGACCGGCAGCCTGAAGGTCGCGTTCTTCAACCAGCCGTGGCTCGTGCAGAAGTACCCGCCTGGGACGCGGGTGGTGCTCCACGGCCGCCATCAGGCGCGCAACCGCTTCGCGGTGCAGGCTCACGCCAGGACCAGCGATGCGACCACCGGCGGGGATGCGGTCGCGCACTATCCGGCCACCGAGGGACTCTCGTCGACGCAGATCCTCGCGCTCGTGCACGAGCACGCCGGCGCCCTGCGCGACGTGCCGGAACCGCTCCCCACGGCGTTACGCCATCGCGAGCGGCTCCCGGATCGCGCCGGCGCGCTGACCGCCGCTCACTTCCCCCTCGGTGACCGCGACCTGGAGCAGGCGCGTCGGCGGCTCGCGTTCGACGAGTTGCTGCTGGGGACGCTGGCGCTGCTGCGCCGCCGGCGAATGCGGCGCAACTCGAGCTCCGCGCCCGCGCTCGACGGGCCGCGCGAGCTGACCGCCCGCTGGCTCGAGACGATGCTGCCGTTCCCGCTCACCGGCGACCAGCGGGGCGCGATCGATCAGCTCGACGAGGACCTGGCCCAGTCGCGCCCGATGCAGCGGCTGATGATGGGAGAGGTCGGCTCGGGGAAAACCGTGGTCGCGCTGTACGCGCTGCTGCGTGCCGTCGAGCACGGCTACCAGGGGGCGCTGATGGCACCGACGGAGACGCTCGCCGAGCAGCACTTCGCGACGATCCAGTCGCTGCTGCCGGGTGAGGCGGTCCCGCTCGGACTGCTGACCGGCTCGACCCCG
Organism: uncultured Solirubrobacterales bacterium; assembly: GCA_963849285.1. Classification (GTDB taxonomy): domain Bacteria; phylum Actinomycetota; class Thermoleophilia; order Solirubrobacterales; family Solirubrobacteraceae; genus Palsa-465. The sequence goes on from CAWKGS010000005.1 coordinate 486,019, forward strand.
GCGCGCCGCCGCAGCGACCTGCTCGCCAAGCTCGCCACCGGGGAGCTGTCGCTGATCGTCGGGACTCACGCCCTGATCGAGGACCAGGTCGCGTTCGCGCGCCTCGGGGTCGCCGTCGTCGACGAGCAGCACCGCTTCGGCGTGCGTCAGCGCGCCGCGCTGGACGCCAAGGGCTTTGACGAGCTGACCCCGCACGTGCTGCACATGACGGCCACGCCGATCCCGCGGACGCTCGCCCTCACCGGCTATGGCGACCTCGACTTCACGGTGCTGCGCGAGCTTCCGCGCGGGCGCCGGCCGATCCACACCCACCTGTGCTCGAGCGAGGCCGAACGCGAGCGCGCATACGAGCGGATCCGCGAGGAGCTTCGCGCCGGCCGGCAGGCTTTCGTCGTGTGCCCGCTGGTCGAGGAGTCCGAGCTGCTGCAGGCTCGGGCGGCGACGCAGGAGTTCGAGCGCCTCGCACGCGGCGAGCTCATGGACTTCGAGGTGGTCCTCCTGCACGGGCAGATGCGCTCCGGCGAGAAGCAGGCGGCGATGGCGGCGTTCGCCTCAGGTGCGGCTGATGTGCTCGTGGCGACCTCGGTGATCGAGGTCGGGATCGACGTGCCCAACGCGACCGTGATGCTGATCGAGGACGCCGATCGCTACGGGATCTCGCAGCTGCACCAGCTGCGGGGGCGGATCGGCCGCGGCGCGCACGAGTCGCTCTGCCTGCTGTTCGGGCCCAAGGAATCGCCGCGGCTCCGAGCCCTGGCCGCGCACGGTGACGGATTCGAGCTGGCCGAGATCGACCTCGAGCTGCGCGGGGAAGGCGAGCTGGTTGGGACGCGGCAGCACGGGCTGGCCCAGTTCCGCGTGGCGGAGCTTCCGCGCGACGCGGAGCTGCTGGAGCGGGCGCGACTGCACGCGGAGCGAATCCTGGCGGAGGACGCGCAGCTCGATCAGCCGGAGAACGCGCTGCTCGGCGAGGCGCTGATCGCCGCCTACGGCGCCGAGGCCCAGGCACCGATCCGCGCGTGAGGGTGATCGCCGGCGTCTACGGCGGTCGCACGCTGCGGGCGCCACGCGGCCAGGCCACTCGTCCGACCTCCGACCGCACCCGCGAGGCGCTGTTCTCGATCCTCGGATCGGTGCAGGGCGCGCGCGTGCTCGATCTGTTCGCCGGGTCCGGTGCGCTCGCGATCGAGGCGCTCTCGCGAGGCGCCGCGTCGGCCACACTCGTGGACTCCTCGCCGGCCGCGATCGCGGCGATCCGGCGCAACCTGGAGACGCTCGGAGCGCATGCCGAGGTCAGACGGCAGCGGGCGCTCAGCTACCTCGGTGCCGCAAGCTTCGGCGCGCCGCAATACGATCTCGTGTTCCTGGATCCCCCATATCGCCTCGCGGACCGCCTCGGAGGCGAGCTCTCGACCGCGCTGGAGCCGTATCTGGCGCCGGGTGCCCGGGTCGTCGCGGAAAGCGATCGACGGGCACCGCTGGAGCTCGATCTGCCTCTGCGGGTGCAGCGCCGCTACGGCGACACATCGATTCGCATCTATGGCCCCTGACAATCGCATCGCCGTCTGTCCCGGAACGTTCGATCCGGTCACCATGGGGCATCTCGACGTGATCCGCCGCGCTTCGGCGATGTTCGACGAGGTGATCGTCGGCGTCGTCAATCACCCGTGGCGCAAAGGCGCAACCGTGTTCACGATCGAGGAGCGGGTCGCGTTCGCCGAGGACGCCACCCGGGTGCTCGGGAACGTGACGGTCGAGCCCTTCAGCACGCTGCTCGTCCAGTTCGCGCGCGAGCGCGGAGCGATGGCGATCGTAAAAGGGCTGCGCGCGATCTCGGATTTCGAGTACGAGCTGGAGATGAATCAGCTCAACCACAGGCAGGCTCCGGACATCGAGTCCGTTTACCTGATGGCCTCCTCCGAGTACAGTTTCCTGCGGTCGAGCGGCGTAAAGGAGCTGGCAACGTTCGGCGGAGACATCGACGAGATGGTCCCGCCCGAGGTGGCTAAGGCCTTGAAGGAACGGCTTGCTCGCTGACGAAACAGAGGTTCTGCAATGGATGTCCTGGTACTGATCGACAAGCTGGATGACCTGGTACACAACGCCAAGCCGGTGCCGCTTACCGATCAGGTGCGCGTGGACAAGGAGGAGATCTACGACATCCTCGACCAGATGCGCGCGACGATCCCCGAGGAGATCAAGCAGGCGCGGTGGATCGTCAAGGAGCGCCAGGAGATGCTCGCCGAGGCCAAGCGTGAGGCGGAGCGGATCGTCAAGGAGGCCCGCGAGCGCCAGGAGCGCCTGATCTCCGAAGAGGAGATCACCAAGCAGGCCGAGCGTGGCGCCGAGGACATCATCGAGGACGCTCGCGCGCGTGAGCGGGAGATCCGCCTCGGCGCGGAGGACTACGCCGACGAGATCCTCAACACGCTCGAGGTCAACCTCTCGAAGTTCATCGCCGCGGTGCAGCGCGGCCGGGACCGTCTGGCCGGCAAGGAGGAACCGGCCGAGGTCCTCGACGGGCGTTGATCGAAGTCCTCGATACGGACATCACCGCGCTGGAGGTCGACGCGATCGCCAACGCCGCGAACACGCGGTTGCTCCACGGCGGCGGCGTGGCGGGCGCGATCTCACGTGCGGGCGGTCCTGCGATCGATGCCGAGAGCCGCGAGCGGGCGCCGATCGGGCTGGGGGAGGCGGTCGAGACCTCCGGCGGCGAGATGCCCTGCCGGTGGGTGATCCACGCGGCGACGATGGAGCTCGGCGGCCCGACTTCGGCGGAGATCATCCGCCGGGCGACCGCGAGCACGCTGCGTAAGGCCGACGAGCTGGGAGCGAGGTCGCTTGCGCTCGTCGCGTTCGGGACGGGCGTCGGCGGGTTCCCCGTGCAGGAGGCGGCACGGATCGAGCTCGAGGAGGTCCGCCGGCACCTCGAGGCCGGCTCGGGGCTCGAGCGAGTCGTCTTCGCGGTTCGCGGTGAAAGCGCGCGCGCGGCGTTCGAGCAGGCGCTGGCGTCCTGAGATCACGGGTCGTTCGCTGCCGTACTGGCCGGGCAGAGAAAGTTCTCGCGAGTTTTCGCAAGTTTCTCCAGATCTCGGCGTTTCAGGGTTCGTATGACCCGAGCGACCGACAAGGCAGTAGCTGGCTCGCGGCGCCGGGTGCTCCAGACCAAGGCTCCGATCCAGGACCAAGGGGTGGGGAAGCTGAAGCACGTCCCCATCGGAGGCGGCCGGTGATGCAGGGCACCGGCCGCCCCAGGGGGCCTTCAGCTCCTGAAGGCTTGACCGGCAACTCCGCTTGCGGGCGCAGGCGGGGGCTCCGGTCTACGCCAAGGGCGCGGTGACCAAAGGGTGCGCCCGCGGTCTGCGGGCGGGTGCACCCTTTCACCGCGTCCTTGCTCGCCGCCTCGGGGCGGTGCGCTGAGGCCCCTCAGCGGATCTCGAAGCCGCTCAGTCCCTCGGGATCCTCCTCGCGCACGTCGACGTGCTCGACCTGCGCCGCCGCCGGCCCGGTCTCGAAGAACCTGAGGACGCTCCGCACGGCTTCGGGTTCGCCCTCGAGCACCGCCTCGAGGCTGCCGTCGGAACGGTTGCGCACCCAGCCGGCGACTCGGTGGGCGCGGGCGCGCTCGCGTGCCGCGTCTCGAAACGTCACCCCTTGAACGCGCCCCCGTACGACGACGCGGCTCCGGACCGTTCCGGCACTCATTTGCAAGATTCTGCCCGTTCCGTCCGGGACGCGCGCGATCCTCGCAAGCAGCATGAATGCCCTCTGGCTGATGATCGGATTGCTCGCCGGCGCCGGCGCGGCCGGCGTGCTGATGCGCGGCCGTGTCCGGTCGCTGTCGGCGCAGGCGGCGAGGGCGCCAGAGCTCGAGCGAGAGCTGCTGCAGAGAACCGCGGAGCTCGAGCACGAACGCGCTCTGGGCGAGGAGCGCCTGGCTGCGGTCCGCGACGCGCAGGAGCGGCTCTCGGCGTCGTTCAAGGCGCTCAGCGCCGAGGCGCTCCAGGCGAGCATGGCGCAGCTCACCCAGCTCGCGCGGGCTGAGCTTCAGGCCGTGCAGGCGAACGCGAAGGGCGATCTCGAGAAGCGCCAACAGGCCGTCGAGCAGCTCGTCGCGCCGCTGCGCGAGCAGCTCGGCCGCGTCGACGCACAGCTGGTGCGGCTGGACCAGGAGCGGCGTGAGTCACGCGGCCGTCTCGAGGCTCAGCTGCGCTCGCTCAGCGAGACGGGCGAGAAGCTCCGCACGGAGACGGGGGCGCTCGTCACCGCGCTGCGCAAGCCCAATGCCCGCGGCCAGTGGGGGCAGATGCAGCTTCGCAACGTCGTGGAGCTCGCGGGCATGGTCAAGCACTGCGACTTCGACGAGCAGACGTCGTTCGCCGGCGACGAGGCTGCGCTGCGTCCCGATCTGGTGGTGCGGATGCCGGGGGGCAAGCGGGTCCTGGTCGATGCCAAGGCGCCGCTGCAGGGCGTGCTCGACGCCTACCAGGCGCGCGACGACGAGGAGCGCGAGCGCCATCTGCGCGATCACGCGCGCCTGCTGCGCAAGCACGTCAAGGCGCTTGCCGACAAGTCGTACTGGACCGGGATCGATTCGGCGCCGGATTTCGTCGTGTTGTTCCTGCCCGGCGAGCATCTGTACGGCGCCGCGCTGGACGCCGACCCCTCGCTGATCGAGGATGCGATGGCGAAACGCGTCCTGATCGCGACGCCCACGACGCTGCTGGCCCTGCTGCGGTCGGTGGCCTACGGCTGGCAGCAGGAGCGGGTGGCCGAATCGGCACAGGCGATCTCCGAGCTCGGCCGGGACCTGCACGGGCGACTGCTGAAGCTCTCCACCCTGCTCGCGACGCTCGGCACCCGCCTGAACAGCGCGGTGCGCGCCTACAACGACACCGTCGGGTCCTACGAGGCCCGCGTGCTTCCGGGCGCGCGGCGGTTCGCCGACCACGGCGCGGTGTCCGAGGAGCGCGAGCTGCCGGAGCTCGAGCCGGTGACGATCAGCGCGCGATCCGTGCACGTCGCGGAGCCGAGAAGCAGCCGCGACCGCGAGCAGGCAGAAGAAGAGCTGACGCTCATTCCCCGCCTGCGGGCGGCGGAATAGCCGCAGTTCGACCGATCCACCAGCGCCGCAGATCCTCGACCTGGTGGGGCAGCGGCAGCGCCGTCGGCTTGCGCTCGCGCACTCGCTCGAGCGCGTCGTCGACGTCGATCCCCTCGCGCGCCGCGATCACCCCCGCGGCCACTGCTGCCGAGCGCTGCCACCCGGCGCGGCAATGGAGATAGGTGCGAATGCCCTCGTCGAGCCAGGCGCTGAGCTCGGTCACCGCGCGCTCGAGCGCGTGGGGCTCCAGGCCACCGTAGTCGACGAGGGTGAGCCGGTATTCGGTGATGCCGGCCCGTGCCAGCGCCTCCTCGACCTTCTCGCGCTCGCCGCGGCGGTACTCGCTGTCCTGCACCAGGTTGAGGATGCGCTCGATCCGCATCAGCTCCAGCAGCCGCACGTCGCTCTGATCGAGCGGGTAGGCGCCGATGAAGAACCCGTCGAGGACGTCGGCATAGCCGTAGGTCCGAAACCAGCTCGACATCAGCTTCGCGCCGTCGCCGAATGGTCGACCGCGCGCGGATTTCTGGCTCCGGACACCGGCACTATGCTCGCAGCATGGCCCTGCGTACTGACACTTTTGATCTCAGCGGCCTGCGGCTCACCGCCGGCGAGGGGCGTCGGCTCGAGCTGAACGTCGGGATCGACCCGTTCACGCTCGGACGGGAGCGGTACCCGGTGCTCGAGCAGACCGTCCCGGTCAAGCTCGACGTCTCGCGCACGACCGGCGACGGCTACGCGCTGCGGTTGCGCTTCAGCGCTAGCTTGAGCGGGCCCTGCATGCGCTGCCTCGAGGCGGCCGCGCCGGCCTTCGAGGTCGACGCGCGCGAGGTCTCACAGCCGGAGGAGGGGGAGGAGCTCGACTCGCCCTACGTCGATCGCGGCGTCGTCGACCTCCACGCGTGGGCGCGCGACGCGCTCGCGCTCGTGCTGCCGGCGAAGGTCCTGTGCCGGCCCGACTGCGCCGGGCTGTGCGCCGAGTGCGGCGCCAACCTCAACGAGACGGGGCCCGATCACTCCCACGCGCGCCTGCCCGACCCGCGGTGGGGAAAGCTGTCCGAGCTCCGGTTCGATTGACCCTGCCCTGATAGCCTCAACCGCCATGGCCGTACCGAAGCAGAAGCAGTCCCACGCCCGGACCTCCAAGCGGCGAGCGCAGCACAAGGTCGCGGGACCGACATACAACCTGTGTCCCCAGTGCCACAGCCCCCGGCTGCCACATCGCGTGTGTCCCACGTGCGGAAGCTACAAGGGGCATACGGTCATCGACGCGGACGGCGGCGGCCAGGCCGCCTGAGCCTGCGACGATGATCGTCGTCGCGGTGGATGCTGGCGGGGCCGATCGCGGCCCAGCGGAGGTGGCCGCCGGCGCGGCCCAGGCGGCCGCGCAGGGCATCGGCATCGTGCTGTTCGGACCCGCCGCGGAGATCGGCTCGGTTCCGGCCGGCGTGGAGGTCGTGGACGCTCCGGTCTCGATCGCCAAGGCGGCCGACCCTGCCTTCGCCGTCCGATCGACACCCGAGGCATCGATCGTCCAGGCCGCGCGCGCCGTCGCGGAGGGGCGCGCCCAGGCACTCGTGTCCGGCGGCTCCACCGGCTCGGCGCTGGCGGCGGCGCTGTTCAACATGCGACGCGACCGCGGGATCTACCGTCCCGCGCTGGCGCTGCCGATCCCGGTCCCGGGATCGAGCCCGGTCCTGCTGCTGGACGTGGGCGCGAACGTCAGCTGCCGTCCAGAGCACCTCGTCCAGTTCGCGTACATGGGCTCGGCGTTCGCGCAGGCGGTGCTAGGCCGGCCCTCGCCGCGCGTGGCGCTCCTCTCCAACGGCGAGGAGCCGGGCAAGGGCACCTCGGAGCTGGTCAGCGTGCACGAGCAGCTGGCGGGTCCCGGCGGCAAGGACCTGAACTTCATCGGCAACATCGAGGGCACCCAGGTGATGGAGAGCGTCGCGGACGTGGTCGTGATGGACGGGTTCACGGGGAATATCACGCTCAAGCTGATCGAGGGGGTATCCGCCCGCACGCTGCGCGCGATCCGCGACGCTGCGATGTCCTCTCCTCGCACGAAGCTCGGCGGATGGCTGCTGACCCCCGCCGTCCGTGCGCTGCGGGCCGAGATCGATCCCGAGGGACCCGGCGGCGCGTACATGCTCGGGCTGCGCCAGCTCGGGGTGGTCGCGCACGGACGGTTCACGCGGCGCGGCTTCGCGCGCGCGATCGAGGTCGCGGCGCGCGGCGTCCAGGAGGACGTGATCGGCCGCACCCGCGCCGCGCTCGAGCAGGCAGGCGCGCTGCGCTCATCGCGAGAGGAGGCGGCGGAGTCACCCCCGGCCGGCGGCTCCACGTCCGACGCCGCGGCTACGGTGTCGCGCCGATGACCCGCGAGCAGATCTTCTCGCTGATCCGTGCGCACCTGGCCGAGGAGCTCGAGGTAGACCCCGAGACGATCCAGGAGTCGACGCGGTTCCGCGAGGATCTCGAAGCCGATTCGCTCGATCTGTACACGCTCGTCCAGGAGCTCGAGGACAACTACAGCGTGAAGATCTCCGACGAGGAGGCGGCGAAGATCCTGACCGTCGGACAGGCGGTCGAGTTCGTGCTCGCCAGCGGAGCGGGTCCGCACCCGTCCGCGACCGCGAGCCAAGGCCCCGAAACTGAGTGAGCATCGAGCAAGTGAGCGAGGACCAGCGCCGACCGGTGGCCGGAGCGGAGCTCGCGGCGCTGCTCGGGGAGCTCCCGCCCGAGCTGTCGGCACCCGTCTTCACCCATGCATCCTGGACCGCGCGGCGCGTGGAGTCCTACGAGCGCCTGGCCTTCCTCGGAGACAGCGTGCTGGCGCTGGCGGTCACGGCGCACCTGTATCCGAGGCTGGAAGCGGAGCGCTTCGGCGCCGGGCGGCTGACCAAGATCCGCGCGCAGGCGGTCTCGGGGCGATCCTGCCGAGCGGTGGCCGAGCGGCTTGGCATCCGCGAGCGGCTGCGCGAGGCGGCGCCGCCCGCGGCGGCGGCGACGGTGCCCGCGTTGACGGCGACCGAGCGCGTGCTGGCGTCGGTGATCGAGGCGGTGATCGGAGCGTGCTATCTGGCGTTCGGCTACGAGCGAACGGCCGAGGCGGTGGTCGAGGCGTTCATGCCCGAGATCGATGGCGCGCTCGAGCGTCCCGTCGACTACAAGTCCGCGCTCCAGGAGCTGCTGGCGCGGCGCGGCTCGCTGGTCTCCTACGACGTGGTCGACGAGCAGGGTCCGCCCCACAACCGGACCTTCTCGATCAGCGCCCGGATCGGCGACGTCGAGGTGGGACGCGGCGTCGGGCGCAGCAAGAAGGACGCCGAGCAGGAAGCCGCGCAGGTGGCGCTCGAATCCTTGGAGCACTAGCGCCGTGTACCTGAAGTCGATCATCCTCAGGGGCTTCAAGTCGTTTCCCGACCGGACCAGGCTCGAGTTCGGCCCGGGGGTGAGCGTGATCGTGGGCCCCAACGGGTCGGGCAAGTCGAACGTGACCGACGCCGTCCTGTGGGCGCTCGGCGAGCAATCCCCGGTGGCGGTCCGCGGTCAATCGATGCAGGACGTCATCTTCGGCGGGGCGCCCGGTCGCCAGGCCGGGCGCGGCGCGGAGGTCGAGCTCGTGCTCGACGACAGCGAGGGCACGCTCGATCTCGGCGTGCCGGAGATCTCGATCGTGCGCCGGCTGGATCGCAGCGGCGAGGGCGAATACCGGCTCGCGGGCGCGCGCTGCCGGCTGACGGACGTGATCGAGCTCCTGTCGGACACCGGGCTCGGCAAGGAGATGCACTCGGTGATCTCGCAGGGCCGGGTCGAGTCGATCGTCACGTCCAAGCCGCGCGACCGGCGACTGCTGATCGAGGAGGCAGCGGGGCTCGGCAAGCACCGCAAGCGCCGGCGCCGCGCGCAGCTGAAGCTCGCGCGCACTCAGGACAACCTCGACCGCGCGCTCGACGTCGAGCGCGAGGCCCGTTCGCGACTGCGCCCGCTCAAGCGCCAGGCGGAGGCCGCGGAGCTGCACGCGCGGCTCGAGCGGCAGTCCCTGGAGGCTCGTTGGGAGCTCACTCGCGACGAGTTGCGCCTGCGACTCGAGGCGCTCGCGGGCGCGCGTGACGCCGCCGCCGGCGCCCGGGCGAGGCGCGCGCAGGTCGAGGCGAAGCTCGAGGCCGTCGCCAAGCGCCGCGAAGCGGCCGAGGAGGCGCTCGCCCAGCGCAGCGCCCAGCGCGAGGAGCTCTCGCGCCGCTGTTTCGCCGCCCAATCGGCCGGGGAACGCGTGGGGTTCCGGGCGGAGGCCGTGCGGGGCGCCCACGCAACGATCTCCGCGCGCGTGGAGCGCAGCAGCGCGCTGCTCGCGAAGCTGAGCGAGCAGGCCGAGGATGAGCGGCCCGACGACGCCGCGCCGGAGCGGATCGGCGCGCTCGAAGCAGAGCTTGCCGCGCTCGAGCGCGACCACCAGGCTGAGCTGGCGCGGCAGCTCGCCGAGCTCGAGCGCGAGCGCGAGGCGATCGGGGAGCAGCTGGACGAGCTCGACGCGGCGGTGCAGGAGGCACAGCGCGGCCGGGCGCTCGCCGACGAGCGGCTCGAGCAGGCGCGCGGCGCGATCCGCGAGGCCGAACGCGGCGTCGAGGCGGCGCGACGCGAGTCCGCCCGCGTCGGGGCCGAGCTGGCGACCGTCAACCAGTTCCTCCGCGGCCAGGCCGCGCCCGCCGGCGGCGCATCCTCGCTGGCCGCGGAGATCGACGTCGAGCCCGGCTACGAGCTCGCGCTGGCCGCAGCGCTCGACGGGCGGCTGCGAGCGGCCATCGTCCCCGACCGCGCCGCCGGCGGACAGCTCCTCGACCGAGCCGGCGCCGACGGGGGCCGCACCCTGATCGCGGGCGCAGGCGACGGCGCGCCCGCGGGGCTGCCACCGATCCCGGGCGCCGTCGCGCTTGCGGAGCTCGTGCGCGGCTCGGGCGCGAGCGCCGGCCTGGCGCGGACGCTGCTGCGCGAGACGTGGCTGGTCGAATCGATCGAGCAGGTCCCCGACGGATTCGACGGGGTCGCGGTGACGATCTCCGGCAGGGTCTGGTCCGGCCGCGCCCGGGAGCTGCGCCAAGCGCCTGCCGTCGGCGAGGAGCGGGTGCTCGCGGAGCGCAACCGGCGCGAGGAGCTGATGCGCGCGACTGCGGCAGCGGCGCAGGCCGAGCACGATGCGGCCGGCGCGCTCGAGCGGACCGTCCAGGACGCGGGGGCGCTGGAGGCAGAGCGCGAGCGGAGGATCGCCGCCCATCGCGCCGCCGTCCAGGACCGCGACGAGGCAACCGAGCAGGAGCGCCGGCTGCAGACGCTGATCGAGCGACGGCGATCCGCACCCGACGAGGGCCCGAATGCGGGCCGGCGGGCGCAGCTGCAGGCTGAGCTCGCCGTCGAGCGCCAGATGATCGAGCGCGTCGAGCGCGAGCGCACCGAGCGGCGCGAGCGGATCGCCCGGGTGCGGGCGGCGGTCGAGCAGGACCGCGGGCTGCTCCCGCTGCTGGAGCGGGCGCTCAGCGCCCTCGGCACGGTCGCCGAGGCGATCGCGGCTCGGCACGCGGGCTTCCAGTCGGCCCTGAACGCGGATCGCGAGGCGGGCGAGCACATCGCGATCGAGCTGCGCGAGTGCGCGCAGGAGGAGGCGTCGCTGCACGCGGAGCTGCATCGCGAGAGCGAGACGCTGACCGAGGCCGAGGTGCGTCTGCAGCGCTCGCGCGACCAGGCGCAGGACACCGAGCGCGAGCTCGGCGAGCTCGCCGCGCGGCTCGAGCTGCAGGCGAGCCCGGCGGCCGAGGCGCTCGGCGAGGAGGAGCGGGAGTCGCTGCGCGGGCGGCTCGAGCGTCTCGCGCGCCGCCGCGAGCAGCTCGGCCCGGTCAACCCGCTCGCGCAGGAGGAGTACGCCGAGGCCGTCGCCCATGTCGAGGAGCTGGAGCGCCAGCGCGCGGATCTCGAGACGGCGATGCGCGAGCTCGAGCGGTTGATCGCCGACACCGACCGGCAGATCCGAGAGACGTTCGAGGAGACCTTCGCCGCCGCCGCCGCCAACTTCGAGGAGCTGGCAGAGCAGATGTTCCCCGGCGGCAAGGGGCGGCTGCGGCTCGTCACCGAGCGCGAGGGACCCGCCCGGGTGCTCGGCGGCGCGGACGCCGACGAGACCGACGCCGACGGCGAGGAGCCGGACGGGGACGCGTCCGAGGAGCTCACCGAAGAGGAGGACCTGCTCGGCGTCGAGATCGAGATCACGCCGGCCGGCAAGTCGATGAAGCGCCTGTCGCTTCTCTCCGGCGGCGAGAAGTCGATGACCGCGCTCGCGTTCCTGTTCGCGGTGTTCCTCGCGCGGCCCTGTCCGTTCTACATCCTCGACGAGGTCGAGGCCGCGCTGGACGATCTGAACATCGATCGCTTCCTCGAGCTGCTCCGGCGCTACTCCAAGCGCGCCCAGTTCATCGTCGTCACCCACCAGAAGCGAACGATGGAGGCCGCCGACTCGCTCTACGGCGTGTCGATGGGCGCGGACGGGATCTCGAAGGTCGTCTCCCGGCGGCTGGTCCAGGACCAGGCGGCGTAGCGAGCGCTGGTAACGTCGCCGCCCGATGGCGCGCGACTGGCGGGATCTGTTCATCGTCGACGGCGGAGCGCCGGCCGTGCCCGAGGAGGAGACGGCGGAGGCGCAGGAACCGCGAGGGGGGCGCTTCCGGCGGCTGCGGGAGAGCCTGCGCAAGACCCGACAGGCGCTCACGAGCGAGATCCAGGCGACGCTGTTCGAGGATCTCAGCGAGGCGACGTGGGAGCGGCTCGAGGAAGCGCTGATCTATGCCGACGTCGGCGCGAGCACGACCGCGAAGGTCGTCGAGCAGCTCGAGCGCGAAGCGACCAGCGGCGAGATCTCCGGCGGGGAGGCGCTGACGCTACGGCTGACCGAGCTGCTGGCTGAGATCGCGCGGACCGGGGAGGACCGGATCAGTCTCGCGGCGCGTCCGACCGTGATCCTGGTCGCGGGGGTCAACGGCACCGGCAAGACCACCACGATCGGGAAGCTCGCGTGGCATCTGAGCAAGGAGCTCGGGCGCTCCGTCGCGGTCGCCGCGGGCGACACGTTTCGCGCCGCGGGCGTCGAGCAGCTCGAGGTGTGGGCGCAGCGCGCCGGCGCCGCCTTCGTGAAGGGCCCTCCGAACGCCGACCCCGGCGCGGTCGCCTACGACGCGATCGCAACCGCGCGGCGCGACGGCACTGAGGTGGTCGTGATCGACACCGCCGGCCGGCTCCACACCCAGGACGACCTGATGGCCGAGCTGACAAAGGTGCGGCGCGTGATCGCCAAGCAGCTGCCCGACGCGCCGCACGAGACGCTGCTGACCGTCGACGCCACGACCGGCCAGAACGGGCTGCGACAGGCACGGATGTTCTCGGAGGCAATCGATGTGACGGGACTGGTGCTGACCAAGCTGGACGGCACCGCGAAGGGCGGAATCGCGCTCGCGATCGCGCACGAGCTCGGGATCCCGGTGAAGCTGATCGGGATCGGCGAGCAGCTCGAGGACCTCCGTCCGTTCGACGCGGGCGATTACGCCCGCGCGCTCGTGAGTTAGCCACGCTCAGGGCGGTCGCGGGCGAGGCGCACCCTTGCAAATGGGCCCCAGTTGCCGCGATAAGCTCGTCGGTGCATGTCAGGCTGGATTCTGTGGGTGATCGCCGCCGGCGCGTTCGGGATTGGCGAGATGCTCACGACGAGCTTCTTCCTGGCGCCGTTCGCGCTCGGTGCCGCCGTGGCTGCGATCGTCGATGCGCTGGGTGCCAGCGGCGCCCCGTCCTGGATCGCGTTCGTCGTCGTGTCCCTCCTGACGCTGCTGACGCTGCGCCCGATCGCCGTCAGCCACATGCGCTCGGCCCCGCAGCTGCGAACCGGCGCCGCCGCGCTGATCGGCAAGCAGGGAATCGTCGTCGAGCGGATCGCCAACGACGAGGGCGTCGGCTGCATCAAGGTCGATGGCGAGGTTTGGACTGCGCGAGCATTCGACGACGATCAGATGATCGAGCAGGGGGAGCGCGTGCACGTTGTCGAGATCAAGGGCGCGACCGCGCTCGTCATGTAAAGGAGCAGTGGGGCAATGGCTGGACTGATCGTGGCCGCCGTCGTGGTGGTCTTCCTCATCGTCATGTTCGCCCGCACGATTCGGATCGTCCCGCAGGCGCGGGCCGGAATCGTCGAGCGGCTGGGTCGATACAACCGAACTCTTGGCCCCGGCCTAGCCGTGCTGATGCCGTTCGTTGACCGGCTCAAGCCACTGATCGACCTGCGCGAGCAGGTGGTGTCCTTCACTCCGCAGCCGGTGATCACCTCCGACAACCTCGTCGTGCAGATCGACACCGTCCTGTATTTCACGGTGAATGACGCGAAGTCGGCGACCTACGAGGTCGCCAACCCGCTGCAGGCGATCGAGCAGATCACCGTCACGACGCTTCGCAACGTGATCGGCTCGCTGTCGCTCGAGGACGCGCTGACCAGCCGCGACCACATCAATGCGCAGCTGCGAGGCGTTCTCGACGAAGCTACCGGCAGGTGGGGGATCCGCGTCAATCGCGTCGAGATCAAGTCGATCGATCCGCCCGGCACGATCCAGGAGGCGATGGAGAAGCAGATGCGGGCCGAGCGCGACCGGCGTGCCGCGATCCTCACCGCGGAGGGAGTCAAGCAGTCGCAGATCCTGACCGCCGAGGGCCAGAAGCAGGCGGCGGTGCTCCAGGCCGAGGGCGAGAAGCAGGCCGCGATCCTGCGCTCCGAGGGCCAGTCGAAGGCGATCGGGACCGTCTTCAAGGCCATTCACGACGGCAAGCCCGACCGCCAGCTGCTCAGCTACCAGTACCTGCAGATGCTCCCGCAGCTCGCCCAGGGCGACGCGAACAAGGTGTTCGTGATCCCCTCCGAGTTCGCCGACGCGTTCGGGGGGATCGCGAAGGCGTTCGCTGAGCGCGGCGTGGTCGAGGCGTCCGAGAACTCGGGACCGCCGGCTCCGATCCACTAGCCTCAAATCCGTGTTCGACACCCTCGCCGAGAAGCTCCAGGCGACGCTCGCGGATGTCCGCGGCCGCGGCACGCTGACGGAGGCCGACATCTCCGCGGCGATGCGCGAGATCCGCCTCGCGCTGCTCGAAGCCGACGTCAACTTCAAGGTCGTCAAGACATTCACCGACGCCGTCAGGGAGCGGGCGCTGGGCGCCGACGTAGTCGGCCAGCTCAACCCGGGCCAGCAGGTCGTGAAGATCGTCTCCGACGAGCTGACCGAGCTGATGGGCGGCGCCGCGCGCGAGGTCTCCTTCTCGCCGCGGCCACCCACGGTGATCGTGATGGCCGGCCTCCAGGGGTCGGGCAAGACCACGGCGACGGCGAAGCTCGCGCGATACCTGCGCGAGCAACACGGCTCCTCGGTGGCGCTCGCCGCGTGCGACGTGTACCGCCCCGCCGCGGTCGATCAGCTGGTCAAGGTCGGCGCGCAGGCGGGCGCCGAGGTTTACGAGCAGGGCACCGATCGCGACCCCGTGAAGATCGCCGCGTGGGCGCGCGACCGCGCGCAGTCCGAGGGCAAGGACGTGCTCATCATCGACACGAGCGGGCGCCTGCATGTCGACACCGAGCTGATGGCCGAGCTCGCCAACATCAAGAAGGCGACCAAGCCCCACGACGTCCTGCTCGTGGTCGACGCGATGACCGGCCAGGACGCGGTCAACGTGGCCGAGCAGTTCGCCGCGGTGGTGCAGTTCGACGGAGTCGTGATGACCAAGCTCGACGGCGACGCTCGCGGCGGCGCGGCGCTCTCGGTCAAGGCGGTCACCGGCAAGCCGATCATGTTCGCCTCAACCGGCGAGAAGCTCGACCAGTTCGAGCGCTTCCACCCCGACCGCATGGCGCAGCGGATCCTCGGCATGGGCGACGTGATGACCCTGATCGAGAAGGCCGAGGCGAGCTACGACGAGCAGCAGGCAGCCGAGCTCGAGCGCAAGCTGCGCAAGGCGG
This sequence comes from uncultured Solirubrobacterales bacterium, assembly GCA_963849285.1. GTDB lineage: Bacteria > Actinomycetota > Thermoleophilia > Solirubrobacterales > Solirubrobacteraceae > Palsa-465. The sequence continues at coordinate 501,156 of CAWKGS010000005.1, forward strand.
AGTTCGGCCTCGATGACTTCCTGGAGCAGATGCGCCAGATCCGCAAGCTCGGGCCGCTGCAGTCACTGCTGGGAATGATCCCCGGGATGGGCAAGGAGCTTCGCGGGGTCAAGATCGAGGAGCGCGAGTTCGACCGCCTCCAGTCGATCATCCTCTCGATGACGCCCGAGGAGCGCCGGCATCCCGAGCTGATCAATGGTTCCCGTCGCCTGCGGATCGCCCGCGGCTCCGGCACGAACGTGCAGGCGGTCAAGCAGCTGATCAAGCAGTTCGAGCAGATGCGCAAGGTGATGCGGCAGGTCGCGCAGGGCAAGATGCCCGATCTCGGCGCGCTGATGCGCCAGGCGCGCTAGCGCATCGGTCACAACGGCCGCGCGGAAGCGAGTTAATGGACGACATGGGGAGCTGGGAGTCGCAGAGCGATGATCGTCTGCTCGCCGCTGCCGCCCGCGACGCGGATGCGTTTGCCGCGTTCTATCGTCGCTACGAGCGAGCGATGTTGGCGTTCTTCCACCGGCGGACCGGGGACGGCGAGCTCGCCGCCGATCTGACGGCGGAGGTGTTCGCGGCCGTGCTGCTCGCGTGCAGGCGCTACCGGCCGGGTGGGGCGCCGGCTCAGGCTTGGCTGTTCGGGATCGCGCAGCACAAGCTCTCCGACAGCCACCGTCGCGGCGTGGTCGCCGACCGGGCCCGGCGCAAGCTCCGGATGGCGCCGACCGAGCTGGGCGACGAGGACATCGAGCGGATCGAGCGCGCGTCCTCGGGTGCGCTCGAGCTGCTGGAGGAGCTTCCGGCAGACCAGCGCGAGGCCGTCCGCGCCCGGATCATCGACGACCGCGCCTACGAGGAGATCGCCGGTGAGCTGTCCTGCTCGCCGGCGGTCGTGCGCAAGCGAGTGAGCCGCGGGCTGGCAAGCCTGCGCGACCAACTCAGAGAGGAAGGCACATGAGCCTACTGCCCCAACTCGAGCGTGAGCTGCTCGCGGCTCATCGGCGGCGTCGGCCGCGCCGGCGAGCCGAGATCCTCGGCGCAGTCGCGGTCGCCGCGGGTGTTGCAGTCGTCGTCGCGGTCGTCGTCGCGATCGCCGGCGTGGGTCATCGCCGCACCGTTCCCGCGCTCATCCGGCCGAGCGCCCCGCCCGGGACTCGGGTGATCGTGCGGAGGATCAACGCCCGAGTGCTCTTCGTCGGCGGCGGCGCGCTGTACCTGGGCCAGCCGACCAGCACCGGGACGAACCTCGTCCATCTCGACGCTGTGTCGGGGAACGTGATCTGCGTCGTCGGGTTTCCGGGATTGATCGAGCACGTGCTTCCCGCGTACGGAGCCGTATGGGTGACGACGTTGGATCACCAGCGAACGACCCTTTGGAAGATCGACCCCAACAGCGGCGACCTGCTGGCGCCGAACTTCACGCTGCCGGGGTCGGGCGCGAGCTGGGCCAATGAGCGTCGGGTCGCTCGCGGTCACCGGCGGGTGGCTCTGGGTGGGCAACGACCATGCGTTGATGCGGGTGGTCGCCGGGCCCCGGCGCGATCAACAGCGATGATTCCGGTCCCCGGCGCCTACGGCGTGCGGATCGCGACCGATCGCGAAGCATCTGGTGATCGGCGAGGGCACAGTCAAGCCTCGGCTCCAGCTCCGCGATCCGCGCACCGGCGCACTGCTCGGCGTCTTCGGGCGCTATTCGTGGTGACAGTCTGGGCGCTGAAGCCTCAGCTCGGCGGGATCTGCGGCCGGCGGCGTGTGGATCAGCGATGGGGGCAAGCTGAGCGGGGCCGCGGAGCTGCATCGAGCAGTCGGGCTCGCACGATGCGCCCGGCCGCCGACGGCTGCGCTCTCTCGGGCACGGCGCGAGATCCAGGCCCAGCTGCTCGGCGGGCATCCTGTGGGTCACCGAGTTCGGCGGCGGCGCCGGACCGCAACTATTGCGCGGATCCGGCGAGCGGCCAGCCAGCGGGCGACGCTCACGTTCCTGTCCGCATGGGGCGATCTTCGTCACCGCGCGACCGCTCGGGAACGATCTACTACGTCGCCGAGGCGGCAACCTCATTCGCGCGCCAATCGATCCTCGCTGCCGGTAACCCGCTAACCTCGTCGGCCGACATGGCAGTGAGACTGAGATTGACCCGCATCGGCGGGCGCAAGAACCCAATCTGGCGCGTGGTCGTCGCCGACCAGCGGTCCAAGCGCGACGGCCGCGTGATCGAGACCGTCGGTCACTACAACGCCCAGACCGATCCCTCCACGATCGTGCTCAACGAGGAGCGCGTCCGCGACTGGCTCGCGCGCGGCGCGCAGCCGAGCGAGACGGTCCGCAAGCTGCTTCGCATCCAGGGCATCCACTAGATCGCGATGAAGGAGCTGCTCGAGTACCTGGCCCGCGGGTTGGTCGAGCGTCCGGACCGCGTTAGCGTGAACGAGGTCGAGGAGCAGGACGGGACGATCGTGCTCGAGCTGTCGGTCGACGACGACGACTACGGCAATGTGATCGGCCGAGGCGGCCGGACCGCGGCGGCGCTGCGTACGGTCGTGAAGACCGCAGCCGTCAAGGACAAGCGCCGGGTGTTCGTCGACATCGTCGACTCTTGACGGAGGCGGACGAGCGGCGATGGCTGCTCGCCGGCCGGGTTGGGCGCCCGCACGGACTCGACGGGAGCTTTCATGTCCTGGAGCCGAACCCGCCGCTGCTCGAGCTGGGAACGATGGTCCTCGCCGGCAATCGTGAGCTGCGGATCGTCCGCCGGGCCGGAACCGAGCGGCAGGTGATCCTGCGGCTCGAGGGTTGCGAGGATCGAAGCGCGGCGGAAGCGATCCGGGGCCAGGAGATCCTCGTCGGGCGGGAGCGGGCGCCCGAGCTGGAAGACGACGAGTGGTGGGCGGAGGACCTCGAGGGATGTGCAGTCCACGACGGCGCAGTCGACGTGGGTAGCGTGACGCGGCTGCTGGCGCTCCCGTCGTGTGAGGTGCTCGAGGTGCGGCGCGCCGATGGCGCCGGCGAGCTGCTCGTGCCGCTCGTCGCCGACGCGGTCCGGATGGTCGACGTGCAGGCCCGTCGGATCGAGATCGACCTGCGGTTCCTGGGAGAGGACGCGTGATGGAGATCGATCTCTTCACCCTGTTCCCGGAAGCGTTCTCTTGGTTCGCACAGCAGCGTCACGTCGCCAATGCGCTCGGCCGCGGGCTGTCGCTCTCGTACGTCAACTACCGGGATCACACGCCGTTGAGCGCCGGACAGGTGGACGACACCCCCTTCGGGGGTGGCGCCGGCATGGTGCTCCGGGTGGACGTGGTCGAGGCGGCGCTCCGCGCGCGATACGGGTCGGATCCCATCGCGCTGCGCGAGCGACGGCGCGTTATCGCGCTCACGCCCAGCGGGCGGCTGCTCGACGACGCCTTCGTCGACGAGCTCGCCGCGGCGCCGGCGCTGACGCTGCTCTCTGGCCGCTACGAGGGCTTCGACGAGCGGATCCTCGAGCACTTCGCCACCGACCAGCTGTCGATCGGGCGGTATGTGCTGGCGGGAGGGGAGCTGGCCGCGATGGTCGTGTGCGACGCGGTGATCCGCAAGCTGCCTGGCGCGCTCGGACACGAGCAGTCCGCCTTCGAGGAGTCGTTCTCCAGCGCGCTCGAGGGCGCCCCCGAGTACCCCCACTACACGCGCCCCGCCGAGCACCGGGGTTGGCGTGTCCCCGAGGTGCTGCTCTCCGGTCATCACGCCCGGATTCGCGAGTGGCGGCTCGAGCAGAGCCGCCGCCGCGCGCTGGAAGCGGCGCCAGCGCAGTCGGAAACGGGTCCGCTACCATAGTCGCTCCGCGCGTACGGGGCGGGTGCGTTTGCGCGCACAGGCCCGAACGCCAGCCCGCCGGTGCTGCCGGCGCCTTGCATCTGCCATGAGCACCGTGATCGACAGCCTGGAGCGCGCACAGCTTCGCCGAGTGCCGGCGTTCGACGCCGGCGACCGGTTGCGTGTTCACTTCCAGGTGATCGAGGGCACGCGGCGACGCACGCAGGTGTTCGAGGGCGTCGTGATCAAGCGACAGGGCCATGGGGCGCGCGAGACGTTCACCGTGCGCAAGCAGTCCTTCGGCGTCGGCGTAGAGCGCACGTTCCCGCTTCACTCCCCCAAGATCGAGCGGATCGAGGTCGCGGCGCGCGGGGATGTGCGCCGCGCGAAGCTCTACTACCTGCGCGGCCGGGTCGGCAAGCGCGCGCGCGTCCGCGAGCGCCGCTCGACCGGGCCCGAGGTCGCCGTCGAGCGCGAGCTGCTCCACGCGCAGCCGCCCGTCGCCGCCGACGACGCCGCCGTCGAGGCGGGTGCGCAGGACGGCGCTGAGGAGTCGAGCGCCGCAGAGTCGGCCGAGCCTGTCCCGACGACGGCGCAGGACGCCGGGCCGGCGGCCGAAGAGGCATCCGTCGGCGAACCCGAGGTGTGACGAAGAGCCGCAAGCCGCTGGCGAGCTCGCTGGTCGAGCTCGTCGTGATCGTCGCGGTCGCGCTCGGCCTGGCCTTCCTGATCCAGGCGTTCATCGTCAAGCCCTACCGGATCCCCAGCGGATCGATGCTGCCGACGCTGCACATCGACCAGCGCGTGCTCGTCGATCGGATCGGCTCTAACTTCATCTCACCGAAGGTTGGCCAGATCATCGTCTTCCATCCGCCCAGCAACTACCAGGCCGGCTGCGTCGATCCCAACCAGGGGGAGAACCAGGCCGGCGAGGACGCGGCCCAGCCGTGCGGGGTGCCCTGGTCTCAGGAGTCCTCACAGACGTTCATCAAGCGCGTCGTGGGACTTCCGGGCGATCACATCTCGATCCGGAACGGACACGTGATCCGTAACGGCATCCAGGAGAAGGACCCCTACATCGAGCCCTGCGGCGCTGACGGCTCCTGCAACTTCCTGAGGCCGATCGTCGTGCCGAAGAACGACTACTACATGATGGGCGACAACCGCGGCGAGTCGGATGACAGCCGCTTCTGGGGCCCGGTCCCGAAGTCCTGGATCATCGGGCAGGCGTTCTTCACCTACTGGCCTCCGGACCGCATTGGCTTCCTGTAGACAGACCCCATGAAGTCGCTGATCGAGCTCGTGGTGACCGTTGCGATCGCGGTCGCGCTCGCGTTCCTGATCCAGGCGTTCATCGTCAAGCCCTACAAGATCCCCAGCGGCTCGATGCTTCCGACGCTGCACCTGAACCAGCGCGTCCTGACCAACCGCCTGATCAACCACCCGAGCGTCGGCGACATCGTCGTCTTCCATCCGCCCCACGGAGCCGATCCGCAGCCGCCCGTTTGCGGTAACAGCAACCAGGGCGGCGGGCACCTTCAGCCGTGCGATCAACCCACGCCCCAGGAGTCCAGCCAGACGTTCATCAAGCGCGTCGTCGCGGGGCCCGGCGACACGATCCTGATCCGGGACGGACACGTGATCCGCAACGGCGTGCGGGAGAAGGACCCCTATATCGAGCCCTGCGGCGCTGACAGCTCCTGCAATTTCCGCACTCCGATCGTGGTTCCGCCCGGGGATTACTTCATGATGGGCGACAACCGTGGCGACTCCGACGACAGCCGCTTCTGGGGTCCGGTCCCCGACAAATGGATCATCGGGGTCGCCTTCTTCACGTACTGGCCGCCCGACCGCATCGGCTTCCTCTAAACGCCGGCGCAGCATGGGCAGGCGGCTGTTCAACTTCGACCGTGGGCTCGGGGTGCGCTTCGTCGCGGGCGCGGACGAGGCTGGCCGCGGCTGCCTGGCGGGGCCGCTGGTCGCGGCCGCGGTCCTGTTCGACCTTCAGCGGATCGGTCCAGCCGAGGTCCGGGCCCTGCGCGCGCTCAACGACTCCAAGCAGCAGACCCCGGAGGGGCGCGCCGAGCTGTTCCCGGTGATCCTCAGGATCGCCGCCAAGGCCGCGATCGTCTCCCGCTGCGCCCCCGGGATCGATGCGCGCGGCCTGCACGTCACCAACCTCGCGGCGCTGCGGGACGCGCTGCGCCGGGTCGCGTGCGAGGGATGCATCTGCCTGAGCGACGGTTTCTCGCTGGGGAGGATCGGCTTCGAGCAGCGCGCCGTCATCGGGGGCGATGCCAAGAGCGCCGCGATCGCGGCCGCTTCGGTGCTCGCCAAGGAGACGCGCGATCGCTACATGCGGCGCGCCGATGCGACCCATCCCGGCTGGGAGTTCGCCCAGCACGTGGGCTACGCCACGCCCGAGCATCGTGACGCGATCGAACGACTCGGCGTGACGCCGCTGCATCGCCTCTCGTTCCAGTCCGCTGCCTACCAGCAGCTCGCGCTCGAAGGCTGACGCTCGCGCTCCGAGGCGCTGACGCTCGCCCTCAGAACGCGCCTTCGAGGTGCTCGAGGCTGACCAGGCGGCCCTCCAGGTCGAGTGTCACCCCGATCGCGTCGAAGCGCAGCGCGGGCGCGTACGGGCGGTCGCGCCGCTCCGCCAGCCATCGCATCGCCATCCTGCGCACCTGCAGGCGCTTGCGCGGATGGATGGACTCCATCGGCGTGCGGTCCCCGCCGCGCAGCCGGCGAGTCTTCACCTCGCAGAACGCCAGCGTGTGGCCATCGAAGGCGACGATGTCCAACTCGCCCCAGCGGGTGCGGTAGTTGCGGTCCACCAGGTCGTAGCCGCGGCGGCGCAGGTGCTCGGCCGCCAGCTGCTCGCCGAGGATTCCGAGGCGTCGGCGGGCGTTGCTGCTCATCGCCGCCACGCTACGCGCGATCGCGTCACAGCTGGCATGCGAACTGTGCCAATTCAGCGCAGATCAGGACCCGTTTCCTGCGCAGAATTGGCACACGCCGTGACCCACGTGCAAGGCGCACGCGCCTAGCGTCTTGGGCATGCTCGCGCGGGTCACGACGTTCACGATCGACGGCGTCGAGCCCCGGCGCGTCTGGGTCGAGGTCGATGTGCGGCCGGGGCTTCCGACGTTCACGATCGTGGGGCTCGGCGACATCGCCGTCCGGGAGTCGCGCGACCGGATCCGCGCCGCGATCCAGAACTCGGGCTTCGCCTTTCCTGAGCAGCGGATCACCGCCAACCTCGCGCCCGGGTTCCTGCGCAAGGCCGGTCCCGGATTCGATGCGGCGATCGCGCTGGCGGTGCTGTCCGCGAGCGGGCAGCTGGAGGGCGCGCCGCTCGCCCGCTATGCGGTGTTCGGAGAGTTGTCGCTGACCGGCGATCTGCAGGACTCGCCCGGGGTGCTGGCGATCGCCGAGGGGACGCGGCGGGCCGGGCTGCGTTGCCTGGTCGTGCCTCGCGAGCGCGCCCGCGAGGCCGCGCTCGTCGGGGGGCTCGAGATCGCCGGCGTGCGCAACCTGAAAGAGGCCCGGGCGGTGATCGGCGGCGGCCCGGTGCCGTCGCTGCCGGATTCCCCGGGCCGAGCGCCCGAGCAGAACGAGTCGCCCGACCTGGCCGACGTGCGCGGTCAGCCGGCGGCGCTGCTGGCGGTCCAGATCGCGGCCGCCGGCGGGCACAACCTGCTGTTCGAGGGCGCGCCGGGCACGGGCAAGACGATGATCGCGCGGCGTATCCCGTCGATCCTCCCTGCGATGTCGCGCGCCGAGTCGGTCGAGGTCACGCGAATCCACAGCATCGCCGGTCTCCACACCCGCGGGCTCGTCTCGACGCGACCGTTCCGCACCCCGCATCACTCGATCTCGCCCGCGGGGCTGGTCGGCGGTGGCGTGCCGCCGCGCCCCGGCGAGGCGACCCTCGCCCATCAAGGGGTGCTGTTCCTGGATGAGCTGTCGGAGTTCAGCCGGCCCAGCCTGGAGGCCCTGCGGCAACCGCTGGAGGACGGCTGCGTCACGATCGTCCGCGCACAGCGGGCGATCCGGTTCCCGACCCGGGTGATGCTGGTCGCCGCGACGAACCCCTGCCCCTGCGGATTCGCGGGCGTCGGCGAGCGCTGCACCTGTGGGGAGGCCGAGTTGCGGCGCCATCAGCGGCGTCTGAGCGGACCGCTGTTGGATCGCATGGACCTCCTCGTCGGCGTCGAGCGCCCGGCCGAGGCGGAGCTCCGCGGCGGGCCGTCGATCGACTCGGCCCGGGCGCGGGAGCGCGTCGCGACGGCGCGCGAACGTCAGCTGCGGCGCCTGGCGGGGACCTCGGCGCGCTGCAACGGCGAGATGGACGGGCGGCTCGCTCGGCAGCTCGTCCGCCTCGACGGCGGCGCCCAGGAGGCGCTCTCCCAGGCCTACGCGGTGGGCGCGCTCAGCGCCCGCGGACGCCATCGAGTGGTGCGCGTCGCGCGCACGATCGCCGACCTCGAGGGCCACGAACGCGTGACGCGCTCCGATCTGCTGATGGCGCTCAGCCTGCGGCAGCGCAGCGCGACCGAAACGGCGCTCGCGGCATGAGTGCTGGTCCCGAGAGTGCCGGTGCCGAGAATGCCGGTGCCGAGAGTGCCGGTGCCGAGAGGGCCTGCGACGGCTGCCTTGCACGCGGCTGGCTGCTCGAACGGCTTGCAGGTCACCTCGAGAAGGTGCGCTCGCGGATCGAGCCGGTCCTCGCGCTCGGCGACGAGGAGCTGATCGTCGCGCTCGCCGGCGACGACGGCGCCGAGCTGCGCGCGAGCCTGTACGCGCTCGATTTTGCGAAGCTGCGCGCGCGGACGCGACAGGCCGGGCTAGAGTCGATCTGTCGTTGCGATCCCGCCTATCCGCGGCGGCTGGGCGACCTACGCAACCCGCCGGCCGCGCTCCACATCGCCGGCGGCCTCGACCGGTTCCTGGAGGCGGTCGCGGGTGAGCCGGTGGCGATCGTGGGCTCGCGCAGGGCCTCGCCCTACGGTCTGGATGTGGCGCGCTCGCTCGGCCGCGGGCTGGCGGCCGCGGGGCTCACCGTCCTCAGCGGAATGGCGCTCGGGGTGGACTCCGCTGCGCACGCCGGCGCCCTCGCGTCCGGCCGGTCCACCGTCGCGGTCCTGGCCGGCGGAGCCGACCGTCCCTATCCCGCGGCGAGGCGCGCGCTGTACCGCCAGATCCGCGCCTGCGGCGCCGCGGTCTCTGAGCTTCCCGCCGGCGCGGGCGTGTGGCGGTGGGGCTTTCCCGCCCGCAACCGGATCATCGCCGCGCTCGCCGCGATGACCGTCGTCGTCGAGGCGGGGGAGCGCTCGGGTGCGCTGCTCACAGCGAGGGTCGCGCGCGAGCTCGGCCGCCCGGTCGCCGCGGTGCCCGGACGCGTGACGAGCCCTTCGGCGGCCGGCTCCAACGCGCTGCTCGCCGCCGGGGCCCACGTCGTGCGCGGCCCCCAGGACATTCTGGACCAGCTCTTCGGCGCCGGGGTGCGCAGCGTGTCCGAGGAGCAGCGAGCCCGGCTCGCGCCGGAGCTGCGGGTGCTGCTCGGCGCGATCGCGGATGGCCACGACACCGCCGCCGCCCTCGAGCGGGCGGGGGTCTCGGCCGAGAGCGGGCTGGCGGCGCTCGCGTCGCTCGAGCTGGGCGGCTGGCTGCGCCGCGCGCCCGGAGGCAGGTGGCTGGTGAGCGGATGAGGCGGCCCGACTACCCTCAGCCACATGATTCCGCGGGTCCTGACGATCGCCGGCTCGGACTCCGGCGGGGGCGCCGGCATCCAGGCCGACCTGAAGGCGTTCGCGGCTTGTCGCGTCCACGGGATGAGCGCGATCACCGCGATCACGGCACAGAACACGGTCGGCGTCGCGGCGGTGCACGCGATCCCCCCGCAGGTGATCATCGCTCAGGTGCGGGCCGTCGCGCAGGACATCGGCGTCGACGCGGTGAAGATCGGCATGCTCGGAAGCTCCGAGACGATCGAGGCGGTGGCCCAGGCCCTGGACGAGCTCACCCATGGGATCCCCGTCGTCCTGGACCCGGTGATGGTCGCCGAGTCCGGTGCGACCCTGCTCGATCCCGAGGCGCGCACGGCGCTGACGCAGCTGCTGCTGCCTCGCGCGACGGTGGTGACGCCGAACATGCCCGAGGCGCGGGCCCTGACCGATCAGCCGCGCTCCGAGCCGCCCTCCGACGCGCAGGCGCTCGCCCGCGCGCTGCACGCCCTGGGCCCGCGCGTGGTGGTCGTCACCGGTGGCCACCGCGAGCAGGCGATCGACACGTTCTTCGACGGCACGAGCCTCGTCGAGATCCCCGGAGAGCGCTACCCCGACGGCGCCGCGCACGGCTCGGGATGCACGCACTCCTCCGTCCTGGCCGCGCGGCTGGCGTGGGGCGATGAGCCGCTGGAAGCCGCGCGGGAAGCCAAGCGGCTCGCGGCGCTTGCGGTCGCCGGCGGCCTGGTCGAGATCGGCGCGGGACCGGGTCCCGTGGACGTCCTCGGGTTGGCGGGAGACGGCGCGCGGGACGAGCGCGACAGCGCCGGCCACGCCCCGGGTGGGTCTCATCAACCTCCCCGGCGGGCTTCACGCCTTTGACATAATCTCCAGGGTGCGCTTTTTGAGGATGAAGCCAGGGCACGGCGAGGTGCTGATCGCGGAAGGGGACATCGCGCTGGCTGAGGATGAGCAGCTCCTGATCGAGGAATTCCGCCGCCAGCTCGACGCCGGCCTGTGGGCGGCGGTCCCGCTTGCGGGGGCGGAGGGCAAGCGTCAGGCGCGCATGGTGAGCTCCTTCGACGAGGTCCCACGGGACGCCGACCGCGTGATCTTCTTTCCGCGTGCGGCGGGCGGCAGGTAGGCCGCGGCGCGGTGCTGCTGGCGCTGGCCGCGACCGCACTCGTCGCGATCGCGCTGCTCTCCGACCTGGTGCTGCCGCGCCTCGAGGACGGCTGGAAGCGCCACCGCGCGCGCCGCAGGCGGGTCCCCGCCGTGGTGTTCGACCCGGGCCGCGAGCTGCGCGCCGAGCAGCGGGCGCGCGAGCTGCTCCGCTCGTGCGTCAACGAGGAGGAGTGGGGGATGTACCGCGACCTCGGCTTCATTCGCGTGTGGGGGTCGCAGTCTCGAGGACCCGACGAGCGCACCAGCACGCGCGGGGCGGACTACGCGTACCTGATCTACCCACACCGCCCGATCGTGGCCTACATGACGCAGACCCACCAGCTGCTCAGCGAATATTGCGTCGAGTTCCCCGATCAGACGCGCCCGTACGGCAGCGCGCGCCTTCCGGACTCCGACGACGTGCTGGCGAAGTGGATGGCGCTGACTGGCGATGAGCGCCGGCTCGTCTCGATGGCGAACATGCATCTGCCCGGCCGTCAGCTCGATCCGGCGCAGGTGAGCCGGGACCTCTGGCGCCTCACGCAGTGGGAGCGCGCCCGGATGCGCGACGCCGCCCGCGCCGCCTCGCAGCGGCTCGACGCCACCGGCTGACGGCCGGTCGCTACAGTCCCGGCGCCATGAGCTCGTCCAACGGATCGCTGAAGCACCGCAGCCGCGCGCTAACGGAGGGCCCCGAGCGCGCCGCCGCGCGCGCGTACCTGAAGGGAATCGGCTACGACGACGAGGCTCTGAGCAGACCGATCGTGGGCGTAGCGAACACCTGGATCGAGACGATGCCGTGCAACTTCCATCTGCGGGCGCTTGGAGCGAAGGTCAAGGAGGGGATCCGGGAGGCCGGCGGCACGCCGATGGAGTTCAACACGATCGCGATCTCCGACGGGATCACGATGGGGACCGCCGGGATGCGCGCGTCGCTGCCGAGCCGTGAGGTGATCGCGGATTCGATCGAGCTCGTCGCGCAGTCCTGCATGTTCGACGCGGTCGTCGCGATCAGCGGCTGCGACAAGACGATCCCGGCGACCGTGATGGCGCTGTGCCGGCTGAACGTCCCGAGCCTGATGCTCTATGGCGGCTCGATCATGCCGGGCCGGCTGCGGGGGGAACGGATCACGATCCAGGAGGTGTTCGAGGCGGTCGGCGCGCACGCCGCCGGACGGATCACCCATGAGCAGCTGACCGAGATCGAGGAGGCCGCCTCGCCCGGCGCCGGCGCCTGCGGCGGCCAGTTCACCGCCAACACGATGGCGATGGCCTTCGAGGTGCTGGGGATCTCGCCGGCCGGGTTCTCGATGGTGCCGGCGGAGAACGCGGGCAAGGCCCGGATCGCGCACGATGCCGGCGCGCTCGTGCTCGACGTGCTGAGGCGAGGGCTGAAGCCGAGCGACGTCATCACGCGCGAGAGCCTCGAGAACGCGATCGCCGCGATCGCGTGCAGCGGAGGCTCGACCAACGGCGTGCTCCATCTGCTCGCGGTCGCCAACGAGATCGGCGTCGAGCTCAGCATCGACGACTTCGACCGGATCAGCGAGCGCACGCCGCTGCTCTGCGACCTGAAGCCCGGTGGCCGATACGTCGCGCCCGATCTCTACGACGCCGGTGGCGTCCCCTTGGTGGTCAAGCGCCTGAAGGACGCGAACCTGCTGCACGCGGACGCGCGCACCGTCACGGGACAGACGATCGGCGAGATCGCTGACGCCGCGATCGAGGCTCACGGACAGCGGGTCGTGCGGCCGCTGGATGATCCGATCAAGGCCACCGGCGGCCTCGCGATCCTCAAGGGAAACCTCGCTCCGGAGGGCTGCGTCGTCAAGCTCGCCGGCCACGAGCGACGCCGGCAGAGCGGTCCGGCACGCGTGTTCGAGTCCGAGGAACAGGCGATGGCCGCCGTCACCGCCGGACAGATCAACGCCGGAGACATCGTCGTGATCCGCAACGAGGGCCCCGCCGGCGGCCCGGGGATGCGCGAGATGCTGGCGGTTACCGCGGCGATCGTTGGGGAGGGACTCGGCGAGGACGTCGCGCTGATCACCGACGGGCGCTTCTCGGGCGCCACGCACGGGCTGATGGCCGGGCACGTGGCGCCGGAGGCGGTGCGCGGCGGCCCGATCGCGATCGTCCGCGACGGCGAGGAGATCACGCTGGACGTCGACGCCCGCCGGCTCGACGTGGCGCTCTCCGACGAGGAGATCGCGGCCCGGCTGCGGGACTACACGCCGCCGGAGCAGCCGGACCCGGGGGCGGCGCTCTCCAAGTACGCGCGGCTGGTCTCGAGCGCGGCGCTCGGGGCGATCACGCGCTGAGCCGGCCCTCGCCGACGGCGAAGGCCGGCGGTGGCCCTGCCAGAATCGCCCGCATGGCTGATCCTGATGACGGCGGGGCGACGGTGGAGCTCGCGGTAGCCGACATCGCCCGGCGGCTGCCCGCGGGAGGCCACGACGACCTCCGGGACCAGCTTCCTGGGCTCGAACCCGAACGGGAGCTCAGCGACTGGGGCCGGAGCGAGCGAGTCGATCGGCTGCTGGACCGAACCGTCTACGACTTCCTCTACCACTACTGGTTCCGGGTCGACGTCGAGGCGATCGACAACGTCCCATCCGAGGGCGGCGCGTTGCTGCTGGCCAACCGCGCAGGAGCGCTGCCGGCCGACGCCCTGATGATCGCGAAGGCGATCAAGGCCGCGCATCCGCATCCGCGACCGGTGCAGCTGCTCGCCTCGACGCGGCTGCAGCGCGTCCCCGGGCTCGGGATGCTGCTGACCAAGGCCGGGGCGATCCCGCCACATCCGGCGAACATGCACCGGCTGCTGTTCGACGAGGGAGCGCTCGTGCTCGCCTTTCCCGAACGCCAGGCGTCAAAGCCGCTCAGCCGCCGCTACCAGCTGGGGCCGTTCGGCGACGCCGGCATCGTCGAAGCGGCGCTCCGCGCGCGCGCCCCGATCGTCCCGGTAGCGGTACTGGGCGCGGAGGAGGCCTCGCCGGTGTCGGCCTGGCCGCTGCGGCGCCTGCCCATCGCGCCACTGCCCCTACCGGCGAAGTTCAAGATCAGGTTCCTGGAGGCGATCGGCACCGACGGACTCGCCGGTGATCCCTGGAGCGATGAGCGGTTCGTGCACGCTCTGACCGAGGACATCCGCGCGCTGATCCAGGAAAACGTGCTCGAGCTGGTCGCGAGCCGGCGAAGCGTGTGGCTGGGCTAGACCCTCACGCCGGATCGCGGCGGATCCTGATCACGGGCCTGTCCTCACACTGGGGCGGGCGGCTCGCGCAGGTCCTCGAGTCGCTGCCCGAGCTGGAGGCGGTGATCGGCGTGGACACGCGCGATCCGCGCCACGAGCTCCAGCGGACCGAGTTCGTGAGGGTGGACCTCGAGCAGGGACGGCTTCGACGGATCATCACGGCCGCTGGGATCGACACGGTGGTCGTCACGGGGAGGGCCGGGACCGAGGCGGTGCTCGCGGCGTGTGCGGATGCGCGCTCACCCGTGCGCAAGCTCGTGTTCAAGGCCTCGAGCGCTGTACTACGGCTGCGACGCGGATGATCCCGCCTTCTTCACTGAGGAGTTCACCCGCGACCGCCGGCCGCGGACGCCGCTCGAGCGCGAGCTGGTCGTGACCGAGGAGTCGATCCGCGCCTTCGCCGCCCGCAATCCGGAGCGGACCGTCACGGTGCTGCGCTTCGCCGACGCGATCGGCACGGGCCTGCGCGAGCCGCTCCAGTCGCTGCTCAGCCTGCCCGTGGTGCCGTCGATCCTCGGGTTCGATCCGCGCCTGCAGGTGATCCACGAGGACGACGTGATCGGCGTCCTCGCACACGCGATCCGCGCCGACCTGGCGGGTCCGTTCAACGCCGCCGCCGACGGCGTGCTCGCGCTCTCGGAGAGCATCTCGCTACTCGGCAAGGCGATGCTCCCGGTGCTCCCGCCGTGGGGGACGGTGATGACCGCCACCCAGCTGCGGCGGCTCGGCTTGGGCGTGCCAGTCGATCTGCTGCGGGCGCTGCGGTTCGGGCGCGGCGTTGACAATCGGCGGCTGAAGGCAACGGGCTACGTCTATCGCTACACGACCCGCGAGGCGATCCTCAAGCTGCGTGCACACCAGCGCCTGCGGCCGCTGCTCGGAAGCGGCGGCAGCGGCTACCGCTACGAGCGCGAGATCGAGGAGTTCCTGCGCTGGAGCCCGAGCGTGCAGGCGGTGGCGGCCCGCTCGCGGGCGCAGGACGGCGGTCGCGACGGGGCCGGTGGGGATCCTTCCTACGATGATCTGAGCGCGGCAGAGCTGGTCGAGATCATCTCCTCGCTGGACCGGGAGGCGCTTGCCAGGTTGCGCGTTTACGAGGCCGCGCATCAGGCTAGGCCCTCGGTGCTAGAGGCGCTCGATCGCAACCTCGAGCGCAAATCCAGCAGGTGAGAAAGTTCTTGCAGGCAGCACTCCCCGGGGCCCGAAACCTTGTACCGCCCGATGCGACCGGTACGATTCGGCCCTGGACTAGGTGATTCGTAGTGGCGAACGTTTCCTACTATCGCTCTACGGTAGGCCGTCGTGGTCCGTCGCTGGGGAGAGGCGGCGGGGCGACTGGCCTGCCTCGGCGCTCCCGGCGCGGCCCGATCGCGGCGGTGGCCGCGCTCGTCGTGGTGCTCGGGGTCGTGGCCGCGGCCGCCCTGATCCTCGTCTCCGCCAAGGCCAGCCTCACGACTGACCCGGTCGCGCTGGCGCGCGTCGGCATGCCGCTCGGCGGCGGCAAGATCGAGAGCGTCGTCGTGATCCAGGCGCCCGACAATCGCCCGGTCCCCGTCACGCTGCGCGGCGATCAGATCTTTCCGAACAAGCTGATCCCGGCGGGCAGGCGCGTCACGATCGACGTGACGGTCAGGCGCCCGGGGTGGATCTCGTGGCTGTCCGGGAAGCGCCAGCACCTCGAGCTGACCCTCGTCACGCCGGTCACGAGCCTCAAGAACCACTACCTGACGGTCGGGCCGGGCGCGCCGCTGCGGCTGCGCTTCGCCGCTCCGATCAGCACGATCTCCTACGGAGCCCTCGGACACCTGCGCCGCCTCGACCTTCCCAGCCCTGTCAGCGAGTACTCGATCCCGCAGACCGCGGCCGCCGGGACGATGTCCGTCGCCGCCGCCCCGCGCACGTGGGAGACCTCACCGGCGTCGCTCGTCAGCTGGTTCCCGACCGGCTCGGCGACCGCCGCCACGGCCAATCCGGCGCCCGGCAGCTCGATCCTGCCGAGCACGCCGATCTACCTCACGTTCTCCAAGCCCGTCAAGCAGGCGCTGGCCGGGCACCTGCCCCCGGTGCTGCCGATCACCCCCGGCACGTGGCACAGCGTCAACACCCATACGATCGAGTTCATCCCCACCGGCTACGGCTACGGGATGGGCGCGACCGTGAACATCCCGCTCCCGGCCGGAGTCAGGCTGGTCGGGGGCGCCCCGACCTGGAAGGTGCCTCCCGGATCGACGCTGCGCCTGCAGCAGCTCCTCTCGCTGCTGGGCTACCTCCCGTTCCACGTCAACTACGCGCACGGCGGGGTCGGCCTGAGCCCGCAGGCGCAGGAGAACGCGGCCGTCAACCCACCGAAGGCGAGCTTCGACTGGGCCTACCCGAACGTCCCCTCGCAGCTGCGCAGCGAGTGGGCGCCGGGCGTCTCCGGCGAGATGACCAAGGGCGCCGTGATGGCGTTCGAGAACGACCACGGGATGACGCCGGATGGCGACGCCGGGCCGACGGTGTGGAAGTCGCTGATCAGCGCAGTCGTCCTCGGCCACCGCTCGGCCTTCGGCTACACCTACGTGATGGTCAGCGAGGGCAGCCCGGAGAGCATCGACGTCTGGCACAACGGCAAGTCGGTCGTGACCGGGCCGGTCAACACCGGGATCCCGCAGGCGCCCACGGCGCAGGGAACGTTCGCGGTGTTCGAGCACGCGCCGTCGGTGACGATGAGCGGCACCAATCCGGACGGCAGCCACTATTCCGATCCCGGAGTCCCGTACGTCAGCTATTTCAACGGTGGCGATGCCCTGCACGGGTTCCTCCGTGCCTCTTATGGCTCCGCGCAGAGCCTCGGGTGCGTCGAGATGCCGTATTCCGAGGCCGCTGCGGTCTATCCGTACACGCCGGTCGGCACCCTCGTAAACGTCAGCTGACCTCCACCCGATGGAGGCATAAGAGCGCGCGTGGCGAATCACGTCACCGCTCATGGCCGCGCTCCTGACCGATGAAATCGCGCCGGCTTGGTGCCATGCGATCGACGAGTTCGATGCCGAGCTGCGCCGGCGGGCGGTCGCGGCCAAGACCCGCCGTGCGTACGGCTCCGACGCGCGCCAGTTCGCGCGCTGGGCAAGTGCGCCACCAGCTCGAGCCGGCCGGCACCGACGTGCGGGCGCTGCGCCGATACGCCGCGAGCCTGTCCGAGGCCGGTCAGGCGCCGGCGTCGATTGCGCGCAAGCTGGCATCGCTGCGCGGGCTGTTTCGCGTGCAAGTCGAGCTCGGCGCGCGACGCGAGAACCCCGCCGAGCTGCTCTCCTCGCCGAAGCGCTCGCAGCGCCTGCCGCACGTGCTGAAGCCGGCCGACGTCGCCGCGCTGCTGGACCGCATTCCCGCCACGACCCCGCTGGAGCTGCGCGACCGCGCCCTGTTCGAGCTCGCCTACGCCTGCGGGCTGCGCGCCGAGGAGCTCGTCTCGCTCGAGGTCGAGTCGATCGACTTCGACGGCGAGTCGGTGCGCGTCGAGGGCAAGGGCGGCAAGACTCGGATCGTTCCCGCCGGCGAGCACGCCCTGCGCGCGCTCGAGCGCTACCTGTCGCGGGCGCGCCCGGTGCTCGACGCATCAGGGCGCGAGCGCGCGGCCTTCCTGTCGAAGTCGGGCCGGCCGCTCAGCACCTCCGATGTCCGTCGCCGGCTGCGCACCTGGGCCCGTCGGCTGTCCTCGATGGCGCCCGCGCTGGCGGAGGTGCATCCGCACGCGTTGCGACACTCGTTCGCGACGCACCTTTTAGAGGGGGGAGCGGACTTGCGGGCGATTCAGGAGCTGCTTGGCCATGCAACCATCTCGACGACGCAGGTTTACACTCGGGTAGAGTCGGCACGGCTGAGGTCGGCCTATGCCCGCGCACACCCCCGGGCGTAGCTACCGATTCAGGGGTAGGAAGCTCTGGAAACGAACGTCAAAGCAATCGAGCTCCAGGACCTGTGGAGGCGCTACAAGTCCTCGGCTGACGAACGTGCGCGCGAGCGCCTGGTGGTCGCCTATTCGCCCTTGGTCAAGTACGTGGCCGGGCGGATGAGCTCCGGGCTGCCGGCTCACGTCGAGGAGGCGGATCTCATCTCCTACGGCCTCGGCGGGCTGATCTCGGCGATCGAGCGGTTCGATCTCACGCGTGAGATCAAGTTCGAGACCTATGCGATCACCCGGATCCGCGGCGCGATCATCGACGAGCTGCGCACGCTCGACTGGGTCCCGCGGTCGGTCCGCGCGCGCGCCCGCGAGATCGAGCGCGCCAACATGAAGCTCGAGGCGCGCTTCCAGCGGGCCCCGACCGACGAGGAGATGGCCGCGGAGCTCGAGATCTCCGTGGATGACTTCCAGGAAGCGCTGCTGCAGATCTCCAACTCGACGATCGTCGCGCTCGACGAGCTCTGGAACGTGTCGGACTCGACGGGGGACCAGGTGTCGCTGCTCGACACGCTGCCGGACCGCGATGCGCCAGATCCGCAGGCGCTGGTCGATCAGTCCGAGCTGCGCGACCGGATCGCCGACGCGATCGCGGCCCTGCCCGAGCGCGAGAAGCTCGTCGTCGCGCTCTATTACTACGAGAACCTGACGCTCAGGGAGATCGGCGAGGTCCTCGGGGTGACCGAGTCGCGCGTCTCCCAGCTGCACACCAAGGCCGTCCTGCGGCTGCGTTCCAAGCTCGGTTCAGAGCTCGACTAGGTAGCGGCGCAGGTCCGCTGCGACCGCGTCCGGCGCGGTCATCAGCAGTCGCCACGTGTAGCGCAGCACGATGTAGCCGGCTGCCCTCAGCTCGAGCTCGCGCCGGTGGTCGCTCTCATGCTGGGCGGGCGTTCGGTGGCCGCGCCAGCCGTCGACCTCGACTATTACGCGCTCGTCCGGCCACAACGCGTCCACGAGCCAGTCACCGACGTAGACGTTGACCTGCGGGATCGGCAGCTGCTGCGTCTCGCAGAGAGTGATCAGCAGGATCTCCAGCTCGCTGCGAGCACGCGCCAGCGCCGGCTGATGGATCGCGAGCGCCTCGCGCAACGCGACGGTCCCGGCGACACCCTGACCCATCATCTGCTGCAGCTCCGGAACGTCGAGCATGTCCTTGTACTCGGCGTTCGCGAGTACGAGGCGCAGATGGTCGCGGCGGCCGGTCGCGGCGTAGTCGAGAATCGCTTGGGAGGGCGTGGTTGCCGGTAAGCGGTTGTGCCAGACCCGCTCCAACTGCCGGCGGCCGTGGACGGCGATGTTGCCGTGGTCACTGATGTGTCGAGGGGTACTGACGAAGATCCTTCGCGATGGATGCTTCAGTAACCCGAGCCACCAGATCGCCGTCGCATGGCTGAGCATGGCGCCAGGCCCCGCATACAGGAGAGCAGCCGTCAGATCGGCTTCGATCGAGCGTCCTGGATGTCCGACCGCATAGACCCGCGGCAGCTCCCGGTACAGGTATCCGTCTTTACGCCAGCGCCGGATCGTCGTTTCTCCGACGCCGAGTGCACGCAGCTGGTCATATCGCACCCGCCCGAACTGCGTGGCAGCGAGCGCGCCCGTTCGATGTCTGGCATCCCACCGCCACCCCTCGGCGGTGAATCGCCATTCATCGTCGGCGGGGATGGCCACGACCCGGATCATGCGGCCGATCGCTGTAACGAAACAAGACGTATTCGCAACAAGTCCGTGCCGGGAATGACACGGTAAGGTCACAGCCACGGCGTTCCAGAGAGAGGAGATGGGCATGCACAAGGCCGCGGATCGCATTCGCAACGTGGCGCTCGTCGGCCACCGCGGCAGTGGCAAGACGTCCTTGCATGAGGCGCTGCTGTTCCAGGCCGGCGCGGTCAACCGGCTGGGAACCGTGACCGACGGGGGCACCGTCTCGGACGCCGACCCCGACGAGAAGGCGCGCCAGATGTCGATCTCGGCCGCGCTCGCCAGCTTCGAATGGCAGGACCGCAAGGTCAACCTGATCGACACCCCGGGGGACTCGAGCTTCATCGCCGACGCGCTCGGCGCCCTCAGAGTCTGCGAATCCGCGATCTTCGTCGTCAACGCCGTGATGGGCGTCGAGGTTCACACCAACCGTCTGTGGCAGCGCGCGGCCGAGCTCGACCTGGCGCGCCTGATCTTCGTGAACATGCTCGACCGCGAGCGTGCGGACTTCTTCCGCACCCTGGACAGCCTCAAGTCCACCTTCGGCCAGCACGTCGTCGCGACCGAGATCCCGATCGGCTCAGAGCACGAGGTCAGCGGCGTGATCGATCTCGTCGACATGAAGGCGTACGAGTACGACGGTGCCGCGAAGGACAACTGCAAGCAGATCCCGATCCCCGACGCGCTGCAGTCGCAGGCCGAGGAATACCGCGAGAAGCTGATGGACGAGGTCTCGGAGTCCTCGGACGCGCTGATGGAGCGCTACCTCGAGGGCGAGGAGATCTCGCACGAGGAGATCGTCGCCGCGCTGAAGGACGGGACCAACCACGGCCAGATCTTCCCCGTCACCTGCGGCGTCGCCACGCGCAACCTCGCCACCAACCGGCTGCTCGACGCGATCGTCGAGGATCTTCCGAGCCCGGTGAAGCACGGAGGCCTCGAGATCGGCGAGCTGACCCTCGAGCCGGCGGAGGACAAGGAGATGTTCGCGTACGTCTTCAAGACGCGGGCGGACCCGTTCGCCGGCCGGATCAACCTCTTCCGCGTCTATCAGGGCGTCGTCAAGCAGGACTCCCAGGTGCTCAACACGCGCACCCATTCCAAGGAGCGCCTCGGTCAGCTGATCACCTTCGAGGGCGCGAGCACGAACCACGTAACCGAGTTCGGCCCCGGCGACATCGGCGCCGTCGCCAAGCTGAAGGAGACCAAGGCCGGCGATTGGCTGGCCTCCAGAGACGAGCCGATCGAGATGCCGTCGATCAAGCTCCCCGCGCCGGTGATGGCGTTCGCGATCGAGCCCAAGGCCAAGGGCGACGAGGACAAGGTCTTCACCGCGCTGCGGCGCCTGCAGGAGGAGGACCCGACGATCGACCTGCACCGGGATTCGCAGACCGGCGAGCAGATCGTCGCGGGACTCAGCCAGGTGCACGTCGAGGTGATCGTCGCGCGGCTGAAGTCGCGGTTCGGCGCCGAGGTGAACCTCAAGCCGCCGCGCGTGCCATATCAGGAGACGATCCGCAGGCCGGCTAAGGCTCACGGGCGCCACAAGAAGCAGACCGGCGGGCGCGGCCAGTTCGGCGACTGCCACATCGAGATCGAGCCGATCGCGGATGGCGACGGATTCGAGTTCGTCAACGCGATCAAGGGCGGCGTGATCCCGACCGGATTCATCCCCGCGGTCGAGAAGGGCATCGTCGAGGCGATGGGGGAGGGCGTCGTCGCCGGCTACCCCGTCAAGGGCGTCAGGGTCCGCCTGTACGACGGCAGCTACCACACCGTCGACTCGAGCGAGATGGCGTTCAAGGTCGCCGGCAGCCTCGCCATGAAGCAGGCGATGGAGCAGGCGGGGCCGGTGCTGCTCGAGCCGATCATGGAGGTCACCGTCAACGCGCCCGAGGACACCGTCGGCGACGTGATCGGCGATCTGAACTCCCGCCGCGGGCGCCCGCTCGGGATGGAGCCGGTCGGCGCCGGCATGACCGAGATCAAGGCCGAGGTGCCGATGGCCGAGATGCTCAGCTACGCGCCCGACCTGCGCTCGATCACCGGCGGGCAGGGCGAGTTCACGATGGAGTTCCTCCGCTACGAGGAGGTGCCCGCCCACCTTGCAGGAAAAGTTGTAGAGGAGGCCAGGGCGGATAAAGAGGCTGTTAAGGCCTAGCCGCTTCGCTACATTCGCGCGGTGGCCACGACCAGGGACATCCGGACCACCGATTCGTTCACCTCCTGCGACGTCTGCGGGAGGACCCTGCTGCGGGGCGAGCGCGCCGAGACCTACATCGCCGGCGGCGAGCGTCGCGCCGTGTGCGAGCTGTGCAAGCCGCGGGCTCTGCACGAGGGATGGATGCGCGAGGGGACCATCCCGGCCTACGAGTCCTCCTCCGAGGGGCGAGAGCGGCGCGGGTCGCTGCTGGGCCGCTTCAGGGGCCGGCTCGACTCGCGCGGACGCGGCGTCGTCGATGACGACGAGCCCTACGAGCCACCGCCGCCGCCACCGCCGCCCGCTCCGCACAGGCGCGAGCGCCGGCGCGGTGAGCCGCGCCACGTCCGGGCGGTCCCGACGAGCACTCCGCACAAGCAGGCCGAGGCGATCGCCCGGTTCAACGACTCAGAGCATCGGCGCACGATCGCCGGCGTCGCGCGCTCGCTCGGGCCGCCGGAGGTGGCGGTGCTGCCCTCGACCGTGCACGCCAGCATGGTCAGCATCGTCGTGTCGTGGGAGCTGTGCTGGTATCGCTACGAGGTCGACCTGTCCGACGACGACCCGTCGGTACGGCTCGGCGCCCAGGGCAACGAGCTCGACGAGCTGGCGCCCGAGGAGCGGGAGCCCAACGCCGCCAGCGACGAAGTCGGCTCGCTTTCCCTGCTCTGAACCATTTAGCATCCCCGACGTGATCTACTGCGTGGTGCCCGAAGCGCTGGCCGACGAGCTGTTCGACAAGCTCACCCAGTACTACGCCGGCGACCCGAACGTGACGGTGATCGTGGACCGCCGCCGGTCCTCGCGCCGCGAGGCGGGCTCGGGCGCCGGCGGTCAGCGCGAGGTGCGCGATCGGCGGCGCGCCCGCGTGACCGGCGAGATTCCCGATCTGGCCAGCGATTGAAGTTCACCATCCACGTTGACGGCGGGGCGCGGGGCAATCCGGGCCCCGCGGCGATCGGCGTGGTGGTCTCCGGCCCCGAGGGGGAGCTCCTCGACGAGCACGCCGAGAGGATCGGCGTCGCCACCAACAACGTCGCGGAGTACAAGGCCGTGCTGGCGGGGCTGCAGAGAGCCGCCGCGCTGGGGGCGCGCGAGGTCGAGATCGTCAACGACTCCGAGCTGGTGGCGCGCCAGCTCGCGGGCGTCTACAAGGTCAAGCATCCGGGGATGAAGCCGCTCTACGACGAGGCGATCTCCGCGCTGAAGAGCTTCGATACGTGGCGAATCCGCAGCGTGCCCCGCGCCCAGAACGCGCGCGCCGACGAGTTGGTCAACGAGGCGCTCGACGGCGTCCGATAGGCCGCGTCACGAGCGCGAGGCGCTCGACCGGATGGCGGAAGGGATCGGCGCGGGGGGCCGCGGCGCCGGCGGCCCGCAGGACACCTTCGACGCGCTCGAGCAGCGTCGCGTGGAGATCCTGCTGCTCGCGCCGGACTACGAGCGGCGCGAGGAGGCCGTGCGGGCCGCCCTGCTGCAGGACGCCGAGGTGCTGGTCGTGCACCACCACCCGGATCTCGGGCCCTTCCAGGGGATCGGCGCAGTCCTGCGGTTCTAGTACGGCCGGGGCGATGTGATGCGCGGACCGCGGGCGCGGCGAGGATCGCTACTCTCCACGGCGTGACCGACGCCCTGAACGAGCTCAGCGCTCGCCTCGAGGAGGCCGCGTCGCGGCTGCGCACCGGCGACCTCGAGCCCGATGCCGCGCTCGCGCTGATCGAGGAGTGCGCGCAGATCGCCTCCGACGTGAGCGCCCAGGTGGACGCGCGCACGCGCGCCGCGCTCGAGCCGCTGCCCGACCTGCCCGGTCAGCTGCCGCTCCCGGCCGGCTAGAGCCAGCGGCCCGAGTGCCGGACGCCGCCTATCCCGAAAACCTCCGCGCGCTGGTCGAGCGCTACCTCGAGGAGCTGCGGTTCTCCGCTGAGGACGGCACCTCGAAGCTGGAGGAGGCGATGCGCTACTCGCTGCTCGCCGGCGGCAAGCGGATCCGACCGGTGCTCGCGCTCGCGACCGCGGAGGCGGTCGGCGCGCAGGCGGAGAAGATGCTGCCGTTCGGCGCCGCGCTCGAGCTGATCCACACCTATTCGCTGATCCACGACGACCTTCCGGCGATGGACGACGACGATCTGCGGCGCGGCCGGCCGACCTGCCATCGGGCGTTCGGCGAGGATGTGGCGATCCTCGCCGGCGACGGGCTGTATGCGGAGGCGTTCTCGCTGCTGCTCGCGCATCAGTCCGGCGATCCGGCCGCGGTACTGGCCGCGGCGCGGGAGCTGGCGGACGCCACGGGGGTCCGGGGGATGGTCGGCGGGCAGTATCTGGACGTCGCAGGCAGCGCCGACTCGGGCCCTGAGGGACTGCGCCGCCTGCATGAGCTCAAGACGGGCCGCCTGATCGCAGCCAGCATCCTGGGGGTACTGCCGTTAGCCGGCGTTTACGAAAGTGACACAATCTCCGTGTTTCGCACCTTTGCAGGCGAGCTCGGCGTGCTCTTCCAGATCGTCGACGACATCCTCGACGTGACGGGCTCTCAGGAGACGCTCGGCAAGCCGCAGGGCAGCGACGAGCGGCTGGGAAAGCGCACCTACGTGACCGAATTCGGACTGCAGGGAGCGCGTAACCTGGCTGAGGAGTCGCACCGGCGCGCACGGGCGTCGCTCACTCAGGCGGCGACGGGCGGAGCCCCCGACCTCGAGCAGATCACCGACTTCATCGCAAGGCGAACCTACTAATGACAAAGCTGCTGGAGCGGATCGACAAGCCGCAGGATCTCCATGCCCTCTCCGACCAGGAGCTGCAGACCGTCGCGCAGGAGCTGCGCGAGCACATCATCGACACGGTCGGGGAGATCGGCGGCCATTTCGGGGCGAACCTCGGCACCTGCGAGATCGCTGTCGCGCTGCATTCGCTGCTGGATTCACCGACGGACAAGATCCTCTGGGACGTCGGTCACCAGGCATACCCGCACAAGGTCCTGACCGGACGGCGCGATCAGCTGCACACGATCCGCTCCTACGGCGGCCTCGCGCCCTTCTGCTCGATTCACGAGTCCGAGCACGACATCATGGGCGCCGGGCACGCCTCGACCGCGATCGGCTACGCGGTCGGGATCAAGGAGGCGATGCGCCGCGGCCACGGCCCGGAGGGCAAGGTCGTCGCGGTCGTCGGCGACGGCGCGCTGACCGGCGGCGTCGCGTTCGAGGCGGTCCACCAGGCCGGCGGGGAGGGCACGCCGATCGTGGTGCTGCTCAACGACAACGGCATGTCGATCGCGCCGAACGTGGGCGCCCTCTCGCGGTACTTCAACCGGGTGCGCCTGAACCCGAAGCTGTGGCATGCCCGCGAAGGCGTCGAGGGCGGGCTGACGAAGCTGCCGGCGGGGATCGGCGCCGCCTTCGAGCGGCTCGGCCCGCACGTGAAGGAGTCGATCAAGGCCTTCTGGGCTCCTGGGCTGTGGTGGGAGGAGCTCGACTTCGCATACATGGGCGTGATCGACGGTCACGACGTGCGCGCCCTGCGCCGCGCCCTCCGCGAGGCGCTCGCGGCCGAGCGCCCGGTGGTCGTCCACTGCGCGACGGTCAAGGGCAAGGGGTTCGCGCCCGCCGAGGAGGGCGGGCTGGAGGGCATGGAGAAGTGGCACGCGGCGAAGCCGAAGTCGATCGCCAACGGGGCCCCCGCCAGCGCCGCCCCCGCCACCTCGCCGAAGGCGCCGCCCCAGTACACGCAGGTCTTCGGCGACGCGCTGGTCAGGGAGTGCCGTCGCGACGAGCGGGTGATCGGGATCACCGCCGCGATGAACTCCGGGACCGGCCTGAACATCCTCCAGCGCGAGCTGCCCGACCGCTACTACGACGTCGGGATCGCCGAGCAGCAGGCCGTGCTGTTCGCGGCGGGCCTGGCGCTCCAGGGCTGTAAGCCCGTCGCCGCGATCTACTCGACCTTCCTGCAGCGCGCCTACGACGAGATCGTCCACGACGTCTGCCTGCAGAGGCTGAACGTGGTGTTCGCGATGGATCGCGCGGGCCTCGTCGGCGACGACGGTCCGACCCACCACGGCGCCTTCGACATCGCGTACCTGCGATGCCTGCCGAACATCGTGCTGATGGCGCCGCGCGACGAGGCGATGCTCGTGCACATGCTGCACACCGCGCTGCGCTACGACGACGGACCGGTCGCGCTGCGCTACCCGCGCGGCGCCGGCGCCGGCGCGCGCCTGCCCGCCGCGCCCTCGATGCTCGAAATCGGGACCGGGGAGATCCTGCGCGAGGGGGATCGGGTGGCGCTGCTCGGTTACGGCACGGGCGTCGCCAAGGCGCTCGAGGCCGCCGCGATCCTCTCCGAGCACGGCATCTCCGCGACGGTCGCGGACGCCCGGTTCGCGAAGCCGATCGACGCCGGCCTGGTCGCGCAGCTTGCCGCGGAGCACGAGCTCCTCGTGACCGTCGAGGAGGGCGCGCTGGCGGGTGGCTTCGGTTCTGCGGTGTGGGAGACGCTGTCGGACACCGGCCTGGCGCCGCGCATCCTCCGGGTCGGCCTTCCCGACCGGTACGTGACCCATGGGGCCCCGCCGCTGCTGCACGAGGAGGTCGGCTTCACCGGCCAGCGGATCGCGGAGCGGATCGAGTCCGCGGTCGCGGAGCGCAGCGGCGTCGTCTGACATACGCGACCTCAGGGTCGCGTTGCCGTACCTTTCCGCGTGCCGTGAAGCGCGTTCGCCTGGACAGCCTCCTATCGCAGCGCGGGATGTTCGAGTCCCGCTCGCGCGCGGCCGCCTCGGTGATCGCGGGCGACGTGCTGCTGCTGCCCGAGCGCCGGCGAGCGGAGAAGCCGGGACAGCTCGTGCCCGAGGACGTCGAGGTCGAGATCACACGTGCTCCACAGTTCGTGTCCCGGGGCGGAACCAAGCTGGCCAACGCGCTCGACGAGCTCGGGGTGGACCCGGCCGGATGCCGCGCGCTGGACATCGGCGCCTCGACCGGCGGTTTCACGGATTGCCTGCTGCAGCGAGGCGCGGAGCGGGTGATCGCGCTCGACGTGGCCTACGGCGAGCTGGACTGGCGTCTGCGCTCGGACCCGCGCGTGACGGTGATCGAGCGCCGCAACGCCCGCTCGCTGCGGGCGGATGAGCTCCCGTACGCCCCCGACCTGATCACGATCGACGTCTCGTTCATCTCGCTGGCCAAGGTGCTGCCCGCGGCGCTGGCCTGCGCCGCCGACCGCTTCGACTGCCTGGCGCTGGTCAAGCCGCAGTTCGAGGTCGGCCGCGCCGAGGTCGGCAAGGGTGGGGTGGTCCGCGACGGGACGGCGCGCCGGCGTGCGCTGCTCGATGTCGGCCGGGCGGCGCAGGCGCTGGGGTCCTCGGTGCTCGGCTATGCGAGCTCGGGGCTGCCCGGCCCGAAGGGCAACCTCGAGACCTTCGCATGGCTCGCCGAAGGCTCGCGCGGGGGGCTCGTGGAGCTGGAGCGGGCGGCGTCCTTGGCGGAGCCGTGAGCGCGATCCGGACAGCCACGCTGTTCACGCACCGCCGCCCGGCCGAGACCGGGCCGGCGCTCCGCTCGCTGCTCGAGCTGGCGCGCGCGGCAGGGGTGGTGCTGCGCCTCGACGAGGAGGAGACCCGCAAGCACACCCTCCAACCTGCCGACGGGCTCGAGCTGGATGCCGACGTGCGCGCCGATGTCGACATCTGCTTCGCGCTCGGTGGCGACGGCACGATTCTCAGCGCGCTGCGAACGTACGCCGGCACGGACGTGCCCGTGTTCGCGGTCAACTACGGCGAGATCGGGTTCTTGGCGACGGTCGATCGCGATCAGGCGCAGGAGGGTTTCAGGCTCGCGTTCGAGGGCGAGTTCGACGTGCTGCCGCTGCCCGGCATCGAGCTCTCCGGCGACCGCGGCCGGTGGCTCGCGATCAACGACATGTCGATGCACCGTCAGCCGGGTAAGCGCGTGGCCGACCTCGAATACTCGATCGGGGGCGAGGACATCGGCCGAGTCCGCTGCGACGGGCTCGTCGTCGCCACGCCCGCCGGCTCGACCGGCTACAACCTCGCGAACGGCGGCCCGGTGATGGCATGGGGCGTGGAGGGGTTCGTGGTGTCGTTCATCGCCCCGCACTCGCTCACCGCGCGGGCGCTGGTGGTCGCGCCGCAGGACGTGGTCGCGGTGGCCAACCGCTCGCGCGAGGAGCCGGTCGATGTGACCGTCGATGGCCGCCCGGTGTGCGTGCTCAATCCCGATGAGCAGATCGAGGTGCGCTTCGCGCAGGGGCGGGGCTCGCTTGCCCAGCTGGCGGGCGCGAACTTCTACGCCCGGCTGCGCGAGAAGTTCGGGCGGCTCGCGTCGCTGCCCTGAGCCGGCGATCCGTCGGACCCGGCTGGTAGACCGTCGCACATGCTGCACGAGCTGCGCGTCGAGAATCTGCTGCTGATGGAACGGGCCGAGCTGCGGCTGGCGCCCGGGCTGAACGTGCTGACCGGCGAGACCGGCGCCGGCAAGACGCTGCTCGCGCACGCGCTCGATCTGCTGCTCGGTGGCAAGGCGCGTCGCGGGGCCGTGCGCCGCGGTGCCGCCGAGGCTTACGTGGAGGGTGTCTTCTCGCTGCCGCCCTCGATGCGTGGAGCCGAGCTGCTGCCCGCCGACGCCGAGGAGATCGTGCTGGCGCGGCGCGTGTGGCCCGACGGGCGCACGCGCGCGTACGTCTGCGGGCGCTCGGCGACGCTCGGCGACCTGCGCGAGCTGGGTAGCGCCCTGCTCGCCTTCTACGGGCAGCACGAGCATCGCAAGCTGATGCTCTCGGCCGCCCAGCTGGAGGTGCTCGACGACTGGTGCGGCGCCGAGCAGCAGCAGCTGCGGGGCGGCGTCGGCGCGGCCTACGAGCGCGTCCGCGAGCTCGAGCAACGCGTCGCCGAGCTCGCAGCCGTGTCGGGCGCGCGCGAGCGGGAGCTCGACCTGCTGCGCTTCGAGCTCGACGAGATCGAGGCGTGCAGCCCGAGCGAGTCCGAGGAGGCGGAGCTGGTGCTCGAGCGCGAGCGCCTCCGGCATCTCGAGACGCTCCGCGCGGCTGTGGCTGCCGGCACCGAGGCGCTCGCGCCGGATGCGGGCCTCGGCACCGTCGAGTTGCTGGCGGGCGCCTCGACGCGGCTCGAGCAGGCGGCCGCGATCGATCCCGGCCTGAGGACGATCGCCGAGCGGCTGCAGACGCTGCGCTACGAGGCGGAGGATCTCGCTCGGGAGCTCCGCGGCTATGGCGATGGGTTCGAGGCGCCGCCGGGGCGGCTCGAGGAGGTCGAGGGCCGGCTCGCGCAGCTCGCGCGGCTGCAGCGCAAGCACGGCGGCTCCATCGCCGATGTGCTGCGCCACGCCGAGCACTGTCAGGCGCGGCTGGAGGAGCTCGAGCATGCCGACAGCGCGCTGGGCGAGGCCGAGGCCGGCCTCGGCGCCGCGCGCGCCGAGCTGTCCGAGCTCGCGGCCAAATTGACGGCCCGGCGCCGCGATGCCGCGCCACAGCTCGCGGCGGCCGTTCGCTCGCGGCTGGCCGAGCTGGCGATGACCGATGCGCGCTTCGAGGTCGAGCTGCGGGAGCGGCCGGACGGGTGTGGCCCGCGCGGGGCGGAGATCGCCGAGCTGATGATCGCCCCGAACCCGGGCATGCCGATCGGCCCGCTGCGCGAGATCGCCTCCGGCGGTGAGCTCTCGCGGGTGATGCTGGCGCTGCTGAGCGTCGCCCATGCCGGCGATGCGGCGGGAGCGGAGGCTCCGCTGCTGGTGTTCGACGAGATCGACGCCGGCATCGGCGGGCACACCGCGCGCGCCGTCGGCGAGCATCTGCGCTCGCTCTCCGAGCGCCGCCAGGTCCTGTGCATCACCCACCTGCCCCAGGTCGCCGCGCTGGCGGCCCGCCACTTCACGATCGCCAAGGACACCTCCGTGACGCCCGCGACGACGACGGTCACCCCGCTCGCCGGCGACCAGCTCGTCGGCGAGATCGTCCGGATGCTGGGCGGGGGGAGGGCGACCGCGCCGCCAGCCGCCACGCTCGCGAGCTGCTGCGGGCCGCCTGAGCCCGGCGTCCGTGGAGCAAGGCCGCCTCCCACAGAGTCGCGTCCGCATGCGGCGCTACCGTGGAGCGGTCAACTAGACTCGACTCAGAGGATCGATCGATGGCCCAGAGCGAAACGCGCTTCATCTTCATCACGGGAGGCGTCGTCTCCTCGCTAGGCAAGGGGATCGCCGCGGCTTCGATCGGGCGACTGCTGGTGGCGCGCGGGCTGGACGTGCAGATCCAGAAGTTCGACCCGTACATCAACGTCGATCCCGGCACGATGTCGCCCTACCAGCACGGCGAGGTGTTCGTGACCGAGGACGGCGCCGAGACCGACCTGGATCTCGGCCACTACGAGCGCTTCACCGACGCGAACACCAGCCGCGCGTCGAACGTGACCGCCGGCGGGATCTACAACACCGTGATCCGCCGCGAGCGGCGCGGTGACTACCTCGGGGCCACCGTCCAGGTGGTCCCGCACATCACCGACGAGATCAAGCAGCGGATCCGGCTGATGGCGGAGTCAAGCGAGGTCGACTTCGTGATCACCGAGATCGGCGGCACCGTCGGCGACATCGAGTCGCTTCCGTTCCTCGAGGCGATCCGCCAGTTCCCCGTCGACGTCGGCCGCCGGCGGTGCATGTTCATCCACTTGACCCTCGTTCCCTACATCGAGCACGCCGGGGAGCTGAAGACCAAGCCCACGCAGCACTCCGTCAACGAGCTGCGGCGGATCGGTATCGCGCCCGACATGGTCGTGTGCCGCTCGGAGTCCGAGCTCTCCGGGGACATCCGCCGCAAGATCGCCCTGTTCGCGAGCCTCCCGGTGCAGGCGGTCGTGTCGGCCTACGACGTCCCCGACATCTACCAGGTGCCGCTGGTCTTCCGCGCCCAGGGCGTCGACGACTTCATCCTCGGTGAGCACTTCGGGCTCGAGGCTCCCCCGCCCGACCTCGCCAACTGGGAGGCGATCACCGAGCGCGCCGCCGCCGCGTCGGGCCGCGTCAGGATCGCGCTGGTCGGGAAGTACGTCCAGCTCGAGGACGCCTACCTGTCGGTCGTCGAGGCGCTGCGCCACGCCGGCATCCAGCACGGCTGCAAGGTCGAGGTCGACTGGGTCGACTCCGAGACGGTGGGAGAGCCCGAGGTGGCCGCCCGGCTGGAGAGCGCCGGCGGAATCCTCATCCCCGGCGGGTTCGGCGGCCGCGGCTGGGAGGGGAAGATCCGCGCCGCGCAGATCGCGCGCGAGCGGCGCATCCCGTACCTGGGCATCTGCCTCGGCATGCACGTCGCCGTCAGCGAGTTCGCCCGTCACGCCGCCGGCATGGAGGGCGCCAACTCGACCGAGATGGACCTCGAGACGCCCTACCCCGTGATCGATCTGCTGCCCGAGCAGAAGGAGATCGCCGACATGGGCGGCACGATGCGGCTCGGCGCCGATCCGGTCAAGCTCCACGACGGCACGCGGATTCGCGAGCTCTACGGCGAGCCCGTCGTGTACGAACGCCACCGGCACCGCTACGAGGTCAACAATCACCTGCGCAGGCGCCTGGAGGCGTGCGGGCTGATCTGCTCGGGAACATCCCCCGACGAGCGTCTGGTCGAGGCGATCGAGCTCAGTCAAGAGCACCACCCGTTCTACATCGCGTCGCAGTACCACCCCGAGTTCAAGTCCCGGCCCGACCGCCCCGCGCCGTTGTTCCGGGAGTTCGTCGGCGCGGCGCTCGTTCACGCGCGCGGGCCCGAGCGGGAACCGGTGCCGGCCGCCGCGTCGTGAGGCGCGCGACCGACGCGGAACGCGAACGGCTGCACCAGATCTTTGCGGCGCTCTGCCGCGTGCAGAGCCCATCCGGGCATGAGCGCCCGTGCGCGGACCTGATCGGCTCAGAGCTGCGCTCGCTCGGGCTCGAGGTCGACGAGGACGACGCCGGTCCGGGCGCCGGGGCCGATGCGGGCAACCTGTTGGTGCGGATCCCCGGAGACGGATCGGGAGACAGCGTCATGCTGTGCGCGCACATGGACACGGTGCCGCCGCTCGCGCCGATCGAGCCGGTCGTCGTCAACGGGGGGTGGGAGAACGCCAACGACGGCATCCTCGGCGCGGACAACAAGGCCGCGGTGGCCGTGCTGCTGACGCTCGCGCAGCGCCTGCAGGGCAAGCCGCAGAGGCCGGCCACGGGGGTCGAGCTGCTGTTCACGATCTCCGAGGAGAACGGGCTGCACGGCGCGAAGGCGTTCGACCACCGGCGGCTCTCCTCGAGCTTCGGCTACATGTTCGACAACGCCTCGCCGGTCGGCGGGATCGTGATCGCCTCGCCGACCTATCACCGTGTCGTCGCCGACGTCCGCGGCCGCGCCGCTCACGCGGGTCTGCATCCCGAGCAGGGGCGTAGCGCGATCGTCGCAGCGGCCCGCGCGATCGGCTCGATGGACCTCGGCCGCCTGGACTCGCAGACGACCGCAAACGTCGGCACGATCGCGGGCGGCAGCGCCACCAACGTGGTGCCCGAGCGCTGTCGCGTGGAGGCCGAGGTGCGAAGCCACGACGAGCGCCGTGTCGACGAGGCGGTGATGGAGATGATCGACGGCTTCCAGGACGCGGCCGACACCGACGAGTGCGACCTCGACGTGACCGTCGAACGGATGTTCAAGGGCTACCGGCTCAAGGCGAGCGCACCGCAGATCCTCCGCGCGGAGCATGCGCTGCGCAGCTGCGGTTATGAGCCACAGCAGATCGTCACCGGCGGCGGCTCGGATGCCAACGCTTTCCTGGCCGCCGGCTTCCCGTGCGCCAACCTCGCCAACGGGACCGAGCGCAATCACGAGCCCGGCGAGCGCGTCGGCGTCGACGCGCTCGAGGGGGTCCTCGAGCTCGCGATCGCGCTCGTCGAGGACGGGGCCAGCGATGCCTGAGTTCGAGCCGATCGGCGCCGAGGTCAAATGGGAGGGGAAGATCGTCAGGGTCGGCGTCGAGCGCTTCCGGTATCCCGACGGGCGCGAGGCGACGCGCGAGAAGGTCTGGCATCCGGGCGCGGTCGGCGTGATCGCCGTCGACGACGAGCATCTCTGGCTCACGCGCCAGCCGCGGGAGGCCGCCGGCCAGCGCGACTCGCTCGAGATCCCGGCCGGCAAGCTCGACGTCGCGGGCGAGGAGCCGCTCGCGACCGCGCAGCGCGAGCTCGCCGAGGAGATCGGCAAGCGGGCGGAGCGCTGGGAGGAGCTGCTCGCCTTCTACACCAGCCCCGGGTTCACCGACGAGCGCGTCTGGCTGTTCCTTGCGAGGGACCTCTCCGACGCGCCCGAGACCGAGGTCGACGAGGACGAGCAGATCGAGATCGTGCCCTGGCCGCTGGCGCGGATCGACGACGCGATCGCGCAGTGCGAGGACTCCAAGTCGTTGATCGCGCTGCTGTGGCTGAAGGCGAGCAGGACAGGCGTGCGGCAGCCCGAATAGGTTCGGGTGGCCACCGCGCCTCCCGTCGACCGGCGCCTCACGGATCTGACGCTCGACTTCCTCGCATACCTGGAGCTCGAGCGCGGACTGTCGCGCAACACGCTCGAGGCGTACCGCTCGGACCTGCAGCAATACGGGGCGTTCCTCCAGCGCCGCGGCCTCGGCCCGCTGGCCGTCGGGCCGCGGGAGCTTGCCGCGTTCGCGTCCGAGCTGGCCGACGGGCGCGAGGGCAAGCCGGGCGTCTCACCGGCCACCCTGCAGCGCAAGATCGCCTGTCTGCGCTCGTTCTACCGGCACCTGCGCCGCGATCAGGTACTCGACCACGATCCGACCTCCGAGCTGCGACCGCCGCGCTCGCCGGGCCGCCTCCCGAAGGTGCTCAGCCGCGACGAGGTCGCACTGCTGCTCGAGCAGCCGCTCGGCAACTCTCCCGGTGCCGTCCGTGACCGCGCCCTGCTCGAGACCATGTACGCGTGCGGGCTGCGCGCGTCGGAGGCGATCTCGCTGGAGCTCTCCCGCCTCGACCTTGAAGCCGGGATCCTCCAGGCGCACGGCAAGGGCTCCAAGGAGCGGATCGTGCCGATCGGAAGCAAGGCGATCGAGGCTCTGACGCTCTATCTCGAGCGGGCGCGCCCGCAGCTCGTCGGCATGCGCGAGGAGCCGCGCGTGTTCGTGAACCTCCGCGGCGGTGGCCTCTCCCGTCAGGGCCTGTACAAGATCGTCCAGCGTCACGCGCGCTCGGCCGGGCTCGCGCACCGGATGAGCCCGCACACGCTGCGCCACTCGTTCGCGACCCACCTGCTCGCCGGCGGCTGTGATCTGCGCTCGCTCCAGGAGATGCTCGGGCACGCCGACATCGGCACGACGCAGATCTACACGCACCTGTCGGCCGAGCGATTGCGCGACGTCTACTTCGACGCGCATCCAAGGGCCCAGATCTCCAGATAGGTAGGGTTCTGCCCGAGGCGACTTGGGGATCACGCACTTCACGGAGGCTCCTCACTACGAGTTCGAGCTCGGGCACCTGCGCGGCCGCTGGACCCTGCTCGGCGAGGGCGCGGACTCGGTCAGCGTCGGGCTGCGTCGCATCGAGCTCCCGTCCGGGGCGTGGTCGACGCCCGCCCACCAGCACGGCCGGGGCGAGGAGATCTTCTACGTCCTCGCGGGCCGCGGACTCTCGTGGGTCGAGGGGAAGACCTGCGAGATAGGGGAGGGAGACTGCATCGTGTATCCCTCGCGCGGCGGCGCGCACACTCTGCACGCGCTCGAAGACCTCGACGTGCTGGCGTTCGGGCCGCGCGAGCGGGATGAGAGCCCCGGCTTCCCGCGGCTCGGGATGTCGCTGCTCGGCGGGCGGGCCGTGGACACCGGCCCCGGCGAGGAGCGCGGCGTGCCGATCCAGTTCATCCGGGAGGCCGCGGTCGGCCCGCCCGAGCTGCAGCCCGAGCCGGGGCCACGACCGCGCCGCGTGGTCAACGTTCGCGACGTCGAGCCGGTCACCGTGGAGCGGCCGCGCGTGGTCCGGAACCGGCGGAAGGTCGCGGCGGCCGCCGGCTCGGTCACCACCGGGCTGCAGCACGTCGAGGTCGCGCCCGGCAAGGAGTCCGGGCTGCTGCACTGCCACTCGCTCGAGGAGGAGATCTTCGTGATCCTGAACGGCAGTGGCGTGCTGCTGCTCGATGACGAGGAGATCCCGGTGCACCAGGGCCACGTCGTCGCCCGCCCGGCCGGCACCGGCGTCTCCCACTGCTTCCGCGCCGGCGAGGAGACGCTGACCTACCTCGCCTACGGCCCGCGCCATCCCGGAGACGTGTGCTACTACCCACGCTCGAACAAGATCGCGTTCCGCGGCGTCGGGGTGATCGCCCGCTTGGAGCGCCTGGACTACTGGGACGGCGAGGACTGAGGCTCCCCGTGCCTCGCGCTGTGAAGTTGATGCTCGCGGCGCTCGGCGCACTGGTTCTCGCGGGCTGCGGCAACTCGCGCACGCCGGTGCCGCCCGTCTCGGCGCCGGCGCGGCCCGGGGGTGCGCAGACGCTCAGCTATCCCGCCGCCGGCGTGCGCTTCACCGCCCCGTCCAACTGGGCGGCAGTCCCGCAGCACAGCCCACTGGTCGCGGTGGTGACCTCGGGCCAGGCGGTGGTGGCGGTCTGGCGCTACGCCGACGCCGCGCCCGCCCCCTCCACGCCCACCGCGCTGGCCGCGGCTCGCGACCGGCTGATCGGCGCCGCCCGAGCGCGCGATCCACGGCTCAAGCTGATCCGCGTGAGCACCACGCGCGCGGACGACGTCCCGGAGATCGAGCTCGACGCGATCGAGCACATCGGCGGCCGGACGCGCCGGGTGCGCTCCACGCACCTGTTCGCATACGGGGCCGAGATCGTGCTCGACGAGTACGCGCCGCCGAACCTGTTCGGCGCGGTCGATCGCCAGGTGTTCATCCCGCTTCGCGGTTCGCTCGTGCTCTCGCCGGCAGCAGCGTGAGCCACGCCTTCGTCCTGGTGTCCGAGCGCGACGCGACGCCCGGCATCGGGAGCTGAGCTGGACGATGCCCGAGCTTCCCGAGGTCGAGACCATCCGGCGGCAGCTGGCGCCGCACCTGGAGGGGCGGACGATCCTCTCCGCCGAGATCCTCGACTGGCGCTGGACGCGGCCAGAACCACCCGGGCCGGTCGAGGATCAGCTCCGTGGCGCGCTCGTCGAGCGGGTTTCCCGCGCCGGCAAGTATCTGATCTGGGAGCTCGACGAGGACCGTCACCTGCTGATCCACCTGCGGATGACGGGTGTGCTGCTGTTTGATCCCGGCACGGAGCCGCTCCACACCCGCGTGCGCTTCGAGCTCGACGCCGGCCATCGCGTGCTGTACGTGGACCCGCGGCGCTTCGGGACCGGGCATCTCGTGTACGGCGCGACCGCGCGGGAGGCATACCTGGCCGCGCGGATCGGGGTCGAGCCGTTCACGCCCGGGTTCACGACCGAGCACCTGCGGCAGATGGCACGCGGGCGCACCGCGCCGGTGAAGGCCTTCCTGCTCGACCAGCGCCGGATCGCGGGCGTCGGCAACATCTACGCCGACGAGGCGCTGTTCCGCGCCGGCATCCACCCGCTGCGGCCGGCCGGCCGGCTGCGCGCCTCCGACTGGGAGCGCCTGCGGGCGGCGATCGAGGACGCCCTCGCGGCGGGGATCGAGGCGAAGGGCGCCTCGATCGACGACTTCCGCCACATCGACGGCGCGCGTGGCTCGTTC
This sequence comes from uncultured Solirubrobacterales bacterium, assembly GCA_963849285.1. Classification (GTDB taxonomy): domain Bacteria; phylum Actinomycetota; class Thermoleophilia; order Solirubrobacterales; family Solirubrobacteraceae; genus Palsa-465. Next base: position 537,677 of record CAWKGS010000005.1, read on the forward strand.
CAGGACCGCTTCCTGATCCACACGCGGGCGGGCGAGCCTTGCGTCACGTGCGGGAGGCCGATCCGGAAGATCGTCGTCGGCGGGCGCGGCACCTACGTCTGTGAGCACTGCCAGCGGCGGCCGCGGGGGCCCCGGCCGGCTCGGCCGACGCTGCGCTACGGCGCGGCCTGATGGAGCCCGAGCGTCTCGCCGAGCGCGTCGCGCAGCGCGATCCCGTCGGCGGCGAGCTCATCCATCAGCCGCAGTGCCCAGAAGGCGGCTTCGGCGGCCATGCCCTCGAGCGGGAGCGGACCGCTCAGGTTGTCGACCAGCAGCTCCTCGGTGAAGTCCGCGACCGCCAGGGCGCCGTCGGTCCAGGCTGGGTTGCCGCCTAGTCTCGAGACCAGCTCCTCATCGCAGGGGAGCGTGCCCTTGGCGTAGTTGCGGAGGTTCTGAGCCAGCAGGGTCGCGACCTCGTCACTCAGGGCATAGACGTTTGAGCAACACTCAAACGTGACCATTGGCGCGAGGGTACGCGTGTGGGCGGACGGATCCGCGAGCAGGACTCAAGCCATTCGCGGCGAAGCCGATACCCGCTTTATGGCAAATCACGGAAAGCCATGGTGGGAGCAGCCGGCGAAGGCGCCGCACGAGGCCGAGTTCGAGTCCGAGCGCGAGCACCTGCGAGCCGAGCTGGCGCGGGCGTGGGGCGTAATTCGCGACGGGCAGCGCACAGCGGCTCGCGGCGGCGACGCGCTGCGTACCCGCGCGCCGCGCTGATCTCGATCGCCCGCTGCGCGCTACGCGGCGAGCAGTTGGTTCAGCCGACCTTCGCGATCGGCCGCGAGCAGCTCGTCGAAGCCGCCCAGCGTCTCTCCATCGATCACGATCTGCGGGAACGTGAACATCCCGGTCACGCGCTGAAGCTCGGCGCGACCGTCCGGGTCCCTTGACAGATTCTTCTCCTCGTAAGCGATTCCGCGGCGGCCGAGCAGCGTCTTGGCGCCTACGCATCGGGAGCAGTGATCGGTGGTGTAGACGATGATCGATGACATAACTTCAGAAAGTATAGCGGCGTGCCGGCGCCACTGAGGACCGATGCGGTCGTGCTGCGCTCGATCCGCTACGGCGAGGCCGACCGGATCCTGCATCTGTATACCCCGCATCACGGCCGGCTAGGCGCGATCGCCAAGGGCGCCCGCAGGTCGCGCAGCAGGTTCGGAGCGCGGCTGGAGCCGTTCTTCCACATCCGGGTGGTGCTGCACGAAGGTCGCGGCGAGCTGTTCACGGTCAGCGCCGTCGACACCATCGCGGCCAACGCAGGCCTGCGCGACCACGCCGGCACGCTGGACGCGGCCGCGCGCGCATGTGACGCCGTGGCGCGACTGTTCGAGACCGACGATCCGCATCCCGAGGTGTTCACGCTGCTGTGCAACGAGCTCGCGCTGCTCGCGGAGGACCCGGCCCAAGGCCGTCCTGCGAACGGACTGGCGTTCCGGCTGAAGCTCCTGCTCGCGGCCGGGATCGTCCCGCAGCTCGCCTCGTGCGTGGGCTGCGGCGAGCCCGAGCACCTGACCGGCTTCTCGGCGGCGGCGGGCGGCGTCGTGTGCAGCGCATGCGAGGCGTCGGCGTTCGCGCTCGAGCAGGAGAGCTACAGCTTTCTGGTGGCGGCGCTCGGAGAGCCGCTTGCGCGCGCGCCCGCGGCATCCGAGCGAGCCCTGCGCCAGGCTGAGCGCGCGATCACCGAGACGGCCGAGCATCATGCGCACGTGCATCTGCGGCCGGTGCTCGTGTGACGGTCCGGGCGATACAGGCCGTGTAACGCCTTCGCGACATTACGTATACCCGACCTGTTGCGGTGTCAGAATCGGTCTGCGATGAGCGACCAGCTGCTCGAACAGGGATACCACCATCCGGACGGGCCGGTCGCGGCCGCGTTCGCGCAGCGGATCCGCGCGCGCGAGGAGACCGAGCTCTCGCCGGTCGCGACTCGCTCCTATCCGCCGGAGCGGCTGCGGCCCGAGCCTGACTGCGGACTGCGAACGCCCTTCCAACGCGATCGCGACCGGATCGTCCATTCCAAGGCGTTCCGCCGGCTCAAGCACAAGACCCAGGTGTTCGTCGCGCCGACCGGCGACCACTACCGCACGCGGCTCACGCATACCCTGGAGGTGACGCAGGTATCGCGGACCGTCTCACGCGCGCTGCGCCTCAATGAGGACCTCGCGGAGGCGATCGGGCTGGGTCACGATCTCGGCCATCCACCGTTTGGCCACATCGGCGAGGACGCGCTCGACCGCTGCCTGAAGGAGCGCTTCGGCGACGAGTTCCACCACAACGAGCAGTCGCTCCGGGTGGTCGACGTCCTCGAGCGCGACGGCCTCGGGCTCAACCTGACCTTGCCGGTGCGCGATGGCATCATCGGCCACTCGGGGAGCGCGCCCGAGCCGGTGACGCCCGAGGGCCGGATCGTCCGGCTCGTCGATCGGGTCGCGTACATCAATCACGACATCGACGATGCCGTGCGCGCGGGCGTGATCGGCCCCGGGGACCTGCCCTCGCGCCCGATCGAGATCCTCGGGGACACCGGGCCCCGGCGGATCGACTCGCTGGTCCACGACCTCGTCGAGCACTCCGAGACGGCCGGGGAGATCGTCCAGGGCGAGGTGGCGGGCGCCGCGATGACCGAGCTGCGAGCGTTCATGTTCGCCCGCGTCTACCTCGGCGCCGAGGCCACCCGCGAGGGTGCGAAGATCCACGGCGTCGTGCGGGCGCTGTTCGACCACTACTGCGCTCATCCCGAGGAGATCCCCGACTCGATCCCGCCCGGGCCGCTCTCGCGCCGCGTCACCGACTACGTCGCCGGGATGACCGACCGGTATTGCATCCGGGCGTTCGAGGCGCTGAGCGTGCCCGTCGCGTTCGCACCGTGAGCCGCTACACGTCCGATTCACGCGACCGTGTGCGCGACGCAGTCGACATGGTCGCGCTCGTGTCCGCGCGCACCGAGCTGCGGCGAGCCGGCGTGGACAGCTACTTCGGGTTGTGCCCGTTTCACGACGAGCGCACGGGGTCGTTCCACGTGCGCCCGGACGAGAAGCACTATCACTGCTTCGGCTGCCAGGCCTCGGGGGATCCGTTCACGTTCGTGATGGAGACGGAGGGGCTCGATTTCAAGGCCGCGCTCGAGTCGCTCGCGGACCGCTTCGGCGTCAAGCTCGAGACGGAGGCCGAGGATCCCGCCGCGGCGGCGCGCCGGGAGCGCCGGGAGCGGCTGTACTCGGTGCTGGCCCGTGCCGCGACGTACTACTCGCGCTACCTCTGGGAGTCCGGCGAGGCACTGGCGGCCCGCGAGTACCTGCTCGGCCGCGGGCTCAGCGAGGAGACCCTGCGCGAGTTCCAGGTCGGCTACGCGCCGAGTGCGTGGGACCGGATGCTGATCGCCTCGCGCAGCGCCGGCTTCAGCGACGACGAGCTGCTCGCCGCCGGGCTCGTGCAGCGATCCAAGAACAGGCCGGGAAGCGTGTACGACCGCTTCCGGGGCCGGATCATGTTCCCGTCCCGCGATTCGCGCGGCCGCGTGCGGGGGTTCGGCGCCAGGGCGATGCGCGAGAACCAGCAGCCCAAGTACCTGAACACCTCCGAGAACGATCTCTACCAGAAGCGAAGCCAGCTGTTCGGGATCGATCACGCCCGTGGTCCCGCGGCGCGGGGCGGCCGGATGATCCTCGTCGAGGGCTATACGGACGTGCTCGCGCTCCACCAGGCCGGGCTGCGCAACGCCGTCGCGATCATGGGCACGTCGCTCACCGAGGAGCAGGTCTCAGAGCTCGAGCGGGTCGTGCGCGTGCTCGAGCTGTGCCTGGACGCCGACCGCGCGGGCCACGAGGCGATGCTCCGTGCCTCCCGGCTCGCGGCCGGACGCAAGCTCGAGCTGCGGGTCGTTCCGCTGCCCGACGGCGTCGATCCGGCCGAGGTGGTGGAGCGCGATGGTGCAGACGCGCTGCGCGAGCGGGTCGAGCGCTCCGCGCCGTTCGTCGTCTTCCACGTGGAGCGGATCCTCGAGCGAGCCGATCTGCGTAGCGCCGAGGGGCGCGACCGAGCGCTGGCGGAGCTGGGTCCCGTGTTCGAGACGATGCCCACCGGCGTGCTGCGCGACGAGCTGACCCAGCGGGTCGCCGGCCGCCTCTCGCTCTCCACCGGACAGCTCGGACCGCTGCTCGCGCGCAAGGCCGCTCCGGCGTCGCCGAGCGTGGGCGAGCCGGCGCCACGCGTGCTCAATCCGGTGCTCCGTGCCGAGCGAGACTTCCTCGTGCTGTGCGTCGCGCTCCCCTCCGCCGGACGACGCGCGCTCGCCGCGATCGATCCCAACGAGCACATCACGAGCGAGCGCCTGCGTCGAGCGGCGCGGCATCTCGCCGGCCAGACCGAGATGCCGCTGACCGGCCTCGCCCCGGAGGACGAAGAGCTCGCGCGGATCGTCGCGGGCCTGGTCGCGCGCGCCGGTGAGGAGCACGACGTCCGCGAGGAGCAGCTCGAGCAGCAGCGGCTGATGCTCGAGCTTGCCCGCCTGGACCGCGCGATTCGACGTGCGCGCACCGAACACGGCTCGGATGTCCGAACGCTCGCGCTCGAGCGGGAGGGCGTGCTGCGCGCGATCCGCGAGGTCGACCTGCGGCTGGAGAGCCCGGTCTAGTTCTTCGGACTCCGCGCTGGCTGTCACGCCGAAGTCGAGAGCGGGTTACTACAGTTCCGGGCGCGGTACTGGCAGTAAAGTACGGGCATCGGTGGTGTGAGTGAACAAGCTCTCACCTCCTCAGACAGTAAACTGAAGTATCGATTTACTGTGATCCGGGGTAACTCAATTGGCAGAGTGTTCGGCTGTTAACCGAAATGTTGTGGGTTCGAGTCCCACCCCCGGAGCTCCGGTCCGATGAAGCTCTACGTCTGCTATGGCACGTTCAAGGTGGCGCCTCGGCCCGGCGGGCATCCGTGCGGCAACGCGTACCACGCGTTGGTCGACGCCGGATACCGGCCGCAGGTCATCCGGGCATACGGGCTCGGGGGAGCGCCGGACTTTCTGAACAACCTTGCGCCCGGGCGGCGCGAGGTCAAGCGGCTGACCGGCAGCTACTGGGTCCCGGTGCTGGTGGCCGACGACGGCAGCGTGGTCGAGGGATCGCAGAAGATCGTCGACTGGGCGAGGGCGAATCCCGCGCCCGCGGCGAACGCGACCGCGACGGTCAGCTAGTGCTCCGTCCGGCGCAACACTAGGCGCGGCTGGGCGCGATGGACGAGATCCGCCTGGGCACGGTGAAGGAGCTCGAGGACTGGGAGCTCGGCGGCGCGAAGTGGCGGGCGATCGACCTGAGCGACGAGCGCGCGGTCGTTGAGCTCTGCGCCTGTACGGGTGAGCCGATGGACATGGTCCAGAGCCAGTCGCCGGAGTTCATCGAGTTCGTCCGCGCGCATCCGCGGGACTAGCCGCCAGCTGCTCGACGAGCGCCGCCGCGCGCTCGGCGCCGTCGTTGGCCGCCGCCCACCGCGCGAGCTCGCGCGCCCGCGCGGCCAGCGAAGGATCTGCCAGCGCCCGCCGGACCGCCAGCGTCAACGTCGTGCGGCTGAGGAACCGCCACGGCAGGCGGATGCCCACTCCCGCCCAGTCGGCCCGCGCGGCGTTCTCGCCCATGTCGCCCGAGTGGGGGACGCAGAGCACCGGACACCCGGCCTCGAGCGCTCGCGCCAGCGTCCCGTGGCCGGCATGCGTCACAACGAGGGAGCAGCGCGGCATCGTCCGGCCATAGGAGACCCAGTCGACCACGCGCGCGTTCCCGGGAACCGCGAGCGGCGGCGGTGCCGGCGGCCGACGATTCCGCGCAGTCGCTTCCGTCGGCGCCTCCGCTCCGGGCATGCGGTTCGTGGCCGCGAGCACCCGCACCGGCTCCCGAGCGAGCCCGCGCACCGCAGCCCGCAGCAGGCGGTGCTCGGAATCGTGCGCGGTCGAAGGCGCCACCAGAATCAGCGGGTCCTCGCCGGGCGGAAGCTCGACATCGCGGTACGGCGGCTCCCAGCTGAGCGGCCCGACGACCCGGATCGAAGGCGGCCAGCTGCGCGGGTACTCCAGCTGCGGAAACGTCGCGACGATGCACAGCCGCTCGCTGAGGCCCCCGTACAGGCGGGGAGTGGGAGGGAGCCCGAGCTTCACGCGCGTCTCGTTCAGCTCGCCGCGGCCCTGCCGCAGCCCCGCGCGCACGGGACGCTCCCAAACCCGCCACATCCCCGCGCCGGCCTGGGTCCTCGGCAGCCGCGCACCGAAGCCGTATGGAGCCGCGCCGGGCGCCGTCGCGGGGTACAGGTGGGGGATCAGGGTCGCGGCGGGAATCCCCTCGAGCTCGGCCGCGAGCGCCGGCGCGAGCGTGAGGATGTCGTGCACCACCACGTCCGCGCCGCTGCGCACGACCGCGGGCCTGGTCTCGCCGGTCGCGAGGACAACCGCCTCGTAGGGCTTCAGCGGTTGCTCGCGTGTCGGGAACACGGGGTACTCCGGGGCGGGAACGAACCGCATGCCCTCCGCCTCGACGTGCTCGCGCCAACGCCGCCAGGTCTCGAACGTCACCTCGTGGCCGCGGGCCACCAGCCGGCGCCCGAGGGCGAGCATCGGGAAGGCGTGGCCTGCGTCCCCGAACGCGCCGAGGAAGATGCGAAGCCGCGAAGGCCCCGTGTCAGTCCACCAGCTCGGCGATCGCGCGGACCTGCTCCAGCCGATCCTCGAGCGTGAACGCCATCGGCGTGATCATCAGCGTTCCCACCCCGGCGTCCCGGAACGCCGCCAGACGGTCGCGGACGACGTCGCGCGGACCGGCCAGCGAGACCAGATCGATCAGCTCGGCCGGGATCGCCTCGGCCGCGGCCTGCTGCTGCCCGTCGAGGTACAGGTCCTGGATCTCCTTGGCGGCCGCCTCGAACCCGTACCGCTGGACGAGGTTGTTGTAGAAGTTCTGCTTGCGCGAGCCCATCCCGCCGATGTAGAGCGCGAGGACGGGCCGCATCAGGTTGCGCGCGGCGTCGCGGTCGTCGGACACATAGGCGTTGACCGTCGGCGCGACGTCGAAGCCCTCGAGGTTGCGGCCGGCGCGCGCCGCGCCCTCCTCGAGCAGCGCGCGCAGCTCGGCGACGTGCTCGGGCGAGAAGAACGTCGGGATCCACCCGTCGGCGATCTCGCCGGCGAGCGCGGTGTTCTTCGGCCCGATCGCCGCCAGGTAGATCGGGATGCGCTCCTGGACGGGGCCGATCATCAGCTTCAGCGCCTTGCCCGGCCCGTCGGGCAGCGGCAGCTCGATCGTCTCGCCGTGATACTCGAGCCGCTCGCGCGCGAGTGCCTTTCGCACCACCTCGACGTACTCGCGGGTGCGCTGCAGCTGCCGGCCGAACCGCTGCCCGTGCCAGCCCTCGGCGACCTGTGGCCCGGAGGAGCCGATCCCGAGCAGCATCCGGCCACCGGACAGCTCGTCGAGCGTCGCCGCAGTCATCGCGGTCATCGCCGGGCTGCGACCGGGCATCTGGAAGATCGCGGACCCGAGCTTGATCTTGCTCGTGCCCGCCGCCAGCCACGCGAGCACCGTCGCCGCATCCGAGCCGTACGCCTCGGCGGCCCAGACCGAGTCGTAGCCGAGCCGCTCGGCCTCCTGCACCACCTTCAGCTGATCCTGCGGACCCATGCCGAGACCCCAGTAGCCGACGTGAATTCCGAGCTTCATCTGCAAGGTTCCTTTCGCGACGAGGACATCGCTTGTGAGGCCCGTCGCGCGGCACTAGAGTGCGCTTCGGCCCGAGGGAGGCGGTGAACCCTATGCGAACCAGGCGCAACGCGACGATCGAGGATCTACGCCGGGCGATCGGCTGCCTGCCGATCCAGACCCGGGTCGCGATGCTCGACGGGATCCGCTCGAACCCGATCATCGTCGGCGCCTACGCCCGCGAGGATGGCATCTGCCCGATGCTGGCGGCCCATCGCGCGGGCGGCCGCACCAGCCTGATCGCCTTCGCCCGCGCGTGGGACCGCTTCGCCTATCGAGGCGCGCGACGCCACACCCCGCGCCGCGCGACCGAGCGCGAGCTGCTCGTGCTCAGAACGCACCTCGAGGCGAGCCTCCTCGAGGAGGGGCTCCCCACGGCGGAGAGCCCCGCGGCGGAGAGCTCCGCGGCGGAGCTCGGGCGGGCAATCGCCGAGCATCGCGCACTGGTCGCTCGCTCGGCGCGCCCGGACGAGCTCAGCCGCGCGCTGGCCGCGGCCGAGGCGTCACTCCATCAGGCGCAGTGGCGCAAGCTCATCGGCCGCCGGCAACGCCGGCGCGAGCTGGCGCTGCGGCAGCCGGATCGCCAGTAGCTCGTCGAGCAAGTCGAGGACGGCGGCATGGGTCTCGTCGCTGTGGCGGCGGATCGCCTGCACGGCGTGGGCGCCGATCGCCTCGTTCTTCGCCTGCCGGCGGAAGACGAGCGGCTCCAGCCGCGGCGGCAGGATGTAACGCGTCCAGCGGCGCGAGCGGACCTGGGCGCACCATTCGGCGATCCGGTCGGCTCGCAACTGCTCGATCGCGGCGGTCGAGCGGCTGCCGACCACTCGCGAGGCGTACTCGTAGAGGTCCTGGCGGTGATCGTCGTCGATGGAGTCGTTGTAGGCGCGAAGGAACGATCCGATCACCGGGCAGACGCTGCGCGGATGATCGCTGAACTGCTCGCCGGCGAGCATTGAGGCAAGCTCCATCACGCAGGCGCCGCTCGATGGCGAGCTGTGCTTACCCTTGCTGAGCTTGACCGTTTGGTGGGTGGGCGTGGACATGCGATGCCTCTCATGAACTCGGGCCGTCCAAAAGGGCGGATGACGATGGATGATTAGCCTGGTGATGCTCGCCCCAACGACCCGGCAAACATCGCCAGAACCGCCCGGTCAGTCGGCGAACGCGGGGGATACTTGAGCGATGAACGAGCCGCTGGAACTCGAGGCTGAGGAGGGCGAGCCGGAACGGCGGACGACTCCCGTCGAGCTCCTCTGGGACCTCGTGTTCGTGTTCGCGATCACGCAGGTCACATCGCTGCTCTACAAGGATCCGACGTGGAGTCGCTTCGGCGAGTCGATGCTCGTCCTGGCGCTCGTCTGGTGGGCCTGGTCGGCGTTCGTGTGGGCGAGCAACGCCCACCCCGCGGGCTCGCCGGCGATGCGAGCCGCGCTGCTCGTGGCGACCGTGTTCATCTTCATCGCGGGCCTGGCGGTTCCGCGCGCGTTCGGGGGTGAGAGCACGTTGTTCGCGGTCACGTACGCCGCCGTGCGCTTCATGCATCTCGCGCTCTACGCCGACGCCTCGCGCAAGGGGAACGCCTCCTGGTCGGCGATCTCGGGCTTCGCGGTGACGGTCGCGATCGGGATGGCGCTGCTGATCGTGGGTTCGCTGCTCCACGGTCCGGCGCGAGCCGGCCTCTGGATCGTCGCGGTCGCGATCGACTATGCCGGCCCGGCATGGCTGACCCGGGAGCGGCTGCGGGGGATCCAGCGGGTCGCGGTCGAGCACTTCGCCGAGCGCTACAGCCTGTTCGTGATCATCTGCCTCGGGGAGTCGATCGTTGCGATCGGCCTGGGGTCCGGGATCGCGACTTCGAACAGGCCGCTCGACGCGGCGCTGATCGGTGCCGTGGCACTGGGCCTGCTGATCACGATCGGGTTGTGGTGGACCTACTTCGGCGACTTCGCCGAGCGCGCGCAGGAGCGGTTGCGCACGCACGACGATCCGGTGCTGGCGGCATCCGACGCGTACAGCTACCTGCACCTCGTGATCGTCGCGGGGATCATCGTGTTCGCGGTCGGCGCGAGGTACGTCGAACGTGCCGCCGATCAGACGCTGAGCGACGGCGCCCGTCTTGCGCTCTGCGGCGGCGTCGCGCTGTACCTCATGGGGCATCTAGCGTTCCGGCTGCGCCTGCTCGGTGAGCTGGGGATCGAGAAGCCGGTTGCCGCAGTCCTGCTGCTCGTCCTGTTCGCGGTCGGCGGGGCGCTCCCGGGTTGGTCGCTCGCGGGCTTGATCGCGCTGGTGCTGGGCGCGCTCTCGCTGGCCGAATGGGCGCTCGATCGTCGCCGCGCGCCCGCCCCTGCCCCGACACCGTCGATGCTTGTCCGCGGTTGACGCCGGGTAGCGGGGAACGGATGCCACTCCTCCGCGCATATTCACCCGACGACGAACAGCCACTCGCCGAGTACGCCGCCCTGACGATCGCGTTCAACGCCGCGGCCGCCGCGTTCGCGATCGCGCAGAAGCGGTCCGGCAGGCCGCTGCCGGACCGCATCCCGCTCGGCGACGTGGCGCTGATGACGATCGGCACGCACAAGCTGAGCCGGCTGATCGCCAAGGACCGGGTGACGAGCTTCGCGCGCGCCCCGTTCACCCGCTATCAGGGGCGCTCCGGCGCGGGTGAGGTTTCCGAGAAGGCGCGGGGGTCCGGTCTGCGCAGGCTGGTCGGCGAGCTGATCATCTGTCCCTACTGCCTCGGGCAATGGCTGTCCGCGGGCTTCCTCGCGACGTATCTGCGTGACCCCCGGCTGGCGCGAGCGATCGCCGCGCTGTTCACCGTTGCGGCCGGCGCCGACTTCCTCGAGCAGGGATGGGTCGCCGCAGAGAAGAACGCGTGAGAGGATCCGCGCCGTGACTACGCACGCGCGTCTCGAGCTCCGGGGCGCGATCGAGCCAGGCTTCGACGAGGTCCTCACGCCCGACGCGCTCGAGTTCGTCGCCGAGCTGGAGCAGCGGTTCGGCGGGGGCCGGCGCGAGCTGCTCGAAGCGCGAGCGCAGCGGCGTGCGCGGGTGCGGGCCGGTGAGCAGCTGGATTTCCTCCCACAGACCCGCGAGATCCGCGAGGGCGATTGGCGCGTCGCCGCGGTGCCAGCCGACATGCAGCAGCGCTGGGTCGAGATCACCGGGCCGACCGAGCGGAAGATGACGATCAACGCGCTGAACTCGGGCGCGGACGGGTTCATGGCCGATTTCGAGGACGCCAACGCACCGACCTGGCGCAACATGGTCGAGGGGCACGTGAACCTGCGCGACGCGATCGAGGGCGCCATCACCTACGACGGCTCCGACGGCAGGCATTACGAGCTCGGGCCTGATCCCGCGACGCTGCTCGTGCGCCCCCGTGGCTGGCACCTGGTTGAACGTCACCTGCTGGTGGACGGCGAGCCGGTCGCGGGCGCGTTCTTCGACTTCGGGCTGTACTTCTTTCACTGCGCGAGGCGCCTGCTGGCGAAGCGATCGGGCCCCTACTTCTACCTGCCGAAGATGGAGTCCCATCTCGAGGCGCGGCTCTGGAACGACGTTTTCTGCCATGCCCAGGACGCGCTCGGCATCGAGCGCGGGACGATCAAGGCGACGGTGCTGATCGAGACGCTTCCGGCCGCGTTCGAGATGGACGAGATCCTGTTCGAGCTCCGCGAGCATTCCGCCGGGCTGAACGCCGGGCGCTGGGACTACATCTTCTCCGCGATCAAGTGCTTCCCCGACCGCCGCGAGATGGTCCTGCCGGATCGTGGCGCGGTGACGATGACCGTGCCGTTCATGCGCGCCTACACGGATCTGCTCGCGGCGACCTGTCACCGGCGCGGCGCCCACGCCATGGGTGGGATGGCCGCCCTGATCCCGTCGCGCAAGGACGAGGAGGCCAATGCGAAGGCGCTCGATGGCGTGCGCGCCGACAAGGAGCGGGAGGTCGGTCAGGGTTACGACGGCACCTGGGTGGCGCATCCCGACCTCGTGCCGATCGCGCGAGAGGTGTTCGAGCAGGGGCTCAAGGGCGCACCCAACCAGCTCGAGCGCCAGCGCGACGACGTGCACGTCACCGCCGAGGAGCTGCTCGACCTCCCCGCGACGCCCGGTGCGATCACCGAGGCCGGGCTGCGCACCGACGTGAGCGTCGGCTTCCAGTACATCTCGTTCTGGCTCGGGGGCCGCGGGGCCGCGGCGATCAACTCGCTGATGGAGGACGCGGCCACGGCCGAGATCTCGCGCTCGCAGATCTGGCAGTGGGTGCACCATGGCGTCGAGCTCGACGACGGGCGCGTCGTGACCGCGGACCTCGTGCGCCAAGTGCTCGACGAGGAGATGGCGAAGATCCGCGAGTCCGTCGGCGAGCAGACATGGCGCCGCGGACGGCCGGCCGAGACGCGCGAGATCTTCGAAGGCGTCGCGCTGAACCCCGAGCTGATCGAGTTCCTGACGATCCCCGCGTACCGGTATCTGGACTAAAGGCAGCCGCCCCGGGCCCTGCTAGCGTCGCGCCAGGCGGCCCGGTAGCTCAGTGGTCAGAGCAGCGGACTCATAATCCGTCGCGCGCAGGTTCGAGTCCTGCCCGGGCCATCGTCCGACTCCTGCCCGGGCCATCGTCGTGGCCGGTTTCGAGCACCGGATCACCGGGGTACCGTCGAGGCTCCCATGCCCAATGCGCTGATCGTGATCGACATGCTCAACCCCTACGAGCACGAGGACGCCGAGGAGCTGATGAGCTCGGTGAAGGACACGCTGCCGGCGATCGCCGAGCTGATCGCCCGGGCGGGTGAGGCCGGGCTCGTGACCGCGTACGTGAACGACAACCACGGGGACTGGAGCGCCGGCAAGGAGGAGCTCTCCGAGCGAGCGCTCGCAGGGGCCGCGCCCGAGCTCGTGGAGCCGATCGTGCCCCCGCCGGAGGTTCCCTTTATCGTCAAGGCGCGGCACTCGATCTTCTACGAGACCCAGCTCGAGTACTTCCTTCGCCAGCAGGAGGTCGACCGCGTCGTGCTCGCGGGGCAGGTGACCGAGCAGTGCATCCTCTACTCGGCGCTCGACGCGTACGTTCGCCACTTCGAGGTGGTCGTGCCGCGCGACGGGGTGGCTCACATCCACGCGGACCTGGCCGATGCGGCGCTGCGGATGATGGAGCGGAACATGCGCGCGCAGGTCGCCTCGTCGGTCGAAGAGACGCTCGCCGCCGCGACCGCCCGGGACTAGCTCGGGCTGTAGCCTCGGACCGAAGGATGGTCGCGAGGTACGCACAGGTTCTGTCGCTCCCGGGCGCGCCTCGGTTGCTCGCGAGCGCGCTCATCGGGCGGCTGCCGCAGGGCATGTCGTCGCTGGCGATCCTGCTGCTGGTCCGCGGGGCGACGCGCTCGTACGCCGCCGCCGGCGTCGCTGTCGGCGCCTACGCGCTCGCGAGCGCCGCCTGCGCCCCGCTTCTGGGCCGCCTGGTGGATCGGTTCGGGCGCCAGAGGGTGCTCGCGCCCTTCGCGCTCGCGCAGGCGGGCGTCTACGTGCTGCTGGTGGTGGCCGCGCGCGCGGGCGCCGGCGCGGCCGCGCTGATCGCATTGGCGGCCGTGGCGGGCGCGCTGCTGCCGCCGATCGCGCCGGTGGTGCGGGCACTGCTGCGCGAGGTGTTCTCCGACTCCGTCGTGCGCGAGACGGCTTACGCGCTCGACGCGATCACCCAGGAGCTGATCTGGATCACGGGGCCGCTGGTCGTGGCCGCCGTGATCGCGTTCACCTCGCCCGACGCCGCAGTTGCGCTGCTCGGCGTCGTGGTCGCGACCGGCACGGCGCTGTTCGTCCGCTCGCCGCTGGTGCGCTCGCTCGGAGCGCCGTCGCTGGAGGAGCCGCGACGCCCCGCGCTGGCGAGCCCGGAGCTGCGCGCGCTGCTGGCTCCGGTCGCGCTGACCGGCGCGGGCCTGGGCGCCACCGAGGTGGGGCTTCCGTCGCTGGCGCTGCACGCGGGCTCGCGCCCCGCCTCGGGTCTGCTGCTCGCGATGTGGAGCGTCGGCAGCATGATGGGCGGCCTCTGGTACGGCTCGCGGGTGTGGCGCTCACCGCTGGCGATGCGCTACCGGCTGCTCCTGATCCTCGCGGTCCTCTGCACCGCGCCGCTGATCCTGGCGCGGTCGATCGCCGCCGGGGTCGTGTGCAGCCTGATCGCGGGGGTGGCGATCGCGCCGATGTTCTCCTGCCAGTACGCGCTCGTGGGCCGGACCGTGACCGCCGGCAGCGAGACCGAGGCGTTCACATGGATCTCGGCGGCATTGATCGGCGGGGTGGCCGCGGGCTCGGCGGTGGGAGGGGCGGTGATCGCGCCCGGCGGCGTGAGCGCACCGTTCGTCGTCTCGTGCGCGGCGACGACGATCGCCGCGGTGCTCGCGCTGCGCGTCGCGGGTAGCAGGCTGACACGGCGCGTGAGGAGCCTGCAGCACTAGCGTCCGCCGGCGCCGTCCGTCGCGGGCAGGACCAGCACCGAGCCTCCGCGCAGCAGCTCGATGTCGACCGGCTCCAGGCGGGTCGCGGTCGTCAGTTCCTCGCCGGTGCCGGTGTTCCGTGCGTAGCGGGGGTGCGCGCCCGAGGAGACCTGCAGGCGGATCCGGTGTCCGGCGGCGAACCGGTGCGCGATCGGCCACAGGTCGAAGCCGACGCGCCAGGTGCGCTCGTCGATCTGCTCGAAGCGCCCGGGAGCCACCCGGGCGAGCGCGTCGCACACGTTCATCGACGCGCCGTCCGGGTGCACGTCGCACACCCGCGCGAACAAGTCGAAGTACGGCCCGCCGGTGCGAACGCACAGCTCCACGCGAACCGGACCGATCGCCTCGAGCACGGAGGTCAACGGCGCCGTCGTGTAGGTGAGGACATCGGAGCGTGCCTCGAGGGGCCGGTTGTCGAGCACCGGCTCGCGCGCCAGCAGCACGGGTCCACCGAACGACGGCGTCGGGTCGCGAGGGTCGTACCGGTAGCGATCCGCGCCGGCGGACAGCTTCTCGGCGCTCCACGCAAGCGTCCGCCGATCCGCCGGCCACAGGCGGAGCTCCCCGATGCCCGGTGGCGGCCACGTGGGCAGGTCCCTCCAGCCCCCGCCGCCGCGCTCGCCCGTGACGACGATCCGCACCGGCGCGGGCCCGATCATGCGCTCGTCGCCCAGCAGGTGCGCCCGCAGCCATCCGAGCCCGTCGCGAAGGCTCGCCGCGACCATGCCGGGGGCCGTGTGCGTCCACGGTCCGATGATCAGGCGCGGTTCGCGCCCCGCCGCACGCAGCGCCTCGAAGTCCTCGAGCATCCACGGCAGGAAGATGTCGTACCAACCGCCGATCAGCTGCACGGGCGCGGAGACCTTCTCGACGCCGGCGGCGAAGTCACGCAGCGCCCAGTACGGCCCCTCGCGCTCGCTGCTCCCGAGGGCCTGGCGGAACCAGGCGACCTCGCTGCCGGTGGCACGCTGATCGAGATCGGACAGCGGCAGCTCTGCGAGCAGCGCCGGCAGATGGCGCAGCGCCCGCGCCATCGCGATCGGCGCCAGCCTGCGTTCCTGCTCGGCGACGAGCACGAGCCACGACGCAGCCGTCTCGAGCGAGAGGCTGCCGCCGGCGTAGGTCTGGCCGTGGAACTGCGATGCGCTGGCCTGGATTGCGAGCGCGGCGAGATCCTCGCCGGCGTCCGGGGCGACCGCCCACTGCACCAGGCCGAGATAGCTCGGCCCGATCATCCCGATCCGCCCCGAGTGCCACGACGCCCGGCGCAGCCACGCGATCGTATCCAGGCCGTCCGCGCGCTCATCGAACGGGCTGAACTGCCCATCGGAGCCGAACGTGCCGCGCACGCTCTGGATCAGCACCTGCAGGCCGCGCTCCGCAAGCAGGCGTCCCAGCATCAGTCCCACGATCTGCCTGCGCCCGTAGGGCGAGCGGACCAGGACGGTCGGTTGAGGGCGCTCGCTCGTTGAGCGCGCGACCCAGCGGTCGGCCAGCAGCACCGCGCCATCCCGCATCTCCACGCGCAGGTCGCGCTCGCACACCACGTCGCGCGTCTGCGCTCGCGCCAGGCGCATCCGCCGGGCGAGGATCTCCGAGGCGAGGCTCAACTCGAGGGGCGAGTCAAGCATGCGACGGGATAGGGTGGGGCCAGCTTGCGGATCGTGTACACCCACACCGACGAGGCGCCGGCGCTGGCCACCCAGTCGCTGCTGCCGATCCTGCGCGCGTTCGCGGGCGCCGCGGGCGTGGAGATCGAAGTGCGCGACATCTCGCTCGCGGGACGCATCCTCGCGCAGTTCCCCGATCGGCTCGACGAGGACCGGCGCGTGGCGGACGCGCTCGGCGAGCTCGGCGAGCTGGCCACCACTCCCGAGGCGAACATCATCAAGCTGCCGAACATCAGTGCCTCCGTGCCCCAGCTGAAGGCCGCCATCGCCGAGCTGCAGGAGCAGGGCTACGAGATCCCGGACTATCCCGAGGACCCATCCGGCGAGGAGCAGCGCGACATTCGCGCCCGCTACGACAAGGTGAAGGGGAGCGCCGTCAACCCCGTGCTGCGCCAGGGCAATTCGGACCGCCGTGCGCCGGCCTCGGTCAAGGAGTTCGCGCGCAAGCACCCGCACGCGATGGGCGAATGGTCAAGGGACTCGCGCTCCCACGTCTCGACGATGCGCGACGGGGACTTCCGCTCGACCGAACGCTCGGTGACCGTGGAGCAGGACACGAGGGTCCGGATCGAGCACGCGGACGAGAGTGGCGAGGTGAGGACCCTGAAGGACGGGCTGCCCGTGCTCGCGGGCGAGGTCCTCGACGCGGCCGTGATGCGGCGCGCCGCGCTGCTGGAGTTCCTCGAGGATCAGGTGCAGGACGCGAAGGAGCGCGACGTGCTGTTCTCGGTCCACCTCAAGGCGACGATGATGCGAGTGTCGGACCCGATCATCTTCGGTCACGCGGTGCGCGCGTACTTCGCCGATCTCTTTCAGAGCCACGGCGAGGCCCTGAGGTCCGCCGGGGTCGACCCCAACGACGGACTCGGTGCGCTGCTGAAGGCGATCGAGCGCCTCCCCGAAGAGCAGCGCGGCGCGATCGAGGCCGCGATCGAGAAGGCCTACTCCAGCGGTCCGCGGCTGGCGATGGTGGACTCGGACCGCGGGATCACCAACCTTCACGTGCCCAGTGACGTGATCATCGACGCCTCGATGCCGGCTGCGATCCGCAGCTCCGGGCGGATGTGGAACGCCGAGGCCGAGCTCGAGGACGCCAAGTTCGTGATCCCCGACCACTCCTACGCGCCGCTCTACGCGGAGGCGGTCGACGATTGCCGCGAGCATGGAGCGTTCGATCCGGCGACGATGGGCAGCACCCCGAACGTCGGGCTGATGGCGCAGGCCGCCGAGGAGTACGGGTCCCACGACAAGACCTTCGAGATCGAGGCCGCCGGTACGGTGCGGGTCGTCGACGAGCGCGGAGAGACGCTGCTCGAACACGATGTGCAACCCGGGGACATCTGGCGGATGTGCCAGACGAAGGACGCTCCGATCCGGGATTGGGTCCGGCTGGCGGTCGCGCGCGCCCGAGAGACCGGCGCGCCGGCCGTGTTCTGGCTGGACGAGAGCCGTCCGCACGACGCCGAGCTGCTGCGCAAGGTGCGCCCGGCACTTGAGGAGCAGAACACCGACGGGCTGCAGATCGAAATCCTCGACGTGGCTCAGGCGGCCCGCTTCACGCTCGAGCGCGCGCGACGCGGCGAGGACACGATCTCCGTCACGGGCAACGTCCTGCGGGACTACCTGACGGATCTGTTCCCGATCCTCGAGCTCGGCACCAGCGCCAAGATGCAGTCGATCGTGCCGCTGATGGCGGGCGGGGGGCTGTTCGAGACGGGCGCGGGCGGATCGGCTCCGCGGCACGTGCAGCAGTTCGTCAAGGAGAACCATCTGCGCTGGGACTCGCTCGGGGAGTTCCTCGCGCTCGGCCCCTCGTTCGAGCTGCTCGCGGACAAGACCGACAACCCGCGTGCGAAGGTGCTCGCCGACACCCTCGACCGCGCGATCGGCAGCGTGCTCGAGGACGACCGCTCGCCGTCGCGCAAGGCGGGCGAGCTCGACAACCGCGGGAGCCACTTCTATCTGGCGCTGTACTGGGCGCGGGAGCTGGCGCGCCAGGACGATGACCCGAAGCTCGCGGAGCGATTCAAGGACCTCGCCGAGCATCTCGCCGAGAACGAGGCAAAGATCGTCGATGAGCTGGCCGCCGCCCAGGGAGCCCCGGTCGAGCTGGGCGGCTATTACCAGCCGGACATCGACAAGCTGGCAGCAGCGATGCGCCCGAGCGACACGCTCAATGCCGCGATCGACGAGTTCTGACGCCGCCGCCCACAAGCGCGCCGAGATCACCTCGCGCACGGAGGCGTTCATGGAGCGGGAGGCGTCCAAGCCGTTTGGGTGGAGCCCGCTCCACTACGTTCACTGGGCCACGGTCCAGGCGATGATCGACGCCGCCGGACTGCCTGAGGGGGCATCGTTCATCGATGTCGGCTGCGGCTCGGGCTGGACCTCGCTGTTCCTGGCCGAGGCCGGCTACGACGTCGCCGGCTACGACCTGGTCCCGGCGAACGTCGCGCTCGCCCAGGCGCGCGCACGACGGTGGGGCGCCTCGGCGCGGTTCGAGGTGGCGGACATGGAAGAGCTTCCCGCCGGGGAGCCGGTGGATGCCGCGCTCGTTCTGGACGCCCTGCACCACTCGGCCGCGCAGGCGCGCGTGCTGATCGGCGTCGGACGGCGCCTGAAGCCGGGCGGCTGGCTGTTCATCGGTGAGCCCACCTGGATCCACCGGTTCTCGCCGGCCGCCCGCGCAGTCCATCGCGACCGAGGATGGCTCGAGCGCGGCGTCAAGCTGCGCGACCTCCATGCCGATTGCACGATGCGGGGTTCGCCGAGGTCCGGCGGTTCTTCCAGCCGACGCTCCCGTTCGAGCGCCGCGGACGCGGCCTGCTGCGTCAGCTCGCACAGCTCGTCGGCGAGACGACGTTCGTGGCACCGCAGGCGCTGATCTGGCTGGCCGCGCGCCGCGCGCGCTAAAGGAGCGCACCCACCGCACCGATTATGAGAAGATCGCGGCGGGCTGGCGCCGCGTGAGGGGCAATGGCGCACGTCCGCACCGATCACATCAGACCTGCACGCGTTCTCGCGCTCGCGACGGTGGCCGCGACGATCGGCGCAGCGCCGGCGAGCGCGGCAGCGCCCACGGTCCCGACCAGGATCATGCTGAGCGCGTCGGCTGGCCACACCGTCACGGGCGCGGCTGTCACTTACACCGCGACCGTGGCGCCATCATCGGCATCCGGCGTGGTCTCGTTCCTCGATCGCGGCGCCGCGATCGGCGCCTGCCGCGCGGTCGCGCTCGACGGCGCGAGCGGCCGGGCGCAGTGCCGCGTTGCCTATCCGGCTGCGGGAGACCACGACGTGCGAGCGATGTACTGGGGCGACGGGGGGTTCGCGGGATCCGGGTCGCCGGAGCGGACGGTCGTGATCGAGTCCAGCCTGGCGATCCGCGGCGGGCTCTCCCGGATCCCCGGGGGCGCGACGATGAGGCTGATCTGCGCCCGGCGCTCGGGCGGCTGTGACGCGATCGGCACCCTGACGATCCCCATGGCTCACCATCGGCTGCGCCTGGTCGGACGCGATCGCGAGTCGATCCGCGCCGGCCGCTCGCGCTCGTTGCTCGTCGGCCTCGACGGCGCCGGCAAGCGGCTGCTGCTGCGGGCGGGGAGGCTGCGGGTGACGCTGACGGTCGCGGCGGCGCTCGACGGCGTCCGCACCGTGATCGCCAGCGAGCGGATGCTGCTCACTGCGCCGAGCGCCGCCGCGCGGGTGACGGGCGCCGAGGTCGTGGCGTACGCGAAGCGCTTCGTCGGCGTGCCGTACGTCTACGGCGGCAACGGCCCTGGCGACTTCGACTGCTCGGGGTTCACCAGCTATGTCTACGGCCATTTCGGCTACGCGCTGCAGCGGAGCTCCTGGGCGCAGATGCAGCAGGGGGCGCCCGCGCGGGGGCCGCTCGCGCTCGGCGACCTGGTCTTCTGGGACGGCGGCGGGCACGTCGGCATCTACACCGGCAACAACACCTTCATCTCCGCCACGGTCCATCGCGGGATCTGGGTCTACAGCTTCGCGGTCTGGCAGCAGACCCAGTCCTACGCGACCGCCCGCCAGATCCTGGACGATCCTGGCGGCGCGCTCGCGACGCTGGCCTCCGCCGACCTCTCTCCCGGGCTGCCTCGCAACGGCGGCCCGGCCGACGCGACGCCCCCCGCGGGGTTCTAGGCCTTCTCGGCCTCGCCGATCCAGTCCTCGGTCAGGGTCAGCCAGAACGCGAGCCCCGCGAAGTCCCGGTAGCGCCTGAACGCGCGCTCGATGCCCTTGTCGGTCACGCGCGGGCGACCGCTCACCCGCCGATACTTGGGCCGGGTCCAGGAGTCGAGGATCAGCCGTCGGTAGCGGCCCAGCAGCATCATCACGTGCGCCATCGCGTACGGCCCGACGCCGGCGATCCCGAGCAGCCGCTCGGCGACCTCGGCATCCGGCAGCGCCGGATCGTCGAGGGCCTCCAGATCGAGCCGGCCCTCGGCGACGTCGCGTCCCAGGGCCCGGAGGTAGGGACCGCGGTAGCCGGCGCGCGCGACGTCTCGATAGAACTCCTCGCCGGCCTGTGCGAGCGCCTCCGCGGTGGGGAACGCGCGCCGCTCAGGGGCGCCCTCCGCCGGCACGCCGAGCTCGCCGACGAGCGCGCTGACCATCCGCACCGTCGCGGACCAAGAGCAGTTGGTGGTGCAGATCGTCTTGACCACGTCCTCGAACACGGTCGGGCTGCGGAGCATGCGCCCGGCGCCGCTCGTCGCCCACGCCAGCGCCGGATCGGCCTCGGCCACGAGGTAGAAGCCCGACAGATCCTCGTCCAGCCGCAGCATGTGCCGCACCTGCCGGGCCAGCAGCGCGCGGTCGCCGGCGGGCGGGACGCGGCCCACCGCCTCCAGCACGGCGCGTACCGGACTCTCGGCGCGCAGGCGGACCGCCCACGCGCGGCGCCCGGCCCGCAGCACCGTCTCCATCTGTGCGCCGTCGGGCGCGATCGAGTTCGGCGGCAGATCGGCGACGCCGTGGGAGAGCAGCGTCCGAGCGAAGCCGATCGGCTCGCCCCCGGCGCCGAGCAGCTCGATCGCGGTCGACCATGTGCGGGCGCCTGACACGAGCGGATCGTACGGGCCCGCCACGTTGTAGGCTCTCGATCGACGATGCTGCTGCTCGCCTCCTCCCAAGCGCTGGGGCAGACGCTCGCCCTGCTCGCGACGTTCCTCGGCGTCGGCGTGATCGCGAACGTGCTGATCGTCTACATCGTCGGCCAGGTCCTGGCCGAGCGCAAGCAGAACCAGGAGCGCGTCAAAGGCACGCGCTGACGCGGCCGACGCCGCGGAAGGAACGCCAACGGGCCGCGTCGAAAGAGACGCGTGCCGATGAAGCAGACCGCAAGTCCGACCGCCGTTCCCGAGTCGCTGCCCGGGCACCAGGCCCTGTCGTCGTACATCAGGGCCCGATTCGACGAGTTCTCGCGCTCCCAGAAGGACGTCGCGCAGTACATCGTGGACCATCTGGACGAGGCCGCGTTCCAGACGGCCGAGGAGCTGGCGCGGCGCGCGAGCACCTCCTCGAGCACGGTCGTGCGCTTCTCGCAGGCGCTCGGATTCGAGGGCTTTCCCGAGCTCCAGCAGGCGGCGCGAGACGAATATCGCCGCCGGGGGCCGGGCGCGAGCGACACCGCCAACGGCGCCACCCCGCTGTTCTCGCTCGACCACACGGAGTTCGAGGCCGCGCTGGCCGCGGACCACGTGAACGTCGAGGACACCGCGCACAAGCTCTCCCGCTCCGAGATCGAGGCGGCGATCGACGCGATCGTGTCCGCCGAGAAGGTGCTGATCGCCGGGACCGACCAGATGGCGTTCTTCGCGAGCTACCTGCGCCACCTCCTGATGCTGCTGGACCTGCGTGCCGAGATCGTCGCGAGCCCCTCGCAGGAGGCGCTCGGGCGGCTCAGCCGGATCGACGAGCAGACGCTCGTGATCGGCCTCTCCGCGGGGCGCCCGCATCCCCTGATCACCCGCACGATGAAGCTGGCGCGCCACCGCAAGGCCCCGACGCTGGCGATCACGGACGCGACGCTCTCCGAGGTCGCGCGGCTGGCGCGGACACGCCTGTATTACTCCTCCAACACGCCCGCGTTCGTGCGCTCCCACACGGCCCTGTTGTCGCTGATCCAGGCGCTGGCCTATGGCGTCTACGCGCGCGACGCCCAGCAGTACGACGTGCGGATCAAGGCATTCCGTCTCAAGTAAGGCATCACGAGCAGTGCTTCGGCTGCGGCCGGGCGAACCTGTTCGGCCTGCTGCTGGAGCTCGAGCGCATCGAACCCGGTCATGCGGCCGGGCGCTGCTTCATCAAGCAGGACCACCAGGGGCCACAGCGGGGGTTCGCGCACGAGGGCGTGCTCGCCGCCGCGCTCTCCGACGCCATGGCCCTCGCGATCGACGACGGCGCGCGCCCCACGCGGGTGGAGTTCGAGCTCACGGGATCGGCGCCCGTCGGCGCGTTCGTGGAAATCGAGGTCAGGACGGAGGAGGACGGCCTCGCAAGCGCGACCGCGAGCGTCGCCGGCTCGGTGATCGCCCGCGCGTCAGGGGTCTACCTCAGTTAGGTCCTCGCGCACCGCGGGTACGTGAGCAGGCGGAGAGATGGCGGACAGCCTGACGTACCAGATCCTCAAGGAGCATCTCGTCGAGGGCGAGCTCAAGCCGGGTACGGCGATCGCCCTGAAGATGGACCAGGCGCTGCTCCAGGATGCCACTGGAACGATGGCCCTGATGCAGTTCGAGGAGCTCGGCGAGCCCCGGGTCAAGGTGGAGCGGGCCGTCCAGTACGTCGACCACAACGTGGTCCAGCTCGACAGCAAGAACCCCGACGACCACCGGATGCTCCAGGCGCTGGCGCGGCGCTATGGCCTGCACTTCTCGCGGCCGGGCAACGGCATCAGCCACTACATCCACATGGAGCGCTTCGGCAAGCCCGGCCACATGCTGCTGGGGGCGGACTCGCACACCACACAGGCCGGTTGTCTGGGGATGATCGGGATCGGTGCCGGTGGGCTCGACGTCGCCGTCGTGCTCGGCGGCCACCCCTACGAGATCGCCTGCCCGGAAGTGGTTGAGGTCCGCCTCGAGGGAAAGCTGCAGCGGCCCTGGGTCCAGGCCAAGGACATCATCCTCGAGCTGCTGCGCCGGCTGACCGCCAGCGGCGGCAAGAACAAGGTGCTCGAGTTCACCGGTCCGGGCACCGCCGACCTGAGCATTCCCGAGCGGGCGACGATCGCGAACATGATCGCCGACCTCGGCGCGACCGCCGGGCTGTTTCCGCCCGACGAGCGGACCCGCGAGTGGCTGGAGCGCCAGCAGCGAGCCGACGACTACGAGGAGCTCCGGCCCGACGAGGGCGCCGAGTACCACGACCGGGTCGAGATCGACCTCGCGGAGCTGGGGCCGCTCGTCGCCAAGCCCCACAACCCCGACAACGTGGTGCCGGTGGAGGAGGTGGCCGGGACCGAGATCGCGCAGGTCTGCATCGGCTCTTCGGTCAACTCCGGCTACAACGACCTCGCGCTGCCGGGCGCGGTGCTGGCCGATCGCGACGGGCAGATCGTGCATCCCTCGATCGCCGCGACAGCGACGCCGGGATCGCGCCAGATCCTCGCCGCGATCGCCGAGTCCGGCGTCTACCGGCAGTTGTCCGATGGCGGCGTGCGCATGCTCGAGCCCGTCTGTGGCCCTTGCGTCGGCATGGGCCAGGCGCCACCGTCCGGGGCGAACTCGCTGCGGACGTTCAACCGCAACTTCCCCGGGCGGTCAGGCACATCGGACGACAACGTGTTCCTGTGCTCGCCCGCGGTCGCGGCGGTCTCGCTGCTGAGCGGCAAGATCGAGGATCCCCGCGAGTACGGCGACCCGCCCGAGCTCTTGCCGATGCCCGAGCTGCGGCCCTACGTCGACGACGTGCACATCTTCGCCCCGGCGCCGGAGGACGAAGCGGACTCGATCGAGATCCCTCGGGGTCCGAACATCAAGCGCCCGCCGGAGCACAAGCCGCTGCCCGACGAGCTCGAGGCGAAGATCGCGACCGTCCAGCCCGACGACATCTCGACCGGCGACCTCGCGCCAGACGGCGTCGAGGTGATGGCCTACCGCTCGAACGTCCCGGCGATCGCGGAGTTCACGCTGCGCCACCGCGATCCGGAGTTCCGCAAGCGGCTGAAGGAGTGGGGGACTGGCTTCATCGTCGCCGGCGACAACTACGGGCAGGGCTCCTCGCGCGAGCACGCGGCGCTGGCGCCGCTGCACCTCGGCGTCAAGGCGGTGATCGCGAAGTCGTTCGCGCGGATCCATCGCCGCAACCTGATCGCCCAGGGGATCGTCGCGCTCACCTTCTCCGACGAGTCCGACTACGACAAGGCCGAGGTGGGGCAGACCTGGGTGCTGCCGGAGATCAAGCGCGAGCTGTCGGAGGGAGCGGACACGATCACCGCGCGGATCGATGACTCGGGCGAGGAGCTCAGGCTGAGCCACGACTTCTCCGAGCACGAGCGCGAGATCCTGATCGCGGGCGGCTTGCTCTCCTACCTGCGAGATCGCGAGCCGGGGGAGGCGACGGCGTCCGAGGGCAACGGCGCCGCCCATGACGAGAGGCCGGGCGGCGGCGGCCGGGCCGAGCAGGAGGAGGCCGGCGAGTCCACCGAGGGCGGCGGCCGGGGCGAGCAGGACGACGGCGGCGATGGCGGGCGCGAGCGCGGCGTGATCCGCGAGTCCGCGCAAGGCGTCGGCGGCCAGCACGAGTAGGGGGCGGACGGGCAGCCCGGCCGTCTACCGCGGCGCCACGAGCAGCGCCTGCGACGCGCGACCGACCCGGCCGCGCTCGTCGTACAGGATGCTCTCGGCGATGCCGATCCCGCCCGCGGGCATCAGCGTCCGCGCCTCCAGCCCGATCCACTCCCCCTCGGGCGGACGATCGATGTACAGCGTCAGGTCCGGATTGATGAACAGGTGCTCGTCCCAGGAGATGGTCGCGCTGATGCCGTTGCCGAAGTCGCCCGCGGCGGCAAGTCGCTCGAGCGGGCTGGGCTCCTCGCCCGCGACGATCGGGATGCGCAGCCTGAACCACGCGGTCGAAGGCCCGAGAGCGTGGAAGGCGCCGTCGACGAACCGGACCTCGATCGCGTCGGGCGCGAACATCGGCGAGTGTGGGGGCTGCATGTCGTCGTCGCGACCGTTGTGCGGCCCGGGCGGCGGTGCGGCCTCGTCGGTGTGCGGGGTGTCGGGATCCGCTCCCTGCACCTGCAGGGCGCGGGCGCGCACCACCTCGATGCCGTCCGCGCGCCGGATCGCGCCCTCCAGCAGCTGCACGCGGCGGCCAGGGCGCACGACCTCGGCCACCACCTCGAGCTCCTCGCCGATCGGCACCGGGCGCAGGAACTCGTAGGTGACGCGCGCGACCATCAGCGCTGCGGCCGCCGGCAAGCGCTCGAAGGCGCGCATCAGCAGCGCCGCGGGCGCGCCGCCGTGCTGCGCGCCCGGGTCCCACGGCCCACGGGCGAACTCGGTCGCGACGAACCGGCTATCAGATCCAACGAACACCGACGCTCCGGACATGGCGGCGAACGCTAGCGCGCGGCTAAACTGGGCCCACGATGACCGACGAGCTCGACAACGCGCGCGACGAGGCGACGTTCACCGTCAAGGCCGGCCTGGCGGAGATGCTGAAGGGCGGCGTGATCATGGACGTCGTCACCCCCGAGCAGGCGAAGATCGCCGAGGACGCCGGCGCCGCCGCGGTGATGGCGCTCGAGCGCGTCCCCGCCGACATCCGCCGCGATGGCGGTGTGGCCCGGATGAGCGACCCCACGATGATCCAGGGCATCCAGGAGGCGGTCACGATCCCCGTGATGGCCAAGGCGCGGATCGGCCACTTCGCCGAGGCGCAGGTGCTGGAGGCGCTGGAGGTCGACTACATCGACGAATCCGAGGTCCTCACGCCCGCCGACGAGGCCAACCACATCGACAAATGGGCGTTCAAGGTGCCCTTCGTCTGCGGCGCGACGAACCTCGGCGAGGCGCTGCGCCGGCTCGGCGAGGGCGCCGCGATGATCCGCTCGAAGGGCGAGGCCGGCACTGGCGACATCGTCGAGGCGGTTCGCCACCTCAGGCTGATCCGCTCCGAGATCAGGCGGCTGACGATGCTCGACGAGTCGGAGCTCGCCACCGGCGCCAAGGAGCTTGGCGCCCCGCTTCATCTGGTTCGCCAGGTCGCTGCCGACGGGCGGCTGCCGGTCGTCCTGTTCTGCGCCGGCGGCATCGCGACCCCGGCCGATGCCTCGCTGGTGATGCAGTTGGGCGCCGAGGGCGTGTTCGTGGGCTCGGGCATCTTCAAGTCGGAGGACCCGGAGCGGCGCGCCCGCGCGATCGTCGAGGCGACGACCCACTACGCGGATCCCGCGCGAGTGGCCGCCGCCTCGACCGGCCTCGGCCAGCCGATGGCCAGCCTCGAGACCTCGAAGCTCGAGACCGAGCAGTTGCTGGCGCCCCGCGGCTGGTAGGCGCCCGTGGCCGCAGTCGGGATCCTCGCCCTGCAGGGGGACTTCGAGGCGCACGCAAAGATCGTGCGCTCGCTCGGCGCCGACCCGCGTGAGGTGCGAGTGCCCGCCGACCTGGACGGCCTCGACGCGCTGATCATTCCGGGGGGCGAGTCGACGGTGATGACGCTGGGGATCGAGCGCGAGGGGCTGGCGGAGCCGCTGCGGAGGCTGATCGGCGGCGGGACGCCGGTGCTCGGCACGTGCGCGGGCCTGATCATGCTCGACCGCCGTCACCTCGGCATGCTCGACGTGGTCGCCGAGCGCAACGCATTCGGACGGCAGGTCAGGTCCTTCGAAGCCGAGCTGGACGTCTCAGACCTCGACGGAGGCCCCGTTCATGCCGTCTTCATCCGAGCGCCCTGGATCGCCGAGCACGGCGACGGCGTGGAGGTGCTGGCGGAGCTCGACGGGCACCCGGTGGCGGTCAGGCAGGGGAACGTGGTGGCGGTCTCGTTCCATCCCGAGCTGGCGGGGGAGACGCGGCTGCACGGGATGCTGCTGGCGATGAACGGCCGGGGCTAGCGCTGCGCCCCGCGGCAGCCGGCGCTCAGACGCCGGCGCCCTCGCGATCGGCGTACACGCGGAAGTCGCGCTCGAACGCCGCCCAGTCGAACTGCGGCATCCCGTCGGGCCGCGGCGGGGGCTGCTCATCGACCGGGTCCGTGCCGCCGGGCGGGTCCTCGGAGTCGGTTCCGCGGGAGAGCCAGGCCGCCAGCGCGCATACCGCGATCCCCGTTGCGTACAGGACGGCAGCCAGCCCGCTGTGATGAGTCAGCGAGGCGACGCCGCCGACGGCGTACACCGCGAGCGCCGAGAGCACGAGCCGGCGCAGATCGGTCCCCGAGACCGGTCGCTTCGGGGCGCTCGCGTAGGCGCTGAGGACGATTCCGGCGCCGAGCGCGATCGCCAGGACGAGCTTCCATGCGACTGACGGCGGCAGGAGCATGCAGCGGCGATGATCGACCCCCGCGCGGCGGAAATCAAGACCTTTGTTGAATTGATGTTGAGTTGAGATTGACCGATGTCAGAATGCCTACACCACGAGGCCGTGCCGCATCGTGTTCTCGCTCACCGCGCGTGGCTCCACGAAATGCAGCAGATAGTCCGGCCCGCCGGCCTTCGTGCCCGTCCCGGAGAGGCGGTTCCCGCCGAACGGCTGGCGCCCCACCATCGCGCCGGTGATCCCGCGGTTGACATAAAGATTCCCGACCGGGCTGCGGTCGCGGACGTACCGCACGGTGCCTGGGTCGCGCGCGAACAGACCGCCGGTCAGCGCGAACGGGAGCCCGTCGACGATCTCGCAGCCGTGCTCGATGTCCCGGATCCGCTCGATCGCCAGCAGCGGCCCGAAGATCTCCTCCTCGAGCACCGGCGAGCCGGCGGGTAGGTCGGCCACGACGGTGGGCGGACAGAACCAGCCGGCCTCGGGCACCTCGTCGACGCTCGCGACGATCCTGCCGCCGGCCTGCGCCAGCGACCGGTAGCGCAGGACTCGCTCTTGGGCGCTGCGCTCGATCACCGGCGGAACGTCGCTGCCGAGCTGCGAGGCCTGTCCGACGACGAGCACGCGCGAAGCTCCCGCGACCCGCTCGATCAGCTGGTCCGCGATCGCCTCGTGCACCAGGACGCGCGCCGCCGCCGAGCATTTCTGCCCGGCATAGCCGAAGGCGGAGTAGACGATCGCCGGCACGGCCTCGTCGAGGTCGGCGTCCGCGTCGACGAGCACGCAGTTCTTGCCGCCCAGCTCGGCGACAACGCGCTTGATGTGCTTCTGGCCGGGCACGACCTCTGCGGCGGCGCGGACGATCTCCAGCCCGACCGGCATCGACCCCGTGAATGCGATCGCGTGGACGCCGGGATGGCGCACCAGCGATGCCCCCGCCTCGCCCTCGCCCGGCAGCAGCGAGATCGCGTCGGCCGGGACGCCGCCGGCGCGCAGCGCTTCGACGATCCGCAGGCCGCAGCCGGGCGACTGCTCGGCCGGCTTCAGAATCGCCGCGTTCCCGGTCGCGAGCGCCGCAGCCGTCATCCCGCATGGGATCGCGATCGGGAAGTTCCAGGGTGAGATGACCGCGACCACGCCACGGGCGACGTAGCGCATGTCGTTGCGCTCGCCGGGAACCTGGACCAGGGGCGGCCCCGCCTCGAGCTGCACGGCCGCGCGCGCGTAGTACTCCAGGAAGTCGATCGCCTCGCAGACGTCGCCGTCCGCCTCTGGCCACGGCTTCGCGCACTCGCGAACCTCGAGCGCCGCCAGCTCGCGCCGGTGCTCGCGCATCCACGCGGCCGCCCCGATCAGCGCCCGCGCGCGCTCGGTTGCGGGCACCGCCCGCCAGGCCCGGCCGGCGCGCGTGGCGGCGGCCACGGCCTCCGCGACGTCCGAGGCGCTCGCCGCGCTCGTCACGGCGACGACGCGCTGGGGATCCCCGGGATCGGTCGAGTGCAGCGTCTCGGCAAAGCGGGCGTCCTCGCCGATCAGCACCGGGACCCGCAGCGGCAGCTGCCGGTCGACCGACGCGAGCGCCTCCGCCAGCCCCTCGCGGGCCGTCGCGCGACGCAGCTCGAGCACCGGCTCGTTGGCGAACGGCGCAAACTCGGCGCGCGGGGCGGTCGCGGTCACGCAGCTAAGCATGGCAGCCGCGCGCGCTCCAGCCCGGAGACCGTACGCTCCGGCCGATGCCGCGCCCGAGCGTCGACGTGATCATCCCGTTCGCCGGAACCGACGCGGCGTTCGAGAACCTGCTCGCGCGGTTACGGGCGATGTCCATGCCCATGGACGACCGGCTGATCGTCGTCGACAACCGGGCGCAAGGGCGGCTGATCGAGGGCGACTCGGCGGTCGCGATCCTGCCGGCGAGAACGAAGCGCTCCTCCTACCACGCGCGCAATGTGGGCGCGAGGGTGGGGGACCGGCCGTGGATGCTGTTCCTCGACGCGGACGTGGACTGGGAGCCGTCGCTGCTCGACGCGTACTTCGAGCCGCCGCCGGACGACCGCACCGCGGTGCTCGCCGGCGGGATCGAGGACGCGCCGGCGGGACCGAGCCCAACGCTCGCGGAGCGCTACGCGGCGTCGATGGCGACGATGTCTGACTTGAACACGGTCCGCGGCGACAGTCCCTACGCGCAGACCGCCAACTGCATGGTCAGGCGTGCCGCGTTCGAGGCGATCGGCGGGTTCGACGACGATGTGCGCTCGGGCGGCGACGCGGACCTGTCGGTGCGCCTCCGCGCGGCCGGCTGGGCGGTGGAGCGCCGGGCAGGCGCGCGGGTCACCCACCGCAACCGGCGCGCCCTGCGCGCGCTGCTCGCCCAGAAGGCGCGCCACGGCTCGGGCGCTGCCTGGGTCGAGCGGCGTCATCCCGGGACGTTTCCCCGACGGCGGCTGCCGGGCCTTGCGCTGTGGAGCGTGCGCTCGCTGCTGCGTCCGGGCGAAACGCAGGCGACGCGGGCGATCGCAGCGGTCGACGTGCTGGCCGTGTGGGCGTTCGAGCTCGGCCGCCTCGCGCCGAATCGCGTGAGGGCCGCTACAGGCCGCGCAGGCGGCTGACGTGCGCGCCGGTC
Source organism: uncultured Solirubrobacterales bacterium (assembly GCA_963849285.1). GTDB lineage: Bacteria > Actinomycetota > Thermoleophilia > Solirubrobacterales > Solirubrobacteraceae > Palsa-465. The sequence continues at coordinate 567,746 of CAWKGS010000005.1, forward strand.
CGCAACAGGATCTTGATGTCGCTCCAGAGCGACCAGTTGGCCGCGTAGAGATAGTCGGTCTTGACCATCTCGCTGAGCGGAGGCCGGGTCGGTCCCAGCACCTGCCACGGCCCTGTCATCCCCGGCGAGAGCTGCAGGCGCTCGCGGTGCCGGCCCTCGACCAAGCGGTCCTCGTCGACCACGAGCGGGCGGGGCCCGACGAGGCTCATGTCGCCGAGCAGGACGTTGATCAGCTGCGGCAACTCGTCGATCGAGGCGCGGCGTAGCAAGCGCCCGACCCGCGTCACGCGGGGATCGCACGTGAGCTTGAACGTCCCCTCCTGCTCATTGAGCACCTCGAGCGCGGCGCGCTGAGCCTCCGCCCCGTCGATCATCGTGCGGAACTTGTAGATCCCGAAGACGCGCCCCCCGCGGCCGACTCGAGGCTGGCGGAAGAACACCGGGCCGAAGGTGTCGAGCTTGATCGCGATCGCCAACAGCAGCCCGAGCGGGGCCAGCAGCAGCAGGCCGAGGGCGGCGCCGGTCAGATCCATCGCCCGCTTGACCGCGCACGAGGAGCGCGTCAGACCAGGGCGGCGCACGCCGAGCACGGTCACGCCGCCGACCATGTCGAACTCCACCGAGGAGCCCACCACCTCGAACAGGCGGGGCACGATCGAGACTTTGATCCCGAGCGCTGTGATCAGGCTGATCGCGTCGAGCATCGTCTCGGAGTCGGCGCTGGTGGGGATCAGGAACACACGGTGGACGTCGTATTCGCGCACGATCGCCCCGACGTCCTCGAAGCTCAGCTTGCGGCGGCGACGCGAGCGCGCGCCCCAGTCGCTCGCAGAGCGCCGCTCGTCCTCGAGCGGCAGGAACCCGACCACCTCGATCCGCGCCGCCGGGTCGCACGCCAGCGAGCGCGCGAGCTGGGTGCGCGCCTGCGCGCCGCCGATGATCAGCACGCGCTCGACGGGTGCGATCAGCTGGCCGAGCGCGCGCGCGCCGGCGCGGTAGACGACCAGCAGGGCGGCTGTCGCGGCCCACAGGACGGTGACGCCCTGGCCGTCGGAATGGAGCCGCACGCCGGCGAGGTACGCCAGGCCTGACCACAGCAGCGCGAAGCTGGCGGCGAGCCCGAGCAGCTTCGGGATCTCGTCCAGCGTCGACTTTCGCAGCACCACCTCGTCGTGGTCGTAGCGCCCGGTCATCTTCGCGAGTACGACGATCAGCGGCAGCGACGCGACCGTCGCCGGCGCGATCGCCCGCGCGCCGGCGGCCTCGGCCAGGGCCAGGCCGCCCGCGGCCGCCAGCAGGTCGGCGCTCGCCAGCAGGCGGCGGAAGAACGCGTCCCTGCGGACCGGCAGCGGCTCCTCGCGCCCGGCGGCGATCAGCCGGTCCTCGGCGACCTCCCGGGTCGCGAGCGGTGACGGCGTCAGCGTCTCGCGGCCGGGGGCGAGGCGCGCCCGCCAGGGGGCCCGTCTGCGGCCGCGCTCGACCAGCTGGGATTCGATCGTCTGGCCGGCGCTCTCAGCGGCCGGCCCATAGGTTGAAAGGTCGGTCAACCCCTGCCACTCCCACTGCTGAAGCCAGGCCGTATCCCTGGCGATTTCCCGCTGATGCCCGCCGTTCCGGCGCTGTGTTCCCTGCACTGCCGCCCGGCGGGTCCCGTCCTGACTCCTAAGTGGGGCTCAACATACCGAGTAGTGGGGTATCGCGCAAACGGGAACCGTCAGGCGCTGCGGGCGGCCGTCATGGAGCGGCCAGCAGGACCTCGAGTGGCGTCCCGCGGGTCCGTTCGTGCAGGAACGACTCGTTGCTCGTGTTTTCGAGCAGGCGCCGGATCAGGTAGGCCATACCGGCGACGAGATCGCCGACCGGGCAGTAGGTGCGCACCCGCAAGCCGCGGGCCGCGAGGGCGTCTTGGAGCTCGTCGCCGAGCCCTCTCAGGACCTGGAGCTCGAGGTCCTGATCCTCGCCGCCGGCGTCGCGGTTGGCGACGATCGCGTGTGCCACCGAGCGAAGGTTGTGGGAGCCGATCGCGACGCGTACCACGGGCCGGGCCTCGATCAGCCGCCGCGTCAGCGCCTCGAAGTTGCGGTCGCAGTCCGCCTTGATCTCGTACACCGGAGCCGGCCAGCCGTGCTGGCGGGCCTGGACGAGCTCGTGATCCCAGTAGGCGCCCTTCACCAGGCGGATCGTGAGGGGCGTGGCCCGGCTCGAGGATCGCGCCCAGTCGAGGATCTGCTCGAGCTGCTCGGGCGAGTCGCGCAGGTAGGCCTGGAGCACCATGCCGGCCGACGGCCCGTCCCGGAACTCCTCCTCGGACAGGAGCTCGAGCACGAGCTCCAGCACCGCCTCGCGCGAATCGAGCGACTCCATGTCGATGTGGATGTGCGCGGGCAGCTCGCGCGCCAGCCGGATCAGGGGCCGGAGCCTGGCGGCCGCGTCGCGGCGCCCGAGCTCGGGCGCGTCGGGACGCAGCAGCGGGGTCAGCGCGGAAACCTTGACCGACACGTTCGCGCGCGGGAGGGCGCCGAGCGAGTCGTGCTCGAGCACGGGGCGGGAGGGCCATTTGACCGCTGCCTCGGCGAGGGTCGAGAGCGCGCCCGCGCAGCGCTGTGCGTACCGGTCGGCCTCGGCCGAGGTGACGGTCGCCTCGCCGAGCAGGTCGACGGTCGTGGCGACGCCGCGCTCCCACAGCCCGCGCAGGACCGGCAGCGCTGCGCGTGGGTCCTCACCGACGATGAAGCGGTGCGCCATGTGCCTGACGCCGGCGGCGGCGGCCGCGCCGAGCGCGGTACGCCCCGGCTTGGTGTGCGCGATCCGCATCGCCGCGGCGATTGGTGGGGGCGCCGCCGGCACCTCCTCGAGGAACGCGGTCAGATGGCGCGCGAGGTCGTCCAGCGAGCGGCACGCCGGAACCACGTCGACGAACCGGAACAGCGCGGCGCGCAGCTCCGCGTCGCTGGACGCCAGCTCCATCGCCCGCGTGTCGAGCGCCCGGACGGGGTGGCGGCGAGCCGGCGGGAACGCCTGAGCCAGCTCGGCGCCGGTCCGCCGGATCTCGGGTTCGAGGCCGGGAGGGCTCCCCACGCGGGCAACCGTATCGCCTGGGTCGCCGGAGGCGGACTCAACCGGGCCGCGGCGCGGCCGGTCCCGTCTGCGTTGCTTGATACTGATAGGCGCACGATGACCGGATCCCGATCGCTCCTCGCGACCCTCCTGGCGCTCGTGGCGTCGGCCGCGCTCGCGGCCTGCGGCGGCTCGAGCAGCGCCACCTCCTCCGGCGCCTCGGCGTCTACGAGCTCGTCGTCCCCGAGCCCGACGCCGACCGGCGCCGCGTCGAGCTCGTCTTCGTCGAACAGCGGCTCGGTCGTTCCGGTCGGAGCACCGCCGTGTCGCGCGGCGGGCCTGTCGCTGTCGTTCCTCGGCGGCCAAGGGGCGACCGGCCATGGCCTGCTGGGGTTCGCGCTGCGGAACACGACCTCGCACCGCTGCCACACGATCGGCTATCCCGGCGTGCTGTTCCTGAACCGCGCGGGCCGCGGGTTGCCGACGATCCCGACGCACGCCACCCACGACTTCTTCGGGGTCGCGCCGATCGCGTCGCTGACCGTCGCGCCCGGCGCCCGGGTCTCGTTCCGCCTCGGGGTCACTCATGGGATCACCTCGAGCGCCGGCTGCACGACCGCCTACGGCGTGCAGGTGATCCCGCCAAACGACACCGCGACGCTGCGGATCCGGATCCCCAACGGCGGCGCGTACGAGTGCCGGACGGTGTCGGTCTCGCCGATCCGCCCGGGACTCTCCGCCTACCCGTAGGCGGCGGCTAGCTGCGGGCGAGGAGCTCCGGCCAGGGCAGCGGCCGCGCCAGCAGCCGCGCGAGCTCGGCCGAGCTGAGCGGCTTCGCGAACAGGAAGCCCTGCGCCAGCTCGCAGCCCAGCCGCGCGAGCTCGGCGGCCTGGACCGGCGTCTCGACGCCCTCGCCGACGACCTCGAGCGAGAGCGCCCGTGACATGGCGATGATCGCCTCGGTGATCGCTGAGTCACGCGGCTCGGTGCCGAGCCCGTCGACGAACGAGCGATCCACCTTCAGCGCGTCGAGCGGCAGTCGCGTCAGGTAGGCGAGCGAGGAGTAGCCGGTGCCGAAATCGTCGAGCACGAGCCTCGCCCCGGTCTGCTTGAGCGCGTGCAGCGCCTCGGTCAGGACATCGGCCTCCTGCAGCATCATGCTCTCGGTGATCTCGAGGCTCAGGCAGGTGGGATCCAGCCCGCTGCCGCGAAGCGCCGCCTCGACCACCTCCGCCAGCCCGCGCCGGGCCAGCTGTACCGCCGAGAGGTTCACCGCGATCCCGATCGGCGCGGCGTCGGGCGACTGACGATGCCATTGCGCGACCTGCCGGCACGCGGTCTCGAGCACCCAGCGCCCGATCGGCTCGATCAGGCCGTCCTCCTCGGCGATCGGGATGAACTCGGCCGGCGGGACCAAGCCCCGCTCGGGATGCTGCCATCGCAGGAGCGCCTCCACTCCGACGATCGTGCGGCGTCGCAGCGAAACCACCGGCTGGTAGGCGAGTCGCAGCTCGCCGCGCTCGAGCGCCCGGCGCAGGTCGTTCTCGACCCGGAGCCGAGCGATCGCGCGACCACGCATCACCTCGTCGAACAGCTCGTAGCGCGCGCGGCCGCGTTCCTTGGCTCGGTACATCGCGGCGTCCGCGTCGCGGATCAGCTCGTCGGCCCGCTCGCCGCCGCGCGCCAGCGCGATGCCGATGCTCGTCGTGACGAAGTGCTCGTTGCCGGCGAGCACGAAGGGGCGCGCGAACACCGCGGCGATCCGCTCGGCCATCTCGATCGCGTCGTGCTCGCCCGGGATGTCCTCGAGCAGCACCCCGAACTCGTCGCCGCCGAACCGGGCCACGGTGTCGCTGCTGCGGACGGCCTGCTTGAGCCGGGGGGCGGCCGCGGCGAGGAGCTCGTCGCCGACGTGGTGACCAAGGCTGTCGTTGACGAGCTTGAAGCGGTCGATGTCGAGGAACAGCACCGCCGTCATCGAGCCGTGGCGAACCGTTCGGGCGAGCGCGTGCTCGAGGCGGTCCTGGAACAGCACCCGGTTCGGTAGGCCGGTCAGCGGGTCGTGAAGCGCGCGATGGCGGATCCCGTCCTCGGTCGCCTGGCGGGAGATCGCGTCGGCGAGGACATTCGCCAGTGACTGCAGGAAGTCGATGTCGCCCGGGCTGTGCCGGCGGCGCTCACGCCAGTGCACGCCGAGTATCCCGAACGGGCCGGTCGTGCCCTCGATCCGGACCACCGCCCCGCTCGAGATGCCACGCATCCGGAATTCTTCGTGGAGGGCGAAGCGACGCTCGGAGGCCCAATCGGCCACCACCCCGGGTTCGCCGGAGAGGATCGTGTACCGCGCCATCTCGCGTTCACGGGTGGGAATGCGGACCCCGATCGGCGAATGGACCAGACCGGCCGTGCTCTGCACCAGGAAGCAGTCCTCCTCCGGCACGAGCTGTATCACCGTCGCGCCGTCGCCGCCGAGGATCTCGTTCGCCTGGGTCACGGCCTCCTGCATCAGCGACAGCGTGGTCGCTCCCTCGAGCGCGTGCTCGCCGAGGCGCGCGACGGCCGACTGCTGGCGAGCGCGCTGCTCGAGCTCGGCCTCTGCGTCCTTGCGCTCGGTGATGTCGGACAGGACGCCGTGCCAGCGCAGCGCGCCGGCCTGGTCGCGCACCAACTGGGCATCGTCCCTGATCCACACCACGCGGCCGTCACGGTGCAGCAGCCGATACTCGCTCGCATCCGCCTGCGGCGCTCCCGCCCGGGAGCTCTCTTCGCTCTGCAGCACGCGCTCGCGATCCTCCGGATGCAGGCTGCGGGCCCAGAGTCCCGCGTCCGCGCACCACTCCCCGGGCGTGTACCCGAGGATCGATTGGATCTGCGGGCTGGCGTAGTGCCAGCGACCCTCGGCGCCGGCTTCGGCGACGTAGATCACCGCCGGAACCCTGTCGAGCAGTTCCGGATAGTCGGTCGCCACATCGCCTCCGGGCGCGGACGCCCCGTACGGCGGCAGGGAGCGCAGCGTGCGCGCGCGTGGTCGGGTGCCCATCACACCCCTTATCGGCAGGGAGACCGGTGAAACACCAGCCCGCCGCGTGCGGTTTCGGGCAGGTTCGGCGCCGATTTCAGTGCAACAGCTGCGCTGGTGGGAGCTCAGGTCGCTTCAAAGCGAACGATCCCGCTCTCGTCGAGCTCTCGGACGCGGTCCTCGCGAGCGAGCAGATCCATGTGCCCGAGGACCTCGGAGAGCGTCAGATAGGCCTGCGTGACTGCCACGTTTCCCCACATCTGAAGCGCCACCTCGTACGCGGTCAGCGGTCCCTTCGCGAGCAGACCGAGGATCTTGCGCGCGCGGCGCTGGTGCATTCGCAGGCGCTCGTCGATCAGCTCGGCGTGGTCGATGATCGGGTCGCCGTGCCCGGGTAGCACCAGCTCGATCGGCAGCTCCCGCGTTGCCTGTAGCGAGGAGATGTAGTCGAGCAGCGCATGGGGCCGCTCGCCGTCGGATGCGGGCGCCAGCGGCCGCGAGATCAGCGGATTGGAGGAGATGTGCGCGAGCAGGTGATCGCCGGCGATCAGGTGGCGCCGTCGCTCGTCCCAGAAGATCGTGTCGGAGGGGCTGTGGCCCGGCCGGTGCAGGACTTCGAAGCTGTGGTCGCGCAGCTCGAGCCGGTCCCCGTCTCGCAGCGGCCGCGTGACCTGGCCGCTCGAGCCGAACGCCCTGAAGGCCGCGCCGACGGAGCCGAGCACCAACGCCATCTCGGCGGGCACGCCATGGCGCTGCATGATCTCCTGCGAGAACTCGTCGTCGGCGCTCGCGCTCGCTCCGAAGCTGGCGAGATACGGCGCGAGCAGGTCGAGCGCGGCGATCTCCGCGCCCGAGCGGCGCGCGAGGATCTCGAGCAGCCCCACGTGATCCATGTGCTGGTGAGTGATCACGATCAGCTCGAGTTGCTCGATCGTCCGGTCGTACTCGGCGAGGGCGCGCTCGAGCTCGTCCAGCGACTTGCCGGAGTTCGGACCGGTGTCGATCAGCGTCAGCGGGTCGTCCTCGATCAGGTAGCAGTTGACGCGGCCGACGAGGAATGGGGTCGGAAGCGCCAGGCGGTGGATGCCCGCACGCGCCGCGCCGGCGAGCGCGTCCGACGCGGTGAGCTCGCTCACGAGCGGATCAGCTCGAGTACCTCGTCGCGCCGGCGCTCCATGTCCTCGCGCGAGACCAGCGACTCGAGGCACAGCCGCAGCAGCGGCTCGGTGTTCGACGGCCGGACGTTGAAGTGCCAGTCGTCGTAGTCGACCGAGACCCCGTCGAGGTGCGAGATCCGCCCATCGGCGTAGCGCTCCTCGATCTCCCTGATCTTCGCCTCCTGATCGGAGACCTCGGAGTTGATCTCGCCGGAGATGAAGTACTTGGCGCGCAGCGGCTCGAGCAGCTCCGACATGCGGGCGTCGCGGACCGACAGCAGCTCGAGGATCAGGAGCGCCGGGATCGTCCCGGAGTCCGCGCAATAGAAGTCGTGGAAGTAGTAGTGACCCGAGACCTCGCCGCCGAACATCGCGTGCTCCTCGCGCATCCGGGTCTTGAAGAACGCGTGCCCCACCCGGTTGACGAGCGGGGTACCGCCGGCGGCGTGCACCACGTCCGGGACCGCGCGGCTGGCCCGCACGTCGTAGAGGATCGTCGCGCCGGGATGCTTCTCGAGGATCGAGCTCGCGAGCAACGCCGTGAGAAAGTCGCCGTCGACGAACGAGCCCTGCTCGTCGATGAAGAAGCAGCGGTCCGCGTCTCCGTCCCAGGCGATCCCGAGGTCGGCCCGCCGCGTGAGCACCTCGCGCATGATGAACTCGCGGTTCTCCGGCAGGAGCGGGTTGGGCTCGTGGTCGGGGAAGCTCCCGTCCGGGACCCAGTAGGACTCGGTGAGGCCGAGGCCGAGACGCTCCAGCACCGGACCGACCATCGGCCCGGCCATGCCGTTGCCGCCGTCGACCGCGACGCGCAGGGGCTTCACCGCCGCGGGATCGATCAGCTTCAGGACGCTGTCCTGGAACTCCCGGGCGATCGAGACCTCCTCGGTGCGTCCGTCGCCCGGCGGGTCGCCGAGGCCCTCCTCGATCCTCCTGCGGATGTCGCCGATCCCGGCATCGCCCGAAAGCGCGATCGCGCCGCGCTTGACGACCTTCGCTCCGGTGTACTGCCTGGGATTGTGCGAGGCGGTGCACATCAGCCCGCCGTCGAGATCGCGCGAGCCGACCAGGTAGTAGAGCATCTCGGTCCCGACGAGCCCAGCGTCGAGCACGGTGGCCCCTTCCGCGCACATGCCCTCGCGGTAGCGGTTGGCGAGCTCGGGCGCGGACAGGCGCATGTCCCGGCCGAGCCCCAGCCGCAGCTCTCCGGTGGGCTTGCCCTCGAGCTCGGCGATCACCTGCGCGAACGCGCGGCCGATCAGCTCGGCGCTGTCGCCGTCGATGTCGGTGCCGTAGACGCCGCGGATGTCGTAGGCCTTGAAGATGTCCGGATTGGTGATCGCGCTCATCGCGTCCTGATCCTACCCAGCCGGGTCTAACTAGACTGAGGGGCATGTCCGGGCATTCCAAGTGGCATTCGATCAAGCACAAGAAGGCAGTCGTGGACGCCCGCCGCGGCCAGCACTTCACCAAGCTGGCTCGGGCGATCACGATCGCCGCGCGCGAGGGCGGGGGAGACCCCGAGGGCAACCCGGCACTCGCGCTCGCGATCCAGAAGGCGCGCGACGCGTCGATGCCGAAGGACAACATCGAGCGGGCGATCGCGAAGGGCACCGGCGAGGGAGTCGACGCCGACCAGATCGAGGCGGTCGTCTATGAGGGCTACGGCCCGGGCGGCGTCGCGCTGCTGATCGAGGCGCTGACCGACAACCGCAACCGGACGGGCGCCGACGTGCGGCACCTGCTCTCCAAGCACGGCGGCAACCTCGGCGAGCCCGGCTCGGTGTCCTACCTGTTCGACAAGCGCGGCGTGATCGTCATCGACGCCGCCCGCTACGACGAGGACGACCTGATCGGAGCGATCGACGCAGGCGCCGAGGACATCTCGCTGGACGACGACGTCTACGAGATCATCACCGAACCGGCCGACCTGTCCCGCGTACGCGAAGCGCTGACCGGCGCGGGCGTGGAGCTCGAGAGCGCCGACCTGACCCAGCGGCCGAAGTCGCGGGTTCCCGTCCAGGAGGGCGACGCGGCCAAGCTGATGAAGCTGATCGACGCGCTCGAGGAATCCGACGACGTCGGCGCCGTGCACGCGAACTTCGACGTGGACGCCGCGGTGCTCGAGCGGCTCGCGTCCTGAGCGGCCGGCGGTCGCTACCCTCGGCCACTCCCGTCCCGAGCGCCCACCGCTCGCTACCCTCCGCCACTTCCGTGAGAACCCGTCTGCCCACCAGCCTCCTCATCGCCCTGCTCGCGTTCGGCCTCGCCGCGTGCGGCAGCAGCTCGACCGCGCCCGGCGTGGTCACGGCTCCCGGTGGCGGCGCCACCACGACCGTCGTCGCCACCACCTCGACCCCGGCGGCTCTCAAGACCAAGCCGGTGGTGAGCGTTCCGAAGACGCCGCCGCCAAAGAGCCTGGTGATCAAGGACCTGGTGACCGGCACCGGCCAGGCGGTCCAGCCCGGTCAGACCGTCACCGTCAACTACGTCGGTGTCCTGTACAAGACCGGCAAGGAGTTCGACTCGTCCTGGAGCCGTAACCAGGCCCTGACGACGGCGCTGGCGTCCGGTCCCAGCGGGGTGATCGAGGGGTGGGTGAAGGGCATCCCGGGGATGCGCGTCGGCGGCCGGCGCGAGCTGATCATCCCGCCGTCGCTCGGCTACAAGGCCGCCGGCTCGCCTCCGACGATCCCGCCGAACGCGACCCTCATCTTCGTGATCGACCTGCTGGCCGTTTCGTAGGCCGCTCGGCGCCGCGCTCGGGCTGCTTCAGGCGCCGCGCGCGAAACAGCGGCGTGTGCTCCGAGACCCCCTTCAGCCGGTGCCTGCCGGCGAACGACCACTCGAAGCCGTCCGCGGCGGCGTCGCGAACCTGCTCGGTGCACAGCACGCTCCCGGGCCGCGCGATGCCGGTCACCCGGCTGGCGAGGTTGACCGAGTGCCCGTAGTAGTCGCCGGCGCTGAAGAGCGCCCGTCCCGTCGCGATCCCGGCTCTGAGGCTCGGCAGATCCGCGGCTTCCGCGGACTCCAGGAGCGTCAGCGCCGCGTCGACCAGGGGCCCCGGCTCGCGGCTGACGAACATCGCGGCGTCGCCGATCGTCTTGACGAGCCGCACCTGTCCGACGGCGACCTCCGCCGCGAGCTCGGCCAGCGACCCGGCGACGGTCCCGAGCTCGCTCAGCTCGAGCCGGCCGCCCAGGCGCGTGAACCCGACGAGGTCGGCGAAGCAGACGGTCACGTCCACCTCGTTGTCGACCCGCCCTGACCTCAGCTCGTCGGGCCCGAGCACGCCGCGGCGCACCGCCTCTCGGAGTTGCGCCTTGAAGGCGGAGACCAGCACGGGGGTCATCGCCGGCACGAGCTGCTCGGCCAGCGCCGCAAAACGCTGCGCGACCTCGTCCTCGCCCGCGCCGGGCTCGAGAAACGCCTCGGCGAACGCGGTCGTCGTGGTGGCGGCGAGCCGCGAGATGCCCTCGCCGAGAACCCGCGTGATCTCGGCGATCTCCCGCTCGCCGAACCCCGCGTCGAGGAACAGCTTGGTCGATTTGGCCATTTCCACGTCCTCGTCGGCGAATACGCGCTCGTCCGGCCCGGCCTCGGGAAGCCCCGCCTGGCGCCTGATCCGCAGCAGCATCGCCGCGGGCAACCCGCTGCGCTCTGCGACCTCGTTCGCGGTGTACCGGCCCCCGAGCACGCGTTCGACGGCCAACAGCACGAGGCGACCCTCGGCGGCGGCGGCGCGCAGCTCCTCGAGCGTGGCGCCCTCGGCGAGCAACCGCTCGAGCAGCCGCTCGCGCGCGGCGCGGTCCTCGCCCTCCAGTCCGTCGAGCAATCCGGCCGCGGCAAAGTCCATGCGGGCAATCCTGCCGCAGTCACCGACCGTTCGCTAGCATCGTGCGCCCTCGCGGGAATCCGCGTCCCCGCCGGTCCCGCACAGCTGACCCGAAGGCCACCTCCAGATGCTCTCGATCCTGATGCCGGTGTACAACGAGCGCGAGCGCGTCGAGCGCGCGATCGCCGAGGTGCTCGCGACCGAGCTTCCGGCCGAATTCGAGCTGATCGTGGTCGACGACGGGTCGACCGACGGCACGCGCGAGATCCTGCGAGGCGGCGACTGGGACGGCCGCGTGCGGCTGTTCGAGCATCCGCACAACCAGGGCAAGGGCGCGGCGGTGCAGACCGCGCTCGAGAAGGCCGAGGGCGAGTACGCGGCGATCTTCGACGCCGACCTCGAGTACGACCCTTCGGACCTCGGCCTGCTGATGCCGCCGCTGATGGACGGACGCGCCAACGCCTGCTTCGGGGTACGCGCGTTCGACGGGTACACGAGCCACTCGTTCCTGTTCGTGCTCGGCAACAAGGGCGTGACGCTGGCGTGCAACGTCCTCTTCAACGTCTACCTGCACGACATCATGACCTGCCACAAGATGATCCGGACCGACCTGTTCCGCAGCCTGGCGCTGCGCTCGGCGGGATTTGCGATCGAGCCCGAAATCACCGCCAGGCTCGTGCAGCGCAACGAGCGGATCTTCGAGGTCCCCGTGCACTACCGCGCCCGCTCCAACGAAGAGGGCAAGAAGCTGACCGCGGTGGACGGCTTCCGGGTGATCGCGACGCTGCTGCGCTGCCGGTTCTCGGCCCAGCCTGGGTAGCGCTGACTCTTTTGCTGGGGAAGGGGAGCCCGTGGCGCGCGCCGACGAACCTTGGCGAATAACAGCCGTATACGGACCGTAAATCGCCAAAGTTCAGCTTTCGGGCCTCCTCTTCCTCGATGCCGGCGTTCAGAGCTAGCGCCCCCGCCGGCGCTTCCCTGCCGGTGCGATCTGCACGGTTGATCTGAAGATCGACTGGACCACCGAGAGCACGGGCTTCGCCCGGCCCTGGAGATCGAACAGTCCCTTCTGCACGAACGGGGGATCGCCCACCGGGTTGCCGCCCGTGGCGCCGGGATAGGCCGCGAAGTCCTGCAGCAGCCAGTAGATCGCGCCCGACAGCCATGGCTTGGTCGCGAACACGTTCAGGTGATAGGCGGCGTTGTCGGCCTGGAACTGGTAGGTCCCGCGCTCGTCCACGGGACCGTTGCGGTTGCCGTCGAACCCGAACTCGCTGACGAACAGCGCCTTGTTCGGATAGCAGGCACGGAAGGAGTCCAGGAACGGCGAGAGCTGGCTGCGGTCGTCGGTGGCACCGCCGCCGGCATCGAACCATCCGAAGTAGTCGTTGAAGCCGAGCAGGTCCAGTGGTGCGTACGCGGCCTGGCAGCCCGCTCCGGGCCAATCGCTGATCGCCATCCCGACCGGACGCGTCGGATCGAGCTTGTGCGCGATCGCGGCGGCCCCGGCGATGTAGCGCGCCTCGGCGGCGTCGGCAGGCGTGTCGAGCTCGTTCGCCACGCTCCAGAGCAGCACCGACGGATGGTTCTGGTTGGTCGCGATGTTCTGTGCGAGCGTCGCGTCCGCGTGCGCCACCACGCTCGGGTTCGCCAGCTCCGCGCTGGACACGCGCCAGACGGGGATCTCCGCCCAGATCAGGATGCCGTCGCGATCAGCCGCGTCGAGGATCTGGGGGTTCAGCGGGTAGTGCGAGCGGATGATCGTCGCGCCCACCTGTCTGACCCATCCCACGAGGCGCCGCAGGTGGGCGCCGTCGAGCGCGGCGCCCTCCGCGAGGTCCTGCTCGTGCATATCGACGCCACGTAGGTCGAGCAGCCGCCCGTTCAGCTCGAGCCGTCCCGCCACGACCTTGATCGTTCGGATCCCGCTGTAGGTGACGTACCCGCCCAGCGGGACTCCGTCGGGATCGGTCAGGGTGAAGCTCGCGCGATACAGGAACGGATGGTCTGGCGACCACAGCTGTGGCTGGGCGATCCGCGCCGACGCCTGGGCGACCCAGGTCCCGTGCGGGGCGATCGCGGCGCTGCCGAACTGCAGCGGGGTCCCGCCGTAGCTGCCGGCGAGCACGACCGTCTGCCGCGCGCCCGTGGGGTTGCGGATCGTCGCCTGCTCCTGGATCGTTGCCGCGCAGCCCGAGCACCGTTGGAGCGGTCTGACGGCCACGTTCTCGACGTCGGCGCGGGCCACGGCCCGCAGATAGACCTCCTGCAGGATGCCGCCGTAGTTGAACCAGCCGCCGCCGGGCCCGGGCGGCAGATCGCCCGGGCCCCTGCGATCGTCGACGCGGACGATCAGCCGGTTGACGCCCGGACGCAGGTCGGAGAGGTCGAACTCGAACGGCAGGTAGGCGCCCGCGTGGGCGCCGAGGTAGTGCCCGTTCAGCCACACGGCGGCGTCGTAGTTGACGGAGTCGAAGCGGAGGATCCAGCGCCGGTCGTTCGCCGGGACGGCCGGATCGAACGCGTTCTGGGGCAGCGTGAAGTCGCGTCGGTACCAGCCGACGTAGCCGCTCATGCTGAAGCTCGAGAAGTCGCCGGCGTTGTAGGAGTTGGGCACCGCCACCGGCGACCAGCCGGCGGTCGCGGAGACGTTGTGCCACCAGCCCTGCGTCAGACCGAGGTCCTGCGGATCGGGTCTGTAGAGCCAGGTGCCGCCGAGCAGATAGCGGTCGGTCTGGCCGTCTCGGTAGAGCGCTCCCTTGGTCGGCGCGGAGGCGGCATACGTGAACGGCTGGGCGCCCGCGGCGGGCGCGCCGGCGAGCGAGAGCAGCATCGCGACGAGCGCGGCAGCGACTAGAATCGCCCGCCTATGCCCGCTCGCGACGACGATGTTGCGGGCCAGGTAGTCATCGATGTGCCGCCGTCGCGGCCGTCCGAACCCGAGTCCCTGGCCGACTCCACCGCGCGTGCGCCGCTGTGGCGCGCGGCCATGCGCTCGCCCGAGCTGATCGCGGTGGCGGGTTGCGTCCTGCTCGCGGCCCTCTCGGCCGCGATCCTGCCGACGGTCCCCAGCTACGACCCGTGGTCGTGGATCGTGTGGGGGCGGGAGGTGACCGATCCGCACCTGAGCTTCGCGGTGTCCGGCGGCCCCTCGTTCAAGCCGCTGCCGCTCGTGTTCACGACGATCTACGGGCTGTTCGGGGGCGCCGCGCCGACGCTGTGGGTGATCACCGCCCGCGCGGGCGGCCTGCTCGGGCTGGTGGCCGCGTGGCGCCTGGCCGCGCGGGTCGTGAGGCCGCTTGGCTCGCCCGTGGCGGCGCCGATCGCCGGGATCGTCGCGGTGCTGGGGATCGTCCTCACCCAGGACTGGGCCTACTACATGTTCCGCGGCACGTCCGAGCCGATGCTGATCGCCGGCACGCTGTGGTCTGTCGACCGGCTGCTCGAGCGCCGCCATGCGCAGGCGTTCGTCCTCGCCGTCGCGACCGCGCTGATCCGCCCCGAGGCTGCGCCGTTCGTGCTGGTCCTCGCGATCTGGCTCTGGCGGGAGCGGCCGCAGCTGCGCGTCCTGCTGGTACTGGGCATCGTCGCGATCCCGTTCGGGTGGTTCGTGCCGCCGTGGGTGGGCTCCGGCGATCCGTTCCTGGCCGCCTCGCACGCCCATCAGTACAACGGACATCTCGGCGCCCATCCGGTGTTCACCGCGATCGCCCGCGCGCTCAACCTCCAGGTCAAGCCCCTGATCCTGTTCGCCGTGGTCGCGGTCGTGTGGAGCTGGTATCGCGAGCGCGACCGGGCCCTGCTCGCGCTCGCCGTCGGCGCGCTGGCATGGATCGTGATCGTGATCGCGATGGTGGTCGCCGGCTACCCCGGTCTCGAGCGCTTCTTCCTGCCCGCCTCGGCGGTGATCTGCGTCCTGGGCGGCGCCGGCGTGGCGCGAGTCGCGCTGTTCGCGGGCGAGCAGGTTCGCTCCCGGAACCTCGCGCGCATCGCCGCCGTGGGGGCCGCGGCGGCGCTGATCGCCCTGTCGATCCCGTTCGCTGCCGGCCGGATCTCCAACGCGCGGGCGCAGGAGACGCTCGCCAGCCACGCCGTGAAGATCCTCGATCAGCTCTCGGCTGCGGTCGCCGCAGTGGGCGGCCACAACGGCGTCTACCCGTGCCATTCGAGCTTCGCCGCGGTCAACCACTCGGTTCAGACCGCGCTGGCCTGGAAGCTGCACGTCACGCTCGGTCGCGTCGGGACGGTGATGCGCCATCCCGGTCTGGATTTCATCGGTCCTCACAACACGATCGACGGCGGCCCAGCACCCGTCAGCCATCGCCTGACTGAGCGCCAGGTGATCGCGCGGGTCGGCGGGTGGCGGGTGGTGCGGCTCACCCATCCCGGCTATCCCGCAGCTTGTGTGGGGCGCTGAGCGTCTTCTTCGGCTTCGGCTTCTTCTTTTTCTTCTTCTTCGGCTTGGGCTTCGGCTTGGGTTTGATCTTCACGAGCTGCTCGGCACTCGTCGAGTTGCCCGCCCGGTCCGTGACGGTGACGGTGAGCAGATAGCTCCCCGGGCGCGAGTAGGCGTGGTACTTGCCGGAGGTGATCGCATACACCGAGCCGTCGCCGAAGCTCGCCGTAACGCCCTCGACGCCCGAGGCGTCCTGAGGCGGCAGCCCGGCAGGCGGCAGGTCCGCGGCCCGCACGGACAGGTGCAGGATCTTGCCTACCTGGCGAGTGCCGGCGAGCGCGGCCTCGAGCACGGGTGCGACGGTGTCGACGAACACGGTCGCCGTGCCCGTGAAGCTCTGCAGCCCGACGGGGTTGGTCGCCGTGACCTGCCACGCGTGCGGGCCGTCGGGTAGCGGCGCCGGGACCGCGAGCGCCTGCGACTGCGTCTGGCCGATCGGTGCACCGTCGAGTCTGACGGCATAGGAGATCGGCCCCCAGGCCTCGTGCGAGCTCGACCAAGTCAGGGTCGGCTGCGAGGTGCGGGAATACGCGAGGGCGGGGCCGTTGCCGAAGCCTCCCGGCGGCTTGTAGAGCAGATCGGCGACGATCCTGCGCTGACCGGCCGCGCCCTGCATCCACGCGACCGCGGCGTTGCCGTCGTAGTCGCCGCCCGCGGCCAGGCCATCAGCGGCATCGGTCGGTCCGTCCGCCGCCGATGAGAGCACCTGCTCCTCGCCGAGGTCGGTGCCATCGGGCGCGTAGCGGAAGCGGATCTCCGGCGAGCCGCCGGCGCCGGGATCGCGCTGCCAGGCGATCATCGTCGAGAACAGGCCGGCCACACCCGGCACCGCGAATGGCGCGCTGGCGTCGCCTACGCCGTTGACGGTCTGGATCCCGGTCGGGACGACATTCTGGGCGAAGGCCTCCGCCACGACGTCGTGCGTCGGCGTCCGGTCGGAGGTCGCCCATCCGCGCCCGTACTCCGTCAGCGCCACCTGGGGATTCTCCGCGCCGCTTGACCCAGGGGTGGTCAGCCCGTCGGCCGGCGAGGGCGGCTGATAGCTGCCGGCGACGAGCTGTCGCATCAGCACCCTGTCCTGATTGCTCGTGCCGTCCGTCAGCGTCTCGCCGAAGACGACGGCGGCGTACGAGGAGTCGGCCCCGGCGGAGACGACCGGCTGGCCGGCGGACAGCTCGCTCCAGCCGGAGTAGGCGAGAACATCCGCCTGCTGATAGGCGACGCTCGGCGTGTTCGCGACGACGCGGCGCGAGTAGACGTGCCCGCCCTCGCCCCACACGACGATCCCGACCCCGTCCCCGGCGCTCACCACCGCCGGCCGGCCGCTCCCGGTGCCCGCGTCATCGCCGGGGATGATGTTGAGCGGCGTGCTTTCCAGCTGCCAGGTCCCCTGGTAGTAGTAGGCGCTGCGCACGTCGTCGCCCCCAGATGGATCGGCGGCGGTGAACGCCAGGTACGCCTTGGCGCCGTTGTTCATGCTGAGGGCCGGATTGGAGGCCCCGGCGAACAGCTCCGCCGGCTGGCCGCAGGCGGTTGCGCTGCAGGAGACGCCGTAGAGGTTGCCGGCGTTGATGAATGCGACGAGCACCAGGCCGTCGTTGGCGGCGGCGATCACGGACTGCGAGGAGGGGCTGGCGCCCAGCGCGCCGTCCAGCTGCTCCGGCGCCTGGAAGGCCCCGCCGGCGAGGCTCGAGAAATAGACCCGGCTGCCCTTCAGGTACACCAGCCCCCCGGTCCCGTCGTGGGCGATCGATATGCCCCCGAGGGAAGTGATGGCGGCGCTGGGGCCGTCGACCGTGACCGGCGGGCCCGGCGTCACGTCGGGAATCTGGGCGTCGGCCGGCGCGCTGAGCACCAGCGCGACGAGCGCGCAGGCAAGCGCGATTGCGAGCGATCTCCGCTGCCCCATCGCTGCATAGAACATCAGCTGTCGGCCGGATGTTGCGGTGCGGTCCCCGGAAGGCGTCCGGTTGCACGCGCAGAATCCCTCCGCAGATGATCGTGCTCGGAATCGACCCGGGAACCGCCAGCACCGGCTACGGAGTCGTCACGGGCGCCGGCTCGCGGCTGCGGGCGCTGGACGCGGGCGTGATCACGACCGCCGCCGGGCTCCCACCCGAGCGCCGGCTGGCGGAGATCCATTCCTGCGTCGGCGAGCTGCTGGATGCCCATGCACCAGATGCGATCGCGATCGAGGAGCTGTATTTCGGCGCCAACGCCCGGACCGCGTTCGCGGTCGGCCAGGCACGCGGAGTGGTCCTGCTGGCCGCGGGCCAGCGCGCGGTCCCCTCGCGCTCCTACACGCCCCAGCAGGTCAAGGGCGCGGTCTGCGGCCATGGCCGGGCCGACAAGGGCCAGGTGGCGCGGATGGTGGCGCAGCTCCTGGGGCTGGCCGAGGCGCCCACTCCCGACCACACCGCCGATGCGCTTGCGGTCGCGATCTGCGACCTGAACCGCGCACCGCTTGCGAAGGCGGTCGCGGTCACGTGATCGCCCTCGTCTCGGGAACCGTCGCGCTGCGCCGAGTCGACCACGTGGTGATCGATTGCGGCGGGGTCGGCTACAAGCTCGCGGTCTCGAGCGAGACCCTCCGGCACGTGCCGGCGGTCGGCAACGCCGTCGCCTTGCACACGCACCTTGTGGTGCGCGAGGACGCGCTCTCCCTGTACGGCTTCGCGACCGAGGACGAGCGCGAGCTGTTCCTGCTGCTGCTGGGCGTCCAGTCGGTCGGGCCGAAAGTCGCGCTGGCGGTGCTCTCGGCGGGGCCCCCGCGAGAGCTGCTTACGGCGGTCGCCGCGGGCGACGGCGCGCGCCTGCAGGCGGTCCCCGGAATCGGCAAGCGGACCGCCGAGCGGATCATCGTCGAGCTTCGGGAGAAGGTCGGCGCGGCGCTGCCCGATCCGGCGATCACCGTCACCCGCGCCTCCGAGGATCCGCGGGCGCTCGCGCGTGAAGGCCTGCTCGGGCTCGGCTACAGCGCGCTCGAGGCCGACGAGCTGCTCGATCGCGCGGACGGCGAGCAGCCGGAGGAGCTGATCGCCTCCGCGCTGAGGATGGCGCGCCGATGAGCCCCACCGAGGCCCGGCTCCAGGCGCCCGAGGAGCTTCCCGACGACGAACTCGATCGCTCGCTGCGACCGCGCCGCCTGGAGGACTTCGTCGGCCAGGAGGCGCTCAAGGACCAGCTGGCGGTCTCGATCGCGGCCGCCGGGAGCCGGGGCGAGGCGCTCGATCACGTGCTCCTGGCGGGCCCGCCCGGACTGGGCAAGACCTCGCTGGCGCAAATCGTCGCGGCCGAGCTCGGGGTCCCGTTCGTGCAGACGGCCGGCCCCGCGCTCGAGCGCAAGGGCGACGTCGCTGCGTTCCTGACCGCGCTGGAGCCTCGTGCGGTGTTCTTCGTCGATGAGATCCACCGCCTGCCGCGGGCGCTGGAGGAGACGTTCTATCCGGCGATGGAGGACGGCGCGCTGCCGATCACCGTGGGCCAGGGCGCGGGCGCGCGCGTGGTGACGCTGGAGCTGCCGCCGTTCACGCTGATCGGGGCCACCACCAGGACGGGCCTGCTGACCACGCCGCTTCGCGACCGCTTCGGCATCCAGCACCGGCTCGAGCACTACGGGGTCGAGGATCTGGGCCGGATCGTCCGGCGCTCGGCGATGCTGCTGGAGGTCGCGATCGAGGAGGGCGGCGCCGAGGCGATCGCGGCCCGCAGCCGGGGCACCCCGCGCGTGGCCAACCGGCTGCTCAAGCGAGTGCGGGACTATGCGGAGGTGCGCGAGGGCGGGATCATCACCGCCGCGGTCGCCGCGGCCGCGCTCGACCTGCTGCAGGTCGACCACGTGGGCCTGGACCGGCTCGACCGGGAGATCCTGCGCGCGATCTGCGAGAAGTTCGGGGGAGGGCCGGTTGGGCTCTCGACGCTCGCGGTCGCGGTTGGGGAGGAGCCGGGGACGATCGAGGACGTATACGAGCCCTACCTGCTCCAGCGAGGCCTGCTCGAGCGTACTCCGCGCGGCCGCGCCGCGACGCGCCGCGCCTTCCAGCACCTCGGGCTGGAGCCCCCCGGCGCTCTTACTCTCCTCTAGTAAAGGGCCGTCTATCCTGGGGCGGCGATGTCGCGCGAGCATTACTTCATCTGCCCTCACTGCGGCCATCGGTCGATGGGTGTGGACCGCAACCAGGGGTTCCGGCGCGAGGCTCGCGGCTGCGAGGTGTGCGGCTTCGCGTACCTGTTCGAGCTGCTCGACGACTACTACCCGGCGCCGAACGCGGCGTTCTTCGCTTGCGACCGGGAGGGCCGGGTCGTCGATTGCGGCCGCGGGTCCTTCGAGCTCACCGGGCTCAAGACCGAGCAGGCGATCGGACGGCCAGTGTCCGACGTGCTTGGCCTCGAGTTCGAAGACGGGACCGACCACGTGGGGACCGCGCTGGAGTGGGAGGTGCGCGTCCAGGCCAAGCCCGTCGAGGTGAAGGCCGCCGAGCACACCGCGGCGCCCTCGAAGGCGGTGGCGGACATCTTCCCCGCCTACGATGACGAGGACGGGGGTGTCCTGCTCGTGCTGACCCCCGCCAACAATCACTAGAAGCGACCCGTGCCCGATCGCCAACGCAATCTGTTCATCCTGGCGCTCGTCGTCGGGCTGATCGCGGCCTCGGCCGTGATCGTGGTGCAGATGAAGACTGTCCTGGGGCTCGATTTGAAGGGCGGCGTGCAGCTGACCTATCAGGGCGAGCCGACGCCGCAGACGCCGGTGGTCACGCAGGACGCGCTCCAGCGCGCGGTCGACATCATGCGCCAGCGCGTCGACCAGCTCGGCGTCAGCGAGCCGGAGATCTCGACCCAGGGCAGTGGTAACGGCGGGGAGATCAGCGTCGGGCTGCCGAACGTCTCCAACACCGCCCGCGCCGAGCAGATCGTCGGCGCCACCGCGCGCCTGGAGTTCTACGACTGGGAGGCGAACGTCCTCACCCCGAGCGGGAAGCCCGCCGCGGACGGATTGCAGACCCAGGACCCGTCGTCGGTGACGCTGAGCCAGGCGACCACCACCGGCGGCGCCCCAGGCGAGCCCGGGGCGGGGAGCATGCCGCTGTACCAGGCGGTCACGCTGGCGGCCAAGCAACCCCCGCAGGCGAGCCCCGACAACGCCCGCAAAGGCGCGCAGTACTTCATGTTCGGCGCTCCGGGAAGCGCCGCGTGCGCGATCGCCTCGCGCGCCGCCGGGGTCACTCCGGCGGTCGGCGAGCACTGCCTGCTCTCGGGCCCGGACGAGACGATGAGCGACCTGATCGCCGGCCTTCCCGCGGGCGTCAGCGCCTCCGAGGGGCAGGTCGTGGCGGTTCCGCAGGGCACCGTCGTGCTGCAGGCCATCCCCGCCAGCTTCACGCACCCGCTCAGCTGGAGCGACCCCACCGCGCAGTTCTACGTGCTCAAGGACCACGTCGCGCTGTTCGGCAACGACATCACCAACCCGCAGCAGGGCAACGACCCGTCAGGCGGGCCGGACGTCCAGTTCGGGTTCACGTCGTTGGGCAAGACCGAGTTCCAGAACGTGACCGCGGCGATCGCCCACCGGGGGCAGATCGTCAGCGGCCTCGGGCAGAAGCTCCAGCAGCACTTCGCGGTCGCGCTGGACACCCAGCTGATCACCGTCCCGGCGATCGACTTCAAGCTCTATCCGACGGGCATTCCGGGCGACACCGGCGCCGACATCACGGGCGGCTTCACGATCAACTCGGCACAGGATCTCGCCACCCAGCTGCGGCTCGGCGCGCTGCCGATCCAGCTCAAGCTGATCTCCGAGTCGACGGTCTCGGCGACGCTCGGCAAGCAGGCGCTGCACGACGGGCTCGTTGCGGGCGCGGCCGGCCTCTTGATCGTCGCGCTGTTCCTCGTCCTCTACTACCGCGCCCTCGGCGTGATCGCGGTAGCGGGCCTGGCCGTGTACGGGCTCTACTTCTACGCGCTGATCAAGCTGATCCCGATCACGCTGACGCTCGCCGGGATCGCCGGCCTGATCCTGACGATCGGCGTCGCCGCGGACGCGAACATCGTGATCTTCGAACGCGTCAAGGAGGAGATACGCGGCGGCAGATCGATCCGGCAGGGGATCATCACCGGCTACCGCAAGGGCTTGACCGCGATCATCGACGCGAACGTCGTCACGATCATGACCGCGTTCATCCTGTTCGTGCTCGCGACCGCCGACGTTCGCGGCTTCGCGTTCACGCTCGGGATCGGGGTATTCGTGTCGCTGTTCACGGCGGTGATGGCGACCCAGGCGATCCTGATGACGCTGGGCGGCTCGCGCATCCTCTCGCGCCCCTCGCTGCTCGGCGCCGCGGGCAAGCGCCGGGTCTGGAAGTTCGACTTCATGGGGGCGTCGCGCTACTTCTTCTCGATGTCCGGCGTGATCCTGCTGATCGGGGCGCTCGCGATCGGCGGCAAGGGCCTGAACCTGGGGATCGACTTCACCTCGGGCACGCGCATCACCGCGAGCATGGTCCAGCCCGCCAGCCAGGCGCAGGTGCAGTCCGTGCTCACCTCCGACGGCATCTCGAACCCGAGCGTCCAGAAGGTCAGCAACAAGGCCCTGGGCAACAGCGTCTACCAGATCTCCTCGAAGATGCAGCCAAGCCAGCTGGCGAAGGTCCGCAGCTCGCTGCAGACCCGCTTCGGGCTGAGGTCGTTCGACGCGACGTCGGTGGGTCCCACGTTCGGCTCGACCGTCGCCAACAGCGCGGTGATCGCGATCATCGCCTCGCTGCTGGTGATCTCCGCCTACGTGGCGCTGCGGTTCGAGTGGAAGTTCGCGGTGCCGGTGCTGATCGCATTGATGCACGACCTGCTGATCACGAGCGGCGTCTACGCCCTCACCGGCAAGCAGGTGTCCGCCGACACGGTGGCGGCATTGCTGACGATCCTCGGTTACTCGATCTACGACACGATCATCGTCTTCGACCGGGTGCGGGAGAACATCCCGCGGATGCCCAGGGCGGCGTTCTCGCAGATCGTCAACCGCTCCATGTCCGAGGTGCTGACCCGGTCGCTGGCGACGACCTCGTGCACGCTGATGCCGATCCTCGCGCTGCTGTTCTTCGGCCAGGTGCAGACGCTTCAGGACTTCGCCTTCGCGCTGCTGATCGGCGTCGCTTCGGGCGCGTACTCCTCGATCTTCATCGCCTCCCCGGTCCTGACGCACTGGAAGGAGCGCGAGCCGCAGTACCGCGCCCGCCGGGCCCGGATCGAGGCCGAGTTCGGGCACGTGCCGGCGTATGCGGCGGCGGGCGCCGACATCGAGCCGCTCACCAAACGGCAGCGCCGCCCCGGTCGCCTCACCACCCCCGATGCGGACAGCGTCAGCGCGGCGGAGTTCGAGCAGATGAAGCGCGACCTCGAGATCGAGCGCGAGCCGACGCATCACACCTCGACGCTCAGCAGGCGGTTGTCGCGGGCGGCGGACGACGAGGCCCCGGCCCCGCGCTCGCCCGCGTCGAGGCCGTCTCGCCCCGGTCGCGGGGGGCGGCCGGGCGGCCCTGGGCCGTCGCGTCCCGGCGGCGCGGGCGGCACTGGGCCGGCGCGTCCCGCGGGCCCCCCGACGGGACCCGCGGCTCCCGCCCCCAAGCCAGAGCCGGTGGCCGGCGACGGCGACGGCGCCGGTGACGGGCAGCCCGTGATGCCGGCTCCCGACATCGCGGAGAACGAGGGTGTCGCCCCCGTGCCCAAGCCGAAGCCGTCAGGCAAGCCGCGCTCACGTAACCGCCGACACGGGAGGCGCAGGTAGCGATGGGCATGATCGCGTGGGTGATGATGGGCCTGGCGCTCTGGCACTTCACGATCTGGCTGCCCGACCGCTACTGGGGCGGGATCGTCGGCGCGCTCCTGGGCGCGCTGGCAGGCGCGGTGCTGGTCGGTCTGATCATCCACGGCTTCACGATCCCCGGAAGGCACACGACCCACCTCTCGACCGCGCTCGAGGGAATCCCGGGCGCCCTGATCGGGATGGCGCTCGTCTACGTGGTCGGCATGCGCGCCGAGCGCGCCGCCGAGGCCCGCGGCATCGGCCTGACCTAGCCGCGCCGGCCCCCAAGACCCGTCGGCGCGCTCGACGCTGGCCGAATTTTGTGCCATGTGGTGGCGATATTCGGCCACCCTCCGGGAGGATCCGTCGGGGGCGGGACCTACTCTGCGGCACGATGCCCGATCTCGGCACTGCACTCGCCACGACCGCCCGGCCGGCGGAGACCGTCCCGCTTCGCCCCTCCGCGCGCCCGCCCGATCCGCCGCGCCCGCGCCTCGAGATCCCGCCTTACGAGCTCCCCGCCGCGCTCGCCCTCGAGCGCGAGCTGGGCGTGAGCCACGTGCTAGCGCAGGTGCTGGTCCGCCGCGGCCTGGCGGATCCGGCCGCCGCGCGCGCGTTCCTGCACCCGGTCGAGCGGCACGAGCCGTCGGAGTTCCGCGGGATCGACGGCGCGGTCGAACTGATCGCGCGCCACGTCGCCGCCGGCAGCCGGATCACCGTCCACGGCGACTACGACGTCGACGGCGTGTGCGCGACCGCGGTGATGGTGCGTGCGCTGCGGTCGCTCGGCGGTCGCGCCGAGTGGTTCCTGCCGGGGCGGATCGACGACGGCTACGGGCTGTCCGCCGAGACCGTACGGCGCCTTGCGGCGCGGGGGACCGAGCTGCTGGTCACGGTCGACTGCGGGATCACCGCGGTGCAGGAGATCGAGCTCGCCCGGTCGCTGGGGCTCGACGTCGTCCTGACCGATCACCACGCGCCCCGCGCCGATGGAGTGCTGCCGGGCTGCCCGATCGTGCATCCGGCCGTCTGCGGCTATCCGTGCGCGGAGCTGTGCGGGACAGGGGTCGCCTACAAGCTCGCCCAGGCGCTGGGGGCGAGCAGCGCCGAGGACGACCTCGAGCTGGTCGCGCTGGCGACCGTCGCGGATCTGATGCCGCTGCGCGGCGAGAACCGCCGGCTCGTGCGCGAGGGAATCGCGGCGCTTGCGAACACCGGGAAGGCGGGGCTGCGCGCGCTGATGAGCGTCGCGCGCGTGGACCCGAGCGCGCTGGACACCCACGCCCTCGGGTTTCGGCTGGCGCCGCGGATAAACGCGGCCGGGCGCCTGCGCCGGGCGGATGCCGGACTCGAGCTGCTGCTGACCGACGACCCCGCGCGCGCGGCGGAGGTCGCGAGCGAGCTCGACGCGGTGAACGTAGAGCGGCGCTCGGTTGAGCAGCGGCTCGTGTGGGAGGCGGAGGCGCAGGTCGCCGAGCTCGGGGAGCGCAGCGCGTACGTGCTGGCGGCGGAGGACTGGCACCCCGGCGTGATCGGGATCGTCGCCTCGCGGATCGTCGAGCGCCACCACCGGCCGGCGGTCCTGATCTCGCTCGACGGTGAGCTGGGCACCGGGTCCGGCCGGAGCATCCCCGGCTTCGACCTGCTCGGGGCCCTGCACGCCACGGCCGAGCACCTGGACCGATACGGCGGCCACCGCGCCGCGGCGGGGCTGACGATCGCGCGAGCCCGTGTCGACGGGTTCCGCGAGGCGCTCGAGCGCCACACGGAGGGGGCGCTGACGCCCGAGATGCTGCAGCCGCTCGAGCGCGTGGACGCGGTCGTCTCGGGCTCGGAGCTGGGCCTGCCGCTTGCCGAGGAGCTCGCGCTGCTGGAGCCGTGCGGAATCGGCAACCCGGGCGGCCGGCTGCTGATCCCCGGCGCGCGCCTGGCCGATCTGCGACCGATGGGCGAGGGCCGGCATGCTCGCTTCTCGGTGATCTCCGGCGGGGCGCGCGCTCGTGCGGTGGCGTTCGGCTGCGAGGATCGCCTCGAGGCTGACCACGGCCGCCCGGCGGACGCGACGTTCAAGCTCGAGCGAAACGTCTGGAACGGCGCGGTCGAGGCGCGGCTCGTGCTGCGTCACGCCCGGCCCTGCGCGCCGCAGGCGATCGAAGTGCTCGGCGAGCCTGGCGGGTACCTCCAGGGAGTCCTGGGCGAGCTTCAGGCGCCGCTCGAGCGCGCGGAGGAACAGCGGGTCGCTAACGACCCAGCGCGCACGCTGCTCGACCGGCGCGGCGAGAGCCCGCTCGCGGTGCTCGTCGACGCGGTCGCCGCCGGGGACGGCGTGCTCGCGGTCTGCGCGGACGTCCCGCGGCGGCTCGCGGGCCTGCGAGAGCGCGCCGGCGGCTTCGCGCTGATCTGCTACCACGCGCTCGAACGAACGCCTGAGGTGGCTGCCAGCTACGGGCAGATCGTCGCGCTCGATCCTCCCGCCGACCCGCGCCACGCGCAGGCGCTCGACGCAGGTTGCGGGTACACCCATCTGGCTTTCGGAGAGCCTGAGCTACGCTTTGCAGAGCAGATGCACGAGCTGGAGTACGGTCTCCGCACTTCGCTCACCGCCCTCTACCGGTGCCTGCGGGAATCGGGGAGCGCGGCCGGCGAGGAGCTCGAGCGCCTGCTTCGCGGCGATGGTCCGCATGGCCGTCCGGCACGGCTGGCCGGCAGGCTGATCAGGGTTCTCGCGGAGCTGGAGCTCGTCAGCCTCGATCGGGATCTGCCGGCCCTGACGATCAGCGCTACGGCGCACACTACGCTGGAGCGCTCGATCGCCTACCGGGCATACCAAAAGCGATACGAGGACGGACGGCGATACCTGAGCAGCGCAAATCTGCGGCGAAGCGCCTGAGGCGCGCAAGCGACTCGACAGATAGCGCTGCGCGCTCGCCTGGGGCCGACAACGGCGGGCACGGCGGCGTCGCAGATGCCGATGGGTCCGCCAAGGATGGCGCCGATGGCGCGGGCGCCTCGACGCTGATCCGGCCACGCCCGCCGGTCGACCACGTGGTGCACCCGCAGCCGCGCTCGACGATCGAGCGCACCGAGCTCACCGTCAGCGAGCGGCGGCTGCTGGGCGACCTGTTCGCGATCATCGAGGAGCACGCCCACCAGGCGGCGGTGCACGTGGAGCGCGACCGCGTCGAGGAGGCCTTCGTCTACGCCTGCGCGCACCACGCCGACCAGCTGCGCCGCTCCGGCGAGGACTTCATCATCCATCCGGTCGGCGTCGCCAAGATCTGCGCGGGGATGCGGCTCGACACCGAGACGCTGTGCGCGGCGCTCCTGCACGACACCGTCGAGGACACCTCCGCCTCCCTGGAGGAGGTGCGCGAGGCGTTCGGCGACGAGATCGCCGGCCTGGTCGACGGGGTCACGAAGCTGACGGGCCTGACCTTCCAGTCGCGGGACGAGGCCCAGGCCGAGAACTACCGCAAGATGATGGTGGCGATGGCCTCGGACATCCGGGTCATCCTGATCAAGCTCGCCGATCGCCTGCACAACATGCGCACGATCGCCGCGATGCCCAAGCAGAAGCAGATCGACAAGGCACGAGAGACGCTCGACATCTACGCGCCGATCGCGCACCGGCTCGGTATCCACGCGATCAAATGGGAGCTCGAGGACCTCGCGTTCCAGACCCTGCATCCCCGCAAGTACAACGAGATCAAGGGGCTCGTTGCCCAGCAGCGCGCCGAGCGCGAGCGCTACGTCAACCAGGCGGGCGAGTACCTGCACAAGGAGCTCGCGGAGCTCGGCATCGAGGCGGAGATCTCAGGCCGCGCCAAGCACTTCTACTCGATCTACTCGAAGATGACCAAGAAGGACCGCGAGTTCAACGAGATCTACGACCTGACCGCGATGCGCGTGATCGTGGGATCCGTGAAGGACTGCTACGGCGCAGTCGGCGTGATCCACTCGCTGTGGAAGCCGCTGCCGGGTCGTTTCAAGGACTTCATCGCGATGCCGAAGTTCAACATGTACCAGTCGCTGCACACGACGGTGATCGGGCCCGAGGGCCGGCCGCTGGAGATCCAGATCCGCACGCGCGAGATGCACGACCTGGCGGAGTTTGGGATCGCGGCGCACTGGATGTACAAGGAGGACGGGAGCGGCGCCGCTCGCGCGCCGGGCGTGCAGGGCTCGCAGGACAGGCTCAAGTGGCTGCGCTCTCTACTGGACTGGCAGCAGGACCTGTCGGACCCGGGCGAGTTCATGGAGACGCTGAAGGTCGACCTGTTCGAGGACGAGGTCTTCGTGTTCACGCCGAAGGGCGAGGTCAAGTCGCTGGCGGCGGGAGCGACCCCGCTCGACTTCGCCTACGAGATCCACACAGACGTCGGCCACCGCTGCGTCGGCGCGAAGGTCAACGGCAAGATCGTCCCGCTCTCCTACCAGCTGCGCTCCGGCGACATCGTCGAGGTGCTGACCTCCAAGCGCGAGCGGGGACCCTCGCGGGACTGGCTGGCGCTCGTCAAGACCACCCGCGCCCGCAACAAGATCAAGGCCTGGTTCAAGGCCGAGTCGCGCAAGGACTCCGAGCATCAGGGTCGCGAGCTGCTCCAGGACCACCTGAAGAAGGCCGGGCTGCCCGCGCAGAAGCTGGTGGGCTCGCCGCTGTTGGCGGACGTCATCAGGGAGATGGGCTTCCGCAAGGGCGAGGAGTTCTACATCGCGCTCGGCGGCGCGAAGATCTCCCCGAAGGTCGTCGTCAACAAGGTGATGCAGCGCCTCAAGCAGGGCGAGGCCGCGGAATCCGAGCCGACCGCCACCGACGACCTGCTCAGGCAGGGCCGGCGTCGCTCGCGGCCGACCACCTCCTCCTCGCGCTACGGCATCACCGTTCCCGGGATCGACGAGGTGATGCTGCGCCTCGCGAAGTGCTGCCGGCCCGTGCCGGGCGACCCGATCATCGGCTACATCTCGCTCGGGCGCGGGATCACGATCCATCGCGAGGATTGCCCCAACGTGGCGGTCCTGAAGAAGGACCCGGAGCGCTTCACGCCGGTCGCCTGGGACGGCGATCCGGAGACGAGCTTCCGTGTCGAGATCGAGGTCGACGGCTGGGACCGCCACCGCCTGCTGGAGGACATGTCGCGGACGTTCGCCGAGGCCGGGATCAACATCATCGAGGCGCGCTGCATCGTCACCCACCCGATGGTCAAGAACCGCTTCGTCGTGGAGGTGGGCGACACGCGGGCCCTGGACCAGGCGATCAACCGGCTGCGCAACATCGATGCGGTGTTCGACGCCTACCGGGTGACGCCGGGCGCCGGCTAGCCCCGCGGCCGACGCGATGGGCGCGATCCACCGACGCACGCCGGACGGCTGGGCGGGCGTCGTCCCGGAGTCCTACCCGGATCCATCGCTCGCGGGCGTCCGCAAGCACCAGCTGATCGGTGAGGCCGAGGGCGCCCGCCAGTACCGGGTCAGGTACTTCGAAGTACCGCCCGGCGGGCGCACCGCGCGCGAGCGCCATCCGCACGATCACGGCGTGGTGATCGTGAGCGGGCGCGCGCGCGTGACGCTCGGGGAGCAGACGCATGAGGTGGGGGAGGGCGATGCCGTCTACGTCGCCGGCGAGGAGCTCCACTGCTTCGAGGCGCTGGGCGATCAGCCGCTCGGTTTCGTGTGCGTGGTCGGACCGCGCCCCGCCTGAGCGCGTCACAGCGCCGGTCCGTCCCGTTGCGGCGGCGTCACACGCACCATCCGCGCGCTCGCCTTCGGCTGCTTGGCGAGCATCACCATCTGGCCGGTGCGAAGCGACTTGATGTCGTTGGGGTCGACGATGAATTGCTCGACCTGGCGGCGGGTGCCGCGCCCGCCGCTGCCCCAGGTGCCGCCGAGCCCCCGTGTCGTCTCCCACACCGTGCGAGTGCCCGCCATCTCCGCCACCAGCCGCGCCGAGTGGGGGACGTCCTGGCGGTGCGCGAGCTTCACGGCGGTGTTGCCCAGCACCTGGTCGCGGAAGCCGGGTCCCGCGCGCTCGAGATCAGCGAGCTCCTGGGTGGCGAGCAGCACCGAGACGCCGGCTTCGCGGCCGCGCGCCAGCAGCTGCACGACATGGTCGGCGCCGAGCGCCGAGAACTCGTCGATCGCTACGGTCGCCTGCGCCGTCATGCCGGTCGCCAGCCGGTGGCCTGTCGCCGACACGAGGTCCTGGACGACAAGCGTCCCGATCTGCGCGGCCAGCTTGCCGTAGCTGCTCGAGTTGAGACTGAACAGCACCACTTCGTCTCCGGTCAGCGCGCGCCGCAGATCGATCGAGGGGGTCCGCGCTCCCTCGGCGAGGAAGCGCCCGGTGTGAGACTCCGTGATGATCGCCAGGCGCGTCCCCAGGCCCCGGATCGCGCTGTGCTGATCGGGCGTGAGGCCGGCGAGATAGTCCTGGAGCTGACCGGCGCGCTCGCGCGGCAGGTGGCGCAGCATCCCCGCCAGGCGCTTGGGGTCCATCAGCTGCACGACGTCGCGCAGCTCGACCGGGCGCGACGGGCGGCTCTCCTGCAGAACCTGCAGCACGAGCTGGACGTAGCGCTCGGCGGCGCGCTGATAGTGGGGCTCGGTGAAGCGCTCGGTGGCGATCAGCTTGTCCTTCAGCTCGGTGGCGTTGCCGTGCGCGAGCGGATTCCAGTGGTCCTCGCCGTCGAGCGTCCAGACCCGGAACGGTCGTCCGGCCGCGGCGGCGTCCCGCGCGAGCCTGTCCGCGAACCCGGGTGACCCCTTCATGTCGATCGCGACCACCGGTTTGCCGCGCCGGATGTGGTCGCCGATGATCGTCAGCATCGTCGTCGACTTGCCGGCGCCGCTCGCGCCGAGGATCAGACCGTGGGCGCTCAGCTGCCGATCGGTGACGAGCACCCCGTCGCCACGGACCCCGGTCCCGAGCGCGACCGCGCCGCCCGCCTGCTCGCGCCCCGCCACGCGGCGTTCGCGGGTCCTCCTCGCGGCGATCGCGACGGTCAGCGCGCTCGCGGCGGCGAGGAGCGCCGCGCCGGCCCAGAACGGCGGGGCGAGCAGGAGCAGGGCGAGTCCCAGGAGCGGCCAGGCTGTGCGGCTCGATGCGGACACATCCGATAGAGCCCCGAGCGGCTGATTTTCGCCCCCTGGAG
This sequence comes from uncultured Solirubrobacterales bacterium, assembly GCA_963849285.1. Taxonomy (GTDB): domain Bacteria; phylum Actinomycetota; class Thermoleophilia; order Solirubrobacterales; family Solirubrobacteraceae; genus Palsa-465. The sequence continues at coordinate 598,216 of CAWKGS010000005.1, forward strand.
GCTCCCCGCAACCGTCACGCGGACACGTGCTTCAGGGGGATTTCAGGCAGACCGACCCGGGACCAAGCGCACCCTTGTTGAACGCCGCGATCAACGCCTGGGCCGTGACCGAGCCCGCGGGCGCAAGGCTGCCGCCGGCGCCCTGCTGAGCGAGCAATGCGGTGACGGCCTCCTCGTCGCCGGGAGTGAACCGCGCCCCCTTCACGACACCGGGCGCCGCCCCGAAGAAGAACCCCGAGAAACACGCATCGCTCAGCTGCAGCGCGGTCGGGCTCATCGACGAGAGCACGCCGACGGAGTTCAGGAAGTTGTATCCGTACATGTCGGAGACGACCAGCAGCGTGGCCGCGGCGCCGAGTGGATCAACGTGTGAGGCCATGAACTGAACCGGCAGGTCGACGCTGCGGTCGGCGGCGCAGTACTGGAACGGGTCCGAGGTCGTGATCTGCTCCGAGCCGCAGGAGGCGGGACTCTGGTCGATCACGTGGGCGGTCGCCGGCAGGAGGTTGAGCTGATTCACCTGGGCGATGTGCTGCCAGAAGCCGTTGACCGCCTGGGCATAGGAGACGAGCCGCTGCGAGAAGCTGAACTCACCACCGAAGCCGACGAGCCTCGCCTGCACGAGGTGGCGCCGGACCTGTGCCGGGGTCCCGAGCGCCGTGGGGCGCGCACCGGCCGGCCCGGCGGCCTCCCCCGGCAGTTTGACGGTGACGCTTCTACCGGTGGCGGCTTGCGTGCTGGACGCGGCGGCGGTTGAGGTGGCCGCGGTCGAGCGCGAGCTGGAGACGGTGCTCGAATGCGCGCTCGAGCCGCATGCCGCGACCGCGAGCGCCGCCAGCACCGTTCCGAGCACTGAGGTCTTCGATCGTGACATGAACGCTCCTACCGAGAGAGGCCGAACGAGAAAGTCGCTCGCTGGCCGGGGCTGAGCGCGGGCGCGCTCTTCTGAACCGTGCGGGTTCCGGTGGTGCCGACGGTCTGCAGGACCAGCGAGAGCGGGCTTGTAGTGCCCGAGCCGGAGGCAGCGAGGCCAACTCGTCCCCCCGGACTCACTCGGACGCCGAGCGCCACGCCGGGCGACAGCGATTGCGCAGTGAGCGTGAGCGCTTGTCTCTCGCTCGCGAGCCGCAGAGACGGATGCGCCGTGGTCGCGGATCCGAGCGCACGCAGCTGAAGCTGGTCCTGCGCCACGGACAGCTGGTAGCTCGTGCTAGGTCCCGGAAGCAGGTTGGTCGCGGTGGCACCGAACCCCGGGCCGCTGACGAACAGCGACGCCGGATCGCGGCCGGTCGCCCCCTGACCCTCCACGGTGACAGTGAACTGGTAGCGGGACGGGATCTGATAGATCGGCTCGGGCCTAGCGAGCCAGATCTCGCTGAGCTGCGGATACACGATCCGCGCGCCGGGAATCTCGTCGACGAGCGTGCCATTGGCGTAGCCGAGCCGGCGTCCATCTGAGGTGGTGATCAGGAGATGCCCGTGTGCGTCGGGGTTGCCAGCCAGCGAGACGCTGTCGGTGTTGGCGCCCGAGCAGAACGGACATGGTTGGCGCACGGTGGCAGTCGAGACGGGGGTGAGCTCCATCTCGTTGGAGGTGCCGCTGCCGCTCCATACCCCGGATGGCGCCGCCGGGGTCGTCGCGACGTTGTAGCTCCATGAGTCGGTGGTGGTGTTGACGGAGATGGCTTGCGTCTGGCCCGGGACGTTGTTGTCGTAGATCAGGATCTGGGCCTGGCCGTTGCCCAGGTCCTTGATCCCGATCGGCGTGATCGAGTGGCCCTCGGACCGGTCGGGCAGGGCCGCATCCCAGATCGTGAGCGTGTAGAGGCCCTCGTCGGGATGCGCGAGAGCGTGCTCCAGGAACGAGATCATCTGCGTCGGCGTGAACGAGCGAATCGCCCGCATCGCCGGCTCCAGCGTCTGCGTCGCCCAGTCGGCGGCGATCTCGTCCTGAAGGGTGTGGGAGAACGGCAGCGAGTAGGTGGTCGTCCCGCCGAAGTCGGCCGGGCTCAGGTTGTGCTCGTAGAAGCGCAGCGCCGTCACCGAGAATCCGTAGCAGTGGCCTCCGGCGGCTCCGGCCTCGATCGACTCCGCCCACGACTGCGCGTTCGGCGTGAGCTGACAGGAATCCGACGGAGTGCCTGCGCAGACCACGTCGCCGAACAGCTCGCGCATCACGTGCGCGTCTAGATCCCCGCCGGCGACGAACCCATAATTCTGGAAGGAGAAGCCGTCGCGGCTCGGCACGAACGGGAGCGAGGCGACCACGCCGCCGGTATCCGCCGCGCTCGTATGCGCAAACTGCACCGGCGCGTCGCTGGCGTAGATGACGCGGGCGGCCGACGGCAGTCCGCGGACGGTCGTGCGACCGGTGGTGCTGCTGCGGCTGGCGCCGCCGCAGGCCGCCGCGGCGAGGACCGTGGCAGTCAGGAGCAGCCCCATACAGGCACGACGACGCTTGCGAGGATGATTCACGTTTGCCCCAAGAGCAAATCTCTGCGTGTGCCGGCAGCCCACCGGCGACGAGAATCTTATCGCAGTGCCTCTCGCTGCTCGGCGCGCGATCCGCGCCGCACCGACTCCGCGCCGTGCGCCGGCGCGCCCCGCACGGGAGCGAGGCGTGCGCGCTGGACATGGACGAGGTGCGAGATGCCCAGCCGGCGGGCGGAGGCCGAGATCGCTCGCCCGATCGCCGGGATCTCGACGAGGTACAGGACGGCGCTGATGCGCCGATCGGCGGCGTAGCCGGAGAGGATCGTCTCGCGCCGCGCGATGCCCTTGCGGCTCAGCTCGAGCTCGATCGCGATCCGGTGCCCGTCCCGGTCGACCAGGACCAGGTCCGGGTAGTGGAGACGCTCGCGGCCTCCCGGCCCATAGCCCCCGAGCCGGACCCCGAGCGGCTCGCCCGCGCGTTCGGGATCGGCATCATGGGAGCGCAGCCGTCGCTCGGAGATCACCTCCCGCAGCGGCCCGAAGGCCCCGCGCCGGGCGGCGAGCCACAGCCAGGCCACGCCGATGTCGTGATCGGGCGCAGACAGGTTCGCCGCCGGCGCGCGCCCCGTCGCGCCGATCGCGGTGAGCCCACGCCGGGAGATCTGGTAGCCGGCGGGCAGCGCGTACGGCTTCGCCTCCGGCCGCTTCAGCAGGCCCGCGCGCTCGAGCGCGCCACACCGAGCGCGCGCTGACTCCGCGGAAACGCCGAGCAGCACCCGGACGTGCGCGGGGAGCAAGATCCGCTGCTCGGCGGCGAACGCGAGCAGTGCGCGATCGCGCTCGGTCATGAGCACCCGTCGACGGCGCTGCGCCGGCATCGCGCTACAGAGCCCGCAGGCCGCGCGATGCGCCCCCCGGAGGTCGAGGCTAAAGGCCCGGGTGCGGCAGCGAGCTCGTGTCGACGACCTCGAAGTCGCGGCCGCTCAGCTCGTCGAGCAGGTGCAGCGCGTCGTTGTTCCAGTGCCGGTCCGGGGCGCCCGAGATGTACCACGGGCGAGCCGTTGTCGGCGAGGATCATCCCGTATCGCTTGAGCGCCTCGGCGACCACGCGCGCCTGATAGGGGAGTCCGGAGATCTTGACGCCGGCCTTCAGGCGCATCCGGAGGCCCATCGGCGGATAGAAGCCGCTGCAGGTGGACGCCTCGTGGCGGGCGGGGTACACGTAACGCGGCGAGGTGCACGGCGCGGTGAACCGCAGGGCGTGGTCGATCGAGCCGTGCGCCACCTCGTCGTAGCGCGCGAGACCCGGCAGGATCGGCAGCCCGGCGGCGTCGGCGGAGGTCCAGCCGGCGGGGCGGAGGTGATCGGAGCGCAGGTTGAAGATCGCGCCGGATCCTGCCGTCCAACGCTTCCAGTCCCCGTGGGGATAGGCGGCGAACAGCTCGTAGTCGGTGCAGGTGTCGCGGTTGACGACGATCACGTGGCGATCACCGCTGGAGCCGTAGCCGCCTTCGATCGGCACGTGCGGCGGCAGCGGATACCGGTGTCCGTCGGATTCGCCGGCATACTGGAAGCTGACCGGGACCCGCTTGGTCCTGCTCGAGACGATCGCGTACGGGATCCCGATCGGCTCGCCGTCGTACAGGCCGGAGCCAAAGTCGGGATGGACCGGCGCATCGAGCCCGATCGAGGCGATCAGCCGCGCGGAGTTCCTCGCCACCGGCAGCGTGTCGACGCGCTGGTTCCACGGGTTGTTGGCCGGGAAGACCGGGCACTTGGGCGCGCCGGGCAGCGGGCGGGCGCTCACGAGCGCGGGCCCGGCCAGGAGTGTCAGCGCAACCAGCGAAATCAGACGCCGCACCGCCGCGATCTTAGGCCGGGGAGGCGCGGAAACGGGACCTCCTGGACGAACGATGGCAATTCGGTCCCGACAGGTGGGACCAGATCGCCAAAGTTCAGGTACTCAAGTGATGACCGCGATGCCGCGGGGGGTCACTCAGGCGATGACCGCGATGCCGCGGGGGGTCACGCCCACGGTCGCCTCGGACGCCTCGCCGATGTAGTCCCCGTCGACCTGCAGCGGCAGGGGGCGCTCGTCGAGCGAACGAACCCGCACGGAGCGGACCGCGCCGAACGCGTGCACGCGGCGGTGACGGGCCAGGCGCAGGCGGCGGGACAGCGCGCGCCAGATGATCGTCGGGACATCGATCGGCGTCGCCCGCTCCAGCACGACGCCCGCGAGATCGCCGCTCTCGAGCGTGGCGCCCTCGCCCATGTGCACCTCGCGCTCGCCGAAGTACGTGTACGGGGCCGCGTTCTGCACGATCATCGTGACGCCCTTGACCGACTCGGTCCCCACCTGGACCTCCATCCGCGGCGGATGCAGGAGGTAGCTGCGGTTGAAGACCCGCAGCGTGACGAGGGTGTAGTACCACTCGCCCCAGCGCGCCTTCAGCCGCGGGTGGGCGTCGACCCTCTCGACCACGCTGGCGTCCAGGCCGGCGCCGGCCGAGAACAGGAACTTCCGGTCGTTGACATGGCCGAGGTCGACGCGGCGGGGGCGCCAGTCGTCGGCCAGTCGCAGGAGGTGCTCGGTCGCGTCGACCACGTCGGTCGGGATCCCCAGCATCCGGCAGTAGACGTTGGCCCTCCCGCCCGGCAGGCATGTGAGCGGCGTGTCGCTGCCGGCGAGGCCGTTCGCCGCCTCGTTGACCGTGCCGTCGCCCCCGAACGCGACGACGACGTCGTAGCCCTCGCGCGCCGCCTCGCGGCACAGCGCGGTGGCGTGGTCGCGCGCCTCGGTGTCGATCGCGTCGACCTGGTAGCTGCCTCGCAGCGCGTAGACGACGAGGTTCTTCAGCCGGTCCGAGACCGTCGACGCGTACGGGTTGACGATGATCAGCATCCGCTTCGTCGGCGCGGAGCGGCCGACGCCGAGCGCGGCCTCGAGTCGTGCTACCGGATCCCCGGAGGTGGCCCCCATCGTGGTCATGCGAACACCACCCTACCGCGCTTGTTACGCCGTTCCCTGGTGCCGCTGGTCAGATCGGGCACCGGCGGGTATACTCGCCGCCACATAGCAGTACAGCAGTACGCATCCAGAGGGGTGGAGGGATATGGCCCTGTGAAGCCCCGGCAACCTCCCGCAAGGGAACGGTGCCAATTCCATCAGGCTCCAACGACAAGCCTGGGAGATGTGGAAAGGGCGGTTACAGCAACCTCCGACCACAGACCCCGGCGGAGGTTTTTCACATATGCCGCCAGAGTCCCTTCGCTGCAAGGAATGCAAGACCACCTACCCGCTGGACGCGAGGTACGTCTGCGAGCGCTGCTTCGGCCCGCTCGAGGTGGCCTACGCTCGCCGTGAGCAGGCCGATCCGGCCGAGCTCAAGCGCCGGATCCAGGCAGGGCCGCACTCGTTGTGGCGCTACTCGGACTTTCTGCCCGTGCAGGCGCCGGCCGGCGGCACCGCGCTGCTGGCGGGCTTCACGCCGCTGCTGAAGGCCGATCGGCTGGCCGCGGAGCTCGGGCTGCGCGAGCTGTGGATCAAGAACGACGCCGCCAACCCGACCCATTCGTTCAAGGACCGGGTCGTCTCGGTCGCGCTGGCCCGGGCCAGGGAGCTCGGCTTCCGGACGATCGCCTGCGCCTCGACCGGCAACCTCGCGAACGCCGTCGCCGCGCACGCCGCGGCCGCCGGCCTCGAGTCCTACGTGTTCATCCCGGCCGACCTCGAGGAGCAGAAGGTGCTCGCGACCGGGATCTACGGCACCAACCTGGTCGCCGTCAAGGGCAACTACGACGACGTCAACCGGCTGTGCACCGAGCTGTCGGCGGAGCACCAGTGGGCGTTCGTGAACATCAACATGCGCCCGTATTACGCGGAGGGGTCGAAGACGCTGGCCTACGAGACGGTGGAGCAGCTCTCCTTCGAGCTGCCCGACCGCGTGGTCGCTCCGATCGCCTCGGGCTCCTTGTTCACCAAGATCGCCCGCGGCTTCGAGGAGTGGATCGAGCTCGGGCTCGTCCAGGGGTCGCTGCCCAGGTTCAACGGTGCGCAGGCGAGCGGGTGCTCGCCGGTGGCGAGCGCGTTCGCGGCGGGGCAGGACTTCTGCCGGCCTGTCAAGCCCGACACGATCGCCAAGTCGCTCGCGATCGGGAACCCCGCCGACGGGCCCTATGCGCTCGACCTCGCGCGGCGCACGGGCGGATCGATCGACTCCGTCTCCGACGAGGAGATCCGGCAGGGGATCAAGCTGCTCGCGCGCACCACCGGCGTGTTCACCGAGACCGCCGGCGGCGTCACGGTCGCGACGCTGGCCAAGCTCGCCGGTCGCGGCGACATCGATCCCTCCGAGCGGGTGGTCGCATACATCACGGGCGAGGGCCTGAAGACGCTCGATTGCGCCCGCGGCACCTTCGAGAAGTGGGAGATCGAGGCGACCGTCGAGTCCTTCGAGCACGCCAGGGAGCACGAGCAGGTGCCGGCCTGAAAAGATCCCCGGCGATGGCGATCACGGTGAAGATCCCGACCCAGCTGCGCGCTGCGACCGATGGCGAGTCGACCGCGGAGGTCGAGGGCACGACGGTCGGCGAGGTCCTCGATGCCCTCTACGATCGCTACGGCGAGCTGCGCGCCCGGATCGCCGAGGACGGCGGCCTGCGCCGGTTCGTCAACGTCTACGTCGGCGGCGAGGACATCCGCTTCCTCGATGGCTTGGACACGGCCGTCGAGGACGGCGACGAGGTCACGATCCTGCCGGCCGTCGCGGGCGGCTAGCCTCGCCGAGAGTCCCGGCTAAGCCGGACGCGCTTCAAGGCCGATCGGGCAGCTCACGCCCGTCCCACCGAGCCCGCAGTATCCCCAGGGGTTGCCGTGCGGGTGCCGTGTCCTGACAGAGGTCCTTTTCGTCCCGATCCCGATTGCGCATCCGGATTGACTGATCTGCGGCCGGGACCGATACGGGCACGGGCAACGTCTCGATCACGCCCCACTCCGAATTTCCCAGGTAATCCATCACGGTCCGCGGTATTTTCCAGGTTGTGTCGAGAGTTGCGCCCCTCGTTATCGTCCTTGTGATCGCGGCGATCGTGCCGGCGGTCACGCTGGCGCTCGGGTCGAGCGCGACCCCGACCCCGGCCCAGATCCATCAGCGGGTCAACCGTGCCGAGAGTTCAAGGGACCTCTGGGCGACCGTCAACATCTGCAGCACCGGCAACGGCCTGGGCAGCCTCGGTGTGCGCGGGCAGATCCCGGCTCTCGGCTTCAACGCCAGCCTGGCGATGGGGATCGCGGTCCAGTACTGGAACAGCCCCAAGCGCCAATGGGCGTCGGTTCCCGCCGCCGCGAGGCTGTTGCAGCTGGGCAGCTATGTCACGGGCCTGCACCAGGCGGGATACACGTTCAAGTTCGCGTCTCCGGCGCTGCTCCGCGCGGTCGTCGCGTTCCAGTGGCGGCTCGGATCGACGGTGATCGGCCGTGCGACGAGGCTGACCGATGGGGGAATCAATCACGTCGATTTCGGCGACCCGCCCGGCTACAGCCGCGCGACCTGCACGATCAGCTGACCCGGCGCGGTGCCGACCTACTGGCTGCTGCTGAGGCTGCGCTGGTCCGCAGTGGACGCGGGGACATTCAGTCCGATCGGGCAGGAGATCCCGGTTCCGTGCTCCGGACAGTACCCCCAGGGGTTCTTCTCCAGGTACTGCTGGTGGTAGTCCTCGGCGTAGTAGAACGGACCCGCGGCAGCGATCTCCGTCGTGATCTCCGGGTAGCCGGCAGCCTTCAAGTGCTCGGCGTACATCTCGCGCGAGGCCTCTGCGGCCGCGCGCTGCGCATCGTCGAGGACGTAGATCGCCGACCGGTACTGGGTGCCGAGGTCGTTGCCCTGGCGCATGCCCTGGGTGGGGTCGTGGTTCTCCCAGAACAGCCTGAGGATCTCCTCATAGGAGGTCTTGGCGGGATCGAACACGACCAGCACAACCTCGGCGTGACCGGTGCGCCCGCTGCACACCTCCTCATAGGTCGGGTTCGGCGTGAACCCGCCCGCGTAGCCGACGGCCGTGCTGTACACGCCGGGGGCCTGCCAGAAGACACGCTCCACGCCCCAGAAGCAGCCCAGTCCGAGAACGGCACGCTGCATCCCTTCGGGGAACGGAGGCCTGAGGGGCGTCCCGAGTACGGCGTGGCGGTCGGCCACCGGCATCTCGACGTCGCGGCCGGGTAGCGCGTCCTGGTGCGCGATCATGGTGGTCTTGTGTCCGAGTCCGAGCATGTGTACAAGAGTATTCGCTTCGGATTACGGGGATGAAAACGCTAAGGATTCAGCCGCGGCGGACCGAAAGCTGTTCGTATGGCTAGTCGCTGGCGAGTGATCCTGACGGTGATCGTGGTGGCGGTCGGCGCCGTGCCGATCGCGATCGGCGCGCTCGTGATCGCCTCGCAGGCGAACGTCGAGGCAGCCGCGGTCACGCGACCGTACACGCCGGTTGCGGCGCAGCACCCCGCGTCGCCTGCGACGCCCTCGCTCCCTGCGGGGACCGGCTCGCTCGTCGCGGTCCTCTCGCACGCGACGACGATGCGCTCGAGCCCTGGGGGGCGGGCGCTCGCCCAGATCGGCATGCGGACGACGTTCGGGTCGCCGGTCGCGATGTGGGTCGTGAAGCACACCGCCGGCTGGCTCGGGGTGGTCAGTCCGCTGGCCGGCAACAACAACATCGGCTGGGTTCCGCGGGGCGCCGCGAGCCTGACGCGCGTCAACTGGCGCCTTGAGGTCACCTTGTCGGCGCGGCGTCTGGACGTGCTCGACGGCGGCAGGCTGATCGAGCGCTACACGGTCGCGATCGGCGCCCCGTACGCGCCCACCCCGACCGGGCGCTTCGCCGTCACCGATCGCCTCCAGACGGGCGATCCGACTGGGCCCTACGGCTGCTGCATCCTCGCGCTCTCGGCGCAGGCACCGCACGCGATCCAGGGTTGGAACGGGGGCAACCGGATCGCGATCCACTCGACGCCCGAGACCTCGAGCATCGGCGAGGCCGTCAGCCACGGATGCCTGCGCCTGACGCTGCCCGAGGGTCGCTGGCTGCTCGCGCACATCCCGCTCGGGACGCCCACGCTGATCCGAAGTTAGCCGCCGATGGCACCGGGTAGCCCCGAACTACCTGGAATTCGAGAAGGAGTGTGTGCCATGGCGAAGGAGCTCGAGGGCAAGCGGATCGCGTTCCTGTTCACCGAGGGCGTCGAGCAGGCCGAGCTGACCGAGCCGCTGAAGGCGGTCCGCGAGGCAGGGGCGGACGTCGATCTGATCTCGTTGGAGCCGGGCGAGGTGCAGATGTTCAACCACCTCGACAAGAGCGACACGATCGAGGCGGAGAAGGCGGTCTCCGACGCCGACGCCTCCGACTACGACGGGCTCGTCGTCCCGGGCGGGGTCGCGAACCCGGACGCCCTGCGGATGGACGAGGACGCCGTCAAGTTCGTGCGCGAGTTCTTCGAGCAGGACAAGCCGAGCGGCATCATCTGCCACGGACCGTGGGTGCTGGTCGAGGCGGATGTGGCTCGCGGGCGGACCGTCACCTCGTGGCCGAGCCTGCAGACCGACCTACGCAACGCGGGCGCGACCTGGGTCGACGAGGAGGTCGTCGTCGACAACGGGCTGGTCACCAGCCGCAAGCCCGACGATCTGCCCGCGTTCTGCGCGAAGATCGTCGAGGAGTTCGCCGAGGGCAAGCACGAGCAGAAGGTGGGCTCGAGGCTCGAGCGCGCAGGCGTAAGCGCGACCGGCAGGGCCTCGAGGGCGGCGCTTCAAACGAGGCGCCGCCCCAGCGCCCCGCCTACGCCTCGAGCTTGTCCAGCGCTTTGAGGTACGCCTCGGTGTAGGTGGGGAACTGCGCGACCGTGTCGCGGAGCACGTCGAGCGGGAGCTGTGCCTTGATCGCCAGCGCCGCGTAGTGGATCCACTCCGAGGCGAGCGGCCCCACGGCCCACGCCCCGACCAGCACGTGACGGCGCGGATCGGCGATCACGCACAGCTCGCCCCGCGGCTCCTTCTCATACGTCCAGGGCCGGGCGATCGAGGAGCCGAGCTCGATCCGCGCGCTTACCGCGGCATCCGCCTGCTCGCTCGTCAATCCGACCGCGGCGAGTTCCGGATCGGAGAACACGACCCGGGGGATCCCGTCGTAGCTGGCCCGCGCCGGCTCGCCCGCGATGTCCGCGGCTGCGATCCGTCCCTGGTACATCCCCACGTGCGTGAACGGCATCAGGCCGGTCACGTCTCCGACCGCCCACACGCCCTCACCCGCCCGGCAGTGCTCGTCGATCACGATGCCCTTCTCGCCCGGCTCGATTCCGACGCGCTCGAGCCCGAGCCCGTCCAGCCGGGGCCGGCGGCCGGTGGCGACGATCAGCTCGGTCCCCCGCAGCTCGGTCCCGTCCGGGAGGCTGACCACCCGCTTGCCGTCCTTGAGCGCCACCGACTCGGCCTCGACGCCGCAGCGGACCTCGATGCCGTCCTCGCGCAGCGCCCCCAGGATCAGCTCGCTCACCCGCGGGTCCTCGCGCGCGAGCAGCCGCGGCGAGCCCTCGAGCAGCGAGACCGACGCGCCCAAGCCCCGAAGCAGCTGTGCCAGCTCGATCCCGACGGGACCGCCCCCGAGCACCACGACGCTGTCCGGGATCTCCTTCAGCGTCGTCGCCTCGCGGTTGGTCCAGTAGCCCGCCTGCTCGAGGCCCACGATCGGCGGGATCACGGGCTCGGAGCCCGTCGCGATCACGATCCGCTCGCTCTCGAGCAGCTCGCCGCCGACGTCGACCTCGCCCGCTCGGGCGAACGAAGCCCGCCCGCGGAACGTCGAGACCCCCTGCTCCTCATAGTCGTCGACCTCGCCGCCGTCGTCGAGGTTGCGCACCATGAAGTCGCGGTACTCGGCCAGGTCCTGCCATCGACGCGCCGGGGTTCCCGCTCCTGCCACGCGGGTGGCCTCCGAGATGACCTCCGGCGCGCGCAGCAGCGTCTTCGAGGGAATGCACGCCCAGTAGGCGCATTCGCCGCCGAACAGCTCCTGCTCGACCAGCGCCGGCCGCAGTCCCCGCTTCGCGAGCTGAGTCGCGACGACGCCGCCGGCCGGTCCGGCCCCAAGCACGATCGTGTCGAACCGGCTGGCCATCGTTGGTCGCTCGATACCCCGGAAGCCCGGAACCGAGACGAAAGACCGCGGGCTAGCCGAACAGCGGCAGGCGACGCCGGCGCGCCAGCCGCTCCATGCCGGACTGGATCGAGCCCTGCACCTCTTCGTACATCGCGTCGACGTAGTCGTCGTCCTGCGCGCGCTCGGGATCGGTGTCGAGCTCGATCGGCTCCCGGAACTGGGTCCGGATCTTCGTCGGCAGCGGGATCTCCGGCAGCAGCGCCGGCGAGATCCCCCATGGCGCCTGCAGCGCGATCGGGAACATCTTGAGCCTGGCGATCTTGTCGAGCTGTAGCACCTTCGCCAGCCGCTGGCCGCTCGCGAGGACCGGCTTGGAGTCGGGCCCGCCGACGGTCGCGACGGGGACGATCGGAACGCCGCTGCGAATCGCCAGCCGGACGAAGCCCTTGCGGCCGGCGAGCACGGCCTCGTCGCGTCGCGTCCAGTGCCGCAGCGAGTCGCGCTCGCCGCCGGGCCAGAGGATCACGTCGTGGCCCGCCGCGAGCGCCGCGGAGATGCTGTCGGGCGCGGCCGGCAGGACCCCCATCTTGCGGAAGTACCAGCCCAGCAGCGGCGTCGCCATGAGCGCGTCGTGGGCGGTCCCGTGCAGCGCGCGCGACTGGCCGAAGTGCCGCCACCACTGCACCCCCACGGTCCACGCGTCCCACACGATCGGGGCGCCGGAATGGATACCGATCAGCAGCGCGGGAGGCTCGGGAATGTTCTCCCAGCCGTCCACCTCCATCCGGAACCAGTAGTCCATCAGCGGGTTCCAGAGATACTTCTGTCGCTCGAGAAAGCTCCAGTCGGGCCCGTCGAGCGACCACCGCCCGGCCCTGTCGGAGACCCAGCCCGCCGCGCCGGACTGCTTGGCGCGCCGCTGCTGCACCTTCCTGGCCGCTTCCTGAGCATGCTCCTCGGCCTGCTCGCGGCGGGCGGCCGCGTCGCCGGCCTCGCGCCGGCGCTGTCGCTGAGTCTGTAGCTGATCCACCTGGACCTCCCGCTTCCAAGATGCGTGTGCGTCAGTCCCCTGTCGATTACCCGGTCCGCCTGATTACAAGCCACCCCGACCGGGCAGGACGGGCGCGATGAAGATCGGGTACTTCCTCTCCAGCGAGGAGTGGGGCCCGCGGGAGCTCGTCGCGCAGGCCGTCAAGGCCGAGCGGGCCGGGTTCGACGGCCTGTGGATCTCGGATCACTTCCACCCGTGGACCGACGCGCAGGGTCACAGCCCGTTCGTGTGGTCGACGATCGGCGCGATCGCGCAGGCGACCGACGAGATGCGGGTGACCACCGCCGTTACCTGCCCGACGGTGCGCATCCATCCCGGGATCGTCGCCCACGCCGCCGCCACCTGCGCCGTGATGCTCGATGGGCGCTTCGCCCTCGGCCTCGGCAGCGGCGAGGCGCTGAACGAGCACATCTTCGGCGACCGCTGGCCGGAGGCGGACGAGCGCCTCGAGATGCTCGAGGAGGCGGTCGAGGTGATCCGCAAGCTCTGGCAAGGAGATGTACAGAGCCATCGCGGGCGTCACTACCGCGTCGAGCACGCGCGCGTGTACGACCTTCCCGAGCAGGCTCCGCCGATCCTGATCTCCGGCTTCGGGCCGAAGTCGGTGGAGCTGGCGGCGCGGATCGGCGACGGCTATGTGACCGTCGGCCCCGATCAGGAGTCGGTCCAGCTGTTCCACGCGCGCGCGTCGAATCCGGGAAAGGTCGTCCAGGGCGGTCTGAAGGTGTGCTGGTCAGACGACGAGGCGAAGGCGCGCAAGACCGTGCACCGGCTCTGGCCGAACGAGGCGCTTCCGGGCGAGCTCGCCCAGGTGCTTCCGACGCCTGAACACTTCGAACAGGCCTCGCAACTGGTGACCGAGGAGATGGTGGCCGAGGCGGTGCCCTGCGGCCCGGACCTGGACCGTCATCTCGAGATGATCGACGCCTACGCGAAGGCCGGCTTCGACGAGCTCTATGTCAATCAGATCGGACCCGAGCAGGATGCGTTCTTCGACGCCTACCGGGAGCACGTCCTGCCGCGGTATCAGTGATGCACCGGTACGGAATCGCCGTGATCGTCCTCGCCCTCACGGCTGGCTTCTACCTGCTGCTGATCGACACCACCGACCTGCCCGAGCTCTACGCGATGTGCGCGATCGTGCTGCTCGGGCTGATCGCGTTCACCGTCTCCAAGGAGCAGTTCGGTGGAAAGAAGATGCCGCTCGTGGCGATCGCTCGCTCGGGACGCGTCCTCGCGAAGGTGCCCATGCACATCGCGCTCCTCGCCTACGAGGCGTTCGCGCAGGCCATCGCGCGCCGGCCGCGCAGGGGCGTGATGCGCGCCGTGCGCTTCGACGCCGGCGCCGGCCCCGAGGGCGCGGGGCGGACCGCGCTGGCCGAGCTCGCCGGATCGTTCGCGCCAAACACGGTCGTGCTCGGCGTCGATCCCGACACCAACCTGCTGCTGGTCCACCAGCTCCATCGCCAGGGCGGGCGGGAGGAGCTCGACGTGCTGGGAATCGGATGAACGAGTGGCTGATCGCGACCGTGGTGCTCCTCGCCGCGCTCGTCCCGTGCCTGGCCGTGTGCGCCCTGGCGGACTCGAGTCAGGGGCTGCCCGCGTTTCAGCTCACCGGAGTCCTGACCACGACCGCGTTGATGACGCTCGCCGAGGGAACCCAGCGTCAGCCGTTCGTCGACCTCGCGATCGTGCTGGCGTTTCTGTCGCTGGTCGGCTCGCTCGCGTTCGCCCGTTTGATGACGGCGGACATATGACCGTCAGCCATGTGTTCGCCACGGTGCTGCTGGTCACCGGGGTCGCGATCGAGGTGATTGCGGTGCTCGGCATCGTGGTGATGCGCGACGCGTTCGATCGCGTCCACTACGTAGGGCTTTCAGGCTACGGCGCGCTGCTGATCGGCACGTCGATCCTCGTCCGGGCTTCGTTCTCGCTGCTCGGCGACAAGGCATTCGCAGTCGGCGCACTGATGGTCCTGTTCAGCCCGGTGCTGATCCACACGACCGCGAGGTCCCTGCGGGCGCGAATCGAAGGCGACTGGCGCAAGGACATCGAGCAGCATCGCGAGGAGGAGAAGTGAGCGGGGTGCAGCTCGCGGCGCTGATCGTCGTCGCGATCGCCGGCACGGTGGTGGTGTTGACGCCCGACCCGCTGCGCCAGACGTTCGTGCTGGGCGTCTTTGGGTTCTCGCTGACCCTGCTGTTCTTCGCCTTCCAGGCTCCCGACGTCGCGCTGTCGGAGCTGGTCGTCTCGGGGGCGGGGCTCCCGATCGTGATCCTGGCAGCGCTGCGGAAGATCCGCTCCCAGGAGCGCCGGCAGGAGCAGGAGAAGGAATGAGCCGCAGGGCGAGGCTGTGCCTGTTCGCGCTTGCCGGGCCAGGCTTCCTGGCGGTGCTGCTGATCGGTATGCACGGCCTGCCGTCATTCGGCCACGGCTTCTCGGTCTACGCGCGGCTGATCGACACGCTCGAGCTGCCGCAGCGCCACGCCACGGACTACGTCACCGCCCTGAACTTCGACATCCGCGCCTTCGACACGCTCGGCGAGGAGTTCATCCTGTTCGCATCGGTCACGGGCGTGGCGGTGCTGCTTCGTCACCTGCGCGGAGAGCGCGAGGCGGAGCGCAGCCGCGGAATCGAGGATCACACGTTCGCGGGCGCAAGTCCCTCGCTGCAGATGTTCTCGCTGCTGCTGATCCCCCTGCTCGTCGCGCTGGCTGGCTACGTGGTAATCCACGGAGCGCTCACGCCGGGAGGCGGATTCCAGGGCGGCATCGTGCTCGCCGCCGGGCCGCTCGCGATCCTGCTGGGCGGCCGCTACCTGGCGATGAAACGGGTCGCGCCCGAATGGGCGCTGGAGGCGAGCGAGTCGCTCGGCGCCGCCGGATACGCACTGATCGGCCTGGCCGGGCTGATCATCGCCGGCGTATACCTGAAGAACTTCCTGCCGGGGGGGTCCCCGGCCAAGCTGCTCTCGGCGGGGATGATGCCGCTCAACAGCATCGCGGTCGGGCTCGAGGTCGCCGGCTCGTTCCTGGTGGTCTGGACTGAGTTCCTCGACCAGGCGCTGATCGTGAGCCGCGACGAGCTGTGAGCTTCCTGCCCTACATCGTCGCGGCCTGGCTGTTCATCGTCGGGCTGTGGGGGGTCGTGTCGAGCACCAACCTGGTGCGCACCGTGCTCAGCCTGGTCGTAGTGCAGTCCTCGACCTACCTGGTGCTGCTGGGCGTCGGATACCGGGTCGGCGCGAAGGCCCCGATCGTCGCGGACATCGCCCCGAGCTCGAAGCTCGTCGACCCCGTCGTGCAGGTCCTGGTGCTCACCGACATCGTGATCGAGGCCACGATCACGGCGCTGCTGCTCGCGCTCATCGTCCAGGCGCACAACCGCTTCGGGAGCATCCGCCCCGCCGACCTGCGCGCGCTGCGCGACTGACGCGATGTCCCACCTCAGCGCCCTGCCCGTGGTGGTGCCGCTGCTGGCGGCGCCGCTGCTGGTCGCGATCGGTGCGTTCGCGCCGCGGTTGGTCAACGATGCGATCGGTGCGGGGTCGGCGCTCACGGTCTGCACGATGTGCGTGCTGCTCGCGGTGCACGCCGCCCACCAGCCGTTCGCCTATTGGGTCGGGGGCTGGCGCCCGGTGCACGGGGCGGCGATCGGGATCTCGCTGTCGGTCGACCCGCTCGGCGCCGCCGCCGCCGCGTTCGCTGCATTGCTCGTGCTCGCGGCGCTGACCTACTCGTGGCGCTACTTCGACGCGGTCAAGGGGCTGTTCCACGCGCTGATGCTGCTGTTCATGACCGGGATGGTCGGGTTCTGCCTGACCGGCGACCTGTTCAACCTGGTCGTGTTCTTCGAGCTGATGAGCGCCGCGGCATACGCGCTGACGGCCTACCGGATCGAGGAGCGCGCGCCGATCCAGGGCGCGATCAACTTCGCGATCACCAACAGCATCGGCGCGTACGGGATGTTCATCGGCGTGGCGCTCCTGTACGCCCGGACCGGCGCGCTGAACATGACGCAGATCGGCGTCGCGCTGGGGGGCCATCACTCCGATCCGCTCGTGATCGTCGCGATGGTTCTGCTGTTCCTGGGGTTCCTGACCAAGGCGGCGGTGGTGCCGCTGCACTTCTGGCTCGCCGACGCGCATGCGGTGGCCCCGGTGCCGGTCTGCCTCCTCTTCTCGGGCGTGATGGTGGAGCTCGGCGTCTATGGCGTGGCGCGCCTGTACTGGGAGGTGTTCGCCGGCGTCCTCGGACCCCACGCGGACACGCTACGCGCGATCCTGATCGCGTTCGGGGTGGTCACCGCACTGCTCGCGGCGTGGATGTGCTTCCTGCAGCGCCACATCAAGCGCCTGCTCGCGTTCTCGACGATCAGCCACGTGGGCGTGTTCGTGTGCGGGATCGGCCTGCTGAGCGGGAAGGCGCTCGCCGGCGTGGCCGTATACGTGGTCGGGCACGGCCTCACCAAGGGCGCGCTGTTCCTGTGCGCGGGGGTCCTCCTGCACCGCTTCGCGACGATCGACGAGTACGACCTGCACGGTCGTGGACGCGAGGTGCGGATTGTCGGCGCGCTGATGGTCTGCGGCGCCCTGCTGCTGGCCGCCGCGCCGCCGTTCACCGCCTTCCTCGGCAAGTCCCTACTCGAAAGCGCCTCCAAGAGTGCCGGATACGGTTGGCTGATCGCAATCTACATTCTGGTCTCGGCCACGACGGGCGGCGCGGTCCTGCGGATCTGCGGTCGCGTGTTCCTCGGCTGGGGCCCCGCGGAGGGGCCGGACCCGCAGCAGGCGCGCGCCGCGGAGGAGCGGGTCGACGAGACGCGCGACGAGCGCGACCACACCCCGTGGCTGATGGTCGCCGTCCCAGCGGTGCTGCTGGCGGCGGCCGCGCTGCTCGGCTTCATCCCCGGCGCGGTCCCGGGGGCCGAGCGAACCGCGGCGCGGTTCGTCGACCACGCGGCGTACGCCCGCTGGGTGCTGGCAGGCGCGCACGTCCACTGGCCGGCCGTGCGGACCAGCCACGTGGAAGCCTCCGATGTCATCTACGGACTGATCTCGGTGCTCGGCGCGGTGGGGCTCGCCGCGGTCGGCCTGTTCGGGCGGCCGCTGCGCGAATCGCTGCCCGCCCGCGTGAGGGCGCCCGCGCGCGCGGTGGTGGTCGGCATCAGACATCTGCACTCCGGCGAGATCGGCGACTACATCGCGTGGTGGAGCGCCGGGGCGAGCGTGCTCGGCGGCGTCTGCCTGATCGTGCTGCGCTGAGGACCCGTCACGCCAGCGGCGTCGAGTCGAGCCGCTCGCATAGCTCGGTGACGGACTCGAACACCTCCGCCGCGCCGGCCTCGCGCAGCTCCTCGACGCCGAACCCGCCCGTGCGGACGGCGATCGTGGGGACCCCCGCCCGCTTCGCGGCCTCTATGTCCCAGGTGGTGTCTCCGACCATCACGGCGTCCTCGGGGCGTCCGCCGCTGCGCTCGAGCGCCGCCCGCACCAGATCAGGCTCGGGCTTGGTCGCCTGCACGTCCGCGGAGGTGGTCCAGTCGTGGGCGAGCTCCCGGGCATCGAGCAGGTCGAGGTAATGCTCGACCTCGTCCTCCTTCGCGGAGGATGCCAGCACCAAGGTATGGCCACGGTCCTTGAGCGTCCGGAGCAGATCGCGCGCGCCGGCCATCGGCTCGACCTCCTCGATCAGCTCGAAGTAGAGCTGCTTCTCGGCGTCGCGAATGCGCTCGCCCTGCTCCCGCTCGGTGCGCTCGTCCGTGAGCGCGCCGACCATCTGGTCGCCGCCCATCCCGATGTGGCGGTGGATCCGCCACAGCGGCAGCGTGATCCCGTGCTTGCGGAACGCCCGGTACCACGCGATCGCGTGGTGGTAGTTGGTGTCGACGAGCGTCCCGTCGATGTCGAGAATCGCCACGGCCATCGGCTCGCCCGCTTCTACCCCGAAGCGGGGCCCACCTATCGAGCGCCCACAAGCGCCGCAAACGGCGTCGGAACGGCCGATTCCGGGCAGTCTTGCGAGCGATCGTGCAGACGCGAATGCAGCCCAGTGTCCTCTACAAGGCCGTGTTACTCGCGTTCGGCCTTGTCGTCGCCGGCCTGATCTTCAGGCAGCTCGTCAGCCTGCTGCTCGCCGTGCTGATCGTGATCGTGATCGCGGTGCCGCTGTCGGCGCTCGCCGATCTGCTCCAGCGCCGGGGCGTTCCCCGGGCGATCGGAGCGCCGCTCGGCCTGCTTGTGGCGCTCGCCGCGCTTGGAGGCCTGATCGCGGCGATCGTGCCGGTGTTCAATCGCGAGATCAACCATTTCACGAACGCGCTGCCGAGCATCGTCGACGCGCTGCGCCATCGTCTCGGGCGGCTGACCGGAACCTCGGCAACCCACATCGGCCAGCAGGTGCAGCACTTCGTCAATGGCTACACGCAGCATCCCGACAAGCTCCTCGGACCGCTGGCCTCGATCGGCGCGAGCGTCGTGGCCGCCCTCGGTGGCCTGGTGGTCGTGCTGCTGACGGCGCTCTATACGGCCGTCCATCCCCAGCCCCTGGTCAACGGCTTGGTCCGGCTGTTCCCGTTGCGCCGCCGGATGCACATCGAGTTCGTGCTCTCGCGGCTGCGGACCGCGTACATCGCATGGCTCCGCGGCCTGATCGCGGGGATGCTCGTCCTGGGCGTCCTGACCTACCTCGGCCTTGAGCTCGTGGGGCTGCCATTCGCTGCGTTCTTCGCCGTGTTCACCGCGATCGCGATCATCATCCCGTACTTCGGCGCGCTGCTCAGCTCGATTCCGCCGATCCTCTACGCGCTCACGATCTCGCCGGGCAAGGCGATCGCCGTCGCAGCGATCTATGTCGCCGCGCACCAGCTGGAGGGCAATGTGATCCAGCCCCTGGTCGTCGCCAGGATCGTACGGATGCACCCCGCCGTGATCGCGGTCGGGGTGGTGGCGGTGGGCACGCTGTTCGGCTTCGTGGGCTTGATCGTCGCCGTGCCGATCCTCGTGACCGTGCAGATCCTGATCGAGGAGCTGTGGGTCAAGCCGCTCGAGCACAGCACCGACCCCCTGCACGTGCCCGGCAACGGAAACGGAACCGCCGAGGGAATGCCCGCGGACAACGGCCGGCACGCCGCAACCGCGGACGTGCCGGCGCAGTCCGTCTCCGACTAGGAAGTCTTGCGCTCCAGGTTCGCGACCTCCTCCGCCTTGCGGTCGGCGCGATCCTGCTCACGGGCGAGCTCGTCCTTCGCCTCGCCCTTGCGCTCCTCCTGGCGGCCCTCCCGGCGCAGCGATGAATCGCCGGCGACATCCCCCGCAGCCTTCTTGAGGCGACCTGAGACCTTGTCGATCAGGCTCACTCGATCACTCCTTCAGTGTCGTCGTTTGGCATAGGGCTACCCCGCGCCACCAGCCCCGACTCCCCCCGGTCAGCGTTTGAACACGAAGGCCGGAGGGGAGCACATGCCGATGAGAGAAGACCCGCCCACCGGGTTTCCGGAGCCGCCAGGCAAGGATCCGGCCGACCGCACGCAGGACCGGGATCCGCACCACGCGCTCAACAATCCCGTCGGTGAGCCCGATCCGACCGAGTGGCCCGACCCGTACGAGACGCGAGAGGACCCGCGCGACCCCGGTCCGGAGCCGTTCGGTGAGCAGACTCACGTTCCGCCTGGGAGCGCGAGCACGAGCGAGCCCCACCCGGATCAGGATCCGGGCGCTCAGGAGGCCGTCGAGAAGCTCGAGCGCGATCACCTCGATCGGTGACGCCCAGCCGGATCGCCCCCGCTGCCGCGTTTGATTTCGAACATCGCGCGGATCTCGGTGTGGCGGGGCAGTCAGTGGGGTAATGCGCGGCTATGAGCTCGAGCGAGCGGCGGCCGCGCGCGACCCGACGACCCCGACGATGAGCGCCGAGCGCGAGGACCACGAGCAGCTCGCCGAGCAGCTCGAGCACGAGGCCGACCAGCTTCAGGAGCATGAGGAGCGGCTGCACCAACGGGCCGAGGACGTGCGCCAGGACTGGGAGCGCAAGCGGCGCGACGAGAGCGTGCCGGGCGCCAATCCTCCCGATTCCGAGAACCCGGCGCCGGAGCCTGGCGCCGCCGAGGTCGAAGGCCCGTCCGAGCAGGACGTCTGACCGCGGTGACCGTGCCGGCATTCGCGTTAGTCGACACGCGCAGCGAGTACGACCACCTGTTCTCGATCTACGTTCCGATCGCGATCGGCGTGTTCGCGCTGATCGCCATCGCGGTCCTGCTGTCGGTCGCGATCTACCGTCGCAGGCCGCCCTCGCAGGCCGCCCGCTGGCACGAGCACAATCCGCTCGAGGGGTCCTACGCGCTCGTGCTCGCCTGCGTCGCGGCGTTCCTGCTGTACCTGACCTTCAGCGCGGAGCACAAGGTCGACACGGTCGCCAACCGGCAGCGGCCCGCGCTGGTGGTCGACGTGACCGCCTCCAAATGGGAGTGGACCTTCACCTACCCCGCCTACGGCTTCAGCGTGCGCAGCGGCACCGTCGGGCGCCAGCCGCTGGTCGTCCCGATCGGCGCGGCGGTGCGCTTCAACCTGAGGACGATCGACGTGATCCACTCGTTCTGGATCCCGGAGCTCCGCTACAAGCACGACGCGATCCCGGGGTCGACGCAGGTGATCACGCTGACGTTCGCCAAGCCGGGCACGTACGCGGGGCAGTGCGCGGAGTTCTGCGGCCTGCGCCACTCCGACATGCTGTTCAGCGCGGATGCCGTGAGCGCGGCCGCGTTCCGCAGCTGGGCCGGCGCGAAGGGGACGGCACCGGCGCCGTGACGGGACTCGTCGCGAGCGCGATTGGAGCGACGCCGTGACGGCTACGGCGGTCCCGACCCTGCGCGTGCGCCAGATCGGGGGACCGCTCGGCGCCGTGATGAGCACCGACCACAAGCGGATCGGCCTGAACCTGGCGCTCTGCTCGCTCTTCTTCTTCCTGCTCGGCGGCGTGTTCGCGCTGCTGATGCGCTCGCAGCTAGCCCAGCCGAACGTGCAGCTCCTCTCGGACAACTCCTACGACGAGATGTTCACGATGCACGGGTCGACGATGATCTACCTGTTCGTCACCCCGATGGCGGTGGCGATGGCCACGTATCTCGTGCCGCTTCAGATCGGGGCACTGCGGATCGCGGCGCCGCGGCTCTCGCTGGCGGGCTTCTGGACATGGCTGGCGGGGGCGGTCGTGATGCAGTCGAGCTGGCTGAGCTCGGACGGCGCCGGGCGCGACGGATGGTCCTCCTACGCGCCGCTCTCCAACGGCACCAACACGCCAGGGGTCGGCATGGACCTGTGGGTGATGGGCGTGATCCTGGTGGCGATCGGGCTGACCGCGATGGCGCTGTGCGTGACGCTCACCGTTGCGCGCCACCGCGCCCCGGGGATGGCGCTGCTGCGGATGCCGGTCTTCACCTGGACCGCGCTGGTCAGCGTGCTGATGGTCGTCGGGGCCTTCCCGCTGCTGATCCTGGCGATGGCGCTGCTGTTCATCGACCGTACGGGCGTGGCGCACATCTACACCGGCTTCGCCGGCGCGATCGACTACCAGGACCTGTTCTGGTTCTTCGGGCACCCGGTCGTGTACGTGATGTTCTTCCCGTATCTCGGCGGGGCGGCCGAGGCGATCGCCGTCAGCTCTCACAAGCGCTGGTTCGGCTACCTGGCCTTCGTCGCCTCGATCATGGCGTTCGCGGCCCTCTCGATGGCGGTCTGGTCGCACCACATGTACGTCACCGGCGGCGTCACCAATCAGTACTTCGCGTTCACCTCGACGATGCTGCTGGTCCCGGCGGGAATCGAGTACTTCGATGTGATCGCGACGATGATCGGCGGCTCGATCGTGCTGCGGACCTCGATGCTGTTCGGGCTGACCTTCTTCATGCAGTTTTTGATCGGCGGGCTCAGCGGCATCTTCGTGGCCTCGCCGGTGCTCGACTACCAGGCGTACGGGACCTACATCATCGTCGCGCACTTCCACTACACGCTGTTCGCGGGCAGCATCTTCGGATTCTTCGCCGCCGTCTACCACTGGTTCCCGAAGCTGACGGGCGCGCTCCTGCGCGAGCGCCTCGGCAAGCTGCAGCTGCTGGTGATGGTGATCGGGACGAACCTCACGTTCTTCCCGATGTTCTTCCTCGGCAATGACGGCATGCCGAGGCGGGTCTCGCGCTATCCCGCGCACCCGGGCTGGGGCACGCTGAACCTGCTCGAGACGATCGGCGCGGGCATCATCGCGCTCGGCGTCCTGATCTTCCTGATCAACGTCCTCGTGTCGCTGCGCCGCAGGATCCCCGCGGGCGAGGATCCGTGGCTGGGTCACACGCTCGAGTGGGCCACGCCGTCGCCGCCGCCGCCGCTGAACTTCGAGGCGCCGCTGCCGCCGATCCGCTCGTACGCCCCGCTGCTCGACCTGCGCCAGGAGCGCGAGGACCGCGAGCGCCAGAACGCCGGAGCGCCGGCGTGAGAGGCGGCGCTATCGCGATCCTCGCCTGGGCGACGATCAACCTCGTCCTGTTCATCGGCAACGCGATCTGGGACGCGAAGCCGGTCAACGCGGCGGCCGCCGGGCTGGCGGTGCTGATCATCTACACGGTGGGCGTCGGCGTCTGGCTGACGAGCCGCGACGCGATCAGGCGTGGTCCACCCGAGCCGCGCACCGAGGTGGAGCCGGTGCCGCAGGCCAGCCTCGGGGCGGTGGGCGCGGGCCTGTCGGTCGGATGCATCCTGTTCGGCCTGGCCTGGGCGAACTTCCTGGTGTACTTCGGGTTCGGGATCCTGCTGCTGTCGCTCGGGCGCGTGCTGCTCGAGAAGCGCGCGGAGCGGGCGAGCCTGCGCTCGGTGGGGGAGCGGCGATGACCCCGCCGTCGCTGCCCTCGCTGCTCGTCTCCCATTGGCAGCCGGCCGTATCGGTGATCGCGCCGTGTGCCGCGACGGCCGCGCTCTACCTCTCCGGCGTGCGCCGGGCGGCCCCCTGGCCGCGGACGCGGACCGTGTCCTTCCTCGGGGGGCTCGCCGTCGTGCTGGTGGCGCTGCAGTCCGGAGTCGACGCCTACGACGATCGGCTGCTTTCGGTGCACATGGTCCAGCACATGCTGCTGCTGCTGATCGCGCCGCTGCTGCTGCTCGGCGGCCGGCCCGTGCTGCTCGCGCTCAAGGCCACGGCGCCGCGACAGCGGCCACGCCTCGCCAGGACGCTCGCGCGCACACGCCCTTACGCGGGCCCGATCCCGGCGCTGGTGTTCTTCGCGGTCGTCGTGCTCGCGACGCACCTGCCGGCGTTCTACGACGCGACGCTCCGCCACCAGGCGCTGCACTACGCCGAGCACGCGCTCTACCTGCTCGCGGGGCTCGCGATGCTCTCCCCGCTGCTCGACGCGGACCCGGCGCCGCGCCGGCGTCTCGATGGCCTTGGGAGGCTGGTCTACCTGATCGTCGCGATGCTCCCGATGGCGCTGATCGGCGCATACCTGAACCGCGATCCGACGCTTCTCTACCGGCCGTACGGCCCAGCCGCCCACGCGCTCGGCGCCTGGGCCCTGGGCGACCAGGCGCAGGCCGGCGCGATCATGTGGGTCCTAGGCGACACGGTCATGGTCGCGATCGGGTTGTGGTCGGCACTCGCGGCGATGGTCGCAGCGGAGCGGAGGCTGCGGGCGCGCGAGGCGCGCACGCTCCTGCCCGAGACCGGAGCGCCGCAGACATGAGGCGGCGCCTGCGCCACTGGCTGACCCGCCGCTCGAGGATCCCCGCCGCGCTGCGGATCACCGCGGCGATGGTGCTCGGGGCGCTGGCGCTGGTGGGAATCGCGGCGCCCAGCTCGAGCGGGCAGCCGGCCCCCAGTCGTGGCGCGCCCGCCGCGGTGAACGCACCCAGCAAGGAGCCGGAGGCGCCCGGGCCCGGCGATCCGATCAAGACCTTCCCCGACTCGCCGGCGCTGCGGGCACAGGGCCAGGCGCTGTACGAGGCAGGTTGCTCCTCCTGCCACGGGATCGCGCTGAACGGCACGCCGGGGGTGGCACCCTCGCTGCGCGGGGTCGGCGCGGGCCCCGTCGACTTTTACCTCTCGACGGGGCGGATGCCGCTCGAGCAGCCGCGCGTCGAGCCCCAGCGCGAGCGCCCCGAGTACAGCCGGCCCCAGATCGACGCGCTGATCGCGTACGTCAGCTCGTTCGGCGGCCCGCCGGCGCCAACCGCCGACCCGGCCAAGGGCGATCTCGCGGTCGGACTGCACCAGTTCACGCTCAACTGCGCCGGCTGCCACCAGATCGTGGCCCGTGGCGGGCTCACCGTCAACGTCCCAGTCCCCGACCTGCAATCCGCCAACGAGCAGCAGATCGCAGAGGCTGTCCGCATGGGCCCGTATCTGATGCCGCGCTTCGGGCCCAAGCAGATCGACCAGCACGAGCTCGACTCGATCGCCCGGTACGTGCTCTGGACCCGGAAACCCGCGAACTTCGGCGGCTGGGGGATCTACAACATCGGCCCGATCCCGGAGGGCATCGTGGCCTGGTTCATGGGATTGGCCGCGCTCGTGATCGTGGCGCGGCTGATCGGCGAGCGAATGGACGAAAGGACCGACTGAGACGATGGCCGAGGAAGAGCCCAAGCCCCAGCGAAGCGTCGCCAAGCTGCTCGCGCTGGTGATCGCCGGGCGCACCATGTGGCGAACCGCGATCGGACGCGAGCCGCCGGGGCCGCCGCCCCCGCCGGACTTCGACCCGGTCAAGCGCACCGTCCCGTCCAGTCGCCGCGCCGAGACGCTCGTCGCGGCACTGCTGCTGCTCGCGGGCCTGTGCGGGTTCGGCTTCGTCGCGATCTACATCGTGATCCAGACCAACACGCAGCTGCTCGGACTGGCGATGGGCTCGATGCTCGCGCTGCTGGCGGCGGCGGCGATCATCGCGGGGAAGTTCGTGGTGCCCCAGGAAACCCACGTCGAGGAGCGCGACGCACTGCTGGTCGAGGAGGAGACCGAGGAGGTTCTCGAGATGATCGAGGCCGGGGGGGAGGGGATCTCCCGCCGGGCGCTGCTGGCGGGCGCCGGCGGGGTCGCCGGCGCGGGCCTCGTGACGGCGCTGGCAGCGCCGGTCGCCTCGGTCGGGCCGACGCTCAACGGCATCCACACCACGCAGTGGCGGCGCGGCGTGCGGCTGGTCGATGATCGCGGGAACCCCTACCCGGCGGCGGACATCCAGATCGGCAGCTTCTACACCGCGCTGCCCGAGCACGGCAATCCCGACCACCTCGACGCGGGCGTGCTGGTGGTGCGCCTGCCGCGCGAATGGCTGCATCTGCCGCCGGCCCGGCAGGCATGGGCGCCGGAGGGGATCGTCGCCTACTCGAAGATCTGCCCGCACGCGGGCTGCGCGATCTCGCTCTACCGCTATCCCACCTACGCGCCGACCAGCACCTCCGTGCCGGCGTTCACCTGCCCTTGCCACTACTCGACGTTCGCGCCCGGCGAGGGTGGACGGCTCCTGTTCGGCCCCGCCGGCCGATCGCTGCCCCAGCTGCCGCTGATGATCGACGCGCAGGGGTATCTCGCGGCCGCCGCCGACTTCCACGAGGGCATCGGGCCCTCGTGGTGGAACATCCACCGGGGAGAGTCGTGAGACTGATCGGGCGCTACCTGCACCAGCGCCTGCTGCGGTTCTCGCGCTGGAACGAGCAGCGCGTCGGCGCGGCGAAGGGGATCAAGTGGGCGCTGCGCTACGTGTTCCCCGACCACTGGTCCTTCCTGCTCGGGGAGATCGCCCTGTACTCGTTCATCGTCCTCGTGGGGACGGGGATCTTCCTCACGCTCTACTACATCCCCGGCGACTCGCAGGTCATCTACCACGGGTCCTACCCGCTGTTGCAGGGCGAGCAGATGTCCGAGGCCTACCGCTCCGTGCTGGATCTCTCCACCAGCGTCCCGGCCGGTCTGCTGTTCCGCCAGGCGCACCATTGGGCGGCCGACGTGTTCGTCGCCTCGATCGTGCTGCACCTGTGCCGGATCTTCTTCACCGGCGCCTACCGCAAGCCCCGCGACCTCAACTACTACATCGGCCTGGCGATGCTGATGCTCGCGATCCTTGAGGGGTTCGCGGGCTACTCGCTGGTCGACGACCTGCTGTCGGGCATGGGGCTCGCGATCGCCTACTCGGTCGCGCTCTCGATCCCCGGGATCGGCGCGCAGCTCGGATACCTCGTCTGGGGCGGGCCGTTTCCCGGCTCGAGCAGCTTCCTGCCACGGCTGGAGGTCATCCACGTGCTGCTGATCCCGGCGGCGCTGGCGGTGCTGATCACGATTCACCTCACGATGATCATGCGCCAGCACCATTCGCAGTTTCCCGGGCCCGGCCGGCGCGAGCGCAACGTCGTCGGAACCCCGATGTGGCCGGCGTACGCGCTGCGCTCGATCGGGCTGATGCTGGCGGTCGCCGCGGTCCTGTTCCTGCTCGGCGGCCTGATCCAGATCAACCCGATCTGGCAGTGGGGCCCGTATCACCCGTACCTGTCCGAGAACGGCGCCCAACCGGACTGGTACATCGGCTGGCTGATCGGGGCGCTGCGGCTGATGCCCAACTTCGAGCCGGCGATCGGCAACTACACGCTGATCCCAAATCCGTTCTGGGGCGGAGCGCTGTTCCCGATGTTCGTGTTCGCGGTCCTGTTCGCGTGGCCGGCGCTGGAGCGCCGGATCATCCGCGATCAGCGCCGCCACGACCTCCTCGACCGACCGCGGGACCGGCCGATCCGCACCGCGGTCGGGGCCGCGTTCCTGAGCTGGGTGGTGATCATCTTCGCCGTCGGCTCGACCGACCGGCTGTTCTTCCGGCTGCACGTCTCCTACGTCGCGCAGATCCACTTCTGGCGCGTGGGCGTCTGGGTGCTGCCGATCATCGTGTTCTTCATCACCCGCAGCGTCTGCCGCTCCCTGCAGAAGAGCTCCGCCCACCCGCTGCGCGCTTGGGAAGGCGCGGTCGTCCGGCGGGCGCCGGACGGGCCCGTGGAGGTTCTCGCCGCCGGTGAGGACCGCGTCGAGGCGCAGCCCTCGGAGCAGGCGGTCGGCACCGTGCCCGGCGAGTGAACCTCCTCCACGAACGTTGCGATGGGCTCGCGAGCGCCAGCTCGACCGCGACAGCTAGCGCATGATCCCCGTGTGACCGAGGGAGTACACGCCCGGCTGGGGCCAGACGCAGAGGCCGTGCGGGCCTTGGCCGACCGGGATCCGGGCGCGTAGCCGGCCGGTGTGTGTGTTGATCGCATAGACCTCGGCGTCGTAGCGGCCGCTCAGCCAGAGCGTGCCGCCGTCCGCCGAGACGCCGCCCATGTCGGGGCTGGCCGGCATCGGGATCCGCCACGTCGCGGTCACGCGTCGCGTCGCGAAGCTGACCACCGAGACCGTCCCGGCCGCTCGGTTGGAGACGTAGAGGAAGCGCGCGTCGCGACTGGGGTACAGGCCGTGCGCGCCCAGGCCGGTGTGCAGGAAGCCGATCACCCGGAAGCGGTCCGGGTCGAGCTCCCACACCCCTCCGCCCGCCTGATCGGCGACGTACAGCACGCGGCCGTCCGGGGAGAGCTTGACGTCCTGCGGGCTCGACTGCCCGTGGTTGAGCACGAGCGTGCGAATCACGCGCCGCCGCCTCACGTCGATCTCGATCATCTTGCCGCCGAACTCGCAGCTGGCGAACGCGAAGCGGCCCTCGGCGGAGAAGTCCATGTGGTCCACGCCGGGGCACATCGGCACCGCCAGCGAGCGCTCCAGGCGCATCGTCGCGGGATCCCGGAAGTCGAGCTTCAACAGCCGCTCCGCGACCACGATCGCCGAGCGCCCGTCGGGCGTGAAGTAGAGGTTGTAGGGATCCTCGACCGGGATCGGATGCCCTGGCCGACCGGTGCGGGGGTCGATCGGGGTGAGCGAGTTGCCGAGGTCGCTGTCGACGTAGAGCCTCCGCAGGTTGTACGCGGGCGTGACGTGCTCGGGCTCGGTCCCGACCGCAAACTGCCTCACGACCTTGAACGTGCGCTGGCTGATCTCCTCGACCGTGTTGCTCATGCTGTTGGGCACGTACACCAGCGCCGGGTCGCCGCGCGTCACCGGCGCCAGGTCCGCCGGCGCGTCGGCCGCGTAGATGTTCAGCGGCGGCGCGTCGAGCTGCTCCAGGCCCGTCGGCGGCGCGCTCGAAAGCCTGGGGACCGGGATCTGTTGCACGCGCGCGGCCGACCCACAGCCCGCGGCCAGCAGCGCCGCGACGATCAGGACGACGGATGTCCAACGTGAGGGCACGGCCGCCGGTCGCTGCCCTCGCTCGGAGCTGGGTAAACGAACCGTCACCGAAGGCTAACGACCCCCGCGAGCACCGCCGCGCTCAACCCCGGCGCTGCTCGCGCGCCATCACGTAGGCGACGATCGCGGCGATCTCCGAGGCGGTCAGCGGATAGCGCGCCGGCATCTCGCGGGTGTACTGCGTCAGCTCCACGCGGGTGAAGCGAAACCCGAGGAGATCTCCGCCCTGCCGGCGCAGCGACTCGTTGCCGACCAGGGAATGGCATGCGCTGCAGCTGCGGACGAACAGCTCGGCGCCGGACTGGCCGCGACGCGGCCCGTTCGAGCCTCCACAGGCGGCGAGCGCCGCCGCGGCCGTGCAAGCGGCGAGCGCGCTCGCGGCCCCACACCACCGTGGACGCGAGGCGGACTGCGACATACGACGGCCCGCAGCCTATCGGTTCACGCCGCGGCTCAGCGGGTAGGGCGGGCGACGACTCTGAACAGGAGGAACGCGATGAACACGACACAGTCCAGGCCGGTGGCGGTCGTCACGGGCGCGTCCAGCGGGATCGGGTTCGAGCTCGCCAAGCAGTTCGCCGAGCATGGCTACGATCTCGTGATCGCCGCCGAGGACGACGCGATCGAGACCGCGGCGCGGCAGCTGCGAAACGGCGCGGCCGTGGAGGCCGTCCAGGTCGACCTCGCCACCGGCGAGGGCGTGGAGGAGCTCTACCGCCACATCCGCGCGCACGGCGAACAGGTCGATGCGGTGGCCCTGAACGCCGGGATCGGCATGGGCGGCGAGTTCGCGGGCGGAACCGATCTCGAGCAGGAGCTGAAGCTCGTCGACCTGAACGTGCGCTCCACCGTCCATCTCGCCAAGCGGGTGGCGGAGGACATGGTCAAGCGCGGCAACGGCCGGATCCTGTTCACCTCGTCGATCGCCTCCACGATGCCCGGCACCTATCAGGCGGTCTACAACGCCTCGAAATCCTTCGTCCAGTCGTTCGCGCTCGCGCTGCGCGCCGAGCTCGAGGACACCGGCGTGACCGTCACCTCGCTGATGCCCGGACCGACCGAGACCGA
Source organism: uncultured Solirubrobacterales bacterium (assembly GCA_963849285.1). Taxonomy (GTDB): domain Bacteria; phylum Actinomycetota; class Thermoleophilia; order Solirubrobacterales; family Solirubrobacteraceae; genus Palsa-465. The sequence continues at coordinate 628,214 of CAWKGS010000005.1, forward strand.
GTTCTTCGAGCGTGCCGAGATGCTCGACACCAAGGTGGGGACCGACGAGAAGGACGATCCGGCAGACGTTGCGCGCGACGGCTTCGAGGCGCTGATGGCGGGCAAGGAGCGAGTCGTCTCGCACTCGCTGAAGACCAAGCTCATGGGCCGGGCGAGCCGCCTGATGCCGGATTCAGCCAAGGCGGCGCAGCACGGGAAGATGGCCGAGCCGGGCTCCGCCGAAGAGGAGCAGTAGGCAAGAGCTCGGCCGCCGCGAGGCGGGCCAGGCTCACCGCGGCGGCGCGGTCTGGCTGAGGACCGCCGCGAGCGCAAGCGCAAGCAGCAGCAGGCCGGCCTCGAGCACCAGCGTCCGGCGCACCGACGCCACCGGTGCCCCGCGTGCGATTCGCGGCACCACCGAGCGGTGGTGGTACGCGCCGATCGCGACCGCGCCGATCGCGACGCCGGTCTTGAGCAGCAGCGTGGCCCCGTAGCGAGTGCTCGCCAGCGCGGAGGCGGCGGGCAGCTCTTGCAGCGCGACGTACCCGCCGGCCACGGCGAGCACCCCGACGAGCGGGACCGCGATCCGCGAGAAGCGCAGCAGGCACTCGCGCACGACGGCCTCGCGCGCTCGATGCGACAGCGGCCGCACGGCGCCCGCCAGGATCGCCAGACCGATCAGGCTGCCAGCCCACAGCGCGCCGGCGAGCAGGTGCACGTAGTCGGCCGCCAGCGCGAGCGTCCCGCGCGAGGCGGGGTGGCTGGCCCAGCTGATCCCGAAGGCGATCAGGAGGGACGCGACCCCCGCGCTCGCCAGCAGCGGCTCGCGCCGGCGGGGAGTGACCCAGGCGGCGATCAGGAGCGCCAGCACGCCGAGCCAGGCGAAGGTGCGTCAGCGTCCACGCCTGGCCGAGGTGGGTCGCGGTGCGGATCGGGATGATCTGGGTGTCGATGAAGTTCGAGAGGCCGCCTCCGACGATCGGATAGGCGCCGACGAGGAACCCCACGAGCCCCGCGTGCAGCGCCGTCGCGGCGCCCGCGATGCCGAGCGAGATCGCGACCGGAGCGTCGCGGGGCTCTCGTTCGCCCGCGAGCCTGGCGGCCGGCACCCACACGAGCGCGCGGAAGGTCAGCATCCCGCCGGCCAGCACGACGCCGAGGAACTGAAGCCACGCCAGCAGCTCGGGGGCGACGGGAACGCTGACGCCGCTCGCGGGGCCGGGAGGCAGCGGCGTCGCGCCGACGCCGAAGCTGAACGCCCCCTCGGTCACGTGGCCGTCCCCGGTCGCGACCATCTTCCAGCGCACGGTGTAGCTGCCCCGAGGACCCGGCCGCAGCGGCACGACGACGACGTTGCCCGTCACCTGCGGCGGCCCGGACACCGAGCCACCCCCGGCCGTGGTGACGCTCACCTGCGCGTACTGGGCGACGACGTCCTCGTCGTAGAGGAGCCGCAGCGACGCCGGCGAGGATCGCACCACCGCCTCGGGCCCGGGCGAGGTGCTCTCCAGGTACGCGTGCGCGCCCGCGGCCGCGGGAGCGCCCAGCACGGCCGCCAGCGCGAGCGTCCCGATCGCAAGCGCGCGCGAGCGCATCCGCCGCATGGCGCCGGCGCTCACGACGCGGCCGCCACCGGGATCGCGACCAGCGCCAGCGCGAAGCCCGCCAGCGGCAGGAGCGCCAGCGGCAGCACCGGCGAGCGGCGCCGCCGCACGCGGATCAGGTCCAGGTTGCCGGCGCTGATCAGCAGGATGCCCATCGCCACGTGCCAGCGATCGCCCGCGCCCGAGGAGTGGATCAGCTCGTGGACGACGAACAGGAAGCCGCAGCCGATGAACGCCAGTGGCAGCACATCGTCGAGCCAGGGCCGCTCGTAGATGCCGCGCCGGCGCGCAAGCTCGAGCGCTCCCGCGGCGAACAGGATGTCGGCCCACAGCGTGTGCACGAACATGTCGTGGACGACATCCGCGAACACGGTCGTCGCCCACACGCCGGCGCCGCCGATCATCAGCGCCCACGGGACCACCATCGAGCGGCCGCGCGCGCGGCGGCCGTCGCCGCCCAGGACCGGCAGGTACTCCTCGAGGACGATCGCCAGGAACAGCGCCCCGAGCAGCCAGTGGGCGCGGGCGATCTGGATGTGAGGCAGGATCAACTGCGGCTCCGGTAGGTCAGCCACGCTGCGACGAACATCAGCAGCAGCGGAGGCTGATCGAGGTCGTAGCCCAGGTGCACGAAGCTCCAGCCGTAGAACTCCAGCCCCCGCACGATCGCCCAGCCGACGCCCCCGGCGATCAGCAGCAGCGCGACCACCAGGCGTGGCTGGCGCCATGGCGCACCTACCGTGCGCGCCGCACCGTCAACCGCTGACTGAGGTCGTTCGCTCCACGACGGCCGCTGTCTGCGATCGAGCATCCCGAGAGGGCTCGTACGCTAGCACCGCCGCCACCGCGGCCAGGGGGTCCGTTACTGCTGGACGCGGCGGGCTTCGGCGAGCGCCTCGGGTGAGGTCCGGGCCCGCCCGGTGTCGCCCTGCGGATGTCGCGGCAGCGGTCTGTCGGTCGCGGCCTCCTCGTTGGCCTCGCCGCCGACCCGAGCCTGCTGAGCACGGCCCCACAAGCCCACCAGTACCGCCGTGATCAGCATGATCACGCCCAGGGGGATGAACACGATCGTGAAGATCCCGCCGGTGAGGATGCCGCCGATCACTCCGAACGCCAACAGCACGAGCGCCACGATGTAGAGCCACATACGGTTTCATCTCTACCCGAGGCGAGGATCGGCGAATCTGCGGGTAGTTCCCCTCGCATGCCTGCCAAGCGCGACGACGGCGACTATCCGTTGATCGGCGACTACGCGCTGATCGGCGACTGTCACACCGCCGCGCTGGTATCGAGATCGGGCTCGATCGACTGGTGCTGCCTGCCGCGGTTCGACTCGGGCAGCACGTTCGGCCGGCTGCTCGACCACGATCGCGGCGGTCACTGCTCGATCCGGCCGGCCGTCGATGGACAGTGGGAATGCACCCGCGAGTACCTCGACGGCACGCTGGTGCTGGCGACGACATTCCGGGGCCCCGAGGGCGAGTTCCGCGTGACGGACTGCTTCGCGATCATCGACGAGTCGCAGAGAACGCCCGCGCGGCAGATCATCCGCGTGCTCGACGGCATCAAGGGCGACGTCGAACTCGACCTGCGGATCGCGCCGCGCTTCGACTACGGGCGCGTGCGGCCGTGGATCCGCAAGCACGGCTACGTGCTGCACTCCGCGATCGGCGGCAACGACGGGCTGGTCATCTGGTGCGATCGGGAGCTCGAGGAGGACCCCGAGCACGAGCTGGGCGGTCCTGTCCACCTCGGCACCGGAGATCGAGTGCGGCTGTCCCTCTGCTACTGCGCGCCCGAGCTGATCGACGCCGGGGACGGGCCGAGCGAGCCCGAGCCGCGCGAGCTCGACGAGAGCCTCGAGCGGACCATCGCCTGGTGGCGCAGCTGGTCCGAGGGGCTCAAGCTGGAAACCCGCGACGAGCCGGGCGCGCGGCGCTCGGGAATCATCCTGAAGGCGCTGACCTACGCGCCGACGGGAGCCGTCAGCGCGGCGCCGACCACCTCGCTGCCGGAGACGATCGGCGGCGAACGTAACTGGGACTACCGCTACGCGTGGATCCGCGACGCGTCTTTCAGCGCCCGGGCGTTCGCGGAGCTCGGCGCCGTCGCCGAGGCGGACGCGTTCCGGGCGTTCATGATGCGCTCCGCCGCCGGGCACGCCGATGAGCTGCAGGTGCTCTACGGAGTCGGCGGCGAGCGCCGGCTGGGAGCCGGAGAGCTCGAGGGCCTCGCCGGCTACCGGGCCTCCGCGCCGGTCCGGGTCGGCAACGGCGCCTCCGAGCAGCGCCAGCTCGACGCCTACGGCGAGCTCGTGAATCTCACCTTCCGCTGGCACCGGCGCGGGCACTCCCCGGGCGACGACGACTGGCGCTTCCTCGTCTCGCTGATCGAGCGCGCCGCAGAGCAGTGGCAAAGCCCCGACCGGGGAATCTGGGAGTGGCCCGGCAAGCCCGAGCACTTCGTCCACTCCAAGGTGCTGTGCTGGTCGGCGCTCGACCGCGGCATCCGGCTCGCCGACGAATGCATGCGCCGCGCCCCGACCCGGCGCTGGAAGCGGGCGCGCGACGAGATCCACGAGGCGATCGAGCGACGGGGCTATGACCGCAAGCGCGGGATCTACGTCCAGTCGTTCGGGCGCAAGGAGCTCGACGCCGCGCTGCTTCTGCTGCCGACGGTGGAGTACATCGACTGGTGCGACGAGAAGATGATCCGCACCGTCGCCGCCATCCGCGAGGAGCTGGGCGCCGGCGAGGCGCTGCTCTACCGCTACCGCCGCGACGACGGCTTGACCGGCGAGGAGGGCGCGTTCCTGTGCTGCTCGTTCTGGCTGGTCGAGTGCCTGGCGCATCAGGGGGAGCGCAGCGAGGCCCGTACCGTGTTCGACCGCGCGCTGGCGCTCGCGAACGACCTCGGCCTGCTCTCCGAGGAGGTGGATCCCCGTACCGGCGAGCTGCTCGGCAACTACCCGCAGGGCCTCACCCACCTCGCCCACATCGACGCCGCGGTCGCGCTCAAGGAGGCCGGGGCCTGATGCCGGCGAGTTAGCCGCCATCTGGGCCCGGGTAGCTCCTGCAGAGGCGCGCGACGACGAAAGGACCCGAGGCATGACGCAGACCGTTGGTGACTACCTGCTGGATCGACTCGCGACCTGGGGCGTGCGGCGCATCTATGGCTACCCGGGCGATGGGATCAACGGCCTGATGGGCGCCTTCGCCCGCTCGAGCAACGACGGCTCTGAACGCCCGGAGTTCATCCAGGTCCGCCACGAGGAGATGGCTGCCTTCATGGCGTGCGCGCACGCGAAGTTCACCGGCGAGCTCGGCGTCTGCATGGCGACCTCGGGTCCCGGGGCTATCCACCTCCTCAACGGGCTCTACGACGCCAAGCTCGACCACAAGCCGGTGCTGGCGATCGTCGGTCAGCAGGCGCGCGCCGGGCTCGGCGGCAACTATCAGCAGGAGGTCGATCTCCAGGTCCTGTTCAAGGACGTCGCGCACGAGTTCGTGCAGATGGCGACCGAGCCGGCGCAGATTCGCCACCTGGTCGACCGCGCGTGCCGGATCGCGCTCGCGGAGCGCGACGTCACCGCGATCATCGTGCCCAACGACGTGCAGGAGTCGGAGGCCGTCGAGCAGCCACCCCATGCGCACGGAACCGTGCACTCCGGTCCCGGCTACCGGCCTCCGCGGGTGATACCCACCGACGCGGATCTGGACCGCGCCGCCGAGGTGCTCAACGCGGGCAGCCGTGTTGCGATGCTGGTCGGCCAGGGCGCGCTTCATGCCTCCGGCGAGGTTGCCGCGGTCGCCGACATCCTCGGCGCGGGGGTCGCAAAGGCGCTGCTCGGCAAGGCCGTGCTGCCGGACGACCTGCCGTACGTCACCGGTTCGATCGGGCTGCTCGGAACCAAGCCGAGCTGGACGCTGATGATGGAGTGCGACACGCTCCTGATGGTCGGCTCGAGCTTCCCGTACTCGGAGTTCCTCCCCGAGGAGGGCAACGCTCGCGGCGTACAGGTCGACATCGACGGGCGCATGCTCTCGATCCGCTACCCGATGGAGGTCGCGCTCGTCGGCGACAGCGCCGAGACGCTGAACGCCCTGATCCCGCGCCTGCAGCGCAAGGAGGACCGTTCCTGGCGCGAGAAGATCGAGAGCGAGGTCGCGGAGTGGTGGGAGCTGATGGAGCGCCGCGCGCAGCTCACCGCCGACCCGATCAACCCGCAGCTCGTCTTCCACGAGCTCTCCAAGCGACTGCCCGACGGTGCGATCATCTCCTCGGACTCCGGGTCCTCCGCGAACTGGTTCGCGCGCGACATCAAGCTGCGCCAGGGCATGATGGCCTCGCTCTCGGGCACGCTCGCGACGATGGGTCCCGGCGTGCCGTACGCGATCGGCGCGAAGTTCGCGTATCCCGACCGCCCGGTGTTCGCGCTCGTCGGGGACGGCGCGATGCAGATGAACGGGATCAACGAGCTGATCACGATCGCCAAGTACCGCGAGCGGTGGCGCGATCAGCGGCTGATCGTGCTGGTCCTCAACAACCGCGACCTCAACCAGGTGACCTGGGAGCAGCGCGCGATGTCCGGCGACCCCAAGTTCGAGGGATCGCAGGACCTGCCGGACTTCCCCTACGCCCGCTACGCGGAGCTGCTCGGCCTGAAGGGCATCCGCGTCGATCGGCCCGAGCAGATCGGCCCTGCGTGGGACGAGGCCCTCGCCGCGGACCGGCCGGTGGTGTTGGAGGCGGTCACGGATCCAGAGGTCCCGCCGCTGCCCCCGCACATCACCCTGGAGCAGGCGAAGGCTCTGACCTCGGCGCTGATCGGTGGGGATCCGCACGCGGGGCGGATCATCGGCCAGTCCTTCAAGCAGAAGGCGCAGGAGTTCCTGACCGGGCGATGACCGCGCTCTCCGCTCGTGCGCAGGCCGCGGTCGAGGAGCTCGAGGTCGCGACCTTCACCGTCCCGACCGATGCGCCGGAGGCGGACGGCACCCTGAGCTGGGATTCGACGACGATCGTGGTCGTCCACGCCCACGCGGGCGGCGAGACGGGCCTCGGCTACACCTACGCCGACGTCTCGGTCGCGGCGCTGGTCGATTCGAAGCTCGCCGGCATCGTCGGCGGCCGCGACGCGCTCTCCCCGCAGGCGGCATGGGAGGCGATGGTCGCGGGGACGAGGAACCTGGGCCGTCCCGGGATCACCTCGATGGCGATCGCGGCGGTCGACGTGGCGCTGTGGGACCTCAAGGCGAAGCTGCTGGGACTGCCGCTCTGCCGGCTGCTCGGGATGGCGCACGAGTGCGTGCCGGTCTACGGCTCGGGCGGCTTCACGACCTACAGCCTCGACCGGCTGGCGGAGCAGCTCGGGGGCTGGGTGGCGCAGGGGATCCCGCGCGTGAAGATGAAGGTGGGCAGCGAGCCGGATCGCGACCCCGAACGCGTCGCGCGGGCGCGCGAGGCGATCGGCGCCGAAGCGGAGCTGTTCGTCGATGCGAACGGCGCCTACAGCCGCAAGCAGGCGCTCGAGATCGCGCACCGGTTCCGCGCCGAGGGCGACGTGAGCTGGCTCGAGGAGCCGGTCAGCTCGGACGATCTGGAGGGGCTGCGGCTGCTGCGGGACCGCGCGCCGGCCGGGATGCAGGTCGCGGCGGGCGAGTACGGCGACTCCACCTCGTATTTCCGCCGGATGCTGGAGGCCGGCGCGGTCGACGTGCTGCAGGCGGACGTAACGCGCTGCGCGGGCATCACCGAGCTCCTGCGGGTGGGGGCGCTGTGCCAGGCGCGCGGGATGCCGATCTCGCTCCACTGCGGGCCGGCGATCCACCTGCACCCGGCGCTGGCGCTGGCGCCGCTGGCGCACCTCGAGTACTTCCACGACCACGTGCGGATCGAGGAGCTGCTGTTCGAAGGGGTGGTGCGACCCTCCGATGGCGCGCTGCACCCGGACCTCTCACGCCCCGGGATCGGATTGGAGCTGAAGCGTGCGGACGCAGAGCGGTATGCGGCGTAGCGGCGAGCGATGGTGGCGCAACGTGCGGCGCGGCAGGATGCAGCGGACCCTGGCCGCCGCGACCGCCGCGAGCGCCCTGCCGCTCGGGGTGGAGATCTACTTCGAGCACTTCCGGGGCTCGTTCGGTGACAAGTGGATGTGGACGCCGGTGGTCCTCTCGCCGGCGGTGACCGTGGCCGGGGTCGCCGCGGTGCGCTCCGAGCGCGTCGCCAAGACCTGGCTTCCGGCCCTGTCCGCGCTCTACTGCTTGGACGGGGCGATCGGAGTGATCACCCACGTGCGCGGCGTGGCGCGCAAGCCCGGCGGCTTTCGCGAGCCGCTGTTCAACATCGTGATGGGTCCGCCGCTGCTCGCGCCGGGATCGCTTGCGCTGGTCGGCGGCATGGGAGTGGCGTCGGCGTTGTTCGGCCGCGAGCGCTGATGGCCCCTCGGGACTTCCGGCTCGCGGACCACCTGCCGAACCGTCGCGAGGACGCGACACCGGCCTCGCCCGAGGACCTGCCGCGCCAGCGCAACGGGGTGACGCCGCAGATGCACGGGCGCTATCCCGACTACAACGTGCTCGACGAGGCGTCGCACTGGGACGAGACGACCCGCAAGGTGGTGATGTCGCGCATCGAGGAGATGCCGCCGATCCGGTTCTTCACCGCCGCGGAGGCGATCACGCTCGGAGCCTTCTGCGACGTCGTGCTAGCGCAGGACCGCGAGCCCAAGGTCCCCGTGCTGAACATGGTCGACGCGAAGCTGTTCGCCGGCAAGCTCGACGGGTTCCGCTACGCCGACATGCCCGATGACCGCGAGACCTGGAGGCGCGTCGCCGTCGGCCTGGACGCCGCCGCCCGCCAGCACGGCTGCCACGAGTTTCACAGCGCGCCCCGCAAAGTGCAGGACATGGTGATCGAGGCCTTCTCGCAGGGCCAGCTGCACGGCCAGGTTTGGGACGAGCTGCCGCCGTCGCGCGCGTTCGGGGTCGTGATGCGCGCCGTGCTCAGCACGTTCTACTCGCATCCCTGGGCGTGGAACGAGATCGGGTTCGGCGGTCCCGCCTACCCGCGCGGCTACGCGCGCATGGGCGTCGGCCAGCGCGAGGAATGGGAGGGAGCGCCCGCGTTCGAGACCGATCCCGTGGAGGATGTCCAGCGCCGCCACGTGGAGGGCGCGTGAGAGGCCACGGCCTGCGAACGCTGGCGCGGGGAGCGCTGCGCCCCCCCGAGAACGACTCCGCGTTCCTGCTCGACGTCCATCGCCGCGCGGTGCCGCGCGAGCGGATGGCGCACTACGACGACGGCTACGCGGTCGACCTCGCGATCGTCGGGGCCGGAGCGGGCGGCGCGACGCTGGCGCAGCGGCTCGCCCGCCGCGGGTGGAAGGTGGTCGTGCTGGAGGCCGGGCCCTTCTGGGACCCCGACGAGGATTGGGTGTCGGACGAGGCCGGCTCCCACAAGCTGTTCTGGACCGAACCCCGGGTGATCGGCGGCGAGGACCCGGTCGAGCTCGGCAAGAACAACTCCGGCCACGGCGTCGGCGGCTCGATGATCCACTACGCGGGCTACGCGCCGCGCTTTCACCCCTCCGACTTCGAGGTCCGCAGCCGGGACGGGGTAGGGGAGGACTGGCCGATCTCCTACCGCGATCTGAAGCCCCACTACGAGCGACTGGAGCTCGAGCTGCCGGTCGCCGGCGAGCACTGGCCGTGGGGCGACCCTCACCGCTATCCGCACAGCGCACATCCGGTCGCGGGCGGTGCCGAGCTCGCGTGGGAAGGCGCCCGCAAGCTCGGCATCGAGATCCGCGTCGGGCCGGTGGCGATCACCAACGGCGCGTTCGGCAACCGTCCCCACTGCATCTACCGCGGCTTCTGCCTGCAGGGCTGCAAGGTGAACGCGAAGGCGTCCCCGCTGGTCACGCACATCCCCGACGCGATCGCGCACGGGGCCGAGTTCCGCGACTCCTGCATGGTCACCGCGGTGGAGCTGGACGACGCTTCGGGCCGCGTCACGGGGCTGCGGTACATCCACGACGGCGAGGAGCGGGTCCAGCGCGCCGACGCGGTGGCGCTCGCGGGCTACTCGATCGAGACGCCGCGGCTGCTGTTGAACTCGACCAGCCGGCGCTTTCCGAACGGTCTGGCGAACTCCAACGACCAGGTCGGTCGCTGCGTGATGGTCCAGGGCGCGCCGCAGGTGGCCGGCCGCTTCTCCGAGGAGGTGCGGATGTACAAGGCGCCGCCGCCGGAGATCTCCTCCGAGCAGTTCTACGAGACCGACCCGACCCGCGGGTTCGCGCGGGGTTTCTCGATCCAGACCGTCGGCCCGCTTCCGATCGCCTGGGCCGAGCACGTGCTCGCGGACGGACATTGGGGCCCTGCGCTGCGGGAGTACATGCGCGACTACTGCCACTGGTACACCCTCGGCGTGCTCTCGGAGCTGCTGCCGGTCCCCGAGAACCGGGTCACGGTGGCCTCCGACGTCACCGACCAGAACGGCATCCCGGTCGCGCGGATGGACTACACGCAATGCGAGAACGACCGCAAGAACATCGCCTACGCCAAGCAGACGCTGCACGAGATCCTCGAGGCGTCCGGCGCTCAGGACGTGCTCGTGATCGACCGCTACGCGCACCTCGTGGGCGGCTGCCGGATGGGCTCGGATCCCGACCGCAGCGTGGTCGACCGCGACCATCGGTCCTGGGAGGTCCCGAACCTGTTCATCGCCGACGGCAGCGTGATGCCCACGCAGGGCTCCGCCAACCCGGCGCTGACGATCATGGCGCTCGCCTCGCGCCTCGCCCAGCGGCTGGACTCCGGAGACCTCAGCGCCGGCTCAGCCACTGCGCCACGCGCTTCAGATCGGCGACGAACTCCCGCATCGCCTCAGCCCGGTCCTCATCCTGCGCGCGCAGGATCGCCGACGGATGGGTCGTCACCGTGACCAGCTCCGCGAGGTCGGACTCGATCGGTCGGCCTCGGTCGCGGCCGATTCTCACGTGAGGGCCGAGCAGCGCCTGCGCCGCGGTGGCGCCGAGGATCACCAGCGCCGGAGGCTTGACCATCGCGAGCTCGGTCTCCAGCCACGGGAAGCAGGCGCTGACCTGCCAGCGATCGGGCTTCTGATGGATCCGGCGCTTGCCGCGCTGCTTGTAGCGGAAGTGCTTGACGGCGTTGGTGATGTAGACGTCGTCGCGGGCGATCCCGGCCTCCTCCAGGCCGCGGTCGAGCACCCGCCCCGCGGGGCCGACGAACGGATGCCCCTCGACGTCCTCGCGGTCACCCGGCTGCTCGCCGACGAACATCACGGCAGCGTGGCGCGCGCCCTCGCCCATCACTCCCTGCGTCGCGCCCTCCCACAGGTCGCAGGCCTGACATCCCTGTACCGCCGCGCGCATGTTCGAGAGCGACGGGCGCTCCGGGATCGGAGGCGGCGGTCGGTCTCGCGTGACGGCCATCTGGACGGTTTCCTACCCCCGCCATGAAGCAGGTACGCGTCGGCTGCTCGGGATGGATGTACGACGACTGGCGGGGCCGTCTGTACCCCGCCTCGGGCCCGAAGCGCCGCTGGCTCGAGCTGTATGCCGAGCGCTTCGACACCGTGGAGGTCAACGCGACCTTCTACCGTCTCGCCCGCCGGGAGGTCGTCGCCGGGTGGGTGGAGCACACTCCGGCGGACTTCCTGTTCTCGGTCAAGGCCAGCCGCTACCTGACGCACATCAAGCGGCTGCTCGACATCGGCGAGGGGGTCAAGCGCTTCTACGAACCGCTCGCGCCACTGATCGAAGCCGGCCGGCTGGGGCCCGTGCTGTGGCAGCTGCCCGAGAACTTCCATCGCGACGACGAGCGGCTGCACGGATGGCTGGAGCTGCTGTGCGAGGCCCCCTCGGACATGCACACGATCGAGTTCCGGCACGAGAGCTGGTTCGCGCCGGAGGTGCTCGCGGCGCTGCGCCGCCACTCCGTGGCGCTCACGATCGGCGACCACCCCAAGCGGCCCTTCCAGTCCGATGAGGCGACCGCACCATGGCGGTTCCTGCGCTTTCACTATGGCGCGCGCGGCCGCGGCGGCAACTACTCCGGGAGCGAGCTCGAGCAGTGGGCGCAGCGGATCGGCGCTTGGCGCCGGCGGACCGACGTCTACGCCTACTTCAACAACGACTGGCGGGGGTTCGCGCCCGAGAACGCCAGGACGCTGCGCCGCCGGCTGCTAGGCGCCTGACCCGGCGATCGTCGCGCGGTCGACGGGGATCCCGAACCGCTCGTCGAGCTCGCCGAGGTCGACATCCTCACGGTAGCCCTGCTCGGAGTCCGCGTGCGTGAACAGCACGATTCGCTCCGCCGGGAACGTGGTGAGCGCGTCCTGGATCGCGAGGACCGGGTCGCTCTCGCCGGTGTCGGCCGCCGCCGCGATGCCGCCCTCGTCGAGCTGGTGGAGCGTCGATCGACCGACCTGCTTGGCCCGCTCGATCGCCTCGTCCGCGTCGGAGAACCAGAACCGGATCGGGTCCTGCTGGAGCGCGGGCGCGACGATCATGACCTCCGCGTCGTCGAGGCTCGCCTCGGTGCCGTCCGCCTCGCGCAGCTGCTCGGCGGTGATCGGCTCGCTGGTCACCACAAGCAATCTCATGCCGATCGGCTACCCCGATTCCGCCGACAGGACGCGCACCCGCGAGGCCGCTTGCTGCGGATCCGAGCCGGCGCGAGGAACGATGCCGAGCTCCTCGACGAGCGTGAAGAAGGCCTTCGCGTAGGGCCAGTCACCGGTCCGCGCGCGCAGCTGGCGCCAGTCGATCTGCTCGCGCAGCGAGCGTGCGATCGACAGCAGGCTCGTGTAGTCCAGTGCGTGCTCGTCGAGTGCGCGGAGCTTGGTGGTGAGCACGTCCTCGAGCGCCATCACCGGGGTCGCGACCGCCTCGACGGCGATCATGTCGGCCCGCTCGAACACCTCGTCGGTCATCTCCAGCCCCGACGGACGAAAGATCAGGTCCACGAGCACGCCCTCGCTCCAGGCCTTGACCAGCCATTCCTCCGGCGGGTGCTCGGGCTGCATCCCCACCGCCTGCAGCGCCGCGAGGGCGGCCTGCGCGTCCTGCGGCTTGATCATCAGGTCCAGGTCCTTCTGCGGCAGCGGCCCGCCGCGCGCCCACGCGGCGAGGCTGCCGCCGAGCACGAACGGGATCTCCGCGTCGCGCAGCGCCGCCACCGCGATCTTCAGGGTCCTGACGATCTCCTCCAGCGATTGGGCCTGTTGCACGGTAACTCGTCAGATACCCCCCGATCGGGTAGCCAACTCCGCGATGGAGAACGGAGCGATGCCGAACCGCCGCTGCCTCCGGATCGCCGCGGCGGGCGACGTCCACTGCGCGGAGAGCCGCCGCGAGGAAATCACGCGCGCGGTGCGCTCGCTGCCCGACGGAATCGACCTGGTGCTGTTCGCCGGCGACCTGACGACGCTCGGCGAGCCCGCGCAGGCCGCCGTGCTGGCCGACGCCTGCTCCGGGCTGGAGGTCCCGGTGTTCGCGGTGCTGGGCAACCACGACTGGCACTCGGGCCGCCGCGACGAGCTGGTCGAGGCCCTCGCGGCCGGCGGCATCCGCGTGCTCGACCGCGATTGGGTGATCTGCGACGTCGGCGGGCTCGAGGTCGGGATCGCCGGGGTCAAGGGGTTCGTCGGCGGCTTTCCCGGATCGCACCTGCCGGACTTCGGCGAGCCGCTGCTCCGCGATGTCTACGAGGAGACGACGCGCGAGGTGCAGGCCCTCGACCGGGGCCTGCGGGAGATCGCGCTGTGCCCCGCGCGGGTGGTGCTGCTGCACTATGCGCCGGTGGAGGAGACGATCGCGGGGGAGGCGCCGGGGATCTGGGCGTTCCTCGGGACCGACCGGCTGGCCGCTCCGATCGCCGAGCACGAGCCCGATCTGGTGCTGCACGGGCACGCCCATGGCGGCACCTTCGAGGGCAGGATCGGCAAGGTGCCGGTCTACAACGTGTCAGTCCCGGTGATGGGCCGCGACTTCTGGCTGTTCGAGCTCGACGTCGCAACGCCGGCCCACACGCCGATTCACTAGTGTCGCGAGTCAGAAATTCGTGAGCAGTCTCGGGAGCGGCTGGGCGTGGCTGGGGCCGCACGCGAGGCAAGCAGGTATTGAAATACCTGCGCCGAGCGGGTGGTTCCAGGCGCGTCCAGACGCCGCGAGGCTGCCACCGAATTTTTGACTCGGGGCACTAGTACATCGCCTCGAAGCGGTCCGCGTAGCGCTCGTAGACGACGTTGCGCTTGACCTTGAGCGTCGGCGTCAGCTCGCCGGCGTCGATCGACAGGTCCTCGGGAAGGATCGTGAACTTCTTGATCTGCTCCACCTGCGCGTAGTGGGCGTTGGCGCGGTCGAGCTCGACTTGGATCAGCTCGCGCACCTCCTCGGCCTCGATCAGCTGCTCGAGCTCCTCCGGCAGCCCGCGCTCCTTGGCCCATGGCACGATCTCCTCGACGTCGAGCGTGATCACCGCGACCGGATAGGGCTTGCGGTCGCCGTACATCACGGCCTGTGAGATGAAGCGACACTGCTTGAGGTCGTTCTCGATGTTGGCCGGGGTCAGGTTCTTGCCGCCGGCCGTGATGATGATGTCCTTCTTGCGGCCGGTGATCTTGAGGTAGCCCTCGTCGTCGAGCTCGCCGAGGTCGCCGGTGTGCAGCCATCCGTCGATCAGCGTCTCGGCCGTCGCCTCGGGGTTGCGCCAGTACTCGCGGAAGATGTTGGGGCCCTTCATCAGGATCTCGCCGTCGTCCGCGATCCGCAGCTCGACGCCGGGGACAGCGCGGCCGACGGTGCCGAACTTGAAGTGCTCGAGCGTGGCCACGGTCCCGACGCCCGTGCTCTCGGTCATGCCCCAGCCCTCGAGCACCGGAACCCCGGCCGCGTAGAAGAACTCGAGGATCTCGGGCGCGATCGGGGCGGCGCCGCTGACCGCCTGGCGCACCCGGCCGCCGAACAGGTCGCGTACGCGCTTGAACATCTGCTCGTCGGCCTGCGCGAGCGCTTGCTCCTCCTGCTCGGAGACGGACTCGCCCCGCTCGTGGGCGGCGCGCACCTTGACGCCGAGCTTGATCGCCTGCCTGATCCGCTCCCGCTCCTCCTCGCCCGCCCGGTCCATCATCGTCGTGGCGGCGGCGTAGAGCTTCTCGAAGATCCGCGGGACCGACGGCAGGTAGCTCGGCTTGGTCTCGATGATCTCCTCGAGGATCTTCTTGCTGTCCCCGCCGAAGTAGATCACCGCGGTTCCCTGATCCCATGAGGCCAGCTGGGTGATCAGGGCGAATACGTGCGCCAGCGGGAGGTAGAGGTACGTCGACTCGTCCGCCCGCACGAACGCCAGCTCCTCGACCGTCTTGCAGACCGACATGCCGTTGGCGTGCGTGAGCACGACGCCCTTCGGCGGGCCGGTTGTCCCGGAGGTGTAGATGATCGTCCAGCCGTCGTCCGGCTGAGCGTTCTCCTGCCTGCGGGTCAGCTCGTCACGCTCGCCGCCGCGACCGCGCTCGCGCAGCTGCTGGAGCGTCAACTCGCCGCCGCCCTCGGTCATCCCGATGACGTGCTCGAGCGCCGGCAGCTCCGCGCGGATCTGATCGATCTTGGCGCGCTGCCCCTCGTCCTCGCACACCACCGCGCGCGCCTCCGAGTTGCCGAGCACCCACTGGCACTCGCGCGGTGAGTTGGTCTGGTAGACGGGCACCGCCACCGCCCCCGCGGCGGAGATCGCGTAGTTGGCGAGCGTCCACTCCAGCCGTGTCCCGCCCAGGATCCCGACGCGGTCGCCGGGCTCGATCCCGAGGGCCACCAAGCCCAGGGCGATCTCTTCGATCGCCTCGCCGGCCTCGGCGTAGGTCACCTCGTGCCATTCGCCCTCGAGGCGGTAGCGCGCGGCGACCTGCGATCCGAAGCGCTCCGCCGCGGATGCGGGCAGCGCGGCGACCGTGGGGGCGATAACTCTCGGCGTGCTCTCAGCCATCGGTTCTCCTCTTCTCCAAGGCGCGCAAACTCTGTCACGTTTGTTACCCGCTGGGCGGAGGCGTGCTCTTACACAGCTCCGACACTGGTCCAACGGTCATCTTCGACGCCCGGTCGACCATGGACGTGCAGCACAAGACCAGTCCCACCAAGGAGCCCCCACATGACCGCCATCCTGATCCTCAACCTGATCCTCGCCGCCGCCGTCGTGACCACCATGGTCGCGTTTCTCGGCCGCAGCATCTCCTCCGAGAAGCCGCTCAGCCTGGGCAGCGGGATCCGCAGGCGCGATCCGCGGGCGGCGTGAGCCGCGGCCCGCACGGCCGGAGCGGCTGGCTCAGCTAGCGGCCGGAGTCGCCGTCCGAGCGGCGCGAGTCGCCGCTCGACTGGCGGCTGAACATCACGCCGATCCCGGCGGCGATCACGCCGACGACGGCGGGACCGAGGATCGCGCCCAGCAGCCCGGCGCCGCCCGGGGCGTTGGATGCCATCTGGGCGCAGAGCCAGCCGACGCCGAACAGCATCAGCAGGCCGCCCAGCACGATCGGGACGATCCGCACCATGAATCCCGCGAAGCCGCCGGACTTCTTTTGCTCGCGCGGCTCGGAGGACGGTTCGCGGTCCTGCTCGGAGGACGGTTCGCGGTCTTCCTCGCGCGCCACGGGACCGGGCGCGGGCTGCTCGTCGTCCCCCTCGCGAGGAGCGGACGGCCAGCGCTCTGAGCGAGCCTCGCCTTCCTGACGGGCCTCGCGTTGCTCCTGCGCTGCTGCGCCGCCTGCCATGCTCTCGCTCCTTTCTCCCGGTGAGACGCTCACCTGGAGTGATACCCGTCTGGCGCGTTCCATGCGCCGCTTCGTGCGCCGAGCCTGACTCGCCGCACGCGAGCGAGCGCGCCCGGCAGGATTCGAACCTGCGACCTCCGCCTCCGGAGGGCGGCGCTCTATCCACTGAGCTACAGGCGCTGGGGGTAGACCAGCTTACCGTGCAGCTCGCGATCGTCTCGGACACTCACCTGCCGCGCGGCGGCCGCCGGCTCCCCGAGTCGTGCGTCGAGCGGCTGCGGGGCGCCGACCTGATCCTGCACGCCGGTGATTTCTCGACGCTGCCGGTGCTGCGAGAGCTGGAGCGCTATGCGCCGGTCGTCGCGGTGCACGGGAACGTCGACGACGCCGCGGTCCGCGCCGAGGTGCCGTCGAGCGCGATCGTGGAGCTGCCGCACGCGCGGATCGGCCTCCTCCACGACGCCGGGCCCGCCCGGGGCCGGCTCGAGCGGCTGCGCCGGCGCTTCCCGGACGTCGATGCCGTGGTGTTCGGCCACTCGCACATCCCGCTGCTCGAGATCGGGCGCAGCGGGTTCCAGATCTTCAACCCCGGCAGCCCCACCGAGCGCCGGCGCGCCCCGCGCCACACCATGGGCCTGGCCCGCGTCGAGGCCGGCGCCGTGAGGTTCGAGCTGGTGGCGGTCGGCTGACAGACTGGCGCCATGGATCTCTCGATCTTCTTCGCCGGGACCGCGGGCTCGATCCCCACGGCTCGCCGAGGCCTACCGGCGCTGCTGGTCCGTCGGGGCGGAGATCGGCTCCTGTTCGACTGCGGCGAGGGGACCCAGCGCCAGCTCGTCTCGACGATCGGGCTGCTCGACGTCGATGAGATCTTCGTGACCCATTTCCACGCCGATCACTGGCTCGGCCTGCCGGGCCTGCTGAAGACCTACGACCTGCGCGGCCGTGAACGGCCGGTCCGGGTGCACGGGCCGCGAGGACTGCGGACGATGCTCGAGCTGGGAATGCGGGCGGCGGGACGCGTGTCGTTCGAGCTCGAGCTGGCCGAGCTCGAGGGTGGCGAGATCGTCGAGCGCGACGGCTACCGGATCGCTCCGGTCCGTGTTGTGCACGGATTGCCGGCGCTCGCGTACGTGCTGTTCGAGGACGAGCGCCCGGGAGCGTTCGAGCCCGAGGCCGCGATCCGGCTCGGACTGACGCCCGGCCCCGACTTCGGCCGCGTGCAGCGGGGGGAGACGGTCGACGGAGTCCATCCCGAGCAGGTGATGGGACCGCCGCGCCCCGGACGCAAGCTCGTGATCTCGGGCGATACGGCTCCGTGCGATGCGCTCGCCGTCGCGGCCCACCGCGCCGATCTGCTCGTGCACGAGGCCACCTTCGCCGAGGAGGAGCGCGAGCTGGCCGCAGGCCGCAAGCACTCGACCGCCGGCCAGGCGGCGACGATCGCCCGGGATGCCGAGGTCTCGCTGCTGGCGCTCACGCACACCTCCACGCGCTATCCGGTCTCGCTCCTGCGCGAGGAGGCGAGGGCAGTCTTCGCCCATACGGTGCTCCCGCGCGACTTCGACACGATCGAGCTCCCGTTTCCCGAGCGAGGCCGTCCAGAGCTCGTCCGCTGGGAGGACCGGCGGGCCGAGCCGGCGGCGGAGGCGGTGGCGGAGTAAGGATGGAGACCGCGGCGATCGAGCGGATCGAGACCGACCGGCTGGTCCTCGAGCGTCTGCGCCGCGAGCACGAGCCGGAGCTGATCCGGGTGATGCTCGATCCGCGGATCGTCGAGTGGCTCTCGCCCTCTCCCCACGATCCGGGCCGCGCCGGCGTGGTGGCGAGCCTCGAGGGGAGGATGGACCACTGGGAACGCTACGGCTTCGGGCTGTGGCTGATGCGCGATCGCGAGACGGGCGAGGCCGTCGGGCGCGGCGGCCTGCAATGGACGTTCGTCGACGGCCTGAACGATGTCGAGGTCGGCTGGACGGTCACGCCCGAGCGCTGGCGCCAGGGCCTCGCGACGGAGCTGGCCCGCGCCTCGCTCGACGTCGCGTTCAACGTGCTGGACCTCGAATCGGTGATCGCGTTCACCCGCCCGGACAACATCGCCTCGCGCCGCGTGATGGAGAAGACCGCGTTCGCGCAGGTGGGGGAGATCACCTACGCCGGGATCCCGCACGTGCTCTACCGCCACGATGGCGCGGGGGTTCGCCGCGGGTAACGCGTAACGACCTCTGGAGCCCAAACCCCGATCGATCGCCGTCCATTGGGTTCCGGGGGGCGCTATACGCGCACTTTCAACCCAATCCTCGGCCTGGCCGAACGGTTTGGGGCCTAGGGGATGCTCGAAAGGGGTGTGCGGCCGCGGGGAGGGGCGCGAAGGGGGCCCGCGACGAGCCGGCCCGAACCCGCCGACCGCCCCCGCTGATACGCTGCCTCCAATCCTTTAAGCCGGTCCCGTGAGGCCAGGAAGGAGCAGGTTGGAAGCGCACGCGGTCGTCCTCGACCGGGATGACATACGCCGCACGCTGGTGCGGATGTCGCATGAGATCGTCGAGAAGAACCCGGACGGATCGATCGCGATCGTCGGCATTCACCGCCGGGGCGTCGTTCTTGCGCAGCGACTCCAGGCGCTGACCAGCGAGCTGATCGAGCCGGGAGTCCCGCTCGGCGACGTGGACATCGCGTTCTACCGCGACGACCTCTCGCTCCGCCCGAGCGCCACGCCGGTGGTGCACGCGACGCACCTGGAGTTCCCCCTCGACGGGCGGACGGTCGTGATCGTCGACGACGTCCTCTACACCGGCCGCACGGTGCGCGCCGCGATCGACGAGATCTTCGACTACGGGCGGCCGGCCCGAGTCCAGCTCGCGGTCCTGGTCGATCGCGGGCACCGGGAGCTCCCGATCCGCCCGGACTACGTGGGCAAGAACCTGCCGACCTCGCGCGACGAGCGCGTGTACGTCCACGTCGAGGAGATCGACCAGTTCGACGAGGTCACGATCGGGCCCGCAATCGACCACGGGAGGCAAGAGCAATGAGCCGGATCCCCCGCCATCTGATCTCGATCGACGATCTCGACCGCGCCGGGATTGAGCGCATCCTCGATCGCGCCGAGTCGTTCGCCGAGGTCGCGGGCCGGGAGATCAAGAAGGTGCCCGCGCTGCGCGGGCGCACGGTCGTGAACCTCTTCTACGAATCGTCCACCAGGACGAGCTCGAGCTTCGAGCTCGCCGCCAAGAGGCTGAGCGCGGACGTCGTCAGCGTCCGCTCGGCCGGCTCCAGCGTGGACAAGGGCGAGTCGCTGAAGGACACGGTGCAGACGCTGTCCGCCTACGACCCGGCGGCGATCGTGATCCGCTCGCCGTATGTCGGCGCCGCACAGCTCGTCGCGGGCTGGACGCCCGCCGCGGTCGTCAACGCCGGCGACGGCAAGCACGAGCATCCCACCCAGGCCCTGCTCGACGTGTTCACGCTGCGGCGCCGGCTCGGCTCGCTGGACGGCGTCAAGATCTGGATCGTGGGGGACGTGATGCACTCGCGCGTGGCGCGCTCGGACATCCTCGCGTTCAAGCGGATGGGCGCGCAGGTGACCGTGTGCGGGCCGCCGACGCTTATCCCCCGCGGGATCGAGGCACTCGGCTGCGAGGCGACGCCGACGCTCGAGCGCCTGCACGAGGCCCAGGTCGTGTACGTGCTGCGGATGCAGCAGGAACGGATGCGGGACGCGTTCGTCCCCTCGCTGCGGGAGTACGCCGAGCGCTACCAGATCAACGCGGCGCGGCTTCACCCCGGGCAGCTGCTGATGCATCCAGGCCCGGTCAACCGGGGCGTCGAGCTGTCGGCCGAGGTGATCGACTCTCCCGCGGCCCTGATCGGAGAGCAGGTGAAGGCCGGCGTCGCGGTGCGGATGGCGGTGCTCTACGAGCTGCTGGCAGGCTCCCCGCGACTCGAGATGGCGGCGGCGGCATGAGCGATCAGATGACGGCGAAGCTCTTCCACAAACCGGGTCCTCCGGGCGAGCTCCTGATCCGCTGCGCGCACGTGCTCGACCCTCGCGCGGAGCTCGACGGACCTCACGACATCCTCGTGCGCGCCGGCCACATCGCGGAGATCGGCGCCCCGGGCTCGATCGCCGCACCCTCCGGGGCCGACGTGCTCGACGCGACCGGCAAGCACGCCTTCCCGGCGTTCGTCGATCCGCACGTGCACCTGCGCACGCCCGGGCAGGAGTACAAGGAGGACATCGCGAGCGGTACCGCGGCCGCCGCCGCCGGCGGCTTCTGCGCGGTGATCGCGATGCCGAACACCGATCCCGTGGTCGACGACGCCGCGGTGCTGCGCTCGCTCGTCGAGATCGCCCGTCGCGAGGCCCGCGTGCCGGTGGGCTTCCTGGCGTCGATCACACGGGGCCTGAAGGGGGAGGACCTGACGGAGATGGCCGAGCTGAGCGACGCGGGCGCGCTCGGCTTCACCGACGACGGCAAGCCGCTCACCTCCGCCGGCATGCTGCGCAAGGCGCTCCAGTACCAGCGGCTCTGCGGCGGCGTGGTCGCGCTGCACGAGGAGGACCCGCAGCTCTCGCGTGACGGCGTGATGCACGAGGGGGCGGTGTCGGCGATGCTCGGGCTCGCCGGGATCCCGTCGATCTCCGAGTCGACGATGATCACGCGTGACGCCGCGATCGCGGCCTATGAGCAGGCGCGCGTGCACTTCCAGCATCTCTCGGCACGGGAATCGGTGGAGGCGATCAGCGCGGCCAAGGAGTCCAGAGCCGGGCTCACGTGCGAGGTCACGCCCCACCACCTGACGCTCACCGACGACATCGTGCGAACGCTCGACAGCCGCTTCAAGATGAACCCGCCGCTGCGGACCGAGCGCGATCGCAAGGCGCTCGTGCAGGCGCTCCGGGAGGGAGTCATCGACTGCATCGCCACCGACCATGCGCCCCACGCCCGGCACGAGAAGGAGGTGCCCTTCGAGCAGGCGCCGATGGGCACGACCGGATTGGAGACGGCGTTCCCCGCGCTGTTCACCGAGCTGGTGATGGCCGGCGAGCTCGAGCTGGCGCTCGTGGTCGAGCGGATGACCGCGGGAGCCGCGCTGTACGGGCTGCCGACTCCTCTGATCGCGCCCGAGCAGCCGGCCAACATCACGATCGTCGATCTCGACGCACGCTTCGAGGTCGGGGGCGGCGGCTACGCGAGCCGGTCGCGGAACTGCTGCTTCCATGGACGGATGCTCCACGGACAGGTGATCCTCACGCTCGCCGCCGGCGCGCTCGCGTTCAGGGCGCCGGTGCGGGCGCAGACGGCGGCAGTCGCGTGAGCGACCGGGTCGCATACGTCCTGCTCGAGGACGGCACCAGGTTCGAGGGCGTCGCCTGCGGGGCGAGCGCCGATGCGGTCGGCGAGATCGTGTTCACGACCTCGATGTCCGGCTACCAGGAGGCGATGACCGATCCGAGCTACGCCGGTCAGCTGATCGCCTTCACCTACCCGATGATCGGCAACTACGGGGTCAGCTCCCAGGCGATGGAGTCCGACCGGGTCCACGCGCGCGCGGCGATCATGCGCGCCGCGGTAGACCGCGAGGACGCCGCTGGGGCGCAGACCGGCTGGCTGACCTGGCTGACCGGCTGCGGGATCCCGGCGATCACCGAGCTCGACACCCGCGCGCTGGTTCGGCACATCCGAGACGAGGGGGCGATGCGCGGCGGCGTGTTCGAAGCGAGCACCCCCGAGGAGCGGGCGCGGGAGCTGATCGCGGCCGAGCCAGACATGACCGGGCGCGACCTCGCTCGGGACGTCACGCCGGGGGAGCTGACGGTGCTGGAAGCCGCGCCCGGGGGACCGCGGATCGCGATGATCGACACCGGCGTGAAGCGCTCGATCGTCCGCAACCTGCGCGAGCGAGGGGCGACGGTGGAGCTTCACCCCTGCACGGCAACGCCGCGCGATCTCCTGCAGGGCGACCCCGACGCGATCTTCCTCGCGAACGGGCCCGGCGACCCGGCCGCGCTCGACTACATCGTGGCCACCGTGCGCGAGCTGGTGGGCAAACGCCCGGTCTACGGGATCTGCCTCGGCCACCAGCTGCTGTGCCGGGCGGTCGGGCTCGAGACCTACAAGCTGCCCTTCGGCCATCACGGCGCCAACCACCCGGTCAAGGACCTGACGACCGGCCGGATCGAGATCACCAGCCAGAACCACGGCTTCGCGGTGCTCGGCCCGGGCGGCTCGAGGACGATCGACGACGACGAGGCGGTCCGCTGGGAGACGGACTTCGGCACCGCCGAGCTGACCCACATCAACCTCTACGACCGGACCGTGGAGGGTCTGGCGCTGCGCGACGTTCAGGGCGCGACCGTCCAGTACCACCCCGAGGCGGGACCGGGACCGAACGACGCCCTGTACCTCTTCGATCGGTTCGTCGGGGAGATCAGACGTGCCGCGTAGGGACGACCTGCACAAGATCCTGCTGATCGGCTCCGGCCCGATCGTGATCGGACAGGCGGCGGAGTTCGACTACTCCGGGACGCAGGCCTGCCGCGTGCTGAGGGAGGAGGGCTACGAGGTCGTCCTGATCAACTCCAACCCGGCGACGATCATGACCGACCCGGAGATCGCGAGCACGACCTACGTGGAGCCGCTCCTGCCCGGCTCGGTCGCGCAGGTGATCGAGCGCGAGCGCCCGGACGCGCTGCTCGCGACGCTCGGCGGCCAGACCGCGCTGAACCTCGCCAAGGCGCTGCACGAGGACGGGACCCTCGAGAAATACGACGTCGAGCTGATCGGTGCCGACTACGAGGCGATCGACCGCGCCGAGGATCGCGAGCGCTTCCGCCAGACGATGACCGACGCCGGCCTGCGGGTGCCGCGCAGCGCGATCGCTCACAGCGTCGAGGACGCCCGCGCGGCATCCGAGGAGATCGGGCTGCCGTTCATCGTCCGCCCCGCGTTCACGCTCGGGGGCACCGGCGGCGGGGTCGTGCGCGCCGAGAGCGAGCTTCAGCGCGTGGTGGGTCGCGGGCTGAAGGCCTCGCCGATCGGCCAGGTGCTGATCGAGGAATCGGTGCTGGGGTGGGGCGAGTTCGAGCTCGAGGTGATGCGCGATCGCGCTGACAACGTCGTGATCGTCTGCTCGATCGAGAACATCGACCCGATGGGCGTCCACACCGGCGACAGCGTCTGCGTCGCACCGCAGCAGACGCTGACCGACAAGCAGTACCAGCGCCTGCGCGATCAGGCGATCAGCGTGATCCGCGCGGTCGGCGTCGAGACCGGCGGCTCGAACGTGCAGTTCGCGGTCAACGCCGCGACCGACGAGATCGTGGTGATCGAGATGAACCCGCGCGTGTCGCGCTCGAGCGCGCTCGCGAGCAAGGCCACGGGCTTCCCGATCGCGAAGATCGCGGCGCGGCTGGCGGTCGGCTACACGCTTCAGGAGATCCCCAACGACATCACCAGGGCGACGCCCGCGAGCTTCGAGCCCGCGATCGACTACTGCGTGGTCAAGTGGCCGCGCTTTGCCTTCGAGAAGTTCCCCGGCGCGGACTCCGACCTGACGACGCACATGAAGTCCGTCGGCGAGGCGATGGCGATCGGGCGCACCTTCCAGCAGGCGTTCGCGAAGGCGCTGCGCTCCCGCGAGCTCGACGCGAAGCCCCAGCACCCCGAGGACGACGAGCAGCTGATGAAGCTCGTCGAGCTGCCGGGGGCGGAGCGCTTCGATCACGTGCTCGAGGCGCTCAGGCGCGGCCGAAGCGTCGAGGAGCTGCACGATCGCACGAGCATCGATCGCTGGTTCCTGCGCGAGCTCGAAGAGCTGGCGCAAGACCCGCACCGACCGTTCGCCGGCGAGCGGACGTTCAAATCCGTCGACACCTGTGCGGCTGAGTTCGCGGCGCGCACCCCCTACTACTACTCCGCCTGGGAGCGTCCCGGCCCCCGCGGCCCCGACCAGGAGGTGGAGCGAGGCGACCGGCCGAGCGTCGTGATCCTCGGCTCGGGGCCGAACCGGATCGGCCAGGGGATCGAGTTCGACTACTGCTGCGTCCACGCGGCCCAGACGGTGCGCGAGCTGGGCTACGACGCGGTCATGGTCAACTGCAATCCCGAGACGGTCTCGACCGATTACGACACTTCCAACCGGCTGTACTTCGAGCCGCTGACGCTCGATCACGTGCTCGCGGTCTGCGAGGTGGAGCAGCCCGAGGGCGTGGTCGTGCAGTTCGGCGGCCAGACACCGCTGAAGCTGGCGGCCGCCCTGCATCGGGCCGGGGTGAGGATCCTCGGCACGAGCATCGAGTCGATCGACCTGGCCGAGGACCGCTCGCAGTTCGGCGCGCTGCTCGACCGGCTCGGCTACAAGGCTCCGCCGTACGCGACCGCCGGGTCCGCGCAGGAGGCGATCGAGTGCGCGCCCGGGGTCGGGTTCCCGCTGCTGGTCCGTCCCAGCTACGTGCTCGGCGGGCGCGCGATGGAGATCGTCTACAGCGTCCCGGGCCTGCGCGACTACCTGGAGCGCGTCGTCCCGGAGGCGGGCGCGAAGATCTACCTCGACCGCTTCCTCGAGGACTCGATCGAGGTCGACGTCGACGCGCTGTGCGACGGGGAGGACGTGTGGATCGCGGGGATCATGCAGCACGTCGAGGAGGCCGGCATCCACTCGGGCGACTCCGCCTGCGTGCTGCCTCCGCACACGCTCGGCGAGGAGATGCTGGGGCTGCTCCGGGAGCAGACCGAGGGGCTCGCGCGCGAGCTCCAGGTGGTCGGGCTGATCAACGTCCAGTACGCGATCCACGCCGACGGGCTGCACGTGATCGAGGCCAACCCGCGCGCCTCGCGGACCGTGCCGTTCGTCTCCAAGGCGATCGGGCTGCCGGTCGCGAAGCTCGCCTGCCGGCTGATGCTTGGCGAGCGCCTCGCGGACCTGGACCTGCCGCACGACACGAGCAATGGTCACGTCTGCGTCAAGGAGGTCGTGCTCCCATTCGACCGGTTCGCCGGCGCGGACTCGCTCCTCGGGCCCGAGATGCGCTCGACCGGGGAGGTGATGGGCATCGCGCGTGACTTCCCGACCGCGTTCGCCAAGGCCCAGGCGGCGGCCGGGTCCAAGCTGCCCGGCTCCGGCACGGTCTTCATCACGGTCGCCGACGGCGACAAGGCCGCGGCCACGGGCGTGGCGACCGTGCTGCACGACCTCGGCTTCCGGATCATCGCGACGCGCGGGACGGCCCAGGCGATTCGCAAGATGGGCATCCCGGCCGAGGCGATCAACAAGCTCGGGGAGGGTTCGCCGCACGTCGTCGACTGCATCGAGGCCGGCGAGGTCGACCTGGTGATCAACACCCCGGTCGGGACCGGCGCGCGGACCGACGGCTACGAGATCCGCACCGCGGCGGTCGCCCGCGGGATCCCCTGCATCACGACCATGGCCGGCGGGATGGCCGCCGCCAGAGCGATCGCGGCCGCCACCAGGCACGGCGCGCCGGAGGTGCTCTCGCTGCAGGAGATCCACGCCAAGGCATCAGGGGTCCACTAGTGGACCGCGTCCTGGCGCCGCTGCGCCGCCGTGCCGCGCCGGTGATCGCGCGCGAGCAGCACGGCGCCTACACGGTCCTGCGCTGCCTCGACGCAACCGGTCCGCGCCCTCAGCCCGGCCAGTTCTACATGCTGAGCGCGGCCGCACGGTGGGGCGGGGGGGAGGGCGAGCGGCCCTTTCTCCCGCGGGCGTTCAGCGTCATGCGAGCACCACGCAACTCCGAGGAGCTGCAGTTCCTGATCGAGGACGTCGGTCCGGGCACCAAGCGGCTGGCCGAGCTGAGCGAGGCGGAGGAGCTGATGCTGCTCGGACCCCTCGGCGCCGGCTTCCGTCCCGCTCGCGGGGAACGCGTGCCGTTGCTCGTCGGCGGCGGCGTCGGGCTCGCCCCGCTCGCGATCCTGCAGGACGAGCTGACCGTGGAGGCCGCGGTGCTGCTCGGCTTCCGTGACGGCGCGCACGCGGCGGGCGCGAGGCTCCTCGCCGATCCCGTGATCGCCACCGACGACGGGAGCGTCGGTCACCAGGGCCTCGTCACCGAGCTGCTCGCCCCGCTGCTCGCCGGCGACCCCCGGATCGAGGTGTACGCGTGCGGGCCGCCGGCGATGCTCGAGGCGGTCCGGGCGCTGTGCGCCGAGCATGCCACGCCCGCGCAGCTCGCGCTCGAATCCGGGATGGCTTGCGGGTTCGGCGCCTGCTTCGGGTGCGTGGTCCTCACCAAGGACGGCTACGTGCGGCTCTGCCTCGAGGGTCCTGTTCTGGACGCGGAGCTGCTCGAACGCGTCGGAGACCACTCGACTGCGTCTCGCTCCCGGCCGCGCGTCTCCGCTCCGGAGCTCCGGTGACGATGTTCGACCACGTCACCTTTTGCGGGCTCGAGCTCGAGCACCCGATCATCAACGCCTCGGGCACCTTCGACGCGATCGCCGCGCAGCGCGTGTTCGGCGAGCGGACGCTGCAGGAGCACTTTCCGTTCGCGGCATTCGTCTCCAAGACCGTGACCGTCGCGCCGCGCCAGGGCAACCCGCCGCCCCGGCTGTGGGAGCTGGCCGGCGGCATGATCAACTCGATCGGGCTGCCGAACAAGGGCCTCGAGGGCTTCCAACGCGACGACCTGCCGAAGCTCGCCAAGCTGCCCGTGCCGCTGATCGTCAACGTGATGGGGTTCGGGCCCGAGGAGGTCGCGCAGCTGATCCGCGCGTTCGCCGCGTACCCCGAGGTCAGCGCGCTGGAGCTGAACGTCTCCTGCCCGAACGTCGAGACCGGGCTGATCATGGGCGCCGACCCGATCGAGCTGAGCGCCCTGCTGGACCACGTCCGCCCCATCACCGACAAGCCGCTGATCGTCAAGCTGACGCCGAACGCGACGGACGTCCCGGCGGTGGCGCGGGCCGCCGAGCAGGCGGGCGCCGACGCGCTCTCCCTGATCAACACGATCAGGGGGATGGCGCTGAGCCCCCAGACCGGCGAGCCGTGGCTGGGCGCGGGCACCGGCGGCGTCTCGGGTCCGGCCGTCCGTGCGGTGGCACTGGCCCAGGTTCACGCCGTGGCCGAAGCGGTGGAGATCCCCATCATCGGAATGGGGGGTGTCCAGCGTGGTCGGGACGCGCACGATCTGATGCGCGCGGGCGCAGGCTTGGTCGCCGTGGGCACCGAAACCTTCCGCGACCCGGCGGCGGCTTGGAGGATCGCCTCGGAGCTGAACGAGCTGCTCTCAGCGGGTCCGATCACAGCCCTCCCCTGAGGTCTACGTTCAGCCCGCTATTTGTAGGAATCAAGTTGCTTACAGCACGTAAAAGACCCTGCAAAACGAAGGCTATCCCCGGAAGTTGGCTCGACAATGCTAGACCTCAGCTAGAGGTGTAGGCGAATTGCGCCCATTTGCCTTGATCGACTCGCCCCAAGATGTATAGTCGCCGCCCATGCCGCCGGTCAGTGAAACGTTCTCCAAGCCGATTGCTGCGCCGGAACGCTCTCTCGTGCAACGCATGGAGGCGCTTCAGCGGGCAAACGACATACGCAGTCGTCGTGCGCAGCTAAAGCGGGACCTCAAGGCCGGCCGCCAGCCGATCGACGAGCTCCTGCGAAACCCTCCGGACTACCTGGGGACCGCAAAGGTGTTCGATCTGCTCCTAGCGGTGCCGAAGTACGGCCGCGTGAAGGTCAACAAGATCCTCACGCAGTGCCGGATCTCTCCGAGCAAGACGATCGGCGGGCTCTCGCAGCGCCAGCGGGATGAGCTGGTCGCGTTGATGCGCCGTCGTTAGCCCCAACCCGCGCCGGACGTGGCCCAGATCTTCGTGATCACCGGTCCGTCCGGGGTGGGGAAGGGCACGCTGATCCGCGGTCTGCTCGAGCGGGTGCCAGAGCTCGAGCTGTCGGTGTCGGCCACCACCCGCCGGCCGCGGCCCGGCGAGCGCGACGGGGTCGAGTACCACTTTCTCAGCCCCGAGCAGTTCCGCCGCCACGTCGAGGCCGGAGACTTCCTGGAGCACGCGAGCTACGCCGGCCACCGCTACGGCACGCTTCGCTCAGACGTCGAGCGGCGCCTCGGCGCGGGCGTGCCGCTGGTGCTCGAGATCGAGGTGCAGGGGGCGCGGCAGGTCCGTGCGGCGGTGCCGGAGGCGGTCGCCGTGTTCATCGCTCCCCCGTCGATCGATGCGCTGCGAGCCCGCCTGGTTGGACGCGGCACCGACGACCCCGAGGAGGTCGCCGCACGCCTGCGGACCGCGGAGCGAGAGCTGGATGCCCAGGCGGAGTTCGCCCACGTGGTCGTCAACGACCGGCTGGAGGAGGCGACCGACGCGCTCGAGCGGATCGTGCGCCGCGAGCTGGAATGACGCCGGGCAGGCAGCCTGCGTTGCAGGCAACTTGCGCCCGCTACCCTGTGTGAACCGCCCACCAGCAAAGGAACGCCCCCCTTGATCTCACCCCGCATCGACAAGCTGCTCGAGCACGTCGACTCCGACTACGCGAGCGTGATCGTGGCCGCCAAGCGCGCGCGCCAGATCAACTCCTATTACCACAACCTCGGTGAGGGCACGTTCGACGAGTTCCCCCCGCCGATGGTGGAGACGCGCTCGAAGAACTACCTGACGATCGCGCTCGAAGAAGTCGCTCAGGGCAAGCTCAAGTACCAGTACCGGTAGGGCCCCAGCCGTGGCCCGGTTGCTCCTCGGCGTGAGCGGCGGGATCGCGGCGTACAAGGCGCTGGAAACGGCGCGCCTGGCGATCAGGGCCGGGCATTCCGTCAGGGTCATCCAGACGGGCGCGAGCGAGCGATTCGTGGGGCGGGCCTCATTCGAGGGGATCACCGGCGCGCCGGTGCTGGTCGACGAGTTCGAGCCCGATCCGGCGCGTGGCGCCTATCCCGGCGAGCCGGTCCCCGAGCGGGCGCCGATCTCCCACCTCGCGCTCGTCGAGCGCGCCGACGCCTACCTGATCGCGCCGGCGAGCGCGAACACGATCGCCAAGCTCGCGCACGGCCAAGCCGACAACCTCCTGACCGCCGCCGCGCTCGCCGCGGCCTGCCCGGTCGCCGTCGCGCCCGCGATGAACAACCGGATGTACGAGCACCCCGCCACGCAGACCAATCTCGAGCTGCTCGCGGCCCGCGGCGTGCACGTGATCGGACCGGGGGCGGGCGAGCTGGCCTCCCACGGCGAGCACGGCTTCGGGCGGCTGGCCGAGCCGGAGCAGCTGCTGGCGGCGGTGCGGGGGCTGCTGGCGTCGTGCGGGACCTGGAACGGGGTGCGCGTCCTCGTCACAGCCGGCGGAACGCGCGAGCCGATCGACAGCGTCCGCTACATCGGCAACCGCTCCTCCGGCCGGATGGGGGTGGCGCTGGCCTCGCGGGCCGCCGCCCGGGGCGCGCAGGTGACGCTGGTCGCCGCGAACGTGAGCCTGCCGCTGCCGGGCGCAGTCGAGCGGATCGACGTGCAGACGGCCGCCGAGCTGAAAGAGGCCTGTGAGCGCCAGTTCGATCGCTGCGACGTGCTGCTGATGGCGGCCGCCGTCGCCGACTTCCGCCCGTCGCGGGCGTTCGCACGCAAGCTCAAGAAGGATGCGGGTCCTCCACCACCGATCGCGCTCGAGGCGACCGACGACGTGCTCGGGGAACTGGGGGCGCGCCGCCGTCCGGACCAGGTGCTGGTCGGGTTCGCCGCCGAGCACGGCGAGGACGCGGTCGCTTACGGCCGCGAGAAGCTCGAGCGCAAGAGCCTGGACGCGATCGTCGTCAACGACATCTCGCGCGGAGACATCGGCTTCGACGTGGACGCCAACGAGGTCGTGATCATTACCGCAGCGCACGAGCGGCACGTCGAGCGCACCGGGAAGGAACGCGTCGCCGACGCCGTCCTCGATGAGGTCGAGCGCCTGCGCACGTACAGGAAGGACGAGCTTGGAGCCGATCGAGCGGACCCCCGTAGCGCCACACGAGTCTGAGGCCTTCGCGCAGGTCGCCCGCCGGCTCGCCGAGAACGTGAGCCGCGCGGTGCAGATCCGCCGCGAGACGCTGGAGCACGTGATCGTCGCGCTGCTGGCCGAGGGCCACGTGCTCGTGGAGGACTATCCGGGCGTCGGCAAGACCGCGCTGGCGCGAGCGATCTCCCGGTCGATCGACTGCCAGTTCGCGCGGATCCAGTGCACCTCCGACCTGCTGCCGGCCGACGTCGTGGGCACGAACGTCTACGACCAGCGCGAGCAGCGCTTCGAGTTCCGGCCCGGGCCCGTGTTCGCCAACATCGTGCTGGTGGACGAGATCAATCGCGCCTCGCCCAAGACGCAATCGGGTCTGCTCGAGTGCATGCAGGAGCGGCGCGTAACGGTCGACGTCCACACGCACGAGCTGGCGCGGCCGTTCCTGGTGCTCGCCACCGAGAACCCGATCGAGTACGAGGGGACCTATCCGCTTCCCGAGGCGCAGGTAGACCGCTTCATGGTGCGCGTCTCGCTCGGCTATCCATCGCGCGGCGCCGAGGCGGGGATGCTCGCCGACCACGAGGCGGGCGATCGGGTGCTGACGCTCGGCCCCGTCGCGACCGCCGCGGAGGTGCTGGCGGCGCAGGACGCGGCGACCCGGGTCCAGGCATCCGAGCCGCTGCGCAACTACATCGTCAAGCTCCTGTGGCGCACGCGTGAGGATCCCCGCGTCGAGCTCGGGGCCAGCCCCAGGGCGGGGCTGATGCTGCTCCGCGCCGCGAAGGCCCACGCGATGATGCGCGGGCGCGACCACGCCCTGCCCGACGACGTGCAGGCGCTGGCGGAGCCGGTGCTCGCCCACCGGCTGGTGCTCGCGCCGGAGCATCCACGAACGGCTGCGCGCGAGGTCGTGGCCGACGCGGTCGCGACGGTCAGGGCGCTGTGATGCGGCGCGCCGCCGGAATTGCCCTCGGCGGCCTGGCCCTGACGCTGATTGCCTTCATGTTCGACGCCTCGCCGCTGTTCGTGCCGGGCGTGGGGTTCTTCCTGCTCGGCACGGTGGCGCCGGCGTGGGTGCTGCTGAGCGCCAGGGCGACGAGCATCGAGCGCCGTCTCGGCGCCGACCGCGTGATCGAGGACGAGCCGCTGGCGGCGACGCTCACGGTCGCGCGCGGCGTGCTCGGGGCGCCCGGCGCGACGATCCTCGATCCGCTCGGCTCGGCACCGGCCGAGCTCGAGCACCTCGGCTCGCTGCCGGGACGCAAGCGGACCGAGCAGCTGCAAGCCGTGGCGCGCTTCCCGCGGCGCGGCTCCTTCCGCTTGGCGCCGCCGCGCGTGAGGCTCAGCGACCCGCTCGAGCTCGCTCGCTGGGTCAAGCCGAGCGACTCTCCCGCGATCGACATGCTGGTCCTGCCTCGCACCGAGCGGGTGAAGTGGGCTCAGGGCGCGGGCGTCGGCCGCTCTCCGGCTGCGACCGCCGCGACGCAGTCAGAGCCGTTCGCGGCGGTCGACGTCGACGGACTGCGACCCTACCGGCCGGGCACGCCTGCCTCGCGGATCCACTGGCCGGCGCTCGCCCGCGGCGCGGGGCTGCTGGAGCGTCGTCTGGAGTCAGATGGCGAGATGCGTCCGCTGATCGTGCTCGACGCGCGGGGGAGCGGTCCGCTCGAGCACCTCGATGCCGCGGTCCGCGCCGCCGCCTCGCTCGTGCTCGAGCTCGCGCGCGGAGGCGGATGCGGGCTGCTGCTCCCCGGCGATCGCCGGCCGCTGGTGATCGAGCCCGAGCTCGGTACCTGGCCCGCCGCGCACGCGAGCCTCGCGCTGGTGGAGGGCGGAGCGCACGCGCGGGCCCCGGTGCTCAGCACCGGACCGCGCCCGGGACCGATCGTCTACGTCGCCGCGGCCGCGCTCGAGCGGCTGCCGGCCGGGCTCACCGGCGTCGGCAGCGGCGCCCGGGTACTGGTGCTCCCCAAGCAGTGCAGCGGCGGACCCGCGACCAGGCCGAGCTTCGAGGTCGCCGGCTGCTACGGGTTCTCGATGCGCGCTCGCCAGCCGCTGCGGCGCGGAGGTGTCGCGCACGGGAGGGCGGCGTGAGCAGCGGCGTGGCGACTCTTCCCGCGCGCGGCCGCGGCGCCGGGTTGCGCCCGCGCGTGGCGCGGGAGCGCGAGCGCGAGCGGGAGCGGCCGCTGATCCGGCTGGCCGCGTTCGCCGCGCTCGCCGGATATGGAGTGCTGCGATGGGCGACGCTGCTCAGCCCGGCGGCCGCCGGCCGGTTGTTCGGCCTGCTCGTGCTCGCGGTCGCGATCGCCGGCGCGGGTCCGATGTTGATCGCCCGCAGGGCGAGGCCGCTCGCGATTCTCGCCGCGGTGTTCGCGGTACTCGCGATGTTCGCACTGGCCGGCATACCGGTCCGCTGGGTCACCCACCTGCGGATCGCGGTGACCGCCAGGGCGATCGGGAACGGGCTGCAGGCGCTGCCTTCGGCATCGGTGCCGTACGTCGGGATCAACCAGTGGGTGCGGATCGTCAACGTGCTCGGCGCGGGCGTGTTGCTGCTCGACGCCGGGCTGTTGATGGCCTTCGCCCCGCGATCGCTCGGCGACGTCCGGCGCGCCGCCGCCGCGCTGCCGCTGCTCGCGCTCGCGATCGTCCCCACGACGCTCTTGCGTCCCCAGCTTCCCTACGTCCAGGGTCTGCTGCTGTTCGCGCTGCTGGCCGCGTTCATGTGGGGCGACCGGGTGCGGATCGGCAACGCCGCCGCCGCGGGCTCCCTGGCCGCGCTCGCCGGGATCGTGGCGATCGTCGCCGCGCCCGCGCTGGACACACACTCGCCGTGGGTGAACTACGAGGCGATCGCGGCGAATCTATCGCCCGCGCATGTCGAGAGCTTCAACTGGGCGCAGACCTACGGCCCGCTGGTGTGGCCGCGCGACGGGACCCCGGTGCTCGAGATCAAGGCCGCGCGGCCCGATTACTGGAAGGCGGAGAACCTCGACATCTTCAATGGGACCGCGTGGATGCAGGGCCTGCTGCCGGGCGGCGCGCCGCAGCCGGCGATCCCCGACACCTCGATCGGGCGCTGGACTCAGGAGCTGCAGGTGACGATCCGCGCGATGCGAACGACCGACGTGATCGCCGCGGGTACCGCGCAGCCGCCGAGCGACATCTCCCAGTCGGTCGTGGCCGGGCCGAGCCCGGGCACCTGGACGACGGGCGGCAGCCTGATTCCCGGGGACAGCTACCTGGTGACCACGTACTCGCCGCAGCCGACCGCGGCCGAGCTTGCCGCGGCGCCCAACGACACGGCTGATCCGGGGCTCCAGAGCTACCTGACGATGACGCTCCCGCCGATCAAGAGGATCGGCGTCCAGCCCGACGTCATCTTCGCGCCGTTCCATTCCACCAGGCCGGTGGGGAGCACAGTCGCGCTGTTCGGCACCGACGCCGCCCAGCTCGTCCGGGGCTCGCCGTACGCGCCGATGTACGCGCTCGCGCAGCGGCTCGCCCGCACGGCGAGCACCCCGTACGCGTTCGCGCGGAGCATCGAGCGTTACCTCTCGCGTGGCTTCGTCTACGTGCTCAACCCGACGAGCTCCGCGTACCCGCTCGAGAACTTCCTGTTCCAGTCGAAGGTCGGCTACTGCCAGCAGTTCGCGGGCGCGATGGCGCTGCTGCTGCGGATGGGTGGGGTGCCGGCGCGGGTGGCGGTCGGATTCACCACGGGCAGCTACAGCGCCGCAACGCACAACTACGTCGTGACCGATCAGGACGCCCACGCCTGGGTCGAGGCGTGGTTCGCGGGCTACGGGTGGGTTCGCTTCGATCCGACTCCCGCCGGCACCCCGGCGAGCAAGGCCCCCGCCACGAGCGGCCACGCTCGCGGACGGGGCCAGGGCTCCGTCACTTCGCCGACCCCCGCCGGCCACGCCGCGCAGAGCCCGGACGCCGCGACGAGCGGCCGCGTCGCGGTCAAGGGGTCCTCCACGCTCGCGATCCTCGCGGGCATTGCCGTGATCCTGCTGCTGGCCGCCGGCGCGGCGTTCGTGCTCGCCTCCCGCCGCGAGCGGGAGCGCCCGGCCGAGGAGCTCCTGGCCGAGCTCGAGCGGGCGCTGCGCCGCACCGGGCGGCCGGTCGGCGACGGCGTCACGCTCGTCGCGCTCGAGCATCGCTTCCGGACCGCGCCGGACGCGGCCGCGTACGTCCGCGCGATCCGGCTGGCGCGCTTCGCGGGGTCCTCCGTTCGTCCGACCGCCGAGCAGCGGCGAGCGCTGCGCGGGCAGCTTCGCGCGGGGCTCGGGATGGGCGGCGCGCTGCGAGCGATGTGGGCGCTGCCGCCGCTGCTGAGGCTGCCGCCGATCGTGCCGCTGGGTCGAACTCGCGTCCTAAACTGAGAGCAATGGACGACGTTTACGAGCTCTTCAAGCGCGGGACCGAGCTCCTGGAGGCGGGCCACAACCACCAGGCGACGATTCCGCTCACGCGTGCACGCGACCTCGCCCCGGACAAGGCATCGATCCGCGAAGCGCTGGGGCGCGCGCTGTTCCGCTCTCAGCAGTACGAGCTGGCGGCGCGCGAGTTCCAGGCCGTGACCGACCATGCGCCGACCAACGACTTCGCCCAGTTCTGCCTGGGCCGGTCGCTGCAGATGCTGGGACGCCATGCCGAGGCCCGCAAACCGCTGGCGCTGGCGGCATGCCTGCAGCCCGGGCGGCGCGACTACGAGATGTATCGCGATCGCTCGCGAGCCGCCGACGCGCGCGGCTGAACACGGCGCGCGCGCGGGTTTCCGGGGTCGCGCAACCCCAAACCTGGTGCTACCCTGAGGCATACAGCTGATGCGCCGGGTGCTTCCCGGTGATGCACCGAAAGTGGGCGCTGGCCCGCTTTTTTTATGAGATTTATGACGGAGGAGATCGTGAGTGCACTCCAACAAGAGATCGAGACGAGGCTCGCCGCAAGCGATCCCCAGGTGGAGGTGTTGCTTGCCGAAGTGCTCGGAGGCGGCACGCTGCGTCTGTTCATCGATCATCCCGATGGGGTGACGCTTGCGCTCTGCGAGCGGGTTTCCAGCCGACTGAACGACTATCGCGAGCACTACACGCTCGAGGTGTCCTCGCCCGGCCAGGATCGCCCGCTCACCAAGCCCCAGCATTACACGCGCTTCCTGGGACGCAACGCGCGCGTCCGACTTCGTGAGGCTGGGGACGGACACAAGAGCGTGACCGGCGAGCTCGTCGGCGCCTCCGACCGGGAGATCACGATCGCCGCCGGCGGCGGGATCGTGACGATTCCATACGAGCAGATCGCCCGCTCCAACCTCGTCCCCGGAGACTGAAGCCATGTCACGTGAAATCGTCGAAGCGGTACGCGGACTCGCCGCCGAGAAGAACATCTCGCACGAGAAGCTGATGGAGGCGCTCGAGGATGCGCTCCTGTCCGCGTACAAGAAGACCCCGGGAGCGGCGCGCTACGCGCGGGTCGAGATGGACCGTGACAGCGCCGACTTCAAGGTCTGGGAGCTGAAGATCCCGCCGGAGCTCGAGGAGCAGCTGCTCGTCGAGCCTCCCGCGGACCAGCAGCCCACCTATGACCCCGACACGGGCGAGATGCGCCCGCCGCCCGAGCCCGAGCTCGACCTCGAGAAGCTCAAGGAATTCGAGGACCAGATCGAGACCGAGGACGTCACCCCGCACGATTTCGGGCGGATCGCCGCGCAGACCGCCAAGCAGGTGATCCTGCAGCGGATCCGCGAGGCCGAGCGCGACATGATGTTCGAGGAGTACCGCGACCGCGTCGGCGAGCTGATCACCGGCATCGTCCAGCAGTCCGACAGCCGCTACACGCTCGTGCAGCTGCGCGAGCGCGTCGAGGCGCTGCTGCCGAAGTCCGAGCAGGTCGAGGGCGAGCGCTACGACCACTCGCAGCGGATCAAGGCCGTGATCAAGGACGTGTCGAACTCGACCAAGGGACCGAGCATCATCGTCTCCCGCCGCGATCCGGAGCTGATCAAGTCGCTGTTCGAGCTCGAGGTCCCGGAGATCGCCGACGGCCTCGTCGAGATCACCGGCGTCGCGCGGGAGCCCGGCTACCGCTCGAAGATCGCGGTCGTCTCGCATGTGGACGGGGTCGACCCCGTCGGCGCCTGCGTCGGCCCCCGCGGCTCCCGTGTGCGGATGGTCGTCTCGGAGCTGCGCGGCGAGAAGATCGACATCATCCCCTACAACGACGAGCCCGCCCGCTTCGTCGCCAAGGCCCTGTCTCCCGCGCGCGTGCGCGAGGTGCTGGTCGACGACGACAACAAGCAGGCCACGGTGATCGTCCCCGACGACCAGCTCTCGCTCGCGATCGGCCGCGAGGGCCAGAACGCCCGGCTCGCCGCGCGGCTGACCGGCTGGCGCATCGACATCCGCTCGGAGACCGAGTTCGCGGCCGAGGAGGCCAAGCACTCCTATGACCAGGATGAGATGGCGGGGCGCTGCGCCGCGATCCTGTCAAACGGCCGCCGCTGCCCGAACGCGGCGCTCCCGGCCTCGCGCTACTGCGGCATCGAGGCCCATCAGGCACTCGCGGGCAAGGACACCGATCAGGTCGAGGCCACCGGGGAGTCCAACGGCTCCCCGGCGTCCGAGGTGCAGGCGCCGCCGGCCGCGCCGACGGACGACGCGGGCGCCGAGGCCACCGCGTAACCGATCTAAACTGGCCAGTCACCGATGAACAAGCGCGTACACGAGATCGCCAAGGAGCGTGGGCTCCAGCCCAAGGAGGTGCTGGCCCGGCTGCGCGCTGCCGGCGTCGACGTCAAGGCGGCGTCCTCGTCGGTCGACGAGGCGATCGCGAAGAGCGTGCTCGGCAACGGTGGCAAGCCCGCGGCCGAG
Organism: uncultured Solirubrobacterales bacterium; assembly: GCA_963849285.1. Lineage (GTDB taxonomy): Bacteria > Actinomycetota > Thermoleophilia > Solirubrobacterales > Solirubrobacteraceae > Palsa-465. The sequence goes on from CAWKGS010000005.1 coordinate 665,418, forward strand.
CCGGCGCCGCAGCGTCCGGCCGCCCCCGAGCAGCCACGACTGCAGCCGCGCCCCCAGGCGCCGACGGTGCGCGACCCGCGCAGCGAGATGGCTCGGGATCCTCGTCGGCAGGCGCCACGGGATCCGCGGCGTGACACGGCTCGCGATCCGCGCCGGCAGCCGCCACGCGACGGCGGCAGGCCGCAAGCGCCACGCGACGGCGGCAGGCCGCAGGCACCGCGCGAGGCGGGCGCGCAGCAGTCGCCGCGCGAGGCGGGCAGGCAACAGTCGCCCCGCGAGGCGGGCAGGCCCCAGGCCGCCCGCGACGGCGCTCAGCCCCAGACGCCCCGCGACCGTGGGCAGGCGGCCCCGCCGGCGGCCGAGGGCGCGCAGCGCGAGACTCCGCGCGAGCCCGAGCGCGAGCACAAGCGACCGACGCGCGATTCGCTCCAGGGCGAGCGCGCACCGGGCGCTGCCGGAGGGCGCCGTCGCGTGGTGATCGACTCGCAGGCTTCCCGGCGAAGCCCGGGCGGCGGAGGGCCCCCCTCCAACCAGCCGCCGCGCCGCCAGCGTCGCGGCCGGCGCCGTCGCGGCGTGTACGACGAAGAGGCCGCGTCGCGCCCCTCGACGCCCGCGACCGGGGACGCGGAGCGGAACCTGATCCGGATCAACTCCGGCGCCACCGTCAAGGACGTGGCGGAGTACCTGGACGTGCGAGTCCCCGAGGTGATCGCGAAGCTGATGGCGCTCGGAGAGCCGGCGACGCTCACGCAGACCCTGTCGGACGAGACGATCACCGTGCTCGCCGCCGAGCTCGGCAAGCAGGTCGAGATCGTCCACTCCGAGGACGAGACGATCGTCGAGCCGGAGTACTCCGACACCGAGGATCAGCTCGTGGAGCGCGCTCCCGTGGTCACGATCATGGGCCACGTCGACCACGGCAAGACCTCGCTGCTGGACGCGATTCGCGAGACCCAGGTCGCGGCCGGAGAGGCGGGCGGCATCACCCAGCACATCGGCGCCTACCAGGTCAGCCACAGCGGCCGTTTGATCACCTTCCTCGATACGCCCGGCCACGAGGCGTTCACAGCGATGCGGGCGCGCGGCGCGCGCGTCACCGACATCGCGGTGATCGTGGTGGCCGCCGACGACGGCGTCAAGCCCCAGACCCAGGAGGCCGTCGACCACGCCAAGGAAGCCGGCGTCCCGATGCTCGTCGCGGTCAACAAGATCGACAAGCCCGGCGCCGATCCCGCGCGCGTGCGGACGGAGATGTCCCAGCTCGGGCTGCAGCCGGTGCAATGGGGCGGCGAGACCGAGTTCGTCGACGTCTCCGCCAAGACCAGGGACGGGCTGGAGGACCTGCTCGACACGATCCTGCTGATGGCCGACGTCGAGGAGCTGCGGGCCAATCCGAACGCCCCGGCGTCCGGCACCGTGATCGAGTCGAAGCTCGATCCGGGCCGCGGGCCGGTCGTCACCGTGCTGATCGACCGCGGCACGCTCATCGTCGGGGACGCGCTCGTCGCGGGCGCCCACTGGGGCCGCGTGCGCGCGATGAACGACTACAAGGGCAGCCGCGTTGCCGAGGCCCTTCCTGGCGAGCCGGTCGAGCTGCTCGGCTTCGACGGCGTTCCCGAGGCCGGCGAGCACTTCCGCGTCGTCGAGCACGAGCGCCGCGCCCGGCACCTCGCCTCCGAGCGCTTGACGCGGCTCAAGGCGGAGGCGCTCGCGCGCCGCGCCGGCAAGCGGATCTCGCTCGAGGACATCTTCAAGAGCGGCGCGCAGGAGCTCAACCTGGTCGTCAAGGCGGACGTGGCGGGCTCGCTCGAGGCGCTCCAGGACGAGATCGCCAAGCTGCCCCAGGACGAGGTGTCGGTGAACATCATCCGCGGTGCGGTCGGTGCCGTGACCGAGTCCGACGTGATGCTCGCCGCCGCATCCAACGCGGTGATCATGGCGTTCAGCGTGCGGCCAGTCGGCGATGCTCGTGCCGTGGCCGACCGCGAGGGCGTGGAGATCCGCCACTACGCGGTGATCTACCGGGCGATCGAGGACCTGCGCAGCGCGATGCAGGGCATGCTGGCCCCCGAGGAGGTCGAGGAGACGCTCGGGTCGGTCGAGGTGCGCCAGATCTTCCGGGCCTCGCGGGTAGGCACGATCGCCGGCTCGCACGTGCTCGACGGCAAGGTCACGCGCGGCGCGAAGGTCCGCCTGGTGCGCGACGGGACCGTCGTTTACGACGGGGAGATCGCGAGCCTGCGGCGGTTCAACGAGGACGTGCGCGAGGTGAGCGCCGGCTTCGACTGCGGGATCGTCCTCAGGGACTTCGCCGACATCAAGGACGGCGACGTGCTCGAGGCCTATGCCACGCGTCAGGTCGAGCGCGCCCTCGCCTGATCGGAGCGTGCCGTCGTGCCCGAGAGCGGCTTCGTGGCCGTGCTCGTGGTGGAGTTGCACTTTCCCGATGCGGGCAGCCTGAAGAGCAAGCGCAAGGACCTCTCCTCGATCAAGGCGCAGCTGCAGTCGCGCTACCGCGCGGCCGTGGCCGAGGTCGAGCATCAGGACCTCTGGCAGCGCGCGACGCTGACCGTCGCGCTGACCGGCGGCTCCCCCGGCCGACTCGACGCGGTCGTGGACAGCGTCGAGCGCTACCTCGAGTCGCGCTGTCCCGAACGCGTGCACGTGGAGCGGATCGTCGCCGCCGTCGAGGAGCTGAGGGACCTCATTCCCGGCCGCTCGATGGAGGGATAGGATGCCCCAAGGACGCATGCGTCGCGTCGACGAAGCTGTGCGAGAAGTGCTCAGCGACGCGATCGCCACAGACCTGCAGGATCCGAGGATCGGCTTTGTGACCGTGACGGGAGTCAAGACAAGCTCAGACCTTCGCCATGCCCGCGTGTACGTCAGCGTGCTCGGCGACGAGCGGGTGCGAGCCGAGACGCTCGAGGGGCTTCGCTCCGCGCACGGCTTCCTGCAGGGACGAGTCGCCACTCAGCTGACGCTCAAGCACACGCCGACGATTACCTTCGAGTACGACGAGTCGGTCGACCGCGGGATGCGGATCACGCAACTGCTCGACGAGGAGCTGGATGAACGCGACTGACGGGGGGGACCAGAGGGCGCTCGAAGCGGTGCTGGGCGAGCTGCGCGGCGCCCAAAAGCTCGTCGTCATTACCCACGAAGGGCCCGACGGCGACGCGCTCGGATCGCTGATCGCGATGCGCGAGATCCTTGCCGGGCTCGGCAAGGACTGCACGATGTTCATCGACGCCGGCGACCTGCCCGTTCCGCCCGAGTACGAGTTCCTGCCGCTCGACGGGCTCATCAGCGTGCCGCCCGACGACCTCGAGGAGCGGACGATCGTGTTCCTCGACTGCGGCAACCTCGAGCGCAACCCCGCCGAGGCGTTCCAGCGGCCGGGCGCGCACATCCTCAACATCGATCACCACCACGACAACACCCGCTTCGGAACCGTCAACCTGGTGAGGCCCCGCGCGTCGTGCACCGCCGAGATCGTGTGGGAGCTGATGCGGGGCCTGGGGGTGTCCCCGAGCGCAACCGTCGCCGAGGCGCTGTACGTGGGCCTGATCACCGATACCGGGCGCTTCATGTATGAGAACACCGGGCCCAAGGCACACCTGATGGCGGCCGAGCTGATCGAAGCCGGGGTCGTGGTCAACGAGATCTATCGCCAGGTGTACGAGGGCGCGCCGGTCGCCAAGATCGCGCTGCTGGCGCGAGGACTCGCGAAGGTGGAGCAGTTCGACGGTGGGCGCCTCACCCTGACCGAGCTGACCGCCGAGGACTTCGGGGAGTCCGGAGCGGAGGAGAGCTACTCGGAGGGCGTAGTGGACCACCTGCGGGCGGTCAAGGGCACGCTGGTCGCGGCGCTGATCCGCGACCGGATCGGCGACACCGACGGTGACCGGACCCGCAAGGTCTCGCTGCGGGCCAACGACGATCGGATCGACGTCTCCCGGATCGCGCGCGCGCAGGGGGGAGGCGGGCATCGCCAGGCCGCGGGCTTCTCGACGGGGATGGCGGTCGAGGACCTCGTCGACTTCCTGCGCGAGGCGCTCGCGGAGCAGCTTTCGACCGCGCCGTGAACGGCGGCCCAGGCGAGGGTCGCGACGGGCTGATCCTGTTCGACAAGCCGGCGGGCTGCACCTCACACGACGTCGTGGCGCGGGTGCGGCGGGAGCTCGCCCGTGGCGTCAAGGTCGGGCACGGCGGCACGCTCGACCCGTTTGCGACGGGTCTGCTGCTGGTGCTCGTGGGCCGGGCAACGCGCGTGCAGCGGTTCCTGATGGCGCTGCCGAAGCGCTACGAGGCGACGGCCCGCTTCGGCGCGATCTCGAGCACCGGCGATCCCGAAGGCGAGATCGTCGAGACCGGAGTCGTGCCCGGCGGAGAGCTGCGGCTGCCGACCGGAACGATTCGCCAGCGCCCGCCGGCGCACTCGGCCGTGAAGGTCCAAGGGCGGCGCGCCTACCAGCTGGCTCGGGCGGGCATCGAGGTCGAGCTTCCCGAGCGCGAGGTCGAGGTTCGCCGGTTCGAGGAGGTGAGGCGTGCGGGGGCGCACCGGGAGTTCGTGATCGAGTGCTCCTCGGGAACCTATGTCCGCAGCCTGATCGCGGACCTGGGCGACGCCTACTGCGAGGCGCTACGGCGCACCCGGATCGGACCGTTCGACGTCGCCGGCGCCGACCCCCGGCGGCTGATCGGGCTGGATCGCGCGCTCGCGTTCATGCCCGAGGTGGCGCTCGCGGCTGAGCCCGCGCGGCGCGCCGCCCATGGCGCCGCCGTCGCGGGGGTGGCAGAAGGCCCCGTGAGGCTGACCGATGCCGCCGGTCTGATCGCGATCGCCGAGCCGGTGGCCGGAGCCGGGCTGCTCAAGCCGGTCGTCGGGCTGCGTGGCCAATAGGCTTCCGCCGGCATGCGGGTAACCAGGCTCCAGGACGCCCAGCCGCGGGCGCGAGCGGTCGCGGTCGGCGAGTTCGACGGCGTGCACCTCGGTCATCGCGAGGTGATCGCCGGCAACGACACGGTCCTCACGTTCGACCCGCACCCGCTCCAGGTGGTGCGGCCCGAGGCGGCCCCGAAGCTGTTGATGAGCCTGGACCAGAAGATCGAGCAGATCGAGGCGCTGGGCGTCGATGAGCTCGTGGTGATCGGATTCGACCAGGGATTCGCGCAGCAGAGCCCGCAGGAGTTCATCGACCACGTGCTGGTGGACACGCTGGGCGCCACGCACGTGTCGGTCGGCGAGAACTTCCGCTTCGGTCACCGCGCGAGCGGCGACCCCGCGCTGCTGGCGGCCGACCCGCGCTTCCGGACCAGAGTGGTCCCGCTCGTGGAGGTCGACGGCGAGGTCGTCTCCTCGAGCCACATCCGGGCGCTCGTGCAGGCCGGGGAGGTGGAGCTCGCCGCCCGCTTCCTGGGCGCGCCGTTCCAGCTGCGGGGCACGGTCGTGGTCGGCGACCGGCGCGGCCGCACGCTGGGCTTCCCGACCGCGAACATCGTTCCGGACGAGGCACTGGTGTGTCCTGGCCACGGCGTCTACGTGGCCCGCGGCGACGGCGCCTGCGCGGCGGTCAACGTCGGCGTCCGGCCGACCTTCGGGACCGGACGCGCGGTCCTCGTCGAGGCGTACCTGCTCGACCGCGACGTCGACCTCTACGGCAAGGTCCTGAAGGTGGACTTCCTCACGCGACTGCGCGGCGAGCGGCGCTTCGAGTCCGTGGAGCGCCTCGTCGAGCAGATGCACGACGACGTCCGGCGGGCCCGCGAGGTATGCGGGTGAGCGCAACCCCCGGCCAGGCGGAGCCGAAGATGCCGCACGCCCTCTGCTAGCCTCAGCGGCCGCATGTCCCTGACGCAGGAACGCAAGCACGAGCTGATCGAGAAGTTCGGCGACAGCGCAGCCGACACCGGCAAGGCCGAGGTCCAGATCGCGCTGATGACCGAGCGGATCAACCAGCTGACCGAGCATCTCCGCACCCACCGCAAGGACCACCATTCGCGCCGTGGGCTGTTGATGCTGGTCGGTCGCCGGCGCCGCTTCCTCAACTACCTGCAGCGCACCGATCTGGAGCGCTACCGCGCGCTGGTGCGCGAGCTCGGCCTGCGCAAGTGATCGAACCGGGGACTCCCGCCCCCGAGTTCAAGCTGCGCCGCGAAGACGGCACCGAGTTCACTCGAGCGGACCTCGAGGGCAGGACGACCGTGCTGGTGTTCTACCCGTTCGCGTTCAGCCCGGTCTGCACCGACCAGCTGAACCTCTACCAGGAGGTGCTCGACGAGTTCGAGGCGCAGGGCGCGACGCTGTACGGGGTCTCCTGCGACTCGGTGTACTCGCAGACCGCGTTCCGAGAGCGGCTCGGAGTGACGATCGAGCAGCTATCGGACTTCGAGCCCAAGGGGGAGGCCTGCCGGGCGTTCGGCTTCTATCACCCCGGCGGCTTTCCGCAGCGGGCACTGGCGATCATCGGCCCGGATGCCGTCGTGAAGTGGAGCTATCAGGCCGACTCGCCCTCCGAGCTGCCGGGCGCGAATCTGATCTTCGACGGCCTCGCGTCCGCGGCGGTGTGACTCCGAGCAAGCTCGGCTCGGCGCCAGTTCCCGAGCCGACCGCGGAGGACCACCTCCGCGGGGAGGCGGATGCGCCGCTGGTGATCGAGTACGCCGACTTCGAGTGCCCGTTCTGCGCCGCGCTGAGCGAGCGGCTGGGGGACCGGCGGCTGCGGCGGGTGTTCCGGCACTTCCCGGTGCGCTCGAGCCACCCGCGCGCCTGGCCGGCCGCGTGCGCAGCCGAGGCGGCGGCCGCGCAGGGCCGCTTCTGGGAGATGCACGACCTGCTGTTCGCCGACCAGGGGAGGCTGGAGGATCCGCATCTGTGGGAGCGGGCACGGACGCTCGGGCTCGACCTCGAGCGCTTCGAGGCCGACCGCCGCAGCGAGGCGGTGATCGCGCGGGTGCGGCGGGACTTTCAGTCGGGGGTGCGCGCCGGCGTCGTCACCACGCCGACGCTGTTCGCCTCGGGCCGGCGCTTCGCCGGGAAGGTCGACTCCCAGCTGCTCGACGCGCTCAGTGCGGGCAGCGGCTGAGCCAGGCCCGCGGGCGCGCTCGCGGCGGTGAATCCGGGCAGCTCGATCGCGAACACCGAGCCCGTCGCGGTCCGGCTGGCGTAGCAGCGACCCCCATGGCTCTTGACGATCGCGTCGACGATCGAGAGTCCCAGCCCGACACCGGGGGTCCGGGCCGCCTCCGGCGCGCGGGCGTCCTCGCCGCCTCCGCCTCGCGCGAAGCGCTCGAAGATCGCCTCCAGCGCGTCCTCCGGGACGCCGATCCCCTCGTCCTCCACCTCGATGCGGAGCCGCCCATCTTCGCCGGCGCCGGCTCGCAGCTCGATCGCCGCGCCGTCCGAGCTGTACTTGATCGCGTTCTCGAGCAGCGCGTCGAGCGCGGCGCGCAGGCGCGCGCCGTCCACTTCGAGCTTCCCCGCGACGATTGGCCCGAGCCTCCAGGCGCGGGGCGCGACCTCGGAGAACCGTAACAGGACCTCCTCCAGGAAGGGCTCGAGGTCGAGCTCTTCGGTGGCGACGAATCCGGGCGCGCCGGCCGAGGCGATCAGCAGCAGCCGCTCCACGATCTGCTCGATCCGCTGGAGCTCGGTCAGCGCGACCTCCAGGTCGCGGCGGTCCCCACCGTGACGCAGCAGCAGCTCTAGGTGGCCGCGGGCGATCGTCACCGGCGTGCGGAGCTCGTGCGAGGCGTCGTGGACGAAGCGCTCCTGGCGCTCGAGCAGCCCGGCGCGCTCGGCGGCACGCTCCTCGGCGACTTGGCTCGCCTCCTCCCGACGGCGCGTCTGCCAGGCGAGCGCGAAGAACAGCGCGGCCATCAGCGGCGGGACCTCGAGCGCCTCCGTCCACAGCTGCACGCCCGCGGCGTCGAGCACCACCGAGGCGACGGCGACGGCGACGATCGCGGCGATCAGGAGCGGAGGCCTGCGTCCCGGCCACAGACGGAACGCGACCACCAGCGTCAGCGCGAGCCACAGGACGTGCAGACCGACGGTCTCCCAGCTCGGCCAGATCAGCCTGGCCGCGTAGTTGGCGATCGCCAGCACGACCCAGACGGCCTCGAGCGGGTAGCGCCGGGCCAGGCGCGAGCTCCGCCGCGTCAGCACCGACATCTCAAGCCGCCGCGCGGTAGCCCGCATTGCGCACGGTCTCGATCGGCGCGTCCGGTCCCAGCCGCCGGCGCAACCGACGCACGCAGACGTCGACCACGTTGGAGCCCGGGTCGAAGTCGTAGCCCCACACCTCCGAGAGCAGGCGCTCGCGGCTGATCACCTGACCGACGTGCTGGAGCAGGAAGTGCAGCACGCGAAACTCGCGATCGGAGAGGTCCGCCACGGTCTCGCCGATCCGGGCGCGGCGCTGGGTGAGATCGAGCTCGAGCCGGCCGGCACGGATCACCGAGCCGTCGCCGTCACGCCGGGCGCGCCGCAGCTGCACCCGCGCTCGCGCCAGCAGCTCGTCGAGCGAGAACGGCTTTGCCAGGTAGTCCACCGCGCCGAGCTCGAAGCTCCTCAGCTTCGTGCGCAGGTCCGAGTACGCCGACAGCACGAGGACCGGCAGCTCGGGCCGCTGGAGGTGCAGCTCGCGCAACGCATGCAGGCCGCTGCGCCGCGGCAGCCGCAGATCCAGGATCACGAGCTCGTGGTTGCCGCTGAGCGCCAGGGCGAGGCCGGCATCGCCGTCCTCCGCGACGTCTACCCCGAACCCCTCGGCCTCGAAGGCGCGACCGAGGAAGGCCCTGATCCCGGGCTCGTCCTCGACGATCAGTATCCGCATTGCGCCTGCTGCCCCTCCCCGGAGAGCACATCCTCACTAGTCAGCGGGTTCCACTGGCTGGAGGATGACATCGTTGTCACCTATCCCCTGACGCATCGAAACATACAACACGGCTCAACGATGCGCGATGCGGAGCCGGAGCGGGGGCTATAGAATCCGCGCCTCGGATGAGGCGGTCGGGGCCACTCCATCGAGCTGGGGGAGCGTCCGCGGGCGGCCCATGAAAGGAACTTTCTCATCGTAGGAACCAGGCCCTCGGCGGGTGACAGCGCACTGAGCGCCGCGCCTTGGACGCTCCGCGGATTGGTCGCGTCGCATCCCGTGGCTTCGCTGGCGGTGGCGACTCTCTGCGCCGTCGTGGTGGGATTCTTCGTGCTGATCGCCCTCGGCCCGAAGTCGGGCGCGGTGACCGATGCCACCACATGCGCGCAGTGGGGCTCGACGAACGTGAGCCTGCAGAGCGCGTACGCGCGGCTGTATCTGCGAGAGCACGGTTCGCTCGACCCGCGCTGGGGGCCGGGGCCGACCGGCGTCATCAACGCGATCAACGCGGGCTGCTACCAGGCGTTCGGCGAGGACGTCTCGGACAGCGCGACGGTCGTTCAGGCGATCGCGCGCAGCTTCTGAGCGAACGATTTCGGCGCCGGGGCGACCCCGCGGAGATGACTCGCAGATGACAGCCAGATGACAATGGCGTCATCCAACTCGTCGACGTCGTTGGCGCAAGATATAACACCGCGCCGAGGAAACGAGAGAGATGGGCGGCGCCGGCATCCGAATCCTTTTGAGCGCTATCGCGGCTGCAATCGTTTGCGTCGTGATCGCGCTCTACGTCGGCTTCTACCTCGTCAACGTCCCCGGCTCGACGGCGGCGGTGCAGACGTCCTCGGGCGCGCAGCTCTACCTGGCGACGGTGCCCGCGGCCGAGCCGAGCGACCCGCGCAACACCTGGGTCTCCTATTACGCGGTCGATTCCAACGGGGGCAACTGGCGCCACGTGACGACATACGAGCTGCCGGCGAACACGCTCGTCCACGTCACGATCTACAACTTCGACAGCGCCTCGGGGCTGCGCAATCCGTTCATCTCCCAGTCCACCGGGACCGCCGGCGGCACGTTCGCCCTCAACGGCAAGCCGGTGCAGGGAATCGACTACAACGACGCCTCGCACGTGTTCGCGGTCCCGCAGATCGGTCTGTCGGTACCGCTGGAGGGCGTCTCGAGCACGGCGAAGAATCCGTGCACCCAGGCGCCTTGCGCGCTGACCAACGATCACACGACAACCTCGTTCACGTTCCGCACGCCTGGTAAGGGCCTGTACCGCTGGCAGTGCTTCGTTCCGTGTGCGGCCGGATACATCGCCGGGTTCGGCGGCCCGATGCAGACTGTCGGCTACATGGACGGCTACCTCAAGATCGCGTGAGCGCGTCGGTGCACCGCTGAACATGGACGAAACGCCCCACTTCCGCAACGTCGTCCTGCTGTGGCTGCTCGCCACGGTGATCATGACGCCGATCGTGATCTTCGTGATCGGCCCGGGACTCCCGCCCGGTAGCGGGAGCGTGGAGGCGTCGGGACAGGTCACCGACAACACGGTGCTGATGGCCCTGGCCACACCGGTGGCGCTGATGGTGATCGTCTACCTCGCGTATGCCCTCTGGGCATTCCGCGAGCGCGATCCGGCGGCGGTGCTGGACGGGCCGGCCATCCGCGGCAACTCGAGCCTCCAGTTCTGGTGGCTGGTCACCACGACGACGATGGTGCTGTTCCTCGCCGGCTACGGCACCGTTCGGCTGCTGGCCGACGGATCCGGCGGGGGTCAGGGCCCGAACCCGATCGCCGTTCCGGCGGCGGACAACGGCGGCAAGCCGCTGGTCGTGCAGGTGATCGGTCAACAGTGGCACTTCACCTTCCGCTGGCCGGGCTACGGTGGGGTCGAGACGCCGAGCGTCGAGCTGCCCGAGCACACGCTGGTGCAATTCAACGTGACCTCGCTCGACGTGATCCACTCGTTCTGGGCCTATGAGCTCGGCGTGAAGGCCGACGCGAACCCGGGCGATCAACAACATCGCCTACGCGACGACGAAGGGACCGCTGATCTTCCACATGCGGTGCGCTGAGCTGTGCGGCGTCTGGCACGGCTACATGTTCGACCAGGGGAGCGTCGTGCCGAAGAAGCAGTTCGCCGCCTGGATCGCCCAGCAGGAGCAGCGGTTCGCGCCGGCGACCAAGGAGCTGCCGCCGTACTCGAAGACCTACTTCCCACCAGCATTGAGGAGGGCCGGATGAGCGCGATCGCACTATCCGTGCCGGCGGGCCGCCGCAGCGGCTGGCGCAAGCTGATCGGCTTCAACATGCTGACCGGGATCCTGCTCGGGATCGGCGGCTGGTTCCTGGGGTCCTTCATCGGCGATCGCATCCACGGCCAGGACATCACTTACTACACGGCCACCGCGGGTGAGAACGACATCGCGGTGATGCTGGGCTACTTCCTCGGCGTGGCCGGCTTCATCATCGGCATGGGGTTCGCCAACTACCCGCTGAAGCGGCTGCTCGGCCATCCGCCGTCGCTGGCCGAGCGCGAGTCCGAGGAGCAGGGCGCGTTCCGGTATTTCACCCTGTCCACCGATCACAAGGTCGTGGCCAAGCAGTACATGGTGGGCATCGGGATGTTCTTCTTCGTCGCGGGGCTCAACGCGATGCTGATCCGGACGGAGCTGCTTCAGCCCAACGTGCACGTGTTCGGCGCCAATCAGTACCTGACGCTGGTCGGCATGCACGGGTCGATGATGATGGGAACCATGACCTCGGGGCTGCTGGGACCGTTTGCCACGTTCCTGGTGCCGCTGATGATCGGCTCCCGGCGGATGGCGTTCTCGCGGCTCTCGGCGTTCACGTTCTGGATCCTGATGGCCGGCGAGGTGATCCTGCTCACCACGGTCTTCTTCGGCGGCTTCCAGACCGGCTGGACCGGCTACCAGCCACTGGGGGCCCAGGGAACCGTCGGCTACGACGCCTACATCTGCTTCTTCGCCCTGGTCGGGCTGTCGATGACGCTGTTCGGCTTCAACCTGATCGTCACCGTCACCACGATGCGCGCATCGGGCATGACCTGGTACCGGCTGCCGATCTTCGTGTGGGGGGCGTACGCGACGGCGTGGCTGATGGCGCTGGCGGCGCCGATGCTGATCGCCGCGCTGCTGATGGCAGCCAGTGACCGGACCCTGCAGACGGCCTTCTACATTCCCGGGCAGGGCGGTAGCGCTTACCTGTTCCAGAACCTGTTCTGGGTCTTCGGCCACCCGGAGGTGTACATCCTGGCGCTGCCCGGCATGGGAATCATCCTCGAGCTGATGACGGTGTTCGCGCGCAAGCCGCTGTGGGGCTACCGCCTCGCCGTCGCGGGGATGCTCGGAATCACGTTCCTGAGCTGGTTCGTGTGGCAGCACCACCTGTTCGTGTCGGGCATCAACGCCGATCTGCGGCCGTTCTACATGCTCTCGACCGAGCTGATCTCGCTTCCGACCGGGTTCATCTTCCTGTGCGCGATGGGAACGCTGTGGCGAGGGCGAATCCGGCTCAGCGTGCCGATGCTGTTCTGCCTGGCGTGGATGTTCAACTTCCTGTGGGGCGGGATCTCGGGCGTGTTCAACTCCGACACTCCGAGCGACATCACCACGCACGGCAGCTTCTTCGTGATGGCGCACTTCCACTACACGATCATGGGCGGCCTGATCTTCGCTTTCTTCGCCGGGATCTACTACTGGGTGCCGAAGATGTACGGCGTCCGGTTCAACGAGCGCCTGGCCAAGATCCACTTCTGGACGCTGTTCATCGCCTTCAACTCGACCTTCGCGCCGCTGTTCGCGCTCGGCTTCATGGGAATGCCACGGCGCGTGGTGACGTACAACCCCTCATGGCAGGGATTGAACGACTGGGTGTCGATCTCGGCCTATCGTGATCGGGCTCTCGATGCTGGTGTTCCTGTTCAACGTGGTGTGGTCGGTGCTGATCAAGCGCGAGCCGGCCGAGGAGAACCCGTGGAACGCCAAGAGCATCGAGTGGACCCTGCCCACTCCGGTGCCCGTCCACGACTTCGATCGGATCCCGGTCTTCGACGCCGACCCGTATCCGTACGGGGTCGAGCCCCGGCGGGTCGGAGCACCGGCGTATGCGCCCGCGGGAGGAGGGGACTGAGCCATGGAAGCCTCCGCCTCCGCACCCAGCGCTCCTCACATCGAGCCCGAGCCCCCCGAGTGGCAGCCCCGGGCGATCTGGGCCGGCGGCCGGGTCCTGTGCGGCATGATCACCTTCTTCTTCGCCTCGTTCCTGTTCGCGTTCTTCTACCTGAAGTCGCTGGACCTCAACCACAACTGGAAGATCGGCAACGTCGTCCCCGACGGGGGTCTCGGCATCGCGATCGTCGCCCTGTTCCTCTTCAGCGCGGTCATCTACCGGCTGACCGCGAGGCGTCCGGCGGGCGACACGATGGCCGCGGGGATGATCGCCGTCGGCATGGGGCGTGGTGGCGATCGGCCTGCAGTTCTTCCAGTACACGGTCCTCGACTTCGGCGCTGCGAGCGGCGGCTACGCGGCGGTGTTCTTCGGATGGACGGCGACCTACGCGATCGTGGCGCTGATGGGCCTGTACTGGATCGAGATCCAGGTCGCCACCCTGTGGCGGGTGCGGCGAGAGGGCAAGATGCGCGAGACCGAAGTGCCCACGAGTGAGACCGCGCTGCTCCTGGCCGGGATCGAGGCGTCCTCGTTCTACTGGGGGTACTTCGTCGCGATCGGCGTGCTCGCCTACATCCTCCTGTACCTAGTCGGCTGACCCATGTCCTGGACGGCCTGGTCCCTGGACCCGTCGCTGGTATACGTCGGTGTGGCCGCGGCGCTCTACGCGCTCGGCAGCCGGGGACGCGGATCGCCCGCAGCCGCTACAGGCGCTGGCGTTCTGCGCGAGCCTGCTGACGATCGTGATCGCCCTGGACTCGCCGATCGACTACTACGCCGATCAGCTGTTCTGGGTGCACATGCTGCAGCACGTCCTGCTGCTCACCGTCGCCCCGCCGCTATTGCTGCTCGGAAGGCCGTGGCCGCGGATGTGGCGCGCGCTGCCGCTCGGCCCGCGGACGAAGGTCGCGCGGACGATCGCTCTCTCCCGCTGGGTGGCGCCGCTGCGGGCGCTGGCGCGACCGGCCCCGGCTTGGATCCTGTTCAACGCCACGGTCATCGGCTGGCATCTTCCTGCCGCGTACAACGCGACCCTCACCTCCGGAGTCGTCCACGCGCTCGAGCATGCGATGTTCTTCTTCACCGGACTCCTGTTCTGGGCGCGAGTGATCGATCCCGGCCCGCTGCGCCCGCGCCTGATCTGGCCGGCCCGAGTCGCGTATGCGGCCGGCGCGATGGTGGTCGGGTGGTTGCTGGCAATCACGCTGGTGATGGTGCCCCACCCGATCTACAGCTTCTACTCGGCGCTCCAGTCGCGCCCCGGAGGCTTCAGCGCGATGACCGATCAGCAGCTCGCGGCCGGCGTGATGTGGGTCCCGGGGTCGCTCGCATACACGATCACATACATCATCGGCTTCTATCGCTGGCTGGAGCCGGACCGCGCTTCCCGCCACAGCCCGGCGGCGTTCACGACCTGAGGAGGGAGACACACTTGCCATTGGTTCCCATTGCAGCCTTCCTAGCCGGTGCGCTGCTGACGCTGCTGCTACCGGTAGCGATCCTGCTCGCGCTCGCTCTGTGGTACACGGTGTTCTCCGCGCGCGTGCCCGAGACGGCCGATGGCGCGGAGGCGGATCCCGACCCGGCCGCGGTCCTCCCAGGGCCGACGATCCCCGAGTCCCTGCCGCCAGAACCCCGGACGTAATGAACGCGGGTGCGGGCACCCCGTGGGCCTCGAGGCCCGCGATGCTGCGCTCCACCCTGGTCGGGGGGGCCTGAGGGTGGCGGTCGGCGACATCGTCGAGGCGCTCCCCGCTCCGGTTGCGGTGCGGGTCGGGCGCGCGAGCTCAACCTGGCGCGACTACGTGACGCTGACCAAGCCGCGGATCATGTCGCTGCTGGTACTCACCGCCGTGTGCGCGATGGTCGCAGCCGCCGGGGGCGCTCCGGCGCCGGTGCCGCTGGCGGCGCTGGCCATCGGCGGTGCCCTGGCGTGCGGTGGCGCGAGCGCGCTGAACCACGTGCTCGACCGCGACATCGATCAGCTGATGGGCCCCCGCACGGCGTCGCGACCGGTGGCGGCGGGCCGGATCTCGCCGGCGCGCGCAACCGCTTTCGGTCTGGTCCTCTCGGCGCTCGCGTTCGCGGTGCTTGCCGCGTTCGCAAACGTGCTGGCGGCCTCGCTGTCGCTCAGCGGCGGGGCGTTCTACGTGCTCGTCTACACCTGCTGGCTGAAGCGGACCACGGCCCAGAACATCGTGATCGGCGGCGCCGCGGGTGCGATCCCTCCGCTGGCGGGCTGGGCGGCGGCGCACGGCAGCCTCGGTGTCGGCGCCGGATTCCTGTTCCTGATCGTGCTGCTCTGGACACCGCCGCACTTCTGGGCGCTGGCGCTGCTGCTCTCGCGCCACTACGCGGCGGCGGGAGTCCCGATGATGCCCGTGGTACGCGGTCCGCAGGCCACCGCGCGGATGGTGCTGGCGTACACCGTCCTGCTCTCCGCGGTCACCTTGGTGCCTGGCGTGATCGGGACCTTCGGGGCGCTCTACACGGCCGGGGCGGCGTGCCTGGGAGCGGTCTTCTGCACGCTGGCCTGGCGGCTGTGGCGCAGGAGCTCCGCCACATCATCGGAGGGCTCGTCCGCCGGCGCCGCACTGCTGTTCCACTTCTCGTTGCTCTATCTCGCGCTGCTGTTCGTCGCCGTCGCGATCGATGCAGCCGTGCGCTGACCCACCGCCAGCTCGTCGCCTCGCCCGGAGTAGGGCTCTGGGTCCGTGAGACCTGCGATCCCGGGCACGGAGTCCAGCGCAGCCGGGGGGCGAGTTCTGGTCGTGGAGGACGAGCTTCCGGAGCGCTCCGCCGTGTGCGCGCACCTCCGCGCCGACGGGTTCCAGGTGCTCGAGGCGGACAACGGCCTCGAGGCGCTCGGGATCTTGCGCCGGGGGGCGGTCGACATCGCCCTCGTCGACCTGACGCTCCCGGAGATCGACGGCTTGGAGCTGGTCCGGCGCGTGCGCCGCGAATCCACGGTGCCGATCATCATGCTGACCTCCAACCACCACGAAGCGGCGCGGATCGCAGGCCTGCATGCGGGAGCGGATGACTTCCTGATCAAGCCGTTCTCGCTGGCCGAGGCTGCCGCGCGCCTGCGCGCTCAGCTGCGGCGCGCTCGTGGCTTCGAGGACGACCGGACGGTGCTGCGAACCGGCGCCGTGGAGCTAGACCTCGGAGCGCGGCGCTGTACCTGCGACGGGCTGGGGGTGGAGCTCACGCGCCGGGAGTTCGACCTGCTCGCGTCGCTCCTCAGCTACCCCGGGCGGATCCACACGCGCCGGCAGCTGCTGGAGCTGGTCTGGGGCTCGGTTGCGGTGAGCCCCAACGCGGTTGATGCGACCGTCGCCTCGCTGCGGCGAAAGCTGCGCGGGGCGGTGAGCATCGCGACGCTGCGCGGCGTCGGCTATCGGCTCGATTCCGCGCCGGCGCCAGGTTCCGCGCACGAGCGCGCGTGAGGCGCCCGGCCCGGGGCCTACCGCACGACGAGGTTCACGTGCATGCCGAGCTTCAGGTGCCCGGGCATCGAGCAGTACAGCTCATAGCGTCCCGGCGAGAGCTTCCAGGTCGCGTGGCTCAGCGCGCCCGAGAGGGTCGTCGGCGCGGCGGCCAGCACGCGGCCGGTCATGTGCCCGTGTCGATCGAGGCGCCGCAGGCGCAGGTCGTGCGCGTCCTGGCCTCGGTTCCACAGCTGCACCGTCACCTTGCCGGCGGGAAGCGAGCTGCGCGAGGGCCACAGGGACCACTCCTGCGCGTAGACGAGCATCCGCGCCGGCGGCCTGGTCGAGGCGTCGGCCGAGATCGCCCCGAAGCTCCCGACCACCAGCACCAGCGCCGCGAGGAGCCGGCGCCTCATTTCAGCAACGCGTATCGCTGGAACATTCCCGCGTCCGGGATCACCGCCCCCGCCTCCTGCCCGAACCACTGCTCGAGCAGCGACGCGTACACGCCCCGGAAGTCGACGTTCTCGCGAAGGTTGCCGTTCGCGTCGAGGTTCGTCAGCCCCGGCCACTCGCCGACCATCGTCCCCGCGGCGCGGGAGCCGATCAGCAGGGAGGTTCCCCCGGCGCCGTGGTCGGTTCCCTTCGAGCCGTTCTCCTGCGCGCGGCGGCCGAACTCCGACCACACGTGCACCAGCACCCGGTCGGCGATCCCCCGCGACTCGAGATCGGCCTGGAAGCAGGCGATCGAGTCGGCGATCAAGGACAGCCCCGAGTCGAAGGTCGGCGCCTGCGCCGAATGCGTGTCGAACTGGGTGTCGGAGGTGAGCGCCACGCAGCGCAGCGGCAATCCCCCCGCGATCATCGCCGCCAATCCCGCCAGCCGCTGCGGGAAGTCCGACTGGCCCGACTTCGGGTACGTGACCGGCGTGCGATAGGCCGGGCCGCCGTCGGCGTTGCGGAACGGGGCCAGCGCGCGGCGCACGACGCCGACCTCCGATGCGGCCTCCGCGACCTGCGAAACCGCGGGATCGGAGGACCGGCGCTGGGCATCGCCGAGCGACGCGGCGGAGTCGAGCGTCCAGCTGAAGATGTCGCCCCAGACTCCGTCGAGCCACAGCGAGAACGTCTCGGGCCGGTCGATCGCGGCGACGGGGTTGCGCGCGGTGGCGAGCGTCGGGTTCATCTGGCCGTCCATCGACAGGCCCTGGAGCGGGTTGTTTGGGGAGCCCGAGACGTCGAGGTAGCGGCCGAGCCAGCCCGTGATCAGGCCCGTGTCGTTCGCGCCCACCTCCCAGTAGTGACGCGAGGTGAAATGAGACATGTCGGGATCGGTGTAGCCGATGCCAGGGAACACGGTCACCTTGCCGGCGGCGTGGAGCTTCGCGAACGAGGTCGCGGAGGGATGCCAGTGAAGGCGCGGGTCCTCGGCGAAGGGCGTCCCGGCGCCGGTGGGCACTGCGAGCGTCGGGCGCAGCTTCTGGTAGAGGGGGTCGCCGACGGGCGCGAGCACCGACAGCGCGTCGATCCCTCCCGCGAGGAACACCGACACCAGCACCGGGCTGTTGGGTCCATTGACCTCAGCCGCCTGGGCGATCCCCTCTGAGAGGAGCCCACCGGTGAGTCCCAGGCGCTGTGCGCCGTACACCGACATCAGAGAACCCGTCGCGCCGAGCAGGAACCGGCGGCGGTCGATCCCGGTGCCCGCCGGAACCGGCATTCGCGTGTCCCACTCGCGCGCCGAGCGCGGGCGCCCGCCCGCGAGTGCGCGGCGGATCGCCTCCGAGCGGGAGAAGCTCTCGCAGCAGCCCATCAGCAGGTCTGCCATTCCGGTGTGGTCGGGATCAGCGCGCGCAGCGCGTTCTGGCGCAGGATCCGGTAGGTGACCTGCTCCCAGTCGGCGGTGATCCCGCGCCCGGCGCGCCGGCTGAACGCCAGCAGGTTGCCGTGCGTGGTACGGGAGAGCGCCGGGTCGCCCCAGTATCGAAGCGCCTTGGCGACCGCCTCGGAGGGGTTCTCGCGCTTGGGGTAGGAGTTGCTGTTGGTGTTCAGCATCTTGCCCTGCATCGCGTAGGTGACCGCGGTGAAGCGGCCCGCCCATCGCGAGGTGTCGAGCCAGTCGGCGTAATTCCACCCGGCGACGTTGGGGGGCTCGAACAGGAGCTGTCCGGCCTGCTGGCAGATCCAGGCCCAGTCGTTGGTCTGCACGGTCCGGCCGAGCCCCCGCAACAGCCCGGCGCAGTACACGACCGGCGGGATCACCATCCGCGGCCCGTCGTAGAAGAGGGGATGGCGCAGGATCGCCTCCACCAGCGGGCGCACCTCGTAGCCGGTGGCGACGTAGGTGCGCTCGAGCGCCGCGGCCACGCCGGCCGGCGGCGGGGTCCCGACGAAGTAGCCCCACAGCTTGCCGACCATGAAGGACGGGTGCAGCGGGTGCTGCACGCACAGACGGCAGGTGTCGAGCCAGTTGAAGCGGCCGCTGTGGCCAAAGATCGTCTTGACGCCGTCGTCGTGCAGCGAGGGGTCGTAGTGGAAGTTGTTGGGGCCGGTCTGGTTCCAGTCGTTGGTGAAGCCGGTCAGGGCCCGCGCCTGTTGGTGCACGTCGCGCTGGGTGTAGGCCCCTCGGTCGGCGCCGAGCGTGAACAGCTCCATCACCTCGCGCCCGTAGTTCTCGTTGGGGCTGTACTTGTTGTTGTCGGTGCCCGATAGCCACAGCAGCATCGAGGGATCGCGGGTCACCTCGATCAGCAGGTCGTGGAAGTTGCCGAGCGCCCGCGCCCGCATCATCTGGTTCTGGCCGATCATCAGCTGGGCGTTGGACGCTTCGATCGAGGTCGCGAACCAGCTGTGCCAGATCAGCGTCATCCGCTCGGTCAATTGATGCGTCGAGCGGACCATCCGGTCCAGCCACCAGCAGTGGCTGTCGCCCCACACGTTGATCGGGTCAAGGGGCTGGCCGTCGGCGCCGTGGGGCGGCCTGCCGACGAGTCGGGCGGGTCCGCGCGGGCGTGTCAGCGTGGCGACCGCGGCGTCCAGCCCCAGCGCGGCCATCCGCTTCGCGTCCCCGCGCTTGGGTCCGAAGCCCGCCCGCCACAGCAGCCGCGTCGCGCGGCGCTCGTCGAACGGGCCGCTGTAGACGGCGATCGGTGATCGAGGGAGCGTGGCCATGGACTCCGGAGCGCGCGCGAAGGCGCGCTGGTCACGCTATCGGCGGCTTGCGCGCGGAAATTGAGCGAGGGCGGTTATGCGCTGGCCTGCCGTCCGGAACCTGCCGGTTCCGGGAAGGCGCTCTCGATGTCGTGCAGCGACGGAGAGCGTCCGCGCAGCGGCTGCTCGCTGACGGCCAGCGCCGCGCGCACCAGGTCGAGCTGACGCTGCACGATCCCCGGCTCGATGTGCGCGAACGCGCTCGCCGCCTCGCACACGCCCTTGACGAGCATCAGCACATCCATCGCGCCGATGTCGGCGCGCACGCCTCCGGCCTCCTGGGCGCGGTTGACGAGGCGCTCGAGCACGCCGACGATCTCCGCATGCCCGGCCCGAATGTCCTCGTTCGCGAGCCAGGTGCCGGCGACCGCATCGAACAGCGCGCGGTCGAGCTGCTGGCGGCCGACGATCTCCTCGAGGAAGCCGAACAGACCGTCCAGCGGATCCTCGGCGTCGAGCAGCTCGGTGCCGCGCAGCGCGGCGTCGTGCATGCGCTCCACGACGATCGCCGCGATCAGCTCCTCCTTGCTCGCGAAGTTCCGGAACAGGGTGCCACGGCCGACGCCCGCTCGCTCGGCGATCTCCGCCACTCCAACCTCGAGACCGCGCTCGCAGAAGGCCGCCTGGGCCGCATCGAGCAGGCGCCGGCGGTTGCGCTCGGCGTCGGCCCTCAGCGGGCGCTGTTCACGTGACATAGATCACATCCTACGAGGCCGGAACGGACAGCAGCGCTGCCCGGTAGCCGGGAACGTCGAGCTCGTAGCCGGACGCCTGTGCGGGCAGCGACTGCGACGCGATGCTCCCGCGCCAGCGGCCATCCTCGCCCAGCGACCGGCCGGCGAAGCTGACGCCGGTGCGCGCTCGGACCGAAGGAGCCTGAAGCCACTGCACCGTCGCAGGCTCCTCGGCGAGCAACGGCAGGCGTACGTGGGCCGCGCGCGGTCCCTCGTTGAGCACGACCACGTGCAGCGTCCCGTCGCTGAGGCGAACCGCCCAGGCGGTGAGCTGCAGCCGCGGGGCCTCGCGCACGCCGACCCCGACGAGCCGGGCACCTGGGCCCAGCGCGCTCTGGAACAGGGCGAGCCCGTAGAACATGGGGCGGATGCCGAGACCGCCGGGGGTGAGGAAGAACGGTCCATTGAAGGACAGCGGACGGGTGTGGAAGTTGACGCCGTCGACGCCGGCATGCATCAGCGAGAACATCACCTCCGGCGCCCACAGCGCCGCGGCGAAGGTATCGGAGACGCCCTGCATGCCACCACAGGTGACCGCGTTGAGCTCGGTCAGGCGGAACGGCAGCCCCGCGTGGTGCGAGACCGCCACCGCGTAGCCGACCTGACGGATCAGCCGGCGGGTGCTGGCGGGGGAAAGCAGCCTTGCGATCGTCGGGTAGTAGCGCCAGCCGGGGCGCTGGCAGGCCGACAGGGGGTAGCGATGCCCGGTGACGAGCGCCAGCCGCGGCCGTTGCGCGGCCAGCAGGTCGGTGATCCAACCGCGGTCGCGGTAGACGTTCGCGATCGCGGGGCCCGCCAGCGGCACTCCCGGGGCGTCGATCGCCAGCGTCCGCGCATAGGAGGAGACCTCCTGCAGGTAGTCGGCGACGTCGTAGTGGGCCCGCGTGAGCAGGTGCATGATCCGGTAGCGGCCGGTGCGCGCCAGTCGCAGCGCGCGATACAAACGGTGCCCGTGGTAGAGGTCGGGCTCGTTGCCGAGCTCGAACGCGAGCAACCGCTGCCCGAGGGCCTCGCGGGCCGCGTGCGCGAGCAGCCCGGTGAGCCACGGCGAGTCGTCGGCCAGGTCCACGTCGAGGATCACCGAGAGGTTCGCGGCGGCGGCCAGACGGCTGGTTGCCCGCAACCAGGCCGGAGCCACCGAGTAGGCCCATGCCGGCAGGGCCTGGCCGGTCGGATTCCAGTAGGAGCCGTCGGCCGAGGACCCTCCGATCCTGAGCACGAGCGGGCCGTTGTCGGGCGCCTGCAGCGCGCTCAGCGCTCGGGTGAAGTCCGCGCCCGTCGACTCGTAGTCCGCGAGCGCCCAGTACTCGCTCGAGAGCCCGAGGAACGAGCTCGGCACGGGTCGCCCCGGCCCGCGCGCGACGGTGAACGTCGCCACCGGGAGGTGCCTGGGATTTGACGGAAGCGAGGCGGGGGCGCGCGGCGTGTAGTAGGTGCCGGGCACCGCCGCGACCAGCGGCCGCTCGTCCGAGCCCCCGGCGTGCGCCCACGCCAGGACGGCGGCCACCAGCGCAGTCGCGCCGAGCGTGACGACGATCCGGCCGATCTGTCTGCGGAGGCTGGGCAAGTCTCGAGTACCGTTCGGGCGGCACGGTAATCGGCCAACGTGGGCGTTCCGTTAGCGAACCGTTGCTAATCGCTAGCTCCTATGCCGCGACGCTCGCCGGCTCGAGCTCCGTCTCGATCGCCCGCACGTGGCGCTCGCGCAGCATCAGTGCCATGATCACGGCCCCCGCCGCGAGCATCACGCCGGCTGCCGCGAATGCGACGTGGTAGCCCGACACCCGGGCGATCAGCGCGGCGGTCTGCCCGCCGCTCGAGCCATGCAGCAAGCTGCTGGTCTGGTTCGCCGCCAGCGTCGAGAGGATCGCGAGGCCGAGCGAGCCCCCGACCTGCTGGGCAGTGTTGAACAGGCCCGATGCGAGCCCGGCGTCGTTGCCGCTGACCGCGCCGGTCCCGAGCAGCGTGATCGGGACGAAGGTCAGGCCCATGCCGATGCTCATCGGGCCCAGGCCGCTGAGCAGATTGGCGAGGTAGCTGCCGTGGACCGGTACCTGGGTGAGCACGACCATGCCCGCTGCGGCAAGCGTGATGCCGCCGGCCGCGACATTGCGCACGCCGACACGGCGGATCAGCTGCTGGGCCAGGCCGGCGCCGATCACGATCCCGAGCGTCACCGGCAGGAACGCCAAGCCGGCGCGCAGCGGGCTGTAGCCGAGGATGTCCTGCACGTACAGCGAGGCGAAGAAGAACATCCCGAACATCCCGGACGCGACCAGCAGCAGGACCCCGTCGGCGACCGCCAGCGTGCGCACCCTGAAGATCCGCAGATCGACGAGTGGCGCCGCACTGCGTCGCTCGATCGCGATGAACGCGGCCAGGATGATCACGCCCGCGCTCAGCAGCGCGATGGTCCGGCCGGATTCCCAGCCGTACGCCTGTGCCTTGACGATCGCGAAGACGAGCACCACCAGTCCGGCGGTGACCGACACCGCCCCCGCGAGGTCGAACGAGCGATGCCCGAGGTCCGCGCGGGACTCGGGGACGTATCTCAGCGTGAGCATCAGCGCGATCGCGCCGACGGGCACGTTGACGATGAAGATCCAGGGCCAGGAGACCAGGTCGGTCAGCACTCCTCCGAGCAGCAGGCCGACCGCGCCGCCGCCGGCGGCAATCGCGCTCCATACCCCGAGCGCCCTGGTGCGCTCCCGGTTCTCGGTGAAGGTCGTGGTGAGGATCGACAGCGCGGCGGGCGAGAGCAGCGCCCCGCCGAGACCCTGCAGACCCCGGCCCGCGATCAGCATCGTCGAGGACTGCGCGAGCCCGTTGAGCATCGAGGCCACCGAGAACAATGCGATGCCCGCCGCGAACAGGCGCTTGCGTCCGATCAGATCGGCGGCGCGACCGCCGAGCATCAGAAAGCCGCCGAAGACGAGGGTGTAGGCGTTGACGACCCATTGCAGGTTCGCGGGGGAGAAGCGCAGCCCGCGCTGGATCGAGGGCAGCGCGACGTTCACGATCGTGGCGTCGAGCACCACCATGAACTGCGCCAGGCAGGCGATCACGAGGATCAGCCAGCGGTTGCTGGACGGTCGGACCTGGGGCGATGCTGACATCCGGGCTCCTCGAACGATGTAAACTGGACAGAGCGGTCCGCTTACCGTACCACAAACGGACCGGTCGGTCCGGTTGGTGTGCCCGCTACCATCCTCTTCGTTCGGAACTAAAGAAGAGAAACGAAGCACTCCGCCGACCGAAGGGCGGAGCAAGAAGGGAACTGAATATGTCTGACGCCGTTACGCGCGTCTCCGTCGAGATCGAGGGCAAGGAGATCTCGTTCGAGACCGGCAAGCTGGCCAAGCAGGCCTCCGGCGCCGTCGTCGTCCGCTCGGGCGACACCATGGTCCTCTGTACCGCGACCGCCGGCAACCTCCGTGACGTGGACTTCCTCCCGCTCACGGTCGACGTCGAGGAGAGGATGTACGCGGCCGGGAAGATCCCCGGCTCTTTCTTCAAGCGCGAAGGTCGCGCGGGCGAGAAGGCGACGCTGACCGCGCGCCTGATCGATCGCCCCATCCGCCCGCTCTTCCCCAAGGGCTGGCGCTATGAGACCCAGCTCGTCGCGCTGCCGATGTCGGTTGACCACGTCAACCCATACGACATCCTCGCGATGAACGGCGCCTCCGCTGCGCTGATGGTCTCGAGCGTTCCGCTGCCGACGCCCGTCGGCTCGGTCAGGATCGGCAAGGTCGACGGCAACTTCGTCGTGAATCCCAGCGAGGAGGACCTCGTCGAGGACACCGACCTCGACCTGATCGTGGCCGGCACCGACGAGGCGATCCTGATGGTCGAGGCCGGCGCGAACGAGATTCCCGAGGCGGAGATCCTCGATGCCCTCGACATCGCCCATGAGGCGATCAAGCGCATCTGCGCCGTCCAGCGCGAGCTGGCGGAGCAGGCCGGCAAGGAGAAGCTCCCGGTGGTCGCGCCGGTCATCGACTCCAACCTCTACGAGCAGATCAAGTCCTCGCACGGCGATGCGCTCGACGCAGCCACCCAGGTCGAGGACAAGCTCGAGCGCCAGGACGCGACGAAGGCCGTCGAGGAGGAGATCCTCGTCAGGTATTCGGGCGACCCGGAGGCCGACACCTACGCGGAGTACCGGGCACGCGCCCAGCTCGCGTTCGACGCGCTCGAGAAGACCCTGATCCGCGAGCGGATCGCGGTCCACAAGCGCCGGCCGGACGGCCGCGGCGCGGACGAGATCCGCCCGATCTCGATCGAGGTCGGCGTCGCGCCCCGGACGCACGGATCGGCGCTGTTCACGCGTGGCCAGACGCAGGCCTTCAGCGTGGTCGCGCTCGGCACCACGCGCGAGGAGATGCGCCTGGACACGCTCGGGCTCGAAACCTCCAAGCGCTACTTCCACCATTACAACTTCCCGCCGTTCTCGGTCGGTGAGGCCGGGTTCATGCGCGGCCCCAAGCGCCGCGACATCGGTCACGGTGCGCTCGCCGAGCGCTCGCTGGTGCCGATGATCCCCTCGCAGGAGGAGTTCCCGTACACGATCCGCGTGGTCTCGGACATCCTCGAGTCCAACGGATCGTCCTCGATGGCCAGTGTCTGCGGCTCAACCCTGTCGCTGATGGACGCTGGCGTCCCGATCAAGCGCGCCGTCGCCGGGATCGCGATGGGGCTGATCAAGGAGGGCGAGGACTACATCATCCTGACCGACATCGCCGGCGTCGAGGACCACCTCGGGGACATGGACTTCAAGGTCGCCGGCACCGAGCGCGGGATCACCGCGCTGCAGATGGACATCAAGATCACCGGCGTCACCTTCGAGATCATGCGCGACGCGCTCTCGCAGGCGAAGGTCGCCCGGCAGTTCATCCTCGAGGAGATGGGCAAGGTGATCGACGTGCCGCGCGCCGAGCTCTCCAAGCACGCGCCGCGGATCTCCTCGATCCAGATCGATCCCGAGAAGATCGGGCTGCTGATCGGCAAGGGCGGCGAGACGATCCGCGCGCTGCAGGAGGAGTTCGACGCCCAGATCGACGTCAACGACGAGGGTCAGGTGCTCGTCTACGCCTCCGTCGGCGAGCGCGGCGATGCGCTGGTCGACCGGATCCGCTCGATGACCAAGGAGGTCGAGATCGGCGACGAGTTCACCGGCAAGGTCGTCAAGACCACCACGTTCGGCGCGTTCGTCGAGCTCTCCAAGGGCACCGACGGGCTCCTGCACATCTCCAACGTTGCCCCCGGGCGCCGGATCGGCACGGTCGAGGAGGTCCTCAACAAGGGCGACGAGGTGTCCGTCCGCGTAGTCGAGGTCGACCGCGAACGCGGTCGCATCGGGCTGCGCCTGGCCGATGATCCTGAGGTTGCCGGCAAGAGCGTCGAGGAGCTCGCGTCGGTCGGCAGCGGCGACAACGGCGGCCCGCGCGGCGGACGCGACCGGGGTCCGCGCGACCGCGACCGTGACCGTGGCCCGCGCGACCGCGATCGTGACCGTGGTCCGCGTGACCGCGATCGTGACCGCGAGCGCGGGCGCGACGGTGGTCGCGATGGCGGGCGGGTCCGCGACCGCGATCCCGATCGCCCGCGCTACTAGACGCTCCGGGGGCCGGCCCAGGTGGCCTCGGCGCATCGGCTGACGACGCTCGAGTCGGGCGTGCGGATCGTGACGGAGGCGATGCCCTCCGTCCGGTCCGTCGCGCTCGGCTTCTGGATCGGCACGGGGTCGCGCGGCGAGAGCGACGAACAGGCCGGACTCTCGCACCTGATCGAGCATCTCCTGTTCAAGGGCTCCTCGAAGTACGCCTCGCTGGAGATCGACCAGATCTTCGACGCGATGGGCGCCGAGCTCAACGCGGGCACCGGGAAGGAGAGCACCTCGGTCTATGCGCGCGTGATCGACCAGCACCTGCCCGAGGCGTTCGACGTGATGGCCGACATGGTGTTCAGGCCGACGCTGGACGACGTCGAGTCCGAGCGCGCGGTGATCCTCGAGGAGATCGCGATGTACGAGGACGATCCCCAGGAGAAGGTCTTCGACGTGCTCGGCGAGGCCGTCTTCGGCGACCATCCGCTCGGGCGCGCGATCATCGGCCGCGCGTCGGTCATCGCCGACACGCCGGTCGGCGAGATCGCGACCTTCCATCGCTCGCGCTACATGCCCTCGAACGTGGTGATCGCCGCCGCCGGCGCGGTCGAGCACGAGGCCCTGGTCGAGCTGGCCGCCCGCTCGATCGGCCAGCCACACGCGCCGGCGCCGGCCATCCGTGCGACTCGGCCGCCGCGGCTGGGCACGGCGACCCTGCGCTTCGAGCGCAAGGACACCGAGCAGTACCACGTGTGCCTGGGCGCGCCCGGCCTCTCGCGCCACGACGAGCGCCGGTTCGCGCTGCGCGTGCTCGACACGATCTTCGGCGGCACCTCGTCCTCGCGGCTGTTCCAGGAGGTGCGCGAGCGTCGCGGGCTGGCCTACGCCGTGTACTCCTTCACGAGCGCCTTCCAGGACAGCGGGCAGGTGGGGCTGTACCTGGGCACCCGAGCCGAGAACCTGAGCGAGGTCCTGACCGTCGTCGGCGCCGAGCTCGAGCACCTGCGCGCGGAGCCGGCGACCGAGGAGGAGCTCGTGCGCGCCAAGGAGAACCTCAAAGGCCGCGTGGTGCTCTCGCTCGAATCGACCGGAGCGCGAATGAACCGCCTCGGCTCCGAGCTGCTCGCGGCCGCGCCGCTGCTTTCGCTGGACGACGTGGTCGAACGCATCGACGCGGTCACCCATGCCGATCTGGCCGCGCTGGTCGAGGAGCTGTGGGCGCCCGAGCGCCTCTCGGCGGCCGGGATCGGACCCGATCAGTCGCGGTTCGATCAGGCGCTCGAGGGGTTGCTTGCGATGCCCGGGGCCGCGCGTTGATCAAGGTCGCGGTCGCCGGGGCCGCCGGGCGGATGGGGGAGACCGTCTGCCGTGCGGTCCAGGGCGCCGCGGACATGGACCTGGTCGCGCGGGCCGATCCGGCGCTTGGCTCCTCGGTGGCGGAGGCGCTCGCGGCGGGTCCCGCGGTGCTGGTCGACTTCACGGTGCCCTCGAGCGTCGTCGCCAACGCGCGCGAGGCGGTTGCCCGCGGGGTGCACGTGGTCATCGGAACGACCGGGTTCGAGCCGTCCTCGCTGGAGGGTCTGCGCGGCGATGGCAACGTGTTCGTCGCCCCCAACTTCGCGATCGGCGCGGTCCTGATGATGCAGTTCGCCGCGCAGGCCGCCAGGCACATGTCCAAGGCCGAGATCATCGAGTTGCACCACGAGCGCAAGCTCGACGCGCCCTCGGGCACCGCGGCGCGCACGGCGGCCCTGATGGCGCCCGCGCTGGGCGACGTGCCGATCCATTCGGTTCGGCTCCCGGGCCTCGTGGCCCATCAGGAGGTGATCCTCGGCGACATCGGCCAGACCCTCACGATCCGGCATGACTCGATCGACCGGGAGTCCTTCATGCCCGGTGTGCTGCTCGCGATCCGGCGCGTCGGCGGGCTGACCGAGTCTCCCGTGATCGGGCTCGAACACCTTTTGTAACAGGTCTCCTGAGCCCTGATTGAGAGACCGGACCGTGCGGTATGTTGTGAGCACAAACTGATTTGGAGGGTCACATGACGTGGAAGCGGAGCGTGCTGGTCATAGCCAACGTGACCGCCACCTCCGGTGATCTCGTGGCAGCCCTGAAGGTGCGTGGCGCGCAGCGGCCGACCGCGTTTACGTTGATCATTCCCGCGACGCCGTTCGGCGGCGGGCGCGAAGCGGCGCACGAGCAGCTGGCCCAGGCGGTCGCGCAGCTACGCGAGGCCGGGCTCGAGGCCGAGGGTTCGGTCGGCAACGGCGATCCGCTGGTCGCTGTGATCGAAGCATGGGATCCCAAGCGCTACGACGAGATCATTCTCTCGACGCTGCCGATGCGCTTCTCCAAGTGGCTCCACGCCGGCCTTCCGGAGCGGATCGAGCGCGCCACGGGCGCGCCGGTCACGCACCTGGTCTCCCAGCACAAGCCGGAGCTGCGCACGTCGGCTGCGCCCGAGCACCGCAAGCCCGAGCTAGGCCCGCTGGCGGTGCTCGCGTGGGGTGCCCCGAAGCGCTCGGACGCGGGCAGCTGACCGCCCGCGGTCGATGCGATAATCGCCCGATGCCCGCGAGCTTCGGCGCGATCCTGACCGCGATGGTCACTCCCTTCGACGCCGACGGCGCGCTCGACGAGCAGGCGGCGGTGCGGCTGATGCACCACCTCGCCGACCACGGCTCGGACGGGCTCGTGATCTGCGGCACCACCGGCGAGTCCTCGACGCTGTCCGACGAGGACCAGCTCGCGATGATCCGGCTCGCGGTCGAGGAGATGAAGGGCCGCTGCACGATCGTCGCCGGCGTCGGCTCCAACGACACCCGCCACGCGGTCCGGATGACCGAGCGCGCGACCGAGATCGGTCCCGATGCGCTGCTGTCGGTCACGCCCTACTACAACCGCCCCTCGCGCCGCGGGATCGTTCGCCACTACGAGGAGATCGACGCGGCCACCGACCTGCCGATCCTGCTCTACAACATCCCACAGCGCACCGGCCTCGACCTGCCGAACGACCTGCTCGCCGAGCTCGCCCAGATCGAGCACATCGTCGGCGTCAAACAGGCCAACCCCGACAACCTGGCGAAGGTAGACGGGCTGATGATCTACGCCGGCAACGACGACCTGGTCGCGGACGTGCTCGACATGGGGGAGGCGGGTGGGATCTGCGTCGCCAGTCACGTGGTCGGCGAGGAGATGCACCGGATGGCCGACGAGCCGGATCGCCGTCGCGAGATCGACGCGAGCCTCCGGGACGTCTATCGCGATATGACCATCGCGCCGCTTGCCTGCGTGACCAAGGCGGCGCTGAACATGCTCGGGATCGAGGTCGGCGTGCCGCGGCTGCCCTACGTTGAGCTCGACGATCGCGAGGCCGCCACCGTGCGCGCGATGCTCGAGCGCCACGGCCTGCTTCAGGCAAGCAGCGCGTGACGAGCGCGTTGCGCGTCCTGCCGCTCGGGGGGCTGGGCGAGATCGGCAAGAACATGATGGTCATCGAGCACGAGGGTAGGCTCGTGGTCATCGACACGGGGCTGCGCTTCCCGACCGCGGAGATGCTCGGGATCGACCTCGTCCTGCCGGACTTCACCTACCTGCGCGAGCGCGCCGACGACATCGAGGCGATCGTGATCACGCATGGGCACGAGGACCACCTCGGCGCGCTGCCGTGGGTCCTGCGCGAGCTCGGCGGCGAGGAGCCGCCCGTCGTCTACGGCGGGCGGCTGACCGTCGCGATGGCCCGCTCCAAGCTCGACGAGCATCACTTGCGCGACGTGCGCCTCGAGGACGTGGCGCCCGGCGAGCAGATCGACGCCGGGCCGTTCACGATCGAGCTGATCCACATGACCCACTCGATCCCGGACTCATGCGCGGTCGCGATCCGCACCGAGCTCGGGACGGTGCTTATGACCGGCGACTACAAGTTCGATCAGACCCCGGTCGACGGCCCGCCGGCGGACGTCTCGCGCCTGGCGGAGCTGGGCCGCGAGGGCGTGCTCCTGCTCTGCGGCGACTCGACCAACGCCGATCGCCCGGGATTCTCGCCCTCCGAGCGCCAGGTCGGCCCGCGACTGGAGGAGGTGTTCGCCCGCGCCGACGGCAGGATCATCGTCACCAGCTTCGCCTCCAACATCCACCGCGTCCAGCAGGTGGTCGACGCCGCCGCCCAGCTTGGGCGCAAGGTCGCGATGGTCGGTCGGTCGATGCGCAAGAACGTCAACATCGGGCGGTCGCTGGGGCACATCGAGATCCCGGAGGGCCTGCTGATCCAACCCCAGGAGGTCGAGGACTGGCCCGAGCACAAGGTGATCGTGCTCTCGACCGGATCGCAGGGCGAGCCGCTGTCGGCGCTGCGGCGGATGGCCCACAACGATCACCGGCTGATCAAGCTGCGCCGCGGCGACACGGTGGTCTTCTCGGCGACGCCGATTCCCGGCAACGAGCGGACCGTGAACGAGACCGTCGACCGGCTGTTCCACATCGGCTGCGACGTGATCACCCCGAGCGATGCCCCGATCCACGCCTCGGGCCATGGCTACGGCGAGGAGCTGAAGCTGATGCTCAACCTCGTCAAGCCGCGCTACGTGATGCCGGTCCACGGCGACCACAAGCGGATCCACCTGCACGCGCAGCTCGCCGACGCCGTCGGCATCGATCCCGACGATGTTTTCGCCACCGAGAACGGGCTGCCGCTCGAGCTCGACTCCGGCGGCGCGCGGCTGGGCGAGCGCGAGCAGGCCGGGATGATCTTCGTCGACGGGGTCGACATCGGCGACCCGGCCGATGTCGCGTTGCGCGACCGGCGCATGCTCTCCGCCGACGGGATCTTCATCGTCGTCGCGACCGTCTCCGAGCAGACCGGCGAGTCGGTCGCGCCGCCCGAGGTGATCTTCCGCGGCGTTCCATTCATCGATCAGACCGACTGGCTGGTGCGCGAGATCCGCGAGGAGGTGGAGCGCTCGCTGGCCCGCGCCGCGAGCGACGGCGTGCGCGAGATCGACCTGCTCCAGCAGGAGCTGCACGACGATCTCGCCGCGTTCGTCTACGACCGGCTGCGCCGGCGCCCG
This sequence comes from uncultured Solirubrobacterales bacterium, assembly GCA_963849285.1. Taxonomy (GTDB): domain Bacteria; phylum Actinomycetota; class Thermoleophilia; order Solirubrobacterales; family Solirubrobacteraceae; genus Palsa-465. Next base: position 696,543 of record CAWKGS010000005.1, read on the forward strand.
ATGGTGCTCCCGGTCGTGGTCGAGGTCTGATCGCCGGGGACCCGGATCACGAAGCGCGTTCCGCCGGCCGGCGGACGCTCGAGGGTCACCGTCCCTCCGTGCGACTCGGCGACCGCGCGGACGATCGCCAATCCCAGTCCCGAGCCGCGCGCTCCGTCGCGCCCGCCGCGCACGAACCGCTCGAACACGCGGCGCTCGATCTCATGGGGGATCCCGGGGCCGTCGTCCTCGACGATCAGCAGCGCGTGTCCGTTCTCGGTTCCGGTGGCCGCCCGGACATGGGTGCCCGGCGGCGTGTGCCGCACCGCGTTCTCGAGCAGGTTCAGGGCGAGCCGGTGCAGATCGTCTGCGACGCCCGCGGCCGGCGCGGCGACGGCGTCGATCGAGAGCTCGTGGTCGTCCGCCACGGGGCCCAGCTCGGCCGCCGCCTCCGTCAGCACCTCTGAGAGGTCCATCGGCTTCAGCGCCGGCGTGCGCTGGGCGTCGGCGCGTGCCAGCAGCAGCAGGTCGCCGACCAGTCGCCGCATCCGCCGGGTCGAGCGCAGCGCCGCCTGCGCGGTCTCCGCCTGCTCGCCCTCGAGCTCCTCGGCCAGCAGCTCGAGGTTCGCGAGCACGCTGGTGAGCGGGGTGCGCAGCTCGTGCGAGGCGTCCGCGACGAACTCGCGCTGGCGATCGAGCGCGGTCTCGGTCTCCGCGCGCGCGGCGTCGAGCGACTGCAGCATCCCCTCCAGCGTGCGAGCCAGCTCTGCGACCTCGTCATCGGCCTTCGGGTGCGGGATCCGGCGGCTGGGATCGCGCGTACGCTCGATCTCGCGCGCCGCCTCGGTCAGCTGCGTGATCGGGCGCGTGGCGCGCTGCGCGGTCGCGAGCCCGGCGAGCAGCGCCAGCACGGTGCCGCCCAGTACGCCGAGCAGCAGGAAGAACTGCACCCGGGCGAGGGTGTGGTCAACGTCCGAGAGCGGGCGCGCGTACACGAGGGTCACCTCGCCGCTCGGCTGCACCCCCAGCTCGCGCACCTCGATCCGGTAGCCGAACTCCTGGAAGGTGCCGCTTGCGATCGTGGGGGCGGGGAAGTCCGGCGTCGCCGGCAGCGATTTGGTGCCTTTGATCTTGAACTCGTCCTGGGTGCAGAGCAGATCGGGCCCGTCGAAGATCCGGATCTGCGCGTGCTCCGCGCTGACGTAGTCGGTGAGGCTCACCGGCTGGTCGCAGTTGGTGATCAAACCGCCCGCGAACTTGAGCTTGCCGTTGAGCTGCTGCTGGAGCTGGTCGGTGGCGGAGTGGACCTCGTCGTTGAACTGGCCGCGCACCTGCCTGGTCGTGAGCACGCCGACGATCGCGGCGAAGCACGCCAGGATCACGAAGGTCAGCACCGCGGAGCCGCCGGCCAGCCGCCAGCGGATCGGGACCGACCTATACGCGGAGAACGTAGCCCGCGCCGCGGATCGTATGTAGGAGCCTGGGCTCACCGCCGGCTTCCAGCTTCCTTCGAAGGTTCGAGACGAACACCTCGATCGTGTTGGTCATTGAGAAAGGGTCATATCCCCACACCTCGTCGAGCAGCCGCTGGCGGGAGATCACGATCCGCTCGTTGCGCATCAGATACTCCAGCAGCTCGAACTCGCGCTGCGTCAGCTCCATCTCCCGCCCGCCGCGGGTCACTTCATGCGTGTCGGGGTTCAGCTTCAGGTCGCCCACCGTCAGCGTGGCCTGGCCGCGCGGCGGGCGGCGGCGCAGGAGCGCACGCAGCCTCGCGAGCAGCTCCTGGCGCTCGAACGGCTTGACCAGGTAGTCGTCCGCGCCCGAGTCCAGTCCCTCCACCCGGCTCTCGACCGCATCGCGCGCGGTCAGCACGAGGATCGGGACGTCGTTTTCCCCCTGGCGCAGCGTCTTGGCGACCTCGATTCCGTCCAGCCCCGGCAGCCCGAGATCCAGGATCACCAGGTCCGGCAGGAACGCGTGCGCGGCGTCGAGCGCCCCGATCCCGTCGCCCGCGATCTTCACGTCGTAGCCCTCCATCCGCAGCGAGCGCTGGAGGACCTGGGCGATCGCGTCGTCGTCCTCGACCACCAGCACGCGAGGGGGGCGTTCGTAGTCGGTCATGCTGCCGACAGATGGTACGGGCGCAGGTGGCGCCCGCTGCGCATCTTTAGTGGCGCTTGATACACGGCAGGAGGCGCGGCGGCGCCGTCGAAGCCATCCCTTCGGACATGGCAAACCGCCGTCAGAAGGGCAGGCGCAGGCCGGCACGTGGCCGGAGCCGTCGCCCGCTGCTCGCGCGGCTGCCCTCGCTGCCGGTCGAGCTCGAGCCCCACCACATCGACATCCTGGCGCTCGCGATGATCGCCGTCGGCGTGTTCCTGGCGGGCGTCGCCTACCTGCACTGGGCCGGCGGGGCGCTCGGCAACGGCACCGTGACCTCGATGCGCTTCCTGCTGGGCGCGCTGGGCTACGCGATTCCTGCCGGGCTGGTCGCGGGGGGGCTCCTGGTGCTGATGCGCGAGCTGCGCCCGCCCGCGCGGCCGATCAGGACTGGGACGGTGTGCCTGGTGGCGGCGTTGAGCCTCGGGCTTGCCGCGGGCACGCTCGGGATCGGGCCCGGGGCGGCGCCGGCGCGCTGGTTCTGGCACCCGAGCGCGTTCGAGTCCCGCGGCGGCATCGTCGGCCAGGCGGAGCTGTGGGTCGTCTCGCACCTGTTCTCGCGGGTGGGGGCTCACATCCTCGCCGTGTTCCTGTTCCTCGCGGGGCTGATTCTGGTGAGCGGCGCGACACTGGCGTCCATCCTTCGCCTCACCGGCACCGGGGTGGCCAACACCAGCCGCGCGCTGCGGCGCTCGACCGAGGAGCTCGCGACGCGCCGGCCGGCGACCGCGGTCGCTCGAGCTCGCTACGAGCCGGAGGATTCACTCGCGGATGACCCCGAGCTGCTGCTGGGGCCCGAGCCGGATACCTCGGAGCTCGTCGTGCGCGCGACCCACGTCGAGGCGCCCCCGATCGAGTTCGATTCCGAAGACGATTCCGCGGAATCGTCCTTCGACGACGAGGCCGACGAGGTACCCGAATCGGCTCCTTCCCAGGCTCCATCGCCGGAGGACCTCACGCCTCAGGGCCGCTACCGCGCCTCGATCACCGACGATCCCGACTTCGTCTGGCGCGTGCCCCCGGCTCGCTTCCTGACCCGCGCGACCGGCGAGGCGGCCAAGCCCGACACGGCCGGGCAGGAGCAGGTCGCGCGCACGCTCGTCGAGACCCTCGGCCACTTCGGGATCGAGGCGAAGGTCATCGGTCGGGTGACCGGGCCGCACATCACCCGCTACGAGCTGCGGTTGGCACCCGGCACGAAGGTCTCGAAGGTCGCGCAGCTCAAGGACGACCTGGCGTATGCGCTTGCCGCGACGGACATCAGGATCCTCGCGCCGATCCCCGGCAAGCAGGCGGTCGGAGTCGAGGTGCCGAACGCCCGCCGCCGGATCGTGCACCTTGGAGACGTCTTCCAGGAGCCGCCCGCGGACTGGTCGCCGCTCACGGTCTGGCTCGGCAAGGACATCGCCGGCCGCGCGATCGGGGCCGACCTGGCGAAGATGCCCCACCTGCTCGTCGCCGGCACCACCGGCGCCGGCAAGTCCGCGTGCGTGAACGCGATGCTCTCGTCGATCCTCCTGCGCGCGACCCCGCACGACGTGCGCGTCGTGCTCGTCGACCCCAAGCAGGTGGAGCTCAATCACTACGAGAGCATCCCGCACCTGCTGACCCCGGTCATCACCTCGCCGCGGATGGCCGCCAACGCGCTGCAGAACCTCGTGAAGGAGATGGAGCAGCGCTACGGGATCATGTCGCTGGCGCGGACTCGCTCGCTGCCCGAGCTCAACCGTTCCCGGGAGAAGCGCGGAGAGCCGGCGCTGCCCTACATCCTGTGCGTGATCGACGAGCTGGCGGACCTGATGATGGTGGCCCCGGCGGACGTGGAGGACTCGATCATCCGCCTCGCACAGAAGGCTCGCGCCGTCGGAATCCACCTCGTGCTCGCCACGCAGTCACCGCGCGTGGACGTGATCACCGGGATGATCAAGGCCAACGTCCCCTCCCGGATCGCGTTCGCGGTGTCCTCGCAGACCGACTCCCGGGTAATCCTCGACCAGAACGGCGCGGAGGCGCTGCTGGGGCAGGGCGACATGCTGTTCTCCCCCGTGGGCAGCTCCAAGATCCAGCGCATCCAGGGAGCGTGGGTGAACGAGGACGAGATCGCCGAGCTGACCGAAGCCTGGCGGCGGCAGGGGGAGCCCGAGTTCCACCAGGAGCTGCTCGAGGCGGTCGAGTCCGCGGATGGCTCCTCGGAGGAATCCTCCGAGTTCCATCCCGACGAAGACCCGCTGCTCGAGGAGGCGATCTCGCTGGTCGCGCAGATGGGCACCGCCTCGACCTCGATGCTGCAGCGGCGGCTGCGGCTCGGTTACACGCGCGCGGGAAGGGTGATCGACATGCTGGAGCGACGCGGGATCATCTCCGGCTACGAGGGCTCCAAGCCGCGGCAGGTTCTGATCACCGAGGCGGACGTTCCGCGGATCCTCTCGCATCTGGCCGAGGCCGATGGGGCGGGCGGATTCCAGGCGCATGGCACGCCCGTCCGGGTCCCGGACGACGAGGACGACGCCGTCTCCTGAGAGGGCTGGTGGCGTGCGCCGCTGAGACCCCGCCGCGGGCTCTGCGATACTGCGCGCGTGTTCAAGCGGGCGTGTGTCTCGTTGCCGTTGGCTGCCGTCGTCCTGCTCTGGTCGGTGGCGATGGTTTCCGCCGCCTCGGCGCGGACCGAGACGTGGAGCGTCCTCTACACCGGCTCGGGGACGCTGAACAGCAAGACGATGTCGCAGACCTCGCCCGAGTGCGGCGAGGTGACCGAGATCTACAACGAGACCACGCACTTCTCCTGGGTCACGAGCTACAAGCTGACGATGCACGTCGGCTCTGGAGGGATCGGTGGCGGCCACGACAAGCGCGACGCCAAGGCCTCGCCGCTCGCGTCCAACAGCTCCAAGGTGACCCTGAGCGACACCGGATGCCAGCCGGGGATCGCGAACTGCACCGGCGAGGCGCGGCCCCAACCCGGCCAGCAGGCGGTGCTCGACGTTCCCGGCGCCGGCAGCGGCGGCCGCTCGCGGGTGGAGGTCGGCGCGGTGGGCGGGTTTATCGGCTTCACCGGCAAGGACTTCTCGGGCGGCTGGGGGTTCAGCACGGGAAGCTGCGCGGAGCGCTTCAACGACATCCAGCTGCTCCAGCCCGAGTTCGGCATGCCCGCGCAGCTGATGGCGAAGTTCCCCGTCAGGGCCGCGACCTTCGCCTCGCTGCGCAAGGGTCATTACTTCAAGGTGCACATCAGCCCGGGCCACTACGCCCCCGCTCAGGAGCACACGTGCTTCGCGTCCGACGGGTGCCTCAAGGACGACCTCTCCTGGGACGGCTCGGTCAAGTTCACGCGCTCGTCCTGACCGTCCGCTGAGAAGCACCGCAGCCCGGCGCCGCGCCGCTTTTCGGACCGCGGCCGGGCGCTAGCCTTCGGGTTCGATGGCTGAGATCGGCTCGACACTGCGCGACGCGCGCCTGCGCAACCGGATCGACATGAGCGAGGTCGAGGCGCGGACGAAGATCCGCGCGAAGTACCTGCGCGCGATCGAGAACGAGGAGTGGGACCTGCTGCCGGGCCCCGTGTACGTGAAGAGCTTCCTGCGGACATACGGCGACTTCCTCGGGCTGGACTCGAGGATGCTGATCGACGAGTACAAGCGCCGCTACGAGCGCGTTTCCGACCACGACATGCGGCCGGTCTCGACGCTCACGCGCGAGCGCGAGCGGGCCGCGCGCGGGCCGCTGATCCCGTCCTGGGCGGTGATCGGGGTGGTACTTGTCGGCGTCGTGGTCGCGCTGTACGTGATCGGCTCGGGCACCGGCTCGAAGAACCCATCCGGCGCCGGGGTGCGGACGCGCACGACCACCCACCACGCGGCGCACCCCACGCACCGGATCCCGACGGTGCTGGCCGCCAAGCCGACGAGCGTGAAGCTGCAGCTGGTCCCGACGGGCACTGTCTACGTATGCCTCGTCGACGGGACCGGCAAGATGCTGATCCCCGGGCAGATCTTCTCGGCCGGCCAGACGATCCCGACCAAGACGGCGGCCAAGATGCTGCTCACGCTCGGCAACAACGCGATCCAGATGAAGGTCAACGGGGTCGCGGTGCCGGTCGCGGCCTCCGCGAGCTCGATCGGGTTCGCGCTGGACCCCGGCGGCCATCACCCGCTGGCGCCCGCCCAGCAGCCCCGGTGCGCGTGAGCGGGCTTCGATGAGCTCCGGCGCGCCCGTCCGGGCCGGGATCCTCGTGACTGGCACGGAGGTCCTGACCGGGATCATCAGCGATCGCAACGGGCCGTGGCTGTCGGAGCGCCTGCGCGAGCTCGGCGTCGAGGCGGCGATGATCCAGATCGTCGGCGACCGTCCCGAGGACCTCGACGCGGCGCTGCGCTTCATGGCCGCGGAGGGGATGGCGCTGATCATCACCAGCGGCGGCCTGGGCCCGACCGCGGACGACCTGACCGCGGAGGTGGTGGGGCGCTTCTCCGGGCGCGAGATGATCCTGGACGTTGCCCTGGAGGAACGGATCCACGCGATCCTCGAGCCGCTGATGAAGCGCTGGCCGAACCTCGATCCCGACGCGGTCCGCGAGTCCAATCGCAAGCAGGCGGTGATCCCGCGGGGCGCGACGGTGCTCGACCCGATCGGGACCGCTCCCGGGCTCGTGGTTCCGCCCCTGGAAGGCGCGCGGCCCACGGTGGTGGTGCTGCCCGGCCCGCCCCGCGAGCTTCAGCCGATGTGGGAGATCGCGCTCGGCACCGAGGCGTTTCGCGCGGCGATCGCCGGCGCGACCGTCTACGAGCGCGGGATCGTGCGTCTGTTCGGGATCCCGGAGTCCGAGATCGCTGCGACGCTGCGAGCGGCCGCGGACCACGGCCTGCAGCTCGATCCGCTCGAGATCACGACCTGCCTGCGGCGCGGCGAGATCGAGGTCGCGGTCACATACGAGCCGGATGCGTCCGCGGCGTACCGGGCCCTGATCGACTTCATCCGCTCGCGGCACGCCGACACGCTGTTCTCCGAGGACGGCTCGACGATCGACGAGCAGGTCGCGGCCCTGCTGATGTCCGAGGCGGGGGGGACGGTCGGCACCGCCGAGTCGTGCACGGGCGGGCTGATGGCGGCCCGCCTCACCGATCGGGCGGGGTCCTCCGAGTACTTCGTGGGTGGGCTCGTCGTCTACTCCAACGAGGCGAAGGCCAGGCTCGCCGGCGTCGATCCGGTTCTGATCGCGCGCAACGGCGCGGTGTCCGCCGAGGTCGCGGAGGCGCTCGCCGATGGTGCGATCGAGCGCCTTGACGCCGACTTCGGCATCGGCATCACCGGCATCGCCGGGCCCGGCGGCGGCACGGAGGAGAAGCCGGTGGGGACAGTCTGCTTCTCGGTCTCCTCGCGCGCGGGTGCGCGGATCACGCGCCGTACGCGGCTGCCCGGCTCGCGCGCCGACATCCGCGACCGCTCCACGACCGTCGCGCTGCACCTGCTGGCGCGGCTGCTGCGCGGGGAGGCCGACCGCCCGCAGCGCGATTCGGGCACGGCCGCCGCTGCGCCCGAGCGCGCGTGAGCGACCGCGCGCGGCTGTTCGTCGCGCTCCCGCTTCCCGCGGCGGTGCGCGAGGAGCTCGCAGCCTGGCGCGACCGGGCGCTGTCGGGCATCGCGGGGCTGCGGCCGGTCGCGCCGGAGTCGATGCACGTTACGCTCTGCTTCCTCGGCTGGCGGCCGGCCGATGAGATCGAGGCGATCGCGGCGGCGCTGGGGGCGCCCGGCGCGGCGGGGCGGCCGGCGCTCGCGCTCGGCGAGCCTGCGTGGCTGCCCGCTCGGCGCCCACACGTGCTGGCCGTGGGTCTCCTCGACGACTCCGGGGCGCTCGGGGCGCTCCAGGCGGCGGTGGCTCGGGGGCTTCAGGACGGAGGCTGGTACGCGCCGGAGGCCCGGGGCTTTCGGGCGCACGTGACGGTCGCGCGGGTCACGCGAGGTGCGCGCGTGCGCGGGGTCACCCTGGGGACGCCGAGTCCGCTGAGCTTCGAGGCCTCGAGCGTGAGGCTGCTGCGCTCCCGGCTGGGGGCGGGAGGCGCGCGCTACGAGACGCTGGCGGAGGTCCCGCTGGCGTGATGGGCGCGCGCGTCGCCGTCGTCGGCCACGTGGAGTGGGTGGAGTTCATCCGGGTCCCGCGCTTCCCGCAGCCCGGCGAGGTGATCCACGCCGGCGAGGTGTTCGCGCGCGCTGGCGGTGGCGGGGGCATCGTCGCGGGCGTGCTCGCGGAGCTCGGCGCCGAAGTCGACTTCTTCTGCGCGCTCGGACGCGACCCGAACGGCACGGCCGCGGCCGAGCAGCTGGCCGAGCGCGGCGTGAAGGTGCACGTCGCCTGGCGGCCCGAGCCGACACGCCGGGCCATCACGCTCCTGGTGGACGGCGGCGAGCGCACGATCGTGACGATCGGCGAGCGCCTTCAGCCCAGCGGGTCGGACGAGCTCGACTGGGAGCTGCTGGCGCGCGCGGCCGGCGTCTACTTCACGGCGGGCGACGCCGCCGCGCTGAGCCGCGCCCGCGCGGCGGGCCTGGTGGTGGCCTCCCCACGCGGCCGCGCCGCGCTCGAGGCCGACGATCGCATGCTCGACGCGATCGTGTTCAGCGCGGCCGATGTGGACGAGTCCGAGTGGGCGACCCGGGCCGCGCCGCGCGCTCGGCTCCTGGTGGCGACCGAGGGCGCCGCCGGGGGGCGCTGGTGGGGTGAGAGCGCCGGCCGCTGGGACGCCGTCGAGCCTCCCGGAGATCGTTGCGACACGTTCGGCTGCGGCGATGCGTTCGCCGCCGCGTTCACGTACGCGCTCGCGGGCGGGGCGGGGGTCCAGGACGCCGCGGCCCTGGGCGCTCGGTGGGGCGCCCTGGCGATCACGCGCCCCGGGCCCCCTTGACGCGCACACACGTCCCGGCCCCCCTGACCCGAGCACGCGCCCGCCACCCGTCCGCCGGCCCGTGCACTATTGGCACCAAATCGTTCGCCTTCCGTGACGAACGCGTCTTGTTTCGTTACAGCGCTCCGGGCTACGTTGCCGGTTCCGTCCGCCACCCCGCCTACCGTGGTGGACTCAAAGGCTTTTAGAGAAGGAGCGCAAGGCTAGATGACCGAGCACGAGAAGAACGGCGCGACGCCCGATCCCAAGGCCGACGCCAAACGGCAGGCCGCGCTCAAGGGCGCGCTGAGCCAGATCGAGAAGCAGTTCGGCAAGGGCACTGTGATGCGGATGGGCGACCCCGGCGCGCGGGTTGCGGTGGACGCGATCCCGACCGGAGCGCTCCCGCTTGACATCGCGCTCGGGATCGGCGGCGTGCCGCGTGGGCGCGTCATCGAGATCTTCGGCCCGGAGTCGTCGGGTAAGACGACGCTCGTCTACCACATCCTCGCCGAGGCCCAGAAGCTCGGCGGCGTGTGCGCGTTCATCGACGCCGAGCACGCGATGGATCCGCTGTACGCGCAGCAGATCGGCGTGGACATCGACGAGCTGCTCGTGTCCCAGCCCGACTACGGCGAGCAGGCCCTGGAGGTCGTCGACATGCTGATCCGCTCGGGAGCGGTGGATGTGATCGCGGTCGACTCGGTCGCGGCACTCACGCCACGCGCCGAGCTCGAGGGACAGATGGGCGACCAGACGGTCGGAGTCCAGGCGCGGATGATGAGCCAGGCGATGCGCAAGCTGGCCGGCGTGCTCAACCGCACCCAGACGCTGTGCGTGTTCACCAACCAGATCCGCGAGAAGGTCGGGGTGATGTTCGGGCCGACGGAGACACAGCCGGGCGGCCGCGCGCTGAAGTTCTACTCGTCCGTGAGGCTGGACATCCGGCGGATCGAGACGCTGAAGGACGGCACCGAGGCGGTCGGCAACCGCGTCCGCGTCAAGGTCGTCAAGAACAAGGTCGCGGCGCCGTTCAAGCAGGCCGAGTTCGACATCGAGTTCGGCCAGGGCATCTCCAGCTCCGGCTGCCTGATCGACTACGCGGTCGAGCACAACATCATCACCAAGTCGGGATCGTTCTTCTCCTACGGGGAGGAGCGGCTCGGTCAGGGCCGCGGCAACGCCAAGGCGTTCCTCGACGAGCATCCGGACATCGCCAAGGCGATCGAGGCCAAGATCTACGCCGTGCTCGGAATCGACAGGGACCTCGTCAAGCCGATTGAGCCAAGGGACGAGCCACCGCTGACGGCGGTGGACGTCCCGGAGGCGGTAGGCGAGCAGGCGGCCTAGACGCCTGGCGGTGCATGACCGCGAAGCCAGGGCCGCGGACGTGCCCGATCCCGAGGCGTTCCAGGACGCGGAAGTGCCCGACCCCGAGGCGCTCCAGCACGCGCTGGAGCGGGCATACCGCTACCTCAACGTCCGCGAGCGCACCGTCGGCGAGGTACGCCGGCACCTCGCCCGGGACGAGCTCGATGCCGGCGTGGTCGAGGAAGCGATTGCGCTGCTGCGCGACCAGGGCTACCTCGACGACGAGCGCTTCGCTCGCCTGTTCGCGCAGGACAAGCGGGAGCTCGAGGAGTGGGGGACGGAGCGGATCGCCCGCGGTCTCCGGACACGCGGAATCGAACCCGACCTGATCGAGGCGACAGTCGGCGGGGAGAGCCATGCCGGTGAGCTGGATCGCGCTCTGGCGCTGCTGCGACGGCGCTTTCCGGCACCGCCGCGCGACCGGCGCGAGCGCGACCGGGCGCTCGGGGTCCTGATCCGCAAGGGGTACGACGGCGAGCTGGCGCTCGACGCGTTGCGGGCATATGCCTCCTCGCGCGTGCTCTGAAGGCCGTCGCCATGCGCTCTGAAGGCCGTCGCCATGCGCTCTGAAGGCCGTGGCCGTGCGCTCGCCAGGCGGCGGGATGTTTGCGCCGCCCGCCCGCCGGTACTACGATTCCGTTAGCGAACGAATGGCCCTGTGGGCCACGAAACACCAGCAAATCTCGTAGATCTTGGATTCCGGAATTCAGTGTTGACGGCGATCTCTCACGGGCCCAGCAACCAATCTGCCCGACTAGACCACACAACCGCCACTTAGCCGCCGCCTGAACGGCGAACCCCACGCCACCCCGGCATCCTTCGTGCGAATCGCACGGCCGCTCGGTCGCTCCCAAATGGAATAGCTGTGAAGCAGGACCGGGCCTCCGCCCGGGTCACCAGGGAGAGGAACGACCATGGAAATCATCGGTGCCGCAGCGCTGATCGCGGTGGGAATCGTGATCGCCGCGCTGGTGTACGGCCGGATGCACGCGGCCCGGCCTGCGGCGATCCGAGCCGAGATCGCGCCGGTCGCGCCGGTCGCGCCGGCCGACCCGGAGCTCGCCGATCGCGCCGCGGCCTTGGCCCAGCGCGAGGCCGCGCTCGCCGAGCGCGAGCTGGACCTCGAGCGCCAACGTGCCGCACTCGCCGCTTCGCGCGGCGAGCTTCAGCGCACCCTCGAGAAGGTGTCGGGACTCTCCGCCGCCCGCGCGAAGCAGATGCTGCTGGATGAGATCGAGGACGCAGCCCGCCACGATGCCGCTCGCCGGATCCGTCAGATCGAGGACGAGACCAAGCGCGAGGCGGAACGCCGGGTCCGCAACATCCTGTCGGTCTGCATGCAGCGGCTGGCCGCGGGCCACGCCGCCGAGACGACCGTCTCGGTCGTGCAGCTGTCAGCCGATGACATGAAGGGCAGGATCATCGGCCGGGAGGGCCGCAACATCCGCGCCCTCGAGAACCTGACGGGCGTCGACTTCATCATCGACGACACACCGGGCGCCGTCGTACTGTCGGGCTTCGATGGCGTCCGTCGCGAGATCGCGCGCCTGACGCTCGAGAAGCTGCTTCAGGACGGGCGGATCCATCCAGCGCGGATCGAGGAGATGTATTACCAGGCCAAGTCCGAGCTGGAGAGCCACATCGTCGAGATCGGCGAACAGGGGGTGCTCGAAGCGAATGTTCAGGGGGTTCACGCGGAGCTCGTCAAGGTGCTGGGGCGCCTGCGCTTCCGCACCAGCTACGGCCAGAACGTGCTCGCGCACTCGATCGAGGTATCGCGGCTGGCGGCGATGATGGCCGAGGAGCTCGGAGCGAGCGCCAAGACGGCGAGACGCGCGGCGCTGCTCCATGACATCGGTAAGGCGGTCACGCACGAGATCGAGGGACCGCACGCGCTGGTGGGCGGCGAGCTGGCGCGCAAGTACGGGGAGTCGGAAGCGGTGGCCCATGCGATGGAGGCTCACCACAACGAGGTCGAGCCGCAGACGATCGAGGCCGTGATCGTGCAGGCCGCGGATGCGCTGTCGGGCGCACGTCCCGGGGCGCGCGGCGAGTCGCTCGAGCAGTACGTCAAGCGGCTGCGAGACCTCGAGCAGATCGCGACCCGCCACAAGGGCGTGGACAAGGTCTACGCGATGCAGGCCGGCCGGGAGATCCGCGTGATGGTCGCGCCCAGCTCGATCGACGACGACGCCGCGACCATGCTCTCGTATGAAATCGCACGCGAGATCGAGAAGGAGCTCGAGTACCCCGGCCAGATCAAAGTGACCGTGATCCGGGAGTCGCGGGCCGTCGAGTACGCACGCTGATCGAAGGACGGCTTTTCCAGCCGCGCCCCCGACTCCGGTGCGCGTGACCAGCGCGCCGTGGGTTCGCCCCGCCGCTAGCCGTGATGGTGATGGTGCAGCAACGCGCCCGCGGCCGTCCAGGAGTGGAAGTCCGGGATCAACACGATCGCTAGGACCAGCCCCCCGACCAACGCGCCGGCCAGCGAGATCCAGCGGCCAGCGGCGCCCGCGGCGATGCCGGGACGCTCCAAATGGGCGGTGCCCCAGCCGAGCGTGCGCACGATGCTCGGCAGATGCGCGAGCACGTGGATCCCGGTGAACACCAGCCACACGATGAAGCTCACCTTGTGCAGCTCGAGGTACTGGTCCCGCGAGCGCGCGCCACCGAAGAGCAGCAGCAGGCCCGTGACGAACACGATCACCGTGAGGACGACGATCAGCGGCGCGATCACGCGCAGGAACGCCTCCGGCGGACCCTTCTTGCGGTAGGCCGAGTCGCCGCTGTAGTAACGCGTGAAGCGGTAGCCGGTGCTTCCCATCTTCAAGGCGACCGGACCCATCAACAAGAGCCCGAGGAACAGGTGCAGCCAGATCAGCTGGCCGATTCGCACGATCGTGATGCCGAGCACCGCGAGCAGCACGATCAGGACGGCCCCGACCATGTTCGTGAGCAGCTCGTTGCCGTCGGGCCCGCCCCCGAAGACGCCAGCCTCCATGGTCGAAGTGTGTGCGCGATGCGTCAAGTTGCCATCAGCGTAGGATGAGAAACCTCTTCGCGATCCGGGGCCGTGGGAGCGCTCTTTATGATCGCGCCATGCTCCTCACGGAGGGCCCACCATCGCCGGCGTGATCCTCGTGATCGAGGACGAGCCCGGCATCGTCGACTTCCTCGAGCGCGGTCTGCAGGCGGAGGGGTTCGAGGTTCGCTCGGCGCTCGATGGCGAGATCGGGGCGCGGACCGCGCTGGACGAGAACGTCGACCTCGTCGTGCTCGACATGATGCTGCCCGGACGCGGCGGGCTCGACGTGCTGAGCGAGCTGCACATGGCAAGGCCCGAGCTGCCGGTGATCGTCCTCACCGCGCGCGACGCGATCGAGGACCGCGTCGCGGGCCTCGACGCGGGAGCCGTGGACTACCTCACCAAGCCGTTCTCGCTGCGCGAGCTCGCGGCGCGAGTCCGGGCGCAGCTCCGCGTCGCGGCGCAGACGCCCCGCACCGTTCTGTCGGGTGCCGACATCGACGTGAACCTGATCACGCGCGAGGTCCATCGGGCCGGCGAGCTGGTGCGGCTTTCCACCACCGAGTTCGAGCTGCTCGTGTACCTGATGCGCAACCAGGGCCATGTGCTCTCGCGCGATCAGATCCTGCGTGCGGTTTGGGGATATGAGTACGACCCGGGAACGAACGTGGTCGATGTCTACATCGGCTACCTGCGCCGCAAGCTCCGGCGGATCGAGCGGCCGGCCGGCGGCTCGGGCGGACCGCAGGTCCGGCATGAGGCACCGATCGTCACGGTGAGGTCGATCGGGTATCGCTTCGATGCGATGGCTTAGGGGGCTGCCATCCGCCGGGATGCGCTGGCGGCTCGCGGCGTGGGTGGCGGGAGTGATGCTCGTATCGGTCGCGGCGATCTTCGTCGTCGTCTACCTCGACACGGGCAGCGAGCTGCGCAGCCAGATCGATCGCGACCTCGCCAGCGACACGGAGCAGCTCTCTCAGGCGCTGAAGTCGATCCAGCGCCCGACGGCGGCGCAGCTGGCGCTCGATGCCGGGCGCTACGTGCACGCGCAACCCTTCACGACGACCTCGACGCTGCTGTTCGTGCTGCTTCCCGGGCAGCCGCCGATCAGCAATCACCCGGAGGTCTTCGGCTCCGCCAAGCCCGAAAAGGGCGAGTCGGCCGCGGAGCAGGCGCGCGAGAACGCGGTCAGCCACAGGCTGCTCTCGCCGACGCTTGGCTACTCGACCGAGCACGTCCCCGACGTCGGACGCGTTCGGATCAGCAAGCGGCCAGTGAACCTCCACATCGGCGTCGCGATCGTCGGCGCGGGCGAGCCGCTCGTGTCGGTCGAGCGGGCCCAGCACGGCGTCGCGACGGCGTTCGGGATCGCCGGCGCAATCACGCTGGTGCTGGCGCTGCTCGCCTCCTACGTCGCGGGCGCGCGGGTGTCGGCCCCGCTGCGCCGCATGGCTACCGTGGCGACGCGGGTGGACGCGGGCGATCTCGAGCCGCGGATGCAGGTCGCCAGTCGGTACGGCTCCGAGGTGCGCGTGCTCTCGGAGGCCTTCAACCACATGCTCGACCGCCTCGAGGAGGCGTTCCGCGGCCAGCGAGCCTTCGTCGCGGACGCCTCACACGAGCTCCGCACCCCGCTGACCGTGATCCGCGGACAGCTCGAGGTTCTGGCCGCTCAGGAGGACCCTTCCGGCGAGGAGGTGCGCCGCGTCGAGCGACTCGTTCAGGCCGAGATCACGCGGATCAGCCGCCTCGTCGACGACCTGCTCGTCCTCGCCGCGGCCGAGCAGACCGATTTCCTGCGCGTGTCTCGGATCGAGCTGCCGGAGTTCGTGGCCGAGCTCTGGGACGGGATCAGCCTGACCGCCTCCCGGCGCTTCGAACTCGGCCATGCGCCCGAAGGCACGCTGGAGGCCGACCCCGACCGGCTCGCGCAGGCGCTGCGCAACCTCGCGCGCAACGCGATCGAGCACACCGCCGCGGACACCGGCCTCGTCCGCATCGAGGTCGAGCGCGCCGGTTTCGGCAGCGTCCGGTTCGTCGTGATCGACGACGGCCCCGGCATTCCCCCCGAGGAGCGCGAGCGCGTGTTCGAACGGCTGTACCGCACCGACGTCGCACGGAGCCGGAGCGCCGGCGGCTCGGGGCTCGGGCTCGCGATCGTCAGGGCGATCGCCGAGGCGCACGGGGGCGAGGTTCACGCCGTCGAGCCGCACGGCGGCATCGGCGCGCGCATCGAGCTCGTGCTCGGCGGCTTCACGCCCGCCTGAGCGCATGGATTCGCGCGGCCGCTGGCCAAGCTACGCGTCCAGGTGGTGCCAGTAGGTGATCCCCTTGCCGACGTGCACGAAGCCCTCGGCGGAGTACAGCATCGCGCCGTCCGGCGTCGCGTTCAGCACGAACTTGGTCGCGCCCGCCGACCGCGCCGCCGCGCACACGACCCGCAGCAGTGCCCTGCCCAGTCCGCGGCGCTGAAACCCCGGCCAGACGTCCATGTCGTAGATCCCGGCGAGTTCGTCTTCGAGCAGGCACCACGCGCGTCCCGCGAAGCGCCCCTCCACGCGAGCCACCGCGTGCCACGCCCGGGGCCGCTCGCTGTGCGTGAGCGACAGCAGGCGCTTCCCGCCCGGACCGTACTCGGGCACCTCGGCGGAGAGCTCGGCGCGCTCGTCGTCCGGCTCGGCGATCGCGCTGCTCGCCGCCGCCATCCACCACGGCTCCCAGCCTCGGTCGAACCCGGCTGCCTCGAGCGGCGAGGTCTCGGTGTCCGTCGACAGCCAGGCGCCCACGATGTCCGCGCTGTGCTCGCGCGCGAACTCGACGCCGCGCTGCGCAGCTGCCGCTTCCACCGCGCGCGGGAAGCTGAGCATCAGGTGCGCGCTGTGCGGCTGCCATGCCCAGCGCAGGCCCGCGTCCTCCCAGACCGACCCGCCGCCTGCGAGCGCGATCGCCTCGTTCCACCGCGTCTGGCTGATCTCGCACTCGGCGACGGTCGCCGGCATCGCAGCCACGTTAGCTCCCCGGTCGGCGCAACGGGGTTGCGTCGGTACCCTTGCCCACGTGAAGCGCTACCACGTCACCACGTTCGGATGTCAGATGAACGAGCACGACTCCGAGCGCATGAAGGGGATGCTCGAGTCGCTGGGCTACGCCGAGGCCGCCAGCCGCGAGGACGCCGACGTGATCCTGTTCAACACCTGCTCGATTCGCGAGAACGCGGACAACCGCTTCGTCGCGCACCTCGGCCACGCCAAGCGCCTGAAGTCCGAGCGCCCAGACAGGATCGTGGGGGTCGGGGGCTGCTGGGCGCAGTCGGTCAAGGAGGAGGTATTCGCGCGCTTCCCGTTCGTCGACGTCGCGTTCGGCCCCGGGCAGGTGCATAAGCTCGCCGAGTTCCTGACGAGCGACTCGCTGACCGCGCAGGGGTACTTCGAGTTCGAGGGCTTCACCGGCCATCTGCCTGCCAAGCGCGCTCGCGATTACCAGGCGTGGGTCCAGATCAGCGTTGGCTGCAACTGCGTGTGTTCGTACTGCATCGTGCCCTCGACGCGCGGTCGCGAGGTCAGCCGGCCCCCTCGGGAGCTGGTCGAGGAGATCGCCCGCGTCGCCGCCGAGGGCGTGCGCGAGGTGACGCTGCTGGGCCAGAACGTCAACTCATACGGCCGCGATCTCCCGCGCGAGCAGCGCGTCACGTTCGCCGAGTTGCTCGCGATGGTCGACGCGATCGACGGAGTTGACCGGATCCGCTACACCAGCCCCCACCCGAAGGACATGCGCGAGGACGTGATCCGCGCGCATGCAGAGCTGCCGGCGCTGTGCGAGCACATCCATCTGCCGCTGCAGTCGGGCTCGAGCGCCGTGCTCAAGCGGATGCGCCGTACCTACACGCGCGAGCGTTATCTGGACCGGGTCGCGATGATCCGCGAGCACGTGCCCGACTGCGCGCTGACGACCGACATCATCGTCGGGTTCCCCGGCGAGAGCGATGAGGACTTCGAGCAGACCCTCTCGCTGGCGGAGGAGGTCGCCTACGACGGCGCCTTCACGTTCATCTACTCCCCGCGCCGCGGAACCGAGGCCGCGACGCTGTCCGACCAAGTCGCGCACGAGGTCAAAGTCGCGCGCATGGAGCGACTCGTGGAGGTCGTCCAGCGACGGGCGCACGAGCGCGCACAGCGCTTCGTGGGCCGCACCCTCGAGGTGCTCGTGGAGGGACCGTCGCGCAACGACCCGACCCGCCTTCGCGGGCGCTCCTCACACAACAAGGTGGTCAACTTCACCGGACTCGGATCGCCCGGCGAGCTCGTCGAGGTCGAGATCACGGGCGCCACCAGCCAGACCCTGTCCGGGCACGAGCTGATCCTCAGCCGCGCCGGCCGCTGAGCCGCCTCCGTCCGTGGCGCCCGCCGGCGAGTTCCCTTCGCGTCCGTCCGAGGGTTATGCGAACATGCGTTCGATGCGCTGGAGCAACCTGACGCTCGAGGAGGAGGAGACCACCAGGCTTCCCGGCTATCGGGACGAGGCGGTCGTGCGCCATTTCGAGGCGCCGGGGGCGATCCAGACCCGTTTCTACGAGGTCCGAGCCAAATCGATCCTCAACCGCGTGCCGGAGGCGTCCCAGGTCCCGTTCCGCTGGACCGTCAATCCCTACCGCGGCTGCACCCACGCATGCCTCTACTGCCTCGCGGGGGATACGCCCGTCCTGATGGCAGACGGCAGGCACAAGCCGATCGAGGCGCTCGAGGTAGGCGACCACATCTACGGGACCGCCCGCGGCGACGGTCACCGCAGGTACGCGATCACGACGGTGCTCGACAAGTGGGTCACGGTCAAGCCCGCGTACAGGGTGGTGCTCGAGGACGGCACGGAAATCGTCGCGAGCGCGGACCATCGCTTCCTGAGCAACCGAGGCTGGAAGCACGTGCTCAACAGTCCCAGCGACGAGCCGGACCGCCCACATCTCACGCCTCGCAACCACCTGGTCGGGACCGGAGTCGTTCGCGGACCAGCCCGAGGTGACGCGGGACTATCGCCTCGGATACCTGACCGGCCTGCTCCAAGGAAGCGGGCATGTCGACGGACGTCGCGAGGTCGACCGCTTCCGGCTGGCCCTCGCTGACCTCGAGCCGCTGCGGCGCGCGCGGGAATACCTCGAGCAGGAGCGGATCGGCGACTGGAGCCGCGTGTTCGCGGTCGCTGGGGGTGCCGATCACGAGGTGCCGGCGGTCGGGACGAGCCGCCGCGCGCTCGCCGATGCCGTGACCGAGCTCGTCAGCTGGCCGTCTCTGCCCAGGCTCGATTGGTGCCGGGGATTCCTGGCGGGCACCTTCGACGCGGAAGGCCGCCGAAGCGCCGACGCGCTGAGGATCTCCAATCCCGATCCGCAGATCCTCGCGTGGATCGAGACGTGCGCCCGCCGTCTGGGCTTCGACGTGGCATGCGACAGGACGGCCAACCCCGACGCGCTCACCGCACTGCGGGTACGTGGAGGTCTCGCGGAGCACCTGCGCTTCTTCCACCTGACGGATCCGGCGATCACGCGCAAGCGCTCGATCGAGGGACAGGCGGTGAAGACCTTCGCGAACCTGCGGATCGCGGCGATCGAACCGCTCGATCGGGCGTCAGCGCTGTACGACATCACGACCGCCACGGGCGACTTCATCGCGAACGGCATCGTCAGCCACAACTGCTTCGCCCGTCCCACGCACACGTATCTGGACTTCGACGCCGGTCGTGACTTCGAGCGGGAGATCGTCGTCAAGGTCAACGCGCCGGAGCTGCTGCGGCGAGAGCTGGCGAAGCCGTCGTGGAAGGGTGAGCACGTGGCGCTGGGGACGAACACCGATCCGTACCAGTGGGTCGAGGGGCGCTACAAGCTGATGCCGGGGATCTGGGAGGCGATGCGCGATGCGGCCAACCCGTGCTCGATCCTGACCAAGTCCCCGCTGCTGCTGCGCGACATCGACCTGATGAAGCAGATCGCGCAGCGGACGGATTTCAGCGCGGCGGTGTCGGTGCCGACGATCGACGAGCGCGCCTGGCGGGCCACCGAGCCGCACACGCCGAACCCGCGCGCGCGGCTGGAGGCGATCCGGGAGCTCACGCGGGCGGGAATCAGGACCGGAGTGCTGGTTGCGCCGCTGATGCCCGGCGTCAACGACGCGCCCGAGCAGGTGGCCCCGATCCTCGAGCTGGCGGCGGAGGCTGGGGTGTCGTATGTGACGGGGATCGCGCTGCACCTTCGGGGCGAGGTGAAGGGACTTTTCTTCGAATGGCTGCGCGAGCACCGGCCGGATCTGATCCCGCTGTATGAGCGGCTCTACCGGCGCGGCGCCTACATGCCGGTGGAGGAGCGCCAGCGGCTCAGCTCGCTGATAAGGGGGCCGGAGCTGCCGCCCGGCGAGCGGATGCGCGGCAGGCTGCGCGACCCGGCGGAACGCCCCGGTCGGGGCGCGCCGTCGATGAAAGGTGCGCTCCCAGCGAAGCGGGAGGAGGTCCAGCGGACGCTGTTTTGAGCGAGCGTTGAGATTCACCTGAGACGGTCGCGGCAGGCCGGGCGATGGAATTCACCTGAAACCGTCGCGGTCGGCTGGTGATAGGTAGACAGACGCCGATCCGGGCAGCAATCACACGTAGATGCTGAGACGACTGAAACCACGAAGGGACCTGCACCTCGAGCGGATGTTCGAGACGCGCAGCGAGGCGTGGGAGCGGGTGGGACTGGCCGTGAACGTCAGCCAGCGGGCGGTGCGGCGGGCGCGACGAGAGATCCTCGTGCTGCTGCCGTTGCTGATCGCCGTGCTGGTCGTCTACCACGACCGCCACAGCATCTTCAACCTCGGCAAGAGGCACAGCTCGGCGGACACGTGGATCCAATGGGGGACAGTGATCGCGCTGCTGGCGCTTGGCTGGACGTTCGCTCGCGACGTGGGCCGCGCGGCCGGTCCGACGTTCTTCCGGCGGATGGACCCCGCGACCGCGGGAACGGTCGGGTTCCTGATCAGGCTGGCGACGATGGCCGTCGCGCTGCTGCTCGCGCTCGGCGTGGCCGGCGTGAACGCCGGCTCGATCATCGCCGGCGGCGCGTTCACCGCGATCGTGCTCGGGCTTGCGGCGCAGCAGACGCTCGGCAATCTGTTCGCGGGGCTGGTGCTGCTGACCGCACGGCCGTTCCGCGTGGGCGAGCGGATCAGGCTGCAGGCCGGCGCGCTCGGCGGGCAGATCGAGGGCGTGGTGAGCTCGCTCGGGCTGATGTACACCACGATCAGGCGCGGCGAGGACAACTACATGATTCCCAACAACGGCGTGCTCGCGGCGGTGGTGGTGCCGCTGAAGGAGCCCGAGTCGGTCAACGTCCGCGTCCGCCTCAGCCACGGGGTCCGTCCGAGCCAGGTGCAGGCGCTGCTCGACGACCAGATCTCCACGCCCACGCGCACCTCGGCGACCGTGCTGCTCGAGGAGATCGACGGCGAGGATGTCGTCGTCCGCGTGCAGGCCACGCCAGAGCGGGCAATCGATGGCGCGAAGCTCGCCGACCAGATCATCATGACGCTGTCCGCGGTGACGGGGGAGCACGAACTCGTCAGGCAGTCCGCCGCCGACGAGAACGACTGAGACGAACTCGTCAGGCCATCCGCCGCCGACGAGAGCGACTGAATCTCTACAGTCCCGGCCGTGCTGCCGACACGGCATCTGGTCGAGTTCCTGCTGACCGTCTACGTGCTGATCCTGATCCCCGGGCCGAGCGTCCTGTTCGTCGTCAGCCGCGGGGTCGCGCTCGGACGGCGCGCCGCCCTCGCCACCGTGCTCGGGAACGCATGCGGCTTCGCGCTGCAGCTGACGCTGGTCTCGATCGGGGTCGGATCGATCGTGGCGCGCTCGGACACGGTGTTCACGGCGCTGAAGCTGATCGGCGCCGGCTACCTGATCCTGCTCGGCATCCGGAACATCCGCGACCGCGAGAAGCTCGCCTCGATCTTCGGCACGAGGGCTGTCGAGCGCAAGCGGGTGCGAACGATCATCAGGGAGGGGTTCCTGGTCGGCGCCACCAATCCAAAGGGGATCATCATCTTCACGGCGGTCCTGCCGCAATTCATCGATCGCTCGAGCGGGCACGCGACGCTGCAGCTGCTGACGCTCGGCTCGATCTGCCTGGTGATCGCGCTGCTCTCCGACGGCGCCTGGGCGCTGGCGTCCGGCACCGCGCGGCAGTGGCTCGGGCGCTCGACGCGGCGGCTGGAGTGGCTAAGCGCGACCGGCGGGGTGATGCTCGTCGGGCTGGGCATCGGGCTCGCCGCGACCGGCCGCAGGAGCTGACGCGCGCCTGGCGCTCGCCCGGCGGTGGCCCTCCGCCAGGTCGGTGGCGATCCGGTCATTGCCCATCAGCCGGGAGAACCACGCCGCCAGCTGCGGCGCGACCATCGCGATCCGGGCACCGGCACTGAGGCTGAGCGGCGCCACGTCGATCTCGGCACGGTCGCGCTCGATCGTCCTCACCACCGCCGCCGCGACGTCCTGGGGCGACCTGGTGCCGACCCCCGGAGGCAGCTTGATGCCCGCCTCCGCGAACATGCCGGCGTCGCGAATAAAGGCGGGGGCGATGAGCGATACGCCGACGCCCCGGCCCCGCAGATCCTGGCGGAGTGCGAGGGCAAACCCGCGCAGCCCGAACTTCGTCGCCGAGTACATCGACGACGCCGGCTGGGTGACCTTGCCCGACAGCGAGGAGACGAACACGAGCTGTCCACGACCGCGCTCGACCATCGAAGGGACGAGGGCGCGTGCGAGCGCGATCGGCGCCCGCAGGTTGACCTCGAGCATCGAGTCGATCTCGTCCTGGGTGAGCTCCGTCAGATCGCCGGTGCCGGGTACCCCCGCATTGGCGACGAGCACGTCGACCTCACCGGCCTGCTCGATCAGCGCCCGAAGCTCCTCGCGATCCGCGAGGTCGCAGGCGAGCGCCCGGGCGCCGAGCTCGCTCGCAAGCGGCTCGAGCACGTCCGCCCGCCGCCCGGTCAACGTCAGCGTCGCGCCCCGGGACGCGAGCGCGCGCGCGATCGCATGGCCGATCCCGCCCGTCGCGCCGGTGAGCAGCACGTTCCCGCTGAGGAGGCTCATCGCTGCACGATACTGCCCCGATGCCGCGGCCCGAGGTGATCGCCCTGTTCGGCCCGACGGGGGTCGGCAAGACCTCCATCGCGATCGCACTCGCGCAGCGCCTCCGCGATCTCGGCGAGCGCCCGGTGGCGGTATCGGCCGACGCGCTTCAGGTCTACCGGGGGCTCGAGACCCTCACCGGCGCCGCGACCGCGACCGAGCGCGCGGCCCTGGAGCACCGCCTGATCTCGTTCCTTCCGATCGACGCCCGGTTCAGCGCGGGGCAGTACGCCGAGCTCGCCCATGCCGAGATCGACTCACTGCTCGCGAGCGGCCAGCGCCCGATCGTCGTCGGCGGCACCGGTCTCTACCTGCGTGCGGCGCTGACGGAGCTGAGTCTGCGCCCGCCGCCGCCGGAGGGCGTCCGGGAGCGGTGGACCGCCGAGCTCGAACGGCGCGGCCCCGCCGCCCTGCACCGCCTGCTCAGCGACCAGGCGCCATGGGCGGCGGCAGAGATCGACCCGTCCGACCGCCAGCGGATCGTGCGTGCGCTGGAGCTGCTCGAGGCCGGCGAACTCGAGCCTCCGGACGGTGAGTCGCAGCTCTGGACCGCTGAGGTGCGCCGCCCGACGCTGCTGATCGGCCTCGTCATGGACCGCAACCTCTTGTACGCCCGGATCGACGCGCGGGTCGACGCGATGGTCGCCGCCGGCGCCGAGGACGTGGCCCGCCGCGCCAACGCGGCCGGCGCCTCCACGACCGCGCGCAAGGCCCTCGGCTTCGACGAGCTGCTGGCCGGCGACGTCGACGCGATGAAGCGCCGCACGCGCAACTACGCCCGCCGGCAGCTCACCTGGATGCGCAAGCTGGCGCGCGTGCACGTGCTCGATGCGACCGCCCGCGAGCCTGGGGAGATCGCCGAGGAGATCGTCGCGAGCTGGCTCGCCGGCTGAGGCGGCCAGGGTCAGCTAGCTGACATCGAGTAAGGGCCCGGGTTGCCGAAACCACCGGTAGTGCCCGCCGCCCGGAGGAGAAGATCTTGAGACGCCTTTCGCTCGCCGCGCTCGTCGCTGCGCTCGCCGTTCCCGCCGCCGCTTCGGCCAGATCGACGCAGAGCGTGGCGGCCAACGCTCCGGAGCGCCCGGCCGCCGAGCACGTCATCGCCGACGTCGCCGGCTCACGGCCGGTCGCGCACGGGACGCTGAACGGGAAGGTGATGTCCGTGAACGGCTCGACCTTCACGATCCAGACCCCGGGAACGTGGACCGGGGTGATCGACCGACTCACCGGAGCCGCCTCCGCGGTTACGAGAAAGGACTATCCGTACGTCTACGGTGGCGGCCACGCGCAGGCCGGAGTGGCCAGCATCGGCATCCCGGGCCCCGGATACAACGGGCACCGAATCGGCTTCGACTGCTCCGGCGCCGTTGCCGCGGTGCTCGCCGCCGGCGGGCTCTGGCAGCCCGGCAGCGGCGTCCCGAACGACGCCTACGAGATCTCGCAGCTCGCGAGCGAGGGCCTGATCGCACCGGGAGCGGGCAAGGGGCCGTTCGAGGTGACCCTGTACGACGATCCGGGCTACCACATCTTCATGAGCATCGACGGGGGCTTCTTCGGGACCTCCGACGGGGCCGGCGGCGCGGGTCGCAACGGCGGGGCCGGGTGGCTCTACGACGGTGCGCCCGACGCCTACACCTCGCGTTACAAGCGCTACCACTTCCTGCCCTCCGTGCTCGCCGGAACCGCGCACAACGGGCACAAGGTCACCTTCCAGATCGGCAACCAGCTGAGCGCGACGACGACCGTGACCGCCGGCGCGGCGGTGCACGTCGTCTACGTCGAGACGGCCACCGGCGAGATCTTCGCCACCAGCGTCACGGCCACCACACGAACGGGTACATGATCACGGCGGCCGCGAGCACGCCGGCCATCCAGACGAGGACCAGCCGGCGGCGCGCGCCGACACGCGCGATCAGCTGGGCCACCGCCAGGTAGATCCCGGGCATCACGATCACCATGTAGTAGATGTAGCTGGTCCGCTGCAGCACCAGGCTGAGCAGCTCGAACGGCACGAACGTGCCGAGGGACCATGCGAGGCTGAACGCCGGGAGGACGCCCGAGCCCATGTGCCGGCCCGCGCCGGCCGGCGCCCCCCGCGCGATCACGATCGCCGCGTAGGTGAGACCCGGGATCGCCAGCGCGAGGATCGGAGGGCTGATCATCCCGAGGAAATGCACGGCCGGATGGACGTGATAGAGCCCGGGGCTGGGATGCGCGGGGTTGATCGTCAAGTACGAGATCGGCTTGTAGTCCCCGAGCCACTGCCACGGATAGGACGCGATCCCGCTGGGTCCGTGCGTGCTCTTCTGATTGGCGCCGTAGCTCAGCATGTGCGAGATGTGCGAGAACGGGCCGCCGGTGATCCGCTTGCCGGCGACGGGGTCGAAGGGCGGAGCGATCCGATCCAGCAGCGCCAGCAAGCCGACGAACACGGCGAACCCCGCGGCCGCGAACTTCGCGAGACGGACCGAAGCGGCGGACCACCCGGCCCGCAGACGCCAGATGCTCAGCAGCTCGAACAGCACGACCACCGCCACCAGGTAGGGCGCGACCAGCTTCACGCATGCTCCCACCCCGAGCAGAACGCCGGCCGCGACCGGCCGGCCACGCAGGTAGAGCACCGCCGACCACAGCATCGCCGCCAGCACGTAGATGTCGAGCGTCCCGATCCTCGACATCACCAGCAGCAGGTTGTCCGCCGCCATCAAGCTGGCGGCGCCGAGGGCCAGCCACTGACCCCCGCCGCCGGCGCGCACGAGCGCGTACATGCCGATGATCGCCAGCGTGCCGCACAGCAGGCTGCCGAAGCGCCACGCGAACGGGCCGTCGCCGAACAGCTCGATCGAGCCCGCGATCGCCAGCTTCGCGAGCTGTGGATGCTCGGCGTTGGGATCCTCGCCGAGCGGCGCGCCGGCGTAGTTCGCGCCCGCCGGCGGCCGGATCCCCGCGATCACGCGGGCCGCATTGACGTAGTAGGACTCGTCGAAGATCAGCAGGTGGTCGTTCGCCGACCGGCAGGGCACGCGGCACGGCTCGCCGAGCAGCGCGACGCGCGCGCCCAGCGACAGCAGGGACACGACGGTGAGCAGCAGCAGCGGTCGGTACATAGACTCCTGGCGCGTGGACTTCGAGAAGTGGCACGCGCTCGGTAACGACTACCTGATCGTCGAGGCCGCTGCGCTCCCGTTCGAGTTGACGCCGACCCGGATCAGGGCGATCTGCAAGCCCCACACCGGCGTGTTCGCGGACGGGATCCTGCTGCTTTCAGAGCCCGACAAGCCCGGCTACGCGGCACGGCTGCGGATCTTCAACCCCGATGGCTCCGAGGCCGAGGTCTCCGGCAACGGCGCCCGCGAGGCGGTGCTCTACCTGCGCCGACATGGCTGGGCAACGAGCGACACGTTCTCGATTCAGACTGCCGCCGGCGAGCTTCGGCCGACGATCACCTCCGAGCGCACGTGCACCGTCGACATGGGCCGCGCCCGGCTGCGCAGCTCCGACTACCCTGGGGGCCCGGATGACGGACGCGGCCAGCTCGTCGCCGGCGGGCGCGCGTGGCACTTTCAGCACGTACAGGTCGGAAACCCGCAGTGCTCGATCCAGCTGGGAAGCGAGGCCGAGCTGCGCTCGCTGGACGTGTCGAAGGTCGGCCCGGAGATCGAGCGGCATCGGAGCTTCCCCAATCGCACCAACGTCTCGTGGTTCGTCGCGCTCGCGTCCAACCGCATCCGCGTCCGCGTCTTCGAGCGCGGCGCCGGTGAAACGTCCGCGAGCGGGACGGGCGCGACCGGCGCGGCGGTCGCCCATGTGCTCGGGGGCGGAGACTCGCCCGTCACGGCGCTGCTAGACGGCGGCGAGCTGACCGTCGCGGTGGGCGAGGACCTCCACATCGACCTGAGCGGATGGGCGGTGCCCGTGTTCGCGGGCAGGCTCGCCGACGAATTCCTGAAGGAGCTGCATGCGACCGAGTAAGCGCCTGGAACGGATCCCGCCCTACCTGTTCGCGGAGCTGGAGCGCAAGGTCGCCGCCAAGCGCGCGGCGGGAGTTGACGTGATCAGCCTCGGCATCGGGGACCCCGATACCCCCACCTATCCCGAGATCGTCGCCGCCGCGCAGCAGGCCGTCGCGGACCCGAGCACGCACACCTATCCCTCGAACCGGGGCCGGGCGGAGTTTCGCGAGGCGGTCGCCGCGTTCTATGAGCGCCGCTTCGGCGTGACGCTCGATCCTGAGACCGAGGTGATGCCGGCGATCGGGGCGAAGGAGTGCATCTTCAACCTGAACCTGGCGTTCCTGGATCCCGGCGACGTGGCGCTCGCCGCCGACCCGGGCTACCCGGTCTACACGGGTGGCCCCATCCTCACGGGCGGGGAGCCCGTGCTGATGCCGCTCAGGCCGGACCTCGAGTTCGCGCCCGACCTCGACGCGATCCCGCCGGACGCCCTGAGCCGGGCGCGGCTCCTGTTCTTCAACTACCCGAACAACCCCACCGGCGCGATCCTCCCCGATGGGCTGTTCGAGCGGGTGATCGAGCTCGCGCAGCGCCACGGGATCCTCGCGGTGCATGACAACGCGTACAGCGAGACCACCTACGACGGCTATGTCGCGCCGTCGTTCCTGGCAACGCCCGGCGCACGTGAGACCGGCGTAGAGGTCTTCTCGCTCTCCAAGGGCTACAACATGACGGGCTGGCGCTGTGCGGCGATCGTCGGCAACGCGCAGGCGATCGCGCAGTACTGGCGGCTGAAGTCCAACATCGACTCGGGGCTGTTCGAGGCCGTGCAGCTGGCGGGGGCGCGCGCGCTCTCACCGGAGCTCGACGCCGAGGTCCGCGCGATGAACGAGATCTACGCCCGCCGGCGGGACCTGGTGTGCGATGCGCTCGCGCAGGCGGGGGTGGACGTGAGCAGGCCGAAGGGCACGATCTACATCTGGGCGCCGATTCCCGAAGGGTTCGAGTCCGCCGCCGCGTACTGCGAGCACGTTCTCGAGCAGGCGGCGGTCGTGATCTCACCCGGGGGGGCCTACGGACCCAGCGGCGAGGGGTTCTTCCGGATCTCGCTGACGACGCCGGACGACCGCCTCTTGGAGGCCGTCGAGCGCCTGCGCGGGCTCTGAGGGCGCCACTACCATCAGCGGAGTGCCAAGACCCCAGGCAGCCACTCAGAACGGACGGCGCGCCGCTCAGCGCGCCTATTTGATCGCGGCGCTTCCCGACGGCCCCGGCCAGACTGTCGCGCCCGGCTCCGAGCTCGCGGAGCTGCGCGAGCTGCTGCGGACCGCCGGCGTGGCCGATGTGGGGGAGATGGTGCAGCGCCGCGAGCACCCTCATCCGAACACCTACCTCGGATCCGGCAAGCTCGAGGAGCTCAAGCCCGAGCTGGCGAGGACCGACGCGAACCTCGTGGCCTGCGACGACGAGCTCTCGCCGCGGCAGGAGCGCAACCTCGAAGCGGCGCTCGGCCTGCCCGTGATCGACCGCACCGCGATCATCCTCGACATCTTCGCCTCGCACGCGCACACGGCAGAGGGCAAGCTCCAGGTGGAGCTGGCGCAACTCGAGTACAACCTCGCGCGGATGCGGGGGCTGTGGTCGCACCTGGAGCGCCTCGGCGCCGGCCGGATCGACGGGGGCATCGGCACCAGGGGCCCGGGCGAGACCCAGATCGAGACCGACCGCCGGCTCGCACGCGACCGCATCTCCGCGCTGAAGCGCAAGCTGGCGCACGTCAGCGGGACCCGCTCGGTGATGCGCGCCGAGCGCGAGCGCGCGCACCTCCCGTCGGTCGCCCTCGCCGGGTACACCAACGCCGGCAAGTCCACGCTGCTCAATGCGCTGACGGGCGCGAACGTCAGCGTTCGCGACCGCCTGTTCCACACGCTCGATCCGACCACGCGGGTGCTGCGCACCGGCGGCCGGGATTACCTGCTGACCGACACCGTCGGCTTCATCCGCAAGCTCCCGCACCAGCTGGTCGACGCGTTCGGCGCGACGCTCGAGGAGACCAAGCTCGCCGACCTGATCCTCCACGTCGTCGACGCATCCGTGCCCGAGCAGGAGCTGGACGAGATGACCTCCGCGGTCGAGGACGTCCTGGAGGAGATCGGCGCCGACGAGGCGCCGCGCGTGCTCGTGCTCGCCAAGGCCGATCAGGTCGATGCCGACCGGCGGCTCGAGCTCGAGCACCGACATACCGGTGCGGTGCTCGTCTCGGCGCTGACCGGAGAGGGCCTGACGGCGCTGACCTCGCGGATCGAGGAGGAGTTCGCCCGGACGCTTCGCGCCGTCGAGCTGTTGATTCCCTACGAGGACGGAGCACGCCTCGCGGAGCTGCACGCCATCGCCGGCGACCTCGAGCGCGAGGACACGCCTGCGGGCGTGCGCGTCCTGGTACGGCTCCCCGCCGCGGTGGCCGCGCGCTACCAGCCTTTCGCGCTCGCATGAGCCTGCGCGTGCTGCGCCTCGACGCGGGCGCGACGCTGCCGACGCGCGCCTACGATGGCGATGCCGGTCTCGACCTCTACGCGCTCGAGGACGCCACCCTGGGGCCCGGCCAGCGGGCCAGCATCCGGACCGGCATCGCGGTCGAGATCCCCGAAGGACAGGCGGGCCTCGTCCTGCCCCGCTCGGGGCTGGCGGCGCGGCACGGGATCGCGCTCGTGAATGCTCCCGGCCTGATCGACGCCGGCTATCGCGGGGAGATCCGGGTTCTGCTTCTGAACACCGATCGCGAGGCGACGTTCGCGCTCTCGGCCGGTGAGCGCATCGCGCAGCTGGTGCTGGTGCGGGTCGAGTCCCCCGATGTGGTCGAGGTGCAGGCGCTCGCCGCGTCGCATCGAGGCGAGGGAGGATTCGGCTCGAGCGGCGGCTGACGCCGGCCTGATCAGCTGGACGGGATCAGGCCGCGGGAGGTGAGGAACTGCTTGGCGACGGTCGCGGGATCCTCGTGGTCGATGTCAACCGCGGCGTTGAGCTGGCGGATCACCAGCGGGTCGAGCAGCGCGCTGACTCGATTGATCGTCGCGGAGAACGCCGGTCCCTCGGTGCCGAGCGCCTGGGCGGACACCACCGGGACGACGTTGCCCCACCCGAACACGTTCTTCGGATCCTTCAGCACGGTGTAGTTCCCGGTCAGCAGCTGTCCATCGGTCGTGGTGCCGTATGCGGCCTGCACGGTTCCCTGATCGAGCGCCTGATACTGCTCGCCGATGCCCAGTGGCGTGAATGCCGCCGGCGCGAAGCGGTAGGCGCGCTCGACCGCCGGCAGCCCGAACGGATCGGCCTGGAACTCCGGCGGTCCGCCCACGGTCAGCGGCCTGATCTTCCGTAGGTCCGGCAGTGCGTTCAGGTTGTGCCGGGCGCCGTAGTTGAAGTTGACGATCAGTGCGTCGGTGTCGCTGAAGACGGTGGGGTTCAGCAGCACCAGCCCGTGCGAGAGCGCGTAGGTCTCGCCGGCCTCGTAGGCGTCGCCCAGGGTGCGGAAGCTCTTGGTGTAGCCGGCGACCGTCCGGTTCCAGGTGGACAGGTACTCCGGGTACATGTCGAGCCGCCCGCTGGCGAGCGCAGCGAGCGTCACCTCGGTCGGCCCGATGTTGGGGTTGAGGTTGACCGTGTATCCCTGTGCCTGGAGCGCCAGCGCATAGAGGTCCCCCAGCACGAACTGCTCGGTGAAGTTCTTGTCGCCAATCGTCACCGGCGGCGCGCTCGCCCCTGGCAGCGTGCTCGTCGTGCTGGTCGAACTCGTCGTCGTGGACGCATCGCTGCTGGTCGCCTCGGTGCTGCTCGTGGCGGCGGTCGGCGTGGATGCTGCGACCGAGCGACTCGAGGTCGTGTCAGACGTGCTTCCGCACGCGGCGAGGACGAGGGCGACCGCGACCGCGGCGAGTGGCGCGAGGATCGAGGGCACCGGAGGGCGTCGAGTTGCCGGCATCGGGGGGCGGGGACCGGGGCTGATCCTAACCCGACCTAAACCCCCGCGGCCTGGCGCGCCTCACCGTGCGCGGCCAGCTCGAGCTCGTCGTCGAGCGGCGGCAGCGGCTCGGCCAGCGCGAGGGCCCTGCCGATCAGCCAGTCCGCGAACCACGCGTTCTTCGGCAAGAGTGGGCCGTGCATGTAGGTGCCGATCACGTTGCCCTCGCGCACGCCCTCGTAGCCGTCGAGGCCGTTGTTGCCGTGGCCGCTGAGGACCCTGCCGAGGGGCGTGGCGGAGGGTCCCAGATGCGTGCGGCCGCCGTGGTTCTCGAAGCCGGCCAGCACGCGGCGCTCTCCCGGCGCGAGCTCGACCTCGATCGCGATGTTGCCGATCAGTCGCGGCCCGTCGGAGCGAACGGTTCGCAGGTCGATCAGGCCGACGCCGGGCAGCGTCTGCTCGCCGAGCTGATAGGACTCCCCGAGCAGCTGGTAGCCGCCGCAGACGGCGAGGATCACCGCGCCCCGGGCCGCCGCCGCGTGCAGCGCGTCTCGCTTGATCGAGGCGAGGTCCGCCGCGCACAGCGCCTGATCGCGATCCTGCCCGCCACCGATGTAGAACAGGTCGGCGGCGTCGGGATCGAGCTCGTCGCCGAGGTCGCTCGCCTCCAGCCGGAAGCCCAGCCCGCGCCATTCGCAGCGCCGCTCCAGCAGCAGCAGGTTGCCGCGATCGGCGTAGATGTTCATCAGCTCGGGGTAGAGCGCGCAGACGCGCAGCTCAGGCATTGAGCAGCACCACGACGCTTCCAGCGTACTCGGCGGTGGCCGCCACGAGCTCCCGTCCCGCGCGCCCGAACCCGGCGGCAAGCGCCTCCCGCTCGAGCTCTCGCGGCTGTAGGCCGTCGAGGCGGACCACGTCCTCGCGCGCGACGCGTTCTCCCGACGCGGTGATCGTCTCCCGGCGGCGCTCGAGCACGAACCCGCCGCCCTGCGCGCGCACCGCGGTCGGCTGGCTGGCGTAGACGATTCCGTCGCGCTCGCACATGTCCGGAAGTGGGGCACTCACCCCGTCGCTCACGTCGAACGGCTCGAGCGCGTCCGAGACCGCGACTGCGAGCAGGCCACCGGACCGCAGGTGCCGGCGCGCGCAGCGCAGGAACTCGAGCCGTCCAGCGCTCCCGCCGAGCAGCTGGATGGTCTGCATCGGAACGAGGCACAGCGCGAATCGCTCGTCGAGCTCGAAGCTGCGCGCGTCGGCCACGACCGCGCGCACCTCGAGGCCGCGAGCGCGCGCGCTCAGCTCGGCGATCAGCGTGGGGTCGTGGTCGAGCGCGGTGACCCGGTGTCCCTCGCGCGCGAGCTCGAGAGCAACCCGCCCGGTGCCGGCGCCGATCTCGAGCACCGGGCCGCGGTATTGCTCCGCGAGCCTCCGCCACAGCGGCAGATCCTCGACGTAGGAGCCGCATTCGAGGTCGTGCCAGATCACGCTCACGCCGGCGCTCCGCCTTCCCAGAACCGGGGGACCAGGCCGCGTGCCGCCAGCTCCTCGCGCAGCTCGAGCAGGGCGGTGTAGGTCGGAAGGGCGAACAGCGTCGCTCCGTGCCCGCTCGCCGCGAGCGCCGCGTCGAGCGCAGCCGGGAGCCCGGGGACGAGATGCAGGCGCTCAGCGCCGATTCCGGCGTACTTCAATCGGAGCGCAAGCTCGGCGGCGCGGGTCCCGGCGCAGGTGGCGCGACGGATGTGACCCGCCAGGAGCTCGAAGTCCGCATCCCAGATCCAGGAGATGTCCTTGCCGTCGGCGGTGCGGTCGTTGAGGATCGCGAGCACGTCGAGCTCGCCGGACTCGAGCGCGAGCGTGCGCACGATCTCGTTCGCTCCCGCCGGGTTCTTGACCAGCAGGATCCGCAGCTCGGTGTCGCCCGCGCGCACGGTCTCGGCGCGCCCGAACGCGGCGGTCACGGTGCGAAGGCCGGTCACGACGTCGTCGAGCGTGACTCCCAGCTCGAGGCAGAGCGCCGCCGCGCCGAGCGCGTTGTACACGTTGTAGAGGCCGGGGAGCGGGAGCTCGACGCGTGCGCTGCCCGCCGGGGTCCGCAGCACGAAACGAGCGCGGCGGGTTCCCTCCAGCTCGATCTGCTCGGCGGCGATCGCCGGCTCGGGGCGTCGCTGACCGCACGAGTCGCAGTGGTAGCGCCCGAGATGGCCCAGGTACACGACGTCGTAGACGTAGGGAGCACCGCAGCGCCTGCAGTGCTTGGAATCGGAGGCGTGCTGCATCTGCGGCAGCGCGATCGAGGCATCCTCGACGCCGAAGTAGCTGACGTCCGGCACGTCACGGCCGAGGTCGGCGATCAGCGGGTCGTCGGCGTTCAGGGCGAAGCGCGAGCCCGGCGCCCGCGCGTCCACGACGTCCGCCCAGCGGTCGGCGATCGTCTCGAGCTCCCCGTAGCGGTCGAGCTGGTCGCGAAAGAGGTTGCCGAGCAGGATCGCGCGAGGCTCGAGCTCCGCGGTCAGGCGATCCAGCCAGAACTCGTCGACCTCGAACAGGCCGAGCTCCCCGGCCATCCGCCCTCGCGGGCGCGCCGCCGCCAGGAGCGTCGACGCGACGCCGCCGGCCATGTTCGCGCCGGCGCGGTTGTGGACGAGCGCGTGCCCGGCGCGCTCGAGGATCGACGCGGTCATCGCCGCGGTCGTGGTCTTGCCGTTGGTCGCGGAGATCACCGCGCATCCCTGTCCCAGGCGCGCCGACAGCTCGGCGATCGCATGCGGCTCGAGCCGGATCAGGAGCTTTCCCGGAAGGCTGGTGCCGCCCCCGCGCCCGGAGCGCCGCGCCAGCTCGCCGAGCGCCCGCGCGGCAGCGATCTTGGCGCGGAGCGCGGTCATCTGGGGACGACCACCCTCACGGCCGCGGCGAGGACGCGGATCGTCACGGGCAGCTCCGCGATCGGATCGCCATCGGCGAACAACGTGAACGGACGGTCGGCGCTGATCGAGATCTCCTTGGCGCGCTCGATCGTCACGACCGGCTGCTCGATGTGCGTGCCCTCGAACACGGTCGGGAGCAGCCGGAGAAACCGGAGCTTGGGCAGGTGGCCGACGGTCACGACATCCAGCAGCCCGTCGTCGAGCGCCGCCCCGGGAGCGAGGAGCATGCCGCCGCCGTATGCCCCGGAATTCGCGACCGCGACCGTGTACCCCGTCACGGTCCGTGGCTGACCCTCGTCGAGCCGCAGCTCGAACCGAGCGGGGCGCCAACCCGCCAGCGCGCGGAGCGCTCCGTACACGTAGACCAGGTTGCCGCGCACGAGCTTCGCCTCGTTCGCGATGCGGTTCGCATCCGAGTCGAATCCGCAACTGGCGATGCCTATGAACGTCCGCTCGCCGACCGCGCCGAGATCGAGCGCCCGTACCACCCCTCCGGCGAGGATCGCGCAGGACTCGCGGGGTGAGCGCGGGATTCCGAGCACCCGTGCGAAGTCGTTGCCCCTTCCTCCGGGAACCACGCCGAGCACGCCGTCGGTGTCCCTCAGGGCGCCGGCGACGGCGCCGATCAGGCCGTCGCCTCCGAGCGCCACCGCGGTCTCGCCCGCGGCGGCGGCGGCGCGGGCCAGCTCGCGAGCGTGCTCGAGGCTCCTCGTGCGCTCGACGTGATGCTCGATCCGATGCTCGAGCAACGCCGCTTGCACGTCGGGCAGGATCCGCCCGGCCCGGCCGCCGCCGGCCGAGGGGTTGACGATCAGTGAGGCTTTCATTCCGACAGCAGCAGCGTATGCAGGTCCGCGGCGATCGCGACCGGGGCTGGATCGCGCGCGGCCTCGGCCGCTTCGCGCGGCGTGACGCCGGTGAGGACGATCGCAGCATCGAGGCCGGCGGCGGCGGCGCCCCCCAGATCGGCGTCGAGCCGGTCGCCGACGACCAGGGTCCGGCCCGGTCGCAGACGGTCCAGCGCGGTGCGGAAGATCTGCGGCTCCGGCTTACCGACGATCTGCGCGCGACGCTCCGTGGCGTATTCCAGCGCCGCGACGAACGCTCCGGTCCCGGGCGAGATCCCGTCGTCGGTCGGAAAGGACCGGTCCCGGTCGGTCGCGATCAGGTCGGCGCCCGCGAGCACGGCCTGGGTGGCGACGCGCAGCTCGTCGAAGCTGAGGTCATCGTGCCCGGCGAGCACGACGATCTCCGCTTCGGCGGCGCGGGGAGTTCCGTTCACCACCCGCTGCCCCGCGTCGCCGACGTGGCGGAAGATGGCTGACGAGCCGATCACGAACACGTCCGCGGTCCCCCGCTCGGCGAGCACGTGCTGGATCGCCCCGCCGACGGTCACCACCTCCTCGAGCGAGGCCTGCAGGCCCAGCGCCCACAGCTTGCGGACGTAGTCCTCGGGCGAGCGCCGGGAATCGTTGGTCAGGAAGGCCACCGACTTGCCCGCGGCTCGCAGGGCGGAGACCGCCTCCGGAGCGCCGGGCGTGCACGTCTGGCCGATCCAGACGCAGCCGTCGAGGTCCAGCACCACGTTGTCGTAGCGGCCGAGGAGGGGGGAGAGGGGCATGACGTGGCCAGGATTATCACCGCCGATCTGCTTTCCTTCCGCGCCGTGGCAAGGGTCCATGCACTCGTCGCGGTCGCTGCCGCGCTGACATTGGCCGCCTGCGGCTCATCGAGCCATACCTCGACCCAGGCGCGCACGCAGGCGTCGACCAGCACATCTTCCGCGGGCCCGTGCCGGACCGTCGCGATGCCGTCGCCGAAGGGCCCGCAGCATCTGAGCGCGCCCACGCTGAGGCTCGATCCCAAGAAGGCCTACACCGTCACGGTCGCCACCAACTGCGGAACGTTTGCGTTCACCCTCGACGTCAAGGACTCGCCCAAGACCTCCGCGTCGTTCTACGCCCTCGTCAAGCGCGGATTCTTCGACGGGCTGACGTTCCACCGAGTCGCCGCGGGTTTCGTGATCCAGGGAGGAGACCCCCTCGGCAATGGGAGCGGAGGACCGGGATACGAGGTCGTCGAAGCACCCCCACCGAGCACGCGATACGTCCAGGGCATCGTGGCGATGGCGAAGACCCAGACCGATCCGCCCGGCGCCTCGGGAAGCCAGTTCTTCATCGTCACAGGCCAGGCGGCGAGCCTGCCGCCTGACTATGCGCTGCTCGGCAAGGTGGTGTCGGGGATGAGCGTCGTGCAGGCGATCGGATCGCTCCCGACGACCCCGGCGGGGGACGGCACGCCGAACCAGCCGGTGGTCATGTCGAGCGTGACCGTGACGGTTTCCTGAGCTCGGGCTTGAAGAACTGACCAATTTGGTCGATTAACGACCTCAGTGTCGACCGGGACTTCGTCAACGGGCGGCGCCCCGTGCCGCCGGCCTGGCTGGGGCGTGGCGCTCCTCCATGCCCTCGCGCTCCTCCTCGCGCCCGTCGCGATCGCGGTCTCCTGGAGCAGATGGGACCTCGCCGCGCTGATCGTGATCGCCGCCCTGACGGTGATCGGCGGGATCACGCAGATCGACACCGACGCGGCCCGGACCTACAGCTCCGGAAGCTTCCTGGGCCTGATGCTCGCCGCGATCATGCTCGGCGCGGGCCCCGCCGCCGTGCTCGGCGCGTGCTCGGCGCTGATCGCGGGGCGGCGGCGGCGCGAACCCGCGCACTACCTGCGCAATCGCGTCGCGACGTACACGTGGTTCCCGCTCATCGGCGCGCTGTTCTTCCACGCGATCGTCCAGGCATCGCGGATCACGGCGCACGACCTCGCCTACTTCGCCTTGGTGCTCGCGATGTTCATGTTGGCGCTGGTCGTCAACTTCGTCGGCATCGCGGGCTACCGATGCTACGTCGAGCGCGGCTCGATCTCGCGCGAGCTCCGCCAGGCGCTCCTCCCGGCACTGCCCGCGGAGATGCTCTCGGCGGCGCTGACGATCACCGCGGTCGCCATCGCCGGCGCGCTGGGAACGATCGGGATCGCGTCTTTCGGGCTCGTGCTGGTGATCCTCCAGTACCTCTTGGGCGAGCTGTTGCGTTCCAAGCGCCGAGGGGAGGAGCTGCACCGCAAGGCGACGGTCGACGAGCTCAGCGGCCTCGCCAATCGCGAGCGCTTTCACAACCTGGTCGATGAGATGATCGAAGCCGCGCGGCGCACTTCGGCGGGATTCGGGGTGATCCTGATCGACCTGGACCACTTCAAGGAGGTCAACGACACGCTCGGCCACGACTACGGCGATGCGCTGCTGAAGGAGCTCGGTCCACGCCTCGCCGCGTGCGTCGGCGCAAACGGCATGGTTGCGCGCATGGGAGGCGACGAGTTCGGGGTGCTGCCCGGCATCTGCACCGATGACCCAGAACGGCTCTCGGAGATCGCCGGCGAGTTGCTCGCGTGCATCCGGCGGCCATTCGTGGCCGAAGAACTGTCGATCGAAGTGGACGCGAGCATCGGCATCGCCCGCTTCCCCCGGGACGGCGAGGACGTCCAGACCCTGGTGCGCCGCGCAGACGTCGCGATGTATGCGGCCAAGGACGCCCAGTCGGGCCACAAGCTCTACGTCTCCGAGCAGGATCAGCACTCGCTCCAGCAGCTCGCCGTCCTGAGCGACGTTCGCAAGGGGCTCGCGGCCGACCAGATCGTCGTCCACTACCAGCCGATCATCGACCTGCGGTCCGGGAAGGTCGCGGGCGCCGAGGCGCTCGCGCGATGGGAGCATCCCGAGCTCGGGCTGCTCGGTCCGGGCGCGTTCATCCCGATCGTCGAGCAGACCGGGCTGATCGGCCCGCTGACCCGCCACATACTCGACCGCTCGATCGCCCAGTGCGCGGCATGGCGGCGGCGCGGGCTGGAGCTGTCGGTCTCGGTCAACCTCTCGGTTCGCAACCTCTTGGACCGCACGCTGGCCGAGGAGATCGCGGCGATGCTGGCGGCGTACAACCTGTCGCCTCAGGCGCTCAAGCTCGAGATCACCGAGAGCACGATCATGTCCGACGTCGATCTCGTGCTGGAGACCTTGCACGTCCTGTGCGATTCCGGGATGCGGATCTCGGTCGATGACTTCGGCACCGGCTACTCCTCGCTTGCGAACCTGCGGCGGCTCCCGATCGACGAGCTGAAGATCGACCGCTCGTTCGTCAGCCCGATGCTGCAGAACGACAGCGACCTGATCATCGTCCGCTCGACGATCAACCTCGGGCACGACCTCGGGTTGCGCATGGTCGCCGAGGGCGTCGAGGATCAGGCGACGCTCGATCACCTGGCGGCGATGGGCTGCGACCTCGCGCAGGGTTTCCACCTCAGCCGTCCGATTCCCGCCGAGCAGTTCACCGCCTGGGCCGAGCAGCGGAGCGTCGCCGCACGGGCGTAGGATGAGCGGATGCACGATTCCGTCGCGTCCGCACCAACCGAACAGCTCGAGAGCAGGCTCGAGCAGCACCGCACCGAGCTGACCGGCTACTGCTACCGGATGCTCGGCTCGCCCTTCGAGGCGGAGGATGCCGTCCAGGAGACGATGATCAGGGCTTGGCGGGCGTACGCGCGCTTCGAGGGCCGCGCCGCGCTGCGCTCATGGCTGTACCGGATCGCGACCAACGTCTGCTTCGACATGCTGTCGAGCAGATCCCGCCGGGCACGGCCGATGGACCTCGGGCCCGCCCAGGCCCCGGTCGTGGAGAACCTCAACACGCTGCCGGAGGTGACCTGGATCGAACCGGTCCCCGACCGGCTGATCGCGCCAGACGGTGACCCGGCCGAGGTGGCGCTCGCGCACGAATCGATCCGGTTGGCATTCGTCGCCGCGCTTCAGCATCTGCCGGCGCGCCAACGCGCCGCGCTGATCCTGTGCGAGGTGCTGCGCTGGCAGGCGAGCGAGGTCGCGGAGCTCCTCGACACGAGCGTCGCGTCGATCAACAGCGCGCTGCAACGAGCACGGGCGACGCTACAGAGCAGGAACGTCGGGATGGAGGACAGTCCGGGTGAGCTGAGCGCGGCCGATCGCGAGCTGTTGGAGCGCTACGTGACGGCGTTCGAGCGCTACGACATGGACGCGCTCACCGCGCTGATCCGAGAGGACGCGATCCAGTCGATGCCCCCGTTCGACATGTGGCTTGAGGGTCGCGACAACGTATTTGCCTGGTGGGTCGGCCCGGGGATCGGATGCGCCGGCTCGCGCGTGCTGCCGGCCGGCAGCGCCAACGGGTCGCCGGCGTTCGGGCAGTACAAGCCGAGTCCCGATGGCGGCTATGAGCCCTGGGCGCTCCAGGTGCTGGAGCTCTCAGGCGGACAGATCGGGGAGCTCACCTTCTTCCTGGACACGGAGACCCTGTTCCCGCTGTTCGGGCTGCCGCCCAGGCTCGACGCCTAGCACCTTCGAGAGGCCCATGAACACGGCCAGCTCGGCGAGCTCGACGCTCGCATGAGCGAGGCACACGTTCGCGCCCAGGCGTTTGGCGGTCAGCGCGACCCGCGCGAGCATGTCGACCGTCACCGCGTCGGCCGTGAGGCCCGCGGCGTCGATCGTCAGCACGGTCACGCTCGTCGCGCGCTGGGTCATCGATGCTCAGACGGCCCAGGCGCCCGAAAATCATCGGTCCACGCTCAGAACAGGGCGGGCTGGGACTCGACCGGCGGCGCCAGGCATTCCGGCCCGTCATAGCGGGCGTCATTGACAGCGGGCCCGACGGGCCGCAGGACGGTTCGCTCGGAGGGGAGGGGGGCGAGCAGCTCGCCGAGCTGCGGCATGGGCGTGACCGAATCGAGCCACGCGGCCTCGGCGGCGCGCTCGAGGATGATCGGCATCCGGTCGTGCAGCGGCGCGACTGCGCGATTGGCGGCGGTCGTCAGGATCGTGCAGGTTCGCAACGTCTGCTCATCCTCGCCGTGCCAGATCGACCACAGGCCCGCGAACGCGAACACGCGTCCATCATCCCGGCTGATGTGGACCGCCTGCTTGGGGCCTCCGGCCACCCGCCGCCACTCGTAGAAGCCGTCGGCGATGATCAGGCAGCGCCAGCGCTGCAGCGCGCTCCGGAACGCCGGCCGCTCGCCGACGGTCTCGACCCGGGCGTTGATCATCTTCAGGCCCGTGTTCGGTCGCTCGGCCCAGCTCGGGACGAGCCCCCAGCGCAGCAGCTCCCCTCGGGGGCGGCCTTCGCGGTCGGTCGTGACCGCGAGGACCTCGTCGCCCGGCGCGACGTTGAAGCGCCGCCGGATCGCGACTGACTCCTCGATCCCGAACCGCGACCTGACTGCCGCGGGGTCAGGCGTGGCAAGCGTGTAACGACCGCACACCGGAGGGTGCCGCTCAGCGCGGACGAGAGGCCGCCAGCTGTTCCTTGCGCTCCGCGACGGCGCGCCGCTGGCGCCTTCGGCCGTAGTACGCGAGCGCGCCCACCGCGATCAGCACCAGAACGATCGCGTAGAAGATCGCGATGTCGAGCGATACGCCGCCGAACGGGAGCGCGACCAGGTTCACGATTCCGAACCCGACCGCGAGGACCGCGATCACCAGCGCGACCGCGATCAGGATCCCGCGCATCCGCGCGAGCATTCCCGCGCTCGAGGGCGGTGCGATCAGCCCCATCGCCTTCAGCCCCCACAGCTGCCGTCCGGTCGGCGCGTCGATCCCCAGCCGCTCGGAGGTCCGCTTCAGATCGCCCGCACGCCGCTCGGCGAACGCGAGTGAGTGATCCGCCATCCGCCGCAGCTGAAGGCGCTCCTGGGGACGGGAGGCGGCAAGCGCGCGCTGGAAGTGGGCTCGAGCGGCCTTGGCGTCCATCCGCTCGGCGGCACGGGCGCCGAGAATCGCCTGCGCGGCGGCCTTGTACTTGGTCTCGGCCTCGAGCTCCTCATCGGAGCGCGACTCGAGCTGCTGGATCGCAGCCAGCTGGCTGCGCTGCTCCATCCGTACCACACGCTGCTGCTTGGCCATGGACGGCAGTTTAGTGGCGTGCGGCCACCACGAACACCCGCTGTCCGGTGATGTACTTGCCGGAATCGGCCGCGCTGGCCGGCGGGGTCCGATACACGTCGACGTGGGCGCCGTTGATCGCCCCACCCGTGTCCTGGGCGATGAACCAGCCGCCGTGCCCGTCGTGGCGGTAGGCCGGGATGTACACGCGGCTTCCGAGCGGGATCACGCTCGGATCGACGGCGATCGACTGGTAGAAGCGCAGCGGCAGCGAGGCGCCGCGCGCGAACGAGACCCCCGGCAGCGAGACGTATCGCCGGCCGCGCCCCGCGGACCAGCGCCCGTTCTGCAGCGGAAACGTGACTCCCCCCGAGGCGTTGGACCAGTAGCCGCCCGCGCGCCAGTACGGGGGCCCGGCGGCCCAGCCGTCAGCCGGGGAGGTCGCCACGCCGGCCGCGGTCACCCAGCCGCCGTCGCCGAGCGCGTCGATGCGGTAGATCCTCCCGTCCAGCCCCAGCCCCTCACCCTCCATCGAGATGCCGTTCGCCGAGTACAGCCAGTCGATCGGGTAGGAGCCGCGCAGCCCCGGAGCCTTCACCAGCCTGCCCCTGAACCATCGCTCGGGCGCGGGCCAGTACTCGGTGATCGTGACGTCACCGAGCCAGTGGCCATGCGCGTGCTTCGATGGAGGCGGCGGGACCTTGTGCGGGCTTCCCGTGGGCGCGAGCCCCCCGAGCGGAGCCCCGCCGGTGGGCCCGCCGCCGCCCGGCAGTCCGCTGCCGCCCGACGGCCCCGCGCCGGTCCGCGCGAGCAGTTCCGCCGGCGCCGCCAAGGGCACGCCCGCGATCGGCACAACCAGCGCGACCAGCGCCAGGACAGACGTTCGCCTCGGTCCGCTCACCATCGGATCTCCGGCGCGCAGCGTATCGACGAGGGCAGACCCCTCGCAGTAGGGTGCGCGCCGTGGAGGCCCTGCGAACGCTCACCCGTCCCGTGCGGCTGCTCGCCGCGGGCGGCACGATCGCGATGCGCGGCGAGCGCGCCGTGCCGGTGCTCGACGCGAGCGAGCTGATCGCGCTCGTGCCCGAGCTGGCGGACGTGCCCTCGCTCACCGCTGAGACCCTGCTCGCCCTGCCGAGCGCGCAGTTGACGCTCGCTCAGGCGCTGCTGATCGCCAGGCGTGCGGTCGAGGCGGCCGCGAGCGGGGAGGGCGTGGTGATCACCACGGGCACCGACACGCTCGAGGAGCTCGCCGTGCTGGGCGCGCTCATGCACGCATCCGATCCGCCGGTGGTGGTGACGGGCGCGAATCGTCCCGCGTCGGTGGCGGGGGCCGACGGCGCCGCCAACCTGGTGGACGCGATCGCGGTCGCCGGCGCGCGGGCCACGGAAGGCATCGGGACGGCGGTCGTGTTCGGGGGCGAGATCCATGCGGCGATGACGGTCCGGAAGATCGACAGCACGGGTCCGGCGGCGTTCGGCTCACCGGCCGCAGGGCCGATCGGCCGCGTCGTCGAGCGACGGGTCTGGTTGCACGCCCGCCCGCTCCGGCCGCCGCAGCTCACCGTCGAGCGGCTCGCGCACCGCGTCGAGCTGGTCGTCTCGCTGCTGGGCGACGAGGGGATGATGCTGCGCCGGGCGGCCGAGGACGCCGACGGCCTGGTCCTCGTCGCGTTCGGCGCCGGCCACCTCTCGCCCGGCCAGCTCGCGGCGCTGCGGGATGCGGCGGCTGCGATCCCCGTGGTCGTCACGTGCCGGCCCGACCGCTCATCGATGCTGTTCTCGACCTACGGGTTCGAGGGCTCCGAGGTCGACGTCCGCAGCGCCGGCGCGATCTGCGCCCCGTTCCTCTCGCCGCCGGCGGCACGCATGGCCCTGTTGTGCTGCCTGGGCGCCGGGCTGACCACGGCGGACGAGATCGCGAGTGTGCTGGCGCCGTGGGATGCCGGCTCGGGCTGAGCGTCAGCTCTGGTAGCCGTCCGCGACTACGAGGCGCAGGCCGGCGTCGTACTCGGCAAGGCCTCGGAGGTGGCCGTTGCGCTGGTCCCACAAGCCCGACTCGAGGTCCCGGGCGACAGCCGTGACGACTCGCTCCACGACGTCGGCCGGCATCCGCGCAAAGCCCGACGTCGCGTTGCGCGCGGCCGCATCCAGCACGCGCTCGGGGTGCGCCCAGAAGGAGCCAAGCGTCCAGTCGGGCGTGTCGGCCGGGATCGGGATCGCCTGGACTCGGACCTCGCTGCCGAGCCACTCGGCGAGCTGATCGGTGGACGGGAAGATGCGGCGGTCGAGCTCCGCGACCTCCGGAAGGTAGTCCCGCATCAGCCACATCTCGCCGGAGACCGCCGGGTCGTAGGTGAGGATCACGACCCGCCGGCGGGCCACGCGCGCCAGCTCCCGCACGCCTCGCCGCTGACCATCGTCCCA
This sequence comes from uncultured Solirubrobacterales bacterium, assembly GCA_963849285.1. GTDB lineage: Bacteria > Actinomycetota > Thermoleophilia > Solirubrobacterales > Solirubrobacteraceae > Palsa-465. The sequence goes on from CAWKGS010000005.1 coordinate 739,335, forward strand.
GTGATGAATGGTGAGGATCGCCATCGCGGCGTCGACCGACCCGTCGCGTAGCGGAAGCCGGTCCGCGGTGGCCCGGAGCGCCGGAGCGAGCTCCGAGGGTCGCTGGGCCGCCATCACGTCGCTCGGCTCGATCGCGATCACGTGGCGGTCTCGCGGCTCGTAGGAACCGGTCCCGGCGCCGACGTTGACGACCGTCTTCGCGTCGCCGAGGGCGGCGTGCAGCAGCTCACGCAAGCGCGGATCCTCGCGGCGCCTCGTGGCGTAGTCAATCCCGATCCTGTCGTAGCGAACCCCGGTCATTGCGCTGGATGATCGCCCATCGGATGGGTTCGTCCCTCAGCTAGACATAACGCACCGAAGTCAAATTCCCCAGCGACCCCGGCCGAAGGTTTAAGATGCTCGCGGTCGGGCCTGACGCCGGGCAACGGCGCAAGTCGAGTCACAAGGGGGTCGGAATGACGGGACACAAGCTCGCAGCCGCAGTCGGCGGAGCTGCGCTCGTACTCGGCTGCTCAGCGGCGGTCGCCTACGCCGCCAGCAGCGCCACAGTGAAAATCGTCCTACCGCCGGGTGCCAACGCTGGGATCGCGTTCACGTACACGGTGAAGGGCACTTTCAAGGCCAGCAAGCTGACGGGCCCTCGGCCCCGCAGCGCTTACATCATTGGCCTGAAGCAGCCGGCCAAGTACGCCTGTCGTTCCACCGAGCCGGCGGACTGGACGAAGGTCGGACCCTCGGCGACGGCATTCAAGGTCACAAAATCGGGATCGCCGTTCAGCTTCGGGCGGGTCTGGCACGTACCGTCATCTCTCCCCAAGGAGCGCTTCTGCGTGTACGTCTATTCGCAGCAGTTCGCCTCCAACGGTCATTCTCAAGGCGCAAAAGAGCTCGCGAGTTCGACGGTCACGTTCCCGTCCTAACGGACCGGCCCGCAGGGCCGTCTTAACCCAGAAGTGGACATAAGCCCGATTATCGAGCGTTAGATCCGGGAATTGCGGGGCCCTCCCCGAGCCCAACGGCCCACAGGCACGCGATCACGCGAAGCAGCGCCCAGCAGTCGCGTGCAGCAGCTCGCCAGGCCGATCGCGCCGAGCGTCACGTCGTAGTCGACGTGCTGCTAGGCGTCGTCGACCCACCGCCGCCGCCACTCGCGCCCGGCGCGAGCTGCTGGCAGGCGCCCGGGCTGCCGGTCTTGAACCCGGTCAGGAAGGCGGCCTGGAGCTGCTTGACGGTGACGTCGGGCGAGGTGATCCCGAAAGTGCCGGTGAGCTTGTTGAAGAAGGTCTGAATCGCCGGGGAGTCGCCCTGCTGGAACATCCGCCGGTTGTTGATCGAGTTGACGTACACCGCGGTCAGGCAGACGTTCTCCTGGGCGAACTGGCCCTTGGTTATCGCCCCCTGCTGAAGGGCCTGGACGGCGCCGACCACGTTCTGGACCTGGTAGCCCCAGACCATCGCCATCGTGAACGACAGGAACACGCGACCGGGGTCGAGATCGATGTGCTGCTCGATGAACGGCACCGGCCAGTACATGACCGTCGGCTGGCTGCCGTTCGGCGGCGCGGCGCAGATGAAGATCCGATCGGTCGCCGAGACCTTCGGCATCCCGCTGCATGCCGTCTTGACGCTTCCGCTGAAGATCATCACCTCGCGCAACCCCGGCCAGGCGACCTTCGAGTTCGCGGCGATCCGGCTCCAGAACGTGTTGATGTCGCCGGCGATCGCCGGGATCGCCTTCTGGATCGGCAGGCCGGCGAACCCGGTGATGTTCCCAGACACTCCCGCGCCGCGGGCGACGTGCCCGAGTGCCGCCAGACCGGCCTTCGAGAGCGATCGCGCCCCCGCAGGACTCGCGACGCCTCGCACCGTCCCCTCAACGGCCACCGCGGCCGCCGCGCTGGTCGTAGATGACGCGCTTGCCGAGGATGACGCCGAAGTCGAGGCGGAGCTCAAGCTGCCTCCGCACCCCGCAGCTGCGCTCGCGGTCGCGACCACCCCGGCGAGCGCAATCAGCCGCCGCCCACTCCACATCCCGTTCATGCTCTGCCCCCTGGTTCCGAAGTCAGTTCGACCTGCTCGAAGCAACGCGAGTCTAACCGCCGCGCGGTCGCGCGAGAGGATTCTTCACCAGAACAGTCGCGATCGGAGCGCAGAATCTGACGCGGCCGCAACTCTGCCGGTGGAACTGGTATAGAACCAGGCGAGAATCCTTCTGAGGAGGCAGGGATGAAGCGTCTGGCGCAGGTGTTGGTCGTTTGCATCGCAACGCTCGCGGCACTCGCTGCGATCGCGCTGGCGGCGGGATCGCCGTCGGTGAGCACGGGCGCAACCACCAACGTGAGCGATGTGAGCGCCACGCTCGATGGCTCGGTCAATCCGAACGGCAACAACACCACCTACTTCTTCGAGTGGGGCCTGACGAACGGCTACGGGATCGTCGGCTTCCAGCACTCGGCCGGCAAGGGCACGAAATCCGTCGCCGTGCACATCACCGCGAACAACCTGATCCCGGGGACGACCTACCACTACCGGATCGTCGCCACCAGCAGCGCCGGGACCGCGACCGGGGCCGACCGGACCTTCAAGACCGGCGGCAACCCTCCGCCCGGCGTCAGCACCGGCCCGGCCACCAACGTCGGCACCTCCACGGTCACGCTGACCGGCGCCGTGCAGCCCAACAACCAGGCGACGACCTGGCTGTTCCAGTACGGGCTCAGCTCCTCCTACACGGTCGAGACGATCGCGCAGTCGCTGCCGGCCTCGCGCAGCGCGACGATCGTCACGGCCGCGCTGGCCGGGCTCGAACCGGGAACCACGTTCCACTACAGGCTCGTCGCGCTGCACAGCAACTCGCCCACCTCCGACGGCGCCGACGGTGCGTTCACGACCGAGCCCAGTCCGCGACCGGTCCCACGGCTGCACACGAACGTCGCGCCGCGCACCGCACATTCGAAGCCCTATGGCTTCATCGTCTCCGGGAACGTTGCAGGTCCCGCGCGGTTCGGTCCCGCGCTCGAATGCGTCGGAACGCTGACGATGCGCTTCACCCTCGGCAATAAGACGGTCGCGACGACCGGGGCCACGCTTGCGCCGAACTGCACCTACTCGGCCGGGCGCGACCTTCAACCACCTGCCGGGCAGAGGCCCGAGCAACCGGAAGGTCCACCTGCACGTCAGCGTGAGCTTCAGCGGCAACGGCTACCTCGCGCCGGTGACCAGGGGCGCCGGCACGGTCACGCTCGGGTAGGCCGGTCGCTCAGGCGATACACGAAGCGCAGCCCCGACCACATCTCGTCGATCGCGCACACCTTGTTGTCGACGAGGCCGGCGGCGAGGCCGAGCGCGCGCACGACCCCCTCGGTGAGATCGGTCTCGACGCCGGCGGCGCGCTTTGGCCACGCGATCCACAGCCCGCCCGCGGGCGCCAGGGCGCCGCGCAGCGCAGGCAGACGCCGCTCGAGCTCGGCGCGCCGCACGCTGAAGAAGACGATCACGTCCAGCGGACCGCGCAGGCTCCGGCGGACCGAGACCTCAGCAGGCAGCTCCCCCAGCGTGGCCTGGAACCCCTCCGGCTCCCCCAGCACGACAAACGACCCACCGGGCTTGATCCCGAGCTTCCGCGGAAGCGGCGTGCCCGAGTATCCGGCCTGGCCCGAGGTCACCCTACGTCCGCCTGCGAGACGACCTCGGCGATCACCCGCGACAGCTGGCTCCCCTGCCAGGCGATCGGAGAGCGGCCGGGCTGGTCGAGCACCAGCCGGGCACCCGGGATGGCATCGGCGTAGGCCTCGCCGACGGCCTGCGGATGGCCCGGATCGGGCTCGTCGGCGCTGGCGACGACGGTGACCGGAACCTCGATCGCCCCCAGCTCCGCGATCTCCCCGAACGGCCGCGACCGCGGCACCGCCGACAGCGCGTCCGCCACCGCCTCGAGGTGCTCGTGCTGCGCAAGCCGCTGCCGGATCACCTTGATCACGGTCTCGGCATACCGTTCGGGCACCTCCGGCGTCCCGTACGCCTCGACGAAACCGTCGATCCCGCCGGTTCGCAGGCCGTCGGCGAGGGCGTCCCAGCGGGCCAGCCGCGCCGGATCGTCGTTGTCCCCCGGTTCGTACGCAGGCGTTATGACTACCAGCCCCCCCACTCGCTCCGGGGCAGTCAGAGCGGCCCACAGCGCGGTGTGGGCGCCCATCGAGGCGCCCGCCAGCACCGCGCGCTCGATCCCGAGCCGATCCAACACCCGGAGCAGGTCCCGGCCGAGATCGTCGTAGGCGTACGCCGTCGCGGCGGGCGCCGGCGAGGAGCGGCCGTGGCCGCGCGCGTCGCAGGCGATGACCCGATGGCCCCCGCGCTCGAGCGCGCTCGAACCCATCACCACGTAGCGGCGCGTGGCGGTCAGGCCGTGCAGCAGAACCACCGGCGGACCGCTTCCGGCATCGTCGAGGGCCAGCTCGACGCCGTCGCCGTTGACGACGCGCTCGGCCATTACGCGGAAACGGAGAGGTTGCTTGAAATTGACGTGAGCGTAAGGTTATTGATGGTAAGAGCCCCGCTACCATCAATGCTATGGACGTGACCGAAGCGACATTCCAGTCAGCGGTGATCGACCGCTCGCGCACCGTGCCGGTTGTGGTCGACTTCTGGGCGGAATGGTGCGGGCCGTGCCGCCAGCTGGGTCCGGTGCTCGAGCGTGCGGTGGCGGCCCGAGGCGGCAAGATCGAGCTGGCAAAGATCGACGTCGACGCCAACCCGACGATCTCCCGCGTCTTCAAGATCCAGAGCATCCCCGCGGTGATGGCGTTCCGCGACGGCAAGGTCGCGGCCGAGTTCGTCGGCGCGCAGCCGCCGGCCGCCGTCGAGCGGTTCCTCGATTCGCTGCTGCCCTCCGAGGCCGATCAGCTCGTCGCCAGCGGCGACGAGGCCTCGCTGCGGCGCGCGCTCGAGCTCGAACCCACCCGTGGCGACGCCGCGCTGCCGCTCGCCAAGGCCCTGCACGCCAGGGGCGATGACGATGAGGCGCTCGAGATTCTCCAGCGCGTCCCCGGCAACTTCGCCACCGACGGGCTCGCGGCGAGGATCATCCTCGAGCGGGCCACCACCGCCGGCCCGCCCATGGCCACCCCGGACACGCTCCCCGAGGCGTTCTCCGCGCTCGACGCCGGCAACTACGAGCGCGGCCTCGACCTCCTGCTCGGCGCGCTGCCGTCGGCCGACGGCACGAAGGACGACATCCGCCGCGTGATCATCGGCGTGCTCGACGAGCTCGGAGTCGACCATCCGCTCGCGCGCGAATCGCGACGGCGGCTGGCGTCCGCGCTCTACTGATCAGACCGCGCTGTACTGATCAGACCGCGCTGTACTGATCAGACCGCGCTGTACTGATCAGACCGCCAGCCGCAGCTGCTCGGCGGCGTCCTCTCGCGCCGGCTCGAGCCCCGCGACCCGCACCCCCACCAGGCGAACCGGTCGGGGCGGCGCGAACCTCCTCAACAGCTCGAGCGCGATCGGAGCTATCCGTTCCGGCGCGCTCACCGGCTCGGCGATCGTACGGGCCCGCGTGTGCGTGGAGAAATCGTCGAGCCGGACCTTGATGCCGATCGTGCGCCCGCAGCGGCCCTGATCGGTCAGCGCCGCGCACAGCCGCTGCACCAGTCGCTCCAGCACCTCCTCGAGCTCGCGAGGGTCGCTGATGTCCCGGTCGAAGGTGGTCTCGCGCGATTCGGAGACGACCTTGCGCGCCTCGGTCACCAGGCCGTCATCCTCGAAGCGGGCGCGCCGCTGCAGCTCGGCGGCGAGACGGGCGCCGAAGCGGGCCGACAACCCGGCGGGGTCGGCTGCCGCGAGCGCGGCCAGCGTCTCGATCCCGGCTGCCCGAAGACGATCGGCGGTCTTGGGCCCGATCCCGGGCACGAGTCCGCACGGTGAGGCCGCGAAGCGCGCGCAGGCCTGCTCCTGTGTCAGCACCACGAATCCGCGGGGCTTCTCGGCGTCGGATGCGACCTTCGCGACGAGCTTGCTGGGACCGATCCCGACCGAGCAGCCGAGCCCGGTGGCGGCCTCGATCTCGACCGCGATCCGGCGCATCGCCGCGTGCGGCGCCGGCAGCCCGGTCAGCTCCAGATACGCCTCGTCGAGGCCGACGACCTCGACCTGCTCGACGTGCGAGCGCACGATGCCCATCACCTCGCGCGAGACGCTCCGGTAATGGGCGAAGTCCGGCGCCAGGAAGATCCCCTGCGGGCACAGCCGCCGCGCGCGCGAGGCCGGGATCGCCGAGCCGACGCCGAAACGCCGGGCCTCGTAGGAGGCGGTGGTGACGACCGCCCGCGGCCCCGTCCCCGCGACGATCACCGGCCGGCCGCGAAGCTCCGGGCGTCGACCCAGCTCGACGGACACGTAGAACGCGTCCATGTCGAGATGGGCCACGCAGCGGTCCGCCACCAGCTCCAGGCTACGACCGCAACCGGATGACTACATGCTGGACCAGACCGTGTCCACGCCGCCGAATCCCAGCGCGCTCGCGGTGTTCTGGTTGAGGTCCCAATCGCGCCCGCCGACATACGGCCCGCGGTCGTCGACCGTGGCGGTCACGGTGCGTCCGCCGTAGCGGAACTTGACCTGCGCGCCGCACGGAGCGCTCAGGCTCGCCACGCCGTAGACGGCATGGAAGCCGCATGCGGTCGCGCCGGCGTCGTCGTACCAGGACGCGACGCTCTGGCGGTAGACCGTCATGTCCTTGGGCGCCGAGAGCGAGGGCGTGTTCAGCCGATCGCCACCAAAGCGCACCCGCAGCCAGCGCTCCCCGAGGCCGCCGGCCCCGTAGTGAAGCCGGAATCCGCCCCGGGGGCCGGTCGTGGCACGGGCGAGCGTGCGCCAGCCGTTGCCGGCACGCGTCACGAGCTCGACCCTCCTGCCGGCGACTCCCGGAAGGAGCCGGCCGGCGACGTCCACGCCCTGGCCCGACAGGAGGTTGGCGGCGGCCGTGGAGACGTTCAGCCTGGAGCCGACCGTGATCCGGTGCGGGACGCTCGGCGCGATCCCTGGCGCGGACCCGGTCAGCCGGGGCCCGAAGCGGGTCGTCGCCGTGCCCGCGGGAACGGCTCGCAGCAGGCCGGACTCGCGCAGCGGCACCTCGAACCTGAAGTGACCGCCGGAGACCCGCTCGGTCGCGAGCGTACGCCAGCCGGGCGACCCGGCCCCCGAGAACTGCAGCGACAGCGGCTGGCCCGCCGGCATGCCGGCGGCGTTTCCGGTGACGCGGATGTGGTGCCCGAGCGGGACGTGCCCGGAGCCGACGTCGATCTGAACCGCGCTCTGGGCATCAGCCTGCCCGGCGGCGAGCGCGACCGCCGAGGCTGGGGTTGCAACCATCAATGCGCCGAGCGCCACGTGGGCGGGGCGCGCCTTGCGCAGCCTGCGCTTAGGCCTCATTCAGAGGACCTCCTGTGTACTGCGACCGCTGTGCCTACGGGGTTAGCTGTCGGGCTCGCGGCCGGCTTCAGAGCACGCTGGACGCGTGCGCTGCGACCCGGTCGCTACGACCACCTCCGGCACTCGGCCGGGGGTCGATTCGCCCCGCCGGATGGGAATTCCACCTGGAAGTGGGTCCCCCGCTCGCCCTCGCACCGTGCAAGGACGACTCGGCAGGTCAGATTTACAAGCTGTCGAGGCTACAGCTACGGAGCGCCAGTAGTGTGACGGCCGTCACACATGACCACAGTCAAATTTGGTGGAGATGAAGGCTGGCCGAGAAACCGGCCATATGTTCCGGTTTCTCGACCACCCTCCGCGGTCGGGCCTCGGCCGACCATCTCCACCAAATTTGATGGCCGACAGATGACCGCGACCCGTTGAGATGCAACCCGGCCAGCCGGCACGCGATCGAGGTGCTCCCGGGCGACCGGCGCCTGCGACAATCCGCGCGTGGCCAATCCAGATCGGCTGACCGGGCTCGACAGCTCGTTCCTGCACCTCGAGCACGACTCGGCGCACATGCACGTGGCGGGGTGCATGGTGTTCGCCGGGACGCCGCCGGAGTACGGGGAGCTGCTCGAGGCGATCGTCTCGCGCCTGCATCTGGTGCCGCGCTACCGCCAGCGGCTGGCGTTCGTGCCGTTCGGACAGGGCCGCCCGACGTGGGTCGACGATCCCCACTTCAACGCTCGATATCACGTACGCCATACCGCGCTCCCGCGACCCGGCGGCGAGCAGCAGCTCAAGCGCCTGGCCGGGCGGGTGTTCTCGCAGGCGCTCGACCGCTCTCGCCCGCTGTGGGAGCTGTGGCTCGTCGAGGGGCTCGCCGAGAACCGCTTCGCGCTGCTCTCCAAGACCCACCACGCGCTCGTCGACGGCATCTCCGGGGTCGACATCGCGACCGTGCTGTTCGACGCCTCCCCCGACCCGATGCCGGTCGCGCCGCCCGACCACGAGTGGGTGCCGAGGCCGCTGCCGAGCGACGCGCAGCTGCTCGCCGACGCCTTGCTCGAGCGCGCGATCGTGCCGGCCGAGATCGTGCGGGGGATCAGGCGCGCATGGCGAGGCCCGCAGCAGGTGCTCGCAAAGCTCGGCGAGGGTCTCGTCGGCGTCGGCGCGCTCGCCTGGGCAGGAATGCAGCCGGCGCCGCCCAGTCCTTTCAATGTTCGAATCGGGCCGCACCGGCGGTTCACCTGGGTCAACGCGGACCTGAACCAGTTCAAATCGATCAAGAACTCGCTCGGCGGCACCGTCAACGACGTCGTGCTCGCGGTCGTCGCCGACGCGCTCGGCCGCTACATGCGCGTGCATGACGAATCGACCGAGGGCGTCGTGCTGAAGGCGATGGTCCCCGTGTCGGTACGGGCCGACCTCGACCGCGGCGCGCTGGGGAACCAGGTCGCCGCGATGTGGGCGCCACTGCCGGTTGACAGTCTCGACCCGGTGGTCCGCCTGCAGCAGATCAGCCGGGCGATGAACGGCGTCAAGGACTCCGGCCAGGCCGTCGGCGCCCAGGTGCTGACGGAGTTGAGCGGCTTCGCCCCGCCGACCATCATGGCCCAGGCTGCGCGACTGCAGGCGCGCCAGCGGCTGTTCAACGTGGTCGTGACGAACGTGCCCGGACCGCAGATCCCGCTGTACGTGCTCGGGCGCGAGCTCGAGGCGATCTATCCGATGGTGCCGCTCGCCGAGAACACCGCGCTCGGGATCGCGATCATGAGCTACAACGGGCGCTTCGGGTTCGGCCTCACCGGCGACTACGACGCGCTGGCCGACCTCGAGGTGCTGGCGGAGGAGCTCTCGGCCGCGATCGCCGAGCTCGCCGCCGCCGCCGGCGCCGGACCCCCGCGCGCCCGCAGAGGGCGTCCACGCCTGCGCGACGCAGCGCAAGCTCCCGTCAGCGCCCCCGATTGAGAACTCCGGTGGTGATCGTCGAGCGCGCGGCGATCGTGCTCGCCTCGCTCGCTCTGTCAGTCGGCCTGATCGCGGTGCTCTCGGGCTTCTTCGCGTCGCACGACCCGGCTGGCGTGGCCGGCAGGGCGAACGGGCCGGGCCAGCAGTTCGTCGATCAGGGCCACGCTCACCTGAGCCTCGGTCAGCCCCATCCGAGCTACGACTCCGATCCGCCCACGAGCGGCCCCCACGTGCCGGAGCTGGCGCAGCGCGACGACGTCGCACTCAGCAACGACGAGCTGCTCGAGGCGCTGGAGCTCGGGAATGTCGTGCTGATGTACGGCTCGCCGTCGCAGCTGCACGCCCTGCAGGCGGTCACGCACGGCATCGCCGCTCCGTTCTCCCCGGCCCTGGTCGCGTCTGGCCAGGCGGTGATCCTGGCGCCGCGCGCAGGCACCCGCGGCGTGATCGCGCTCGCCTGGGCCCACATGCTCGGGGTGAAGGTTCCGTACGACCCAGCGCTCGTGCAGTTCGTCCAGTACTGGCTCGGCCGTGGCGCGCCGGGCCGCTGAGCGCCTACCGCTGCCGCGCGTCCGCTTCGCGGATCGCCATCGTGACCCGCGTGAGCACGCACAACCTGCCGTCGTCGTCGGTTATCTCGACCTCCCAGACTGCGGTGGTGCGCCCGGCGTGCCGCCGGCGCGCCTCGGCGTGGATCGTGCCCGCGGTGATCGGCCGCATGAAGCTCGAGTGATTCGAGAGCCCGACCGCGAGCCTACCCGCGGCGAACGCGGGCACGCCCGTGCCGAGCGAGGCCAGCGCCTCGGCCAAGGCGGCGTAGACACCGCCGTGCACGAGGCCCGCCGGCTGCTTGAGATCGTCGCGCACCGCGACGTGCCCGCGGACCACGTCCTCGGTGAACTCACTGATCTCGAGGCCGTAGAGGCCGTCGAAACCCTGCTCCGCGCGGTACGGCAGCTCCAGCTGCATCGGCGGGGCACGATACACCGGCCATTCCGCCTGGCGCTTCTCTAGGCTAACGCTAGCCATGGCCTCGCTCGACAGCCTGCCCGCCGACCAGCGTGCGGTCCTTCAGCTCGTGCTCCAACGCGGGCGCACGTACGACGACATCGCGGGCATGCTCTCGATCAATCGCGCGGGCGTCCGGGAACGCGCGCTGGCGGCGTTCGACGCGCTCGGCCCGCAGACCGGAGTGCCGCCTGAACGCCGGGCTCTGATCACCGACTACCTGCTCGGACAGCTGCCGCCGAAGGTGAGCGAGTCGACACGCGCGCGCCTGGCCGAGTCGCCCGCCGAGCGAGCCTGGGCGCGTGTGATCGCCTCTGAGCTGGGCCAGATCTCGTCCAAGCCCCTCCCCGAGATCCCGGTGGAGTCCGCGGTCGCCGCCCCACCCGAGCCGGACATCGCTCACGAGCCGCCGGCGGCGGCCACGCCGAAGCGCAAGCGGGAGCGCCAGCCCCTGTTCCTGGGCCGCCGGCGGAGCGGGGCCCCCCCACCTCCCGGGGCCCCCGAGCCCACTGCGGCGAGCACCCCACGACCCCCCGCCGGAGGAGACCCCCAGCGGCCGGCGTCTCGCCGCGGTGGAGCGCTGCTGCTGATCGCCGGAGGGCTGGTCGTCCTGATCGTCGTGATCATCATCATCGTCTCCGGCGGCTCGAGCAAGAACCATTCCTCGACCACCTCGTCGAGCACCGCCGCCAGCGTCAGCTCCAGCGCCAGTGCCTCGACGACAGCGAGCACGACCGCGTCCGCGACGCCGATCGCGTCGATCACGCTCGCCCCGACGAGCGCCGGGAGCAAGGCGAAGGGCGTCGCGATCATCGTCCGGCAGGGCACGGCTACGGGGATCGTGATCCAGGCCACGGGCGTGGTGCCCAACACCAAGCACAACGCCTACGCGGTCTGGCTTTACAACTCCCCCACCGACGCCCACATCCTGGGATTCGTCAATCCCGGGGTCGGCGCGAACGGGAGGCTGACGACCGCCGGCGGACTGCCGGCGAACGCCTCGGGCTTCAAGCAGATACTGGTCACGCTCGAGACCCAGGCGAACCCGCATGCCCCCGGCACCATCATCCTCGAAGGCACGCTGAAGGGCGTCTAGGGCCCACTAGCCGACGACGGCGCGGGCGAGCCCATCGAGCGCCTCGTCGAGCTTCGATTTGGTCGCGCGGCGGAAGAGCAGCGCGCCGGTCTTGGAATATCCGCGCAGCTTCTGGCTCTGGATGATCCGCACGCGCGTTCCGCTGTCAACCGGCTCGAGCACCACCTCGACGGTCGACTCGTTCAGGAACCGTTCGAACGGCGTCCCCGCGAGCTCCTGAACCCAGCTGCGGCGCGCCGGTGGCTCGGACGCGAGCACGCGGAAGTCCATCCGCACGGGCTTGCCGCGCTTGGTGGTGAACACCTGTGTGAAGCGGTCCTCGCCCACGTCCTCCATGCGCTGGACACCGGGCCACCAGCGCGGCATGTGATGCGGGTCGCCGAGCACCTGCCACACCGCGGACGGGGTGGCGGCAAGGGTCCGCTCACGCCGGACGGCGGCCACCTGCGCTCACTCGGACTCGTAGTCGATCAGCGCATGAACCTGATGGGGCGCCAGGCGAGCGCGCCCGCCCAGGAAGCTCAGCTCGATCAGGAACAGGCAACCGGTGATCTCGGCGCCCAGGTCCGCCACCAGGTCGCACAGGGCCCGCGCCGTGCCGCCGGTGGCGAGCAGGTCGTCGTGGACGAGGACGCGGGCGCCCCCGGCCAGCGCGTCGGCATGCACCTCGAGAGCGTCCACGCCGTACTCGAGCGCGTACTCGGCGCTGATCGTCTCGTGCGGAAGCTTGCCCGGCTTGCGCGCGGGCACGAAGCCGGCCCCGAGCTCTCGCGCGAGCGCCGCTCCGAGGATGAAGCCGCGCGCCTCCGCGGCCACCACGTAGTCGACCTCCAGTGGCCGCGCCAGCTCCGCCAGCTCCGCGATCGCGGTATTCAGCCCGGTCGGGTCGAGCAGGAGCGGGGTGATGTCCTTGAACACGATCCCCTGCGTGGGGAAATCGGGTATGTCCCGGATCAGGCTTCGCAGCTCGAGCGGGGAGCGACCGCCGCCGTTCACGTCGCGATCTTACGCAGATCCCGAATCAGCAGCAGATGCTTGAGGTGAGTGGTGACCGAGGCGAGGTTCTCGAGCGCCTCAAGCGCCTCCTTGCGCCGCTCGGGATTGCGCGAGCGAAGCGCCGGGGCGAGGATGTTCTGAAGCAGCTGCGCCTCGCGATCGGCGGAGGTCCGGAACACGCGCAGGTTGCGCCCGCCGACGCCGTAGCGGGCGAGCTCTGACACGGCCCTGATGATCTCCCGCTCGGTCTCGTCGTAATAGCGGACGCCGCCACGGGGCTCGCCCCTGATCACGCCGAACTCGACCAGCTCGCGCACCAGCTTGGAGTCCGCTCCGGTCTCCTCGACCACGTCCTCGAGCGAGTACAGCGCGCCCGGATCGCGAACGGTCATCACGGCGCGCCGCACCCCGCGACCGTCCGCGGCGGGAGTCACCTCGCGCTCGGCTCGGCCGCTCGCGAGCTCCTGACGGATCACGCGCAGCGGCAGGAACTCGTCGCGCTGCAGGCGCAGGATCGTGCGCAAGCGCTGGATGTCGTTCTGCGTGTAGAGCCGGTAGCCGCCCTGGGTGCGCCGTGGCGAGAGCAGCTTCTGATCCTCGAGGTAGCGGATCTTCGAGATCGAGATGTCCGGGAACTCCTGATGGAGCGCCTTGCAGACGGTGCCGATCGTGACGGCCTTCTGCCGCGGCTGCTCGGAGCCGGGCTCGGTCGGCTCGGGAAACTCGACCTCGGGGTTGCGGGTGTCGGTGCTTGACATCAGCGGCTGAGGAAAGCGAGCTTGTACTTGCCGATCTGCAGCTCGTCGCCGTCTGCGAGGCGGTGGGACTCGATCCGGCGCCGGTTCACGTAGGTCCCGTTCAGCGAGCCGCAGTCGTCGAGGAAGTAATCGTTGCCGCGGCGCACCAGCACCGCGTGGTCACGCGAGACGGTCACGTCGTCGAGGAAGATGTCGCTGTCGGGCCGGCGGCCGACCGTGAGACGGTCTCCGTCGATGGGGAACGCCTCGCCCGCGCGGCCCCCGCCGGCACGGATGACGAGCGTGGCGCCGCCGGCGATGACGTCCTCCAGCTCGATCTCCTCCAGCTCGCCGGTCTCGCCGACTCGATAGGTCGCCGTGGTCGCGCCCTGCGGGGACTCGGATTGCACGATGAATGCGCCGCAGCGCTGGCAGTAGTTCGCGCCGTCGGCGTTCGCAAAACCACACTCAGGGCAATGCTGGGCCACCGAGACGAGGCTTACTCCGACTCAACGGCCGGCACGCGTCCGGCGAGGATGTCCGTCAACTGCTGGACGTCGGCGCCCGTGATCACGAGCTCGCCGCTCTCGTCCTTCTTGCGAAGGCGATTGACGAGCTCTGCCCGCAGGATGTCGATCTTGCCGTGCAGGATCCGGCGCCTGTAGGAGATCTCCATCTCCTCTTCGGTGAGCTGCTTGATCAGCTCCTTGAGCTCGGGATCGGTCAGCGAACCGAGGTCGGGGAACGTGTCCATGTCGAGGCGGCCTTTCCTTCGGCGAACAATCGTGTGATTAGCGTGACGTCGAGTATATCCGCGGATGACGCAGGGTCAAGTTGAGCTTGAGGGTGACGGAACGGGATTTTGTGCTTCCCGCGCAGGGTCTCTCTCTCGGACCATCACCCACGACGCAACCCCCCGTATCGCCAGCGCCAGCCGCGTGCTGATCATCTCACCGGCGTTGCGCTAGGTCAACCCGAGGCCGCTCGCGCCTCGACGATGCCCCTTCGCACATACAGGACGCTGGCCGTCAGCGACAGGGCCATGCCCACGTACAGGAGGACCAGCGCCAGCCAGTGCACTCCGGCGATCGCGAAGAACGGGGCCCCCATCACTGGCGCGACGCCGAGCCGCCCCGGCCAGTTGATCTTCAGCTCCACCCCCCGCCGCAGGCCGTAGCGACTGAGCGCGAGCATGAACAGCTCGCGCGCGATCACGACCGCGATCGCCCAGCGCGGGAGCAGCTCGAAGCGCCAGGCCACGACCATCCCGGACACCACGAGCACACGATCGACGATCGGGTCCAGAAGCGCGCCGAGGCGGCTGTACTGCCCGGTCAGGCGCGCGGCGAAGCCGTCGAGGTAGTCCGCCCAGCCGATCACCGCGAACAGGACCGCAGCGAGCGCGTCATGGCCGCCGTGGCTGGACAACGCGACCGCCAGGAACACAGGGATCAGCGCCAGGCGCAGATACCCGATCGCGTTCGGGATCGTCCATGGGTGCAGCGGCTGGTCAGAACGCGTCTGCGGCGGCGGCGGCCCGGACCGGTCGATCCCGAACAGGCGCCGCTTCGTCGGCGGACTCAGGGCAGCTCCTGCCACAGCGACGCGATCGCGTTCGCCGCATCTTCGATCGGCACGGTTCGCTGCTCCCGGCCGCGGCGAACCTGTACCTCGATCTCGCCCGCCGCGAGCGTGCGCCGGCCGATCGTGACCCGCGCCGGGCAGCCGAGCAGCTCCGCGTCGGCGAACTTCTCTCCCGGGCCCCGCGTCGCGATCGTCGTAGAGCGTGTCGAGGCCGAGGCCCTGGAGCTGGCCGTAGAGCTCGTCCGCCAGGGCGCGCTCCTCGCTCCCCGGGGCGCCGATCACGACCAGCTCGAGATCGAACGGCGCGACGGCGCGCGGCCACGAGATTCCGTGCTCATCGGCGTACTGCTCGACCGCAGCGGCGGCCGCTCGCGCGGGACCGAACCCGTAGGACCCCATCCAGATCAGCTGCTCCTTGCCGGACTCGTCCAGGTAGGTCGCGTGCAGCGGCTCGGAGTAGCGCGTGCCGAGCTTGAAGATGTTGCCGACCTCGATCGCGGGCTCGAGCCTGACGACCGCGCCGTTGACGGTGTCCCCCGGCACCACCGTCCGCACGTCGATGCTGTCGTACTCGAAATCGCGTCCCGGCTCGACGCCGCGCAGATGCGTATCAGGACGGTTCGCGCCGGCCACATAGGGGCCGGGGGTGACGCCCCGATCGAGCAGGACCGGCATCTGCGCGCCGACCGGCCCGATCGACCCTGGCGGCCCGAGACGCTGCTCGACCTCGTCCGGATGGGCCGGCCGGAACTCCGCTCGCAGAGCGTTTCGCAGCTTGATCTCGTTGACACGATGATCGCCACGGAGCACCACGAGCCGCATCTCGGAGTCCTCGAGGACGACCGGGAACGCCTTGAGCAGGGCGCCGTCGGGCAGTCCGAGCTCGTGGGCCACCTGCTCGATCGTCGTGAGACCAGGGGTGGGAACGGGCTCGGGGTGCTCCAGCGGCGGCGGCAGGCGCACCGGCTGAGGATCGGCACTGGCGACCTCGACATTGGCGGCGTACCCGCCGGCGATCGCGACGTCGTTCTCGCCGGCTGCGCAGGGCGCCATGTATTCGTGGGCGCCCGAGCCGCCCATCATCCCCACGTCGGACTCGACGCGGTACCACTCGAGGCCGCAGCGATCGAGCATCCGGTCGTAGGCATGCACGTGGCGCTCGTACGCCGCGTCGAGACCGGCGCGGTCCCGGTCGAACGTATAGGAATCCTTCATGATGAACTCGCGCGTCCGGAGCACCCCCGCGCGGGGCCGCGCTTCGTCGCGCTCCTTGACCTGGAAGTGGTAGAGGATCAGCGGCAGGTCCCGGTATGAGCGCACCGCGGCGGCGACATGACCGGTGACGATCTCCTCGTGCGTCAGCGCCAGCACCATGTCCGCGCCGCGGCGATCCTTCAGCTTGAACAGCTCCTCGATCGCGTAGCGGCCCGTGCGGCGCCATGGCTCGGCCGGGTGCATGACCGGCATCAGCATCTCCTGGCCGCCGATCGCGTTCATCTCCTCGCGCACGATCTGCACGACGCGCTGGTGCACCCGCCAGCCCGCCGGCAGCCACGACCACAGGCCGGACCCGACCTGGCGGACCAGTCCGGCGCGGACCATCAGCTTGTGCGAGAGCGCCTCGGCGTCGGCCGGCGGCTCGCGCTCGGTTGGCAGAAAGTAGCTGGACAGACGGGTCACGGCAGGCGCCAAGGGTACCCGGGCGGGCCGCTCTCGCGAGCCTCGGGCCATCTGATAGAACGAGTATTCCGACCCGCGTCAAAGGAGTTTGAGATGGCGTACGAGGTACCACCGCTCCCCTACGAGTACAACGCGCTCGAGCCGCACATCGACGAGCAGACGATGCGCATCCATCACGACAAGCACCACGGCGCCTACGTCACCAACGCCAACGCCGCACTCGAGGGCACCGAGTGGGCAGATCAGCCGGTCGAGGCGGTCCTGCGCAACCTCAACGAGGTTCCCGAGGACAAGCGCACCGCGGTTCGCAACAACGCGGGCGGGCACTACAACCACTCCCTGTTCTGGGAATGGATGGGCCCGGACGGCGGCGGGGAGCCCGACGGCGCGCTGCGCGAGGCGCTGGACTCGGCATTCGGGTCCTTCGATGACTTCAAGGCCGCGCTGAAGGACGCCGGCGTCAAGCGCTTCGGCTCGGGCTGGGCATGGCTCGTGCACGACGGGTCCGGGCTGACGGTCGTCTCCACCGCCAACCAGGACAACCCGATCAGCGACGGCAAGACGCCGATCCTGGGCGTCGACGTCTGGGAGCACGCCTACTACCTGACCTACCAGAACCGGCGCCCCGACTACCTCGACGCGTGGTGGAACACCGTCAACTGGTCGAAGGTCGCCGAGGGCTTCGCCAAGGTCAGCGGCTAGGACGAGGGAAGCGTTCGCGTCAGCGGTCCCGGCGTCGCTTTAGCTAGGCCCGCGTGAAGCGGCGCCCCGCGACCGGCGAGAGCTGCTCGTCGAGCCGCATCGGCTCCTCCTCGCGCGCCGCCTCGGCTTCGAGCGCGGCCAAACGCTCGGGCGTCATCGCCGTGGCGTCTTCGTTCTCGGCAAGCCATTCGCGCGCGGCGGCGGCGTCCGCCTCGTCGCGCACCACGCGCTTGCCGGCCGCGTAGTAGCGATCGATCTCCTTGAACAGCTCCTCGACGAGGTCCTCGGTTCGGACCTTCTTGAGCGGCTCGCCGCGCGAGTAGATCATCCCCATGTCCTTGGCGCCCGTGATCCCGAAGTCGGCGTGGCGGGCCTCGCCGATGCCGTTGACCGCGCACCCGAGCACCGAGACCTCGATCGGGTCCAGATACGCCTCGAGCCGCCGCTCGATCTCCGCCACGACGCTGTCCATGTCGAACTGCAGGCGCCCGCAGGTGGGGCAGGCGATCAGCACCGGGCCCCGCTCGCGCAGCTTCAGGGCCTTGAGGATCTCCCACGCGACCTTGACCTCCTCCTCGGCGTGGAAGGTCGAGAGCGAGATCCGGATCGTGTCGCCGATCCCATCGGCCAGCAGCGTGCCCAGGCCCACCGCCGACTTCAGCGAGCCCGACCACTTGGTGCCGGCCTCGGTGACGCCGAGATGCAGCGGGTACGGGATCTTCTCCGCCAACATCCGGTTTGAGGCGATCGTGTTCGGGACGGAGGTCGACTTCATCGAGACCTTGAAGTTGTGGAAGTCGAGGCTCTCCATCAGCTCGACGAACCCCAGCGCGGCCGCGACCAGCGCCTCGACCGGGTCGGTGAACTCGAGCTCGCGCAGGTGCGCCGGCAGCGAGCCGCTGTTCACGCCGATCCGCAGAGGCGTACCGAGCTGCTTGGCGCGCGCGACGACCTGCGCGACCTTGTCGGGCCCGCCGATGTTCCCGGGGTTCAGGCGGACGCAGTGCGCGCCGGCGTCGAGGGCCTTCAGCGCGAGCGTGTAGTTGAAGTGGATGTCCGCGATCACGGGGATCGGCGATTCCCGCACGATCGTCCTCAGGGCCTCGGCGTCCTTCTCGCGCGGCACCGCCACGCGCACGATGTCGGCGCCCGCCTCGGCCACCCGGGAAATCTGGGCCATCGTCGCGCCGAGATCGGCGGTCTCCGTCTTCGTCATCGTCTGGACCGCGACGGGCGCGCCGCCCCCGATGCGGACGCCGCCCACGCTGATCTGGCGCTCTGAGGCCATACAGGCCAGTGTAGAAGCCGGGCTTGCTAGAGCGGGGCGGCGGCGTCCAGCCAGCGGCTGAGTGCGTGGCGCCCGGCGAGCGTCAGCTCCCCGTCGGCCGCGATCCAGTCCCGCGCCCGCAGCTCGCGGACGAGGCCGAGCGCGTCGTTGGGCGTCGGTCCGTCGGCCCGAGCGGCGAGCGTGTGGCTGCCCGGCTCGACCGTCCAGCGGCCGGAGTCGAGCGCGGCGAGCGCCGCGCCCTGCTCGTCGGTCGGCAGGTCGAGCGGGTGGGGCGCGGCACCAGGCATGAAATCGCGGTCCGTGGCAGACGGGCGCCGCTCCGAGGCGGCCCTCGCGGCCACGTCGTCGCCGAGCTTCTCGGCCCGCTGGCGCAGCCAGCCACCGGCGGTCTCGGCCCATTGCCGGGCCTGCTCGGGGTCCACACCGACGGCTCCGGCGATCTCGTCTAGGTCGACGTTCGAGGCCGCCCGCTGTAGCGAGTCGCCCACCTCACGTGCGATCGCGCGCGCCATCTCTTCAAAGCTCTGGTCTTCCTGGTCATCTTCGAACATACGTGCATGATCGCATGAGCCATACTTCGGCTCGATGTCGCGGCTGCACCTGGTAGCCCGCCTGGAGGAGATCTGCGGTGGGGATTACGTCCTGACCCATCCGGATGCGCTCGCCACCTACCGCTCCGACGGACTCGCTCACTATCGGCAGACACCGGTCGCGGCGGTCCTGCCTGGCAGCGCCGAGCAGGTCCCGGCGATCGTGCGCGCGTGCTACGAGGCGGGCGTGCCGTGGGTCGCGCGCGGGGCCGGCACCGGGCTCTCCGGTGGCGCTCTGCCTGTCAAGGAGGGCGTGCTGATCGTGCTCGCCCGGCTGCGGCGGATCCTCGAAATCGACCTGGACAACTCGCGCGTGGTCGTCGAGCCGGGGGTCACCAACCTCGCGATCTCGCGCGCCGTCGCCCCCAGCCATTTCTATCCGCCGGATCCATCCAGCCAGATCGTCTGCTCGATCGGCGGCAACATCGCCGAGAACTCAGGCGGCGCGCACTGCTTCAAGTACGGCTTCACGACCAACTACGTGACCGGTCTGGAGGTCGTGCTCAGCGACGGGATGGTCGTCGAGCTCGACCGTGACGTCCCCGGCTATGACCTGCTGGGCGCATTCGTCGGCTCCGAGGGCACGCTCGGCGTCGCCACGAAGATCACGCTGCGCGTGATTCCCGCACCCGAGAGCGTGCGCACGCTGGTCGCGTTCTTCGCCGACACCGGGTCCGCCGGGGAGGCGGTCAGCGAGATTGTCGGCGCGGGCATCGTGCCCGGCGCGATCGAGATGATGGACAGGCTCTCGATCAAGGCCGCCGAGGAGGCAACCGGGGTCGGCTACCGTCTCGACGCCGGCGCGGCGCTGCTGGTCGAGCTCGACGGCCCCGAGGAGGAATGCGACGCCCGCTTCGAGGACGTCACGGCGATCTGCCGCAGCGCCGGCGCCGACGAAGTGCGGGTGGCGTCCAACGAGGAGGAGCGGACGCTGATCTGGAAGGCACGCAAAGCGGCGTTCGCGGCGATGGGCCGGATCGCCCCCGCCTACTACGTCCAGGACGGCGTGATCCCGCGCACCCGCCTGCCCGAGGTCCTGCGGCAGATCGACGCGCTCGCCACCGAGTACGACCTGCAGGTGGCCAACGTGTTCCACGCCGGCGACGGCAATCTTCATCCGCTGGTCTGCTACGACTCCGCGCGCGAGGGCGAGCCGCAGCGCGCCGAGGAGCTGGCCGGGCTCATCGTCAAGGCGTGCGTCGACGCGGGGGGCTCGATCACCGGCGAGCACGGCGTCGGGGTCGACAAGAAGGGCTACATGCCGTCGATGTTCGACGAGCCGGACCTGGCGACGTTCCAGCGACTGCGCTGCGCGTTCGATCCGCACGGGCTGGCCAACCCGGGCAAGGTGATGCCCACGCCACGGCTGTGCGGGGAGGTTCCGGGGCCCTATCGCCAGCATCCGCTCGAGCGCGCCGGGGTCGCGGAGCGGTTCTGATGGCCGTGACCGAGCTCGTGCCGAGCTCCTTCGAGCAGGCCGCGCAGGCGCTCGCGGCCGCCGCCTCGGAGGGTCATACGGTCAGGATCGTCGGCGGCGGGACGAAGCTCGGCTGGGGCGCTCCCGGCACGCCACCTGCGATGACGCTGCGCACCACCGGGCTGAGCGAGGTGCTCGAACACAACGTGGGCGACCTGACTGCGGTCCTGCAGGCGGGAGTGCCACTGGCCCACGCCCAGGAAGTGTTCGCGGCCGCCGGACAGATGCTCGCCCTCGATCCTCCGCTCGGCGCCGGCGAGGCGCGCGACGCGACCATCGGGGGCGTCGTCGCCACCGGCGACACCGGTCCGCTGCGCCATCGATACGGCGCACCGCGGGATCTCGTCGTCGGGATGACCGTCGCGCTGGCCGACGGGACGATCGCGAAGTCGGGCGGCAAGGTGATCAAGAACGTGGCCGGCTACGACGTCGCCAAGCTGTTCGCCGGCGCGTTCGGCACGCTCGGGCTGATCCTCTCGGTGACAGTGCGCCTGCACCCTGTGCGCGTGGGCGCCACGGTCCTCGGGGCGACCCCCGACCCCGATGTGCTGGCCGCCGCAGGGCGTGCGCTGGCGGCAGCTCCACTCGAGCTCGAGGCGCTCGACGTGGCCTGGCGCGGGGGCACCGGACAGCTGCTGGCGCTCGCCGGCGGCAGCGCGTCGGAGTCTCGCGCCGAGCGGATCGCGGTGATGATGCGCGAAGCCGCCCTCGAGGACGTCGCGGTCATCCCGGACGGCGAAGAGCTGTGGGAGCGCCAGCGTGCCGGCCAGCGCTCGGCGTCATGCGCGCTCCTGCGGATCGCGGCGCGACCGGTGGCGCTTGCGCACGTGGTGCGCGTGGTCAGCGCAGCGGGTGGGAGCCTCGTCGGACGGGCCGCCCTCGGCACCAGCTACGTCGAGCTCGACCCAGACGCGGTCGAGACGATGCGCGAGCGGCTCCCGGCCGGCGCGGTCTGCGTGCAGCTCGACGGGGAAGGTCCCGATCCTTGGGGCGCCCCGCCTCCGGCAGCTCTGCTCGAGCTGACCCGTCGCGTCAAGGCGCGCTTCGATCCAGGCCGGGTGTGCAACCCCGGCGTATTCGTGGGAGGGATCTGATGCCGGCCTTCGATGGCCAGCGCCCCCCGCCGCAGGACGTGCTCGAGGACTGCGTGCACTGCGGGTTCTGCCTGGATGCGTGCCCTACCTACGTGCTCTGGGCGCAGGAAGCCGACTCGCCGCGAGGCCGGATCGTGCTGGTCGACCAAGGGCTGCACGAGGCCCCCGGGTTCTCGGACGAGATGGTCGCGCACTTCGACCGCTGCCTCGGCTGCATGGCCTGCGTGACCGCCTGCCCGTCGGGCGTGCGCTACGACCGGCTGATCGAACGCGTGCGCCCGCAGATCGAGCGCAACTACCGCCGGCCGGCGCTCGACCGGGCGCTGCGCTGGACGCTCTTCGAGACCCTTCCGCATCCCAAGCGCCTGCGCATCCTGGCCCCGCTGATGATCGCGGCGCGGGCGCTCGGCGCCGAGAAACTGCCCGACCGGCTCTCGGCGCCACTGAAGGTCGCGCCGCGCGCCTCGCTGCGGCAGTTGGCGCGGACCCGCCTGCCCGAGCGCATGGCGCCCACGGGGGAGCCGCGCGGGCGCGTGGGCATGCTCCTCGGGTGCGTGCAGCGAGTCTTCTTCGCCGACGTCAATCGCGCCACGATGAGCATGCTCGCGGCCGAAGGCTTCGAGGTGATCGCGCCCGCGGTCCCGGAATGCTGCGGCGCGCTCGAGCTGCACGCCGGCGCCGAGGAGGGCGCAGTCGCGCACGCACGCGCCACGGTGGCCGCGTTCGACGCGCTCGGACCGCTCGACCACGTCGTCGTCAACGCCGCAGGTTGCGGCTCGGCGATGAAGGAGTACGGCGAGCTCCTGCAGACCCCGGACGCAAGGGCGTTCGCCGCACGCGTGAGGGACGTCTCCGAGCTGCTCGCCTCCGTGGAGCCGCGGGCGGCGTATGGGCCGGTGCCGATGCGCGTCGTCTACCACGACGCCTGCCACCTCGCCCACACGCAGCGGATCCGCTCCGAGCCGCGAGAGCTGCTGGGGCGGATCCCGGAGCTGGAGCTGGTCGAGGTCCCCGCCGAGCCTGAGATCTGCTGTGGCTCGGCCGGCGTTTACAACCTGCTCCAGCCGCAGGCCGCGGCGGCGCTTGGCGAGCGCAAGGCGCGCAACCTGCTGGAGGCCGGCGCCGATGCGATCGCCGCCGGCAACCCCGGCTGCGCCGCGCAGCTGAACCGTCACCTGCGCGAGCTGGGGCGACCGCTGCCGATCCATCACCCGGTCGAGCTCGCGTGGCGCTCGGTGCAGGCCGCGGGCTCCCCGCGCGGAGATCGAGCGGCCCGCTCGCTACGGTAGGGCGATGACCGATCGTCTCCTGAAGGCGTCGGTGCTCGGCATGCTCGCGCTCGTTGCGGCGAGCTGCGGCGGCGGCTCCTCCCATTCCTCGAGCGCTGCCTCGAGCGCGGTTGCGTCGAGCAGCGCCGCGAGCGCCAGCGAGACGACCTCCGCCGCGAGCAGGCCCCCGAAGCACCAGCCGGCGACCAACACGACCAGGACGAGCACGACTGGCCCGCCCGCGACCACCAACGCGCCAGCGCCCCCACCGCGGGGCACCCCGGGCGCGCCTGCCGGGCTCAGCCAGACCACGGGCTACTCGACCTACGAGCTGTGCGCCGGAGGTTGCTCGGGAGCCGTCCCGGCCCCGCTGCGACGGCCGCTGCACATCGCCGGCAGCGGCGTCTCGTGCTCCACGAGCCCCGGCTCCGACCCCGTCCAACCGGTGGGCTCGGAGGACCTCGTGACGGCGTCGTTCGTGGGCGACTCCTGGCGCGGCGCGCGCGTGACCTGGCACGCCTCGCCGATCTACTCCGGCCCGGTGCTGATCCGCGGGCGGCAGCTCGGCGGGGCCGGTGCGGTCGGGTTCGGCGAGGGACACATGCCCTACGACGAGCTGCAGCTGCTCGACTCGGGACAGGGCGCGCCGCGCGGTCCCGGGCGCTGGTGGCTCACGTTCACGCGCGTGGAGCACCCCGGGTGCTACGCCTACCAGGTGGACGGCACCAGCTTCAGCGAGGTGATCGCGTTCCGGGCGAGGTAGCTACGCGGAGTACATCGCCTCGATCTCGGCCTCGTACTTGGCCGCGATCGGCTTGCGCTTGAGCTTCATCGTCGGCGTCAGCTCGTCGCCGCCGGGCAGCCAGTCCCCCGGCACGATCGTGAACTTCTTGATCTGCTCGACCCGCGCCAGATGGCTGTTGGCCTCCTCCACGCCCGCCTGCACAGCCTCGATCACGGCCGCCTCGCCCGCCAGCTCCTCCAGCGCCTTGTCGCCCATCCCGTTCTGGGCCGCCCACTGCGGGGCGTAGTCGGCGTCGAGCACGATCAGCGCGGTGTTGTAGGGGCGCCGGTCGCCGATCGCGATCGCCTGCCCGATCAGCGGGCTGCCCGACTTCAGCATCGCCTCGATGTTCGCCGGCGACATGTTCTTGCCGGCAGCGTTGATGATCAGCTCCTTCTTGCGATCCACGAGGCGCAGGAACCCGTCCCCATCGATCTCGCCGATGTCGCCCGTGTGCAGCCAGCCGTCGCCGTCCACGGCCTCGGCGGTCTTCTCCGGCGCGTTGCGGTACCCGAGCATCACGAACTCCCCACGGACGAGCACCTCACCGTCGTCGTCGAGCTTCAGCTCGCAACCGGGCGCTGGCGGCCCGACCGTCCCGATCCTCACCTCGCCGGGCCGGTTGCAGGTTCCGAACCCGCAGGTCTCGGACATCCCCCACAGCTCGGCGAGCTCGATCCCGAGCGCGTGGAAGAACTCGAGCACCTCGACCGGAGTCGGTGCCGCGCCGACGTTGACCGCGACGGCCTGATCGAGCCCGAGCAGCTCGCGCAGCTTCGAGAACACCTGCTCGTCCGCCTGCGCCCACTGCGCCTCGAGCTCCTCCGGGACGGGCTCGCGTCGCTGGCGCAGGCGAACCCGTTCGATCGATGCTCGCAGCGCCTGCTGGACGGGCGCGCGCGCCTCCTCGGGCTGCGCGGCCTGCATCGCCTCAAGCCCGGCCTTGAGCTTCTCCCAGATCCGCGGCACCGCGAAGAACCAGGTCGGGCGCACCTGCGGCAGATAGGAGAGGATCTCGCGCGGGTTGGGACAGGTGGTGATGGTCCCGGCGTAGATGACCGGGATGTAGTGGTGGGCCATCCGCTCGGCGATGTGCGCAGCGGGCAGCCAGGAGATCACGCGCGAGCCCGGGCCAAACGGCACGATCTTCTCGGTCGCGCTCGCCGCGAACATGATGTTGTGATGCGAGAGCTGCACGCCCTTCGGGGGGCCCGTCGTACCGGAGGTGTAGATCAGCGTCACCACGTCGTCCGGCGCGATCTCGGCCGCCGCCGCGGCGACGTCGAAGTCGGGATTGGACCCCTCGACATCCGCGAGCCTCGTCACCCCCTCGGGCGCCTCGCCGTCGACGACGATCACGTGCTCGAGCTCGGGCAGCTCCCTGCGCGCCTCGAGCATCACCGGGAGGAAGGCCTGCTCGACGACCGCCACCCGCGCGCCCGCATCGGCGACCAGGTACCTGATCTCCTCGGCGGGGTAGGTGTTGTAGATCGAGAACGGAGTGGCGCCCACCATCGCCGCCGCGAGGTCGACGACGTGGAACTCGGGGCGGTTGCCCATCATGATCGCCACCGTGTCCGCCCGGCCTACGCCGAGCCCGGCCAACCCTCCGGCGAGCGCGTCGACCCGTGTCAGCAGCGCAGACCAGGTCAGCGAGACGCTGTCGTCGGGCGTGCGCACCGCGACGATCTCGGGATGGTTGGCCGCGGTGCGCCGCAGCGCCTCGGTCAGGGTGGGCGCGTCTACAGCCCGAGGCGTCGTTTCGGTGGCAGTGCTCGCTCCCATCCTCTCCCTCTGCGTAGCTGGTCGACCGCGCTCGAGGCTACCGGGGATCGCGCCCGCGCGTGACGCATGCCGGGCTCAGTGCACGCCGAAGCCCGGGCCCGTCAGGCGCGAGATGTCGTTGCTCAGGCCGATCACGAACAGGCCCAGGATCAGCACGAAGCCGACCACGCCGGCGCGTTCCATCACCTCGAACGGGATGCGCTTGCCCCGCACCTTCTCCGCCAGCGCCCAGAACACGTGACCTCCGTCCAGCGGCAGGAACGGGAACAGGTTCACGACCGCCAGCGAAAGCGAGATCAGCGCCAGCACCTGAAACGCGAGCGTCGTGCTCGTCGCGAAGGACTCCTGGGTGACGGTGTAGCCGCCGACGATCCCAGACAGCTGCTTGCGGGCCTGAGGCTCGAAGATCCGCCCGACCACCGACACCGTCTGCTTGGTCAGCGACCACAGCCAGCTGATGCTCGACGTGGCCGCCTTCGGGGCCCCGACCGGCTGCGTGACCTCGCCGAAGTCGATCCCGAGCAGTGGTCGCCCCTCCGATGAGCTGTAGCGCGGCCAGATCTTCAGCGGGCCGATCAGCTTGCCACCGCGCCGCACGACCACCAGGGCCGGCGTCGCAGCCCTGCAGCCGTTGACCTGCACGCCGGGGCACCGATGCGCCCCGATCGCATTGCGCAGGGCGGTCTCGCCGCCGCGTACGCCATCGATCGACACGACCTGATCGCCCGGCTGCAGCAGACCGGCGGAGGCGCCGCTCCGCGGCACCTGCGCGATCTTCGTCGAGGCGGCCGCCTGCCCCTGGGAGAGGATGATGATGAAGGCGATCAGGAAGGCGACCAGCAGGTTCACGGCGGGACCCGCCAGGATCACCACGATCCGCTTCCAGACCGGCTGGTTGTAGTAGGCACGGGGGCGGACCTCCGGCGGAATCTCCTCGTTGGGATTCATCCCGGTGATCCGCACGTATCCGCCCAGCGGGATCGGGGCGATCCCGTACTCCGTCTCCCCGCGCCGGACCTTCCACAGCATCGGGCCGAAGAACAGCGAGAACCGCTCGACCCGCATCCCCACCGCCTTGGCCGCCGTGAAGTGGCCGGCCTCGTGCAAGATGATCAGCGCGGCGAAACCAAGGAATGCGAGGACGTAGGACACGCTCCCTCAGTGTGGCAGCCCCGCTCAGCGGCCACTCAGCGCGGCGGCCAGCTCGCTCGCGACGCGCCGGGCCTCGGCATCGGCATCGGCGAGCGACTCGAATGAATGCACCTGCTTGGGGGGCAGGCGTTCCAGGGTCTCGTCGATCACGCCGGCGATGTCGAGGAAGCGCAGTCGCCCCGCCAGGAACGCGTGGACCGCGATCTCGTTGGCGGCATTGAGCGTGCAGGTCGCGGTCCCCCCCGCCCTCGCCGCCTCGCGCGCCAGCCGCAGGCACGCAAACGTCTCCTCGTCGACCGGCTCGAACGTCAGCGCCCCGAGCTCCGCGAGGTCGAGCGGCCTGACCGGCACATCGACCCGCTCGGGGTAGTGCAGCGCGTAGGAGATGGGTACGCGCATGTCCGGGTAGCCGAGGTGCGCGAGCGTCGCGCCATCGCACAGCTGGATCAGGCTGTGGACGATCGACTGCGGATGCACGACCACGTCGATCCGCTCGTAGGGCGTCCCGAACAGATGGTGTGCCTCGATCAGCTCGAGCCCCTTGTTCATCAGCGTGGCCGAGTCGATCGTGATCTTGCCGCCCATCGCCCAGGTCGGATGCGCGAGCGCCTCCTCGATCGTCACGTCCTCCAGCTCCGGCCGGGTGCGGCCGCGGAAAGGCCCGCCGGACGCGGTCAGGATCAGCCGGTCGGCGGTTCCGGGGCGCTCGGCGGCGAGCAGCTGATGCAGCGCTGAGTGCTCGGAGTCGACAGGGATGATCGTGGCCCCGGTCGCCTCGGCGAGCGCCAGCACCAGCTCCCCGCCGACCACCAGCGACTCCTTGTTGGCGAGCGCGAGGTTGATCCCCTCGCCGAGAGCGGCCACCGTCGGCACGAGGCCGGCGGAGCCGACGATGCCGTTGAGGACGAGGTCGCAGCCGGTCTCGGTGACCAGCCGCACGAGCCCGTCCTGGCCGCTCAGGACCTCCCCGTCGGTCCACGCCTCAGCGGCCCTCGCTGCCGCGTGCGGATCGTGCAGGGCGATCCGCCCCACCCCGTGGTCCCGCGCCTGCGCCACGAGCCGCTCCCACCCGTGCGCCGCGCCGAGACCGACCACCGCCAGCTCGCCGCCCGACCGCGCGACCACGTCGAGCGCCTGAACGCCGACCGAGCCGGTCGAGCCGAGGATCACGATACGCCGCATCGCAGCGATTCTAGGATGGCCCTCCCCGCCGGCCGTCTTAGCGCATCAGCGCGATCCCGTCTCAGTGCATCAGCGCGATCCAGACGTAGTAGCCGCCGACGATCGTGAACATCGCCGCGTCGAGCCGGTCCAGAGCGCCCCCATGCGGTCCGAACAGGCTGCCCGTGTCCTTCAGCCCGGCATCCCGCTTGATGAGCGATTCGAACAGGTCGCCGAGTGGCGCCAGGATCGCGACGGTCACCCCGAGCAGGAGCGCGTCGCCGTGGGTCAGCCACGGCTGAAACAGGCCGGCCAGGAACACCGACAGGATCGCGATCAGCATTCCGCAGAACAGCCCCTCGACAGTCTTGTTCGGCGAGACGTCGGGCGCCAGCGGGCGCCGTCCGAACACACGGCCGCCGAGGTACGCGGCCGTATCCCCGAGGAACGTGCCGAGCAGCACGTCGATCAGGACAGACTTGCCGTGCGTCACCTCGCGCAGCAGCTCGGCGTGTGCGAACGCGAACCCGATCCAGTACACGCCCAGCAGCGTCCCCGCGATCGATACGGTGGCGCCGCTGCGCTGGTTTTGGCCGAGGATCGCGATGAACAGCACGGGGATCGTCGCGACCGCGACCTCGAGCATGTCCCGCTGCGTGCCGTACCGGGCCGCCAGCACCATCCCCGTCAGCGCCGCGAAGCCGACCGGCACCACCGGCTTCCACCGCCCCAGCAACCGGTAGAGCTCGTGCATGCACGCGATCCCTGCGGCGATCAGGAGCAGCGCGAACGCGATCCCGCCCAGGTCGATGAACACGACCGCGAGCACGGCGGCCGGCACCGCTACCAGGATCCGGGTCAGGAGCTCCGGGCGCTGTCGCTGTCGTCGCTGTGGCGGTCGAGGTCGCTCGCGCTCGCGCTCGCGCGAGCGGACGGGAGGCATCGCTAGCGACCTCCGAATCGCCGCTTGCGCTCAGTGAACTCCCGCAGGCTCTGCTCGAACGCCTGGCGGGAGAAGTCCGGCCACAACTCATCGCGGAACACCAGCTCAGAGTACGCGCCCTGCCACAGCAGATAGTTGGAGATGCGCTGCTCGCCGCTCGTGCGGATGATCAGATCGGGGTCGTGCATGTCAGGGGCGTAGAGGTGCGCGCGGAAGTCCGCCTCGGTCTCGCCGTTGAAGCTTCGCGCCGCATCGATGATCTCCGCCCTGCCGCCGTAGTTGAACGCGACGAACAGCGTGATCCGCCGGTTGCCCGCCGTGAGCCGCTCGGCCCACTCCATCCGCTCGATCAGCTCCGGCGCGACGGGGTCGCTGCGGCGCCCGATGAACCGCATCCGCACCCCCTCGGCGTGCAGCTCTGGCGTCTCGCCTTCGATCCGGCGGACGAACATCTCCATCAGCGCCGCGACCTCGTCCGGCGAGCGGCCCCAGTTCTCGGTCGAGAACGAGTACACCGTGAGCTCCTCGACGCCGAGGTCGACCGCGTCGCGCAGGCGCGCCTTGACGGTGTCCGCCCCGGCTTCGTGCCCCGCGACGACGGGCAGGCCCCGGCGCTGCGCCCAGCGCCCGTTGCCATCGGTGATGATCGCGACGTAGCGCGCGGAGACCGGGCCGCCCTCGGCCACGTCAGACCTCGAGGATCTCTTCTTCCTTGTGCTTCAGCAGCTCGTCCAGCTCGCCGATCCTGACGTCGGTCACCTTCTGCAGCTCGAGCTCGGCGCGATGCTCGTCGTCGGAGCCGGCCTCACCCGCCTCCTTCAGCTCGCGCAGGTCATGCATCACATCACGGCGGATGTTTCGAATCGCGACCCGGCCCTCCTCGGCGATGTGCCGGACCACCTTGACCAGCTGCTTGCGCCGCTCCTCGGTCAGCTCCGGGATCCCCAGGCGGATCAGGCTGCCGTCGTTGGACGGAGTGAGCCCGATGTCGGACTCCAGGATGGCGCGCTCGATCGACTTGATCGAGGTCTTGTCGTAGGGCTGGATCGTCAGGAGCCGCGCCTCGGGAGCGGAGATCGTCGCGAGCTGCTTGAGCGGAGTTGCGCTGCCGTAGTAGTCGACGGAGATCCGGTCCAGCAGCGCCGGGCTGGCGCGCCCGGTCCGCACCGACCCGAACTCGTGGCGGATCGTCTCCACCGACTTGGCCATCCGCTCGCGGGCGTCCTTCAGAAGTTCGTCGATCAGTTCGGTCATCTCACGTCCTCACCAGCGTGCCCACACGTTCGCCAGAAACTATCTTCTCGATGTTGCGCCCGTCGGCCATGTTGAAGACGACGATCGGGAGATTGTTGTCCATGCACAGCGCGAACGCCGTGGAGTCCATGACCTGCAGTCCGCGCGTGAGCGCATCCATGTGGGTGATCTCGGGAATGAACTGGGCGGTGGGGTCGAGCGCCGGGTCGGCGCTGTAGACGCCCTCGACCCCGTTCTTGGCCATCAGCACGATCTCGGCGTGCAGCTCCGCTGCGCGCAGCGCCGCCGCGGTGTCGGTCGTGAAGAACGGGTTGCCCGTGCCCGCCGCGAAGATCACGACCCGGCCCTTCTCGAGGTGACGCATCGCGCGCCGGCGGATGTAGGGCTCGGCGACCTCCGAGATCGTGATCGCCGACTGCACGCGAGTTGGGACCTCCTGCTTCTCGAGCGCGTCCTGCAGCGCGAGGGCGTTCAGGACGGTTGCCAGCATTCCCATGTAGTCGCCGGTGGCGCGGTCCATGCCCTTCGCCGCAGCGGCCAGGCCGCGGTAGATGTTCCCGCCCCCGACCACGATCGCGACCTCGACCCCGCGCCGGTGGATGTCCGCGACGTCGGCCGCGATCTGCCGCACGCAGTCCGGATCGGTCCCGTACTCGCGCTCGCCCATCAGCGCCTCGCCGGAGAGCTTCAGCAGCACTCGCGAGTAGGCGGGCGGCGGTTCGGCGGAGCCCACTGCCCTAGCCGCCGATGGCGAAGCGTGCGAAGCGCCGCACGACGACGTTCTCGCGTGTCTCGGCGGCGAGCTCGGCACGGAGATCCTCGATCGTCTTGCCGCCGTATTTGTCCTCGTTCACGTGCTTCTGCCGCAGCAGGACGACCTCATCGAGCCACTTGTCGAGCTTCCCGGCAACGATGCGCTCGCGCACGTTCTCGGGGCGATCGGCCGCCTGCTCGACGGCGATCCGCTCCTCGCGCTCGCGGTCCTCGGCGGAGACGTCCTCGACGCTCACCGCGAGTGGCGCGGCCGCGGCGATGTGCAGCGCGAGATCGCGCGCGAACTCGATGAACTTGTCGTTGCGCGCGACGAAGTCCGTCTGGCAGTTGACCTCGACCAGCACCCCGATGCGGTTGCCGGCGTGGATGTAGCTCTGGACGACGCCCTCGCGCGTCTCGGCGCCGGCGCGCTTGGCCGCCTGCGCCTGGCCACGCGTGCGCAGCAGCTCGACGGCCTTCTCCTCGTCCCCCCCGGCCTCCTGCAGGGCGTTGCGGCAGTCCATCATCCCGGCGCCCGTCCGGTCGCGCAGCTCTTTGACCTGCTGTGCGGTGACCGCGGTCATGCGGACTCCTCGGCCGCCTCCGAGGCGGCCTCGGCGGGCGCCTCCGTGGCGGTTTCCCCAGGCGTCTCGGTGGCCGTCTCCGCAGGGGTCTCTGTCGCGGTTTCCGCGGGCGTCTCCGTCGCGGTTTCCGCAGGCGCCTCCGTCGCCGGCTCGGGTGGCGCGGCGTCGGACTCAGGCTCGGGCTCGGGTACCGCCGGCGCGGCTGCAGCCTCGGGTTCGGGCGCCGCCGGCGCGGCTGCGGCCTCGGGCTCAGGCTCGGGTGCCGCCGGCGCGGCTGCGGCCTCAGGCTCGGGTGCCGCCGGCGCGGCTGCGGCCTCGGGCGGAGGCGGTGTCGGGGCGGCGGCGGTCTCGGGCGGCGGGGCCGCCGCGGCCGCGGGGGTCGGGGCAGCTGCGGCCTCGGGCGACGAGGCGGCCGCCGCCTCCGCCTGCGCACGGGCACGTTCCTCTGCCTCCTGCCGGGCCCGTTCCTCGGCTTCGGCGCGCGCTCGCTCCTCTGCCTCCTGGCGGGCGCGCTCCTCAGCCTCGCGCCGCTCGCGCTCGAGGCGCGCCGCCTCCTCCTGCGCGCGGAACCGGTTGTGGCCCGACGCGACGACGTCGCCGATCGCCCTGGTGACCGCCGCGCACGAGCGGATCGCGTCGTCGTTGCCCGGAATCACGTAGTCGATCCCGTCCGGGTCGCAGTTGGTGTCGACGAGGCCGATGATCGGGATTCGCAGCCGCTGCGCCTCGCGGACGGCGATCGCCTCCGTCTTGAGGTCGATGACGAACACCGCGTCGGGGACGCGCTGCATGTTCTTCACGCCGCCGAGATTCGCGCGCAGCTTCTCGAGGTCGGCCTGCGCGGCCATCCGCTCGCGCGTCGGCAGCAGTTGCAGCTGCCCCTCTGCCTCGTAGCGCTCGAGGTCGTGCAACCGCTTGATGCGCAGCGAGATCGTCTGGAAGTTGGTCAGCAGCCCACCCAGCCAGCGGTGATTGACATAAGGCATATCCGCCGCCTCGGCCGTGTCCTTGATCGCGTCGCGCGCCTGCTTCTTGGTGCCGACGAACAGCACCGTGCCGCCGCGCTGCGAGACGTCGGAGGCGAACTCCCGCGCGCCGTCGAGCAGCTGCTGGGTCTGCAGCAGGTCGATGATGTAGATGCCGTCGCGCTCGCCGAAGATGAAGCGTCGCATCTTCGGGTTCCAGCGCCGCGTCTGGTGGCCGAAGTGAACGCCGGCCTCCAGCAGCTCCTTGATTCCGACTTGAGCCACTGCTTACTCCCTTTTTGCTTGTTTGAATAGTCCGCTCGGCGGCCGGTCGCGAACCTCGGTGGGAGGCAGGGAGCGATGCCACGCGCGCGGAGTCGAGGATTTACGAGCTGCGAGTTTACCCCGGTTGCGTCTCGTTCGATGAGACGGTGCGGGGCGTGCAAAGACCGTTAGCTATTGGTTGCATCAAAAAAGTCTGCGCAAGTTCTGAGGACCCGGTACGTTTCAGGTGTAGCGGGTCTTCACCCTTCCCCTACCTCCGGTGATGACCTGCCACGCGGGCCGAACCTCCCTTCCCCTACCTCCGGTGGCTCGGTTCGCAACTTCGACGGGGCGGCTTTGGACGGGCCGCCCCGTCGGCTTTCACGGGGCGAATCGCGGCGAGCGGCTGGGGCGTGGCGGACCCTATGCGCCCGTATCCCACCAAACGCCCCCCGCATTCCACCAACGCGCCCCCGCATTCCACCAACGCCCCCCGCATTCCACCAACGCCCCCCGTATTTCACGACGCCGCGCGACTCAGCGCGTCCGCCAGGTCCGGCGGCAGCGGCGAGGTGACATCGACCGGCTCGCCGCTCACCGGGTGTGCGAAAGCGAGCCGGGTGGCATGCAGGAACTGGCGCTCAAGCCCGTACCGGCCGGCGACCCCGTACTGCGGATCTCCACAGACTGGATGACCGATCGCCGCAAGGTGGACCCTGATCTGATGGGTACGCCCAGTCTCGAGCGCGATCCGCAGCAGCGCGGCCTCCGGCAGCAGCCGCTCCACCTCGAAGTGCGTGCGCGCCTCACGAGGATCGTCGGAGTCGATCGACATCAACACGCGGTCGCGGCGATCGCGACCGATCGGCGCGTCGATCGTGCCGCTGCGCGCGGGAGGATGCCCATCGACGAGCGCGAGGTACTCCCGTCGCAGCGCTCGCGCTGACAACAGCTCCTTGAGCGCACGGTGCACGGCGTCGTTCTTCGCGACGACGAGCAGTCCGGAGGTGTCGCGGTCCAGGCGATGGACGATGCCCGCCCGCCATGGCTCCTCGCCACCGCCGGCCCGGCCCGCCAGCGCCTGCGCGAGCGTCCCGCTCCAGTTACCGCGCGCTGGGTGCACGACGACGCCCGCGGGCTTCTCGACGACCATCAGATGCTCGTCCTCGTAGGCGACGGCATACGGCGCCTGAGCACCGGAAGCGGCGTCCGGCACCACCTCGTTCCCTGCGGCCTGCACGGTGATGCGCTCGCCGGGCTGGACCTGGTGGCGCTTGGCCCGCACGCGCCCGTCGACTCGCACCTGACCGCCGTCGATCAGCGTCTGCGCGCGCGAGCGCGATCCGAGATGCGCGGCCAGGAATCGGTCCAGTCGCGTCCCGCGTGCGCCATCGGGAACCTCGAAGGTCGCCGCGGGAGTCTCGCCCTCATTCCTCACGGCGCCGCGGTCCCTCCAGCACCCAGAGCAGGGCCAGCACGCCTAGCGTGATGGACATGTCGGCGACGTTGAAGGCGGGCCAGTCCGGCAGCTTGATGAAATCGGTGACCGCGCCGTTGGCGATGCGGTCGATCAGGTTCCCGATCGCGCCGCCGACGAGCATCCCCGTCGGGACCCAGAGCCAGGGACGGTCGGGACGCAGAGCGAGGTAGCCCACCACCGCGACCATCGCGACGATCGTGAACGCCAGTACGAGCGCGCCTCCTCCCGAGAACAGGCTGAAGGCGACGCCGGTGTTGCGAACGTGCACGAGCGAGATCGCCGGCAGGAACTTGCGCGACTCACCCACCGGGATCCCGTCGACCACGAGGTGCTTGGTCAGCTGGTCGAGGCCCACCACGACGGCGGCGATCAGCGCGGCGCGCCCGAAAGCCACGCCTCGAACCCTCGGCGATGCCGTCTGGAGCGTCACCATCTCAGGCTGATCAGCTCAGCCCTGGATCGCGCTCGTCACGATCCTGTCGACGATGTAGAGAACGATGATCCCGATCATCGGGCTGAGGTCGAACATCCCGATCGGTGGGATGAACCTGCGGAACAGGCGCAGATAGGGCTCGCATACGTCGCGTAGGAAGTTCAGCACCACGTCCGACCAGCGCGCGTACGGAATCCTCGCGCCGAACGAGAACAGCAGGTTCAGGAGGATGTAGAGGAAGATCAGGAAGATGTAAACCGTGAACAGCGCGCTGACGTAGTTCGCGATGTCCCCGCGCGTCGACGCGAGGGCGAGCATCAGCGATCGCTCCCCGAGGCGGCCGCTCCCCCCAACACGACGGCATCCATCGCGGCCTGAAACGCGCTGCGCACCCGGGCCTGCTCGAGCGCGGCCAGCCCGCGCGCGGTCGAGCCGCCGGGCGAGGTGACCTCGCGGCGGACCGCGAGCGTGTCGTAATCGCGCGCCGCAAGCAGCTCGGCGGTCCCGGACATCGTCTCGGCGACGAGCTTGCCTGCGAGCGGCGCGGGGAGCCCATATCGAACGGCCGCGTCGATCTGGGCCTCGGCGAGCAGCGCCTGATAAGCCGGCCCGACGCTCATGACCGCGGCGGCCGGCTCGAGCAGCCGCTCGTCGATCCGCACGACGGTGCCGAGGCGCTCGAACAGTGTCACGACCTCGCGCTCGAGCTCCCGGTCGACGCTCGGAGCGGGCGTGTAGCAGATGACCCCGCGGCCCACCTCGACCGGCGTGTTCGGCATCAGCCGGAACACCGGCTTGGGGTGATAGGCGTCCCGGAGCTCTCCGACGAAGATCCCGCCGAGCACCGACGCGACGAC
Organism: uncultured Solirubrobacterales bacterium; assembly: GCA_963849285.1. Taxonomy (GTDB): domain Bacteria; phylum Actinomycetota; class Thermoleophilia; order Solirubrobacterales; family Solirubrobacteraceae; genus Palsa-465. The sequence continues at coordinate 774,657 of CAWKGS010000005.1, forward strand.
GTCCACCGCGCCCGCGATCTCCGTCGCGACGCGCTTGAGCTGCGCCGGCTTGTGGCACAGCACCACCAGGTCGGCACGCTCCGCGACCGCCAGGTTCGACTCGAGCGCCTCTCCGCCAAGCTCCTCGACCAGCGCCTGCGCGCGGCCCGAGCCGGCGTCCGAGCACAGCACCGGCTCGCCCCAGCCGCGCGCCAGCGCACGCGCCATGTTGCCGGCACCGATCAGACCCACTCGCATCTGCTCACCAAGGCTACTGGGAGCGCGGGATCATCGCCGATGCGAATCCGCCCGTCGCGGCGGCGCCCGCGCGCCGGATCACGTCAGGCCGAGGGCTCGTCCCGCGCGCCGATCGCCGGCGGCGCGCCGAGCTCGCCGCTCTCGGCGGCCCGCTCGAGCTCCGGCGAGTACACGACCACGCTCGAGCCGCGACAGCGACCGGCCGCCAGCAGCGCGCAGTAGCCGTTTTGAAACAACCGCTCCGCACCGATCGCAGGGCCACCCTCGGCGACGCCCGCCGAGGCCCGGGTCCAACCGGGACAGGCGCGAGCCGCTTCGACCACCCTCGCCGCCGCACGCAGCCCTCCGCGGGCGCGCGTGTGCGGGAGGATCAGCGCAAACTGGTCATAGCCAACCCGGTAGGAGACGTCGACTGCGCGGACTGCGCGCGTGATCGCCTCGACCAGGTAGCGCCGGTGCACCTCCTCGAGCTCGTCGTCGGACTCCTCGGCGTCCGCGCCGACCAGCACGAGCGTCACCGGGCTGCCGGACCGGTCCGAGCGGAGCACCTCGCGCTCGAGATCCTCGTCGAAGGCGCGCCGGTTGCGAAGCATCGTCGACTCCTCGAAACGGGCGCTCGCGCGAGCGGCAGCCAACTCCCGCTCGAGCCGACGGCGAGCCGCGACGTTCCAGGCCAGCGAGAGGCCGAGGATCGCGATGACCGGGATGAGAACGGCGGCCAAGACCATCGATCAGGTATCGACGGCCCCGCCTCCGCGCTTGAGTCGTGCACCAGGCGCTGGCCGGATGCGTCAGCTCTGGTTGAAGAAGCCCTTCTCGACGAGGCGCGCACGCTCTTCCGCGGACACCTCGACGTTGTGCGGCGTGAGCAGGAACACCTTGTCGGCGATTCGCTGCATGCCGCCGTCGAGCGCATAGGTCAACCCGCTGGAGAAGTCGATCAGCCGCTTGGAGAGGTCCGTGTCGGTGCTCTGCAGGTTGATGATGACGGGGATCGAGTCCTTGAACTTGTCCGCCACGTCCTGAACGTCGTTGAAGCTCTTGGGGGCGACGAAGTGAACGCGGACGTCCCCGCCGCCGCGGCCGTTCGCACGGCCGCTCCCGACCGAGCGCAGCGAGCTCGTGCGCCGCTCGGGCTCAGCGTCGTCGGCGAAGATGTCGTCGATCTCGTCGCGACGGCGCCGGGCGCTCAGGCGGCGAACGTTCGGGCGCTCGCGATAGGTGTCCTGAAGCTCGACCTCCGGCTCGGGATAGCTCTCGAGCTCCTCGTCGTAGGCGTCGTCCTCGGCGAGCCCGAAGTAGACGAGGAAGCGGTGCCAGGTGTCGCGGACGGCCATGTGTCGGTTGGGGGGTTCGCTGACGCGAGTTGTTTCCCTGCCGTGATTATGGCGCGCGGCGCGCTCGTCTACGAGTACAAGCTTGTGCCAACTCGCACAATAGTCGCGCCCTCCTGCACCGCGACCAGGTAATCCTGGCTGGTTCCCATCGAGAGCTCGCTCAGTCCGTTGCGCTCGGCGAGCTCCCGCAGCGCGGCGAAGTGCGGCCGGCTGCGCTCCGGATCGTCCGCGAGCGGCGGCATCGTCATCAGCCCCGCGACGCGCACCGGACAGCGCGCGAGGAAGTCTCCGAGCTGGTCGGGCGCGATCCCGCTCTTGCCCTCCTCGCCGGCGATGTTTACCTCGACCAGGATCTCCGTGCCGGGCGCCGCGTGACGCGCCAGCTGGCTCAGCGCGGAGTCGCTCGCGACCGTCTCGATGTAGCGGACATGCGGGAGCAGCTGCGGGACCTTGCGGCTCTGCAGATGTCCGATGAAGTCCCAGGTGAACCGCCCTGGATGGGCCCGCGCCTTGGCGATCAGATCCTGCGCCCGGTTCTCGCCGAGGAGAGTGACGCCTGCGTCGGCAAGCGCGCCGAGCTCCTCGAGTGCCACGTACTTGACGGCCGCGAGGATCTCGACCTGCTCGGGATCGCGACCGGCGTCCGCGATCTCGCCGCGCATCCGCTCGAGGTTCGCGCGCACCCGCTCAGCGCTCAGCCCGCGAATCAGCTCAACCACGCGACGCCCGCCTGGCGGCCGGTGACCCCATGGTCACGGCGATGGGAGAAGAACAGCGACGGGTCGCAGCAGATCGTGCAAAGCCCGCAGTCCTCGACGCGGGACACGCCGGCGGCCTCGAGCTGCGCCCGGGCGATCTCCTTGAGGTCGAGGTTGCGACCGTTGCGCGCGTGATCGCCGTAGTCCGCGAACGCGGCATGGACCTCGGGCCCCACCTCGTAGCAGCAGGGTCCGGCCCCCGGACCGATCGCCGCCGCGAGCTCCTCGGCCGCGGCCAGCTCGCGTACCGCGCGCACGCCTTCGGCGAGGACCCCCTTCGCCAGCCCGCGCCATCCGGCGTGCAGCATCGCGACAGCGCCACCGCCCGCCAGCGCGACCGGCAGGCAGTCGGCGGTCAGGACCATCGGCGCGAGCCCCGCGACCGTCGTCGCCTGGCCATCGGCCTCGACGGGCGCCCGCCCGCCCGACGAGGGCACGGCCTGCACGCGCTCGACGCGCGCGCCGTGCACCTGGCGGCCGTAGAGGAAGCGGACCCCCAGCCGCTGCTCGAGCGCGCGGCGGTTGCGCTCGGCGGCCTCGTCGCCGGTTAGGCGGCCGAGGTTCAGAGCGGCATAGGGACCGCTCGAGAACCCGCCTCGGCGGGTCGTGAAGACGGCGCGGGCGCCGGGCAGCTCGATGCCGATGTGCTCGCCCGCCGGCTCGAACGGAGCGGGCAGGATCATCGCGTCAGCAGCGCCACGTCCGGCACGGGCGCGCGCTGGGCGTACTCAAAGTGGGCGCGTCCTGGGGCGGCGAGGCTCGAGCGGTGCGCCCAGCCGCCGGTCTGGCGCGCGCGCTCGTAGATCGACAGGCGCATCGTCGCGACCTCGCTGTTGTAGCAGTAGGCGAGCTCCCCGTCGGGGTCGTGGTAGGTGACACCGGCGAGCAGCCCGCGGTCGGCGTCGATCTCGCCGATCAGCTTGCGCCGGCCCGCGATCGCCTCGAATCGCCACCCGGTGAGCGCATAGGTGCTCGCGTTGCGCAGCACCCGCAGCGGCGTGGTCGAGCAGAAGTCCTCGCCGTCGAGCCGGCCGACCACGGGGGTGCTCGGACCGACCTCACGACCGAGGCGAGGCAGCGTCACCGAGACGGCGTCGATGAACGCTCCGGGAACGGGCGTGCCCTCGGCGGTCGAGAAGTCGTTGCAGTGCACCCAGGCCCAGCTGCTCGCGTGCTTGCGGCCCCAAAGATGTGCCTGGGCGCCGCGCGCGCCCGCCAGCTCGAGCCGCTCGCCGCCGAAGCTGATCGTCCCGCTGATCGCGAGATCGGGCTGCGGCAGGACCAGGATCGTCTGCGCGACGCCGGTGCGTCTGAGGATCGGGTGCACGTGCTCGTACGCGCGCGCCGACGGCGTCCACTCGAGCTCCCAGGCGGCGTCGTCGACCGCGCCCGCGGCACCCCGCTCGCTCAGCGCCGCATCGCCGATCCTCAGCTCAAAAGGCTCGCTGCGGGCGCGCAGCTCGCCGATCGGCCTCGACGCCTTGCGGCCCCACGTCGGCGAGCGGCCCGCTCGTGGATCCATCGCCAGGAACCAGAGCGCGCAGCTGGCCGGCTCGCCGCCGCTCTGAAGCGGTGCCAGGATCGTGTAGCGGATCCACACGCCAACGCCCGTCGCGGGATCGGTCGCGGTCAGGTAGTGCACCTCGTAGTGGCCCGGCCGGCCATCCCACTGAAGCGCGTTTGGCTCGGTCAGCATCTGGCGGCAGGCTACGTCACCACGCTCACGAACGGCCAGGGGCGGCGGCGGCGATCGCGGCCGCAAGCTCTGCATCGCGTCCCTCGGCGCGCCCGTCGAGCTTCGCGGCGAGCGCGGCCCGCAGCGCACGACCGATCGCCGGTCCTTCCGGGATGCCGGCCACGAGCAGGTCGTCTCCGCCGATCTCGAGCCGCACGTGCCGCAGGGTCCCGAGCCACTCGCCGGCGACACGTGCCGGCCCGAGCGCCCCGGCGAGCGCGATCGCCTCGGGCGGCGCGTCGCCCGCGGCGCGCATGATCTCCGACGGGGCCACCGCCTCGGTCAGCTTCTGGGCGAGCTCATCTGCGCCGTCCGCCGCCGCCACGATCGGGTCCCGCTCGGCGGCCGGAAAGGCGAGCCTATCCAGCACGCCGGCCCGGCGCTCCGATGCGACCCCGCGCAGCGCGAGCGCGACCACCAGCCGGTCGGGATGACCATGGGATCCGAGCAGCTCGAGCGCCCGCCGGGCGAGGCTCGGGTCGGCGAGCCCGAACCCGGGCTCCAGCGCCTCGTCGAGCTCCAGCGCCCGCAGCGCCCCCAGCGCTGCGATCGGGTCGCGCTCGCGTGCGAGCAGCCGGACCTCGGCGCCGATCCGGTTGCCGCTGACGGTTTTCAGCGCCCGCGCGTGGATCGCCTCCGTTACCAGCTCCCGCGTCGAGGGCTCCACATCGAAACCCAACCTCCCCGCGTAGCGCGCGAGGCGCAGCAGGCGCGTCGGGTCATCGATGAAGCTGCGCTCGTGCAGCACGCGGAGCCGGCGGGCATCGAGATCCTCGAGCGAGAACGGCGCCGCGCTCAGCTCTCCGGCGCGCGCTCCGCCGAGCGCGATCGCCATCGCGTTGACGGTGAAGTCCCTGCGCAGGAGATCCTCGGCGAGGCTCGCCGGCGCGACGTCCGGAAGCGCGCCGGGGTATGCGTAGGTCTCCGTGCGCGCCCGGGCGAAGTCGTAGGTGTGGCCGTCGAGGCGGACCGTGGAGGTGCCGAACCGATCGTGCGTGCGCAGCTCGCCGCCGAGCCGCGCCGCGACTGCCGCGGCGTCCCCTTCGACCACGAGGTCCAGGTCGGGCGGCTCGCCGAGCAGCAGGTCCCGGACCGCGCCGCCGACGAGGTACACCCCCTCCACCTCGCCGAGCCGCTCCAGCAGCGGCCTCGCCCCCGGCAGGGCGTGCACCCGGGCGAGCAGCTCGCGTGCCGGTGGAGGGCCCATGGTCGGGATCATCGCGCCTGGGGGGGTCACTAGCATGGGCCGCATGCCGAGTTCCGGTTCGCGGCGGTGGCTGCGGTGGGGACTCATCGCCGGAGGCGTCCTCGTGCTGTTGGTCGTCGGAGCGGTGGTGTTCGCGCTGCTGCACAAGCCGGGCAACGTCTCCCATCCCGATCTGTCGTTCACGACCTCGACGACGAGCACCACGACCGCGGCGTCGACGACCTCGAAGAGGCGGGTCCTGGACACCTTCCAGTGGCCCGTGTACGGATACGACTTCGCGCGCACCCGCTACTTCCCCAACAGCCAGAAACTCGATCCGCCGCTGCGCGTCGGCTGGAAGTTCGAGGACTACGCGCTGCTCGAGTTCCCGCCGGTGATCAACGGCGACACGCTGTACCTGATCGACGACGACGGCTCGGCGAAGGCGATCGACAAGCTCAACGGCAACAAGCTGTGGGAGACCAAGCTCGGGACGCTGGCCGCCGGCTCGCCGGCGCTCGGCACGAAGTTGGGGCTGGTCTACTTTCCGCTGCTCTCGACCGCCCCGCACCCGGGACCCACGTCCGGCAACGGCCGGCTGGCCGCCCTCTCGATGAAGACCGGCAAGGTCGTCTGGTCGCACGCCGTTGCGGCCGGCACCGAGTCCTCACCGCTCGCGCTCGGATCGACGGTGTACTTCGGAGATCAGAGCGGCACCGTCTATTCCCTCGACGGCCGCACCGGGCACGTCAACTGGACCTACCATGCCAGCGGCGCGGTCAAGGGTGGGATCGCCTACGCCGCCGGGACGATCTACTTCGCCGATTACGCCGGGCGGGCCTACGCGCTGACCGCGAGCAACGGACACCAGGTCTGGGCGGTGACGACGAACGGCGCGCAGTTCGGATTCGGATCGGGCAACTTCTACTCGACGCCGGCGGTCGCCTTCGGGCGTGTCTACATCGGCAACACGGACGGACGCGTCTACTCCTTCGCGGCGCACACCGGCCAGCTCGCGTGGGCCACGGCGACCGGCGCGTACGTCTATGCCTCGCCCGCGGTCGCCGATGTGCCCGGAATCGGGCCGACCGTTTACATCGGCTCATACGACGGCAACTTCTACGCGTTCGATGCTCGGTCCGGGTCAGTGCGCTGGTCGCATCCAGCGGGCGGCAGGATCTCCGGCTCGGCGACGATCATCGGCAACGTCGTCTACTACTCCGACCTCGGGTCCAAGACGACCACCGGCCTGGACCTCCGCACCGGGCACCAGGTCTTCGCCTTCCCGGACGGCGCGTTCAACCCGGTCGTCGCCGATCCCGGCGCGATCTACCTGAGCGGCTACTCGATGCTGTACCAGCTGCTTCCGAAGAAGCACCGCTGAGCAAGGCGGCCGCCCGAGCGGCATAATCCCCGCAAGAGGTGCTTGTCTGGACGCCGCGAGGCGCCCCGGGGAACGTGCGTTCGATGCACACTTGCTATCCTTCAAGGTCTATGCGTTGTCGTAGTGGAAGTCACTGTCAGATGCCGGTTGTCCCTGGCCGCCGATTCTGCGCGGAGCATGCCGCCGAGCTCGATCGCATGCGCGAAGAGCTCAAGGATGCCGCCGCCGCGCGCATCGGGCGTGGTCGGCCGAAGCGTTCGTCCACGTGCTGCCGGCCCGGTTGTTATGAGCCGCGTGTCCCGCCTGCCGCGTACTGCGATTCCTGCGCAGCGGCCGGGTACGTGGAAGAGGCCGCTTAGCGGCCAGCTCGCCGACAGGCAGAATCAGAACTCGAGAGCAGCGCCCTTAGGCGCCGGGGGGTTTCCGCGGCTCGTGGGCCGCTGGTCGCAGCCGGGTTGGCTACCAGCTCGTCCGCGCGACGGCGGTGTGGAGCACGAGCGCAGCCCACAGCGAGGCCTCGGAGGCGCCGGTGTCCACCGGACCGAGCGGGCTGATGGTCGCGAGCGTGCGCCGCGGTCCGGTTGATGCGGCCACCTTCACGTGGGGCCGCGTCACCACGGCGGCCGCGCCGCCCGACGGCGTCCAGGTGGCCTGCATGTCCAGCGTGTAGCCACTCGGGTCGCCCGCCAACACGTTCGCGCCAACGGCCATCGCCGGCTCGACGTATTCGTCGGCCGGCTGGTCGGACAAAGGGACGCTGGTCGCGTCGACCAGTGGGATCGTCACGCCGTCCTCGAGAATCGACAGGCCCACGTGGTCCAGGTAGTCGACCTGATCGGTGGGGCTGTTGTCGAACCCGACCGGCAGCGCCACGTTGAGGGTCGTGATCCCGTTGGCGACGGGTGTGAACGTCGAGCTGACGGCCGTGGCGACGCAGCAGCTGTTCTGGGTGATGTCCCGGGCGTTGAAGAGCGTGCGCAGCACGACGAGCTGCATCGGGCCGGTGCTGCCACCGACGCGCAGCTTGACCTGGGTGATCGTGCCGTTGCCGGGCACGCTCAGACCGCCCGCAGCGGCGTTGGAGAGGCTCGCCAGTGGGTTGCCCCAGGTGCACGAGGGGCCACCCTGAGCGGCGGCCGGCACGTAGGGAATGATCGTGCAGTCGAAGTTGACGTCCGGCGCCTGGCTCAGGTCGGCGCCGATCGTCTCGGGCTGCGCTGCCGCCGTGCCTCCCGCGAACGCGACGGCGACGCTCGTCGCCAGCGCGGCCCACGCCCCGAGTCTGAGTCTGAGCATTTCGGTGGCCCCCGTTCGATCGGTCCGCGAAGGATCGTACAGGGCGCGGTGCTCAGCGCCTGACCGGAATTCCCGATCGCGCGAGATGCTCCTTCACGTCGGCGACCGCGTGTCGGCCGTAGTGGAGGATCGATGCGCACAGCACGGCGTCCGCGCCGGCCGCTACGGCGTCGCTCAGGTGCTCGAGCTCGCCGGCGCCGCCCGATGCGATCACGGGGACGGGAACGCTGTCGGCGACCGCGGCGGTGAGCTCGAGGTCGTAGCCGTCTCCGGTCCCGTCACGGTCCATGCTCGTCAGCAGGATCTCGCCGGCGCCGCGCTCCACCGCCTCGCCGACCCACCTGACCGCGTCGCGGCCGGTGGGGGTGCGGCCCCCCGCGACATACGCCTCCCAATGGTCATCCCGCCGTTTTGCGTCGACCGCGAGCACGACGCACTGGGCGCCGAACGTGTTCGCGAGCTCTTCGATCAGCTCGGGCCGCCGGAGCGCGGCCGAGTTCACCGAGATCTTGTCGGCGCCCGCGTCGAGCACGGCTTGCGCGTCCGCGACAGACCGGATCCCGCCGCCGATCGTGAACGGGATGAACACGTCGTCGGCGGTCCGCCGCGCGAGCTCGACGACCGTGTCGCGCTTGTCCGAGGTCGCCGTGATGTCGAGGAAGACCAGCTCGTCCGCACCCGCGGCGTCGTATCTGCACGCGAGCTCGACTGGATCGCCGGCGTCGCGAAGATCGAGGAAGCCGACACCCTTGACGACCCGGCCGCGATCCACGTCGAGGCACGGGATCACCCGCTTGTAATGCATCAGATGGCGGACTCCAGCGCCACTTGGCCGTCCGCGACGGTGAAATGCTGCTCGTAGAGCGCCTTGCCGACGATTACGCCCGCCAGGTTGACGTGCCGCAGGCCCGCAAGCGCTCGCAGGTCCTCGAGGGATGCGACGCCGCCGGCGTACACGAAGCTTCCCCGGACGGCAGCGGCGACGCGGTTGACCTCGTCGAGATCGGGGCCCTCCAGCGTGCCATCGCGCTCGATGCTCGAGTAGACGAAGCGCCGCACCCCGCGCCCCCACAGGCGCTCGAACACCGACTCGACCGGGATCTGCGTCTGCTCGGTCCAGCCCGAGGAGGCGAGCCGCCCGTGCCGGGCGTCGACGGACACCAGGACGCGGGCGCCGAACTCGGCGATCGTGGTGTCCAGGAAGTCGATGTCGGTGTACGCCGCGGTGCCGAGCACGACTCGGGCGGCGCCGGCCTTGACCGCATCTCTGACCGCGGCGATCGTTCTGAGGCCGCCACCGACCTGGACCGGCACCTGGAGCTCGCGCGTGATCCGCCCGACGTGATCCAGGGCCGCGGGGGTCCCGCTCCTGGCTCCGTCGAGGTCGACGATGTGCAGCGCGCGAGCCCCGTCGTTGACCCATCGCCGCGCGGCGTCGAGCGGATCCGCGTCGTAGACGGTCCTCTCCTCGAACGAGCCCTTCGACAGGCGGACCGCCTTGCCGCCGAGGATGTCGATCGCCGGCAACAGGATCATGCTCGCACCGCGGCGCCGATGCGAGCGAAGTCCGCGAGCAGGCGGAGCCCGTGCGCCGAGGACTTCTCGGGGTGGAACTGGACGCCGAAGATGTTCCCGCGCGCGACGATCGTCGCGAAACGCTCGCCGTACTCGGTGGTGCCGACCCGATCCTCTTCCTCCTGCGGGCGAGCCGCGAAGGAGTGCACGTGGTAGAAGGGGCAGCCGCCGGCGGGAAGGCTCCTCGTCATTGGCGAGGGGCGCTCGAAGCGCACCTCGTTCCAGCCGATGTGCGGGATCCTCAGCCCGCTGGCCTGGAGAGCTGTCACCTCTCCCGCGATCAGTCCGAGACCTTCGGTGGTGCCGAGCTCCTCCGAGCGCTCGAACAGCAGCTGCATTCCCAGGCAGATCCCGAGGACCGGCGTTCCATCCGCGGCCCGTTCGCGGATCAGCTCGGCGAGCCCCAGCTCGCGGAGGTTGCGCATCGCCAGCGGAAACGCGCCGACGCCCGGAACGACCAGCGCGTCGGCCGCTCTCAGCTCTTCGTGATCGCGGGTGATCTGCGCTGTCGCGCCGACATGCTCCAGCGCCTTCTGCACCGAGCGGCGGTTGCCCATCCCATAGTCGACGACCGCGACGCGCGTCATCCGAGCGTCCCCTTCGTGCTGGGCACGCCGTCCTCGGCGGGATCGATCCCGGTCGCCTGGCGCAGTGCGCGGGCAAGCGCCTTGAACGCCGCCTCGATCATGTGGTGCGCGTTCGTGCCGGCCTCGATCGTGAGGTGCAGCGTCAGCCTCGCGTTCATCGCGAGCGCGCGGAAGAACTCCTCGACCAGCTCGTGATCGAAGTTCCCGATCGAGCCGGGGGGCAGCGCGTTGTCGAACGCGCAGAAGCCCCGGCCGGAGATGTCGATCGCACAGGAGGCTCGAGCCTCGTCCATCGGGACTGTCGCATCGCCGTAGCGGGTGATCGAGCTGCGGTCGCCCAGCGCTCGGTCGAGCGCCTGTCCGATGCAGATGCCCACGTCCTCGACCGTGTGGTGCGCGCCGGTCTGCAGATCGCCGGTCGCTGTGAGCTCGAGATCGAGGTGCCCGTGGCGCGCCAGCAGATCGAGCATGTGATCGAAGAAGCCGACGCCCGTCGCACGCTCGCCGGCGCCGGTGCCGTCGAGCCGCAGCGAGACGTGGACCTCGGTTTCCGCGGTCTTGCGGTCCAGCTGCGCGTTACGGGCCATCTGCGCCATTGTCGCGAATGCGCGCCTCCATCGAGCGGGCGTGGAGCTCGAAACCCTCCACCCGCGCGATCGGCGCGGCGGCTCGCGCGAGCCTCGCCGCAGCGCTGCCGATGCGGACCTCGGTGAAGCGGCGGCGAAAGTGCGCGACCGACAGGGCCGACGCGAACCGCGCCGCGCCGCCGGTCGGCAGCACGTGGTTGGAGCCGGCGATGTAGTCGCCGAAAGCGGTTCCCGCGTCGTCGCCGACGAACACGCATCCCGCCCGCGTGACTCGGTCGGCGAGCGACCGCGCCTCTCCCACGAGCTGGAGATGCTCAGGAGCGAATGCTTCCGAGAGCGCGAGGGCGCCGGCGAGGTCGCCCACTTCGACCAGGCGGGCTACCGCCCCGGTGTCGGCGGCGTCGCTCATGCGCTCCCGCAGATCGCCGAGCAGCTGCGCGGAGGACGAGACGCCGATCACCAGCGTGCCCGGACCGTGCTCGGCCTGAGCGAGCAGGTCGAGCGCCAGCGGTCCTGCGTCGGCGTCCTCGCCGGCGATCGCGAGTAGATCGCTTGGGCCGGCGAAGCCGTCGATCCCGACCTGCCCGGAGACCTGGCGCTTGGCTTCCTGAACGTAGAGGTTCCCTGGACCGACGATCACGTCCACCGCGGTCACCGTCTCGGTCCCGAACGCAAGCGCTGCGACCGCCTGGGCGCCGCCCATCCGGTAGACGTGGTCCGCGCCGGCCAGCCTGCAGGCTGCGAGGACGGCCGGGTCGAGGTCGCCGTCGTGCCGCGGAGGCGCGCAGACGGCGATGCGCTCCACCCCGGCCACGCGGGCCGGAACGACGCCCATGACCACGGTGCTCGGGTAGGGCGCCCGCCCGCCCGGGACATAGACGGCGGCGCGTGTCACGGCTGCCTCGCGCAGCCGCACCTCGTGGCCGCCGAAGTCGACGACCCGCTGCTCGCCAAGGGCCGCCTCGGACACGCGGCGGAGATTGTCGATCGCCTGCTCGAGCCCGTCGCGGACGCGTGGATCCAATGCGGCCTGCGCCGCCTCGAGCTCCACGTCGCTCACCACGAGCGGCCGTGGCGGCGCGTCTTCAGTGTCGAATTGGCGGGTGTACTCGCTGAGCTTCGCATCGCCGCCACTCCTGACCGCATCGACGATCTGCGCGACCACGGCGCTGACCGACTCCGGCGCCGGCACCAGCGACCTGAGCTCGCGCGCGAGCTCCGCCGGGTCCCGGCCGACCCCGCTCAGCAGCTCACAGCGCATCGCTACACCGCGCCGAGCCGCTCGAGCAGCGCGTCGACCTGCCGCGCCTTGACCTTGTGGGCGACGCGGTTGGCGATCAACCGGGCGGTACACGACGCGATCTCCTCGCGCACCACGAGCCCGTTCTCTCGCAGTGTGCTCCCGCTCGCGGTCAGGTCGACGATCCCCTCGGCCAGCCCGGTGAGCGGGGCCAGCTCGACCGAGCCCTTGACCTCGACGATCTCCGCCTGGCGCCCGGTTTGCAGGAAGTAGCGCGCGGCGATGCGCGGGTACTTGGTCGCAATCCGCATCACGCCCAGCCGCCGCAGTGCCTCGGCCGCGCGATCCTCGCCCGCGACCGTCGCGAGCACCATCCGACAGCGGCCATAGCCGAGATCCACGAGCTCGTACACCTCTCGCTCTGACTGCTCGAGCAGAACGTCCTTGCCGGTGATCCCGATATCCGCAGCGCCCGCCTCGACGTAGGTGGGCACGTCGGAGGGCCGCATCGTCACGATTCCCTGCTGCTCGAACAGCAGCTTGCGGTCGTTGGTGCGGACCTCGGCGGTGTCGATCCCGAGGCGATCGAGCAGCTGGAGGGTCTCGGCCAGGAGCGTGCCGCGGGGCACAGCGATGCGCAGCTCGTTCATTCGCGCTCCTCGCCGGTCAGCGCGATGTGCAGCCGCTCCACGTTGAGCGCGAAGCCGACGGCCGGGCTCGGCTTGCCGAAGCTCGCGAGCAGCTCGTCGTAGCGCCCGCCGCTGCCGATCGGTACGCCGTAGGCGGGGTCGTAGACCTGGAACACCGCGCCCGTGTAGTAGCCGAGGCTGCGCACCAGGCCCAGGTCGAAGATGATCCGCCGCGCGACGGCCCCGTCCAGCAGCGCATGCACGGCTCGCATCCCCGCGACGGCGTCGTGGAGCTCCGGCTCGAGGTCCTCCAGGACCTCGGGACCTCCGCGGGTGTGTGCGACGCGGAGCAGGAGCTCGGCGCGCGCGTCCTCGACGCGAACGGTCTCGATCTCCCGCTGAACGCCGACGAAGTCGCCCCGCACCAGCGCCTCGAGGATCAACTCGATCCGCGCCTCGTCGACGCCCACGGCGCTGAGCAGGGTCGGATACAGCGATGCGTCGCCGAGCCCGATGCTGTAGGTCTTGAGGCCGGCCGCGTCGAGCGCCCCGCACAGCACGGTGAGTACCTCGGCCGTGCCTTCCGGGCCCGGGGACCCGATCAGCTCGACCCCGGCCTGGAGCAGCTCACGCGATTGACCGCGCTGCGGCCGCACGCCTCGGTACGCGTGTGCGAAATAGCAGAAGCGCAGCGGCGGCTGTGCATGCGCGTAGCGCGTCGCCACCACGCGCGCGATCGGCACGGTCATGTCCGAGCGCAGCACGAGCACGTTGCCCTGCTCGTCGAAGGTGCGGTAGGCGGGCTTCGTGGCGGCCGCCGCGGCCCGCTCGAACGTGGTCTCGTACTCGAGCGCCGGCGTGTAGATCTCGCCGTAGCCCGCATCCTCGAAGACCCTGCGCACGCGCTCGGTCATCGCGCGCAGCTCGCGCATCTCGTCGGGCAGGACGTCGCGGGTGCCGCTCGGAACACGGTCGACCAGCGGCACGTCTCGCGCACCGCCGCCGGCGCGATCGAGATTCAGGTTGTCGGAGGGCGTCAACTTAGACGGGCGCGGGGACATCGTCCACGCGCGTGATCCTCGCGCCGAGCTGGCGCAGCCGCTCGTCGATTCGCTCGTATCCGCGATCGATCTGGCGCACGTTCCCGATCTCCGTGGTTCCGTCGGCGCACAGCGCGGCGATCAGCATCGCCATGCCGGCGCGGATGTCCGGCGACTCGACTCGCTCACCGCGCAGCCGCCGCGGTCCCTGGACGATCACCCGATGCGGATCGCAGATCGTGATCGCCGCGCCCATCATCACCAGCTTGTCGGTGAAGAACAGCCGGTTCTCGAACATCTTCTCGTGGATGACCACGGAGCCCTCGGCCTGGGTTGCGAGCGCCACCGCGATGCTCGTCAGGTCCGCCGGAAACGCCGGCCACGGTCCGTCCTCGACCTTGGGCATGAAGTCGCCCTCGTCGTTGCGGACCGAGAGCTGCTGGTTGGCCGGCACGATCACGTCCTTGCCGCGTACCTCGCTGCGCAGCCCGAGCCGGTCGAAGACGAGCCGGATCATCCGCAGGTCCTCGGGCACGGTGTCCTTGACGATCAGCTCCCCACCGGTCACGCCGGCGAGCGCCATGAACGACCCGATCTCGATGTGGTCGGGCGCGACGGTGTGCGTACAGCCGCGGAGGCTGCCGACGCCGTGGACGGTCATCACGTTGGAGCCGATCCCGTCGATCGCGGCGCCCATCGAGACCAGCATCCGCGCGAGGTCCTGCACGTGCGGCTCAGAGGCCGCGTTGCGGATCACCGTCGGGCCACGGGTCAGCGCCGCCGCCATCAGGGCGTTCTCCGTCGCCATCACCGACGGCTCGTCCATCAGGAAATCGCAGGGGCGCAGGCCCAGCGGCGCATCGAGCACGATGTCGCGCTCGTGTCGGACGGTCGCGCCGAGCGCGCGGAAGGCATCCAGGTGCGGATCGAGCCGGCGGCGTCCGATCACGTCCCCGCCCGGCGGCGGCATGTGCGCGCAGCCGAAACGCGCGAGCAGCGGTCCGGCCAGCAGGAACGACGCGCGAATCCTCGTCGCCAGCTCCCGGTCGGCGTGCTGGCGCTCGACGGTGGAGGTGTCGATCAGGACCTCGCCGCTGTCGCGCCACTCCACCCGGGCGCCGAGACCCTCGAGCAGCAGCGTCATCGCCTCCACGTCGCGGATCCGAGGGACGTTGCGCAGGATCACCTCGTCCTCGGTCAGCAAACAGGCCGCGAGTATCGGCAGCGCGCCGTTCTTGTTGCCGGCGGGGACGATCGTGCCGGAGAGCGGAACGCCCCCTTCGATGATGAACTTCTCCATGGGTATCGGCGGTGGGGTGACGAGCCTGGGTGGCGGGTGGTCACGGCCGGGCGCGGCTCCCAGGCGCTGAGCTAGGGTAACAGCCATGCAGGTGCAGATTTCGCGCGAGGAGGCCTGGAACCTGCTCTGTGAATGGACCCAATCGGAATCACTGCGGCGCCACATGCTCGCAGTCGAAGCGGCGATGAGGGCCTACGCGCCGCGATTCGACGGCGATGTCGAGCTCTGGGGGCTGACCGGGCTTCTGCACGACCTCGACTACGAGCGCTATCCGCACCTCGAAGACGGCCATCCTCGATACGCGATGAAGGAGCTGACCGCGCGCGGCTATCCGCCCGAGCTGGTCCGGGCGGTCGCCTCGCACGCGGATTTCCTGGGCGTTTCGAGGGACTCTCCGATGGAGAGGGCCCTCTACGCGGTCGACGAGCTGTGCGGCTTCATCCTCGCGGTCGCCTACGTCCGGCCCGAGGGGCTGGTCGGCATGACCCCGAAATCCGTCAAGAAGAAGCTCAAGCAGCCCAGCTTCGCCGCTGCCGTCAACCGCGACGACCTCGCCCGCGGCGCAGAGGATCTGGGGATCGACTTCGACGAGCACGTCTCGATCGTGATCGCCGCCCTGACGGAGCGGCGCGAGGAGCTTCTGCCCGACGGGGCGGCGGAGTCGTCCTAGGGACGGTTATCCGCCCGTTTGCTGCTGGTATTCCCGCGCGCTCGAGATCAGCCCCAGCGTCTCATCGAGCCGCGCGAGCTCGATCACTCGCCGCACCGGCCCGTTCCCACAGACCACGTACAGCTGGTGCCCCTGGCGAACGAGGCGGCGCTGCGCATTGAGCAGCACATGAAGTCCGGTCGAGTCCAGAAAGGAGGTGTCATTCAGGTCGACGAGGACGTCGCCTCGCTCGGCGCCCAGCACATCGGTCAGCTGCTCGTTCAGCGCCGGTGCGGTCACCATGTCGACCTCACCCCGGACCGCGATGGTGGTCGGAGTGCCGTTCGACCGGACGGTTATGTCGATTCCCTCCATTTCTGGAGATTGAACGTTCGAATGCCCCGCCTGCTGACGCAGCCACGGCGCCAGCGCGATCACGGGCGCAAGCTTGCGGGGGTTCTGGATCTTGGTCAGCCTCATCGCTCCCCTTTCAGGGTCGCGGTCAAATGTTTGGGGGACGTCCGCCGCCGCTCGTCGCCGGCTCGTCCGTCGCCCTGACTCAGGTCCCATGTCCCGGATCCGAGACAAGCCCGCTAGCAAGGGTCCCCCCCGGCCGCAGCGTTGAAACGAACGCTCGTTCGAGACCGGACCGGTCGCCCCCCGGTATCGTCACGCACCGTGCCCGAGCCCATGAAGATCGTGGTCCTCGAAGGAGACGAGACCGGCCAGGAGCTCCTGGAGCAGGCCATTCGGATACTCGAGCCCGAGGTCCTGGGCCTGGAGATCCAGCTGGCGCGCTTTGACCTCTCGCTGGAGAACAGGCGCGCCACGTCGAACGCGGTCGTGACCGACGCGGCGCGAGCCATGTGCGAAGCCGGCTACGGGCTCAAGGCCGCCACGATCACTCCCGAAGGCGCGGGCGATGTCGGCTCCCCGAACCGGATCCTGCGTGAGGAGGTCGACGGCAAGGTGATCGTCAGGACGGGCCGGCGACTGCCCGGCGTCGCTCCGATCGCCGGCCTGCACTACCCCATCTCGATCGTGCGCATGGCCGTCGAGGACGCATACGGCGCGCGCGAGTGGCGCGAAGGCGACTCGGGCGCGGCTTCGGAGGTGGCCCATCGGGAGGAACGGGTGACGCGCTCGACCTGCCGGGCGGTCGCCGAGTACGCGTTCCGCACCGCGGCGCGCGGCGGTGCTCGGGTGTACGGGGGCCCGAAGTGGACCGTCTCGCCGGTCTACGAGGGGATGCTCAAGGAGGAGATGGATGCGGCGGCCGAGCGTCACCCGGATGTCGCCTACCGGCCGGTGCTGATCGATGCCACCTATGCCGGTCTGCTCTCGGGAGCGACGGACGCGCCGCTCGTGATCCCCGCGCTGAACCGCGACGGCGACTGCCTTTCCGATCTCGTGCTGCCGATGTTCGGTTCCATCGCCGGCGCGGAGTCCGTCCTGCTCGCGTTCGACGACTCCTATCAGACCACTGTGGCGATGGCCGAGGCTCCACACGGGACCGCGCCCGCGCTCCAGGGCAAGGACCTCGCGAATCCGCTCGCGATGATCCTCGCGTGCGGCGCGATCCTCCGCCACGCCGCCGACCGCCACGGGGCGGACGCGGACCGCGCCGCCCGGGCGGTCTACGAGGCCGCGTTCGAAACCGTCGGCGCCGGCGTCAAGACTCCCGACCTCGGCGGCCACGCCGGCACAACCGAGTTCACCGACGAGGTCGTGGCGCGCGTCTGCAGCAAGCTCGAGATCTGGTCCTCGCTCGGCTCGGCCGCTTGACGGGTTTGTCGGGTTTTGCCGGGTTTTGCCGGCCCCTCCGTTCCGTCCGGCCCCTTCTCTACTCTCTCGAACATATGTTCCAGTCTTCCGCAAGCCGCCTGCGCGCGTGGCTCGATCGCGGCGACGCCTTCCTGAGTGGCGTTGACGTCCTCGGCGATCCGCCCTCCGACGCGCCGCGGCACCCCCACCGACAGCCGCTGCGCTGGCAGCCGATGCGGCGCGCCGGCACGGTCGCTTCGCCCCCAGCGCACTGCATCTCGCCGGTGCGCCGGCAGCCCATGCGACGAGACCGAGCCGTCCGCTAAAGCTCCTCGTCAGCGCTGCGCATCGCCGAACCCGCGCCCCGGCGCCCCTAGCCGCCTGACCAGACGAACAGATAGCCGTGCGCCTCGCCTTCCAGGCCCAGGTCGCGCACGGCCTGGGTGACGCCCGGCCACGCGGGGTCACCGTAGTCGTGAAACGCGATCACACCGCCCGGTGCCAGCAGCGGCGCCCACTGCCTGAACGATTCGATCGTCTCGTCGCGCTCGTGCGAGCTGTCGATGAACACCATGTCCGGCCCTTCGCCGCCCAGCGGCAGGCCCCCCGGCGGGTCTTCTGCTCGGGCGCCACCATCGCCGGCAGCGGGGGTAAGCGCGCCCCCCGGCCGCGCGATGAGCTGCAAACGCGCCCGTTCCGCCGGCCGCAGCCGGTCCAGGTAGAGATGTCGCTCGCGATAGTCGTTCGGGTCGAACGTCGCCACCCGCCGGCTCGGGTCGCTCAGCAGCAGCGCAATCGACGTCCACGCGGTCCCGGTCCCGATCTCCACGACGTTGCGACGGCCCTGCCCGACGCGGAGAAGCGCGGCCAGCTCCCGTGGCCGGGTCGACCCTGCGAGGCTCCGCCGATCGCCCTCCCGGATGGCGGTCACGACCGCCCTCACGTAGAAGGTGCCGATCCGCGGCGGCAGGCGAAACAGGTAGCCCAGCTGACGCACGGCGCCGATGAGTGAATTCGAAAGCTCGAACGACCCGATCACAGCAGGCCAAGGCTATTGGCCGCAGCCAGACGGAGCACGGTTCCCACCGGCTCTCCGGGGTTGGAGCCGCCGCCCGATGTGATCAGGCCGAGGACGACGACCAGGAACGTGCCGATGCCGAGAACGAGGCACAGGATGAGGAGGACGAGCACCTGCGGGTTCTCTCGAAAGAAGGTCCGCAGCTGTCTCAACTCGTCCTCTGTAGAAAAAACCGGCGGCGACCTACTCTCCCAGGCCCTTGCGGGCCAAGTACCATCGGCGCTGAGGGGCTTAACGGCTCTGTTCGGAATGGGAAGAGGTGTTTCCCCCTCGCCATAGCCACCGGAAACTGTTAGAGACCCGCCTCTCGCGGGCCCTGGAAACTGCACAGCGCCAATGCACGGATATCAAATATCCGTCAAGCCCTCGACCCATTAGTACCGGTCTCCTACGGACGTTACCGTCCTTCCAGATCCGGCCTATCAACCTGGTGATCTTCCAGGGGTCTTACTCCCTCAAGGGGATGGGAGAGCTCATCTCGAGGTCGGCTTCCCACTTAGATGCTTTCAGCGGTTATCCGATCCGCACGTAGCTAACCTGCGATGCTCTTGGCAGAACAACAGATACACCAGAGGTGCGTTCATCCCGGTCCTCTCGTACTAGGGACGAATCCTCTCAACTCTCCAACGCCCACGGCAGATAGGGACCGAACTGTCTCACGACGTTCTGAACCCAGCTCGCGTACCGCTTTAATGGGCGAACAGCCCAACCCTTGGGACCTACTTCGGCCCCAGGATGCGACGAGCCGACATCGAGGTGCCAAACCGGGCCGTCGATGTGGACTCTTGGGCCCGATAAGCCTGTTATCCCCGGAGTACCTTTTGTCCGTTGAGCGACGGCGCTTCCACTTGCTACCGCCGGATCACTAAGGCCTGCTTTCGCACCTGCTCGACCTGTCGGTCTCGCAGTCAAGCTCCCTTGCTGCCTTTACACTCTACGCACGATTTCCGACCGTGCTGAGGGAACCTTTGCGCGCCTCCGTTACATTTTGGGAGGCGACCGCCCCAGTCAAACTACCCGCCTGTCACTGTCCAGCGCCCGGATTCACGGCGCACTGTTAGAGATCCAATACACCAAGGGTGGTATCTCAAGGTTGGCTCCACGCCAGCCGCAGCCGGCGCTTCCAAGCCTCCCACCTATCCTGAGCGAGATGCATCGAACCCCAATACCAGGTTGTAGTAAAGGTTCACGGGGTCTTTCCGTCTAGCCGCGGGTACTCGGCATCTTCACCGAGACTGCAATTTCACCGAGCCCCTCGTTGAGACAGCGTTCAAGTCGTTACGCCATTCGTGCAGGTCGGAACTTACCCGACAAGGAATTTCGCTACCTTAGGACCGTTATAGTTACGGCCGCCGTTTACCGGGGCTTAGTTTCAGTGCTTCGGGTTGCCCCTAACACCTCCACGTAACCTTCCGGCACCGGGCAGGCGTCAGCCCCTATACGTCGTCTTACGACTTAGCAGAGACCTGTGTTTTTGGTAAACAGTCGCTTGAACCTATTCACTGCGGCCCTCTCGGGCTCCCCACGCGAGGTGGTTCACCCTACTGGGGCGCCCCTTCTCCCGAAGTTACGGGGCGATTTTGCCGAGTTCCTTAACGAGGGTTATCTCGATCACCTTAGTGTTCTCCACTTGCCCACCTGTGTCGGTTTTGGTACAGGCACGCGCTTCCTCCCTAGAGGCTTTTCTCGGAGGCATGGCTTCCGGGACTCGCCGGCTTAGAGCCAGCTGGCATCGCACCTCAGGTTAAGCGGCCCCGGATTTACCTAGGGCCACCCCTACATGCTTGCCCCAGGACAACCATCGCCTGGGATCCCATAGCCTTCCTCGTCCCCCCATCGGTCAAACGGAAGCGACGTGGTACGGGAATATCAACCCGTTGGCCATCGACTACGCCTTTCGGCCTCGCCTTAGGTCCTGACTAACCCTGAGCAGACGAACTTTACTCAGGAAACCTTGGGCAATCGGCGGAGGGGATTCTCACCCCTCTTTCGTTACTCATGCCGGCATTCTCACTTCCGCCGCCTCCACGGCTCACTTACGTGGCCGCTTCACTGGCGCCGGAACGCTCTCCTACCGCGTGATCGGTCCGAAGACCTCACACACCCGCAGCTTCGGTGATTAGCTTGAGCCCCGTTACATTGTCCGCGCTCGAACACTTGACCAGTGAGCTGTTACGCACTCTTTCAAGGGTGGCTGCCTCTAAGCCAACCTCCTGGTTGTCTGTGCATTCGAACATCGTTTCCCACTTAGCTAATACTTGGGGACCTTAGCTGGCGGTCTGGGCTGTTTCCCTTTTGACGCTGAAGTTTATCCCCCAGCAACTGACTCCCGGAGTAACCATGGCGGTCTTCGGAGTTTGCCTGAAGTCGGTAACCTGGTAGGGCCCCTAGTCCAAACAGTGCTCTACGGCCGCCACGGAATTTATCCGAGGCTATACCTAAATATATTTCGGAGAGAACCAGATATCACTGAGCTTGATTAGCCTTTCACTCCGACCCACAGGTCATCCGCCCAGTTTTCAACCTAGGTCGGTTCGGTCCTCCACGAGGTCTTACCCCCGCTTCAACCTGCCCATGGGTAGCTCGCTCAGCTTCGGGTCTACCGCCTACGACTGTACGCCCTATTCGGACTCGCTTTCGCTTCGGCTCCGCTCATCGCTTAACCTTGCCGCAGACGAGTAACTCGCCGGCTCGTTATGCAAAAAGCACGCGGTCACGGCACGAAGCCGCTCCCACCGCTTGTAGGCACGTGGTTTCAGGTACTATTTCACTCCCCTTCCGGGGTACTTTTCACCTTTCCCTCACGGTACTAGTCCGCTATCGGTCACCAAGGAGTACTTAGCCTTGGAGGGTGGTCCCCCCAGGTTCAGTCCGCGTTTCACGGGTGCGGACTTACTCAGGAACACCTGCGGAAGGCCATGCAATTTCGCCTACGGGACGATTGCCCTCTGTGGTGCGTGGTTCCACACGCTTCGACTATCACATGACTTTGTAACTTCCGCCGGGTCAGCCACAACCCGGACCAGGCGTCCTACAACCCCCAGCGCGCAACGCGTGGCCGCTTACACGCACTAGGTTTGGGCTGTTCCCTTTTCGCTCGCCACTACTCAGGGAGTCTCGGTTGATTTCCTTTCCTCGGGGTACTGAGATGTTTCACTTCCCCCGCTTGTCTTCGCCGCGCCTATGTGTTCAGCGCAGGATAACGTCGCATTACCGACGTTGGGTTTCCCCATTCGGGCATCCGCGGGTCACTGGCCATTCAGCGCCTCACCGCGGCTTATCGCAGCCGTTCACGCCCTTCTTCGACTCTTGGTGCCAAGGCATCCACCATGTGCCCTTAATATCTTGACGGTGATCTTGGGAAGAGCCTTGCGGCTCCGCCCGGTGATACCCGTGTCATTGGCTACTGTGCAGTTTTCAAGGTCCGCGAAGAGGCGGTACGCGCCACGCGGTCATCCGGGATCGCTCCTCGGGCGGCCGGCAGCGCGCCGGTCTCTCAAAACTCAACAGCATGCGAGCCGCCTTCCTCGCGCTCGCGCACGAGGATGCGACCTGCCAGATCCGGTCGACGTTCTAGTGGCCGATCGCGCTCGGAGGCGTCTGCGAGCTCGAGAGCTCGCCGCTCCAGCGATCGGTGCCCGAAATGGGCTCCCTAGAAAGGAGGTGATCCAGCCGCAGCTTCCGCTACGGCTACCTTGTTACGACTTCACCCCAGTCGCGAGCCCCACCTTCGACGGCACCCTCCTAAAAGGTTAGGCAACCGGCTTCGGGTGTTGCTCACTCCCATGGTGTGACGGGCGGTGTGTACAAGGCCCGGGAACGTATTCACCGCGGCAGTGCTGATCCGCGATTACTAGCAACTCCGCCTTCATGCAGGCGAGTTTCAGCCTGCAATCCGAACCGAGACGCGCTTTAAGGGATTCGCTCCACCTCGCGGTATCGCAACCCTCTGTACGCGCCAATGTAGCACGTGTGTAGCCCTGGACATAAGGGGCATGATGACTTGACGTCATCCCCACCTTCCTCCGGTTTGTCACCGGCAGTCTCGCATGAGTCCCCAACTAAATGCTGGCAACATGCGACGGGGGTTGCGCTCGTTGCGGGACTTAACCCAACATCTCACGACACGAGCTGACGACAGCCATGCACCACCTGTGATCCTGCCCCGAAGGGAGACCGTGTTTCCACGGCTGTCAGGAACATGTCAAGCCCAGGTAAGGTTCTTCGCGTTGCGTCGAATTAAACCACATGCTCCGCTGCTTGTGCGGGCCCCCGTCAATTCCTTTGAGTTTTAGCCTTGCGGCCGTACTCCCCAGGCGGGGCACTTAATGCGTTAGCGTCGGCACGGAGGGAGTCGACACCCCCCACACCTAGTGCCCATCGTTTACGGCGTGGACTACCAGGGTATCTAATCCTGTTTGCTCCCCACGCTTTCGCGTCTCAGCGTCAGTACCGTCCCAGCGAGCTGCCTTCGCCATTGGTGTTCCTCCCGATATCTGCGCATTTCACCGCTACACCGGGAATTCCACTCGCCTCTTCCGGACTCTAGCTCAGCAGTATCCGCCCGCCTCCCGGGGTTGAGCCCCGGGCTTTCAGAGCGGACTTACCAAGCCGCCTACACGCTCTTTACGCCCAATGATTCCGGACAACGCTTGCCCCCTACGTATTACCGCGGCTGCTGGCACGTAGTTAGCCGGGGCTTCTTCTGAAGGTACCGTCACCCCAACCGGCTATTCACCGGCAAGGCTTCGTCCCAACTGAAAGGGGTTTACAACCCGAAGGCCTTCTTCCCCCACGCGGCGTTGCTGCGTCACGCTTTCGCGCATTGCGCAAGATTCCCCACTGCTGCCTCCCGTAGGAGTCTGGGCCGTGTCTCAGTCCCAGTGTGGCTGATCGTCCTCTCAGACCAGCTACCCATCGTCGCCTTGGTGAGCCGTTACCTCACCAACAAGCTAATGGGCCGCGGGCCCATCCCGATGCGGAGGCCGAAGCTTCCTTTCCCCAGCGGCCTTATGGCCGGAGGGCACATTCGGTATTAGCCCGAGTTTCCTCGGGTTGTCCCAATCATCGGGGCAGGTTACCCACGTGTTACTCACCCGTTCGCGGCTTTGCCCCAGGCCGAAGCCTGGTTCGTCGCTCCACTTGCATGTGTTAGGCACGCCGCCAGCGTTCGTCCTGAGCCAGGATCAAACTCTCCGTGAAGAACTACAACACTTCACAAAAGAGTCGTCAGGAAGTCGCCCGCGGTGAGGACGCAACTGATGTCGCGGCCGCCGCGGACAAACCCTGGGCCTGTCCCTGGTGGGATCAGACCCTTGCGCCTACTCGAGGGAGCTCCATACACAGAGAGCTCCGAGGCGCAAGACGGGGTCAATCTTGGCACCGTCGCCACGGCTGCCCAAGGATGGGCGGGCGGAGCGACGGCGTCGAACCTGGACACACTCCTCGACCGAGGGGTCGGTCGAAGGGTGCGCATGCTGTTGAGTTTTCAAAGACCGTCGCACCGCTTCGAAAGGGTTTCCTTCTCAGGGGCGCTTCCGAAGCCGTCTGGCCTCGGAGCGGACCGGCAAGTATAGCGCCAGATTCCCGGGGACGAGGATCCGCACCCGGTCTCACGCCGCCTCGGAGGCCGAGGTCTCGCGGTGGATCCAGCATACCGCAGGTGCCCAGGCCGAGCTCCCCGGGCGGCCACGCATCCCGCCATGGACGGCGATCCGCCGTTACGCGCGCGCCGGTGAATCGCCGCTGCGACCGGCCTCGCTGCCGGCGACGCGGCCCCCCGCGTCGCCGCCGCGTGCCTCGCCACCGCCCGCATGGCCGGCCTCGGCGCCCCCGCCCCCATCGACCCGGACCCGCGCGAACCGCCGCTTCCCGAGCTGGATCACCCGGCCGTCGATCTCGGAGGACCCCACGTCCAGAGAACCGTTCGAAACCTGCACCCCATCGATGCGCACGCCCCCCTGGAGGAGCGCACGGCGCGCCTCGGACGTCGAGACGCCGAACGCCTCCGCGAGCAGCGCCGGCAGATGGACCGCTCCATCCTCCTCGCGCCACCGCACCTCGGGGACCTCGGCAGGCAGCTCGTGTCGAATGTGGACCCGATCGAACGCCTCCTCGGCCGCGCGAGCCTGATCGGAGCCGTGAAAGCGCTCGACGAGCGCTCGCGCGAGCGCCCGCTTCGCGTCGCGCGGCGCAGCATCCCCAGGAGGCCGGCGCCCCAGCAGCAGCTCGTACCAGGACTCGATCGACGAGTCGGGGATGCTCAGGGTCTTGCCGTACATCTCCTCCGGCGGGTCGGTGACCCCGATGTAATTGGCGAACGACTTCGACATCTTGCGCTCGCCGTCCAGTCCGACCAGCAGCGGCGTCGTGAGGATCACCTGCTCGGGCTGGCCGTAGTGGCGCTGGACGTCGCGCCCGAGCAGGAGGTTGAACTTCTGGTCGGTCCCCCCCAGCTCGACGTCCGCGCTTACCGCCACCGAGTCATAACCCTGGAGCAGCGGGTACAGCAGCTCGAGCACCGAGATCGGCTCCCGCGCGGTAAAGCGCTTGGCGAAGTCATCGCGCTCGAGGATCTGCGCCACCGTGGTGGTACGTAACAGCCGGAACAGCTCCTCCATCGACATGTCGAGCCACTCGCCGTTGAAGCGGACCTCGAGCAGCGCGGGGTCGGGATCGAGGACCTTGACCGCCTGTTCCTGGAAGGTCCGGGCGTTGGAATCGATCTCCTCGGGAGCGAGCATCGGCCGGGTCTCAGAACGCCCACTCGGATCGCCCACGCGGGCGGTGTAGTCCCCGACGATCAGCACGACGACATGCCCGAGGTCCTGGAACTCCCGGAGCTTCTGCAGGACGACCGTGAAGCCCAGGTGGATATCGCGCGCGGTCGGGTCGATCCCCAGCTTCACGCGCAGCGGACGACCCAGTGCGAGCTTGCGCTCGAGCCCTCCCTCCGGCAGGCAGTCGACCGCATTCCGGGCTAACCAGCTGGCCTTTTCGGCAGGCGTAGCTGGTGCGTTGTCCATCCCGGCCAATGGTAGACTGCCGCACCGGCGAGAGCCCTTGCCGTCGCGCTCTCCCCGCGCCGCTTCGCGGCTGCTGGGCCGCATTTGCGGCTGTCGGCGCACACCTCGATCGCATGAGCGACGACTTCGAAATCACGAGCCTGGGCGTCGAGCTTCGAGGAGCGGGATCTCAGCCGTTCCCGTTCCCGAAGCTAAGGGGCAACGGCCGCTCGCGCCCCGACCTGCCCGAGCCGCATCCGCCGCGCCGCAAGCCGCGGCTGCGCAAGCTTCGGTTCCTGCTGATCCTGCTGGGCTTCGCGGTCCTGGCCTTCGTCTCGCTGGTCTTCGGGGTGATGATGTCGGTGACCCGCGACCTGCCGCAGCTCGAGAACTACCGTCAGTACCAGCAGTCGACGGCCAACTCGTACATGTACGACGACCAGGGCCACCTGATCGGGCTGTTCGCGCCGCCCACGCACGAGGTGATCGACGAGTTCCAGCAGATCTCGCCGTGGATGCGGCGGGCGATCGTGGCCGTCGAGGACAAGCGGTTCTGGAGCGACCCGGGCGTCGACATCCGCGGGGTCGCGCGCGCGCTCATGGCGGACGTCACGGGCGGCGCCACGCAGGGCGCGTCCACGATTGCGCAGCAGTTCGTCAAGAACGCGCTGCAGGCGGAGGACAACCGGACCGTCTTCGAGAAGCTGCGCGAGGCCGCGCTCGCCTACCAGCTGACGCGGCGATGGAAGCGCCAGAAGATCCTTCAGGAGTACCTGAACTCGATCTACTTCGGCAACGGCGCCTACGGGGTCGAATCGGCCGCGCGCGTGTACTTCGGCAAGCAGCTCGGTTATGACGCGACGGCCGCACCGGGGCAGTCGAGCTGCGGGGACCCGACCCCGGGGTCGCCGCCGTGCGCCGAGCTGTTGCAGCCCTACCAAGCCGCGCTGCTCGCGGGCATGGTCGCCAACCCCAGCGCGTTCGACCCGATCGCGGATCCGCAGGCAGCGCTCGCGCGACGCGATCTGGTGCTCAGGGACATGCTCGACGAGCACTACATCTCGCGCGCGCAGTACGCGAGCGCGCGCGCGCAGCCCCTGCCGAAGGCGACCGATCTCCAGCAGCCGCAGGAGCCGGCGGCGGCGCCCTACTTCACCAGCTGGCTGCGCCCGCAGATCCTGCGAGTGATGGGTTGGCGCCCGCATGCCAACAACAGCGTCCCCCTCTATCGCGCGTACTACGGGGGGCTGAAGATCCAGACCACGCTCGATCTGTCGATGCAGCAGGCGGCCGAGCAGGCGATCTCCCAGGACCTGCCGTCCGGCTCGGGCAGCCCCACCGCATCGCTGGTGACGATCGACAACGCGACCGGACAGGTGCGCGCGATGGTCGGTGGTCCCGTGGTCTCGACTTCTTCCGGACATCTGGAGGAGGATTACCGGGCCAGTCAGTTCAACCTGGCCACCCAGGCCGAGCGCCAGCCGGGCTCGGCGTTCAAGCCGTTCACGCTGGGTGTCGCGCTCGAGTCCGGCTTCGGCCCCGATTCGGTGCTGCTGTCCGCGCCGTTCGACTTCGTCGTGCCAAACAGCGGCGGCAAGGAGATCTTCCGCGTCCGGAACTTCGGCAACACCTACTCGGGGCCGATCACCCTGCAGGAGGCGACCGACATCTCCGACAACTCGGTGTTCACCCGCCTCGGGCTGATCGGCCTCGGTAGGACCGGGACCAAGCGGGTGGCCGCGCTGGCGGAGAAGATGGGTATCCGCACCCCGGTCTCGACCAACCCGGCGATGATCATCGGCGGGCTGAAGGTCGGGGTCTCGCCGCTGGACATGGCCCACGCCTACGAGAGCTTCGCCACCGGCGGCAAGCTCGTGTACGACCCGGTGCTCGGCGACTTCAACAAGGGTCCGACCGGAATCGAGAGCATCCAGTGCTCATCGGTCTGCGGCCAGAACAGGTCGCTTGTGGACCATCCCCAATACCAGCGCGTCCTGCCGCCCGACATCGCCAGCGAGGTGCAGCAGATGCTCACCGGCGTCGTCCAGTCGGGTACCGGCACCTCGGCCGGAATCTCCGGGGTCAACGTCGCCGGCAAGACCGGCACCACCACCAACTACGTGGACGCATGGTTCGTCGGCTGGACCCCGCAGCTGACGACGGCGGTATGGGTCGGCTTCCCGCAGGGCGCGGTCCCGATGACGACGCTCTACAACGGCGGCCCGGTCGAGGGCGGCTCGTTCCCGGCGATCATCTGGCACGACTTCATGGTCTCCGCGCTCCAGATCCTGGCCAACGAGCAGGCGGCCAAGCAGTCCAACTCGAGCACGACCGCGACGACCAACTCGGGCGGATCCTCGGGCGGGCCGAGCACAACGCCGAGCGGCACGCCCTCGAGCAGCAGCTCGACGACCGCCGGCTCGAGCTCGAGCGGTAACACCGGTAACAACCCGACTGGCAACGGCGGCACGACCGGCGGCAACAACGGCGGCGGCAACGGCGGGGGCGGCGGGAACGGCGGTGGCGGCGGCGGGAACGGCGGTGGCGGCGGCGGTTCCGGGGGCGGCGGTGGCGGTGGCTCCGGTGGTGGCGGTGGCGGCTCCGGCGGCGGCGGCTCCGGCGGCGCCGGTATCGGGTAGCGGCGCCGGCCGCGAGTTCAAAGCGGCGCGCGAGCCGCGCGTACCGGCAGCGAGCTCAAAGCGGCGCGCGAACCGCGCGTACCGGCCGCGACAGAAAGCGGCTGCCGGCGGCGGAGAAGCGCCAAGGGAGCTCGGCCGCCTTGGTGATGCCGATCCGCCGATCGGCGAGCACCTGAACGTCCCGCCAGCCGCGCGGCCGCGGCGCGATCGTGATGGGGCCGTCTCCGAGCAGCGAGGTGTCGTTGTCGCCCAGCTCGATCCCGAGCGCCTGGGTGAGCTTGCCGGGCCCCGAGCAGAGTGCCTCGATGCGCTCGACGCCCCGCCGTGCCCGCATCGCCTCGACGCCCTCGAGCGGCTCCAGCGCGCGCACCAGCACGGCGGCGCCGACGCCCTGCGGCTCGCAGACTGCGTTGAAGCAGGCGTGGATCCCGTAGGAGCGGTACACGTAGGCCATTCCGGGCGGCCCGAACAGGACCCCGGTGCGCGCGGTCAGCCCGACGAACGCGTGGCATGCCGGCTCGGAGTGGTGGTAGGCCTCGGCTTCGACGATCAGACCAGCGCACCCGCCGCAGGACAGCACGCAGCCGATCAGGTCCTGCGCGACCTCGAGGACCGGCCGGGCGTAGAAGGCGCGCCTCACCGCAGGGCGGCGCGCGCCTGCTCGAGCTGCTCCCGAACGCGCCGCAGGCTGGTCCCGCCTTCGGAGACCTTGGACTCGAGCCACGTCCGCGCCGACAGCAGCTCGTAGAACTCCTCGTCCAGCAGCGGTGAGGCGGCCGTCAGCTCCTCCCGCGAGAGCTCCGACAGCGGCTTGTCCTGTTCGAGCGCGCTGCGCACCAGGCCCCCGACGACGCCGTGCGCCTCGCGGAACGGCATTCCGCGGCGGACCAGCAGATCGGCCACGTCGGTCGCCGCGAGGAACTCGTCGCCGGCGGACCGCTCGAGGCGCTCCCGATCGAACCGGATCGATTCGAGCATCCCATCGGCGGCGGCGAGGCACAGCTCGAGCGTGTCGACCGCGTCGAACAGGTGCTCCTTGTCCTCCTGGAGGTCCTTGTTGTAGGTCAGCGGCAATCCGTGCAGCACGCCGTGGAGCCCGACCAGGTGCGCGCTGATCCGCGGGGCCTTGGCTCGCAGCAGCTCGGCGGCATCGGGGTTCTTCTTCTGCGGCATGATCGATGAGCCCGAGGCCCAGGCGTCGGCCACCTCGCAGAACCCGAACTCCTCGCTTGACCAGATCACGATCTCGGCCCCGAGCCGGGAGAGGTGCGTCGCGCACGTGGACGCGGCGGCGAGGTAGTCGAGCACGAAGTCGCGGTTGGACACGGCGTCGATCGAGTTCGGGACGACCCCGGCGAAGCCGAGCTCCTCCGCCACCAGCCGGCGGTCGGTGTCGAAGTTCACTCCGGCGAGCGCGCCGGCCCCCAGTGGGAGCTCAGCCGCCGCCGCGACGACCGAGAGGAACCGTCCGCGATCGCGGATCAGCATCCACGCGTACGCGAGCAGGTGGTGGCCCAGATAGACCGGCTGCGCGCGCTGCAGGTGCGTGTATCCGGGCATCGGCCAGTCCAGGTGCGCCTCGGCGAGCGACACCAGGCGCGTCGCCAGGGCGCCGGTCGAATTGACCGCCTGATCCGAATGGGCGCGCACGAACAGCGCGAGATCGGTCGCGACCTGGTCGTTGCGCGAGCGGGCCGTGTGCAGCTTCCCGCCGACCGGGCCCGCGAGCTCGGTGACGCGGCGCTCGATCGCCATGTGGATGTCCTCGTCCTCCTCAGCGAACGGGAACGAGCCGTCGGCGAGCTCGCCCTCCGCCTGGTCGAGCGCCTCGAGCAGCTCGTCGCGCTCGGCGTCGGAGATGATCTCGCGCGCCGCGAGCATGCTCGCGTGCGCTCGTGACTGGGCGATGTCGTAGGGCCCGAGGCGCCAGTCGAAGCCCAGGGAGTCGTTCAGCTTGCGGAATGCGGCATCCGGCTGCTCGGCGAAGCGAGGCACGCGCGCATTGTGACGCTCAGCGGTCCGCCAGGCGCGCCAGCAGGCCCGCGGCATCGCGCAGCGTCGCCTGTTCCTCGGGCGAGAGGTCCTGATCGATCGCCTGGGCGAGCCAGCCGGCGCGTCGCCGCCGGCTCTCTTCGAGCACGACTCGGCCTCGATCGGTGATCTCCACGAGCGCGCGCCGGCGGTCGAAGGGGTCCGCCCGGCGCTCCACCAGCCCGTCGGCCTGCATGTCGCTGACCGTCTGGGCCATCGACTGGGGCCGGACACGCTCGGCATTCGCGAGGTCGCTGACGCTGCACGGCCCCTCCCCATGGAGGCGCCTGAGCACCGCGCCGTGGGCGAGCGGGAAGCTGCTCTCGAGCCGCAGACGGCGCACGATGCGTCCGAGCACCTCGCGCAGCTCGCTGGCGAGGAGGGCTGAGTCGACCTGACCCGTAAGGCGTGGTGTCATCTGAAAACCTACAGGCAAACTGTACAGTCTGCCTGTATAATACAGGGCGTGGAGGATCGGTACAAGTGGATCGCGCTCTCGAACACGACGCTCGCGGTCCTGCTCGCGACGCTCGACGTCTCCATCACTCTGATCGCGATGCCGGACATCTTCCGCGGCGTCAAGCTCGACCCGCTCGTGCCGGCCAACAGCTTCTACCTGCTGTGGATGATCCTCGGTTACATGATCGTCGGCAGCGTCCTGATCGTCAGTCTGGGGCGCCTCGGCGACATGTTCGGGCGCGTGCGGATCTACAACCTCGGCTTCGTCATCTACACCGCCGCGTCGCTGCTGCTGACGGTCGACTGGCTGACCGGCCGGGCCGGCGCGACCTACCTGATCGTGTTCCGGATCGTGCAGGGGATCGGTGGGGCATGCCTGATGGCGAACGCCGCCGCGATCATCACCGACGCGTTCCCAGCCAACCAGCGCGGGATGGCCCTGGGGATCAACAACATCGTCGGCGTCAGCGGGATGTTCATCGGGCTCGTGCTCGGCGGCCTGCTCGCGCCGATCAGCTGGCGGCTCGTGTTCCTGATCTCCGTGCCCGTCGGCCTCTTCGGGACGGTCTGGGCCTATCTGAAGCTCGAAGAGCGCGGCGAGCCAAAGCGCCGCCCGATCGACTGGCTCGGCAACCTCACCTTCGCGGTCGGGCTGATCTGCCTGATGATCGCGGTGACCTACGGGATCCGGCCTTACGGCTCGCACTCGACCGGCTGGACGAGCCCGCGAGTGTTGGTGCTCCTGGCCGTGGGAGTGGCAGCGCTGGCCGGGTTCTGGCAGGTGGAGCGGCGAACGCAGGACCCCATGTTCCGCCTCCACCTGTTCCGGATCCGCGCTTTCTCGTTCGGGACGATGTCGACCTTCCTGAGCGCGGTCGCGCGGGGCGGCCTGATGTTCACGTTGATCATCTGGCTGCAGGGGATCTGGCTGCCCGAGCACGGCTACGACTTCACGAGGACGCCCTTGTGGGCCGGCATCTACATGCTCCCGCTGACCGTCGGGATGCTCGCGACCGGTCCCGTGTCCGGCTATCTGTCCGACCGCTTCGGGGCGCGGCCGTTCGCGACCGGCGGGATGCTGATGACGGCGCTCAGCTTCGTCCTGCTGGTGCTGCTGCCGACCGACTTCTCCTATCCGATGCTGGCCGCGATCCTGGCGCTGACCGGAATCTCGATGGGGATGTTCGCCTCGCCGAACCGCGCCGCCGTGATGAACAGCCTGCCGCGGGGAGACCGTGGCGCCGGCGGAGGCATGAACCAGACCTTCCAGAACTCCGCGCAGGTGATCTCGATCGGGGTTTTCTTCACGCTGATGATCGCCGGCCTCTCCTCGAGCCTGCCCGAGGCGATGCGCAGCGGGCTCGAGGCTCACGGGGTGCCCGCCGCGCTCGCGAACCATGCGGCCCACCTGCCGCCCGTCTCGATCCTGTTCGCCGCGTTCCTGGGCTACAACCCGATCCAGCACCTGCTCGGCGCGCACGCGCTCTCGGGCCTCCCGGCCTCGGCGCAGGCGCTTCTGACGGGACGCTCGTTCTTCCCGCACCTGATCTCCCCGCCGTTCCGCACGGGCTTGCACGAGGCGTTCGCGTTCGCGATCGTCGCGTGCCTGCTGGCAGCGGGCGCGTCGCTGATGCGCGGCGGCCGGTTCGAGTACGCCGACGTCCAGCAGACCGCGACCGACCAGCCGGCGTCCGGAGGCCCAGCGCCGCCGCAGGTCGCCTCCGAGCGCCGTGCCGCGGGCGTTGGCCGCGCGGGATGAGACCGCGCTACGAGCTCTGACCAACGGGTTAGCGGACCGTCCGGTCCGGGTCGCTACGGGCGCTGTGAGGGCTTCCCGCGGCTGCGCCGATGGTGCGATGCGTTCTTGCCCACCTTCACCACGACCGGCAGGCCGACGTTACCGTCGGAGTCGATCGCCCGGATCGCCACGTAGCGCTCGGCTGCGCGCGCCAACGTGAACGACTGGCGCGTTCCCGCCGCGGCCGGCGCCGGGGCGCCGCGCAGCGTCCGCGCCGACGCGAAGTTCGATGGCGTGATCGGTCTGTTCGAGGTCACCAGCTGGTACGCGCTCGCGGTCCCGCACATCAGGTCGTGGCCGGGCGCGAGGAAGCTGAGCACCCGCCCGCGCAGCCGCACGCCGAGCGGAACGCCGGGATCGACCGCGTCGGTGAGGTAGTCCCCGGAGTTCCAGTCGTCGTGATGGAAGCGTGGTGAGGATGATGGCGAGCAGGCCGGCGCCGGCGTCGAGTACACCGAGAGCGTGCCGCTGCGCGTGATCGACACGACGACCTTGCGCGCCGAGCGCGAGCTGTCCAGCGTTCCGAACGATCCCAGCGTCGGGGTGGCGATCGTCCAGTCGCCGGTCAGCTTCGGCCAGGCACCGGAGATCGGGAGCCCGTTCGAGCCGAACGCGGCCAGGTCAAGCGAGGCGGTCCCGCCGATCACGGCCTGGCCTCCCGACTGAGTGACCTGACCAACCACCGGCCCGGTCAGGAACTGGAGGTCGTTGACGACCGCGGGATATCCGGGCAGCTGCTGCCCGGTGCCGGGGTTCCAGGCGCCGATGAAGTCCTGGCCGCCCTGGTAGTCGTTGAGCGCGAGGTCCAGCGCGCGCAGCAGCCCGGCCTCGGGGGTGAAGAACGACGTCGTATGACCGTTGAAGCTGCCGAATGCGGGGTAGCCGACCGCGCCGAAGGTCGGATGGTCGTATTGGCCGCTGCCGAGGCCGAAGTCGACGTCGAGCGGGTTGTCGTAGCCGCTCGGGTCCTTGCCGTAGCAGGAGCTGCCGTTGGGGTTGAAGATGTAGGCGGGACCCGCGTCGGGCGTCACGCCGATCTTCATCCCGTAGCCGCCATCCGGGCAGGTGAGCGGAGCCACCACCGGGGACCCGTTGACGCCTTCGCCGACGTCCGGAAGCAGCCCCGCGTCGACGATCCCGACCTTCTTCGGCCATCCCGGCTCGAACGCGGTCGAGTGGCAGCTCCCGCCGGAGCAGCTCATCCGCCCGCCGGTCGCCTTGATCGCGTACACGCGGCCATTCGCGAACTTCAGGACGCCGGTCTTGCCGAGCACCGTGAGCGAGGCGGCGGTCACGGCGCCCGCGTTGATCTGGCCCTCGTCCCCGGTGCCGGCGAGGTACTCCTCGTTGGAGCCGATCACGATCTCGGGCTTCCCGCCGATCTCGGCAACGGCCGGCGTGTCGATCAGCTTCCCCTGGTCCTCGTCGATCGCGGGATTTGGCTGGGCGCGGGTGGTGCTGAACGTGAGCGCGTTCGTGACCGGATCGACGCTCGTGAGCTTGTCGGGGTCGGCGACGAGCACGGGGAAGCCCGGGAGCGACGCGCCGCCGAGGTGGCGAGGGTCTGCCCGCCATGCGTACACGTGCCGATCGTCGCCGGCGACGATGATGTCCAGTCGGCCGCCTGGCCGGCCATCCAGGTGCGCGAGCACCGGTGAGGACAGGAAGCCTCGCTCGGTGCGATCTCGGGGACCGCGGCGAACCGTCGCGAATGGCGATAGCGGCGCGCCCGAGTAGGCGGGGTTGGAGTGCTCCCTGAACACCAGGTGCCCGCCCGAGTCCCACGCGTACACGTTGCCGCAGTTGTCGTCGGCGACGATCTCGGTCCGGCCGTCGTGGAAGAGATCGCCTCCCGCCAGCGCGCCCAGGACCGCGCAGTAGTGGCCGGTCCCGATCGATCGATACGCAACGTCGCCGGGGTGCAGGGGAAGCCGGGCGGTGTGGACGGGCCAGCCCGGCAGCTCGGAGCCGCCGGATCGGTAGGCGTGGACCCACCCGTCGCTCGTCGCCAGCACCAGCTGATTGCGATCGTTGCCGGCGAGATCGATCAGCAGAGGGCTCGAGGCGCCGTCGGTGTGGAGCTCCTTGGGCCACCCCGGGATCAGGTCGCGGTCGCGGTGCAGGAACAGCTGCCGGCGGTCCTCGCCGGTCATCGCGGGGCTCGAGCCGCTCGCCGGCACGCTGACCACCACGCGCACGATGAACGCGTACGGCATCGTGTTCGGCCGGCCGTTCGAGGTCTGCGACAGTCCGCCGTTCTCATTGCCGGCGAAGCCCTGGACGTTTGCCGGGAAGCGAGCCTTCAGCGCGGCGGTGTCCAGCTCGCCGATCGTGCCGCTGAATGGCGCCGAGTGGACCGTGTGACCGTTGCACCAGGACGACGCGACCGATACGAAGTCAGAGGTGTTGTTGGGCTCCCCGCCCGGAGCGACGTCGAGCTGGCAGGTATATGGCCGCCGCGCGTCGACGTAGCCCCCGACCGGGATCCGAGCGAGCCCGGGGTCGATCTGCTGGTACCAGTCAGGCGAGGTGATGTCGGCCTCCGGCGGGATCGTCCCGTCCGCGGCCGCGACGACCGCCTTGTAGGCATTCAGCCGGCCGTACCCGTAGAACTCGTCGAAGCCCTTGCGCGCGTGGTAGCGGTGGGTGTCGGGCGCCGGCAGGTCGATGCCGGCGAGCATGTCGGCCGCGAACGTGGTGTTCTGATTGGGGTCGGTGCACGCCGCGCTCGGCGCCGGGCCGCACGATGACTCGGGCTGGGCGGCGAAGTTGACGTCGTCGGCCTGGGCGCCGTCGCCCTCGTCCGCGGGCGTCGTCCCCGAGCTCGGCGCGGAGTTCGCGGTCGTGGTCCCGGCGATATTGCCGGACGCCATCAGCTGGCGCACCTCGTTGGCGGTGATCGGGCAGGGCGACCCGTCGACCCGCCGGCAGTCACTCGCGGGCCGGAGCCTGCCCTGCGCGATCGCGTTCAGCGCGGCGCTGTAGATCAGCCCGGCGACGCCGCCGCTCTTGCCAGTGGCCTCCGAGGAGCACGAGGAGCTCGGAACCGAGAGGGTGACCTTCGTACCGAAGTTCGTGCATCCGTTGAGCTGCAGATAGGACGGCGGGACTCCGGTGAACGTGGGGTCGTACTTGTTCACAGAGTTGACGACGATCGTGTCGGGCAGCGCGCCCGGCTGGTTGTGGTGCTCGGCGGCCTCGTCGGCGGCGGAGGCGATCGTGACCGTGCCGTGCCGGTAGGCGTACTCGATCGCCTGCCGCGCGAAGTAGGAGTTGTTGAGCGTGCCGAGCGCCTCCTGGATCACGTACGCGCCCCGGTCGGTCGCGTACAGCGCGGCCTGCGCGAACCGGTTGACGTCCGCGACGAACGACTCGCCGACCCGCAGCACCATCACCCTGCAATCCGGGCACGTGCCGAGCTCCTGCGAGGTGTTGGCCTCGCCGTTTGAATCCTGCGCCTCGCCGGTCCCGTGCCCGTATTGCACGTCGTCGAAGGGATCGTTGTTGTCGTCGACATAGTTCCAACCGGCGATGTCGTTGGCGTAGCCGTCGTGGTCGTGGTCCCGGCCGTCGGTGAACGCGAGGATCAGATCCTCGGGAGTGAGCATCCCCGCCGGCCCATGCCGGAGCGCGTGGCGGGGGCTCGGGCCGTTGACGACCGCGGCGACGCGTGAGTCGCAGGCGTAGTCGAGCACGTTGAAGACTCCCAGCCCGTCGATGTCGTAGTCGCCGCGCGGGTTGTAGTCGCCGCCGGTTGGGTTGGTGAACTTGGCGCAGTCGAGCCCGGCCGCGAGCGCGGTCCGGAGGTCGTGGCGCGGGGCGGGCAGCTCGCCCTGGTTCAGCCACACCTTGTCGCGCAGCGCGATCATCGCGCCCGGGTCGTTCCACTCGATCCCGGAGTCCAGCGATGCGATCACGACGTCGGGGCGACCGAGCGTCACCTCGAACGCGGTCTTCACGGGCGAGCCGGCGGGCATGCACGACCCGGCGGGAAAGGTCGCGAACGAGTCGACCACGGCGGCCCCGCGGATCCCGCACAGCTCGTCGCTCTTGTTGTTGACGACGACGCTCGCAAGGCTCTGCTCCGGCGTCGCCGCGAGCTTCCAGTCGTTGGCGTAGTTGGAGGGGGCCTGGCCGGGAGGCAGCTTCCACGTCGTGGGGTCGCTCCGGTTGGCGCCCACAGGCATGTACGGGAAGTCCGCGCTCGCGCTCGCGGCTCCCATGCCGATCGCGATGACCGCGGCAACCAGCCCCAGCACGCTCCTCATCGCGCCGATTATCTCCTACCTGCCAATACCTCTCGCAGTCCCGCGGCCACCTGCCCGACCTGACCCTCGCTCATCTGCGGGAAGAAGGGGAGCGCGATCGAGCGGGCGGCGACGTCCTCGCAGACCGGGAACTCGCCCTCCCGATGGCCGAAGCGCTCTCGGTAGAACGTCATCAGATGCACGGCGGGGAAGTAAGGCTTGCTGGGGATGCCGAGGGCCGCGAGCGCGCGGATCACCTCGTCGCGCTGTACGGAGCGCGGCAGCTGCACGACGAACACGAACCAGCCGCGGCGCGCCCCGCCGGAGTCCTCGCACGGGAGCTTCAGCTGCTCGACGCCGGCGAGCGCCTCGCGATACAGCGCGGCCACGCGGGCGCGCCCGGCGAGCAGCTCGTCGAGCCGCTCCAGCTGCGCGAGACCCAGCGCGCAGGCGATGTCCGACAGGCGGTAGTTGAAACCGAGGCGGTCGTGGTCGAGCCAGTCCATGTCCGGGGCTCGGCCCTGGTTGCGCTCGGAGTCGATCCGCTCCTTGACCGCGGGATCGCCGACGCACACCATCCCCCCCTCCCCCGTGGTCAGCTGCTTGTTGGCATAGAAGCCGAACACGGCCGGGTGGCCGCGGCCGCCGACCGGCACGCCGTCGGCGGATATGGCCCCGAGCGCCTCGCACGCGTCCTCGAGGATCGGCAGTCCCAGCCGCTCGAGCGCGGGGACGTCCGCCGGATAGCCGAACACGTGCACCGGCAGCAGCGCGGCGGTGCGGTCGGTGAGGGCTGCGCCGACGGCCTCGACGTCGACGTTCAGCGTCACCGGATCGATGTCCACGAACACCGGCCGGGCCCGCTCGAACAGCATCACGTTCGCGCTTGCGACGAACGAGAACGGGCTCGTGATCACCTCGTCGCCATCCGAGACGCCCAGCGCCCGCAGCGCGAGGTGCAAGCCCGCGGTGCCACTCGAGACCGCCGAGGCATAGGACGCGCCGACGGTGGCGGCGAACGCATGCTCGAACTGCGCGAGCAGCGGTCCCAGCGACAGGCGGCCCGAGCGCAGCACCTCGAGAACCAGCTGCTCCTCGCGCTCGCCAAGGACCGGGCGCGCGAGCGGGATCGGCGCGTTCACGCGGGCCGCGCGGGCTGCGGTGGGGCCGGCACGCGCTGCATGCCGTACTCGAGCGAGTCGACCAGCGCCTGCCACGACGCCTCGATCACGTTCTCCGAGACCCCGATCGAGCCCCATACGCGATCGCCGTCGGACGCGTCGATCAGCACCCGGGTGACCGACGCCGTGCCGCTGTGCTCGTCGATCAGCCTGACCTTGAAGTTCTCGAGCTGGATGTCGGCGAGGTGGGGATGGAGCTCACCGATCGCGTCGCGCAGGGCGCGGTCGAGCGCGTGCACCGGGCCGTTGCCCTCGGCCGTGCGCACGTAGCGCTCGCCGCCGACCCAGAGCTTGATCGTCGCCTCGGTCTCGACGTGGCCCATGTGCCCCATCTCGACGATCACGCGCCAGTGCTCGAGCGTGAACAGCGGCTCGTAGTCGCCGGTCTCCTTGCGCAGCAGCAGCTCGAACGACCCGTCCGCCGCCTCGAAGTGGAAGCCGCGGTGCTCGAGCTCCTTGACGCGCTCGATCACGCGCCCGGCGGCGGCGTCCTCGAGCTCGAGCCCGGCCTCGCGCGCGCGGGCGTGCACGGTCCCCTTGCCGGACAGCTCCGAGATCAGGACCTCGCGGCGGTTGCCGACGATCGCCGGATCGACATGCTCGAAGGTGGCGGGATCGGCGCTGACGCCGGCGACGTGCATGCCGCCCTTGTGCGCGAACGCGTTGCGTCCGACATAGGGCTGGTCGGGGTCGGGCGTGAAGTTGAGCAGCTCGTCGAGGTAGTGCGCGGTCGCGGTCAGCGTCGCGAGCTTCTCGGGCGCCAGGCAGTCGTAATCTAGCTTGAGCTGGAGGTTGGGGATGATCGTGACGAGGTTGGCGTTGCCGCAGCGCTCCCCGTAGCCGTTGATCGTGCCCTGCACGTGCGTGGCGCCCTGCTGGACGGCCACGAGCGCGTTGGCGACCCCGCAGCCGGCGTCGTCGTGGGTGTGGATCCCGAGCGCGACGTCCAAGGGGGCCAGGGCCCCGCGGGCCTCCGCCATCGCCACGGCCACCCGGTCGGGAAGCGTCCCGCCGTTGGTGTCGCAGCAGACGACGGTCGAAGCGCCGGCGCCGGCCGCGGCGCGCAGGCAGGCAAGCGCGTAGCCGGGGTCGGCGGCGAACCCGTCGAAGAAGTGCTCGGCGTCGTAGACGACGCGCTTGCCCTCGCTCGCCAGGAACGCGATCGAGTCCTCGATCATCCGCAGGTTCTCCTCGCGGTCGACCTTGACCACCTTCTCCAGATGCAGCGCCCAGGTCTTGCCGACGAGCGTGCAGACGGGCGCGAAGCTCTCGGCCAGCACGCGCAGCGCCGGATCCTCGTCAGCGCGGTGCTCGCGCCGCCTGGTCATGCCGAATGCGGCGATCGCGGCGTGCTCGAAGCGCTCGCCGGCGAGCAGCTCGAACAGCTCGAGCTCCTTGGGGTTGGAGGTGACGAAGCCCGCCTCGATCAGGTCGATGCCGAGCTCGTCGAGACGATGCGCGACGCGCAGCTTCTCCTGCGCGGACAGCGACATGCCCTCCCCCTGCATCCCATCGCGGAGGGTGGTGTCGTAGAGCTCGATCTTCGTCATGCCGTCTTCGATGGGACCTGCACGTAGTCCAGCCACTCCGTGTAGCGGGCGTCGCGGCCGTGGAGGGCATCGTCGAAGACCCGCTGGATCTCGCGCGTGACCGGACCGGGCTCGCCGGTGCCGACCGGGTGGTCGTCGATCTCGCGGACGGGCACGAGCTCGGCCGCGGTCCCGCTCAGGAACAGCTCGTCGGCCAGCGTCAGCTCGGCGCGCGCGAGATCGCGCTCGACCACCTCGTAGCCGAGGTCGCGCGCGATCGTGATCACGGACTTGCGGCTGATCCCGTCGAGGATCCCGGCGGTCTGCGGCGGGGTGAGGATGCGCCCGTCGCGGACCACGTAGATGTTCTCGCCCGTTCCCTCGCAGACGAACCCGCGGGCGTCGAGCAGGATCGCCTCCTGGTAGCCGGCCTTGGACGCCTCGATCTTCGCGAGCACGCTGTTGAGGTACTGGCCCGACGCCTTGGCGTGCGGGATCAGCGAGTCGGCGGAGATCCGCCGCCAGCTCGAGACCTTCGCGCGGACGCCGTCGCGCTTGCCCTCGTCGCCCAGGTAGGCGCCCCATGGCCACACCGCGATCATCACCTCGACCGGGCAGTCGAGCGGGTACAGGCCCATCTGGCCGTAGCCGCGGAACACCAGCGGCCGGATGTAGCACTCGCGCAGCTCGTTGGCCGCGATCAGCTCGTGGGTGGCGGACCGCAGCTCCTCGAGCGTGTACGGGATCGGCATGTAGTAGAGCTCGGCCGACTTGAACAGCCGATCGAGGTGATCGCGGTGGCGGAAGATCGCCGTCCCGTTGGCAGTTTCGTAGGCGCGCTCGCCCTCGAACACCCCGGTGCCGTAATGCAGTCCGTGAGTCAGCACGTGTACCTTCGCGTCTTCCCAGGCCACCAGCTCGCCGTTGTGCCAGATGAGGTCGGCCTTCTCCACGTGACTGCTCCTTCGATGGGCTCGCTTAGAGCTGCTTGAGTACGGCGTTGGTGGCATCCGCCGTCGAGGCGTTGCCCCCGAGATCCGGTGTGCGCAGCCCCTCGGCCAGCGCCCGGTCGACGGCCGATTCTATCGCCGCCGCCTGACTTTCCACCCCGAGTCCGTGGCGCAGCATCATCGCCGCCGACAGAAACATCGCGAGCGGGTTGGCGAAGCCGGTGCCCGCGATGTCGGGGGCCGAGCCGTGGACCGGTTCGAACACGCCGGGGCCCGCGCTGCCCAGCGAGGCACTCGGCAGCAGGCCGATCGAGCCGGTGAGCATCGCCGCCTCGTCGCTGAGGATGTCGCCGAACATGTTCTCGGTCAGGATCACCTCGAAGTGGCGTGGCGCGGCGATCAGTCGCATCGCCGCGTTGTCGACGAGCAGATGCTCGAGCTCGATGTTCGGGAACTCCGCGCCGTGGACCTCGCGGACGACCTCACGCCACAGCCGGCTGGTCTCGAGCACGTTCGCCTTGTCCACGCTGGTCACGCGCGAGCGGGCCGCGCCGAACGCCACGCGCGCGATCCGCTCGATCTCCGTCCGCGTGTACACGCAGGCGTCGGAGGCCTCGTCGGCCGTGCGGGTCTTCGCGCCGAAGTAAATCCCGCCCGTCAGCTCCCGCACCACCAGCAGATCGGTCCGCTCGATCACCTCGAGCTTCAGCGGGCTGGCCTCGTACAGTGCGGGCACCGGCCTGACCGGGCGCAGGTTCGCGAACAGGCCAAGCCCCTTGCGCAGGGCGAGCAGCCCCTGCTCCGGCCGCGGCTTGTCCGGGTCGGTGGTGTCCCACTTGGGCCCCCCGACGGCGGCCAGCAGGACCGCGTCGGCGCTTCTGCACGCCTCGAGCGTCTCGTCCGTCAGCGCCGTCCCGTACTGATCGATCGCGGCGCCGCCGAACAGATGCTGCTCGTACTCGAGCTCGGCGCCCACCGCGCGCAGCAGCTCGACCGCGGGCGGCAGGATCTCGGGCCCGATGCCGTCGCCCGGCAGCAGGATCACCTTCGGGGCCATGGCCCCGGCACCGTACCCGTTTCGCTAGCAGGGACGGTGGAAGGCGATGCTCGGCTCGAGCTGCGACCAGGTCTTTGCGGCCGTGCTCGGATCGATGTACGTGCATGCGACGTGCACGTAGTAGGGCAGCGAATAGTCGTTCCACATGCGCACGGTACCGTCGTAGCTGCCGCTTGCGAGGACCCCGCCGCGCGGGCTGAACGCGACGCTCGAGATCGTCGAAATGTGGCCCGTCAGCGGCGCACCGATCTGGCGCCGGGTCGCGACGTCCCACAGCCGGATCGTCTGATCCTGGCCCGCCGAGGCCAGGGTCCGTCCGTCCCGGCTGAACGCCACGCTGAGGATCTCGTCGGTGTGGCCGGTCAGCGGCGCGCCGAGCTCGCGGTGCGTGGCCACGTTCCATAGCCTGACCGTGTCGTCGTAGCTGCCCGAGGCCAGCAGGCGGCCACCGGGACTGAACGCCACGGTGCTGATCGCGCCCGCCGGCCCTGTGAGAGCGCTGCCCACCTGCCGGTGAGTGGCCACGCTCCAGAAACGGATCGCCCGGTCGCCGCCCGAGGTGCCGATCAGCTTGCCGTCCGGACTGAAGGCGACGCTGTAGAAGCCGTACCCGGCGGCGAGCTCCATCGGCGCGCCGACCTGCTTGTGCGTCGCCACATCGAACAGCCGCATCGTGTTCCCGGCGTCACCGGAGACGGCCGCCAGCAGCCTCCCGTCGGGACTGAAAGCGACCGGCCCCCCGCCGGTCTGCGAGCTGTCGAACGGCCCGCCGACCTCGTGACCGGTCTTGACGTCCCACAGCCGCACCGACGCGGGCTCGTCGGAGAAGTAAGCGTCCTCCCGCGTCGCGAGGAGCTCGCCGTTGGGGCTGAACGCGATGCCCGAGAGCGGCTGCGGGGCCTCGTCGCTCGGAAGCGCCGGGACGAGCGGCGCCCCGAGGGGCTGTTGCTCGGCGACGTCCCACAGGCGCGCCGTTCCGTCGGCGTCGGCGGCGGCGATGATCCGGCCGTCGGGGCTGAACGCGACCGCGTTCACCTGATATCCGCCGCTGTCGATCGGCGCCCCGATCTCCCGGTGACTCCAGCGATCCCAGATTCGCACGCTGTCGTCCGCGCTGCCGGACACCAGCCACGGGCCATCCGGGCTGAAGGCGACGCTGTTGACGAACTGGCTGTGGCCGACCAGTGAGGTGCCGAGCTGGATGTGGGTCGCGACGCTCCAGAGCCGGACCGTCCTGTCCGCCCCCGCCGAGGCGACCGTCTTTCCATCCGGGCTGAACGCCACGGCGTACACGCCGGAGCCGTTGCCGGAGAACGGGGCGCCGATCTGGTGATGAGTTCGGACGTCCCACAGCCGGAGCACGTTGTCGTCGCCGCCGCTGATGAGCTTCTGCCCATTGGGACTGAACGCGACGCTGTTGACGACGTCTCCGCTCCCCGCGAGCGGGGTCCCGATCTGCCTGTGCGTCCGCGCGTTCCACAGACGGATCATGTGGTCGATGCCGGCGGAGGCGACCATCGTCCCGTCGGGGCTGAACGCCACGCCGAAGACGCCGCTGGTCCCCGCCTGGCTCGGCGCGCCGAGCTCCCGATGGGTGGCGACGTCCCAGAACCTGACCGTGCTGTCGTCGCCCCCGGAGACGAGCGTCCTGCCGTCGGGGCTGAAGGCGACGCTCTCGATCTTGCCCTGGGGGCCACGGAGGGGCGCCCCGATCTGCTGGTGCGTGGCGACGCTCCAGAGGCGGATCGTCGAGTCCCAGCTCGCCGAGGCGAGCAACTTGCCGTCCGGACTGAACACGGCCGACATCACGCCATCCGTGTCGCCCGTCAGCGGCGCACCGATCTGCCGGCGCGTCGCGACGTCCCAGATGCGGATCGTCTTGTCCATGCCCGCGGTCGCAAGCAGCTTGCCGTCGGGGCTGACGGAGACGTGCTGGACCGCGTCGGTGTGGCCCGCCAGCGGCCTTGCGTCCTCGAACGAGTTCGCGACGCCGATGACCGCGTTCTCGGCGTCGGTGGTGGGCGCCGTCCGGTAGGCCTCGAGCGCAAACAGACTCGCCAGCTGCGGATCGACGAAGCCACCGGCCTTGGACGCCAGCAGCTCGGACTGGGCGCTGTTGCGCGCGGAGATCGCGCTCGAGCGCTGGATCAGCGCGACGATCCCCAGTGCGACCGCGACCAGCAGGCCGACCATCACCGCTCCGGTGAGCGTCTGCAGGCGCCGGCTGGCGGCCTGGCGGCTGCGGGTGATGTACTCGGCCTGCTCCGCCGTGGGCGACTCGCGATGTCCGCCCTGCTGGGCTAGCCATTCCTCGGCCTCGCGCAGGTCGTTGCCGCGGAGCAGATAGCTGCGGTCGCGCTTGGAGTCCAGCCATTCCCGCGTGCGGCCAGCGAGCCTGGTGTGCCGGTCGCGCCACTCGAGATCGGTCTCGAGCGCGTCGAGCAGCTTCTCGAGCCCTGCCTCGCGGTCGTCGCGAGCGCGCAGGAAGACCCATTCGACCTCCGCCACCGCCGGCGGCACGCTCTCGTCGGCCACGTCGCGGTAGACGACCGGAATGATCGGCTTGTTGAGGTCGACGGCCTCCTCGAGCTCGCCGCGGCACGCCCCCGAGGCGACCGAATCGGGGCTGATCACGAACACGAACGCCCGGCAGGCCTCGATCCCGCGCCGCACGCGATCGCGCCACTTCGCGCCTCCCACGATGTCCTCGACGTCGACCCACAGGCGCTGGCCGCGCGCCTGCAGCTCGCCGCGCAGCGTCCCGACCGCGAACTCGCCGTCCTCGCGCGCGTAGGACAGAAACGCGTCGTAGTGCCCGGCCTCCGCCGCGCTCGGAGCGACCATCTCGCTGGTCGCGGCCATCAAACCCCCATCCCAGTCGTCTTCTCTGCGCCCACCTGAAGCAGCCCGACCGTAGCAGCAAACCCCGCGAGCGGCAAGCTGTCGGACCCGCCGGCGCGACCCGGTACGCTGCGGCGCATGCACTTTCCCCGCCGGACCTCAGCCCTGTGCCTATTGCTACTCGCCGGCGGCATCGCGGGCTGCGGTGGCAGCTCCGACAACGGCGTCTCCGCGAAGTCGCCCGACGCCATCCTTCAGGCGGCGACCAGCGCGATCGAGAAGGCCAGCTCCTTGCGCGTGTCCGGATCGGTCACCAGCAGCAGCTCGCCGATCTCGCTGGACCTCGACCTGGTATCGGGCAAGGGCGGCAAGGGCACGATGGCGGAGAGCGGTCTGAGCTTCCAGATCATCGTGGTCAACGGCACCGTCTACCTCAACGGCAGCCAGTCCTTCTGGCAGCACTTCGGCGGATCCGCGATGGCGCAATTCCTGAACGGCAAGTGGCTGAAGGGGCCCGCCACCGGGAACTTCGCCTCGCTCGCGCAGCTGGCGAACCTGCATCAGCTGCTCGGCCAGCTGATCGCCAATCACGGGAAGCTCACGAAGGGCGGCAAGACGACCGTTAACGGTCAGAGCGTCGTGGCGCTCAACGACACGACCAACGGCGGCACGCTCTACGT
Source organism: uncultured Solirubrobacterales bacterium (assembly GCA_963849285.1). Lineage (GTDB taxonomy): Bacteria > Actinomycetota > Thermoleophilia > Solirubrobacterales > Solirubrobacteraceae > Palsa-465. The sequence continues at coordinate 819,455 of CAWKGS010000005.1, forward strand.
GGCCACCACCGGCCAGCCGTACCCGATCCAGATCGTCAAGGGCGGCTCGTCCGGTGGCAAGATCAGCTTCGACCGGTTCAACCAGTCGTTCTCACTGGTGCCGCCCGCGGGCGCGGTCGACATCTCGCAGCTGCCGAAGTAGTCAGCTGACCGGCGCTTGCACCGGCTCCGCGCGCGGAAGCTCGCGCTCGGGGTCCGGGTCGGCACGGCCCATCGACGACGGCCACCAATTCAGACGCCCGAGCAGCATCACGGTCGAGGGCACCAGCAGCGTGCGGACCAGGAATGTGTCCATCAGGATGCCGGCCGCCAGACCGAAGCCGACCGCACGTAGCTGGCCGCCGTTCGATCCGCCGCCGCCGACGATCCCGAACACCGCGAAGGTGCCGCCGAGGATGATGCCCGCGGACGTGACGGTCGGTCCGGTGCGGCCGATCGCGCGCACGACCGCCGCGTGCAGAGGCATCCGGCTCGCCTCCTCGCGAATCCGCGTCATCACCAGGATGTTGTAGTCCTCGCCGAGTGCCAGCAGGAATACGAACATCAGGAACGGCAGGATGAAGATGATGCCGCCCTCGCCGCCGAGATCGATGAACACCAGCGTCGCGACGCCCAGCGCTGCAAGATAGGAGAACACGACGCTGACGATCAGGTAGAGCGGCGCGACGACGCTGCGCAGGACGAGCGCCAGCAACAAGCCGATCGCGATGATCGCGATCGGGATGATCACCTTGAGATCGTGATTGGCGGTGGTCGAGATGTCGTACACGGCCGCGGCCTCGCCGGCGACGCCGTTGGCGACCGCGCCGGACGCGCGGGCGGCGTCCGCGACCGTGATCCGGATCGCGGGCGTCGCGTTCATCGCGGCGGTCGAGTCCTGCGAGCCGACGGTCAGCGCCGCCTCGAACTGGACCGTCCGGCCATCGGCGGAGACGAACTGCGCCGACGCGCGATACGCGTTGTAGATCGCCGGCGGGAGGCTGAGGCCCTGTGGCTCGGTCACGGGCAGGCGCTGCGGCGGCCCGAGCCGGGCGTGAAGCTGCGTGAGCTGCGCGGGCGTGAGCATCGCCCCGTTGGGATCGAGCGGCCCCGCGAGCTGCCTGAACCTGCCCGAGTCCCTGAGCGAGGCGCCGGCGGCGGAGACCGCGCTCGGGTTCGCCCACACTGGCTGCGCGTAGGCGAACACCAGGTTCGCCGGGTTGCCGCTCGTCTGTGGGAAATGCTTGGCGAGCACGGCGTTCCCGGCGGCGGCGTCGGATCCCGACGGCGCATTCGTGGCCCCGCCGAAGCCCGAGGAGTGGTAGCCGAGCGCACCGGCCGCGAGCGCCAGGAACAGGACCACGCCGATCGCGAGCGTCGCCTGCGGACGCTGCACGATCTCCACCGCCACCCGTCCCCACCAGCCCTGGCGCTGGGTCCCCGGCGTCGTCTTCGACGGCCAGAACGCGCGGCGTCCGAGGATCGCCAGCAGCGCCGGCAGCAGCGTCAGCCCGAGCAGGAGCATCACGGCCATGCCCACCGCCAGCGGGATCCCCAGGTCGTGGTAGAGCCCGAAGGTCGCGAACAGCAACGTCAGCAGCGCCAGGATCACCGTGCCGGCGGAGGCGGTGATCGACTCACCCACGCGGACGATCGAGTGACGCACGGCATCGTGCGCCTCCTTGCCGTCGCGCAGCTCCTCCCGGACGCGGAAGACCAGGAACAGCCCGTAGTCGGTGCCGGCGCCGAGCAGCAGGATGATCAGCAGGATCTGTGTGATCGAGGAGATCTTCAGGCCACTCGATCCGAGCCCTCCGATCAACCGCGTCGAGATCAGCAGCGCGAGACCGCTGGGCAACAGGGTCACGATCGCGGCCGGGATCGAGCGGAACACGATCAGCAGCAGGATGATGATGAACAGCAACGAGAACGCCTGGACCTGGTTGCCGGATTTGTTGGAGCTCGCCTGGTTGTCGACCGCGGTCGCGACCTGACCGGCCAGGTGCAGCTGCAGCCCAGCCGGAGCCCCGGTGCGGGCAAAGGTGCCCTGCAGCGAGTCGATCAGCGTCTTGTCCTTGCTGATGTCGTTGCGGCTCAGCGCGGCGCGCACGCGGATCTGCGCCGCCTGGCCGTCGGCGGAGATGCCGAGCTCGTTGACCGACTTGACGTTCTGGACGCCCGCCGCCAGCGACGCCTCGCGCGCGATCGCGCTGAGATCGGCGGGGGTCAGCGAGCCGGATCGCGACGCGATGATCGTGATGTCGGCGACCTTGCTGGCAGCGCCGCCGCCGAACAACGACGAGCCGAGGTTCGTCGCCTTGCTGCTGGGGGCGCTGGCCGGGAGGAACGCGCTGTTGTTGTCGTTGACCTCGCTCGCCAGCGACGGAAAGGCCGCGCTCGTGACGATCGCGGCGAGGAGCCAGAACACGACGACGGCCCACCGGAAGCGGACCACGAACCGGGCGAGCGCCTCGAAGGCGTTGTTGACTGAGAGCGGCATGATTCGGATGGTGGCGGTCGGGACGCGGGCTCTCGTCCCCCTGCAGGTGGAACCTGCCCCGGGACCCTCCCTCCCCAGGAGGGCGACCTCGCTGGAGGTTACCGAGTCGGCCCGTCAGCCTCTGGTCGCGCTCATGTTCAGCCTCACGTAGGCCAGCACGAGCGGATCGCCGGCGCGCTCGAGCACGCGAGCGATGAACGGCCCGCGCAGCTCCTCTGGCAGAGGATCGAGGTGGCGGACCAGGCAGACGGTCTTCACGAACGCGTATGGATCCGCAGGGGTCACCGGCTTGGGCTCGAGCCATGTCCGGACCGCTTCGAATCCGGCGCGCAGGAGCCGCTGCTCGGTCTCCTCGGCCGTTGCGTAGTTCCACGGCCGCTTCCAGCCGGTGAAGTACGGCGCGAAGCGCTCCTCGCCTGCGACGTCGTCCGCGAGCGTCCTGAACTCGTCGATGTTCCCTCGGCCGCCGCACTGCGCCAGCAGCCGCGCGCCCGGCCTCATCGTCCGGTGTAGCGACGCGAACAGCGCGTCGTGGTCGTGGATCCAGTGAAACGTGGCGTTCGAGAACGCGACGTCCACGGGCTCGGGAAGATCGAGCTCGACGAGGTCCTGGCAGAGGATCGTCGCCTTATCGCCCAGCGCGGCCTGGGCATGTTGCGCCATCGACGGCGCGACGTCGACCCCGTATACGCGCCCGCGCGGAACCATGTCCGCGAGCAGCGCGGTCACGCGGCCCGAGCCGCATCCGGCGTCGAGCACGACCTCGTCGCCGCTCACCTCGAGTCGCTCGAGTTGCTCGAGCGCCCAGGCCAGCTGGATGTCGGAGACGCGGTCGTAGCTCGCCGCGTCCCAGTCGCGCGACGCCGTTGGTGGCTGCCGATCGCTCACAGCGCGGTCGTGACCGGGCCGCGGCGCTCGCGGTCGCGCTCGTAGGCCTCGATCGCGTCCGCCTGTTCGAGCGTCAGCGCGATGTCGTCGAGTCCGTTCAGCAGCCGGTGCTTGATCTCGGGGTCGATCTCGAAGCGCGCGCTTGCACCCGGCCATCGGACCTCTTGCTCGCGCAGGTCGACCTGGGCTTCGCCCGCGTCCCTGATGGCCGCGCACTCCTCGGCCGTGAGCTGCACCGGCAGCAGGCCGATCTTGGTGCAGTTGGAGCGGAAGATGTCCGCGAAGCTCGGCGCGATGATCGCCTGGAAGCCGTAGTCCTCGAGCGCCCACGGAGCGTGCTCGCGGCTCGAGCCGCACCCGAAGTTGCGCCCGGCCACGAGGATCGGGTTGCGCGGAAGCTCCCAGCCCGCCTCTTTCGCCCAGTCGTGGAACAGGAACTCCCCGAAGCCAGTGCGCTCGATCCGCTTGAGGAACTGCTTGGGGATGATCTGGTCGGTGTCGACGTCGTCGCGGTTCAGCACCGACACGCGGCCCGTGATCGTCTCGATTGCCTTCATCGGCTGGAGCCCTCCCACTCGCGGATGTCCACGAAGCGGCCGGTGATCGCGGCCGCCGCGGCCATCTGCGGCGAGACGAGGTGCGACCGGGCGCCCCGTCCCTGCCGCCCCTCGAAGTTGCGGTTCGAGGTCGAGGCGACGCGCTCGCCGGGAGCCGCGATGTCAGGGTTCATCCCGAGGCACATCGAGCAGCCCGCTCCGCGCCAGTCGAAGCCGGCCGCCGTGAAGACCTGGTCAAGCCCCTCCTTCTCAGCCTGGAGCTTCACCTGCTGTGAGCCGGGGACCACCATCGCGTACACGCCGTCCGCGACCTTGTGACCGTTCACCACCTCCGCCGCCGCGCGCAGGTCGCCGATCCGGGAGTTGGTGCAGGACCCGATGAACACGCGGTCGAGCTTGATCTCGCTGATCGGCACCCCCGGCTCGAGCCCCATGTAGTGCAGCGCGCGCTCGTCGGCGTCGGAGTGCGGCTGCGGGACCGCGTCGGTGACCGCCACGACCATCCCGGGATTGGTCCCCCAGGTCACCATCGGGCTGATCGCGCTCGCGTCGATCGTGATCTCCCGGTCGAAGCTCGCGCCGGGTTCGCTGCTGAGCGTCCGCCAGTCGTCGGGGATGTCCTGGGGCGCGCCGGGCCGGCCGATCACCCACTCGAAGGTGGTGTCGTCGGGCGCGATCATCCCCGCGCGGCCGCCGCCCTCGATCGTCATGTTGCAGACGGTCATCCGCCCCTCCATCGAGAGCTGCTCAATGGCCGGTCCCGAATATTCGACGACGTGGCCGACGGCGCCGTCCACGCCGATGCGCCCGATCGTGGCGAGGATCAGGTCCTTGGGCGTGACCCCGAAACCGATCTCGCCCTGGTAGTCGATCCGCATCGAGCGCGGCTTGGACTGCACCAGGCACTGGGTCGCGAGCACGTGCTCGACCTCGCTCGTGCCGATCCCGAACGCAAGCGCGCCGAACGCGCCGTGGGTCGCGGTGTGCGAGTCGCCGCAGACGATCGTCATCCCGGGCTGGGTGATCCCGAGCTCGGGCCCGATCACGTGCACGATGCCCTGCCGGTCGGATCCCAGCGAGTAGACCGGGATCCCGAACTCCTCGCAGTTGTGCTCGAGCGCCTCCACCTGCACGCGCGAGAGCTCGTCCTTGATCCGCGCGGCGACGGGCGTGCCGTCGGTGGGGACGTTGTGGTCGGCGGTCGCTACGGTCCGGTCGGGCCGGCGGACCCTACGGCCGCTCAGCCGCAGGCCCTCGAACGCCTGCGGGCTCGTGACCTCGTGCACCAGGTGCAGGTCGATGTACAGCAGCCCGGGCGCCACCTCGTGGGCATCCCAGATCTTGTCGAACAGGCTTTTGGGCATCTCGGTCGTCAGCTCCTCCGTAGACCGGCGCTGAGGATCGCCAGCAGCACGGCCTCCTCGGGTCCGGGGTTCTCGAAATGGTGCGGCAGGTCCGCGTCGAAGGTCACGCAGTCTCCCGCCTGCAGCTCGTAGCGCCGGCCATCGCAGTGGAGCGCCACGGCGCCCCTCTCGACCAACGCCGTCTCGCGGCTTCCGGGCTCGTGCATCGGCGGGTCCCCGGGGCCGCCGGTCTGTGCGCCCGCGCTCAACCTGTGCCGGCTGAGCTCGGCCCGCTGCCCGGGCAGCGGTGGCGTGAGGAGCTCGTAGCTGTGGCCCTTCGCGGCCCGGGGACCCTGGCGGCGCTCGGTGCTGCGGACGACCGTGACCGCGCCGTCCTCGTCGAGGCGCAGCAGCTGGCTCAGGCGCAGCTCGAGTCCCGCCGCGATCCGCTGCGCGACGTTCAGCGTCGGGCTGGTCTCCCCGCGCTCGACCTGGGAGAGCATCGGCGCCGATACCCCGCTTCGCTCCGCGAGCTCACGGAGCGACAGGTCCATCGCCTCGCGCAGGGCCTTGACGCGCGGGCCGAGTGCTGGCTCGCTCACGATCGGCATACAGGCGTACGTTATCACGTACGCTGGGGGAGCCGCCAGGCTGCACTCGTGAACCTGTAGGACGTCCGGCGCCCGCGGGTAGCCTCAGCCGCATGCTCACCCGCCCTGATGTACTGGTCCTGGGAGCCGGCGGCGTTCTCGGAGAGGCCTGGATGATGGGCCTGCTCGCCGGAATCGAGGACGTCACGGGCTTCGACATGCGCAGCTGCGAGCACTTCGTCGGGACCTCCGCGGGGTCGATCGTCGCGGCGCACCTGGTGGCCGGTGAGTCGCCGCGCCGGCCCAAGGAGATCGGCACCGAGATCGAGCCGATCCGCGAGCAGACCGTCGAGGGCCTGGCCGCCGCGGCGCTGACCGCGGCTCGGCGCGCGGGCGCGTTCGCGCTCGCCGCGAGCTCCACGTTCGCGCCGCTCGCGCTGGGGTTGGCCGCCCCCGGCGGAGCGATCGTCCGGAGTGCCCTGCTGCGGCGGCTGCCGCGACCGCGGGAGACGCTCGCGGCGCTCCGGACTGAGATCGAGCGCACCGGCGCGCGCTTCGACGGAAGGCTGCGCGTGGTCGCCGTCGACCGCCAGTCCGGCCGCCGCGTGGTGTTCGGCCGCCCCGGCGCGCCGGCCGCCACGGTTGGCCAGGCCGTCGAGGCCTCCTGCACGGTCCCTTGGCTGTTCGCGCCGGTCGAGATCGACGGCCGCGAATACGTCGACGGCGGCGTCTGGAGCCCGACCAACCTCGACGCGGCGCCCGCAGGCCGCGAGACGCACGTGCTGTGCCTGAACCCGACCGCGAACATCATCGGCACCCACAGCGTGATCGCGGTCGTTCGCAACGTCGCTCGCTCTGCCGTGTCGCTCGAGACCCTCGCGGTGCGGCGGCGCGGCGTCGCCGTGCAGACGGTCGCGCCCAGCACCGAGTCCGCGGCGGTGATGGGCACCAACTTCATGGACCGCGAACCACGCGACCGCGTGCTCGCGGCCGCCTACCGCCAGGGATTGCAGCTCGCCTCTACGGCGCGCTGAGGACCCCCGCGGCCGGCTCCTCGATCGCCTCGGGCTGAGCGTCGAGGAGGTCGCGGCGGCGCAGCGCGTTCGACAGCGCGCGGACGTATGCCCGGCCGGCCGCCTCGAGGATGTCGGTCGAGACGCCCTGGCCCGAGCCGGAGACCCCACCGATCTCGAGCACGACCGAGGTCTCGCCGAGCGCGTCCTGGCCGCCGGTGACCGCATCGACGCGGAACTCGCGCAGGCGCGCGTCGGTATCGGTCGCCGCGTTGATCGCGCGGAAGATCGCGTCGACCGGGCCATCGCCGGTGAACGAGCCGACCGCCTCCTCGCCGGTGGGGGTGCGCACGCCCACCGTCGCGTGCGGGGGCCTGCGCGACGAGGCCGCGACGTCGAACCACTCGAGCTGGTAGGCGGCGATCTCCTCGCGCAGCTCGTCGGTGACGAGTGCCTCGAGGTCCATCGCGGTGACCTGCTTCTTCTTGTCCGCGATCTCCTTGAAGCGCTTGAACGCGGTGTTGAGCGCCTGGCCCTGGAGCTGCAGGCCCAGCTCCGCCAGCGCCTGCTGCAGCGCGTGACGACCGGAGTGCTTGCCGAGCACGATCGAGTTGGCATCGAGCCCGACCGTGGTCGCGTCCATGATCTCGTAGGTCGTGCGCTCCTTCAGCACGCCGTCCTGGTGGATGCCCGACTCGTGCGCGAACGCGTTGCGGCCCACCACCGCCTTGTTCGGCTGCACCGGGTAGCCGGTCAGGCGCGAGACCAGTCGCGAGGTCCGTGCGATCTCCTTGGTGACTGCTCCAGTGTGCAGCTCGACGTCGGCGGCGCGGGTGTGCAGCAACATCACGATCTCCTCGAGCGAGGCGTTACCGGCGCGCTCGCCGATCCCGTTGACCGCGCACTCCACCTGTCGCGCGCCCGCGAGCAGCCCCGCGAACGAGTTCGCGACCGCCAGCCCCAGATCGTCGTGACAGTGGACGCTGAGGACGACCTTCCGAAGGTCCGGGACGTACTCGTAGAGCTTGTTCAGGCAGGCCGTGTATTCGTGCGGCATCGTGTACCCGACGGTGTCGGGGATGTTGATCGTCGTCGCGCCCTCGTCGATCGCGATCTGGCACACCTCGGCGGTGTACTCGATGTCCGCGCGCGTGGCGTCCATCGGCGAGAACTCGACGTCGTCGACGTACTGCTTGGCGTGCGCGACCGCCGCCCGCGCCTGGCCCTTGACGTCCTCGCGCGTGGTCTGCAGCTGGTGGCGAATGTGGATGTCGGACGTCGAGATGAACGTGTGGATGCGCGGGCGCGCCGCGTCCTTGACCGCGTTGTAGGCGGCGTCGATGTCGGCTACGTGCGTGCGCGCGAGGCCCGCGATGACCGGCCCTTCGACGGTGCGCGCGATCGCCTCGACAGCTTCGAAGTCACCGGGGCTCGTGATCGGGAAGCCGGCCTCGATCACGTCGACCCCCAGCCGTGCCAGCTGCTGGGCGATCTCGAGCTTCTCCTGCGTGTTGAGGCTGATGCCCGGCGACTGCTCGCCGTCGCGCAGCGTCGTGTCGAAGATCAGTACTCGGTTTGGATCGTCAGGCTGGGTCATGTCGCTCCTCGTCTCTGGAACTTCGGATCTTCTCGGGCTGGTTCGCGGCTACGTGCGGCCGCCGGCGCGCTATTCCCCCCGAAGGGGGAGGAGAAGAAGTCGAAGGTCGAGGCCGAGCGCCATGACCGCCGAAGCGTAGCAACCTCACGCCGCCGCGCGCAGCCGATTCGCGCGGATCCGGTGCAGGCGATCCGCCTCCCGCGCCGGCCGCGCCAGCATCCGCTCCCATGTGATCCGAACCGTCGCGTAGCCGCTCTCGAGCGTGTCGGCATCCCGATCCCGGTCTCGCTCGAAGTCCACCCGGGTGGAGTGGAACTGCCAGCTGTCGAGCTCGGCGATCAGCTTCGCGTCATGCCAGACCAGGTCCGCCTCATGGCCGGCGACGCGCGCGTTGAAGACGGGGATCGGCAGGCCGTATTGGCGGCAGAACGCGGGAAACGCGCGCTCCCAGTCCGAGCGGGTAGGACCGCCCTCGGTCGTGAGGTGGTAGGCGACGCGCCTGTCGGGGCGGCGCAGCAGCTGCTCGGTGAGCTGGTGGGGGCGCAGGAACTTCGAGTGCAGCGCGCTGTTGACGGTGCGGGCGAGCTCATCGTCGTCGAAGCGAGGCGCCATGTCCCGGATCGTCCGGGCCGGCGAGGTGACACGCACGCCCAGCTGGATTCGCGTGTCCGCCGGGGTCAATGTCCGCGAGCGGTGAACCCTGACGCCCTGCGGTCGCTTGTCGCCATGCGTGATCGTGACCTCGACGGGGCGGGCCCAGCGCTCCCAGAACCCCCACGCCCACATCGCAGAGCTGTGGCTCAGCGCCGCGCCCGTGCCACAGGCGAACAGGGCGGCGCTCGCCCATTCGAGTGGCAGGTTGGGCGGGCGTCCCACGGCGTAGACGCCTCGGAAGACGCGATACAGACGCCCTGCCTCGATCCGGCGCGTGATTCCGCGGCTGCTGACGCCGAGGGCCAGCAGTTGCGAACGGGTGACGTTCCCGAACTGGGTCACCGCGACCGCCGCGACCGCCGCGTCGGGCGGTTCAGCCATGACCCCGCTGGCGGCCGACGAGCCGCTCAGCCATGACGCGGTTGTTGCCGACGGACCGTTCAGCCACATGAGTCGGTTGGGGGCCGGCGGACCCTATGCGCCCGTAATTCACCAACACCCCCTCAGGGTCCCACCGAAACGGCGGATCCCCGGAACGCTTTTACACATCCGTGACGTGTCATCCTTCACGCGTGAGCCCGGGGGTCAGAACGTGACGGGGTCCGGAAGTGCGGTGGCGCAGCGGAGCCGTTGGCCCTACCTCTCGCTGATCCCGCTCGGGCTCGGGGCGTGGGCGCCGATCTATGCCGGCGCGCGGGCGCGCCGCCGGGCGTGGGTCCTGCTGGGGCTCCTCTGGTGCGCGCTGATCGTCGCGGGGTTCGTCCAGGACAGCGTCGGGGGCCACTCGGGCCACGACACGATCGCGGGCATGCTGTTGATCGTCGGCTGGGCCGGGGCGATCGCGACGTCGTTCGTGATCCGCGGCGCGTACGAGCGGCAGATGACCTCGCCGCTCCTGGAGGCCACCGAGGAGGCGCGACAGCGGCTCACCGACCGCCAGCGGGCGCTCGCGCTGGCCAGTGCGGATCCGGCCCTGGCCCGGGAGGTGGGGATCGGGCGGCCAGACAAGCCGGGCGCCTTCGACGGCGGGCTGGTCGACGTCAACAACGCGCCGGCCGCCGCGCTCGCGTCGCTTCCCGGCGTCGACGACGCGCTCGCCACGAAGATCGTCGAGGTCCGCGCCAAGACGGGCGGCTTCTCCTCGCTGGAGGACTTCGGGACCGTGCTGGACCTCGACGGCGACCTCGTCGAGGCGCTGCGGGAGCGCACCGTGTTCCTGCCGCGCGTCCCGGCCGCCGGCGCGGCATAGCGCAGGCACTGGCGCCGTGCAAGAATCAACGCGTTCGGGGCGACGCGATGGACTCTGATCTGACTACTTCCGGCAAGCAGGTCCTCAAGCGCATCTCGGGCTGGGGCCGCAAGGCCGACGGCCTGATCCAGGGCTTCGTCAACCAGCGGCTGGACGGCAGCCCCGGCGACGACGACCTGCGCGTGTTCGTCAGCTACCGGCGCGACGCCGGCCCCGGGGAGGCCCATCACCTCGCCAGCGACCTCGAGAAGCAGCTCGGTCCGGGTCGGGTGTTCCTCGACCAGCGGGCGATCGCCGCCGGCGAGGAGTGGAGCCGCGTGATCGCCGAGCGCGTCGGGGCGTGCGACGTGCTGCTCGCAGTGATCGGACCTGGTTGGCTCGAGGCGTCCGACGAGGGCGGTCGGCAGCGCCTCACCAAGGACGACGACTACGTGCGCCACGAGATCGAGGCCGCGCTCGAGCGCCACGTACCGGTGATCCCGGTGTCGAGCCCGGGAGCGACGCTGCCGCAGAGAGAAGCGCTGCCCGAGACGCTGAAGGCGCTGATGGACCATCCGGAGCTCTCGCTCGAGATCCCCGACGAGGACTACTGGCCGGTGGCGGTCGACAGCCTCGCCCGCTGGCTGCTCGCGATCCAGGAGGACAAGCAGGAGCGACGCAAGCAGCGCAAGCGCGCCGGCGACGAGCGGATCAAGCTCGAGCGCGAGCTCGAGCGGACCACCGCCAAGCGCGCAGGGGCCGCGCAGGCGCTCGAGGAGACGATCCGCAGACGCTCCCAGCTCGAGGAGGAGCTCCCCAAGGCGAAGGACCAGCTCGCCGAGGCGCGCCAGTCCGCGGAGCCGCAGCGGATCGGCTCGGGCCTGCGCGCCTACATCAGCTTCAGAAGCGGGACGCGGGGCCAGGCATCCCGGCTCGCCGATGCCCTGAAGGAGCGGCTCGGAGAGGACCACGTGGTCGCGACCGACGCGGCGAGGCGGCCGCAGGAGCACGTGCAGCGCTCCGATCTGCTGCTCACGCTGATCGGCCCCACGTGGCTGACCGACGAGGACCCCGCCGGCAGGCACCTCGCCGACCCCGAGGACACGGGCCGGCTCGAGCTGGAGGCTGCGCTGGCCCGCGGGATCCCGGTGATCCCGCTGCTGATCCACGTCCGCGACGTGCCCAAGGCGAGCGTTCTCCCCGAGACCGTGCGGTCGCTGCTCTCGCGTCAGGCGATGCCGTTCCCCGACCAGTTCTGGGACTCCGCGATCGAGAAGCTGCTCGTCGAGCTCGACAAGATCGAGACCGATCTGGACCGGCGCGAGCAGGCCGTCGCGAAGGCCGCGGAGCGAGAGCGATCGCTGCAGGAGGAGCTCGAGCGGGCGGCCAGACAGCAGGCGGACTACGAGTCGGCGCTGAAGAGCACCGACGAGCGGCTCGCGACGGTGCGCGCCCAGCTGCGGGAGACGCGCGAGGCGCTGGAGCGGCTCGAGTCCCAGCGCGCCGATCAGGGCTCCGCGTTCCGCGCCGGCCCGCCGCGCCCCGGCGCCGTCTAGACGAGCGCGATGCAGGTCTTCATCAGCCACACCCGTGAGGCCGGCGCCGATGAGGCGGGGCGGCTCACGAGCGCGTTGCAAGCTCAGCTCGGAGGCGACCAGGTCCTCGCCTCCGGCGGCGAGGATCGGATCGCCGATCAGCTGATCGCGCGCAGCGAGACGTTCGTCGCGCTGATCGGACCGGGCTGGGCCGCCTCCGAGGATGCTTTCGCCCGCGAGTGCGCCGCGGCGCTGGGGCGCCGCATCCCGGTGATCGTCGTGCTCGCGCGGGACGCGAGTCTCCCCTCCCGCGAGGAGCTGCCCGCGGCCCTCAAGCCGCTGCTCGACCACCACCCCGCGCTCACGCTCCAGGTCCCCACCGACTTCTACTGGGATGTCTGGATCTCCCGGCTCGCGCGCTGGCTGAAGCAGATCGACGATGAGCGCCGCCGGCGCGCGAAGGTCCACCAGGACGCCCAGGACGCGCGCGCCAAGCTCGAGCAGGAACTGGCTCGGGCGCGCCAGCAGGTCGCCGACGGGGAGCGCGCCGTCAGCGAGTGGGCGACGCGACGCGATCGCGCGGACACCGCGGTGCAGAGCGCGGCCGAGACCACCGCCGCGCGCCAGAAGGACGTCGATCCCGGCCGCGCCGGCGGCGGTGCCCGCGTCTTCTTGAGCTACGGCGCCGAGACCTCCGGCGATGCGCGCAAGCTCGAGAGCGACCTCAAGGAGCGCCTGGAACGGGCCGTGATCTACAGCACCGAGCCGATTCCCGAGGGCGCAGACTCAGAGCAGACGATCGAGCAGCGAATCGCCCGCTGCGATGTGCTGCTGGCGGTGCTCGGACCGGAGTGGCTCGCGTCCACCGACGGCGGCGCCACGCGCACCGCGACCGCGCCGAAACTCGAGGTCGGCCAGGCGCTGCGGCGCGGTCTGCCGGTCATCGCCGTCCTCACGCAGAGCGCTCCACGCCCGCAGAAGGCCGAGCTTCCCGACGATCTCAAGGCGCTCGCGGAGCAGCCGGCCGTCGAGCTGCTGGTGCAATTCTGGGCCGAGGGCGTCGATCAGCTGATCGCCCGCGTCCGCCAGACCGAGCAGGAGCTGCTGCGCCGCGATCGCTCCCTGCAGGAGGCATCCGACCAGCTGCGCGCCGCCGAGCGCGAGGCGAGCAAGTCCCGCACCGCGCACGACAAGGCGATCACCGGCCTCGAACGTGCCCGCGGCAAGGTCGCCGAGCTCGAGCAGCGGCTGACGCGCGCCCGCGAGGAGCAGGAGCGGCTGGGACAGGAGCGCGAGGACCAGAACCGAGCCTTCCTGGACGGTCCGCCCTCGATGCAGCCCGACGCCCCGCGGCGCCCGCAGCCGTCCCGCCAGATGATCGCGGTCGGCGTCGCGATCGTCGTGCTGATCATCATCATCCTGATCGCCGCGCACTGAGCGGCGGAGGAGCGCGCTACGCGCCCGCGTAGAGCGCTTCGATCTCCGAGGCGTACTTCTCGGAGATCGAGCGCCGCCTGAGCTTCATCGTCGGCGTCAGCTCGTCGCCCGCCGGGGCCCAGTCGCACGGGAGGATCGTGAAGCGCTTGATCTGCTCGACGCGGCTGAGGCGGGCGTTTGCACGCTCCACCCCCTCCGCGACCTCCGCGCGCACGGATGGATCACCGGCGAGCGCCTCGACGGAGTCGTCCTCCAGCCCGTGCCGGACAGAGAACGTGGCCGCCGCGTCGGGGTCGAGCACGATCAGGGCGACGTTGTAGGACCGGCGGTCACCGATCGCCACGGCCTGGCCGATCAAGGCGCTGCCCTGCTTGAGCTGCGCCTCGATGTTGGCCGGCGACATGTTCTTGCCGGCCGCGTTGATGATCAGCTCCTTCTTGCGGTCGATCACCTTGAGGAAGCCCGCCTCGTCGAACTCGCCGATGTCGCCGGTATGCAGCCAGCCGTCGGCGTCGATCGTCTCCGAGGTCTTCTCGGGCTGGTTGCGGTAGCCGGGCATCACAGTGTCGCCGCGCACGAGGATCTCGCGATCCTCCGCGAGGCGGATCTCGACGCCCGGGATCGGCGGACCGACGGTCCCCAGCCGCAGGTTCTCGGACGGCACGAGCGTCGCGATCGAGGTCGTCTCCGACATCCCCCACACCTCGCAGATCGGGATCCCGATCGCGGCGAAGAACTCGAGCATCTCGAGCGGCGACGGCGCCGCCCCGACCATGTACCACTCGCAGCGCTCCAACCCGAGCTTCGCGCGGAGCTTCGAGAACACCACCTTCTCGCCCCATTCGCACCTCGCACGCAGCTCCTCAGAGACGGGCTCACCCGCCTGCTCTGCACGGACCCGCTGCAGGCCGGCCTCGATCGCCTGCTTGATCCCCTCGCGGTGCCGCTCGTCGGCCTCCGCCTCGATCCCCGCCACCAGCGCTGCCTGGAGCTTCTCCCACACGCGCGGCACCGCGCCCCAGAACGTCGGATGGCAGTCGGCGACGTGCGCGAACACCTGGGTCACATCGGGGCAGCAGGTGACCGTGTATCCCCAGAACATGTTCCCGTAGTGGCTGAGCCCGCGGTCGGCGATGTGCGCGTGGGGCAGGAAGGAGACGACCGAGCCACCCGGGCGCGGATGGCCGACCGCGTCGACCCCACGGCACTCCGCGAGCTCGTTGGCGTGGGTCAGCTGGACGCCCTTGGGCGGTCCGGTCGTGCCGGAGGTGTAGATCAGCGTCAGCAGATCGTCGCCGGCGACCGCGCGCCACGTCGCCTCGAAGTCCAGGCCGGATCCCGCCCCGGCGGCCTCCACCTCCGAGATCGAGAGTGCGTCGTCGTCGGTGCCGTCGAGCAGGATCACGTGCTCGACCGATCCCACCTCCGCGATCGCCGCCCGCGCCTGCTCGTAGAAGCCGGCCTCGACGACCATCACCCGGTTCGCCGCGTCGCCCAGCAGGTAGGCGATCTGTTCGGGCGAGGAGGTGTTGTAAAGCGAGAACGGCGTGGCGCCGAGGTGCATCGCCGCGGTGTCGAGCAGGTGGAACTCGGGGCGGTTGGTGAGCATGAAGCCGACCGTGTCCCCCGGCCTGACCCCCAACGCGTGCAGCCCGCCCGCCAGCTCGCGCACCCGCCGCGCGTACTCGCCGAACGTGATGCTGACCGCGTCGCCAAGGGTCCGCAGCGCGACCTCGTCGGCCCGAGCGGCGGCCGTGAGCTGGAACGCCTCGCACATCGTGCTCGCGCCCCAAGCAGGCAGGCGGCCAGCGGCCGCCGACCGCATCTGAACGGCACCCTCCATCTCGACATGTATGTCTATCACGCAGTCAGCCCAGCGTGACGCTGCGCCCCGCGTCGAACCCGTCGAGCGCGACGATCTCCTCGATCACCTCGTGCGGCACCGGCGCGTCGGTCGTGATCGCCATCGCCGCGAGGCCGCCCTCCTCCCCGGGCGCCTCGTCGGGCTGGCGTCCCACGGCCGCGGACACGATGTTGATTCCGCGCTCGCCGAAGACCGTGCCCACCCGGCCGATCATGCCCGGGACGTCGCGGTAGCGAAAGAGCGTGATGTGATCCTCGAGCTGGACGTCGAAGCGCTGTTCCCACGCCTCGAGCAGGTGCGGGCGCTGGCGGCGGCCGATCAGCGTTCCCACGACGCGCAGGCTCTCCGAACCGCACCTGATCACGACGCGCACCAGATCGGTGTAGTCGAGCGCCGTGGTCTGCTTGGTCTCGCTCATGCTGATGCCGCGCTCTTCGGCCATCGACGGAGCGTTGACCTCGTTCACGTCCTCCTCGGTGTGCCCGCGCAGCACGCCCAGCAGCACCTCGATCGACAGCAGCCGCGTGTCCCGCTCGGCGATCCGGCCGCGGAACTCCGTCTCGACCGCGTCGATCGACGACCCGCGCGCGAGCTCGATCGCGATCCGCCCGAGCGCGCGGCACAGCGGCACGAACGGGCCGAGCACCTCCCAATCCTCGGCGGCGACGGCGGGGACGTTGACGGCGCTGGTCACGACGCCGTCGGTGAGGGCGGCGACGACCTGCTCGGCGGCCTGGTAGCCCGCGCGGTCGGTCGCCTCGGCTGTCGAAGCGCCCAGATGCGGCGTGACGATCACGTTCGGGTAGCCGAACAACGGGTGCTCGGTGACCGGCTCGGAGCGGAAGACGTCGAGCGCGGCGCCCGCGACCTTGCCGGAGTCGAGCGCCGCCTGGAGGTCCTCGTCGACTACCAGCGGACCGCGCGCCACGTTCAGCACGCGGACGCCGTCCTTGCACTTCGCGAGCGCCTCGGCGTCGAGCCATCCGGATGTCTCCGGCGTGTTGGGGAGGTGGAGCGTGAGGAAATCCGCGATCGCGTACACCTCGTCCGAGGAGTCGGCCTTCTCCACCCCCAGCTCGCGATATCGCTCGGCGCTGACGTACGGGTCGTACGCGATCACGTGCATGCCGAAGGCGCGAGCGCGCCCCGCGACGAGCTGCCCGATCCGGCCGAAACCGAGGATCCCGAGCGTCTTCTCGTACAGCTCGACGCCCGAGAACTTCGAGCGCTCCCACTTGCCGCCTGTCAGCGACGCGTGCGCCTGCGGGACCTTGCGCGCCAGCGCCAGCAGCAGCGCCATCGTGTGCTCGGCGGCGGTGATCACGTTCGATTGGGGCGCGTTCGCGACGACGATCCCGCGCCTGGTCGCCGCGGTGACATCGACGTTGTCGACGCCGACGCCCGCGCGCCCGATCACGCGCAGGCGGGTCGCTCGGGCGAGCAGCTCCTCGTCCATCTTCGTCGCCGAGCGGATCAGGATCCCCTCGTAGGAGCCGATCCGCTCGGCCAGCTCCTCGCGGCTCCACTCCGCACCGACGTCGACCTCGAAATGGCCCTGGAGCAGGTCGACCCCGGACGCCCCGATCTTCTCGGCAACCAGCACCCGCGTCATCAGAGCCGCTCCAGGACGTAGTCGACGCAGCCGGTCAGCGCCTGCACGTCGCCCGGATCGGTGGCCGGGAACATCGCGACCCGCAGCTGGTTGCGTCCCAGCTTGCGGTAGGGCTCGACGTCGACGATCCCGTTCGCGCGCAGCGTCGCGGCCACCGCCGCCGCGTCGACGGAATCATCGAAGTCGATCGTGCCGACGACCAGCGAGCGCTGGTCAGGATCGCTCACGAACGGCGTCGCGCGTTCGTGCCCCTCGGCCCATTCATACAGCAGTCCCGAGGAGCGGCGTGTCCGCGCGACCATCGCCTCGAGGCCGCCCTGAGACAGCATCCACTCGAGCTGATCGCAGAGCAGGAACAGGGTGGCGATCGCGGGCGTGTTGTACGTCTGGTCCTTGCGCGAGTTCTCGAGCGCGGTGCTCAGCGACAGGAACTCGGGGATCCAGCGGCCGGGGGCGCCGGCGAGCGATCCGATCCGGTCAAGGGCAGCAGGCGACAGCAGCGCGAGCCACAGCCCGCCGTCCGAGGCGAAGCCCTTTTGCGGCGCGAAGTAGTAGGCGTCGGCCTGCGAGACGTCGACCGGGAGCCCGGCGGCGCCGGAGGTCGCGTCGATCAGGACGAGCGCGTCGCCGGCCGCCTCGGGCCGCAGCACCGGGACCATCACGCCGGTCGAGGTCTCGTTCTGCGCCCAGGCGATGACGTCGGCGGCGGGATCGGCCCGCGGCTCGGGCGCCTCGCCGGCGGGCGCCTCGACGACGATCGGGTCCTCGAGGAACGGCGCCCCGCGCGTGCACGCCGCGAACTTCGAGGAGAACTCGCCGTACACCAGGTGCAACGCCTGCTCGCGCACCAGGCAGCACGCGGCGGCGTCCCAGAACGCGGTGGTGCCCCCGTTTCCGAGCACGACCTCGTAGTCATCGGGCACCGAGAACAGCTCGCGCAGGCCGGCGCGGACGCGGCCAACCAGCTGCCTCACCGGCTGCTGGCGATGCGAGGTCCCCATCAGCGTGCTCCCCGTCGCGGCCAGCCGCTCGAGCTGCTCGGGACGTACGCGCGAGGGGCCCGATCCGAACCGCCCGTCGGACGGCTTCAGCTGGTCGGGGATCTTCAGGGCGGTTTCGGTCTGGGCCATGCGAGCTCCTCGTGAGGGTGGGATCTACATGCCCAGGCGCGCGGCGGTCCAGCGGCCGCCGCTTCCCGGTGGTGTGTCTCCACCTGTTAGGCGCCAGTCACGACGGCGGAGCGCAGTTTAGCGACGGGGCCTACTCGTCGAACTCGGTGTCGATCCAGTCCATCTGGGCGCGCAGCTCCTTGCCGACGAGCTCGACCTGGTGGCCTGATTGCTCCTCGCGCATGCGCTTGAAGCTCTCCTGCCCGGCGCGGTTCTCCGCGATCCACTCGCGGGCGAAGTCGCCGGACTGGATCTCCCGCAGGACGTCCTTCATCGCCTGCCGCGTCGGCTCGGAGATGATCCGGCTGCCGCGCGTCATGTCGCCGTACTCGGCGGTGTTGGAGATCGAGTAGCGCATCCCAGCGATCCCCTTCTCGTACATCAGATCGACGATCAGCTTGAGCTCGTGCAGGCACTCGAAGTAGGCGAGCTTCGGGTCATAGCCGGCGTCCACCAGCGTCTCGTAGCCCGCCCTGACCAGCTCGGTGACGCCGCCACAGAGGACGGCCTGCTCACCGAACAGGTCGGTCTCGGTCTCGTCCTTGAACGTCGTCTCGATCACGCCGCCGCGCGTGCCGCCGATCCCCTTGGCGTATGCCAGCGCGACCTGGAGGGCATCGCCCGTCGCGTTCTGATGAACCGCGACCAGGCACGGCACGCCCGATCCCTCGAGGTACTGGCGGCGGACCAGATGGCCCGGACCCTTGGGCGCCACCAGCGTCACGTCGACGTCCGGCGGCGGGACGACCTCGCCGTAGTGGATCGAGAAGCCGTGACCGAACATCAGCATGTTCCCCGAGGCGATCCCGTCGCTGACGCCGGACTCCCACACCTGGCGGTGCAGCTCGTCGGGGACGAGCATCATCACGATGTCGCCCCGGCTGGCGGCGTCGGCCGGCTCGAGCACCTCGAGGCCGTGCGCGCGGGCCTTCTCCGCGCTCGCGGACGAGGACCGCAGCCCGACCACCACCGATGCGCCCGAGTCCTTCAGGTTCAGCGCGTGGGCGTGGCCCTGGGAGCCGTAGCCGATGATCGCGACGGTCTTGCCGTCGAGCAGGTGGAGGTCCGCGTCGTCGTCGTAGAACATGGCGGGCAGACTACTGGCCGCCGCGCGCAGCCCACCCGGCCGCGCCGGCGACCCCTACCGCGGCACCGGCGACCCTACCCGCCCCCGAACTGCCGCTCGAGCGACATCACGTCGCCCACGTACTGCTGGGTGTCGCTGTACTCGCCGGTCTGCTGCACCGAGGGGAGCCCCTGGTAGTAGCCCGCGGCGGCCAGCGCCTCGTTGCCGCCGGTTGCCTGCAGCAGCGAGTGCAAGAGCAGGGTGCCGGCGCGGATGTTGCCCGCCGCCGAGCTCGGATCGGGCGGCGGTGGGGTCGCCAGGTTCTGGCCGATCCAGCTCCAGGTGCCCGGCGTGATCTGCATCACGCCGGTGGCGCCCGCGCTCGAGACGATGGCGTTGTTGAACCCGCTCTCCTGCCAGGCGATCGCCTCCGCCAGCGCGGGCGGCACGCCCTCGCTCGCCGCGATGCTGCCGATCTCGCCTGCGCTGACTCGTTCGTTGGTCGGATAGGGCGGGGCGCTCGAGGGCCCCGATGCCGCGGCGCCGACCGGCTGGGAGCTGGCGGCGTCCGAGGAGGAGCCGCCGCTGCCGCCCCCGGACAGGCTCAGGACCGTCCCGGAGACGAGGATGCCGCTCGGGTCGAGGCCGTTGGCGGAGGCGAGCGCATCGACGGTCGTCCCCGCATTCGCCGCGATCGAGCTCAGCGTGTCCCCCGGCTGCACGACGTACGAGCCACCGGGCGAGGCGGAGGCACCCCCGGAAGCCACCGCGGCCCCGCCGCCGGAGTCCTGCGGAGGGATCATCACGGTCTCGCCGGCCTGGAGCGGTGCGTCGGCGGAGAGGCCATTCGCAGCGGCCAGCTGATCGACCCCCAGGCCGTCGGCCGCGGCGATCGAGTCCAGGGACTCTCCGGGGACCACGACATGGGCAAAATCGGCCGATGCGAGGCCGGGAAGGGCCAGCATGCCGGTCACGGCGAGTGAGAGGGCAGACGGAAGGCGCATGCCTGCACCTTCGCCAACGGCGCCCCCGATCGGAAGGCCTGCAATCCGGTTTTCAGCGTGCAAGGACCGGTTCGCCGGCAGGGATTCCCGGGCGGACCGCGACCGGGGAGCGCACGCGGCGGCAACCGCGATCGGGGAGCGCTTACGCCGCGGCGGCGGCCACGAGCGACCGGCCCGGCAGCCGCAGCGAGCCGTCGGGCCGCGCGTACGGCTGGGCCAGCTCGCCGATCCGCGAGCGCACCGCGCGCCGCTGCTCATCGTCCATCCCGCTCAGCGCCTCGCTGAAGGGGCTCGAGAGCTCGACCGTCTCGCGGATGTAGGCGTCGACGTCGGTCGCCCCGCGCTCAACGTCGACCCGCTCCACTTCGACCTCGACGAAACCCGCCGACTGCAGCAGATCCTCGAGCACCCCCGGCGCGGCCTGCGCGAACATCCCGGGCGCGGCCGGGTCGGGCGGCTCGACGTGACCGAGCTCCACCAGCGTCCGGGTCGGGATCGTCGCCCAGGGGTTCTGCGCCGCCTCGTCCCAGACGGCCAGCGCAACTCGGCCGGACGGCGCGAGCACGCGCCGCATCTCGCTGAGCGACGCGCCGGGGTCCACCGCGAACATCAGGCCCCACCGGCACAGCACCCGATCGACGCTCGCGGTCTGCAGGTCGATCCACTCGAGCTCCATCTGGCGAAACTCGGCGTTGTCGATCCCGAGCGCGGCGGCGCGCCGACGCGCGGCATCGACCATCGCCTCTGCGCCGTCCGTGAAGATCAGCGTGCCCCCGGGCCGGATCAGCTCGGCAGCCAGCAGCCCCACGTCCCCGGGCCCGGCTGCGAGCTCCAGCACGCGCAACCCGGGCTGCAGCCGGGCGCCCTCGATCATCGCCGTGGCGACCGGCATCCCGAACCGCCTGACGTCGTCGGCGGCCCGCTCCCAGCCGACGGCGCTGCGCTCCCACCGCTCGCGCATCTGGGATCGCAGCTGGTCGGGGTCGATCGCGCTCATCCCGCGCGGTCCGCCAGCCTTCGGGCGATCTCGCGGAAGGCCTCCTCGATCTGACCGCCGAGCCGCTGCTGGAAGATCGCCATCAATGCCTCGCTCGCGATCGGCCGCAGGCGCTCGACGGCCTGCTCGATCTCGGGCCACCGCTCCTCGGGCATGTCAGCCTGCTGGAAGGGCTTCCACACCTCGCCCAGGAACAGCTCCACGAACCGCCGCGAGACCGAGTCGCAATGGCGCTCGATGTCGCCGAGCACCGCGAGCGTCGCGGGCAGGGAGATGCCCGCCCCGACCACCTCCTCCGCGAGTGCGAGCAGGACCGGGCTCGGCGCCTCGTAGCGGTCATCGCCGATCGGCACCAGCACCCCAAGCCTCACCGCCTCAGACAGCACCGCGGGCGCCTCGCCGGCGCTGACCCGGAACCGCCGGCCGAGCTCCGAGATCGTCAGCGTCTCGGGCACCTCTCCCGTTCCCGAGGATCGCAGCGCATGCTTGACGCGCAGCATCCGCTCCGCCGTCCCGTCGGTGTCCTCCAGCAGGCGCTTGATCCCGGCCAGGTTGAAGCCGTCGTCCTGGAGCTCGCGGATCATCCGCAGCTGCGCGAGGTGCTCGGGCCCGTAGTAGCCGACGCGCATCCGCACCTCGGGCGGCGCCAGCAGCCCGCGCGCCTGGTGCGCCCGGATGTTGCGCACGGACATCCCCGACTCGGCCGCGAGCTGCTCGATCGTCAGGGTGTTCGCGGGGCGCTCGCTCGTCGCTGTCATCGGCGCATCGGCGCTCAGGCTAGCTCCCGCCGCAGCAGCTTGCCCATCGCGTTGCGCGGAACTCGCTCCGCCAGCTCGATCACCTTGGGGACCTTGAAAGCGGCCAGACGCGAGCGGCAGAAGGCGCGCAGCTGTTCGGGGTCGACTGCCTCGCCCTTTAGTGGCACGACGCAGGCGACGACGATCTCGCCCCACTCCGGGTCGGAGCGACCGAACACGGCGGCGTCGGCCACCCCGGGGTGCGCGCCGAGCACCGCCTCGACCTCGCCGGGCGCGACATTCTCTCCGCCCGTGATGATCGTGTCCGCCTTGCGGCCGGTGACCACGAGGCGCCCGCGCTCGTCGAGCGCGCCCAGATCCCCCGTGTGCAGCCACCCGTCCGGGCGCAGGGCGGCGGGCGCGATGACCGCACCGCGCACGTGGATCTCCCCATCCTCGGCGATCCGCAGCTCGACGCCGTGCAGGGGCACGCCGAACGTGGCGATCTGCGAGCACGCCTCCGTCATCCCGTACGTCGGGGCGATCGGGACGCCGGCCTCGACCGCGCGTGCGAGCAGCGGGGCCGGGATCGGACCGCCCCCGAGCAGCGCCCAGCGCAGCGTCGGCGGCGACCGCAGGCCCGCATCGAGCAGCCGCGCGAGCATCGTCGGGACGAGCGACACGAGCGTGATCCGCCGGCCCGGGTCCATCAGCTCGGCGAGGACGGCGTCCGTGTCGAAGCGCCCGTGCAGCACGACGGTCGTGGCGTAGATCGTCGATCGCAGCAGGATCGACAGACCGCCGACGTGCACGAGCGGCATCGGGCACAGCCAGCGTTCGCTCGGATCGAGCCCGAGCGCCAGCGCGGACCCGCAGGCGTTGGCGAACCAGTTGCCCGTCGTGAGCTCGACCTGCTTGGGAGCGGAGGTGGTGCCCGAGGTGTAAAGCACCGTCGCCACGCCCGGCCCGAGCGAGGTGTCGCCCCGTAAGGCTCGAAGCCGCCGCTCCTCGGCCGACAGGCGGGGGTCGACCGGGACGGCAGCGGCGCCGTACGCGAGACACGCGTGCACCGCCTCGGCAAACCGAGTGGGGTCGCCGGCCTCGATCGGCACGCGCTCGCCGGGCTTCACGCCGTCGCGGCCAAGCTCGCGCGCGCTCCGCGAGGCCCTCGCGGCGAGCTCGGCGTAGGAGACCCCGCCATCGGGGGACTCGAGCGCCGTGCGCTGCGGGTGTCGCGCGGCCGCGCGCGCAAGCCAGTCGGTCACCCGCGAAACGGTAGTCTCAGCCGCCCGATGACCGTCGATTGGCAAGCCGCTCACGACTACACGGACATCCGCTACGAGCTCGCGACCGGAGAGGACGCCGGAATCGCGAAGATCACGATCGACCGCCCCGAGGTCCGCAACGCCTTCCGCCCCGAGACCGTCGTCGAGCTGATCGACGCGTTCGAGCGGGCGCGGGAGGATCCGCGCGTCGGCGTGATCATCCTCACCGGCGAGGGCCCGGACGCATTCTGCTCCGGCGGTGACCAGCGCGTGCGGGGCGGCCGCGGCGGCGGCTACGTGAGCGCCGCGGATCCGGCACAGGCCGGGCGCCAGCAGGGCGTCGGGCGCTTCCACGTCACCGATCTGCACGTCCAGATCCGCCGGCTGCCGAAGCCGGTGGTCGCGATGGTCGCCGGCTACGCGGTCGGCGGCGGCCACGTGCTGCACGTGATCTGTGACCTGACGATCGCCGCCGAGAACGCGCGCTTCGGCCAGAGCGGCCCCAAGGTCGGCTCCTTCGACGGCGGCTTCGGCGCGAGCGTGCTCTCCCGCCTGGTCGGGCCGAAGAAAGCCAAGGAGATCTGGTTCCTCTGCCGCCAGTACGACGCGCGCGAGGCCCTGCAGATGGGTCTCGTCAACGCCGTCGTCCCGCTCGACGAGCTGGAGCGCGAGACCGTGAGCTGGTGCCGCGAGATGCTCGCGATGTCGCCGTTCGCGCTGCGGATGGTGAAGGCCAGCTTCAACGCAGACGAGGACGGTCTGGCCGGGATCCAGCAGCTCGCCCACGACGCGAACCTTCTCTTCTACATGAGCGAGGAGGCTCAGGAAGGCCGCGACGCCTACATCGAGCGGCGCCGGCCGGACTTCTCGAAGTTCCCCCGGCGGGCCTGATGTCGGCGCAGGCGGCCGTCGCGAGCGCCAGCGGCGTGCGGATCTGGCTGATGGCGGCGCGCGTGCGGACGCTGCCGGCGTCGGTCGCGCCGGTGCTCGTCGGCACCGGCCTCGCGGGCTTCGCCGGCACCTTCCATCCGCTGCGGTTCCTCGCCGCGTTGATCGGCGCGATCTTCATCCAGGTCGGCACGAACCTCTCCAACGACTACTCGGATGCTCGCCGCGGGGCGGACACGGAGGACCGACTGGGGCCCGTGCGCGTCACCGCGGGCGGCCTGGTCCCTCCCAGGCAGGTGCTGGTCGCCACCTACGTGTCGTTCGGGATCGCGGTCCTCGCGGGCATCTACCTGATCGTCGTCGCCGGCTGGCAGCTGCTGCTGGTCGGCGCCGCCTCGATCCTCGCCGGCGTCCTCTACACCGGCGGCCCGCGGCCATACGGCTATGAGGGGCTCGGCGAGGCGTTCGTGTTCCTGTTCTTCGGGATCGTGGCGGTCGCCGGCTCGTACTTCGTGCAGGTCAAGCACCTCGAATGGGAGGCGTTCGTGCTGGCGATCCCGGTCGGGCTGCTCGCGAGCGGGATCCTCGTCGTCAACAACATCCGGGACATCGACACCGACCGTCGCGCCGGCAAGCGCACGCTGGCGGTGAGGCTCGGGCGCGTGCGGACGCGCGTGATGTTCGCCGGGATCGTGTATCTGGCGTTCGTGCTGGCTCCGGCCACCTGGATCTTCGGGCCGCTGCGCCCGTGGGTGCTGCTGCCGTGGCTGACGCTGCCGCTGGCGGCGCGGATCGTGCGCGCCGTGCGCAACCACACCGACGGCGCCTCGCTCAACCAGGCGCTTGCGCAGAGCGGCATGCTCCAGCTCGCGTTCTGCATGCTGCTGGCCGCGGGCCTGCTGCTGAGCCGGTGAAGCTCCGGATCAGATCGATCGAGGCGCGCCTGCGCGCGCCTCTGGTTGCGGGCTGGGGATCGGCGACGAAACGCCCTCTCCTGTTGGTCGAGCTGGAGTCGGCGGACGGTCTCCTCGGGCGCGGCGAGGCGGCGCCCCTGGAGGGCTACGACGGGACCGGGATCGAGGCGGTGCGAGCGGCGCTCGAGGACTGCCGCGCGGTCCTGGCCGGCGGCGATGACGCTCCGCGCGGCGAGCTGCTCGCGGCCTGCGCCCGCGCCGCGGTGCTCCCGCAGGCGACCGCCGCGATCGACCTCGCGCTGTGGGACCGCGAGGGCCGCCGCGCTCGTCGCCCCGTGTGGGAGCTGCTCGGCGGCGACGGGGCGCCGGTCGCGGTCAACGCCACGATCGCCGTCGAGGATCGCGCCGGCGCCTCGGCCGCCGCGGTCGAGGCCCGCCGCGCCGGGTTCGGGACGATCAAGGTCAAGGTGGGGATCGGGGACGACGCGGGCCGCCTCGCCTCCGTGCGCGCCGGCGCCGGCCCGGAGATGCTGATCCGGCTCGACGCGAACGGCGCCTGGTCGGCCGAGGAGGCGCGCGCCGCGCTGCGAGCGCTCGCCCCGGCGGGCGTGGAGCTGTGCGAGGAACCGGTCAGCGGCCTCGCGGAGATCGAACAGCTCGCGGCTGCCTGCCCGCTGCCGATCGCGCTCGATGAGAGCGCCGCGCTGCCGGGCGCCCTCGACCGGCGGGTGTGCGACGCGGCCTGCCTGAAGATCGCGCGCTGCGGCGGGATCAGCGGGCTGCTCGACGCGGCCGCGCGCGCCCGCGGCGCCGGATACGAGGTCTATCTGGCCTCGACGCTCGACGGACCGCTGGGGATCGCGGCCGCGCTGCACGCGGCGTCGGCGCTGCGGCCGACCGCGGCGTGCGGTCTGGCCACGCTGGCGCTGTTCGAGGGGCGCGAGGACCCGCTGCCGGCGGTCAGGGGGCGGATCGCCCTTCCGGCCGGGCCGGGGCTCGGCGACGGGCTCGAGGACTGGTACTAGTGCCCCGAGTTGCTAGGCCGTTCCGGCGCCGCCGTAGCTCGGCGGCGGCGATCCGGCGCTCTGGGCGCCGGCGATCTGGGCCAGCAGCGCCTGCGGGCTCGTGCCGCCCAGCACGCGCAGGCGAGGCAGGCGATAGGGGTCGCTGTTGTTGCCCGCCCAGCCGGGGATCACGGTGGTGGAGCCGACGAATCCGGCGGCCTTGATCTTCGCGATCACGGTCGCGTTGTAGTGGCCCGAGGGGTAGCAGAACCAGTTGACGGGCACGCCGTAGCGGCTGCGCAGCAGCCGGCGCGCCGTCACCACCTGGTAGTCGAGCTCGGACGGGGTGAGCGCGATCAGGTCCGCGTGGCTCATCCCCTGCGTGTCGAGCTCCCAGCCGGCCGACAGCAGCCCGCGGACCTGGGCGTCGGTCAGGCCCCCCTGGGAGGGCGGCAGGCCGGTCAGCTGGATGTTCTCGACGCCCGGCCAGCCGAGCCGCTTGAGCACGGGCATCGCGTTGGTGTACTGCGACTGGTAGCCGTTGTCGAACGTCAGCACGATCGGCTTGCCCGGCCCGAGCGGGACGCCATGCGTCCAGAAGGCCTCGAGCTGGTCCATCGTGACCGCGTGCCAGCCCGCCGCCTTCAGCGCCTGCATCTGCGCCGCGAACTCGTCGGCCGGGACGTACAGCCCGGGGAAGGGCGCGCCGGCGGGAGGCGGATTGATCACGTGATACATCAGGATCGGGACCGACGCGATCCCCGGCTTGCCGGTGCCCCGCGGAGTCGTCTTCGGACTTCCGGCGCCGTGATGCGAGGCGGTGTGCGCAGCGCCCGTGGGGCTCCTCGCGGCGAGCCTGTCGTTGCTCGTCGATCCGCCGCTGGTCCCGGCCACGATCGCGATCACGATCGCCGCGATCAGGACGAGCGCCCCCAGCGCCGTGAACCGCCGGCGGCGCTGTCGCTGGCGGCGAGCCCGCGCGCGCTCGTAGCGGCGCGCCTGCGGATCCCGGTAGCTCATCTCGCCGAAAGTATCAGCGCCGCCACTCGGCCAGGCGCCTCCAGGTGGGCCGCGTGGCCGGTCCCCTCGACGACGTCCGCCCGCGCGTCCGGAAGCGCGCGCGCCATCTCCGAGGCGATTCCGCGGAATCGCCGATCGCGCTCGCCCGCGAGGAGCATCACGGGCATCTCGAGCTCGCCGAGGCGCTCCCACAGCGACGGGAGCGCCCCGGTGCCGAGGCCGCGCAGCGCCGCCGCCAGACCCGCCGGATCGCTGCGCAGCCGGTCCCGGTGCGCCGCCGCCGCGACGGCCGGCGACTGGTCCCCCAGCACCGGCGTCTGCGCCCAGCGGCGGGCGAACTCGTCGATCGTGGAGCGCTCGAGCTCCGCGGCCAGGCGCTCGTCGGCGCGCCGGCGCTCCTCCCGCTGCGCCGGATCGGCGATCCCCGGGCTCGCGCCGATCAGGATCAGCCTGCGGACGCGATCGGGCAGGGCCAGCGCGACGTGCAGGGCGATCCGGCCGCCCATCGAGTATCCGCAGAGCGAGAACTCGCCCGGCGTGAGGCGCTCGATGTCCGCGATCACCGCCTCGAGCGTGACGGGACGGAGCTCCGACGCGCTCCCGTGCCCGCGGATGTCGGGCGCGAGCGCCCGGTAGCGTTCGCCGACCTCGGCGATCACCGGCTCCCAGCTGCGACCGGTGTGGGTGAAGCCGTGCAGAAGGATGAGCGCCACCGACACATATCTTCTCCTGCGCGCCTTCTGCGAGGAGCTCGCCCGCTGCGGGATGCGGCATGCCTGCACGTCCCCCGGGTCGCGATCGACCCCGATCGTGCTCTCGCTGGTGCGCGAGCCGCGATTGACGTGCTGGTCGCACCTGGATGAGCGCTGCGCCGGGTTCTTCGCGCTCGGCGCCGCGAAGGCGAGCGGCGTGCCGGTCGCCGTCACCTGCACGTCCGGGACGGCCGCGGCGAACCTGGCCCCGGCGGTGATCGAGGCCTTCCACGCGCGCGTGCCGCTGCTCGTGCTCACCGCCGACCGGCCGCCGGAGCTGCGCGAGGTCGGCGCGGGCCAGACGATCGACCAGCTCGCCCTCTACGGCGGCGCGGCCAAGTGGTTCTTCGAGGTGGGTACCCACGAGGCGACCCCGGAGCGGCTGCGCTGGATGCGGACGCTCGCCTGCCGCGCGTACTGGATCGCCCTCACGGGCCGGCCGGGGCCCGTGCACCTGAACTTCCCGCTGCGCGAACCGCTGGTCCTCGATCGCCCCCTGGCGGAAGATCGGACCGCGCGCGGCGGCGATGAGCCGTTCGTGATGGTCCGGTCGCCGCCGCGCGAACCCGTGCGCGGCCCCACGCCGCCCTCGGGCCGGATCGTGATCGTCGCCGGCGCCGGCGCGGGCGAGCGCGTCGCCGAGATCGCCGCGCGCTCCTCGGTCCCGCTGCTCGCCGATCCCCTGTCCGGCGCCAGGCGCGGGCCGGCGGCGATCGTCCATTACGACCTGCTGCTGCGCGACCCGAGGTTCGCGGCCGCGCACCGGCCGCAGTTCATCCTGCGGGCCGGGGACCTACCGACCTCCAAGCCGCTGCGCGCATGGCTCGCGGGCCTCGACGGCGTCGCCCAGATCGCGTTCGATCCGCACGCCGCCTGGCAGGACCCGGACGCCGTCGTCGGGATGCGGGTGACGGGCGAGCTGCCCGACGCCGAGGTCAGCGTCGAGGACGGCTGGCTCGAGTCCTGGCGCGCGGCGGACGCGCTCGCCGGCGAGACCGTCGGCGCTGTCCTCGGCGCGGACCTGAGCGAGCCGCTCGTCGCGGCGGCCCTGGCCGAGTGGCTGCCCGCGCGCGCGGCGCTGTACGTCGCCTCCTCGATGCCGGTTCGCGATCTCGAGGAGTTCTTCCCAGGCGGCCGGCGGGTCCTCGCCAACCGCGGGGCGAACGGGATCGACGGCACGGTCTCGAGCGCATTCGGGGCGGCCGCCGCCGGCGAGGGTCCGCTCGTGCTGCTGATCGGCGACGTCGCCCTCCTGCACGACATCGGCGGGCTGCTGAGCGCGAAGCGGCTGGGGCTGGCGCTGACGATCGTGCTGCTGAACAACGACGGCGGCGGGATCTTCCACTTCCTGCCGGTGGCCGGTGAACGCGACGCGTTCGAGGAGCACGTGGCGACGCCGCACGGGATCGAGTTCGCCCGGGTGGCGGCGCTCTACGGCTGCGACTACGAGCTGCCCGGCACCGCCGGGGCGCTCCGGGAGGCGATCGATCGATCCATCCAATCCGGTGGCGTGACGATCATCGAGGTCCGCACCGATCGCCGGGAGAACCTCGCGCTGCACCGCCGGGTCGCCGAGGCGGTCCTCTCCGCGTTCAACCCGCCAGCACCGGGAGCAACGCCCCCAGCTTGACCTCGGTCTCCGCCAGCTCGGAGGCAGGGTCCGAATCGGCGACGATCCCGCAGCCGGCGTACAGGTGCGCGAGTCGGCCGCGCAGCAGCGCGCAGCGCAGCGCCACGCAGAACTCCCCGTCGCCGCTCGAGTCGATCCAGCCCACCGGCCCTGCGTACCACCCGCGGTCCAGTCCCTCGAGCGCCGGGATCAGCCGCGCCGCGACCTCGCCGGGCTCGCCGCCGACCGCCGGTGTCGGGTGCAGCAGCCCGGCCAGCTCGATCGCTCCAATCGGCGCGGCGAGCTGTGCCCGGATCGGGATCGCGAGATGCTGGATGTTGGCCACCCGGACCACGGCCGGCTCGGGCGCAGCCGCGACCCACACCGACACGGGCGCGAGGGCGCGCGCGATCCGCCTGGCGACGATCGCGTTCTCCTCGACGTCCTTCTGGCTGCGCAGGAGCTGCTCGCCGAGGTGGTCATCGACGGCCGGATCGGCGCTGCGGCGGATCGATCCGGCGAGGGCGACCGTGCTCGCACGCTGGCCCTCGCGCCGCACCAGCAGCTCCGGGCTCGCGGCCACGAAGGTGGCGTCGCCGCGGCCTGCCGCGAACACGTAGCAGGAGGGAAATGCCTCGCGCAGCACGCCCAGCACCGCCGCCGGGTCGTGGTCGGCGGGAGCGTGGACCTCGACCTCGCGCGCGAGCACCAGCTTCTCGAGCTCGCCCGCGCGGATCCGCTGCACCGCCCGGGCCACCGACTCCTCGTAGTGCGACGGGGGCATCGGGCTGGAGACCTCGTAGGCGCCCGTGGGGGCGGGATCGAGCAGCGGCAGCGGCGCGGCTCGCAGTGCCGCGAGCCGGCGCTGAACGCCCGCGAGCACCTCCTCCGCGGTGTCGTCGGGCGCCACCTCAACGTTCAGCGTCAGCCAGGTCACGCCGGCGCGCCGGGCGAGCGAGACCTCGGGGACGACCAGCGACGCCGGCGCGAACCCGTCCCACCGCGGCGCGGTGCCGCCGTCGGGCGCGAATGCGAAGCCCCCGAACGCGCTCAGCCCGCTCCCCGCGGGCCCGCGCGGCTCGTCCGCCGCCGCGGTCGCACTCAGCGCCCGCCAGCTCCGCGCCAGCTGGGCGAACCGCTCCTCGCCCCGCGCCTGCAGGATCCGCACGGACCCGAGCGCCGATACCGCCGCGCCCTCGCGATCCGGCTGCTCGAGGCAGAACCAGTGCTCACCCGGCCGCCTGGACGCGGCGATGACCGCGCTCGGATCGCTTGCGGCGGGCGATCGGCCGGTCACGCTGGCGAGCACCGGCGCGCCGTGCTGGCGCGAGCGGCGAAGTGCCTCCACCACGCGGCGCTGCAGCCGGCGCGAGGTCTGCTCGTCGAGCCAGTCCGCAGGGAGCGCGGCGAGATCGAGCATTCTCGCTCGGGTGCGCTCGTCAGGTCTCGCCGCGGCCGCGGGCGATCGCGATCTCGCCGGTGCGCGCCATCTCGATCAGCCCGAACGGCCGCACCAGCTGCTCGAACGCGTCGACCTTCTCGAACGTGCCGGTGACCTCGATGATCACGCTGCGCTTGGTGACGTCGACGATCTTCGCGCGGAAGATCTCGCACATCTGCATCACCTCAGCGCGGCTGGCGCCGTCGGCGGAGACCTTGAACAGCGCGAGCTCCCGCGCCATCGTCTCCGCCGGCTCCAGATCGCGGATCTTCAGGACGTTGACGAGCTTGTGCAGCTGCTTTGTGACCTGATCGATCGGGTGCACCGCGCCGTCGAGCGTGAGCGTGATCCGCGAGACCTGGTCGTCGTCGGTGGGCCCGACCGCCAGCGTGTTGATGTTGAACCCGCGCCGGGCGAACAGCCCGGAGATCCTGGTCAGGACACCCGGCTTGTTCTCGACGAGGATCGAGAGGATGTGCTTGCGGCCCGTGCGCAGCCCGCCGGCCGCCTCGAGCTCGTCCAGCGACAGGAGTTCCTTGGTGCCCGGCTCGCCCATCAGCCCACCATGTTCCTGGCG
This sequence comes from uncultured Solirubrobacterales bacterium, assembly GCA_963849285.1. Lineage (GTDB taxonomy): Bacteria > Actinomycetota > Thermoleophilia > Solirubrobacterales > Solirubrobacteraceae > Palsa-465. The sequence continues at coordinate 850,695 of CAWKGS010000005.1, forward strand.
GGCTGGCCGGCGGGGATCATCGGGTAGGTGTTCTCCTCGCGGGTGACGCGGACGTCGACCAGCACCGGCCCCTCGGTCGCGAGCGCGCTCTGGATGTCTCCCACCAGCGTGCGCTTGTCCGTGAGCCGCACGCCGGTGGCGCCGTAGGCCTCGGCGAGCTTGACGAAGTCCGGCCACTGCCCCATCTCCACTTGGCTGTAGCGCTTGTCCCAGAACAGCTCCTGCCACTGGCGGACCATGCCCAGATAGCCGTTGTTCATGATGAACACCTTGATCGCGATCCCCTCCTGCGAGCAGGTCGCGAGCTCCTGCATGTTCATCTGCACCGAGCCGTCGCCGGCGATGCAGAGGACCGTCTGGTCGGGACAGCCGACCTTCGCGCCCATCGCCGCGGGCAGCCCGAAGCCCATCGTCCCCAGGCCGCCGGAGTTGATCCAGCGCCGCGGCTGGGAGAAGTGGAAGTACTGCGCGGCCCACATCTGGTGCTGGCCGACGTCGCTGGTGACGATCGCCTCGCCGCCGGTCGCCTCGTACAGCGCCTGGATCATGTACTGCGGCTTGATCTCCGAGTCCGCGCTGTCCTCGTAGCGCAGCGGATGGCGCTCCTGCCAGCCCGTGATCCGGCTCCACCACTCCTCGAGCCGGTGCGGGTCGGGCGACAGCGCCCGGTACTCGGCGGTCAGCCGCGGGAGGATGTTCTTCGCGTCCCCCACGATCGGGATGTGCGCGGGGACGTTCTTGGAGATCTCGGCGGGATCGATGTCGATGTGGATGAACTTCGCGTGCGGGGCGAACTCCGAGAGCTTGCCGGTGATCCGGTCGTCGAACCGGGCCCCGATGGCGATGATCAGGTCGGCCTCGTCCATCGCGTAGTTGGCGGCGCGCGTCCCGTGCATCCCGAGCATCCCGAGCCAATGCGGATGCGGCGCCGGGAACGCGCCGAGGCCCATCACGGTGCAGGTGACGGGGAAGCGGTCGGCGGTGCCGAGCTCGGTCAGCTCAGCGGCGGCGCCCGCGCCGACCACCCCGCCGCCGGCGTAGATCACCGGCCGTCGGGCGTTCGCCAGGGCCTTCGCCGCCAGGCGGATCTGCTTCTGATTGCCGTCGGTGGTCGGCTGGTAGCCGGGCAGGTGCACGTCGGTCACCGGCTCGTAGGGGATGTCCGCGCGGCTCAGGTCCTGCGGGATGTCGACCACCACCGGGCCCGGCCGCCCGGTGCGGGCGATGTGGAACGCCTCGTGGATCGTGCGCGGCAGCTCCAGCGGGTGCTGGATCATGAAGCTGTGCTTGACGATCGGCATCGTGATCCCGATCGTGTCCGCCTCCTGGAACCCGTCGGTGCCGAGCAGCTCGGTCCGCACCTGGCCGGTCAGGAATACGACGGGGACCGAGTCCATCATCGCGTCGCAGATCGGCGTCACCAGGTTGGTCGCACCAGGGCCGCTCGTGCCGAGCGCCACGCCGACCTTGCCGGTCGCCTTCGCGTAGCCCTCGGCCGCGTGACCGCCGCCCGCCTCGTGACGCACCAGGATGTGCCTGATCCCGGCGTCGTAAAAGGCGTCGTAGGTGGGGAGGTTGGCGCCCCCGGGCAGGCCGAAGACGACGTCCACGCCCTCCGCCTTCAGGCATTCCATCAGAGCATCGACCGCGCGCATGGCGCCAGTTTACGCAGCTGCCCGCCCCCGAACGGCCCGTCAGCGGCCGAGCGCGGCCTCGGAGGCGATCGCGACGTCGGGAAACTCGAGCTCCTCGCCGCAGCGCATGCAAACCGCGTCGTGGAGCTTGACCACCTGGCCGCAGCCCGGGCAGTGCCGGCGCAGCTCCTTGCTGTCGAAGCGGTAGAAGATCGCGGCGAGCCAGCCGAAGAACGGGATCGCGGCGGAGATCAGGAACCAGAGCAGGAACGAGCTGCCCTTGAGCTTGCCGATGATCCCGCCGGACAGCCCGAACAGGAAGATGATCACCAGGTAGAAGTTGCTCCCCACAGGAGCGACCTCCTACCAGACGAGCGTCTTCAGCGCCCAGATCACCGCTGCGGCGACGGCTACCGCCACGACCACCCAGAAGATCGCCATCACGAACCCGATGACGAACTTGATCGCGAGCGCAGCCGCAACGACGATGATGAGGCCGGCCGCTGCTCGCCTGACGATCGGCGGGCGGGCGCGGTGGCCTTCGATCTCAGTATTCATGCTTACAGCGTACCGCGTGCGAGAACGGTTCCAGCGGCGTGCTGCGCCTCAGTCGTAGACGCGCTTCAGATGCTCGAACCGGGAGGCCGGATCGGTGGCTCGCCCGTCGAACCGGACCCGTGCGAGCCGGTAGCGGCGCACGGGCACCGTGCCCGGCTCCGCGGGGACGCTGCGAGGGTCGGCGACGAGGAGCAGCTTGGTGGTGGTGATCGGGCGGGTCATGGCGAGCATGATCCGCCCGGGGCCCTAAATCGCGCATTGGCCCTGGGTACAAAGATCCTCAAGCGCGGGCGGCCGCGCGGCCGGGGCCTCAGGCGCGATCGCGCCAGCTCGGACGCGCGGTCCAGTGCGGCCCGCGCGGGCTCCGGCAGCCGCCGGCGCACGCGCCAGCGAGCACCCGAGAACGCCAGGTTCGCGACGGTCGCAAAGCCGCTCTCGTCCTCGCGCAGGGCCAGCAGCAGGTGCGCGATCCGGTCCCCAGAGGGCAGCTCGGGGTCGCTTGCCTTCACGCAGTAGCAATGGATCCTGCGTCGCTCGCGGCGCCACCAGGAGCGCGCCGGCCTCCCCCACCAGCCAGATTCCGAACCGCCCGCGCTCGAGGACCAGGCCGGTACGGGCATGCAGCTCGCGAGCCTCGTGTCCGATCAGGTCGCCGAGCAGCCCGATCGAGACCCGCTCGGGGCCGGCGTCCGCCGGAGCGCGCACGCGCACGACGTTCGCGCCGCGCGCCGCGTACAGCTCGGGGATCATCCACGCGTGCACCAGCGCGACCAGCGCGACCGGCGCCGTCAGCGGCTTGAGCGCGAACAGCACCAGGGCGACCGTCAGGAACGGCAGCGAGTGGGCGGCGGTGCAAACGGTCCAGAGCCGTCCCGAGTTGACCAGTGAGCGCTCGGTGACCCGCGGGCGCCAGTAGACGCTCGCGAGCTCGGGCAGCCCGGCCGCGCCCCCGGAGACCTCCTCGAAGGTGCCGGCGCTCGTCTCAGCCTCCCGCGATCGGACGGCGCAGGATCACCGTCGGCGCCTCGAACGGCAGCTCGCGGACCTGCTCGGCACGCCCCTCGCCGTGGGAGACGACCGCGTAGTAGCCGTGGTCGAGCTCGCGGCGGAACACCCGCACGGCCTCCTCCACGCTGGCCTGGTCATCCGCGGTCCATTCGGCGAGCGTCGTGTGGCCGCTGCGGTCCATCCGGATGAGTCGCGACATGCTCTGCCTCCTTACGCTCTTGGACCTTCATCGTACGCCCGGCTGGACGCCGTCGGCTCGCTTCCATAGGCTCCACGACGACCGGGGAAGGGGTCCCGCCCGTCCCGCCCTCCTCCAAGCAAGTGCTCGCCCGCCGCCACACCAAACCGACGATCGCGATCCTGGCCGCGGTCGCGATCCCCCTGCCGCTGCATCTCGCCGCGCGCGAGCACGCCCGGAGCCCGCGGCCGAATGCGGCGTCCGCGACCCGGAGCAGCTCTACCAGCGCCACGTCGAGCACCGGCACCTCGACCAGCGCCACCGGGACCACGAGCGCCACGACGACCGGGACCACGACCGCCGCTACGACCGCGACGCCGACCGCCACGACCACGACCACGGCCGCGGCACGAGCTCCCTGCGCCTGAGCGTCACCGGTCCCGGGGGTCCCGTGGCCCACGCCGCCGGCGATCCGAGCGACACCATCTCCGATTATCAGTTCTCCCCCGCGAGCTTGACCGTCAACGCGGGCGACACCGTGACCTGGACCAACGCCGGTCCGACCGAGCACACCGCCACGGCCCGCAACGGCAGCTTCGACACGGGCCTGCTCAAGAAGGGGCAGAGCGCGTCGCACACCTTCACGCAGCCCGGCACCTACGCCTACATCTGCACGATTCACCCGTTCATGCACGGGACGATCGTCGTGCTCGCCGCGAGCACCACGACGCCGAGCACGAGCACCCCGAGCGGCTCGAACGGATCAGGGACCACCGCCGCGACGACGACCAGCCCGACCGACACCAGCGGCGCCCTGCCGAGGACGGGCGCGGATCTGGCGACGACCGCGATCACCGGCCTGCTGCTCGTCGCACTGGGACTGGGCCTCCGCTTCAGGCGCCGCCGGCGCAGCGCCTGAGACGCTCAAGCGGCGCCGGAATCTGGTCGATGATCCGTCAGACCCACCGTGAGATGGCCCCTCCTCGCCGCCGCGATGCCTCCCGATCGCCCCCGCGCACAGGTTTCCTGGGGTTTAGGCAAACACGGTTGCGGCGATGCTGCAGATGTTCGCAACTTTCAGGCTCGATGGGCGTTATCGTTCGTACCAGAGGGGTCGAAATACCGCGCGCTGAAGAGCAGTATGAGCGCGCATAGGCGGGTGTGTCGGCCCGGAAGACCGTCCATGCAGCCCCCAGTGTGGTAGCCATGTCCCCTCCCCCCGCCATTTCGCACGCCGCCGAAGCCCACGGCATCTCGATTCGTCCCCTGGGCGACGAGCTGGCGCGGGCCGTCTCCCGCCTGCTCCATCCGCAGTCGTGGTCGCGGCTGCGCTTCATGGTCGACGTTGCGGTCCTCTACCTGGCCTCGAGCGCCGCCGTGTTCGCCGCTCCGCACGTCGGCGATCGGTGGCTTGCCGCCTGCTTCCCGGTGCTGACGCTGCTGCTCCTGTACGCCCGCCGCGGCCCGGATGAGCGCCTGCACGCCTCCGCGCTGGATACGGCGACCCACGTGCTGGGGGTCGTCTCGATGGCGTCGATGCTGGCAATCGCCGGCGACTCGATCCTCGGCGGGGCCCACCCCGTCGGCCTCTCGATCCGCCTGTGGCTGTTCGCCTCGGTGTACCTGGGCGTCGCCCGCGCCGTGCTGCTGTCGATTCGCAGGCAGGCGGTGCGCAACGAGAGCTTCGCCTCCCCGACGCTGGTCGTCGGGGCCGGCGTCGTCGGCGAGCACGTCGTCCGGCGCCTGATGGACGAGCCCTCCTACGGGCTGCGCCCCGTCGGGTTCCTCGATGCGGATCCGATGCCCCGTCCCGAATCGGTCGACGGCAAGTACGTTCCGGTGCTGGGCGGGGTCAGCGACCTCGCCGACACCGTCGCCAGAACCGGCGCCCGTCACGTGATCCTCGCCTTCTCATCCGAGCCCGACCGCGTGCTCGTGCAGACGGTCCGGGACTGCCAGCAGCTCGGGATCGAGGTCTCGCTGATCCCGCGGCTGTACGAATCCGTGAACGAGCGGGCGACGCTCGACTACGTCGGCGGCCTGCCGCTGCTCTCGCTTCGCCCCACCGACCCGCGGGGCTGGGAGTTCGCGGTCAAGCACACGATCGACCGCACGGTGGCCCTGGCCGGAGTGCTCGCCCTCTCGCCGCTGCTGCTCGCGATCGCGGCGCTGGTCCGGCTGACCTCTCGCGGGCCGGCGCTGTTCCGCCAGCGACGCGTCGGGCGGGACGGACGCGTGTTCAACGTCCTGAAGTTCAGGACGATGACCGAGCCCCGGCACAAGGGCGGCTTCGAGCTGCCCGAGGGCGTCGCGCCCGGCGGCGTCGAGGGCGAGGACCGGCGCACCCCGATCGGCGGCTGGCTGCGGATGGCCTCGCTCGACGAGCTGCCCCAGCTGATCAACGTCCTGCGCGGCGACATGAGCCTGATCGGCCCGCGCCCGGAGCGCCCCGAGTACGTGGAGCGCTTCGCGCAGCACGTGGCGCGCTACCAGGACCGCCACCGCGTCAAGTCGGGCATCACCGGCTGGGCGCAGGTGAACGGGCTGCGCGGACAGACCTCAATCGACGATCGCGTCGAGTGGGACAACTACTACATCCAGAACTGGTCGCTGCGACTCGACATGAAGATCGCGCTGATGACGGTCGCGGAGATCCTGCGCTTCCGCGACAGCCCGAAGCTCCGGAAGTACGGCACGAGCCACCCCCGGCATTCGGAATCCGCCGGGTGATCTGTTACTGATACGTCCTTGCACGAACTCCTGTATTAATTCCGGCGCACAATTGCCGGATGGCGTCAGCGACAGCGGCGCCGCGTAGACCATATAAGCCAACCGAGAAGTACCGACCCACACGGCACCCTCGGTAGGGTCTCTCAGGCACATCCGTCCCCATTGCACTGGCCGGGGGCCAGTTTGCGATTGGTCGGATGAACGGCGTTGCCCTGCTCGCCGCCTGACGACGGCCTCCGTGGTTTCTGTCTGGGCCGGTACCACCCAGAAGCGAGGCCTACCCCATGCGTCGCATTGCACTGCTCTTCCTTGCGTCAGTCCTCACCGCAGCCTGGCTGCCGACCGCTTGGGCGGCCACCGCGCATGCCAAGACGACGCATCGGAAGATCCGCAAGTGCTCCAGGCGCCACCACCTCCACGGCCACGGCGCGAAATGCTCCGTCAGAAAGAAGACAGCGCACTCGTCCAAGCACCACGCCAAGGCCAAGGGACATCACCTCAAGCGCCGTCACTCGACGACGAGGCACCACCGTTCCAAGGCGCACGGCTTCATCCCGCGTGACGTCGCGGGCGGCAACCTGATAGTCGGGCTGTCGACCAGCACCGTCGGCTACGGCGGCGCCAGCCTGTCCGGGCGGCTGAGCCAGGTCGTCGGGGAAACCGACGCGCGCTGGTTCCGCGAGCCGTTCTCGTGGAGCCAGATCGAGCCGCGCAGGGGCGTGTTCAGGTTCTCCTACTACGACCACTACATGCTCGAGCTCGGCCAGCGGGGCCTGCACGTCCTGCCGTTCCTGTGGGACGCGCCCGCGTGGGCAGCGCCGGCGTCCAACGCGATTCCCGCCAACCCCCTCCCCTTCGCCCAGTTCGTCGCCGCGCTGGTGCGGCGCTACGGCGCGGGCGGCACCTTCTGGGCCAGGCACCCGGCGCTGTCCGGGTCCGCGATTCACACCTGGGAGCTGTGGAACGAGCCCTACCTCCCCAACGGCGACGACGGGCGCTACGACCCGGGGCGCTACGCGCGCCTCGTGAAGGCTGCGTCGATCGCGGGCCGGGCCGTCGATCCGAGCGCGCAGTTCCTGCTCGCCGCGGAGATGCAGAGCGCTCGTAACGCCGCGGGCAACTGGGTCTGGTGGGTCGATGCGCTCTATCGGGCGGTCCCCGGTCTGAACAAGTACTTCCAGGGGATCGCGATGCACGATTACGGCACCGACACCACGACGCTGAACCCGGTGATCTACGGCCAGCCGTACAACAACTACGGGCACATCCGCCGGATCGAGAACCTGCGAGCGCAGTTCCTGCGCCACGGCGGCGACAAGCCGTTCTGGATCACCGAGACGGGGTGGTCGACCTGCGGCGCCGGCCCGGACTGCGTCAGCGACGCCGTGCAGGCCGCGAACCTCGCCAGGCTGTTCACGGACATGACCACGCGGTGGAAGGGCTGGGTCCAGGCGGCGTTCGTCTACCGCTACCGCAATGGCACCGATCCGAGCGACATCCAGGAGACCTACGGCCTGACCAACCTGAATGGGAGCCCGAAGCCGGCGATGGCGATCTTCAGGGCGGAGGCGGCCTTCACGAAGTAGGCGGTAAGCGCTCCGGCATCTGTTCCGCGCCCCGCGCCCGGGGCGTCGAACAGGTGTCCAAAGGCCCATGCGTGATTGGGATCAGAGGCGGTGTTGAGCCGACCCAAGATGCATGATCCACAAGGCCCGCATCCTGACGCTGATCGCCTGCAGCCTTGTGCTCGCGGCGATCCTGGCTCCGTCCGCCTCCGCCGCCGCACGCTCACGGCACCACGCCACGCACAAGCGGTGCAAGGTGACCCGGCGCCACGGCCGCCGCCACGTCACGTGCGGGACCGTCAAGCGGACCCGGCGCCACTCGCCTCGCGGTCATACCGCCGCCTTGATCTCCCCGATCGGCCGCCGGTCGCTCCCGCGCGCGACCTACAGCGGGCGCCAGATCGTCGGCCTGAACGCCGACAACGCCGGCTGGGGCGGCGCCAGCACCTCGGATCGGCTGAATCTGGTGACCTCGCAGACGAACGCCAAGTGGTATCGCGAGGAGTTCCGCTGGAGCACGATCGAGCCCAGCAGGGGCGTGTTCGACTTCTCCTACTACGACCACTTCATGCTCCAGGCCGCGCAGCGCGGGCTCCGCGTCCTGCCCCTGCTCTACGAGACGCCCTCCTGGGACGGTGCGACCTACGACTCGATCCCCTCCGATCCGAGCGCGTTCGGACAGTTCGTGGCGGCGGTCGTCGGCCGCTACGGCCCCGGTGGCAGCTTCTGGACCCAGTACCCGAACCTCGCCGGATCGGCGATCCACTACTGGGAGATCTGGAACGAGCCCTACCTGGGCAGCGGCGACAACGGCGACTATGACCCCGGGCGGTACGCCCGCCTGGTCAAGGCCGCCGCGATCGCCGGGCGTGCGGTCGACCCTAACGCGAAGTTCCTGATGGCGGCCGAGATGCAGAGCGGCCGCGACTCAAACGGCAACTGGGTCTGGTGGGTCGACGCGATGTACCAGGCGGTGCCCGACCTCAACAACTACTTCGACGCCGTCGCGGTCCACGACTACGGCGATGACACGAGGTCGCTGAACCCGATGATCTACGGCCAGGCCTACGACAACTACGGCCACATCCGCCGGATCGAGAATCTCCGCAGCCAGTTCATCAGCCACAACGCCGCGGGCAAGCCGTTCTGGATCACGGAGGCCGGCTGGTCCACCTGCAGCGACAGCCCCGATTGCGTCAGCTCTGCGAGGCAGGCCTCGAACCTCGCCACGCTCTTCAGCGACATTCACACGCGCTGGAGCGGCTGGGTGCAGGCCGCGTTCATCTATCGCTACGGCGACGGCTCCGATCCGAGCTCCACGCAGGACGCATACGGGCTCACCTACCTGAACGGCAACGCCAAGCCGGCGCTGGCCGTGTTCAAGCAGGCCGTGGCGACGAGCGGCTGAGCCGCCGCGCCCGGGCCCGCTGCTAGCATCGCCGATCCCCTCCAGACACGGCCGTGGCAGGGCGAGCGACTCCCGCCACGGCCGCGGCAGTCGCACGGGCGCACATGACTCGACGCCATCGTCACCTCGCTCTGCTGCTGGCTTGTGGGGCGCTGGCCGCGGGATGCGGCGGAGCCGCCCACCACGGGGGCAAGGTGACGCCGACAACGCTGGGCTCGAGTTCGCTGAGGAGCGGGCTGATCGTCGGGCTCGCGGACGGCGCCGCCGGCTGGGGCGGCAGCACCACGGCGCCGCGCCTGAACAGCATCCTCGCCACGACGGGCGCGAAATGGGTCCGCGACCCGTTCAACTGGAGCACGATCGAGCCTGCCCCCGGCAGGTTCAGCTTCGCCTACTACGACCACTACATGCTCGCGATCGGGCGGCGGCACATGCACGTCCTCGCGCAGCTGATCGACGCTCCCGCCTGGGCGGCGCCGACGCCCGAGACGGTCCCCCGGGACCCGGGTCCATTCGCCCGCTACGTCGCGGCGGTCGTCGGCCGCTACGGGCCGCACGGCTCCTTCTGGCGCGCGCATCCCTCGCTGTCCGGCTCGGCGATCACCGTCTACGAGGTGTGGAACGAGCCGTACTTCGCGGGCGGCAATGACGGGAGCTACGACCCCGGCAGCTACGCCCGGCTGATCAAGGCCGCGGGCGCCGCCGGTCACGCGGTCGCCCCGTCGGCGAGGTTCCTGCTCGAGGCCGAGATGGTCTCGCACCTGGATCGCGTCTGGACCTGGTGGGTCGACGCGCTGTATCAGGCGGTGCCGGGGCTGAACCGCTACTTCGACGGCGTCGCGGTGCACGATTTCGGCAGCGACACGCAGACGCTGAACCCGATCGTCTACGGCAAGCCCTACGGGAACTTCGGGCACATTCGCCGGATCGAGGACTTGCGCCGGCAGTTCCTCGCGCACGGAGCAGGCTCGAAGCCGTTCTGGATCACCGAGGCCGGCTGGTCGACTTGCACCCAGCACAGCATCGACTGCGTCAGCGACGCTCGGCAGGCCAGCAACTTCACGACGCTGTTCTCCGATCTCTCCACCCGGTGGAAGCGGTGGGTCCAGGCCGTCTTCATCTACCGCTTCAAGGACGGCCTGGAGCCGCAGACCGTCCAGGGCGGCTACGGCGTCGTCACGCTGGCCGGCCGGCCGAAGCCGGCGCTGCACCTGTTCAGGTCCTTCGCGGCGCGCGCATGAGGAGCGCCGCATTGATCTCGCCAGACCCGTCGAGCAACGCCGGCGGGGTCGAGCGCTTCTGCGCGCTGCTCGCGGAGGGGCTGCGGCGAGCGGGCTGGACGACGACGACGATCGGGCCCCGCGGAACGGTGCCGACCTCGCTCGGCCGCCTCGGGCTTGGACCGGCGCTGCAGGCCTTCTCGGCGACCAGGCAGGCGCGCCACGCGCCTGTGGACCTGGTGATCAGCAACGGCTTTCTCGGCGGCCCCGCAGCACATCGCCGGATCCACGTGTTCCACGGGACGATGGTCCGGCACGTGGCGGCCGGCGGCACGGGCAGCCGGCGCTACCGCCTGCGCCAAGCGCTCGGAGGCGGGATCGCGGAGGCGCTGTGCGCCCGCGGCGCGACGGCGAAGGTCGCGGTCTCCTCCTCGACGCAGCGCGAGCTGCGGCGGTTCTATCGCCAGCGCGTCGACGCCGTGATCCCGAACGGCGTCGACACGGAGCTGTTCTCGCCGGGCGACCGCGAGGAGGCCCGGAGCCGTCTCGGCCTGGACGACGAGCGCTACGCCCTGTTTGTCGGCCGCTTCGAGCACCGCAAGGGCGCCGACCTCGTGCCCGAAGCCTGCCGGCAGGCGGGATTCACCCTCCTCGTGGCCGGCCCGAGCGCGCCACCGGGCGCCGTCGCGCTCGGCACCCTCGCTCCGGCCGAGCTCGTGCACGCCTACCGGGCCGCCGACTGCGTGCTGTTTCCCACCCGCTATGAGGCGTGCAGCTTCGTGGTGCTCGAGGCGATGGCGTGCGGCACCCCGCTGATCACCACCGCGGTCGGCTGGATGGAAGATTTTCTGCAGAGCTGTCCCGCCTATCGGAGTTTGATCGTCGATCCCGAACTGGACAGCGTGACCAACGGCCTTCGCAGCGTGGCATCGGGCGCTGAGGACACGATCCTCGTGCAGGCGCGCGAGTTCGTCGCGCGCAACAACAGCCTCGAGCAGTTCGAGCGCCGCTGGCTGGCGCTGATCGCCGATACGGTCCAGGCGCGATGAACGCCCGCCGCTCGAACATCGTCGAGGACCTGTTCGGCGCGCGCGCGGTGCAGCTCGCGCTCGCCCTGGGCGTGAGCGCGGCCGCCGGCTGGCTGATTGCGACCGGCAACAGCAAGACCGTCGAGAGCGCCGCGATCGGGCTGCTCGCGTTCGGAGCGCTGATGCGCTGGCCGGCCCTGAGCCTCGTATCGCTCTTGATCATCTGCCAGGAGCTCGACCCGGCTCAGGGGTTCGGCGGTCCCTCGGGGAGCGGCCTGCTCTTCCTCGGCCACCAGGTGTACTTCAAGACCGAGGGGCGGATCAGCCTCCTGACCTTCGCCGCCGTCCTGACCGCGCTGCGCGTGCTCGCGACCTCTCCCCCGCGGCGCCCACACAAGTCGACCGTCGCGCTGATGGTGGCGCTCGGCGCCTACTACACCGGCCTGCTCTGGATCGACGGCACCTCGCTGACCTCCGCGATCAACCAGGACAGCCGCTTCGCGCTGCTTTTCGCCGCCTGCTTCGTGGTCGGCGCGAGCGTCCCCCGCGATCGCGACTGGGCCGCCCAGGGGATTCCGGTGCTGACCTGGGTACTCACCGGCATGGCGCTGATCGGGCTGTATCTGACCGCGACCGGACAGGGGGAATCGCAGGGCGGGACCAGCTTGATCTTCTACGACTCCGCGATGGGAGCGATCGCGGGCGCGTTCGTGCTCGCGGCGCTCACCGTCCCCACCTCGCAGCGCACCCGGAGGATGCTGTGGCTCGGCGGCGTCGCTCTGGTCGTGGTGATCCTGTCCTCGCGGCGAAACGTGTGGGCGGCGATGGTCGTCGCATTCGTGCTCTCGCTCCTGTCCGCCAGCGGGCGCGCGCGGATGGTGGTGCGGGCCCTGTACGGCATCGCCGGAGTGCTGATCCTCCTCGCGATCTTCAAGCCCTCGGTGCTCACCCAGCTGGGACACCAGTTCTCGGCGATCTGGGGCGCGACCCAGGGCACCGCGCAGGATGCGAGCGTCGCCGGTCACCTCTCCGACGTCTCGGCCGGCTGGCGCGCGGTGAAGCACTCGCCGCTCTCGGGCGTCGGGCCGAACGGCCAGGTGCCCGGGCTGGTGGTCGAGTCGACCGGACCGCTCTACATCCACAACCAGGTGCTCGAGTCATGGCTGCGCTTCGGGCTGATCGGGGCCGTGCTGGTGATCGGCGCGCAGGTCGCGTTCGTGTTCGAAGGACTGCGCGTGATCAAGCGCCCGAACGTCGACTTCCTCGGGCGGTGGGGAGCGATGCTGCTGCTGATGGCGCCGATCGCGATGCTGACGGCCCCGTTCCTCACCAACACACAGCGCTGGCCGGCGGTCCTCGGATTCGCCGCGGGGGTGGTCGGGTCAGTCGGGCGCCGCTGAGTGCGCGTCGCGGGGGAGCCCCGCGGCCATGGGCAGGCCACCCCGCCGCCCGGCGCGGGCGCGGCGTTTCGCGCGCAGGTAGCCGGATACGTTGACCGCGACCCGTCCGGAGATGAACCGCGCCTGCTCCGCGAGCGGGCTGCGGATCGCTCCAATGCGGCGGAGCGCGTCCGCATGCATGTGCAGGAAGCGCCAGTTGTTGCGGATCGCCCAGGTCTCGTAGGCGAGACGGCCGCGCCGCTGCCCCCCCTCCCACTGCCCGAGCTGATAGCACGCGGTCCGCGGCGTCAGCACCGAGCGGAAGCCCGCTGCGTTCGCCGACAGATACATGCTGGTCTCCTCGCGCCAGGCGTTGCCGCGTAGCGCGACGTTGTAGCGGACCACGTCGAACACGTCGCGCCGGACCAGCACCACGCCGTTCAGAAAAGGGGTCTCGAGGTCGTGGGCCGGGAACACGCTGGGGTGCGTGCCGAGCCCGATCTTCGCCCGCGCCTCGCGCCGGCCCCGCTGGCACGGCGGCGTCGGCGTCCTCGAGGCTCCACACCGGCAGCCACGGCGCGCTGACGATCTGCGCGTCGCATGCCCGCGCCGCCTCCATCAGATGCAGCGCGAAGTCGCTCGGCAGGTAGCAATCGTCCTCGGTCATCAGGATCCATTCGCCGCGGGCGGCGTCGATCCCGGCGTTGCGCGCCGCCGGCGAGCCCTGGTTCGCCTGATCGAGGACCTTGATCCGCGGGTCGGCGAGCTGCTCGAGCCATTCGCGCGAACCGTCGGTAGAGCCGTCGACGACGACCACGATCTCCTCGACGCCGCGTACCGCCTGAATCGACGGGATGTTCTCGCGCAGCGCCGGCAGCCGGTTGAAGGTCGGCAGGACGATCGAGATCGCCGGAGCCGGGGCGCTCATGCGTTCGCCGCCGGGCGGCGGGTCAGCAGGGCCCGGATCTCGCGCACCGAGACCGCGCGGATGAGCAGCACGGATGGCAGATAGACGGCAGCGGCGACCGCGAAGCCGACCAGCAGCGAGTCCGATCTCACCAGCCACACCACCGCACAGCTGACGTCGACCGCGAGCAGCGTCCTGAGCACGCGCTGCCCGGGAAGTCGCAGCCCCAGGCGGACGGCCACCACGGCGGCCAGCGCCGTCATCACAAGCAGCTCGGTCCCGAGCGTCGCCCAGGCGGCGGCGGCCGCGCCGAAGCGCGGAATCGCGATCAGGTTCGCGACCACGTTGATCACCGCGCCGGCGAACGTGATCACGATGTATGGCCGCAACAGGTTCTCCAGGATCAGCTGGCTCGTCAGCAGGTAGCCGAGGCAGATCGGGATGAACGCGGGCAGCAGTATCTGCAGCAGGTGGATCGCGTGCTGGTAGTGGTGCCCGTAGACGAGATCGACGATGCCCGGAGCGAGGATCGCGCCGAACCCGGCGACCGGCATCGCCACGACCAAAAGCAGCGTGACCGCGAGGTCGAACAGCTGCTTGACGCGCCCGTGAGCGGCTCCCTCGCGCTCGGCGCTCGCAAGCAGCGGCAGCAGCACCCCGCTGACGGTCATCGGCAGGATCTGCAGGACGTCGAGGACGCGATAGGCGGCGCTGTAGTAGGCCGAGGCGGTGGCCCCCTTGTAATGGAACAAGAGCACGCCGTCGATCCGGTAGTAGGCGGTGACGAACATCCCCGCCAGCCCGATCGGCCAGGCCACCCGCAGCAGTCCGATCACCAGGCCGCGCGCGCCCGCGAAGGTGACGTGGGTCAGGCGGCCGGCCACGGCGAGCGTCACCGCGGCCTGCACCACCCCGGCGGCGAACGCGCCCGCCCCGTACAGCGCGAGGCTCCCCTTCGCGGCGCCGAGGACCACCACGACGACCAGCCAGATCACGTTCTGGACGAACGTCGGGATGATCACCAGCTCCGGGCGCAGCCGCGCCTGTGCCGCGATCGTCAGCGCGCCCACAGCTCCGAGTGGCATCGTCGCCATCACGAACGTGGCCATGATCCGCGCCTGCGTGCCGTGCATCAGCGCGAACGCGATGGCGGTCGCGATCAGCGCGAGTGCGACCCCCATCACCAGCTGTGCGGCGATCAGCGCGCCGGCGATGCTGCCGCGGTCCTCTGGCCGGCGCGCCATCTCCCGCACCGCGATCTGGCTGATCCCGAGGTCGCCCAAGCTGCCGGCGAGCGCCAGCAGCGATAGCGCGAGCGAGAGCTGCCCGAATTGCGGCCTGGTCAGCGAGCGGGCGAGCGTGGCGGCGACCAGCACGCCGAGGAACGCCCCGAGCACCCGGGCCCCGATCTGGACGCCCGTGGCCAGCGTCAAGCGCCGACGCGAGACCGCGACCGTGGTGGCCCTCATGTCAGCAGCATGTCAGAGCTCGCGGCGCCAGCGCCAACGTCGCCGGGGCTCGAAGGGCCGGGCAGTTGCGACCGTAGAATCGCGCGGCGTGGCGACGGTCTGCGCTCTGAACAACTATCCGCTCGAGAAGATGTGGGCGCTGGCGCGGGCCGGCGCGATGCCTCGCCAGCACCTGTGGGGGGTCGATGCGCTGGCCGCGGCGGGTCACACCGTCGAGTTCGCCCCCTTTCACGAGCCGGAGGACCGCGCTGCGCTGGAGCGGCTGAGCCGGCGCACCCGCGGCGCGCTCGGGCATCTCGACCAGGAGGCCTACGCGCTGCGGCGGCTCCGCCGGCTCGACGCGCTCTATTGCGCCGACCAGACGGGCCTCGCCGGGCTCGCCCTGGCCGGGCCGCTGCTCCCGCGCCGCAGGCTGATCTCGGTCATCCACCATCCGATCCGCAACCCGCTCCGCCAGCGGGCCGCGGCAGGCCACGACGTCCTGGTCTGCCTGAGCGGCACGCTGCGCCACGAGCTGGAGCGTGATCTGGGTCACCGGCGAGCGCGCGTAGTCGAGGTGTCGTGGGGTCCCGACCTCGCCTCTCCGTTGTACCGCCCGGACGGCGAGGGCAACGGCGTCGTCAGCGCCGGGAAGTCGAACCGCGACGTCCAGACGCTCGCCGCGGCGCTCGGGCGCACGGGCGCGCCCGGGCTCCTCTACGACCTCGAGCGCCAGCTCGCGAGCCCGCCCAGCGACGCCGTCCGCCTCGTCCATCCCGGTCAGCGCGGCGGCGTCGACCCAGACTCCCCCGGCGGTTTCCTCGCCCGCCACGTGATCGCCGACATCGCCGCGGCGGCGATCGTGGCCATCCCGGTGCGCGATCCGGCGCGCCTCACCGGCCTGACCGAGGCGGTCGACGCGCTCGCGCTCGCCAAGCCGATCGTGGCGACCAGGTCGCCGTACTTCCCATTCGACATCGAGGCGGTTGGCTGCGGGATCTGGGTCGAGCCCGGCGACGCCGACGGCTGGGCGCGGGCGATCGCGCAGCTGCAGTCCGACCAGGCGATCCGTACGCGGATGGGCGCGGCGGGCCGGGCGTACGCCGAGCGCGAGTGCAACTACGACGCGTTCGCCGCGCGACTGGTGGAGCTGATCGACGCCTAGCGGGGGATGATGCGGCTGGGTTGCGGGAGCACCAGCGCGCCGGGTGGCACGTCCTCGACCACGATCGCTCCGGCGGCGATCACCGCCTCCTCGCCGATCGTCAGCGTCCGTCCCGCCGGGCAGACGATGATCGAGTGCGCCCCGAGCACCGCCCCGCGGCCAACTCGCACCCCCACCCCGGGGGTGATCTTGTCGTCCGTGGCCGCGATCGTGACGTACTGCCAGATCTGCGCCCAGGCGCCGATCTTGGTCGAGCCGTGGATCACGACGCCAAGGCCTCGGTGCGAGAGGTTGACGTGTCCCTCGAGCTCCACCTCCGGCTCGAGGATCGCGCCGAAGACCAGGAAGATCAGCGACTTGAAGAACCGCGCCCCCAGCCGGAAACCGTGCTTGTGGCACCAGATGCTCCTTCTCCACAGCCAGAGCGCGATCAAGGCGCCGCGACTCTACTGGCTGGCAACGAGCTGACGGGCTCGCCCACCGCGCTGCGCGATCAGCTCCTCGATCAGCTCCGCCACGACCGGGCGGGCGAACACGCCCTCCGCCCACGCCCGCGCGGCCTTGCCCTGCCGCTCCCCGAGCGACGGATCGCTCCGGTAGCGCGCCAGCAGCGCGCTGAGCGAGCGGGGATCATTCATCGGGTCGGTGATCGCGCCGAACTCCGGCCTGATCAGGTCGGCGACGCCCTCCGGGCCCGTGGCCAGGCACGCCCGCTCGGCGAGCATCCCGAGAATCGTCGCGCGCGGCGCCCCCTCGGTCGGCGACGGGCAGAACACGCTGACGTCGAACGCGCTCATCACATCGGCGACGTCGTCGGTCGGCGTCGGCACGAAGTGGACGCGATCGCCGAGCGGCCGCGCCTGCTCGCGCAGCTGCGTCTCGGTCTCGCCGCCGCCGGCCAGGATCAGGTGCACGCCCTTGTCCTCCAGCATCGAGACCGCCTCGACCACCACGTCGTTTCGCTTCTTGGGGTGAAACCGCGAGATGCAGCCCACCACGAACGCATCGGGCGGGATGCCCAGCCGCGCGCGCACCGAGGCGCGTCCCGCCTCGGTGTAGCGGATCGCCTCCACGTCGACGACGTTCGGGACGACCACGATCTTCTCGGGGTCGACGCCGACCTCGCTGACCGAGGCCCTGGTGCCGGCCGAGACCGCCATGATCACGCTGGCGCCGTCGGCGGCGCGCAGATATGCCCGGCGCGGGAGCCCACGGCGAAGCGGAAACGGGACCGGCCCCCACTCCGCCCACACCACCTGGGCGCGCAGGCGACGCGCCAGCCACGGGACCATCAGCTGCTCCTTCTTGTAATGGACCAGCAGCACGTCGTAGGGGTACTGGCGCTCCAGCTCGCGGCGCAACCGCCCGAGGTACTGCGGCCAGTGCGCCACGAGCGTCGCGACCGAGCGCGTCGAGAGCTTCGGACCGATCTCGAGCGGCGCCACGCTCACCCGGGTGTCGCGGCCGATCCCGGCCTGGTTGCTCAGCATCACGACCTCGTGGCCCCGCTCGGCCAGCGCGTCCAGCATCTCCACGGCGGCGAACTCCGCGCCGCCGGCGGAGCTGGTGGTCATCACGCTCACGATCTTCATGCCCGCCTGCACCATCGTCGCCTGGACGCGATCATTCCAGCAGCCTAACCAGGGTCTCGACGGAATAGCAGCGCGTCGCGAGCTCGCGCCCGGCGCCGCCAAGGCGCTGCGCGTAGGCCGCGTCGCCCAGCAGGCGGACGATCGCCTCGCCGAACTCCCGGGCATCGCCCGCCGCGACGAAGTGCTCGCCCGCCACGCCCTCCTCCAGCAGCCCGCTCGCGTGGGCGGTGGCGACGACGGGCAGCCCGTAAGCGAGCGCCTCGACGAACTTCAGCGGCGAGCCTCCGCCGTGCAGCAACGGCACCGCGACGATGTCGCAGCCGGCGTAGGCGGAGCGCAGGTCCTCGACGAACCCGGCGACCTCGACCCGCGCATCGCCCGGCGCCGCTGAGAGGCCGCGCCCGACCACGAGCACGCGGGTCTCGGGCGAGAGCCGCCAGACCTGCGGCATCACCTCCTCGACCAGGAACCGCAGGCCCTCGCGATTGGGCTCGTAGGTGAAGTCCCCGACGAACAGGATCCGCCCCTCGCCCGGCCGCGACACCGGGAGGATCCGGCGCACGTCGACGACGTTCGGGACGTAGCGCGTTCGCACCTCCGCTCCGGCGAGCTGCCGCGCCCCGAGCTCATCCGCGCGGGTCGCCATCCACGACTCCGAGAAGGTCCGCAGCAGGTCGCGCTCGAACCGAGCCCAGCCCGGGCCCTCCGCGCGGAAGCCCGACTCGAGGTTGTGCGCGAGGTAGACGACCTCCCGGCGGCGCGCCAGCGGCAGCAGCGCGCCCGCCACCACCGGCCCGTCGGCGATCACCCGCGCCCGCGCCGGCGCGTGGTCAGCGGCCCGCGCGAGCTCCCGCGAGACGCCGCGCGCGAAGCCGTCGGGGACGCCGCGCCGCCGCGCCCCGAGGTAGGCCAGCGCGCGGCCGGGGCCGCGGGAGGCGCTCAGCGGCCGCATCCGGACCCGCTCCAGCTCGCCGTACTCCGGCGCGGGAGCGGCACCCCCGAACGGCACGTAGGCGAGCTCCACCTCCCGCCGCTGCGCCAGCGCCGCCACCACGCCGTAGGTGCGCAGGCCGGTGCCGCTCCCGAGCGCCGGCGTGAACGCCGTCACGAACACCTCGCTCATCGCGCGAGCGCCGCGCCGATCTCGGCCAGCCGGCTCTCCCACGAGTGGCCGCTCGCAAGCTGACTGCGCTCGCGCCGGCGCTCTTCGCTGTCGCCGGACAGCTCGGCCTCGATTGCGGCGCTCATCTGCTCGGCGCCCTCCACCAGGCTCACACCCTCCACGCCCCGGAGCGCCGGCAGGCCGCTCGCCACCACCGGCAGGCCGGCCGCAAGGTACTCGTAGACCTTCATCGGGAAGACGCTCGCGGTCAGGCGCGAGCTGCGGTACGGGATGATCCCCACCTGCGCGCCGCGCATCACGGCCGGCAGCTCCTGGTGCGCGCGCGGCCCGAGCAGGTGCACGTTCGGCTCGCGGCGCAGCGCGGACACGTCGGTCTCCGGATCACCGAGCCCGACCGGCCCGATCAGCGCGATCGTCCACTCGCGGTGAGCGCGCGCGAGCGCCGCGATCAGCTCGAGGTCGAGCTTCTTGGCCGCGATCGCGCCGACGAACACGATTCGCGGCGCCGGCAGGGCCGCCAGCCCGTCGTCGAGCGGGCCGTCGTCGAGCGCGCGCGCGAAGCTCGAGGTGTCGGCGACGTTGGGCGCGAGCATCACGCTCCGCGAGAAGGCGCGCATTCGCTGCGCGAGCGCGGGCGCGCTGGCGATGACGAGGTCGGCGTGGGCGGCGAAGCGCCGCTCGGCGGCCGCGAAGCTCGCGGCGTCGATCCCCTCCTGTGCGGCGATGTCATCGACGCAGTGGTAGACGATCTGTGCGGGATCGAGGGTCCCGAGCAGCGTCTCGGCCTGGGGCACGTAGGCCCACAGGATCGGCCGGCGCATGCCGAGGCGGCGGGCCGCGCGCGCGACCTGGCCGCGGAGAATCGCGGCGTTGAGCAATCGCACCGCGCGATTGGAGTGCAGGGGCAGGACCAGCGGCGAGAGCACGGTCACGCCGTCGCGCCGGCGGGGCGCGGCCAGGCCGGTCCGCAGTCGCCGCCAGATCCGCCGCAGGTCCCGGCCGGAGGCCAGCTTCGGGCGGCGCAGGCCGAGGGACTCGACGAACAGCACCGTGTTGCCGCTCGCCGCCAGGCGCGACATCAGATGCTGCTGGTTGGTCCAGACATCGCTGTCCCAGTCGTTGAAGCCGATGCACACGATCGCGCGGCCCTCCAGCGCGCTCGTCACCGCGACTCGTCCCCGGCGGCGATGGCCTCGGCGATCCGGGAGAGCACCTGCTCGAGCACTTCCTCGCCGCGGCCGTGCGGATCCTCGATGATCACGTCCCCGCGAGCGCTGAGCGCGCCGAGCAGGTGAGTCCGGGCCAGGGCTCCGGGCCGGCGGGCGGCGACGCGGGCCACGTTCTCGAGATCGAAGACGAAGATCGCGGGCGCCGCGGCAAGCTCCTCGCCGCTGACTTCGGCCGAGCGGTGCGGGCGCAGATCGACGCCGTAGCGCTCCGCCAGCGCGACGGTCCGCTCGGGCGAGGTGCGACCCGGCTGCGGGTAGAAGCCGCCCGACGCAGCATGCGATCCCGGGCGGCGCCGCGCGAGCGCCTCGGCGAAGGCGCTGCGGTTGATGTTGCCGTGGCAGAGGATCAGGGGCGCGTCGGTGGCACGCCACGCCGACAGCGCACGATCGTGCAGGCGCGAGCGGACCTGCGCGAGCGAGAGAATCGATCGGGCGGGGCCGCTGAGGGCCCGCGCCAGCCTCGCGACGCCGCGCTCAAGCGGGCCGGCTGGTGTCGACGGCCTGGAGGAACTCATCCCAGGAGGCAGCGTACGGCGCGACCCGGCGCGCCAGCCGGCGCAGCGCCGCGTAGTCGTCCTCGACCTCCCACGCCATGTGCAGCACGATCGGGATCCAGATGCCGACAGCCTGCTCGATCAACGACTCCGCCGCGCCGAGGATCTGCGCCGCGCTCGCGTACAGGGGTGCGTAGCACGGCAGGTAGACCGCATCGCCGCGCCATTGCGGGCCGCCGTGGAAGCCCATCATGACGACGCTCTCGGGCCCTCCGCAGACCACGTCGAAGCGGCGCTCGAGCAGGGGCCACTGGCGCGCCTCGAACCGGTTGAACGGGGCCACGAACACGCGCGGCTTCACTCCCACAGCGCTCAGCTTGCTGCCGTCCCTCGTCGAGCAGCTCGGCCAGGCCGGCGTCGTCGAGCCCGGCGAGCTCGGAGCGCCGCTGCGCCCGCGTGAATCGCGACCGATGGGTATTGCCGTGCTGGGCGAACGTGACGCCGTCGGCTCTCATTCGCTCGAGCAGCTCCCTGTCGCGCTCGTCCAGCGCCTTGCCCCCGCTCGCCTTCGGATTGAGCGGATCGTGCGTCCACTGCGGCACGACCGACATCAGGTGGGGGACGCCCTCCTCGGCCATCACCGCGTGAAAGCGCACCGACGCGTCGTACCCGTACCTCGGATCGTCCAGGCCGGACTCGTACGGGAACTCGTCGACCCTCACGAGGAACCGCGGCGGGCCATCGGCGGCGGCGCCGAGCGCCGCGCGACGGGCAGCCTGTAGCGGGGCCAGCCAGTCCCGCTCGTAGCTGAGCCTCCCGCGCTTCATCGCGATGCGCTCGCGCACGCGCTCCGGCCACGGCGGGACCGGCCGCGTGCGGAGCGCGCGCGTGATCGGGCGGGTGGGCGCGACGCCATACAGGCGGGCACTCGCCAGCTCCTCCTCGCCGGCGGGCGCCTCACGGTTGGTGATGATGCGGCCGATCGCTCTGCGCACGAGCTGCTCCACCAGGAATCGTGGCGCGATCAGGGGATCGCCGGCGCTGGCGAGCGAATGCGCGGCCTTCGGACACGCGTACAGGCAGCGCGCGGTCGCCCGCACGCGGTCGGGCCCGGCGAGGCTCGCGCGCAGATCGCGGCTGAACCACTGATACAGCGCCCCGGGCTGGCCCTCGGCGGCGATCACCGGCAACCCCAGAGCCATCCTCCCCCACGCGTCCGGGTGATTGGCGCCGGCGCGCAGCGCCAGCGCGAGGGAGCCATAGAAGCGAGGGTTGAAGTCGATCAGACGCGGCGTGCCGTCCACGGGGACCAGGAACTGGAGCTGCGCCAGGCCCTGCCACTGAAGCTCGGCGAGGAGCGCCTCGATCGCGCCGCGCAGCCCGGGATCCACGGGGATCGAGCGACCGCGGGCGGTGATGCCAACCGGTTGCGGCCATACCTGCTCGGCGACCTGCTGCGCGATCGAGACGATCCCGTCGGGTCCCGCGACCAGCGTCACCGCCATCAGCGTGCCCGCGATCTGCTCCTGGGCGATCGCCCGGCCCCCCATCTCGGCGATCAGCGCCGCGTGGGCCAGGGCGCTCTCGGGGTCGGAACACACCCGCGCGCTCAGCGTCGCCCGGATCGTCGAGGACGGCTTGATCACCACGGGCCGGCCGCCGAGCTCGGCCAGACCCTCGGGGGTGACCGGGACGGTGCGCGGGACGGCCAGACCGGCTCGCTGCGCCAGCGGGTGCAGTCGCAGCTTGTCGGTGGCGATCGCGAGCCCCTCGTGTGGGCCGTAGCCGACCGGAAACGGGAGGATGTCGCGCGCGGCGGAGAGCGCCACGACCGCGCGGTCCCAGGTCGCGAACACGGCGTCGTAGCGGTGCTCGCTCGCGACCTCACCAACCGCCGCCACGAACGTGTCGTCGCCCTCGTCGGTATGCGGGATCCAATGCCACGCCGCCACGGCGCGGCTGCGCGACGCGAGGTTGCGGGAGTGAGAGCCCGCCCCCACCGTCCATCCGCGCGAGGCCAGCGCACGCGCGGCCACCGGCGCGCAGCGGTCCCTGCACTCGTCGACGATCAGCGCTCGCACGCCACTCGCCGGAGGTCCTCACCCATCGGGCAGGAAGCGATTTCGCAGCTGGTTGAACTCGTCCTGGGCCTGCTCATAGTCGTCGTGGCGGCCGATGTCAAGCCAGTAGTCCTCGGAGGGCCAGGCGCGGACGACCTCGCCGGCGGCGATCAGCCGCAGCACCAGGTCCGGGAAATCCAGCCGCTCGCCCCTCGGGATGTGGGCGCGGACCCTCGGGGCAAAGCAGTAGACGCCCATCGAAACCTGGTAGGTCATCGTGGGCTTCTCGATGTAGCCCGTCACGCGGGTGCCGTCCTGCTCCTGGCCGAACTGCATCACCCCGAGTGAGATCTGCACCTCGCGCCCGTGGGCGGCGATCGTGGCGGCCTGACCGCCCTCGCGGTGACGCTCGAGCAGCGCTCCGTAGTCGAGATCGGTGAGGACGTCGCCATTCATCACGAGGAAGTCGTGATCCAGCTCGTCGATCAGGCTGAGCGCGCCGACCGTGCCCAGCGGCGAGTCCTCGCGGAAGTAGTCGATCGGGACGCCGTACCGCGAGCCGTCGCCGAAGAAGGCCTCTATCAGCTCCGCCAGATACCCGGTCGCGATCGTCACCCGGTCGAACCCCGCGCGCGCCAGCTGGCGGATCACGATGTCGAGGATGGGCCGGTCACCAACCGGCATCAGCGGCTTGGGCAACACGGTCGTGTAGGGGCGAAGCCGGGTTCCAAGGCCCCCGGCGAGGATCACGGCACGCCTCATTGGGATCGCAGCCTAGTCGGTGGCCGGGACGTTCTGTACGGTCCGGGTGATGACGGTTACAGACCGCGCGCGCACCAAAGCGCCGGCCGATCGCCTGCGGCGCTCAGGGGTGCTGATCGTCGAGCAGGGCGGTCGCGGCGGCGTGGCCGATTACACCGGGTGCCTCGTCGCTGCGGTGGCGGACCAGGGCATTCCGGTGACGCTCGTGACTGCCTCCGACCATCGCTACCGGCCGGTGGCGGGGGTGCGCGTGGTGCCGCTGTTCGCCTACGTGCGCGGGCGCTCGGCGCTCGGACGGCTGGTGCGCCGGCTCGGGCTGGGACGCGCCGCCAACGGCCTGCTGTTCCTCGCCGTGATGCCCCGCCTGATGTTCATCGCCCGCCGGCACGCCCTCACCCACATGCAGGGCTGGGAGACGCCTCCGCTGGGCCTGGTCGCGGCTGGCCTTCTGCGCCTCGCGGGCGCGAGGCTCGTCTACACCGCCCACAACACGTTCGACCGCAAGCCGGGCACGATCGACAGCGCGCGCGTCCTGCCGGCGCTATCGCGCATGACGATCGTGCACACGCAGGCCGACCACGACCGCATCGCCCGCCCGGCCGTCGTGATCCCGCACGGCCAGTACGGCCCGGTGGCCGACGCCTCCTGGCCGGTCACCGCCGCGCAGGCGCGCGCCGAGCTCGGCATCGCGCCCGAGGTACCCGTCGTGCTGATGTTCGGGCATCTGCGGCCCGACAAGGGGCTCGACGACCTGCTCGAAGCCCTCGCCGCCGTCCCGCAGTGGCACGCGCTGATCGCCGGGCGCGACGAGGGGGCGCTGGCCGGCGCCGCGTCCCTCCTTGCCTCCGAGCAGCTGTCGGGCCGGGTGACGGTCCGAGAGGGATTTCACGACATGGAGGCGGTCGGCGGGTTCTTCGCCGCCTCCGACCTGGTCGCCCTTCCGTATGCCCAGGTGAGCCAGAGCGGCGTGCTGCTGCTGGCCTACGGGTTCGCACGACCGGTGGTGGCCTATCCGGTCGGCGGCATGATCGAGGCCGTCCATCACGGCGAGACCGGCTGGATCTGCGAACGCGCCAGCCCGGACGCGCTCGTCGAGGTCCTACGTCAGGCGGCCGGCGCCGGGCGCGAGCGCCTTCACGTGCTTGGCGAGAACGGCCGGCGCTGGGCCGAGTCCGCGCTCGATTGGGACGAGATCGCGCAGCGAACGGTCGCGGTCTACGAGGGCGCGCTCGGGGCGCCCCGGGCCTGAGCGGTCCCTCAGCGCCGGGCGCCGGCCCTGCCCCACGGCCGTCGCGAGCGCTGGACCGCAGGCGGGGCCGGAACCGCGGCGTTGCTTAGGATCGCCGCGGGCGCCGTCCGCGCGAAGTACTCGATCTCCGCCTCGCCGAGCCCGGCCCGGCGGAGCTCGTCGCCGAGGTCGGGGGGCCGGCGCTCGAGGTCGTGCGCGTCGGAGGCGATCACGTGCACGAGCCCGGCGGTCAGCCAGGTCCACGCGGAGGACCGGGCTTGCCGGCCGTAGCCGCCCGTCAGCGACCGGGCGGTGATGCAGGCCGCCATGCCGCGCGCCACGAGATCCTCGAGCAGGCCCGGGGCCTGGAACGCCGAGGAGCGCTCCGGGTGCGCGAGCACGATCCGCGGGACGCGCTCGGCGAGCGCCCACAGCGAGCTCTCGATGCCGCGCCGTGGCATCCCGTTCGGACACTCGACGAGGAGCGAGGACCCGCCGCCGAGCCCGAGCACCCCCAACTCGCCGTCCGGCAGCTCAGCGGCGCGGGTGAGACCGAGCTCCGCGCCGGGGCGCACGGCGACGTCGATGCCCTCCACCTGCAGCGCGCGGTTGATCGCCACGACCGAGGCGTGCATCTTGGCGGCGTTGTTGGCGGGATGGTCCCAGTTGACGTGCGGGGTCGCCACGATCGTCCGCGTGCCGCTCCGGGCGGCCGCGCGGCACATCCGGAGTGCGACATCGGTGCTCCGGGGACCGTCGTCGATCCCGGGCAGGACATGGAAGTGCAGGTCGATCAACTCATTGCCGTGCGCGCACGCCCAGCCACCGCTGCACGGCCGGTCCGTTTGCCGGCGGCAGCTCGGCGTCGGAGGCCATGAAGTAGAAGTTGGTGCGGGTCGGATGCGGGGTGCAGAGCACCAGCACGTGCTCGAAGTGCGGCCGCAGAAAGGCGGCGATGTCCTCGGGCTCCTGCATCCGATGGCGAATGTACGGTCGCCATTCCACGTGGTCCGCGTACGTGTAGCCGCTGAAGATTCCCGGTGTCCCGAGCCGCTCGCGAATCGAGCCCATCACCGAGGTCACCTCCTCGGCGCTCAGATACAGCATCGCCCCGTCCCAGATCACGTTCGTGAAGCTCCCGTCCGGCAGCCCCTCGCGAAAGTCGCGCACCTCGTAGCTGATGTTCGGCCCGGCGTTGGCGCGCCGCGCGAACGCGATCGCGGAGGGATCGGCGTCGATCGCGACCACCCTCCGAGCGGTCGGGGCGTAGACGTGACGCGTGAACCAGCCGTCGCCGCAGCCGAGCTCGAGCAGCTCCGCGCCTTCGGCGAGCAGCGCGCGGTTGAACACGCCTCGCTCGAGGAACATCGGGTCACCGTCCTTGGCCAGCGTCCAGTTGACGTCGACGTAATGGTCGAACCACATCCGCCGCCGGTCGTAGTGGCCCTCGAGCTTCCCCTGCAGGCGATGCGTGAGCGAGCTCAGCGCCCGAAGCGCCCGATTGAAGCGCTGCAGCAGCCCGATCAGGGGCCGGACCACGGGCAGCGCGGGATGCGCTGCGGTCTCGCCCGCCGCCTCGGCGAGCGGTGCCTGTTGGTCCGGATCCGGAGCCACTGTTCCTCCGAGGTTCAGCCACCCGAGCATGAGCGGCGCCACGCCTGATCCCGGCTACTGTAGACGCATGCCCGACGCGCTGGCCGTCCGCTACCCGCGCGTCGCGATGGTCCACGAGTGGCTGACGATCCCGGGCGGGTCGGAGAAGGTCGTGATGGCGATTCTCGAGCTGCTGCCGCAGGCCGAGCTGTTCACCTCCGTCTACGACCCCGAGCCGTGGCCGCCCGCGATCACGGGCCGGCCCGTCCACGCGTCGTGGCTGCGGCGGATTCCCGGCGCCACGCGCAACTACACCCGCCTGCTGCCGCTGATGGATGCTGCGTTCCGGTCCTTCGATCTGAGCGGGTTCGACCTGGTCGTCTCCTCCAACCACGCCTGTGCGAAGAACGTCATCACCCCGCCGGGGGTCCCGCACGTCTGCTACTGCCACACGCCCATGCGCTATGCGTGGGACCCGGCGTTCCTGGAGGGAGAGCAGCTCGGAGCGCTCGCACGCCTGCTGGCGCCGCCCGCGACCGCCTGGCTGCGCCGCGTCGACCGGCGGCGCGCCGCGGGCCCGGACGTCTTCATCGCCAACTCAACGTTCGTCGCCGGGCGGATCCGCGAGGCGTACGGACGCACCAGCCACGTCATCCATCCGCCGGTCGAGGTCGCGCGGCTGCTCGAGGTCGAGCGCGACCCGGACGACGCCTACCTGGTGTTCGGCCGGCTCGTGCCCTACAAGCGCGTCGATCTCGCGATCCAGGCGTGCGAGCGGCTCGGACGCCGGCTGATCGTCGCCGGCGAGGGCCGGGACCTGGAGCGTCTGCGACGGCTCGCCGGCCCCCGGACCGAGTTCGTGGGGCACGTTCCCGACGACGAGGTGCCGGCGCTGTTCGCGCGGTCGCGGGCGCTCCTGTTCCCCGGTGTCGAGGACTTCGGGATCGTGCCGGTGGAGGCCCAGGCCGCGGGGCTTCCGGTTATCGCTCACGGAGTCGGGGGCGCGCGCGACTCGATCCTCGACGGCACCACCGGCGTGCTCTACGACGCGGCGACCGGGGAGGGCCTCAGCGAGGCGATCGAGCGCTTCGAATCGCTGACCTTCGCGACCTCGGAGCTGAGGGCAAATGCGCGCCGATTCGCGCCCGATCGCTTTGCCAGCGAGCTTGCGGAGCTACTCGAATCTCTCAAGACTGACGCCCCGGCTCCCGATAACCTTGCTACGTGATGGACGCCAGCGCCAGCGTGTCCAGGCAGCAGCTCTCGATCGAGCGGTCAGCCCTGATCAATGCCGTCCGCGTTCTGCGCGAGCGGTGGCGGCTCGTCGTGCTCTGCTTCCTGGTGTGCGCGATCGTCACTGCGGTCGTCTCCAAGACCTCGACCAAGCAGTACACCGCCACCTCCACGCTGCTGATCAGGCCCTCGAACCTCCCCGCGCTCGTCGATCCGACGCAGGCGCAGTCCCAAGACGCCACCACGCTGGCGCGCCAGCTGAGCGACGACGCCTCGCTCGCTGCCTCGATTCCGGTCGCCACGCAGGTCAAGCAGACCCTCGGCCTGTCGGAGTCGGTCGCGGACCTCCAGGGACTGGTGGTCGCGTCCCCGTCGACGACGGAGGACCTGATGACGATCTCGATCACCGATTCGCGTCCGGAGCGGGCGGCGACGCTCGCGAACGCGTTCGGTAACGCGCTCGTCTCCTATCTCACGCAGTCCGCGCAGGCGACGCTCGTATCGGGCAAGGCCAGGCTCGAGACCCAGCTCGCGGCGCTCGCCCCCACCGATCCGAGCCGGAACGCGATCCAGCAGGCGCTCACCAGGATCACCGAGCTGCAGTCGGTGACCACCGGGGGCGCCCAGCTCGTCGATCCCGCCGCGGTTCCCACCTCGCCCTCCTCGCCGAACGTCAAGCGCGACACGGTCGTCGGCGGCGTGGTCGGGATCGTGCTCGGGCTGGTGCTCGTGTTCCTGCTCGACATCTTCGATCGCCGGGTCAAGACAGTCGACGAGCTCGAGACGCTCTACGGGCTGCCCGCGCTGACCGCGATCCCGCTGCACAAGCGCGAGCCGATCGGCGAGCGCGAGATCCAGGCCGAGCTCGAGCCCTACCGGATCCTGCGCGACGGCCTCGCCTCGATCTCGATGCGCGAGGACACGCGCGTGATCCTGGTCACGAGCGCGGTTCCCGGCGAGGGCAAGACACGCGTCGCCAGCGGCCTGGCGCGAGCGCTGGCGGTCGCCGGGCGCCACGTCGTGCTGGTCGAGGCCGACCTGCACCGCCCAGGGATCGCGACGGAGTTCGGGATCCAGCCGGACGGCCGCGGGCTCACCTCGAGCCTCGTGAAGGGCGTCAGCCCGCTGCAGCTGACGCAGGAGGTCCCCCAGCTGCCGACGCTGTCGATCCTCCCGAGCGGCCCGCGGATCCGCAACTCCGCCGAGCTGCTCGGCTCGCCCGCGATGGCGAGCGCGCTCGCGGAGCTCGCGAACGAGTTCGAGTTCGTCGTCCTCGACGGCCCGCCGCTGCTGCCGGTCGCCGACACCCACGCGTTGCTCGACACGCCGATGATCGACGTGTGCCTGATCGTGGCGCGCCCCTACCTGACCACCCGCGACCAGATTCGCGGGACGCTGGCGGTGCTGACCCGCCATCGCGACAAGGGCACCGGCCTGGTCGTCAACGGCGCCCGCGACGTGGCGGCCGACTACTACCACTACTCGCAGGATTCGCGCAACGGCGGCGGCACCGGAACGGCCGTGCGCCTGGATCAGGCAATCGAGACGGGCTCGGAAACGAGCTGAAACCCATGTCCGGGGGAAGGCCAGGAGGGGCGAGATGATCGTCGTTACAGGTGGTGCCGGTTACATCGGAGCTCCGCTCTGCATGAACCTTCGCGCGGCGGGGACACCCGTCCGGGCGCTCGACAGCCTGCTGCACGGGCAGGAGAACATCGCGGCGGCGCTCGAGCAGGCAGGGGTGGAGCTGATCAGGGGCGACGTGCGCGATCCAGAGGCCCGCGAGCGGGCGCTCAGCGGCGCCGAGGGGCTCGTCCACCTCGCGGCGATCGTCGGCGACCCCGCGTGCGCGCGCGATCCGCAGGCCTCCCAAGAGGTCAACGTCGACGCGGCCCGCGCGCTGATCGAGGACGCCGAGCGTCTGGGCGTGCAACGTGTGGTGTTCGCGTCAACCTGCTCCAACTACGGGCGGATGGAGGATCCCACCCATCCGATCGACGAGTCCGGCAAGCTCGCCCCGGTCTCGCTCTACGCCGAGCAGAAGGTGCAGCTCGAGCAGTGGCTGCTGGAGGAGAACCACAGGACGATCAAGCCGACCTGCCTGCGGTTCGCGACCGTCTACGGCGTCGCGCCGCGGATGCGCTTCGACCTCACCGTCAACGAGTTCACGCGCGACCTCTGGGCGGATCGCGACCTCGAAGTGTTCGGCGAGCAGTTCTGGCGTCCCTACGTGCACGTCCGCGACGCGGGACGCGCCGCCAAGGCGGTGCTCGAGGCCCCGAGCGACCTCGTCGCGGGCGAGGTCTTCAACGTCGGCCGCTCCGGCGAGAACTACCGCAAGCTCGATCTCGTCGCCGAGATCCGCAAGTACACCGACCGGGGCAGCGTGAGCTACGTGGAGCGCGCCGAGGATCCCCGTGACTACAAGGTCAGCTTCGACAAGATCCGCTCCGTGCTGGGCTTCGAGACGGAGATGACCGTTCCCGACGGCATCGGCGAGCTGCTCGGCGCACTCGACGAGGACCGGTTTGGAGATCCATACGATGGGCGTTACCGGAACATCCCCTAAGGGCGCGCGCTCGGACCGGCTGATCCCGGTCTTCGATCTGCGCCTCACCCGCGAGGACCTCGACGCGGTCGCCGAGACGCTGCGCTCCGGCTGGCTGACGATGGGGCCGCGCACGCAGCGCTTCGAAGCGGCCTTCGCGGAGTCGATCGGCGCACGGCACGCGGTGGCGGTCTCGAGTTGCACCGCGGCACTGCACCTCGCATATCTCGGGGTCGGCGTCGGCGCCGGCGACGAGGTGATCGTCCCCTCCTACACGATGGCCGCGACGGCGGCGGCGGTCCTGTACGCCGGCGGGACGCCCGTTTTCGCCGACATCGTCTCGCTGCGCGAGCCCGTAATCGACCCGGATCACGTCGAAGCGCTGATCACGCCGCGGACCAAGGCGGTCGTCGCGATGCATTTCGGCGGCTACGCATCCGCGGTGGACCGCCTGGCGGAGCTGTGCGATCGCCGGGGGCTGGTGCTGATCGAGGATGCCGCGCACTCGCCGATGGCGACGCTGAACGGCAGGAACCTCGGGACCTTCGGGCGCGCGGGCTGCTTCAGCTTCTTCTCCAACAAGGTTCTCGCGGTCGGCGAGGGCGGCCTGCTCACGACCGACGACGACGATGTCGCCGAGTTCGCTCGCTCCCGTCGCTGCCACGCGATGACGACGGTCTCCTGGGACCGCCATCGCGGCAGCTCCGAGCACTACGACGTGCCCGCGCTCGGCTTCAACTACCGGATCGACGAGCCGCGCGCCGCACTGCTGCTCTCGCGCCTGGGCCGGCTCGCGGAGGACGTCGCGCGCCGGCGGGAGCTGACCCACCGCTATCGCTCGCTGCTCGCCGAGATCCCCGGCCTGGTCGTCCCGTTCGACGACGACGTCGTCGACACCTCCAGCGCGTACGTGATGCCGGTGATGCTCGACGATCCGGCGCAGCAGAGCCGCGTGCGGATCGCCCTGCGCGAGCGCCACCGCGTTCAGACCAGCCTGTTCTATCCGGCGGTTCACCAGTTCAGCGCGTATCGCAGCCGTTTCCCAGGCCTGTCGCTACCGAAGACCGAGCTCGCCGCGGGCAGCGAGATCACGCTGCCGCTGTACACCCACATGAGCGACGCCGACCAGGATCGCGTCGCGGCCGCGCTCGCCGAGGAGCTGGCCCGATGAGCTGGAGCATCCCGCTCACCGACGTCGTGATCTCCGAGGAGGACGTGGAGGCCGTCCTCGGCGTGCTCGAGGGAGGCTGGCTGACGATGGGCCCGCGCACCGGCGAGCTCGAGCGGGCGATCGCCGAGCTGACCGGCTCCGCCCACGCGGTCGCGGTCTCCTCGGGCACCGCCGCCCTGCACCTGGCGCTGCTCGCCGCCGGCATCGGACCGGGCGACGAGGTGCTCGTCCCTGCGCTGACGTTCGTCGCCGCGCCGGCCGCGGTCCGCTATTGCGGCGCGGAGCCGGTGTTCGTCGACTCGATCGGACCCGCCGACCTGAACCTCGACCCGGAGGACGCGGCGGCGCTGGTGGGTCCCCGCACCCGCGCGATCCTCGCGACGCACTGGATGGGCTATCCATGCGACCTCGCCGCGCTCGAGGCCCTGTGTGAGGAGCACGGCCTGCTGCTGATCGAGGACTGCGCGCAGAGCATCACCGCCCGCTGCCCGGACGGCCGCATGACCGGCACGGTCGGCGCCCTTGGGTGCCTGTCGTTCTTCTCCAAGAAGCAGCTGTGCGTGGGCGAGGGCGGGATGGTCCTCTCCGACGACGAGGAGCTCGCGGCCAAGGTCCGGCTGCTGCGATCGCACGCGATGACCTCGGTGACGTGGGACCGCCACCGCGGCTACGCCGAGAGCTACGACGTCGTCGATGTCGGCTTCAACTTCCGCCTCGATGAGCCGCGCGCGATGCTGGCGCTCTCCAGGCTGCCGCGGCTGCTGGACGACATCGCGCGGCGGCGCTCGCTCGCCCGCCGCTACCGGGAGCTGCTCGCGGAGGTACCGGGGATTGCGATCCCCTGGCGCGAGCAGGACCTGGAGGGCTCCGCGCACTTCGGCTTCCCGATCCTGCTCGACGATGGCGAGCAGCGCGACCGGGTGGCGATCGAGCTCGCCGGCCGGGGAATCCAGACAACCTGCTATCCGGCGCTGACCAGGCTGAGCGGCTACCGCGACCATCCGCCCCGCCCGCGCGCCGAGGACCTCGCCGCACGCCACCTGCTGGTGCCGCTCTCCTCCACGTACACCGAGCACGAGATCGACACCGTGGTCGGGGCGCTCACCGAGATCGTGGCCGCCGAGTACGCGGCCGCCGACTGAGCACGGCCATGGGCGTCGCGCCGGCAACGGCGCCGCCACCGCCGGTGGCGGTCGCGCCGGCGCGTCCCACCGCCGGAAGGATCGTCCCGTTCATCCCGGGGCTGATCGTGGTCGGCCTGATGCTCGTCTGGGCCGAGCACGACGGCGGCTACGACGCCGACACGTGGTATTGGGGCGCGCTGCTGCTGCTGACCCTGCTCGCGGCGACGCTGATCGGGCTCGGGGCCCGCGGCGGCGCCCGGTCGCTCTCGCGCGGCAGCATCCTCGCCGTGTCCGGGCTGGGCGCCTACACGGCCTGGTCCTACCTGTCGATCAGCTGGGCACAGGTGCCGGGCTGGGCGCTCGAGGGCTCGAACCGGACGCTGCTGTACCTGGCCGTCTTCGCGCTGTTCTTGGTGATCCCCTGGACCGCCCGCGCCGCGCTGTGGACACTGGTGGCATTCGCACTCGGGGTGGGCGTGCTCGCGCTCGTGATCCTGTTGCGCTTCGCCGGCAACGATCACATCGGGCAGCTCCTGCTGGGAAATCGGCTGATCGCGCCGACGGGGTACTACAACTCGAGCGTCGCGCTGTTCATGATGGACGCGCTCGTGGCGGTCGCGCTCTCGGTGCGGCGCGAGCTTCCCGGGCCGGTCCGGGGCGCGCTGCTCGCGCTCGCCGCCGCCTCGCTGCAGCTCTGCGTCACCGGCCAGAGCCGCGGCTGGCTGTTCACGCTGCCGCTGGTGGTGCTGGTCGCGATCCTGGTCGTGCGCGACCGGCTGCGCGTCGCCGCCGCCGTCGTGGCACCGGTGCTCGCCGCACTGATCCCGGTGCACCGGCTCCTGCACGTCTACGCCAGCTCGACGGGCGCCGGGCTCACCCATGCGGTGCAGCAGGCGGGACGAATCTCGCTGGCGCTGTGCGCAGCCGTGTTCGTCGTGGGGACGCTCGCCGCCTGGGGAGACGGGCTGGCGCGCCTGCGCCCGCTGTCGCGATCGACCCGGCGCTGGATCGGCGGCGCGGTCGGCGCCCTCGCGCTGCTCGTGGCCTGCGCCGGCGGGCTCGCCG
This sequence comes from uncultured Solirubrobacterales bacterium, assembly GCA_963849285.1. Lineage (GTDB taxonomy): Bacteria > Actinomycetota > Thermoleophilia > Solirubrobacterales > Solirubrobacteraceae > Palsa-465. Next base: position 884,145 of record CAWKGS010000005.1, read on the forward strand.
CCACCCACGGGCACCCGGTCGCGTTCGTCAAGCGCCAGTGGAACGGATTCAGCAACCCCGTCGCCAGCACCGACGTGGGCTCGCACTTCGCCTCGGTCGGCACGGGCCGCTACGACATCTGGCGCGTTTCGCTCGACGCGTTCACCTCACACCCCATCGGCGGGCTCGGCCAGGACAACTTCGCCGACTACTACATCACCCGGCGCCGGACCGGCGAGGAGCCGCGCTGGACCCACAGCATCGAGCTGCGGTTGCTGGCGCAGAGCGGGATCGCCGGCACGCTGCTGTTCGCGGTGTTCCTCCTCGCCGCCGTGGCCGTGGCGTTCCGAGCGATCAGGCGCGCGGGTCCGCTCGGCGGCGCGGTCGCTGCCGCGGCGCTGCTGCCGCTCGTCGTGTGGATCATCCACGGCTCCGTCGACTGGTTCTGGGAGGTGCCGGCGCTCAGCGCGCCGGCGCTCGGGTTCCTGGCGATGGCGATGTCGTTGGCAGACCGGACGGCGCCGGCGGCGGTTCGCGAGGGAGCGGCACCTCGAGCTCCCGAGGAAGCTCCGCCTCCCCCGCCGCCGAGCCGGCGCCCGCTGCCGGCACGTGGACGGCTCGCCTGGGGCCTGGGAGCCGTCGCCTTCCTCGCGGGCATCGCGGTCCTGGCGTTCCCGTACCTGTCGGTGCGCGAGGTCTCGGTCGCCAGCGACGTCGCGCAGCGCAACCCGCAGGCGGCGCTGCGCGACCTCGCCACCGCCCACGACCTGAACCCTCTGAACCCAGATCCGGGCAGGCTCGCGGGCACGATTGCCCTGCAAACGAGCAATCCGCTCGAGGCGCAGCGGCGCTTTCAGCAGACGATCTCCACCGAGCCCGGAGGGTGGTTCGCGTGGCTCGGCGCCGGTCTCGCGGCCTCCGCGCTCGGCGAGGTGCCCCAGGCGCGCCACGACTACGGGGTGGCGGAGTCGATCAACTCCCGCGAGCCCACGATCGCCCAGGCGCTGGCGCTCGTCGGCGGCCGGCACCCGCTGACCCCTGCGCAAGCTTTGAAGATGCTCTCCTCGGAACAGTGAGGCGATGACAAAGTTGTTCAGCCACCGTTTAGATTCGCCTGAAACGTGTAATATGTACACTGGGGTCGGGAGCCTGTCTACGGTCGCCTGCCTTCGGTGTGCGGTCAACCATTCGTCGGAAGGGACGCATGAAACGCATCGTGACGCTCGCTGTCGTGGTCATCGGTTTGATGGCGCCCGCCGCGGCGGTGGCCCAGAACAGCTCCACCTGCCAGGCCTATAGCCCTCAGACCTGCATCTCGGTCACCTCGCATCAGTCCGACGACAACGGCACGCTTCCTTTCACCGGGCTGGATGTCGGCCTCCTGATCGTCGGCGGCGGCACGCTGCTGGGCGCGGGCTTCGTCGTGCGCCGCGTATCGCGCCGGATCAACTGAGCCCCGCACCAGCGACGAACCGATAGGCGACGCCGCCACGAGGGGGCTCTCGAGGCGTCCGCGGGGGGCACAGGCGGTCGAGACGTCAACTGGGGCGCAGGCGCTCGAGGATCAGCCGGCGCACCTCTCCCCCGTCCGCGCGGCCCTTGGTCTCGCGCATCACGAACCCCACCAGCGCTCCCAGCGGCTTGTCGTTGCCGCCACGGATCTTCTCGGCGGCATCCGGCTGCGCCGCGATCGCTCGATCGAGGATCTCCTCGAGCCCGTCGCTCAGCGCCAGCAGGTTCTCGCGCTCCGCGATCGTGCGGGGGTCGCCGCCCTCCGCGACCATCACGGCGAGCACGTTGCGCGCGGCGTCCCCGCTCAGATCCCGGGCGGAGACCATCGCCGCGAGCTTCGCCAGGCCCTCCGGGGCGACCTTGCTCAGAGCTGGGTCCGCGTCCGAGCCGATCCGCTCCACCAGCCGCGGGATCCAGTTGGCGATCGTGACCGCGTCCGCGCCATCGGCCGCGAGCGCGCGTTCGAAGTAGTCCGCCAGCTCCGCCCGGAACGCCAGGTCCCGCGCCTGGCCGGCCCTGAGGCCCAGCTCGCGCTCGAACCGCCCCGCGCGCTCGGTCGGCAGCTCCGCCGGCAGGTCGGCGCGGGCGGCCGCGATCATCTCCTCGGTCGCGAGCACGGGCACCAGATCGGGGTCGGGGAAGTAGCGGTAGTCGTGCGCCTCCTCCTTGGAGCGCAGCGGCGTCAGCCGCCCGCTCGCCGGATCGAAGTGGATCGTCTCCTGCACCACCGGCTGCCCGGCCCGCAGCAGGTCGATCTGCCGGTCGATCTCCGCGCGCAGCCCCTGCGCCAGGAACCTGAACGAGTTCATGTTCTTCAACTCGGTCTTGGTTCCGAGCCGGTCCGAGCCGGCGGGACGCACGGAGACGTTGGCGTCGCAGCGCAGCGACCCCTCCTCCATGTTCACGTCCGAGACGCCGAGCTGGCGGAGGGTCTCGCGCAACACGATCAACCACTCCCGGGCGTCCTCGGGCGATCGCAGGTCGGGCTCGGTCACGATCTCGACGAGTGGCGTGCCGCCGCGGTTGAAGTCGACCCAGCTGCGGTCCGATCCGTGGATCCGGCCGCTGGCGCCGAGGTGGTTCAGCTTGGCGGCGTCCTCCTCGAGGTGCACCCGATGGATCCGCACGTCTCCGAGCCGTCCGCCCCGGCACAGAGGCACGTCGTACTGCGAGATCTGGTAGCCCTTCGGCAGGTCGGGATAGAAGTAGTTCTTGCGGTGAAACAGCGAGCGCTCCGCGAGCTCGGAGCCGAGCGCCAGCCCGATCATCAGGCCGTAGTGGATCGCCCGCTCGTTGGCGACCGGCAGCGCTCCGGGCAGCCCGAGGCAGACCGGGCAGGTGTGCGTGTTCGGCTCGGCGCCGAAGGACAGCTCGCAGCCGCAGAACATCTTCGTCCGCGTCCTGAGCTGGACGTGGATCTCGAGCCCGATCACCGGCTCGTACTCCACCCGCGCACCCGTGCTCACGCGCGTTCACCCCTCGCCGCGCTGCCGTCGAAGCCGATCGCCCGCTCCAGCGCGTAGGCCGCTTCCAGCAGCCTGTTCTCGCTGAACGCCGGCCCGGCGAGCTGGAAGCCGACGGGCAGGCCGTCGCTCAGGCCCGAGGGGATCGAGATCGCGGGGATTCCGGCCAGCGGCATCGGGACCGTGCAGAAGTCGTTGAGGTACATCGCCAGCGGGTCGTCGGTCTTGGCCCCGAGCGGGAACGCGGTCCACGGGCTGGTCGGCGTGACCACGAAGTCGAATCGCTCGAACGCGGCCTTGAAGTCCTCCGAGATCTTCGTGCGGACCTTCTGCGCCGTGCCGTAGTAGGCGTCGTAGTAACCGCTGGAGAGCGCATAGGTGCCGAGCATGATCCGCCGCTTGACCTCGGGGCCGAAGCCGGCGGCGCGTGTTGCGCTGTACATCGAGACCAGATCCCGCTCCCCGTCCACGCGCAACCCGTAGCGGACCCCGTCGAACCGCGCCAGGTTCGCGGACGCCTCCGCGGGCGCTATCAGGTAGTAGGCCGACAGGGCGTGTGGCGCGTGCGGCAGGCGGCAGGCCTCGATCGACGCGCCCAGTTCCGCCGCCAGCTCGAGCGTTGCCTCGAAGCTCTCCCGCACTCCCGGCTCCACCCCGCCCTCGGAGCCGGTCAGCTCCTCGGGGACGCCCAGACGGACGCCGCGCAGGTCCTCGGCGGTGGGTCGTTCGATCGCTCCGGGGAACGACACCGAGGTCGAGTCGCGCCGGTCGTGGCCGATCATCTGCGAGAACAGGAGCGCCGCATCGGTCACGTCCCGCGTCAGCGGGCCCGCCTGGTCGAGCGATGAGGCGAACGCGATCATCCCGTAGCGCGAGCACGCGCCGTAGGTCGGCTTCATTCCGACGATCCCGCACAGGGCGGCGGGCTGCCGGATCGAGCCGCCGGTGTCCGTGCCGATCGCCCACGGCGCGAGACCCGCGGCGACCGCCGCGGCGCTGCCGCCGGAGGAGCCGCCGGGCACGCGCGAACGGTCCCATGGGTTGAGCACGGGCCCGAAACCCGAGTTCTCGTTCGAGGAGCCCATCGCGAACTCGTCCTGGTTGGTCTTGCCGAGCAGCGGCGCGCCGGCGGCGATCAGCTTCTCGACCACGGTCGCGGTGTACGGAGGCCGGTAACCGGCGAGGATCCGCGACCCGGCCTGACTCGGCACGCCCTCGGTGCAGAACAGGTCCTTGACCGCGACCGGGACGCCGCCGAGGGGCGCATCCCGGCCGGGGCCTCGCGCCGGGGCGGACTCCGCCACCCAGGTGAACGCATTCAGCTCATCCGCCGCGGCCCGTGCCCGGTAGGTCTCGAACAGCTCGGCCGGATCCAGCTCGCCAGCGCCGACGCGTTCGGCCGCCTGCGCGGCGCTCAGCTCGAGCAGCTCGGTCATTCGGCGGCCGCGCCCGGACTCGGGACGCCGAATCCGCCCTCGAGCCGCTCCGGCGCGCTCGCAAGGGCGACATCTCGCGGCAGGCATGGCTCGGGCTCGTCGGCGCGTAAGGCGTTGGTCACGTCGATCACGTGCGAGGTGGGCGGTACGTCGTCGAGATCGAGCTCTCCGATCTTCTCGATGTGGTCGAGCACGTGCGAGAGCTCGCCGGCCATCCGATCGACCTCCTCGTCGGTCAGCTCGAGCCGCGCCAGACGGGCGACGTGTAGAACCTGCTCGCGATCAAGCACGCGGCTGATTCTAGGCGTCGCCCCACGCCGCTAGGGCTGGGGACGCGACTCCAGCCGGACGTCCTCGATCGGAACCGCGTCCTTCGCTGCGATGCCCTCCTGGCGCAGGGATGCGTAGCCGCCGTAGGTGATCCCGAGCGATGCGATCAGGCCGAGATAGGCGCCCACGCGCTGCTCGAGCACGTCGCCCGTGCCAGGCGGGTTGATCAGCACCCGGTAGACCAGCGCGAGCGTGGTGATCAAGGCCAGGAGCAGCACGATGAGGCTCATCGTCGCGGGCAGCGCCGGCGCGCGCCGGGCGGCCTGGAGGTACCCGAGCGCGAACGCGGCGAGGATCGTCAGCAGCAGCAGCCAGCGCAGGTGGGTGAGGGCGTTCCAGCCGGTGAGGGAGGTCCGAACCCCCAGCGAGGACGCGGTCGGGCTCAGCGTGCCGCTGAGCCCGTACCAGTCCAACAGGAGCATGAACAGCAACAGCAGCAGCGCGGACCCAACCGCGATCCACTCTCCGCGCCGCAGCCGCGCCGGATCGAGGTCCACGTGCGCTGCTGTGCGGCTCAGGGGGTGAGGGGCGGCTCCGGTGGCACCGTCGGCACGACGGGCCTCGCGGCCACCACGGGGGCGGCCTTGCGCGCCTGGAGCGCGAAGTACACGAGCGCGGCGGTCAGGATCACGTCGATGTAGAAGCCCCAGCCGAACAGGCTGAAGTGGATGTGGAACAGGAACTTCAGCACCACGAACAGCGCGACGACACCGGCGAGGATCAGCCGGGTCTGGGTACGGCTGCCACCGATCGCGGGGACGGTGGTCTGCGGCGAGAGCCGCTCCACCGCGAGGTCCGCGATGAGTGCGAGCGCGACGATGAACGCCAAGATCCCCAGCCACCCGTCAGGCGTGCTGGTCGCCGACCAGGTAACCGAAAACGGCCCGATGCTGTAGGAAAACCAGGGAAATACCAGCAGGCCGATGGCCAGCAACAGCGCGAGACCACCGATGATCCAGTCCTCTCGCGACACGTTTTCCAGGTTCATTGGTCCCTCCTCCGTCGGTTGAGTCCGAGTGGTGAGCCTATGGTTCGAGGTGTCAAGTTGCCCTCCTGCCGGCCCAACACCCCGCGGGGCCGGTCAGATTCACGCAACCCTACCGCGTCAGGCCCTGCGCCGCCACCGGTTTTTCGCGCCGGGACTGTTGTTCGGCCTCTCGGGCGCGGGAGCGCTCCACCCTCAGCGCTTCGGAGCCGCCGATCGCGATGGCGATCGCGCAGAACACCGCCAGCACCGCGCCCAGCTTCTGGTCGACCACCCGCTGCTGGGAGGGAAGGTCGATCAGGACCCGGTACACGAGCGCGACCGAGCTGGCGCAGCCGAAGATCGTGATCAGCAAGCCGGTGTTCGTGGTGGTGCCGTGGGAGCGCTGCGAGGCATGCAACACCGCGGACCCGACCGCGACGAGGACCGTCAGCAGCAGGACCCAGCGGATGTCCGCCAAGCCGTTCCAGGCATCCTCCGCGGTGGCCCGGCCGGCGCCGGCCTGCGAGCGGCTCGGCAGGTCGTCGATCCCAAACCACTCGGTGGCGAACATCAGCACGAGCAGCAGCACCGCCGCGGCCGCGCTGAGCAGCTCGCCGCGGCGCATCCGCAGGTCGAGGCGCGAGGTCACTGTGGCGCTTGGCTCGCCGCCTGCACGGTGTTGCGGAGCAGCATCGCGATCGTCATCGGGCCGACGCCTTTGGGAACGGGCGTGATCAGCCGGGCTCGCCGCGCGACCGCTTCGAACTCGACGTCGCCGCGCAGCCCGTCGGGGGCGCGGTTCATGCCGACGTCGATCACCACCGCGCCCGGCTTGACATGCTCGGGACCGATCATCTCCGCGACCCCGACCGCCGCCACGAGCACGTCCGCGCGTGAGCAGACGGCTGCCAGCTCCCGGGTGCGCGAGTGGCAGATGGTGACCGTCGCGTTGCGGCCGAGCAGCAGCGCCGCGACCGGCTTGCCGACCAGCATCGAGCGCCCGACCACCACCGCCTCGGCGCCCTCCAGCTCGACCTCGTAGGTGTCGAGCAGCTCGATGATCCCGAGGGGCGTGCAGGGCCGCAGGCCCGGCAGCCCCTCCGCCAGCCGTCCCGCGCTGATCGGCGTCAGGCCGTCGACGTCCTTCTCCGGGGAGATCAGCGCGCTCAGCGCCGGCCCGTTGAGGCCCTCTGGCACGGGCAGCTGCAGCAGGATCCCGCTCACCTCGGGGTCGGCGTTGCAGTGCTCGATCAGCGCCGCGACCTCGTCCTGCGTCGCGCTCGCCGGCAGGTGCTGGTGCAGATCGGCGATCCCCACCTCGGCCGAGGCTCGGCGCTTGCCCGAGATGTAGATCTGCGAGGCGGGGTCCTCGCCGACCAGTATCGTCGCGAGCCCCGGCGGGTGACCGGTGCGCTCGGTCAGCCGCGCGACGTCGTGCGCGACCTGCTCGCGCACCCGGGCGGCCACCGCCGTGCCGTCGATGATCGTCGCGGACACGGCCCCGGAACCTATCGCCTGGAGATCGGCGCCAGGTCCGCCACGAGCTTGCGCTCGGAGCGGTCCTTGCTGAAGCGGATCACGACGATTCCGCCGGGCTCCACGCCCGTGACGACGCCCTCCCCGAACGCGGCGTGGACGACGTCGTCGCCGAGCCGGTAGGCGACGGGCGCCTGCTGCTGCTCCTGCGCGGTCGAGCTCCACGAGGTCAGCCGGGCGCGCAGGCCCCCACCGCGCGAGGACTGCTGCTCGCGGTCGGTCAGCTGCGGGGGGATCTCCGAGAGGAAGCGGCTGGCCAGTCCGTAGCCGCGGGCGCCGAACACCGTGCGCGTGCGCGCGTAGGTGAGGTACAGGTCGCGCTCGGCGCGCGTGATGCCGACGTAGCAGAGGCGGCGCTCCTCCTCGACGCCGCCCTCGTCGAGCGCGCGCGAGTGCGGGAAGACCCCCTCCTCGCAGCCGATGATGAACACGATCGGGTACTCGAGGCCCTTGGCGTTGTGCAGCGTCATCAGGGTCACGAGCCCTTCGTCGTCGGTGCGATCATCGGCATCGGAGAGGAGCGCGATCTGCTGCAGGAACTCGGGCAGGCCGCGCGGCTCCTCGACGACGGTGGCGTCGAACTCGACGGCCACGTTGACCAGCTCGTCGAGGTTCTCGAGGCGGCCCTGGGCCTCGATCGTGCGCTCCGCCTCGAGCGCCTCGCGGAAGCCGGTCTCGCTCAGCGTCTCCTTGAGCAGCTGGGCAACGGGTGCGCCGGACTCGGCCCGCTCGCGCAGGACGTGCATGATCGCCATGAAGCGCCGCAGCGCCTTGACCGCGGGCGCCCCCAGCGCTGGGACCTGCTCGGGCTCGGAGGCGGCGTCCCACACGGAGATCCCGGTCGTGTTGGCGAACGCGAGCAGGCGCGAGACCGATGTCGACCCGATTCCGCGGCGGGGCGAGTTCACGATCCGAGTGAACGCGCCGACGTCGTGCGGGTTCACCAGGGTGGTCAGGTATGCGATCGCATCCTTGATCTCGGCTCGCTCGTAGAACTTGGTGCCGCCGATCACCTGATAAGCGATCTCCGCGCGCACGAGCGTGTCCTCGAGCACGCGGGACTGCGCGTTGGTGCGGTAGAAGACGGCGATCTCCGAGCGGGAGGTGCCCTCGTCCACCATCCGCTGGATCTCCCCCGCGACGAACCTGCCCTCGGCGTGCTCGTCCTCCAGCTCGCGGACCTTGATCGGATCGCCCTGCCCGAGCTCGGTCCACAGGGACTTCGGCTTCTGGCCGCGGTTGTTGCGGATCACCGCGTTGGCCGCATCGAGGATCGTCTGCGTGGAGCGGTAGTTCTGCTCGAGCTTGACGACGTGGGCGTCGGGAAAGTCGTCGGTGAAGTTGAGGATGTTGCGGATGTCCGCCGAGCGGAAGCTGTAGATCGACTGCGCATCGTCGCCGACGACCATCAGGTTCCGGTGCTCGGAGGCCAGCAGCTGCAGCCACACGTACTGGGCGTGGTTGGTGTCCTGGTACTCGTCGACGAGCACGTGCCGGAAGCCGGTGGCGTACTGGTCGCGAACCTCTTGGAACATCCGCAGCAGGTCGACGGCGCGGAACAGCAGGTCGTCGAAGTCCATCGCGTTCATCCGGTGCAGGTCGCGCTCGTAGGAGCGGTACACGTCGGCCACGGTCTGCTCGAAGTACGACCCCACCATCCGCGCGTACTCGTCGGCGTCACGCAGGCGGTTCTTGGCGTCGGAGATCTGTGCGAGCACCGACGCCGGGGTGTAGCGCTTGGGGTCGAGACCGAGGTCGTCGAGACACCGCTTGACCAGCCTGCGGGAGTCCGCCTGGTCGTAGATCGTGAACTGGCGCGTGTAGCCGAGCCGGTCGGCATGCGCTCGCAGCATCCGCGCGCACGCCGAGTGGAAGGTCATCACCCACATCGCCCGCACCCGGCGTCCGACCAGCAGCTCGGCACGCTCGCGCATCTCCTGCGCGGCCTTGTTGGTGAAGGTGATCGCGAGGATCTCGCTGGCCTTCGCCATGTCCGTGGCGACCAAGTAGGCGATCCGGTGCGTCAGCACCCGCGTCTTGCCCGAGCCGGCGCCGGCGAGGATCAGCAGCGGCCCCTCGCCGTAGGTGGTGGCCTCCCGCTGGGGCTCGTTGAGGCCGGCGAGCAGCTGATCGAGTTCGATCGTCGTGTCGGGCATTCGGCTTGCAACGGTAGCGACGGGAGTGGTCGTCACGCCATGCTGGAGGTTGGCCGAGAAACCGGAAAATATGGCCGGTTTCTCGGCCACCCTCCTCGATGACAGACGACATCCTCATCCGCCTCCGCGAGGCATCCGCGCAGGTCGCTTCGCGGGCCCGGCACGTCCGGATCGTTGAAGCGGCGGTCGCTCCGTACGCGGCGTCCCTCCCGTCGATGCCACCGTCCCTCCCGTCGATGCCACATCGGGCACCCGCGCCGACGCAGCCCGACCCCGCGGCGTTCTGGCTCACGCTCGACGCGATCAACTTCGGCTCCGGCTGGTTCCCGACCCTCCGCAAGCCGCCGGGCATGTCCGGCTACGACACGATCGCGGGCGGGGTCCAGCGCCGCTTCGCCGCCGAGGGCCCCTGGAGCCCCCGGCAGCTTCGGGAGATCACGCGGGGTGAGATCGCCGCGACCGTCGGGCAGGACCCCGGCCACGAGTTGACGGCGCTGTTCGCGGATTCGCTGAACGACCTCGGCGCCCGCGTCGAGGAGCTCGGCGGCTTCCCGGCGGTGATCGAGGCCGCCGCCGGCTCGGCGGTCGGGCTCGTGACGCTCCTGGCCGGCTGGGACTCGTTCGCCGATGTGTCGAGCTATGACGGCATCGAGCTGCCGTTCCTCAAGCGCGCGCAGCTGGCCGCGGCGGACCTGCACCGCGCCGGCGCGGCCGCGTTCGGCGATCTCGACCGGCTGACGATGTTCGCGGACAACCTCGTCCCCCACGTTCTGCGGCTCGATGGCGTCCTGCGCTTCTCCAGCCAGCTGGTCGAGCGGATCGACCGCGGAGGGCTGATCGAGCACGGCTCCCCCGAGGAGGTGGAGATCCGCGCCTGCGCGCTGCACGCGGTCGAGCTGATCGTCGCGGCGCGGCCCGGGAGCTGCGCCGCCAGGGTGGACGAGCTGCTCTGGAATCGCGGCCGGCTGCCGCGCTACAAGGCCTCGCCGCGGCACCGGGCCCGGTGCACCGCGTACTGAGCGACGTGGCCGCGCGGGATCACGCGGACTCGAGGGCCTCGGCCCGCGTGCGCGCGATCGCCCCCGCGCCGGCGTCCCCGACGAGCAGCTCCGGCTTGATCGTGCCGCTGCCGAGCAGGTCCAGCGCCGGAAAGCGGCCGGAGCCGGCCATCGTCGCGTCGAGCGCGATGACCGTCGTCTCGCCTCCCAGCGCGGCGCTCGCCGTGGCGATCGATCGTCAGCGACCCGCCGTCGACGATGTTGCGGGCAGCCGCGAGCAACTTGCGCGCGACGGCAGGCGGGATGCCCTCGAGCGTGTCGATCAGCACCACCACGTGGGCGCCACGGGCGGCGAATCTGCGGGCCTGCTCGACGATCCGCTCCACGGTCTGTCCCTGCGCGTCGGGCGACGCAGCGAAGCTGACGGCCGCCGCCGGCGGGATCGCGCCCGTGTTCCACTCGGGGATCTCCTCGGGCCGCACGCCGGCGAGCACCACGAAGCGCTGCAGGTCCTCCTGCTGGGCGAACGCCTCGGCCAAGCGCCGGAGCGTCTCGGTCTTCCCCGCGCGCGCCGCGCCGACGATCGTCACGCGGGAGCCGCGGCCGATCGGCGTCAGCCACTCGATCGCCTTGACCGTCGGATCCTCGGACCCCAACCGGAAGCGCTCGCTCGGGAAGGCCGCAGGAAGGTCGTCGTAGCGGCCGCCGTCGCCCGCTTGATCGGCCGGCTGGCCGTTGATCGTGTCGATCCGGACCAGCGAGGCGAACCGCTCAGAGCGCCGTGGCGCGCGTCGCGGGCCCGAGATCCGATCGCCGGAGACGAGCTCGCAACGCCGCACCTGTGCGGCGGAGATGTAGACGTCGTTGTCCGAGGGGTCCGGCGGATCGACCCGAACGAAGCCCGATCCGTTGGGCAGCAGCTCGACGACGCCCTCGACTGCCGTGTCCTCGGAGGCCGGCTCCTCCTCGGTCTCCTCTTCCTCGCGCGGCGAATCCTCGGCGGCAAGCTCGTCCTCCTGCTCGCGGGCCGCGCCGCGCCCGCGACCGCCCCGGCGGCCGCGGCGGCGCCGGGGCGCGCGCTGCTCGTCGTCCTCCTCTTCGTCCTCGCGGGCCTCGTCCGCCGGTTCGCCCTCGACCTCGACCTCGACCTCGACCGCGACCTCGCCGTCCTCCTCCTCCGCATCATCATCGGCGGTGGACACGGGGGCGGGCGCATCCCCCGACTGGCGCTCGAGGATCGCGTCGATCAGCGCGGCGCGGCGAAGCCGGCGGTAGCCATCGATCGAGAGCTCGGACGCGATCGCGTGAAGGTCGGCAAGCGGGCTCTGCTCGAGAGCATCGCGATCGAGGACGGACATGAGCAGCCTCCTGTGGCGTGGTGTGAGTTAGCTCCGAGCGCGTTGAGCCAGCGCCCGGCGTCCCCAAATCTAGCGTGCCGCCCGGCGGCCCCCGCACGCCGCCTCGATCAGCCGTCCTGCTGCCAGCGCAGCTCCTCTCCGAGCACCAGGGCCGGATCGAGCGCGTCCTCGCCCTCCAGCGCGGCGCGCACCGCCAGGTAATCAGCGGTCTGCGCGACGTCGTGCACGCGGAGCACGTGCGCCCCCGCGGCGACGCCGTGACCGACCGCCGCGAGCGTCCCGGCAAGCCGCGCGCGCGGCGGCCGGCGAGTGATCGCACCGACGAAGTCCTTGCGTGAGGCCGCCAGCAGCAGCGGGCGCTCGAGGGCGTGCAGCTCCCCCAGACGGCGCAGCACCTGCACCGTCTGGAAAGGCGTCTTGCCGAAGTCCGGCCCGGGATCGAGCAGCAGTTGCTCGAACCGCATGCCGCGGGCGAGCGCCAGCTCGATCCGCTCGCGCAGGAACGCCTCCACGTCGTCGAATATCCGCTCATCGTAGGAGCGATCCAGCAGCTTCTGCTTCGGCGCCGCGCGCGTGTGCATCAGCACCAGGGCGGCACCGCTGGCGGCGCAGACCTCTGCGAGCTCGGGGTCGCGCAGGCCGCTGACGTCGTTGACGATCGCCGCGCCGGCGGCGATCGCCGCCCGCGCGACGGCCGGTTTGTAGGTGTCGACTGAGACGAGCGCCCCGAGCTCGCGGCTGACCTTCTCGATCAGCGGCACCACGCGCTCGATCTCCTCCTCGGGCGCCACCGGCGGGCGGTTGGTCACGCCCGATTCGCCGCCGATGTCGATCAGGTCCGCGCCGGCCTCGAGCAGCGCTCGGGCGCGCTCGGTCCGGGCCTGCAGGGTCCGACCGAGACCCGCGTCCGAGAACGAGTCCGGGGTCGCGTTGACGATCCCCATCAGCAGCGGCCTCTCCCCCAGCTCGAGCGTCCCGCGGGTCGTGCGCAGCGATCTCGGGGGTGCCACTAGCCGGCCCCGATGCCCTCGGCGCGGGCCTCTTCGCGGAACCGCTCGACCTCGGCGGCGACGCGGCGCTCGTCCCAGCCGAGCTCCGGCGCGAGCGCGGTCGCGACCCGACGGGGCGCCCGGGAGTCCGCCACGCACAGCTCATGCCCGGCGAGCAGCGCCAGGCGGGTCCGGCGCAGCAGCACGTCGGCGACGGTCCGCGTCTGCTCGTGGCGCGCGGAGAAAGGCGCCTCCGCGAGCAGGTCGGGCAGGCCGTCCAAAATCGGCTGAGACAGCGCGGGCCGCTCTGCGGCCACCGCGAGCACGTTCTCCGCGGCATGGCCGTAGCGGCCGGCGAGAGCCGAGTAGGACTCCTCGGAAACCCCCTCGACGCGCGGCAGCGAGGCGGGATCGGCGGGCTCCCCGAGTGGGATCTCGTGGGTCCGGCATGGGGCCTGGCGCCCATCGCGCTCGACCAGGCGGTCGACGGCCATCTTGGCCATCCGCCGGAACGTGGTGAGCTTGCCGCCCGTGATCGTGATCAGCCCGCTGGAGGTCTCATACAGCTCCGCGCGGCGCGAGATGTCCACGGACTTGCGGCTGTCGCCGGTCGCGATCAGCGGCCGCACGCCGGCGTACGCGCCGGTCAGCTCCGAGCTGCCGAGGCTCGTCCCGAAGAACTCGTTCACCGCATCGAGCAGGTACGCGATGTCCTCCTCCGATGGCTTGACGTTGTCGATCTCGCCGTCGTAGGGGTTGTCGGTGGTACCGATCAGGCTTCGCCCGAGCCACGGCAGCGCGAAGATCAGCCGGCCCTCGCCCGCCGGCACGATCGCGCCCGCGACCAGGGGCAGGTCCGCGGTGGCGAGCGTGATGTGCGCGCCGCGGCTGGGGATGATCGTCGGCGCCTCGGCCTCGGAGTGCAGCTCCTCGGGCCGGATCCGGTCAGCCCACACGCCGGTCGCGTTGATCACGTTGTCGGCCCGGATCGTCAGCTCCGCGCCGGTCTCCGCGTCCCGCGCGAGTACGCCGGCGGCGCGGCCGTCCTCGTGCAGCAGCTCGGCGACCTCGAGCCGGTTCGCGCAGATCGCGCCGAAGCGCTCCGCCTCACCGAGGACCGTGAGCACCAGGCGCGAGTCGTCGGTCTGGCAGTCGTAGAACAGGTAGCCCCCCGTCGGCTCCCGGGGTGTGATCGCCGGCAGCAGCTCCACGACCTCCTCGCCGGTGATCACGCGATGACGGGCCGGGCTCCAGTCGCTGTCGGACTCCTCGCGCCGCGCCCGTCGCTCGCGCAGGCCCCGCGACGCCATCACGTCGTACATGTTCAGCCCGATCCCGACCAGCCGGTCCGGGCGCGCCCCGTCGAACGCCGGCACCACGAGTGGCAGCGGACGCACCAGGTGCGGCGCCAGCTTGACGAGCAACTGCCGCTCGAGCAGCGCCTCGCGGACGAGGCCCAGGTCGAACTTCTGGAGGTAGCGCAGGCCGCCGTGCACGAGCTTCGACGAGCGGCTGCTGGTCCCCGAGGAGTAGTCCGCCTTCTCCACGAGCGCCACGCTGTAGCCGCGTGAGGCCGCGTCGAGCGCGACCCCGGCGCCCGTGATCCCGCCGCCGATCACGACCACGTCGAAGCGCTCGCCGCTCATCGCCTCCAGCGCATCCTGGCGGGGGATCATGCCCCGCAGCGTACCCAGCGACTCGGCGCTGGAGTCTGGGTCTAGCCCTTGCCGCCGGCTGCGTGGTAGAGCCGCAGCAGGACGTCGTACCAGGCGGGCGAGGTCTCCTGCCAGCCCGGGCAGCAGGGCGGTCCGCCGGGGGTGCTGATGCCACTCTCGATGTGGGGTCCGCTCGAGATGCCGACGTCGCCGCAGCCCACTTCGGCGATCGGCTCGCCGGCGGTCACGTGCGCCCCGACCTTGACGAGCGCCGGCAGTGCGTGACCGTAGTAGATGTAGCGGTTCTTGTAGGGCCCGCCGGCGACCTTCAGCACCGGCGCCGCCGGCCCGAACCCGTCGATTCCCTCCTGCACGATCGTGCCGTTGGCCATCGCGACCTCGGTCACCTGCTTGCCGCAGTCGTAGTTGATCGTGGAGATGTCCACTCCCTGGTCAAGTGACCACGTGCTGGGCCCGAGGACGCGAGACAGCGGCCGCAGCGGGAAGACCAGCTTGCTCGAGGAGGGCGAGGAGCCCGGGAAGTCGCCGTACGGAGTGGAGCCACCCGACGCCGCGTTCAGCCCCCCGGTCTTGGAGGCCTTCCTGACCGCCGACTGGAGCGCAATCGCCGTGCGGGCGCCCACGGTGCCGCTGGCCGGGCGCAGGCGGTGCGACTGCTGGAAGCGCTTGACCGCGGCCTTGGTCATCGAGCCGAAGTAGCCCGTGACCGGGACGTTGTAGCCCAGGTCGTCCAGCCAGGTCTGCAGGGTCTGGATGTCGTTGCCGGACTCGCCCTTGCGCAGCACCCGCCCGAAGACCGCCATCGCGGTGTGCGCGACGACGATGCCGCGCGGGGCTTGCGGCGTGACGAGCCCCGCGCCGCCGGAGGGGTCCGCCAGCGCCCCGGAGGCCGGGAGTAGCAGGGCAACTGCCAGGGAGATGCACAGCCGACGTGCGCGATCCATCGCACTAGGACCCTCGGCACGAGGCCGTGAGGGACCGCTGCGCGGTGTCGGCTTGCACATGTTCGCTTTCGGAAAGTTCCTGGAAACGAGCACCTACGGGCCTCCGCAGGTCGCGGTTGCAACGTCTGTTGCCTGGCGCCTGCGGGGTTAGCTGACGGGCTGGCGCTCTATGTGCGCCTCTCGCGGATCACCGCGAGACTCGCCCCAACGAAGTGGGTTCCCCGTCCCCCGAGGCGGCTTTCCGGGGGTTCGGCTGGCGGCACGCTATCACATGCCCCCGACGGCGCGCGCTCAGTGACCCGGATCGGCGACGCCGGCCTGCATGCGATCTTCGATGATCTTGCGGATCCGCTCGACGGTCTCCTCGGACATCCGCCGGATCTCCCAGTGCGTCAGCTTGAAGACGCGCATCGGCGAGGTGGCGATCACGTCGGCATTGCGGGGCTCGCGCGAGAGCAGGCCCATCTCCCCGATCAGGTCGCCCTGCTTCAGCGAGGCGATCTTGTTGCCGTCGCGCAGGACGTCGGCCGTGCCCTCCTCGATCGCGATCAGCTCGGTCGAGTAGTCGCCCTGCTTCATCAGGATCTGCCCCTCGGCGACGCTCGTCTCGGTCGCGAACGCCGCGAGGCGCTTGGCCTCCTCGGCGCTGAGGTCGGAGAAGATCGGAATCGCGGTCAGGCGAGCGGGATCCATCGCGGCGCACTCTAACCGTTTCTCCGCCCCGGCGACGCGTCTTGCGCGCCGCCTACAGCGCCTGGACCTCGGAGGTGATGTCGCTGACCGACTGCTTCGCGTCGCCGAACAGCATCTGCGTCTTCTCGTCGTAGAAGAGGGGGTTGTCGATGCCGGCGAAGCCCGAGGCCATCGAGCGCTTGAGGACGATCACCGAGTGCGACTCGTTGACCTCCAGGATCGGCATCCCGTAGATCGGCGAGCCGGGCTCGTTCTTGGCGGCCGGGTTGGTCACGTCGTTGGCGCCGATCACGAGCGTCACGTCGGTGCGCGGGAACTCGGGGTTGATCTCGTCCATCTCCTTGAGCAGGTCGTACGGCACGTCGGCCTCGGCCAGCAGCACGTTCATGTGACCGGGCATCCGCCCCGCGACCGGATGGATCGCGAACCGCACCTCGACGCCCTTGGCCTCGAGCGCCTTCTCGAGCTCGCGCACCGCGTGCTGCGCCTGCGCCACCGCCATTCCGTAGCCCGGGGCGATCACGACCAGGCGTGCGTACGAGAGCTGGATCGCGACGTCCTGCGGCGAGGTCGACTTCACCGGCCCGCGTTCGATGTCGCCGGCCGCAGGCGCGGCCACCTCGCCGCCGAAGCCACCGGCGATGATCGCGGGGACCGAGCGGTTCATCGCCTTCGCCATCAGGTTGGTGAGGATCGTTCCGGACGCGCCGACGATCATCCCGGCGACGATCATCGCGGTGTTTCCGAGCGCCACTCCCGTCGCGGCCGCCGACAGGCCCGTGAACGCGTTCAGCAGCGAGATCACGACCGGCATGTCGGCGCCGCCGATCGGCAGCACGATCATGTTGCCGAGCAACGCCGAGACGACCAGGATGCCGATGATGAACAGCGCCTGGGAGTGCGTCCCGGCGAGCAGCACCACCGCGCTGGCGATCGCGATCACGAACAGCAGCGTGTTGAGCACGGCCTGCGCGGAGCCGGGCAGCTTGATCGGCCGGCCGGGCAGGATCTCCTGGAGCTTGCCGAAGGCGATGTTCGAGCCCCAGAAGGAGATCGAGCCGACGATCGCCCCGAACAGCTCGAACAGCTCGTTCTTGAACGGATAGTCGCCGCCGAAGTGCTTGCGGTACTCGACCCACGCGATCAGCGCGACCGCGCCGCCGCCGACGCCGTTGAACAGCGCCACCATCTGCGGCATCGCGGTCATCTTCACGTTGCGGGCTGCGGGGATCCCGATCGCGGTGCCCAGGACCAGGCCGAGCGCGATCAGCCACGGCGTCGAGGACCCGTTGAAGACGCCCGGCTCCAGCAGGGTCGCGATCACCGCGATCACCATGCCGGTGGCGGCGATCTTGTTGCCGGGGACCGCGGTGCGCGGCCCCGTCAGCCCGCTCATCCCGTAGATGAACAGCGCGAACGCGACGATGTACAGCGCGTCGATGAAGTTCGCGTTGTGGATGAAGGAGGTGGCGAGCGTCACTGATCCTCGTCGTCCGCCTTCGGCGGGTCCTTGCGCTTGAACATGCCGAGCATCCGGTCGGTGACGAAGAACCCGCCGATCACGTTGATCGTGCCGAACGTGATCGCGATCACGAGCAGCAGGTGCTCAAGGAACCCGGACGCGTCGTGCATCAGCAGCAGCCCGCCGAGCAGCACGATCCCGTGGATCGCGTTGGTGCCGGACATCAGCGGCGTGTGCAGCGTGTTGGGCACCTTCGAGATCACCTCGAAGCCGACGAATGCCGCCAGCACGAGGATCGCGATTTCGGTGACGGTGCTCACGAGCTCTGGCCAGCGGCGGGGGCGCCGGTCGCGGCCTTGGCGCCTTCGTGAACGATCTCTCCCCCGCGGGTGATGCACGCCCCGGCGATCACCTCGTCGTCGAAGTCGAGCGACAGCTGCCCCTCCTCGCCGATCATCAGCCCGAGCAGCGCCTGGATGTTGCGCGCGTAGAGCTGTGAGGCGTGCTCGGCCATCGTCGAGGGCACGTTCAGCGGGCCCAGGATCTTGACGTCGTGGGCGATCACGGTCTTGCCGGCCTCGGTCAGCTCGCAGTTGCCGCCGGTCTCGGCGGCGAGATCGACGATCACGGAGCCCGGCTTCATCAGCTGGACCGCCTTCTCGGTGACGAGGATCGGGGCACGGCGGCCCGGCACCGCCGCGGTCGTGATCACGACGTCGCACTTGCCGATCGCCTCGGCCATCAGCTCCTGCTGGCGCGCCTGCTGCTCCGCGGTGAGCTCGCGCGCGTATCCCCCCTCTCCCTCCAGGTCGCCGCCGAGATCGAACTCGAGGAAATGGGCCCCGAGCGACTCAACCTGCTCCTTGACCGCCGCGCGCACGTCGAAGCCCTGCACGACGGCACCGAGGCGCCGTGCGGTCGCGATCGCCTGCAGGCCCGCGACGCCGGCCCCGAGCACCAGCACCGTGGCGGGCCGGATCGTCCCGGCCGCGGTCATCAGCATCGGATAGAAGCGGCCGATCTCGGTCGCGGCGATCAGCACGGCCTTGTAGCCGCCGATGTTGGCCTGGCTGGAGAGCGCGTCCATCGACTGCGCGCGGCTGATCCGCGGCACCGCCTCGAGCGCGAACGACGTCGCGCCGCTCTGCGCGATCGCCTTGATCCCGTCGCCGTTCGTGAGCGGCGCCAGGAAGCCGATCAGCACCGAGTCAGAACCGAGGCGACCGGTCTCCTCCGCACTGGGCGGCGCCACCTTGACGATCACCTCGGCGTCCCAGACGTCGTCGACGAGCTTCCCGCCCGCCTCCTCGTACTGCGCGTCCGGGATCAGCGCGCCCGCGCCGGCGCCGCGCTCGACGAGCACCTCGTGGCCCTCGCCGGTGAGCTTGCCGACCACCTCGGGCACGAGCGCCACACGGCGCTCGAGCTCGGCGGTCTCCCGTGGTACGCCAATCCGCATCGCGGCGCGGGAGGGTATCGATTCGCGCCTGCCGTGGGACCCGTCACTGCCCCACCGGCGCGAGCGCGAGCGCCGCGAGCACGCCCGCGTCGATCGCCAGCGCGTCGGTGCCCGCGGTCCGGCCAGGCCTGCCCGTCCGCAAGCGGCGGCGGTGCGCGGCAACCCGGTGCAGGCGGGCCCGCGCGCGCGGGCGCGACCGGGCCGAGCGCGCAGCCGGGAGCGCACCGCGGCGCGCACCTGCGGAGGTGGCGGCCGGAACCAGCGGCAGGGGCTTGCCGGCGATCGCCATCAGCGCCTGGGCGGTGACCCACACCGGCGTCTGGTCGCTCGCGCTCGAGTAGCGGACGTGCCCGTCCGCAGCGATCAGCGACTGCAGATAGCGCACCGGCGAACCGTGTGGCATCGAGCCGGGATCGACCCCGGCGGCGATCAGTCCCTGGACCGCCCAGGCGGTCGACTGGGAGTTGGACGACGCGCCGGGGAGTGACGGAAATCCGCCGTCGGGGTTCTGGGCCGCGCGCAGGAAGGCGATCGCACGTCTGTTGCGCCCCAGCGCCTCCAGTGCCGCGCCGGTGTCGTCCACATCGCTCGCGCCGCCGGCCGTCGCGAAATTGAAGCCGCCGTCGGAGTCCTGCTGGCGGGCGAGCCAGCCGCGTGTGCGAGCGCTGGGCGCAACGCCCGCGGCGCGGAGCGCGAGCACCGCGAACGCGGTCAGGTTGACCTGATCGGCCACCGACCCGTCGTTTCGGATGTCCGCTTCGAGCGCGCCGAGCAGGCCGCCGGCGGGCTGCCCGGCGGCTCGGAGTGCGAGGATCGTACGCTCGAGCGCTCCCGGGTCCGAGGGAGCTCCCGCGCGCATGTAGCCGATCAGGGCGCCGTTGTCCAGCGCGTTCAGATCCACCCCGGACGCGGCCAGCCCGAGTGCCGCCCAGCCGGTGAACAGCGGCGAGGAGGCCTCGCCCGCCGCGGCGCCGAAGCCGCCGTCGGAGTTCTCGGCGGCGAGCAGGTACCCGGCGGGAGTCCCCGCCGCAGTTGCCCGCGGCGGCGCCGCCGCCACGGCGAGCAGCGCGAGCGCCACCAGCAGGACCGGCACGACGGGCTGCCAGTTGACCTCCAGGCGGCGGGCGAAGCGCTCGAGCGAGCGCGCCAGCGCCGGTCCGAACGCCAGCGCGAAGGCCACGCATCCCGCCGCGTGGACGAAGTCGAAGCCGACGCCCCTGCCGACGTACACGCCGAGCTGGGCGAGATTGTGATCGCTGTAGTTCACCCAGTCGCCGGCGTCCTGCGTCGCGGTGAACGCGAACCCCACGACGCCGCACGCGAGCGCCAGCGGCCAGCGGCCCAGGCGCCGGCCGCTCACGCGCGCGAGGGCGGCGCCGACCAGCCCGGTCGCCCCCCAGGCCGCCATCTGCCACGGGGTCCACGGACCCTGGCCGAAGAAGAAGTTCGAGGCGAGGCCGGCCACCGCGCCGGCGACGAACCCCGGCGGGCCGCCGAGCGCGTAACCCGAGATCAGGATGATGTCGGTGGTCGGCTTGACATTCGGGATCGAGGCGAACGCGATCCGGCCGAGGGCGGCGAACGCCGCCAGGGTCGCGATCAGCGCCACGATCCGCGCATCGGGATGACCGCGCTCGTACCACGCGAACCCTCCCGCGAGCGCGACGGCGAGAATCGCGAAGGACGCGATCTGCCAGCTCACGCGAGCACCTCCTGCGCTCGCGCGAGGCGCGCGATCGCCTCCTCGGGCGTCAGCGCGCCGGGGAAGATCCGCCCCGTCTCGGTGGCGAAGTAGGTTCCGCCGGCGAGCACCTCGCGCACCGGTCCGTCGGCGATCGGCCGGCCGTCCGCGAGCAGGATCACCCGATCGGCGAAGGCGGCGACGAACTCCGGGTCGTGGGTCGCGACGAGCACGCCGGCGTCGAGCGAGCGCAGCTCCCGCGCCAGCTCGCGCTTGAGCGCGCGG
The DNA here is from genome assembly GCA_963849285.1 of uncultured Solirubrobacterales bacterium. Lineage (GTDB taxonomy): Bacteria > Actinomycetota > Thermoleophilia > Solirubrobacterales > Solirubrobacteraceae > Palsa-465. The sequence continues at coordinate 905,069 of CAWKGS010000005.1, forward strand.
TCGAGCCCGCGGGTGGGCTCATCCAGGCAGACGACCGCGGCGGGGTCCGACTCCGGGTCGCCGAGCACGATCGCGAGCGCGAGGCGCTGGCGCTCCCCCGCGGAGAGCTCGCGCGGGTGGCGCTCGGCGAGTCCGCTCAGCCCGAGTGCGCGGAGCGCCGCCGGCGGCGCCTCCCGCGCGACCGTCTCGTGCACGAGGTAGTCGTTCGGGTTCTGGAGCAGGAGAGCGACCCGGCCGGAGGCTTTCACGCGGCCGCGCGTGGGCGCGAGCAGGCCGGCGGCGTGCCGCAGCAGGGTCGACTTGCCGGCGCCGTTGCGCCCCATCAGCGCGACCCGCTCGCGAGCGCCGATCTGGAGCGAGACGCCTCGCAGGATCGCCGGCCCGTCGCGCAGCTCGTGCCAGACCCGGTCGAAGGCCAGCGCTGCCGGACCCACGGCGGGCGATGCGCACGCGGGTTGCAGGGCCGGAGGGTCGATGCCGGCGGTGCGCAGTGCGGCCCGGGCCCGCTTGACGCCCGCGACGGGCGGGAGCCCCACGCCGAGCAGGAGCCGGGCGCCCGGGGTTGCGAGGTCCGGGGCGGCGGCGCACGCCCAGCGCAGGAACTCGGTCGGCGCGGCGTCGCAGACGACGCGCCCGTCCGCGAGCGCGATCACGCGGTCCGCGAAGGTCAGGCAGCGCTCCAGCCGGTGCTCGGCGATCAGCACCGCTACTTCGAAGTCCTCGTTGCAGCGCCGCAGCACCCCGATCAGCTCGTCGCCCGCGACCGGGTCCAGCTGCGAGGTCGGCTCGTCGAGCACGAGCAGCGAGGGCCGGCCGGCCAGCGCGGCGCCGAGCGCCACCCGCTGCAGCTCGCCGCCGGACAGCGTCGCCGTGGAGCGCTCCAGCAGCGACGCGATCCCGAGCGAGAGGGCCGCCTCCTCCACGCCCCGAGCGATCGCGGCGTCGGCGTGGCCGCGGTTCTCGAGCGGGAACGCCAGCTCTGCCCGGACGGTGCCCATCACCACCTGCGTCTCGGGATCCTGAAACAGCGTCCCGACCGCCGCGGCGAGCTCTCCGGGGCCGTGGTCGCGTGCGTCCATGCCGGCGACCGCCGCTCGTCCCGAGAACGTCCCGCCGTGGAAGTGCGGGACCAGCCCGCTCGCGACCCGCAGCAGCGTCGACTTGCCCGAGCCGGAGGCGCCCGCGAGCACGACCAGCTCGCCGGGCTCGACATCGAGCGTCACATCCCGCAGCGCGGGCGCGTCCGCGCCGGGATAGCTGTAGCTCACGCGATCGAGCGAGAGCACGCTCACCGCTCGATCCCCCGGCGGTCGGCGAACGGCAGCAGCGCGCAGGCGGCGAGGCCCGCGGCGAGCACCGCCGCGCCGGGCGCGCCCGGCATGTGCAGCGTCGGGTAGGCGCTGAAGCGCGCCAGTCCGGCGACGCGCGCGGCGATCGAGATCGCGAGCAGCGCCGCGGCGGCCGCCGCGAACGCGAGATCGTGGCGCGACCACGGCCGGCGCCGGCGGGCGGGACGGCGCGCGGCGCCGTAGCCGCGGACCTCGAGCGCCGCGGCGACGTCGAGGGCGCGGTCGAGCAGGCCCGCGGTGGTGGCGCGCATCAGCGCCGCCCGCGACGGGGGCCTTCCCGGGCGGCAGCGCCGGGCCTCCGCCAGGCGTGCGGCGTCGCGGGCCAGCACCGGCACCATCCGCGTCGCGAGCGTCGCGGTCAGCGCGGAGCGAAACGACAGCGGCCTGAACAGGCGCAGGACCTCGTCGGGGTCGACCGCGACCGTGTAGAGCGCGCCGCACAGGATCAGCACGGCCGCACGGAGACCGAGGACCGCGCCGTATGCCGTCGCCTCGAGCGTGATGTCGGTATGGCCGAGCACCGGGAGCTGGCCCAGTCGCCAGATCACGGTCAGGCCGTCGCGCGTGACGAGCGCGTTGATCGCCATGATCGTCAGCCCCAGCGGGATCGCCAGTCGCGCCGCTCGGCCGAGCTCGCGTCCCACGCCGGCCGCCACGCCCGCGGCCGTGACGGCGAGCGCGACGCCGCCGAGCGCGACCGGGTTGGAGAGCAACAGCGCCGCGCACGCGAGCGCCAGGCAGTACGTGCACCCGGCGCCGGCCCGAGCCGCGTGCAACGGGCTGGCGCGACGGCGGTAGGTCATGAGGCGGCCTCGAGTGGAACCGGGAGCCTGGCCGCGCCCTGGACGGCGAGCGCGAAATGATCCGCGAGCGCGCCCTGGTTCAGCGCCGCCGCGGCGGCTCGCACGCCCGCGCGATCCGTGCCGGTCACCAGCCACGTCGGCGGGGCGCCGGACTGGGAGGTCGCGGCGATCAGCCCGGCCCCAGGACCCAGCGTGCGGGCGACCCCTCCGCGCGGGTCCAGGAGCTGGAGCGAGCTGCCGCCGGGTCCCGCGAACTTCGCGTACACGCCGCTCGAGCCCGGGCCGTGCTCGATCAGGTCGCCGGCGATCGAGGAGCCGACGTCGGCCCAGGTGCCAACGAGGATGGTCAGCGAGTCGGTCCCGGATCCGGTCCCGAGCAGCTGGCTCGAGACGGGGATGCCGAGGCGCGAGAGCTCATCGCTGACGCGGCTGCAGGCGCTGCCGGCGTCGTTCGCGCACTCGATGATCGTGGGCAGGCGCCGGCCGGCGCTGCCGTGCAGGAACGGCTCGGGAAACGAGCCGACGACGGCGGGGACGCTGTCGGTCATGGTCCAGTCGTGCAGGTCCCACCAGATGCGATCGCCCTTGTGGACCGCGGTCCCGGCCGCGCCGATCGTGGCCTCGATCCCGTTGACGTAGTAGAACCAGTCAAGCCGAGACGAGCTGCCCGCGCGCCCGTCGATCGACTCGACAAACCCGCCGCCGTAGCGGGTCGTCACATGGAAGGAGCGCTCGAGCATCCGCATCACGGTCTCCGAGCCCGGCACCTTGGCCTGCGTCACCCGGCCGATCTGGCTCGAGCCGAACTGCTGGGTCACCGTCAGGCTGACGTCGGAAGTCCCGGCGCCGGCACCCAGGCCGCACCCGCTCGCGACGGCAAGAAGCGCCGTCGCGAGCGCGATGCGAGCCGCCTGCTTCACAAAACGTCCAGCGGGACGGGCTCGGCCCGCACGTAGCCTTGATCGCTGGCGCGCAGGATGTACTTGCCCGGCGCCTGCGGGGTCAGCGTGAGCCGTCCGCCGCCGCCGGTCTTCGCGCGCTTGCCGCCGACCGTCACGGTCGCGCCGGACAGCGGCCTGGGCTTGCCCTTGGCGTCGAAATAGACGACGGTGATCGTCACCGGCCGCTGGGCGGTCGTCTGCACCGGCGCGACGATCGCGAGCGGGAACCCGGCGCCCTTCACGGGGACCGCGGCGAACAGCAGCTGGTCTCCGGGATGCAGCTTGATCTCGCACGCGCCCGCGGTCGCCGCGACGTTGTTGACGAAGATCTCCCAGAAGTACTTCGTTCCGCTCTCGTGGTCGCCGAGGACCGTGAAGATCTCGTACTCCTTGTAGCTCGAGTACCACTTGCCGCTCCAGTGATGCTTGGTCGCGACGTCCAGCGCCCCCTGGGCACTCGACGCGGGACAGGCACCCTTGGCGGCGCCGCCCTTGGTGATCGAGCCGGAGTGCGTGTGCACCACGGTCTTCGCCAGAAGCGTCCGGTTCTTTCCCTCGATCCGGATCGTCACCGCCGGTTGCCTGGCGCCGGCTCCGGCGGTGGCGAGAGCGCCGGCCGTCAAGGCAAGCGCCGTCAGCGCTCCGAGGAGGGCAAGGGTCTTCTGTACGGACATGAGGGCCACCCCTTTCCACGAGGGCGTATCGGCTTGTGCGGTCGGAGGCTGGTCTCCTGGCTTACGGGCCTACCGCACCGCGCCTTCCCGGGATGACTCGGCGTCACCCAGTGGCATCTTGCGGGCGGCGTCCCCGATCACAGTGGCGGGTCCGCGCCGGCTTCCCACCGGCTTCCCATCGCCACCGACCTTGAACGGGGTGCATCCTACCGGCATACACTGATCGGCGGTGACCGTCAACCTCACGCGCATCTACACGAAGCTCGGCGACGGGGGCGAGACGCATCTGGGTGACATGAGCCGCGTGCCCAAGACCCACCCGCGAATCGAGGCCTACGGCACGACCGACGAGCTCAACTCGCTGATCGGGCTGACGCTCACCGTCCGCGGCCTGCCCGAGGGCTACGACGCGTGGCTGAAGCGGATCCAGAACGATCTGTTCGATCTCGGCGCGGACATCGCCGCGCCCGAGGATCCCGAGCGCGAGCGTCTGCGCGTCCAGCCTCGCCAGACCGAGTGGCTCGAGCAGCGCTGCGATGAGGTCAACGCGACGCTGAAGCCGCTGAAGTCGTTCGTGCTCCCGGGCGGCACGCCGGCCGCGGCGCACCTGCACATCTGCAGGACGGTGTGCCGTCGAGCCGAGCGCCTCGCGGTCGCCTGCGGGGACGAGATCAACGCCGAGGTGGTCCGCTACCTGAACCGGCTCTCGGATCTGCTGTTCATCCTCAGCCGCGGCGCCAATGGCGGCGAGGAGCCGCTGTGGGAGCCTGGGCGCTACCGCGACGACGCGTAGCGCCGCAGCGTCACCACCAGTCCGGTCGCCAGCGCCAGCGCAAGAGCGCCGATCACCGCCGCGCCGATCACGAACGCCTCGTGCGCGCGAGCGTAGGAGACGACGGCCTGCGGGCGGTCGAGCGCGGCGAGCGCGACCAGCGCCAGCGCGCCGAAGAGCGCGAGCACCGGCGGCGTCAGCGCTCCCCGGAGCGAAACCGGGCGTGGCGATCCGGGCGCCCTGGACGGGTCGGTCGCGAACAGCGCGGCGATCCCGAGCAGCGTCCACGTCGCGGCTACCAGGAACCCGCCGAGCACGTCGGTCGGGTAGTGCCAGCCGAGCGTCAGGAACGAGTAGCTGACGGCGATCGCGAACAGCGCTCCGGCCGTCGCGACCAGCGGGCGCCACCGGGCCGGTGTGGCGATCACCGATGCCAGCACGAACGACATCGCCGCGGTCGCGTGCCCGCTGGGCCAAGACGCCGGCGCGACCGGGTTGAAGCCCAGCTGCGGGTCCGTGCGCAGCTCGGCCAGCACCGGCTTGACCAGCTGCGTGGTGACGTTCGCGCCGAGCAGGATCGCCGCGAGCACGAGCGCCACCCGGTAGCGCCGCCGAGCCAGCGCCACCAGCACCGGTAGCACCGCGAAGTAGACGTACGGCTTCGGGTTGCACAGGGTCGCGATGAACTGCGCCGCACCGGACACGTGCGGGTGACCCTTGAGCCCCAGGAAGCCGTTCAGGATCGAGCCGTCGGCGTGCTCGATGAGCCCGATGTGGAACGCGGCATACCAGGTCGCGAACAGCAGAACGACGCCGGCGAGCGCGCCTCCGAGCGAAAGCGCGACACGTCTTGGCATCGGCTCAGCGTAGCCGAGCCGATCGCTGGCCCGACCCGGCCGGCCAGGCGCTCAGGAGGCGGGCGCGTCCTGCTCGACGCCCGGGGTGCGCGTGATCCGGATCTCCGGGGCGACGCCGGTGCGCCCAAGATGGGCGTAGTGCTCGATGTCCTCGGGCGAGGCGACCTCGACGCTGACGTCCTCGCTCAGCCTGTACCGGTTCGCCTCGTAGAGCAGCTCCTGGAAGCGCTGGACGCCGTCGGGACGGCCCTCGACGTCGAAGTCGACCTCGCCGCAGCGCAGCGTCCAGCGCTGGCCGCGGGCGAGCTTCTCGGCGGTCATCTTGGCGGGCATCGTGTCGGACCCCTCCTCGGCCGCGGCGCCCGTCTCGATCCGCACCCGGGCGTTCGCCGCGGACAGCGCGCGGCTGAGGCGCTCGTAGTTGCGGTCATACGGCGCGGGCACGATCGCGACCGGGCCGCTTGCGGACGCGTCGCCCCTGATCGCGGCAGCGAGCTTGCCGACGAGCACGAAGTCGACGCGGTTTGCCAGCAGCCAGCGGAGGACGGCGATCTGGCCTTGCTGGAGGTGCTCGAAGCCCTCCGCAGGCTTGGTGGGGCGGAACTCGATCCCGGGCGCACGATGTCTGAGCAGCATGAGCAGCGTTTCGCCCTCGCCGGGCGGACTCCTTCCCGCGAGCATCACGCGCTCGTGACAGCCACCCACTGAACTACGCTGAGCGTATGCGCCTCGAGCGCCGAAGCATCTGGACCGGCGTCGCGACCGCGGTGGTGATGGTCGCGGCGGCTACGGCGGCGATCTATCCGCTCAAGCAGATCGCCTCGCCGGCCTCACTGAGCGTCGTCTACCTGCCCGCCGTCCTGCTCGTGTCCGCCTACTGGGGGCTGGCGCTCGGCCTCGGGAGCTCGCTCTTGAGCGCGGCCGCGTTCAACTTCTTCCATCTCCCGCCGGCGGGGAGGTTCACGATCGCGGACTCCCGCAACTGGGTGGCACTGGCGGCGTTCACGGTCGTGGCCGTGGTCGTCAGCACGATCGCCGAGCTGGCCCGTGCACGCGCGGTGGAGGCCGAACGGGGTCGCCGCGAGGCCGACCTCGCCGCGGCGCTCGCGCGCGAGCTGCTGAGGGGCTCGGCGACCGGCGCCGCGCTCGGGGGCGCGGCCCGGCGCACCGCGGAGGCGCTCGCGATTCCCTCCGCCGCGATCGAGCTGGGCACGGCCGACGGCGACGAACGCCGGCGGGCGCTCGCGATGCGCGACGGCGCCGGAGCGCAGATCGCGACGCTGCTGGTCCCCCGCTCGCTCTCGAGCGACCAGCTCCAGCGGATCCGGACGCAGGTCGTGCCGGCGCTCGAAGCACTCGTGGCGATCGCGTTGCGTCGCGACGCGATGCAGGCGGAGGCGATCGAGACAGCCGCCCTGCGGCGCAGCGACGACATCAAGACCGCGGTGCTGCGCGCGGTCTCCCACGACCTGCGAACGCCGCTGACCGCGATCGTGGCCGCAGGTCACGCGCTCGGCACCGGCGCGCTGACCGCGGAGGAGCGCACCGAGCTGAGCCGTGCCGTCGTCGATGAGGGAACGCGGCTGGCATCGCTCGTCGACAAGCTCCTGGACCTCTCCAAGCTGCAGGCGGGCCGCGCCGCGCCGCGGCCGGACTGGGTCTCGATCGAGGAGGTCGTGGTCGCCGCGTGCGAGGGCGTCCCGGGCGGCAACGGCGAGCTGCGCCTAACGATCGACCCTGGCGTGCCCGTGATCCGCGCCGACGCGGCACAGCTCGAGCGGGCGTTCGCGAACCTGCTCGAGAACGCGCGTCGCCATGCGGCGGGCGGACCGGTGTCCGTGCACGCCCGCCGAACCGGATCGGGGGTGGTGATCCGGGTGGTCGACCAGGGCCCCGGGATCGAGCCCGCCGAGCAGGAGCGGATCTTCGAGCCGTTCTACCGAGTCGGGCGGCCCGGGGCGCAGCCGTGGGCCGGATCCGGTCTCGGGCTCGCGATCGCCAAGGGCTTCGTCGAGGCCAACGGCGGCACGATCGGCGTCGAGTCGCTGCCGGGGCAGGGCACCAGCTTCGTGATCTCGCTCCCCGTGCCCGAGCAGCCGCCGGTGAGCGTGCCGGCATGACCGCGTCCAGGCCTCGCGTGCTCGTCTGCGACGACGAGCAGCAGATCCTCCGGGCGCTGCGCGTGATCCTGCGCGACGCGGGGTTCGAGGCGCTGCCGGCGAGCAGCGGCGAGGAGGCCCTTGACGTGGCGGCGGTGCAGCAGCCCGAGGCGGCGATCGTCGACCTGGTGCTGCCGGACATCGACGGGATCGAGGTGTGCCGCCGGCTGCGCGAGTGGAGCGAGATTCCGCTGATCGTGCTCTCCGCGGTCGGCGACGAGGATGCCAAGGTGCGCGCGCTCGCCGACGGCGCCGACGACTACATCACCAAGCCGTTCGGCCCGCGGGAGCTGGTCGCGCGGCTGCAGGCGAACCTCCGGCGGGTGGAGCGCGAGCCCGAGGAGGCGGTCCTCGCCGTAGACGGGCTCGCGATCGATTTCTCCAAGCGCACGGTCAGGCGCGCGGGCGAGGACGTGCACCTGACCAAGACCGAGTTCGACCTGCTGCGGCTGATGGCCCGCAACCGCGGGCGGCTGATGACGCACCGCGACCTGCTCGTGTCCGTCTGGGGCGCGGGATACGCGCAGGACACGCAGGTGCTGCGCGCCCACATCGCGAACCTCCGCCGAAAGATCGAGCCGCTCGACGGGCCGCGCTACATTCGAACCGATCCCGGCGTGGGCTACCGGTTTGCGGGCTGAGCGAACAGAACACCGATGAGCATGGAAGCACCGCCAGCAAGACCCACCATCCCGCCTCCGGAACCGCGCCCATGAGCCGCCGAGAGCACCGGGGGAGCTTCCACGAGGCCGCGCACAAGCTCGATCCCCCGACGTCTGACGGCGATGGCGCGACCGCCACGCAGCCGCGCTTTCGCAGGAGCTTCAACGAGGCGGCGCACAAGCTCGGCTACTGGCCGGTGCGGCCCGTCCCGATGCAGGAGGGGACCAATCTCTCCCCGACCCTCGCGGCCGCCGTCGACCAGGAGCGCGATGTCGTCGCCCACGCAAGCCGCACCGTCCTGGCGCTGGGCGCGCTGGGAATCGTCTACGGCGACATCGGCACGAGCCCGCTCTACACCGAACAGGCGATCTTCACCCAGCATGCCGACGTCGCGCATACCAACGCCGCGGGCGTGTACGGCGTCGCCTCGCTGATCTTCTGGGCGTTGATGATCGTGGTCTCGATCAAGTACGCGGGCTTCATCATGCGAGCGCACAACCGCGGAGACGGCGGGATCATGGCGCTGACGTCGCTGATCCAGCGCAAGAAGGTGCCTCGCATGGCGATCCTGATCACGCTGGGAATCTTCGGAGCGGGCCTGTTCTTCGGCGACGGGATGATCACCCCGGCGATCTCGGTGATCTCCGCGGTCGAGGGGCTCGATGTCGTGACGCCGAGCCTGTCGCACCTGGTCGTGCCGATCGCGCTGGTGATCCTGATCGCCCTGTTCGCGGTGCAGCGCTTCGGGACGGGCGCCGTCGGTTGGATGTTCGGTCCCGTGATCCTGGTCTGGTTCGCCGTGATCGGCGCGCTCGGGCTACACCAGGTGATCCTGCACCCGGGCGTGCTGCAGGGGCTCTCGCCCGTGTGGGGCGCGCGCTTCATCGCCAACGGCGGTGGCCGCGCGTTCCTCGCGCTCGGCAGCGTGGTGCTCGCGGTCACAGGCGCGGAGGCGCTGTACGCGGATCGCGGGCACTTCGGCGCCACGCCGATCCGCGCGACCTGGTTCGGGATCGTGTTCCCGGCGGTCGTCCTGTGCTATCTGGGGCAGGCGGCCCTGATTCACGCGCATCCGTCCACGATCTCCAACCCGTTCTACTACCTGGTCCCCAGCGGCGGTCGGATCGCGATGGTCGTGCTCGCGACGGCCGCCACGATCATCGCGTCGCAGGCGGCGATCACGGGCTCCTTCTCGGTCGCCCGGCAGGCCTTTCAGCTCGGGTTCCTGCCGCGCCTGAAGATCGTCCACACGTCCGCGCTCGAGGGCCAGATCTACGTGCCGTTGATCAACTGGGCGCTGTGCGTGGGCGTGGTGGCTCTGATCCTCGCGTTCCAGCACTCCGCCAAGCTGACCGAGATCTATGGGGTGGCGGTGACCGGCACGTTCATCCTCAACACGCTGCTGTTCGGCGCCGTCGCCAGGGCGCTGTGGCACACCCCGCGCTGGCGGCTGGTGCCGCTCGTCGGGCTGTTCCTGGTCGTCGAGACCTCGTTCTTCGCTGCCAACCTGGCGAAGGTCGAGCACGGCGCGTATCTGTCGCTCGCCGTCGGGCTCGCGTTCGCGCTGGTGATGATGACCTGGCGGCGCGGCCGTGAGATCGTCACCGAGCATCGCACCGAGGAGGAGGGGTCCCTCCAGGAGTTCCTGGAGGACGTGTCGGAGCGCAAGCCGCCGATCCGCAAGGTCCCGGGCACCGCGATATTCCTCAATCCCAACAAGGACACGACGCCGCTCGCACTGCGCGCCGGGGTGGAGCACAACGATGCGTTCCACGAGCGGATCGTGATCGTCTCGCTGGAGATGATCGGGGTGCCCCACGTCTACCTGACGGACCGGTTCGCCTCCGAGTGGCTGGGCAAGGGCCTCTACAAGGTGCGTCACCTCACGATCCGGATCGGCTATCGCGACCATCAGGACATACCCCAGGCGCTCGCGATCGCGCGCAAGCACGGCTTCCTCGAACGCAATCTCGACCTCGAGCACGCGTCGTACTTCGTCTCGCGGATCGTGATCCTGCCGACCAACACGCCGCGGATGGCGAACTGGCGCAAGAAGCTGTTCGTGTTCATGGCTCGCAATGCCACCAGTCCCATCGATCACTTCGGCCTGCCGCGGGAGCGAACGCTGATGGTCGGCTTGCAGGTGGAGGTATAAGGGCAGAAGGAGGAAGGATGAGCAGCGACTACCGGCTCGACTACGGGACTCACGCCCGGCCTGAGGACGGCCGTTGCGCGATGGAATGGGTGAGTCACATAGCGGGCGAGCCTCATTCCGACCAGCCCACGTGCGTCAGCCCCGTGCTGCGCGGCTTCTGCATCGCGCTCAACGACGGCCTGGAGGACGAGCCGCGCCAGCGGCTGCGCCCGTTCCTGACGCGGACGATCGGGACGGCCGGCGACGGCTGGGACCATCACCGGGCGTGGCTCGCGATGGACTGGCTGATTCGCACCTACACGGCCACATGGCTCGCCGCCGCCGGGCTGATGGACGCGGCCGGCCGCCTGCGCTCGCTAGCGCCCGTCCGCTCCTGCGCGGAGCTGCCGCGGGCGCTCGAGGCGGTGCAGCTGGCCCGCCGGGAGGCGCGCGCCGCCTGGAACGGCGGCCCCGCGTCGTGGCTCGCCCCCGGGCTCGCGGCCCGTGCGACCGCGCGGGAGACGGCCTGGGCGGCGGCCGCCGCGGCTGCTTGGGCGGCGGCGAGGGCGGGCGTCGGCGACATCGCCGGCGATCGCGCGCGGGCCGGCGCACGGGCCGCCGCCGGAGATGCCGCGGCCCTGCTGGTCCGCGCCGCGCGCACCGGAACGAGCCGGGTCGCCGCGCGCGAGGCCGCGCGCCGTGCGCTCGCGCCGACGATCGAGCAGCTCCAGGCGTCGGCCTTCGAGCTGCTCGAGGAGATGCTGCCGACGGTCGCCGTCGAGCTGCCCTACGCCACCGCCAGCACGGCGGCGACGAACCCCAGGTACCCGAGCACGAGCATCGCCCCGTAGGCGCGGCCGAGCCCGCGTGCGGCGTAGGCCCCCGCGAGCGCGACCGCGGTTAGCCCCAGGTACCAGGCGGCCGACAGCGTCGCCTGGCCCGATGCGGCGCCCAGGCCCGCGATCGTGCCCGGCAGCAGCAGCCCGATCGCGACGTTCAGCGCGTTGCTGTTCAGCGCCGTTGAGAGCGTGGCGGCGCCGCGGCCGCGGGAGGCGAGGTACACGCCCGCGACGGCGTTCGGAAGGCTCGTGAGGACCGCGAGGACGAGGCCGCCGACGACGATCTCGGCGACGCCGTGCCGCGCGCCCAGCTTCGAGGCGCTCTGCTCCATGGCGATGCTCGCGCCGACGACGACCAACACCGCGGCAAGGGCTTCGATCGCGTCGCGCCCGCGGCCGCGCGATGGATGGATCGCCACGCTCAGCTCGGCCTCCTCCTCCCCGATCGCCTCGCGCAGCCATTCGCGTGCTCGCCGTGAGAGCGGCAGGCGTGCGCGCCGCGCGGGACGCAGGCCGAGCACCAGCAGGTAGGGAACGAGCACGAGCAGCGTGAGGCCCAGCCCCACCGGGGCCGGCAGCGCGTGGATCACGACGGCGAAGCACACCAGCGCGGTCCACAGCGCGACGACGCCCTCCATCGCGATGACGCGCCGGTGCAGGAGCACGCCGCCGGCCACCAGCCCCGACAGGCCCAGCAACGCGGCCAGGTTGAATACGTTGGAGCCGATTACGACTCCCGCTCCGATCCGCGCGCGGTGGCCGGCCAGCGCGGTGATCGCCGTCGTGATCTCCGGCGAGTCCGCGGCGAGCGCCGCGAGCATCCCGAGCAGCGACTCGGACATGCGCAGCCGCACTCCGACGCGCTCGAGGCGCGAGACGAGCACCCAGCTCGCGCCGAGGCTCACCGCGGCGCTGGCCAGCAGCACGATTGTCAGCAGCGGGTCAGACATCGCGGGCCTTCACAACATCTTTATGCCCTTCGGCCGGATCTGCACGCGGCCTTGATGCCAGGGCAGCCACGATCTGGGGCATGGCTGATGTGGTGGCGGTGGCGGCAGGCGCCCTGATGTTCGTCCTGCTCTACCTCTTGATCTACGGAATCGATCGGATATGAGCGCCGGGGACCTGCTCGGGCTGGTCGTCTCGGTGCTCGTCTGCGCCTACCTGCTCTACGCGCTGCTGCGCGGTGAGAGGTTCTGATGCGCCGGTTCGAGAGCAACTGAATGACGTTTCTCGGCTGGCTTACGATCTTCGCCTTCGCGCTGGTCCTGACCGCGCTGGCCCTGCCGCTCAGCCGCTACATGGCAGCCGTCTACACGGGCGAGCGCACGTTCATGGATCCGCTGCTGCGTGGGCCCGAGCGCCTGCTCTACAGGGTGATGCGCGTCGACCCGACCGCCGGCCAAGACTGGAAGCAGTACGCCAGGAGCCTGATCGTCTTCTCCCTCGTCGGCTGGCTGCTGCTGTATCTGATCCTCCGCACGCAGACACTGTGGGGCTTCACCGGCCTGAATCCGATGCACTTCCACTCGGGGCCTGCGAACGTCACGTTCAACACCACCTCGTCGTTCCTGACCAACACCGACTGGCAGTACTACGGGGGCGAGACGACGCTGAGCTACTTCAGCCAGATGGCTGGGCTCACCGTCCAGAACTTCGTCTCGGCCTCGATCGGGATGGCCGTCGCGGTCGCCCTGATCCGAGGGATCGTCTCGCGCAGCGGCACGGCGCTCGGGAACTTCTGGCAGGACATCGTCCGCACCGTGCTGTGGATCCTGCTGCCGATCTCGTTCGTGAGCGCGCTGGTCCTGGTCTTCCAGGGATCGATCCAGAACTTCTCGCACTACCTCAGCTTCAACGGGATCACTGGCCTCCCGAACGTGATCGCGATGGGCCCGGTCGCCTCGCAGGAGGCGATCAAGCTCCTCGGGACCAACGGCGGCGGGTTCTTCAACACGAACTCCGCGCACCCGTTCGAGAACCCCACTGGCTTCACGAACCTCTACGAGATGCTACTGGTCCTGCTCATCCCCGCGGCGCTCGTGTTCACCTACGGCCGGATGGCCGGCAATCGCCGCCAGGGGTACGCGATCTACGCGACGATGATGGTGATGTTCCTCGGCGCGGCGATCGTCTGCTACGTCGCCGAGGCCCACGGCACGCCGGCCCAGCACGCAGCGGGGCTCCACACCGGGGTGCTGCCGGGCTCCACCGGAGGCAACCTCGAGGGCAAGGAGCAGCGCTTCGGCGTCGCTGGCTCGGCGCTGTTCGACGTGGTCACCACGGTCACCTCGTGCGGCGCGGTGAACAGCGCGATCGAGTCCTTCACCGGGATCGGCGGCGCGGTCCCGTTCGCCAACCTCAGCGCATCCGAGGTCATCTTCGGCGGCGTCGGGACCGGTCTGTACTCGATGCTGCTCTACGTCCTGCTGGCGGTGTTCATTGGCGGCCTGATGGTCGGCCGCACGCCCGAGTACCTCGGCAAGAAGATCGAGGCCAGGGAGATCAAGCTGGTCGCGATCGGTCTGCTGATAACGCCGTTGTCCGCGCTGTTCTGCACGGCGATGGCGACCGCGACCAGGGCCGGCCGCGCTTCGATCTCCGCGGCGGCAGCCGGTCCGCAGGGATTCTCCGAGACCTTCTACGCCTATCTGAGCCAGGCCAACAACAACGGTTCCGCGTTCGCGGGCTATGGCGGGTTGGTGCAACCGAATGCGGGCAACCTCGGCGCCCACGGGATCAGCTTCGCCGACTACCTCGGCGGCTTCGACATGCTGTTCGCGCGTTACGCGCCGATCCTGTTCGCACTCGCCGTCGCCGGTGCAGTGGCCGGCAAGCGGGTCAGCCCGCCCGGACTGGGCACGATGCGCACCGACAACCCGACGTTCGTGGTGCTGCTGATCGGCGTGATCGTGCTCGTCGGCGCGCTCACGTTCTTCCCCGCCCTGCTGCTCGGCCCGATCGTGCAGGGCCTGACCGGACACCTGTACCGATGAAACGCGACATCGTCACCGCCACGATCGGGATTGTCGTGCTGACGCTCCTGCTCGGCATCGCCTATCCGCTCGTCGTGACGGGCATCAGCCAGGTCGCCTTTCCCGGCAACGCCAACGGCCAGAAGCTCTACGTCAAGGGCAAGCTCGTCGGCTCGAAGATCATCGGGCAGAGCTTCGGCGATCAGGTCCACAAGAACCGCAAGCCCGTGGCGCAGAACGGCGTGCCCGTGACCACCCCGGATCCACGCTACTTCCAGGGCCGCCCGTCGGCGACCCTCCCCCCTGACAACGCGGCAGCGACGACGTTCTCGAATCTCGGCCCCAACAGCAAGGCGACCGAGCAGGAAATCGCCGCAAACATCCAGACCTACATCGAGCTGAACGGCCACTACTACCCGGGCACGTTGACCGCGGCCAATGTCCCCGTCGACGCCGCGGACAGCTCGGCCTCGGGCATCGACCCCGACATCTCGGTGCGCAACGCCCGCATCCAGGCCTTCCGGATCGCCGCGGTCCGTGACCTCCCCCTCGGGACGGTGATGGAGCTGATCTCCGCGCACACGCATGGGCGTGGGCTCGGATTCTCCGGCGAGCCCGGCGTCAACGTGCTCCAGCTGAACCTCGCGCTGGACCGGACGACCGCAGGGACGGCCTGATGTCCGTCGACACCGCACCTGGCTCGGCTCCCTCCGAGCGCCGCGCGATCTCCCTGTTTCGCCGCGACATCGTCACCCGGGCGATGCTCGACAGCTTCACGAAGCTCGATCCGCGCGTGCAGGTCCGTAATCCCGTGATGTTCGTGGTCGAGATCGGCGCCCTGATCACGACCGTCACGTGGCTGATCCAGGTGTTCGGCGGCAAGGCGCTGGGGGGCGACGACCCGGCCTGGTACACGTTCGTGATCTCCGTCTGGCTGTGGCTGACGGTGGTGTTCGCGAACATGGCCGAGGCGTTCGCCGAGGGCCGCGGCCGCGCCCAGGCCGACACGCTGCGCTCTTTGCGCGAGGAGACGGTCGCCAGGCTCAGGGACGGCACCGAGAAGAAGGCGTCCGAGCTGACCAAGGGCGACGTGGTGGTGGTGCAGGCCGGCGAGCTGATCCCGGGCGACGGCACCGTGGTCGAGGGGATCGCATCGGTCGACGAGTCGGCGATCACCGGTGAGTCCGCACCGGTGATCCGCGAGTCGGGCGGGGATCGCAGCGCGGTCACCGGCGGCACGCGGGTGCTCTCCGACCGGATCGAGGTCGAGATCACCCAGGAGCCCGGTCACTCGTTCCTGGACCGCATGATCGGACTCGTGGAGGGCGCGGCCCGGCGCAAGACGCCGAATGAGATCGCCCTGAACATCCTCCTCGCCGGGCTGGCGCTGATCTTCATGATCGTCGTCGCCACGCTGCGGCCCTTTGGCCTGTTCGCCGGCACCGCGATTTCCGAGACGACGCTGATCAGCCTGCTGGTCGCGCTGATTCCGACGACGATCGGCGCGCTGCTCTCGGCGATCGGGATCGCGGGCATGGATCGCCTCGTGCGCCGCAACGTGCTCGCGCTGAGCGGCCGCGCCGTCGAGGCCTCCGGCGATGTCGACGTGCTGCTGCTCGACAAGACCGGGACGATCACGATCGGGAACCGCCTGGCCTCGGAGTTCATCCCGATGCCGGGCGTGTCCGAGGGCGAGCTGGCGGAGGTGGCGCAGCTCTCCTCGCTTGCCGACGAGACGCCCGAAGGGCGATCGATCGTGGTTCTGGCCAAGCAGTACGGCATCCGCGAGCACGACATGAAGCAGCTCGGCGCGCAGTTCGTCCCGTTCACCGCGCAGACGCGGATGAGCGGCGTCGACCTCGACGGCAGCCAGCTTCGCAAGGGCGCCGGGGATGCCGTGATCAGGTTCGTCGGCGAGGAGGGCGGTCGGCCGCCCGCCGAGCTCCAGGGGGCGCTCGATCGCATCTCCCGCGAAGGCGGCACGCCGCTGGGGGTCGCGCGCGATTCGCAGATCATGGGCGTGATCTACCTCAAGGACACGATCAAGGAGGGGATGCGCCAGCGCTTCGACCAGCTGCGGGCGATGGGCATCCGCACCGTGATGATCACGGGCGACAACCGGCTGACCGCCGCGAAGATCGCCGAGGAGGCGGGGGTCGACGACTTCCTCGCCGAGGCCACCCCGGAGGCGAAGATGGCGCTGATCAAGGAGCAGCAGGCGCTTGGCCGGATGGTCGCGATGACCGGCGACGGCACCAACGACGCGCCGGCGCTCGCACAGGCAGACGTGGGTGTGGCGATGAACACGGGCACGCAGGCCGCGCGCGAGGCCGGCAACATGGTCGACCTCGACTCCAACCCGACGAAGCTGATCGAGATCGTCGAGGTCGGCAAGCAGCTGCTGATCACGCGCGGTGCGCTGACCACCTTCTCGATCGCCAACGACGTCGCCAAGTACTTCGCGATCCTGCCGGCGATCTTCGCCACCACCTACGCCGCGATCGGCGGCGGGCAGGGGCCGCTGCACGTGCTCAACATCATGAGCCTGGGGACCCCGAGGTCGGCCGTGATCTCCGCGATCGTGTTCAACGCGATCATCATCCCCCTGCTGATCCCGCTGTCCCTGCGCGGCGTGCGCTACCGGCCGATCGGCGCCAGCGCGCTGCTGCGGCGCAACCTGTGGATCTACGGCCTCGGCGGCGTCATCGCCCCGTTCATCGGGATCAAGCTGATCGATCTCATCGTCCACAACCTGCTCGGGGCGTAGGCACGGCACATCGGGGCAACTACAAGATCTTTCTCGGGATGGCGGCGGGCGTCGGCAAGACCTACCGGATGCTCCAAGAGGGTCAGGCCGAGGCCGAGGCGGGCCGTGACGTCGTGATCGGATACCTGGAGCCGCACGGCCGGTTCGAGACCGTCGCGCAGGCGGTCGGGCTCGAGGCCGTCCCCCGCCGCCGCGTGCGCTACCGCGATGCGGAGCTCGAGGAGCTTGACCTCCCCGCGATCCTGGCCCGGCGGCCCGAGCTGTGCCTGATCGACGAGCTGGCGCACACGAACGCTCCGGGACTCGAGCACGCCACGCGCCACGAGGACATCGACACGGTGCTCGCGGCCGGGATCGACGTGTTCTCGACCGTCAACGTCCAGCACCTGGAGAGCCTCAACGACCAGGTCGCCGAGCTGACCGGGATCCACGTTCGCGAGACCTTCCCCGACGCGGTGCTGGCCTCCGCCGACGAGGTGGTGCTGGTCGACATCACGCCGCAGTCGCTGATCGAGCGCCTGCTCGCGGGCAAGGTCTATCCCGGGGAGCGGGTCCAGTCCGCGCTCGACAACTTCTTCAAGCTCGAGAACCTCTCCGCGCTGCGGGAGGTCGCGCTCAGGCAGGTCGCGGAGGAGGTGGAGGCCAAGCGCCTGCCGCCGGACGGCCCAGGGCGCCCGCGAGAGGAGCGGCTGCTGGACAGCGCCGCTGCCTCGCAGGCCATCGGCGAGCGGCTGCTCGCGCTGATCAAGCCGCAGGCGAAGTCGCAGCGCGTGGTTCGCCGGGCCTGGCGTTCGGCGCAGCGACTCGGCGCGGAGCTCGACCTGCTGTGGGTCACCGATCACGACCCGGAGCCCGCAGAGCAGGAGCAGCTCGACGCGATGCGGCGCCTGGCGAGCGTGCTGGGAGCACATCTGCTCATCGAGCGCGGCGAAGACGTGGCGCGGGTGACCCAACGCGTCGCCGCCGAGCGCGGAAGCACCTACCTGCTGATGGGTAGGCCACAGCCCCGTGGCGCGCTCCGGCGCCTGGTCTCGCCGGCGCTGCCGTTCCGGCTGCTGGCGCTGCTTCCCGGCGTCGATCTGCGGATCGTCGCCGACCGCTCCGAGCGATCCAGGCCGGGGCCGGGATGACGGGAGTCCTGCTCGCGGTCGTCATCGTGCTGGCGCTCACGCTGGTCGTGCTCGGGACCGTTCAGCTGCGCGCCCGCCGCCGCTCCGCGCTCGCGGGCGCCACGCGCGCGCGTCGCATCCTGTTCCCGTTCGTCGCCCACGCGCTCTCGCCGAGCGCGCTCGACGCGGCGCTGCGACTGGCGCGCGCCGAGGAAGCGACGCTCGTGCCGGTGTTCCTCGCGCGGGTGCCACTGCACCTCGCGCTCGATGCGCCGCTGCCGCGACAGTCGCAGTTGGCGATCCCGCTGCAGGAGACGATCGAACAGCGCGCCGCCGACTTCGCGGTGCCGGTCGACGCGCGGATCGAACGAGGGCGGAGCTATCGCCACGCGCTGCGGCAGACGATCGTGCATGAGCGCTTTGACCGCCTGGTGATCGCGGCCACCCCGCACGGCAGTCCCGGACTCGACTCCGACGACGTCGCCTGGCTGCTCGACAAGGCACCCGGGGAGATCCTCGTGCTGCGCGTCAGTCGTGGAGACGCAGCGCAAGCGCTGCCGGCATCACGATGATCGCGACAGTGAGCGGATCCGGCGAGCGTCCGGCCCGAGCTCGCTCTTCGGGCCGGACGCGTGGCGGCTTCGGCTACAGCAGGCCGTTGGCGGCCAGGAACTGATGCGCGACCGCGGAGGGCGACTGCTGATCGAGCGCGACCGCCGCGTTCATCTTCTGAATCGCGGGGATCGTCAGCAGGGCACTCACGGCGTTGATCGTCTTCACGAACGCCGGGCCCTCGTCCTTGACCACGCTCGCCTTGACGACCGGCGCCACGTTCTGGAAGCCGAACACCTTCTTGGGGTCGCTGAGGATCGCGTACTTGCCGGTGGTCAGCTGGGGGTCGGTGGTGAACACGTCGGATACCTGCACCTGGCCCGTGTCGAGCGCCTTGTAGGTGAGCCCGATCGCCAGCGGCGTGAACGTCGGGTCGATGCCGTACTGCTGCTTGAGGCCGACCAGCCCCTCGAAGCGCGTGGCGAACTCGGGCGCGCCGCCGAGCTTCACCGACTTGCCCAGCTTCTTGAGGTCGGCGATCGTCGTCAGGCCGTGCTGCTTGGCGTAGGACTTCAGCGTGCCGAGCGCATCGGAGTCGTAGAACGGCGTCTGCGCGAGCAGCCTGAACCCGTGCGTCTCGGCATATGTCTCCGCCGCGGCGTACGCCGCCGCGGCGCTCTTCGGCGGGGCGGTCTCGCCCGCGATCGCGCTCAGCAGCGTCCCTGTGTACTCCGGGTACATGTCGATCTGACCCGAGGTCAGCGCCTTCCAGGTGATCTCCGAGGAGCCGATGTTCCCCTTCAGCGTCACGCTGTACCCCTTGGCGGCCAGCGCCTCGGAGTAGAGCGAGCCGAGGATGTACTCCTCGGTGAAGTTCTTGTCCCCGATCACGATCGGCGGCTTGCCCAGGCCAGACCCGGTCGAGCTCACGCTCGCCGAGCTGGTGCTCGTGCTGGCAGAGCTCGAGGAGCTGCTGCTCGAGCTCGACGACGAGCTGCCGCAGGCCGCGACCGCGACGACGGCGAGCGTCGCGAGCAGGCTTGTCCTTAACGTCCGCATGGTTCCTCCGTCAGTCAGGCCTCGACGACGACCGGCGTGATCGCGATTGAGGCGGTTTCCTTGTCAGCAAGCTTGATTCCGCGCGGCGTGAGCGCGCGCTGCACGATCGCCAGCACGAAGTCGACGAGCAGCGCCAGGGCGGCGATGCAGATCGCGGCGCCGAGCACGCCGGAGAGGTGGTAGCTCGTCTCGTTGTTGATGATGTCGCCGAGACTGCCGCTGTATCCGGTGAGCGCGGCGATCGTGGTCGTCGAGACGACGAACAGGGCGGCCGTGCGGACGCCGGCGAAGATCAGCGCCGTCCCCAGCGGCAGCTCCACCCGCCACAGGATCCGCGACCCGCTCATCCCCATCCCGCGCGCCGCGTCGACCACGTCACGATCGACGCCGTCGATTGCGACGTAGGCGTTGGTGATGATCGGCGGCACCGCGAGCACCACCAGCGCGAGCTCGACGTTGCGCAGGCCGATCCCGAGGAACGCGACGCCGATGGCGAGCACCGCGAGGCTCGGCAGCGCCCTCCAGATGTTGCCCAGGTTGATCGCCACGAACGAGCCGCGATGGATGTGCCCGAGCCAGATCCCGATCGGCAGCGCGATCAGGATCGCGATCGCGATCCCGATCCCCGCGACCTCGAGCGTCTTCAGCGTCAGGTGCACGAGCGTCGGCAGCTGCGGCTCGCCGGGGATCTGGCCGTTGTGGCCGATGAACTTGAGTGCGTTGAGGAAGTTGTTCACGTCTGGGCGGCGATCCTGTTCCAGGGGGTGAGCCGGCGCTGGGCGAGCACGAGCAGGCCGTCGGCCGCCAGCGCGAGCAGCACCGCCATCCCGCCGGCGGTGATCAGCTCGGTCTTGAACACCTCGTTGGAGATCGCCGTGAGGATCGGCGCGCCGAGGCCCTCGTTGTCGATCAGCGAGGCGACCGTGGCGAGCGAGATCACGGTGACCGTCGCGATCCGCACGCCCGCGATGATCGCCGGGAGCGCCATCGGCAGCTCGACCCGCAGCAGCGACTGCCACGACCCCATCCCCATCCCGGCGGCCGCGTCGCGCACCTCGCCGGGCACCTCGCGCAGCCCCGTCAGCGTGTTGCGGAACATGATCAGCAGCGTGTAGGAGACGAGCGCGACCTCGGCCGTGGTGCGGCTCAGGCCCAGCCCCGGCAGCGGCTCGAGCAGCTCGAACAGCGCGAGCGACGGAATCGTGTACAGGATCGAGGTGACGATCAGCACCGGCCGCTCGACCCACCGCCGGCGGTAGGCGATCACCGCCAGCGTGGTGGAGATCACGAACCCGATCGAGACCGCGATCAGCGTCAGCACGACGTGCTGACGCAGCGCCGGCCACAGCACTGAGCTCCAGTTGTGCGACACCCAATCCGGGCAGAACAGCCGGTTCGCGCGCTCGCAGGCGAACGACGACGAGCCGCCGCCGAAGTTCGGGATCACCGGGCCCGCGGCCGCGAGCGCGATCATCGCGCCGGCACCTTGGGCTCCAGCGCGCCGTCGCGCAGAACGCCGCCGAGCAGCTCGAGCGTGACCACGCCGCGGGGGCGATCGTCCGCGTCGACCACCGTCAGCGGCTCGCCGCCGCCGGCCACGAGCTGCGAGAGCGCGTCGCGGACGGTGGCGCTCATCGCGACCTTGCCACCCGCCTCGGCGCCGTTGGGGGCCAGCAGCTCGACCTGCTCGAGCGTTGCCAGCCCCAGGCGCTTGAGCGCGCGATCGGCGCCGACGAACTCCGCCACGAACTCGTCGGCGGGATGGGTGAGGATCTCCTCGGGCGAGTCGTACTGCGCGAGGATCCCGCCCTCCTGCAGGATCGCGATCTTGTCTCCCATCTTGATCGCCTCGTCGATGTCGTGCGTTACGAACACGACGGTCTTGCGCACCCGTGCCTGCAGGCGCAGAAACTCGTCCTGCAGCCGCCCGCGAGTGATCGGATCGATCGCCCCGAACGGCTCGTCCATCAGCATCAGCGGCGGATCCGCCGCCAGCGCCCGCGCGACCCCCACCCGCTGGCGCTGCCCCCCGGACAGCTGCGCCGGGTAGCGCGGCCCGATCTCCTCGGAGTCCATGCCGATCAGCTCGAGCAGCTCGCGGACTCGCACCTGCGTCCGGGCCCGGTCCCACCCGAGCAGCCGCGGCACGGTCGCGATGTTCTCGTTGACGGTCTGGTGCGGGAACAGCCCGATCTGCTGGATCACGTAGCCGATCTCGCGCCGCAGCTCGTTGGGCTCGCGGTCGAGCACGCTGCGACCGCCGAGCACGATGTCGCCGCCGCTGAGCGGGATCATCCGGTTGATCAGGCGCATCGCGGTGGTCTTTCCCGACCCCGACGGGCCCACCAGCACGCACACCTCCCCCGCGCCGACGCTGAAGCTCAGCTCGCTGATCGCCGGCCGGCGCTGCCCCGGATAGCGCTTGCTGACATCGCGCAACTCGAGCGTCGCCGCTTGTGGGAACGACGACGACCCCTCGACATGGGCGGTGTTTGGAGTGTTCAAGAGAGAGCCCGGAACCTGGTCCGTGGATAGGCTACCGGCTCGGCGAGACTGGCCGTGCGCCCTGCCGGCCGGGGTAGCATCGAACCCGTGGCCGACGCTCAGGACCATGGCGAGCTGACCCGCGCGCGGCGGCTGCTGATCCTCGGGATCTGCAGCATGAGCCTGTTGATCGTGGGGCTGGATACGACGATCGTCAACGTCGCCCTGCCCTCCATCCACCGCTCGCTGCACGCCTCGCTGTCCGGGTTGCAGTGGACGATCGATGCCTACACCCTGGTGCTCGCGAGCCTCCTGATGCTCGCCGGCTCGACCGCCGATCGCGTCGGCCGGCGCCGCACCTTTCAGACGGGGCTGGTGGTGTTCTCGCTCGGCTCGCTGCTGTGCGGGCTCGCCCCGACCACCGGCCTGCTGGTCGGCGCCCGCGTACTCCAGGCGATCGGCGGCGCGATGATGAACCCGGTCGCGATGTCGATCGTGCGCAACGTCTTCGAGGACCCGCGCGAGCGCGCCCAGGCGATCGGAGTCTGGGGCGCGGTGTTCGGGGTCAGCATGGCGCTCGGTCCGGTGCTCGGCGGCGCCCTGGTCGACTCGATCAGCTGGCGCGCGGTGTTCTTCGTCAACGTCCCGCTCGGGCTGCTCGCGATCCTGCTGACGGCGCTCTACGTGCCGGAATCACGCGCCCCGCGGCCGCGCCGGGTGGACCCGGTCGGGCAGGTGCTCGTGGTCGTCGCGCTGGCGACGCTGACCTACGCGATCATCGAAGGGCCCCGGACGGGCTGGACCTCGGCCGAGATCCTTGGTCTGTTCGTGGTCTCGGGCGTCTCGTTCGTGAGCCTCGTCGGCTACGAGCTGCGGCGCTTCGAGCCCCTGCTCGAGGTGCGCTTCTTCCGCAGCGCGCCGTTCTCGGGCGCCAGCGCGATCGCGGTCTGCCTGTTCTCCGCGATCGGCGGGTTCTTGTTCCTGAACACCCTCTATCTGCAGAACGTGCGCGGCTTCTCGCCGTTTCATGCCGGCCTGTACACGCTGCCGATGGCGGGGGTGATGCTGTTCGCGGCGCCGCTGTCGGGCCGGGTCGTCGGGCGCCGCGGGTCGCGCTCGCCGCTGCTCGTCGGCGGCTGCGCGGTGCTGATCGCGGCCCTGATGCTGACCGGCCTGAGCCCGACCACGGCCACCTCTGAGCTGCTGATCGCCTATGTCGTGTTCGGCCTCGGGTCCGGGCTCGTGAACCCGCCGATCACCAACACCGCCATCTCCGGGATGCCGCCGGCGCAGGCCGGCGTCGCGGCGGCGATCGCCTCGACCAGCCGCCAGGTCGGGATGACGCTCGGCGTCGCGGTGGTCGGCGCGGTCGCCGGCGGGAGCGCGGGTCTCGCAGCGGGCATCAGCAAGGGCTTCGCCGCGGCCACGCACCCCGGATGGTGGATCATCGCCGCAATGGGACTGGCGGTCGCCGTGCTGGGCGTGCTGACGACCACCACGTGGGCTGACGAGACCGCCCGGCAGACGGCACGGCGGTTCAGCGACGCGCGACCTCGTTACGAGCCCGGCGAGGTGCCGGTCGCCTAGCCCCCGGCCTCGGCACCTTCGAACCCAGCATCGAGATCAGCGCCCGGTAGGTCCCGAACGAGGGCTTGCGGCTGTAGTCGGAGCGCAGCAGCCCGTCGGTCGAGAAGGTCGGCCCCACCAGCCCCGCCGGGCTGCCCGTGGTCGAATCGCGCAGGTTGAACCAGCGGTAGTCGGTGATCCCGAACGTGCGGGCGTAATCGCTGGCAGCCCTGACCAGCTCGCTGAGCGCGGCCGCCTGCTGGGCCTCGGTCGCGAGGCCGGTTGGAACGCCGTTCTCGGTGATCCAGATCGGGACAACCCGCCCGATCCCCGCCATCGGCGCGAGGCAGTCGCGGACCACGCCGGCCGCCTGCGCGAGCTCCGATCGGTAGCTGTCGCCCGGCGCCATCACCGGCGGATAGATGCTGCCCGGGTAGAAGTCCAGGCCGACGAAGCCGAGCGCGCGCGCGAACGCCGCGCCGCCGTGGCGCCCCAGGTACTGGAAGAACGCCGCGTCCTGGTTGGGCGCGAACCGGTACGCGTAGGTGAACCCGAACCGCAGCTGCCGGAAACGGCGCTTGCGCGCCTCTGCTTGAGCGGCCTCGATCCCGCTGATCAGTGCGTCCTTCGCGCCGCTGTAGTACCCGTCCGACGTGTTTGGCGAGAACGTCACGTTGACCTCGTTGGTGATCGTCATCGCGACCACCTCGGGGTCGGAGCCGAACGCATCTACGACCTGGCGTACATACGTGTCCCAGAGGGCGATGTTGCCCGCATGGCCCGCGGGCGGGTGGTAGCGGACCTGCAGCTCCACCTCGAATCCCGCCTTCGCGTAGCGCGCCGCCTCCCGCCTGAACGCCGCGATCCCGGCGGCCCCGTCCGACCAGAACAGACGGTTCAGCCGGACCACCAGCACTCGCCCCGTGGGGCGGAGCGCTCTGAGCGCCGCAAGGTCCTTGACCGGATCATCGGGAACCGCGGGCAGCTGCACCGGGCCGGCGCTACCTGCCAGTCCCGGGTCGATCCCGAACCGCAGCTGACTGGGCCGCTGCGCGGGGGCGCCGGCATACGAACCCACGCAGTACGGGTCCGGCGCTGCCGGAAGCGGGATCCCCGGCACCGCCACGACGAGGGCGCTCAATAACCCAAACCGTGCGCCCAGGCGACGAAATGGTCCTAGGTGCGCGTATAGCGCACCCGCCAACCCATCTCTTCCGCCACCGCTGCGGTTTGGGCTGCCGAGCACGTACGAAAGCTAGTAAATCGTCGACGCGCGCGAGGCGGTTGCGCGAGCGCCGCGGCCAGACGCTACGCCGCCGGCCGCAGCGCCTCGAGCTCCCGGCTCTGGGCCAGCTCCGACAGGGCCTTGCGCTCGAGGCGCCGGACCGCGTCGGGCGAGATCCCGAGCCGGCGCCCGGTCTCGCTCAGAGGAGTCGGGTCATCGCCGTTGATCCCGTAGCGGAGCTTGACCACCTCGCGCTCGCGCTCGGGCAGGCGGTCGAGCGCGCGGCGCAGGGCGTCCTCGCGCAGCGAGATGTCGACCTGCTCCTCGGGCCCGCGCTCGTCGCTGGCCAGCAGCGTCCCGAGTGCGGTGTCCTCCTCATCGCCCACCGGCCGGTCGAGGCTCGTGACGACGCGAGCCGCCTCTCGCGCCTCCCGCAGCTCATCGAGCGTCAGCTCGGCCTCGCGCGCGATCTCCTCGTCCGTCGGCTCGCGCCCCAGGCGGACCGCGAGATCCCGCTCGGCCCGGCCGATCTTGCGCTCGCGCTGACCGAGATGAACCGGGATGCGGATCGTCCTCGCGCGGTTGTCCAGCGCCCGCTGGATCGCCTGGCGGATCCAGAACGTGGCGTAGGTCGAGAACTTGTAGCCCTTGCGCCAGTCGAACTTCTCGGCCGCCCGGATCAGCCCGAGGATCCCCTCCTGGATCAGGTCCAGCAACGGCAGCTCGTGGCCCTGGTACTTCCGCGCGTTGGAGATCACGAGCCGCAGGTTGGAGTTGACCAGCTGCTCCTTGGCCTCCAGGTCGCCGCGCTCGATCCGCTGGGAGAGCTCGACTTCCTGCTCGCGGGTCAGAAGCGGATACCGTCGCACCTCCTGGAGGAACAGCGACATCGCATCGGTCGTGCGCAGGGCGAGGTCGTCGGGCACGTAGCTCGTCTGCTCGACCGACTGTCGCCCGCAATCGTCGCGAACCTCGAATCCGCGCTCCTGGACCAAGTCGGCGAGCATTTGGGCATCATCGTCGCCGAGATCGAACTCCTGGACCACCTCGCTCAGCTCCGAGAGATCGACGCAGCTCTCGGGCCGGGAATTGGCCCGAGCGACCAGTTCGTCGGCCATTTCCTGCAGGCTTTCGGTTGATCGTGCGCTGTCCATGTCGCCAGCCATGCTTTGCTCTTACCCGAACACGACGGTATCGCCACAGCTATGAGTCGGCTAAACGACCAAGATCCTGACCATTTCGACAGCCTGTATAGACACGGATTCGTCCGTGTAGCCGCCGCTGTTCCCCATACTCGGCCGGGCGATCCGGACTTCAACGCCACCCGGACCCTCGAGCTGGCCGGGCGGGCCTCCGACGCCCACGCGGCGCTGGTGATCTTCCCCGAGCTCGGGCTGTCGGCCTATGCGATCGACGACCTCCTGCACCAGGCCGCGCTCCAGGAGGCCGTGCTGGAGGCAATCGAGAGGATCGTCGCCAGAAGCGCGACGCTCGAGCCGGTGCTGGTCGTCGGCGCGCCGCTGCGGACGGAGGGAGGGGTGTTCAACACGGCGGTCGTGATCCATCGCGGCCGGGTCCTCGGGGTCGTGCCGAAGAGCTACCTGCCCGAGTACCGGGAGTACTACGAGAAGCGCCAGTTCCGAGCCGCCCGCGACGCGATCGGGCGCGAGCTGCAGCTGAACGGCGAGCGCGTTCCGTTCGGCGCCGACCTCCTGTTCGACGCGACGGACCGGCCGGGGCTCGTCGTTCACGTGGAGATCTGCGAGGACGTGTGGGCGCCGATCTCCCCCAGCAGCTACGGCGCGCTCGCGGGCGCGACCGTGCTCGCCAACCTGTCGGCCAGCAACATCACGATCGGCAAGGCGGACTACCGGCGCACGCTGTGCTCCTCGCAGTCCGCGCGGTCGATCGCGGCCTACCTCTACACCGCGGCCGGCGTCGGCGAGTCGACAACCGACCTCGCCTGGGATGGCCAGGCGCTGATCTACGAGAACGGCGATCTGCTCGCGGAGGCCGACCGCTTCGCGCAGGACGAGCAGCTGATCTTCGGCGACGTCGATCTCGACCGGATCCTCGCCGACCGGGCCAGCACGAGCAGCTTCGGCGACTGCATCCACGACCACCTCGAGCGCTGCAGGCAGATGCGCCCGGTCGAGTTCGAGCTCGGCATGACCGGCACGCGCGCGGCGCTGAGCCGCAGCGTCGAGCGCTTCCCGTTCGTTCCGGCGGATCCGCGCAGCCGCAGCGAGCGCTGCGAGGAGGTCTACAACATCCAGGTCCGCGGCCTGGAGACGCGATTGCGAGCGACCGGGATCGAGAAGGTGGTGATCGGCGTCTCCGGCGGCCTGGACTCGACCCACGCGCTGACGGTCTGCGCGCGCACGCTGGACCTGCTGGGATTGCCGCGCACGAACGTCCTCGGCTACACCATGCCCGGGTTTGCGACCAGCGAGCTGACGCTGCGAAACTCACGGCGGCTGATGGAGGCGCTCGGGATCTCGAGCGCCGAGCTCGACATCCGGCCCTCCGCGAGCCAGATGCTGCGCGACCTGGAGCATCCCGCGGCGACCGGCGAGCCCCAGTACGACATCACCTACGAGAACGTCCAGGCCGGCGAGCGGACATCGCATCTCTTCCGCCTGGCCAACTACCACCGGGCGCTCGTGGTCGGGACCGGCGACCTGTCGGAGCTCGCGCTCGGGTGGAGCACCTACGGCGTCGGGGATCAGATGTCGCACTACAACGTCAACGCCTCCGTGCCGAAGACGCTGATCCAGTTCCTGCTGCGCTGGGCGATCGACGCCCGGCAGTTCTCCGACGACGCCGGCGAGGTGCTGCGATCGGTGCTCGACACCGCGATCTCGCCGGAGCTCGTCCCCAGCCAGGATCCGGACTCCGACCGTCCCGGCGCCGACAGCGAGAGCGTCGTCGGGCCCTACGAGCTGCAGGACTTCTTCCTCTACTACATCCTGCGCTTCGGCTATCCGCCGAGCAAGGTCGCGTTCCTCGCCCACCACGCCTGGCACGACCGCGACGAGGGCAGCTGGCCCGACCTGATCCCCGAGGACCGCCGCCAGCAGTACTCGATCGCGGAGATCAAGCGATGGCTCGAGGAGTTCCTCGAGCGCTTCTTCCACACCAGCCAGTTCAAGCGCTCGGCGACCCCCAATGCGCCAAAGGTCGGCTCCGGTGGATCGCTCTCCCCGCGCGGCGACTGGCGCGCGCCCAGCGACGGCAGCGCCGGGGCGTGGCTGCGCGAGCTGCGAGCGAACGTCCCGGACGAGCTCTGACGCCGGTAGGGGCGCCAAGGTCGGGGTAGGACGGCCCTGACCGACCAGTCTCGAAACGAGGAGGCGGACAGATGGCAGGTGCGGTGGCGGTCCTCGGAGCGGGCGGGACGATGGGATTCCCGATCGCTCGCAACCTGGCGCGCGCCGGCTATCGAGGTCCGCGCGTGGAACCGCTCGCGCGAGAAGGCGCAGCCGCTCGCGGACGACGGCGCGAGCGTCTGCGACACGCCGGCCCAGGCCGCCGGCGGCGCGGAGGTGATCCTGACGATGCTCGCCGACGCCGACGCGGTCCTCGAGTCGGCCGCGAGCGCGCTCGAGAACGGCGCCGAGGACGCGATCTGGCTGCAGATGAGCACGGTCGGAGAGCGCGGCACCGAGCGCTGCGCCGAGCTCGCCGGGGAGCGCGGCGTCGCGCTGGTGGACGCGCCCGTGCTCGGCACCAAGCAGCCGGCGGAGCAGGCGAAGCTGGTGATCCTCGCATCGGGCGAGGAGCGGCTGCGCGAGCGGGTGCAGCCGATCTTCGACGCGATCGGCTCCAAGACGATCTGGGTGGGCGAGCTCGGGGCGGCGACGCGGCTGAAGATCGTCGTCAACAGCTGGGTGCTGACGGTCACGGAGGGCTGCGCGGAGACGATCGCGCTCGCGCAGGGGCTCGGACTGGACCCGACGCTGCTGTTCGACGCGCTGGAGGGCGGCACGCTCGACCTCCCCTACCTGCGGATGAAGGGCAAGGCGATTCTCGAGCACGACTTCGAGCCGATGTTCCGGCTCGCGCTCGCCGCCAAGGACGCCGGGCTGATCGAGGAGTCCGCCCAGCGTCACGGCCTCCGGCTGCCGCTGTTCTCCGCGATCCGCGAGCAGATGAGCGAAGCCGCGGAGGAGCATGGCGACGAGGACATGTGCGCGACCTACTTCGCCAGCGCGCCCGCCGGCGTCAGCCCGTAGCTAACGGCGGGGCATCGTTCGGGTATCAACTCCCGGATGTCCCGCGACGAGCCACCGCCGCTCCCTCCCCAGGTTTACCTGGACGCGCGCCGCGCCTCTCACTTCGATCGCTTTCACGCGTGGGCCCGGACGCGGGAGCCGGACGGTCTATACACGTTCATCCGAGTCGTCTCCTACCCGTATTGCCGGCTTGTGTTCCGGCTGCGCGCCGAGCGGCGCGAGAACGTGCCCGCCGAAGGCCCGGTGATCCTCGCGCCGAACCACTTCTCCGCGATGGATCACTGGTTCGTGGGCATCATGCTTCGCCGCAAGGTCCGGTTCATGGCCAAGTCGCAGCTGTTCAAGGGTCCGTTCCTCGAGTTCGTGCTCAGTCACGCCGGCGCGTTCCCGGTCCGCCGCGGCCAGCGGGACGAGCAGGCGATCGAGACGGCGCTGATGCTGCTGGCGCAGGGCCAGGTTCTCGTGATCTACCCGGAGGGCGGGCGCTCGCGCAGCGGCCGGATGGGGTCGAGGGCCCGGCCCGGGCTGGGCCGGCTGGCGCTCGAGTCGGGCGCGCCGATCGTGCCCGTGGCCCTGCACGGCTCCGAACGCGCCCGCAACTGGCGCCGGCTGCGGTTCCCCGCGGTCCGCGTCCGCTACGGCGAACCGCTGCGGGTCGAGCGCGAGCCAGATCCCTCGCGCGAGCGCCAGCAACAGGTGGCCGACGAGGCGTTCGCGGCGCTGCGGGACCTGCACGACGAACTAGCGCGAGAGCGAGCGGGCGAATGAGCGAGTACGCGGCGATGAAGGCGGTCCTCACCGACCGCGCGTTCTCCGATCCGGATTGGTGGTTCGAGCGAAAGCTCGACGGAATCCGCTGCGGAGCACTCCGGCGCGACGGCAAGGTGACGCTGCTCTCCCGTAGCGGCCAGCGCCTCGATGCCGGCTACCCCGAGCTCGTCGAGGCGCTCGCCACCGGCGGCCCCGATCTGCTCGCCGACGGCGAGATCGTCGCCTTCGAGCGTGGCCGCACCAGCTTCGAGCGGCTGCAACGCCGGATGCAGATCCGTGATCCGCAGCAGGCCCGGCGCAGCGGCGTCCGGGTCTACTACTACCTGTTCGATCTGCTCGAGCTCGACGGAGAGGACCTGCGCTCCCGGCCGCTGCGCGAGCGCAAGCGCAGCCTGCGTAAGGCAGTCGAGTACCGGGGGCAGCTGCGCCTCACCCCCTACCGCGTCGGCGACGGACAGGGCGCGTTCGAGCACGCCTGCGCGCACGGCTGGGAGGGGGTGATCGCCAAGCGCGCCGACAGCCCCTACGTCGCGACGCGCTCGCGCGACTGGCTCAAGATCAAGTGCGAGCAGGGGCAGGAGCTCGTGATCGGCGGCTGGACTGCGCCCAAGGGCTCGCGGCAGCGCTTCGGCGCGCTGCTGCTCGGGTACTACGCCGGCTCGAAGCTGCGCTATGCGGGCAAGGTCGGAACCGGGTTCGATGACGCCACGCTGAGGCGGCTCGGCGACGAGCTCGAGCGCCGCGAGCGCGACACGCCACCGTTCGAGCCCGACCGCGATCTGCCGCGGGCCGCGCGCTGGGCCAAGCCAGACCTCGTCGCGCAGGTCGCGTTCACCGAGTGGACCCGGGATGGCCGCCTGCGCCATCCGCGCTTCCAGGGACTGCGCACCGACAAGCCGGCCTCCCAGGTGGTGCGCGAGGTTCCGAGCCGATGACCGAGCGGATCGCGGCGGGCCGGCGCACGATCGAGATCTCGCGACCGGACAAGGCGCTGTTCCCGTGCGGGATCACCAAGCTCGACCTGGCGCGCTACTACGAGCAGGTCGCGGGAGTGATGCTGCCGCTGCTGGCGGGGCGCCCGCTCAACCTCGAGCGCTATCCCGACGGGATCGGCCGCCAGCGGATCATCCAGCAGCAGGCGAGCGACTACTTCCCCGCCTGGATCCGGCGCGCCGCGGTCCCCGCGAAGGGCCACACGGTCGACCACGTGGTCGCGACGGAAGCCGCCACGCTCGTGTATCTCGCGAACCAGGCCTGCATCACCATGCACGCCTGGCTCAGCCGCGCGGACCGGCTCGACCGTCCCGACCGCTTGATCGTCGACCTCGATCCCTCGCGCGACGACCGCCCGCAGGAGGTCAAGCGGGCGGCGCTGTCGATCGGCGAGCTGCTCCGCGAGATCGGCCTCGAGCCCTGGGCGATGGGCACGGGCTCGCGTGGCTACCACGTGGTCGTGCCGCTCGCCCGCCGGGCCGGCGTCGACGCGGTCCGCGAATTCGCGCGCGAGCTTGCGCGGGTCGCGGCCGGTCGCGAGCCCAACCTGTTCACCAACGAGCAGCGCAAGGCCAAGCGCGAGGGGAAGATCCTGATCGACGTGATGCGAAACGCCTACGCGCACACCGCCGTGGCGCCCTACTCGGTCCGTCCGCGCCCAGGCGCCCCGGTCGCCGCGCCGCTTCACTGGGAGGAGCTCTCCGAGCGTGCCACGCGCGCTGACCGGTTCACAATCAAGAACCTGGCCGCGCGTCTGGAGCGCGAGGGCGACCCATGGCAGGGGATCGGCCGGCACGCGCGGACGCTGACGGCAGCGCGCAAGGCGCTCGCCGAGGCCGCCGGAGAGATCCGCTGAGACTCGGTGCGAGCGCCTAGGTGTGGGCCAGCGCGACCACCGAGCGCGCTTAGGTGTGGGCCAGCGCGACCACCGAGCGGATCCTGGTGACGCGCCAGATCGGGTAGATCGCCCCCGCGATCCCGATCGCGATCCCGATCACCACCCCCCGGCCGAGCACGGATGCGCTCAGCACCGGGCTGATGAACGCGCCGAGCCCGAGCGCCCCGGGGAGCAGCTTGCTCGCCGCGAGCCCGAGCAGGAGCCCCGCTCCGGTGCCGATCACGCTGACGGCGATCGCCTCGCCGAGCACGAGCACCCCCAGCTGCCGCATGCTCCAGCCGATCGCGCTCAACAGCGCGAGCTCGCGCCGGCGCTCGAGCACCGCCGCGAGCATCGTGTTAGCGACGGCAAGCGCTCCGATGATCAGCGCAAGCACGACGATCAGCAGCACCGCATTGGAGATCAGCTGGTTGTTGGCGCCGGCGCGCACCGCCTCGCTGGGATCGGAGATCGCCAGCAGCTGCGGGAAGTCCTTCGTCAGCTCGGCCGCGGCGCGGGCCGCCGTGGTCTCCGGCGCCACCCTGACGGCGAACGTCGTGGCCTCGTCCGCGGTCCTGCCGGCGAGCTTCTGCGCGTCGCTGAGGGTGGAGATCACGCCCGTGTCCTCCTCGGTGATCCCCGAATGGAAGATGCCGCCGACCTTGAACCGGTGACCGCCGATCGTGATCGGTCCGCCGGCATGGAGGTGCAGCTGGCTTGCCAGCAGATCGCCCACGAGCACTCGTCGCGGACCGAGACCGGTCCCGGACGTGACGACCGAGAGCTGGGCCACGAATCCCGAGGGATCGATCCCCAGCAGGATCGCGCCCGGCGCGCCCTTGACCGCGTCCACCACGAGCTGGATCGGCGTCGCGTCGCTGATGCCGGGCTCGCGGCGGATCGGGCCGAGCAGCGCCAGCGGCAGGACCGACGAGGTGGGATCCGCGGCCTCCTTCTGGAACAGGCCCATGTCGGCGCGGCCGAGGTGCACCAGCTGGCCCGCGGTCTGGTTGAGGCCCGCCGAAAGCGCGAGCAGCGCGACGACGGCGGCGACGCCCACGGCGATGCCCGCAGCCGTCAGCGCGGTGCGGGCCCGGCGGCGGGCAACATTCGCTGTGATCAGCGCGAACATGGGCAATAGGGTGTCATGTGTGGCGGCCTAACTACCATGAGGCATGTGGAGTCGCTGCCCAAGCCCCAGTCAGGCGCACCCGCGGGGCCGGAGCTCGCCCCCGCGCCCGAGCCCGGCGGCGTCGCGGTGCTGGTCGAGGATGTCCATCGATCCTTCGGGCCCGTCCCCGCGCTCCGCGGCGTCTCGCTCGCCATCGCCCCTTCCGAGCTGGTCGCGATCAGCGGCCCTTCGGGATCGGGAAAGAGCACGTTGCTCAACCTGATCGGCAGCCTCGACAATCCCGACCAGGGCCGGATCTTCGTCGGCCGGCGACCCGGTGCCCGACCCTCAGCACGCGGTGGAGTACCGGCGCAACACCGTCGGCTTCGTCTTCCAGGAGAGCCTGCTGCTGCCGTATCTGAGCGCGCAGGCGAACATCGAGGCGGCCTTGATGGCGACCGGCGTGGGCAGGCGCGAGCGTCGCGAGCGCAGCACGCAGCTGCTCGAGGAGGTCGGCCTGGCGAATCGCGCCGCGCACATCCCCTCGGAGCTGTCCGGAGGTCAGCGCCAGGCCGTCGCGCTCGCGCGTGCGCTGGCCAACGACCCGCGGCTGCTCCTCGCGGACGAGCCCACGGGCGCCCTGGATCGCGAGAGCGGCGCGCGCGCGCTCGATCTGCTCGTGGAGCTGCGCCGGCGCCATGGCATGACCGTGATCATCGTCAGCCACGACCGGGCCGTCGCGGAGCGTGCCGACCGCACGGTGCAGCTGGTCGACGGCCGGATCCAGGACTGAGCCGGATCTCAGGCCGCGCGGGGCGTTAGACGACCTGACCGGCGCGGGCGCTGCCGCTGCCGGGCTCGACCCGGTGCCCGAGCTCCGCCCAGACCCGGTAGCCCTCCTCGCGCCGCTCGCTTCCCCACCGCTCCGCGAGCGCGTCCACCACGACGAGGCCGAGGCCCCCGAGCGTCTTCAGATGGTCCGGCCACGCCTCGGCCGTCTTGCCCGAGCGCCCCGGGTCGCTTACGGAGATGAGGATTCCGTCGGGACAGTGGTAGACGCCGACCTCGATCACGTCCGCCGGCGTGCCCCCCGAGTGCATGACCGCGTTGTTGACCAGCTCGCTGGCCACCAGCATCGCATCGCCCGCCACCCAGCCGAGCTCCTGGAGGCGGCCAACGGACTGGCGAACGGTCGCGGGGGCGGTGCTGTCGCACACCACCTCCATCCGCAGCAACTCTAGGGCGTCGATTTCCACCGCGATCAGCTCCCCGCCGCACCGGCTTTCGGCAAACGTACATCCGCGGGAGACACCATGCGCCGGTTAAACGATGCACGACTCCCCGGTCGGGTGGGTCAGTTGGCCAGGGCCGCGCGCGTCAGCTCGATCGCGGCGCGCGCCTCGGTCGTGAGGGCCCGCACGGTCTCGCCCGCGGGACGCTCCAGCGCGAGCTCGTGCGCCTCGCCCGCCCAGAGATTGATGCGGCTTGCCTCGCCGTCCTCGCGGGCCCGCCTTCGCATCGGAGCGGTGAGGTAATGGAGCTCGGGATAGGCCACCGGCGCGTGCTGATCGTGCTCGGCGATGAACTCGTTGTGGATCCCGCGCGCCAGCCGCCCGGTGAACGCCCGGGTCAGCACCGTCCGGCCGGAGGCCTTGAGCGCCGCCCGGTGCGCGGCGTTGGTTCCCGCCTCGGGCGCGAGCATGAACGCGGTGCCGATCTGCGCCGCCCTGGCGCCGGCGCACAGCACGGCCGCGAGCGCCCGGCCGGTGGCGACCGCGCCGGAGGCGACCAGCGGCAGCGCGACCGCCGCCGAGACGAGCTCGAGCAACGGCAGCAGCCCATAGACCGGCAGTTCCTCCCGGTCGGCGAACGAGCCGCGATGGCCGCCGGCCTCCGCTCCCTGCACGACCAGGACATCGGCGCCGGCCGCCTCGGCCTCGCGTGCCTCCTCGGGGCTCGTCACCGTCACCCAGACCTCCGGCCCTGCCCGGTGCAGCCGCTCCACGACCTCAGCGGGCGGGCAGCCGAACGTGAACGAGACCACCTCCGGCGGGGAGGTGCTCAGCAGCTCGACCTTGGCCTCCCAATCGTCGTCGTCGTACCTCGGCTCCCCCGGCTCGGCGCCGTGCTCTCGCGCCCACCGCTCGAAGCGCTGCACGTAGTCCCGGAAGACCGCGGGATCGGCCGGCGCGCCCGGCGCGAACACGTTCACGCCGAGCGGCTGCGATGTCAGCTTGCGCGCCGCCTCCAGGCGCGACGCGGCCTCGGCGGCCTTCAGGTATCCGGTGGCGATGAACCCCAGCCCGCCCGCGTTGCTGACCGCCGCCGCGAGCTCCGGCGTCGAGGGACCACCACCCAGCGGCGCCAGCACCACGGGGCACTCCAACCGATCGAGAACCATCCAGCGCCCTTCGCGTCGCAGGTCGGGGGTCCGGCAGCGTACCGCGCGGATGCGTTCGTCAGACGCGTTCGTCAGACGCGTTCGTGGAACTCGATTCGGAGCGAGTCGGGTTCCTGGCTTCTCTCGACACCGCTGCCGGGATTCGAAGCTGACCGAGCCAGACTCCGAATGACGCTTGGCACAAATGAGGCGCTTTCGATGAGTGGTAATGGCGGCAGAAAACCGCGCTAAACGGTGTCGACTCTGGCGAGACCGTGCCACCGTTGGCACGTAGCCGTGCGTCGTGCGCGTGAGCCGGGCCCCTGACAAGTGGGTCAGCGCGGTCATCGACGTCGCGATGCGAGATTCATCCATTAGAGAGGGTTCCAAGATGGCCATTCACTACTTGGAGATCGTCAGCAACGACGTAGACGCGCTGCTTGGGCTCTACCAGCGCGTGCACGGCCTTTGCTTCGGCCCGCCGGACCCCGATCTAGGATGGGCGCGGGTCGGGCCAAGCCGACGGAGCCCTCGTCGGCATCCGCGAACCCCTCGCTGCGCATGGGCACCCGATCATGCGGACCAACGTCGCGGTCGAAGACATCCAACAAGCGATGAGGGACGCACAGTAACCCGCCGCGCCTGCTGACGCTGGCTTGACCGAGCCATAGCGGCGGGTTGCGCGCCGCTTTGAGAGGCTTCGTTTTGTGCGCGTACTCATCCCTCTCCCGGACCAAGATTTCGATGTCACCGAGCTCTCTGTACCGTGGCGGCTTCTAACGGACGCCCGGCACGAGATCGCGTTCGCCACCGAGCACGGGGGACTCGCTCCCAAAGCGGACAAGCGACTGCTCCACGGCGTCATCTTCGGTCGCCTCGGGGCCTACGAAGAGCCGAAGGCCTTCTACCGACAGCTCATCGAAACGAGCGCGTTTCAGCGACCGCTGGCGTGGGCGGACGTGCGACCCGGCGACTATGACGGTCTGCTGCTCCCGGGCGGCCACGCGCCTGGCATGCGGCAGTACCTCTCCTCGACCGTGCTCCAAGCCAAGGTGGCCGAGTACTGGACGCTCGATCGGCCGGTGGGGGCGATTTGTCACGGCGTTCTCGTCCTAGCCCGTACCCGCGACCCGCGCACAGGGCGGAGCGTGATCGCAGACCGGAGGACCACGTGCCTGCCGAAGTACATGGAGCGCGGCGCGTACTGCCTGACCGCGTGGAGGCTGGGGCGTTACTACCGCACCTATCCGGCCTACGTCCAGGACGAGGTCACAGCGGCACTGAACGACTCGAGCCAGTTCGTGCGTGGCCCGCGCACCCAGCGCCGCGGCACATCGACAGACGACAGCGTCGCCTTCGTCGTCCAGGACGCTCACTACCTGTCGGCGCGCTGGCCGGGCGATGCCTACCTGTTCGCCAAACGGTTCCACGGGCTGCTCGAGGCGGGTTCCGGTCCGCACGCTAACTGAAGCCTTGAGCCGTGTATGTGAGCGATAAAAGACCGAGCGCTCCACACTGCCGCCTGGCCCGGCTCGGCTGAGCCGGAGACTGAGCGGCTCGCCGCGCAGAGCGAGGCCGCGGGTTGTCGCGGCGAGCGGGATTCTCCGAGCGTCAAAGCAGGTCAGCGCCCGACCGACTACCCCGACACTCTCCTCGGCGCAATATTGGCGGTCCCAATGGGGCGGTAGCGGACGTTCACGGCCGACGTGACCTCGCCGTCGCCGACTCGCTCCAGGCGAATCGGATCACCGCCGGGGCTGTCGTATAGCCGGATTCCGTCGCCGAGCAGGATCGGGGCGATGTGCAGATCGATCTCGTCGATCAAGCCGAGTTGGAGCAGCTGACGGCCGATCGTCGGCGAGAACACCTCAAGGTTCTTTCCGCCGGCCGCCTCGAGCGCGATGCGCACCGCCTCGGCCGGCTCGCAGCTCAGCAACGTGACCCCGTCAGCCGGAGTCGCGTCCTCGGGGTGGTGGGTGAGGACGAAGATCGGTCCCTCCCAAGCGCCGCCGTACGGACGGTGATCACCCACAGCAGCGTCCCAACCGTCTCGACCCCCCAACACCGCGCCGGTGGTCTGGACGTACTCGTCGACGAGCCCCGGCCGGAAGGTGAAACCCGTCATCCATCCCATCGCGTGGTCGGGCCCTGCGACGAAACCGTCGAGGGACATAGTGAAATGCCAGAGGACCTTCCCGCTTGCGGTCTGCGGCTGTGTGTCGCTCACGGCACAACTCCTTTTCTGCGGGCGTCGTATGTCCTACGACAAGGACCAGCGCGACGACGCAAACTCATCGACATCCCTTGAGCGCGATACGGGGTAAACGTCAGGTGCGGCGGGCCTTGCAAACTCGTCAAAGGCATGTCCCGGGCTCGGCTGTGCGCGGGAAACGCTTGCCGAGCGCGCGGGGGCTCTACTCATGCGCAAGGGGAGATACCTGACGCAGTGAAGCGATGCTGACTCAAGTGGGCGACGGCGTCTGGGTCCGGCAGAGCGCGTGGGTCTGGTCCAACTCCATCGTGGTGCGCGGGGAGGAGGGGTTGGTCCTGGTCGATCCCGGAATCGACGGTTCCGAGCTGAGCCAGCTCGCCGATGACCTGGACCGGCTCTGCCTCCCGGTGGTCGCCGGGTTCTCCACCCATCCCCACTGGGACCACTTGCTCTGGCATTCCCGGTTCGGCGACGTGCCGCGCTACGCCACCGCTAGTGGCGCCAACGCCGCCGGTGAAGCCCGAGAGCGGGCGCAGGCAATGGCGTCGGAGAGTGCGTCGGGCATCCCTCTAGAGCTGATCGCGCTCGTCACCCCGCTGCCCGCGGACGGCGGACCAGTGCCGGGCGAGATCATCGAGCATCAGGCGCACGCGGTCGGCCACGCGGCGGTCCTCCTCGCGGACCGTGGCGTCCTGCTTGCCGGCGACATGCTCTCCGATGTCCTGATCCCACTCCTGGACGCTCGCCGGCCCGGTCAGGTGGGCGCCTACGAGACCGCACTCGACCGGCTGGGAGAGGCCGCCAGGCACGTCGATGTCTTGGTCCCGGGCCATGGCGCCGTCGCCGAAGGTCCCGAAGTGGCGGCCCGCCTCGCCGCCGATCATGCCTACATCGACGCGCTGCGACGAGGAGAGGAACCGGTCGACGTGCGTCTGGGGCCGGCTGCGGACTGGCTCTCCGGCCCCCATCAGGCGAACCTAGAGCAGTCCCGAGGGCGGTAGGGTCCGATAGTGCTGGGGCCCCGCTGACCGCGCTAAGCGCGCTGCGGCTACCCGGGTGCACTCAGGGTCGCATGAGGCGGCCGACGTTCGGTTGGAGTTGCGCATTCCCGTTTGGAAGGAAGGTGACGTCGATCTGTAGTCCTCCTCCCGGCTGGGGGCGTGCGGTAACGGTGGCGTCGTGCGCGTCGGCGACCGCGCAGACGATCGAGAGCCCGATTCCGTGGTGATCGTTCGTGTGGGGCGTGCGGTCGGTGCCGAGACGTTGAAAGGGCTCGAACAGGCGGTCGATCTGCTCGGGCATGATCACCGGGCCGGTGTTAGCCACCGACAGGAACGCGCGACCGGCCTTGGTTCCCGTGACGACCTCGACTCGCCCATCGGGAATGTTGTAGTCCACGGCGTTGTCGAGCAGGTTGGCGACGAGGCGTTCGATCAGGCGTGGGTCGCCTCCGGTGGGAGCGGGTGCAATGCGCGTCTGCAATTTCAGTCCGAGTAGCGCGGCCTCGGACTGAACTGTCAGCAGGACGGTGTCGGCGATGGCTGACAGGTCGATCGGCTCTCGATGATCGAGGCCACGCTGGCTGCTCGCCAGCGTCAGCAGCGCCTCGAGCAGTCGCTCCTGCTGCGCCCCGATCCCGAGCAACCGCTCCTGGGTCGACCGCACCGATGCGAGCGTGGCAGCAGGATCGCTGAGCGAGGCCTCGAGCAGTGCTCGTTCGAGGGTGAGCGGGTGCGGAGCTCGTGTGAAGCGTTGTAGAGCTAGGCCAGGGCAGGAACGTCCAAGCTGCCAGGATCGAGCCTCACCCCAACCCCTCGGTCGGATCTGCCCTCAGGGACGCCCGAAGGCGTTGGTGGGGCAACGGATACGGAACAGATCGTCCACGACGCCCCACGGCATCTTGGGCTGACCCGAGTAACTGCCCACGTAGCAGGGTTTGGATGCTCCATCGAATTCGCTAACCGGAGTCCAGAAACCCTGTTCCTGCTTAGCGACCGTCAGCCCGTCGAACCCCACCGACGCGCAGCCATGAACGTAATGGCCGTTGTGGTCGCCCGTGAAATACCAATCCGCCCAGTTACGACGCACCGTCGAGCGGTAGCCACCCATACAGTGAAGGATCTGCCAGTTGGTGAGCGGGTAGAAGTACGCGTCGGCGCTCTCGCTGTCCTGGATGACGTTGATTTTCGTCTGCCCGTGCAGCGGGCTGCGCGCTATCGCTGAGGCTGTTACGACGGCCAGGACCGTGATGAGTGTCGCCACGAGCGCTGGCATCGACCGCATCAGTCCGTGATCACTCAGCACGGCACCCAGTCACGCGCGTTGCAGCACGATCCAACCCCCAGGGAGACTATGGCTCCCATCGCACCACCCACTCTACGGCCGCCAGATGCCCCCGCGCAACTCTCCCACGTATCCCGCAGTGCGTGGACGATCGCCTGCCTGACCCATCCCGAGAGCCAGCGGTCGTCCTCGGCGGCGGCACGCTGGACCTTGGCGTGAAGGTCTCGGTCCAGGTGGACGGCTATGAGGGCGACTCGCATTTCCGTTTCGGATCGGAGTCGAGCGGAGCCGAGCGGACGATCAGGCGGGCGCCAACGCTATTAGGAACCTCGGCCGGATCGTTCGAGCATCAGCCGCCTCGGTATGCGGCGAGACTTTCCCGAGGGCTTTCCCGAAAGGCCTCCTGAAAGACGAAAACCCTGCAATTTGCAGGGCTTCCGCTAGTACCACTACCGGGATTCGAACCCGGGTTTCCGCCGTGAGAGGCTAATCGAGGGTCCGCCAGCGTTCGGCAATGTCATTGATTTGCAGCACAAACGCGGGTCCGGCCTGGGGCGCAGAGTGGCTGACCTGAACTGAATGTTCGGCGAGAGTTCGGCAGGCGAGCGGGCTACGAGGCGATCTGGTGGCTCGGCTCTGGGTGCGGCACCAGCGCATCGTGCGCAGCGAGATGAAGTCAAGTGCGTGCCCGCGATCATCGTTGATCTCGACCAGAGCCTTGTCCGGGTCGACTTCCACAATCGTGCCGAATCCCAGCGGGCCAACGTCCCGATTCGACCCGTAGCTCCACGACGTCGAGCATCTTGTGGGTTTCAGCTGCCATAGCTCCTAGATTCTCGCAGGCGCCTAAGGGATGTCTACCCAGGTCG
The DNA here is from genome assembly GCA_963849285.1 of uncultured Solirubrobacterales bacterium. Taxonomy (GTDB): domain Bacteria; phylum Actinomycetota; class Thermoleophilia; order Solirubrobacterales; family Solirubrobacteraceae; genus Palsa-465. The sequence continues at coordinate 945,728 of CAWKGS010000005.1, forward strand.
ACGTTAGCCGGGGCGGAGCGTCACGCTCGACCGTCCAGGTCGTGACGACCGGTGCCGTCCTTCCGTTGAGCCCATCGACCATGACGACGACTTGATAGGCCACGCCGACGGAGTGATCCGCGTTCCACGGACCGCCGCCCGCGGCAGCGCCGCAAGGATCTGGTCATGGAGGGAGCGCCAGTCCTTTTGCTGTGATCCCGAGGGCTGATGCGAAGACACGCGCCTTATGCTGGCCGTGTTCGTGCGAAGGGTCAAGCGCGTACGCGACCAACTTGTCCGTCGCGATCCGTGCTTCGCCCGCTCTCGGAAGCCGTGGCTGTTCCGGCATCGCCCGAGACCGTAGCGGCAGCGCAAGTGGCAGTCCGCAGAGCGGGATGCTCCCTCTTGGAATCGAGGTCGGCCGCGGTCGACGTGCGCTTCGGCGACGTCAGGATCGTTGGTCGGGCCTGACTGGCGGTAGCGGCTGATGATCGGTTTCGCTGACCGTCACCTGCCGCGGGTCATACTCTGAGACGCCGACTCGGCCGGGGTTGCGCAATTGGCGACTTGCGAGACGCACGTCGGCGACGTCTTCGAGACCTGCCTTCGTGTCAGCGCGTGTACGCGGAGCCAGCGGCCTGTTGTCACGACTCCCTCTGTGCCCGGAGGGGTCGCACCAGGTGCGGCTGGCGATGACGAAGCCGTGGCTGCTTCCTGCGCAAAGCGCAAGGGGAGGAGTGGCTGCTACGCCGACCCCTGCGTTAGCTGCCGGCGGGTGATCGTGTCGCGACGATCGCCGCCGCGCGCGGCTCGAACGCGCCGTAGCCGTGCTCGCTGGAGAGCTCGAGCGCCCGGGCGGCATGTTCCCGCGCGAGTTCGGTCTCGCCGCGCTCGGCGAGCGCCTCGGCCCAGCCGAGTTCAGACCGAGCCTCCCAGAGCGTAGGCCGTGCTCATGGTGAAAGTCGCAGGCGAACGCGAAGTGCGCGTCGGCCTCCGCGTGGCGGCCCAACGTCGCGGTGAGGAGCGCCAGGTACATGCGCGCGTGTCCGAAGCCCCGCCGCCGTTCCAGACGAAGTGGTCCGCGTACGGGTCCAGCAGCTCGTAAAGCATCGCCGCGGCCTCGACTGAGCCCGTTTGCGCGGCGGTGTCCGCGTACAGCGCCAACCCGCACATCCGCATTTGGTCGTAGCCGGAGGTGTCCGAAGCCTGCGCGGCGCGGCGACGCTCGAGCCGCGCCCTCTGGGCGGCGGTCGATGAAGCAGTACATGCGGCCGAGCGCGGCCTCCCACGCGGGCACGCCCGGGACGTTGGCCACCGTCTGCTCGAGCAGCGCGATCACCTCGGCGCCTCTGCCCTGGTACATGCGGTTCATGAGATCGAGCACGGCTCGTAGGCCATCGCGGCGTCGGGTTCGCCGGCCTCCTGCCCGATCTGCAGCGCCTGTTCGCGAGCCGAGCCGCTCGGCCTCGGCACTCCAAGTCGCCGCGCGCAGGCGAACTCCGGCCGCGGTGAAACCTGCGTTCCATCTCTGCGTCGGTTGCCGTGTCTGCTCGGCGATCGCGAGGAGGCGCGCGAGCGCAGCGTCGGCGCGCGCGAAGTCGCAAAGCTCCATCGCTAATGTGCGTCTGGCGGAGCGCGCAAAGTACTCGACGCGCAGATCCTGCACCTCCATGACCAGCGCATCAGCTCGCGAACGTACTCAGACGCGTTTTGGGAGCGTGTCGGGCGCCCAGCATGCGTAGCCGGAGTCCGCGAGCACGACCGCAAGCGTCCGCGGGTCCCCCGCCTGGCGGGCGAGCGCGATCGCCTCGTCGGCCAACGCCCAGCGACGCGCATGCTCCGGCGCGAACGTCAACTCCACAGCCAGGAGTGACAGCAGCCGTGCACGCCGGTCCGGTTGCGGCGGATTGTCAAGCTCGAGCGCCCGTTCGATCGCCGCCACCCGTTCGACGTCGACCCGACCGATTCCGCTCGTCCAACCGCGGTTGTTCGCGAGTGCCGCGCGGGCGGCAAGCTCGGCGTCGTGGAGCTCCGATGCGATCCCGGACGCCTCGAGCAGCGTCTCCCGATGAGCCTGGAGACCAGTCTGGCGTTGTGCCTCGCCGAGCCCGATCAGCGCCTCGCACCGCTCCGCCGTCTGGCTCGGTCCCGAGCAGCTCCAGCGCGTCGCCGAACAGCTTCGCGGCCTCGCTCGGCGCGAGGCTGTCAAGCGCCCGCTGCCCGGCACGCCGCGAATACCGGGCCGGCTTGGCCTTGTCGACCGACACCGTCGCCAGCCGCCAGTGCAGCGCGAGCTCCGCAAGCTGCTCCTCGGCGTCGGCGCCGTACAGGTCCTCGAGCGCTTCTGCGACCTGCTGGTGCATCCGCGCACGGCGCGTGGCCCCAAGACCGTCGTAGAGCGTGTGGCTGATCAGCGCATGCGCGAACGAGAACCGCCCCACCTGCTCGGTCGACTCGGCCAAGAGCGAAGCCGCGACCGCCTGCTCGAGCTCGTCCAACAATTCGGTCTCCCCGATCTCCACCAGCTTCGCCAGCAGCCCCAGATCGAAGTTCCGGCCGATCACCGCCGCCGCCGTCAACGTCTCCCTCGCACGGTCTCCGAGCGCAGTCACGCGGCGCTCGACGACCTCGCGAACGCTCTCAGGCAGCGCCACCGTCGAGCTGCGGTCGATGCTCCAGCGCCCACTCGCTTCGTCGAACACGATCATCCCGGAATCCGACAGGTTGCGCAGAATCTCGCCCACGAAGAACGGGTTCCCGTCCGTCTCGGCCGCGATCTCGCCCGCCAGCGCGATCCCATCCGCATCCAGATCATGGCCCGCCGCCGCCGCCGTCATCGCCTGAACATCTTCCACCGCGAGACCCTGCAAGCCGATCCGTTCAACACCCTCCAGCCGACGCAGATCCGCCAGCACCCCAATCAACGGATCGTCCTTCCCCAAATCCGTATCCCGGTAGGTCACCAGCAACTGCAACTGCGCCGTCTCGATCGTCCGCGCCACGTGCTTCAGCAACGCCACCGACTGCGCATCCGCCCAATGGAAATCGTCCAGCACCACCAGGAGCGGGAACGTCTGCGCCACGTCCCGCAGCAGGCCGGCGACCGCCTGGAACAGCAGGAACCGCTCCGTCTCCGGATCCGAGGACTGCGGCGCCGGCGCGTCACCAAGCCGCCGCCCAAGGTTGCGCGCCAGCCGGCCGACCTCGCCACCGTACCGCTCGGCGTAATCGTTCAGCACCGCCTCGGGAGCGTGCTCGATCAACTGCGAACAGACCGCGATCCACGGCTCATACGGCACCGCCAGATCCTCACTGCACGCCCCCCAGCACACCCCGAACCCGTCCGCGTTCGCGCCCAGCGCCGAGTAAGTCGCCAACCTCGTCTTCCCGATCCCGGGCTCGCCGGACAACAGCACCACCTGTCGCGCGCCTGACCGCGCCAACGCACGCGACTGCTCCAACGTCGCTCGCCCAGCAGCGCGCCCCACGTACGCGATCCGAGGCACCCCCCGCAGCGCCTCCGGCAACGGCCACCGGCCAACCCCGGCGTCCGCCTGCTCGGGCTCCAGCGGCTCCCACACCACGGTGAACGCCTCCACCGGCTCCGGGATCCCCTTCAACTCCAACTCCCCGACCGACTCAAACCGCGCACCATCCACCCGTCCCGCCAGCATCTTCGTCATCGGCGACACGAGGATCCCGTCCGCCGGCGCCTTATCGCACAAGCGCGCCGCTTCGATCGACGGCATCCCAAAGTAGTCCCCATCCTTGACCGTCGACTCGCCCGTCCCCAACCCGATCCGCACGTGCAACTGCTGCTCCGCGCCGCGATAGCGGCGCTCGAACAACTGCTGGGTCAACACCGCACAGCTGCACCGCGGCCGACGCCGACGAGAACGCGACGAACAAGCCGTCGCCCGTGTTCTTGAACTCCCGGCCCCCAGAGGCATCGACCGCATCGCGCAGCAGAGCGAAGAACTCCGCCCGCAACCCGTCCGCCCGCACCGGACCTACCGACGCCGCCAGCCGCGTCGACCCAACCAGATCGACCAAGTAGATCGTCGCCAGCTCAACCGTCTCAGCCACTCCGTGTCACCCCGAAGTTGTGCGGTGCCGCCCTCGTCAAGTCTAATCCACGAACGGGGCACCGCGGTGTCCGGACCCGCCACGCAACGCTCCCCCCTTCGCGTGGAAGCGGTCACGGCGTGACCGTGACCGCTTCAGGCGTGGAGCAGCAGTCATCCGCCCGCGCGCAATGCTCGTGCTCCGAGGGGATCACGGGCGTCGCGGCAGTCCTGCTTCTCAGTGGCGACGAGCACGTCGCCGGCGACGGTTGCGTCTCTTAACCGCTGTAAATTCGCTGCGGCTTTGAGGTTCCCGGGGTGAGTCTAGGCGGCAGTGACCTCCTGGTCGAGGGTGTCTGGGTCGGCTTGGCGGTATTTGATTCGGTAGAGGTGTTGGCGGTCGAGCTCGGTGAACGTCGCGCCGTTTGAGGCGTGCGCGATGAACAGGTCGAGGACGGCGAAGACGAGTGAGAGGCAGCTGCTCTCGCCGGGGAAGCGGCCGATCACTTTGGTGCGCCGGCGGACCTCACCGAGCGAGCGCTCCAGCAGGTTGGTTGACCGCCACCGCTCGCGGTGGCGGAGCGGGTAGCGCAGATGCACGACCAAGGCATCGAGGTCCTCGGCCAGGCACCGGGCGGCGGCCTCGTAGCCGCGGTGCTCGAGCTCGCTGATTAGGACTTGTAGACGCAGTTTGCCGTCGTTGACTGATGTTGCGTCGGTGAGCGCTGCCCAGTAGTTGAAGCGGACCCGGTCATGCTCGGCCTTGGGGAGCTTCGCGACCAGGTTGCGCAGCCGATGAACGCAGCAGTGTTGACGGTCAGCGCGTGGCCAGATCTCCCCGATCGCGGAGATCAGGCCGGGGGCGCCGTCGGCGACAACTAGGCGTGGTGCGCCAAGCCCGCGGGCCGTGAGATCCCGCCCGAGCTCGAGCCAGTCTTCCTTTGACTCGCGTGATCCCAACTGCACGGAAACTAGTTGCCTGCGGCCGTTCTGATCGATTCCCCAGGCGCAGATCACGCCCTCCTTCGGGCCGCTGGGGCGGACCGGGAGATAGATCGCGTCGAGGAACAGCACGACGAGATCGGTGTCATAGAGCGAGCGGCGTTTGAACGCTTCGAAGCGCTCGTGCAGCTCCGCGCAGATCCTCGCGACCGTCGACCGCGAGAGGGTCCCAACCCCGGCCTCCTCGCACAACGACTCGATGTCACGCATCGACAGGCCCCTGACGAACCCGCCGATCACCAACGTCTTCAAAGGATCGGTCCGGAACAGCCGTTTGCAATGCCACTTCGGGAACAGCTTGGACACGAACGGCACAGTGGTGTGGCGCGCCTGCGGGATCTGGATCTCAAGCTCGCCCTCGCCGGTCTGCAGATGCCGGGGACGGAACCCGTTGCGCAGCCCCGCCTCGTAGTTCTTCAGGCCGCGCTCGCGCTCGGGGCGACGCTCGTAGCGAGCGCGACCCAGCCAGCCATCGAACTCCTCCTCGACCGCCCGCTGAATGATCAACCGGGCCCCGAGCCTCGCGAGGTCCCCGAGCATCTTCTGCGGGTCATCGACCATGCCCTTCCCAAGCAGCTTGTCGATCTCGGCTTGTATCTCCGCTGACGGCGGTACGGTGCGTCTCACGGCGTAGGCCTCCTTCATCGTCTTGCAGGACTTGAGGGAACCTACGCCGTCGCTCTGACAGCACCCCGCGCGTATTTACAGCAGTTGTGGGACGCAACCCCGGCGACTAGCTCGGACCCGCAATGCGCGGAAAGCAGGGCTACAGAAACCACGCGATAGCACAAGCCGCCGCGATCGCGTAGAGGGCCGCTCCTTTGTCGCCAACGCAGTCGCGCGCTAGGCGGCGCCGGGAGCGCGAATGCGATCGTCGCTCAGCGCGCTGGGAAATGTCCCCCGAAGAGCAGATCTAGGTAGCGGAAAGCCTCGTCGACCTTGTCATTGCGGTGTGCCTCAAGTGCCTTACTTGCGCGGGAAGTCGCGGAGTTGAGCTTCGACAGTGCGTCCTTCTTGCTCGTCTCACTGGAGCAAGCGTCGATTTCGGCCCGTCGCACCCATAGGGTCGTTCATGCCGGCAAGCTGGTGGTTATTGAGCTTGTTGAGAACCTGCCAGACGTCCCAGATGTGCACGTAGGTGGTCTGCGTCTTGACGTGCTCGGCGCATCGCATCTCCAGATAGAACGAGGACAGCGGGACGTTGCAGTAGTACTTCCATGCCTTGATGAGGCGCGCGAGCGCCTTTGCATTGCCCTTCGACGGCTTCTCGTTGGCCTTATTGACGTAGGTGAGGTGTGTACGCGGGGCTGAGTCAATCCATCCGCCGTTAGTGACCGCGCTCGGGATGTCGTACACGTAGACGTTCGGCCCGCCGCGGGACGTCATGAACCCTGGAAGAACCTCCCACGTCTCGTAGCCCGCTCCAAATCTGACGACCACCGCCGGGCGTCGAATCGAGATTTGGGTTCGCGGAAAGCGCGCCTCAAGCGCGCTCTTCACCCAGCCTAGAGCCGTGTACGAAGACCCTGGTCGTCCACCCTTGACTACAAGGACATCGATGTCGCTGTGGCTGCGCACACCCGTGCCGTGGGTGAATGACCCGGTCTCGAAGAACGTCGAGACGTCAAGATGGTCACTCAGTGCCTTCTTGTGGACCATCACGTTCGCGACCGTCCGATCGCCCGCGATGGGGTCTACTCGCGAGCTGGACGGCTTCCGGGTTCGTCGCATGGGGAGGCAGCTGGCTGGCGCGGCTGCCTCCCCCAACTGATCATCTGGGCACTCTTTGCCCGGCTGGGGTGGCCTTCCGCTCTCCGGGGATCCGGCAGTCTGACGCTCGTCCAGGTGGCGCCTGCTGGTCGTCCATACCGTCACTGTGAAGCGTGCTAATGCTAATCAGCCGCTCGGCGGCTCTCCCTAGATGCAGCACTGGCGCCCATTTTGTGGCTGATGCCAGTCCCGCCCGGTAAACTCGCGCCGGCTGGAAGCGCATAAAGCCGCTCCGGAGGGGCACCTGTGCCGGACCAAATTGAGCTTGCCACGATCCTGCTGACCGATCTGGTCGGCTCTACGCGGCTGGCCACGACGGTCGGCCCGGTGCGCGCCGATCAGTTGCGGGACGAGCATTTCGCTTGTTGCGCGAGGCGATCGAGCTGCGGGCGGCCGGGAGGTCAAGAACACCGGGCGATGGTCTGATGGTGGCGTTCGGCTCGGCGTCGGCGGCGGTGCGGTGCGCGGTGTCGATGCAGCAGCTGTTTGAGCGCCGCTATCGGGCGGCCGAGCAGCAGTTGCACGTTCGGATGGGTTGGGCGCCGGGGAGTCGACCGTGGAGGACGGGGACTATTTCGGGATGCCCTCGATCGAGGCGGCGCGGCTGTGCGAGCAGGCGCCGTCGGACGGGATCCTCGTCTCGGCGCGGTACGGATGCTGGCGGCGGTGCGACGGGGTGCGAGTTCGAGCGGGTCGGTGAGCTGGAGTTGAAGGGATTTGCGGAGCCGGTGGAGGTGTTCGCGGTCGTGTGGGCGCCGCGGATGAGGAGTCCGGCGTGCCCGGGCGGTGGCCGTTGCCGGCGGTGTTGCGTTCGGTGCCGACGTCTGGCGTACGTCGGGCGGGAGGTGGAGCGGGCGTTGATGAGGGCGACCGCACCGCGGCGCGCGGGCGGCCGGCGGGTGGTGCTGCTCTCGGGTGAGCCGGGGATCGGCAAGACCGGCTGGCGGCGTATGCGGCGCTAGGGCGCCCATGGGGAGGGGTGCGCGGTGTGTTGGGGGCGTGCTCGAGGAGCTGCGGTGCCGTATGAGCCGTGGATTGAGGTCTGCTCACAGCTGGTGGAGCACGCGCTGACGAGCTGCTCGCCGCTACGTGGAGCGCCATGGCGGTGAGATCTCGCGGCTGGCGCGCAACCTCGGAGAGCGTGCCCCGGGCATCCCCGAGCCGCAGACGTCGATCCGGAGACAGAGCGCTACCTGCTGTTCTCGGCGGTCGCCGGGGCGGTGGCGAGCTGTCGGCGCGCTGCCGCGTGCTGCTGGTGCTCGATGATCTGCAATGGGCCGACGGCCAGTCGGTGGCGCTGCTCAAGCACCTGGCGCGGAGGCCGAGCCGGCTCGCTGCAGGTGATGGTCGACCTACCGGGACACCGATCTGGGCAGGACCATCCGCTGACCGGTGTGCTGGCCGATCTGCGCAGGTCGGGGGGGTGCGAGCGGATCGGCTTGCACGGCTGGGACGCCGACGAGGTGGCGGAGGTGATGTCGGTCGTGGCGGGGCACGAGCTCGACCAGGACGGGCTGGCGCTGGCGGGCGAGATCGCGCTCGGAGACGGACGGCAACCCGTTCTTCGTCGGCGAGGTGCTGCGCAGCCTGTCCGAGTCTGGGCGGCTGCAAGTTTGACGAGGCGATCGGGCCGGTGGCGGATCGATCGCTCGGCCCCGATCGCCCTGCCCGAGAGCGTGCGCGAGGTGATCGAGCGTCGCGTGGAGCGGCTGGGCGACGAGAGTCGCGAGCTGCTGACGCTGGCCGCGGTGATCGGCCGCTCGTTCGAGGTCGAGCTGCTCGCAGCGCTTGCCGAGCTCGATGAGACCCGGCTTCTGGATCAGCTCGAGGCGGCGGTGGCGGCGTTGGTGCTCGACGAGTCGACCGAGCGGGTCGGGTCATTCCGGTTCATCCATGCGTTGATCAACCAGACGCTGTATCGAGGGCTGGGGGCCACGCGCCGCGCTCGGATGCACCAGCGCGTCGCACAGGCGTTCGAGGCGTTGTATGGCGCCGATCCCGGGGAGCATCTCGCCGAGCTGGCGCTGCATTGGCGGCTGGCGGCCGTGGCGGTCGACCGGGGCAAGGCCGCCGACTACGCCTGCCAGGCGGGCAGCAGGCGCTCAAGAGCCTTACGCCGGACGAGGCGGTGAAGCTATTCGGCGACGCGGTCGAGCTGCTGCGGCGATGAGGACACTGCGGAGCGGTGCCGGGCGCTGATCGGGCTCGGCGAGGGCGAAGCGGTTGACCGGCGAGCGGCGTATCGAGACGACGGTGCTCGAGGCTTCGCGGATCGCCTCGACGCTCGGCGATCCACGAGCTGGCTGCTAGCGCGGCGCTGGCCAACACCCGCGGGTGTGTCAGCGCTATCGGCAAGGTCGACATCGAGCCGCCTGGCGGGGATCGAGCGCGCGCTCAGCTCGACGACGGTCGCACCCCGGGCGCCGGGCGCGACTGCTCTCGCTCAAGGCGCTCAAGCTCGCCTACGATCCCGACCTCGCGGGCCGGCGCACGCTGCTCGATGAAGCCCTGTCGCTGGCCCGCCAGGCAGGCGACAACCACACGCTCATCGACGTGCTGCGCGGCGGGTTCTACTCGGATTGGTCATCCGCGACGCTCGCTCACCGCGCACAGCTCGTTGAGGAACTGACCGCGCTTGTCGACGCGGCGCAGGATCCGGCCCGCCAGTTCGCGGCATATGTGGTCGAGCTCGACGTGGCCCTCGAGCTGGCCCAGTTCGGCCGGGCTCAGACTGCGCTGGGGCGGATCACGACGCTCGCCGCCGAGCTCGGGCCGCTGGTGAGCTGGTTTGCCGCGTATTACGCGGCCAGCTGGGCAGTTCTGCACGGTGAGCTGGCGGCAGGCGAGCAACTCACGGAGCGCGCGTTGCGGCTCGGGCAGGAGGCATCTCAGCCCGACGCCCTCCTGGTCCATGCCATCCAGCTCCTCCCCATAAGGATCTTCCAGGGCCGTGGGCAGGAGATCATCACGACGCTCGAGCAGACCGCCGACGCCCATCGCGGAATGCCGGCCCTCCGAGCCTTCCTGGCCGTCGCATACTGCTGGCTGGACAGGCAAGTCGACGCGGCGGCGATCGTCGAAGAGGCGGCTCGCGATGACTTCGAGCACATCCCGTGGGATACATCGCGTATGACGGGGCTGGTGCTGTATGGCGAGGCAGCCGCGCGTGCCGGGGTCAAGGATGCCGCCGCGACCCTCTACGGCCTGCTTGAGCCGTGGGCCGAGCAGTTCGTGGTGACCGGCCCCAGCGGCTGGGGCCACACGCGGATGTACCTGGGAATGCTTGCTGCCACGCTCGACCGCCACGAGGCGGCCGACGAGCACTTCAGCCTCGCATGCGATCTCCACGAGTCGAACGGCCTGGCGCTGTTTGCTGCACTATCGCGACTTCATTGGGCGGAGGCGCTGGCCGCCCGTGGCGAGCACGCTCGCGCGCTCGAGCACGCCACGCGCGCGCTCGAGCTGGCCCGTGAGCACGGCTACCCCCCGATCGAAGCCCGCGCGGCGGCGATCGTCGAGGCCGCCTCGCCGGTCAGCGGTTGAGCGACGGGCTCTCGTAGGGGCGAGATGATTCGCACCGACGCCTTCCTGCGCAACGTGCCGGTGATCGCCTGGCTTCCGAATTCAGATCGGAAACCAGAAGGCTCGTCTCATCACCGCTCGCCTTCTCAAGTGGGCTAGCACCGGTCGCGAGCCCGGACGGTGGGGTCGCTTCTCCCTTCCGCCGAAACCGACACTCCCGCGGGCCCGCTCGGCACGAGTGCTTTCCGGTCTCGCCGCCTCTCCCCGGCGTGATCCCGTTGGCGACCGAGCAGGCGCGGCGCGACCTGCTCGTGGCGAGTTGCGAGACCGGCGCTGCACTCCGGCTCGAGACAGAATCGCCGTCCGCCGGAGCGCCCGGCGGGGTACCGGCATCTGAGATCTAGCGAACCTCCACTCAGAACACGCGCTCGACACGGCCCGTTCCACGCGGGAGGAGCCGCCCGCCGAGGATGCTTTGAGACAGTTGCTCCTAACGAAAGGAGCGATTGACGACCCGCTCGGGACCTTCGGGGCGAGCTATGTCGTTGGTCCTTCAGGAGTGTCAGTCGACCTGGTTCAGCCCCGCTCCCATGACTGTTCGAGGAGCCGCTCATGGGCCTCTACTGCGCGGTAGATCGACTGCCAGCTCGGGTCCTCGTTCCATCCCATGAGCGTGAACTGGGCTGTCGCTGCAACTCGAAGCGCGCGAAGGATCGAGAGCGCCGGGATCGCCACCTTCGCCATCTCTGTTCCAAACGCCACGGTGGCGCGGCCAGGGCCAGCCGGCGTGACTTGGTCGAGGTCGAACGTCCATTCAAGTCCCCACCAGACTGCGTGGGTGACGGCGGACAGCCGGCTCCAAAGGAGGGCTCCCGGGTTGCCACTGGTTCCACCGGTGAGGAGACTTGTGATCCCTTCAGGGATCGATGGCCGGCTCGTTCCGTCCACGCTGGGCTTACCGTCGTCGTCAAAACTCGGTTGCCACCCGAAGCTGATTGCATCGGCCTCGTATTGGGCGAGCGTCTTGTCGGCGTCGGGTTCGATTCCTAGCTGCCTGACCTCGTTCGCGCTGTACAAGCGTTCACACATTCCCCTCTTGACACGCGCCAAGTATGCAATCTCCGGTTCGTTCAACCACGCGGCGATGACGCTCGCTTCCAGAGCGGCTCGGGCCACCACAAGATGCCCGTACAGCGGTGGCCGCGGAGCGTCGAAGGACTCCGCGAACGTTCGCGCGTGGTCCGCGGCAGCTCGGAGGGTGATGCGTCCGAACATGTGGGTATCCCCGATAGGGTTCTCCCACGCGCTGCGCTCACGGTATTGCGGTTCGGCTTCTAGCTCGCGGTAGCCCTGAGAACCGGGCTCGGGATAACGGTCGCTGAGGTCATCCACCACGGCGGTGAAGGCACGCAGAACCGTGATCGTGGGAGTCATCGCTTGGCGAAACTCCTCGGGACCAACGGTACGCGCCCTCGCCCGCTCCACGACCTCGGCCGGCTCGCTGGCGTCGATGAGTTCTAGGTCGCGTTCGTTGGTCAGGGCGTCGAACGTGTAGCCCTGCGCCAGGACTCGGTCGCTGATGGAGCGAAGCCGAGGCTCCTCAGACGGATCAACGCGCGTCCAGGTGGGCATCGAGAAGTGGCCTGGCTCGCCCTCCCATACGATCCGGAAGAAGGTTGGTGCCAGGTCTGGCGGCGCTTTTGGGTAGTACTCGAACATGGCGAAGTCGTCCGGTCCAGCGCCGTTGAATAGCTTCTGGGAGATTGCGATGGCGACTTGCTCGGTCGCGTTGATGACGGAGGTGCCGGGGTTGTCGTCGAGATCGCCCACGAGCACGGTGGAGGGCTGGCCGTTGTCCGCGACGATTACATGGCACCAGCCGGGAGTGCGGGCGAATCCGGGGTAGAGGAGGATGTACTCGGTCATGTCCAGGTCGCTTCGATCGGGACTCCGGCCAGGCGCAGAGCGGCGATGATTCCCGGAAGGTACAGCCGCTCGATCAGGTGCTCTTCGTGGTCTTGGAGCGTTCCGTCGTGGTCACGGCGGAAGACGTGCTCAACCCGGTCAGCGCTCCTGCACAGGTCGTGAAGTCGGCCCTCAAGGTATCCGGCTTCGGCCGAGTTCCAACCCTGCCGCGTATCCCGGGCGACCACCGCCCGCGTAAACCAGTCGTTTTCCGTGGGATGTTGCCGTAGGCGGAACAGCACATCGGCGCCCATGCCCGGACGTGCTCTGATTTTGGCGTCGGGGCGAGTGGCCGGCCCGAGAAGCACGTAGACCCCGGCGACCGCCCAGTCCTCAGAGGCGAGCTTTCCGGCTCCCATCGGGACGCTTTCCTTCTCCACGATCATCACCTCCACCGGCACGCTCAGGAACGAGAGGACGATGGGCGCACCCGGATCGGCCGGAAAGCGGACTACCCCGATGGGAGACTCAGGTCCAGGAGCTGCTGTGGACATGTGAGGTGTTGACGCTAACGACTGGTACGTGCTCGCGGAGTGGTCTCGCCGCCGACTCCTTTCGCGTGGATCCGCAAGCCCTAATTTCCGCGCCGGCGCGACGTCGTCGCTGGCCGGCGAGTCCTCGGAACGCGCGAAGCATTTTCCTGCGAGCGGCGAGGCAGAGTCGGTGCCGGACCGCAAGAGAGCCTACGGCCGGTGACACCGCCAGTCCTTCCACTGGGCGTGGCTTCGTCCAGCGCGGAGTGGCGAGGCGCACGACATTCCCGACTGCTCTGCTCAACTGATCTGATCACACCTCTACCAAGTCACCGGCTAAACCGGTCTCCAACTCCGGTCTAGCTCCCGGAAGAAGCCCTGCAATCCGCGGGAATCTGAGCCGCCGAGCCTGGCTCGCAGGGTCCGTCACCTGGCCCGAAGTACGGATGTATCGCGGAACACCGGCCACAATGTGCTGAATCGCCCGCCAGCGTTGGGAATTTTCGGCCTCGGATAGCCGAGCTCACCCGGAGAATCAGTCACCCAAACCGGCGAAAACCCCACCTACCCCGGCTTAGATCTGGAGTGGCACCCTCGTGTGGGGCCGGTTAATCTAGGTCCAACTTGGCAATTTTGGCACACACAATGGCTGGTTGATGGCCGGCGGGGACCGGTACCTCTCAGTGATGGAGGTCGCCGAGCTGCTGGGCTTCAGCGACACGACGATCCACACGTGGATTCACGCCAACAAGCTTCCGGCGGTGAAGATCCAACGCAGCTATCGGATCCGGCAATCGGACGTCGACCACTTGGTGCGGGCGCACGACACAGCGGCGACCGCCGGCGATGGATCTTCGATCTGGGAGGATCCAACCGCCCAGGAATTCCAGCGACCTGGTGGCAGCAGGCGAGGATGAGTGCCGGATCATCAGATCCAGCGGTCCGCGCCGCGAGCCGTCTCGATGTTGCGAAGACGGCGTGGGCCGAGGCGTTGACCGCGCACAGAATGGCGCCGCCTGACGCGGCGTTTGCGTCGCGACTGCGCATGCTGGCGAACGCAGCCGAGCTCGAACGCGTCGCCTGCGAGGAGGCGGCACGCGCCGGTCTCGCATGGCGAGCGATGCCCGGCGCCGAGACATCGCTACCACCGTACGAGCTTCGGCCCGGGACGGGTCGACGTGGCCCCCGTGAGCTGTGGGAGCGGTTCGACTCGGCGGTCCGAAGCCTCAATCGCGCGATCACAGGAACGGATGTCGCCGCGGTGGCCCGTGGATTCGCGGAGTTGGCGGCAACGGCCGCGGCTCTCGCCGACGCCGTAGACGGCGAAGATCGCGAGGCCCGCGCTGGCGCGGCCGCGCGTAGGCGCGCCGTGTAGTTCACGTCCGGTCCGCCGTTACTTTCTGTCTCATGGCAGGGAGATTTGCGCCGGCACTGTTCCTCGACGTCCTGGTCTTCTGGTTCATCGTTCGGTGGTTCTTGTTCGCGCGCGTCGTCGTGCTCATCGGATGGCTCCTCGTTCTGATGATGATCGTGGGAGTCTTCGCCATGCTTAGCCAGCACTAGTACATCTGGGCCGCGTGCTTCGCTGGCTCGGCCTGCCTGGCCTGGGCGTTGCTCCGTCGCTGGAAGCGAAGCCAGGTTGTGGGTGCTCGGCTCAGCTCCGTTCGGCGGTGGTCACTGCGGCATGCCAGGACCGCTAGCGAACTCGCCGCCCTGTGCGAGCGGCGGATCGGACAACAGGTGGACGCCGCCGCGTTCGCGACTGTGTCCGGAGAACCGTCACGGTATGTCCTCGCGCTCGCAGGCTCCGAGGTTTGGGTGCTCGAGGACGAATCTCGCATCCGACGCCCGGCCATAGGTCGCGTCGTCGCTTCCTGGGATCGCGCCGGTCTCGTCTCCCACATTCGCGCATTGCCGTCGCGGGGAACGCTTCGAATTCTCATGGCCCCGCCACAACGCCTTGATTCGCGGTGTCATGGCTTCAGGCCCGTCGGCCGACCTGCTCATAGGTCACCTCGTCGCCGACGAGCTCCGCGGCTAGAGCACCCAAAATCGATGGTGAATTTGGTCTAACTTGGTTATCTTGGAATTGGGATCCGCATGAGCAGGGCGCGGCGAGCAGGACAGGCCAAGCGGGACGCCGACTCGCCACGAACCGTCACTCTCGCCGACGCCCTTTTGGGAACTCTCGACGAGACGGCCGCGCGCCAGCTCGCCGAGCGCCTGCGCCCCCACCTCCCCATCGGCACCGACAGGTTCCTAGATGCTCGGCAGGCCGCTGACATCCTGGGCCTCCACCCCGACACCCTCGTACGGATGGCGCGGACGGGCCGGACCTGGGCTCAGAAGGTCGGCCGCGAATGGCGGTTCCGTGCAGATCTGCTCGAGGTCCAACCCATACACGGCGAGGTCGAGCATCCGTTCAGCGTAAGTCGCCGGCGCGCCGATCGAACGCCACGGTCGTCGGTCGCGGCGATTCGCGGTATCACCTGACGGGTGAGCGTCCATCGCGTCGTCCGAGCCGGCAGGGTCACATGGGACGTGCGGTGGCGCGAATACGGGCGCCAATGCTCCCGCAGCTTTCACCGTCGCCGGGATGCTGAGACCTTCGACGCCGAGGTCAAGCGCCGCCGCCAGCTCGGACCACTGGCGCTGCAACAGCTGACCGCTCGCCACGGGCCGACCCTCGGTGAATGGATCGCGGAGCGCTGGGCCCCCGAGCACGCCTCGACACTCGCCCAATCGACTCGGGAGCGCTACGCCGCTGTCTACAGCGTCCACATCGCGCCGTGGCTGGACGACCTCCCGCTACGCGAGCTGACGGTGGCTCGGCTGCGAGCCTGGCAGACCGAGCGGATCAGTCCGGCGTCTCGCCGGGCACGATCCACAAGTGCCGGACGGTCCTGTCAAGCGTGCTCCGTCACGCCGCCGAGAGCGAGGCGATCACAGCCAATCCTCTCTCGCTGGTGCGGGCGCCAAAGTCAGAGCACCGTGAGGCCGTCTGTCCCCTCTCGCCCGCCACGGTCGAAAAGCTCCGCTCGATCATGGGCCATCCCCCACCGCGCGTGGTGGCCGCCTCGCAGGGCGGGCAGCGGAGGAGACGCAGGTATGAGCTCGACCCGCCGGGCGAGCCCGCAACCTGGCAGCGAGATGCCCTGATCGTCTCGCTGATGGCGTACTCGGGCCTGCGCCCAGGCGAACTCCGGGCGCTCCGCTGGTCCGATGTCCAGCAGAACACCCTCCTCGTTCAGCGGGCCGCCAACCCGGACGGCTCGAGCAAGCCGACGAAGACCGGGCAACGGCGCTCAGTGCGCCTGGTCGCGCCGCTCGCCCAGGACCTACGCGAGTACCGCCTGGCCATCGGCCGGCCCTCCCAGGGACCCTCGTGCTGCATGACGGACAGGATCGGACGTGGGACAAGAACGCCTGGCAAACGTGGCGGGCCGATCGATGGGTACCGGCATGCCGCGCCGCCGGCCTCTCCCCCATCCCGCGCCCCTACGACCTCCGCCACAGCTTCGCGTCTCTGCTCCTCGCCGAGGGACGCCAGCCACTGTACGTGGCACGCCAGCTGGGGCACTCACTGGGCGTCCTGCTGGAGACCTACGCGCACCTGATCGAGGAGTACGCCGAGGCCCAGCGGATCGACGCTGAGCACGAGATCGTCAGCGCCCGCCAGCAGCAAATGTTCGGTGAGAGTTCGGCAACCACCACGACGGGCAGCGAGACCGCCTGACCCGAGAAAAACAAAAGCCCGCCGGAGCGGGCCTTTCGTGTTCATACCGCTACCGGGATTCGAACCCGGGTTTCCGCCGTGAGAGGGCGGCGTCCTAGTCCCCTAGACGATAGCGGCGGGGCGCCGGCCGGCGCAGGGGCAGAGCTTAGCGTTCGCCCGCGGGAGCGGGCGGAGGGCGCCGGGCGCGCTGGAGCTCGAGTGCACTTGATCGCGTGCTAACTTGAGCGCCCCGCGGCTGTGGCGAAATCTGGTAGACGCGCACGGTTCAGGTCCGTGTGGGCGTAAGCCCTTGTGGGTTCGAGTCCCTCCAGCCGCACTTCGCTCTGCCTTCAGGTGTTCCAGCGCGCGATCACGCGGTTTGCGTGCTCGAAGCCGAGTTCGGAGACCGCGCCCGCGGACAGCGCGAGGCGCGCGCCACCGTCCGGCGCCCAACCGATCCAGCTGGCAGCGATCACCCGAAGGATGTGCCCGTGGGCGAACAGCAGCGCGTCACCGGAGCCCGCTTGCTCCACGACCCGCGCGATCACCCGCTCGGCTCGCGCCACCACCGCCGCCGGTGACTCGCCTTCCGGGCAGCCGTCGCGCCATAGGTTCCAGTCCGGATCGCGCTCGCGGATCTCGGGGCTCGTCAGTCCCTCGTAGGAGCCGTAGTCCCATTCGTGCAGGTCGTCGCAGACCGCCGCCACGTCCGCGAAGCCCGCGAGCTCGCATGTCTCGCGGGCGCGCCGCAGCGGGCTGCACAGGACGAGCGCGAACGACCGGCCGGCGAGCAGGTCGGCGATCGCGACCGCGCGGCTGCGTCCCGCCTCCGTGAGCGGAAGATCGGTCCAGCCGGTGTGGCGCCCGGAGAGGCTCCACTCGGTCTGGCCGTGGCGAACAAGAACGATCGACGTGACTACGCCCCCGAGGTCGGGCCGTGCGCGTTCACGCCTCGGCCCCGCCCGTCCGCTCTCACGCCTCGGCCCCGCCCGTCCGCTCGATCTCCTCCACCTCGCCGCGGCGACGCACGTGTCGCTCCTCGTCGCTGACCTCGGCCCGCAGGAACGCGGCGACGATGTCCGCCGCGACCTCGACGCCGATTACCCTGCCGCCGAGGCACAGGACGTTGACGCCGTCGTGCTCGACCGCCTGGTGGGCGGTGTAGGTGTCGTGGATCGTGGAGGCGCGGATGCCCCGGATCTTGCACGCCGCGACCGACACCCCGGCGCCCGAGCCGCACACGATGATCCCTCGCTCCGCCCGGCCCGAGAGGACAGCCCGCCCCACCTCGAGCGCCTTGACCGGGTAGTCGACCGGGATTGGACGGTCGGTGCCGAGGTCGAGCGCCTCGTGTCCCGCGGACGCAACGGCTCCGAGCACCCGCTCGCGCAGCGGCACGCCGGCATGATCGAACGCGCACGCGACGATCATCGGCTGATCTCCTCGCTGGGCAGCTCATCGCTTTCGTGGCTCGCCCCGGAGAGCTCGAACAGCGCGAGCAGCGCCGCGCCCAGCACCCCGGCGCGCGGCCCGTGGCGGGCGAGGCGGATCGTGGTCCGGCTCCCCAGGCCTGGCAGGACGTACTCGCCGGCGACGCGCTTCGCCGGCTCGAGCAGCCGCTCGCGCGCGTGCACGCCACCGCCGCCGAGCACGACCTCTTCGGGGTCGAAGGTGTTGATCGCGTTCGCGACGCCGATGCCGACGTGCTGCGCCCAGATCTCGATGATCTCCGCCGCGATCTCGTCGCCGTCGTGCGCCGCCTGCACGGCCGCCGCGCCGTCGACGCTCTCGCCTTCCGCGGCGCGACGCCCGAGCGCCGAGGATGGATGCTCGTGCGCCGCTTTAACCGCCAGGCGATCGAGGGCGTGCCCGGAGGCCTCGTACTCGAGCGAGCCCGGCTGGGGGAACCGCTCCGGCGCGGGCACCTCCCCCGAGAGCTCGAGGCCGACGATCGTGTGACCGAGCTCGCCCGCTCCGCCGGTGGCACCCCGGTAGATCTTCCCGCCGAGCACGAGGCCGCCCCCGATGCCGGTCCCGACCGTGATCATCACCAGGTTGCGCGCGACCATCCGCAGCTGCTCGTCGTGAGCCTCGGCCAGCGCCGCGACCGTCGCGTCGTTGTCGACGAACACCGGCACGCCAACTCGTTCGGAGAGCACGTGCCGCAGCGGAACGTCGGCGAGCGGAACGTTCACGGAGGACACCACGCGCCCGGTGGCGAAGTCGACGATCGACGGAACCCCGATCCCGACGCCGTCCAGTTCATCGTCGCGCACCTCCGCGACCATCCCGGCGAGCTGGTCGATCAGCGCCTCGGTGCTCGAGAGATCCGTCGGCCGCAGGACGGAGTCGCCGAGCACCCCGTCGCGCAGCTCGGCGACGGCGACCTTGGTACCGCCGAGGTCGACGCCGATGACCGTGGGGCTCACAGCCGACTCGCGGCGTCGCGATCGACCAGCACGATCACCTCCTCGGCGAACGACGCGACGAGCGAGGAGGGAACGTGCCGGTCGGGCTTGGCGTCGGGTCCGAATGCGGCCGCGACGGCATCCGCCTTGGAGTCGCCGGCCACCAGGAACACCACGCGCCGCGCGAGCGCGAGCGCCGGGAGCGTGAAAGAGATCCGCGAGACGTACGGCTCGAACCCCGCCTCGGGAACGCCCACCACCAGCCGTGAGCGCTCCGAAAGGGAAGCCTGGTCGGGGAAGAGCGAGAGCGTGTGGCCGTCGGGACCCATTCCGAGCAGCAGCAGATCGAACTCGGGCGGTCCGGCTTCGCGGAGCTCGCGCTCGTAGTCCGCGGCTCCGTCCGCGTATCCGAGCTCGCCCTTCATCCGGCGCAGCGACGGCTGATTCTCGCCGAGCGGGTCGAGCAGCGACTCGCGGATCATCCGGTAGTTGGACCGCTCGTCGTCTGGCGGCACCGCGCGCTCATCGCCGATCCAGCAGGTGGCCGCGCTCACATCCAGCTCCATGTCGGCGACCGCCGCCACGAGCTCCTCGTTGGCGCGCTTGGGCGTCGAGCCACCCGCGAGCACCACGTGGCCGCCGCCAGCCAGCGCGCCCACCATCATCGCGGCGCACGCCCGCGCCGGATCGTCGACGATTTCGAGCGTCACGTCCACCGGCACCACCTCCGCAGCGGGGCGTTCACGGACAGAACCCGAGCGCGGCCTTGAGCGCCGGTCCGTAGGTCGAATCTCTGAGCAGCGCCTGGCGCACCCCTTCGCCGAGAATCCCGCCCTCCCCGCGCGATGCGCCTAGCACCTGCCACTCCTGACGTGTCTCCGCCGATCAGGACCTGCTTGGCCTGCAGCCCGCCGCGACCGCGATCCAGGGACAGCGAGAAGCCGCGCTTGCCCGACACCGTGATGCCCGCGAGCCCGGGGACATCCTGTTCGACCTCCCGCAGCTCGACCACCAGCCTGTCGCCGTTGCGCCGCGCGTCGGCGCGCCGCGTCCGCTCGTCGACGGTCTCCAGGCACGAAGGCTCCCAGCCGAGTCGCGTGGAGAGCCATCCTGCGATCAGCGCTGCACTCGCGGCCGAGTCCGCGCGGTGACGGACCGTCAGCTCGGAGATCCGCCGCAGCGCCGGCCGGCGGTGCGGCGGGTCGAAGCTCGCGGCGAGGCGCTCGCGCCACGGGGTCGTGCGCAGCCAAGCCAGATCGACCACGTAGGAGGTCTCGAGCCGCTCCTGGGCACGGGCGAGCCCGGCGGCGGGCTCGGGATCGTCATCGGAGTCGACCAGCATCACGTCCGTCATCTGCGCCAGGGACCGGATCGCCCCCTCGTGGCGGTGCGGCGACCAGAGCACGGTCGGCATCTCGGGCGCGATCACCGGGTCGACGATCGTGTCGATGCTGGCGAGGTGCGAGGGGCCCATGTCGATCTCGACCCGCTCGAGGATCACGCCGATGCCACCGTGGGCGGGGTCCTCGTAGCTCATCACGACCACCGCGTCGAGCTGCTCTCGGCCTTCGTCGACGGCGCAGAGAACGGTGCGCGACGCGTGGTAGCGGCCGACGCGCTCGAGCCGGTTGGCGATTTCGCCCTTCCACGCGCGATCGACGACAACCACGAGGTTCAGCACGCGCGCCGGCGCGAGCGACGGGTTGGCGGCGTGGCGCTGGCGCAGCAGTTCGCGGAGCGCCGCCTCGATCGCGTCCGGATTGGTGTCCTGCGCGGACCAGACGTCCTCGCTCATCGGCTCGGTCCGACCGGCGTCACAGCCGCCGCCACCGGTGGCCCGGGAGCAGCAGCGCATCGGCTTCCGGCGGCCCCGCCGAGCCCGCCTGATACTGCGGGATCTCGGAGCTGGTGTCCTCGTGCCATGCGGTCAGGATCGGATCGATGATTCCCCACAGCGCCTCGATCTCGTCGTTGCGCGTGAACAGCGTCGCGTCGCCGCGCATCGCGTCGAGGATCAGCCGCTCGTAGGCCTCGGGCGACTCCGACAGGAACGAGGTGCCATACCGGAACTCCATGTTGACCGGCCGGATCCGCATCGTCGGCCCCGGGATCTTCGCGCCGAGCGAGACGGAGACGCCCTCATCGGGCTGGACGGTGAGGATGATCTGGTTGGCCTGGACGCCGACCGAGCCCGCCGAGCGAAACGCGAGGTGCGGAACCGGCTTCAGGGTCACCGCGATCTCCGTGACCTTGCGGGCCAGCCGCTTGCCGGTGCGGAGGTAGAACGGCACCCCCGCCCAGCGCCAGTTGGAGACTTGCAGTCGCAGCGCGGCGTAGGTCTCGGTGCGGGAGTCGGGAGCCACACCTTCCTCCTCCCGGTAGCCCGGAACCTGGTTGCCACCGGAGACGCCGTCCGCGTACTGGGCGCGGACCGACATTCCCTGGACGTCAGCGGGCGCGGGCGGCACGATCGCCTCGAGCACCTTCAGCTTCTCGTCGCGCAGCCGGTTGGCCTCGAACGCGACGGGCGGCTCCATCGTCAGCAGCGCGAGCAGCTGCATCATGTGATTCTGGACCAGGTCGCGCAGCGCCCCGGCGCCCTCGTAGTAACCGGCGCGGCCCCCGATGCCGATGTCCTCGGCGGCGGTGATCTGCACGTTGTCGACGTAGTTGCGGTTCCAGACCGGCTCGAACAGCGCGTTCGCGAACCGGAGCGCCATCAGGTTCTGGACGGTCTCCTTGCCGAGGTAATGGTCGATCCGGAAGACCTGCGGCTCCTCGAACACGCTCAGTACGTCCGCGTTGAGCTGGCGCGCCGACCCCAGGTCGTAGCCGAACGGCTTCTCGATCACGATCCGCGTCTCGACGTCCTCGGTCGCGTTCAGCCCGGCGGCGCCGAGCTTGCCGGAGATCACCGGAAAGAACTGGGGGGCGGTCGAGAGGTAGAAGACGCGGCCAAGCTTCTGGCCGGCGCGCTTGTCGAACTCGCCCAGCGCGCGGTCCACCTCCGTATAGACGTTGTCGTCGTCGAACGCGCCCGGGATGTAGAGCATGTCGCACAGCAGCCCCTCGAGCACGTCCGGATCGGGCTTGCGACGCGAGAACCGCTCGATCGATTCGCGCGCCATCTGCCGGAAGTCCTCATGCTCCTGGTCACGCCGCGCCACGCCGATCAGCTCGAAGCGCTCCGGCAGCGAGCCCTCGTGCGCGAGGTTGTAGAGCGCCGGTAGGAGCTTGCGATGCGCGAGGTCGCCGGTGGCGCCGAAGATGACCAGCGCAGTCGGATGGACCGGTAAACGCTCGAGCCCCTCGACGAGCGGGTTCTCGCCCTCTAGCCGATCCTCGATCACCGCCATCACACAAGCATTCCCTGGATCTGCCGCTCGGGCACGCGGCGATCATAGTCGCTGTAGGATTGCGCGCATGATCGGTAGGGCCGCGATCGCAGCGACTTTGCTCAGCTTGGGGATCGCCGGCACCGCGCTCGCCGCGTCGGACAGCATTCACGTCAAGACGCCCACCAACGCCAAGGTGGGAGTGGCGTACTCGATCGCCATGTCCGGGCATGCCACCAAGCACGAGAAGCTGTACATGTTCGTCGACTACTACAAGTGCGGCGCGACGCCCGCGGTGGAGTACGCCAGCCACAGGGCGAACGGCGACTTCTGGAACGTGAACGGCAACTTCAAGGAGACCTCACGGGGCTGGCGCTCGCCAGTCAAGGCGGCCTACCACGCATGCGTCTACCTGGTGAAGAAGTCCGCGCCGCGGATCCCTTCGGGCGGGATCCTCGCCCACAAGTTCGTCAGCTTCCGGGTGCACTAAGAAGCCGGGGCGCTCACCCGAAGAGCACCCCGTATCTGGAGTACTCCTCGGCCGGCACGGTGCGCAGCTCTGCGACGGCCTCCTCGAGCGAGACGAGCCTGATCTCGCTGGCGCGCAGCGCGGTCATCATCCCCCACGCCCCGTCGTGCGCGGCGTCGACCGCCGCGAGCCCGAGCCGCGTCGCGAGCACGCGATCGAATGGCGTGGGCGTGCCGCCGCGCTGGACGTGGCCCAGGACCGTCGCGCGCGTCTCATAGCCGGTGCGCTGCTCGATCTCCTGCTCCAGGCGGGCGCCGATCCCGCCGAGACGAGGATGTCCGAACTCGTCGACCTGTCCGCTCTCGAGCGTCATCGCCGTGCCCTCCCTGGGCATCGCGCCTTCGGCCGCGACCACGATCGAGAACAGTCGTCCGCGCTGGTGCCGGCGCTGGACCAAGCCGGCAGACCTCGTCGATGTCGAACGGGATCTCCGGGATCAAGATCACGTCGGCGCCACCGGCGACGCCCGCGTGCAGCGCGATCCAGCCCGCGTGGCGGCCCATGACCTCCACGACCAGGATCCGATGATGGCTCTCGGCGGTCGTGTGGAGGCGGTCGATGGCCTCCGTCGCGATGTGCAGCGCGGTGTCGAACCCGAACGTGACGTCCGTCGCGCCGAGGTCGTTGTCGATCGTCTTCGGCACGCCGATCACATGTAGCCCGTCGTCGTTCAGGCGGTGCGCGACGCCCAACGTGTCCTCGCCGCCAATCGCGATGATGCCATCGAGACCGTGGCGCTCGAACGTCCTGCGCACGAGCTCCGCCCCATCCTCGCGCTTGTAGGGATTGGTCCGCGAGCTGTAGAGGATCGTGCCGCCGCGCGGCAGGATCCCGCGCGTGGACTCGATCGTCAGCTGCTCGTAGTCGTCCTCGAGCACGCCCCGCCACCCGGCGTGAAAGCCGAACAGCTCGTCGCGGTAGACGTCGATCCCCTTGCGCACCACGGCGCGAATGACGGCGTTCAGCCCGGGACAGTCGCCCCCGCCGGTGAGCAGGCCGATGCGCACGGCGACATCCTAGGGTTCCGACCGCCGTGGCCGATGCTACGTGGTTGTAGCCTGTGCGGGCGATGCGCGTCAGCCGCCAGCAATGGGTTCTCGCCGGCGCCACCGCCGGGACGATCGCCGCCGCCGGGGTGCTCGCACAGCAGCGCCTGAAGCGGGCGATCGCCGCCGATCCAGAGGACCGGATCCTGCGCGAGCCACCGCACGGTCGCGCGCTGAGCATCCGCTCACCGGACGGCACGCGACTGCACGCCGAGGTCTTCGGCCCCGAGGACGGCCAGACAGTCGTGCTCGCCCACGGCTGGACCGAGACGATCGCGTACTGGGTCTATGTGATCCGTGAGCTCACCGAGCGCGGCTTCCGGGTGGTCGCCTTCGACCTGCGCGGGCACGGCGACAGCGAGCCTGCGGCCGAGGCGGACTACTCGCTGGAGCGCTTCGGCGAGGATCTCGAGGCGGTGCTCGCCGCGGCCGCGCCCGACGGTCCGCGCGCAATCGTCGTCGGGCACTCGCTCGGCGCGATGTCAATCGCCGCATGGGCCGAGCACCACGACGTGCAGCAGCGCGCCGCCGCAGCCGCTTTGCTGAACACCGGCGTCGGCGAGCTGCTCGCCGAGCAGCTGCTGATCCCCGTCCCGGCGATCGCCAACGCAATCAACCGGATCGTGCCGCCGGACACCTTCCTGGTCTCCAGGGCGCCGCTGCCGAAGTTCTCCACTCCGCTCAGCCACGCGATGATCCGCTACATCGCGTTCGGTCCCGAAGCGTCGCCCGCGCAGGTCGCCTTCTACGAGCGGATGCTGATCGCCTGCCCGCCGGACGTTCGCGCCGACGTGGGGCTCGCGCTCTCAGAGATGGATCTGCGCCACACCGTGCCGCGGCTGACCGTGCCGACGCTGGTGCTGGCCGGCGAGAACGATCGGCTCACCCCGCCCGGGCACGCGCGGCGGATCGCCGAGGAGCTGCCGCAGCTGCAGGAGCTGGTGATCCTGCCGAGGACCGGCCACATGGGACCACTCGAGCGCCCGCAGGAGATCAGCGACGCGATCGCCCGGCTCGCCGCCGCGGCGGTGGAGTCCCGCGCGGATGTCGGCGCGGGCGGGCTGCCGGTCACCTAGCGCTTGCACATCGACCCGTACATCGTTCTCGGGAGCGCGATCGTCGGGCTGCTCGTCGGGATGACGGGCGCCGGCGGCGGCGCGCTGATGACGCCGATGCTGATCCTCCTGTTCGGCGTGACGCCGTCGACCGCGATCTCGAGCGACCTCGTCGCGGCAGTCGTGATGCGCCCGTTCGGTATGGCGGTCCATCTGCGCGCCGGCACCGTGAACCTGCGTCTGGTGCGCCTGATGGTCCTCGGCTCGGTTCCATGCGCGTTCCTCGGCGCCTACCTGCTGCATGTGCTCGGCCACTCACATTCCGCGCAGTCGAACATCGAGCGGGCGCTCGGGGGCGCGCTGCTGATCGGCGCGAGCGCGATGGTGCTGCGCCTCGTACTCGATCGCCGCAGCGGAGCCGGCCGTACGGCCGGCATCGGCGACATCCAGCCGCGACCCCTGCCGACGATCGGGATCGGCGCGGTCGGCGGGATCGTCGTGGGCATGACGTCGGTCGGCTCCGGCTCGCTGATGATCGTGCTGCTGCTGTTCCTCTATCCGATGATCGGCGCCAACCAGTTGGTCGGCACCGATCTGACCCAGGCGGTACCGCTGACGGTCGCCGCCGCGCTGGGCGCCGTGATCTTCGGGCATGTCGAGTTCGGCGTCACCGGCTCGCTGATCCTCGGCAGCGTCCCCGCCGTGCTGATCGGATCGCTGCTGTCGGCGAGCGTGCCCGATCGCTACGTCCGGCCGGCGATCGCGTTCGTGATCTTCGCGTCCGGCCTCAAGTACGTCGGCGTCGCCACGACCGCGCTCGGCTGGATCCTGTGCGGCGTGCTGCTCGGCGCCGGCATTCTCTGGGTCCTCGTGGCCAAACCCCTCAGCCCTCGCGATGCCTCTTCCGCAGATCGCGCTTGAGCTCGAGATGGCGCCCGCGCGGCGTGCACAGGAAATCGCCGCCTGAACCCGAACTCATGTTTAGCGTCCGATTCTCATGGGAATCAGGCAATCCAGACCGGTCAAGGAACTGCGCCCCCACTTCCTTGGCCCCCCGGGAGGACTCAGATGGAACTGGGTCCTCCCGGGGATCTTTTTTTATCCGGCCGCTCAATCGATCGCGCGGCGGTAGAAGCCGCGAACGCCGATCAGGGCCAGTACGCCGAGCGCGCCCACCAGCACGACGATGCAGACCCACGGCACGATGTGTGGCACAGCCGGGACCAGGGCCCCGCGCATCGCCTCGCTCACGTAGGTCATCGGGTTGCACGCGGTGACCACCTGGAACCATCGGAGCCTCGCCAGCGACGGCCACGGGTACTGGCTGCAGCCCGTGAAAAGCAAGGGCGTGAACACCAGCGAGAACACGATGTTGATGCGGTTGGGCACCACCAGGGTGCCGAGGACCAGGCCGAGCGCCGCGCCGAGGAGGCTCCCCAGCACGAGCGCGAGCACGAGCAGCGGCACGCCGCTCCACCGCCATGGGATCGAGCCGAGCACCAGGATCCCGACGGGGATCATCACGCCCGTCGCGATGATCGCGCGCATCGTCGCGAACACCAGCTTCTCCGCCGCCACCAGTCCCGTCGCCATCGGCGCGAGCAGGCGGTCTTCGATCTCCTTGGTCCAGCCGAACTCCACCACCAGCGGGAAGGCGAGCGTCTGCATGCCGGTGATCACCGCAGTGAGCGCCAACAGCCCGGGGAACAGCAGATGGGAGTAGCCGGCGCGGGTGTAGCCCAGCGCGCCCAGCACCTTCCCGAACACGAACAGCAGGAAGAGCGGCTGGAGGATCACCTGCGCGAGGAACACCGGCAGCTCCTTCCAGGTCACGAACACGTCGCGCCCCAGTACCGCGAGAAAGGCCCGCCGCTGGCTGACGGCCTGCGCCGGGACCGCGAGCGCGCTCATCGCAGCGATCTGCCGGTGAGATGGATGAACACGTCCTCCAGCGATGGCCTACCCAGCTCGACCCCGCTGAGGCTCATGCCGCGGCCCGCGAGCAGCGTTGCGGCCGGACCGACCAGCTGAGGCGCGTCGCCGGAGACGTAGAGCCGGACCCGCACCTCGCCGTTCGCCGCGCCCGGACCCTCGTCGCGGAGCTGCTCGACGCGCTCGACCTCCGGCAGCTCCCTGAGCGCCACCAGCAGCTCCTCGGTGTGGCTCCCGTTGCCCGCCTGAGTGGTCAGCTCGAGCGTCGAGCTCCCGGGCAGCGAGCGCATCAGGCCGCCGGGAGTGTCGAGTGCGAGCAGCTTGCCGTGATCCATGATCCCGACACGATCCGACAGGGTGCCGGCCTCATCCATGTTGTGCGTGGTCAGCACCAGCGTCACGCCGCGGTCACGCAGCTCGCGCAGGCGGTCCCACACGAACAGGCGCGCGGCGGGGTCGAGCCCGGTCGTCGGCTCGTCCAGGAAGAGCACCTTC
This sequence comes from uncultured Solirubrobacterales bacterium, assembly GCA_963849285.1. GTDB lineage: Bacteria > Actinomycetota > Thermoleophilia > Solirubrobacterales > Solirubrobacteraceae > Palsa-465. The sequence goes on from CAWKGS010000005.1 coordinate 973,018, forward strand.
GGCTGGTGCATCAGGGCGCGCGCGATCATCACCCGCTGCGCCTGGCCGCCCGAGAACAGATCGGGCTTGACGTCACCTCGCTCGCGCAGCCCGAACTGCTCGAGCAGCTCCTCCGCCCGCGCCAGCGCCTCCGCGGCGGGGACGCCATGGTAGGCGGCGTGAAACGTCAGGTTGCGGCGGATCGAGATCGCGCGGTCGAGGTTCGAGCGCTGCGGGACGACCGCGAGCTGTCCGCGCGCATGCACGGGGTCGGCCACCACGTCCACGCCTCCGACCGTCGCGGTCCCGCTCGTCGGCCGCACCCGCGTGGTGAGCATGCCGACCGTGGTCGTCTTGCCGGCCCCGTTCGGCCCAAGCAATCCGAACACCTCGCCCGGATCCACTCCGAACGAGATTCCATCGACCGCGTTGACGGGCGTCTTCGGGTAGCGCTTGACGAGGTCTCTGACCTCGACGGCGGCGTTGTCGGGCGCTCCCCTACTCACGCCGCCGGAGATTAGCTCCGAGTCAGCGCGACGCCGGCGGACGCCGGCATTTCATCGCGTACATCGCCCGGTCGGCGGCCACGACCGCGGACTCGATCCCCTCGGTCGGCGAGACGGTGGCGCTTCCCAGCGACAGCCCCAGCGGCAGCTCGTCCTCCTGCATCTCGGACATTCCCGCCTCTAGGCGCTGGCACCAGGCCTGCGACTCGTCGGCGTCCGTGTAGCGCAGCAGCACCCCAAACTCGTCGCCGCCAATCCGGGCCACGAGGTCGGTCGCGCGAACGCTGTCGGCGAGCAGCCGCGCGCAGCGGCGCAGCAACTCGTCCCCGGCGGCGTGGCCGAGGCGGTCGTTGACGCATTTCAACTCGTCGACGTCGACGATCACGATCGAGGTCGGCGCGGGATTGCGTCCGTTGTGAAGCTCTTGCGCACGGAGCGCATCCTCCCAAGCGGCGCGACTCGCGACGCCCGTGAGCACATCCGTGCGCAACCGGTCGGTGAGGCGCATGTTCTCCGCCTGGAGACGCTCCTGTGCGGCGGCCCGCCGTACCACCACCTCGGCGGCGTCGGACATCGCGCGCGCGACGCGCTGGCAGAGGTCGGTGAATCCGCGCAGGCCCCCGCCCGCGTGCGCGACCAGCATCACCGCCGTAGCGGGCGAGCCGATGGGCAGCACGTGTAGCGAGGAGACCCCGTCCTGGTGCCGAAAACCGTCGGGCGCGTCCGTGAGCTCCGCGAGGTCCTGGCAGAGCATCGGCAGCTCGCCGGGAGACGCGCCGTAGCGCCCGAGAGTGCGCACCGGCGCATCGGGGTCGCTCGGGTTCCACCCGTCGGCGTCGGCTCCGACTGCGGCATCCACGTCCTCGGAGGGGATCGTCGCCACGGCAGCGTACTCGGCCGACAGCGCGAGCCGAGCGCGCCGCGCGATCGCCGCCAGGGTGTCGGTCATCCGCGCGACGTCGACGGTGGTGATGTCGCGCACCGCCGCCAGCACCTCGAGCTCGTCGGCGAGCCGCTTCGCCGGGGAGACCTCCGTCACCAGCGCGCATGCGCGCTGCGCCAGCTGCATCGCGCGATCCGTGCAGGCGCCCGCGAGCGAATCCGTGGATGACCCGAACAGGACCACGGCTTCCGGCGAGCACGGCGCGATCACCGCCGACCGTCCGTAGTAGGGGCCGATGATGCGACCGGTCTGCGCCAGCTCGATGCAGATCGCGCGCCCGGTGCCCACGGCTTCGTGGAGCAGCTGAGCGTGCGCCGAACCGAGCTCGATGTTGCCTGCCCAGCCGGCGCCGCGTCCGACGCCGCCGAGATGGGAGTAGACGCGATCGTCCACCTTGCGGAAGACGAACAGGTCCTCCGCGTAGATCGTCGCGGCGAGCTCGCCGAGCTCCTTGGCCAGCGCCTGGTCGCGAGACTCTCGCGGCGACTGACCGTCGCCCACCAGTTCGCTTGTTTCGTGGCCTATATCTGAAGCGGCTGGCATCTCACTCCGGTGTGCCCCAGGAGCCATCGATCGGCGCGGGCTCCATTCGCGCCTGCGAGGTCGCTCATCGGCAAAAGCGGGGTGAAGCTGTAGTACTTCCGCCGCGCGGCGGCCAGAAGCTTTACCGCGCTTGCTTCGAGCGCGTGATCGGCGGCTTCAGGGTCCTGCCGCGGCGCTCTTCGGGTCGATCAGGATCTTCGCGTGCCGTTCGGGCTTGGCGAGCTCCTCGAAGGCGGTGCGCACGCCCTCCAGCCCAACCGTTCCGGTGATCAGACCTGCCGGGTCGACCTTTCCCTCGGCGAGCATGTGCAGGGTGTCGCGGAACTCGAGCGGGGTGTAGCCGAACGCGAAGCGCAGGTCGATCTCCTTGTTGATCGCCATCGCCGGGGTGATCCGGTCCTCGCCGACCAGAACCCCCACGACGACCACGCGCGAGAACAGCGGCGCTCCATCGATGATCGCCTCGATCACCCCCGGCAGGCCGACGCATTCGAAGATCACCGGATGCTTGGGCGCAGCGCCGAGCGCCTCGCCTAGCCGCCACAGATGCCACCAGTTCACCGGCAGCCGCTCGAGCCGCTCGCGGACGCTGAGCGCCAGCTCGAGCGCGGCGGGCGCGTCTTTGATGTGACCCTTCCCCTCCACCGCGGTGTACGGCGAGTCGCGTGCCGGATCGACGACGACATCGGCGCCGCAGGCGCTCGCCAGCGCGCGGCGACGGGGCGAGTAGTCGCTCGCTACGACGGTCCTCACGCCCTTGGCCTTGAGCAGCAGGATCACCGCGAGCCCGATCGGCCCGCACCCGATCACGATCGCGACCGTGCGCTTGCCGACCTCGCCGCGGCGCACCGCATGCCAGGCGACGGCCAGTGGCTCGGTCAGCGCCGCGATGTCCGGTCCAAGGCCGTTCGGGACCGGCATCATCAGCGACTCCTCGACGAGCATCTCCTCGGCATAGGCGCCCGGCGCGACCGACGAGAGGCCAACCATGTCGACGCCCTGCGGGCCGCGCAGCAGCGGGAGCGCCACCACCCGGGCGCCCTGCGGCGTGGTTCGGCGGCAGCCCTGCCCATGCTCGAGCACCCGTCCACAGAACTCGTGGCCGTAGACGATCGGCTGATCGGAGCGCGCGAACCGCTCGTAGCCCATCTTCACCGCTAGGTCGGCCCACTGGTCGCATCCGGTGCGCGCGTGCAGGTCGGAGCCGCAGATCCCGCAACGCTCGACCTCGATCCGCACCTGGCCGGATCCGGGCCGCGGCTCGGGGCGTTCCGTTACCTCGAGCTCGGCCTGCCGGCAGACGACCGCTCGCACGCGCGCCCGCTCAGCCCGCGGCGGCCTGCGCCGGCTCCGCCGGCAGGGCCTCCACCTTGCCTTTGAGGAGGTCGGCCGCGCGCTCGGCGATGGCGATCGTGGGCGCGTTGGTGTTCCCGCGGACGAGCGTCGGCATCACCGAGGCGTCGATCACTCGCAGCGACTCCATGCCCAGCACGCGCAGCTCCGAGTCGACCACAGATCCCATCGCGCACGTGCTGACCGGGTGATAGAGGGTCGTCGAGTTGCGACCGATGTACTCGAGCATCGCGTGGTCGTCATCCACGTCGGGGACGTCGAGCATCCGCTCGGTCACCGCGCGCAGCGCCGGCTGCGCGGCGATTTCGAAGCAGCGCCGCACCCCCGCGATCAGCGTGGCCTGGTCCTCCCGCGTCGTCGCGTAGTTGTGGAGGATTCGCGGCTTTGAGGTCGGGACCCGCGAGCGGATCTTGACGAACCCCCTGCTGGTAGGACGCAGCAGGCACGCCGAGATCGCCCAGCCGTCGACGAGGATCTCACCTGCGCCCGCCTCCGGGAACAGGATCGGGATCGAATGAATCTGGATGTCGGGCGCGGCGAGATCCGGGCTCGTGCGGAAGAACCCGCCGGACTCGGCGAAGTTCGAGGTGAGCGGGCCCCGGCCTTCGGTCTGCAGCAGCATCAGGTTCTCCTCGCTCTCCGCGCCGAGCAGCGAGGGCTCCGGGGTCGTGCACGTGATCCACGTGGCGAGGTGGTCCTGGAGCCCGCGGCCGACCGGAAGCTCGTGGACCTGCGGGATGTGGGCGAGCTCGAGGTCCTCGGCCGGTCCGATGCCGCTGAGCAGCAGGATCTGCGGGCTCTGGTAGGAGCCGGCGCTGAGGATCACCTCGCGCTCGGCGTGGATCTCGCTTAGCTGCTCGCCCTGGTCGACCTCGACTCCGATCGCGCGGGTACCGTCGAGCAGCACGCGGGTGACGTGCGTGCCCGTCTGCACCGTGAGGTTGGGCCGCGCGAGCACAGGGTGCAGATATGCGACCGCGGCCGAGCAGCGCATCCCGCCACGCTGGGTCACCTGGTACCAGCCGACGCCGTCCTGCTCGGCCCCGTTGAAGTCGTCGTTGCGCGGCAGGCCGGCCTGGACCGCCGCCTCGATGAACGCCTCGCAGGTCTTGTAGCGCGAGCGACTCTCACTCACGGCGAGTGGGCCGCCGGCACCGTGAAGCTCGCTCGCGCCGCGCTCGTTGTCCTCGGCCTTGAGGAAGTACGGCAAGAGCTCATCCCAGCCCCAGCCCTCGCAGCCCATCTCGGCCCAGCCGTCGTAGTCGGCGCGGTTCCCCCGGATGTAGACCATCGCGTTGATTGACGAGGAGCCGCCGAGGGTGCGGCCGCGCGGGAGGTAGCGCTGGCGCCCGCCGATCCCCGGCTCCGGGTCAGACAGCATCGCCCAGTCGTACTTGCTCTGCCCGATCGGGAGCAGCCCCGCCGGCAGGTGGATCTCGTCGGCCGCGTCGGGCGGCCCTGCCTCCAGGAGGCAGACGCTCACGTCGGGATCCTCCGACAGCCTTGCCGCGAGCACGCATCCAGCGGAGCCGGCGCCGACGATCACGTAATCAAAGCCACCCATTGCACCCTCCGGGGAGGTAGTTGTCCGGTTGCGCATTCTCGGCGCTGGGCATGCGGCGCGTCAAGGCAGCGGCTCGGTGAGGTCGATCGCGACGTGGGCGTGGTCATCCGGGTCGACGCGCACCTTGACCACGGTCCGCCCCGGCCGGATCCTGCTCGCGGCTTCGACCGTCAGCTGCTGGCGCACCGCCGCTTGGTACGGCGGCCCGCTGCCGAGCGTCACGTCGAGCTCGATGTCGCACACAACCCGGTAGTTCGAGCTTCGCAACGCCCCGCTCGTGATCGTCGTCTGCTCGAGGCGCGTCACGAGCGCCGTCCCGTTCAGGCCCTTGCTCAACAGCTCCCTGTCGGGCTCGCCGCGCCCCGGTGGCGTCAGTCCGATCAGTCGCGCCATCCAGCTCATCTCAGCTCCGTGCCGGGCGCGTCATGTACTGCTCGCCCGGGACCTCGAACCCGAACCGCCGGTAGAGGTCGTGGGCATCCGCCGTGCCGAGCCACCATCGCAGCTCGCGGTGCGGCCCGTTCTCGACGCATTCGCGCACGAGCTCGACCCCGAGCCCTCGTCCGCGGTACCCATTCAGCACGTACACGTCGCACAGGTAGGCGATGTGCACGTTGTCGGACATGATCCGCGCGAATCCGATCTGGCTGGGGCCGTCGTAGAGCCCGACCACGCGGGCCGCGTCGGCGATCGTCCGCTGCACCGCCTCCCGGCTGCGCCCACTCGCCCAGTAGGACTCATTGGCGAGGAAGTCGTGGACGGCGTCGACGTCGACCCGCGCCCGGTCGTCGTCGAGCTCGATCGCTTCCGCGAGTTGCCGTTTCACGGGACCCGGCGCGATCGTGCGGTGTCCGGTCCGCGCCGCGGGCTAGCGCTCGAGGATCGTGGTGCTCCTCGTCGCGTGCAGGACCGCGGCATCGCAGAAGGTGTCGGGAACCCACTGCTTGCGCGAGAACAGGCGCGTCTGGTCGGCGAAGTGAGGCGAGGAGGGATTGTCGGACTCGGAGTAGGTGAGGATCGTCCCGCCGATCGGGCAGGACCCATTGTTCCAGCTGACCACCTGGACGAACGAGGAGCCCAGGTACGGTGCGCTGAAGCCCTGGGCTGGCGCGAAGTTGGTGTAGATCGCGTTGAAGTCGCCATTGGGATCGCCGGGGCCGCCGTGGAGCGGGATCCGCTGCCCGTGATCGGCGATGTACTGGACGTCACCCGGCGCCGCGTCGAGCGGGATGTGAGCGCCTTGCAGGTCCTCGATCGCGTCGCCCAGCGCGGTCTTGACGACCGGGCTCGCGGTGTTCAGCGTGTTCGGCGTGTTGACCGGGTCGCCGGGATCGAACGGCGTGGCGAACGGCGAAACTCCAACGCTGCCCGCGACGCTCTGGTCCGCATGGGTCCAGAAGCGCTGGAACAGGATCGCCCCCTTGGAGCCGAGGTTCTCGTGCAGGTCCCACGCGGCCAGCACGTTGCACGCGTTGCCGACGGGCACCGGCGCGCCGGAGCTGGTCGGCGCGAGCCCGCCCGGTAGGCTCCGGCACATCGACACGAGCGCGTCGCGCGTCAGTTCGCCCGCGTACTGACGGTCGGAGAACACCATGTGCTCCATGTCCGTGGTCGTGAAGCCGGCTGGGCCGAGGTGGTCGCTGCCGTCGACGCGCGCCTGGGTCATGATCAGGCCGATGCGCGTGCGCAGCGTCCGGGCGGTTCGCTCGTCGCCGATGATCCGCGCGAATCCCGTCAGCGGCTGATGCGGGTTCGAGAGCCAGTAGCTGTCGTTGGAGTTGGTGACGTAGTCGGCGCGGAACAGGTGCGGGAGGTGGCTTGGGCCGAAGAGCCCCGGCTCGATGGCGTCGGGGTCGTTCCCCCAGTTGCACGCGGACCGCGAGCCATCGAGGATCGGCAGCCCGAGCAGCTGGAAGGTCGCCGCGCCGAGCGCGGTATCGCACTGCGACGCCTTCGCGTTGGAAACGTTCGGCACCGCCCCGATGTCCGCGTACAGCGCGTTGCCCTGCTTGTCGGCGACGATCGTGTTGACCCAGGGGATGCCCTCGGTCTGCTCCAGGATCTTCAGCACCTGTGGTGCGGAGCTGGCGTGGTCCATCTCGAAGAAGGTGTTGAAGACGCGGAAGTTGTCGGCGTTGGCGTCGGCTAGCGCGAACGCGCTCACCGGCGTCCACGGCAGCGGCACGCCCTCGATCGAGGTGAAGATCGGCCCGAACCGCGAGGAGTACAGCGTGCGCGATTCCGGCTTGACGCTCCCGTCCGCCTGCAGGACCTGGACGGTCACGGTCCGGCTCGTCATCTGCTCGGGGTGCCCGTCGTACAGGTAGGTGGTCGGCAGGCCGGGCACCAGCGTGAGCTGGTAGGGAGTGAACCTGAACGCGGTTGAGACCGTGTGGCTCCAGGCCATCGTCCGGGTGTGGCCGATCAGGATCAGCGGCACGCCGAACAGCGAGGCGCCCTCGACGTCGAGCCGCCCGGGGATCTCGAGCTGCGCCTGATAGAAGCGCTCGGTCCCGGTCCACGGGAAGTGCGGATTGCCGAGCAGGAGCCCATGGGTGTGCTCGCGCGTTCCGCCCTTGCCGACCGCGACGGCGTTCGAGCCGATCGCGCCGAGGCCGCCCCGGGGCAGGTGAGCTCCGAGTAGCCGCGCGGTCCTGGCGACATTCAGGGCGGGGCTTTTCAGCAGCGTCGGCGTGGGCGGCGCGGCCTCGGCGATCCCCGGGATCACGACATCCCCGCTGGCCAGCTCGATCAGCTGGTAGAAGCGCCGCCACACCTCTGCCGCGGTGATCGGGCGCACCCAGCTCTTGCCGCGGCAGCGCGCGTCGGGGATGCCGTTCGCGCCGCCGACGCTGGCGAGATAGCGGTTGTAGCCCTTGACGTAGCCCGCGACACCCTGGCGGATCTGCGCGCTCGGACCGAACGGCACGGGCTTTGCGAGGAGGCGGTCGATGATCCCGGAGTCGATGATCTGCTGGAAGAAGAAGTCCGAGTCGATGTTGCTGACGGTGATGCCGTTGCCACCCTGCAGGTACGTCGCGCTCGGCCCGAAGAAGCGCGAGCGCTGCGCATCGACCGTCACGTAGTCCTCGGCCATCGTGCAGATGTCGTCCTGCGCGAACGCGTAGCCGTATCCCTCCCCCATCCCCTCGTACGTCGTCGCCCAGATGTGCGGGATCCCGTAGGGCGTTCGCCGGATGATCACCGTGGGCTTCGCGCTCTTGTGGTGTTTCGCGGGATGCGCGGCCGCCGGGGAGCCGAGCAGCAGCGCAGCGCCGGCGAGCGCCGCCACGGTCGCGCGTTGAAGGAGAGTTCGCACGGCGCGCGATCATACGCCGGAACTCGGTGCATCGCGCCGGGTAGATTCAGCGTGGTGCCCGGCTCCGGTCTCGATCTCGACGCCGGCTTCGGGTTCGACTCGGTGAAGCTGAGCAGGCGGTGCGTCGAGGACGCGATCGAGATCTGCTCGATCCGTGCGCCGACCGGATGCGAGGAGGAGCGCGCTCGATGGCTGCTGGGACGGCTGGGCGAGTTCGGCTCGCCCTCGCTCGACTCGGCGGGCAACGTGCTGCTCCGGCTCGGGGGGCCTGGTCCCGCGGTCGCGGTCGCCGCCCATCTCGACACCGTGTTCGATGCCGACACCGACAGCAGCGTGACGCGCGACGGAGACACGCTCCGCGCGCCCGGGATCGGGGACAACTCGCTCGGGGTGGCCGGATTGGTTGCGCTCGCTTCGCTGTTCGCCGGGTTCACGTCATCGCAGCGCGCCCTGCTCCTGGCCGGCACGGTCGGCGAGGAGGGCCTCGGAAACCTGAGGGGCGCGCGCGAGCTGGTGAACTCCGGTGACTGCGCCGAGTTCATCGGACTCGAGGGCGCGATGCTCGACCAGCTCACGACCGGCGGGATCGGAGCGCTTCGTGTCGCGGTGACGGTCACCGGCCCGGGCGGGCACTCGTGGGAGAACCGCGGCAGCGCGAGCGCGGTGCACGAGCTCGTCTCGCTGATCGGGGAGACGGTCGCCGGCGCCGGGACCGCGTCGGTGAACGTCTCCGGGCTTCAGTCCGTCGGTGCTGTCAATGCGATCGCCCCGTGCGCCCGCGCGATCGTCGAGTTCCGCGATGGCGCCGCCGAGCCGCTCGAGCGGGCCGAGCAGCGCCTGGCTGCGCGCGCGGCGGCCGTCGTGGCGCCGCTCGAGGTCACGCTCGAGACGGTCGGCCGCCGGCCCGGCGGTCAGACGCCGGCCTCACATGACCTCGTGCGCGACGCCATCGCGGCACGGGCCGCCGCCGGCCTGCCGCCGGTCGGGCTGTCGGCGAGCTCGACCGACGCGAACGCCGCGATGGCACGCGGCATCCCGGCGATCACGGTCGGGCTCGCGCGCGGCGGCGGCGAGCACACGCTCGAGGAGTGGGTCGACGTTTCCGCGCTTCCGCTTGGGCTCGAGGCCGTGTTTCGCCTGGTGGCGGGGCGACTGGGCGCCCGTTTCGACCCGCAGCGCCCGCACGATTCCGCGGAAACGTGATTGAGTCCGCAAGCGACGATTCCGCGGAATCGTCGCGGTGGCTCGCTATGCCCGGGCGCCCTCGTCCAGGAACTTAGGCGCCAGGCACAGGAGCGGGTTTGACTCCGTCTCGCGAGCGCCACCGGAAGCGGCTCAGCGACGAGTCGGGGTTGCGGAGAGCGCCGCCGACCGCAAGGATCGCGAACCCGATGCCCGACAGCAGCAGGGCGATACCGACCACGATCCCGAACAGCGAGATCTGATCCGCCATGTAGCTCGTGTTGAGCGCCGTTGACAGCGCGGTCTCCTGGATCCACACGGTGCGTGCAGGGTTGTCGACGGGCTGGCCCTTCACCGTCAGCGCCTGCGCCGGGGAATTGGTGCCCTTTCCGTTCGCGGTCGCATAGTGCGGCATCTGCGAGTAGTACAGGCCTCCGGTCGCCTCGAGCGCATGAATCTGCATGTACTGCGCGAAGCAGCGCGCGCTCGATCCGCTCGTGATCGCCTGGTTTGCGACCGAGCAGCTGGGAACCGGAATGCTCTTGATGTTGAGCCCGGACTTCTGTGCCTCGGCGCTGATCGCCCGCGGCGTCATGTCGGGCGTGCCGACGAGTTTCTGGGTGACCAGGTTGTTGTTGACGGTGCTCCGGCCCTGAAGCCCCATCACGATCGCGGCGGCGCCGAAGCCGATCAGCACGACGGCTGCCACGAGACCCCCGATCTCGAAAACTCTGCGGGACATAGCATCCTCCTCTCGGGGTTAGTCGATTGCTTATCAATCGGCTAGCTTTGATAGCTGTTGCTTCTAGGCGCGAGTATCGGTCCGCGTGGCACCGACGGCATCCGCTGCAACCCTCACTTGAAGTGCGGGTTTTCCACACTTCAAGCGTGCCGCCGGCGAACAGCTCGAGGACGCGCTCGGCCTGCGAGACGTCTAGCGGGTTGCGTCTAGCGGGTTGCCCGGTAGTGCTGGCGCCAGATCAGCTTGTAGATCGGAATCCAGCGCGGGATCCGATTGATGATCGGCAGGACCGGGATCAGGATGAGCAACAGGCTCAACACGGTCATCACCGTCATCACCAGGATGTCGGCGTTGGCCGAGGTCGAGAATGGCTTGATCTGGTACCAGAACGTGTACAGCCACAGCCACACCTGGCCCGGGTAGCTGCCGGTCTCGTTCATGATGCCCCACTGGGTGCCTGTCAGGTGCTCGGCCTGGGCACGAGCCGCGAGCCGTCCACCGTCGGCCATGAACAGCAGTGGCTTGGTGTAGTCGGTCTGGTAGAACTGCCGGCTCGTCAGGAGCGCGCCGTCGAGGCCGCCGGCCTGGGCGAAGCTCAGCAGCGCGGACATCATCGTCGGCAGCGGGCCGTAACCCGAGCCGGTGACGGAGACCGAGCCGTCGCTGTTGGCGCTCGCCTTCGCCAGCCCCTTCTCGTAGGCGCTCGTCCACGCGGTCTGCTGGTTGGTGCTCGCCGACTCGTAGGCGCTGACCGCGCTCTGGAGCGCGGGCTGGCTGGTGATCGAGCGCAGCGGAGCGAGCACGAAGTCCTGGGCGGTGTTGACCGGGTGACTGACCCCGAGCCACTTCTGCAGGTGGATGAACCACTCGTGCTGTCCGCTCGAGGCGTGGTTGTAGGGCGGGCCGTAGACGCCGGTGGTGCTGGAGCCGTCGAGCTCGGTCGTCGCAGTAGTGACGAAGTCGACCGGGTCGGTGCGCGACCACGATCTGATCGTCGTCGACTTCTCGTCGGGTGAGGAGAACAGGATCGTGAGGACCACGCACAACGCCAAGATCACTCCGAACGCAATCGATGCCTCCTTGACGAGGTCGTAGGGGCGGTAGCCGCCCTTCCACGTTACGTAGCTCTGATCCTCCTGACGGCGTTCCGCCCGGCTCATGACGCTGGCTCGGGGTCGCGGTCATCGCCGGCACCAGCGGCCGTCGGCTCCTGGAGCACCCTCAGCCTGTCGGCCGCCGTGAACGGCGGGACGACGCCGTGCTTGCGCACGAGCAGGACATGAATTACGACGAGCAGTACCACCGCCGCCGGGAGCAGCAGCACGTGGTAGCTGTACATCTGGCCGAAGTTGAGGAGGTTGAAGAACGATCCAACGCCGACCGAGTTCATCGCGTCCTTGGCCTGCGTGGATATCCACTGCGAGTCGAAGTTCTGCTGGGAGACATAGCCGGTGAGCGCGCACGGGACCGCTACCAGGAAGGTCACCGCACCGGTGACCCACACGCGCACCCGCCCCCCGCGCCAGGCCGCCATCCAGTACTTGCCCCACAGGTGGACGACCATGAAGAAGAAGAACAGCTCCACCGACCATAGGTGCATGCTGTTGAAGAAGTGCCCCACCCCAGTGAAGTGCCACCAGGCGGGCCCCTTGAGCGCGAGGATCGTACCGGACAGGATCAGCACCGCCAGCGAGGCCAGCGACAGCACGCCGAACACGTAGATCCACGAGGCGACGTAGGTGGGTTGCCTGTCGGCCAGCAGCTTCTCGGGCGGAAGCGCCTGCACCGCGCGACGGCGAAGCCGCAGCGTCCAGGACTTGCTCGGTACCTCGGGCGGCTGGGTGACGCTCATTGCTGGCTTCCCGCCCCTTCATGGTGAGGGAACGGCAGCGCGATCGCGAGCGCGAACACGACGAACATCACCGCGATCAGGATCACGTTGGACAGCGACAGGGTGATGAAGTGCCAGTGGACGTACGTGGCGTGGTGGTTGAGGTTGAACACGGCGGCCATCGATCGGCACGCTACGTGCCGCGGCGGACGCGTCCATCGGTACTCGCGCGGCAGAGCATTGTGGATAAATACGGATACGCCCGCTGTCTGCTTGCTTGCTTGCAACTATTCTGCTAACCTGCAAGCACAACCTCTCCGCTCAACCTTTAGGAGTAAGCAATGACCACCGCCCAGACCAAGAACGGGACACCTCCGATCGACGCGGCGTTCGAACCGGTCAAGGAATTGAACGAGCAGTTCCTCGCCGCCGCCCGCAAAGCCGGCAACCTGTACGTCGACTCCTACGAGAAGGCCGTCGACCGCGCGATCGAGCTCGAGCGCAGGCTTGGCGGGATGACGCAGCAGGAGTGGCTCAAAAGACCTGATCGAGGCCCAGGCCGACTTCGCCCGCGAGCTGACCGAGTCCTACACCACCGCGGCGCGCAGCCTGCTCAAGTAGGCCTGTCCGGTTCACGCGTGAGAGCGCCGGTGGGATCCCATCGGCGCTCTTCGCCTTAAAAAGGAGGTCGACGATGGACGCCGTGCCGCAGTGCCCCCACGCTGGTCCGCCGAGGCTCTCCGCCGGCCTGCTTGACAGCTGGCTGGAAGGCTGGACCGCTGCCCTGACCGGGTTGGCGGACTGCGTGGCGGCGGCGTTCGCGCGCGGTCCGGCCACGCTCGACGTTCCCCGCTGGCTCGAGCTGCGCATCATCGCGACGGCCCCCGTCGTGGACGACCTCTCACGAGGTCGTGTTCGAGACGCCGCTCGCACGGCTGCGGGATTTCACGACCTCACGGCGGCGCGGGTTGGTCCCGACGCTGGTGCTGCCGCCCCAGGCGGGTCACGACTCGTGCATCGTGGACTACTCCACAGAGCAGAGCCAAATCCGGACGATCCTCGACTCGGGACTGGCACGCGCCCTGTCACTGGACTGGATCGGTGCGAGCGCCGAGACTGCCGATGCGTCGATCGACGACTACCTGGAGGTGGTCGACCGCGCGGTCGAGCACTGCGGCGGCAAGGCCAACCTGATCGGCGACTGTCAGGGCGGCTGGCTCGCCACGATCTACGCCGCCCTTCACCCCGAGCGGGTGAACACCCTGACCCTCGCCGGGGCGCCGATCGACTTTCACGCCGGCGAACCCGTGATCCATGAGGTGCTACGCCGCCTCGCGCCTGGCGGTGATCTGCGCTTCTACGAGGCGCTGGTGGTCGCGGGCGGCGGCGTCCTGAAGGGCGAGCACATGCTCTCGGGCTTCATCGCGATCAAGCCAGGCGATGAGATCTCGCGCCAGCTCGAGCTGCTGGCGCACCTCAACGATCCCGGCCACGTCGCACGTTACCGAGAGTTCGAGGACTGGTTCAAGCACACCCAGGACATCCCTGGTGCGTTTTATCTGTGGATAGTGCGTCACTTGTTCAGCGACAACGAGCTGATCGCCGACGCGCTCGAGATCGGCGGTCGACCGCGTCGAGCTCGCACGCATCGACATGCCGCTTCACCTGCTGGCCGGCGCGAGCGACCACATCACCCCGCCCGACCAGGTGTTCGCGATCGCCGACCACGTCTCCACGCCGCACTCGCTGCTCCGGACCGAGCTGACCCCCGGCGGCCACCTCGGGCTGTTCATGGGTCACCAGGCGCTCCGCGACCACTGGCCGCCGCTACTGGCAGAGGTGTTGAACCACTCGGTGGCGTGACCGGCAACTATCCGCGACACTTTGCCGATGGAGCCGCGTCGCACGTTTTCGCCAGAAGAGGCGCGCGAAATCGGCGAGCGGATCGGCATCGACTGGAGCAGCTCACGATTCGATGTAAGCCAGTTCCAAAGGGGCCTCGAGGTCGAGCTCGAGCACGGACGCCGAGACCCCTCGACCAACGTCAGCGACGACGACGAGGACACGACCGGCAAGATCGCCTGGGCCCACCTCAATGAGTTTCCTGACTACTACAGCCGCTTGGCGAAGATGGAGGTCGAGGCGGAGCGTTACTGGAGTGAGCGCGAACGACGAGATCCAGGCCGCGGCGAGCCGCCGGAATCTCAGTGAGGAACCCACCCCGGTGAGAACGGGGAGCCCGCCGCCGGCCCCTCGGTGCCCGGAGGACGAGGACGTCGTTCCCAGTCGCGCGGCTAGCGCGCCGTCCAGCCCTGGTCCATCGTCACCGGCACGCCGGTGAAGGCACGGCCGGCGGGGCCGGCCAGGAACGCCACGACGCTCCGCGACCTCGGCGGGCTCGATCAGCTCCTTGACCGCGTGCGGTGCGAGGATCACGTCCTGAAGCACCCGCTCCTCGGGCACGCCGTGCGCGCGCGCCTGGTCGGCGATCTGCTTCTCGACCAGCGGCGTGCGCACGTATCCGGGACATACCGCGGTCGCGGTGATGCCGTGCTCGGCGCCCTCGAGCGCCAAGCGTCTTGACGAGTCCGAGCACGCCGTGCTTCGCGGAAACGTACGCCGCCTTGAAGGGCGAGGCGACGAGGCCGTGGACGGAGGCGATCGCGACGAACCGCCCGGCGCCGCTGTCCCGCAGCGCCGGCCAGGCGGCTTGGCGAGCAGGAACGGGCTGGTCAGCATCAGCGCGATGATCGTCTCCCAGCGCTCGAGCGGGAACTCCTCGATCGGCGCGACGTGCTGGACGCCGGCGTTTGGCACGACGACGTCGAGCCGGCCGAAGCGCTCCAGCGCGGCCGCGACGGCGGCGGCGTTGGCGTCGGCATCGGTGAGGTCGGCCTCGATGGGCGACGCCGGGGCCGTCGGGGTCGGGCTCGCAGGTCGACCGCCAGCACCCGCATTCCGGCCTGCTCCAGCCGAGCGGCGACCGCGCGGCCGATGCCGCTGGCCGCGCCGGTGACGAGCGCGGCCTTGCCCTCGGGGCTCATTTCGCCGAGGAGCGCTTCCGCGGCCCGCGCGCGGTGGACGACCGCGAGGCGGCCCGCCACGAACGCCTCGTAGATCTCGCGCAGCGCGGAGCGCTGACGGGCGGTCAGCCGGGTGTCGGCGGCGATCGCGTCGAGCACGGCGCTGTTCTCGCGTCCCTCGCCCGGGCGGCGATACTCCGGCCTGCTCGTAGAGCGCGTCGGCGGAGACCTTCAGCGCTCTTCGGCGATCGCCTCGAGCACCTGCTCGGACGGCGCCCGCAGCCCGCGCTCGATCTGCGAGAGGTACGGGTTCGAGATCCCCGCCAGCTCGGCGAACTGGCGCATCGAGTAGCTCGGCCAGCTCGCGCTGCTGGCGGATGATCTCTCCGAGGGCTGCGGCGGAGCGGTTCGGCATCACGTGCGAGAATAGTGCGCCGCTACATGTCCTGGCCGCCGTTGACGTGCAGCACCGCGCCGGTGATGAACGAGGAGTGGTCGGAGGCCAGGAAGTGCACCACGCGGGCGATCTCGTCCGGCCGGCCGAGCCGGCCGACGGGGATCTGCGCCTTGATCCGCTCGAGCACCTTCTCGGGGATGTGCTCGAGCATCTCGGTGGCGATGAAGCCAGGGGCCACGGCGTTGACGGTCAGCCCGATCGAGTCCTCGTGCAGCTTCTCCGCCTGGCCAGCTGGAAGCAGGCCTCGCGGGCGAGCGTCTTCGTCAGCCCGAACAGCCCCGACTTCGACGCGGCGTAGTTGGCCTGGCCGATGTTGCCGGTCGAGCCGATGATCGAGGAGATGTTGATGATCCGCCCGGTGCCGCGCTCGATCATGTGCGGCAGCGCCGCCTGGCACATGAAGAACGCGCCCGACAGGTTGACCGCGAGCACCTTGTACCAGTCCTCGTCGGTCATCTTCAGCACGGTCTTGTCGATCGTGATGCCGGCGTTGTTGACGAGGATGTCGAGCCGGCCGTGCTGCTCGATCACCTCGCCGATCGTGCGCCGGCAGTCCTCCGCGGAGCCGACGTTGCCCTGGTGGATGCTGGCCTCGGCGCCGTGGTCGTTGCAGCTCGTCGAGCAGCTGCTCGGCGTGCTCCGCGTCGCGGCCGTAGCCGGCGGCGACGATCGCGCCCTGCTCGGCGAAGCTGCGGCTGATCGCGGCGCCGATCCCGCGGGTGCCGCCGGTGACGAACACCACGCGGCCCTGCATCCGCGGCCGGCGACGGTCGCCGGCGAACGCTTGGCTCCGGTGGAGTGAAGTCGGTGGGGTGGTGCGCGTTGTGGCTGCGTGGTCATCTCCGTCTCGCTCTGTGGTCGATGGTTCAGCGTTCTGACCGTTCGGCCAGCCAGCCGGCCATCTCGGGCCAGATCTCGCTTGCGCGCGGCGGAGCCGGCGATCAGGCCGATGTGGCCGCCCGGGCCGGTCGAAGTGGGTGACGTCCTCGCTCGCGACGAGGTCGAAGATCGGCATCGTCCCCTCGCGCGGCGCGATGTGGTCGGCGCCGGCGGTGACGACCAGCAGGTTCTGCTCGATCCGCCGCAGGTCGACCCGGCGACCGCGCAGGCGGACGCGGCCGGCGATCAGCGCGTCGTCCTGGTAGATCCAGCGGATCCACTGCGACCACGCGCGGCCGGGGAACGGCGGGTTGTCGGCGACCCACTTGGCCATCGGCTGGTAGGCGTCGCGGCGCGAGCGTGCCGTCGAGCGACCTGCTGGCCGAGCCGGCGGTACGTGCGTCCAGAAGTTGGTGACCGGCTTGAGCAGCTTGTTGGCGAAGTCGATCGCCGGCGCCGGGGAGCACCCGCCACTGCTCGGCGATCCGCTCGGCGTCGAAGTCCGGGTCGCCGACCCAGCGCGCGTAGGTCGAGCCGCGCCCGTCGATCGGCATCGTCAGCAGCACCAGGTTGCGGACCGTGCGGCTCCGCCGCGATCGAGGCCGCAGTACATCGCGCACAGCGTCGCGCCGATGCACCAGCCCATCAGCGTCAGCTCCTCGGCGCCGCAGGCCCGCAGCGTCTCGCGCACCGCCCAGTGGAGCTCGTCGCAGACGTAGTCGTCGATCCCCATCTCGGCGTCCTCCTCGTCGGGCACGCCCCAGTCGACGAGGAACACGTCGAACCCCTCGGCGAGCAGATACTCGACCAGCGATCCGCCGGGCTTGAGGTCGAAGATCTCGGGCCGGTTGATCAGCGCGAACACGAGCAGGATCGGGACCGGCGTGCGCGCGCTCCGAGGAGCGGTAGCGGTAAAGCGTCGTGCCCCGGTGCGTCCAGACGACCTCGCGCGGCGTCGCGCCGACGACCGCGTCGTCGGTGGTCAGCAGCACGTTCGCGAACTCGACCGCGGCGGCGGTGCCCGCAGCGTCTGCTCGAGCAGCGTTCATCGGCGCCTCGGCGCGCTCGCGCGCGAGCTCGTCGCGCAGCTCCTCGACCTCCTGGAGCACGCGCTCGAGCTTGTCCTCGGTGCGGTGCAGCTGCCGGGCGAGCCGCGTGATGTCGGCCCGGCCCGCGAGCGCGCAGGTTGCGCAGCACGAGGTCGGCGATGTCGGAGCCGATCCTGCGCCAGCGCCGCGACGTTCTCGGCGCTCAGCGCCAGCAGCCGGCCGAAGCTCGGCTTGGCGACGAGCTCCTCGAGCGCGCTGGCGGTGGCCGACTCGGCCTGCTCGTAGAGCGCGCGCACCGGCTCGTCGGGCGAAGACTTGCGGGACCCGTTCTCGGTCGTAGAGGGCATGGCGGGCTACTCCTCCTTCGCCTGCTCGGTCGCGATCTTGCGTTCGAGATCGGCCATCACCGCCGGGTCGCGCAGCGTGGTCACGTCGCCGAGCGCCCGGCCTTCGGCGATGTCCCGGAGCAGCCGGCGCATGATCTTCCCCGAGCGGGTTTTGGGCAGATCGTCGGTCCACAGGATCCGCTTCGGGCCGCGCGAGCTTGCCGATCTGGACGGCGACGTGGTCGCGGATCTGGGCCTCGATCTCCGGCGTGCCCTCGAGGTCGCCCTGGAGCGTCACGAACGCGACGATCGCCTGCCCGGTCAGCTCGTCGGACTGCGCGACGACCGCGGCCTCGGCGACCTTCTCGTGCGCGACGATCGCCGACTCGACCTCGGCCGTCGAGAGTCGATGACCGGAGACGTTGATCACGTCGTCGATCCGCCCGACGATCCACAGATAGCCGTCCTTGTCGCGAATCGCCGCGTCGCCGACGAGATAGGTGTCGTTGCCGAAGCGCGAGAAGTACGTCTCCACGTACCGCTCGTCATCGCCGTAGAGCGTGCGGAGCATGCCGGCCACGGCCGCTTGAGCACCAGCAGCCCTTGGCCCTGCTCGACCGACTCGCCGGTGGTTTCGTCGATAACGTCGGCGACCACGCCCGGCAGCGGGAACGTCGCCGACCCGGGCTTGGTATCCGTCAGCCCCGGGAGCGGCGAGATCATGATCTGCCCGGTCTCGGTCTGCCACCAGGTGTCGACGATCGGGCAGCGCTCGCCACCGATCACGACGTGGTACCAGAGCCACGCCTTCGGGTTGATCGGCTCGCCGACCGTCCCGAGCAGCCGCAGCTGGACAGATCGTGTGCGTTGGGGTGCTCGGCGCCCCACTTCATGCACGCCCGGATCGCGGTCGGCGCCGTGTAGAAGATGCTCACGCCGTAGCGCTCGACCAGCTCCCACCAGATCCCCTTGTGCGGGTAGTCCGGGGCGCCCTCGTACATCACGCTGGTGGCGCCGTTGGCGAGCGGGCCGTAGACGATGTAGGAGTGGCCGGTGATCCAGCCGACGTCGGCCGAGCAGAAGTACACGTCGCGCTGGGGGTCCAGGTCGAACACGTACCGGTGGGTCGCAGCGACGCCGGCCAGATAGCCGCCGGTCGTGTGCACGATCCCCTTCGGCTTGGCGGTCGAGCCCGAGCTGTAGAGGATGAACAGCGGGTGCTCGGCCTCCATCGGCTCGGCGGGACACACCGCGTCCGCCGCCGCGAGCGATCTCGTCGTAGAAGACGTCGCGACCGGTCATCGGCACGTCGATGCCGGTGTGGCGCACGACCACGATGTGCTTGAGCGACTCCAGATCGCCCATCGCCTCGTCGACCGCCGCCTTGACCGGCGCGGTCTTGCCTTTGCGCCGGGCGCCGTCGACGGTGATCAGCGCCTTTGCGTGCGAGACCTCCATCCGCTCCCTGACCGCCTCAGGCGCGAACCCGCCGAACACGACGTTGTGCGGCGCGCCGATCCGCGCGCACGCGAGCATCGCGACGACGACCTCGGGGATCATCGGCAGGTAGATCCCGACGACGTCGCCCTTGCCAATGCCGAGCCCCTTCAGCGCGTTGGCGAACCGCTGCACGTCGCGGTGAAGCTCGCCGTAGGTGATCGTCCGCTCCTCGCCCTCCTCGCCGGCCCAGTGAAGCGCGACCCGGTTGCCAAGCCCGGCCTCAACGTGCCGGTCCAGGCAGTTGTAGGAGACGTTCAGCGTGCCGTCGGTGAACCACCTATAGAACGGCGGGTTGGAGTCGTCGAGCACGGTCGTGAACGGCTCATCCCAGTGCAGCGTCCGCGCCTGGTCGGCCCAGAAGCCGTCGGAGTCGAGCTGCGCCTGCGCGTGCAGCGCCGCCTCGTTGACCCGCTCGCGAGCCAGGAACGACGCGGGTGGTGCGAATCTGTCCTGGTGCAGTAGCTCCTCGAGCCGGCGCTCGAGTGCCTCGCCCACCAGCGGCGCGGTCGGCGATGTGATCGTGGTCGGGTTCATGTTGGCTCCGGTCGTCGTTTTTGCGCTTACAGCTCGAACACGATCCGGGCGGTCACCCGGCCGGCCTCGACGTCGGCGATTGATTCGTTGACCTGATCGAGCGGCCGCACCTCGCGGGTCACGTGGGTCCTGCCGGCGGCGTGCAGCTCGAACACCTCGCGCAGGTCGGTGCGGGTGCCGACGATCGAGCCGACGATCGTGATCCCGTTGAGGACCGTCTCGAAGATCGGCAGCTTGACCTCGTTGTCCGCCGGCAACGCGACGAACACAAGCTTGCCGCCTCGGCGCAGCGAGCCGTAGGCCTGCTCGAACGCCTTCGGCGAGACCGCCAGCGCGATCGCCTGATCGGCGCCCCCGAGCGCCTGAATCGCCTCGACCGGGTCCTGCTTTGGCGCGTTGACGGTGAATTCGGCGCCCAACTCACGCGCGAGCTCGAGCTTCTCGTCGATCAGGTCGACCGCGATGACACGACCGCCTGCGATTGCGGCGTACTGGATCGCGAGATGCCCCAATCCGCCCACTCCGAACACGGCGACCAGATCTGAGGATCGGGTGCCCGCGACCTTGACCGCCTTATAGGTCGTCACCCCGGCGCAGGTCAGCGGCGCAGCGTCGAACGGATCGAGCCCCTCGGGGACCTTGACGACGTACCGGGCGTACGCGACCGCGTACTCGCCGAAGCCGCCGTCGATCGAGTAGCCCATGTTCTTCTGCTCCAGGCACAGCGTCTCCCAGCCTGAAACGCAGTGGTCGCAGGTGCCGCACGCGTAGCCGAGCCACGGCATCGCGACCCGCTCGCCGAGCGCGACCTCGGTGACACCTGGGCCGAGCTCGACGACGATTCCCACGCCCTCGTGGCCCGGGATGAACGGCGGCGCGGGCTTCACCGGCCAGTCGCCGTGGGCAGCGTGGATGTCGGTGTGGCAGAGCCCCGAGGCCTCGACCTTCACCAGGATCTGCCCGGGCTCGAGCGCAGGCCGAGGAACCGTCTCGACGGTCAGCGGCGCGTGAAATTCGTGCACCACGGCCGCGCGGTAGCTCGTGATCGGCGTCTCTTTGGTCTGCGGCTGCGTGGCGGTGGCGGACACGTGTGACTCCTTGTTCGGTGGAGCGCCCATCTTCTGCCGACGCTGGGCACCTGCCATCCGCAGGTGGCGGCAGGGTGTGGAGGGGGACCACGCGGCGCCGGTGCGGTTTTTCCACGATGCCAAGGGCCCTAGGTGCTGCCTACGGCACGGTCAGGCGCTCGAACTCGCCCGCAGGAGGCCTCACGCGCCGATCAGGTCGCGTCGGTTGAAGACGGCGACCGCGGCGATCGCGGCAAGCAGGCCGATCGCGACCATCACGGCCGCCGCACCGGCACGGAACGGCTGGGCGGGGACGAGTCCGACGTGGGCGAACGGCGTCACCTTCACGAGCCACTTCGGCGCGCCCAGCAGCGAGCCGAACAGCTGCCACAGGAACGCGACCGCCACCAGGCCGTATCCGATCCCGGCGCTCGCCCGCGGGGCGATCGCGTACGCCAGCGCCGCCGACCCCCAGGAACACGACCGCGACCGGGAGGCAGTTCGCGCCCGCCTCGAGCATCCGTGGCAGCGAGATCCCGACCCCCTGTGAGACGGCGCCCGCCCAGCCGAGCAGTCCGGCGAGCAGCGAGATTGCCGCGGCCGCGGCGGCCGCCAGCAGCAAGCGCCCGCCCAGCCAGCCGGTCCGGCCGACCGGAAGCGCGAGCAGGGTCTCGAGCCGCTCGTCGGCCTCCTCGTGCCGCGCAGCGGCGATCTGGGAGACGGCGAACAGGCTGAGCGCGAGCACGAAGAAGATGAAGCTGAACCCGAGGTACCCCTTCGGGGTCAGCACCGAGCCCGGCCCGAGCTTTGCCAGCTCGCGCTGAAGCTGCTTTGAGATCCCCGCCGAAGAGATGCTCTTGGAGATCACGCCGACGATGAACGCGAAGCCGCCGACGCCCGCCACCCAGACGACCAGACCCATCCGTTCGCCGCGGAGCGCCTGCGCCGTCGGCGAGGACAGCAGCCCCAGACGGGACCGGCCGTGTCGTGCGCGGCGAGCAGGCCGCTGCCGACGTCGCGGCGCGCCGCGATCCGGGCCGCCGCCGCGATCAGCAGCAGGCTCGCGCCAACCGGGAGCAGCAGCACCGCGGGCCGGGCGCCGGTGAACGGCCGCAGCTCCTCCGCCCACCCGAGCGGCGTCGTCCACCGCAACCACGAGAGGCCGCTCGACGTATCGGCGATCACCCGAAGCACGAACGCAGACCGCGACGACGGCGCCGCCGAGCTCGAGCGCCATCCTGCGGGTCGGCGCGAGCTGGCTCGCGAGCGCACCCGACGCCGACGAACACGGGCACGACACACAGCGTGGCGAGGGCCAGGTATGCCGATCCGCCCGCGGGAAGCCCGCCCAGCAGCAAGCCGGCGAACTCCGCGAGCCACAGGACGAGCGCCCCCGCGGCGATCGCGGCGATCGCCGCGAGGTACGCGGTGCGCCGCCCGGCGATGCCGGCGAGCACGAGCTCGGCGCGCCCGGCGTCCTCCTCGGTCCGCAGCGCACGAACCGCGGCAAGCAGGCCGAACACGGACGGCGAAGATCGCCAGGATCCCTCCGACCCGCCACGCGCTGTATCCGCCGAGGGTGAGCAGGTCGTACGCCTTCCCGTAGAACAGGACGACCGCCTTGTTGCTGGCGAAGCTGTGCGCGAACGACAGGCGCTCCGCGAGCGTCGGGTAGGTGTGTCGGTATGACACCGGCTGGATGTACGCGACGGCGGCGAACAGGTACGCGAACGCGACCGTGCGGCCGCGCGAGTCCCGCAGTGCGCGACGCGCGATCGCGCTCGCGGCGCCCCGGCTCGCGCGCCAGCCCGGGACGCTAGGCGCGGGCGCGACCGTCGCCATGGTCGTAGTGGTGCAGGAAGATCTCCTCGAGCGAGGGCTCGCGGCTGGTGAGCGTCGCGACGGGGTGCTGCGCGAGCGCGGCGATCAGGGGGCCGACGCTGCCCGAGACCTCGAACCGCAGGCCAGAGGCTCCGACGCCCGCGACGCTCACGCCCGGGAGCGGCGGAAGCTGCGGGGGCGCGCCGTCGAACGTGACCTCGACGGTCTGTGCGCTCAGGTGGCGCAGCTCGGCGAGCGTGCCCTCGTCGACGAGCCGGCCGGCGCGGAGGATCCCGACCCGGTCGCACAAGGCCTCGACCTCGCTCAGGATGTGCGAGGAGAGAAACACCGTCTGTCCGCGCTCCTTCGCCTCGCCGATGCAATCGCGAAAGGCCATCTCCATCAGCGGGTCAAGGCCGCTCGTCGGCTCGTCGAGCAGCAGCAGATCGGCGCGCGTGGCCAGCGCCGCGATCAGCTGCACCTTCTGGCGGTTGCCCTTCGACAGCGCGCGGACCTTCTTCGCGGCGTCCAGCTGGAAGCGCTCGACCAGCTGCATCGCGATAGGCGCGGTCCGTGCCGCCGTGTAGGCGCGCCAGGAACTCGAGCGTCTCCGCACCGGTCAGATCGACGGCCACAGGAACGGCTCGCCGGCGACGTAGGCAACCCTCCGGTGCGCCGCCACCGGATCGCGCCAGCAGTCGACTCCGAACAGCTCCGCGCGACCGCCGCTCGGGCGGTGCAGCCCCAGCAGCAGCCTGATCGTGGTCGTCTTGCCCGCGCCGTTCGGGCCGAGGTAGCCGTACACCTCGCCCTCGCGAACCTCCAGGTCGAGCGAGTCGAGCGCAAGCGTGGCGCCGTAGCGCTTGGACAGCTGCTCGGTCCGGATCGCCGACATCGATCGCAAGGTACGGCCCGGGGCCGACAGCAGAATCGGTATTTCTCTGTAACGCGACCGCCGACCGGTACCGATGACGCCCGACGCCCGGCTGGCGCGCCGAAGCCGCGATTGCAGGATTTCCGCAATCAAGCGGTGGCGTGGCGCCGATGGCCGAGGCGGGCTTCGCTGTCAGCCTCAGTCCGTGGCGATCACGAGCGAGCGCGCGCCAGCCCCAATCGAGCAGGACGGAGGCCTTGACCCCGAAGAGGCGGTCGGGCTGCTGCTGCGCGACCTGCGAGCGTCACCCGACGGGCTGAGCAGCGCTGAGGCGCAGCGGCGAGCGCTCCAGTACGGCCCCAACGAGCTCCGTCGGCGCGGCGGGGTCCGCTGGCCATCGGAGCTGGCCGCGCAGCTCACCCACCCGCTGGCGCTGCTGCTTGTGGGCCGCGGCCGGGCTGTCGTTCGCGGTCGGCAGCGGCGTCGATAGGGATCGCGGTGTTGCTCGTGATCTTCCTGAACGCCGCGTTCGCGCTCGTGCAGGAGCTCCAGGCCGAGCGCGCCGTGGAGGCGCTGGCGGCCTATCTGCCACAAAAGACGATCGTGATGCGCGACGGGCACCCGGTCGCGCTCGACGTCTCGCAGCTCGTACCCGGCGACGTGGTCGTCTTGGAGGAGGGCGAGCGGGTACCGGCCGACGTGCGCCTCGTCAGGGAGCCGTCGAACTCGATATGTCGACCCTCACCGGCGAGTCCGCGCCGGTGATGCGCTCGGCCGAGCTGGTCGACGTCGGCGTTCCCCGCTTGGCCGCGCGCGATCTCGCGTTCATGGGAGCGACCTGCACCGAGGGGGACGCCCGTGCGCTGGTCTTCGCCACGGGCATGCATACCGAGCTCGGCCGGATCGCGGCGCTCTCGCAGCGCGTCGAGGTCGAGCGCAGCCCGCTCGAGCGCCAGGTGCGCAGGGTGGCGTGGCTGATCGCCGCGGTCGCGGTGGCGATGGCGATCGCGTTCGTCCCGGTCGCCGTCTTCGGCGCGGGGCTGTCGATCAAGAACGCGGTCGTGTTCGCGGTCGGCCTGCTGGCGGGCAACGTCCCCGAGGGGCTGCTGCCGGTGATCACGCTGGCGCTGGCGGTCGCGGTGCGGGCGCTGGCCAGGCAGGGCGCGGTGGTCAAGCGCCTCAGCGCGGTGGAGACGCTCGGATCGACGGACGTGATCTGCACCGACAAGACCGGCACGCTGACCGAGAACCGGATGCGACCGGTCGCGGTCTGGACCCCTGGCCTGCGCGAACCGAGGACGATCGGCTCGCTCGAGGCCGGCGACCAGGCGGACGCCGCACTGGCCGCGCTGGCCCGCGGCGCGACGGCGTGCAACAACGCACGGCTCGAGGAATCGGGCGAGCAGAGCGGCGATCCCACGGAGATCGCGCTGATGCTGACCGGTCGCGCACTCGGTGCCTCCACCGACGCCGACGAGCGCGCAGCGAAACAGGATCGCGCTCTATCACTTCGAGCCCCATCTCAAGCTGATGTCGACCGCCGACTGTGTCGACGCAGAGCGCTGGCTTCACACCAAGGGCGCCCCCGAGGCGGTGCTGGCCCGCTGCGAGACCGTGCTCGGCGCGGACGGGGAGACGATCCAGCTCGACCGGCCGCTTCGCGACGCGATCGATGCGCAGGTCACCCGCTCGAGCGCCGAGGGCCTGCGCCTTATCGCCGTCGCCAGACGTGCGCTGCCAGACGGTCCGCTGCCCGAACAGCGAGAGCGAACTGGAGGCGGGGCTCACGCTGCTTGGGACTGGTCGCAATGGAGGATCCACCTCGAGCCGAGGTGGCCGAGGCGGTGAAGAGCTGCCACCAGGCCGGGATCCGGATCCTCGTCATCACCGGCGATCATCCGCTCACGGCGGCGGCGATCGCGCGCCGCGTGGGCATCGGCGGCGGTCCGAGAGCCGCGGACGGTGATGGCCGACGGGATCGAGACGATGCCGCAGGCCGAGCTCACCGAGCTGCTCTCGGGCGGCGAGGAGCTCGTATTCGCGCGGGCGACACCAGAGGCCAAGCTGCGGATCGCCGAGACGCTCCGCACCCTCGGCCACATCGTCGCGATGACCGGCGACGGGGTAAACGACGCCCCCGCGCTACGCCGCGCCGACATCGGCGTGGCGATGGGACGTGTCGGGGACCGACGTAGCTCGCGAGGCGGCGACGATGGTTCTCTCCGACGACAACTTCGCGACGATCGTCGCGGCGATCGAGGCAGGACGCCGCGTCTACGACAACGTCCGCAAGTTCATCGTCTACATCTTCGCCCACGCCACCCCGGAGGTCGTTCCATTCCTGGTGTTCGCCCTCGGCGGCGGGCTGATACCGCTGCCCCTGACCGTGCTTCAGCTGCTCGCGTTCGACGTCGGATCGGAGACGCTTCCGTCGCTCGCGCTGGGGCGCGACCCGGCTGAGCCGGGAAGCATGGACCGGCCGCCGCGACCGGCGAACGAGGGCGTGATCAGGGGCCCAATGCTCGTACGCGCATGGCTGTTTCTCGGCGTGCTCGTCGCCGCGCTGTCGATCGGCGGTTTCTTCTTCGTGCTGGTCAGCGCCGGATGGCATCCGGGGGCTCCGGTCGGCGCCGGCCATCCGCTACACCACGCATACCTCCAGGCGACCACGATGTCGTTCGTCGGGATGATCGCCGGCCAGATCGGAACCGCGTTCGCAGTTCGCACGCGTCGGGCATCATTGCGATCGATCGGCGTGTTCAGCAACCGCTACCTGCTGCTTGCGATCGCCGGCGTGATCCTGTTCGCGGCCGCGTTCGTCTACCTGCCGCCGCTGCAAAGCCTGCTCGTCGACAGCTGCGCTGCCGGCGCGCGATCTTCTGTTCCTGCTCCCCTACCCGTTCATCGTGTGGGGCGCCGACGAGCTGCGCCGGTGGGTGCTAAGACGCGGGGACTCACGCGCGACGGCTTAGGCGGACAATCGGCCGTGGGCGGCCGGCTTGCGTAGTTTCTACGTAGGCTCGCGGACGCTGGGAGCGCAACCCCCTGGGTTAAGCTCGTCCGGTGGAAACGAACGTGAACGATGAGGCCCGGGGCATGACCGAGACCGAACGCCGGCTCAGTCGCCTGCTGGACGTGGGCGAGACGCTGGTTTCCGAACTTGACCCGGACACCGTGCTCGAGCGGATCCTCGAGGAGGCGCAGCGCCTGACCGGCGCCCGCTATGCGGCGCTCGGCGTGCTGGACGAGCAGCGCCAAGCGCTGGAGCGCTTCGTCACGGCTGGTGTCGACCAGGCGACTCACCGCAGGATCGGCGGCCTTCCGCGAGGCCGCGGTGTTCTAGGCGTGCTGATCGAGGATCCCCGGCCGCTGCGTCTGGCCGACGTCGGCGAGCACCCGGAGAGCTACGGGTTCCCGCCCGGTCATCCGCCCATGCGCAGATTTCTGGGCGTCCCGATCGTGATCCGGGGCCAGGGATGGGGCAACCTCTACCTGACCGAGAAGGAGGGCGCAGGCGAGTTCACCGAAGCCGATGAGGCCGCCGCGGTGGCCCTCGCCCGCTGGGCCGCGATCGCGATCGAGAACGCGCGCGTACACCAGACAAGCGACCAGCGTCGCGAGGAGCTGGAGCGTGCGGTGCGGTCGCTGGAGGCGGCACGCGACATCGCCGATGCCATCGGCAGCGTCGCGCACCTTGACCGAGTGCTCGAGCTAGTCGTCAAGCGCGGCCGCGCGCTCGTCGACGCACGCAGCCTGCTGATCATGTTGCGAGAGGGAGACGAGCTCGTGGTGGCGGCCTGCGCCGGGCACACGGTCGACGCGCGCGGCAAGCGACTCCCCGTCCATGGCTCGACCTCCGGCCAGGCTCTCGAGCGCGGCCGGCCGCAGCGGATCACGGATGCGCCGAGCGAGCTGCGCATCGACCCGGGAGAGTTCGGAGTCGCTGACGCGCACACGGCGCTGCTCGTCCCGATGATGCACCGCGGCGGCTCGATCGGGCTGCTCGCCGCCTTCGATCATGGCCATGACCGTGAGGAGTTCTCCTCCGAGGACGAGCAGCTGCTGCGGGCCTTCGCGCAGTCGGCCGCTAACGCCGTGGCGATCAAGCGAAGCGTCGAGGCCGACCGGCTACGCTCGACGATCGCGGCCGCTGACTCCGAGCGGGCGCGATGGGCGCGCGAGCTGCACGACGAGACGCTGCAGGCGCTCGGCGGGCTGCGCGTCCTGCTCGCGTCGACAGCCGGCCGCGGCGACGCCGAGACCAAGGACGCGGCGATCCGACAGGCGGTCGAGGACATCGAGCTCGAGATCGCCAACCTCCGGGAGATCATCTCCGACCTTCGGCCCTCGCTGCTTGACGATTTGGGTCTGCTCCCGGCGATCGAGGCACTGCTGGACCGCCGTCGAGACGACACGCTGAGGATCGAGAGCGAGCTCGGTGCGCTGAGTCGCGGCGGTCAACTCCCGCCGGAGCTCGAGACGACCGTGTACCGGCTCATTCAAGAGGCGCTGACCAACGTGATCAAGCACGCCCGCGCCAGCACAATCCGCGTTTCCGTCGGGCTGGAAGACCGGGAGGCCCTGGTCGAGATCCAAGACGACGGCGCGGGATTCGATGTCGCGGCGCGATCCGCAGGGTTCGGCCTCGCGGGCATGCGCGAGCGCGTCGATCTTGCGGGCGGGACGCTATGGCTCGAGTCCGGCGGGCGTGGCACGCTCGTGCGCGCGAGGCTCCCGCTTCAGCGTGGAGCCGCCGGTAGGAGCGTCGGCCTAGACGCCGACGAGATGGCGGGATAGCGCGTAGCGCACCAGCTCCGCCCGGGTTCGCATCCCAAGCTTGCGATGGACGTGCGCGCGGTGGGTCTCGACGGTGCGCCGCGAGAGGTGAAGTCTGCTCGCGATCTCGGCGCTCGTATGACCGAGGGCGATCAGCCGCAGGATCTCCGTCTCACGGGGGCTGAGGCCGTCGCCGTCGACGGCGCGCCGCAGCGCTTCCAGGCCGGCTTCCACGCGCGGGCTGACGTACTCTCCACCGGAAGCGGCCGCTCGCACCGCGGGCGGCAGCTCGGTGTCGGCCGTGTCCTTGAGCACGAACCCGACGGCGCCGGCGTCGAGCGCCTGCTGGGCGAACAGCGGGCTCGCTTCCATCGTCAGGACCACGATCTCCGTCTCGGGCACCTGGTCGCGCAGGCGTCGGATCGTGTCGATGCTCGACCCGTTCGGCATCTGCAGGTCGAGCACAAGGACGTGCGGCACGTGACCGTGGACGTGCCGCACCACGCTCGACAGATCCGCCGCCTCGGCGATCACCTCCAGATTTTCCTCGCCGTCGAGCAGCAGCCGCAGGCTGCGCCGCACCACCGCGTGGTCGTCGGCCAGCACGACCTGAATCGGGAATGCCGGCCGCTCGCAGCGGCCTGCCGCAGGATCGGCATTGGCCAGATACAGGTGGCCGGACATCCCATCAAGCTAGCCCCCGCGGCGACGCGCGTCGTCACCAGAAAGGCGCAGACCTGGTGCGGGAAAACGCGGAGCAGCGGAACAAACCGGACGCTACGGGGCGCCCGAGCGTGCGGCGGGATGCGGGTCAACGACCGATGTTTGCGGCTAGCTACCGATGCCGCGCCACCCGGCGAGGCCGACACTCAAGAACCGCGGTGAGGAGGGACCGCCAATGGCACCGAAGATGAGGTGTAAGCACTGCGAGGAAGTGATCGGCGTCTACGAGCCGCTGGTCGTGGTTGTCGAGGGGGAGGCTCGCGAGAGCTCTCGCGCAGCCGAGCCAGGTCTGCCGGTGTACTCCGCTGAGCATTACCACCGCGGCTGCTACCTGGAGCGGATCGGCACTTCGCCTGTCCGCCGACAGGCGATCGGGCCTAACTACTGACCAGCGCCCGGTCGCCGTGCGGATGGCCGGCGTCAAGCCCCCGCGTAGGGTCAAGCGCCACCGTGATCACCCTCGCAAAGCTCTCGATCAGCCGCCCCACGGCAGCGCCCGCGCTCTGGCTCGCGATCGCCGCGACGCATGTGGTGCTCGAGCCCGAATTCGGCGTCTCGCGACGACGACGTTCACCGTTCCCTGACCCTCGCGATTGGGCCGCGTATGCGGGTTCACGCCATGCCAGCGACTCGCGGGTAGATGTCGTCAAACTTCGTTCGGGGCGTGTCGTCAAACCGAGGGTAGAAGGCGGCCGATAGCAGGGGTGTGACACCGACACGTGCCCCCACAACGCGGAGCCTGGCGTTCGCGCTAACCGCGACCCCAGCGTTGCAGGCAGGATCCCGGAAACCGGCAGCCTCAGGCCCCGCCGATGGCTTGCCCCGGGGTGATCGCATGAGGATCACCGGCCGCGTCGCGCCTAGCGTCGGGCGCGGACACGCGGGCGAGATCGTCCGGTTCGTTGAGCATGCGCACGGCCTTTAGCGCGCACCGCAGCTGGGTTGTCGTGAGCTTGTCGGTCGTTGCCCCACGGTCCCGTCCGCGGACTCGGGGAGTTGCGTAAGTCTGCCCTTGTCAGGCCAGTCTGCTGTGTTTTATGCTTGCGCGTTAAGGGGCATCGTGGGACGGTCGACACTCTCATCTCGCAGCCAGAGTCGCAGGCTCGAGTTGGGAGTCTGTGCGCGACCGGGAGGGATGCCCGTGAGGAGGATCGAGCGGTGACGCCGGCCGCGCGCGTGGCGCGGTTCTGCCTCGCGCTCTTGGCCTTCCTCGCGGTCGGGGCGGTGGCCGATCCGGGGGTGGCGGCTGCCGCTTGTCCGACCCCGTGGCAGGGGACGACGACGTGTATCTATCAGGCTCACACCGGGCCGCTGACGGTGCCGGCGGGCGTTACGTCGATCAACATCACGATGTCGGGGGGAGGCGGCGGCGGTATCAACCGCGGCGGGTGCGCCGGCGTGATAAAGGGTGTGCTTCCGACCAACCCAGGTGAGCAGTTGAGCGTCATCAAGGGCGGCGAGGGCAACGCGAACTTCATGGGGCCCGGGGCCGGCGGCGCCGGTGGCGGCGGAGCCGGCGGCAACGCGTATTACCCCGGCTCCCCCGACGGTAGCGGGAGCGGTGGTGGCGGCGGGTCGTTCTTGTTCGGGCCTCAGGGGATGATCATGGCCGCCGGCGGGGGCGGCGGGGAGAGCGGCAACGGCAGCTACGGCGGCTCGGTGGCCGGAGTAACCGCGACGTTTTGCCCGGGGGTGGGTGCGGGGCAAACGGGATCGGGCGGTTGCGGGGCCGGGGGTCAGCCCGGGACGGGGTCGGCCGGCGGTCAGGGCGGCATCGTGGAGGCCGGCTGCGAGGGTAGCGCCGGCACGAACGGCGGCGGCCCGGCGAGCTCGACGTCGAGCCTCGGCACCGGCGGTACCGGCGGCGCGGGCACCCTCGGCACCGCGAGCTCCACCGGCACCGGCGGGGGTGGCGGCGGCGGCGGCTACTACGGCGGTGGCGCCGGCGCCGGCGTCGACAACACCTCCCCAAATGACATCAGCGGCGGCGGCGGGGCAGGCAGCAACTACGGCAACCCCAAGCTGCTCGCCAGCTACACGATCACGAACACCTCCAACCAGGCCAACGGGTATGTCGATCTCAGCTACACCAGCACCCCACCGCTGATCGTCAACAGCACCGGCGATCAGGACGACACCGCCACCGACCTCTCGAGCGGCGTCTGCAACGTCAACCTCACCGGCCCCCAGGCATGCACGCTGCGGGCTGCGATCGAGGTCGCCAACCAACAGGGCGGGGGGACGATCACGTTCGACATCCCGCAGGGCAGCGGGAACACGTTCGACGGGAGCGTGCCGGACGTCAAGGTCGCGGCCGATTCTGTCGAGGCCGAGCTGCCCGACCTCACCTCACCGACCGTGATCGACGGGACGACGCAGCCAGGCAGCGGCGAGATCGAGCTTCGAGAATACTTCGAGCAAGGAGTTCACACGCGACGGCCAGACCATCTGTATCCAGGAGCCCAGACCAGCTGGCCTGGTCGTGGCAAACGGGGGAGCGGGTTCGACGATTCGCGGCATGGATATCCACGCCTTCGCGACACAGATCGATCTGCAGGGAGGATCGAACACGATCGAGGATGATCTGCTCGGTACCGACCCTACCGGTACGGAATCGGAGCCGGGGCTGCTCAAGTTTCAGGATGGGATCTACCTGGAGGGCGGGGGCGACCGGATCGGCGCCCTAGGGCACGGCAACGTCATCTCCGGCCTGGAGACGTACCTCGATGGGGAGTGCTCGGCCATCGAAGGCGATCTAAGTGCTTCGGACACCACGATCCAGGGCAACACGATCGGGCCGGCGCGCGGGAAGACGAGCCTCCTGCTCGTGCCCGAGATCGACCCTCAGCTCGCGAAGAAGCACACAGTAGGGGGAAATCAAGATGACCTCATGATTCTTGCGCGTACGGGTGACATCGTCGGCGGCTCGCGGCCCGGCCAGGGCAACTTGATCGTTGGAAATGCAACTGGGGTTTCTTATAACGACATGGTGCAGGGCAACACGATCAAGGCGGAGGTAGTCTCGATCGGACACAGTGAGATCGGGGGTGCGACGAGCAGGCCCGGGACCGGCGCTGGAAATTTCCTTCAGAGCTTGTACCTGGAGGGCAGCGGCGAGCGCGTACAGGGAAACGTGATTGATGGCGGCCGTGATTGGGGGATCCTCGATTTACGTGCCAACAACACGATCGGAGGAACCGCGCTTGCTGACGGGAACCTGATCGAGAACAGCAGTCCCGGAGAGTCGCTCGGAGCCCAGCCTGGCGCTTACGCCGGTGGCATCGTGATCGACTATGGCGAGTCCAGCCGAGGGGGAGGGAACCCGACTCTCATCGAGCACAACGTGATCCGCGGCAACGGCGCCGACGGTGGGGTCGTCGTCTACAGCGGCACTGGAAGCCAGATTCTGGCGAACGAGATGAGCGGCAACACGCTCGGGATCAACCTCGGTGGCGGCCCGTTTCACTACAACGGCACCGTCTCACCGCCCGGCCCGAACGATTACCTGCCCTACCCAGTGCTCTACGGCGCGACTCCCCATAGCGGGCTGGAGATCCAAGGCCAGGCGCCCTCCTCGCCCGGCGTCCGGATCCAGCTCTACTCGCAAGTTTCGTGCGCGCAGAGTGCGCTGACACCGGGACAGGGGCTGCACTATCTCGGCAGCACGTTTCTACCAAAGGGAGCCCCGTTTGGCCAGTTCAAGCTCACCTTCCCGTCCGCGCCAGCGGGAGACCACGCCGTGACCGTGACGGCGACCGACAGCAGCGGCAACACCTCGGAGTTCTCGCCCTGCCAGAAGATCGGGGGCAGGGCGCTCAGCTTCACCGGTTCCGGAGCGATCCCCACGAGCCTCAACATCCCGGTGACGCCGAACACCTCTAGCGCTATCGACATCGCGCGCGAGAGCGCAGCGATGAAGAAGGGTCACGGTGCCCTTCAGCTCTTATGCCCGCCGATCACTACGGGCAGCTGCGTGGGCACGATCGTGATCCTGACGACCGGCCGTCACCCGATCACGATCGCGCGCGCCAGCTTCAGGCTCAAGCCAGGATTCGCCAAGCGGATCACTGTCACCGTCCCCGCCAAGCTGCTCGCCACCCTCAAACGCAAGCACCGCATCACCGTCAAAGCCGTGATCAGCGCCCACGACGGCGCCAAGCAGCCCCACCACAAGCACGCCACCCGCAACCTCAACCTCGTCTACCGGTAGCCGAACGACTCAACGCCGATCACCTGGAAGACCGCCCGCGTCATTCATGACACCGACCCGGCAGGGCAAGCGACGCGGCCGCGTTGACGCTTCCGATTCACGAGCACAAGCAGTACCGATCATCGGCGGCGCTCCCTTAGACGGACGACGACCAGCAATCTCATCGCTGTCAGGAGGCTGCTGCTCGAGCCCGATGATCCAGAAGTCTGCGACCCCCCGGGAGCAACGCTACTGCCTGCACCGCAAACCAGGCTCGATGTCTATGCCGTGGCTGCTTCTCAGCACGGCTGCTCTCGGACATAGGGAGCCACGCGAGCGCCGGGGCGGCCGATGCCTGCGCCAACACAAAGGCAGGGCTCGCGACCCGCGCGATCCAAGACCCCGTATTCGCCAACAGGAGGAGCCGGGTGCTTGCAGCGACCGTGCTGATGGGCGGTTCGTGCCCGCGTCGGGCCCCGGGGGATGTCACGAGTCGGCCTGAGGACTGGATCGCGGCGATCTCGAAGTAGAGCGTGCGGGTGTCGAAAGCGCGAGGCCTCCGCCGCGCCGGCCTGCGGGGCGCGGTTCGTGACGCGGCGATTTCTCGGGGTGAGCGCGTCGCCCCGACCGCGGCGTGCGGCAGGTCGGGCGCTCGGGCTGCCACCGCTCAATCCGGTCCGTCGCTCGCGCTCAGCACCACGACCTCGGCCTGGGCGTGCTTGACGGCCGCTCTCGCCAGCGAGACGTCCTTCGTGACGAGCGGCTCCCCGAGCTGCTCGGCGAGCGCGACGAAGATCGCGTCGCCGATCGTGAAGTTGCGGCGCAGCGCCCACGCGCGCTCGCGAAGCGCGAGCGATGGGAACAGTGCGAGCGCGACATCGCCGAGGTCGCGCACGGCGCCGCTCGCGCGCGCATTGCCAAGCTCGCGAGCCGCCTCTCGCCGCAGCACCGCGACGACTTCGAACACGAGCAGGTCCGGAGCTGCCAGCTCGCCGTCCCGCTCGAGCAGCATCTCGACTCGCTGTGCAACGCCGATCCCGAGCAGAAAGTCGACGATCCCAGAACTGTCTACAACGGTCACTCGCCGTGCTCCCGCAGCGAGCGCACGGTGACCTCGCTCGGCTGCGAGGGCAGGACCGCGCCGCGTGCGGCGACCCGCGCGGCGAGTTCCGCTGGAGTCGGCCGGCTCGCCGTGCGCTCGAGCACGGCGCGTACATACTCGCTCAGCGACACCCCAGCCGCGGCCGCACGTGCCTTCAGGGCTCTGTGGACATCCTCCGGAACGTCGCGAATCTGGAGAAGCACGCCCATGCTCCGTGTAACAGTAACATACGCCGTACATACGCCGTCTCCCCTCCTGGCCCAGTGGAAACGCGTGTACTCGTGTGCGACCGCACTCTATGGCGTGCGCGACACGAAATGAACTCCTTGGAGTCCCTCGAGCGAGAAGCCTTCGGCGGCTCCCGGCGAGACGTCGACCAGGAACCGCGGCTTGCCCCAGCGCTCGTACTGGTCGGCGTCGATGTAGAACGGCGCGCCGCCGATCTCGCCGAGGTGCAGGTCGTGGGGGGAGGGCGGCAACTCGCCGTCTTTGAGACAGATCGGGGAGGTGCCGTCGCAGCACCCGCCAGACTGATGGAACGCGAGTGCGCCGTGGGCGGCCTCGAGGCGATTGATCACCTCGAGGGCCGCCGGGGTTGCCGAAACCGCGTGGGTCGGCGAGGCCATATCTCTAGAAGAACCCGAGCGGGTTCGGGTCGTAGCTGACCAGCAGGCACTTGGTCTGCGAGTAGTGGTCGAGCATCATGCGGTGGTTCTCGCGGCCGACGCCGGAGGACTTGTAGCCGCCGAACGCCGCGTGTGCCGGGTACTGGTGGTAGCAGTTGGTCCACACGCGCCCGGCCTTGATCGCGCGGCCCATCCGGAACGCGCGGCTGCCGTCACGCGTCCACACGCCGGCGCCGAGGCCGTACGGCGTGTCGTTGGCGATCTCGAGTGCTTCGTCCTCGTCGCGGAACGTGGTGACGGCGAGCACCGGGCCGAAGATCTCCTCCTGGAAGACGCGCATCTTGTTATGCCCCTTTAGGACTGTCGGCTCGAAGTAGTAGCCACCCGCCAAGCGCGCCGTTGAGCGGGGTG
The DNA here is from genome assembly GCA_963849285.1 of uncultured Solirubrobacterales bacterium. Taxonomy (GTDB): domain Bacteria; phylum Actinomycetota; class Thermoleophilia; order Solirubrobacterales; family Solirubrobacteraceae; genus Palsa-465. The sequence goes on from CAWKGS010000005.1 coordinate 1,008,337, forward strand.
CGCGCGCCGCCGATCAGCACTTCGGCGCCCTCGTCGCGTCCGATCTTGACGTAGCCCTCGATCTTCTCGAGTTGGTTGATCGAGACCTGCGGGCCGATCATCGTCTCCGGGTCGAGCGGGTCGCCCTGCTTGATCGCGGCGATCCGTTCCAGGCAGCGCTCGATGAACTCGTCGTAGATCGACTCGTGGATCAGCGCCCGCGATGGGCAGGTGCAGACCTCGCCCTTGTTGAACGCGTACAGCACCAGGCCCTCGATGGCCTTGTCGAGGAACGCGTCGTCGGCCGCCATCACGTCGTCGAAGAAGATGTTCGGCGACTTGCCGCCGAGCTCCGTCGTCGACGGGATCAGGTTCTGGGCGGCGTAGGACATGATCAGCCGGCCGGTGACCGTCTCGCCGGTGAACCCGATCTTCGCGATCCGCTTGTTGGAGGCGAGCGCCTTGCCGATCTCCGCGCCCGGACCGTTGACGACGTTCACGACTCCCGCCGGGACGACGTCGCCGATCACCTCCATCAGCTTGAGAATCGACCACGGGGTCGGGCTCGCGGGCTTGATCACCGTGCAGTTGCCGGCCGCAAGCGCGGGCGCGATCTTCCACGCCGCCATCAGCAGCGGGAAGTTGAACGGGATGATCTGACCGACCACGCCGAGCGGCTCCTGGAAGTGGTAGGCGTAGGTCTGATCGTCGATCTCCGAGATCCGTCCCTCCTCGGAGCGAACCGCGCCGGCGAAGTAGCGGAAGTGGTCGACCGCCAGCGGGATGTCCGCCGCGAGCGTCTCGCGCACCGGCTTGCCGTTCTCGTAGCTCTCGGCGACAGCCAGCGTCTCGAGGTTCTCCTCGATCGCGTCAGCGATCGCGTTCAGGACCGCGGCGCGCTCGGCCGGCGAGCGGCGGCCCCACTCGTCCTTGGCCGCGTGCGCGGCGTCGAGCGCACAGCTCGATGTCCTCCGCGCCCGAGTGGGCGACCTCGCAGAACGGCTCGCCCGTCGACGGGGTCAGGTTGTCCCGATACTCGCCGGTGCTCGGGGCGATCCACTCGCCGCCGATGAAGTTCTCGTAGCGCTCCTCCAGCTCTACCGGGCTGCCGGAGTGGCCCGGTGCGTCGTAGGTTGTGGACTCGACCGTCGTCATCGGTGGGCTCCTTGGCGTCAAAAGGCAGGTTGAGGCAACTGCACCACGCCTTGCCCGGCGGGGCATCCGCTCGGAAGGCTCACGCCCGATGTGGTAAAGCCGCGACGGTCGGTTCGCGTTTCAGCGGATTACTGAGGCCCGCCCTCGACTGAACTGGAGTTGGCATCCGCCTCGATCAGCCGCTGGTGTCCGTCGCGGGAGAGCTCGGCGACCTGGGGCTTGACCTTCGCAGTCGCACAGCTCCGCGTCGGAGCCCGGGGCCGGGAGCGCCGAATGGCCGAGGTGATCGGCGGATGTCGAAGCGCTCGTCGTCGATCCAGCGTGGCCAGGCGAAGCCGCCCGCGCGCGGCGAGGAGAGCCGCTGCGAGTAGCGCGGCAGCTGAGCGAGCCGTGGACCGAGGTTGGCGCAGACCTCCTCCACGGTAGGCACGCCGCCATCCGGCAGCGGATCGAACACCATCACGCCGCCGATGCTCATCAGCGCGCCCTCGTCCTGCTGCTCGAGGCTGGAGGAAAGTCGCGTCGAGCGCGGTCAGGGTGTTCGTCATGACCGTGACGCTACGCATCCGTGCGGGTCCCCCAATCGGGGGCCAGTCGCGGTCCGCGTCAGTACTTTGCCACGGGCGCGGTACCTACGCCCGCAGCGACGGCACCGGTGCCGACGGCGGTGCGGTCTCCACGCGCACACGCGCATCGACGATCACCGCGCCGTCGGGCCTGGCGATCAGCGGGTTGCAGTCGAGCTCGGCGATCTCCGGGTGCGCCTCGACCATCGCGCTGACCCGCAGGAGCACCTCCTCGATCGCCTGGAGGTCACAGGGCGGCGCGGCGCGGTAGCCGTCGAGCAGCGGGAAGGTGCGCAACGTGCGGAGCATCTCGTGTGCGTCCTGGTCGGTGAGCGGCGTGATCCGCACCGCGACGTCCTTGATCAGCTCGGCGGTAGTCCCCCCCGCGCCGCAGGCCAGGACCGGCCCGAAGCTGGGATCGTGGACGACGCCGACGATCAGCTCGACACCGCCCGGGGCCATTGGCTGCACGATCAAGCCGTCTGGCACGAATCCGGCGGCGGCCACCGATGCCTCGATCTCGGTCGCCGCGGCCCTGACCGCTCCCGGGCCGTCGAGCGCGAGCCGCACGGCACCTGCGTCGCTCTTGTGCACGAGTCCCCGGGCAGCTGCCTTCAGCGCCACCGGGAGACCGAGAGCCCTTGCCGCGGCCGCCGCCTCCTCCGCGCCGGCGACGACGCGGGTCTCGATCAGCGGGATGCCGTAGCAGGCCAGCAGCGCGGCGACGCTCGCCGGGGGCAACCAATCCGAGCCGGCGCCGAGCTCGCGGCTGATGATCGCCGCCGCGCGCTCGGGGCGAGCCCCGGCGGGCACGGGGACATGGCCCTCGCGCCTTGACCGCCAGCGGCCGTACCTGGCCGCCAGCGCGACAGCGCGCGCGGCGTCCTCCGGGAATTCGTACCCCGGCACCCGCACGGCGTCCGAGCCGAGCTGCTTCGGCGGGCCGTCGGTGGTCATGAACACCGCGGCGATCGGGACCTTCGGCCTGGTCTCGGACACCTTGCGAATCGCGGCGGCGACGTCGGCCGCCTCCGTGACCAGTGGCGGGACGAAGATCGCGAGGATCGCGTCGCAGGCGTCCGCTTCGATAAGCGTCTCGAGCGCTTGGCGGTAGTCCTCGGCGGTGGCGGTCGCGATCATGTCGACCGGGTTTCGAGGCGACGCGTCCTCTGGCAGGAACGCAGAGAGTTTCGCCTGCACCTCCGCGGGGAGCTCCGGCACGTCGACGCCGTCGGCCTGGCAGGCGTCGGCGCAGAGGATGCCAGGGCCACCGGCGTTGGTGACGATCGCCACGCGGTCACCGCCGGGGACGGGCTGCGAGCTGAGCAGCGCGCCGACCGCGAACAGCTCGTGCAACGTGTCGGTGCGGATCACTCCCGCCTGCTGGAACAGCGCGTCAACGGTCACATCGGAGGCGGACAGCAGCGCGCCGGTGTGCGACGTCGTGGCGCGTGCTCCCGCCGCGGAGCGGCCGCTCTTGACGGCCAGCAGCGGCTTGCGCCGTGCGAACCGCGGCGCGATCCGCGCGAACTTCCGCGGGTTGCCGAACGACTCCAGGTACATCAAGGCGAGGTCGGTGCCGGGGTCCTGCTCCCAGTAGCGCAGGAAGTCGTTGCCCGACAGATCGGCCTTGTTGCCGACCGACACGAACGAGGACAGGCCGATCCCCAGCCGGCCGGCGGCCTCGATGATCGCGATCCCCAGTCCGCCGCTCTGCGACATGAAGCCGACCCGTCCCGGGGCCGCTGGGTGCGGCGCGAAGGTAGCGTTGAGATTGACCTCGGGTGCGGTGTTGAGCGCGCCGAGGCAGTTGGGCCCGACGAGCCGCATGCCGGCGTCGCGGCAGACCTCCACCAGCTCCCGCTGGCGCCGCGCGCCCTCCTCCCCCACCTCGGCGAACCCGGCGGAGATCACGAGCAGCGCCCTTACTCCCGCGGCCGCGCATTGGCGCGCCGCTTCTACGACCTCCTCGGCCGGCACGACCACGACCGCGAGCTCAACCGGGGCGTGAACGTCGGCGATCGAGTGGTAGGCAGGCAGTGACTGGACGACGTCTGCTTCCTTGTTGACGGCGTAAACGGCGCCGGTGAACTGCGAGGAGATGAGGTTGTGCAGGATCTCGCCGCCGACCGTGCCGCGCCGGCGCGACGCACCGATCACCGCCACCGAGGCCGGCTCGAGGAAGCTGCGCACCGCGGCGATCGCGGCGGTCCGGTCGCGCTCCTCGAAGCGCTCAAGCGCGTCCCGCGACAGCGACGTGGGCAGCTCGATCGCGATCGCGTCCGGCGTCGAGTGCAGCTCGACCGGGAAGCCGCTCTGGCGGAAGACCTCGATCATCCGGTGGTTGGCCGGCAGAACCTGCGCGGTGAAGGTCGCGATCCCGTGCCGCTGCGCGACCTCCGCGAGATGGGCCAGCAGCACGGTCGAGATGCCCCTCCCCTGCCAGGCGTCGGCGACCAGGAACGCCACCTCCGCGCGCTCGGCATCCTCGCGGATGTACGCGGCGTGCGCGACGATCCGACGCGGGCTGCCGCTCTCGGCGACCAGACCGAACCTGTCCGCGTAGTCGACGTCGGTCGCCCAGTCGGTGGCCCAATCGAGGCTGGGGATGCCGAAGAAGCGAAAGCCGATCGACTCCCGCGAGAGACCTTCGAGGAAGCTGCGTATCGACTGCTGGTCGGTCGAGCTGACCGGTCGCACGTGGGCGGTGGACCCGTCCCGGAGGAGGATTTCGGCTTCCCGGTCGCGCGGGTACGCGGCTGGGGTTGAGGAGCTCATCACGGCCAGTATCGGGAGCCCACCGGGCGCCGCCATCCGCAGCTTCTACTGATCCGGATGAATGCCGGCCGGGGCGTCCTCTCGCTCGAGCGCAAGTTCCTGTCCGCGATCGAGCGCGCGACGGTACGCGGCGGCCCGAAAGTGCGCCTCGTCCTCGGTGTCGTGGCGAGAGACCGGCACGGGATGGCCCTCGAGCCGAACCGCCCAGCCGCCCGCCGGCCACGGCTCTATGGAGATCCGTGGCGCGGACATGTGTTGAGCTCAACTGCCCTCGGCGCCGTTGCGCGTCGGTACCGCCAGCACCGGGCAGGGCGCGATGTGCAGCAGCCGCTGGGTCACGCTCCCGAGCAGCAGCCCGCCCAGCGGAGTGTGACCGCGGGTGCCGACGACGATCACGTCGGCCTGCTCGTCGCGGGCTGCGTCTGCAATCACGTGGGCCGCGCCGCCGACGCTCGTGGTCGCCATCCGGACGGTGGTCGGCACGCCCTCGCCGGACAGTTCGGCGACCTGACGTTCGATCTTTGCCTTCAGCTCGTCTTCATTGGCGAATCGGGGATAGCGTCCCCCGGCCTTGCCGGGCATCGTCAGCTCCACACAGTGGACTGCGACCAGCTCGCCACCTCCTTCAGCCGCGAGCGCGCTGGCGAGCGGCATCGCCTGATCGGCGGCCTCGGAGCCGTCCGTCGCCCACATCACCTTCTCGAACATGCGATCACCTCCACTTGCCTGCTGGTTATGCCCGTCACGACGATGCCTGAATGGCGTGGCGCTCGCGCGCCCGCGAGCGCGCGATCTCCGGCGAGGGCACCACGACCACGGTCCGGTCGGCATGCTGGATCACCTCGTGCGAGACGCTTCCCAGCAACAGCGACTTGACCCCGGTGAGGCCGCGCGAGCCCATCACGATCGCACTCGCACGGAGCTGGCCGGCTTCGTCGAGGATCGCGCGGGCGGTCGTGGTCGCCTGCGAGCAGGTCCGCGCCTCTGCGCTCATGCCCAGGCTGGCGGCCAGCTCCGCTCCCTCCGTGGCGGTTTGATCGGCGGCCGTCTGACTCGCCTCGTCGATCTCGGTCGCATCAGGGATCGAGGGCACCAAGCCGAAGCCCACGGCCGTGCGGGCCACGACCTCGATGAACGGCTGCCACACGCTGAGCACGGTCACGGGCTCTTCGGTGAACAGCTGCGCCGCGTGCTCGACGGCGGCGCGAGCGTCGGCGGAGCCGTCGTAGGCGATCAGGATCAAGGGTCGATCCCCTCGGCGAAGATGACCGCCAGGTCAAGCGTGGAGAGGATCCCGATCGGATGACCGGTGGCGGCATCCAGAACGACCAGGTGCGAGACGCCGTGTTCGGCCATCAGCTGCGCCGCCCGGTGGAGCGACTCGTCTGCTGAGACCGCGAGCGGCTCGGTGGCGGCTGCCTCCAGCGCGCTCGGTTCTGCACCGCTCGCAATCGCCGCGACGACGTCCAGGTCGGACACCACTCCCGCGGGATTCGCGCCCTCGCCATCGGCGACCGCGACGGCGTGCACCCGGTGCCTGGCCATGATCCCGGCGACCTCGCCGAGCGGCGCGTCGGCCGCGCAGCTGAGGATGCCGTGATGCATCGCGTCGTGGACGTGGACGTGGTCGAGGCTGACGGTCACCTGCCGCGCCCCTCGAGGAGTGTGGCGTTCTGTCCCAGTCTTCAGCATTCGGTGGATGTTCGCTCGGCCGTCCGTTGCCTCGCATCTGGGCGCCCCCACCATCCCTGCGCGGAAAACTACGGAGGCACGTTCCGGATCCCGCGCGCTCAGGCTTCCGTCGCCGCAGCCTCACCTTGCGCGCGAAGAAGTGGCGGAAGCGGACCGGTGTCCACATAGTCGTTGAGCCGCCGCTCGCGCGGGAGCTCGATGTTGCAGCCGACCGAGATGGCGGCGGCATCGCGTGCGCGCGGTTGGCGTCCTCGATCACCCCGCCACCGCCGGGTGATCACCGCGTAGCCCGCGCGTCCGAGCTCCGCGCGCGAACTCAGGCCTTCACGCCCTCGCGGATGTAGGCGGTGATCCCCTCGCTGAGGCCGAGGTCCAGCGACACCGACCCCCCGTCGAGGTGAAGACGGCAGCCGTCGTCGGTGATCGACGCTGTCCAGCCGTGCATGTCGACACCCCTGACTGCTAGGTCCGCAACGAGCTGGGCACGCTGGCCGCGCTCTCCGATCATCCCGTCACAGTCCAGCGCGAGCTCAAGCTCATATTCGACCTCACGGGACGTGCGGTCGCGCATGCGCTGAAGGTTGCGGTCGATCTCGGCCGCGACCGGCGCGAGCATCAGGTCCTTTGCTTGTCTTGGATGGACGGCCATGGGGGATCCGCGACGCACCGTACGCCCACGTGGAGCGGGCGCAATCGGGACAAAGCACGCGGCCGCGTACGCATTTCTCCGCACGCCCCTCGTCGGAAGCGAATGCCCCGGCCGGATCGACCGGCGAGGGCATCGTTGAAGCGGGCTTGGTGTCGCCGCTAGGAGACCGGGACCGGCGTTGCCTTCAGCAGCGGGACCTCCTCCTCCGTCTCGCGGGCGTGCCAGAAGCCGAGCCCGACCAGCACCGACATGAATGCCGCGAGGATGAACGACGCATCGCGCCCGCAGCCTGAGGGCTGGCGTGGATGCCCTGCGGCATCTGGATCCTGGCCGGCTCCCGGTACTTACTACTGATGCGCATCGCCATCAATCCCGATGTCGCCTCTGGCACGCACCCGTACCGTAGAGGCGATGTCGATCCCTTCGCTTCCGCTCGCGCGACGCGGCGCGTGGCGCCTCGAGGCTGCCGTGCCGTTTGCTTGCGCGCCTCCAGCGGTCCTGATGCCAGAGGCGCTGTGTGGGAATGCCGGGATGATCGCGGCTGGACGTTCTGAGTCTCCAAACCGACTCACCGCGGTCGCCGGTTTTTCTGGGGCATTGCGCGGCCTCGACGTCTGCGCCTCGCCGACCACGGGGGAGATGAAGTTTGCGGCCGCCCGGGCGATCCCCTCGGCCATCGCCAGTGGCTCCCCCGTACCCTCACCGGCTGGTTGACCGCCATGGATGGAGCGTTGCATCCGCCCGCAGCGTCGCTCGCCACTTCAGCGGTGGGAGCTACAGTTCGCCCCTACGAGCACGGTGACCTCTCGTCCATCCTGCAGCTGTGGGAGCGCACCGGGTCGGTGCCGGTGGGAGCCGATGGCCTGACGCTCGACCAAGCCGTTGAGCTGATCAGCTCGGGCGCCGGGTCGACGCTCGTCGCGGAACGCCAGGGGGAGATCGTGGGCGTGGCCGTCGGTGGCGTGGCCGGGGCGGTGGGATGGATCCACCGCCTCACCGTTCCGCCCGACATCGACGCGGACGGGCTCGCGCGGCAGCTGGTGGGAGAGCTCGAGCTCAGGCTGGTCGAGGGAGGAGCCCGGAAGGCGACTACGGCCGTCCGAGAAGGCGCCGACGTCCAGACCCAGCTAGAGCGCTGCGGCTACCGGCTCGCCGAGGGGATGCGCCACCTGGAGCGAGAGCTGCCGGCGTCCGGGGTCGCCGCGCCGGCGGCGATGGAGGAGCTCGGCGCGCACATGATCCGACCGGGCCTTTGGCAGGAGCTGCGAGGCCTCGACGAGGCCAAGCAGATCATCGAGCGCCGCGTGATCCTGCCGCTCGCCGAGCCCGAGCTCGCCGCGCGGCACGCCGTCTCGCCGCCCAAGGCGATCGTCCTGTTCGGGCCTCCCGGAACCGGCAAGACGACGTTCGCTAAGGGGATCGCCTCGCGACTCGGCTGGCCGTTCGTCGAGATCGAGGCATCCGAGATCGCCGGTGAAGGGCCCGAGCGCGAGGCGAAGCTGCTCGCCGAGAGCTTCGGGCGTGCTCGCAACGACCTCGCCTCGGCGGTGGTGTTCGTGGACGAGGTGGAGGACCTGGCCGCCGCTCGCACCGAGCAGCGCAAGGTCAGCCCGAGCGTGACCAACGAGTTCCTGAAGCAGATTCCGCGCATGCGCGAGCTCTCCGAGCACCTGCTGGTGTGCGCGACCAACTGGGTGGGTCGCCTCGACCCCGCGTTCCTGCGCCCCGGGCGCTTCGACTACGTGCTACCGGTCGGTCCGCCCGACGCAGAGGCCCGCCGCGCGATCTGGAGCCGATACGTCGAGGAGATCACCGACGTCGAGCTCGATCTCGACGCGCTCGCCGCCGCGAGCGCCCTGTTCACCCCGGCCGACATCGAGTTCGCCGCACGCAAGGCCGCCCAGCATGCCTTCGAGCGCGAGCACTTCGGGGGCGCCACCAGCCGGGCCACCCAGGAAGACTTCCTCGCCGCGATCGGGGGCACGCGACCGTCCCTGTCGGAGGAGATCCTCCGCGCGTTCGGCGAGGATGTCGAGCGCTTCGCGCGCTACTGATCAACCGCTGCCGCTAAACGGACCCCGAAACGCATCCCGTGCGGATCAGGGTCGAACGATCCGGTTGCCGTTTTGCCTGCTTCGTGGCGCGAGGAGGCGGGCAACCCGGGCTCGGCGCTCGTTCCGCTCGCGTAGCTCTCGATAGAGCCTTGGCCGATGGGCAGCGGTGGTGCCGGCGTCCGGGTTATGCGTACGTGACTTCATGACAGCCACCGTATTCGCCACAGTGGCGATCCCCCATCCGCGGCGTCCCGCAGCTCGTGCGGGCGACCGGCCGGCCGGAATGTGGGTTTACGCGGATGCCGCTGGCTTTCGGCCCGCGAGCGCTCGGACCTGCCGGGCGATCTCAAGATCTTCGCGGGCGTGCACGACGAGCGCTCTCACCTTGGCGCGGGCGCCGGTGATCTCGCCCTCCGAGCCGGGGCTGTCGTTGCGGTGATCGTCGATCTCGACTCCGAGGAAGCCCAGTCCCGCGACCGCCCGCCGGCGGATCTCCGGCGAGCCTTCTCCGACGCCGCCGGTGAACGCGAGCACGTCGATCCCCCCGAGGGCGGCGACCATCGCGGCGATCCCGCCGCTCAGACGATGTATGTATATGTCCAGCGCCAGTCGTGCATCGCCATCGCCGGCTTCGGCGCTTGCGAGCACCTCGCGCATGTCGGCGGTTCCCGCCAAGCCGAGCAGACCGGCCTCGTGCTCGAGTGCGTACGCCAGCTCTCCCTCGGCCATCCCGGTTCGCTCCAGCAGCCATAGCAGCAACCCGGGGTCGACGCTGCCCGAGCGGGTCGCCATCACGAGACCCTCCAGTGGCGTGAACCCCATCGTCGTGTCGATCGAGAGTCCGTCGACGATTGCACAGAGCGAGGCACCGGCGCCTAGGTGGCAGCTCACGAGCCGCAGCCCGTTCGCCGCGCGGCCGAGCAGCTGCGGCGCCCGCCGCGCCACCCACGCGTGCGACAGCCCGTGGAAGCCGTAGCGGCGCACTGGCCAGCGCTCGCGCCACGCGGCCGGAAGCGCGTACGTGTGCACCGCCGGCGGTAGCGTGGCGTGGAACGCGGTGTCAAAGCAGGCAACGGCGGGCACGTTGGGCAACGCGTCGCTGACAGCGTCGAGCGCAGCCAGCGACTTCGGCTGGTGAAGCGGAGCGAGGTCGACCAGCGCGCGCAGCGCCGCCTCGACCTCGTCGTCGATCAGGACTGCCTCGCGGAAGCGCTCGCCGCCGTGCACGATCCGGTGCCCGACCGCGTCGGCATCTCCGAGCTCGCTTTCGATCGCCGCCCGCAGCTCGCGCTCGTCGATCTTCGCCTCGGGCGCCGCCAGCTCGCGCGCGGCCAGCGTTTCGTCGCTCGCTCCGAGCAGCGTGAGCTTCATGCTGCTGGAGCCGGCGTTGACGACTAGCACGCGCACGCGGTCCGTCTAGGTCTCCGGCCGCCGACCCCAGCGGAAGTAGCCGACGGCACCGAGCGCGGCCAGGCAAACAAGGTTGAAGCGCTTGGGCCGAGATCTCATTTGGGGGAAGGACCGCCCGGCCACGTCCAGTCGCGCACCTCGGGCGAGTCCTCGCCGTGCTCGCGCGTGTAGGCCCGGTGGCGAAAGCGCTCGTCGACCATTTCTTGCCGCAGGCCCGCGGCGCGCTCGCCCAGGCCCGGGATTCGGTCGATCACGTCCATCACCAGGTGGAAGCGGTCCAGGTCGTTGAGCATCACCATGTCGAACGGCGTCGTCGTGGTGCCCTCCTCCTTGTAGCCGCGCACGTGGATGTTGGGGTGGTTGGCGCGCCGATAGGTGAGTCGATGGATCAGCCACGGATACCCGTGGTAGGCGAAGATCACCGGCCGCGAGGTGGTGAACAGCGCGTCGAACAGCGCGTCGGACAGCCCGTGGGGATGCTCCGACTCGGGCTGAAGGCGCATCAGGTCGACCACGTTGACCACGCGCACCTTCAGCTCGGGTAGCCGCTCCCGGAGGATCGCGGCGGCGGAGAGTGCCTCAAGCGTCGGTATGTCACCGGCGCAAGCGAGCACGACATCGGGCTCCTCCCCGTCGTCGCTCGAGGCCCACTCCCAGATCCCGAGCCCGCGCGTGCAGTGCGCGATCGCCTCCTCGATCGTCAGGTAATCGAGCGCCGGCTGCTTGCCGGCCACGATCACGTTGACGTAGTGGCGGGAGCGCAGGCAGTGGTCGGCCACCGACAAAAGACAGTTTGCGTCCGGCGGCAGGTAGACGCGGACGATCTCTGCCTTCTTGTTGACCACATGGTCGATGAACCCCGGATCCTGGTGGGAGAAGCCGTTGTGGTCCTGGCGCCACACGTGGCTCGAGAGCAGGTAGTTGAGCGACGGGATCGGACGCCGCCACGGGATCTGGCGGGTGACCTTCAGCCACTTGGCATGCTGGTTGAACATCGAGTCGATGATGTGGATGAACGCCTCGTAGCAGTTGAACAGCCCGTGGCGGCCGGTCAGCAGGTACCCCTCGAGCCAGCCCTGGCAGAGGTGCTCGGAGAGCACCTCCATCACCCGGCCGTCGGGCCCCAGGTGATCGTCAGTTGGCAGCCGCTCGGCCTCCCACGTTCGGTTCGTTGCCTCGAACAGCGCTTGCAGGCGGTTCGATGCTGTCTCGTCTGGCCCCATCACCCTGAAACGGTCCTCGTTTGCGGTCATCACGTCGCGGAGCCATGTCCCCAGGACGCGCGTCGCCTCGCTCGTCGTCGTCGCTGGCGCCTTGATCTCGACGGCGTAATCGCGAAAGTCGGGCAGCTCGAGCTCCCGCGTCAGCAGCCCGCCGTTGGCGTGCGGGTTGGCGCTCATCCGCAGCTCGCCCTCGGGCGCAAGGGCGCCGATCTCCAGCCGGACGGCACCCGCGTCGTCGAACAGCTCCTCGGGTCGGTAGGAGTGCATCCATGCCTCTAGCTGGGCCAGGTGCTCGGGGTTGGTGCGAACCTCCGCCAATGGCACCTGGTGCGAGCGGAACGTCCCCTCGCTCGGCATGCCGTCCACCTCCTTGGGGCCCGTCCACCCCTTGGGCGTGCGCAGCACGATCATCGGCCAGCGCGGACGCTCGGTCGTGCCATCGGCGCGGGCTTGCCGCTGGATTCGCACGATCTCGTCCAGCACCTCGTCCAGCGTCTGAGCCATCCGGACGTGCATCTCGCGCGGGTCGGAGCCCTCTAGAAACCGAGGCGCATACCCGTAGCCCTCGAGCAGCGCCCGCAGCTCGGCCGCGGAGATCCTCGCCAGCACGGTCGGATTGGCAATCTTGTACCCGTTCAGGTGAAGCACGGGCAGGACGGCTCCATCTCGGGCCGGATTGAGGAACTTGTTCGAGTGCCAGCTCGCCGCCAGGGGCCCGGTCTCGGCCTCCCCGTCGCCGACTACACACACCGCCAACAGCTCGGGGTTGTCGAGCACCGCGCCATACGCATGCAACAGCGAGTAGCCGAGCTCGCCGCCCTCGTGGATCGAGCCGGGCGTCTCCGGCGCCACGTGGCTCGGGATCCCGCCCGGGAACGAGAACTGCCTAAACAGCCGCCGCAGCCCCTCCTCGTCGCGGCCGATATTCGGGTAGACCTCTGTGTAGGTCCCGTCCAGATACGCACTCGCCACCAGGCCCGGGCCGCCGTGGCCTGGCCCGGTCACGTAGATCGCGCTCAGGCCGCGGGCCTTGATCGCCCGGTTCATGTGCGTGTAGACGAAATTCAGCCCCGGCGTCGTCCCCCAGTGGCCGAGCAGCCGCGGCTTGACATGCTCAGCCGACAGCGGCACGCGCAGCAGCGGGTTGTCCAGCAGGTAGATCTGCCCCACCGACAGATAGTTCGCGGTCCGCCACCACGTGTCGAGCAGCCGGAGCTCGTCCTCGGATATCTGGGCCCGACGGGATTCGGTCTGGGTCATCATGGCTCCATTTACCCACAGGCCGTCGGCTGGCACTCGGTAGGAAGCCGCGGCGCGCGTGCGGCACAGCACCGACGGTCGGGTGAACCAGCGGGCCTAGCCTCTATTTCACAGTGAGAGTCGACTTGAGGAGGCCCGTGTTTGACAGCGTTGTGGTGGAGTTGACGGAAATCACGGTGGTTGCGACGCGATCGCGCCGGCGCGACGACTGGCGGAGCGCTACGGACCGCTTGGCCGCCTGAAATGACGGCGGACGCGGATCTCCCACCACTGGTCGCACGCTATCTGGACCGCGCCCTACCGGCCGGGCAACCGGTCGCACGGCAGGTGCGCATCGCCCAGACCGGCGAGATGCTCAGGCGGCCCGGCGGCCGGCCGATGAACTTCAAAGCCGCGGAGCGCTTCGCCGTCGACCGCGTCGCGTTCGCGTGGGAGGCACGCTTTGCGATCGCGCCACTGGTGTCGCTGAGGGTGCTGGACGGCTACGCGGACGGGACCGGCGTGCTCACTGTCCGGGTCCTGGGCTTCCCGGTCCAGACCCAGTCCGGGCGCGATCTCGCCGTCGCCGAGGCATACCGCTACCTGGCGGAGCTTCCGTGGGCTCCCCACGCGATCGCGGCAAACCCGGAGCTCCGCTGGCGCGAGGTCGACAAGGCTGCGGTCGAGGTCTCGGCCGCGGTAAACGGCGAGCAGCCGACGGTGAGGATCGAGTTCGGGGAGGCAGGCGATCCGATCCGCTGCCTGGCCGAGGGGCGGCCCCGGGCTGTCGACGGCGGCGCGACTCCAACTCGCTGGGGCGGCGACCTGAGTGACTACAGGACGCTCGGCGGCATGCGGATGCCGACCCGTGGCGAGGTCTACTGGGACCTGCCCGAGGGCCGGTTCGTGTACTGGCGCGGCCGGATCACCGCGGCCGCCGCGCTTCAGGAGCCGTTCGAGCGGCCCTGAGCGCGGCTGTGGAAAACCCACAGCCGGGACCCCCATTTTCCGCGCCCGCGACGCGGGCAGGCGACGATGGCGCGCCGCTCGGTTCAATCGACGATGGCCATGACCAGCGGCGCGGTCAAGGCGCCGCCTTACCGAGGAGCTGGCGATGCACAATAGTCAGGAACTCGAGACACCGGCGAGGCCGAGAGCGATCGGCGCGAACTCACGCGAAGCCGCGCACGTCGTGATCGTCGGCGGTGGGGTGGCGGCGATGGAGTCGCTGCTGGCGCTGCGGGAGCTGGCTGGCAACCGCCTGAAGATCACGGTCGTGTCGCCCGAGCGCGAGTTCCTCTACCGGCCGGTGACGGTCGCCGAGGCGTTCGACCGCGGCGAGGCGCGCAGTTATCAGCTCGGCGAGATCGTGGCCCATGCAGGCGGCGAGCTGCTGTGGACGTCGGTGGAGCGCGTGGAACCCGCCGACCACGCGGTGCTGCTCGGGTCGGGCAACTGGATCGGCTATGACCGCCTGATCGTCGCGGCCGGCGCGATCGCCCGCGACCCCCTGCCCGGCGCGCTCATCTTCCGTGGTCGCGGCGACGTAGGCGCCCTGCGCGCCGTGCTCGACGAGCTGGTGACCGGCGCCGCGCGATCGGTCGCGCTCACCCTTCCCTCCGAGCGGATGTGGCCGCTGCCGATCTACGAGCTGGCGCTGATGACCGCCGCGCAGCTGCGCGAGCGCGGTTCGAGCGCCGAGGTGTGGCTCGTTACTCCCGAGGAGGAGCCGCTCGAGCTGTTCGGACCCGCCGCCGCCCGAGCGATCGAGCCGATGCTGCGCGCCCGCGGGATCCGGCTCCGGACCTCTTCCCGTCCCGCGCTCATACGCGGCCGGGCGCTGGTACTGGCCGGCGGCGGCGAGCTGTACGTCGACCGTGTGATCACCCTGCCCGAGCTCGAAGGTCCCGGGCTGCCGGGACTCCCGAACGACCGCCATGGGTTCATCCCGGTCGACGGCCACGGCCGCGTGCGCGGCCTCGAGGACGTCTACGCCGCCGGCGACATCACGGCCTTCCCGCTCAAGCAGGGCGGCCTCGCCGCCCAGCAGGCCGACGCGGTCGCCGAGACGATCGCCGCGGAGCTGGGCGGAGCGCGCACCGCGAAGCCGTTTCGTCCCGTGCTTCGCGGCCTGCTCTTGACCGGCGGGGCGCCGCTGTACCTGCGGGCGGAGCCCCAGCGGCTGGCGCGCGAGTCGACGGTCGCGATCGACGCACCGCAATTCCGCCGCACCAGCCTCGACGCCTCCGCCGCGGCCGGCCAGCCCCTGTGGTGGCCTGCGGCGAAGATCGCCGGGCGCTACCTCGCCCCGTTTCTGGCCACCGCCCGGCCGCATCCGCTCAGGTCGGAGCTGCTCGCCGACCGCGTCGCCGTCCCCGGCCCGCCGCTGTCCGAGCCGGAGTTCGAGGACGCGCTCGCACTCGCGTTGCTGCTGGCCGACTGCGACGCCCGCTGGGGCGACTACGCCGCGGCGCTAAATGCGCTCGACGCGGCCGAGGCGCTGCAGGGCGCCTTGCCGGCCGAGTACGAGCACAAGCGACGCCAGTGGCGCGCGGCCGAGCGGGCCGCGTAGAAATCCGCAGACGGTGGGGGGACGTACACCGATGGATCGCGCCCTGCGGCGAGGTAGCGTCGCTGCGGCAAACCTTTAGGAGGAACCGAAATGTTCAAGCGGGTGATCGTCGGTGTGGACGCGCAGGAGGGTGGTCGCGACGCGATTGCACTGGCGCGGATGCTCCAGGCGGAGGACGGCGAACTTACGCTCGCCTACGTCTACCGGGGTGAGCCGGTGGCGTGGCGCGGCTCGAACGCCGCCTACGACGCGGCCGAGGCGGAACGCGCCCGCGAGGTGCTCGAGCGGGCACGCGAGCAGGCCGGTGTCGAGTCACAGCTTGGCTGGCACGGATCGCCGACCGTCGGCCGCGGACTGCACGAGCTTGCCGAGGCGCTCCGTGCCGACCTGCTGGTGGTCGGCTCCTCCCGGCGCGGGCTGCTGGGGCGCGTGCTGATCGGCGATGACACCCACGACGCGCTCAACGGCGCTCCGTGCGCCGTCGCGATCGCGCCCACCGGTTACGCCCAGCACCCGGCGGCGATGCGCGAGATCGGCGTGGGCTACGACGGCTCGCCCGAGAGCGAGCACGCGCTCGGGCTCGCTCGCAAGCTCGCCGCCGAGCGTCACATGAAGCTCTCCGCCTTCGAGGCGGTCGCATTCCCCGCGTATCTGTTCGTCGGCCCGGGCATGGACGACGACACCATGATCGGCGCGACGGTCGACGACGCCCGTGCGCGAATCGCCCAATTCGAAGGCGTCGAGCCGCACGCCGCCTACGGGCAGCCCGCCGAGGAGCTGGCGCTGTACAGCGCGTCGCTTGACCTGCTCGTGGTCGGCTCGCGCAGCTACGGCCCGATCGGCCGCCTCGTGCACGGGAGCACAGCGCAGAAGCTCGCCCGCACCGCGCGTTGTCCGCTGCTGGTGCTGACCCGCGGCGCGCGGGAGAGCGGCGCGACCCGCGTCTCGCTCGGCGAGCGCGAGACGGCCGCCACCGGCGCGCCCGCCTAACACGCGTCCAATCACGGGCAGCTCTGGCCTGACCGTCAACCCGCAATCCCGATGGCTAATCCGGGGCCTGCGTAGCGCCGCCAAGCGAGCGCCAGCGAAGCGACCACCGCGTTATGCATGAGTTTTGGCGCGAAAGGCAGGTGCGGTCGGAACGCTTGGCCGAGACGTGCTCTCCGGCGCACGGGATGCTTCCGCTCGTTTGTGAGGGGGGCTCTTAGCCGCTGTCCGGCGCCGGCTGATCCAGCTGGTCCGTTGCGAACACCAGCTCACCCGTTCTGCTGGCTTCCGCTCGCCGAGACGAAGCAGGCTCGAAGTCCCGGCAGCGGCGAGCTTGAGCGTGTTAAGGGGCGAACTCGTGTCGGCTACTACCGCTGGTTTGCTTGGGCGCTGCGTATCGGGCCGGTGGTCGGTACGACGGTCAGCTTGGCGGGCTGCTTTAGCGTCAGCTCCAGCCGGCCGCGGCCGACGCGGCGGAGTGTGACGCCGCAGTTGATGTTTGAGAGCCGTCGGCGCAGTACGAGCAGGCGGGCCTCGAGGTTGTCGTTGCCTGCGGGTAGGCCGAGCGACTCGTCCAGGCGTAGCTCGCGGTTTGTGAACTGGGTTCGGCCTGAGTCGGCGTGGGAGGTGAGCATCGCCCAGAGGATGCGTCCTGGCGCCCCTTTGACGATGTACTCCGCGTCACACAGGATCGTGTCGTCGGCCTGGTAGTAGACGAGCTGGAGCGGCGGCCGACCGCCCGGTTCCGGATCGTTTCGCGTGCTCGCCGGCTGTTCGAGGGCGGTTTCCGAGCGCGCTGCCAGCGCGGCGGCCGTGTGCGAGCCGATGATGTGCAGCAGCCCTTCGGCCGGCCCGCTGAACGCCCCGGGCCGAGTGCTTTCGAGGTAGAGGACGCCGAGCAGCTCTGCGCCGAGGATGAGCGGGATGGCGGCTGCGTTTCGGGCGTCGGGGAGGCCTGGCAGCGGGCTCTCAAGCGCAAGGTTCTGATCGCCGTCCCCGGTTGCGGTGGCGGCCAGCGCGCGCGAGCGCTGGAGGTTGGTGGTCACGATCAGGCGTCGACGTTTAGCCGCCATGCCAGGGAGCCCGGCGCCGGGCTCGACGGTGGTGTGCAACATCGCGCGCGCCCCGCCGGAGCCGGCGGTCGCGAGCAGCCGCCGAGTCGCGGAGTCGATCGTGAACAGGATCGCGTATGGGATGTCGAAGATGTCATCGAGCGCGTCGAGCAGTTCTTGGCTGGCTTCCTGGTAAGTGGTGCACCGTTCGAGCCGGCGGGCGAGCTGCTCGATCGGTGCAAGCTGATCACGCGTCGTCGCTGGGACCTGACGCTCGCTAGCGACGCGCGTGCAGCGCCGCACGCGGTGGACATCAAGCCCGCGTAGCCGGAAGGCGGGGCCGATGCGCAGCTGCGAGGCAATCGCGTCAAGGTTCGCTCGCATCGCCTCGAATGCCTCCCCATTGGTGTCAGTGTGCAGGTATTGCAGCTCAAGTCGGTACTGCTCGCCGGTGCGCGCGCACACGACTAACGCCTGGGAGAACGGGCTGTCGGGGAGCGTGTGGAGCGCCCGGTTGAATACCTGGCGCGAAGTGCCGACGCGCTCTGAGTCAAGGTATTGCACCTGCTGGATGTAGCTGATGTGCGGCGTGCCGTCGGGAGCGCAACTGGCTAGCGGCGCCGGGAGGCCTGGCTCCAAGCAGTCGCGGATCGACTCGAGCTCGACCAGCTCGTTCACAGCGTCCGTCCTGTGTCTGCGCGCGGGGTCTCGTCCGTAGCCTGGGCGACCGCGATCGTCACATCGAGAAACGCCCGACCGACCAATCCGCGCGCGAACGCTTCGCGCATGCCAACCAGCTCGCCCTCGGCGACGAAGCGACCAACGTGTGCATCGACCGCTCTCAGCCGCTGCTGCGTCGGCGTGCAGACCTCGAGTACCGAACCCGTCAGCTGGACCGTCGTGTGGGATTGAAGCCGCGTGAGCGTCGCCGCGACCGGGCTCCCGTCGGTCAGGTTGTGTGCCATCGCGGATTCGGGTGTGGCCTCAACGCAGACCGTCAGGTGCTCTCCGCCGTGACTGAGCGACGGCCCCCACGCCCGGGCCAGCTCGGGACGCAGCTCGCGATCGCGGGTGGCGACAATCACCGCGACGCCCGCGCCCACCAGAGCCTCGAGATCGACCCCCGATCCCACGACCAGATCATATTCCTTGCGAGTAAGGAACTTGTAGGAGTTCGCTAGCAGCATCCAAGGAGACACGCGGTGTCGCTGCTGGGATGATCGCCTTTCCCGGGCGCGCCCTGCGGGTCTGGGAATCATTGAGGGCGCTGCGCTAGCTACAGCTTTGGGGCGCCAGGGTTCGAGAGGAAGGAGACACCACGATGTCCGACGTCTTAGACGCAGCGCAAGCTCTGGTGGAGGCCTACAACGATGCAGATTGGGATCGGCTCGAAGGCCTGCTCGCACCCGACTGCCGCTACGACGAGGTCGCAACGGGTAGTCAGGCAGCCGGGGCGCGCGAGCTGGCCGCGCACTGGCAGGGTTGGAAGCGGGCGATGCCCGACGCGATCGGCACGGTTACAAACGCCCTCGCCTGCGGCGATACCGCGATCGTCGAGGTGACCTGGACCGGAACGTTCACCGGCCCGTTTGCCACGCCCGATGGCGAGCTGGAACCGACCGGTAGGCATCAGACCACGCGTGCGTGCCTCCTGGCCACGCTCCGGGGCGACAAGATCAAGCAGTGCCGCCAGTACTTCGACTCGATGGCGTTGATGCAGCAGCTCGGCGTCCTCGCAACGCCCGCCACGGCCTAAGCCGAGCAGAAACGACCCGACATGGCATACGGAATCGTCCACCACTTCCCCGGCGGCACGAAAGAGCAATACGAGGCATCGCTCGCCGCCGTTCACCCGAGCGACGGCACCCTGCCCGAAGGTCAGATCTTCCACGCCGCGGGCCTCTCAGACGGCGGCTGGACCGTGATCGCCGTCCACGACTCCAAGCAGAGCTGGGAGCGGTTTCGCGACAGCGTCCTGATGCCGCGCCTGCAGGCCGGCATCGACGGTGGGTTCACGACCCCTCCCCAGGAGACCGCCGTCGACGTCTACAAGCTCATGCCGTAAGGCAACGCCCGATCAAGGAGAAGACATGCAGAGCATCGCTTTTGCCGCGCCGATACTTCCAGGCCGCGCCGATGACGACCGCGAGGCGATGCGCTCGTGCTCGCACGGCGCCAGGAAGCCCGACTATGAGTCCTCTCGCGAGCGCCACGGGATCCGACGAGAGTCCGTCTGGCTTCAGCCAACCCCCGCGGGGGATGTCGCCGTCGTCTACCTCGAGGCGGATGACCTCCAGGCGGCGTTCGCCGGGCTCGGCTCCTCGCAGGAGCCATTCGACCGCTGGTTTCGCGAGATGGCGCGCGAGATCCACGGAATCGACCTAGAAGAGGGCTTCCCGCCCCCCGAGCAGCTGATCGACTTCCGGGCGGGCAACTAAAGCCGCCCGCACCGTCACTCGAGGTCGGACCCGTCACCGAGGTCGGACTCGTTCACCTCCGGCATCAGTCACGCCGGTGGTCCGTAATTCACCACAAACAGTAAGGAGGACGCAATGGCAGTCGGGCTGAGGATCAAATTCGACGGCGGCACCGAGGACCAGTACCGGGCCGTGCACTCCCACATGAGCATCGATCAGAACCCGCCTCCGGGCATGATCTTCCATTCCGCAGGTCCGATCGACGGGGGCTGGGGCGTAATCGACTTCTGGGAGTCACGCGAGGCATTCGACCGCTTCCTGGAATCCGGGTTTGGGCCGGCCGCACAGGAGGCTCGGCGACCGAACCTTCACGACTCCTCCTGACATCAAGGAGTTCCCGGTTCACCACATCACAAAGCCGAGCAAGTGACCGCAATCGCGAGAGAGGACAAGGTCGTGGCAACACATCTCATATTCCATGAGGTCGACGACGTTGAACACTGGCTCCAATCCCCTAAACGGGACGAGGTCTTTGCCCCCATCGGCATCACCGTGCGCCCGTTCCGGGACCCGCAAGGCTCAAACCGCGTCGGACTCATCGCCGAGATCCCAGACATGAGCGCCTTCCGAGGGTTCATGCAAACCGAGGCCGCGGCCAACGCGATGAGAGACGACGGCGTCCGGCCCGACACAATCCTGGTCCTCGACGAGAAATAACCCCCAACATTTCAGACCCGCGCGCGCTCCGCCTCGCCTGCCTCGGGGCTGGCCAGAGGACCACTGATGAGGTGCTCGCAAACAGACAAACAGCTTCGCCGGTCGCCGGTCGCCGGCCAGCGGCTTCTTCACGGGCACCTGGCTCGCGGGCGATCTGTGAAGCCGCGGTCGCTCGGCAGCCGCTTGGAACTCAGGCTTCGACGATTTTGTGCTCGAGCGCATAGCGCACGAGCTCGAGCGCGTGAACCGAGCCGTAGCTTCTGCTGGATGTGGGCGCGATGGGTCTCGACCGTTCGCACCGAGAGGTAGAGCTGTTCCGCGATTTCGGCGTTGGTATGGCCCAGCGCGATCATCCGCAGCACCTCGACCTCCCGCTCGGACAGGCCGTCAGGGGGACCGGGCGGCGGCTCGGCAGCCACGCGAGCGCCGAGCCGTGGGTTCAGGTAGGTGTCGCCGACCGCGGCCCGGCGCACGGCCTCGACCAGCTCCGACTCGGCGGCCTCCTTGAGCACGTAGCCGAGCGCGCCGGCGCTGAGCGCCTTGCGGGCGTACGCGGGCTCGTTCTGCATCGTCAACACCACGATCTGCGTCTCTGGGAACTCGGCGCGGATCTCGGGGATCGCCCCGAGGCTCAGTCCCTCGGGCAGGTTCAGGTCGAGCACCAGCACGTCGGGGTGGTGGCCGCGCACGTAGCGCCGCGCGTCGCCGAGGTTGGCGGCTTCGGCCACCACCTCGAGGTCCTGCTCGGAGTCGATCACCTGCCGAAGCCCGCGGCGGACGACCGCGTGGTCGTCGGCGATCACGACCCGGATCGTCTCCGTGGCGTCCGCGCTGGATGCAGTGGACGGGGTTCCCGTGTCGGACACGAGCGTCACCGTAGCGCGGCGCCGTCGCGCGACTCGAGGTACGGGGCGAGATACTTCGCAGCGATCTTCGTGGCGGGCGCCCACGTGGGCTCCTCGCTGACCTCGGAGCTCGAGCCGTGCCCACCGGTGACGTGCGCGCTCAGGTACAGCGGCTTTTCGGCGCCGAGCAGGATCCCGTGGATCACGGGGTGAAACTTGCTCGGCTCGACAGGTGCACCGGCCAGCGCCGCGATCGACTCGGCCGCGACGTCGGCCTGCTGCGCGGCGACCCCGCCGTGCTTGACCGCGAAGTCGGTGGCGTCGCCGGCCGCGAACACCGCCTCGAGCCCTGGCACGCGGCAGTGGACGTCGATCGGGATGAAGCCGTGCGCGTCGTGCTTGGGGACCCCAGGCGTGGAGGGCCCGAACAGCTCGGGCAGCGCGATCACCCGGTCGACGAACAGCGTCCGTCCACCGGGATGAAGTGAGACCTGGCCGGGTTGCGGGGTCTGGCAGTGGGTCGATGAGATGGTGAGGATCCCGTTCTCCTCGAGCAGGCGCTCGACCGCCTCGCTGACAGCACCGCCGAAGATCGCGAGCGGCGCGTCCTCGGGGGTCACGATCGTGACCGACACGTCCTCGTTCATGTCGAAGGCGCGTCTGGCGGTCATCAGCGCCAGCTCGTAGAGCGGCAGCGGCCAGGGCATCTGGCTGGGGGCGATGAACGCGAGCTTGTGGAGGTAGCCCGCCTCGACGTCCTGGATAAGGCCGTGCAGCTGCTCGTCTAGCTGGCGGTCGTCGAGCGTGAGGGCGTGGCTGAAATGGGGAATGGGCCGCGCCCCGAGCGCGAGCAGCAGCGCGTCGTAGGAGAGCTGCTCGCCGCCCTCGGTGTGCACCACGCGCTGGCCCGGGTCAAGCCACTTGAACGCGTCCTGCCTCAGCTCGAACTCGACATTGCGCGCGATCTCCTCGAGCGGGTAGTGACGCGCCGCGGCGTGGGAGAACGGCTCGCGCACCCGCATCGGGCGGTAGACGAACTCGGGCTCGGGCGCCAGCATCGTCATGGCGACCCGCTCGCCGGCGAGGTCGCGCAGGGCGAGCGCCGCCTCGAGGCCGGCGACGCCGCCGCCCGCGATCAGGACGTTGAGCGGCCGTTGGTTGGTCGACGTCATCCGGCCCAGCCTACGCTCTGCCCCCGCCCCAGGCCAGCCGCGCGTCCCCGTAACCCTGCTGCGGAGAACTACGGAGAGGCCGACGGGGCGTCGAGCAGTCGGCGGTCGAGCAGCGCCAGGGCGTCTTGCACGATCTGCGCGAGTGGGCGGTCGGTGCGTAGAGCCAGGTGCGCGCTCGCGGGCACCTCGTCGAGCGGCTCCCAGCGCTCGAGCTCGCGCTGCACAATCGTGGCGTCGGCGTCGGACACCCGCTGAGGGTCGCACTCGCGGCGAGCGGCGCGCTCGGCGAGCACCGCGCGCGGGGCGCGGCATTCGACGAACAGTAGGGGCGCGCGGACCTCAAGCGCGGAGACGAACGCCTGCCGATCGGGCAGGTGCCGGAAGGTGGCATCGACGATCGCCCCTCCGCTGGAGGCAAGTGCTTGCCCGGCGCGGTGCGCCAGCTCGGCGTACGTCCGGGCGTTCCACTCGGCGCTGTAGCTTCCCGACGACGCGCGCTGTGTCGCGCGGATCCCGGCCAGCCGCTTTCGGGTCACGTCCGAGCTCAAGTGCGGCAGCCCGGACAGCTGCGCCAGGGCGCCCGCCCTGTGGCTCTTCCCGCTTGCCGGTAAGCCGCAGACCACGATCACGAGCGGCAGCCGCGCCCGCCAGGCGAAGCGCTCGGAGAGCAAGATCAGGTCGCGCGCACACGCGCTCCCCTCGCCGCGCTCAGCGCGCCTCGGCGGTAGCTGCGCCGCTCGGACGAGCGCGACCTTCGCGCGCACCAGCGCGCGGTATGCCGCATAGAAGGCGATCAGCGAGTCATCGCCAGGATCCCCGCCGGCGTCGCGATAGGCCCGAACGAGCACCTCGCCGAAACGCTCGCCGCCGTGGGCGACCAGGTCGAACACAAGGAAGGCGAGGTCATCAGCCACGTCCAGCTCGCGCAGCGAGCTATCGAACTCGACGCAGTCGACGATCTGTACCACGCCATTGACGAGCACGTGCTCGGCCCTGAGGTCGCCGTGGCCCTCGCGGACGTGGCCAAGGGTCGCGCGCGCCTGAAGGGTCTGTGCGTGTCCGGTGATGTAGGCATGCGCAAAGCGCTCGAGCGCTTGCACCCGGCCGATCTCGTCCCGCTGGTCGACCGAGCCCAGCAGTTCGTGCACGTTGCGCTCAAACTGTCGCTCGACGGCGAGCACCGGCGCGGCCGCTTCCTCCACTCGGGGGGCGTCGGCGTGAAAGCGAGCCAGCACCTTGCCCACCGCCTCGACTTCCGCTCGATCGAGCTCCCCCGGTGTAGCAACGCCGCGAGCGTGCGGGCCTCGTCGTAGCGGCGCATCTCGACGAGGAACTCGACCGCCCGCGGGTCGTCCGCCGCGGTCAGCTCGGCCCCCGCTCCGATGATCGCGACCCCACAGACGCCGAGATAGAGCTCCGGGGCCAGCCGGCGGTTGAGCCGCACCTCTTCCTCGCACATCAGCCGCCGGCGCGCTGGGGTGCCGTAATCCAGGAAGTCCAGGACGAGCGGCTTTTTGAGCTTGTAGGCGAGCTCGCCGGCGAGGAAGACCCAGGAAATGTGCGTCTCGCGCAGCTGCACGCGGGCGGGGCGGTGTGGATAGATCTCGGGGCGGGCCAGCGCCGCGCGGATCGCCTCGCTGTTCGACTGGTCGTCGGTGATCCAGCTCTGGGCGAGGGGACCGAGGCTCATCGCGCGCCCGCGCTCGTCGCTGCCTAGCCCGCGTTGTAGCCGCGCGCGGGGCCATCCGCCAGCACGATCCGCCGGCCGGAGACGGTCCCCGCCCGGATGTACATCCAGTGGCGCTTTCGTCCGGGAGCCCACGGCTCCATGCCGAGCCGGTCCAGACGGCGAATGTGGTTGCTATCGGTGAGCTCATCGGTGACGCCGCGGACGATCACGCTCCAGCCCGTTCGCGACGCCTCGTCGATCCCGTCGATCTCGAACGCGGCGCTGGCGGAACGCAGCAGGGCGTGGAACTTCGACCCCGGCGCGGTTCGAAAGATGACGGACTGCGACGACTTGTCGAACAGATAGTTGACCGGACGGATGACCGGAGCCCCGTGGCCCATGTTCACCGCCAGCCGGCCGAAGCTATGAGAGGCGAGCAGGCGGAGGCACTCCTCCCGCGAGAGCTCGAGCATCTCGCTCGAGCGGCGCTGAGTCTCGGCCAGTGGTCGCCGGAGGGGGCTGAGCGCGCCTTCGTCATGCTCCTGGTTCGGGTCAGACGGCACGCCCTGACGATACGAGCGCACGCCCGCGCGATCAGCCGCACAAAGCCCGGCGTCGGCTGCACGAAACTACTGAGCCTTTGCTGTTTGCACCCTCAGGCAGCGGCCTTCCAGGCGGATCGGCGCAGCTTGTGGAGCAGGAGTGGCGGGAGGAGGCCGACGAAAAGGGTTGCGCCGAGGAGTGCCAGTAGGTACGCCGGGGTGCTTATGTGTCCAAGCTGGCTCGGCGGCAGTAGACCGACCACGCAGGCGGCGGTGCAGGCGAGCGTCCCGACGACGGAGATCGTCACGAGCGCGGGTGCCCGGTAGCCACGCTGGTGCTCGGGCGCTCGCCGCCGGAGGTTGATCGCCGCGACGAACATCAGGACGTACATGATCAGGTAGACCTCTGTCGCCAGGGCGGCGAGCACCCAGTAGGCGCGTGAGACGGTCGGCACCACGGCATAGAGCAGTCCGATCAGCGAGATGATGATTCCCTGCGCGACGAGTATGTGGAGTTGGACGCCGTTTGAGTTGAGCTGCTGGAAGTACCGCGGCAGGTAGCCGCGGTCGCGGGCGATGTCCAACAATCCGGTCGAGGGGCCGGTCAGCCAGTCGAGCAGGCCACTCACGGAAGCCACGACCAGCCCGACGGCGATGATCGGGGTGAGCACGGCAAGACCGAAGTGGTCGAGCAGGCTCTTGAACGCCTGCATGACGCCCGCGGTGAAGCTGATGTGCGGCGCGGGGACCGCGACCGAGATCGCGAGTGTCGGAAAGATGAAGACGAGCAGGATCAGAATCACGGCCAGCAGAGTCGCCTTGGGGAACTCGTGGGGGGCGTCGCGCAGCTCGTCGACGTGGACGGCGTTGACCTCAACGCCGGCGTAGAGGAAGAAGCTGTTGACGATGAGCACGATGCTCGTCAGCCCGTTCCACGGCGGGAGCGCATGGTGGGCGTTCAGCGGCGCCGCCGAGGCGTGGCCCTGCAGGAGATAGATCGCGGCCAGGAGGACGAGCAGTAGGCCCGGGATCAGCGTTCCGATGACGATCCCGTACGACGCCAGCTTACCGGTGGCGAGTACTCCCCTGGCGGATACGAGCACCGCCGCCCAGAACACGACGATGATCACCGCGGCCGTGTATAGCCCGCTGTGAGCCAAGCTCGGCGCGAACACGTACGCCAGCGTGCTCGCGACGTAGGCGAGCAATGCCGGGTAGTAGAAGGTCGTCTGGGCGAACTGACACCAGATGGCGAGGAAGCCCATCCTGGGGGAGATCCCCTCCGACACCCAGTTGTAGACCCCGCCCGGCCAGCCCGAGGCGAGCTCGGCGGACACGAGCGACGCCGGCAGCAGAAACACGATTGCGGGCAGGACGGAGATCACCACTGACGCGAGGCCGAGGACGGCCGTTGCGGGCGTGGCGCCGAGATCGCCCACCGATCCCAGGGTCAGCATCGCCATCGCCAACCACGTGAGCGTCGCCTTCGACCCGGCCGGCGCACGCGCCCGATGCGTGGCACGGGACGCATCCGGCTGCTCGGGCGTGAATGTCATCTGGTTCGGGACGTGTCAGCGGCGCGACGGCTCCGGCGACACATTCTCTGCACTCCGACGGCCAACTGTCGGCGAACCTCGGTATGGAACCCCGAGTAGGCGTGCGTCCACCCGCTCGTCACGGCCACCGCGCCGACCAAGGAGGTAGCGTTGCGGAACCGCACAGACATGGCCCTCAACGAGGCTACGTCCTGTTGCCCCTTATCGGCACCTCACCGCCGCCGGGACGGCCAGTCAATCCCCGTTACTCCCCGGGCGTTGAGAGCGCTGCTGGCGCACCACCTGGCCGCGGACGACGTCGGGGAACCTCTACGCCGTGCCGGCGGAGCGGGCGCGGGGGGCGGTGCTCGTCGCCGGCGCCGCGCTGCCGGCCTCGAGATTGCGCAGCCACGCCTGAACGGCCGACTCGCGAAAGCGGCCGATAACGGCCGAGCTGAACATGCGGGATGCGCCCGGCGCGCGCCTGCGCCCACACCGTTAAGCGGGACCCAACCGAGCTCCCCGGGATCAAAACGAAAAAAGCCCCCCCGTCGCGCTATCCGCGGCACCGCCGATGGAGCCAAAGTGCATGATTTGCAGGCTATTCCTTAAGTCGGGGAGACAGGATTTGAACCTGCGACCGCCCGGCCCCCAGCCGGGTGCGCTACCAGACTGCGCCACTCCCCGTGGTCAGCCGATGATAACCGCAGCCTGATCAGAGCGGGCGACGGGACTCGAACCCGTTCTTAGAGCTTGGAAGGCTCCCGTGCAGCCGTTGACACCTCGCCCGCGGATCTCGCGGGGATGGTAGCTGCGCAGCCTCAGCCGGCGGGTTGCCGCTCCTCCGTGGGCACCTCTCCGTCCCGCGCCAGAGCGTCCGGCGGCCACGGCCCGTTCCAGTTGTCCAGAGCGCCGTCGAGCGTGATCACCGAACCGGATAGCGCCCGGCCGAGCGGCGAGGCGAGGAGCGCTACGAGCCAGCCGTATTCCTCGGGGTCGCCGAGCCGCTGCAGCGGCACGCTGGCCGCCGCGCTGCGCCACAGCTCGGCCGGATACTTGCGCAGCGACTCGGTCGCGAAGCGGCCGATCGCGATCGCGGCCACGGAGACACCGTCCTGCGCCCACTCGCGGGCGAGCTCGCGAGTCAGCGCCTCAACGGCCGCCCGCGCGGTCCCGGTGTGCGCCATCGCGGGCATCCCGTGGTGCGGCGAGACGGTGACGTTGACGATCGTTCCGCTGCCGGCGGGCTTCATCGCCAGCGCGTGTGCCGCACGCGACATCGCGAGCGTCCCACCGACGTTCAGCCGCTGCACGGCCCGCCACCCCTTGGTGGTGATGCCCTCCGCGGGCACGAAGTACTGACCGCCGGCGTTGTTCAGCAGGAAGTCGAGACGCTGGTGGCGCTCGAGCGCGCTGCGGACGATCTGCGCGGCGCCTTCGGGCTCGCGGACGTCCCCAGCGATCCAGGAGCAGCGCGGCCCGATCTCCTCGGAGGCGGCCTCGAGCACCTCTACGCGCCGGCCGGCGATGATCACGTTGGCGCCGCACCGCGCGAGCTCGGCGGCTGCCGCCTTGCCGAGATTGGTGCCGCCGCCCGTGACCAGCGCGACCTGGCCGGCGAGCGCGTCCTCGGCGAACACCTCCGAACCGGCCATGGGCCTACTCCCCGATCACCTTGATCACGAGCCGCTTCGGCCGTCCGCCGTCGAACTCGCAGTAGAACACCTGCTGCCACGGGCCGAGATCCAGCCGGCCCTCGGTGACCGGAATGATCACCTGGTGATGAACCAGCAGATTCTTCAGATGCGCGTCGCCGTTGTCCTCGCCCCCGCGATGGTGGCGGTAGTCCCCGGGGCTCGGGGTCAGTGCCTCCGCCACGTCGCTGTCAGGTTCCTTCCACGTCGGCGGCGCGAGCTTGTCCAGCCACTCGAGCGCGTCCGCCTGGATCCCGGGCTCATCGTCGTTGACCCAGACCCCGGCCGTGATGTGCATCGCCGAAACGAGGGCCATTCCCTCGGCGATTCCGGCGGCGCGCACTGCCTCCTCGACGTCCTCGGTGATCCGGACGAACTCCCGCCTGCGATCGGTGTTGAAGGTTCGGTAGACCGTGTGCGACTTCACGCGGGCGAGCAATCCTAGGAGGAACGTGCGACCGATGATGCGCCCGGCCGCCATGATCGTCACCGCTCTGATGTGCGGTTCGCTCCGTGCCTGCGGCAGCTGAGCAGGGGAGCCGGGATTCGAACCCGGGTTCACGGTTTTGGAGACCGTGCGCGTAACCACTAGCTCACTCCCCTGGGGCGCCTTTGATGCTACCTGCCAGAGCTGCGGCGTCCGAGCTCGACGAGGATGCGGGCGGAGGGACTCGAACCCCCACGGGCTTGCGCCCACCGGCTCCTAAGGCCGGCGCGTCTACCGTTTCGCCACGCCCGCGCTGCGATCGGCGATTCTAGGCTGCGGCGGCGGAACTGCGGCAGATCCTGGATTCTCAAGGTATGTTCTGCGCATGCCGCAACAGCGGAGGTTGACACCGGGCTACACGGTCATCTTCCCCAACCGCGACAAGGCGGCCAGCAAGGTGATCAAGCTGATCGTCGTGCTGATCCTGCTGGCGTCGGTCGTCCTGATGCTCGCGGTGACGATCGGCGGCTGGAGCAAGCTGCAGGGGTTGAAGGCGGTCAACTTCGTCTGGTGCTTCATCTATGTCGTGATCGCCTTCTACGTGGCCCGGTGGAAGCGCGGCCTCCTCCCCATCGCGGCTGCGCTCGGGATCCTCCTCCTGATCGTCGCGGTGATCGCGGGACTGGGCGCGACCGGGACGAGCTGGTTCGATCGCAGCGCCGCGGGCTTCGCGCCCGCGCAATCGCTGTTCGGCGGCACCGGGTTCACTCCCGACGTGCTCGGCACGCTCACGCTGATCATCGCGCCCGTTCAGGCGCTGCTGATCCTGTTCGCGATGCAGGGATTCGCGCAGGGCTGGAACGTCGAGCTCGAAGTCCCGATCGACGAGGCGCGCAAGCGGGGGTACAGCCCGTCCGAGCCCGAGCCGGCCCCGGCTTAGCCGGCTCTACCGCTGGCGCCACGCTACCGCGCCCGTCAGTCACGGCTCGAGCCGCTGGCCGAACGCGATGTCGTGACCATCCGGATCCTGGACGCCGAACTCGCGAAAGCCGTGCGGAGCGTCGTAGATCGTGTAGTCGATGCCGGCTCCTCGCTCCTGCACCTCGGCGTAGATCGCGTCGGCGTCCTCCACCCGGATGTAGGCATCCCACATCCGGTCGACGATCTGCCAGTGAGGGACGAGGCGCTCAGGCTGGTCGGACAGCGCGATCAGGATGACAGCGGCGTCCCGCGTAGCGGTGGCGAAGTTCGGCGGATCCCCGAACACATGGCACTCGAAGCCGAGCCGATCGCTGAAATAGTCCACCGACCGCTGGAGATCCGCCACCAGCAAGACTGGCGAGATTCCGGTGAGCAATGGCCTCATACGGCGGGTGGGATTCGAACCCACACGTCCTCTCGGACAATGCCTTTTGAGGGCATCGAGTCTACCGTTCCTCCACCGCCGCTCTAGCGGGGAAGTCTAGCCCGGGCGCGGGCGTCCATCCGGCCTGCCGCGGAGCGACGGGCAGGTCGGGCCGCGGCCGCACGGAGCCGGCCTCAGA
Organism: uncultured Solirubrobacterales bacterium; assembly: GCA_963849285.1. Classification (GTDB taxonomy): domain Bacteria; phylum Actinomycetota; class Thermoleophilia; order Solirubrobacterales; family Solirubrobacteraceae; genus Palsa-465. Next base: position 1,038,255 of record CAWKGS010000005.1, read on the forward strand.
CCCCGATCGCCAGGAACTCATCGATCAACGCCGGCGGCGCCACCGCGACCCCCGCCGGGTCCTCGACCGTCGCCGGAAGCTCGCGCACCGCGAGGCCGGCCCGGCGCGCGATCAGCGCGCCCGCCGCCATATCCCAGCTCTTCAGCCCGCGCTCGTAGTACGCGTCGAGCCGGCCGCAGGCGCACCACGCGAGATCGAGCGCCGCGGCGCCGGCCCGCCTGATGTCGCGAACGCGCGGAAGCAGCCGCGCGACGACCTCCCCCTGCCGGGCGCGGATCGCCGGGTCATACCCGAAGCCCGTCGCGACCATCGCGGTGGCCAGCTGGTCCCGCCCGGAGCCTTCGATCGGGGCGTCGTTCAGAGTGGCGGCTCCGGATCGCGTCGCTGCAAAGCGCTCAGCGCGGATCGGGTCGAGCACCACACCGGCGAGAGCCTCTCCGGAGGAGTCCTCGCACGCGACGCTGACCGCGAACTGCGGGATCCCGAACAGGAAGTTCACGGTGCCATCCAGTGGGTCGACGATCCAGCGCAGGCCGCCCACGCGCTGGCCCTCACCGCTGTCCCCGCCCTCCTCGCCGAGAATCGCGTCACCGGGCCGGCGCTCCCCGAGGACCCGCCGGATCGCCGCCTCGGCGGCGATGTCCGCTTCGGACACCAGATCGGTGGCGCTGCTCTTCGAGTAGACCCCGACCGCTCGCTGGCCGAAACGGTCGCAAAGCTCCCCCGCGGCCGCGTCGGCAGCTTCGCGCGCGACCGCGAGCAGCTCGTCCTCGTCGGTGAGATCCATCCCGATCTTCTATCGGATCGGCGCGCGAGCCGGAGCGCCCCGGCGACGCCCCTGGGATCATGGCCCGCCGTGTCGACGATGGAGACCATTTCGGGACTGACCGAGTTCCAGCGCCGCGGCGCGGGTACGGATTCCGAGCGGCGCGCGGCGCTCTGGCTGTCGCGACAGCTGGCCGCGACGGGTCGCGACGTCCGGCTGGAGCCGTTCTGGTGTCGCTCGAACTGGGCATTTGCGCATCTCTGGCATGTCGCGCTCGGCCTCGCCGGAAGCCTCGTCTCCGTCGCCTCGGCGCGGGTGGGTGGAGCGCTGATCCTCCTCGCCCTCCTGTCCGTCATCGCGGACGAGCTCACCGGCGTCTCCCCGGGGCGCCGGCTCACCTTCGAGCGCGCCAGCCAGAACGTCATCGCCGCGCCGACGGCCGTCGAGCCCGGCCGCGTCAGGCTGATCATCACCGCCAACTACGACGCCGGTCGCACCGGCCTCGTGTACCGACGGAGAGCACGCGCGGCCGCGGCGCGGCTGAGGCAACTCAGTGGAGGACGAGCGCCGGGATGGCTCGCGTGGCTCGCGCTGGCGCTGATCTGGCTGCTGGCGACCGCGATCCTCCGCCTGGAGGGCGACCGGGGAACCGCGATCGGGGTGCTGCAGCTGCTCCCAACCGTCGCGCTCGTTCTGATGCTGGCGGCGCTGATCGATCTCGCGGGCGCAGAGTTCGGCCCCGCGGCCGGCGACAACTCAAGCGGAGCGGCCGTGGCGATCGCGGTCGCGCGCGCGCTCGACGCCGCGCCGCCGCGCAACCTCGAGACCGAGCTGGTGCTCCAGGGCGCCGGGGACGGGGGCGGCATCGGCTTGCGGCGGTACCTCCGCAGGCAGCGGCCCAGACGGCGCGCCACCGATACGGTCGTGCTCGGCATCGCGCCCTGCGGCTCGGGCCGGCTGCGATGGTGGGTCAGCGACGGCACGCTGGTGCCGCTGCGCTATCTCGCGCGGCTGCGGGGGCAGTGCGAGCAGATCGCACACCAGCAGCAGCACCTGCAGGCGCGCCCCCATCGCGGTCGTGGCGCCACGCCGGCGCTGCCCGCGCGGGCTGCGCGGCTGCCCGCGATCGCGATCGGCTGCCTCGACGAGCGCGGACTCGTCCCCCATTCGCATGCGCGCGAAGACACGCCAGACGCGGTCGAGGAGGCCGCCCCCGACGCGGCGGTCGCATTCGCGCTGATGCTCGTCGACGCGATCGACGCCTACGTAGGCGGAACCCGCGCCCCCGCAGGAACGACCGCCTGACGAGCATCCGACTCGATCACACCGGCGTGACCGGGTTGCGCTTCTCCGGCCACTCCCTGTGCTTGGAGGCCGCAAGCGCGAAGCGCCGCACCAGCTCGCCGCGCAGCTCCTCGGGCTGCACGACCGCGTCGATCACGAGCTCGGAGGCGAGATGGAGGATGTCGATGTCCTCCGCGTACTCGCGCCGCAGCTCCTCGGTGCGGGCCGCCCGCTCTGCCTCGTCCGAGATCGCCTGGAGCTGGTTGTAGTAGACCGCGTTGATCGCGGCCTGCGGCCCCATCACGGCGATCGACGCCGTGGGCAGCGCGATGCAGCAGTCGGGATCGAACGCGGGTCCGGCCATCGCGTAGAGCCCGGCGCCATAGGCCTTGCGTACGATCACGGAGATCTTCGGGACGGTCGCCTCGGAAACCGCGCTGATCATCTTCGCGCCGTGACGGATGATCCCCTCGCGCTCCACCTGGGTCCCGATCATGAAGCCCGGGACGTCCGCCAGGAACAGCAGCGGGATCCCGAACGCGTTGCAGGTCCAGATGAACCGCGCGGCCTTGTCGGAGGAGTCGACGAACAGGACGCCGCCCTTGACCTTCGGCTGGTTGGCGACCACTCCGATCACGCGGCCGTCCAGGCGCCCGTATCCCACGATCAGCTCCCGGGCCCAGCGCGCATGGATCTCCAGGAACGATCCCCCGTCCACGAGCGCGTCGATCACCGCGCGCATGTCGAACGGCTTGTTCTCGTCGAGCGGGACGACATCGCGGATCGGCACATCGGCCGACGGCGGCGCCCATTGCGAGGAAGCGGGCGGCGGAGGCAGCTTGAACGAGGACGGGAAGTAGGAGAGGTAGCGCCGGGCGAACTCGATCCCTTCCTCGTCGGTGCCGACCAGCGCATGGCCGACGCCGCTGCGCGAGGTGTGCATGCGCGCTCCGCCCATCTCCTCCAGCGACACCTTCTCGCCGATCACCATCTCGGCCATCCGCGGCGAGCCGAGGTACATCGAGGCGTTGCCATCTCGCATGATCACGATGTCGCAGAACGCGGGGATGTACGCCCCGCCCGCGGCGCTGGGGCCAAACAGGATGCAGACCTGCGGGACGACGCCCGAAAGGCGCACCTGGTTGAAGAAGATCCGCCCGGCGTGACGGCGCCCGGGGAACATCTGCACCTGCTCGTTGATCCGCGCTCCCGCGGAATCGACCAGGTAGATCAGCGGCACCCGCAGCGTCAGCGCGCGCTCCTGGATGCGGACGATCTTCTCGACCGTCGGCGGCGCCCACGAGCCGGCCTTCACCGTCGGGTCGTTCGCCATCACGGCGACCGGCCGGCCCTCGACCGTGCCGAGGCCGGTGACGACGCCCTCGGCGCCCTCGCCATCCTGGTCCCACCCGGCGAGCAGGCCCTCCTCGGCGAACGAGTCGGGGTCCAGCAATCGTGCGACCCGCTCGCGCACCGGAAGCTTTCCCTGCTCCGCGGCCTTGGCGTGGTGGCGCTCGGGGCCGCCGGCGAGCGCTCGCGTGGTGGCGTCGTTCAGCGCGGAGGTGTGGTCGACGTCGGTCAAGGCGCGCGCAAGGCTACCGCCGTCAGCGCCAGTCGACCGGGCCCGCCGACAGCAGATGGCTGCCGAGCGGTCGTCCCAGCACCTCCTGGACCGCCCGCGCCGCCTCGAGCAGCGCGCCGAGGTCGATGCCGGTGGAGACGCCCATCTCGTGGAGCATCGAGACGAGGTCCTCGGTCGCGATGTTGCCGGTGGCGCCGGCGGGGACCGGGCATCCGCCGAGCTCTCCGAACGAGGACTCGAAGCTCGAAACGCCAGTCTCGAGCGCCGCGAGCACGTTGGCCAGTCCCTGGCCGCGCGTGTTGTGGAAATGCGCGGTCAGCTCGACGCCCGGCAGCGCGGCGAACGCCGCGTCGAAGAAGGCGCGCACCTGAATCGGGTTGGCCATCCCGGTGGTGTCGCCGAAGCCGATCTCGACGCAGCCCGCCTGCACCAGACGCGACGCGATCTCGAACACGCGCTCGGGCGGGACGTGCCCCTCGTAGGGACATCCGAACGAGACGCTGATCACGCCCTCGCACCGGAGCCCCTCGGACACCGCGCGAGCGACCACGCGCTCAAGGCCGGCGAGCGACTCCTCGATCGGGCGACCCACGTTCTTGATGTTGTGCGTCTCGGAGGCCGAAAGGAACCCGTTGATCTCCTGAAACCGCTCGCGGAAGGCCAGGGCACGATCAAGACCGCGCTCGTTCGGGATCAACACGCTGACCGCGACCTCTGGAGGCAGGCGAACCGCGGCCAGCACGTCCTCCGCGTCTGCCAGCTGCGGAATCACATCGGCCCGGACGAAGCTCGTGAGCTCGATGCGCCGCAGACCGGTCCCCCCGAGCAACTCGATCAGGCGCACCTTCTCGCCGGTCGGGATCACCTCCGGCTCGTTCTGAAAGCCGTCGCGCGGGCCGACCTCGCGGATCCGGACGGCGTCCGGCAGCGCGCTCATGCCGGGATGATCCGCCGCTCGTGCGTGCCGACGCCGATCGTGCGCCCCTCGGCGTCGACGACCTCCACCGCGAAGCGCAGCTTCCGGCCATCGACGATCTCCTCGAGGCGGGCGCGGGCCGTGCAGCGCGCGCCCTGCAGGGCCGCCGGCGACGTGCTTGACGCAGACCTCGAATCCGACCGTGGCCTTCCCGTCTCCCAGACGCGGATGAACCAGCATCGCGGCGGTCCGCTCCATCATCCCGATCATCCCCGGCGTCGAAAGCACCGCCCGCCCGAGCGTGCCCCCAACGTCGGTCAGCAAACGTTCGTCGACCTCGAACTCGTTCTCGGCCGCGATTCCCGGCTCCAGGGAAGAGCTCATGATCGTGCCCAGCATAGACTGCCCCGCCGTGGCATCTCCCGTCTGCATCGTCGGCGGGACCGGAGCGCTCGGCTTCGGTCTCGCGCTCCGTCTCGGGGCCGCCGGCGTGCCCGTTGTGATCGGATCGCGCGACCACGAGCGCGCCGGGGAGGCGGCGCGCCGGGCGCGCGAGCAGGTCCCGGACGCGCCGATTCAGGGCGCGCAGAACTCGCAGGCCGCGCGCGACGCGGAGATCGTGATCCTCAGCGTTCCGTTCCGCAACCAGTCGGAGAACCTGACCAACCTGAAGGACACGCTCCAGGCCGGACAGCTGCTCGTCGACGCGACCGTCCCGCTGGCGGCGGCGATCAGCGGCAAGGCGACTCGTACGCTCGGCGTCTGGCAGGGATCCGCGGCGCAGCAGGCGCAGGAGATGGTCCCGGACGGGGTACACGTGGTGTCCGCGTTTCACACCGTGAGCGCGGCGCACCTCGGCGAGCTCGAGCATCCGCTCGACGAGGACGTCCTCATCTGCGGCGACCACCGCGACGACAAGCGCAAGGTCGCGGAGCTGGTCGGGCGGATCGAGGGCCTCCGGGCAGTCGACTGCGGCCCGCTCGAGATGGCACGGATCGTCGAGCAGCTGACGGCGCTGATGATCTCGATCAACGTGCGCAACAAGGTCAGAGCGGGCATCAAGATCACGGGTCTGTGAGCACGCGGGTAGTCGTCCTCGCCGGCGGGACCGGAGGCGCGAAGCTGGCTCGCGGAATGCTCGACGTGGTCGGTGCGGAGAACCTCGCGGTCGTCGCGAACACGGGCGACGACGTCGAGATCTACGGCGCGTACGTCTCGCCGGACCCAGACCTCGTCACCTTCTGGCTGGCGGACATGATCGAGGCGCGCGGGTGGGGGATCCACGGCGACACGTTCCACACGATGGACGGCCTGGAGCAGCTCGGCGTCGAGGTCTGGTTCAACCTCGGCGACCAGGATCTCGCGATCGGGATCGAGCGCGCGCGGCTGCTGGCCGCCGGGGCTCGCCTGACGGAGGCCCAAGCGGAGATCGCACGGGCGCTGGGCGTCGCCGCGCGTGTGCTGCCGATGAGCGACACCCCGGTGCGGACGCGCGTCACCGCGCGCGGCCACTCGTGGCCGTTCCAGGAGTTCATGATCCGGGGCGCCGGCGAGGGCCCGATCGACGACGTCGAGTTCCGAGGCGCGAGTGCGGCCACGGTCTCGCCCGAAGTTCGCGAGGCGCTCCAGGACGCCGACGCGGTCGTGATCGGCCCGTCCAACCCAGTGATCTCGATCGGCCCGATCCTCGCGACCCCCGGCATGCGGGCCGCGCTCGAGGGGACGGGCGCGCCGATCGTCGCCGTGTCGCCGCTGGTCCGGGGCGAGGTCGTCAAGGGTCCGACGAGCGCATTCATGCACTGGGCCGGTCACCCGCTGTCTGCCGACGGAGTCGCCGCGGCCTACGCGCCACTGCTCCACGGGCTCGTCAGCGACGAGCGCACGGAGGCCGTTCCCGTGCTCGAGACCGACGTGCTGATGGACAGCGCCACGAGCCGCAGGCGACTCGCGGAGCAGACGCTGGGCTTCGCGCTCGCGCTCCGGTAGCGCGATCCGGATACCGTTGCGCCGCCCATGTCCACGCTCGCGATCCTCCCAGTCAAGAGCTTCGCCGAGGCGAAGCAGCGCCTCGCGGAGGCGCTCAGCGCGGGGCAGCGGCGAGCGCTTGCCGAAGCGATGTTCTCCGATGTGCTGCTGGCACTGCGCCGCGCGACACTGGTCGACGAGATCCTCGTCGTCAGCGCCGACTCGAGCGCGCAGCAGATCGCCGGCGGCTACGGCGCGTCCGTGCTCGACGACGCCGAGCGGGGCCACAACGTCGCCGCCTCCCTCGGGATCCGCACCGCGCTCGAGGACGGCGTGGACCGTGTCTTGCTCGTGCCGGGAGACTGCCCGCTGCTGGGCCCGCGGGAGCTCGACGAGCTGCTCTCGCACGAGGCGGCGCCGCGCTCGGCGCTGATCGTTCCCGACCGCCACGGCACCGGCACCAACGCGCTGGTGCTGACTCCGCCCGACTGCATCGCGCCCGCCTTCGGGCCCGACAGCTTCAGCCGCCACATCTCGATCGCGCAGCTGCCACGACGTCGAGCACCCCGTCGTCGACGTGCCCGGACTCGCGCTGGACGTGGACACGCCGGAGGACCTTGTCGCCGTCCAGGAGTCGCTCGAGCGAATCCACGGTGGCGCGGCGCACACGCGCGGGATGCTGCGGCAGCTGATACGAAGCGGCCTGTAGGCGGGCATGCTGAGCGCCACCGCACTCCACGGGCTCCCGGAGATCGAGCCGGGAGCGGACCTGGCCGGCCTGATCGCGGCGGCGCTGCCGGGGCCGCTCGAGCCGGGCGACGTGATCGTCGTCGCTCACAAGGCGGTCTCCAAGGCCGAGGGACGGGTGCGCGTGCTGGGTGACGTGCAGCCGAGCGCAAGGGCTGTCGAGCTGGCGGCGGCTCAGGGTAAGGACCCGCGGCACGTCCAGGTCGTCCTCGACGAGTCGCGCGAGGTGCTCCGCGCGGCCGGCGGTGTCCTGATCTGCGTCACGCACCACGGCTTCGTGTGCGCGAACGCTGGGGTGGACGCGTCGAACGCACCGGCTGCCGGCACCGTAGTGCTCCTGCCGCTCGATCCCGACGGCTCCGCTCGCGGCCTTCGTGCCGGTCTGCGCCGATTGACGGGCGTGGCCCCCGGGATCGTGATCACCGACTCGTTCGGACGCGCCTGGCGGCTGGGTCAGTCCGACATCGCCATCGGAGCCGCGGGACTCGTCGCGCTGGATGACTGGCGGGGGCGAGCCGACCGCGCCGGTCGCGAGCTCAAGGCCACGGCGATCGCGATCGCGGACGAGCTTGCCGCAGCCGCCGACCTCGCGCGGGCGAAGGACTCCTCAGAGCCCGTGGTGCTCGTCCGCGGCGCCGGTCAGCACGTCGGCGTGGAGGACGGGCCGGGAGCCGCGGCGCTCGTCCGCCCGGAATCCCAGGACCTGTTTAGGTAGCGTCGCCACCAGCAGTCCGCACACGACGACGGCGACGCCGGTCAGCTGCAGGGCGGTCGGAGACTCGCCGAAGATGACCGCCGCAAGCGCCACCGATCCCACCGGCTGGATCGTGAGCAGCAGCGACGTCAGCGCCGCCGGCAGCCGCGGCAGGGACACCGTGATCAGCAGCCAGCCGAGCACCTGCGAGGTCAGCGCGAGCGTGATCAGCCACCCGGCGCCCGGCCAGACCGGCACCAGGTGCGCGTCGCCGACGATCGATCCGATCACGACCGACATCACTCCGCCGGTTGCGGTGGCGTCGAACAGCGGGCCCGCCGGGCGGCGCAGATCGGAGCCGCCGTGGCGCAGCAGCAGCAGGAAGCCCACGTAGGCGACCCCGGCCCCGAGGCCGAACACGGCCCCGCGCCCCGGGTTGCGCCCGTACGCGCCGTGCTCGAGCACGCCGGAGATCAGCAGCACGCCGAGCAACGCGAGCGGCAGCGCCGCGAGCACCTTGCGCGCCGGGCGCTCCGCCAGCACCGCCCACGCCACCAGCGGCACGAGCACCACCTGGATGTTGGCGAGCACCGTCGCCAGGCCGGCACCGACATCCTCGATCGAGTTGTGCCAGAGGATCAGGTCGAACGCGAAGAACACCCCCGCCGCGACCGCGATCCGCCGCTCGCGCCAGCTTCGGGAACCGAAGCGCCGATCCTCGAGCCACGCCAGCAGCCCCAGCGCCGGCAGCGCATACGCGCACCGGAAGATCGCCGCCGTCGACGGCGAGGCGTGGCTGAGTCGCACGAGGATGCTCGAGAACGCGATCGCCACCGCGCCCAGCACGGCGCAGACGCGCACATTCCGTTCTGCGGCGAGCCAGCGTTCCACTGGCCCCAGCGTACGCGGCGACACGCGTCCGGAAGGGCGCAAATGGGCGTGACGGGTTCCCTCAGCCGGATCTCTCCGCCGCTCGAGGCGAGATTAAGTGCACACTCGATCCGCCCGGATCGGCGAAAGTCACGTTAATCGCGCTCAGCGAGATCAAATGCACGTTCGCGCTTCGTGGCGAGTCGAGAGTGACGTTATCGACCCATTCGTGCCGGAAGCTCCTCCGGCGCCCCGACCGCGTGAAAGCCGCCGTCCACGTGCACGATCTCGCCTGAGATCGCGCGGGAGTAGTCCGAGAACAGAAAGCAGATCGTGTCCGCGACCGGGCCCGGATCGCCCACGTCCCACCCGAGGGGCGCCTGCGCCCGCCACAAAGAAGCCAACCCCTCGAACCCCGGGATCCCGCGCGCGGCGACCGTCCCGAGCGGGCCGGCGGACACCAGGTTGACCCGCACGCCCGACGGACCCAGGTCGCGCGCCAGATACCGCGAGACCGATTCGAGCGCGGCCTTGGCGACGCCCATCCAGTCGTAGATCGGCCACGCAACGGATGCGTCGAAGTCCATCCCGACGATGCTCGATCCGGCGGGCATCAGCGGCGCGAGCGCGGCCGCCAGCGCCTTCAGCGAGAACGCGCTGGTGATAAACGCCTGCGACGCGCTCGAGGCCGGCGCCGTCATGAACCGGCCGCCGAGCGCATCCTCGGGCGCGAACGCGATCGCGTGCAGAACGCCATCGACGGACCCCCAGCGCTCCTGAAGCGAGTCGGCCAGCGCGGAAAGATCCGAGTCGCTGTTCACGTCGAGCTCGAGCACGTCCACCGGCTGCGGCAGTCGCGCCGCCGCGCGCTCGGTCAGGCGCCGCACGCGGCCAAACGACGTCAACAGCACCTCCGCGCCCTCCTGCTGAGCGCGCGCCGCGGCGTGGAACGCGATCGAGTCCTTGGTGATGACGCCGGTGATCAGCAGGCGCTTGCCCGCCAGGATCACGCCAGCGTCCTCAGCGCCCAGGTCAGTCGCTCGCGTGTGTCCCCCGGCTCGACGATCTCGTCGATGAACCCGCCCGCCGCGGCGGCCGAGGCACGAAGATGCTCTTCGGCGTAGGCCTCGGCCAGCCGCCTGCGCTCGTCTTCCGGATCGCCGGCGGCGCGCAGCTCGCGGCGATGCACGATGCCCACCGCGGCCCGCGCGCTCATGATCCCGAGCTCCGCGTCGGGCCAAGCCAGCACCAGATCGGCGCCGAGATCGCGCGAGTTCATCGTGATGTACGCGCCTCCGTAGGACTTGCGCAGGATCACCGTCAGCTTGGGGACGCGCGCGGCGGCGAACGCGCGGACGAGCGACGCGCCGTGGCGGATCACTCCGGCCCGCTCCTGCTTGCTGCCGGGCATGAATCCGGGCGTGTCGACGACGGCCAGCAGCGCCACCCCGAAGGAGTCGCAGAAGCGCACGAATCGAGCCGCCTTCTCCGAGGCCTCGGCGTCGAGCACGCCGCCGAGATACCTCGGCTGGTTGGCGACGATCCCGACGGGACGACCGTCCACGCGGGCGAGCGCGGTAACGATGTTGCGCGCCCAGCGCGGCTGCAGCTCGAGGATCGAGCCGGCGTCGACGATCCCGCGCAGCGCGTCGCGCACGTCGTAGGCGCGCCGGCTCTCGGCGGGCACCAGCGCTCCCGGGTCGGGCAGCTCGGGTTCAACCGCGGAACCCACAGGCGGGCGCTCCCCGGCGCAGGACGGCAGATACGAAAGCAAATCGCGTACGCGCGCCGCGGCGCTCTCCTCGTCGCGCTCGACCAGATGGCAGACGCCGTTGCGCTCATGCACGCGGGGTCCGCCGAGCTCGGGAGCCTCGATGTCCTCGCCGAGCGCCTCACGCACGACCCCGGGTCCGGTGAGGAACATCGCGGCGTCCTCGGTCATCACGATCAGGTCTGTCAGCGCCGGGGAGTACGCGCCGCCGCCGGCGGACGCGCCGGAGACGACGGAGATCTGTGGAACGACGCCGGTGAGCGCGACGGTCTCGCGGAAGATCTTCCCGTAACCGGCGAGCGCCGCCGTCCCCTCCTGCATCCGCGCCCCACCCGACTCAACGAATCCGACGACCGGAATGCCGGCCCGGCCCGCGGTCGTCAGGACGCGCACGATCGTCTCTGCGTGGCGCTCGCCGAGGGAGCCGCCGAGGAACGCGCCGTCCTGCGCGTAGCAAGCGATCGGGCGGCCGTGCACGAAGCCCGTCGCGCCGATCACGCCGTCGCCGTCGACCGCGCGCGCGCCCAGCCGCGTCGAGATGACCCGCGAGCGCATCACCTGGATGCTGCCCGGGTCGCAGAGAGCCTCGAGCCGCTCGAGCGGGCTCAGCCGGACGCGGGGCTCGCGCAGCGCCGTGAGACTCATGCGGGTCCTCCTCGCAACACCAGGGCGACGTTGTGCCCGCCGAATGCGAACGAGTTCGAGATCGCCACGGGAGGCCCGCCGTTGGCCGCCAGCAGCGGCCGCGCCTCGCCGGGCACGTAGTCGAGGTCGAGCTCGGGATCGGGGGTCTCGTATCCGAGCGTGGGCGGGATGACCCGCGTGTTCAGCGTCTGGATCGTCGCGACGGCCTCGACCGCGCCGGCGGCGCCGAGCAGGTGGCCGATCGCCGATTTGGTCGAGGAGACGGGGATCTGCTTCGCCCGGTCCTCGCCGAGCGCACGCTTCAGCGCCGCGGTCTCCGCCGCGTCGTTGAGCTGCGTCGAGGTCCCATGCGCGTTGACGTACGAGACGTCGCCCGGGGCGATGCCCGCATCCGCGAGGGCGAGCTCGATCGCCCTCGACGCCGGCCCACCGCTCGGCTCGGGCGCCGTCAGGTGGAACGCGTCGGAGGTGGATCCGTAGCCGATGACCTCGCCGAGGATCGTCGCGCCTCGCTGCTGCGCGGCCTCAGCCTCCTCCAGCACCAGCACGCCGGCCCCCTCACCCATCACGAACCCGTCGCGATACAGGTCGAACGGCCGCGAGATCCCGGTCGGCGAGAGCGCCTGCATCGAGTTGAAGCACGCGAATCCGAACTCGGTCAGCGTCGCCTCGGCGCCGCCCGCGACGACTGCGTCCGCGTCGCCGTACTGGATCATCCGCAGCGCCGAGCCGATCGCGTGCGCCCCGCCCGAGCAGGCGGAGACGACGCCGTACATCTGACCCTGCAGCCCGTGTCGCATCGACACCGCGGCGGCGCCCGCATTCGGCATGTAGGCGGGAATTCCGAGCGGCGAGACCCGGGCCGCCCCCTTGTCGCGCATCAGGTCGTGCTGGGTCTCGACCGTTTCGATCCCGCCGATCCCGGTCGCGATCACGCAGCCGATCCGCAGCGGGTCATATGGCTTCTCGCCGTTCCATCCGGCTTGAGCGAGCGCCTCGTCGGCGGCCACCACCGCGAACTGCGAGAAGCGATCGAGCCGCCGGACCTCCTTGACCGACAGGAGCTCCTGCGGCTCGAAGCCGGTGCAGGCACCGGCGCCGTCGACGATGCCGCATTCCCCCTGCGCCCAGCGCGCATGCAGCGCCGGCGCGCCGACGCCCAGCGGCGTGACCGCCCCGAGGCCGGTGATCACGACCCTTCGCTTCACGAAGCCCTTTCCACGATCAGGTCGATCGCGTCACCGACGGTCTTGAGCTCCTTCATGTCCTCGCCCTTGAGGATGACGCCGTACTCGTCCTCGACGATCTGCGCGAGCTCGACCAGGTCGAGCGAGTCGATGTCGAGCTCCTCGAAGGTGGCGTCGCGAGTGATCTGGCTCTCGTCGGGGCCGAAGCTCGCGAGCGCCTCGACGACGCGGGTTTCCACCTGCTGGGTTGTCACTGTCGACATGTGTCAGTCCTCCTGTAGTTCGATTGCGTTCACGCGGCGAGGCCGCCGTCGACGCTCAGAACCGCGCCCGTGACGTAGCCAGCCTCGGCAGACACGAGGAAGCGTACGCATGCCGCCACCTCTTCGGGCGTTCCGGCGCGGCGCGCGGGAACCGACGCCAGCAGCTCCGAATCGACGCCCGCGGTCATGTCCGTGTCGATCCATCCGGGCGCGACCGCGTTGATCGTGATCCCGCGCCGGGCGACCTCGACCGCGGCGGTCTTGGTGAAGGCGATCAGCCCGGCTTTGGCCGCGGCGTAGTTTGCCTGCCCGGGATTGGCGCGCAGCCCGACGACCGAGGAGATGTTCACGATCCGGCCCGCGCGCGCACGCATCATCGACTTCAGCGCCCGGCGGGTCATCCTGAACGCCGCGGTCAGGTCGGTCTCGAGCACATCCGACCATTCCTCGTCGCCGAGCGTCGGCACGAGGTCGTCGCGGCTGACGCCGGCGTTGTTCACGAGCACGAGCACCGGTCCCTCGTAGCGCGCCTCGAGCGCGCTGAACAGCTCATCCGGGGTGCCGGGGTCGGCGACGTCGCCGGCGAGCGCAACGCCGCGGCCGCCCTCGGCCTCGATCTCCTCGACAACCCGCTCGGCTTCGGAGCGACCGGCGCGGTAGTTGACGCCCACCGGCCAGCCGTCGCGAGCGAGCGACCGGGCGATTGCCGCGCCGATTCCGCGAGAGGCGCCGGTGACGAGTGCGGAGCCGCTGCGATCCGCAATGCTCACGCCTCCCCCCACTCGACCACTCCGCCGGCCCAGGTGAACCCGGCGCCGAACGCGCTCAGCAGCACACGCGCCCCGGGGAAGAGCCGCCCGTCGGCCTGCGCCGCCGCGAGCGCGACGGGGATCGTCGCCGCCGAGGCGTTGCCCAGCAGCTCGATGCAGTCCACCACGCGCTCGGGCTGGAGCCCGAGGCGCTCGCCGATCGCGCGCGTGATTCGTGCGTTCGCCTGGTGGAAGACGAACAGGTCGATGTCGGCGAGCTCGAGGCCGGCGCTCGCCACCGCCTGCAAGGTGACCTCGCGCATCCGCGTGACCGCGTGGCGGAACACCTCGGGACCGTCCATCTGCAGCTTGCGGTCGTGGTGATCGGCGTACAGGGTCTTGCGGTGTGAGCCGTCGGCGCCGAGCACGATTGGCCCGATCGCGCCCTGGGGCTTGTCGCTCGGCCCGAGCACGACGGCGCCCGCGGCGTCGGCGAACAGCGGGGCGGTGAAGCGATCGTCGTAGTTGGTGATGCGGGTGATGAAGTCGGCTCCCACGAGCAGCACCCGTTCCGCGCGCCCGCTCTCGATCTGCGCCGCGCCGATCGCGAGCCCGGAAATAAAGCCCGTGCACGCGGCGCCCACGTCGAATCCTCCCGCCCGTGTCGCGCCGAGCCCGTGCGCAACCAGCGGCGCCGTGTTGGGCGTCAACTCGTCCTGCGTCAGCGTCGCGACGATCACCAGATCGAGATCGGCCGCGTCGACCTCGGCGCGGGCCAGTGCTGCCGCGCCCACGCGCGTGGCGTAGTCGGAGAGCCGCTCGTGGGGCGCCGCCTGGCGCCGTTCGCGGATCCCCGTGCGCGTGAGGATCCATTCCTCGGTGATGCCGAGCCGCTCCGCAAGCTCGGCCGAGGTCACGCGCGACTCGGGCAGCTCGATCGCGAGACCGAGGATGTTCGCGGTTCGGGCGGGCGCGCTCCGGGCGACGGACGCGGTCTCCTCGCGGACGGCAGTGTCAAGCATTGATCAGCTCCACCTCGGACAGAGTGCGTTTTGCGAGCCCGGTGAGTACCCGCCCGGGACCGACCTCGATGAACTTCGCGGCGCCCAGCGCGTGCAGCGCGAGCATCGTCTCCCGCCAGCGCACCGGCATCGTCAGCGCCTGGGCCAGCTGCTCGGCGAAGTCGTCGAACGGCGCCGCGCTCACCGCCGAGAGCACCGGGACGCGCGGCGCGGCGATCGGCACCTCCTGCAGCGCGCGGGCGAACTCGGGCACCGCAGCGGCCATCATCGGCGAGTGGAACGCGCCGGTCACCGGCAGCTCCATCGCGCGCAGCCCGAGCTCCTTGGCAGCGGCCGCCGCCGCCGGCAGCGCCGAGCGCGCGCCGGAGAGCACGACCTGCTGGGGAGAGTTGTCGTTCGCGACCGACAGTCCGTGGGCCTCGGCGAGCTCCGCCGCGTGGTCCGCGGCGCCCCTGCCGAGCAGCGCGACCATCCCGCCGTCGCCCGCGTGCTCTCCGGACTCCTGCATCAGCCGCCCGCGCAGCGCCACCAGCCGCAGGCCGTCCTGCTCGCGGAGGCTGCCGGCGGCGACCAGCGCCGCGAGCTCGCCCAGCGAGTGGCCCGCCATGAAGTCTCCCTGCGGGCTGCCGAGTGCCTCCCAGCCGGCGAGGCTCGCGCAGAAGATCGCGGGCTGGGCGAATCGGGTCCCCTGCTCGGCGCGGAGGAACGGATCGGTCCCCACGGCGTCGATCGCCATCTCGAGCAGGTCGGGCCGGACGCGCTCGACGGTCTCGCGCATCTCGGGGGTCTGGCTTCCCTGGCCGGGGAACAGGACGGCGGTCTTACCCATGCAAATCACGGTACGCACGGCTTCGGCAAGCGATACATGCGTCCTGCGGAGTTCCCCCCGTTCGGGGGGAACGGGGTACCCTGCCGAAGCCATGACCGAGATGGTCGCGGTGCCCGTCGGCGGGCGCACGTTCACGTTGCCGGCGCGCGCGGGCCTCGGCGATTGCGCGCCGTCCGGGCGGATCCGGCTCGATGCCCTCGCCCGCTGGCTGCAGGACGTGGCATACGGCGACGTCGAGGAGGCCGGCGTGGCGGATCTCGCGATCTGGGTGGTGCGGCGCACCCGGATCCGGGTCGATCGCTTCCCGCGCTTCGGCGAACCCCACACGCTGCTGACCTACTGCAGCGGCATCGGGCGCATGTGGGCAGAGCGGCGCACCAGCATCACCCCGGACGGCGCCGGCGAGGCGTCGGTCGAGGCTGTGTCGCTGTGGGTGCACCTTGACCCGGTCACGCGGATGCCCTCGCCGCTGACCGCCGGGGAGATGGACGCGTACGGAGACGCCGCCGCGGGCCGGCGCGTGAGCGCGCGCCTGCGGCATCCGCCTGCGCCCGAACCGGCGGGCGTCTCGACCGCGCCCTGGACGTTCCGCGCGACCGAGCTAGACCTCGCGAACCACGTCAACAACGCGGCGTACTGGCAGCCGCTGGAGGATCAGCTGCTCACGAGCGGAGCCGAACCGCAACGGATCGATGCCGAGATCGAGTACCGCAGCCCGGCGCAGCCGGGGGTCAAGGTCATCCTCCGGAACGCAGACCACCTCTGGATCGTGGGCAGCGACGGCGACGTGCACGCCTCGCTGAAGTTTGGCGCGTAAGCGCACGTATAGGGCCGTCAAACGCCAAAGTTCGCGTCAGGGCGAGCGGTGGCGCACGATGACCCTGCCGCCGCGCGCCGGGATCATCGTGACGTTTCGGTGGACCGGGCGCTCGGGCTTCGACGTCGTCGCCGCCAGGTCCAGCCGCCGGGCCATCGCGCGGAGCACGACCCGCTGCTCCGCCATCGCCAGCGCGGCGCCGAGGCACCGGCGGGTGCCGCCGCCGAACGGGATCCACTCGTACGTTCCGGGCTTCCGTCCGAGCCAGCGCTCCGGGCGGAAGGAGAACGGATCGGGATACACGTCCTCGCGGTGGTGCAGCAGCAGGATGCTGATCGCGATCGCGCTATCGGCCGGCACGCCGTATTCGCCCAGCCGCCACGGGACCTGCACGCGCCGGCCGGTCATCGGGATCACCGGGCGGACTCGCATCGCCTCGGTGATCGTGGCTTCGACGACCGCATCGGCATCTGAAGCACCCGAAGCATTCGAAGCATTCGAAGCATTCGAAGCATCCGCCCCACCTGAAGCGTCTGAAGCAATCCCCCCACTCGACCCGTCCCGGACCGCCGCTCGCAGCCGCTCGTAGGCATCGGGGTTGCGCATCAGCCGCTCCCACGCCCACGCCAGCTGGTTCGCGGTCGTCTCGTGCCCCGCGAGCACGAGCGTCATCAGCTCGTCGCGCAGCTCGCGATCGGTGAGCGTCTCCCCCTCCGCCGTGCGCGCGCGCATGATCAGCGACATGATGTCGCCGCGCTCCTCCAGGGAGGCGTCGCGCCGGCGCCTGGCGATCAGCGCGTACACCATCCGATCGGGAACGAGCAGCGCCAGCCGGGTCAGCCCGACCGGCTCCTCGCGCCCGATGTTCGTCAGCTCCGCGAGCTTCGAGCCTGGCAGGGTCGAGCTCCACAGCACCGTCCTGATCGCGGAGCGAAGGCCGTGCTCGACCGTGCCGGGCCGCGGACGTCCCTCGATCCCGAAGATCCCGCCCATGATCACGTCGAGCGTGATCGCCTGCATCCGCGGCGCCAGCGCAAACGGCCGCCCGATCGGCCAGCGCTCGATCTCGCGCTCGGCGGCCGCCGAGATCATCTGCTCGTAGCGGGCGATCGCCTCGCCGTGGAAGGGCGGCAGCAGCAGCTTGCGCTGACGCAGGTGCCGCGGGCCGTTGGCGATCAGGACCGAGGTCGCGCCGAGCACGGGCCGCAACGGCGACTCGGCCGCGAGCGTCGGCACCAGCTCGGGCGGCGCGGTGAACAGCGACCGAATGTGGTCCGGATGCGAGGTGACGGCGGGACGCCCGCGGACGTAACCGTTGGCGCGCCAGACCTCGCCGAACTTGTCGCGATGGTGGAAGACGAAGCCGGCCTGCCGCTGCCCGAACCAGAGCACCTGCACGACGCGGGGCCAGCGGACCGCGGGCGGCGAGGCGAGCCCGGCCAGCTCCTCCTGGGCGATCGGGCCCGCCGGCGACGGGGACGCGCTGCCGAGCAGCTCCGCCTCTGCCGCCGGGGCGGCCGAGTCGGCGAGCAGCCTGGGGCGCGGCTTGGTCAGCACGCTCATGTCCGCACGCTCATGGTTGCCGAAGCTCTCCCGTGCGGACATATGTTACACATCTGTAGGAAGCCCCCGAACGGGTATGGTCGTGCCTGCGTCATGAGCCTTCCTGCTCCATCTCCGAACTCAGCGGCACTCGTCACCGGCGCCTCGGCCGGCATCGGCAGCGCGATCGCACACGAGCTCGCAAAGCGCGGGCACGGCGTCGTGCTCGTCGCGCGTCGCAAGGACCGCCTCGAGGAGCTGGCGCGCGAGCTCACGAGCCGCTACGGCGTGCGCGCGGAGACTGTTTCCTCCGACCTCTCCAAGCCGCCCTCTCGGAACCGGATCAGCGGACGCGTCACCGAGCTTGGGCTCGACATCGAGATCCTGATCAACAACGCCGGGTTCGCGACCGGCGGGCCGTTCCACGAGGCTGACGCGCCGCGCGAGCTCGAACAGGTGCGCGTGCTGGTCGAGGCGGTGGTGGCGCTCACCTCCACCTTCCTTCCTGGGATGGTGCAGCGCGGGCGCGGCGCGATCCTGAACGTCGCGTCCACCGCCGGCATGCAGCCGATGCCCTACTCCGCCGGCTATTCGGCCGCGAAGGCGTACGTTCTGACGTTCTCCGAGGCGCTGCACCAGGAGGTCCGCGGCAAGGGCGTGACGGTCACCGCGCTCGCTCCTGGTCCTGTCGAGACCGAGTTCTGGCAGATCGCCGGGTGGGACGTGAAGGGCGGCAGGTCGTTCGAGAAGGCGGTGCCGAGGCCGGCGCTGATCACCGCCGAGGAGGCCGCCCGCGCGGGCGTCAACGGCCTCCGGGCCGGCCGCCGCGTGGTCGTCCCGGGACTGCCGGTCCGCGCCGCCATGGAGGCCAGCCGCTACATCCCGCACGCGCTGAAGCTGCCCGCGATCGAGTGGGTGCGCCGCAAGTGACCCCAACGGCCGATCGCCCGCCCCGACGGTGAGCGAGCTGCTCCCCCGCCCCCTGCGCCTGCTTCTGGGCGCGACCAGCCCGGGCGTGAGCGACGCCGCGCTGAGGAGAGCAGCCGCCGGGCAAGATCGTCCTCATCACCGGCGCCTCTTCGGGCGTCGGCAAGGCGAGCGCGCTGAAGCTGGCCGAGGCCGGCGCGACCGTGCTGCTCGTCGCCCGCCGCGAGCAGCTGCTCGACGAGCTCGCCGAGGAGATCGAGAGCCGCGGCGGCTCCGCCTTCAGCCATCCGTGCAACCTCGCCGATCCGGCCGAGGCCGGGAGGCTCGCGGAAGCCGTGCTCGAGCGCCACGGCCACGTCGACATCATCGTGTCGAATGCCGGCAAGTCGATCCGGCGCTGGATCTCCGAGTCCTACGGGCGCTTCGACGACATCGAGCGGACGATCGGCGTCAACTACCTCGGGCCGGTACGGCTGCTGCTCGGGCTGCTGCCGTCGATGCGCGCGCGTCGCAGCGGCCACATCGTGAACGTCGCGACGATCGGCGTTGACTTCCCACCGCTGCGCTGGAGCGCCTACATCGCCTCCAAGGCGGCGTTCGAGACCTGGCTCGCGGGAGTCGCGCCCGAGGTCCGCGCGGACGGCGTCACCACCACCTCGATCCACCTCCAGCTGGTGCGCTCGCCGATGCTCGGCCCGTTCCGGATGTGGAGCTACCTGCCGGGGATGAGCACCGAGGAGGCGGCGGCGATGGTGGCCCGCGCGATCGTCTCCAGACCCCGCATGATCGCCCCCGGGTGGGCCCGCGCCGGCGCCGCGGTGACGCGTCTGGGCCAGGCGCCGCTCGAGCTCGCGATGTCGCGCTATCTCAAGGCGGCGGGCCGCGACCCGGACTCGAGCCTTCCCGTGCAGGTGCTCCAGGGGCTGGCGACGATCGCGGCGATGCGCGTGCTGCGGCCGGTCCGGCCGGACCGACTCGCCCGCGCCGCCCGCGCCGTTCTGCGCTACGGCCCCACGCACGGCGGCGCGCTGGCGGCGAGCGCCGCGCTGTACGGCCAGGCGCCCGCGGTGATCGACGAGCGCGGCACGGTCTCCTACGCCGCGCTCGACGCGCAGGCCCGCGCGCTCGCCGGCGCCCTGCGCCGCCACTTCGACGTCCGCGCCGGCCAGCGGGTGGGGATCATGTGCCGCAACCACCGCGGCTTCGTGCAGGCGGTCGCCGCCGCGACGAGGCTGGGATGCGATCTCGTGCCCCTCAACAGCGACTTCGCCGGGCCTCAGCTGGGCGACGTACTGGCGCGCGAGCGGGTCAGCGTGGCGATCCACGATGAGGAGTTCGCGGCGGTCTTCGAGGAGTCAGACTTCGCGGGGACCCGGATCCTCGGGTGGGTTGATGCACCGGACGCCGAGGGGCCGGGCTTCCCCACCGTCGACGCGCTGATCGAGCTCGGGGAACCCGATCCGCCGCCACCCGGAGCCCACGGACGGCTGATCATGCTGACCTCCGGCACCACCGGCACGCCCAAGGGCGCGACCCGGAGCGTCGGCGCCGAGGCCCTCGCGCCGCTGGCGCTCGCGGGCCTGCTCGACCTGGCTCGGATCAAACCCGCCCCTCGCGCGGGGGAGCCGATTGTGCTGCCACCGCCGCTGTTCCATCTCTACGGGCAGATCGGGCTGTTCCTCGGGCTCGGGCTCGGCTCTCCGATCGTGCTGCGCCGGCGCTTTGACCCGGAAGCGACGCTCGAGCAGATCGAGCGGACCGGTGCGGGGATGCTGCTGGCGGTGCCGACGATGCTCAAGCGGATCATGGACTTGCCGCCGGAGACGCGCGAGCGCTATGACACGTCCTCGCTGCGGATGATCGTCAGCGGCGCCTCGGCGCTCGCGCCGGAGCTCGCGACAGCCGTGATGAACGAATTCGGCGACATCCTCTACAACGGCTACGCGTCGACCGAGGTCGGGTCGGGCACGCTCGCCACTCCCGCTGACCTGCGGGCCGCGCCCGGCACCGTGGGCCGTCCCGCGGCGGGCGTGCGCGTCAAGATCCTCGATGAGGAGGGCGTCGAGCTCCCGGCCGGAAGGACCGGCCGCATCTTCGTGGGCAGCCCACTGCTGTTCGAGGGCTACACCGGCGGCGGCGGCAAGGAGGTGATCGACGGTCTGATGAGCAGCGGCGACGTCGGTCACTTCGACGCGCAGGGACGGCTGTTCATCGACGGCCGCGACGACGACATGATCCTGTCGGGAGGCGAGAACGTGTTCCCGCAGGAGGTCGAGGAGCTGCTCGCCGGCCACGAGCAGGTCGCGGACGCCGCGGTCTACGGCGTCCCGGACCCGGACTTCGGCCAGCGCCTCGCCGCCAAGGTGGTGCTCAAGCCCGACGCGGAGGTCTCCGCCGAGGAGCTGCAGAGCTATGTCCGCAGCCGCCTGGCGAGGCACAAGGTCCCGCGCGAGCTCGAGTTCGTCGACGAGCTGCCCCGGACCGACACCGGCAAGATCCAGCGCCGGAGGCTCTCGGGGGCCGCTCGGCCGGCGTAGAAGCTAGATCCCCGCGACGGAGCGCGTGCGCTCGGTCGAGGAGGTGATCCGCGAGCCGCGCTCGGCGACCACGCGCTCGTACTCGTCGAGCGTGTCGACCGCCTGCTTTACCGCCGCGCGCTCGACGAGCGCCGAGGCGAACGCCTGGCGGGCGGCGAGCGCCTTGAGGAACCACGGCGGGTAGGCGATCCGGCGGCGCCGCAGCGCGATCCCCGCGGCGAGCTCGTCGATCGCGGGCGCGAGCGGATAGGTCCTGCTCAGGAAGCTCGGCATCTTGGAGCGCGCGGTTGCCATCAGGGGCATCTCGCGCTCCCCGTCGCGGACCATGTCGGTGTCCAGGAACAGGAAGTACGCGACGCCGACGTCGACTCCGCGGGGCTTGGATTCGATCCGCAGGCAGTCGCTCAGCGCCTCGACGCCGGCCTTGGCGGCGCAGTACGCGGTCATGCCCGGCGCGCGCAATGCCGCCGCGGTCGAGGCGATGTTGAGCAGGTACCCGTGGCTGCGCTCCAGGTGGGGCAGCGCCGCCCGATCGGTGTACATCACGCCCAGCAGGTTGATCTCGATCACCCGTTCCCAGGCGCGGATGTCGTGCGAGCGCAGCGGGCCTCCGGCGGCGATCCCGGCGTTGGCCACGACCACGTCGAGCCCTCCGAGCGCCTCGGCGCCGTCGTCGATCGCACGCGCGACTGCCTCGAAATTCGAGACGTCGCACTCGCCCACGAAGGTGCCCTCGCCGCAGCGGGCGGCGACGCCATGGAGCGTCTCCGGCTCGAGACCGACCAGCGCGAGGCGCGCGCCATGGGATGCGAGCCGCTGGGCGAGCGCCGCGCCGATGCCCCGCGCGGCGCCGGTGATCAGGACCCGGCGGCCGGCGAGCGAGGTGAGATCAGCCGGCGCCATACGCCGACGATACCGGCTGGGCACCGGCGCGTGCGACGTGCGAGCAGATCACCGCCGCCACCTCCTCGGGATCGGAGCGCTGCAGCCAGTGGCCGCGGTCGATGTCGTGGCGGCGGATGTCCCGTGCCCAGGTCGAGCACTCCTCGTACAGCGCAGGCGAGATGTAGCGGTCGCGGAGCGCGACGATCAGCTGCACGGGCACCTCGACCGGGCCGACCGAAGTTCGGGACGGCCGGAGCATGTTGGTCCGGTAGAGCTCGAGGCCGACCCGGGCGTCCGCCGCCAGCGTCGCCGCCGGATGCCCCGGCCGCGGCTCGATCCCCTCGGCGCGACGCATCACCCTCGGCCACGTGCTGTTCATCCAGCGGCGCAGCGCGGCCTCCGGCAACCGCGGGATCATGAACGCCCCGACGTACCAGGAGCGCCGCGCTTGGCTCGCGAGCTGCGCGATCGCCGCACGCGAGGCACGCAGGCGCCGCCGGATCCAGGCCGGCGTCGCGTCCAACCGGGGCCCCGCGATCGCCGTGAACGACGCAACGCGCGTACGCAGGCGGGGCTCGGCAACGGCCGCCCAGCACTGGAAGGCGCCCCAGTCGTGCCCGACGAGGTGCACCGCCCGGTCGGGCTCGAAGGCATCGATCACCGCCTCGAGGTCCTCCACCAGCGTCGCCAGCGCGAAGCCGCCCGCGCCGGCCGTCGACGCCCCCATCCCGCGCACGTCGTAGGTGATCACGTGGAAGCGATCGCTCAGAACGTCGATCAGCTCGTCCCACACGCGGTGGGTATCGGGGTAGCCGTGCACCAGTACGACCGGCGGCGCGGAGCGATCGCCCGCGTCGATCGCAAACAGCTCGGCACCCGCTGAGGTGACTCGGCGAGCGGCCACGCCCGGGACGATATAGGAGCCGACCGATGACCGAAGAAGCCCTGAACCGACTCGATGCCGTGCTGCAGGTGGGTCTGCGGCTGGCGGCGTCCGCGCCCACCGGGCGGATCGTGCTCGCGCGGATCCACAGCGCGATCGATCCGGACTGGATCCCGCGTCCATGGGGAGATGCCATCGCGGGCCAGCTCGAGGCGGCCGCGAGCACGGCTCGGGAGCCGATCGAGCGCAGGCGGGTCGAGCGGATCCTCGCCGACGCCTGGGGGACGAAGCCCGGCGAGGAGCTGGACGAACTCGAGCCCGAGCCGGTCGCCGTCACGCCCGGCGCCCAGGTCCATCGCGGCACGCTCGAGGGCAAGCCCGTCGCGATCAAGGTCCTGCGGCCCGGTCTCGCCGCGAGCGTGCGCCAGGACCTCGCATTGCTCGACGGGCTGCTGTCGCCACTCGCGGCCGCTTTTCCGGCGCTCGACGCCCGGATCCTGATGCGCGAGATCCGCGAGCGCATCCTCGACGAGCTCGATCTGGAGCACGAGGCCGGGACCCAGCGGCGCTTTCACCGCGCGCTGCGAAACCACCCGTTCCTGACGGTCCCCGCGCCGATCACGCGCCTCTCCCACGAGAACGTCCTGGTCAGTGAATGGGTCGAGGGCGTCCCGCTCTGGGACGCGCCGGACCCCGATCGGGCCGCGGCCCAGCTGGTCGTGTTCGTGCTCGGCGCCGGCAGGGCGGGACTCGCGCACGCCGATCCCAAGCCCGAGGATGCGCTCGTGAGCCCCGATGGCCGGCTCGCGATCGTCGACTTCGGCGCGACGCGCACGGTGCAGCGCGGCCGCAGCGAGCTCGCCGCGAAGGCGCTGGAGGCGCTGGGCGCAAACGACGGACGAGCGTTCGGCCGGGCGAGCGCGGCGCTGGGACTGGGGCCCGCCGAGGACGGCCCGGTGGCGCTCGATTTGGCCCTGCACGCACTTGGCGAGCTTGCCGGCGAGGATGAGGTGCGGCTCGACTCGCGTGCCGTGATCGCCGCCCGCGACCGGTTGCTCGAGCGCCCCGAGCAGATTGCGCAGCTGATCCGCCGGGGATCGGTGGCGCCGGAGGACCTCTGGCCGCTGCGCGGGATGGCACAGCTGTTCGGTGCGATCGCGCGCGTGGGCGCGAGCGGGCGCTGGCGCGAGCTATCGCTCCAAGCGCTCAGACACGGCTGGGAGGCGCCGCTGACCACCACGAGCCCAGCACGCGCCGCCAGTTCTCCCAGGTGAGCAGGCGCAGCTCCGCCTCGCCGAAACCGCCGGCCGCCAAGGCGTCGAGCAGCTTCGGCAGCCCGGCCACGTCGTGCAGCTGCGCCGGAATCGTCGCCCCGTCGAAGTCCGAGCCCAGCGCGACGTGCTCGGGCCCGATCCGCTCCGCGATGTAGCGAGCGTGCTCGACGATCAGCTCGAGCGGGGTGTCCTCGTCCTCGGCGCCATCCGCGCGCAGGAACGGGCACGCGAACACGACGCCGACCAGCCCGCCGCTGCGGCCGATCTCATCCAGCTGAGCGTCGGTCAGGTTGCGCGAGGCGGGCGCGAGCGCGTGCGCGGCCGAGTGCGACGCGACCAGCGGACCGGGCTCGAGCCTCGCGACGTCCCAGAAGCCCGCCTCGTTGAGGTGGCTCAGGTCCACGAGCACCCCCAGCGATGCGCAGCGCCGCACGAGCCTGATCCCCGCCGCGGTGAGGCCGGGGCCGATGTCGGGCGAGGTGCCGAAGCTGAAGGGAACGCCGTAGCCGAACGCGTTCGGGCGGCTCCACACGGGACCGAGCGAGCGCAGGCCCGCCGCGTGCCAGAGCTCGAGCGCCTCCAGCCCCGGGTCGATCGCCTCGGCGCCCTCCAGGTGGAGCACCGCGGCTGGTGGTCCGTCGGGGTTCTCGCGGACGGCGTCGAGGTCGGCGGCGCCGCGGGCGATGCGGACGTGCCCGGCCCGCTCGAGCGCAACCAGCCGCCCCGCGGCGACGCTCGCATAGCCGGCCGCCTCGAGCTGGCCGACCGGCGCCGCGAGCTCAGGGTGCAGCGCCGGGCCGCCGGCGTCCGCATGCGGCTCCTCGGGGGAGGGCGTGAACACCGCGAAGATCCCGCCGCGCATTCCGCCCTCGCGCATGCGCGGCAGGTCGAGATGACCGCCCGGGCGGCCCTCGGCGATCCCGGCGTGATCCGCGCGAGTGAGCGCGTCGTTGTGGCCGTCGAAGATCGTCAGGCCGCCTCGGCGATCGGATCCGCGAGCCCGACCGGCCGCGCCGCGGGCCGAATCCCATCGAAGCGGCCGATCCGGCGCGCCAGCCAGTCGAGCGCGACGGGCGTCCCGGCGAATGAGCCGCTGATGTGGTCGAACCCGCCCCTCGTCACGTACAGGCGCACGTCGGCGCCGAGCGACTGCCAGTCGTCGCGCAGCATCTCGCTCTGCTCGAAGGAGACGATCTGGTCGCGCCGCGCGTGGTGCAGCAGCACGGGCGCTTCGGGCGCGACCCGGCCCAGGCGATTCTCGCGCAGCCGCGCCCGCCATTCGGGGAGCTCGAGCACGTTGGGGCTCGTGAGGTCGCTCGCGCGCACGAACCGCGGGCCTGAGATCATCGCCTGCATGATCGTCGAGCGCCGCAGCGCCGCGATCCCGGCACGCCCCATCGGCGTCAAGTAGGAGTCGAGATCGAGCTCCGGGTACGCCGCGGCGTAGCCGATCCCGCCGTAGGCGATGAAGAACGAGAAGAACGTGCCGTCGAGTCGCGGGCCGGCCGACTCGACATCCGCGGCGGCGGCGCCGGCGGCGACGCCCGCGAGCGGCACGTCGGGCGCGTAGGTGGGTTGCAGCTGCGCCGCCCAGGCGGCGGCGAAGCCGCCCTCCGAGTAGCCGAGGATCGCGGCGGGCCCATCGGGCGGCAGCTCCTCGGGCGCGAGGAAGCGCGCCGCTCGCATCGAGTCGAGCACGTTCGGGCCGAGCGCCCTCCCGACCATGTAGGTGTGGTCTCCGGGTGTCCCGAGGCCCTGGTAATCGGTGATCGCAACGGCCCAGCCTCGCGCCAGCGCCATCGCCATCTGCCCGGCCTCCCAGTCGAGGCCGCGCGCGAGCAGGCGCGAGGGCGCGGCCGCGTCCCCGATCCCGTGCGTGCCGATCGCGTAGCCCAGCAGCGGCCGGGCGGCCGTGGAGGCTCGCCCTCCCGGCAGCAGGACGACGCCGGAGACCGCGGTCGGCTCGCCGAGCGCCGTCGTGGAGCGGTACAGGATCCGGTAGGCCCGCGCGCGCAGGCGCATGCCGGGGACCAGGTAGACGTCCATCGGCTCGGCTCGCAGGAGCTCGCCCGGACTGCCGGTCGCCGCCAGCGCCGGCGGCTCGTAGAAGCCTTCGCTCGCGGCGCTGCCCCGGCGGGGAGGGGAGATCAGCCACATTTGCGCGGTCGTCCTGAGCGCAACATCGATGAAGGTCACGGCAGATTCCTTTCCCTTTGCATCCTGATGGTCCTTTTTTCCCTCAAGCCATCTCTAAAGAAACGCTAAGAGCTTGGTCGGACTTCCTCCCGCGAGCGGGCACCGCCATCCGGAGCTCACTCCGTTCAGGAGTGCGCTTTCCGCCGGGTTTGGCCGCCGAATCTCGTTCATTTGTCCAAATTTCGGCTAGTCCGGGTTCAGTTCGGTACACGCGCGCCCGAAACAAGCGGCCAATGCGTGCACAGGACATGGATCGGGCCTCGAGGCGAGCCTCGAGGACATACGCCCTGCTCGCCGTCGCGCTGCTCGGCTACGTGCTGTGGCGGGCCTTCCGTGCGAGCGGGACGGAGAGCAACGCGATCGACGGCTGGGGCGTCGCCGTGTTCGAGCTCGTGGCGAGCGCACTTTGCCTGCTGCACGGACTGATCTCCAAGCGCGCGCGGACCGTGACGCTCGTGCTCGGCGCCGCCCTGATGTCGTGGTCGATCGGCGACCTGACGCTGGCGGCGGAGACGCAGGCCGGGACGGTGCCCAACCCATCCCTGGCCGACGCGTTCTACCTCGGCTTCTACCCGCTCGCCTACATCGCGCTGATGATGCTGATGCGACGCGAGGTGCGCAGGTTCACGCTCGACACCTGGCTCGACGGTGCCGTCGCCGGCATCGGCGCCGCCGCGATCTGCGCGGCGTTCGCGTTCCACAACGTGATGCAGGACGCCGGGCTGAGCGCGCTCGGAACCGCCACGAACCTCGCCTACCCGATCGGGGACGCCCTGCTGCTGACGCTCGTGGTCGGCGGGACGGCGGTGCTCCCGGGCCGTCGCAAGGCGCCGTGGCTGATGCTCGCGGCGGGCCTGACGCTGAACGTCGTCGGCGACACCTTCAACCTGTTCCAGAACTCGATCGGCTCCTCGCAGGTCGGCAGCCTGTTCAACGCGATCGCATGGCCGACCTCGATCCTGCTCATCTCCTCCTCGGTGTGGGTGCGCTCCACCGGCTCCGAGCGGCTCGGTCGCGACCCCCAGCCGAGCTTCGTCCTCCCCGGCCTCGCGGCCACCGGCGCCGTGGCGATCTTGGCGGTGGGCGCGCTGAGCGACCTCGGTCACGTCGCGCTCGGACTCGCGACCGCCACGATCGTCGCCGCCGGACTGCGCAGCGCGATGTCGCTCGTGAGACTGCGCGCGCTCACCGAGCACCGGCGGATGCAGTCGGTCACCGACCAGCTGACCGGTCTCGCCAATCGCCGCGCGGTGCTGCAACTGCTCGAGGACTTCTTCGAGGAGCAGGCCGACCCCGATGCGCCGACACGGACGCTCGCGTTCCTGTTCGTCGACCTGAACGGCTTCAAGGAGATCAACGACTCCTTCGGGCACCCGGCCGGCGACGAGCTGCTCAGGCTGCTCGCCGCACGGCTCAAGGGATCGCTGCGAACCTCTGATCTGTTCGTCCGCTTCGGTGGAGACGAGTTCGCCGTCGCCCTGCTCGACGCGAACGCCGACTACGCAGCGACGGTCGCGGCGCGCCTGACCGCGAGGCTCGAGGAGCCGTTCATGCTCGACGCCGTGCGCGCGAAGATCGGCGCCAGCATCGGCATCGCCCTCGTGCCCGACGACGCCGCCAGCGTGGGCGACCTTTTGCGCTGCGCCGACCTCGCCATGTACCGCGCGAAGCTCGCCGGCAAGAGCTTCGCGATCTACCAGGAGGACCTCGACGGCGTCGGCAACCGGCTGCGCCTCGTCGAGGAGCTGCGCAACTCGATCGAGCGGCGCGAGCTCCAGCTGCACTACCAGCCGCAGGTCGAGCTCGCGACCGGCGAGATCGTCGCGGTCGAGGCCCTGATCCGCTGGGAGCATCCGCGGTTGGGCTACATCCCGCCGCTGGAGTTCCTCCCGTTGGCGGAGGAGGCCGGCCTGATGGCGCCGCTCACCCGCCTCGCCCTGGAGTGCGCCCTCACGCAGGTGCGCGCAGTGGCGCGCCAGGGGCGAGATCGTCACCGTTGCCGTGAACATCTCGGCGACGAGCCTGCTGGACACGGGCTTTCCCGATCTCGTCGAGCATCTGCTGATCGAGCGCGAGCTGCCCCCCGGCGCGCTCGTCCTGGAGCTGACGGAGACGACCGCGATCGCCGACTTCGAGCGCTCCAAGGAGGCGATCGAGCGCCTGCGCGATCTGGGGGTGGTCGTCTCGGTCGACGACTTCGGCGCCGGCGTCACCTCGCTCGCCTACCTCTCGAGCCTTGCGGTCGGCGAGCTCAAGCTCGACCGGAGCTTCATCACCGAGCTCGGTACGGCGGATGGCGACCGGGTGATGGCGCTGATCCGCTCGACGATCGAGCTCGCCCACTCCCTCGGCCTGCGGGTGGTCGCGGAGGGCGTCGAGGACAAGGGCTCGCTCGATCTGCTCTCGAGACTGGGGTGCGATCTGGCCCAGGGCTATCTGATCTCCAAGCCCAAGCCCGCGAGCGAGGTCCCGCTGCAGACGAGGGACCACTCGGCGCCGCCGAGCGCCGACGAGCCGCCGCTCGATCGCGCCGGCGATGGAGCCGCCGCCGTCGCGGCGCTCGAACGTGGCGCCCCTCTCCCGACCGGCTGAGATGCTGCTCGAGCTGGACCGCCGGCTGCTGCGCTACGCCCGATCGGGAGCTGAGGACGTCGATGTCGCGGACGAGGGCCTCGTTCCACGGGCGCGATCCGCCGCGTGCCCGCGCCAGGCGAGCGGGCCTACAGCAAACCGCGGCGCTGAGCCCGCTGGACCGCCTCGGCACGATTGCGCGCGTGCAACTTGCGATACAGCGCGCTCGTGTGCTCCTTGACGGTGTGCGGCGAGAGATAGAGCCGCTGCGCGATCTCGCGGTTGGTCGACCCCGCCGCGATCAGCGCCAGCACCTCGCGTTCGCGCTCGGTCAAGAGCGGCGCCGGCTGCTCGGCCTTCGGCGCGAACATCGTCATCCCCAGCCCGACCATCCGGACAGCGCTCGCGACCTCGTGCGCCTCCCAGTCCTTCGAGACGAAGCCCGAGGCGCCGGCCGCGCGCGCGGCGGCTCCGGACATCCGGCCCGCCCCCGAGATCAACAGCACCCGCGTCGTCGGCGAGGCGGCGCGGATCGACTCGCACACGTCGGCGCCCGACTCGCCGTGGAGGAACAGGTCGACGAGCGCGACGTCGGGGCGGAAGCTGCGAGCGAGCGCGACTGCCTCCTCCCCGGTCCGCGCCGCCAGACAGCGCTCGACCCACGGCTGCTCGCCCAGCAGCAGGCGAAAGCCCCAGTGCACGACGTCGTGATCGTCAACGACGAGCACCCGCAGCCGGCGCTCGGCGAGGCGACGCGGCAGCGGCTCGCGGACGCTCAAGACCGTCCCTCCGCGAGCAACGGGACCACCAGCCGCACGCGCCAGCGCTCCTGATCGCAGGGGCCGAACTCCACAACTCCCTCGTGCTGGAGCGCCTCGAATGCGGCCAGCCGCAACCCCATCCCGGCGCCCCGGGCGCCCCGGGCGCGCACGCCGTCGTTGCGGACCTCCAGCGTGAGCGTGTCCTCGTCGCGGGCGACGGTGACCTCGATCAGC
The DNA here is from genome assembly GCA_963849285.1 of uncultured Solirubrobacterales bacterium. Taxonomy (GTDB): domain Bacteria; phylum Actinomycetota; class Thermoleophilia; order Solirubrobacterales; family Solirubrobacteraceae; genus Palsa-465. The sequence goes on from CAWKGS010000005.1 coordinate 1,068,172, forward strand.
GAGGGGCTGGCGTGCTTGCCGATGTTGCGCATCGCCTCGGCGAGCACCGACTGGGCGAGCGGCTCCAGGTCCGAGGGCACGGTCACGTCCGCCGGCCAGCTCGAGCTCGATCGCGGGACCATCGCCCGCGGCGAGCCGCTCCAGCTCCTCCGCGAGCGTCGTCGCGGTCTCCGGAGCCAGCGGCGCCAGCGGCCGCTCGAGCGCCCGGCGCAGGTCCCCGATCGCCTCCTGCATCTCGGTCCGGCAGCGCTCGCGCTCGCTCGGATCGAGCTGGGCGGCGCTGAGCGCGAGGGAGACCCCGAACAGCCGCTGGAGCACCCGCTCGTGGATCTCGCGCGCCAGGTCCAGGCGCTCGGTGAGCCGGCGCGCGCGCTCCTGCTGCCGCGTCGCGTTGCGGGCCGTCGCGACGAGCGCCGCGGTCTTTCCGAGCGTCCACAGCAGGTGACGCTCGCCGTCGGAGAGCTCGAATCGCCCGCCGCCGCGATCGGCGCAGATCACACCGTAGGCACGGCCGGCGGCGCTCAGCGGCGTGCAGACGAGCGTCGTGATACCGAGCAGCTGCGCGTAGTCGGGCGGGACCGCCTCCTCGATCCGATCGGAGATCACGACCACCCTGTCCTCGAGCAGCGCCTGCTGGGCGATCGGCGTGTTGAACAGCGTCGGTCGCAGCGCCTGCAGCTGCGGGAGCGAGGTCCCGTGCGACCCGACCGGGCGTACGCGCCGGCGAGTCGCGTCGGCCATGAAGATCGCGGCGCGCTGCATCGTCGTCAGCCGGCAGATGGCCTCGCAGATGCGGTCGTAGAACTCCGTCGAGGAGTTGTCGGTGTCGATCTGCGAGAGCAGCTCGACGAACACCTCGAGGGGCTCGACGCCCGCGAACAGCGCCGGTGGCCGGCTGGAGGCGGTCGTGCTCATGCCGCGGCGGGCAGCTCGTGGCGGCGGCGGATCTCGTACAGGGTCGTCCGCTCGGCCGCCGGGCGACCCGCGCGGTGGGCGGCGGCGATCAGCTCTTCGGGCGTCAGGCGCACGCCGTGATAGGAGCCCGCCATGCGACTGATCGATTCCTCCATCAGCGTCCCGCCGAGGTCGTTCACGCCCCAGTGCAGCGCCTCGGTTGCGGCGTCGAGGCCCATCTTCACCCAGCTCGCCTGGAGGTTCGGGACGGTCCTGCCGAGCGCGAGGCGGAACGCGGCGGTGTGCTTGAGGTTCTCCTCGCGGCTGATCTCCTCGACGCCGTGCGTCCGGCCCAGCAGCGTGTGAAACGGGATGAACGAGAGCGGCACGAACTCGGTGAAGCCGCCGGTGCGCTCCTGGAGCTCGCGCACGACCCGCATGTGCTCGGCCAGCTCCCAGGGCTCCTCGATGTGGCCGAACATCACCGTCACGGTCGAGCGGATGCCCTCCGCGTGCGAGGCCTCGATGATCTCGACCCAGCGCGCGACCGGGAGCTTGTTCGGGGAGATGCGCTCGCGTACGCCGTCGTGCAGAACCTCGGCCGCGGTGCCGGGGGTCGATCCGAGGCCCGCCTCGCGCAGGCGCGCGAACACCGCGCGCGGCTCCAGCCCGCTGACGTCGCACATGTGCGCGACCTCCATCGGCGAGTACGCGTGGAGATGCAGCTGCGGGGCGACCTGCTGCGCGATCCGCAGCCACTTCTCGTAGTCCTCGAGCCCCCATTCCGGGTGGATCCCCGACTGGATGCAGATCTCGCTGGCGCCGAACTGCACCGCCTCGTTCACGCGGCGGACGAACTCCTGCTCGGAGTGCTCGTAGGCGTCGGGCGAGCGCCGCGACTGACCGAAGCCGCAGAACGCGCAGCCGACGATGCAGATGTTCGAGATGTTGACGTTGCGGTTGACGACGAACGTCACGGTCTCCCCCGCGAGCTCTCGCCGCAGCTCGTCGGCGGCGATGCGCATCTCCTCGATCACCGCCGGTCGCTGCTCGGCGAACAGCGCGGTCAGCTCATCCGCGCCGAGACGCCTGCCGTCGCGAGCCTTGGCGATCGCGGCCGGAGCGAGGTCGGGCGCGAGCCGCAGCTCGGCGCGACGGCCTGACCCCCGCCGCGGGATGAAGGACCAGTAGTGGGTCTTGATCACATCGAGCACCGGCGCCGAGATCCACTCCGGATCGATGAACTCCGGATAGACGCAGAGCCGCTCGCTCAATGCGATTCCGTCCTGCGCCAGCCGCTTGCGCACCTGGCCGGGCGAGGGGAACGGATGCTCCGGAGAGATGTGATCGCCGTTGGCGCTCAGCCCGCCCAGGTCGGTCGCGCCCGCGGCCACCAACGCCGGCCACCAGTCGCTGAGGTTCGGCGGCACCTGGATGCCGACGCCGGGCATCAGCCTGCGCGCCTCTGCGACCAGGCGCGTCATCTCCTCGATCCCGATCGACGTCGCCCATTTCGGCGCATCGAGGCTCGGGCCGCTCGAGACGCCGGTGCGCCAGTACGCGCGCGCCGCGGCGTCGGCGATCCGAGCGGGCTCCTGCCCGTAGTAGCTCTGGTGCGGCACGAAGTTCTGGAGGATCACTTCCTGGATGTGGCCATGGCGCGCGTGCAGCTCGGCGAGCGCCTCGAGCGCGGCGACGCGGTCCTCCTCGTGCTCGCCGATCCCGACGAGGATTCCGCTCGTGAATGGGATCTTCAGCTCGCCGGCGGCCGCGATCGCCCCGAGCCGAACCGCAGGGTGCTTGCTCGGCGAGCCCTGGTGGACGACGAGATCCGCGAGGACCGACTCGAGCATCAGCCCCTGCGACGCCGTCACCTCTCTGAGCCGGCGCAGGTCCTCGGGCTCGCAGACGCCGATGTTGGTGTGCGGGAGCAGCCCGCGCTCGAGCGCCCGCTCGCACACCCACACCACATAGGAGACGAAGTCCTCGTGGCCGTAGTCGCGCAGCCGCGCCGCCACCTCCGCGTTCGTCTCGGGCCGCTCGCCGGTCAGGACCAGCAGCTCCTTGGCCCGGCGACGTCCCGCCGCCTCGTCGAGCATCCGCTCGACCTCGTCCGGCGCGTACAGGTGCGGCTTGTGCGTCGCGAACGCGCAGTACTTGCAATAGCAGCGGCAGGTCCGCGATAGCGACAGCGTGAAGTTGCGGCTGAACGTGACCCGGCGGCGCATGCGCCCGGGGGAGTTTACGGAGGCGACCCGCGCCGGCCCGCGTATCGTGCCGCGCTGATGCGCCGCCCCCTGCTCGCAGCGCTGCTCGCGGTGAGCGCGATCGCGACCGCATGCGGCTCGAGCCCGTCGACGAGCCATCGCAGCAGCGCTCCGCGCGAGGCCTCGCTGGTGCTCGACTTCACGCCCAACGCGGTTCACGCGGGCATCTACGCGGCGATCACGCACGGCTACGACCGTGTGGAGGGCATCCGGCTACGGGTGATCGTGCCCTCGGCCTCGACGGACTCGATCGGCCTGCTCGAGTCCGGCCGGGTGAACTTCGCGATCCTCGACATCCACGACCTCGCGATCGCGCGCGAGCGGGGCGCGCGGATCGTGGGGATCATGGCGGTCGTCCAGCGGCCGCTCGCGGCGGTGATCGCCGTGCCCGGCATCGGCACGCCGCGCGCCCTGGACGGCCGCACCGTCGGCGTCACCGGCGCGCCCAGCGACCTCGCGGTCCTGCGCTCGGTGGTGGCCGGCGCAGGCGGCGCGGTCGGGACCGTGCGCACGATCGACATCGGCTTCAACGCCGTCCCGGCGCTGCTCGCGCGCCGCGTCGCGGCGGCGACCGCCTTCTGGAACGACGAGGGCGTGACGCTCGCCGCGCGCGGATCGGGCTACCACGACTTCCGCGTGGACGACTACGGCGCGCCGTCGTATCCAGAGCTGGTGGTCTGCGCGTCCGCGAGTGCATTGCGACGCGACCCCGGCCTGGCCCGGTCGCTGGTCGCCGCGCTGGTGCGCGGCTACGGCTTCGCGGCGCGCGCTCCCGCGGCGGCCGCGGCGGAGCTCGAGGCACAGGTGCGCGGGCTCGACCCCCGTCTGGTCGCCGCGCAGCTCGCGCTGCTCGCGCCGGCCTTCCGCGCGCCGGACGGCCGCGTCGGCGAGCTGAACGGCCTGCGCCTGAGGGCCTGGGCGCGCTGGGAGGCGCGCTTCGGAATCGTCTCGCGCCCGCCCGACGTCCGCGCCGCGTTCGACACGCGCTTCCTCGCGGGCGCCTCAGGCGCCCAATAGGCGCTCGATCAGAGCCGCTCCCTCGCGCGCCATCCGCGAGCGTGGCACGACCAGCTCGAACCCCGCGGCGTGCGCGCGCTCGCGCACGTCGGCCTCGATGTGCGAATAGAAAGCGAGCGCCGGGAGGCCCTCCGGGCGCTCAGCGAGCACCCGTTCGATCCGCTGCGGCGCGTCACTGGTCAGGTCGACGACGAGCGCGTCGGCGCCGGTCAGCTGATCGCGCTCGATCGCCGACACCAGCAGCGGCTCGTGTCCCGCGGCCCGCAGCGTCCCCACCACGTTGGAGCCGAACAGCAGGTCCGGGATGAACGCGACGATCCGCGCCACGGGCTATTGAGCGCGAAGGCGCTTGAACTCTTGGCGCACCGACTCGGGCCGGCCCCACATCAGCTCCTGCACGATCTCCACCCGGCCCGCCCGCGTCTCGCGGACGGCGAGCTCGCCCTCGATTCCGGCGTCGTCCAGCAGCTTCAGCGCGGCGTGGACGGCCGGGGCGGACGCCGCGTGCCCGAAGCGGTGCGCGACCAGGACGCGCCAGTGCCAATCGTGCTTCGAGTAGGGCTGGGCGTTGCAGATGACGAGCAGCGTCGCGGCGTCGACGTAGCGCCGTTCATCGAAGATCCGCAGGTCGAACTCGAGGTCGGTCCAGTCGTCGGGCAGCGACTGCACGACCTCCTCAAATGTTCTCGCAAGCGCCATTCCTGGCCGAAGAGTACCGGGCAGCCGCCGTCGGGATATCGATTGACAATAGTTTTTGGTATGCCAAAATAATGAACATGGCAGTATTCGACTCAGTTTCGGCTTCGATTCAGGACTACGCCAAGGCCGTCTACGCGCTCGAGTCGCGCGAGGGCGCGGCGGTCTCGACCAACGACCTCGCCGAGCGCCTCGGGGTGACGGCCGGCTCGGTTTCGGCGATGGTCCGCAAGCTCGCCGAGGTGGGACTGGTCGAGTATGAGCGCTACCACGGAGTCCGCCTGACCGACAGCGGGCGCCGGGTCGCGCTCGAGGTCCTGCGCCACCACCGACTGATCGAGCTGTTCCTGGCCCGCGAGCTGGGGATGCCGTGGGATCAGGTCCATGCCGAGGCCGAGGTGCTCGAGCACGTCCTCTCCGACGACCTCGAGCAGCTGATCGCGACGCGTCTCGGCGACCCCAGGGTCGATCCGCACGGCGATCCGATCCCCAGCGCCGCGTTCGAGATCGACGAGCGCCAGACCCGCAGCCTCGACGAGCTGCCGGTCGGCGCGGCGGGCCGATTCGTGCGGGTCTCGGACACCGATCCGGAGATGCTCCGTTACCTCGCGGATCTCGGGATCGCGCTCGGCGACTCGCTTCGGGTGACGGGCCGCCAGCCCTTTGGCGGCCCCGTGTTCGCCCGCTTCGGCAGCCGGGAGCTGCCGCTCGGCGGCGGGCTGGCGCAGGCAATGCGGATCGAGGTCGAGGAGGTGCCGCGATGACGCCGCCGCGCGCCGGCCTCGAGCCACAGGTCGACTCCGGCGGCGCCGTGGCGCTGCCGCCGCCGCTCAGCGGCGAGGACGCGATTCGCTCGCGCGAGCGCTCCCGCGTACATCGCGCCCGGCGGCGAGGGAGCCGCTGGTATCTGCTGTGGCTGCTGATCGGCCCCGGGATCCTCGCGATGCTCGGCGAGAACGACGGCCCGAGCATGATCTCCTATGCCACCACGGGCGCCACCTACGGGCTCGGCTTCTTCCTCCCGTTCATCCTCGTGACGTTCGCGATGGCGATCGTCTGCCAGGAGATGTGCATGCGCGTCGGCGCCGTGACCCACCGCGGGTACGGACAGCTCGTGCTCGAGCGCTTCGGGCGCAGGTGGGGCTGGTTCGCCGCGGGCGATCTGCTGTTCACCAACCTGGTCACGTTGATCGCGGAGTTCGTCGCGATCCGGGTGGGACTCGCCTACTTCCACGTTGGATCCGCCGTCGCCGCGGTCCTCGGGGTGGTGCTCGTCGTCTGCACGCTCAGCGGCGGGCGCTACTGGCGCTGGGAGCGAATCGCGCTCTGCATGGCCGCCTTCAACGGACTGTTCCTGGTCGCAGCGCTGCTCGTCAAGCCGCATTGGGGCGACGTCGGCCACGCGATCGCGACCTTCGGCCCGTTCCCGAGCGGCAGCTTCAACACGCTGCTGCTGCTGCTCGCCTCCACGATCGGGGCGACCATCACGCCGTGGATGGTGTTCTTCCAGCAGAGCGCGTCGGCCGACAAGGGGCTGACCCCGAACGACGTCAAGCACGGCCGGATCGACACCACGATCGGCGGCGCGCTCGCCGCCGTGTTCGGCTGTGGCGCGCTGATCGCGGGGGCTGCGCTCGCGGGCCACGGCGGTGCGAGCGTTCATGGTCTCGCCGGAGCCGGCTTCCCGGCGGCGCTTCGCGCGGTCGCCGGCAAGGCCGCCGGTACCGTGTTCGCGCTCGGCTTGATCGAGGCGGGCGCGGTCGCGGTGCTGACGATCTCCGCCAGCACCGGCTACGCCATCGGCGAGTGCATCGGGGCGGCCTCGAGCTTCAACAACTCCCCTCGCAGCGCCGGGCTGTTCTACGGCGCCAACGTGGCCGTGGCGCTCGTCGCCGCGCTCGTCATCCTGATCCCGGGCGCCCCCCTGCTCTCGATCGCGCTGAACGCGAACGTGCTCGCGACGGTATTGCTGCCAGTGACGCTGGTGTTCATGATCCTGCTCGCCAACGACCGCGAGCTGATGGGGCGGTGGGCGAACAGGGCCCTGAACAACGGGGTGGCGATCGCGATCGTCGCGTTCGTGTCGATCTGCGGCGCCGCGTACGGGATCGACTCGTTCCTGCAGACCGTCCACCTGCTCGGAAGCTGATGCCGGACGCTCACGAGCAGCTGATCGGCTTCCTCGAGCGCGACCAGCTCGTCAGCGACAAGCGCCGGCCGGTGCCGCGCGCCCGGCTGGGGGTGCGCGCGAGCGTGTTGCTGTGGATTTTGCGGATCTTCGTGCTAGTAGTGAGTGCGATGGTGATCTACACGTTCGTCGCACAGCTGAACGGTTGACCGTCGAGCAGACCTACAGCAGCGAATACGCCGCCGCGAGCGAGGCGGTCGGCGTGCTGGACCGCTCCGAGCGCGGCAAACTCGCCCTGGCCGGCGCGGACGCCAAGAGCTGCCTGCAGGGGCAGGTGTCCAACGACGTCGAGGGGCTCGCGTCCGGCCAGGGCTGCTACGCGGCCTTTCTCACCCCGAAGGGCAAGATGCTCGGCGACATCCGCATCCTGGACACCGGCTCCGAGCTGCTGCTCGACACCGAGCGGGTCGCCCTGCAGGGCCTCTTCAACATGCTCAGGCGCGCCGTCATCGGCTACGACGCGGAGCTGCGCAAGCGCACGCTCGAGTGCGGCCTGCTCTCGCTGATCGGTCCAGCCTCGGATTCGATCCTCGCCCCGGCGCCGGTCCCGTCGCGCGAGCACGCGCATGTGCCGGTGCAGCTCGCCGGGCGCCCGGCGCGCGCGATCCGCACCGACCTCGGTATCGATCTGCTGTGCGACGCCGCCGATACCGAGGCACTGCTCGAGGCGGCGGTTTCGCTCGGCGCGGTTGTGGTTTCCGAGCCGGTCGCGGACTGCCTGCGGATCGAGCGCGGCCGCCCGCGCTACGGCGTCGAGCTCGATGACACCGTCATCCCTCAGGAGGCGGGGCTCAACGAGCGCGCGGTGTCGTTCACCAAGGGCTGCTACGTCGGCCAGGAGACGGTCGCGCGGCTCTACTACCGCGGCAAGCCCAACCGCTCGCTGCGCGGCCTGCGCTGCGATGCGACGGTTCAGGTGGGAGCGCCGCTCAGCTTCGAGGGCCGCACCGTCGGCGCGGTCGCCAGCTTCACCGAGTCGCCGCGGATCGGACCGATCGCGCTCGCCTTCGTGCGCCGCGAGGCACCACCGGGATCGCGGGTGTCCGTCGGCGAGTCCGGCGGCGCGGAGGTGGTCGAGCTGCCGTTCACGACGGACTGAAGCAGCCGCCGGAGCTCATCCTCCGCGGGCGCCGGCTGCAGCGGCAGCTGCGGGAGGTCGGGATGCGAGGCCAGGTAGGTGTTGATGATCCGCAGCTCGTCGATCTCCTCGGGCGGGACGTACGCGCCGAGATCGTTCGGGCGCGGCAGCCGCGCCAGCGCCCTGCCGGTCCGCTCGGCGATGTCCTCGTGGCTGACCGGGCCCCAGTCGACGAGGCGTCCCCCCACCAGCCAGAACGCATCGCACTCCGGCTTGAGCGGGTGCTGCGCGAGCACCAGACGCGGGCGTGCATGCGTCGCCTCGAGCACGCCGCCGAGTCGCTCGAGGATCATCTGCAGCCGTCGCAACCGGCGTCGCAGCCAGCTCGCCCGCTCGTAGCGCTGCTGTCCGGCTGCGTCGCGCATCTGTGCGCGCACGTGGCCCAGCAGCCGGCTGTCAGCGTTGCCCTCGACGAACATCCTCAGCGCCTCGTCCAGGCGGCGGCGGTAGAGGTTGGGATCGAGGTCGCCCAGACACGGCGAGAGGCAGCGGCCCATCTGGCCGTACGCGGACGGGTGCTCGCGCCGCGGGAGCCGCCGGCCGCAATGCCGCAGGCCGAAGAGCGAGTCCAGCTGCTCCACGAGCTCGACCGCCAGCCGGCGGCCGTGCAGCGGACCGATCGTGACCGCCAGACCCGCGGCGGGCTCGGCCGCGACCTCGAGGATCGGGAAGGCGATGTCGAGCCGGCAGCGGATGTAGACCAGACGGTCGTCGCTGCGGGTCAGCCTGACGTTGCCGGGCGGGCGAAGCTGCTTGATCAGGCGGTTCTCGAGCACGAGCGCGCCGAGCTCCGAGCTCGTCCGCGAGTAGTCCACGACGGTGGCGTGCGCGGTCCACTGAGCCGGCGCGCTCGAGGGCGCGAAGTGGGCGCGTGCGCGGCTCCGGATCGAGATCGACTTGCCGACGTACAGCGGCTTGCCGGCGCCGTCGCGGAACACGTACACGCCCGGATCGCGCGGCAGCTCGGCGAACTCCAGCCCCCCCTTCGCAGGCCTCGGCACGTGCGGGCCACGCGGCCGCGGCGGCGGCTTGGGGCGCGAGCGACGCTTGGGCCGGACCAGCTTGATCGCGTCGGCGAGGGTGAACGCGTTCGCGCACAGTCGCGGGAACAGCGCGCACAGCACCCGCCCGCAGGTCTCCGCGTCTGCCAGGGCACGGTGGGCCAGCTCCACCTCGATCCCGAGCGCGTCGGCGAGCGAGGTCAGCCGCCGCTCGTTCTGCAGCGGCAGCAGCGCCCGCGCGAGCGCCGCCGTGCAGAGGACCGGCGGATTGGGCCACTCCAGCCCGATCCGTCCGAATGCCTGGCGCAGCACGCGGCGGTCGAACGCGGCGTTGTGGGCGACGAGGACGCGATCGCGCATCTGCCGCTCGAGCTCGGGCAGGACATCCTCCAGTGGCGGCGCGCCGTCGACCATCGCCTGGGTGATCCCGGTGAAGCGCTGGATCCCGCGGCGCAGCGGGGCACTGGTCCGCACCAGCGAGACCCAGCGGTCGTGCAGCTCGCCACCGCCGACGAGCACCGCCCCGACCTCGGTCAGCTCGCAGTCCTCGCCCGCCAGACCGTTGGTCTCGGTGTCCACAGCGAGGAACTCCACCGTCGCGATCGGGTGCTCGAGCAGCTCCAAGACACGCGTGATAGGGCACGGACCGGACGGCATGAACTTCCGCTTGCAGCGGCAAGCCGCGTATTGACGGCTGCCCAGCCGGGTAGCATGGTCACCGCACAGCTAGTGAAGGAGTGCTCGAAGTGACCGCCATCGCCCCCGACACCGAGATCCGAGAGCTCGACAAGGACACCCGGGCCGCCTGGCTCGCGTACCGCGAGCGGCTCCGGGGGCTGACGGGCGAGGAGTACGAGCTCGCCGAGCACGAGTCCTGGGCCGAGCTGCAGGTGACTCTGAGGCGCCTGGAGCGCCGCCGGCGGCTGCTGGCTACCTAGCCAATCCTCACTTTCTCAGCTAGGGTTTGCAGCGGTTGCAGCCGCGGCGCGACCCACCCCCGAGGGACGGTTACGAGGAGTTAGCCAGGATGCGCAGGAAGACGATCGGACTTGTCTGCGTCTGCGTGGTGACGGTCGCGGCCTGCGGCAACAGCACGAAGTTCGCGAACAAGCCGCGGCCCGCCACACCGGTCAACCTCTCGGTGTACATCAACAACGCGAGGGTCTCGATCTCGCCCACCTCGGTCGGCGCCGGCCCGATCAACTTCATCGTCACCAACGCGGCCGACCACGCCGAGTCGCTGTCGATCGTCGCCGCGGGGTCCTCGTCCACCGACCCGGTCGCGGACACCGGGCCGATCAACCCTCAGGCGACCGCCCAGGTGACCGTCGACTTCGGCTCGCCCGGCGACTACACCGTCACCACGGGCTCGAGCGGCGGGACCGACGCCTCGCTCGCGCAGGCGCCCTCGATCCGCCCGGCGACGCTGCACATCGGCCAGCCACGGCCGAGCGCCAGCAATCAGCTGCTGCAGCCGTAGACGATTCCGCGGAATCGTTCCGCTGGAACCTTCCGTAGAAGATTCCGCGGAATCGTTTCGCTGGGTCCTCCGGCAACCGGTCTCGTCTACGATGCCCGCCGTGGCAGTGGACCTCAGCCAGGTGGCACACGTCGAAACCGAACCCGGAGAGCTTCCGGCGACGATGTCCGCATGGGTTATCCGGGAGGAGCGGGAGGGCGAGCCCACGGACGCATTCCAGCTCGAGGAGATCGAAGTGCCCGAGCCGGGCGCGTTCGAGGTGATCGTGCGGGTGATGGCCGCCGGCGTGAACTTCAACAACGTCTGGGCAGCGCTCGGCGAGCCGGTCGGCGTCTGGCGATACGGCGATCACCCCCAGTGGGGCCACCACATCGGCGGCTCCGACGCGTCGGGAGTCGTCTGGAAGGTCGGCGAGGGCGTGACCCGCTGGAAGCCCGGCGACGAGGTCGTGATCCACTGCAACCAGGCCTCCTACGAGGATCCCGAGGTGCACGGACTCGATCCGCTCGCGGCCCCGAGCCAGCAGATCTGGGGCTACGAGACCACCTGGGGGTCCTTCGCCCAGTTCTGCAAGGTCCAGGCCCAGCAGCTCCTGCACAAGCCCAAGCACCTGGCCTGGGAGGAGGCGGCGGCCTACGGCCTCACGTACTTCACCGCCTACCGGATGCTGCTGGACCGCTGCAACCTCCAGGCCGGTCACCGCGTGCTGATCTGGGGCGCCGCGGGCGGGCTGGGCGTGTTCGCGACACAGCTGTGCGCGCTCACGGGCGCCGATGCGGTCGGGGTCGTCTCCAGCGACGAGAAGGGCCGGCTGATCGAGCAGCTGGGCGCGGTCGGGTACGTCGACCGCTCGGAGTTCTCCGCGATGATGCGACGCGGCGGCGAGTCGGCCGAGGAGGAGAAGGCGCGGTTCAAGGAATCGCGCCGCTTCTGCAAGCGCGTCGAGGAGCTGCTCGGCGGGCCGCCCGACATCGTCTTCGAGCACGTCGGCAAGGCGACCTTCCCCACCTCCGTGCTCGCGGTCAAGCCGTTCGGCAAGGTCGTGATCTGCGGCGCGACCTCCGGCTACCAGCTCGACTTCGACGTGCGCTACCTGTGGATGCGCCAGAAGGAGATCCTCGGCTCGCACTTCGCGAACGCCTGGGAGGCGACCAAGGCCAACGAGCTGATCGAGGAGTCCAAGATCCGGCCGGTGCTGTGGCAGACGATGGGCTTCGAGAAGGTCGCCGAGGCGCACCAGCTCCTGCGCGACAACAAGCACCTGGGGAAGATCGCGATCCTGGTCGGCGCCACCGCGGAGGGTCAGGGACGGACCGCCGACGGGCCGGGCGCGATCCGGGCCGAGGTCGGCGCCTGATGTCCTTCGGCGGCACCACGTCCTCGGGCGAGCAACAGGGACGCCATGGCCAGCCGGGCGTGGTCTGGGTGGTCTGGTACGCGACCGTCCTGCGCCACCAGCTGTTCGTCGCGGAGGTCGCCCGAGCCGCCCCACTCGCGCTTCGCTACGGCGCCACCCAGTACGCCGTGCACCAATCCCGCGACGACCTCTACAAGATCACGCAGATGGCCTGGTTCGAGAACCAGCGCGACTGGTACCGCTATTGGGACGGTCCGGAGATGACCGAGTTCCGCGCCCGCAACTCCGGCAAGTTCCAGATCCCGATCACCTACGTCTGGCAGGACGAGGTGGCCTTCGGCTCGCTGGGGCCCGAGGTCCCGCTGCCCGAGCCCGCGCCCGAGCCCGAGCCGGTCCCGCCCGCCGCGGCGTAGGCGCTCAGCGCACCCCGCCGTCGACCCGGAGCGCCAGCTCCAGCCAGAAGCGCTCGTCCGGATCGTCCAGCGCGCCCCCGAACAGCTCGCGCAGCCGCGCCACCCGGTATCGCGCGGTCTGCGGATGGATCCCCAGGCGCGCCGCGACGGCGCCGAGCCGCCCCTGCTCGGCCAGCCACGCCCCGAGCGTCTCTGTCAGGCGCGTGCGGGCGCCTGCAGACAGCTGGCGCAGTGGCCGGAGCCGGTCGCTCGCGAGCTCCGCCGCCAGCCGGGGGTCGCTTCGCAGCAGCAGCTCACCCGCGCGCTCGCTAGCCACCGCGAGCCCGGGCGTTCCCGCGGCCAGCTCCAGTGCGGCGCGCGCCCGCGTGAAGCTGATCGAGGCCTCCTGCCAGGGGACGGTCGTCCCGAGCCCCGCGCTCGCGCCCGCCTCGAGAATCGCCCGCTCCAGCGCATGCCGCCGTCCAGGGCCGTCGGGATCGCGCATGATCACGCACGTCAGCTCGCCGATCGCCTCCGCGATCGCGTCGGGATCGAGCCGCAGCGCCACGACGCCGCGCTGCTCACCACCGATCGCGATGACCGCCAGCCGGCGCGGCAGCGGCCAGGCGGCGTCGCCTGCGGCGGCCTCGATCGTGCTCGGGTCCGCGGGGGGATCGCGCACCAGCACGCGCACCAGCCGTCGACGCCGCAGCTCGGCCTCGCTGGCGGCGGCCGACTGCTCGAGCGCGTACCCCTCCGCCGACTCGGAGGAGAGCACGTCGATGTAGGCGAAGATCGACTCGGCCAGCAGGTACAGCGTGTCCGGCTTCAGCCCGGCGGCGACGCCGACGGCCGCGAACTGCCGCCACGCCACCCTGGCGCCGACGCGATAGGCGCTGAGCAGCGACTCGAGGCTGCGCCCGGCGCGCATCTCGCCGCGCCCGAGCGCGTTGTAGACGTCCGGCCGGGGCACGGGCGCGCCCCGTTCGATCTCGGCGAGGAAGTGACGCAGCGCCTCCTGCACCCCGGCCTTGATGCCGTCGCCGAACGGCCCGTCGAGCGGGCGCGCGTACGCGGGGATCGTGCGGACCGCCTCGATCATCTCGCGCGCCACCTCCTGGAGGCGCGAGCGCATCACGTCGGCGATCTCGGGCGGCAGCTCGTGCCACGGCTGGTCGGCCATAACTTATACGTAAGCTACAAGTTCGCTGGCCGGGATAGTGGTATCAATAGGAGAAACTTGCGCCCGCCTGACGTACAGTTAAAAGCGGTGATGAGCCGCGCCCACAAGATCGCCAACCTCATCGGCGTGCCGCTGCCGCTGGTGGGCCTGGTCGCCGCGATCGTGCTGCTGTGGGACCGCGCGATCGGCCCGCTGGAGCTGGGCCTGCTGATCGGCTTCTACGTGATCACCGCACTCGGCGTGACGCTCGGATATCACCGGATGTTCACCCACCGCGCGTTCGAGTCCTCGCGGGCCTTCCGCGCGGTGATCGCGGCGTTCGGCTCGATGGCCGTGCAGGGCTCGGTGATCACCTGGGTCGCCGACCACCGCAAGCATCACGCCTTCACCGACCACGACGGCGATCCGCACTCACCGCACCTCAGCGGACCCGGCTTCTGGGGCGGCGTGAAGGGACTCTGGCACGCCCACATGGGCTGGCTGTTCGAGTCCGTCGGGACCGCCGACCGCGAGCGCTTCGCCGCGGACCTCGTCAAGGACCGCCTGATGCGGGCGATGGACAAGCTGTTCTGGGTGTTCGTGACGCTCGGCTTCGTGATCCCGTTCGCGCTCGGCTGGATCGTCGGCGGCGGCATCGGCACCGCCCTGACCGCGCTTCTGTGGGGCGGCTTCGTGCGCGTGTTCCTGCTGCACCACGTGACCTGGTCGATCAACTCGGTGTGCCACTTCTTCGGCCGCCGGCGCTTCGACGTCGACGACGAGTCGCGCAACGTGTTCTGGCTGGCGCCGCTCTCGATGGGCGAGGCCTGGCACCACAACCATCACGCTTTCCCGACCTCCGCCTTCCATGGCCTGCGGTTCTGGGAGCGGCTTGCCGATCCCACCGGCCTCGTGATCGCCCTGCTCGAGAAGCTGCACGTCGTGTGGAACGTGAAGCGGGTCAGCCCCGAGCGTCAGCAGGCCGCGACGCTCAGGCGGACTCAAGCGGTGCCATCGTGAGCCCCGCGCCGTCGAGCTGCGTCCAGTAGGTCTCCGCGTCGTCTCGCGGGCCGCTCCACACGATCGCGCAGCCGCTGTTGTGGATTCTGTCCGCGTAGCGGTAGCCCTCGGCCAGCGTCACGCCGGGGATCACCCGCGAGAGCGTCTCGGCGACGTGGTCGAACGTGTTGTGGTCGTCGTTGAGCACCACCACCCGCCACAGGCCCCCGAGGCCGCTGCCCGGGCCTCCTAGGCGGGGCAGCTCGATCGTCTGCGACATCGGCCTTCAGGATACGCGCTTGTCCCAGTACCTCTGCAGCCCTGCCTGCAGCTGCTCGGGCGGCGCGGCCTGGTAGTACGCGGGCACCAGCGAGGCCTGCGCGCGGTCCTCGATCTCGGCGCGGAGTGACGCGATGAAGCCGTCGCGATCCTGTTCGTGGGCTCGCCTCGCCCAGTCGTCGAGACGCCCGGCGAGCTCGCCCAGCTGCCAGTCGACCTCCTCGCTGGAGCCGAAGTGCGTGAACGCGAGCGCCCGCGGGCTCCACGCGCGGATCCGCTCGATCGACTCGTGCCAGGCCTCGACGTCGATGTCCGGCGGCGGCGTGGGCGGGATCGTCAGGTGGTCGGGCGTGATCCGCACGCCCCCGACGTCGCCGACGAACGCGGTCCCCTCGTGCAGGAAGGAGACGTGATGCGAGGCGTGCCCGGGCGTGTAGGCGACCTCGAAGGACCCGTCGATCACCGTCTCCCCGCCTTCGAGCACGCGGAGGTTTTGCTCCGGGACGGGCACCATCTCCCCCCAGAGCCGGTCCATCTCATCGCCGTAGAGCTTGGTCGCGCTCTCGATCAGCTTCCCGGGCTCGATCATGTGCGGCGCCCCGCGCTCGTGCACGTAGACCTCTAGATCCGGCCAGCGCTCCACGAGCGAGCCGCTCGCGCCGGCGTGGTCGAGGTGGATGTGCGTGAGCAGCAGCGCCCGCGGCCGCCAGCCGTCGAGCGCCTCCAGCAGCGTCGGCAGGCACGACGTCGGCCCGGGGTCGATCAGGATCTCCCCGACCCGCCAGCACCCGATCACCCGCTCGCGACCGAGGTGCCGGACGTCGATCAGGTTCACTCGCCGGTGGTGCCGTTCTCCGCAGGCCCTACCGGGGGGATCACCTGCGTGGCGTCCTGGTCGGCCGGCAGCTGTTGGGGCTCGACCTCGGCCTCGCCGTTGTAGACCTTCGGCGTGATCTCGACCGCCTGCTCCTCTTCGGCGGGCGGGAAGCGCTCGGCGGCCGCGTCCGCCAGCACGAGCAGTTGGCGCGCCAGCTCGCGAGCGTCCTCGACGATCCGATGGCGCTCGGCCCAGATCCGGTCGGTCTCCGCGTCGAGGTCCTTCAGCCGCTCGCGCGCGTCGATCGTGATCTGCTCCGCCTCCTGGCGCGCCCGCACCAGCCGCTCCTCTGCCTCCTTGCGCGACTGCGCGGTGATCTGGTCGGCCGTGTCGTGCGCGCGCTGAAGGACCCCGGAGGTCTCCTGACCGACCCGCTCGAGCGCGCGGCGAATCGCGGCCTCGGGCGAGCGCGTCGACTGCAGCTCGGCGACGAGCTGGCTGGTCTTCTTCACGTACGCGTCGACCGCCAGGCGGTCGTATCCCCGCAGCGTGATCGGAAAATCGACATCCGCCGCGACGGGGAGCGCATCATCCGGCAGCGATTCCAGCGGCGCCGTGACCTCCTGGATGAGGGCGTGCTCGGTGGCGGCTGAGCTTTGATCGGGCATACCTGCAAGGTACCGCACTGGCCAGCTGAACAAGCCAGCCTCCATACAATGAACCGCATGTCGGAGATGCAATCGCCGCGCCTGCCCGAACGCGACCGGCCATGGATGATGCGGACCTACGCCGGGCACTCGGACGCCAAGCGCTCCAATGAGCTGTACCGCCGCAACCTCGCCAAGGGCCAGACCGGCCTTTCGGTCGCGTTCGACCTGCCCACGCAGACCGGCTATGACCCCGACCACGAGCTGGCGCGCGGCGAAGTCGGCAAGGTCGGCGTGTCGATCGCGCACAAGGGCGACATGCTGACGCTGCTCGACGGCATCCCGCTCGACCAGATGAACACCTCGATGACGATCAACGCGACCGCGGCCTGGCTGCTGGCGCTGTACATCGTCGCCGCTGAGGAGCACGAGGTCCCGGAGGAGCAGCTTCAGGGGACCACGCAGAACGACATCCTCAAGGAGTACCTGAGTCGCGGAACCTACGCGTTCCCCCCGGGTCCGAGCATGCGGCTGATCGCGGACACGATCGCCTACACGGTCCGGCACGTGCCGAAGTGGAACCCGATCAACATCTGCTCCTATCACCTGCAGGAGGCCGGCGCGACCCCCGTGCAGGAGATCGCCTACGCGATGTGCAACGCCATCGCCGTGCTGGACGCGGTCCGCGAGCGCGTCGACGACGGCATCATGGGAAGCGTCTTTGGGCGGATCTCGTTCTTCGTCAACGCCGGCGTGCGGTTCGTCGAGGAGCACGCGAAGCTCCGAGCGATGAGCGTGCTGTGGGATGAGCTCGGCCGCGAGCGCTACGGCGTCGAGGACGAGAAGCACCGCCGCTTCCGCTACGGCGTGCAGGTCAACTCGCTGGGGCTGACGGAGTCCCAGCCCGAGAACAACGTCTACCGGATCGCGCTGGAGGCGCTCGCGGTGACGCTCGGCCGCGACGCCCGCGCGCGCGCGATTCAGCTGCCCGCGTGGAACGAGGCGCTCGGGCTGCCGCGGCCCTGGGATCAGCAGTGGTCGCTGCGCCTGCAGCAGATCCTCGCCTACGAAACCGATCTGCTGGAGTACCCGGACATCTTCGAGGGCTCGAAGGTGATGGACGGGCTGGTCGATGAGCTCGTGTCCGGCGCCCGCGCCGAGATGGCCCGGGTGGCGGAGCTCGGTGGCGCCGTCGACGCGGTCGACTACATGAAGGCCTCGCTCGTGGAATCGCACCGGGAGCGCTGGCGGAGGATCGAATCGGGCGAGCTCACCGTGGTGGGGATGAATCGCTTCACCTCCACCGAGCCCTCGCCGCTGACAGCCGCCGACGATGGAGGGATCCTGGTGGTCGATCCGGCCGTCGAGGCCGCGCAGCAGGAGGCCCTCGCCGTCTGGCAGTCCTCGCGCGATCCGGGGGCCGTCGAGTCCGCCCTGGCCGAGCTCGCGCGTGTCGCCCGCGAGAGCTCCGAGAACATCATGCCCGCCACGATCGCGGCCGCGCGCGCGGGCGTCACGACCGGCGAGTGGGCGCAGACGCTGCGCGAGGCGTTCGGCGAGTACCGCGCGCCGACCGGGGTCGGCGAGGCCGCGGCGATCCCCAGCGAGGATGTGGCCGAGCTGCGCGAGGAGATCGAGCGCGTCAGCGAGGTCCTCGGGCGGCGGTTGAAGTTCCTCGTCGGCAAGCCCGGCCTCGACGGCCATTCCAACGGCGCCGAGCAGATCGCGGTCCGCGCACGCGACGCGGGGATGGACGTGGTCTACGAGGGCATCCGCCTCACGCCCACGCAGATCGCGAACTCCGCCGCTCAGGAGGGCGTCCACGTGATCGGCCTGTCGATCCTGTCGGGCTCTCATCGCGAGCTGATCCCGGCCGTGGTCGAGGCACTTCGTGTGGCGGGGGCTGGCGATATCCCGGTCGTCGTCGGCGGGATCATCCCCGAGGCGGACGCGGCAGCCCTGCGCGAGCTCGGCGTCGCGGCGATCTACACGCCGAAGGACTGGGACCTGAACCGGATGATGCGGGACATCGTCGGGCTCGTGGCGGAGCGCAACTCGGTCGCCGCTTGAGCGACGCGCTCGCTGCGCGGCTGCGCGAGCGCGACCTGAGCGTCGCCCCGGCCGTGCTGAACCTGGTCGAGAGCCGGACGCCGGACGCGCGCGCCGCGGCGTCGCGGCTGCTGGCCTCCGTTTCGCCGGCAGCGCTGGGTGGCGAGGCGCCCGCCCACATCGTCGGCATCACCGGGCCGCCGGGCGTCGGGAAGTCCTCGCTGCTGGCGAGGCTCGTGACCGAATGGCGCAGGCGCTCGCGTTCGGTAGCGGTGCTGGCGGTCGACCCCACCTCGCGGCGCTCGGGCGGAGCACTGCTCGGCGACCGCGCCCGGATCGAGGTCGATCCCTCCGACCCGAGCGTGTTCGTCCGCTCCACGGCCGCCGGCGATCGGCTCGGCGGGCTCGCGCCGGCAACCCGGGCGGCGGCCGGCGCGTTGGCCGCGGCGTTCGACGTGGTGGTGATCGAGACCGTCGGAGTCGGTCAGTCCGAGACGGAGGTCGCCGACGTCGCGGACACGGTCGCCGTCGTCGTACAACCGGGTGCCGGCGACGTGCTCCAGTTCCTCAAGGCGGGGATCATGGAGGTGCCGGACGTGCTGGTGGTGACCAAGGCGGACCTGGGGCAGGTCGCGACCCGCTCGGTGGCCGACCTCCAGGCGGCGCTGCGCTCGCTCGGGACCGACGCGGTGCCGGTGATCGCGGTCTCCTCGGTCCCGCCGGGCGCGGGGATCGCGGAGCTCGTCGACGCTCTCGACGCGCACCGGGCCGCCCTCGATCTTCCCGCCCGTCGCCTCCGCGCGCGCCGCCGGCATGCCCTCGCGGACTTTCTCGCCGAGCACGGCGAGCGCGGGTTGCGGGCCATCGGCGGCCGTCGCGCCGCCCAGCGGTTCCTCGACGCGCAGGACGCAGGGCTCGACGTCGCCGCGCTGACGATCGCGCTCGAGCGTCGCGCCGCGGAGGGCGACGCGTGAAGCGGATCGTCCTGCCGGGCGAGCCGCTCGCCGATGGCCCCACCGCCCTGCGACCCTGGCGCGACAGCGACCTCCGCGCGCTGGTCGCGGCCTGCCAGGATCGCGACATCTGGCGCTGGACGCGGGTGCCCCGGCCGTATGGCGAGGCCGACGCCAGGGCCTATCTGCTGCAGCGCTACGACGCGATCAACGCCGGCGTGAGCGCGCCGTTTGCGATCGTCTCCTCCGACGATCTCGACCGGCTGCTCGGCTCGATCTCGCTGATGCGCTTCGCCTGGGAGCACGGGCGCGCCGAAGTCGGCTACTGGCTCGCGGCGTACGCGCGCAGCGCCGGCCACGCGACCCGAGCGGTGCGGCTGATCTGCGAGTGGGGGTTCGGGCAACTGGGCCTCGAGCGGATCGACCTGCTCGCCTCGACCGGCAACCCCGCCTCCCAGCAGGTCGCCGAGCGGGCGGGGTTCGCGCGCGAGGCGCTGCTGCGCTCGTACATGCCGGGCCGCGAGGGCCGGGAGGACATGGTCGCGTTCGGGCTGCTCGCGGGGGGCTGAGGACCTCCCCCATCCCGGGGGCGGCCCGGCCTGCGCTCAGGGGCCGAGGAGGTTGTCCTGCACTCGCGCCAGGTGCAGCTCCATCAGCTCCACCGCGCGGGCGGTCTCGCGCGCGGCGAGCGCCTCGACGAGCTCGACGTGGTCCCGGTGGTAATCGCCGCGCCGCTCGCGTGAGTCGCTGCGGCGCTTGAGGTTGCCCCAGATCTGGCCTCTGCGGGCGCGCTCGACCGTGCCGTACATCTCGACCAGCAGCGCATTGCGGCTGGCGACCACGATCGCATGGTGCAGGGCGTAGTCCCAGACCTCGAACTCGTCGTAGCTCTCCGCGGCGGCGCCGCCATCCAGGCAGCGGCGCATCTCGTCGAAGTCGCGGGGCGTGGCCCAGGCGACCACCAGCGGGATCACCTGCGGCTCGATCAGCCGCCTCGCCGCCATCACGTCCGCGGGCCCGACGTCGCCCGAGTCCTCGACCGCGCGCAGGAACGTTCCCCGGCCGACCTCCCGCGAGATCCGCCCCTCGGCCTCGAGCACCGACAGCGCTTGCCGCACCATCGTGCGGGTGACCCCCAGCTCGGTCGCGAGCAGGCGCTCGGTCGGCAGGCGGTTGCCGGGCAGCCGCTTCCCCCGCTCCGAGCGCTCGAGGATCCGGCGGGCCAGCTCGTGGCTGTATGCGGGTGCGGCAGACATCTCAACCAATCGTACCAATCACCGCGCCAATGCGAGCGTAACAAAGATCAGTTGACGCTTCGAAGTGCCGGTTGTAGCTTTGCGACCAATCCGACAAATCGAACCAAAGGCGGACGATGAGACTTGCCACGGTCCGAACCTCAGACGGGCTCCGGCTGCACGTACGCGGCGAGGAGGGGTATGTCGACCTCGCTCGCGCGAGCGGAGATCCGGAGCTCTCGGACTTGCAGACACTGCTCGCGCGCGGCCCCGCCGGGCTCGAGACCGTGCGGCGGGCGGCTTCGCAGAGCGGCCGTCAGCTGACCGACGCGGAGTACGGTCCCGCGGTTCCCGCGCCTCGCCGGATCCTGTGCCTGGGCGTCAACTACCTCGAGCACGCGCTTGAAGGGGGCCGGCCGAAGACGCAATGGCCGGAGGTGTTCGTTCGCGGCACCGACTCCGTCGCACCGCCATACGGTGACGTGGTCAAGCCGGATCTCAGCTCCCACTTCGACTACGAGGGGGAGCTCGGCGTGGTGATCGGACGCGGCGGGCGCTACATCCCGGCGGACGAGGCCCTCGCGGCCGTCGCCGGATACGTGGTGGTGATGGACGGCACGGCGCGCGAATGGCAGCGCGCCGCAACCCAGTGGACCGCGGGCAAGAACTTCGACGGGTCGATGCCGATCGGTCCGGAGCTCGTCACCGCGGACGAGCTCGACGTGTCGGATCTGCAGCTCACGACCGAGCTCAACGGCGAGGTGATGCAGTCCGCGCGGACCTCGCAGATGATCTTCGACGTTCCGCGGACGATCGAGTTCCTGTCATCGTTCACCACGTTGCGGCCGGGAGACGTGATCGCGACGGGAACGCCCGGCGGGGTCGGCTTCGCCCGGCAGCCGCCGGTCTGGCTGGAACCCGGAGACATGCTCGAGGTGACGATCGAAGGTGTGGGACGGATCGCGAACCGCATCGTCGCCGAGGATCGCAACGGGAGCGCCGAGTGGCCGTGGAGTCCGCCGGTGAAGACCACTGCGACGTTTTAGCCAACAAGAGGAGAGGACCATGCGGGTATCCACACGATCAGCCCGGATCGCCGGGTTGTGCGTTGCCGCCGCGCTCGTCGCGACGGGATGCGGAAGCTCATCATCATCATCATCGGGAGGCGGCGGCAGCAGCGCGTCGAGCGGGGCGAAGCTGACGGTCGCCGACGTCGCACCCTTCACGGGCCCCGACGCGGCGCTCGGACCGACCTATCTGGTGTCGTGCGACGCGGCGACGGGCGCGATCGACGCGGCCGGCGGCGTGCTCGGTCATCAATTCGGCTGCAAGGCTGTCGACACCCGCGGCGACCCGGCCGATGCGGTTCCCGCGGTGCGCCAGATGTTCGCCTCCACCTCCAACCTGGCGTTCGTGATCGGCTGCACCTCGGACGAGGCGGCCTCGGTCGTGCCGCTCTTCACGGCGAACAAGACGATCTCGTTCTGCATGACCGGCCAGTCGGAGTTCGACCACGTGAAGTTCCCGTACTTCTACCGCCTGGTCCCCCCGGACCTGTCGGAGTCCTACGCGATGATCGCGATCGCGCAGCGCAAGGGCTACAAGCGACTCGCCCTGGCGTTCGGGAACGACATCGGCTCGCAGACGTTCATCCAGCCCGCGATCGCCGCGATCAAGACCGCCGGGATGACGCTCACCGCCAACGAGACGCTCGACCTGAACGCGACCACGTTCCGGACCGAGGCGGCGAAGATCGTCGACTCAAAGCCGGACGCGATCCTGACCGAGGCGCTCGGGCCTCCAGAGGCGGCCTTCCTCTCGGAGCTCAAGCAGCTGAACGGCGGCAAGCTGATCCCCGTGATCGGGACCTCGGCGACGATCTCGCCGGATTGGTTCAAGTCCGTGTCGGCCGCCGTCGGCCCGAGCACGCTCTCGCCGAACTTCCTGGCCGACAACCTGGTGACGGAGACCAGCGGGCCGGCGTTCGACGTGTTCTCCAAGGCGATGTTCGCCGAGAAGGGCAAGGTCGGCAGCACGGGCGACTTCTCGACGTACCTGACCGCGCCGGGCGCGGTGCACCTGTACGACGGGATCAATCTGGCCGCGCTGGCGATGCTCGCCTCCAAGAGCACCGATCCGGCGGTCTACGGTCCGTACATCATCAAGATCGGCGACGGCTCAGCGGGTGCGACCACGGTCTACTCGTTCGCGCAGGGCGCGGCGGCGCTCAAGCAGGGCAAGCAGATCCGCTACGAAGGCCCGGGCGGCCCGACGAGCTTCGACGCCTACCACGACTCGACCGGGATCTTCCAGATCGACACCTACAGCCCCGCGGGGCAGGTGAACGTCGTCGCGAACATCCCGACGAGCACGTTGCGCGCGCTCGGGCTGTGAGTCGCCGCCGACGATGAGCGTCTTCGTCGCCTCGATCGGGTTCGGGCTCGTCACGGCGGCCGTGCTCGCGCTCGCCGCCGTCGGGTTCACGCTCCAGTTCGCGGTAACGAACGTGCTCAACCTGGCATACGGAGGCGTGATGATCGTGGCGGCGTACGCCACCTATGCGCTCAACCACGCCGGGGTCAACGTATGGCTCAGCGCACCCGCCGGAATCGCGGCGGGTGCGCTGATCTCCCTGTTCCTCAACAACGTGATCTACACGCCCTTCCAGCGCAAGGGAACCTCCCCGATCGGGATGGTGATCGTGTCGCTCGGCATGACGCTGATCCTGGAGTTCGGCACGCAGGCGATCGCCGGACCGACCAATGTGTCCTACTCGATGAGCCAGGGCGCGACGGTCAAGGCGGGCTCATTCGAGCTCACGGTCGTCCAGCTGGTGATCATCGCGCTGAGCATCGTCGTGATGCTGCTGATGCACGCGCTGATCCGCTACTCGCGGCTCGGCAAGGCGATGCGCGCGACGGCCGCGAATCGCAACCTCGCCCGCAACTGCGGCATCCGGACCCATCTGGTGGTCACGCTCACCTGGCTTATCACGGGCGCTCTGTGCGGGCTGGCGGGCGTGGTCTTCGCGATCAACTCGGGGACGTTCGGCGCCACCAGCACCGACATCTTCCTCGTCCTGATCCTGGCCGCCGTGTTCCTCGGCGGACCGGGCCAGGCGTACGGCGCGATGCTCGGCGCGCTCGTGATCGGCCTCGCGACCGAGGTGAGCGCGGCGTTCATCGTCTCTGACTACAAGGACGTGATCGCGTTCGTGATCCTGCTCGCGATGCTCGCGCTGCGCCCGACCGGGCTGCTCTCCACGGCGATCTGAGGGGCGGATGGTCTACTACATCACGACCCTGCTCGTGTATGCCGGCGTGGACGCGATCGCCTGCCTGGGTCTGAGCCAGCAGTTCGGGATCGCCGGAGTGACCAACTTCGGCTTCATCATCTTCCAGTCCGCCGGGGCATACACGGCGGCCGTCCTCTCGCTCCCCGCCGACAGCGCGAACGGCGGCTTCCAGTCCTACATCGGCGGGCTGAACCTGCCCTTCCCGCTGCCGTGGATCGGCGCCGCGATCGTCGGCGGCCTGCTCGCCGTTCCGTTCGCGTCGATCGTGGGCAAGCGCCTGCGCGGCGACTTCGCGGCTGTCGGGCTGCTCGTGACCGCGGTGATGTTCAACGTGCTCGTGACCAACTACGTGCCGCTGTTCAACGGCGCCGCCGGGCTCTCGCTCGTGCCCGCCCCCCTCCAGGGCTCGTTCAACCCGCAGTCCTCCGGCTACCAATGGCTGTACGGCATCGCGGCTGTGGCGCTCGCGCTGCTGGTGTACGTGTTCGTCCAGCGCATCACCGACTCGCCCTACGGCCGGACGCTGCGCGCGATGCGCGACAACGACACCGTCGCCGACTCGCTGGGCAAGAGCCTGCGGTCGCTGCGGACCTCCTCGCTGGTCATCGGCGGCGCGATCGCGGGCCTCTCGGGCGCGGTGCTGGTCGGCTTCATCAACCTGTGGGACCCCCAGGCGTGGGGCTACGCCGAGACGGTGATCCTGTTCGCGGCGGTGATCATCGGCGGCGCGGGCAACCATCGCGGCGCGATGCTCGGGGCGATCCTGGTGCCCGTCGCATTCGAGGAGGCGACGCGCTACATCCCCGAGGTCCCGAACCACCCGGGCCTGATTCCCGCGCTGCAGTGGGTGGTGATCGGGCTTCTGATCGTCCTGTTCCTGTGGTTCCGGCCCCAGGGGATCCTGCCCGAGCGCCGGCGGGTGATCGCGGGCGCGCGCTCACCTGAGCCGGACCGCTCACCTGAGGCCGCGGCGGCTCACCTGAGTCGGCCGGTTCGTTTGCGGCCGGCGAGTCGGATGTCGCGCGCCGGGACGCGTTCACCGGCGAGGTGATCCTCAGCTGCGAGGGCCTCACCCGGACCTTCGAGGGGGTCCCCGCCGTCGACGGCGTCGCGATGGCCTTCCAGCGCGCCCGGCTGACCGGGATCATCGGACCGAACGGCGCCGGCAAGTCGACGCTGCTGGCGATGCTGGCCGGGACGCTCGCCCCGAGCGCCGGGCGGATCGTCTACCGCGGCGACGAGATCACCCGCCTGCCCGCCTACAGGCGGGCGCGTCTCGGACTGGTCCGCACCTTCCAGCTCGCGAGCGAGTTCAAGCGTCTCACGGTGATCGAGAACCTGCTCGCGGCGATCCCGGACCAGCGCGGCGAGTCGTTCCGGGGAGCGCTGCTCGGCCGGCGCTACTGGGGTGCGCAGGAGAGTGGGGCGATCGCCCGCTGCGAGGCGATGCTCGAGCGCTTCGGCCTGCAGGACCTCGCCGACCGCTATGCCGGCGACCTGAGTGGCGGCCAGCGCCGCCTCGTTGAGATCATGCGGGCGCTGATGACCGAGCCGGACGTGCTGCTGCTCGACGAGCCGATGGCCGGGGTGCACCCCCGCCTCGCTCATCAGATCGGAATGCACCTGGTGGCCCTCACCGAGTCGGGCATGACCGTGGTGATGGTCGAGCACGAGCTCTCGATCATGGACGAGTTCTGCGACCCGGTGATCGTCATGGCCGAGGGCCGCGTGCTGGCGCAGGGCACGATGGAGGCGCTGCGCGCGAAGGAAGAGGTCGTGGAGGCGTACCTTGTCGGATGAGCGCCGATCCGCGATCTCGCTGCGGGCCGTCGAGATCACGGCGGGCTACGACGGGAGCCCGGTGATCCACGGCGTGTCGATTGCCGTCGAGCCCGGAGAGGTCGTCTCGATCGTCGGTCCCAACGGCTCGGGCAAGAGCACGCTGTTGAAGAGCCTCGTCGGCCTGGTCGAGATCATGTCCGGCGAGGTCTTGATCGGCGACCGGGAGGTGCGCGGCTGGACGCCCGAGCGAATCGCGCGAGCGGGCGTCGGATACGTTCCGCAGATCGACGACGTGTTCGCGCCGCTGACGGTGCGGGAGAACCTCGAGATGGGCGGCTACATGCTGCGCCGGGGCGAGATTCCGAGGCGGATCGAGCACGTCCTGGACGTGTTCCCCCAGCTCAAGCGGATGCTCACTCGCCGCGCGGGGAAGCTCAGCGGCGGCGAGCGCAAGATGCTGGCGATGGGGCGCGCCCTGATGCTTGAGCCCGCGCTGATCCTGCTCGACGAGCCCACGGCGAACCTCGCGCCGGCGCTCGCGGCGTCGGTGCTCCAGGAGCACGTTCGCCAGCTGGCAGAGACGGGGGCGTCGGTGCTGGTCGTCGAGCAACGGGCCAGGGCGGTCCTCGAGATCTCCGATCGGACATACGTGCTCGGGGGCGGCCAGCTGCGGATGGAGGGCACGCCCCGGGAGCTGTCGGCGAGCGCCGAGTTCGTCGAGTCGTTCCTCGGTGGTGGCCGGCCGCACGCGCGCTCCGGCTAGCCTTGTTGTTGATGGAGCCTCTGCGCGATGGTCATGGCCGCGCGATCGGCGACCTGCGGGTCTCGGTCACCGACCGCTGCAACTTCCGCTGCCAGTACTGCATGCCCGCCGAGGGCCTGCCCTGGCTCGAACGCACCGAGATCCTGCGGTTCGAGGAGATCACGAGAATCGTCGCGCTCCTCTCGTCGATGGGCGTGCACGACATCCGGTTGACGGGCGGCGAGCCGCTCGTGCGCCGCGGATTCCCGCAGCTCGCCGCGATGCTGGCCTCGCTCCCCGAGGTCCGGGACCTATCGGTCACGACCAACGGCTTCCTGCTCGAGCGCGACGCCGCCGCCCTGGTCGAGGCGGGGGTGAACCGCTTCAACGTCTCCGTCGACTCGCTTCAGCAGGACCGCTTCTACGAGCTCACCCGCCGCGACGCCCTTCCTCAGGTCCTGCGCGGGCTGGAACTGCTCGCCACCTTCCCCGAGGCGCACCCGATCAAGATCAACGCGGTCGCGATCCGGGATTTCACCGAGGAGGAGGTGATCCCGTTCGCGGAGCTGGCGCGCTCGACTCCCTACGAGGTGCGGTTCATCGAGTTCATGCCGCTCGACGCGGACCGGGCGTGGACCCCCGATCAGGTACTGACCGGGGCCGAGATCCACGCCGCGATCGACGCCGTCTACCCGCTCGAGCCTCTACCGCGCGATCCCCACGCCACCGCGCGGGTGTACCGATTCGCCGACGGCCGCGGGCAGATCGGCCTCATCAGCCCGGTCTCGGAGCCGTTCTGCGCCGACTGCGATCGGATTCGCCTCACCGCCGACGGGCGGCTTCGCACCTGCCTGTTCTCGCTGAACGAAACCGACCTGCGCGGTCCGCTGCGAGGGGGTGCCTCAGATGCCGACCTCGAGCAGATCATCCGCGATGCCGTGTGGCGCAAGGAGCTCAAGCACCACGTCGGCGAGCCCGGCTTCATCCAGCCGACGCGGACGATGTCCGCGATCGGCGGTTAATAACTTCGCAACCACCGGTCAGCATGATCTGAGGGACACATGCTGCTGCTGATCGCGGTTGCCCTGCTCGCCGGCGCCGGCACGGCGATCACGCCATGCGTGCTGCCGGTCGTGCCCGCGCTGCTCTCTGCGAGCGCGCTCGGCGGCCGCCGGCGCCCGGTGGGGATCGTTCTGGGGCTCGCGATCACGTTCACGATCGCGATCGTCGCCCTGGCCCAGCTCGTCAAGGGCGTCGGGCTGGCGTCGAGCGCCGCCCGCGACCTGGCGATCGTCGTGTTGATCGTGTTCGGCGTGGTGATGCTGATCCCGGACCTCGCGGCGCGCGTTCAGGCGCCGCTGTCGCGGCTGGCGCGGTTCGGCCCGCGGAGCCGGGGCGACGGGTTCTGGTCCGGGGTCGGCGTCGGCGGCGCGCTCGGCTTCGTCTGCGCCCCGTGCGCGGGCCCGATCCTCGCCGCCGTCACCGCCGTCAGCGCCTCGAGCGGCGCCACCGCCCGGATCTTCGTGCTGGCCCTGTCGTACTCGCTCGGCCTCGCCGCGGTCATGCTCCTCTACGGCCTCGGTGGCCGCGCGGTGCTGGACCGCATCCGCCGCCACGCCCGCGGCCACGTGGTGGAGCGCTCGCTCGGCGGGGTGCTCCTGCTCACCGGCGTGCTGATGGCGTTCAACGTCGACGTGCGCTTCGAGGAGGCGCTCGCGCGCGACGCGAGCCTGCCCGCCGTGCTCGTCGACCCCACCCGCTCGCTCGAGAGCTCCGGCGCGGTGCAGAACCGGCTGGCGTCGCTGAGGCCCGCCTCGGTATTCGCCCAGCGCCAGGCCGAGGCGGCCCTGACCCCGGTCCCCGATCGGATCGGCGTCGCGATTCCAGGGGTCCGCACGCCCGCGCTTCCGGATCTGGGGCGCGCCCCGGACTTCGTCGGCACCCAGGACTGGTTCAACACCGCCGCCGGCCGGCCGTTGACGATGGCCGCGCTACGCGGGCACCCCGTGCTGATCGACTTCTGGACCTACACCTGCATCAACTGCATCCGCACCCTGCCGTTCCTCAAGGGCCTCTACGCGACCTATCACCGCGACGGGCTCGAGGTCGTCGGGATCGAGGCGCCGGAGTTCACGTTCGAGCAGGAGGCCGGAAACGTTCTGCAGGCGATCCGCAGTGACGCGATCCGCTATCCGGTCGTGCAGGACAACAATCTCGCGACCTGGAATGCCTACAAGAACGAGTACTGGCCCGCGGAGTACTTCGTCGATGCTCGGGGCAACGTCCGCCACACCCAGTTCGGCGAGGGCAACTACAAGGAGGACGAGGCCGTCGTCCGCGAGCTGCTGTTCGAGGCCGGCGCCCGCAACCTGCCCCCGCCGATGTCCGCGACCGCGATCATGCCGTCCTCCAACCTCGGCACGCCCGAGACCTACCTGGATCCCCAGCGTGCCCAGGGTTTCGTGCCCGCCCTCCAGCCCGGCGTTCATACGTATCCGGGCCTCGGGAGCAGCGCCCAGCTGAACGAGTTCGGCCTGAAAGGCACGTGGAGGGTGGGCGCCGAGTCCGCCACGCCCCTCTCCCCCGGCGCCTCGATCTCAGGTGGGATCCAGGCCGCGCACGCGTACCTCGTGATGACCTCCGCCGGGAACGTCGCGCGCACCGTCCGGGTGCTGATCGACGGCCGGCCGAGCGGCGTCGTGCAGGTTCAGGCCCAGCGGCTCTACTCGCTCGTCTCGCTGCCCCAGGACGCCCAGTTCGTGCTCACCGTGCAGATCCCGCCCGGCGTCAGCGCCTACGACTTCACGTTCGGGTAGCGCCGCGCGTCGAGCATCCCGGCGGCCTGGAGCAGATCGTCGGGCGAGTTGACGTTGAACAGCTCAACGGGGTCCTCCACCTCGAGCACGGTCGGCTCCAGGTCATGCACGATCTCCCGCGCCGACCGGGTCGCGTCGCCCAGCGCCGCGCGCAGCGGCTCGATCGCCGCCGCCGGATAGCAGCCGAGCAACGGTTGCAGCAGGTTTCCGCAGCCCGCGAGGACCACGGACGATTCCGCGGAATCGTGTGAGCAGATTCTGCGGATCAGCTCCGGCGTCACGAACGGGAGGTCGCCGGGGCAGGCCATCACCGCCCGGCCGCCGCCGAGCGCGAGCGCATGCACGATTCCAGCCAGCGGATGGCGCGGCTCCACCGCCTCGATCCAGACCGTCACGCCCGCCAGCTGCGGAAGCTCCGTGTCGGGCTTGGCGATCACCGCCACCTCGTCGAGGGCCTCGTGCATCGCGGCCAGCGGGTATCCGATCAATGGCTTCCCGTTCAGCAGCACGACGGCCTTCGAGCCGCCGATCCGCCGCCCCAGGCCACCGGCCAGCACCACCCCGATCGGTTCCACTTTCGGCCTCTCGTCGCTCGCCAAGACGCGGATCGTATGCGCATGAAGCGAGGGTTCGTAGAATCAGAACGATGGAGGGCTCAACGGAGGTCCGGAGCTGGCTTCGCTGCTACCGCTGCTGGTCGCAGAATCTCGAGGTCCAGGTCCACTACGAGGGGATCCACCGCATCGATCCGGAGACCGGCGAGCGCGGCGAGGTCGTAGACGAAATGCAGGAGGCCGTCGTCCAGTGCCTCGACTGCATGCACGATCAGCCGCACCTGGGCTTCCACAACGGGCGCGTGGAACCGATCGAGGACCGCTGGGAGCGGATGATCGCGGGGACGCCATGGGTGGCCTCGTGCAACGTCACCGTCGACGCCGACGACGTGGAGACCTGCTCGGGCCCTGAGGCCGGCGACGCCCTTTCATACGCGGCCTTCGGCGACCACGGCACGCGCGAGTTCTTCACCCACGTCCGCTACCACAAGCACGACGAAGACCGGATCGTCGTGCACCTGCTCGTCGAGCTCTACGCGCGCTCGGCCGAGGAGGCCACCGAGGTGCTCGAGGAGGCGGCCCGCGGCACCCTCGCGATCACCTCGCTCGCCGAGGAGTCGCGTCCCCCGGCGTCCACCGGAGGCGGCGAGCACTGAGCCGCGCGGGCCCGCGGCGGGCCCACAGCTCGCTCACGATCAGCGCCAGCGCGATCGGCACTGTGGCCGGCAGCTCGGAGACGGTCAGGAACAGCAGGTCGAAGGCGGCCGCGATCACCAGCGTCAGCAGCGCCGCGGCGCGCTGACGGGCGATGTCGCGCGCCAGCACGGCGCCGAGCAGCGCCGCGATGAACATGTCGCCATATCCCATCGAGACCGTGCCGAACAGCTCGCTCTGAAGCTGCGGCAGGCCGGCCGCGGGATGCGCGGCGACAAGCGCGCTGTTGGGGGCCTGCAGGAGGTCGGAGATCACCAGCCAGGAGTCGGCCGCAGCCATCAGGATGATCCCGATCTTCAGCCAGTTCGGGGGCGTCACCGCCGAGAGCAGGACCCCAAGGGTGACGCAGCTCAGCGCCGAGAGCAGGGCGGCCGCCGCCTCCCCCACCAGCGAATCCTTCGCGGCCCAAGCGACCACGAACAACGGCACGGCGACGAGCGCGACGTACGGGCGCGATCCGCGCGCGAACCAGCCGAGCGCCGCCGCCGCCAGCGGCGGCACCGCGACCAGGGCGAGATATGTCAGACCCGTCGCGGTGTCCGAGACATAGCGGATCGCGAACACGACGATCACGATCGACGCGATCGGGATCAGCGCCCAGAGGCGGCTCCGCATGCGCGCGAACAGCGGAAAGTCCGCGGCGGGGCGCGCGACCGCGACGACGCCAGCCTGCAGCGCGAGCAGACCGGCGTCCGAGGGAATGAACGGCAGCGCCACGCACCCGAGGGTACGCGGCGGGAACTAGAGATTTCTAAGAAGCCGAGTGCAGCCGCTCGGAGAGCGTCCGCAGTTGCTGCTCGAGCGCGTCGGGCAGACGATCGCCGAACTTGGCGTAGTGCTCGTGCATCTGCGGCAGCTGCTCGAGCCAGGCCTCGGGGTCGACCTCCAGCAGCTTCTCCATCGCCGCGCGGTCGATCTCGAGCCCGTCGACGTCGATCCCGCCCTCGCCGAGCGGCGGCACGAGCCCGATCGGCGTCTCGATCGCCTCGGCATTGTCCTCCAGGCGCCGGAAGATCCAGGCCAGAACGCGAGAGTTCTCGCCGAACCCGGGCCACAGGAACTTGCCGTCGTCATCCTTGCGGAACCAGTTGACATAGAAGATCTTCGGCAGTTGCGCGCCCTCGCGCCGCCCGATCTCGAGCCAGTGCCCGAAGTAGTCGGCCATGTTGTACCCGCAGAAGGGCAGCATCGCCATCGGGTCGAAGCGGAGCTTGCCGACGTCGCCGGCCTGCGCCGCCGTCGTCTCCGAGGACATCACGGAGCCGAGGAACACGCCGTGATCCCAGTCGCGCGCCTCATGCACGAGCGGCACCACGGTGGCGCGGCGACCGCCGAACAGCAGCGCGTCGATCGGCACCCCGGCCGGGTCATCCCACTCGGGTGCGACCGACGGGCACTGCGCGATCCGCACGGTGAACCGGGCGTTCGGATGGGCGGCGGTCTTCTCGGACTCGGGCGTCCACTCGTTGCCGCGCCAATCGGTCAGGTGCGCCGGCGGCTTGGAGGTCATCCCCTCCCACCAGATGTCGCCGTCGTCGGTCTTCGCGCAGTTGGTGAAGACGGCGTTACGCTCGAGCATCTTGAGCGCGTTTGGATTGGTCTTCTCGCTCGTCCCCGGCGCGACGCCGAAGAACCCCGCCTCGGGATTGACCGCATAGAGGCGGCCGTCGGAGCCGAACTTCATCCACGCGATGTCATCGCCGATCGTCTCGACCTTCCAGCCGGGGATCGTCGGAATCATCATCGAGAGATTGGTCTTCCCGCAGGCGCTGGGGAACGCGCCCGCGATGTACCTCGAGTCGCCCTCGGGCGAGGTGACCTTGAGGATCAGCATGTGCTCGGCCATCCAGCCCTCGTCGCGAGCCATGACCGAGGCGAGCCGCAGGGCGAAGCACTTCTTCCCCAGCAGCGCGTTGCCGCCGTAGCCCGAGCCGTAGGACCAGACCTCGCGCGTCTCGGGGAAGTGCACGATGTACTTGTTCTCCGCGTTGCACGGCCACGGCACGTCGTCGCTCGGATCGGAGATCGGCGCCCCGACCGAATGCAGACAGGGAATGAAGTCGCCGTTCTCGCCAAGCTCGTCGAGCGCAGCCTGCCCCATGCGCGTCATCAGGGCCATCGAGGCCGCGACGTAGGTGGAGTCGGTCAGCTGCACGCCGAGGTAGGAGATCGGCGAGCCGATCGGGCCCATCGAGAACGGCACCACGTACATGGTGCGGCCCCGCATCGCTCCGGTAAACAACTCGGAGAGCGCCGTGCGCATCTCCGCCGGGTCGCGCCAGTTGTTGGTCGGGCCGGCGTCCTCCTCCTTCGCGGAGCAGATGAACGTACGGTCCTCCACCCGCGCGGTGTCGGCGGGATCCGACAGCGCGAGATACGAGTTGGGGCGCTTGGCGTCCGACAGCCGCTCGAACGTCCCCGCGTCGATCAGCTGCTGAGCGAAGTGCTCGAACTCCTCCTCTGACCCATCACACCAATGAACGTTCTCGGGCTGGGTGAGAGCGACGATCTCCTCTACCCACTCCAACAGCCGCGTGTTGTTGGTCGTCGCGTTCTTCGGGGTGGTGTGAGCCATGGATTGGGAACTCCTGATGCTTTCGGTGGCGGGGCAAGCCTACCCGTGAGCGGCCTTTGGTGACCGCGGATAGGGATTCGAGATAGGGAGCACAGGCCCCGTCCCGGGGCCGAGATCCAGCTCCCTGGATTCGCTGGAACTGGACCTATTCTACGTTCGATTCGGCTCCGTGTATCGGGTTACCCGGTTCCTTGCGCGGGACCAGCACAAGGCGCTTGAACTCCGCCACCAGCACCCCGTCCTGGTTCAGGACGCGTGTATGGACCCGAACAGTGCCGCGATCGGGCTTCGACTGCGAGGGCTTGACCTCGAGCACCTCCGACTCGCAGAACAGCGTGTCCCCGTGGAAAACCGGGGCCGGATGCTTGAGCTCCTCGGTCGCGAGGTTCGCGATCGCCTTGCCGCTCACGTCCGAAACGCTCATCCCCAACGCGAGCGAGTAGACGAGCGGGCCCACGACGACGTTGCGGCCTTGCTGTGACTGCTGGGCGTACACGTCGTTGATGTGCAGCGGATGGTGGTTCATCGTCAGCAGGCAGAACAGGTGATCGTCGGACTCGGTGACCGTCTTCGCGGGCCAATGCTTGTACACCGCGCCGACCTCGAACTCCTCGAGGTAGCGCCCGTACGGGTGGGCGCCGGTGGCCTCTCGTGCCGCCTGATCTGTCTCTACTGGAATGGCTGTCTCGGTGGTCATCTGAATTTGTCTCCTACGTCGGTTCCCGTCAGAGAATGCCAGTCGTGGAGATGGAGTAGCAACGATTCCGCGGAATCGTCTCTTGCGTTTCCGTCCGAGGCGGCACCTACGCTATCGAACATGTGTTCGCCTGCGCCTCACAACGTCCCCCCACCCGATGGCGAGCGGTCGCTCGACGACCTCGGTCGAGAGATCTGTGAGCTGGCCGCCGACATCGCCGCCGCGACCTGCCGCTGGCTGCTGCTGATCGCCGAGTTCGATCAGCGTGCCGGCTGGTT
This sequence comes from uncultured Solirubrobacterales bacterium, assembly GCA_963849285.1. GTDB lineage: Bacteria > Actinomycetota > Thermoleophilia > Solirubrobacterales > Solirubrobacteraceae > Palsa-465. The sequence goes on from CAWKGS010000005.1 coordinate 1,102,196, forward strand.
CGAATGGGGCGTGATCTCGTGCGCGCACTGGCTGTCGCTGCGCTGCTCGCTGGGCCTCGTCGCCGCTCGCGAGCACGTGCGCGTCGCGCGCCGGCTGGGCGAGCTGCCGCTCGTCCGCGAGGCCTTCGCGCGCGGAGAGCTCTCCTACTGCAAGGTCCGCGCGATCACCCGGGTCGCCACGCCGGAGACCGAGCAGCGCCTGCTCGAGTACGCGCGCTATGCCTCCGGCGCGCAGCTCGAGAACATCGTCCGCCGCTACCGCCGCGCGCTCAGAGCCACGCTGGGCACCGCCCGCGAGGCGCACGACACGCGATACGTCAGCTGGAGGTGGGAGGAGGACGGCTCGCTCCGGCTCGACGCCCGCCTGCCGCCCGAGGACGGCGCGATGCTGCTCGCGGCCGTCGCCGCGGCTGACCTCGATCTCGGCGCGCGCGAGGACCCCGCCAACACGATGGAGGCGAAACCGCTGGGCGCGCGGCGCGCCGATGCGCTGACGGAGGCGGCCCGGTATGCCCTGGAGACGATCCACACGAGACGCCGCGGCGGCGACCCATACGAGCTGGTCGTGCACGTCGATGTCGACACGCTCACGGCGGACGAGGGCAGCGCCGCGATCGAGGAGGGGCCTGCGCTCGCGCCGGAGACGGCGCGGCGGCTCGCCTGCGACGCGTCGGTGGTGCGGATCCTCGAGCGCGACGGAAGACCGCTGTCGGTCGGGCGCCGGTCCCGTGTGATCCCGCCGGCGTTGCGGCGGGCGCTGCGCAGCCGCGATGACGGCTGCAAGTTCCCGGGCTGCACGCACCGGCGATTCCTGCACGCGCACCACATCACGCACTGGGCGCATGGAGGCCCGACATCACTGGACAACCTCGTCCAGCTGTGCTCGTATCACCATCGGCTGGTGCACGAGGGCGGCTTCCGCGTGGTGCGAGTCGGACATCGCAGGCTGCGGTTCCTGCGCCCGAACGGGCGGGTGGTCAGCGCTGCTGCGTGCGAGGGGCGGCGACGGCAGCTGACGCCGCAGGGCGCCAGCTGCGGCGGGCTGACCGCCGGCCTTGCGTTTGACTACGGGATCGCGGTGGAGGGGTTGCTGGCACGGGCGCTCGCGGCGACATAAGCCGCTAGCTTTCGGCCCTCAGCGAACAGGAGAGCCGTACGTGCGAAACCCCCGTGATTTTGGAAAGCCCCTCGCGATCGGCGCGCCCGCGCCGCTGATGGAGATCCCGTTCAGGCCCTCCCGGATGATCCATTTCCTGGACTTCTCCAACGAGAAGATGGTCGCGAAGGTCCCCGACATCGCGCCGACGGTCGACATCCTGCTCGGCAACCTCGAGGACGCGGTGCCGGTCGACCGCAAGGAGGCGGCACGGGAGGGCCTGATCCGCGTCGGCAAGGAGATGGAGCTCGGCGAGACGCAGCTCTGGACGCGGGTCAACAGCCTCGAATCACCCTGGGTGCTGGAGGACATCACGACCGTCGTCACCGAGATCGGCGACAAGCTCGACGTGATGATGATCCCCAAGGTCGAGGGTCCGTGGGACATCCACTACGTCGACAGGCTGCTGGCCCAGCTGGAGGCGCAGGCGGGCCTCGAGCGGCCGATCCTGATTCACGCGATCCTCGAGACCGGCCTCGGCGTCGTCAACCTCGAGGAGATCGCCACCGCCAGCCCCCGCATGCAGGGAATGAGCTTCGGGCCGGCCGACCTCGCCGCCTCGCGGCGGATGAAGACCACGCGGGTCGGAGGCGGACACCCCGGCTACCGGGTGATCAGCGACCCCGATCCGGACGATCCGCAGGCGCGGCGGGAGACCGCCCAGCAGGATCCGTGGCACTACTCGATCGCGCGGATGGTCGACGCCTGCACGTCCGCGGGGATCCTGCCGTTCTACGGTCCCTACGGAGATATCAAGGACGTCGAGGGTTGCGAGACCCAGTTCCGCGCGGCGTTCCTGCTCGGCTGCGTCGGAGCATGGTCGCTTCACCCGGTGCAGATCGCGATCGCGAAGAAGGTCTTCAGCCCTGATCCCGAGGAGGTGCTCTTCGCCAAGAAGGTGCTGGAGGCGATTCCGGACGGCCGCGGGGTGCACATGATCGACGGCAAGATGCAGGACGACGCGACCTGGAAGCAGTGCAAGGTGATGGTCTCCCTGGCGGAGATGCTCGCGCACAAGGATCCCGAGCTGGCCGAGGCATACGGCTTTGCGTATATCGGCCAAAGCTGACTACGCGGTGCGGGCCGCGGTGGAGCTCGCCGCGGCGCCCGACGAGAAGCCGATCAAGGCAGAGCGGATCGCGACCGCGCAGGAGATCCCCCTGAACTTCCTGGAGAACATTCTCGGCGAGCTGCGCCACGCGGGCATCGTGCGCAGCCAGCGCGGTGCCGAGGGCGGCTTTCGTCTCGCGAAGCCGCCGGAGCGGATCACGGTCGCCGACATCATCCGGGCGGTCGAGGGGCCGCTCGCCAGCGTGCGCGGCGGTCCGCCGGAGGAGGCGAGCTACGGTGGTGCCTCCGCCAGCCTGCCGCGCGTGTGGATCGCGGTCCGGGCGAACCTGCGGAAGGTGGTCGAGCACGTGACGGTCGCCGACGTCGCGACCGGTCAGCTGCCCCGCGCGATCGAGAGGCTTGCCGAAGACCCCGAGGCCTGGGTCACGCGGTAGTAGACGATGTCTCCGCGCGCCAGCTCCAGCTCGGCGGTCTGAGCGCGCGTCAGCTGTGCCCGAGCGCCCGCCCCGCCGGGAAGCTCGAGCTCGACCCGCACCTCGAACCCGAGGTGCACGACCCGCGAGACCATCGCCTCGAGCGCGCCCGGAGCGGGGGTCAGCGAGATCGTGACGTCGTGCGGGCGCACCAGCTTGCCGTCGATCGTCGAGACGGGCCCGATGAAGCTCATCACGAAGTCCGAGGCGGGACGGTCGTAGACCTCGCTGGGCGGCCCGACCTGCTCGATCCGCCCCTGGTTCATCACCGCGATCCGGTCGGCGACCTCCATCGCCTCCTCCTGATCGTGGGTGACCAGGACGGTGGTGACGCCCTGCTCGTCGTGCAGCCGGCGCAGCCAGCGGCGCAGCTCCGCGCGCACGTTCGCGTCGAGCGCACCGAAAGGCTCGTCGAGCAGGAGCACGCGCGGGTCGACGGCGAGCGCGCGCGCGAGCGCCATCCGCTGGCGCTGGCCGCCGGAGAGCTGGTGCGGACGCTGCGTCGCCCATTGCGTCAGACCAACCAGGGCGAGCAGTTCCTCGACCCGGGAGCGCACCTCCTCGCGGGAACGCTTGCGGATCCGCAGGCCGAAGGCGACGTTCTCGAACACGCTCATGTGCGCGAAGGCGGCGTAGTGCTGGAACACGAAGCCGATCCCACGGTCCTGCGGGCGCGCGGCGGTGACGTCCTGCCCGTCGATCGTGACCGCGCCGGCGTCGGCCGTCTCGAGGCCGGCGATGATCCGCAGCAGCGTCGACTTGCCCGAGCCGCTCGGTCCGAGCAGCGCGGTCAGCGACCCTTCGGGAACCTCGAGCGTGACGTCGTCGAGCGCGGCGAACTCGCCGAAGCGCTTGCGGACTCCCTGCGCCTCGATCCTCATCGCTCTCGCCTCGATCCGAACAGGGTCATCACCAGCAGCACGGCGACCGATAGGACCGCCAGCTCCGTGGCAGCGGCGTAGACACTGGTCGTGACCGAGCCACCGATCTCCGAGTCGCGCTGGTAGACGAGCAGCGGCAGGGTCAGCGTCGATCCCGCGACGTTGGACGAGACCACGAGCACGGCGCCGATCTCGCCGAGCGCCCGCGCGGTGGTGAGCACGACGCCGTAGGCCACGCCCCAGCGAATCGACGGCAGCGTGACGCGCCAGAAGGTCTGCCAGGAGGAGGCCCCAAGGGTGGCCGCCGCCTGCTCCTGCTCGTCGCCGATCTCGTTCAGCACCGGCGCGACTTCGCGGACCACGAACGGCAGCGATACGAAGACGGTGGCGATCACCATGCCCGGCACCGCGAAGATGATGTGGCTCGATCCGAACCAGCCGCCCTGGCCGTACACGAGGATCAGGGCCAGGCCGACGATCACCGGCGAGACCACGAAGGGCAGGTCGATCACCGCATCGAGGACCGAGCGCGCCCGCGACCTGCCGCGGGCGAGCAGCAGCGCGCAGCCGACCCCGAAGATCGTGTTCAGCGGGACCGCGATCGCGGCGATCAGCACCGAGAGCCACAGCGCGCTGATCGCCGCAGGCGTGGTCATGAACGACCAGGCGGTACCGATCCCGTGCTCGAAGGTGCGCCAGAACACCACCGCCAGCGGGGCCAGCAGGAGCAGCGCGAGATAGAGCAATGCCGTCAGCCGCAGCGAGAGCGTGGTGCGACGGCTAACGGCCAACTCGGCCTCCGATCCGGCGCAGCGCGACCAGGATCACCAGCGCGATCACGATCAGCACGAGCGAGAGCGCAGCCGCCGACTGGGTGGTGCCGCTCTCGATGTCGTCGTAGATCACGATCGACGCGATCTGGACCTTGCCCGCGATCAACGCAAGCGCGCCGAACTCCCCGACCGAGCGGGCGAACGCCAGCGCCGCTCCGGAGAAGACCGCGGGCCGCAGCGCCGGCAGCACGATTCGCCGGAAGGTGGTCGCGTTCGAAGCGCCAAGCGAGGCCGCGGCCTCCTCGACCTCCTCGTCGAGCTCGATCAGCACCGGCTGGACCGAGCGCACGACGAACGGCAGCGTGACGAACAGGAGTGCGACCACCACCGCTCCACGCGTATACGCGAGGTGCACCCCGATCGGGCTATCGGGCCCGTAGAGCGCGATCAGCGTGAGCGCGGCGACGATCGTCGGCAGCGCGAACGGCAGGTCGATCAGGGCGTTGACGATCCGCTTGCCCGGGAACTGGTCGCGCACCAGCACCCAGGCGACGAGCGTCCCCATCACGGCGCCGATCACGGCCACGACCAGCGAGGCGCCGACCGTTATCGCCAGCGCGCGCATCGTCAGTGCGTTGTCGATCGAGCTCCAGAACGTGCCGATCCCGGACGAAACCGCCTTGACTGCGACCGCGGCCAGCGGGATCAGCACGATCGCGCTCAGGTAGAGCGTGGCGATTCCGAGGCCGAGGGAGCCGCCCGCACGCGAGCCGAGGCGGAAGCCGAGGCCCGCGCGCGGACGATTCCGCGGAATCGCCAGGCTGTCAGCTGGAGGCAGTGGGCACCCCCGCGGCCTCCTCGATCTTGGTGACCGAGCCGGTGGACGGGGCGAAGAACGACTTGTTCACCTTCGACCAGCCGCCGAGGGAAGAGATCGTGAACAGGTCGGCGGGCGTCGGGAACTTGCTCGAGAACCGCGCGAGCACCGACGAATCGACGGGCCGGTAGCCGTGCTGCGCCCAGATCGCCTGCGCCGCGGGCGTCCATAGCCAGTTGACGAACGCCTGCGCCTGGGTCGCGTGGGAGCCCTTGGCGATGACCGCGATCGGGGTCTGGATCAGGATCGTCTGCGGCGGCACGATGTACTGGACCGCGTCGCCGGCCTTCTCGGCCGCGATCGCGTCGCTCTCGTAGTCGAGCAGGACATCCCCCTTGCCCCCGGTGAACGTCTGCAGCGCCGAGCTGGCGCTCGAGGGCTGCACGCTGACTCTCTTGGTCAGCAGCGTGCTCAGGTAGGACAATGCCTGCGCCGGCGACTTGCCCTCTTTCAGCTCGGCGCCGTAGGCCGCGAGGACGTTCCAGCGAGCGCTGCCGGACGTCGAGGGGTTCGGGGTGATCACGTCGACGCCCGGCTTGATCAGGTCGTCCCAGCCGGTGATGTGCTTCGGGTTGCCCTTGCGGACGACGAGCACGACGACGGAGTCGGTGACGATCCCCTTCTCCGGGTTGGCGGCCCAGGTCTTGGCGACGAGCCCGGCCTTGACCAGCCGCGTGATGTCTGGGGTGGTCGAGAACGCGACGACGTCGGCCGACTGGCCCGAGGCCACCGCGCGGCTCTGCGCGCCGGACGCTCCGAAGGACTCGGTGAACGTGATTCCCTTGCCCGCTGAGCTCTGCTCGAACGCCGGGATCAGGGCGTCATACGCCTTCTTCGGCGTCGAGTAGGCGACGAGCGCCAGCTGGGCGCTGCTCACGCCGCCGGCGCCGCTGGCGGTGTCCGCTGCGGTGCTGGAGGTCGAATCCGACGATCCGCCGCAGCCGGCGAGCACCAGCGCGCCCCCAACCGCAGCGACCAATATCGGTGCTACACGCCGTCGAACTTTGAGTCCTGGTCTCATCAAGCTCCTCAAACTCTACTTTGTCAATCAGTTTTACAAGATCAGTTGGGCCAGTATAATAAACAATCCTGAGTGAGTTAGTGGGCTTAGCCCGCCGCCGGGAGGTTCGGCGCGTCCTCCGGCGGTGCTTCGCTAGCCTCCGCGCCTTCATGCGCTTCTTCGAATACGAGTCGCGGGCGATCGTCGCCAAGGCCGGGATCCCCGTCACCAAGCACGGGTTCGCCAAGACCGCGGATCAGGCGCGCCGGATCGCAGAGCAGATCTCGGGCCCCGTGGTGATCAAGTCGCAGGTGCTCACCGGCGGCCGGATGAAGGCGGGCGGCGTCCAGTTCGCCGACACGCCCGAGGAGGCGGGCGCGAAGGCGGAGCACGTGCTCGATCTCGAGATCAACGGTCACATGCCCCGTGGCGTGCTGGTCGACTCGAGGGCCGCCGTCAAGCACGAGTACTACGCGGGGGTGGTCTGGGACGGGCTCCGCAAGCGCCCCGTGATGCTGTTCTCCGACATGGGCGGGATCGACATCGAGGAGGTCGCCGAGCAGCACCCCGATCACGTCGCCCGTGCGCACTTCTCGACCCGCCTGCCGTTCGAGGACTGGCAGGCGAAGCAGCTGATCTCCACGCTCGGCATCACCGGCTCGGCGCTCAATCGGCTGACCCCGATCCTCTCGCGCCTGGCCCGGCTGTTCCTCACCTACGACATGACCCTCGCCGAGATCAACCCGCTGGGCGAGCTCGAGGACGGGTCGTTCGTGGCGCTCGACGCCCACATGGACATGGAGAACGAGGCACGGCCTCGACAGAAGGCGATCCTGCACGAGCTCGGGGTCGGCGACGAGGAGACCCGTCAGGCGCGGGAGCCGACGCCGTTCGAGCTCGCGGGCGAGCAGGTGGACGCCCAGGATCACCGGGGCGTGGCCGGCAATGTGACCGAGTTCGACGGAAACCTCGGGCTGGTGATCGGCGCGGGCGGCGGCTCATTGACCTTGTTCGACGCGGTCCGCGCCCACGGCGGCCGGCCCGCGAACTACTGCGAGATCGGCGGCAATCCGTCGGTCCGGAAGGCCGCGGGCCTGGCCAAGCTGGTGCTTCAGAAGCCCGGCGTCGACAAGATCGCGGTGATGATGTCGATCGTCTCCAACACGCGCGTCGACATCGTGGCGCGCGGGGTGATCAAGGCCTGTGTCGAGCTCGGCTACGACCCTGGCGAGAAGATCGCGATCTTTAGGATCCCGGGCGCCTGGGAGGAGGAGGGCTTCAAGCTCCTCGAGAAGTATGGGATCGAGTACGCCGACCGGAGCGTCTCCCTGCACGAGGCGGCGCGGCGGGCGGTGGAGAAGATCCAGGGGGTTCCGGCCTAGCGATGTCCATTCTGATCGACGAGACGACCACGTTCATCGTCCAGGGCATCACCGGCCGCGAGGCGGTGAACCTGACCCGGGAGTGCCTGGACTACGGCAAGGGGGCCAAGATCGTCGGCGGCGTCACGCCCGGCCGGCTCGGGCGCGACGTGCACGGCGTGCCGGTGTTCGACACGGTCGCGCAGGCCGTCGAGCACCACGGCGGCCCGATCGACGGCTCGGTCGTGACGGTCCCCCCCGCGTTCACCAAGGACGCGGTGCTCGAGGCGATCGAGAACGGCGTCAAGCTGGTGGTGATCGTCACCGAGCGCATCCCGCGCCGCGACGTCGCCGAGATGGTCGAGTTGGCCGAGCACCACGAGGCGCGGATCATCGGCCCCAACTGCCTCGGGATCATCGTCCCCGACGTGATCAAGATGGGCGGCATCGGCGGCCCCGCCAAGGACGCCGCGAAGTCCTACTCCCCGGGGCCGGTGGGGGTGATCAGCCGCAGCGGCGGGATGACCACGGAGATGTCCTCGACGCTTACCGCGGCGCGGCTCGGTCAGTCCACCGCGGTCTCGATCGGCGGAGACGCGATCATCGGCTCGAGCTACGCCGAGCTGATGCCGCTGTTCGAGGCCGACCCGCAGACCGAGGCGATCGTGATCTACACCGAGCCCGGTGGCCGGATGGAGGCTGCGCTCGCGCACTGGGTCACCGAGAACGACTCGCGCCTGCCGATCGTCGCTTTCATGGCCGGGCGGTTCATGGACGAGATGCCGGGGATGAGCTTCGGCCACGCGGGCACGATCGTCGAGGGCAAGGAGGACACCGCCGGCGAGAAGATCGCGCGGCTCGCCGAGGCCGGGATCGTCGTCGCGGAGGAGATCTCCCAGATCCCGGAGATCGTCCGAGAGCGGATCGGGGAGCCGACGGCGGCGGTATGAGCGAGGCATTGTTCATCGACGTCGAGGTCGCCGACGCCGTCGCGAACGACCGAGAGCTCGCCGCGAAGCTGACCGAGGTCTGCCCGGTCGACATCTTCGCCCAGAAGGACGACGGGACGCTGCGGATCGTCGAGGAGCATCTCGACGAGTGCGTGCTGTGCGAGCTGTGCATCAACGCGACGCCGCCTGGGACGGTGCGCGTGGTGAAGCTCTACTCGGGCGAGCAGCTCCCCGCCTGAGCAGCGGCCGAGCTCCGGCTACGCGGCCTGGCGCTGCAGGCGACGGTGCGCGGCGGCGCTAAGGCGCCTGTAGCTGTCCCCCGACGCATCGCGGTACCACGCCTGAACGCCATCGCCCGGCGCGGGGATGCCGGCCTCGCGAAGCGGCGCCGTCAGCGGCCTGAACCAGGTGGTGACCGGAATCGCGTCGACCACGTGGACAAGCGCCGGCCGCGCGGCGGGCTCGAGGCCACCGAGCGCGTGCCCGATCTCCCGCGCCAGCAACTCACTCTGTGAGCGAAGCGTCACGGCCGCGACCACCAGCTCGTGCTCACCGGCGGGGACGCCGTAGGCGACCGCTAGATCGACCGCCGGCAGATCCCCGAGCGCGTCGCGGATCGGCGTCGTGAACACGGGGCCGGCCGCGGTGAAGATCACGTCGGCGACGCTGTCGACGCGCCAGTAGTCGCCGTCGCCGTCGCGGCGGAACAGATCGCCGGTCGCGAGCCACGCGTCGTCCCGCGAAAACAGCCCGCGCAGCGGCGTGCTGGTGATCGGCTCGCCGGGCTCGAGCCGCGCGAGCAGGAGCCCGACCTCGTCGGTAGCGCACTGCTCGGCGAAGCCGTCGCGGCGCAGCACGAGGGAGCCGCGCTCGAGGTCGTATCGGGCGAGCCGCACCTCGGCGCTGCCGGGCAGCGGCCGGCCCATCGAGCCGGCCTTAGCGCCGCTGACGTTGACGAGGATCGCGCGCGCCTCCGTCGCCGCGTAGAACTCGAGCACCCGCGCGGGCGCGAATCGCGCCTGTACGCGCTTCCACAGGCCCCGCGGCATGCCCGAGCCGATGAACAGGCGGACCGGGTGATGGCGCTCACCCGGATGTGGCGGCGCCTGCACCAGCTCGTGCAGCAGCGTCCAGGTGTACGAGGCGATCGTGACCCCATAGCGGCGCACCTCCTCCCAGAACGTCGCCGCGTCGAACGTGCGCGCGAGCGCCAGCCGCGTGCCGCCCGCGATCGCGCCGCCGATCGCCATCATCAGTCCCGACGGGTGGTAGAGCGGCGTGACGCTGTAGACCGTGTCGTCGCCGGAGAGCGCCGCCGACGAGGCGGTGCCGAACGCCGAGATCGCCCAGCGCCGGTTGGTGATCCGGCTCATCCGGGTGTTCTCGCCAGCGCCGGTGAAGAGGATGAACGCGAGGTCGCCCGCCCGTCCGGGGTCGGGCCGGTACCAACGGGGCAGGGCCACCGCGCCGGGATCGATCTGCTCCATGTCGCCGCTCAGCGGTATCCCGAGGTCCCGCGGCCCGCCCCCGCCGCCGAGGACGAACGTGTGCACGGTGCCGAGGCCGGTAGCGAGCTCCGCCCGCTCGGGGTCGGCGATGATCCGCTGGACCTGGCCCAGACGGCACTCGCGCTGTAGCTCGCCGTCGGGGCGCAGCATCACCGCGACCGCGCCGACGCGGCTGAGCGCGGCGACCACGGCGAGCGCGCTCGGCCTCGTCGCCATCAGCACGCCGACGTGCTCGCCCTGGCGGACCCCGATCGCGATCAGGCCCCTGACCACGTTGTCGATTCGCTCGTTCACGTCCCTGGCGGTATAGGCGCGGTCCTCGTACAGGAAGAACATCTCGTCCGGCGCCTTGCGGCGGCGCTCCTCGATCAGCAGGCCGAGCGAGATCCGCGTACCAGGCTGGATCTGATCGAGGCGGGCCAGCCGCGGCAGCTGGGCGGCCGCTTCGCGGGCCAGCTCGCGAGCGCTGTGGACGGTGCCACGCGCGACTGCGACCGCCGAGCGGGCGATGCCGCCGGCGACCGCCGCGGCCAGCTCGGCCTCGTAGCCGACGCGATTGCGCACCGGCGGGGTCAACTCGAGTGGAAGATCGTCGGGGACCGGCGTGATCTGCTCGGGCAGCGCACCGCCCTGCTCTCGCCACCGTGCCCATCCCGTCACCGTCGGCCAGGTGATCCGCGTCGACTTCGAGCCGACGACCAGGCCGAAGTGCCCGGCGTCCAAGCACAGCTCGTAGATCTCGGCGCTGGGCGCCGCCAGACGGATCGCGCGAACGCCGCCCGCCGGCGCGATTTCGTCCACCGCGCCGACGACGTACAGGATCGGGCAGCTGATGTCCGCGAGCGTCACCAGCCGGTCCTCGATCACGAATCCGCCTTCGAGCATCCGGTTGTGGGCGATGAACTGGCGCAGGAACTCCGCCATCGCCGGGCCGGGCCACGCGACCCAGCCGTCCACTTCGAGGAACCGGCGCTGACCCTCGCGCGGCAGCAGCGCGTCCCGGTCGTGGAGCTGGAGGATGAACTCGACCCGACTGCGCAGCGACTTGACCGGATCGAGCAGCCGGAAGCCCGTCCGGCTGGCCCACGCGGGCAGCGCGGCGCCGCGGAAAACGTAGTCGGCGAGCACGGTCGCCAGTCCCGACGCGAGCTCCCCGGGAAGCCCCAGCGGCATCCCGAGCCGCGTGTCGACGGGGCTGCCGAAGGTGATCACGGAGGCGACTCCGTCGCTCATCCGGTACGCCGCGGTCTGGTAGCAGAACATCCCGCCCTGCGAATAGCCCGCCAGGTGGACGTCGCGGCCGGTCAGCCCGCGGACGTGCTCGACCGCATCGGAGACCGCGAGCACGTGATCGGTGAGCGTTCGCTCCAGTCCCCCCTCCTCTCGTTCGGGCGCGCCGAAATCGACCACCCACGGGTCGACTCCTCCGTCGTGAAGGATCGTGACCGCGCTGGTCGCCGGGGAGACGTCATAGACCTCGGCCGCCAGCATCATCGGGGGAACCAGCAGGACCGGGGGGCCGGGGTCAACCCGGGCCTCACTACGGTCGCCGTCGTCGGTGTAGTAGTGGCGCAGCCGGTAGACCCGGTGCTCGCCCGCGATCTCGTAGGGCGAGGGCTCCTCGTCGGTCGCCAGGCCGCCGAAGCGCGCCACCTCGAGCGCGTTCTGCGCAGCAGCGCCGAGGCGGCCAACCGGTCGGGTGAGGGCATCCGGAACGAGGCTCATCGGGGTTACGTTGACATGTTCTCGGAAACGGCTGCCGGCTCGCTGCGATCGATATCGTCGGGCGCCAGTGGCGGCATCGATCCACATCCGCGACGCGGAGCCGGCCGATGTGGAGCTGATCTTCACGATGATCGTGCAGCTCGCGGAGTACGAGCGCGCCCGCCATCACGTGACGGGGACGCCGGAGCTGCTCGCCGACGCGCTGTTCGGCTCGGCCCCGAGCGCGGAGGCGCTGATCGCCGAGCTCGACGGCAAGCCAGCCGGGCTGGCGCTGTTCTACCGGACGTTCTCCACCTGGGAGTGCCTCCCCGGCCTCTGGCTCGAGGACCTGTACGTGCCGCCGGCCCACCGGCGCGCGGGGGTCGGGCGTGCGCTGCTATCGCGGCTTGCGCGAATCACGCTCGAGCGGGGCTACACGCGACTGGAGTGGACCGCGCTCGACTGGAACACGCCGGCGCTCGACTTCTACGAGCAGCTGGGAGCGCAGCGGCTCGAGGAGTGGACGACACACCGGCTCCACGGTCCGGCACTCGCGCGCGTCGCCGGCCGGTGAGGGTCGTCCCGCTCAGCACGATCGCCCGCGAGTGGACCCGCATCGGCCTGACCGGCTTCGGCGGCCCGCCGGCCCACATCGGGCTGCTGCGCCGCCTGGTGGTCACCGATCGGCGCTGGCTCGGCGAGGGTGAGTTCGAGGACGCGATCGCGGCGTGCAACCTCCTGCCCGGCCCGGCATCGACGCAGGTGGCGATCCTCTGCGCGCGCAGGCTCGCGGGACCATGGGGCGCGGTGGTCGGCGGGCTCGGCTTCGTGGTACCGGCGGTCGTGCTGATGATCGCGCTGTCGACGCTGTTCTTGGCGAGCGCCCCGCCGAGCTGGGTGAAGGGCGCCGGGGCCGGCGCGGGATCCGCCGTCGCCGCGGTCGCCGTTCGGGCCGGGCTGGGGCTGCTCGGGTCGAGCTGGGCCCGGGCGCTTGGCGCCGCCCGCCAGGCTCGCTGGGTCGCGTACGCGGTGCTGGGGGGCGCCGGCGCCGCGCTGGCGGGCCCCTACCTCGTGCTGGTCCTGCTCGCGTGCGGCGTGATCGAGCTGGTCGTGCGAGCGCGCCCGGTCGGAGTCGGCGCGGTCGCGGTCCTTCCCGTCGCGGCGGTCGCCAAGGCGGGCGGCGTGGGCGCGCTGGCCTGGGTCGCGTTCAAAGTCGGCGCGCTGTCGTACGGGGGCGGGTTCGTGATCGTGCCGCTGATGCGCACGGATGCGGTCCACACCTATCACTGGATGAGCTCATCCCAGTTCCTGAGCGCGGTGGCACTCGGCCAGGTCACGCCGGGCCCCGTGGTCGCGACGGTCGCGGCCGTCGGCTACGCCGCGCACGGCGTCGGCGGGGCGGTGCTCGCGGCGGTGATCGCGTTCATGCCGTCGTTCGCGTTCGTACTGGTGGGCGGCGGGCGATTCGAGCTGCTGCGCGGCGATGCGCGCGCCCAGGCGTTCCTCGCCGGCGCCGGGCCGGCGGCGATCGGAGCGATCCTCGGCGCGGCGATCCCGCTCGCGGGGGCGCTCGAGGAAACCTGGCAGTTCGCACTGCTCGGAGCGGCCGCGGTCGGGCTCCTGGTCCTGCGGCGCGGGATCGTCGAGACGCTGGTGCTGGCAGGCGTGGCCGGAGCGATCGTCGCGCTCGCCGGCGGACCCCTCCCGTAGCGCGCCGGCGGTGCGAGACCGCGGACGCCTAGCGGCCGGTGTCCTGCGGGGAGTGGCCGCTGAAGCTGACCACCTGCTGGATCCCGGTCGGACGGTTCGTGTAGCGCATCTTGTAGGGCAGCAGCCCGGGGACGAACGTGATCATCTCGGCAGTCGCGCTCGCGCGCCAGCTCGCCGGTTTTGATCCCTGCTTGGCGGCGAGCTGCTTGCCGGCCCTGTCGAGCGCGCCCCACAGCAGCTTGCGACAGCGCGACACGCTCCCGCCGCCGCAGTAGCGGACCGCGAAGCTGCCGCGAACCGGCTCGCCGAGGATCGTGCGCAGGTCCTTCTGCATCCAGATGTGCCAACCCGTGTACTGCCCGCCCGGCGGCTGGTCGTACTGGCTGACGAGCGAGGCGAGCTGCGCCGTCAGAGCCCGGCCGAGCACCGTCGAGGCCCACGCGTTCGCCAGCAGCGGCCAGGCCGTGTCCATGATCGCCGCGCCGGGGTCGGTGATGTTCCCGACGCCGCCAGGGTCGGTCCGGTCGAGCCGGCTCCCGCCGTGCTTGTGCCAGGCGTCCAGCAGCGACAGCATCTGCGCGTCGCGTGCGTTCGGCGCCTTGCCGCCGTGGAGCAGCTTGGAGAGCACCGGCTCGAAGAGCATCTCGCGGACGTCCTGCGTGGCCGCCGCGTTCATCGCCGAGGTGATCTTCGCCGGGGTCAGGTGGCCGCCCCTGCCGAGGTTGTCGATCAGCAGATCGACGCGCTGGATCGCGCCGAGCGACCAGTTGTCGTCGGGCGCCTCGTACCCGGCCTCGGGCCGGTTGTTCCAGTTGACGATCTCGCCGTTCGGCGGATTGATCCCCTGCGGATGGTTCTTGAAGGAGACGTACCCCTTCCACTCCTCCTTGCCGGTGCCGTTGACCGGCAGGTCGGGATCGACGTTGCTCTGGCGGATGGGCACCAGCCCGCTCGTGAACACGCCGATGTCCTTGTCGTCGATGTAGAGCGAGTTGAACGTCTGGGGCGTCAGGTTCGCGGCCTGGAAGAACTGGTGCACGTTGTGCACCTCGTTGTGCGCCAGCTTGTAATAGAAGAGCAGGTCGCGCACGTCCTCGCCGTAGCTCGAGCGCTTGTGGCTGAGCGCGACGAGGCGTCCGTGGACGCGCGCGTAGCCGAAGACCGGGCCGTGGACGGTGCGGTAGAAGGTGACCTCGGTGGTCCTGCCCTTGTCGGTCAGCTTGCCGGCGTCGAAGAACTGCATCGAGCGGCACTTGCCGTCGAACATGTACTTGTGGGTGCTGTGGCCGCACAGCGTCTCCACGTAGGTGTCGATCTGATCGAGTCCCGCCGAGGTGAGCGACCAGGCGGCGTCCTGGCTGCGGCCGATGAAGATGTAGCCCGGGAACGGCGCGGTCATCGCGCCGCGCTGGCTGATGCCCGGTCCCTCCAGGTCCATCTCCAGCGTCAGGCCGGGGTAGTAGTAGCCGATCTGGGGCCCGGCGACCATGATCGGATGGCCCGTCGCGGAGCGAGAGCCGGAGACCAGGAGCGCGTTGCTGGCGTGCGCGCGGGTATCGCGCGCGACCGCCAGCGCGTCGTCGGCGGCGGGCGAGAGGCTGTTCGGATCGAGGATCACGTTGCCGCCCGTGCTCGTCGGGCGCGGCTGGAGCTGGACCTGGCCGGGGACGCTGGCGGACGCCTCCGGGTCGTAGGCCTCGCGCAGATCGTTCCAGACCGCGAAGCCGCGCTTGGCGCCCAGGCGCCGCTGGAGCGCGGAGAGCATCTCCGCGTCGGCGGCCTGCTGGCCGCCGCCCTCGCCCACGAACTGGTCCTTGATCGCGTTGAAGGCGTAGATGTCGGTGCGGGTGTAGTTCGGCGTGCCGCCATGAGCGGCCTCGTACGCGTTGATTCCCTGCAGGTAGAGGTCGATGTCGTGGAGCACCGCCCGCCCCTCGCCGCCTGCCGAGGTCAGCGTTGCGGTCTGCTTCGCCACCTCCCGCTCGGTCTGGGCGGTGGGCTTGAAGCTCGCGAGGTCTCCGATCAAGCCGATCGCGCTGAGCCCCGGCGCGTCGATCGCCGCGAGCCGCGAGATGTAGCGCGCCTCACCGAGCAGCAGGCCGCGGTCCTCGGCCACGACCCAGCCGGCGCCCCAGGTCACGTCGTCGCGGGTGGCGCCGAAGATGTGCGGGACATCGAACGCGTCGCGGTAGATCGTGACCCCGGGATGCGGGCTGCCCTCGAGCGTCAGCGCCCCGCTGCCGGTGGACCCGAGCAGCTCGGACTTGAAGTCGTTCTGCAGGTCCGCCGCGGTGACGTCGTTGAACCGCGGCGTCAGGGCGTTGTACATCACCGCCTGCTGCTCGTCCTGCGCCAACGTGCTCGGCGTCGGAATGCTCCCGTACTCGCCCGAGGGGATGATGTTGCGGGCGATGATCGCGTAGTCCTTGGTCGCCGCGGGCAGCGCGGCGGCGGCGGGCGCGGCGCCGAATGCGGCGATGCCGGCCGCCAGCAGGGCGGACGCGAGGGCGAGCTTGTGACGCACGAGCAACCTTCCTCTCCTGTTTCTCCCCCGCGGCGATCCCGGCCGACGGCAGCACCCTACATCAAAGCGCGCCGGGGCGTCCACCGGCGGGGCAATAGAAAAGCCCCGCCGGAGCGGGGCTCTTCCGTAGCAGGTCTGTAAGCCGGATTCTGTCGTGAGCAGCCATCCATCTGTGCGGCCTACCCGGACCTTGGCGGGTCGCCTGCGAACGGTCCTGCTTGGCCTAGCATCGGGTGGGGTTTACCTGGCCGCCGCGTCACCGCGACGCCGGTGCGCTCTTACCGCACCATTTCACCCTTGCCGGCCTGGAGCTCTGCAGCGGCCCCAGGCTTAGGCGGTGTCATTTCTGTGGCACTTTCCCGCGGGTTTCCCCGGGTCGGCGTTACCGACCACCCTTACCCTTCGATGTCCGGACTTTCCTCGAAGGCTCATCACCTCCGCGGCTGCTCGACCTGCAGCTGCGAGGATAGCCCGCGATCAGCCCAGCGTCGAGCCGCACTCCCGGCATCGCCCGCCGATCGGCCGCGCGTGCGCGCCATATGCGGGCTCCATCTCCCCGGCGCAGACCGGGCAGGCGACGGTCGCGTGGGCGACGAGCCCCTCCCAGACGCCGGCGATCAGATCGTCCAGCGTAGGCTCGCCGCCCACCGCGTGCAGCAACGACCGCGGCGCGAATTCCGGAGCAGCCACAGGTGTCATGGCGCTCGCCTCACGAGATGTTCCTCATCAGGCCGACCACCCGGCCGAGCACCCGCACCTCGCGGCTGCGAATCGGCTCCATCGCCTCGTTCTCCGGCTGCAGGCGCACGTGGTCCGGCTCCTGGAAGAAGCGCTTGACGGTCGCCTCCTCGCCCACCAGCGCGACGACGATGTCCCCGTCGCTGGCCGTGTCCTGCGGACGCACCACGACCAGGTCGTCCTCCAGGATCCCGGCGTCCTTCATCGATTCCCCGCGCACCCGGAGCAGGTACTCACCCTCCTCGCCGCCCGCGAACTGCGGCGTCTGGATGTAGTCCTCGATGTTCTCCTCGGCCAGCACCGGCTGACCGGCGGCCACCTGACCGACGAGCGGCAGGCCGGGGCGCACCAGGCTTCGCATCCCCGCCGCCGCGCGGTCCAGCAGCTCGATCGCGCGCGGCTTCGTCGGGTCGCGCCGCAGCAGCCCGATCCGCTCGAGGTTCGCCAGGTGCGCGTGCACCGTCGAGGAGGAGGCAAGCCCAACCGCCTTGCCGATGTCGCGCACGGTCGGCGGGTAGCCGTACTTGGCCGAGTATCGCTTGATGAAGTCGAAGATCTCCTGCTGGCGCTTCGTCAGGTCCATCACTCCGCTCCTTGCTCGGTTGGTGCCGGCTGTGGGGCTTGGTCGAACATGTGTTCGGAAATGTAGCTCCCCCAGCGGACGGACACAAGCCGGAGCGCCCCGAAAGGCCGCCACCGGCCCGGGCCGGCGCGGCACCGGCCCGGATCGGCCCGCACCGGCCCCGACCGCCCCCAACCCCCCGGAACCGGCGAGGCTATACTGGCCGCCCCCAGCGCCTGTGGCGGAATTGGTAGACGCGCAAGGTTGAGGGCCTTGTGGGAGACAACTCCCGTGGAGGTTCGAGTCCTCTCGGGCGCATGAGGCGAGCCCCGCGACGCCACGCGGGGTTTTTCATCGCCGAGACCGTGGGCCGTCGCCGAGAACCGTGGGCCGTCGCTCCGTCCCGCCCGGCGCCGGCACCAAACCACACCGATGTAAAGCACCCTTGACAGACGCGTGCTGTCAAGCTACCTTTCCACTATCAAGCGAACTTGACAGTGGTCAGGTGGTCCAGACGATCTTGCGCAATTCGGTGCGAAACCTGCGGACGGACCGGGGGCTTTCCCAGGGGCAGCTTGCGGTGGCGATGGGAGTCTCGCGGCAGACGATCAACTCGATCGAGCAGGAGCGCTACACGCCGTCGCTGCCGCTCGCGTTGGCGCTGGCCAGATTCTTCGAGACGACGGTGGAGGCGATGTTCGATGGGCACGACTAATTCCAAGTGGTTCATGCCGCTGTTCGTGGTGGCGCTCGGGCTGTTGATGTTCGCCGCCCAGTGGATCGGCGGCAATCTCGGCGGCGGCCTGGAGTCGCTCGGGATCATGACCGCGTTCGGGGCGGTGCTCCTGTTCGGCGGCCGCAGCGAGACGATCCGCGGCCTGCGCGGCGACGGACGCGACGAGCGTTTCCGGCAGATCGACATTCACGCGACGGCGATCGCCGGGTTCGTCGTGATCGTCGCGATCATCGCCGCGTTCGTCGTCGCGCTTGCCCGGGGAAAGAGCGGCTCGCCCTACGACTGGCTAGGCGCGATCGCCGGACTCGCCTACCTCGCCGCGGTCATCGTCCTCAGGATCCGCGGCTAGCCCGGCGCCGGTTCGTGCGGTTCGTGCCTCGGCGGAACCGGCCGCCCGGCGGCGCCGCGCGCGCACCACCCGCCACACGACGTACGCGATCACGAGCACGCCGACCGCGATTGCGAGGTAGGTGTCATAGCGGGTCGCGTCGTTGTAGATCGTGTCGATGTGGTTGCCCGAGAAGTAGCCGACGCAGGTCCAGACGGCGACCCACAGCGCGGCGCCGATCGCGTTGAACAGCAGGAACCGCCGCCAATGCATGCCGGTGGTACCGGCGATGATTCCGTTGGCCTGCCGCAGGCCCTCGATGAACCGGGCGACGACGATGATCTTGCCGCCGTGGCGGTCGAAGAAGGCCGTTGCCTTGTCCAGCCGCTCGGGGGTGAGGAAGATGTAGCGCCCGTAGCGCTCGACGAGCTGGCGCCCGCCGAAATGGCCGACCGCGAAGCCGATGTTGTCGCCCAGCACCGCGCCGCAGAATCCCAGCAGCGCGACGAGGAAGATGTTGAGACGGCCCGTGCCGGCATAGACCGCTCCGAGGATCAGGACGGTCTCGCCCGGAACCGGAACCCCGAAGTCCTCGATCAGTACGAGCCCGGCCACGGCCGCGTAACCGAAGTGGTTGAGCGTCGGCTCGAGGCTGTGCAGCACCCCCGGCAGATGCTGAGGCCCGGCGGCCGCGAAGATCATGGGGCCAGGGTATGTCAGGCGGCGATCGCGGCGCGCCGAGTCCGCGAGCGCCTGATCCGGTCCGTTGCGGATGCAGGCCGCTGAGTACGGCTGAGCCGAGCCTCACCCGCGCTGGCGAAGCAGCGCCAGCCTCGCGGTCATCGCCGCCACCGGCGCCAGACCGCGGGACGGAGCGGGCGTCGGAGCGGGCGCAGGCACCAGATCCGATCCTCCGCCCCCTTGCTTGCCCGCGCCGCCGAAGCGCAGGTAGAGCCCGGGGACCACGAACAGGTTCATCAGCGTCGAGGTGGCCAGCCCGCCGAGGATCACGATCGCCATCGGATTCTCGATCTCCTGGCCGGGCCGGTTCCCGAAGATCACCAGCGGCGCCAGTGCCAGCGCGGTTGCGAGCGCCGTCATCAGGATCGGCGCGAGCCGCTCGCCGGCGCCCCGCACGATCAGCCCGGGACCGAAGGGCACCCCTTCCTCGCGCTCCAGGTGCTGGAGGTGGCTGATCATCAGGATCCCGTTGCGCGCGGCGATCCCCAGCACCGCGAAGAAACCGACGAGCGCACCGAGATCGATGTCGCCGACGCCGAGCCAGGCGGCGAGTATCCCGCCGACCAGGGCGACGGGGAGCGTGAGGAACATCATCACGGCCAGCCGCATGCGCTGGAAGGCCGCCTCGAGCAGGATCAGGATCAGCAGCGCGGCTCCCAGCCCCATCTCGAGCAACCGCCGCTGCGCGGCCTGCCGCTCGGCTCCCTCTCCCAGCAGCTCGAGGTGATACCCGAGCGGCACCTTGATCCGCGCGAGCTTGGCCTGCACCGCCGAAGTCGCGGTGCCCAGATTGTTGCCGGCGACGTTTGCCGTGACGTCGATCTTGTTGGATCCGTTGACCCTGGTGATGTCGCTGGGCGTCGAGTTCACGACGAGGTTCGCGACCTTGCCGAGCGGCACGTGCCCGCCACCCGGAGTGTCGATCAGCAGGTCCCGGACGTCGGTGAGGTTCCTGCGCGCGGACGGGACGCTGTAGCCGGCGATTCCCACCGCGACGCCGTCGTACCACAGCTCGCCGAGCTCGACGCTGCCGAAGATGATCGCCGCCTCCCTGCGGACGTCGCCGGGCGTCAGGCCATAGCGCGCCGCGGCCGCCGCGTTCACGGTCTCCTGGATCTGCGGGATGAACCCCTGCGACTGAGGATGCAGGTCGATCAGGCTGGGGGTGCCGTTCAGCTTGTCGGTGACGGTCTGCGCGAGGTGTTGGAGAGTCCCGAAGCTCGGTCCGAGGATCCGGATCACCAGATCCTCGGTGTCGGTCGAGATCGTCTCGTCCACCCGCTCGTGCAGATAGGTCGTCAGGTCCATGTAGGTTCCCGGGAACGACGCCGCGACGGCGCGAACCGCGTTCTCGGTGCTCTGCAGGTTGGCCTGCGGGCGCAGCGTGATCCACTGCTCGGAGAACTCCGGTCCGGCGATCTCCTCGCCGAGCAGCGCCTGCCCGATGTGCGCGCCGACCTGCGCCACGCCAGGTATCCGCTCGAGGCGTCTCTGCAGCGCGGTGACGATCCGCGTCATCTCCGGCAACGAGGTCCCGGGCTTGGTATCGAAGTGCATCAGCAGATCCTGCTCCTTGAAGCTCGGGAACAGGTTCTGCCCGAGGTTCGGAAGCACGAGCACGGCGGCGACGATGGCGAGCGCGGGCAGTCCGAGGGCGAGGCCGCGGCGCCGTAGCACCGGTCGCAGCATCCGCGCGTACTGGCGCTTGCACCAGCTCATCAGGGGCGGGTCGCCGGCGTCCAGCCGGGCGCTCGGCATCAACACCATCGCCAGCGCCGGGGTCACCGTCAGCGCCACGACCATCGACGCGAGCACGGCCAGGGCGTACGCGATCGCGAGCGGCTGGAAGAAGGAGCCCGTGAGGCCGCCGACGAACACGATCGGAAGCACCGCGACGATGTTGATCAGCGTCGCGTAGAGAATCGCGGTGCGGACCTCGAGCGATGCTGCCAGCAGCAGGTGCAGCGGCGTGGTTCGCTTTCCGGCGGCGCGCCACGCACGCAGGCGCCGGATGATGTTCTCCATGTCGATGATCGCGTCGTCCACGACGACGCCGACCGCGACGCCGAACCCGGCCAGGATCATCGTGTTGACCGTCGTGCCCTCGGCATCCATGACGATCGCGGCGGCCGCGAGCGACAGCGGGATCGCCAGGAGGCTGACCAGCGCCGCGCGCCATTGGAACAGGAACGCGATCAGCACGAACACCACGAGGATGCAGCCGAGCACGACCGCGAATGCGAGATTGTGGATCGCGGTCTGGATGAAGCTCGCCTGCCGGAAAATGTGACTGTCGACGTGGATCCCGCGCAGGCCGGGTTGCAGCGCCGCCAGCGCGCGGTCGATCCCGTTCGTGACATCGAGCGTGTTCGCGCCGGGGAACTTCTCGACCACCATCATCAGTCCGGACCCGCCGTTGACCACGGCGTCGCCGATCAGCGGCGGATTGCCGTAGACGACGTCCGCCACGTCGCCCACCGTGAGGGTTCTGGAGCCGCGGCGGGCGAGCGGGACGTTGGCGAGCTGCTGCGCGGTCGTGATGACCTGGGGATTGCGGATCCCGAGCCGCTGGTTGGGCGTCTCGATGAACCCGCCCGTCCCGATCGCGGCTGCCGGTCGTGAACGACAGCAGGCCGTTGTCGACCGAGTTGTCCGCCGCGTCCATCAGCGAGTCGAGCGAGACCCGCGCGGGGATCATCCGCGACGGGTCGGCCTGGACCTGGATCTCCTTCTTCCGCTCGCCCCAGATCGCGACGTTCGCCACGCCCGGCACCTGCAGCAGCCGCGCGCGAATCGTGTAGAAGGCGATTTGCGAGAGGGCCAGCGGAGCGACGGCGCGCGAGGTGATGCCGATCTGCATCACGCGGCTGGTCGCGGACACGATCGGATAGAGAGCTGGGGGCGCGGCCCATGACGGCAGCGTCGGCGAGGCGGCCGCCATCCGTTCCTGCACCAGCTGGCGGGCCTGGAGCACGTCCGTCCCGTGCTTGAAGTAGAGGAAGATCGCCGAGAGCTGCGGGACGGACTCAGACTCGACCTCGGTCACTCCGGGGACGCCTTGGAGAGCATTCTCGAGCGGAACGGTGACGAGCGATTCGACCTCCGAGGGATCCAGGCCGAGGCAGTCCGTCTGGATCTCGACCGTGACCGGCGCGAACTCCGGGAAGACGTCGACCTTCTGATGCCCGAGCGTCTGCACGCCGAAGAACATCAGCGCGACCGCCGCCCCGATCACGAGGTAGCGGAACCGCAGACTGAGGGAGATGACCGCGCGCATCCTCAGCGCCCGACGGGTCGATCCAGACGACTCCTCACGTCTGCGCCAGCACCCCGCTCTGCACCCCGTAGAGCTCCTCGGCGCCGACCGACACCACCTTCGCGCCGGGGCGCGGCCCGGAGCGCAGATACGCGACGGAGCCGTCGACTCGCGCCACCTTGATCCGCATCTCGGTGAAGGTCCGCGGGACCTGCAGCGCTACGAACGCGAAGGTCGCGCCGCTCGGGTCGTAGACGATCGCGGAGAACGGGATGACGGACTGAGTCCCCGAAGTGCCCGTCGCCGCGGGCGCGGCGAGCGCAGTCGCGGTCCGCAGCCCGATCCGTTGCGCGCCGAGCGGGCTCAGCACGATCCGCGCGGGGAGCCCGCCGCCCGCATGCTCGAGGATCGCGGAGGGCGCGGGCGGCGGGGAGCTCGAGGCGCCGCACCCAGCCACCGCCGCGCACGGTATGGCGAGCAGCGGCATCGCCCAAGATCTGAGAGTCCTCACAGCGAGCGTTCCTTTCATACGGTGCCGGTGGTCGGACTGGCCACCCCGGCGGGCTCGATCGGTTCCTCATCGGGCTCGGGGACGATCGGCTCGCGCGGCCCGAACGCGAGGAACATGGATGGGATCAGCAGCTCGGTGACGAGCAGCGCGCTGAGCAGGCCGCCCAGCATCACCTGGGCAGCGGTGTGGGTCAGCTCGTTGCCGGCGATGTCGCCGCCGATCGCGAAGGGCATCAGGACCGCCGCGAGCACCAGGGCCGAGCGCAGCGAGGACCCGAACACCTCACGCGCCGCTCGGACGACGACGCCAGCACTCAACGCGCCACCGCTCGCGCCGTGCAGCCGGCGGATATGGGCGGTCGTCAGCATCCCCCGGCGGATGGCGAAGGCGAGGATTCCCAGGAGCCCCGCGTCGGCCCCGAGCGTGGGTGCCTGGCCGGTCACGAGCGCCACCGCGAGGCCGCCGGCCAGCGTCACCGGCGCCAGCAGCGTGAGCAGCGCCGCCAGCCGCCAGCTTCCGAGCGCCGCTTGGAGCAGGAGCACGAGCCCGATCGTCGCCGCGAGCACGAAGGACATGAACTTGAGGTGCGCGGTGGGATCGTCCGGCGTGGCGCCGAGAACCTCGGCGTGGTAGGTCAGCGGGAAGCCGATGCTCGGAAGCTTGCGCTGGATTGCCGCGCGCACGGCTCCGATGCTCCCCTGAACCTGGGCCGTGACGTCGACGAAGCGCGCGAGCGCGTCGTGCTGGATGTCGATCGGATCTGCGCGGACCGCGATGCTCGCGATGCTCGACAGCGGCACGTGGCCCCCTCCGTCCGTGTCGATCAGCAGTCCGCGGATGGTGCTGATGTTGGCGCGAACCGCGGGCGTGCCGATCACGACCACGTCGAACACGGCCTGGTTCTCGAAGAAGTTGCCGACGGTCAGCCCCGAGACGAGCGTCGACGCCTGGCGCCGCGCGTCCCCCGGCAGTACGCCGGCGTCGTGCGCGCGCGCGTCGTTGAGGCTCACCTCGATGTCCGGCTGCACGGCGGGGAGCGCGATCTGCGGCGAACCGACGCCGTGGATCCCCAGCATCAGGGCGCGAACCTTCCGCGCGAGCGCCGCGTCCTGGCCGTAGTCCTCGCCGTACACGCGGACCGTCAGGTCGTGGCTTGCGGCCGCGAGGACCCCCGCCTGCACGTCCGCCTCGTAGGTCGAGACCGACGCCTGAATCCCCGGCACGGAGCCGACCGTCGCCCTGACCGCGGCGAGCGCGCCGTCGTAATCGGCACTCTGCCTGATCGCGACGTACAGTTGCCCCGAGCTCGCGTCGGCGATCTGATCGCCGGCGACCGCACGTCCGAGCGTGGCGGCGACGTCGGCCACGGCCGGGAGCCGGCGCAGGCTGCCGAGCATCAGCTGCGAGATCCTGTCCATCTCCCCCAGCGATGCTCCCGCGGGGCCGTCCCAGGTGACGACGAGGTTGCGGTCCTTGAACGTCGGTGGGGCGGGAGGCTCGAGGAACGGCAGCGCGATGAACGCCGCGAGGCCGGCGATCAGGACGAGCGCGAGCGCTCCGCGGGGGACTCGCAGCGCGGCCCGCACCACGCGCTCGTATCGAGCCGCGATCGCTTCGCGCAGACCGGGCCGGCGGGGCGCGGATCGGGATCGGGCGAAGAGCAGCAGCGCGAGCGCCGGGGCGAACGTGAGCGCGACCACCGCCGAGGCGATCACCGCCAGCGCGTAGGCCAGCACCATCGGGTGCAGGTAGGTCGCCGTCAGCCCCCGGGCGAAGAACACCGGCGCGACTGCCAGCAGGACGATCGCCGTCGCGAACGCAAGCGTGCTGCGAAGCTCACGGCAAGCCTCGAGGATCGCAGCGTGGGTCGGGACTTCGGCCCCGTCGGCGGCACGAGCCCGCAGGCGTATCGCGACCGCGTGGGCACCCGCGACCGCATCGTCGACGAGCACCCCGGAGGCGACCAGCAGCCCCAGCACGACCAGCGCGTTGAGCGTGTATCCGAGCGCTCCGAGCACGAGCAGCGCGAGCACCACCGAGAGCCCGACCGAGAGCGCCGAGATCAGCAAGGCCCGAGCCTCCAGGAACAGCGCGACCAAGGCGAGGAGGCCGAGGACGGCCGCGACCACCAGGATCAGCGCCAGGTCGTGGAACGAGCCCTCCAGATAGGTAGCCGGCCGGAAGAAGGAGGTATCGATCCGCACTCCCCGGAGCGCGGGCGCCAGCTGTCGCAGGGCCTGCTCGACCCCGTTGGTGACTCCGACCAGGCTCGCGCCCGGGAGCTTCTGAACGAGCAGCACGAGCTGCGTTCCGCGGCCGCTGAGCGCATCGCCGATCAGCGGTTGGTGGCTTTCGACGAGCGTCGCCACGTCCCCGAGGGTCGGTCCGCCGGAGGCGCCGGTCACGGGCACCGACGCGAGGTCCTTCGGCGTCCCCAGCGGAAGCACCGGGCGGATGTCGAGTCGCTGGTTGGGCTGATCCAGGAACCCCCCGGTGCCCGGTGCCGAGCCCTGGAGGTAGCTGAGCGGAGATACCAGCTGGGCATTGCCCGCCGTGTCGATCACCTGCTCGAGCGTGATGTGGTGCGCCGCGAGCCGGGTTGGATCCACCTGTACCTGGATCTGGAAATCCTGCTGGCCGAAGATCGAGACGTTGGCAACGCCGGTCACGCCGGAAAGGCGCGGCTTGACGACCCAGCGAGCCAGGTAGGAGAGCTCCAGCGGGGCGATGCTCGTCGAGCTCAGCCCGATCAGCAGCGCGCGGCTGCTGCTCGAGAGCGGCTGGATCAGAAGGGGCGGCTTGGCGACGTTCGGAAGCGAGAAGGCGTTGGTGAGGCGCTCCTCCACGAGCTGGCGGGCATGCAGGACGGTGGTGCCCGGCTCGAAGTACAGGTCGATCGTGGACAGCCCGGGGGTCGATCGCGAGCGCAGGTCCCAGACTCCCATCACGCCGTCGAGCAGGTTGTTCTCCATCGGCACCGTGAGGTACTGCTCGACCTCCTGGCTCGAGAGGCCGAGCGCCTCCGTCTGCACCTCGAGCACGGGACCGCCGGCGAGCTCGGGCAAGACATCGGCGTGCATCTGGCGCAGCGACACCACTCCAAGCCCGATCAACGCGGCGGCGAGCGCGATCACGAGCAGCCGGAAGCGAAGCGCCGCGCGCAGGACAACGGCCGATGAGTTACTGCCTCGCAGCAATCTGCGCCCCCACGTCCTAGCTGATCCTAAGAACGACCTTAAGACTAGGCCGTCCCCCGGCCGAGTTCAAGAGGTCCGAACGTAGGAATCGAGTTATTGGCGCAATGCGTCGCCGCCGACGCTCCGGGTAGGTTTCACATCGTTTTCACGACTCGGGATCCACGGCCATGAGCTCCGACATCGTCCTCGTGATCGTCGTCGGCACCGCACTGGTGTTCGACTTCACCAACGGCTTTCACGACACGGCGACTGCGGTCGCCACCTCGATCTCCACGCGCGCGCTGCCGCCCCGCGTGGCCATCGCCGGCGCGGCGGTGCTCAACTTCGCCGGCGCCTTCCTCTCGCTGAAGGTCGCCGCCACCGTCGGCAAGGGCTTCGTCAGCACCGGGGCGGTCACGATGCCGGTGGTCTTCGCCGCTTTGATCGGCGCGATCTTCTGGAACCTCGCGACCTGGTATTACGGCCTGCCGTCGAGCTCCTCGCATGCGTTGATCGGTGGCCTCGTCGGCGCGGTGCTGGCCTCCAAGGGCAGCGCGGCGGTGTCGGCCCACGGCCTGTTCTCCAAGCTGATCGTGCCGGCGATCGTCGCCCCCGTCGTCGCCTTCGCGATCGCCGGGCTTGCGATCCTGTTGATCTACCGAGTGGTCGGCCGGATGCGCCCCGGCCCGGTCGGACGCGGGTTTCGCTTGGCACAGATCATCAGCGGTGGAGCCCTTGCGCTCTCACACGGGACCAACGACGCCCAGAAGACGATGGGCGTGATCGCGCTCGCGCTGGTGGCCAACGGGAACATGCGCGCGAGCCACTTCCACGTGCCCACGTGGGTCGTGATCGTGGCGGCGAGCGCGATCGGGCTCGGAACCTTCAGCGGCGGCTGGCGGATCATCAAGACCGTCGGCGGGCGGATCATCAAGATGGATCCGGCGCAGGGGTTTGCGGCTCAGAGCGCGGCCGCCGCCGTCGTGCTCGGCGCCTCGAGCCTGGGCTATCCCCTCTCCACCACGCACGTGATCTCCGGCTCGGTGATGGGCGCGGGCGCCGCCAAGAGCGTGTCCGCGGTCCGCTGGGGAGTGGCCGGCAACATCGTCCGCGCCTGGGTGCTGACGCTGCCGGCGGCGGCGATCTTGAGCGCGATCGTGTTCCACATCTCCGCGATCTTCGGCTCGGGCGCGGCCGGCCCGGTCGTCATCTCGTGCGTCGCCCTCGCCGGCGTCGGCGCGATGTTCCTGCGCCGCATGCAGCATGCGACGCCGGCCCCGAGCACGCCCTGAGCCCTCCGGGTTAGGCTGCGCCGATTCCCTCGGCGACCTCACCGCTCCCGCCCGGCTTCCTGATCGGACACTGGACTGACGAGGTCGGCCGCACCGGCTGCACGGTGATCATCGCGCCGGCGGGGGCGGTTGGCGGCGTCGATGTCCGCGGGGCGGCGCCGGCGACGCTGGGCACGGACACGCTGCGGCCGGGCAACCTCGTCGAGCGCGCCCACGCGATCCTGCTGACGGGCGGCAGCGCGTTCGGCCTTGCGGCCGCGAGTGGCGTGATGCGCTGGCTCGAGGAGCACGAGATCGGCTTCGAGCTCGCCTCGGTCAGGGTCCCGATCGTCGTGGGCGCAGTGATCTTCGACCTTGCGCAAGGCGATCCGCGAGCCCGCCCGGACCTCGACGCGGGCTACGCGGCATGCGTGGCGGCTTCGCCGGCGCCGGCGGCGGGAGCGGTCGGCGCCGGCACCGGAGCGACGGTGGCCAAGGCCGGAGATGGCTCGCAGATGCGGCCGGGAGGCATCGGCATCGCGAGCGCCCGGGCCGGCGACGCGACCGTCGCGGCAGTGATGGTCGTCAACAGCGTTGGCGGGATCTGGGACGACGAGCGTCACGAGTGGGTCGCGGAGCTCGGCGCTTGGGACCAAGCCGCGGCGCTGATCCCGGGCGCGAACACCGCGCTGGGAGCGGTCCTGACCGACGCGCGCCTGACGCGCGAGCAGGCCAACCGCCTGGCGGCCGTCGCGCACGACGGAATCGCGCGGGCGATCCGCCCCTCCCACACCATGTACGACGGCGACACGATCTTCTGTCTGGCCACCGGCGCCGTGCAGGCGCCGTATGACGCGATCGAGGTGCTCGCCGCCCAGCTCGTGGCGAGGGCGATCGCGGACGGCGTTCGCGTCGCGCCCGGTTAGTGACCGGGTACTTGGGCTCGAACAGATAGGCGCCATCCGGCAGCTCGCGGACGAGCCGAGCCAGCATCGGCTGCGCGACGTGAGCGGGATCAGCTTGATCGGTAACAATCCGTGCCAATGCCCTCAACGCTACAAACCGCCGCGATCGCGGCGCTCGCGCTGGGCCTCGCGGCCTGCGGCTCGGGGTCGAGCTCGAGCTCGAGTGGCGCCTCACATCGCCGCCACCACAGCTCGCGACCCACGAAGGTCTACCGGGTGAGGCTCAGCGGCGCGGCCGAGACGCCGCCGGGCGCTCCGCACGGCGGGGGCGATGCTGTGATCGCCTTCCACGGCGAGCGCAAGGTCTGCTGGCGCTTCGCGCACCTGCACGGGTTCAGCGGCGCGACGTTTGCTCACATCCATCTCGGCAGCGCCGGGCAGTCCGGCGCGATCGTCCAGCCGCTCTCGACCGCCCCGCGGCTGCACCACCAGGGCTGCGCTCGGATCAGCCCCACCCTCAGCAGGCAGATCTGGAGCGACCCGAGCCGGTACTACGTGAACATCCACAGCCTGAAGTACCCCGCGGGCGCGGTCAGAGCCCAGCTGTAGCCGCCAGCTCGCGCTCGTGGACGCGTTCACCCCTCTACACCGCGCCGGCAGCGGCACGCCGCTGGTCTGTATCCACGGCTTCATGGACACATGGCGCACGTGGGAGCTCGTGCTGCCGGCGCTCGAGCGCGAGCACGACGTCCTCGCGATCACGCTCGCTGGCCATGCCGGCGGCCCGCGGCTACAGGAGCCGGTGGGCGACGAGCTGCTGGTCGATGAAGCCGAACGGGCGATGGACCAGGCCGGCCTGGACATCGCGCACATCGTCGGGAACTCGCTCGGCGGATTCGTCGCGCTCCAGCTCGCGGCCCGCGGTCGCGCCAGAACCGTGGTCGCGCTCGCCCCGGCCGGCGGCTGGTCGACCGGCGCTCCCCCAGAACTGCTCGAGCTCCAGGCCGAGCTGCACCGACAGTGCCGAGCGGCGGCGCCGTACGCCGATGCGGTTCTCTCCACCCCCGAGGGGCGACGGCGCGCCACGCGGTTGCTCACGGTGAACTTCGAGCACATCCCGGTGGGGCTCCTCGTCCATCAGCTGCTGGGCGTGGCGGCGTGCGCGGCCCCGGCCCTGCTCGAGCGGGCGATCACGGGCGGCTGGGAGCTCGATTCCAAACGGATCTCCTGTCCGGTACGGGTCGTCTGGGGCACTGACGACGCCCTGCTCCCGTGGCCGTCGGCGGCCGCGCGGTTTCGCCAGGAGTGGCTGCCGCACGCCGATTGGGTGGTGCTTGACGAGGTCGGGCACTGCCCGCAGCTCGACGTGCCGCTCGAGACCGCGGAGCTGATTCTCGGATTCACGCGCTGAGCTCTGGCCGCCCGGGGGCGCGGCAGTATCTCAGCAAGTCGATTGGTTTAGTGTAGTATTCCCTGGCATGACCCCAGCGGAGCTTCAGCATTTCGTGGTCGAGCTCGCGGCCAGCGAGGACCTGTGGCGCGATCACGTCAAGCACGAGGACGGCGCGCGCGTGTACGAGCAGATCTGGAACGACGAAGACGTCAATGCCTGGCTCATCTGCTGGAGCGAGGACCAGGACACGGGCTTCCACGACCACGACGAGTCGGCGGCGGCGATCCTCGTGCTCGAGGGTCAGGTGCGCGAGGACCACCTGCGGCTCGGCACGGTTCCGCGCACCCGGCTGATCGGCCCCGGGGCAACCTTCACGGTCGCGCCAACCGCGATCCACCGGGTCCTGCATGCCGGCGATCGCCCGGCGGTTACGATCCATGCGTACTCTCCCCCGCTGCAGCGGACGGGCGCCTACCGCCTCGGTCCCGGCGGCGAACTCGAGCGGGTTTCGCTGTCGCTCGAGGACGAGCTCCGCGGCGATCCCGCGCTCGCTTGATAACGAAAGGAGTTCGATGTCCGCAACAGACGAGCTACTGGCGCGTAACGAGGCCTACGCCGCCGCGTTCGACAAGGGCGACCTCCCCGCGCCGCCGGCCACCAAGGTTGCGATCGTCGCCTGCATGGACGCCCGCCTGAGCGTGTCCGCCGCGCTCGGCCTGAGCGAGGGGGATGCGCACGTGATTCGCAACGCCGGGGGAGTGATCACCGATGACGCGATCCGCTCGCTGGCGATCTCCCAGCGCCTGCTGGGGACCGAGGAGATCATCCTGATCCACCACACCGCCTGCGGGATGCTCACGTTCAGCGACGACTCCTTCAAGGCCGCGATCGAGCAGGACACGGGCATCCGGCCGGAATGGGCGGCCGAGGCGTTCTCCGATCTGGAAGGTGACGTCCGCCAGTCGATCGCGCGGATCGCGGCCAGCCCGTTCATCCCGCACAAGGACTCGGTTCGCGGCTTCGTCTACGAGGTCGAGACGGGCCGCCTGCGCGAGGTCTCCTGACCCGGCCGGGCCTCCGGCTCGGCGCGGCTGGGGCCCTCAGGCCAGGCTCAGCACCAGCTTGCCGACGTTCTCGCCCGCGAACAGCTTCAGGAATGCATCCGGGAACGCCTCGACGCCGCCGTCCACGACGTACTCACGGGACACGAGCTGGCCCGAGCGCAGCCATCCGGCCAGCTCGGCGCTCGCCTCGGGGTACCGGCGGGCGAAGTCGAACACCAGGAACCCGGTCATCGAGGCGCGCGCGACGAGCAGCGCCATGTAGTTGGAGGGGCCGCGCATCTGCTCGGAGTTGTACTGCGAGATCGCGCCGCAGAGGACGATCCGGGCGCCGCGCGCAAGCCGGGTGAGGACCGCGTCGAGGATCTCTCCGCCGACGTTGTCGAAGTACACGTCGATGCCATCGGGCGCGTGCTCGCGCAGCGCCCTGCGGACGTCCTCGGACTTGTAGTCGATCGCGTGGTCGAACCCGAGCTCGTCGACGATCCATTCGCACTTCTCCGGGCCGCCGGCGACTCCGATCACGCGGCACCCCTTGATCCGGGCGATCTGCCCGGCGACGCTGCCGACCGCGCCGCCGGCGCCCGAGACCACGACGGTCTCTCCCTCCTGTAGGCGCCCCACGTCGAGCAGCCCGAAGTACGCGGTGAGGCCGGTCATCCCCAGCGCCCCGAGGAATGTCGGCATCGGCGCGATCGACGGATCGATCTTGACGACGCCGGTTCCGTCCGATCGCGCGAACTCCTGGACGCCGAACATGCCGACGACGTGCTCGCCCACCTCGAAGCCGGGATGGGTCGAGGCGACCACCTCGCCCACCGCCCCGGCGCGCATCACCGCGCCGATCTCGACGGGCTCGACGTATGACGGCCTCGAGCTCATCCAGCCCCGCATCGCCGGATCGAGCGAGACGTGGGAGATCGCGACCACGAACCCACTCTCGCCCGGCGCCGGGACCGCCTCGGTGCTCAGCTCCCAATCAGTCGGCTTCGGCAAGCCGTCCGGCCGCGCCGCGAGGCGGATCTGCCTGTTCTCGCTCACGGCTGCCGCTTGACCCACGAGATGATCGAGCGCGAGTGCTTGAGCACCGTGCCGTCGGCGAGCTTGAGCGCGGGCAGCTTGGTGTCGCCGGTGGCGGACTGCAGCTCGTCGCGCGTGCCCCGGCGCCGCCACGGCCAAGGGCTCCCGTGGCCGGCGATCACCTTCTCGTATTCGATGCCCTTGTTCCTCATCGCCTCCTGCACCCTGCGGCACGGGTGCACCTTGGGTCCGCCATCGTCGCCATGACAGACGTACAAGGTGGGGTTCTCGGCCATTGGTCCCTCCCGGTCGTGGGTCAGCGAGAGGCTACCGCGCCGCCCGCGAGATGCAGGCGGCGCGGCTCAGCACCACTTCCGCCACCTCAGCGCCTCGGGCTCGATCGAGCCCCTGCGCCGCCGGTCACGCTCGAGCCTGGCGAGACGCTCGATCACTTCGAGCTCATGCTCGCGTGTGTGACTGCGTGTTCGCCTCAGCTCCCGTATCCAGGACGGCCAGCTACGCACGCCGATTCTGGGCAGCGCGCGGTAACCGGCCGCCCGCGGCATTCCGGTCATGTGACTACTCCTATTGTGTTGTGATGATTCGGGGGCAGGGGTAACTGCACCCCGGGCGTCGGAGTTACTTACAGGTGAATGGGCAACAAAAAAGGGCGACCCGCAGGTCGCCCTCGCTCAGCGAGAAAATTACACCCTGGTGACTAGGGTGCAAACCTCCCAGCGAGGGCAGACGCGAGCTTTGCACCCGCGAGCCGGTTGTGGACCGCGAGTCCGCGCCAAGTTGCCTGGGTGTCCACGAAGTTCTCCATATACGGCAAAGGTAACTGACACTCCACATAATTGCAAGTGCAGTCGCGAAGCGGCCTGGGTGATTCGCGGAGGGTGGCCGAGAGACCGGCCATATATTCCGGTTTCTCGGCCAGCCTCCCTTCCGGGCTCACGGGCGGCGCGAAGCTCAAGCTCCACGGTAAGCGGCACCCCGCGTCAGTGACCAGCGCGAGGACCTCGGCCGCAGCTCGTTACGAACGCGGCCGAGATCCCCGAGGCGAAGTCGCCTCAGTTCGGCTGGGGCACGATCCGGATGTACGGGCGGGGTGACTCCCACTCCCCGAACAGCTCCTTGGCCTGGTCGTCCGAGACCGAGCCGGAGATGATCACCTTCTCGCCCGGCTGCCACTGAGCCGGCGTCGAGACCTTGTGATTCGCCGTCAGCTGGAGCGAGTCGATCACTCGCAGCACTTCGTCGAAATTGCGGCCGGTGGTCATCGGATACACCAGGATCAGCTTGATCTTCTTGTCAGGGCCGATCACGAACACGTTGCGCACCGTCTGGTTGTCGGCCGGCGTGCGCGAGCCGACGTCGCCGCTGGTGTCCGCGGGCAGCATCCCGTAGAGCTTGGCGACGTTGAAGTCGACATCGGCGATGATCGGGTAGTTGACCGCGGCGCCCTGGGTCTCCTCGATGTCCTTGACCCAGTCGCCGTGCCGGTCGGTCGGATCGATCGACAGGCCGATGATCTTCACGCCGCGGCGATCGAACTCGGGCTTGATCTTCGCCATGTATCCCAGCTCCGTCGTGCACACGGGCGTGAAGTCCTTGGGGTGCGAGAACAGCACCGCCCACGAATCTCCGATCCACTCGTGAAACCGGATCCGACCCTCGGTCGACTCCGCGTCGAAATCAGGTGCCGTATCACCAAGCTGCAGGCTCATCGTTTGCTCCTTCCAATCCACAGATCGCTCCGGACGCAGCGCCGGCGCACACCCGATCCATACTACACCGAATCGCTTGACTTTCTGGAGCGCGGCGCTGGCCCAGATGTCCAGCGTAGCGGGGAAGCCGTCCGGGCACCGGCTAGCATTGACCGCTAATGGGGGTGGCGCTCCTCGTATGTCGACTTGTGCTGGCGGGCGTGTTCGTCCTGGCCGGCGCGGCGAAGCTGGCGGATCTCGCCGGCTCGCGCTCGGCGGTGGCGGGATTCGGCGTACCGCCGCGCCTGGCGGGCCCGATCGGGACGCTGCTGCCCTTCGCCGAGCTGGCCGCAGGCATCGCGCTGGTGGCGCTGTTCTCCGCGCGCTTCGGGGCGCTCGCGGCCGGGTTGCTGCTGATCGCGTTCAGCATCGGCATCGCCGGCGCGATGGCGCGCGGCGAAGCGCCCGACTGCCATTGCTTCGGACAAGTGCACAGCGCACCGGCGGGCCGGCGCACGCTCGTTCGAAACCTGGGGCTGCTGGGGCTCGCCGGCTTCGTCGCGATCGGCGGCTGGCAGCACGCCGGCGTGAGCGCGACGGCCTGGGTGACGGAGATCAGCGCCCCGTGGCTCGTGGCGATCGTGGCCGGGGTCGTGATCGTCCTGCTGGTCTGCTTCCAGGTGTGGTTCTCGCTGCAGCTGCTCAGCCAGAACGGCCGCACGCTCGGGCGCCTGGAGTCGCTCGAGGCGATGCTCGAGACGATCGCGCGCGGTGGCGGCCTCGTGGAGGACGCGGTGCCCGAGCCACTCGGCGCCGGACTCGGTGGCGGCGGCCTGCCCGTCGGCATGCCGGCGCCGGCGTTCGAGCTCGAGGGCGTCGACGGCGCACGCCACACACTTGCCGCGCTGCTGGAGCGCGAGCAGCCCCTGATGCTGCTCTTCTCCGATGCCGGTTGCGGCCCCTGCGATGCGCTGCTGCCGGACCTCGCCCGCTGGCAGTCCGAGCACGAGACGCAGATGACGCTCGCGGTGCTCGCGGGCGGCGATGCGGAGCGCAGCCGCGCCAAGGCGCGCGAGCATCGGCTGGCGAACTTCCTGCTCCAGCCCGACCGCGAGGTCGCCGAGCGCTATCAGTCCTACGGCACGCCGATGGCGGTGGTTGTCGGGGCCGACGGGCAGATCGCGAGCCCGACCGTCGGCGGCGCGGAGGCGATCACGACGCTCGTGCGCCAGCTCACCGCGCCGCTCCTCGCCGTCGGGCAGTTCGTGCCCGCCCACCACGGAAGCCCGGCGCCCGGCAACGGGAACGGCAGCGGCAACGGCAACGGCAGCGCTGCCGGCGACGGGGGCGCTGCCGCGGAGCCTCCACCGGACACCTCGCAGGTCGGTCGGCCCGCGCCGAGCTTCGAGCTGACCGATCTCGACGGCGGTCGGGTCGCGCTGAAAGACGTCTACGGCGAGCGAACGCTTGCGATCTTCTGGAACCCGAGCTGCGGCTTCTGCCAGCAGATGCTCGACGATCTACGCGCGTTCGAGCGCCGGCCACCTGCCGGCGCACCGCCGCTGCTGGTGATCACGAGCGGTGACCCCGAGGAGACCCGGGCGCAGCAGCTGCGCTCGCGCGTCCTGGTCGACGTCGAGTCCGTCGCCTCCCACGCGTTCAATGCCCACGGAACGCCGATGGCGGTGCTCGTGGAGGACGGCGTGATCGCCTCGCCGGTGGCGGTCGGCGCACAGCAGGTGCTGGCGCTCGCCAACGGGTCTGTGCAGTAGTCCTCGGATCATTCAGAGCCGCGCGACGATCACCGGCGGCGTGGTCGGCGCGGGCGCTCCGCCCGCCGGCTCGGAGGTGACCAGCACTCGGTGCACGCCTCGCACGGAGCCGGGTATGCCCACGTCCGCCGTCCCGTGGGCGGTGACGCCGAACAGCGTGCTGGGAGCCGGCGCACCGGTCGCGTGCGCGAGCCACAGCTCGTAGATGCGCCCCGGCGTCGACGCGGGAAGGTGGTGGATCACCAGCTCGGCGTGGTTGCCCGTGACCTGCAGCTCCGCATCGCCGACGCTCGCGCGGATCACGCGGGCGCCACCGCCGCCCGTCGCGAGCCGCACGCCGGCGAACACCAGCAGCGCGAGCGCGACCGTCAGCACGCTCGCCATCGCCGGCCGGGGCAGGGCGATCGGGCGCCGTCGCGGCAGAGCACGCCGAGCTCTCGCCGCCGGAGCCGGCTGATCGGAGCGGATGCTGGTCATCACGCGACGCTTCAGCGAGCGAGGCGCTCGGTGCTGCGCCGCGGACATCGGCAGGATCTCGACGGCCTCGGCGAGCGCGGCGACCTCGTCGCGACAGGCCTTGCATGACTCCATGTGGCGCGCGAACGCCGCCGCCTCGTCGGGCTCGAGCGCGCCGAGCGCGTACGGGGCCGCGTCGTTCTCGTGTGCGGCGTGGTCGGACATGTGCTCGCGCTCCGTCATAGCACGGCCTCCGCCGAATCGCCAAGCGCGATTCGCAGCTTGCTCAGACCCAGTCGCATCCGGCCCTTGACGGTGCCGGCGGGCAACCCGAGCGTCTCGGCGACCTGCGCGTGGGAGAAGCCGCCGAAGTAGGCGAGCTCGATCACCTGGCGCTGATCGGTGGGCAGCGTCTGGAGCGCGCTGCGGACCATTCGGGCGTTGCTTCTCCGCTCCACCTCCGCCTCGGTGCGTTCACGTGCCGGAAACGTCTCGCTCAGCCCGACGTCCTGCACGTTCCGGCTGGTCGTCGCCCGCTCCCGACGGAATGCGTCAATCGCGCGGTTGTGAACCGCTCGCAGGATCCAGGAGCGCACGCTGCCCCGGCCCGGGTCGTAGCGCGCGCCGCTGCGCCACACCGCCACGAATGCGTCCTGCACGACGTCCTCCGCGAGCGTCCGGCGTCCGCACATCCGGTACGCCAGCGAGAACGCCGCTCCACCATGCCGGTCGAAGATCACCTCGAACGCGCGCACCTCCCCGTCGTAGACGAGCTGCATCAGCTCCTCGTCGGCGAGCGATCGGAGATCCGGGGAGCGGAAGCGGGATGCGCGGAGCAAGTGGGTGACGAGCCTCTTGGCTTCTGCGGACTAACTCGCCGAGCGGTCAACTGATCCGTGGCGAACGTCGAGCTCTTACGCGCATGCCTGGGCAAGGCTACGGGGCCGGGTCGCCGCTAAGGGATGTCTCACACCCGTGTTAGCGCACTCTCACGCGCAGCTTAGGGTCTTATTCGAGGGCGGAGCGATCCTCCGCGGCATGACGGACACACCTGAAGCACAACTCCGCGACTACGGACTCTGGCTCATCCGCAGGATCAACCGCTGGTTGGCCGGTGGCGCAGTGGCGGCGACAGCGGCCTTGTCGCTAATCGCCGCGCATGCGTTTCACGGACATATGAGCGGATCTGCCGGGGCGGCCGCACAGTCGCAATCGTCGCCGGCGACGACGCCCGGCGCCACAGGCCTCTCCCCCCCTTCATCGACGCCCGCCCCATCGCAACAGAGCTCGGCGCCAGTGGTCTCCGGCGGGTCCTGAGCACGACCTGAACCGAGATGATCGCCGCCGCCACCAATCCGAGCGCGTACTGGTATCTGACCCGCGGAACGGGCGCCGTCTCGCTCGCGCTGCTCACGCTCACGGTCGCGCTTGGCGTCGCCAATGTCCGGCGCGTTCACGCCGAGCGTCTCCCGCGCTTCGTGATCGATGCGGTCCATAGAAACGCCTCCCTGCTGGCCGTCGTGTTCGTGGCCGTGCACGTGGTCACTTCCCTGCTCGACGGGTATGCGCCGATCCGGCTGGCGGACGTGGTGCTGCCGTTCGGCTCCGCATACCGGCCCCTGTGGCTTGGGTTCGGCGCACTCTCCCTCGACCTGCTGGTGGCGGTCATCGTGACCAGCCTGCTGCGCCGGCGGTTCGGGCACCGCGCCTGGCGAGCCACACACTGGCTGGCGTACGCAAGCTGGCCGGTGGCGCTTCTCCATAGTCTGGGAACGGGCAGCGACACCAGGACGACCTGGATGTTGGTCCTTACCGGCGGCTGCTTGATCGTGGTCATCGTCGCGGTTGTTGCGCGCGCCACGGCCGGATGGCCCCAGCATCTCGGCGCGCGCGTAACCGCGCTCGCCGGCGCCGGCCTGGTTCCGCTCGGCCTGCTGATCTGGCTTCCGAGCGGCCCGCTCGCCGCTGGATGGGCCGCCCGCGCCGGCACTCCGCCCTTGCTGCTGCGAGCAGCGAGCGCGACCCCGTCGCCGAGCTCACCCGGCGGCCCCTCGCCCAGCGGAGCCCCGCCGGCGTTCATTTCCCGGGCAACCGGCAGGCTGCGTCAGGGAAAAGGCGACGACGGTCTATCGATCGTGGATCTGCGGCTGAAGCTGCCTGGCCAGAAGCTCAGCGTCCTGCACATCCGCATCGGCGGTGAGCCGCTGGACGGAGGTGGCGTTCAGATGACCACCAGCAGGGTCGCCTTCGGACCCGTCTCCAATCCCGACGACTACCGCGGGGTCGTCACCGCGCTGCAGGGGTCGGCGATCCAGGCGAACGTGCACAACAGCGCCGGCGCAGAGTTGACGGTAGTCACCGAGCTGGCCGTTAACCAGCAGAGCGGATCCGTGAGTGGCACGGTGTCAGTGCGACCCGGAGGCGCACAGTGAGCACTCACCCAGCCGCGCGGGCGCTGAACCCAGCACCGGGGGAACTGCCGAGGCTGCTCGCGGGCGTCGGCGACCACCCGATCACCTCGCTCGAGGAACATCTGCGCTTGCACGGCCCGCTGCCCGATCTGCGCGGGCCCAACCGCGCACAGCTCATCGACCTCGTCGAACGCTCCGGGCTGCGTGGTCACGGTGGCGCAGCGTTCCCAGTCGCAACGAAGCTGCGGGCCGTCGGTGACCGGCGCAAGCCAAAGATCGTCATCGCCAACGGCTCCGAGGGCGAGCCCGCAAGCAAGAAGGACCGCGCCATGCTTCGTGAGGCACCCCATCTGGTCCTCGATGGAGCGGCGGTGGCGGCCCGCGCGGTGGATGCCTCACACGCGATCATCGCGATCTCGCAAGCCGACCGGCGCGGTTGGCGCAGCATGGCGCTCGCGGTCCGGGAGCGACTCGCCCTGCGCCCTCCGGGCGATGCGGAGTTCGAGATGGTCCCGGTACCTGAGCTGTTCGTCACCGGACAGGAGACCGCGCTCGTCAATTATCTCTCCGGAGGTGAGGCCAAGCCGACATTCGGCAACCGGCCGTTCGAGCGCGGCGTGCGCCAGCGACCGACGCTCGTGCAGAACGTGGAGACGCTGGGCCACCTGGCGCTGATCGCGCGACACGGACCGGACTGGTTTCGCTCTCTCGGCACCGAGCGGGATCCAGGGTCGACGCTGGTCACGCTCTCCGGCGCGGTCGGAGCGCCGGGCGTCTATGAGGTCGAGCACGGGATGCAATTGAGCCAACTGCTGCAAACCGGAGGTCTGACAGAGCGGCCGCGCGCGGTCCTCACCGGCGGGTACTTCGGAAACTGGCTGCCGGCCGGCCAAATTCAGACCCTGCGACTATCGCCGGGGAGCTCGCCGCGGCGGGCGGCAGCCTCGGCGCGGGGGTGATCTTCGTGTTGGGTGAGTGCGCATGTCCGGTCGCCGAGACGGCGAGGATCGCCGATTACTTCACCAACCAATCAGCGGGACAGTGCGGCCCGTGCGTGTACGGGCTTGGCGCCATTGCCGACACGATCCATGCGACCGTAACCGGGACCGCAACGGCGGAAGGTCGGCGCAAGCTCGACCGGTGGATGTCCGAGATTCCCGGCCGCGGGGCCTGCCAGTATCCCGACGGCGCGGTACGGTTCCTGAGCAGCGCCCTCCGCGTGTTCGCCGACGAGTTCCGGGAGCACGCACGGAGCGGTCCATGCGCGCGCTGCGCGCACTCGGCGGTTCTCCCGGCGCCGGTGGCGGTCTTTGACCACGCCGCCGCTTGAGCTGGCGCCTGCGTACTTGCGGGGCATTCGCCTCCGGAGCCCTGGCGATGGCCGGCTGCGCAAGCAACTCGAGCAGCCGCAGCGACGCCCGGAGCCGGATCCGCGAGCACCCCGAGCACGCCCGCCAGGACCACGCGCCCGCCATCGAAGCCGCGTCCAGCACCGTTGGCCTACCCTCGGCTGCTGCCGGCCGCGACGAGCGACGTCCCCTCGCCGTTCCTCCCGGCGGTCAGCTGGCAGGGCGGTACCGCGGCGTGGGTCGCGCGGACAGCCTCCGGCGTCGCGTTGCTGTCCTTCGATCAGCAGCTCGTGACTCTCGCGCTACATTCCGGCACGGTTGACGCCGGGCCGACCGGATGGCGCTTTGGGCCGGTCATCGGCGGCGCGGAGCGCGGCCGACTCGTGGCAGCCTTCAATGGAGGCTTCAAGCTCTCAACCGGCTCGGGGGGCTTCGAGTCACATGGCCGCACCGCGGTGCCGCTTCGCAGCGGCCTCGGCTCGGTCGTCACCTACGCGGACGGCCGCACCGACATCGGCTCTTGGAACCAGGAGGTGCCCGTGAACGGTCGGGCGGTGGTGTCGGTCCGGCAGAACCTCGTCGTGCTGATCGATCACGGCTCCCCAGCGCCGACGCTCGGGTGCATGCTCTGCTGGGGGGCGACACTCGGTCGCGTCAGTGACCCTGCACGGTCGGCCCTGGGGATCACCGCCGACGGCCGCCTGGTCTGGGCGGGCGGCGAGCACCTGACCACGACGGAGCTCGCGAACGCTCTGCTCGCGGCGCGTGTCGTCCGCGCCGTCGAGCTCGACATCAATCCGGAGTGGGTCGCGGCGTATCTCTACGGCCACAGAGGCGGTCACGGACCGCTCGCCCCGGTTCCGATCGTGCCCGGCCAGCCCGGCGTGCCGGGACAGTTCCTCGAGCCCTACGGCCGGGACTTCTTCGCAGTCTCAGCGAGGTAGGCGCCGGCCGCGAACGCGGCCTGCACGCTGTTGGGGCCGGAGCGACTCGCGGGCACGTGCGCGCCGACGCGTGCGACGCCGCCGTTCGATCGCGAAGCTGAGCACGCAGACGACGATCACGATCAGTGCGATCAGGCCCGTGATCGCAGGGCCCGGCGAGACGATCAGCACCACGACCACGATCAGGGCCGCGATCGCGAGATCGGTCAGCAACACGTGGCGCCAGGCGAGGTCGCGCCTCATCCGGGAAGCTTCCGCCAGAGCGCACGCGGCAGCAGCCTCAGCACCACGAATATCGCCCGGAGGCGGCCGGGCACCCAGACGGTCTGCGCGCGGCCCGCGAGCGCCTTGGCCGTGGCATCCGCGACGGCCTCGGGGGTGGTCGCGAGCGGAGCGCGCGGCAGGCCCGCCGTCATCCGCGTGGCGACGAAGCCCGGGCGTACCACCAGCACGCGCACCCCGGTCCCCGCAACCGCGTCGCCCATCCCTTGCGCCAGCCCGTCGAGCCCGGCCTTGGCGGCGCCATAGACCGCGTTGCTCGCGCGCACGCGCGCGCCGGCGACGCTCGAGAGGACGATCATCGTCCCGCGACCCTGCCGGCGCAGCTGCCGCAGGCAGTGCAGCAGCAGCGATCCGCAGCCGAGGAAGTTGACCCGCATCACCGCGGCGGCCTCATCGGCGTCTGCGTCGAGCCCCGCCTGGGCTCCGAGCACGCCGATCGCGAGCACTACGACGTCGAAGCCGCCCACGCGCTCGAACGCGCGGCCCACGATTTCACCGTGGCGCGAGAGCTCCTCGGCATCGAGCACCTCGTGCTCCACCTCCACGCAGCCGGCGCGCTCGAGCTCTGCCGCCGCGCCCGCGAGCCGCTGCGAATCGCGCCCGAGCAGGAACGGACGCACAGGCCCGTCGTGCGCGAGCCTGCGCACGATCGCGAGGCCGATCTCGGAGCTGCCGCCAACGAGCAGCACGCCCGTGGGAGCACCCGAGCTCATCCGGTCAGCCCCGTCCTGGTCGAGAGGTCCGAGCGCCACAGTCGCTCCAGGTCGGCTTGCTCGCGCGCCGCCCGCCACTGAGCCAGGCGCGGATACATTGCCTCGACCGTCTCGCGCGCGAGCCGCGCGTCCTTGCTCAGGTACACCCGTCCGCCGGCCTCCACGACGATCACGTCGCAGCGATCGAGCGCCGCGAGCAGACCCGGAGCGCGCCGCGGGAGATCGAGCGCGAGCGTCCACCCCGCGAGCGGGAAGGACAGCGGCGCGTCGTTCTCGGGCCCCATGTCCTTGAGCACCGCCAGGAAGCACGGGACCCGCGAGCGGCGAAGCTCCTCGAGCACGCGCTCGAGCGCCCGCTCATGCCCGAACGGCACGACCAGCTGGTATTGCAGGAACCCGGGCCGGCCGTAGAGCCGTGGCCACTCGCCGAGCGCGTCGAGCGGGAACATGTGCGCGCCGATCGGCTCGGGATGCCCACGGCGGCGCTTCGGAGTCGGTGCGGAAGCGCAGCTCGTTGAAGCCACGAACCGCGGCGGTCCGCAGGAGCGCCGCGGGCCACCGGCGTGGCACGGTCGCGCGGGAGGCGACGGTCGCGCCGCCGGGTCTTTGAACGCCATCGGAAGGCCGGTCGAGATGCTCGGCGCGAGTCACGATCGCCCGCACGGGACCTCCGGAGAGCAGGTCGAGCCACGCCACACGATGGGGTCCACCCGGTTCTCTCAGCGCCGCCAGCGTCCCGTCCAGGCCGACGGTGCGGTCGGTGTCCACCGCCAGCCAGGC
Organism: uncultured Solirubrobacterales bacterium; assembly: GCA_963849285.1. Classification (GTDB taxonomy): domain Bacteria; phylum Actinomycetota; class Thermoleophilia; order Solirubrobacterales; family Solirubrobacteraceae; genus Palsa-465. Next base: position 1,144,298 of record CAWKGS010000005.1, read on the forward strand.
GCTGCGCACCGGCCGCAGCCTGAAGCGCGCCCAGACGATCACTCCGGTCAAGCCCATGCCGCCGATCGTCGCCTCCAACAGCCCGTCGCCACCGCCCCGCTCCAGCTCGACCAGCTCGCCGTCGGCGCGGACCAGCCCGATCGCGTCCACGTAGGAGCCGAACGTTCCGGCCGTTCCGTGGTTCTTGCCGTGGATGTCGCTGGCCACGGCGCCGGCCACGCTCACATGCTGGGTGCCGGGGAGCACCGGCACGATCCAGCCGAGCGGCACCAGCGCCGAGAGCAGCTCGCCGATCGTCGACCCCGCCCACGCCGTCACAGTGCCTCCTTCAGCGTCGAGCTCGTGGCCCTTGAGCCGGGTCGTACCGATCACGGCGCCGCCGCTGAGCTGGGCCGCATCCCCATAGCTGCGGCCCATCCCGCGAGCGATCGCGCCCTCGCGCGCAGACGCCACGGCTTCGGCGACACCGGCGGTGTCGCGGGGCTCCATGAGCGAGACCTCCGCTCCCTCCCCGCCGCCCCAGCCACAGACCCGAACCGGTCGCGTCTGGATCATCGGCGCCGGCGCGGTGTCAGGAAGCGGCATGCACGCCCAGGGCGAACACCACGAGCCATGCGACCCCGGTCAGCAGCAGGAAGCGATCGCGCAGGAGCAGCTCCTCCGGCGCCTCGCCCTCGCCGCCACGTACGAGCAGGCCGTAGCGCACAAGGCAGATGGCGAACGGAACGATCGTCAGGGGCCGCCACGGGATGCCCCTGACCTGCGGCAACTCGATCGCCCAGACGGCGTACGCCAGCACCGCTCCGGCGGCGCTCGCGCCCAGGAGCCGGCGCAGCCACGCCTCGGTGTAGTTCTCGAGCGCGCGGCGGCGACCCGCGGTCCGCGGCCCAGTGCGCCTGAGCTCGGCCAGCCGCTTGCCGGTCGCGACCATCACGGCGGCGAAGGTCACCACCAGCAGGAACGCGCGCGACAGCGTCACCGGCGCCGCGACGCCGCCCGCAATCGCGCGCAGCACGAACCCGCCCGCGATCGCGAACACGTCGAGCAGGACGATGTGGCGCCAGAGCAGCGTGTAGCTCATCGTCATCGCGAGATAGCCGGCGCCGACCAGCGCCAGCAGCGGGCGTACGCCCGCGCACAGCAGCAGGCCCGCCGCCATCAGGCCGACGCCGAGCACGGTCGCGGCGACGGGATCCAGCTCGCCGGCCGCTACGGGACGGAAGCGCTTGCGCGGGTGCAGCCGATCCTCGGGCGCGTCCCGGACATCGTTGATCGCATAGGCGCCGGAGGACAGCAGGCAGAACGCCAGACAGGCCAGCCCCACGCGCACGGGGACGTCGTCGTGCCCGAGCGCGCCGGCGGCGCCGGCCGCTGCCACAACGAGCCCGTTCTTGATCCACTGGCGCGGACGGATCGTCGCCAGCAGGGCACGGACGTGGCCGCGGGCGGGGCGGACCGTCGCCCGCTGCGCGAGCATGCCGGCACCTCCACCGACAGATGGCATCGTGGGACCGTATGGCTCGTTTCTGAAGCCAAGCTGTGGGGCAGATGAGGGGCCTCTCAGCATGTCTTTAGCCTCCACTGCGCCATCATCTCCAAGGTAATCACGATGCTTGCACCCAGCAAGCCCCCGCCCCTGCTGCTTGAACCCGGCGCGTCGGTCCGGCGCGAGGCGCGGCGGCGCGGGCCGAGCCGGTTGCGCCGTGCGCGGCGGGTTGCGCTCACCGCGGCGCTGGTCGCGCTCGTGCCGGTGCTCATCTCATACCTCTCCATGCTCGCGCAGCGCTCGGACTCGAGCGTCGGCATCCGGACGGTCGAGTGGCTGCGGGACAACGGCGCCCGAGGGCTGGTGACGAAAGTGGAGAACATCTACTACTCGCTGAACGCGCCGGCCACGGGCGGTCCGGCGCTGCACGCGCTGCCCCGGCAGGCGGGCTCGTCGGTCACCGCCAGAAACCCTCCTCGTCACCTCGTCGCCTACCACTACCGTCCTCCTTCGATCACGCCTGTCGTTCATCCTGCCCTGCCGGGAGAAGGTGTCTGGCATGCGACATTCAGCGCCGGAGGATCTCAGCCGCCGGTCCTGATTACCAGCTTCCGTCCGGATCCCAACTACCCGCAATTGGTGGCGGGAGTCGCCTGGATCGATCATGCCCGTACCACGACCACGCTCTATCCGGGCCTGCAGGAGCCGAGCGTCTCGCTTCCCAGTCGCGGCCCGATGGAGGTGCCCGAGTCGATGCGCTCGCGCCTGGTCGCGACGTTCAACAGCGGCTTCAAGCTGCGTGACTCCGGCGGAGGCTTCGCGATCGCGGGCCACACCTACGCGCCGATGAAGAACGGGCAGGCGACGATCGTGCGCTACACCAACGGCCGCGTGGACGTGGTCGCCTGGTCGGCCGGCCCGGCGGCGCCGCCGGGTGTGGTCTACGCGCGACAGAATCTGCCGTTGATCGTCTCGGGCGCTCATCCCAACCCGAACCTCTCGGATGGTCCGGAATGGGGAGCGACGCTGGGCAACGCGGTCCGGGTCTGGCGCTCCGGCGTCGGCGTGGACGCGCGCGGCAACCTGATCTACGCCGCGGCCAACGACCAGACGGTCGGCTCCCTGGCCGCGATCCTGATCCGCGCGGGGGCAGTGCGAGCGATGGAGCTCGATATCAACACATACTGGACCAGCTTCATCACGTACCGCAACCCGGGTGCCGGCGGCCCGTCCAACCTGCTGGCGAGCATGGATCGCTCCCCCGATCGGTACCTGACGCCGGACGACCGCGACTTCTTCGCCGTCTACGTGCGCTGAGCGGATGCGCCGCCGGCTGCTGCTCGTGGGAGCCCTGGCCCTCGGCGCAACCGGCTGCGGCGGCGGCGCTCACGCGCAGAGCAGCACCTCGGTCCCCGCCCGGACCACGCCCGCGCCGACCTCGACCGCGCTCGCCGGCAGCGCAACCAGCACAACCAGCAGCGCAACCAGCACGACGAGCACGACCACGCGCCGGCGTCCCCCGTTCGCGGTCGGCGAGCGGGTTCTCACCTTCGTCGATGACAGCCGCTCCGTGAAGTTCCCGGGACGCGCCCCGCAGGCGCGCACGCTCGTGACCCTGATCCGGTATCCCGCCGTCGGGCGCTGGTGGCGCGACGATCTGCGCGGCGCCGCCCCCGCCCGCGCCGGCGGCCCGTTCCCGCTCGTGATCTTCGGGCACGGGTTCGCGGTCACGCCGGCGCCGTATGCCGCGCTGCTCCGCGCCTGGGCGCGCGCCGGCTATGTCGTCGCCGCGCCGATCTTCCCGCTCGAGAACGCGAACGCGCCCGGTGGCCCGGACGAGAACGACCTCGTCAACCAGCCGGCCGACATGAGCTTTCTGATCACGCGGATGCTGGCTGAGGATCGCGACCCCGCCAGCTTCCTCCACGACCTGATCGACCCTCGCCAGATCGCGGTCTCGGGGCAGTCGGACGGAGGCGAGACCGCGCTCGCCACCGCCTACGACGCCGCCTACCTCGACCGGCGCGTGCGCGCCGCGATCATCCTCTCCGGCGCCGAGATCCCGAACAGCGGCCTGTACTTCACGGCTCAGAGCCCGCCGCTGTTCGCCAGCCAGGGGACCGCCGACACGATCAACCCGCCGAGCTTCACCTATCAGTTCTACGACATCGCCCCCCGGCCGAAGTACCTCTTGAAGCTCGATGGCGCGCCCCACCTGCCGCCCTATACCTACGAGCAGCCGCAGCTGCGGATCGTCGAGCGCGCCACGATCGCGTTCATGGACCACTTCCTCAAGCGGATCCCGGACGCGCTTGCGCGGATGTTTGCCGCCGGCGACGTGCCGGGAATCGCGAGCGTTCAGGGCGGTTAGCGACGCGCGTACACCGCGAAGAAATCCCGGTCGTCCGGCGTCAGATAGCGCGTGCTCGCGCGCGTCATGCCGGGCAGCAGCTTCGCCGGCGCTGCGGCGGCCCACCCGCCATAGGAATTGAAAGTGACCCACTCCGAGTTGATGTCGAGCTCCATCGCCCGGACCGCGCCGGCGTGCTGGAGGATCTGCCCGAGGCTCTGCGCGGTCTGCTCGTCGGCGGCCGCGTAGATGATGTTGCCGCGGGCGTCCACCCCCACGCCCGAGCGCCACACGCGCACGGCGTTCCCGAGCGTGGTCCCCCACAGGGCACCGTTGCCGAGACTCGGGTTCAGCCGGCCGCCGTCTACGATCAGCGGCAGGTTCTGCCGCGCAAACTCGACGTTCGGCCCCGGCGCGGGCCCGCCGCTCCAGGAGATCACGTTTGCGGTGCCGTCGCGGTAGCGGACGAAGGTCGCCTGTCCGTCGCGCAGCGGCGCGTAGACGCGACCGAATGCGACGAACCCGCCGTTGTCGTCCTGCAGCTTGAAGCCGCCGTTGAACGTGGCGAGCAGCCCCGACCGCAGCGCCGGGGGCACCTCCGCCGGTGCGTTGCCCGAGTTCGGAGGCTCGTAGCGGCCGGGATACAGCTGCAGCCACGCGCGCGAGGAGTCGATCCAGGCGACGCCGGCGACCATCTGCGGATAGCTCGGATCGGGCCGGTAGGTCGTGACCAGCACCGGCGAGCCGCCTCGCACGAGCGGGCCGGTGCCGCGCCACGTCCCCTCTCCGGGGAGCGGCGGGTAGACGACGGGGCTGATCGGAGGCGGGGCGTAGGCGTTCGCGGCGCCGCCTCGGCCCACGTGGGGCAGCCGCTTCAGCGCGGGGCCCCCGGTGCTCGGCGCGCTCCACGTGTAGTAGAACCGCTCGACGTCGGACACGAGCCACGCGGCGCCGTTGTCACGCAGCCACTCCACCGCGCGCACCCCGAACGGACTGTTCGACGGGGCGCTCATCGCCGAGGCGAACGCGATCGCCACGTAGCCGACGAGCAGCGCGAGCGCGATCGCGAGGATGCGCCGTGCCCTCGAGCTCCGGCGAGGCCGCGGGCGCGAGCGGCGGCGCGGGCGTGCGCGAGCCGCCCGCGCGGCGGGTCGAACGCTGGTGTGGGTGGGGCCGGGGCGCTCCTGTGGGGCCGGACTGTCGCCGAATACGAATTGCTCGTAGTGCGAGAGCAGCGAGCGGCTGGCTCGGGGCATCGGGGCAGCCTTCCACAGCTACTTTTTGGCTCCTGTATGGGGACGATGAGAAAACTCTGAAGGGCGCGAACGGCACCGTCACCCCCGAGTCCCGGGCGATGAGGCCTTCCCCGCGAGCTCGCCAGAAATCCTAGACTCGCAGCTGGGTCCGGACCGAGTTGCACGACCGGGAGCCAGGATGAGCCACAGATGGGTGTACGACTTCGCGGAGGGCTCGCGTGAGCAGCGCGAGCTGCTCGGCGGCAAGGGGGCCGGCATCGCCGAGATGACGCGAGTCCTGGGCGCCGACGTGGTGCCGGCCGGATTCACGATCACGACCGAGGCCTGCGTCGAGTACATGCGCGCGGGCCGTACGCCGCCGGAGGATCTGAAGCAGCAGGTCGAGGCCGCGCTGGCGACCCTGGAGGAGCGCGCCGGCAAGCGGCTGGGCGATGCCGGCGACCCGTTGCTCGTCTCGGTCCGCTCGGGAGCGCGCGAGTCGATGCCGGGCATGATGGACACCGTCCTGAACCTCGGGCTGAACGACGAGTGCGTGGAGGGCCTCGCCGAGCGCACGGGTGATCCCCGGTTCGCTTGGGACTGCTACCGCCGGCTCGTGCAGATGTTCGGCAACGTCGTTCGCGGCGTCGAGGGGAAGCGCTTCGAGGACGAGATCGCGCGCATCAAGCGCGACCGGGGCGTCAGGCTCGACACCGACCTGGACGCCGGCGCGCTGCGCGAGCTGACCGACACCTTCCGGTCCTTCTACGACTTTCCCGGCGACCCGCATGAGCAGCTGTCGCAGGCGATCCGCGCCGTGTTCGACTCCTGGATGAACGAGCGCGCGGTCCAGTACCGGCGCATCAACCGCATCCCCGACGACTGGGGCACGGCGGTCAACGTGCAGCAGATGGTCTACGGCAACCTCGGCGAGGGCTCCGGCTCAGGGGTCGCGTTCAGCCGTGACGAGGTGACCGGCGCGCCCGAGCCCTCCGGCGACTTCCTGCCCTCGGCGCAGGGCGAGGATGTGGTGTCGGGGGTGCGGACGCCGCTGGACCTCTCGGAGCTGCACGACTGGAACGCCGAGGTCGACGAGCGCCTGCGCGAGATCCTGCGCCGGCTCGAGAGCCACTACAAGGACATGCAGGACACGGAGTTCACGGTCGAGGAGGGGCGCCTGTACATGCTGCAGACCCGCAACGCCAAGCGACCCGCCCAGGCCGCGGTGCGCTTCGCGGTGGACGCCGTGTCCGAGGAGCTGCTGACGAAGTCCGAGGCGATCGCGACGATCGACGCGGGCGCGCTCGATGCGCTCCTGCACCCCTCCTTCGATCCCGAGGTCGAATACGAGGTGATCGCGCGCGGGGTGGCCGCATCGCCCGGCGCGGCCAAGGGCGAGATCGTGTTCACCGCCGAGGAGGCGGTGGAGCGCGCCGGCGGCGGTGCGGAGGTGATCCTGGTGCGCCCGTTCACCGAGGCCGACGACGTCGCGGGGTTCCACGCGGCCGCCGGGATTCTCACCTCGGAGGGCGGGAAGGCGTCGCACGCCGCGCTCGTCGCGCGCGGCATGGGCCGGCCGCGCGGTCACGGGGGCGGCCGATCTGGAGATCGACCTGGACGCCGGCGAGCTGCGGGTCAACGGCGTGGTCCTGCGCCGGGGGGACCGGCTCGCGATCGATGGAAGCTCCGGCGCCGTGAGCACCGATGACGTGCCGCTGGTGGAGGCGCGCGTCGATGAGCACTTCGAGACGGTGCTCGAGTGGTCGGACGAGCTGCGGCGAATCGATGTCCGCGCCAACGCCGACACCCCGGAGGACGCGCGGCGCGCGCGCCGCTTCGGCGCCCAGGGGATCGGGCTCTGCCGGACCGAGCACATGTTCATGGCCGCGGACCGCCAGCCGAAGATGCGCGCGATGATCATGGCGGAGGACGAGGCCGGACGGCGCGCGGCGCTGGACGAGCTGCTTCCGCTCCAGCAGGAGGACTTCGAGGGGCTCCTCGACGCGATGTCGGGCCTGCCGGTCACGATCCGGCTGTTCGATCCGCCGCTGCACGAGTTCCTGCCCGATCGCGTCGAGATCCACGAGCAGATCTCGGCGGCGCGGCGCGAGGACGATGCGGAGCAGCTCGCCGAGCTCGAGCATCAGCAGGAGCGGATCCAGGCGCTGGCCGAGAGCAACCCGATGCTCGGCACGCGCGGCGTGCGGCTGGGTCTGATCCATCCCGAGATCTATGAGATGCAGGTCCGCGCGATCGCACGCGCCGCGATCGCCGTCCGCGAGCGCTCGGGGCATCAGCCGACGCTCGAGATCATGGTCCCGCTGGTCGCATACGAGGGAGAGCTCGAGCTGGCGCGAGCGCGCGTGATCGCCGCCGCCGAGGATGAGGGCTTGAGCTGCGGGTCGGACTTCACCGTCGGGACGATGATCGAGCTGCCCCGAGCGTGCGTGATCGCGGATCTGATCGCCCGCCACGCCGATTTCTTCTCCTTCGGCACCAACGACCTGACCCAGTGCGCGCTCGGCTTCTCGCGCGACGATGTCGAGGGCCGGATCATCCCGCGCTATCTCGAGGAGAAGATCCTGGATCGCTCGCCGTTCGAGACGCTCGACGAGCCTGGCGTCGGCGAGTTGGTGAAGATCGCGGTGGCCGACGGGCGCCGCGAGCGACCCGACTTGGAGCTCGGCGTGTGCGGCGAGCACGGCGGCGACCCGAAATCGATTCGCTTCTTCCACGCGATCGGACTCGATTACGTCAGCTGCTCCCCGTTCCGGGTGCCGATCGCACGGGTCGCGGCCGCCCAGGCGGCGATCGCGAACGAGGATTAGATGCTGAGGCCGCCGTCGACGGTCAGCGTGTGCCCGGTCATGAACGCGCTCTCGTCGCTCGCGAGGAACACGACGGCCTGAGCGATCTCCTCCGGGCTCGCGTGCCTCGCGAGGGGGATCATCTGCTCGAAAGCACGCGCCGACTCCTCGCGGGAGGCGCCGATCGCCTCGATCTCGATCGCATGCTGGAAGTCGTTGTCGGTCGGCCCGGGATGCAGCGTGTTGACGCGGATCCCCCTCGCCGCCGCTTCCTTGGCGGCGGTGCGCATCAGTCCCACCACGGCGTGCTTGGAGGTGGCGTACGCGGCGATCCCCCGGTCGGAGGTCAGCCCGACGACGCTCGAGTTGATGATCAGGCTGCCGCCGGGCTCGATCACGGCGAGCGCATGCTTTGCGACGAGGAAGCTGCCCAGCACGTTGACGGCGATCACCTTCTGGAACATGTCGGTCGGATACTCGGCGACCGGCGCGACCACGCCGAACACCCCGGCGTTCGCGAACGCGACGTCGAGCTTGCCGAAGCGATCCCTGGTGAGCTGCACCGCGGCCTGGACCTGGGCCTCGTCGGTCACGTCGGTCACCGCCCACGCCGCGTCCTCGCCGGCGCTCAGTGACGCGGCCGCATCCTTGACGGCGCCCTCCTCGAGATCCGCTATCACCACCCGCGCCCCCTCCTCGAGGAACGCGCGCGCGGTCGCCAGGCCGATGCTGCCCGCACCGCCGGTGATCAGCGCGCTCTTGCCCGCGAGGCGGTCTATCGCAGGACTCCGGCGCGCTCCCGCACGCTCGACGCGATCGCGGCGGCGTCCGGGATGAAGGCGTCCTCGAGCGTCGGGCTGTACGGGATCGGCGTCTCGTCCGTCGCCACGATCCACGCGTCGTCGAGATCGTGGAGCGCCTGCTCCGCGACGGCCCCGAGCAGCCCCGTCGCCCACCCGCCGGTGCGGGGGCCCTCCTCGACCGCGAGCACCCGGTTGGTCCGCGCCACCGACTCCACCACAGTCTGCACGTCCAGCGGCCGCAGCGTGCGGAGGTCGACGACCTCGGCGTCGACCCCGTCGGCCGCGAGCTGCTCGGCGGCGGCGAGAGCATCGGGGACGCCCTTGCCGATCGAGACGATCGTCAGATCCGAGCCGCTGCGCGCGATCCCGGCGCGGCCCAGCGGGATCGTGTCGCCGTCGGCGGGAGCCGGCCCCTTGACCGAGTAGAGGCGCTTGTGCTCCAGGAAGATCACCGGGTTGTCGTCGCGGATCGACGCCTTCAACATGCCCTTGGCCTCCGCCGGCGAGGACGGGAACGCGATCTTCAGTCCGGGCACCCCCTGGTACCAGGTCCCGTGCGTCTGCGAGTGGATCGCGCCGAACCGGCCACCGCCCCCGACGGCCGAGCGCACCACCAGTGGCACCGCGCCCTGCTCGCCCGAGATGTACCAGAACTTCGCCGCCTGGTTGACGAGGCTGTCCATCGCGAGGCCCATGAAGTCGCCGAACATCACCTCGAACACCGGCCGCATGCCGGTCACGGCCGCGCCGTACGCGGCGCCCGCCAGCGCCAGCTCCGAGATCGGCGTGTCGAACACGCGGTCGGGCCCGAAGCGCTCGAGCAACCCGGGGGTCGTGTTGAACACGCCGCCGGCGGCCGCCACGTCCTCTCCGAAGAAGATCACCTTCTCGTCGCGCTCGAGCTCCTCCGCCAGCGCGTCGCGGATCGCGGTGCGGAACTCGAGCGTGCCGGCGCTCACGGGGCGTACTCGCTCGCCCGCTCCGTTGCCGGATCGGGATAGGGAGCCTCGAGCGCGGCGTCGACCGCGTGCTTCATCAGCGCGTCCGTGGCCTCCTCGACCGCAGCGATCTCCTCGTCCGCGACGCCCTCGGCGAGCAGCCGCGCGCGCGCCAGCTTGAGCGGGTCGCGTTCGAGCCAGTGCTCGACCTCCTCCTTGGTCCGGTACACCGCCGGGTCGCTCTTGGAGTGGCCGTAGTGCCGGTAGGTCTGGCACTCGAGCAGCGTCGGGCCCTCGCCGCGGCGCGCCCTGTTGACCGCTGCGGTCGCGGCCTCGTTGACGGCCCAGAGGTCGTTCCCGTCGACCACTTGCGACGGGACGTCGTAGGCGCGAGCGCGCGCCGCGATGTCGGCGCCGCCGGTCACCTGGCCCATCGGCGTGAACTCGCCATAGAAGTTGTTCTCGCAGACGAACACGGCGGGCAGCGCGAACACCTTCGCGAAGTTCAGGCATTCGTGGAAGTACGCCTGGTTGGTAGCGCCGTCGCCGAAGAACGCGACGGCGACCCGACCCTGATGCCTGCCCGACAGCGCGGCCCCGAGCGCCGCTGCGATCGAGCCGCCGACGATCCCGTAGCAGCCGACCAGACCGTGCTCGAGGTCGATCACGTTCATCGATCCGGCGCGTCCCCGGCAGATCCCGGTCTCGCGTCCCAGCATCTCGGCCACGAGCGGCTCGGGCGGCGTGCCCTTGGCGAGCGCGTGGCCGTGGCCCCGGTAGGTGCCGGCCACGTGGTCCTCGGGCTCGAGCGTCATGCAGACGCCGACCGCGACCGCCTCCTGACCCGCGGACAGGTGCGTCGTCCCGTGCACCTCGCCCGCCAGGAACAGCTTGTGAATCGAGGTTTCGAACAGCCGGATCAGCAGCATCCGGCCATAGGCCTCGAGGAACTTCGTGGCCCTGCCGGAGCGCCGCTCGGTCTCGACATTGGCCATGGTAGGATCGTACCGCAAACGTTTGCAGTTACACCATCCCGTGGCCGTCGAAATCGTCATGCCCCGCCTGTCGGACTCGATGGAGGACGGGATCATCGTCCAGTGGCTGGTAGCGGAGGGCGACCGCATCGAAGCGGGCCACCCGATCGTCGAGATCGAGACCGACAAGGCCACCGTCACCTACGAGGCCGATTCCGCCGGCACGATCCTCTCGCTGCGCGCCGCGGCCGGTGACGCGGTCCCGATCGGCAGGACGATCGCCCTGATCGGCGAGCCTGGCGAGGAGGCACCGGCGCCGGCGTCTCGCGGGCCGGCAGCGGCCTCCCCCGCGCCCGCTGCTCTCCCGCACCCCGCCCCCGCTGCTCCCGCGCCCGCGGCGCCCGCTGCCCCCGCGCCCGCGGCGCCCGCATCCACCGGCGCCGAACGTCCCAAGGCGTCGCCCCTCGCGCGCCGGCTCGCCAGCGAGCTGGGGGTCGAGCTCTCGGGGCTCACCGGCTCGGGTCCGGGCGGCCGGGTGACCCGTGCCGACGTCGAGCAGCGCGCCACGCCCTCGGTGGCTGCCGCCCCGTCGTCCTCCGCCAAGGGTGAGGCAACCGTCCAGGAGCTGACCCGCGTGCAGCAGACGGTCGCGCGCCGGATGGCCGAGTCGCGCGCCACCGTCCCCGACATCGAGCTTCGTGTCGAGGTCGACATGAGCGAGTCCGTGGCTCTGCGCGAGCGGCTGCGCACGCTCGAGGATCCCGCGCCGACGATCAACGACCTGATCGTGATGGCGGCGGCCCGCGCGCTGCGCGAGTTCCCGCGGGTCAACGGCGCCTATCGCGACGGGCGCTTCGAGCTGTTCTCGCGGGTGAACGTGGGGATCGCGGTGGCGGCGCCCGACGCGCTGCTGGTGCCGACGATCTTCGACGCCGACCGCAAGCGGCTACGGGAGATCGCCGAGGAGTCGCGGGCGCTGGCGGCGCGCGTGCGCGACGGCTCGATCCCGCCGTCGGCGCTCTCGGGAGCGACCTTCACCGTCTCAAACCTCGGCATGTTCGGGATCGACAGCTTCTCGGCGGTGATCAACCAGCCGCAGGCCGCGATCCTCACGGTCGGCTCGCTGCGTCGGCGCCCGATCGTCGACCAGGACAGCGACGAGCTCACGATCCGGCCGACCGTGCACCTGAGCCTCGCCTGCGATCACCGCATCCTCTACGGCGCCGACGGCGCCCGCTTCCTCGCGCGCGTCCGCGAGCTGCTCGAGCAACCCCTCGCGTTCCTGCTCTAGTGGCGCCGGCCGTGGGCGCGTGGACGGCGATCGGTCAACCGATCGCCCGCAACCCTGCTCACGACCCCGCGGCGCGCGCCCGGGCTCGATCGGGGCCGGCACCGTCGGCCCCGGCGTCCAGGGGCGAGAGGCCATCGTCGACCTCGACGTTCTCGGCGACCAGCTCGAGCGCGGATTCGCGCGCGCACAGCTCCAGCAGCGCCGCGAAGTCGACGTCGTTGCCGCTGATCGACTCCAGCGCCTGGACGATCTGCTCGGTCGCCGCCGCCAGCGGCATCGCGACGCCGAGCTCGCGCGCGGTGTCGAGCCCGAGATGGAAGTCCTTGAGCAGCAGCGCCGGCGTGAACGTCGGCTTGAAGTCGAGGTTCACGTACGCCGGCGACTTGTAGCGCGTGAACATCGAGCCCATCACGCTGTCGTTGAGGAACGCGAGGAAGTCCGCGCGCGACACGCCGCCCTTCTCGGCGAGCACGGTGATCTCCGCCATGCACTCCGCGACCACGCCGAGCATCAGGTTGTGGCAGATCTTGACGAGCCGCGCCTTCTCGCCGTCGCCGACGTAGGTGACGCTCCGCGCGAGCACCTCCAGGTAGGGCCGGGCGAGCTCGAACGCCTCCGCGGGGCCCGACGCGACGATCGTCAGCCGTCCGCTCGCGGCCACTTTCGGATTCCCGCTCACGGGCGCCGCGAGCATGCCGACGCCTCGCGCCGCCGCGGCCTCCCGGACCGCCGCCGCCACGCCCTCGGAGATCGTGGTGGAGTCGACGATCACGCCCGGGGCCCGGTCGTCCCGTGACAGCAGCCCGGCGGGGCCGGTCACGACCTCCTCGACGTCCTCGTTGCCGGCGACCATCGTGAACACCACGTCCCGGTCGGCGAGGTCCGCCGGCGAGTCGACCACCGTGCAGCCGTACTGGGTCAGCGCCTCGGCCTTCGCGCGGGTGCGGTTGTAGAGCGCGACGTCGAAGCCCGCCTCCGCCAGCCGGCGCGCGAGCACGGCGCCCATCCGCCCGACGCCGATCCAGCCGAGCGTTTTCGCCTGCTCCGAACTCATCTCCGCATCACGTCCGCGCCACCTCCAGCGCATCGTCGGCGCCCCGCACATCGCCCACATAGCTGCTCTGCAATCGTTTGCAGCAGCGTATCCAACGCCCGGAAGTTGGTCAAGCGCGGGATCGGGCGCTGCAGGCGGGATCGGACGGTGCACGCGATCAAGCGGGAACGGACGCCGCAGCGACCTTGACAGCGCCCGCGGGCGCTCCATCCTTTGCGGGACGTCGGCTATTGTTTTTGCAAACGTTTGCAGAAGGGCGGAGCGAGATGGCACTGCACAGCTACGGGACGATGGGCGTCGACTGGGAGGAGCGCGTCAACTTCGACCGGCTGCGATCGGAGCGGCTCGCGCGGATCAAGGCGCTGCTGGCGGACTCGGAGCTCGGGGCGCTGCTGTGCTTCGACATGCCGAACATCCGCTACATCACCGCGACGCACATCGGCACGTGGGCCAGCGACAAGCTCAACCGCTTCTGCCTGCTGCCGCAGGGAGACGAGCCGATCATGTGGGACTTCGGCTCCGCGGCGCGCCACCACCAGCTCTACAACCCGTGGCTCGGTGACGGCCGCTCGCGCGCGGGGATCAGCACGCTGCGCGGCGCGATGTCCCCCGCGTCGGGCCGTGCGGAGGACGTCGCGGACAAGATCAAGGTCGAGCTCGAGCAGCGTGGCCTGCTGGGCGAGCCGGTCGGCGTGGACGCGATCGAGCCGCCGGTGCTGTTCGCGCTCCAGCGCGCCGGCGTCGAGGTGGTCGACGGCCAGCAGCTGATGCAGGAGGCACGCGTGATCAAGACGCGCGACGAGATCACGCTGCTGAACATGGCCTGCGCGATGGTCGACGCGGCCTACGAGGAGCTGTACCGGACGATGCGCGCTGGCGTGCGCGAGAACGAATGCGTCGCGCTCGTCAACAAGGTGCTCTACGACATGGGCTCGGAGTTCGTCGAGGGCGTCAACGCCATCTCCGGCGAGCGCTGCAGCCCGCATCCCCACGTGTTCACCGACCGCCCGCTCCGGCCCGGCGACCCGGCCTACTTCGACATCCTGCACAGCTACATGGGCTACCGCACGTGCTACTACCGCACGTTCGCGGTGGGCAGCGCGAGCCGCGCGCTGTCGGACGCCTACAAGCGCTGCCGCTACTACCTCGACGCCGCGATCGAGCTGATCCGGCCCGGCACGACGACCGCCGAGGTCGCCTCGGTCTGGCCCGCGGCGACCGACTTCGGCTTCCCCGACGAGGAGGCCGCGTTCGCGCTCCAGTTCGGGCACGGCGTGGGCCTCTCGATCTGGGAGAAGCCCGTGTTCAGCCGGCTGGTCTCGCTCGAGCACCCCGAGGAGATCAAGGAGGGCATGGTGTTCGCGCTCGAGACCTTCTGGCCCTCGAGCGACGGCTGGTCGGCCGCCCGCATCGAGGAGCAGCTGGTGGTGACCGCCGAGGGCTGCGAGGTGATCACGCGCTTCCCCGCCGAGGACCTGGTGATCGCGGGCAAGCCCTACTTCACCGCCGGCGGCAGCCTGCCGCTGGAGCGCGATCCGCAGTCGAACCGCAACACCGAGCTCGATGCCGACGCCCATGAAGCGACGGTTCGAGATTTGGTGCTGGACCGCAGCGCCCCGTAGCCCGCATCGGGGGGCTCACCCCTCCGCGATCACTGGCACCGCACACGCCTCCCGCGCGCTCACCGGCCCGCGCCGGCGGCGAGCACGGCCGCGACGATCCCCTCGTAGCCGGTGCAGCGGCAGAGGTTGCCGGCAAGCTCCTCGCGCACCTCGCGCTCGGTCAGCTCCGGCCCGCGCCGGCGCAGCAGCGCGTCGGCGCTCATCAGGAACCCCGCGGTGCAGAAGCCGCACTGCAGCGCATGGTGCTCGGTAAACGCCTGCTGCAGCGGCGAGAGCGTGCCGTCCGGCGCGGCGAGGTCCTCGACCGTCCGCACCTGGTGCCCGGCCGCCTGGACCGCGAACATCAGGCACGAGCGGATCGGCTCGCCGTCTAGCTGGACGGTGCAGGCGCCGCACGCACCGTGCTCGCAGCCGACGTGCGTCCCGGTCAGTCCGGCGACGTGACGGATGAAATCCGACAGCAGCGCGCGGGGTTCCACCTCGCCCGCGTACTCGCGGCCGTTGATCTGGACCGCGATCCTCACGACGCCTCCACGATCGCGCGGCGGACGAGCTCGGCGATCAGCGCGGCGCGATAGTCGTCCGCGACCAGGGCGCCGGCCAGCTCCGCGGCGTCGGCCGGCGCCGCGCCCGCGATCAGCGCGCGCTCGGCCTCCTCGGCTCGGACGGGCGCCGGTGCGGCTCCCAGCAGCGCGACGGCCGCGTGCCCCGGGGCGCGGAGAACCGCCGCGCCGGCGATCGCGAAGTCCCCGTGGGTGCGGGCGTGCTCGACGAACGCGGCCCGCGCGCCCGGCGGCGGCGGCGGAACCTCGATCTCGACCAGCAGCTCGTCTGGCTCCAGCACTGTCTGAAGCGCCCCGATCGCGAACTCGCCCGCCCTCACGATCCGCTCACCGCGCGCCGAGCGGACGTGCAGGCGGGCGTCCAGTGCGCACAGCGCGACCGGCAGCTCGGCCGCCGGATCGGCGTGCGCCACGGTGCCGCCGATGGTGCCGCGGCTGCGGGTGGCGGCATGGCCCGCGCATCGCACCGCTGCGACCAGCAGCGGCCAGCCGTCGGCCACGAGCTCCGAGCGCTCGAGCGCCGCCTGACGGACCATCGCCCCGATGCGAAGCGAGCCCATCGCCACCTGAAGACGCGCCAGCTCGGCTAGCCCGTTCAGGTCGACGAGCGTCCCCGGCGCGGCGATTCGGAAGTTCATCATCGGCACGAGGCTCTGGCCGCCCGCGAGCGGGCGCGCATCCTCGCCGATCAGCGCGAGCGCGTCCTCCACCGTGCTCGGGGCCTCATATGCGAACGGCGCGGGCTTCATGACCGCAGCGCCGCCCACAGCTTCTCGTCGGTGAACGGCGGATCGATCGGCTTGCCGCCGAGCGCGTCGGCAACGGCACAGGACACGGCCGCGAGGGCACCGATCGCGCCCCCCTCCCCCACGCCCTTCGCGCCCAGCGGGTTCAGCGGCGTGGGCGTCGAGACCTCGCCGGTGACGATCGGCGGGATCTCCGCCGCGGTGAGCAGGCTGTAGTCCATCAGCGAGGCGCTTCGCAGCTGCCCGTCGTGGTCGTAGACGACCTCCTCGGTGAGGCACTCGCCGAGGCCCTGCACCGCGCCGCCGATCACCTGGCCGTGGGCCAGCAGCGGATTGATGACCGTGCCCGAGTCGTCGACCGCCGCGAGCCGCAGCACCCGCAGGCGGCCCGTCGCGCGGTCGATCGCGATCACCGCGGCGTACGCGCCGGAGGAGAACACGAGCTCCGATCGGAACTCCGCGGATGCGCGCGCGCCCTCGCGGAGGGCCCCCTGCGCGAGCAGCCGCTCGGCCACGAGCGCCACCGCCGAACCGCCCACCGCGGTCGAGCGACTGCCGAACGTTCCCGTCCCCGCCGGCACCTCGAGGCTGTCTCCGAAGCGAAACTCGATCTGTTCGGGCGCGACCCCGAGCCGCGACGCCGCGATCTGAGCGAACGTCGTCTCGTGGCCCTGGCCGTGAGGCGAGGAGCTCGAGCGGATCAGGACTCGTCCGCCGGCGAGGACCTCGGCCTCCGCCCGCTCGACCTGGCCCCCGGCGCGCTCGACGAACACGGCGATCCCCCGACCGTGCACGCCGCCGGGATCGTCCGGGCACGCATCGGCGACGAGCGACAGCGCGGTGTCGATGCAGCGCTCGTAGTCGCCCGAGTCGTACTCGAGCCCGGTCGCCGTGCGGTGCGGGAACGAGCGGATCAGGTTGCGGCGGCGCAGCTCGACACGATCGATTCCGGTAGCGCGCGCCGCGTCGTCGACCAGCCGCTCGATCATGTAGGCCGCATCCGGCCGCCCCGCGCCGCGATACGGGCCGGTGGGCGCGCGATGCGTGCGCGTGCCGACCACGTCGACCTCAACCGCGGGGATGTCGTAGCAGCCGCTGATCAGCATCGCCGCGGTGTGCGGCGGCACGGGCGTCGTCGTCAACAGGTAGCCGCCGAGGTCGGCCTGCAGGCTTGCCCGCAGCGCGAGCATCCGCCCCTCCCGGTCGAGCGCCATGGAGAGCTCACCGGTGAGACCGCGCCCTTGGTAGGAGGAGAGAAAGTTCTCCATGCGGTCCTCGGTCCACTTCAGCGGCCGGCGCATCTCGATCGCCGCCGCGGCGACGAGCGCCACCTCCGGTGCGATCGTGCCCTTGGAGCCGAACGCGCCGCCCGTATCGGGCACGATCACGCGGATCGTCTCGGCTGGGCGATCGAGGATGTGGGCGAGCTGGGCGAGTGGGCGGTGGCTGTCCTGTGCCGAGCACCAGACCGTCAACCGCTCCCCCGTGCAGTGCGCCACGCAGCCGCGGCATTCGATCGGGACCGCCGACAGTCGCGGCAGCGCGTAGCGGCCGGATACGACGTGCGCGGCGTCCGCGAACGCGGCGTCGACGTCGCCCTGCGCCCGGGTGAAGCGCATCAGCGTCTCGCGGTCCCCGCCCGGATCGCGTTCGTCGTACTCGACCTCGACGAGCTCGGCCAGGTCCTCCGCGAGCGCGCGCGAGGGCGCGATCACGGCGGCGACCGGCTGCCCGACATAGCGGACCTCCTCGCCGGCTAGGACCGGGTGCGCCGCGTCCGCGATTCTCACGTCCGGCGGCGTCATCACGGGGAACGATCGAACCCGCAGGTCGGCGGCGGTCAACAGGGTCACGTCGCTCGGCGCCCGGATCGCGAGCACCGAGGCATGCGCGTGCGGGCTGCGCACGAACGCGACGTGCGCCGTTCCCGGAGGCTCGATGTCGTCGACGTACTGCGCCTCGCCGCGCAGCACGCGGGCATCCTCGCGCCGCGTGAGCGCCCGGCCGATCAACCCAGCTGGTCCCGCATCCAATCGCCGACGAGCGGCCGATACTTGAATGGGATGTTGTTGCACACGTGCGTCCCGTCGTCGAACAGGACCCACTCGCCGTGGGGAGCCTCGTCGGCGATCCGCTTCGTGTTCTCCCACGGGATCAGCCGGTCGCGGCGGCCCGTGACGACGAGGCACGGCTGCGCGATCCGCTCGGCGACTCCCGCCAGCGAGAGCTCGGCGGCCCGCGCGCGCGCCTCGTCCTCCCCGGCGGCGCCGCTGTGGTGCGTGAACGCCTCGCGCGTCAGCGAGGGCAGCGCGTCCCAGGTCGCCGCGAAGTCGTACGCGCCGCTCACGCCGGCAACCGCTTTGAGCCGTGGCTCGAACGCCGCCGCACGCGGGGCGTAGTACCCGCCGAGGCTGACCCCAACCGCGCCGATCCGCTGCGCGTCGATCTGGGGCCGCTCGATAATCGCGTCGAGAGCCGCGGCGACCGCGACCTCGTAGTCGGGGCGGATGCTGCTGGTGAAGCCGGTCTCGCCCTGGCCGGGCCCGTCGATCGAGGCCGTCGCCATGCCGCGGCGTAGGAACACCGACTCCCACAGGTGAAACTCCTCCTTGGTGGAGTCCAGCCCGGGGATCAGGATCACCAGCGGAAACGGTCCGTCGCCCTCGGGTGAGCGCAGGTTCCCCACGACCCCGTCGGCCTCGATCCGCGCGGCGGAGGGGTCGAGGAGGGCGAGCCCGTCGTACATCGCGCGGATCGCCGCCTCAGTGATCGCGCGGTTGCGCTCCGGCTCGATCATCCACACGAACTTCGCGAAGTGATACGTCACCGCGGCGCGCAGGAACGCGTCGCCGGCGCTCACCATGTGCCCGGCGTCCCGCGCACGCTCGCCCTGGGTGCGATGCGCCTCGGCGGTCTCCGCCCATGCGCCGAGCCACTCGTCCCAGCGCTCGATCGCCGCGGTCGTCCGCGTGAAGTCGTTGTAGTCGACGCCGTTGGCGATCAGGCGAGGGGCCCAGTTGTCGATCGCGGCCTGTACGCGCGCGTCCGGCATCGCGCTCAGCGGTCCGCGCGGGGGGCCGCGGTCGAGCCTCGGACGCTGAGCGTCGGCTCGAGCAGGATCTCGCGCGCCGGCTGGGACCCGTCGGCGAGGCGCTCGAGCAACAGCTCGGCGGCCACGGTGCCGACCTCGCGCTGCGGCACCCGCACGGTCGTCAGGGGCGGCCGCAGGCGATCGACCAGCGGCATGTCGTTGAAGCCGACGATCGAGACGTCGTCGGGGCAGCGCAGGCCCCGTGCCTCGAGCGCGTCGTAGCAGCCGATCGCGAGCAGGTCGTTGGCCGCGACGATCGCCGTCACCTCGGGGGCGCGGTCGAGCATCTCGGCGCACACGCGCGCGCCCTGCTCTTCGGTGAACCAGTCGCTGAAGCACACGCGCTCGGCCGGCGCCGCCAGCCCAGCGTCGGCCATCGCCTCGCGGAAGCCCACATAGCGCCGATGGCCCGTCGAGGTGTTCTGCGGGCCCGCCAGGTGCCCGATCCGGCTGTGCCCGAGCGACGCCACGTGCTGCACCGCCAGTCGGATCCCGGAGCGATCGTCGACCGTCACCGCGGGGACCGAGCCGTCCTCGAGGCTGCGGTTGACGAGCACGAGCGGCGCGCCGGCCGCGGCGAGCTCGACCAGCACCTCGCGGTCCAGGCGCGCCGTCGCGGAGATGAAGCCGTCGACCTGGCGCGCGCGCATCGCGCCGAGATGGCTGCGCTCGCGCTCGGGATCGTTGTCGGTGTTCACGATCAGCGACGTGTAGCCCTGCTCGGCCAGCCGGTCCTCGATCCCGCGCAGGATCGGCGGGAACAGCGGGTTGGTGATGTCGGGGATCAGCACCCCGATCGTGAACGAGCGGTTGGTCTTCAAGCCGCGGGCGATCGGGTTGGGCCGGTAGCCGAGCTCGGCCGCAGCCTGCAGCACCCGTTCCGCGGTCTGCTCGTTGACGAGGCTGCGCGTCTCGGCGTTCAGCGCGCGTGACACGGTCCCGGGATGCACCTGGGCCACGCGCGCCACGTCGCGGATCGTCACTGCGTTGCGGGCGCGCGGCATCGTCTCACCCCGTCCCGCCCGAGACCACCCCGCCGAGATACAGCGCGCCGATCTCCGGATGCTCGAGCACCTCGCGACCGGTTCCGCTCAGCCGGACCACGCCGTTCTCGAGCACGATCCCGCGCGAGCTGAGCCGCAACCCGGCGCGAGCGTTCTGCTCGACCAGCAGGATCGTCTTGCCGCGACGGTTCATCACCTCGATCATCTCGAACACGGTCTTGCGGATCTGCGGGTCCAGTCCCATCGAGGGCTCATCGAGCACGATCAGCGCCGGATCGAGCATCAGGCAGCGCGCGAACTCGACCAGCCGCTGCTGGCCGCCGCTCAGGCTCCCGGCCTTCTCGCGGGCGCGCTCGCGGACGATCGGATACAGCTCCTCGACGGCCTCGAGCCTGCTGCGCACGAGCTCGGGATCGTCGAGCGTGAACGCGCCCAGCTCGACGTTCTCGCGCACCGTCATCTCTGGAAACAGGCTGTGCGCCTGGGGCACCTGAGCGATCCCGCGATCGAGGATCTGACGGGGCGAGAGTCGCGAGATGACCTCTCCCCGGAAGCGGATCTGTCCCTCGCGCGGCCGCAGCAGCCCGCTGACGGTCGCGAGCAGCGTCGACTTGCCGGCGCCGTTGGGCCCGACGATGCAGGTGACGGCGCCCTCCGGGACCTCCAGCGAGACCCGCTTGAGGATGTCGCCGCCGCCGTAGCCGGCGCTCACGTCCTCGATCCTCAGCAGCGGCTCCGCGCCGCCGAGCTTCGGAGGCGGCTCGACGACCGTCGCCTTGACGTGCGCGGGGCGGTGGTGAGCGAGCTCCTCGCCGAGCTCCCGCTGGGTTTCCTGGTCATCCTCCCCGCCCAGGTAGGCATCCAGCACGGCCGGGTCGGAGCGCACCTGCTCGGGCGGGCCGGAGACGAGCGCGGTCCCCTGGCTGAGGACCGTCACGTGGTGGCACAGGTTCATCACGAACTCCATGTTGTGCTCGACGACCAGGAACGTCTTGCCGGCGTCGTTGAGCTCCTTGATCCTGTCGGCGAGATGGCCGATCAGCGTGGGGTTGACGCCGCCCGCCGGTTCGTCGAGCAAGAGCACGTCCGGGTCGGCCACCAGCAGCGAGGCCAGCTCCAGCAGCTTGCGCTGGCCATAGGACAGCGTGCCGGCCGGATCGTGCGCGAGGCGCGCGATCCCGACGAACTCGAGCAGCTCCGTCGCCCGGCGCCGCTCGGCCGCCGAGCCGGCAATGCGCAGCAAGCTCCGCAGCCATCCCTCCTTGCGCTGCGTGGCGACGAGCATGTTCTCGAGCACGGTCAGCCGCGCGAAGATCCGCGTCAGCTGGAACGTACGCCCGACGCCGAGCCCGAACACGCGGTCCGGCGGAGCGTTCGTGATCTTCGTGCCGGCGAAGTGCACCTCTCCCTGCTGGATCCGCTCGTAGCCGGTGATGACGTTGAACAGCGTCGTCTTGCCAGAGCCGTTGGGGCCGATCAGCCCGTGGATCTGGCCCCGCTCGAGCGCGAGGTGGCAGGTGGAGAGCGCCCGCACTCCGCCGTAGGACTTCGACACCCCGTCCACCTGCAGCAGCGCG
Source organism: uncultured Solirubrobacterales bacterium (assembly GCA_963849285.1). GTDB lineage: Bacteria > Actinomycetota > Thermoleophilia > Solirubrobacterales > Solirubrobacteraceae > Palsa-465. The sequence continues at coordinate 1,165,839 of CAWKGS010000005.1, forward strand.
CTCATCGCGCCACTCCAGCGACGCCGCTCTGCACCGTCGGGTCCCGAGGAGCATCCTCGAGCTTGGACCCCGCACGCGCGCGGCGGTCGCGGATGAACTGGGTGATCGTGGGAACGACCCCGCGCGGAAGCAGCAGGATCACGATCAGGAACAGCGCCCCGTAAACGATTAGATAGGTGCCGGTGCCCGACACGCTCGAGGTGAAGTACTGCTGCAGCGCCTCGAGCACGAGCGCGCCGAGGAGCGGCCCGACGAGCGTTCCGATGCCACCGAGGAAGCCCATCAGCGCGAGCGAGATGTCGAACAGCGGGTCGTAGGCGAACTGGGGGAAGATCTGGCCGAGGAAGTAGAAGTACAGGCCACCGACCATCCCCACGGGAAACGCCGAGAGCACGAACGCGGCCAGCTTCACGCGGCCCGTCTTCACCCCGAGCCCGCGGGCCCGGTCCTCGTCGTCGCGGATCGCCAGCAGCTGCAACCCGAACCGGGATCGGCGCACCGCCCAGGAGAGCGCGACGGTCAAGACCAGGATCACGAGCGCGACGTAGTAGAACGGCTGGTTGTAGTTGGCCGCCGAGAACGGCGCGATCGGCAGGAAGATCCCGGAGGTGCCGCCGGTGAAGCCCAGGTTCGTGGCCGCCAGCTGGAAGATGAAGAAGATCGCGATCGTCACCACGACGAACGTGTGGCGTCGCACCCGCAGCGCGATCAGCCCGACCGGGACCGCGATCGCCGCGGCGACCAGGCCACCGAACGGCAGCAGCCCGAATACCCCCCAGCCCCCGGCGACATGCCAGTCGCGCGCGGCCAGGGCGACCGCGTAGGCGCCCGAGCCGAAGAACACGGCGTGGCCCAGCGCGAGGTACCCGGAGTAGCCGCTGAAGATGTTCCACGACGCCGTCGCGACCATGAAGATCAGCGTGAACACCGCGATCGAGGTTGTGCTCGGATCGGTGAACAGGATCGGGAACACCGCGAACGCCGCGAGCGCGACGAGGATCGCCGCGGGCGTCCGCCCTCGCTGCACCGTCGCGCTCATTGCGCGCGGACGGCGCGGGAGCCGAACAGCCCCTGCGGCCTGACCGACAGCACGATCACGAGCGCGCCGAAGAACACGAGCGGCGCCCACGTCGGGGACCAGGCGACCGCGACGACGTCGTTGAGCACCAGCAGCACCACCGCAGCCACCATCGCGCCGCCGATGCTGCCCATCCCGCCGAGGATCACGATCGCCAGCAGCCGCGAGATCAGGTCATAGCCGCTGGATGGATTGAACGCGTTCGTGGCGCCGAACACCATCCCTCCGACCGCGGTCACCGCGATGCCGATCCCGACCGAGATCGTTCGCGTGCGACCCACGTTGATCCCGATCAGGTCAGCCGCCGTGCGGTTCTGCAGCGAGGCGCGGACCGCCTGGCCGAACTTGGTGCGGTACAGGCCCCAGTAGAGCGCGACCGTCAGCAACACCGCCAGCGCGAATCCGATCAGGTAGATCCACGGCAGGTAGAACCCGAGCACGTACACCGACTTGTCGACGTAGGACGCGTGCAGCTGCACGTAGTCGACGCCGTAGATCGCGCTGAGGACACCCTCGATCACGATCGCGACCGCGAACGTGATCAGGATCGACATCCCGACCCGGTCGACTTCGCGCAGGCGGCGCATGAAGCAGAACTCGACGAGGACGCCGAGCAGGAACATCGCCGGGACCGTGATCAGGAGCCCTGGCAGCAGGCCGATTCCGAGGTGCGCCGAGAGCTCATAGCTCAGGTAGCCGCCCAGCACGACCATCGCCCCCTGGGCGATGTTGATGATCTCCATCACGCCGAAGATCAGCGTCAGCCCGGCGGCCATCAGCGCGTAGACGCCGCCGGTCAGCACTCCGTCGACGATCGCCTGGAGCAGCTCCGTGCCCGACATCAGATGGATGCAGGCGCTACCCCGCCCATGCCGGCTTCGGGTACTGCGGCGGCTTCGACCCGGCGCTCGTCGTGGGGATCGCCTGCACGAGGTTGCCGTTCTGCCACTGGAACGTGAGGGTCTGCTGCGCGGTGTTCTCGCCGAGCGTGTCGAACTTCACCGGGCCCTGCACGCTGTCGAACGTCGTGCCGCCGTGGAGGTAGCTGATGATCTTCGCGTTGTCGAAGCCACCCGTCGCGCTCACCGCCTGGGCGATCACCTGTCCGACGGAGTACGCCTCCGCGACGTCGGCGTTGACGTCGGAGGCGCTGCCGCCGTACTTGGCGATGTATTCCTTGACCATCGCCTGACTGTCGGCCTTCTGGAAGCCCGGGTACCAGCCATTGGGCACGAAGATGCCGTTCTCGTTGCCGGCGCCGACCGCCTTGACGAACGCCGCGCCCTGGTCGGGCCCCGCGGTCGCGATGAACGCCTTCGGCGCGTAGTGCTGCTGGATGAACGCGTGCACGAACGCGGACACGGTCGGTACGTCGACGGAGCCCAGGACCGCGAGGTCCGCCTTGGTCGCCGCGATCTGCGTCGCCACCGGCGTGTAGTCGGCGACCTCGGCCGGGAACACCTTCGAGGACAGCGTCTTCACGCCCGCGCCCTGCAGGATGCTCTGCGCGACCGGGATCTGCGGCTGCGTGAACGGGTCGTCGACGGTCGCGTACGCCGCGGTCTTCGGCCGCTGGGCCGCGGGCAGCGAGGCCACCCACTGCGCGAACGTCACGAGGTTGTTCTTGATCGGCACCGATACGTCGAACACGTTGTGCAGGCCGGCGCCGAACACCGATGGGCCGCCGCCGGCGCCCTCGACGAACGAATAGCCGTAGCGGGCGGCGATGCGCGCCGCCGGCAGCGTCAAGAGCGTCGAGAACGGGCCGAACACGAGCGGGACCTTGTCGGACCCGATCAGCGTCTGGTAGTTGGTCACGACCTGCGCGGGGCTCGAGGCGTCGGAGAGGATCTTCAATTGCACGGGATGGCCGAGCAGGCCGCCCTTGGCGTTCTGATCGGCGGCCCACAGCTGGTATCCGCGCTCGAATGCCTGGCCGTCGGCGGAGAAGTCACCGGAGAGCGACAACGAGACCCCGATCGTGACGGGCGACTTGCTGGCGCCGCTGTTGCTGCTGCTGCTCCCACCTCCGCTGCTGCTGCTGCTGCTGCTCGAACCGCCGCAGGCCGCCAGTAGGAAGACGGCGCCAACGGTTAGCCCGGCGATCGCAAACCTACGCAAGCTGCTCAAGCTGCTCATGTCCCTCTCCGTCCGCTCGTTACGCCGGTCCCGCCCCGCATCTGCGGGCACCCGGAGACCGCAACTGCAATCGTTTGCACAAACATAGTGTTTGGACCCGCGAGTGTCAATGCAAACGTGTGCAGGTCTTGTTAGGAACGGGCGCCGCGGGCGTCCCGTCCTCGGGGGCGGCGGCCGCGCGAAGCCGGCGGCGGTCCTCACCCTCCTCCGGGGCGGCGCCCTTACGCGAGGTGAGCGCGCTTAACGTGACTTTCGCCGCCCCCGAGAGCTCGAGTGTGACGTTGATCTCGCTGAGCGACATCAATGTGACGCTCGCGCATGTGGGGCCGTCGAGTGTCACGTTGATCTCGCCGGCTTCCACGGCGGCCGCCCCGAGCGAACACCCAGTTGCGCAGCGTCGCGTACCGGCGGAAGCGCCGAGCGCCGCCTACCATGAAATCCGATGACCAATCGCGCCGCGATCATCGGCTCCGGGCCCGCCGGCTTCTACACGGCCTCGTTCCTGCTCAAGGCCGGGTTCGAGGTCGATCTCTACGACGTGCTGCCGACGCCGTTCGGCCTGGTTCGCGCCGGCGTGGCGCCCGATCATCCGAAGATCAAGACCGTCACCCGAGCCTTCGAGAAGACCGCGTCCCAGCCGGGCTTCCGGTTCTTCGGCGGGATCGAGGTGGGTGCCGACGTCACCCGCGAGGAGCTGCTCGAGCACTACCACGCGGTCGTCTACGCGTGCGGATCGAGCACGGATCGGCGGCTGAACATCGAGGGCGAGGATCTGCCGGGATCGCATCCCGCGACCGAGTTCGTCGCCTGGTACAACGGCCATCCCGAACACGCGGACCGCAGCTACGACCTCGGCTGCGAGCGGGCCGTGGTCGTCGGCAACGGCAACGTCGCCCTCGACGTCGCGCGAATGCTGGTGCTCGACCCCGATGAGCTGGCCGAGACCGACACCGCCGACCACGCCCTCACCGAGCTGGCCGACGCGTCGGTCAAGGAGGTGGTCCTGCTCGGCAGGCGCGGCCCGGCGCAGGCGGCGTTCACGAATCCCGAGCTGCTGGAGCTCGGCGAGCTGAAGCGCGCCGATGTGGTCGTCGATCCCGCCGACATGGAGCTCGACCCGCTGAGCGAGGCATGGCTGCAGAGCGATGCGGCCGATGGCACGGCCCGGCGCAACGTCGAGATCCTGCGCGGGTACGCCAAGCGCGCGCCGAGCGGCAAGTCCCACCGCGTGGTGCTCCGGTTTCTTCGCTCGCCGATCGAGATCCTCGGGACCGACCGTGTCGAGGGCATCCGGATCGCGGTCAACCGGATCGAGGACGGCGGCGACGGGCGGCTCGTAGCGGTCCCGACCGGCGAGTCGGAGACGCTCCAGTGCGGGCTCGTGTTGCGCTCGATCGGCTACCGGGGCGTGCCGCTGCCGGGCGTGCCGTTCGACGAGCTGACCGGCGTGATCAGGAACGAGGGAGGCCGCGTGATCGACGATTCCGGGCGGCCCGCGAGCGGGGAGTACGCGGTTGGCTGGATCAAGCGCGGGCCGAGCGGCGTGATCGGCACGAACAAGAAGTGCGCCACCGAGACGGTCGCGGTGATCGTCGAGGACGCCGAGCGCGGCGCGCTCAACCAGCCCCGGACCGCGGCCACCGCGGAGGAGATCGAGGCTTGGCTGAGGACGAAGGTCGGCGCCGCCGTCACCTGGGAGGGGTGGGGCCGCATCGACTCGCACGAGATCGGTCGCGGCGAGCCCCTCGGCCGGCCCAGGGTCAAGCTCATCCGGGTCGCCGACATGCACGAGATCGCCGCGGCGATCGAAGCGGCTACGCCGGCACGCCGCTGATCCGCGCCACCGGCGCCACCCGCTCGAGGCGCTCGAGCCAGCGCGTCGCCCCGAGCGCGAGGAAGATCTCCCTCGCGCGCTCGAGCGTCTCGGGATCCCCGCGGCGACGGGCGCTTTCGGCGAGGGCCCAGCCCAGTAGCGGGCGCGCGCCCAGGTCCTCCAGCAGCGACTGCGCCTGGCGCGCGTGGCGTTCGCTCGCGTCCACGTCGCCGCGACGGAACTCGGCGCCGGCGGCGAGCCGTGCGTTGCCGGCGCGCAGCAGCGGCGTGTAGCGAATCGGTGGCAGGCCGGCTACGAAGCGCGAGAGCTCCCCGAGCGCGGCGTCGTCTTCAGCGCAGAGCGCCGCCTCGACGCTCAATCCGTAGGCCTCGGCGATGAACTCGCCGGCGATCGAGGGAACGGCGAGCACGGTCCGGGTGGTCGCGAGGACCTCGGCCCACGCCTCGCGTTCAAGCGCGTCGCGCGCGAGCACCAGCGCCGCGGCGGCGCGCAGGTCGATGTTGCTCGAGTCGCGATGCCGCTCCGCGAGCGCGCGGCAGCGAGCCAATCCCTCCTCGTCACCGCGCGCGCCGGCGACCGGCGCGAGGAAGGCCCCGCCGATCATCGCCCAGATGTCGTCGTGATCGCGCACCAGCCGGTCGGCCGCGGCGAGGGCCTCGTCCCAGCGGCCGAGCATCACCAACGGCGAGATCTGCTGACCGAGCATCGCACGCTCCCAGCGGCGATCGCCGCGCTCGCGGGCGAGGCTCAGCCCGGAGTTGGCCTCGGCGAGCGCATCCTCGAGCCGGTCCCCGTCGAGCGCCGCGCCCGCGAGCACGTTGCGGGCACGCAGGAGCACGGCGGGAAGATCGTGCTCCTCCGCCAGCGCGAGCGCGTGGCGCAGGATCGCCGTGCCCTCCTGGTCGCGGCGATTGATCACCAGATAGGTGCCGCGGCGGACGAGCGCGTCGCAGAGCTCGGGCCAGGCCTGCTGTTCCTCGAGGATCGTGAGCGCCTGCTCCAAGAGGGGGCCCGCCTCCTCGGGCGCGTGGCCGGCGGCCATCACGCTGCCGAGCACTGCAAGGGCCTGCGCTCGCACCACCTCGCCGGTGCCCGGTGCAAGCTCCTCGGAGCGGAAGCGCTCCAGCAGCGGCCGCGCTTCGTCGAGCCGACCGGCGAGCGAGAACATGGTCGCGAGCGTCACCGCCGCCGCTCCACCCGTCCGCCGGCCCGCTCGCTCATACAGCTCGATCGCCGTGCGCAGCGACCGCTCGGCCGCGTCGGCGTCCCCGCTCTGCCAGAGCGCGCGACCCGCCTGCTCGTGTAGCTCCGCGCGCTGCAGCTCGTCCTCGACGAGCTCCGCCGCCTGCTCGAAGTACCGCCGCGCCTCGGGACCGAGAGCCAGGGATGCCGCGGCCCGGCCGGCGGCCGTCAGCCGGTCGCGTGCCAACCCGCGCAGCTCGATCACATCATCCGCGCTCGGATCCATCCGGATCGCGGCGAGGTAATGCGAGGCGAGCACCTCGGCGACGTCGGCCGCCTCGCCGGGCCATGATTGCTCCAGGTACCGAGCGGCTTGGACGTGCCGGACCTTCCGCGCGCGCAACGACAACGTGTCGTAGGCGACGGTCCGCACGAGCTTCTGGAGGAAGATGTACTGCCCGCGTTCGGGAGAGCGCGGATCGTCGACTCGGCCGAGCATCTGCTTGGCGACGAGCGCGTCGAGCCGCTCGGTCGTGTCGTGCTCGGGGCGTCCGGCGAGCGCGGCCACCGCCGGCGCGGCGAATGACTGCCCGAGCACCGCCGCGGCCTGCAGGAGCGCGCGCTCTTCGGAGGAGAGGGCGTCGAGCCGCGATGCGATCAGCGCGTGGAGCGTCTCGGGGACCCGTAGATCCGAGACGTCGCCGGCCACCACGTAGCGAGCGCCGTCCTGGACGAGCAGCCCCCGGTCCTGCAGCATCCGGATCATCTCGACGGCGTACAGCGGGATGCCCTCGGAGCGCGAGCTGATCTCCACGATCAGCTCTTCCGGTAGGCCCGGAGCGACGCCGTCGAGCAGCTGCGCGATCGCGCTCGGCTCGAGCGGCGCGAGGCGCACGCCCTGCCACGAGGGCCGGCGCGCGAGCAGCTCCGGGCGGCCCAGCGCCAGCACGTAGATCGGCAGCTGCGCGGACCACTCGAGCAGGTGATCGATGAAGTCGAGCAGTCCGCTGTCGGCCCATTGCAGGTCCTCGAACACGAGCACCACGGGTCGCACGGCCGCCAGACGCTCGAAGAACAGGCGCCAGCCGCTGAACAGATCCGCGCGATCCGCGTCCGCCCGGTCGTCGAGGCGCAGCAGGTGGGCGAGCCGCGGCTCGACGAGCCTGCGCTCGCGCTCATCGTGCAGGTGCTCGGCGACCATCGCGGTCAGCTTCGCCCGCGCCGGCTCGGGGTCCTCGTCCTCGAGGATCCCGGCGCGCGAGCGAACAATCTCGGCCAGCGCCCAGTACGCGACCCCCTCGCCGTACGACAGGCACCGGCCCTGGTGCCACCAGCGGATCTCCTCGATCCCGTCGAGGTACTTGAAGAACTCCCACAGCAGCCGCGACTTGCCCGCGCCGGCCTCGCCGCTCACGGCCGTGAGCAAGGCGCGGCCTGCAAGAGCGCTGTCCTCGCCCGCCGCGATGATCGCCTGAAGCTCGGCGTCCCGGCCGACGAATGGAGGCTCCGGGCCGACGCTGCGGCGGGCGCCCCCGGCGCCCGCGACGACGCGCAGGGCGGTCCAGGCATGGACGGGCCGCTCGCGGCCCTTCACGACATGCGTGCCCGCGTCCTCGTAGGCGATCGCGGCCTCCGACGCGCGTCGCGTGACGTCGTCGACCAGGACGGTCCCCGGCGCGGCGATCGACTGCAGGCGCGAGGCGGTGTTGACCGTATCGCCGAGGACCATCCCCTGCGCCTCTGCGCCAAGCTCGACCGCGGCGGTGCCGGTCAGCACCCCCGCCCGCACCGCGAGCCCCGGCATCCCGTTCTGCTCGCCCAGCGCCGCGATCGCCGGCGGCAGCGCCAGCCCCGCCCGCACGGCCCGCTCGGCATCGTCCTCGCGCGCTACGGGGGCGCCCCAGACGGCCATCACCGCGTCGCCGATGAACTTCTCCACCGTGCCGCCATGGCGCTCGATCAGCTCGCGGCAGCAGCTGAAGTAGCCGCCGAGCAGCTCGCGGACCTCCTCCGGGTCCCGATGCTCGGACAGCGCGGTGAACCCGACGAGATCGGCGAACAGCACCGACACGAGGCGGCGCTCCGGGCCCGCTGCGGCCGGCGCGCCTGCGGACTGGTCCAACCGCGTGCCGCACTGCGGACAGAACCTGTTCTCCGCGAGATTGGCGGCCCCGCACCCCGGACAGGCTCGGGCCTGGGGCGCACCGCACTGGGCGCAGAACCGGGCGCCGGGCGCGACCTCGGCGCCGCACGCAGCGCAGCTGCTCACGAGCCGAATGCTAGTGGTCCGCGCGGGAGCGGCCTATTGCGGAGCCGCACCGTTCGATCGCGGCGAGAGCGTGAACACCTCGACCGCGACGTCATGCCGCGCATCGAGGCCGCTGACGAACGCAAGGGTGCGTCGGCCGAGCGTCTCCTCCACAACGCCGCGCAGCTGAAGCTCCAAGGCCTGCTGGAAGACCAGTCGCGCCTCTCGCACGCGCTGCGCCTCTCCCACCGCCATCAGGTTGCGCTCCGCCACGCTCATGCTGTTCTCGAGGATCACCACGAGCGTGTCCGGACCGGCGAAATGCGCGCGGGCCTTGGTCGGTCCGCGCCCGAACGCCTCCTTGTAGAGCCGCACGATCGCGTTGGCGATCTCAAGCATCGGGCTCCGTGCGCCGAGGTCGTGGAGCGCGGCCCCTCCGTTCTTCCCCGCCGTCACGGCGGAGTGAAGCTCCTCCATCGCCTCGAGCCTAGACATCCCCAGGATTCACGGCAAGATCCGGCTGCCGGGCAAGTTGCAAAGCAACTGGGCGCGCGAGCCGACTCGGAGTAGGCTCTGAGAGGTGAGTCGAGACCATAATGCCGGCTGATGGAGGGGGCCGCCGTGACACGGTCGTCATCGGCGCGTCGGCGGGCGGCGTCGAGACGCTCTCCCGCGTCGTAGCAGGCCTGCCTTCCGATCTTCAGGCGTCGGTCTGCGTGGTCATGCACGTCGCGCCCAGCAGCCCCAGCGCCCTTGCGCGGATCCTTAGCCGCGCGGGCCCGCTCGCGTGCCACGAGGCTGCCGACGACGATCCCCTGCAACTCGGGGTGATCCTCGTGGCGCCGCCGGATCGCCACCTCGTGATCGAGGACGATCGGGTCAGGCTGACGACGGGCCCGACCGAGAACGGACATCGCCCCGCGATCGATGCGCTGTTCAGGACCGCCGCGGCGGGCCGAACGAGTCGAGTGATCGGCGTGATCCTGTCCGGCAACCGAGACGACGGGACCGCCGGGCTGGCGTCGATCAAGGCGCACGGCGGCGCGGCCATCGTTCAGGATCCGGCCGACGCGCTCTTTCCGGGAATGCCGTCGAGCGCCGTAGCGAACGTCGCCGTCGACGCCGTCGTCGCCTCCGATGCGATTGCCGCGACGATCGCATCGATGGTGGGAACTCGGGGGCCGCTGCCAACGTCGAGCACGCAGCACAATCCGGGCAATCCGGGCAATCCGGGCAATCCGGGCAATCCGGGCAATCCGGGCAATCCGGGCAATCCGGGCAATCCGGGCAATCCGGGCAATCCGGGCAATCCGGGCAATCCGGGCAATCCGGGCAATCGGAGCGATCCGGGCCACGACTGGCAATCCAGGCGGTCCAGGGCATCGAACAGAGGGACGGGCCGCGGATTGGGTCTGCCCCGACTGCGGCGGATTGCTCACCGAGGAGGAGGAGGCCGGGATCCCGCAGTGGCGCTGTCAGATCGGGCACCGCTACTCCGCTGAGAGCCTCGCCGAAATCCAGGCCACGAGCATCGAGGCGGCGCTGTGGACCGCGATCAGGGCGCTGGGGGAGCGAGCGGCGCTCCTGGAGCGGCTGGCCGATCAGTGCGCCGAGCGCGACCAGCCCAAGTCGGCGCGGCGGTTCCGCGGACGCGCCGGCCAGGCGCGCGAGCAGGCCGATCAGGTGCGCGATGCGCTCAAGCAGGCCGGCGCCGCGGCGCTGCGCGGCCTCGAGGAGCCCGACGCGCGGGTGGTCGAACCGGAGCCGACGACCTGATGCCCGAGCAGCAGATGACACTCGACGGCCTGCTCGACTTCATCAAGGAGACCCGCGGCTTCGACTTCACCGGTTACAAGCGCGCGAGCATCGAGCGCCGGATCAACAAGCGGATGGCGGACCTCGAGATCGGGGACGTCGACGGCTACCTGGACTACCTGCAGCTCCACGGCGAGGAGTTCGCGGAGCTCTTCAACACGATCCTGATCAACGTCACGAGCTTCTTCCGCGACCCGCCGACCTGGGAGTACCTCGCCTCGGACGTGGTCCCGCAGCTGGTCGCGGCGCGGCCCGATGACGCCCCCTTCAGGGTCTGGTGCGCGGGCGCATCCTCTGGCGAGGAGGCCTACACGACCGCGATGGTCATCGCCCGCGTGCTCGGCGAGGACGCGTTTCGCGAGCGCGTGAAGATCTACGCGACGGATGTCGACGAGGAGGCGCTCGACCTCGCTCGCCACGGGGCCTACCTGCCGCGCCAGGTCGAGGACGTCCCCCGCGAGGCGCTCGAGCGCTTCTTCGAGGCCACCGATCAGCGCTATGTGTTCCGCAAGGACCTGCGCCGGAGCGTGATCTTCGGCCGCAACGATCTCGTGCAGGACGCGCCGATCTCGCACATCGACCTGCTCGTCTGCCGCAACACGCTGATGTACTTCACGGCTGAGACCCAGGCGCAGATCCTGCGTCGCTTCCACTTCGCGCTCGACGACGACGGCGTCCTGGTGCTGGGTAAGTCCGAGATGCTGATCACGCATTCGGACCTGTTCACGCCCGTGGACCTCAAGCGCCGCGTGTTCCACAAGGTGCTGCGGTCCTCGCTGCGCGACCGGGTCCAGGCGATGGCGGTCGACCCCGGCAACGGCGCCTCGCAGAGCGTCGCCGAGGGCCTGCGCGAATCCGCTTTCGACCTGAGCCCGGCTGCGCAGCTCGTGCTCGACGCCGGCGGCGCGATGGTGATGGCCAACAACGCCGCGCGCTCGATGCTGGCGATCTCGATCAACGACTTCGGTCGCTGGGCCCAGGATCTGGAGCTGTCCTACAGGCCGATCGAGCTGCGTGCGCACATCGACGCCGTGCGGCGCGACCTACGTCCCGTCGAGATCGGCGCCGTCCGCTGGAAGGTCGGCGAGCACGAGCGCGTGGTGGATATCCGGCTCGCGCCGCTCCTCGGCGACGGTGTCCTGCTCGGCATCTACATCACCTACCTCGATGTCACCGAGCGCCAGCTGCTCCAGGATCAGGTGTCGGAGTCCAAACGGGAGCTCGAGCAGGCTTACGAGGAGCTGCAGTCAACCGTCGAGGAGCTCGAGACCACCAACGAAGAGCTGCAGTCGACAAACGAAGAACTCGAGACAACCAACGAAGAGCTCCAGTCGACAAACGAAGAACTCGAGACAATGAACGAGGAGCTCCAGTCCTCCAACGAGGAGCTCGAGACGATCAACGACGAGCTGCGCGCGCGGACGCTCGAGCTCAACGACACCAACTCCTTCCTGGAGACCATCCTCTCGACGATCGGACTGGCCGTCGCGGTCGTCGATCGCAACCTGCTTGTCCAGATCTGGAACGGCAAGGCGCGAGAGATGTGGGGGCTGACCGCCGAGGAGGTCGAGGACCAGCACCTGCTCGGCCTCGACATGGGCCTGCCGCTAGACGAGCTCAGGCCACATCTGCGCGCAGCTCTCTCGGGCGCGTCCGAGCACGAGCAACTGACGATCGGCGCCACCAACCGCCGCGGAAAGCCGTTTCGGTGCCGGGTGACATTGCTGCCGCTCGGGGCCGGCCGCGACGATGGCGGCGTCAGCGGCGCGGTCATCATGATGGAGCCGGACGGCGCTAGCGAGTCCTCTGGCTGACGATGCGGCGCCTCGTCATGCGACACCGCTCGCGCGTGGCGATGGCCCGCGCGAGCTGATCGCGGACCTCGTTGCGACGCTGATCGTGCTCGGCCCGGAGCCTGGAGACGGCTTCGATCAGAGCCTGATGCTCGCCGCGGTGCTCAGCCGGTTCGAAGCCGGCGGGGGGCGACCAGACCGAGGGCTCCTGCTCCAACAGCCCCGCGTCGTTCGTGGTGCCCTCCATCGCGCCCGGTGACGGCGGCGGCTCGAGCAGCAGCCATCCCCCATCCTGGCGGACCACGGCTCCGCGATCGGCGAGCTCCCGCAGCGCGAGCGTGACGGTCGGCCGGCGCGCCCCGATCAGCGAGCCGAGGGCTTCATGCGTGAGGCTCAGCGGGAGCGTCGTCCCCATCGGCGTGACCCGGCCCCACGCCTCCGCGAGCAGCCACAGCAATGCGAGCAGGCGCTGCTCGACCCGTGGCAGCTGACAGATCGCGAGCTGCGCAGCCAGCCGGTCCGATTGCTCGGAGCGCCGATGGTGGAGAGCGAGGACCAGCGCGGGCCAGCGACGGATCGCGGCGAGGACGTCGGGGCCGAGCAGCGCGAGGTCTGTCCGAGCGGCGGTCCTGCACTCGAACGCGGCGACCAGCATCGGCCGTCCCGGGGCGTCCGCGGCAACGATGTCGCCCCGCCCCAGCAGGTGCATCGCGGCGTGCTCGCCGACGATGAATCGCTCGACCAGCATTCCCTCCACGACGACGGCGCCGAAAACGTCATGGCGATGCAGCTCATCGACGACGTCGACGCCACGCTGCCGGATCGTGACCAGAGGGACCGTCAGGCGCTCCGCGGCATCGCGTTCTTCTGAGCTCAGGAAGCGAGTCAGCTCGGGCTCGAGCTCGAGCAAACGAAACCGCGACACGTCGGACCTTTCAGTGGGTTGGATGTCTGGTCCTACGGGCAATAGTACGTGCTATGGAAGAGCAAGAGCTGTTTGTCCGCGCGAGCGAGCGCGCGCAACGGGCTCGGGAGCGTCAGCGCCACGCGCGGACGCTCGCCCAGGAAGCTCGGCGCGAGGCCGCCGCCGCCCACGACGCGCAGGCGGCCAGAATGCACGAGCACGAGGCCGAGCACCACGACCGCGCGGCTCAGCTGCACGAGCTTGCCGAACGCCACCAGACGCAGCACGCCAAGGCGCACGAAGGTTGAGGTAAGTGCCACGGACGGGCGGCCAGGTGGCTTGGCAGGATGCCGCCGGCCTGACCGTCCGCCCGGGCGCGTCATGGGAGGAGAGAGATCTGACGCCTCCCCCTTTTATCCGCGCTGACGCTGCTCGTATCGCGCGGAGTTGCATTCCAACGTCTCCTACGACGCTGTAGGCTGCGCACCGTGCACTGGAGAGGGCTCGCGCCGGCCGTCGCTCTCAGCTGGCTGGCGCTGATCGGCCTCACGGGCTCGACAGCGGCTCGGGAGCCGACGCGGGCGGGGGTCAAAAGCGCATGCCCCGGGTTCGGCGCGCCGGCGCTGGCCGCCGATCCTCATCCCGGCGCGCTGCGCGTGTTCGCGATCCAGTTCGAGCAGCAGCCGGCGAACATCGTGGACGCCGGCGCTTACACCCATGCGATCGACTGCGCGATCCGCGCCGAGGTCCTCCCCCACCTCGCGCGCGGGCGTCCCAACCTCGTCGTGTTCGACGAGGACAACGGCCTCGAGACCCTCGCCGCCGGACCGCGGGGAGCGTCGGCGCGCGCCCTGCTGAGAGACGGCGTGCCGACGTGCGAGGCGCACCCGTATGCCGAGTGCGCGACGCTCGCCACGCTGGCGGCGCTCAACACCGGGTACGCGCGCGCGCTCTCCTACCTCGAGCCGCGGTTCCCCGGGCTCGCGAACGAGCTCGGCCGCGCGTTCGTCGCCGCGACCGACCAGTTCGTGCGCCAGTTCATGACCACGATGGCCGCCGAGGCGCTGCGGTACCGCATCTATGTGGTCGCCTCCAACACACAGGCGCCGTTCCGGCTCGCGACCGACGGCGCCGCGGTTGCCGCGCTACGCGATCCCGGCTCGCACGTGACCGCCGTCTACGCGCCGACGGCCGGCCATGCCTATGACCAGACCTTTGTGTGGGGGCCGAAAGTCGTGCATCGCCGAGAGCCGGCGCCGCTCGCGAACCTGCTGGCGGTCAACCGCAAGGTGCCCCTCACCGGGTTCGAGTCCGCGCTCGGGTTCGCGGCGGGCCCGTCGGGCGGGCGCGCCGCGCGCGCCAACCTCCGGCCGCTCACGATCCCGGGCACGGGCGCGCGGCTCGGGTTCGCGACGAGCCTGCCCGCGTTCGCGTACGGCAGCCCCGCTCGGGGCCATGAATGCGACGATGTCGCGGTGAGCTACATGCGCTGCCTGGACAAGCTCGGCGCGAACGTCGTGATCCAGGCGGACGCGAACGACGGGGAATGGACGGGAACCGACGGCGCCGAGCAGTGGCAGCCGCTGTCCTGGATGGGATCCTCCTACCGGGCCGTCTCGGATCCGAGCGTCCGCTTCGTCTACGCGGTCAATTCCTTCATGGTCGGCAACCTCGCCGATACGCCGTTCGACGGCCAGAGCGCGATCCTCGAGCGCGGACGGCGCGGTGCGGGCTGCCACTACGTCGGCAATGGCGCCTTCATCGCGGGCCAGGACCTTCCGCAGTTCCGCAGCTACGCGGGCTCGAAGCCGCAGTTCCTGGCGCTGGCGCCGTGGGTGGTGAGGGACGGCCCGCGATCGGCGCTGCGCCCGATCGGCGCGTCACTCGCGGCCGACACGGGCAAGCGCCACTACGTGCAGACGGCGGTGATCGCCGACCTTCCCTTCCCTCCGGACCGCGAGCGAGCGGGATGCGTGATCGCGGGCCGGTGAGCGGCACCGACCGGAGCCCGGGCGTCTCCCGCCGCGAGGCGCTCGCGGGTGCGGCGGCGCTCGCGGGCGGCGCGGCGCTCGGCGATCGGCTGACCGAGCCGGCAAGCGCACGGGCCGCGACGCGCGCTCGATCCCGGCGCGTGGACGTGGTGGTCGTCGGGGCCGGGCTCGCGGGGCTCAGCGCCGCGAGCGATCTCGCCGCCCACGGGCGCGCGGTTGCGGTGCTCGAGGCGCGCGACCGGGTCGGCGGCCGCACGCTGAACCAGCCGGTCGACGCCGGCGAGGTGGTGGAGGTCGGGGGCGAATGGGTCGGTCCCGGCCAGGACCGCGTCCTCGCGCGCGCCCACGAGCTCGGGGTCAAGACGTTCAAGACGTACCTGAAGGGCGCCCAGATCCTCGACTACCTCGGAACGCAGACCCACTTCAGCGGCCTGATCCCACCGCTGCCCTCAGCCGATGCGGCCGACTTCGCGAAGCTGCTGAACGAGATCATCGCGCTCGAGTCGACCGTCCCGACGAAGGCTCCGTGGACGGCGCCTAACGCCGCCGCGCTCGATGGCCAGACGCTCGAGACGTTCAAGCTCGCCAACTCCACCACCGCCGGCGCCCGGTTCCTGCTCGACCTGGCGACGAAGTCGGTGTTCGCGGCCGAGCCGCGGGACCTGTCGCTGCTGCACGCGCTGTTCTACTTGAACTCCGGCAAGGGCATCCTGTACCTGACCAGCAACGCCGGCGGCGCCCAGGACTCGCGGTTCGTCGGCGGCTCGCAGCTGGTCTCGATCAGGATGGCGCAGCGTCTCGGCCGGCGAGTCGTGCTGAACGCGCCGGTCCGAAGGATCACGCAAGACTCGCGCGGGGTGAGCGTCCAGAGCGACGCAGGCACCTGGCACGCGGCGCACGCGATCGTGGCGATCGCACCGACGCTCGCCGGCAGGATCGACTACGAGCCGGCGCTGCCGCCGCTGCGCGATGGTCTCACGCAGCGGATTCCCCAGGGGTCCGTGATCAAGTACGAGGCGGTCTACGCGACGCCCTTCTGGCGCGCCGAGGGTCTCAACGGCTACACCAACAGCGACCGGGCGCCGGTTCGCCTCACCTATGACAACTCGCCGCCGAGCGGCAAGCCGGGCGTGCTCCTCGGGTTCGTGACCGGCAGCGACGCGCGCGGGTTGATGGTCCGATCGGCGGCGGCGCGGCGCCGGATCGTCGTCGGCGCGTTCGCCCGGCTGTTCGGAGCGCGTGCCGCGCAGCCGCGGCAGCTGATCGAGCACAACTGGTCGGCCGAAGCCTGGACCCGGGGCTGCTACGTCGGGTACATGCCGCCCGGCGTGTGGAGCGACTTCGGTCCGGCGCTGCGCGCGCCGGTGGGGCGTATCCACTGGGCCGGAACCGAGACCGCGGAGGTGTTCTGCGGGTACATGGACGGCGCCGTGCGCTCGGGCGAACGAGCCGCGGCGGAGCTGCTCTGAGTCAGCGTCCGGGCAGGTGCCAGACGAAGATCGTGCCGCTCGTGCCCTGGTTGTCGCCGTTACCCGTCGGCAGGATGATCCGCCCACCGACGACGATCGGGCTGTTCCAGTGTCCGGCCGCCGCCGGCAGCGCCGCGAGCCGGAAGCCGTCGGAGGGCCGGCGCACGAACAGCGTGCCATCGACCTCGTCGTAGATGTACAGCAGCCCGCCGGCGACCACGGGACTGGTGCCCGGCGTGCCGTCGGACCAGATCTCGTGCAGGCGGCGTCGCTTCAGGACGAACGCCTCGGTTCCCGAGTCGTTGGCGACGAATACATACGTCCGCCCCTGGCTGGTCCAGACGGCCGGCGCCGTCAAGAGCGCGCTCCCGTTCGGGGTGGAGAGCGTCTGGAGCTCGCCGCCGAGGCGCCGGCCGGCGCCGTGCGTGGTGCCGTCGAGACGGTTCAGGTCCAGCAGCCACAGGCGGCCGGGCTTGCCGCCCTGGAGCGCGAGCCCGCCGGGGAGCAGCGCCGGCGCGGTGCTGCCGACATCGGCGTCGTTCGCGTTGTCGGCGGCCTGGTCGCTCGGCGTCCAGTTGTGCAGAACCCGGCCGGCGTCGCGGCTCAGCTCGAGCACGCTGTCGCCCCAGTTCGTCGAGCCGTTGAACGGGGCGTTGCCGGTCGCCAGGAGCAGACGGCCGCTGCCGGGCTCGACGAGGACGCCGGCGCGCGCCCAGATCGCCGAGTCGCTCGCGGGGCAGGAACTGGGCGGGTCGATCAGGTAGTGGCGGTTGGCGCAGAGCGAGTTCCAGACGTGGAGGATGTGGCCATCGGCCGGGTCGAGCGCCACCACATGACCCTGGTACGGGGGGGCATCACCGTCGTAGCCGCCGGTCGCCACGATCACCGCGCCGTCGCCGAAGTTGAGCGTGTCGACCTTCTCGCGCGCCGCGTCGAACGTCAGGCGGGTCGCCCAGACCTGGTGGCCGGTGGCGAGCGCGAGCTTGTGGGCGTAGCCGTCGGGGCTCAGCGTGTACACGTACGCGCGACCGGGATCGGCCACCGGCGTGGACTGCGTGATCTGGGGACTGGTCTGCAGCGCGGCGGTGCTGCGCGGCGTGAACTCCCACAGGTGCGCGCCCGTGGCTGGGTCGAGCGCGATCGTCTGACCGTAGATCGAGGTGACGATGATCACGTCCCGGACGCGCCCGCGCACGCGCACGGCGTGCAGCTGGATCGCCGATGCGTCGACCTCGCCGTTGATGTGCAGGACGCGAGCCTTCAGCGAGTGCAGATTCTGCGCCGTGATGCCGGTGGCCCCCGGCCCGGCGCCGGTGCGCTGCGCGTTGTAGTCAAACGTGGTCCAGTCTCCGTCGGGGACGGACGCCGCGGAAGCGGGAGCGCCCGTCGGCGCGCCATGCGCTTGCGTCGCGCCGTTGTGCGTCGCGCAGGCGGTTGCGATGACCGCGCTCGCCAGGAGCGCGAGCGCCCTGGATGTGGCGGTCCTCACGGCCGGTGGATCCCGGCGAGGCTTCCGCTCGCGTGGTTCAGGGCCGCGCCCGACGCGCCGAAGTGCTGCCACATCCATGCCTTCTGCAACCCCATGGCGGTCATGGTACCCACCCGTTCGCGGATACGATCGCACCGGAAACTGTTGCACCGAGCACGCTGATTGATCCCGATGCAGCGATTCTCGATCGCCCGTTCGCTGCGCTTTGCGCTGGCGGGCCTGACCGTGGCCCTGGCGCTCGTGGCCGCGCTCGGCGTGGCCGGCCTCTACCGCGCCAGGCAGCGCTACGAGACCACCCTCACCCAGAGCTCGTCGCTGGCGACCGCATCGGCGAACCTGCTGAGCGCGGCGATCACCGAGCAGGAGGTGCGCCGCCTCGCGCGCGGGCCCGGTGCGGCGGCGTCGCGTGCGCAGGCGGCTGCGGGCTTCGCCGCCGCGGCCGCGAGCGCGAGCGCGCTGGCTCGCCGGGATGGTTCGTCCGCCTCGCTGGTGCGCCAGGCGATCGCGGCGCAGGACGTCGGTTCGAGCTCGCAGGTGCAGCGGCTCGTCGCCGCGCTTCAGACCCGCCAGCAGGCGCGGCAGCGCGTCGCCCGCACGAAGGCTCGCAGCGATTCCCGGCGCGCGGTGATCCTCGTCGCGGGCGCCGGGCTGCTGGCGCTGCTCGCGGCGTTCGCGCTGATCACCGCGCTGGTCAACTCGATGCGGCGGCCGCTCGACGCGCTCGTCGAGGCCACCCGGGCGCTGGCCGCGGGTGACCTGGATCGCCGGGTGGAGCCCTCGGGGCCGCGCGAGCTCCGGCAGCTGGCGAGCGCCTTCAACGCGATGAGCGAGGACCTGCTCGCCGCGCAGTGGCGGATCGAGGAGCAGCGCCGCCAGCTGGCGGTCACGATCGAGAGCCTCGGCGATGCGCTGATCGTGACCGAGGCCGACTCGACCACGATCGCGACGGTCAACCCACGCGCGCGAGAGCTGTTGCCGGAGCTCGACGCCGGCGGCAGCATGGAGGATCCCGAGAGCCCGCTGCCGCCGCTCGAGCAGGCGTTGGGCGCGGAGGCGATCGTCGAGCACCGCAACCGGACGCTGGCCGTGACCGCCGCGAAGCTCGGAGCGGAGGGGGAAGGGGTGGTGTGGACGATCCGTGACACGACCGAGCGCGCGCGGCTGGAACGCGCGAAGAGCGAGTTCGTGGCGACCGCCTCCCACGAGCTGCGCAGCCCGCTGACCTCGATCAAGGGCTTCGTCGAATTGCTCGCGCGCTCGCCCGAGAACATGTCCGAGCGTCAGCGCGAGTTCGTCGAGATCGTGCTTGGCTCGACCGACCGGCTGGTCGAGCTCGTCAACGACCTGCTCGACGTCGCGCGGATCGAGGCCGACCGCGTCGAGATCGACTGCCGGCCGATCGACGTTGGCGAGGCGGTGCGCGAGATCGCCGAGCTCATGGGTCCGCGGATCGAGGAGAAGCGCCAGCAACTCGGCGTCTACGTCGCGCCGACGCTGCCGCTCGCCTATGCCGATGCGGGCCGCGTCCGGCAGATCATCGCCAATCTGCTCACGAACGCGCACCAGTACACGCAGCCCGGGGGCCGGATCCACATCGGAGTCGAGCCCGAGCGCGCCTGGGTGCAGATCGTCGTCGAGGACTCCGGCCCGGGGATGAGCGAGGAGCAGACGCTGCACGTCTTCGACCGCTTCTACCGCGGTCCGGGCGGCGGCCAGTCCAGCCCCGGCACCGGTCTCGGGCTGTCGATCGTGAAGTCGCTGGTCGAGCTGCACAACGGCGAGATCGAGGTCGAGTCCGAGCCGGGCGCAGGCACGATCTTCCAGGTGCGCCTGCCGGTGGCCGTGGCGGAGAGCCCGGACCTCCAGCGGCCCGACGCGATCCGCGGCCGCCGGGTCCTCGTCGTCGACGACGAGCACGAGATCGCTGAGCTGATCGCCGATCAGCTCGAGCCGCTCGAGGTGCAGACGACGATCGTCACCAACGGTCCCGACGCGCTCTCCGAGCTGGCCTCGGGCGCCTACGACGCGATCACGCTGGACATCCTGATGCCCGAGATGGACGGCTTCGAGGTGTTGCGCGAGATCCGCGCGGACCCCGAGCTACGGGCGATCCCGATCGTGTTCGTCTCGGTGTTCTCCGGTCGCCGCGAGCTCGCCGGCGAATGGGTCGTCTCCAAGCCGATCGACGCGAACGAGCTCAGGGCCGTGCTGAGCGCCGCCGTCAGCGCCGGGCGCTCTCGCGTGCTGGTGGTCGGCCGACCGCAGCTCCAGCCGGTGTTAGAGCCGGCGCTCGACGAGCTCGGGATCGAGCACCAGTGGGAGATGACCGGGCAGGCCGCCGCGCGCGTCTGCGGCGAGCGGCGTTTCGAGGTCGCGCTGGTCGACGTCGGCGTTCGCAACCCGCAGGCCGTGCTCCAGGCACTCGACCTCCGCGGCCGCCGGCTTCGCCGCGCGGTGATCCTGTTCTCCGACGGCGAGACTCCTACCCCTGCGGGGATCGGCAACCTCGGGATGGAGGTCGTTCCGGTCTCGGGCGCCGCGGCGGCGCTGCTCGCCGCGCTTCGCGGGGAACGCGATGAGTAGCCTGTCAGCCGTGACGGGTCGCGGCGAGACCGATCTGGTCGGGGAGGTCGAGCGGCTGCGCGGGGAGATCGAGAGCCTGCGCGAACAGCTCGCGCGACGCGATCACGAGTCCGCCGAGAAGGAGCGCCAGCTCGAGCGCTACGCCGCCGATCTGCGGGAGACCTTCAAGCAGGAACGCGCGCGCTCGCAGGAGCTCCAGCGCTCCTACATCGCGACGGTGCGCGCGCTGTCGAACGCCGTCGAGGCGCGCGACGCGTACACCGGTAAGCACGCCGAGCGCGTGACCGCGTACGGCAAGGAGATCACGCGGCTGCTCGAGCCCTCGCTGGCGGACGACCCGGAGATCGAGTTCGGATTCCTGCTGCACGACATCGGGAAGGTCGCGATCCCCGACTCGATCCTCTACAAGCCCGGCCCGCTGACGGACAAAGAGCGGGCGCTGATGGCGCAGCATCCGGTGATCGGCGCGCAGATCGTGCGCGGCATCGACTTCCTGGGCGAGGCGCTGAACGTCGTGCGCTCACACCACGAGCGCTGGGATGGCCGGGGTTACCCGGATGAGCTCGCCGGCGCGGAGATCCCGCTCTCGGCGCGGGCGTTCGCGGTCGCAGACGTGCTCGACGCGCTGACCACCGACCGTCCCTACCGGCCGGCGTCGTCGCTGACGGTGGCGCGCGAGATGATCGTCGCCGCCGCCGGCCGGCACTTCGATCCGGATGTCGTCGCGGCGTTCAGCTCGATTCCCGACGAGACCTTCGAGCGGATCGGAGCGGAGATCCGGTGAGCCGCGGGGTGCTCGTCGTCGATGACGATCCGTTCATCCGCAAGCTGATCGCCACGACGCTCGAGGATGTCGCGGAGTTCGAGCTGCACGAGGCCGCCGACGGGGTCGAGGCGCTCGAGATCGCCCAGCGCGAGCGCCCGGGGCTGGTGTTCCTGGACGTGGACATGCCTCGCCTGGACGGGATCGAGGCCTGCCGGCGCCTGCGCGAGGATGAGCAGAATGAGATGACGATCGTGATGCTGACCGCGGCGCACGGCGACAGCGTCGAGCGCAGCGCCGAGGAAGCCGGCGCGGATCTGTTCCTGACCAAGCCGTTCAGCCCGCTCGACCTGCTGCGCCTCGTCGACCGGTTGAGCGCGCCGGGATGAGTCGGGGTCTCAGGAGATCTTGATCAGGATGATCGTGTTGATCACGAACACGATCGCGAAGCCGATGGTCCAGCGGTTGAGGTTGCGCTCGACCAGCGAGCCGCCGCCCAGCGGCCCAGCGCCGCTGCCGACGCCGAACGCGCCGGACAGGCCGGAGTCCTTACCCGAATGCATCAGGATCAGGAAGATCAGCCCGACGCACAGGAACACCTGCACCACACCGAGGATCGTGCTCATCGCGGCTCGATGGTAGCGCTCGCGCGATCGAGCGCATGAAGGATCTCGACGGCCTCCGCGCGCAGCGTGGAGTCCACTGCCTCGAAGTCGGCGTCGGAGAGCTTGCCGGTGCGGTGGTCGAGCTCGGCGTCGCGGATCTCGCGGTACTTGGCCTCGCGGGCGGCTTCGAGCTCGGCCATCTCGCTTTGCTCGCGGCGCGCGGCGGCGCGCTCGTGCCGCAGCGGCGCGGCCACGGCGAGCACCACCACGAACAGGATCGCGAGCACGATCAGGAACTGGAGCATCGGCTCACACCAGCTCGCGCGCGGGCAGCGGCGCGGGCGCCGGACGCGGCGCGACCGCCGGCACGCGAGCGCGGCGGCGCGCGAGCGCCGGGACCGGCCACAGCGCGATCAGTCCGCCGATCGCGACGATCAGCGCGCCGATCCACAGCCACATCACCAGGGGCGAGACGATCAGCAGGAACGTCACCGGGAACGGGTGGGAGACGTATGTCGAGACGATCTTGAAGATCGCCTCGTTGCGCACCGTCCACAGCGGCGAGGAGGGCGCCAGCGCTCGCATCTGTTGCGCCGGCGAGAGCTTCGAGATCGCGGCCAGGACGCGGTCAAACGAGCTGTCGGCGCGCGCGATCAGCGGCTGCATCGGGGTCAGGTTGCCGGGGTTGACCACCGTCCAGATGTCGCGTGTGAAGCCGGACTTCAGGCCGATCTGGCTCTCGTCGGAGCCGTTGAAGAAGCGCCCGATCTGCCCGAGCGTCGGATCCTGAGAGGGGTAGAGGCCGTAGCTGGTGTGCAGCGTCGTCACGCGTCGGGCGCCCTTCCAGACGTTCAGCACCGCGCCGAGCGAGATCCGCTGCGGGGTGGCGACCGCGGTCGGCTTGACGTACTCGATGCGGTAGCCGTCAAGCCTGGCGCTCTGCCCCGGCGTCAGGTAGGCGTAGCGCGAGTGCTGGAAGGAGGTCGACGCCGCCACCGCGACCAGCAGCACGGCCAGGCCGGCATGGACGATGTACCCGCCGTAGCGGCGGCGGTTGCGGCGTACGAGCGAGACGACCGCGACCGGCGGAGATTCCCGCGACGTCGCGCGTCTGGCGCTTGCGCCGCGCCAGAACTCCTGGACGACGCTGGCCAGCACGAACGCGGCGAAACCGAACATCAGCAGCGCGAACAGGTGGGCGGTGCCGAGCTCCGCGAGCAGGACCGCGAGCGTCACCAGCATCACCCCGACCGGGAAGGTGAAGCTGCGCCGCAGCTTGGCGACGGTCACGCGCCGCCAGGCCAGCACGGGACCGACCCCGGAGAGCAGCACCACGATCAGCGCCAGCGGAACCACGAACGGTCGGAACGCGGGCGGCCCGACCGACACCTGCGTCCCGGTGATCGCCTCGGAGATCAGCGGGAAGAACGTCACCCAGAAGATCACGAACGTGAGCGTCACCAGCACCAGGTTCTGGTAGATGAACACCGCCTCGCGCGAGATCAGCGAATCCAGCCGGGACTCGGTGCGCAGCTGGCCCCGGCGCCACATGACGAGCCCGATCGAGGCCGCGATCATCGTTCCGATCAGCAGCACGAACGAGATGTTCAGGGTTGGATCGGAGACGAACGCGTGGATCGAGGAGAGGATTCCCGAGCGCACCAGGAACGTGCCGATGATCGACATCGTGCCGGTCCCGAGGATCAGGGAGACGTTCCAGACCTTCAGCATCCCCCGCTTCTCCTGGATCATGATCGAGTGCAGGAACGCCGTGCTCAGCAGCCACGGCATCAGCGCCGCGTTCTCGACCGGGTCCCAGGCCCAGTAGCCGCCCCAGCCGAGCTCGGTGTAGGACCAGCGGGCGCCGAGCAGGATCCCCGCGCCGAGGCACAGCCATGCGGCCAGGGCGAACCGCCTCGTCACCTGGATCCACTCCGCCCCCAGCCGCCCCGTGATCAGCGCCCCGATCGCGAACGCGAACGGGATCGTCAGCATCGTGTACCCCGAGTAGAGCATCGGGGGATGGATCATCATCGTGGTGTGGCGCAGCAGCGGATCGAGGCCGGCGCCCTCGGCCGGGGCGCGCGCCGAGGTCGCGAACGGATTCGCGAAGAACACGCACAGCGTGGTGAAGAACGTCGAGAACCCCAGGAGGACGGCCGTCGCGTACGGCGCGATCTCTCGAACGCGCCGGCGCGTCAGGAACAGCACGAGACTCGACCACCCGGAGAGCAGCATGATCCACAGCAGCAGCGAGCCCTGCTGGGTCGCCCACACGGCCGCCACGCGATACAGCAGCGGCGTCGTCCTGCTCGAGCCGCCCGCGACGACGTTGAACGAGAAGTCGTTGGCGATGAACGCGCGGTCCAAGAGCACGAAGGCGACCACCATCAGCGCGAACAGCGTGTAGACGGCCCGCCTGCCGGAGTCGACCCATTCGGTGCGGCCCGAGCGAGCGCCGTACAGCGAAGCGCCGATCCCGTAGAGCGAGACGAGCAGCCCGAGGATCAGCAGAGCCCGACCGATCAGCGCCATCAGCGGCCTCGCCCGGGTGCGGCCACTAGGAAGCTGCCTGGGCCTGGTACTTCGAGGGACATTTGGTCGTCAGCGAGTTCTGCTGGCCGATGAACTCCGTCCCCTGCCTGGACACGGTCACGAGCACGCCGCGACCGGCCGCGAACGGATCCGGGACCTCGCCCGTGTACCGCACCGGTACCGAGAGGTGAAGCTTCGGATCGCGGACCCGGAACATCAGCACGGCGCCGTCGTGGCGCACGGATCCCGTCAGCACCGTCCCGGCGAGGACGTAGGACTTTCCGGGCTGCGCCTTCGTCAGCAGTTGCGATGCGGTGAGCTCCTCGCGCCCGCTGGCAAAGCTCGTGTACACGAGCGCGGTTGCCAGCAGCAGCGCGGCGGTGAGGGCTACCGTCAGGCGAATTGCTCGCTTGCGGCTGGGATCCATGCAGTTCCGCATTGTCCCATAAGGCTCCTGGCGGCTGTCCCCGGTACCGACACCGTTACGAGCAGGTTAATTTGGCCCGGGGGCGAAACCATTTGCCCGGATCGCCGTTTAAGGATGGTGACGGTGCAGTTGCGAACGAAGCAAAGCGAGGGCAAACTCCGTAGGGGCTGGCGGCTCGAGACTACGAGCCACCGCCAGCGCCCGGACGGCCGCAGGCAGCCCGACGGCGAGACGCTGGAGCGTCGGCGCTCGCGTCGCCAGGGCGGGGCCCCCGAGGACCTCGCCACCTACAACTGCCAGTGCGGCATGGTGTTCGAGGCCGCCGTCTCCACCGCGGTCAGCTGTCCGCATTGCGGGCAGGGCCAGGCCTGGTAGCGGGCCGCGGGCAGAGCCGGTCCCACTAGGGGGCCGACCCGCCGACCCCGCGGGCTGATTGAATACCGCGTGGAGGCGCCCGACCGCGGAGGAGACTTGAAGCGAGCGATCGTCGGTGCAGTTGTGGCGGCCGTGCTCACGTGCGCCGCGCCGGCGCTCGCGTCGAGCGGCGTCGAGTACCTGCACTTCCACGCCGGGCCGTACAAGATCAGCCCCGGCGCGAATCTGATCCTGCTGCAGACCAACAAGGTCCCGAAGCCGAACCAGGACGGCTACATCGTGCGGATGGCGCCGAACCTGCACTACGCGCTGCCCAACGGCAAGTGCTGCGGGGCGGTGCCGCTGACCAACGTGATCCATCTCCATCACGGCGTGTGGCTGTCGAACGGCCAGCTCGGGGAGGGCGAGGGCAACGGGCTCGACGGCTTCTACCCGTTCATGGCCTCGGGCGAGGAGAAGACCGTCTACGAGTTCCCGGCGGGCTACGGGTATCCGGTCAGCGCCCAGGATCAGTGGGTCCTCAACTACATGATCCACGACCTCACCAACAAGGGCGCGAAGGTCTACATCACCTACGACATCGACTTCGTTCCGCTGACGTCGCCGCTGGCGCAGCACATGATCCCGGTGCATCCGATCTGGATGGACGTCGAGGACCACAACATCTACCCGGTGTTCAACGTGTACAAGGGCAGCGGCCGGGGCGGGAAGTTCACGTTCCCGGACATGGCGAAGAACGCCTACAACGGCGGGCCGCCACTGAACCTGTTCACCGTCGACCACGCCGGG
Source organism: uncultured Solirubrobacterales bacterium (assembly GCA_963849285.1). Lineage (GTDB taxonomy): Bacteria > Actinomycetota > Thermoleophilia > Solirubrobacterales > Solirubrobacteraceae > Palsa-465. The sequence goes on from CAWKGS010000005.1 coordinate 1,191,858, forward strand.
ACCCTGATCGGCACGGCCGGTCACCTGCATCCCGGCGGTCTCTACGACGACCTCGACCTGATCCGGCAGGGCGCCGCCACGAGCGGCGGAGCGATCCCGGGACCGGTTCCCAGCTCGGTCCGCCTGTTCCGCTCCGACGCGCACTACTTCGGCGGACGCAAGCCGGTCTCCTGGGACCTGGCGATGACGGCGACGCCGGCCGACTGGCGCGTTCAGGTGCAGCCGGGCGACGTCATGCGGATCAGCACGACGTACGAGACGAAGCTCGCCTCGTGGTACGAATCGATGGGGATCATGGTCGTCTGGGAGGCGTGGAACGACGACACCGGAGTGAACCCGTTCACCCACGCCCTCGATCAGAACGGCCACATCACCCACGGCCATCTGTCGGAGAACCGCGACTACGGTGGCGCGATGCCGCGCGGGACCCCCTTCCAGCGCTGGAGCGATTGCAGGACGAGCAAAGTGATCATCGGCGGCTTCCACTACACGCCGGGCGATTTCGCCTCGACCGGATCGGACCGCTGCATCCCGACCGTGCGCAAGGGTCACTCGATCGTGTTCGTCAACGACGACGCGTTTCCGCAGGCGACCTTGAACCTGTTCCAGCCCGACACCGCGTACCTGAACTCCGTGTTCCACTCGGTCACCTCGTGCCAGTTCCCGTGCACCGGGAACACCGGCATCTCGTACCCGCTCGCCAACGGGGCCGGCAACTTCGACTCCGGTCAGCTGGGCGCCGCGACGCCGGCGATCGGCAGGCTGAGCTGGAGCACCCCGAAGAACCTGCCGCCGGGCACCTACACGTACTTCTGCCGGATCCACCCCTACATGCGTGGGGTGTTCCGGATCGTGCGCTAGGACGCCGGTTCGACCGGCGCCGCCTCGACCCGGGCCTCCATCGGCTGCGCCGCGGCCACGTGCTCGGGCAGCAGCTCGTCCAGCGCCTCCCCCAGCCAGCCGATCAGCCTCCAGACGTCGCGCATCTGCTCGCGGTCAGCGACGATCCCGAAGTCGAGGTGCCCGCAGTAGCTCATGACCGTGATGTTGAGCCCCATTCCGTCGGTGATCACCGACACCGGGTAGTTAGCTTCGACGCGAGCGCCCGCGCAGTACAGCGGGATCTGCGGGCCCGGCACGTTGGAGACGACCAGGTTCCAGATCGGCTTGCGCGCCGCGGCCAGCGAGAACGTCACGCGTGCGGCGCGCGCGAACACCGCCGGCGGGATGAACTGGGTCGCGTCCTGGAGCAGCTGCGCGGGCAGCGCCCGGTGGAGCTCCTTGGCGGTGCGCAGCGCCTCGTGCGTCTCCCGCAGCCGATCCACGGGGTCGCCGATGTTGGTGAACAGCGGCACGCTCATCATCCCGATGCGATTGCCGTACGTGCCGTACTGCTCCTCGGTGCGGACCGAGACCGGCACCTGCGCCACCAGCGGCTGGCTCGGCAGCTCGCGGTGCTCGATCAGCCAGCGCCGCACCGCGCCCGCGCAGATCGCGACGATGACGTCGTTGACGGTGAACCCGTACTCGTTCTTGACGGCCTTGACCTGATCGAGCGCGAGCCGGCCGAACGCGAACCGGCGGTGCGGCGAGACGCGTCCGTTGAACGAGGTTCGCGGTGGCGTCAGGTTGGTGCGCTCGAGCATCCGCGAGGGCCGGCGGCGCAGCGCCCGTGCGACTCGCTCGGTTGCGCGCCCGAGCGTCCTGGCGCCCGGCAGCTCGTTCAGGATCGGCGCGTCCTCGAGGTTGGGCAGCGTCGACGGCAGCGCGCGCGCCACCCGCTCCAGGTAGCGCGGCGTCCCCAGCAGGCCGCGGCCGAGCATCTCGAGCTCACCCGGCTCACCTTCCGGCGGCGCCTCGCTCGCCGGCGGCGCCTCGCGCCCCTCCGGCGTCAGATCGAGCAGGACGCCCATGATCTCCGCGCCGGACAGCCCGTCGATTGCGGCGTGATGGATCTTCGTCAGCAACGCGACGCGATCGTCCGCGAGGCCGTGGATCAGGTAGCACTCCCACAGCGGCCTGGCCCGGTCCAGCGGCCGAGAGAAGATCCGCGCGACCTGCTCGGCCAGCTTCGCGTCGGTGGGCGGCGGCGCCAGCGCGAGCTCGCGGACGTGGTACTCCAGGTCGAAGTCCGGGTCGTCGATCCAGTATGGGTAATCGAGCCCCAACGGCACCTGCTTCAGGCGCCACCGGAACGGCGGCAGCAGCGGGAGCCGCTGGGCGATCATGTTGTGGATGTCGGCCAGCTCGAGCCGGCCGTTGGGACGCGTGCTCGGGTCGAGCACCGCGAGCCCGCCGACGTGGCCGGCCTGGCGCGGCGTCTCCAGCGCCAGGAACTGCGCGTCGAGTCCAGTGAGCTGCCGCACGTTGGTCTTCTCCCGCCTCGGATCCGAGCGCGAGTCTACCCGCGGCGGACAGGCTCGGATTGATCGGCGAAGATCCCGCCAGACCGACCCGAGGAGACCCATGCCCGAGCAGATCACGACCGACGTAGCCGACGGAGTCCTGACGATCACCCTGAACCGTCCCGACCGGCTCAACGCGTGGACCGAGACGATGTGCCGCGAGCTGATCGCCGCCTTCGACCGGGCCGACGCCGACGACGAGGTCCGGGTCGTCGTCGTCACGGGCGCAGGCCGCGCCTTCTGCGCCGGCGCCGATCTCGAGCGCGGCGGCGAGACGTTCGACTGGCGCGCGCGCGGGCGCGCGGCGGACGCCTCGGATGCGCCCGAGGACAACGGGGGTCTGCTCACGCTCCGGATCTTCGCCTCGACCAAGCCCGTGATCGCGGCGATCAACGGGCCCGCGGTCGGCATCGGCGCGACGATGACGCTCCCGATGGACGTGCGCCTCGCCGCGGACGATGCGCGCATGGGGTTCGTGTTCGTCCGCCGGGGGATCACGCCCGAGGCGTGCTCGAGCTGGTTCCTGCCGCGCATCGTCGGCATCAGCCGCGCCATGGAGTGGGTCGCGACCGGCCGGATCTTCTCCGCGCAGGAGGGCAATGAGGCCGGCCTGTTCCGCAGCCTCCACCCCAAGGAGGAGCTGCTCGACAGCGCCCGCGCCCTCGCCCGGGAGATCATCGAGAACGCCGCCCCGGTGTCGGTCGCGCTCTCTCGGCAGATGATGTGGCGGATGCTGGGGGCGGAGCACCCGATGGTCGCCCACCGCGCCGACTCGCGCGCCCTGTTCTCACGTGGCCAATCGGCGGACGCGGTCGAGGGGATCACCGCCTTCCTCGAGAAGCGCCCGGCGCGATTCCCCGATCGCGTCAGCGAGGGCCTGCCCGAGGTCATGCCCTGGTGGGTCGAGCCCGAGTTCTCCTGAGCGCTCCGCGCCGCGCGGAGCGCACGACTAGGATCGAGCAGCGTGGAGCTCTGCTTGATGATCGAGGGCCAGGAAGGCGTCACCTGGCCGCAGTGGATGGAACTGGCCCAGGCCTGCGAGCGGCACGGCATCCCCGCGCTGTTTCGCTCCGACCACTATCTGAACCTGAGCGGGCGCCACTCCGAGCGCGGCTCGCTCGATGCCTGGGGCACGATCTGCGCGCTCGCCGCCACCACCACCGAGCTGCGGCTCGGGACGATGGTCTCCCCCGCGACCTTTCGCCATCCCTCGCTCCTCGCCAAGCTCGTGACGACCGCCGACCACGTCTCGGGCGGCCGGGTGGAGCTGGGGATCGGCGCCGGGTGGCACGAGCGCGAGCACGAGGCGTACGGGTTCCCGTTCCCCCCGACCGCCGAGCGCCTCGAGATCCTGGAGGAGCAGCTCGAAGTGCTGCTCGCGAACTGGGGTCCGCAGCCCGCCTCGCTCGATGGCGACCACTACCGGCTGCGGGACCTCGACGCGCAGCCCAAGCCCGTCCAGCAGCCGCGGCCCCCGCTGATCATGGGTGGGAGCGCCGGGCCGCGGAGCGTCGCGCTGGCGGCACGGTTCGCGGACGAGTACAACACTCCGTTCCCGACGCTCGCGCAGGTCGCCGAGCGCCGCGGCGCCGTCGCGGCGGCATGCGCGCGCGCCGGGCGCGATCCGATCCCCTTCTCGATCATGACCAGCGTGATCGCCGGCGCCGACCGGGCGGAGCTCGAAGATCGTCTCCGGCGCCTGGAGCGGCGCATCGATCTGTCCGCCGGAGCGCTAACCGACAACCCTCCCGAGGCATGGGTGATCGGCACCGTTCCGGAGGCCGCCGAGCAGCTGGGCAGGCTCGCGGAGGCGGGCGTCAGCCGCGTGATGTGTCAGCACCTCCTGCACGACGACCTCGACTCGGTGGCCCTCCTCGGCCGCGAAGTCGCCCCGCTCATGCGACGGCAGACTTGACCGACGCGACGTAACCGCGCACGTCCGCGGCGGCCTCGGTGTACGCCTCGCCGAGCGCCGACTCCACCGCCTCCATGTACTCGGTCGCCCAGGCGGGGAACTCGTAATCGATCGCGTGCAGGAACTCGAGGCTCGCCGCGAGGCGGATGTCGGCGATCGAGGGCTGGTCGCCGCCGATGAACCGGCTCTCGCTCAGGAAGTGACGGTGTACCGCCTCGAGCGGCTGCGCGAGCGCCGCGGTCGCGTCGCCCTGCGCCTTGGCCTTCAGTCCCTCGTCCGCCTCGGAGGAGCCGACCTCGCCGGGGTACTGCGGGAATCCGAGCGCTGGATAGGTCGCTCGCGCCAGCAGCGGGTAGATCGTGCCGATCACGTAGAACATCGCGCTGTCGACCATCGCGCGCCGCGCGGGGTCCGACGGATAGAAGCCGTCGAGCCCGTGCTTGTTGCAGAGGTACTGCATGATCGCGCAGCTCTCCCAGAGCGATCCCTTCGGCAGTCCCTCCTCCTCCAGCAGCGGCGTGAGGTCGGCGGGGTCCTTGCCCAGGAACTCGGGCGTGCTCTTCTTGCCCCAGACATCGATCTCCTCGAAGTCGAGGCCCGCCGCGCGGACGAAGATGCGGGCGCTGAGGTTGTTGACGCTCGGCTTCAGGATGCTCAGGGTGTTGTCGGCCATCTCGTCTCTCTCCTCGTGATCAGTCGGTGCCTTGCAGCACGTCGTGCGGTTGGTGGTATGGGTCCTTCGCCGCGCGGTCATCCGATAGCGACCCTCGCGATCGCTCGACGAGCCGCTCGATCGCGTCGGCGAGGTGGATCTGGGTGATGTTGTAGTCCCCGCGTGCCACCCGGATCATGTGCGCCTCGAGCAGCACGTCGGCGTGGGTGTGGTGCAGCGGCGGCTCGAACCGGTAGGACGCGAGCTCGACCAGCAGCCCCAGCGGATCCTCGAAGTAGATCGAGTCCATGAAGCCGCGATCCTTGACGCCGCTGTGGCCGATTCCGCGCTCGTCGAGCCGCTCGACGGCCTGGTTGAACGTCGCCTGCGAGACCGCGAAGGCGATGTGGTGCACGCAGCCGGCGTCGGTCGGGGTGCGCTCGGGGTCGGGCCGGCGCTCGTCGTTGGTGAAGACCGTGATCAGGCGGCCGTCGCCGGGGTCGAAGTACAGGTGGCTCTCGGACGGCCGGTCGAGGTTCGGCTGCTCGAACACGAACGGCATGCCCAGCACGCCCTCCCAGAAGTCGATCGACGTCTGGCGGTCGGCCCCGACGAGCGTGATGTGGTGAACCCCCTGGCTCTGAAGCTTTCGCACTTTGCTGCGCTCCTAACGGGTCACTAGTTTGGACTTGTACTCGCTGCGCTGCAACGTCCCCCACGGCACCAGCTCGACCTCCGTCTGGACGATCAGCGCCTCGCGCAGCCTCGAGCGGATCGCATCCGCCAGTCCGTCGGCGCCGCTCGCCTCCCGGGCCAGCTCGACGCTGACCGGCAGCGGCGGGTCCTGCTTGACCCCGGCGGCGTTGGGGCGCACCAGAATGTGGCCGCTGACCGCCGGCGCGAACTGGCTCACCACCTCGCGCACGGCGGACGGGAACACGTTCACGCCGCGCACGATCAGCATGTCGTCGGTGCGGCCCACGCATCTGATCCGTGGCCCGGTGCGCCCGCACCCACACGCTTGGGTCCTCACCACCACGTGGTCTCTGGTGCGGAAGCGCAGCAGCGGCGCCGCGCGGTGCCGGAGGTGGGTGAGCACGAGCTCACCGGCAGCGCCGTCGACGAGCTCCAGCGGGGCTCCCGAATCCGGATCGATCAGCTCGGCGTGCACGAATCCACGCGCCCCCAGGTGCATCCCGTCCTGCTGCTCGCACTCGCCCCACAGCGACACGCCGATGTCCCCGATCCCCATCGCCTCGGTCACCTGCGCATCCCACCCCGCTTCCAGCATCGCCCTGAAGGCGGGCTCGCCGCCGCCGGGCTCACCGGCCACGAGCACGCGCCGCACGCTGGAGCGGGTGAGGTCGACGCCGCGGCTTGACGCCGACTCGATCAGGTACGCCGCGTAGGAGGGCGTCAGCACCGCCGCCTGAGGCCGCAGCCGCTCGATCGCGCTCAGCAGCCGGTCGGTGTTGCCGGTGCCGACCGGGATGTGGCAGACGCCGATCCGGTCCAGCGAGGCGAGCGCGGCGCCGGCGACGAACGGCCCCGCGTTGTAGGTCGAGACGAGTCGCTCTCCGGGCTCGATTCCGGAGGCGGCGTAGCTGCGCGACGAACCGGTGATCCAGTTCTCGAGATCGGTGGCGGTCAGCGGGATGAAGCTCGGTGACCCGGTGGTTCCGCTGGTGGAATAGATCCGGACGATCTCCTCGGGAGACGCGCACAGGTGCGTGCCGATCGGGTTCTCCCCCGTGCAGGTTTCCCGCAGGTCTCGCTTGTCGGTCAGCGGCAGCTCGCCGATGCGAGCGAGGCCGCCCGCATCCTCGGCGGCGGCGATCCCGGCCTCGGCCAGCTTGTCCCGGTAGAACGCGGAGCGCTCGAGCAGGTAGCGGAGCTGCGATCGGTAGGCGTCGTCGTCGAGCTCGAGCTGCCGCTCCCAGGCACGGGTCTCCACTTCGGGCTCGAGGATCACCGCGTCGCGTCGCCCTCCGGCCGGTACTCGATCGCCTCCTCCGCCCGGGCCGCCATCAGGAAGCCGAGCGGGTTGCCGCGCTCCTCCGCCAGGTGCGCCAGCAGACTGGCGGTGCGAGCCAGGATCGGCACCGCCTTGACCGTCGCCGCCGGGAACCCGAGGTCGAGCATCACCGCCGCGATCGGCATCGCGACGTTCATCGGCAGCGGCCGCCTCCACGCCTCGCCCACCGCGTCCTGCAGGCCGCGGGCGAGCAGCACGTGCTCGCCGCTGACGCCGCGCTCGTCCGCGAGCTCCAGGATCCTTTGCGCGCGCGGGTCGACCGGACGGTGGAGCGGATGCCCGAAGCCGGGGATCTTCTCGCCGGCGGCGCGCAGCGAGCTCGCGATCTCGCGCAGCACCGCGCCGGCCTCCCCTCCCGCCGCGACGCGAGCCCGCGCGCGCTCGAGCAGACCGGCGCACTCCTCGGCGCTGCCGAGGATCACCGGGCCGGCGCCGAGGATGCCGGCCGCGACCGCGCCCTGGAGCGAGCCAGGGTCCGCGTCGAGCGTCATCCGGGCCGCGATGTTCGTCGGCATCATCCCGTGCTCGGCGATCGCGACCAGCAGCACGTCGAGGAAGAAACGCTGCTGCTCGGTCGGCTCGCTGCCGGTGAGCAGCAGGTAGAAGTACTCGGTGAAGCCGAGTCGCCCCATCAGCTCGCGGCACAGGTCCCGGCCGCGGACCTCCACGCGGTCCGGGTATGCCTGGCTGATGTGACTGACCGGGTCCGCCGCGTTGCCGATCTGCATGCGCGAACCGACGCTAGGCGCCCGATCGCGGGGTGTCAAGCCCGCCCATCCGTCCAGTTCCCGCCCGGGCGCACAAGCCGCGGGGCCTGCTGCGCGATTCCCATCACGTGATCTGCGCTCACGAGGGTCCCTGCAGCGGCGCGAGCCGGTACCAGCGTGATGCGGGCGAGTTGCGGATGGTGCTCGTCTGCGACGACTGCGGCGAGGAGCGCCGTGAGGTCGGCTCGTTCGACTATCGCCCGCGAGCGCAACGGCTCGTCGGCCATCTCGCGGAGCTCACCGCGCGGGACCTCGGCCTGAGCGATGAGCAGGTGGCCCGCGTGCGGCTCGCCGCGCTGATCTGCGACGTCGGCCGCGACCAGATCCCGCCCGCGATCCTCGGCAAGCGCGGACCGCTCACCCCCGATGAGTGGATCGAGGTCCGCCGCCAGCCCGAGCTCGGCGCCGCGATGTTGAGCGACGCCAGCTTCGACGACATCCGCGACTGGGTCCTCAGTCGCCGGGAGCGCTACGACGGCACGGGCTATCCGCACGGGCTCGGCGGCCCCGAGATCCCGCTGGAGGCGCGGATCCTCTGCGTCGCCGAGGCGTACGTGGCGATGACCAGCGAGCGCCCGCATCGGCCGGCGCGCGACCACGACGCGGCGACGCTCGAGCTGCATCGCTGCGCCGGGACGCAGTTCGACCCGGACGTCGTGGATGGGTTCGTGCGAGGGTCCGCGCGCCGGACGCTCCAGCTCGCCCCGGCGGCCCGGTAGCCGGCGCTCGCCGGCTGCCACAGGCACAGATCAGCGCTGCCGAGGCTCCGCGGCGCGGGCGCCGCTAGGTTTGGTGACGATGGCCGTCGAGAGCCAACCGCGAGCGCCCGTCTCTCCGATCGTCCTGGCCGCCGGGGTGATGCTGGTGGCGATCAACCTGCGTCCGGCGGCGGCGAGCATCGGACCGCTGCTGGGTCGCATCGAGCACCAGACCGGGTTGTCGTCGGGCTGGGCGGGCGTGCTGACGACGTTGCCGGTCCTGTGCTTCGGCGCGCTCGGGCCGCTCGCGCCCGCGCTCGCCCGGCGGCTCGGAGTGCGCACCGCCATCGCCGGCGCCCTGTGGGTACTGCTCGCGGGAATCCTGCTGCGCCTGATCCCGGGCGTCGGCTTCCTGTTCCTCGGCACCGCGCTGGCCGGCTCGGCGATCGCGACCGGCAACATCCTGCTCCCGGTCGTCGTCCGGCGCGATTTCGCGCATCGCCAGGCGACCGCGATGGCGTTGTTCACCGCCACCCTGATGGGCTTCGCGGCGTTGGCCGCCGGCCTCACGGTGCCCCTGGCCAACGCGCTCGGCGGGGGCTGGCGCCCGGGGCTGGGCATCTGGGCCGCGCCGGCCGCGATCGCGGTGCTCGCGTGGCTACCCAGCCTGTTCCGCCGCGAGCGCGATCGCGTGGGCGCGGTGGCGGACTCCGGGGCGGGCGCGGAGGACTTGGCGCCGGGCGCGACGGAGGACTTGGGGCCGGGCGAGCCTGCGGCCCACACGATCGCCTCGCTGCTGCGCAAGCCGCTCGCCTGGCAGGTGACCCTGTTCTTCGCGGTGCAGTCCGGCGGCTTCTACTCGACGCTCGCGTGGCTGCCCAGCATCTTCCGCAGCCACGGGGCGAGCGAGGCGCACGCCGGGCTGCTGCTCTCGATCTCGGTGCTCGTGGGCGTGATCACGGCGCTCACCATCCCGGGCCTCGCGGGCCGCTTTCGCGACCAGCGTGGCCTGGTCGCGGTGTCGTGCCTGCTGATGGCGATCGGCTGGACGGGCATCCTGCTCGCGCCGATGTCGGCGCCCTACCTGTGGGCCGTGATCCTGGGTCTCGGCCAGAACGCCGCGTTCCCGCTCGCTCTGATGCTGATCGTGCTGCGGTCCGGGGATGTCGCGATCACCCAGAGCCTGTCGACGCTCGCGCAGTCGGTCGGGTACTTCCTCGCGGCGTTCGCGCCGCTCGCGGTCGGCGCGATCCACGGGCTCGCGCGGTCGTGGACGCCGTCGCTCATCTTCCTGCTCGCGTTGCTGGGGCCGCAGCTCGTGATCGGGCTCGCGGCGGGCCGCGACCGTCAGCTGGCCGTCAGTTCCCGCTCCGCGCGCAGCCAGTTGCCGACGGCGTCGCTGCATCCCTCCTCGAGGTGAATGAAGTACGCGCGGCGCGAGATCTCCTCGTGCTTCGGCCTGCGCTGGCGCTTGGGCGTCCGCGGCTTCGCGGAGCCGCTCGCCTTCTTGGTCGGCTTGGTCGCAGTCCTCATCTCCGGCATGGCGTCCTCCTGGTCGAGACTGATCGCGGCATACCGTGGTTGCACGGCGGCGCCGCGCCCGTGTTCGACACGACCGGGTCGCCCCCTTCCGGGACTGTCGTCCTTCTTACCCGCCGCCCTGAGTCGCCCGCGCCACGTCCCCGGCGCTGACCTGCCCCTCCGACGCGCCGACGCACGCTCGCGCCGCCGCGATCACATTGTGGGCGTGCAGGTCAACCCCGGCGGCAGCGAGCCTCTCGCGGGTCAACTGACCCTGCGCATCGGGGTCTGGGAAGTCGGCCAGCCCGCGCGCGCGCATGCAACGCGCGAACGAGACCAGTCCGAGCACTCGAGCGTGGACGGCCGCCGGCGATGGTCCCGGGTTGGCGCCCGGCGCCGGCAGGATCCCCTTGCAGGCCTTCTGAGCGGCCCCGAAGCCCGGCGTCGCCGCGAGCGTGCTCGGGACGATCATCGCGATTGCGGTGTTGCCGGGCCCGTTCGAGGACACCTTCGGATCCGGGAACCCGGCCACGCCGTGGTCGCGCATGCACGAGGCATACCTGAACGCGGGGTCCGCGCCGCTCTGCGAAGCCGGCGTCGATGTCGTGGCCGGGCGCTTGGAGCCGCAGCCTGCGGCGAGCAGCGCCAGGAGGACCATCGCAACCAGCGGATACACCATCGGTCGTCTCATGGCCGGCAGTTCTAACCAGCAGCGGGTGACAGCCACGTGACGCTGTGACCGGGCTGTCACCGCCGTACGGGATCCTTGTGAGGATGAGGGTGCTGGTAGTCGAGGATCACGCCAGGCTCGCAACGGTGATCGCCGAGGGACTCCGTCGCGAGGGCTTGGCCGTCGACGTCGCGTTCGACGGCGCGGACGCGCTCGCCCATGTCGGGGTCAACCGCTACGACGTGGTCGTGCTCGATCGCGACCTGCCGTTGGTGCACGGCGACCGCGTCTGTCATGAGCTGGTCAGGGCCGGCGGCGAGACGCGAGTGCTGATGCTCACCGCCGCGAGCACGATCTCCGATCGCGTCGAAGGGCTCGAGCTGGGTGCCGACGACTACCTCTCGAAGCCGTTCGACTTCTCCGAGCTGGTCGCGCGCGTCCGCGCGCTCGGACGCCGCGCGACGCCCGCCGCGCCGCCGACGCTGGTGCATGGTGAGCTGCGGCTCGACTGCGCCCGGCGCGTCGCATACCGCGGGGCGCGCCGGCTCCCGCTGAGCCCGAAGGAGCTCGCGCTGCTGGAGTGCCTGCTCGCCGCCGACGGCCGCGTGGTGTCGGCGGAGGAGCTGCTCGAGCGGGTCTGGGACGAGGCGGCGAACCCGTTCACGAGCACGGTCAAGACCACGATCGGGCGCCTGCGCGCGAAGCTCGGGCCGCCCGCGCTGATCGAGACCGTTCGCGAGGGCGGCTACCGGATCTGAATGCGCAGGCCACACCCCACCATGCACAGCGCACGGCTCCGCCTCTCGCTCACCTATGCCGGGATGTTCGTGCTGCTCGGAACGTGCGTGATCTTCGCGATCTACCTGTTCGCGCGCGAGACCACCGCCACCGTCACCATGACCGCGCAGCCCTTGGGGCTCAGCCGGATGCTCGTCTTCCCGCCCTTGGCGGAGCTTCAGCGCTCGGCGGACATCAGCCGGCTGCTCGCGATCTCGTGGGTCGCGCTCGCGTTCACCGCGGTCGCCGCCGCCGTGCTCGGCTGGTTCGTCGCGGGTCGCATGCTGCGACCGCTTCGCCAGATGACCGCGAGCGCGCGCGAGATCACCGCCGGGAATCTCAGCCGCCGGCTCGCGCTCAGCGGACGCGACGACGAGTTCAAGCGCCTCGGCGACACCTTCGACGAGCTCCTCGGGCGGCTCGAGGCGGCATTCGAGGCGCAGCGGCGCTTCGTCGCCAACGCCTCGCATGAGCTGCGCACGCCGCTCACGGTCGAGCGCACCCTGCTCCAGGTTGCCCTCGCGGATCCGAACGCGAGCGCGGCGACGCTGCGGGCCACCTGCGAGGAGCTGCTGACGAGCGGGCGTGACCAGGAGCGCCTGCTGGAGGCGCTGCTCACGCTCGCCACGAGCGAGCGCGGGCTCGAGCAGACCGCTCCGCTCGATCTCGCGACGCTCACCCGCGGAGTCCTCGCGGGGGCGGCCCCCGAGCTGGAGCGCCGCTCCCTGCAGCTCGAGGAGCGACTCGAGCCAGCCCCCACGACCGGAGATGCGGCCCTCGTCGAGCGCCTGATCGCGAACCTGCTCGAGAACGCGATCGTTCACAACGTCGATGGCGGGGTGGTGCAGGTGCGAACCTGGAGCGACCAGGGGCGTGCGACCCTGTCGGTCACCAACAGCGCCCCGCTCGTGCCGGCCGGGGAGGTCGACCGCCTGTTCGAGCCCTTCCAGCGCCTGCAGGCGACACGCCTCGCCGGCGCAGAGGCCCACCACGGGCTCGGGTTGTCGATCGTGCGAGCGATCGCGTCAGCGCACGGGGCCACGATCACCGCCTCGCCCGGCCCGGCCGGCGGACTCGTAGTCACCGTCGTGTTCCCGCCGCGCGCGTAGGTTTGCCGCAGACCCCCCTGGGTATCGCTCCGAACATGCCACCACGTGGAGTCAAGAAGGGAACCAAGCGGGCCCGGCAGTACGAGCACATCAAGGAGAGCCAGCGCGATCGGGGCGCGAGCGAGGGCCGCGCCGAGGAGATCGCCGCGCGGACGGTGAACAAGGAGCGCGCGAGATCCGGAGAGTCGCGGACGAAGTCCCGGACCTCGACCCAGGACATGTCCTCCTCGCGCCGCGGCGGCCGGCGCTCCGGCACCGCCAGGCCGAAGGGACGCACGCGCGATCAGCTCTACAACGAGGCTCGCAAGCTGGGGATCGAAGGGCGCTCGAACATGAACAAAGCCGAGCTCGAGCGGGCGGTCGATCGTCGCAAGTGAGGATGCCCGCGCCCGAGAAGCGCTGAGGCGCGCCAGCGGCGATACTGCGGCCGTGAGCGAGTGCAACGTTCTCGGCGAGCCACTCGAGAGCTGCAGCGGAAACCCGCTGACCGGGTTCTATCGCGACGGCTGCTGCCGCACCGGCCCCGAGGATCCCGGCAGCCACACGATCTGCGCGGTCGTCAGCGCGGAGTTCCTGGAGCATCAGCGCTCGATCGGGAACGACCTCGTGACGCCGATCGCGGCCTACGCGTTCCCCGGTCTCCGGCCCGGCGATCGCTGGTGCGTCACGGCGCGCAACTGGCTGCGCGCGCACGAGGACGGGGTCGCGGCGTTCGTGGTGCTCGCCGCCACGCACGAGCGCGCGCTCGAGCTGGTCCCGCTGGAGGTGCTCGAGCAGTATGCGGTCGACGTGCCCGCCGATCCGGGGTCAATCACCTGACCGGAACAGCGGCCGCAGCGCGCCGTAGAGCTCGAGGTAGCGCCGATGGGCCACGTCGTATACCGCCCGCCGCTTAGGGTCTGGCAGGTGCGGCTCGCGCCGCGCTCCCACCATCGCGGCCGCCGCGGACGCGACGCTGTCGTAGAGGCCTGCGCCGGCCGCCGCCAGCATCGCCGCCCCGCGTGCGGTCGTCTCGACGTCCTCCGGTCGGGACACGGGCAGCCCCGTCACGTCGGCCCTGATCGAGAGCAGCAGCTCACCGCGCGCGCCCCCGCCGACGCAGACGAGCTCGGTGGGGCGCAGGCCGGCACCGCCCATCGCCTCGAGCACGTCGCGCAGCGCGAAGGCGTTGCCCTCCAGCAGCGCGCGCACCAGGTGCGAGCGGCGGTGCGCCGCCGTCAGCCCGAACCAGCTCGCGCGGGCGTCGGCGTTCCACTCCGGCGCGGTGGCGCCGGCCAGCGCCGGAATCCACAGCACGCCGCCGGCGCCCGGCGGCGCCTCGCCGGCGGCGTCGTTGAGCAGCTCGTACACGTCGCGTCCGGTCGCGGTCGCGCGGGCGAGCTCGAGCGAGCCGAGCTCGTCGCGAAACCAGCGGTATGCGCCGCCCGAGAGCCAGCCGGGATTCTCCAGCAGCCAGCCGCCGGTGGCGTGCGGATGAAGCTCGGTCAAGCCGGCGGCGTCCAGGGCCGGCTCTGATACGACCGCGCACACGGGCTCGGCGGTCCCGATGACGTCGCACACCGCTCCCGGCGCCACCACCCCCGCGCCGAGCGTCGCCGCCATCTCGTCGCCGCATCCGAGGACCACCAGCGTCGATGCGTCCAGACCGGCCGCGTTGCGCAGCCACGGCGCGACCGGCCCGAGGACGTGATGAGCGGGCTTGATCGGGGCGAGCCGGTCGAGCTCGACGCCAAACGCGTCGCAGGCCTCCTCGCACCACTCCATGGTCGCGGTCTCGAGCAGCATCGATGACGAGGCGTTGGAAGGATCGACGGCCAGCTCGCCGGCGGCCCGCCACGCCACGAACGACCCCGGCAACAGGAACCACCGCGCGGCGCGGTGCTGCTCGGGCCGGTTGCGTGCGAGCCAGGCGATCTTGGCGCCGACGTGCCCGGGATCGAGATTGCATCCGCACAGCTCCCGCAGCCGCGCGGGCTTGATCGTCTCGGCCACGCGCGCGCACTCCGCCCCCGCCCGTCTGTCCATCCAGATCAGCGCCGGCCCGAGGGCGCGGCCGTCGGCGCCGGCGGCGACCAGGCCGTCGAGCTGCGAGCCGAACGAGATCGCTCGCAGCGCTCCAGCCCCGACCGCCCGCCTGAGCTCGTCCAGCGCCTGCGTGACCGCGGCGAGCCACTGCGCCGGGTCCTGCTCGGCCCAGCCCGGCCGGGGGTAGGACAGGCTGTGGGGAACGTAGCTCGATGCGACGGTCGTGCCGTCGGCGGCGATTGCCTGGGCGCTCGTTCCCTGCGACCCGACGTCGACGCCGACGAGGAGCTCGTCAGTCACATACGGTCCTCGCCGGGACCGCGCCGGTAGACGCTGATCTCGAAGGCGTCGGCGAGGTGATGCTCGAGCGAGACCAGCGCGACCACCCCGTCCGCGGTGCTGTCGACCTGGAAGAGCGTCAGCAGCAGCGTTCCCTTCGGTACGCGCAGGCGGCGCGCCGTCTCGAGGCTCGCGGTCGCGGGCCGCATCGACGCGACGCCGTGGTGGATCGACAGGCCGCGCTCGGCGAGCGCGTCGTAGATCGAGCCGTCGGCGAGCTCGTCGAGCTCCCGCGGATCCAGCACCTCGGGGCGGCACCAGTCGGTCGTGTCGACCACCCGGCGGCCATCGGCGGTGCGCACGCGGCGCAGGACGCTCAGCTCCGAGCCGACGGGAAGCGCGAACGCCGCGGCGACTTCCTCGGGCCCCGTTTCGCTGCCGGCCGCTCCGAGCAGCGTTCCCGGCTCGAGCCCCGTCGCCGCGATCATCGTGGTCACGCCGAAGTTGCGACCGAGGTCGTTGCGCAGGACGGGCCTGTGCGTCACGTACGTGCCCGAGCCGTGCAACCGGCGCAGCAGGCCGTCCTCCTCCAGCAGCGTGATCGCGCCGCGCAGCGAGCTGCGCGACACGTGCAGGCTGCGGGCGAGCTCCGGTTCGCTCGGAAGCTGCGCCCCCGCCTCGAACTCGCCCGCCAGCACCCGTGCGCGCAGACTCTCCGCGAGCTGGTGACGCAGCGAGCGGCGGGCGGGCGTTCCCATCGGCGGTCAATCTCCTCCCGATCAGGGCTTGACGACGATCTTAAGCACCTCGCCGGCCCGGATGCGCGCGAACGCCTCCGGAGTCCGTTCGAGCGGCACCACGTCGGAGATCACCCGGCGCAGGCCACCGACGTCGCCGGCCAGCATGTCGAGCGCGTGGATCTGGTCGCGGTGACGCGAAGCGTAGGAGCCGTGCACCTGGACCTCGCCGTAGTGGAGGATGTTCGACGGGAAGCGGATGTGGTCGGTGCCCTTCGGGAGCCCGCCGAAGAACAGCACCCGGCCGCGCGGCGCGGCCATCTCCATCGCCTGCTCCTGCGCCTCGGCGCTTGAGCACGCCACGATCACGACGTCCGCGCCGAAGCCATCGGTCGCGCCGCGGACGGCGGCGACGCCGTCGGCGCCCGACACGTCGACGTAGCCGATCCGCTCGTCCCCCAGGATCTCGCGCGCCAGCGCCAGGCGCGGCTGGGACGCCTCGAGCAGCAGCACCTGACCGGCGCCCTCCAGCCGCGAGATCGCCGCGTGGGCGGTACCCACCGGTCCGGCTCCGATCACCACGACCGTGTCGTCGAGGCCGACGGCGATGTCCTTGTGGCCGCAGATCGCGTCCGAGAGCGGATCGGCGAACGTCGCCACCTCGTCGGAAACCGCCTCGGGAATCGCGAACAGGTTCTTCAGCGCGATCTGCGGGATCGCGACGAGCTCGGCGTATGCGCCCGGATAGTCGAAGCCCATCAGCTCGTGCTTGACGCAGAGGTGCTCGTTGCCGCTGCGGCACATCCGGCACGTCCCGCACCACAGCGTCGAGATGCAGTGCACGTGTGCGCCCGGCTCGATCCCCGCCTGCGCGACCTCGCCGCCTGAGCCCGACCCGATCTCGATCACCTCGCCACTGATCTCGTGCCCCAGCACCCAACCGGGAGATATCCGCCGGTCGCCGTTGAAGAACGCGCGGACGTCCGTGCCGCAGATGCCGCAGGCGGTGACCCGCAGCAGCACGCCGTCCGGGGGACATCTCGCGTCGGCGATCTCGCCGAGCTGCATCTCCCCCGGGCCCTCCCAGATCGCCGCACGCATAAGATCCTCCTGAGAAAAAATTGGCCCTTCGGCCATATTGCCCGCGGGCCCGCCGACCGCTAAGATAGCGAAGTTGTCTGACAACTTGGGCTCCTGGGTTGGCTGAATTCATCTTCATGCTGACGCGCGATGACCGGACCATCGCGGACGCGCGCGAGGTCTACGAGTCGATCGCGCGCGTGGGGCTCACGCACGTCGGCTGCAAGGACCTGGGGTTGCCGCGCGAGGAGCTGGCGCGGCTGATGGACGAGATCCGCGCCAACGGCCACTCGAGCTATCTCGAGGTCGTCTCCGAGACCCGGGAGGCGACGCTCGCCTCAGCGCGGGCCGCCGCCGAGATCGGGCCCGACTACCTGATCGGCGGCACGCTGATCGAGCCGGTGCAGGAGATCCTCGCCGGCAGCGGCGTGCGCTTCTTCCCCTACGTCGGGACGGTCGTTGATCATCCGTGCCTGCTGCGCGGGACGGTCGAGGAGATCACCGCCGACGCGCGGCGGGCGCAGGAGCTCGGGGTGGACGGGATCAACCTGCTCGCATACCGCTACGACGGGGACGTCGACGGACTGGTCGAGTCGGTCGTGGCCGCGACCTCGCTGCCGGTGATCGCCGCCGGCTCGGTCGACTCCGCGGAGCGGATCGCGGCTCTCTGCGAACGCGGCGTGTGGGCGTTCACGATCGGCACGGCCGCGCTCGACGGCAAGCTCGTCGATGGAGCGCCGCTCGAGGAGCAGCTGCGCTACGTGCTCGACGCAGCACGCGGGGTCAGAGCTTGATCGCAACCGGAGGAGAGGGAGGCCATGAGTCCTGAGGAGCTGCGCCTGCGCGAGGACCTCGCAACGCTTGCCTCGAGTTCTCGCGGGCGTGAGCTGCTTCAGCTCGCGCTGCGCGGGATCGAGCGCGGCGAGCGAGGCGTCACCGCCGGCTGCTGGATCAAGCACGGCAACGCGGGCTGCCTGTTCCAGCACGCCTACTGGGAAGCGGTGCGGGAGGGCATCTTCCCCGACTCGGGACGGCCCGGCGACTGGATCGGCAGCTTCGCCGGCCCGCACGACTACGGCATCGTGATCCGGGTGATCGACTCCTTCGACCGGTTCGCGCGCGCGAGCTACGCGGATACCGGTCGCAGGTCCCTGCTCCCGGGACGCGTGCACATCAGGCAGGAGGAATGGAATCCAGTCGTCGAGCGGTTGCTGATGGACACGCTCGGCGCCGCGCCGGCTCCGGAGCCGGCGCGCAACGACCCGATCGCGGCCACCGTCTAGCGACATCCCTGACCAGCCAATCGAAGCGAGGAGAGTGACGTGACTACAACCGGAGTCGAGCCCCACCACGAGGGAATGCTCCCCGTGGTCGAGAGCGTGGACGTCGCGGAGCGCGAAGACGTTCACAAGCTGCGCGGCAATTCGGTCGGCCTGATCGGCGTGCTGTTCCTGACCGTGACGGGCTCGGCGCCGATCTCCGCGATGCTGTTCAACACGCCGATCTCCGTCGGCTATGGCAACGGCATCGGGACGCCCGCGGGGTTCATCTTCGCGGCGATCGTGCTGGTGATCTTCGGCGTCGCGTACGTGGCGATGGCGCGGAAGGTGACCACGGCGGGCGGCTTCTACAGCTTCATCAGCCACGGGCTCAACCGCGAGCTCGGCATGGCCAGCGGCCTGCTGATGGTCTCGGCCTACAGCGTGTTCGAGGTCTCGCTGGTGGGCGGATTCGCCTACTTCGCCTCACTGAAGGCGGCCCGCTACGGCTGGCACGTCCAGTGGTACTGGCTGGGGCTGATCATGATCGCGGTGATCGCGATCCTCGCGTACTTCGACGTCCGCATCTCCGCCCGCCTCCTCGGGATCGCGCTCCTGTGCGAGATCGTCACGCTGCTGGTCTTCGACGGCTTCGTCCTGGGGAAGGGCACCGTCTCGGCGGCGGCGATCAACCCGATCAACGCGTTCAAGGGTCTGCCCGGCGGGCACGACGGCGGCACTGCGATCGCCGCCGGTGCAGCCGGGATCGGGATCTTCTTCGCGTTCTGGTCCTGGGTGGGCTGGGAGATGGCGCCCAACTATGGGGAGGAATCCCGGGATCCGAAGCGCAACGTGCCGCGTGCGCTCTACATCTCGGTGATCGGGCTGGGCATCTTCTACACCCTCACCTCCTGGGCCGGGATCAGCGGCTATCACTCGATCAACGCCGCCGCGAACGTCGCCCAGAACAACTCCGCCGGCTTCTACTTCATCCCGGCGCAGCACTACGGCGGCCTGTTCCTGAAGGACTGCCTGAGCTGGTTCATCATCACCGGCTCGTTCGCCTGCGGGATGGCCTTCCACAACACGACCGCGCGCTACATGTACTCGCTGGGGCGCGAGGGCGTGCTGCCGCGCGCCGTCGGGCGCACGCACGTGAAGTACCACAGCCCGCACATCGCATCGTGCGCGCAGTCGGTGATCGCCGCCGTGATCGTCGTCCTGTTCGCGCTGTTCGCGGTCGTCGACCACAAGCTCGGCGCGGCCGACTCGGTCGGCTATCTGCAGGTGTACGGCCTGATGGCGATTATGGGAGTGGTGTCGATCCTGGCGATCCAGGCGCTGGTCTCGCTGGCGATCTTCGTCTACTTCCGCAGCCACTTCCGCGAGGAGCACCACTGGTGGACGACGATCACCGCGCCGTTGATCTCGGTCGTCAGCCAGGCGGTCGTCCTGTACCTCGCGATCCACAACCTCAAGTTCCTCGGGGGTGGCTACAGCTACGCGAAGTGGCTCTGCTGGGGTGACCTGGCGATCTTCGTCGGCGGCCTCGGCTACGCCTACTACCTGAAGGCCAACAACCGGGCCAAGTACGAGACGATCGGGCGGATGATCAACCGGGGGCTGGACGCGGTCTGATCCCGCCCCTGCGCTGAAAACGTCACACTCGACTTCGGCCGCCATGCGCTGAAAACGTCGCACTCGATCTCGCCCACGAGGCGAGTGTCACCTTGAGATCGCTGGGCGAGATCAACGTGACACTCGCCGGGCGAGCCGCGTCGAGAGTGACGTTTTCGTCGCGCCGCGCCTAGCGGTGCCAGACCTTCATGTGGCGCCGGTGCGTCTCCAGGTATGCACCCGGCCGGAAGTGGTGGTCGTAGAAGTCGAGGTCGATGTGCTGGGCCTGGAGGAAGTTCATCACCCAGACGCTCGGCACCGTGCCCGGGAACTTGCCCCAGGTCTCGAGCGTGTAGTCGCACTGGCGGGTCACGCACGCCTTGAAGCGCTCGTCGTGGGGCTGCGCCGCCGAGCGAACAGCGCCTGAGTCGCGCCAGGCTCCCGGCGTGTCCGGGTGGTAAGGGCCGCCGGGACCGAACTTACGCTGCGCGAACGCCTCGACGGCCTCAGCCATCGTCGCGAAGTGCGGCGGGCAGAACGCGTGGAAGGTGCCGTCGGTGCGCCCGGTCGGGTTCGGCGTGCCCCAGCGCGGGTCGGTGTCGTAGCGAAAGCCGAGGCCGGGGACCTCCGGATCGCCCGAGGCGCCCAGCAGCGCCATGTGCTCGATCCCGTCGAACGACCACCCGCCGAGGCCCATGGCCTGAAGCAGCAGTGCGCCGTTGTAGCTGGAGGTCATCAGCTCCGCCGTCGCCTCCGTCAGCGAGTACTGCTCCACGAACGTCAACGGGATCGGCTCCGCGGTGTCGACGAGATCCGCGAACTCATCCATCCCCGGGATCGGCCGCTGGTTGACGTCGTCGTAGATGCAGTAGCCGTTCTGGGTGAAGAAGCACAGGTTGGCGATGTGGTGCTGCGCGATGTCGGCGACCGGGATCGCCAGCAGCGAGCCGGGCTCGTTCGCGATCCAGGTGTTGTGCCCCTCCAGGTAGGGCTCCTCGCGGGGCAGGTAGAGGCGCTGCTCGGAGAGCTTCACGACGCGCTCGCGGTGGCGCTCGAGCATCAGCTCGACGGTGAGCCTCTCGTGCGCGGGATCGACCAGCGCGCCGGCATCGCGCGTCGGGAAGAAGTACACGCCCGAGTCATCGGTGTAGAACAGCTCTGAGGTGTGGAACCCGGCGGCCGACGGGATCGTGCGCCCCGCCGCCGCGCCGTTGTAATTCGCGAGCGCCGGGGCGTAGCGTGCGTGCCGGGTGATGCCGTAGTGCCAGCCGGTGGTGCCGCTCATCACCGCCAGGATCAGCAACGTCTCCAGCTCCGAGAGAGGCACGTGCTCGTGCCTGGAGCGATACGCCAGCGGGCCGTCGGGAATCTCGCCGCCCATCGGAAAGCGTCTCGATCGCCGGCCGAAGATCGCCTCCAGCAGCGGGAACTCGGCCAGGCCAGCCAGTGCGTCGCGCTGCGCGGCCGTCAGCTCCAGCGGCGATGACTGTTCTGATCGGACCATGCGCAACCCCGAATTCGGACACTAACGCAGCCCGCGCGGTGCTAGCTTGATCCACTACCTGGCGAGTGGCCTGAGAGGGTGATGAGGATGGAAGTTGCGCAAGGTTCGACGCTGCTGCACTTCACGCGCAACGGCGCCTATGGCAGCGGCGGCTCCGAGCTCCTGGTGCTCGACCGCGCCGAGGGGCCGTACGTGTTCGACACCGCCGGCCGCCGCTACCTCGACGGGCTCTCGAGCCTGTTCTGCGCCCAGATCGGCTACTCGTACGGCGCCGAGATGGCCGAGGTCGCGCGCGCCCAGATGGAGCGGCTCCCGTTCAACACGGTCTGGGCGACCGCACATCCGCCCGTGCTCGAGCTCGGCGAGCGGCTCACCGCGCTCGCGCCGGATGGCATCGGCAAGGCGTTCTTCACCTCGGGCGGCTCGGAGTCCGTGGAGGCCGCATGGAAGATCGTCCGCCAGTTCCACATCGCCAACGGGCAGCCGGAGCGCCGCAAGGCGATCGCGCGCAAGATCGCCTACCACGGGGTCACGCTCGGGGCGCTCGCGCTGACCGGGGTGGAGCGCTTCAAGGAGCCGTTCGGGCCGCCCGCGATCGAGACCCGGCACGTCTCCAACACCAACTCCTTCCGCAGCGAGGAGCAGGGCGAGGAGCTCACCCGCACGCTGCTCGCCGAGCTCGAGGACGCGGTGCTGGCCGAAGGGCCCGAGACGGTCGCGATGATCATCGCCGAGCCGGTCCAGAACGCCGGCGGCTGCCTGGTTCCGCCGCCCGGCTACTGGGCGGGGCTGCGCGAGATCGCCGACCGCCACGGGATCCTGCTCGTGGCCGACGAGGTGATCACCGGCTGCGGGCGGCTCGGCGAATGGTTCGGCGTGACGCGCTATGGCGCGACGCCCGACCTGATCACGATCGCGAAGGGACTGACCTCGGCCTACGCCCCGATGGGCGCCGTGCTCGTCTCCGACCGCGTCGCCGCGCCGCTGTACGAGGGCAAGACGACCCTCCTGCACGGCATCACCTTCGCCGGTCACCCGCTGTGCGCGGCGATCGCGCTGAGGAACATCGAGATCTTCGAGCGCGACGGCGTGCTCGAGAATGTTCACGCGCGCGAGGAGGGCCTGCGCGAGCGGCTGGAGACCCTCCGCGAGCTCCCGATCGTCGGCGACGTCCGCGGCGAGGGGTTCTTCTGGGCGGTCGAGCTGGTCAAGGACGATCAGGGCACCCGCTTCGACCCCGACGAGCGTGAGCGGCTCCTGCGTGGGTTCATGCCGGCCAGGCTGCTCGAGGCCCGCCTGATCGCCCGCGCGGACGACCGCGGCGACGCGGTGCTCCAGATCGCGCCGCCGCTGATCTCCGACGACGCGGTCCTCGACGAGATCGTCGACGCGATGCGGACCGTGCTCGCGGATGCCGGGCGGTTCATGGGCTTGCCGCGAGCGCTCGCAACCGCATAGCTCCCGCCGCTGTGACCTGGTGCTCACCAGAACGACGAGCGATCCGCCTGACCCGGATGCGGCTCGCTACTCGCCGCGGGCGCTGACCCACTCGTCGATCCGAGCCCACCATTCGTTCAGCCAGACCGTGACCTCGTCCTCTTCGGTTGGAATCTCCTCCCGGGGAACGAGCCACATCCGGGTGCGCAGGGTTCGGTCGAAAGGCATGTTGCGCCAGATCTCCCGGGGGTAGGCGGCGAGCCCGAGGCCGGTGTGCGCCGCGAACACGACATCGGCCGCGGGGTTGGCGCGCAGCGCCGTCACCGTGCCGGACGGCCGTGGCGGCAGCACGTGCTTCATGCGCTCGCCGGCCGCGGCGGCGGCGCGATGCCCGCGGCGCCTGAGCGAGCGCAGCGCGCGCCGGCGTCGCTCGCGCGTGAAGTTCCCGCCCTCCGGGAACAGCAGCAGCACGCCCCGCGGCCCCAGCGCGGCGGCGGTCCTCGCGATCCGCGCCTCGCACTCGTCGGGATCGTCGACGTCCAGCACGGCGTGCGGCAGCCGGTGGGCGATCAGGTCGATCGACGGATCGAGCACGATCGCCTCCTTGAAGACCACGCTCGGCCGGCGCGCGTAGTGCGTCACGAGCCGGTCGATCAGCAGGACGGTGTCGCCGGGCCCGGCGTGGCGGCTGAGCACGAGCAACGGCTCGCTGCCGCGCAGCGCGTCGGCCGCCTGCGCGGATTCGGGCTCCTCCGCGACGCGGATCTCCAGCGACCCGAGCACGCTCGCGGCGATCCCGCCGACGAACCATCGCAGCAAGCGCCAGTGCAGCGCCTGGATGCGGGCCGAGCGCATCAACAGGCCGGCTCCTGCCAGCAGCCAGATCGCCCCGCACGCGACGAGCGTGGCCAGCTCGCGCCTGAAGTAGGCGAGGATCACCCGGATCGCGGTGGGCCAGCGGCGATCCCCGGTGAGCGCCGCCACCAGCCGGGCCACCGCGAGCAGCAGTGGCGAGGCCACGAGCGCGAGGACGGAGAGGATCAGCCAGATCGTGATGCTGAGCGGCCGCCGGATCGCAGGCGGCGGCATCAGTGCTCCTCCAGATACCGCATGGACGCCTCGTATGCGGAGTCGATCTGCCGCTGCACCGTGCCCGCCAGCTGGCGCAGCCGCAGCGGCGCCGACAGGTCGTTGTAGGCGGGGGCGGCGGAGCCGCCGGTGGGCAGGACGTGCAGCTGCACGCCCTCGGGCAGGGAGTGCAGGTCGTGCGCGAATCGATGCCGGCGCGCTACCTCGAAGGCGACGAGGCCGACCTCCCACGGCCAGCGCGGGGGCTTCAGCGACTGTTCCAGACGCCCCACCTGCAGGACGTAGATCGTCCGGGCGCCGAGCATGACCGCCCGGCTCACGGGTATCGAGTTGACGATCCCGCCGTCGATGAAGTGCTCGCCGTCCACCCGCACCGGCGGCAGGACCCCGGGCACCGCACACGAGGCGAGGACCACGTCGGCGAGCGGCCCCTCGGTGAACCAATGCTCCGCGGCGCGCTCGATCGACGCGGCGACGCACTGGAACCGAACCGCGAGGTCCTCCACCCGCTGCACCGGAAGCACGCGAGCCAGCCGGTCGCGTGCCTCACCGAACGGCTGCAGGTAGGTTCGGGTCCTGGCCAGCGTCGTGAGCCGCCGCAACGCGCTCCCGGACCACAGCGGCTCCGAATCCCGCCACATCGCCCGCAGCCGCTCCACGCCGGAGGCCCCCGGCTCCGCCGCATACAGGGCACCGTTCACCGCGCCGATCGAGGTGCCGAGCACCAGATCGGGCTCGATGCCACGCTCGGCCAGCGCCGCCAGCATCCCGACCTCGTGGGCGCCGAGCAGACCTCCTCCACCGAGCACGAAGGCGACGTCGCAACCGTCCATGCCGGAGAGCTACCCGTTCGCGATCAGGTCGCGATGAACACGTTCTTCAGCTCGGTGTAGTGCTCGAGCGCGTGGGGTCCGAGCTCACGGCCGAAGCCCGACTGCTTGAAGCCGCCGAAC
Organism: uncultured Solirubrobacterales bacterium; assembly: GCA_963849285.1. Classification (GTDB taxonomy): domain Bacteria; phylum Actinomycetota; class Thermoleophilia; order Solirubrobacterales; family Solirubrobacteraceae; genus Palsa-465. The sequence goes on from CAWKGS010000005.1 coordinate 1,216,387, forward strand.
GGCGTGCTGACCCGGACCGAGGTGTTGGAGTTGATCGACAGGGTGCCGCTCTCCAGCGCGCGGGCCACCCGCAGCGCGCGCGCCCCGTCACGCGTCCAGACCGAGCCCGACAGCCCGTAGATCGTGTCGTTGGCGAGGCGCACCGCCTCCTCCTCGCCGTCGAACGGGATCACTGCCGCGATCGGGCCGAAGATCTCCTCACGCGCGGCGCGGTCGTCGTTGGACACCGGGCACAGCACCGTCGGCGGGAACCAGAAGCCGGGGCCGTCGGGGGCATCTCCGCGGAAGGCGACGGGCGCGCCGTCTGCGAGGAACGAGCCGACGGTGTCGCGCTGATCGGCCGAGATCAGCGGTCCCATCTCCGTCGCGTCGTCGAGCGGGTCGCCCACGCGAAGCGATTTCACCGCCCCCTCGAGCAGCGACATGAAGCGATCGAGCGCCGAGCGCTCGACGAGGATCCGCGACCGCGCGCAGCAGTCCTGTCCAGCGTTGGCGAACACCGCGAGCGGCGCGGAGGCGGCGGCCGCCTCGAGGTCCGCGTCCGCGAAGATCACGTTGGCGGACTTGCCGCCGAGCTCGAGCGTGACGCGCTTGATCTGCTCCGCGGCGAGCGCCCCGATGCGCCGGCCGACGACGGTCGAGCCGGTGAACGCGATCTTGGCCACGTCGGGGTGCTGCACGAGCCGCTCGCCGACGACCCGGCCGGGACCGACCACCACGTTCAGCACGCCCTCGGGGATCCCCGCGTCGAGCGCGGCCTGCTCGAGCTCCAACGCCGTGAGCGGCGTCAGCTCGGCGGGCTTGAGAACGATCGTGTTACCCGCCGCGAGTGCCGGCGCCACCTTCCAGGAGGCGATCGGCAGCGGGAAGTTCCAGGGCACGATCAGCCCGACGACGCCGAGCGGCTCGCGGAACGTCATGTCGACGCCGCCGGCCACCGGGATCGTGTCGCCGATCAGGCGCTCGGGCGCGCCCGCCATGTACCGGAAGGTCTCCGCCACCATCGAGATCTCGCCGCGGGCATCGCCGATCGGCTTGCCCACGTTGCGCGCCTCGAGCAGCGCGATCCGCTCGAGCCGCTCGCCCACGATCTCCGAGAGCCGCAGCAGGAGCTTGGCCCGGTCGGCCGGGGCGACGGAGCGCCACGCTCCGAACGCCGCGCGCGCCCGAGCGACGGCCGCGTCGGTCTCCTCCACGCCCGCGTGCGGCAGCTCGGCCAGCACTCCCTCCGTCGCGGGCTCGACCACCTTCAACATCGACTCGGCACTTGTCGCCACGTCGCACCCTCCGCTCCGGGAAAGATCGTTCTCTGAAACCTGCTGATGAAATGCTATAAGGACTGTTTCCAAGACCAAATCGGAGGAAGGCGTGATTGACAGCTCGTCGACTCGTGTGCTCCCGCCCGAGCTCGATCGCCGCTATCCCATCGTCGTCAAAGGAGATGGCGTGTGGGTGCAGGACGCCGACGGGCGGCGCTATCTCGACGCGATGAGCGGCGGTTCGATGGCGCTGACGCTCGGTCACGGCCGCGCCGATCTGATCGAGGCCGCGCGCGCGCAGGCGCAACGGCTCGCGTTCGTGCACAACGAGCGGCTCACCAATCCGGCCCAGGAGCGCCTGGCCCGCGAGCTGACGGCGGTCGCGCCCGAGGGCCTCACGCGCGTGCACTTCTGCACCGGAGGCGCCGAGGCGAACGAGACGGCGCTGCGCCTCGCGCGCAGCTATCACGTCGAGCGCGGCGAGCCGGAGCGCTGGCGGGTGATCTCCCCCGCCCAGGCGTATCACGGCCCGACGATGGCGACGCTCGCACTCACCGGCCGGCCGGGCCTGCAAGGACCGCTGACCCCCTACCTCCAGCAGCTGCCCCACATCCCACCGAGCACCTGGCGGTTCGATCCGACCGGCGAGCAGGCGCTCGCGGCGCTCGACGACGCGCTCGAGCAGGCGGGTCCCGGCACCGTCGCCGCGTTCTTCTGCGAGGCCGTAAGCGCCGCGGCGCTGCCCGCGTACACCCCCCCGCCGCGCTTCTGGGAGGGCCTCGCCGCCCGCCGCGAGCGGCACGGCTTCCTGATCTGCCTCGACGAGGTCGTCACCGGCATGGGTCGCACCGGCGATTGGTTCGCCGCCGCGCGGCTGCCGTTCGTACCGGACATCATCGCCACAGCCAAGGGACTCGGCGCCGGCTACGCGGCGATCGGCGCGACGATCTGCCACGAGCGCGTGTACGAGGCGATCAGCCGCGGATCGCGCCGTTTCACGCTCGGGCACACCTGGGACGGCGCGCCGCTGCCGTGTGCGGTCGGCATCGCGGTGATCGATGCGCTCAAGCGAGAGCAGCTGATCGAGCGCGTCGCGCAGCGCGGCCCCCTCGTCCGCACGTGGCTGGCGGACGCCCTCGCAGAAGTGCCGATGGTGCGGGAGGTGCGCGGCCACGGCTACCTGCTCGGCGTCGAGTTCGTCGATCCGCGCGACGGCGAGTCGTTCCTCCCCGCCGAGCTCCAGGTCGCGGGCCGGATCGACGACCTCGCGCTCGATCGCGGGCTGATCACCCTCTCCACGCAGCCGACCCGCGACGGCTACGCGGGGGACCAGAGCCTGTTCGCGCCCGCCTTCACAGCCACCGACGAGGAGCTCGATGAGATGGTCACAAGGTTCGCTGCGGTCGTCCGCGAGGTCGGCTCCCAGGTGGAGCACGAGCTCGACCGAGGCGAGGCGGCGCCCCACGCGGTCCCGGCGACGGATCGCCAATGACGCTGCGCGCCCTGATCATCCAGCACGAGCAACCCACGCCCGGCGGCTACGTTCACCAGTGGCTCGAGGAGCGCGACGCCGAGCAGGACGTCTACCGGATCGACGTCGAGGAGCGCGAGGTCGACCCGCGCGATTACCAGATGATCGTCTCGCTGGGATCGGAGTTCGCGGCGTTCGACGACTCCGTGCCGTGGCTTGACCGCGAGAAGCGCCTGCTCGAGCGCGCCGCCGCCGAGGACGTGCCGGTGCTCGGCATCTGCTTCGGCGGACAGCTCCTCGCGCGCGTGCTCGGCGGCTCCTCGTTCCGCGGCGAGCAGTCGGAGATCGGATGGCTGCCGGTGCGCACCGAGGACCCCGCGCTCGTTGCCGAGGGCCCGTGGTTTCAGTGGCATTTCGACACGTTCACCGTGCCGCCCGGCGCGCGCCTGATCGCCAACAGCGACGTGGGTCCACAGGCCTACACGATCGGTCGCAGCCTCGGGCTGCAGTTCCACCCGGAGGTGACGCCGGAGATCATGGACAGCTGGGTCGCGGTCTACCGCCACGAGCTCGACCGGGAAGGGGTCGATCCCGACCAGCTGCTCGAGGACACGCACCGCCGCGCCGGCGCTTCACGCGCGGCGGCCTGGCGGCTGTTCGACTCCTTCCTGGCGAGGACCGGGGGCGTGCCGGAGGTGGTTCGTGGCCGCTAGCGAAACGATCGCGGCGACGGCGACCAGCGTGTTCCCGCGATTGCTCGACCTCGACTACCCGAGCATCGAGCGCGGCGAGGGCGTCCGGCTGTACACGACCGACGGGTTCGAGGTGCTGGACGCGTGCTCGGGCGGGGCGATGGTGGCGTGCCTGGGGCACGGCGCGGAGGAGATCGTGCAGGCCGCCCAGGCCCAGGCCCAGCAGCTCTCATACGTCTACAACCACCACTTCACCAACGAGCCTCAGGAGCGCCTGGCGACCCGCCTGATCGAAGTGGCTGCGCCCGAGATGGCGCGCGTGCGGTTCGTCTCGGGAGGCTCAGAGGCGAACGAGACCGCGGTCCGCCTCGTGCGCCAGTACCACGTCGACCGCGGCGAGCCGCAGCGCTGGCGGATCATCTCTCCGGCCCAGGCCTACCACGGCGCCTTGATGGGAGCGCTCGCGCTCACCGGCCGCCGGACGCTTCAGCACCCCTACGCGGAGTACCTCCCAGGGCATCTCCACATCGCGCCGGCGACATGGCGGTTCGATCCGACCGGGGAGGCGGCGCTCCAGGAGCTCGACCGGGCCCTCGAGCAGGCCGGCCTCGAGACCGTGGCGGCCTTCTTCTGCGAGCCGGTCACCGCGGCCGCGCTGCCCGCGTACGCGCCTCCCCCCCGCTTCTGGGAGGGGCTCGCCGCCCGCCGCGAGGCGCACGGATTCCTGATCTGCCTGGACGAGGTCGTGACGGGCATGGGCCGTACCGGCAGCTGGTTCGCCTCCCAGGAGCTGCCGATCGAGCCGGACATCATCACGGGCGGCAAGGGACTCGGCGCGGGGTACGCACCGCTGGCCGGGACGCTGTGCACTCAGCAGGTCTACGACGCCCTCGCGAACGGCTCGCGGGAGTTCGAGCACGGGCACACCTGGGACGGAGCGCCGCTTCCATGCGCCGTCGGGCTGGCCGTCCTCGACCAGCTGATCGAGCGCCGCCTCGTCGAGCGCGTGCGCGAGCACGGGCCCGCGCTGCGCGAGGAGCTCGAGCAGGCGCTGAGCGGCCTGGAGACCGTGAGGGAGGTTCGCGGACGTGGGTTCCTGCTCGGCGTCGAGCTGGTCGACCCCCGCGACGGCGAGTCGCTCCTGCCCGACGAGCTCGATGCCGGCTCGATGGTCGACCAGGTCGCGTTCGAGCACGGCGTCCTGGTGACCTCGACGCACGCCACCGCCGACGGCTACACGGGTGATCAGACGCTGCTGGCGCCGGCGTTCATCGCCACCGACGCAGAGCTCGCGGAGATGATCGAGCGGTTCGCCGGCGCGGTCGCGGAGGTTGAGCGGCGGGTCAAGGCAGAGCTTTCGGGAGCGCCCGCGTGAGCTCGCTCTCGGAGCTTCCCGACGCGCGGCTGGCCGCGGGCGGCACGCCGGCGCCGTCGGGCGAGTTCGTGCTGCTGGGCATGCCCGACGTCCACGGCTCGGTCCGCGGCAAGGCGCTGCGACCGGAGGCGTTCGAGACGGCGCTGTCGCGCGGCGCCGTCATGACCGATCTGCTGCTCGCGCTCGATCCGACCGACACCCCGATCACCTCCTACGAGCGGTTCGGGATCCGCTCGGGCGCCGGCGACCTCGTCGTGCATCCCGACCCCTCGACGCTGCGCGAGCTCTCATGGCTGCCGGGATGGCGGATCTGTCTGTGCACGCCGGTCTGGCCCGACGGCAGCCCGTGCGAGCTCTCCTCGCGGGAGGTGCTGCGCGGCGTGCTCGAGCAGATGGCGTCGCTCGGCTACGAGACCCGGGCCGCGTTCGAGTACGAGATTCGCCTTCGCGACGGGGACGATCGCGCGCTGTCGAGCGGCATCAGCTACAGCCTCTCCGAGATCTCCCGGTTCGAGCGGTTCGCCGCGCGACTCGAACCCGCGCTCGATGCGCTCGGCGTCGAGCTGACGGCGATCCACACGGAGGCAGGCCCAGGGCTGCTGGAGCTGAACATCGCCGCGCGCGAGGGGCTGCGTGCGGCCGATGAAGCGGTGTTCGTGAAGCTCGCGGTCAAGGAGGTCGCCGCGTCGATGGGCCTTCAGGCGAGCTTCCTCGCCAAGACGGAGCCCGGCCAGGAGGGCTCGAGCGGACACGTGCACATCTCCTGCTGGTCGGCCGGGGTCAACGCGTTCGCTTCCGATGGCGCTTCGCATTCCGACGCGCTGCCCGAGCCGTTCGCGGCCGCGATCGCGGGCGTGCTGGAGCACCTTCCCGCCGCCTCGCTGATGCTCAACCCCACGATCAACTCCTACAAGCGGCTGGTCCCCGGGTGGTTCGCGCCGGTCAACGTCAGCTGGGGGCTCGAGAATCGCTCCTGCGCGGTCCGGGCGATCCGCGGCGAGCATCACGATCGCTGGCGGATCGAGTGCCGGCGCCCGGGGGCGGACGCGAACCCGTATCTCGCGCTCGCCGCGCTCGCCGCGTCCGCGGCCGACGGGATCCGCCGCGGACTCGCGCCGCCCGCGCCTGTGGCCGGCGACGCCTCGTCGCGCGAGGACCTGCCGGCCCTGCCGGGATCGCTCGAGTCCGCGCTCGGCGCGTTCGACGCCGACGCCGGCTTCCGCGCCGCGGTCGGCGAGGTCTTCTGCGATTACTTCCGCACGTCGCGGGCCTGGGAGCTGGCTGCGTGGCGTGAGGCGGTCAGCGACTGGGAGCGGGAGCGCTACACCCGTGTCGTCTGAGCCCGTGATCGGGATCTGCGCGGTGCGCGAGCGCGCGCGCTGGAGCTTCTGGGACCAGGACGCGCATCTCGTCGCGGACTCGTACGTGTCCTCGGTCCAACGCTCCGGCGCGCTGGCCGTGCTGCTGCCCGTCGACCCACGGCTGCCGGCGGATCTCCTCGAGCGGATCGAGGGCCTGCTCCTGATCGGTGGCGCGGACCTCGATCCCGCGTCCTACGGCGCCGAGCGAGCGCCCGCCACCGAATCCACCTACCCGGACCGTGACGCGTTCGAGATCGCGCTGCTGCGGGGCGCGGTCGAGCGCGGCATGCCCGTCCTGGGGATCTGCCGCGGGATGCAGATCCTCAACGTGGCCTTCGGTGGAACGCTCGCGCAGGACCTGGTGAGCGCGGACGGCGCGAATCCGCATCGGCGCGCGCTGGGGACGTTCGAGGGAACCGAGCACCTGGTCGCCCTCGACCCGGGGTCGCTCGCCGAGCGGGCCGTCGGCGAGACGCGCCACGTGGCGCGCTGCCATCACCACCAGGGCGTGCAGGAGCTCGGCGAGGGCCTCCTGGTCACCGGACGAGCCGTCGTGGATGGGATGCCGGAGGCGATCGAGACCTCGGACGGAAGCTGGGTGCTCGGGGTCCAGTGGCATCCCGAGGCCGACAGCCGCAGCCGGCTGTTCCACGCGCTGGCCGAGGCCGCCCGCGAGCGGCTGACCGTGGTGGGCAGATGATCACCGACACGACTGCGGCGGTCCAGCAGCGCGACAACCTGTGCGGCCCGTTCCACGCCGCCCGGCTGCTGCTCGACGCCGGCGTCCACGAGTACCAGGGCACGCCGATCGATCAGGACCTGGTCGCGCTGCACGCCGGAACCTCGCTGCCGGCGCACGCGCGCGGGGCGCAGGTCCCGGCCGGCGCCGAGAGCCTGCTCGACTACCGCTTCGACCTGCCGCGCGCCGAGGAGGAGGACGCCGGGACGAGCGCCGTCGGCCTGGTGAGGGCGATCGAGTTGCTCTCGGGCCAGCGGTTGCGGGCGATTCCGATCCGCGGGCACTGGAGCGCGGCGACGGTCACCAGCCTCGTCGACGACGCGCCCGGCCTTGGCGCCCGCCTGATCGCCAACGTGCGCACCGGCCTGTTCTGGAACAGCCGCCCGCCCGTGGAGCTGCTGCTCGCCGAGCTTGCCGGCACGCGGGTCGAGGTCGCGCCCGAAGCGGAGTGGGACGTCGGGCACTTCGTCGAGTTGCGCAGCGTGGTGCGCGGAGCCGGCGGCGCGCTCGTGGTGGTGAGAGACTCCTACCCGTCGATCGGATGCAACGGGTATCACCTCCAGCCTCCTCGCGCGCTCGCCGCCGCACTGAACCGGAGCGACGGCCGGGAGGGTGGGGTGCTCGCCGTCGTGGAGGCGGACAGGACCGATGCGATCCGCGCGATGGCGGCGCGACTCGCGCTCGAGACCGAGCTATGGAGCAACCGGGAGGCGGCTGATGGCGACAGCTGAGGAGCACACGGTCACCTGCGACGACGTCCTCGCCTCCTGGCGCGAGCAGGGCGTCCGCAACGTCCGTTTCGAGCTGCCGGACATGCACGGCACGAGCCGCTCCAAGCTCGTCCCGATCGAGCACGCCGCGCACTACGCGGAGGAGGGGCTCAACATGTACGGCGGCGCCGCGGTGCTCGACAGCCGCTCGGATGTCGTTCCCGGCACCCTCTACAACGAGGAGATCGGCTACGCCGACCAGCGCCTGCGCCCGGATCCGACCACCGCCGCGATCGTCCCCTGGGCCGAGGCGACCGGCCGGATGATCTGCGACGGCTACTGGGACGACGGACGTCCCGCGGCGGCCGAGCCGCGCCACGTCTTCCGTCGCGTGCTCGCGCGCTGCCGCGAGCTCGGCTACGAGCCGCTGATCGGCCTCGAACCCGAGTTCTACCTGCTCGACGGCGAGACCAGGCGACCGCTTTTCGACGGCTACCACATCTTCAACACCGTCCGTAACACCTACGTGCCGGTGATCGAGCGGATCGTCGGCGAGATGCGCCGGTTCGGCGTGGACATCATCACGGCCAACACCGAGTACGCGGGCTCGCAATGGGAGATCGTGTTCGGCCCGAGCAGCGGGATGGCAGGTCCCGACGTCGCCTTCAGCTTCAAGAACGGCGTCAAGGAGCTCGCGCACCAGGAGGGACTGATCGCGAGCTTCATGTCCAAGCCATTCGCGGACTCGGCCGGTTGCGGCGCGCACAACCACATCGGCCTGCTCGGGCGCGAGAGCTCCGAGAACGCGATGGCGGATGCCGACCACGAGTGGGGGCTCTCGAAGGCCGGCCGCAGCTTCATCGCCGGCCAGCTGCGGCACGCGCGCTCCGTCTACGCGCTGCTCGCCCCGACCGTGAACTGCCTGAAGCGCCGGCGGACCCACACCTTCAGCCCCACCAACGTCTCATGGGGGCTCGAGGACCGCAGCGCGTTCGTCCGCGTCAAGGGCGGCGCCGTCAAGAGCCGGCACGTCGAGAACCGCGCGCCGACGGGTCTGTCGAATCCCTACCTCGCGAGCGCCGGCCTGCTCGGAGCCGGGCTGCTCGGGATCGTCGACGAGCTCGAGCTCGAGCCGCCGGCGACCCGTCCCGCGGAGGAGGACGAGTCCAAGCGCAAGCTGCCGATCACCGTCGAGGAATCGCTCGCGGCGCTGGAGGCCGACGAGCGGATCGTCGAGCTGCTCGGCGACGAGTTCGTCCGCGCCTACTGCGTGATGCGCCGCTACGAGCTCCAGCGGTTCGCCGACCACGTCACCGACTGGGAGCTGGAGGAGTACCTGGAGCTGTACTAACCGGCGCTCAGGGTTCGGTCAGGTACGCGGCGGTGATCCCGCCGTCCACCAGGAACTCGGTCCCGGTCACCCAGTCCGATTCGTCGCTCGCCAGATAAACGGCGGCGTTGGCGATGTCCCGCGGCTCGCCGAACCGCCCCGCCGGGATGTGACCCAGCCGGTTGCTGCGCTTGCTCTCATCGGCGATCAGGTACTCGAGCAGCGGCGTTCTGATCGGGCCGGGACAGATCGCGTTGGCGCGGAGGCCCTGGCGGGCGTACTGGACGGCGAGCTCGCGGGTCATCGACAGCACGCCGCCCTTACTCGCGGTGTACGCGATCTGCGGCGCGGCGGCGCCCATCAACGCCACGAACGAGGCGATGTTGATCAGCGAGCTGTTGCCGGGGCTCTCGAGCATCATTGGCACCGCGTGGCGGCAGCACAGGAACACGCCGGTGAGGTTGACCCTGATCACTCGGTCCCACACCTCCAGCGGGGTGTCGGTCACGCCCTCGTCGCGGTGATCCATGATGCCCGCGTTGTGGACGCTCACATCGAGCCGTCCGTGAGCCGCGCTGATCGCCTCGAAGACGCCTCGAACCGCGTCCTCGTCGGCGACGTCCCCGGGGACGAAGCTCGCGCCGTCTCCCAGCTCCGCGGCCGTCCGCTCGCCCGCCTCGGCGTCGATGTCGTTGACCACGACGGTGGCGCCTTCGCGCGCGAACAGCAGCGCCATCTCGCGGCCCAGACCGGACCCCGCGCCGGTGATCAGCGCAATCTTGTTCGCGAGGCGGTCTGGCACCGGCGGGATCGTACTTGTACCGCGGCCGCCGACACCAGCCCGGTAACGCCGTTACCCTGCTGTGACCTCGCGCCGCGTACAACCCTCGCGTGGCGACGCGCCTGCGTGCACTCCGGCCGGGACGCCGGCTCCTGCGACGGTTCACCGCCGGGGTGGCGCTCGCCGCCGCGATCGCTGTGGTGCTGGTCGTGGTTCTCAACGCCAAGGCTTCCAAACCGAACCCCGGTGCCAGCGGCTCGGCGTCAAGCTCGGGCGTGGCGACCGTGCAGCGTCGCGACCTCGTCCAGACCGACACCGAGTCGGGCACGCTCAGCTACTCGGACCCGCACACCGTCTACAACCGTCTGAGCGGCACGGTCACATGGCTCCCGAGCGTGGGCCAGATGATCAAGCCGGGCCAGGCCCTCTACGACATCGACGGCAAGCCGGTTCTGCTGATGGATGGCAGCACGCCGGCGTACAGAGCACTCGGTCCGTCCGACAGCGCCGGCCAGGACATCCTCCAGCTGAATCGCAACCTGGTCGCGCTCGGGTTCAACCCCGACCTGATCACGGTCGACGACACCTGGCAGGCCGCCACCACCGCAGGCGTCGAGGCTCTCCAGGCCTCCCTCGGCGAGACGGAGACCGGGACGTTGTCGCTGGGACAGGTCGCGTTCCTTCCCGGCGACCAGCTGATCTCGACGGTCGACGCGACCGTCGGCTCGACTGGCAGCGGCTCGTCGGGCAGCGCCACGGACACTCCGGTGACGCCATCCCGGGAGTTCGTCAGCCTGACGAGCAGCGCCTCGACCGCGACGACCAGCACGGGAACGACCTCCACCGGGTCAACGCCGGCGGGGCACAAGCCCAAGCCATCCGGTGGCTCGGGCAACCCGCAGACGATCGCGGCGCTGATCGCCCTGCTCAAGGCCGAGGAGGCTGAGCTGAGGGCCGCCCTGGCCGCGGCCAGGGCATCCGGCAATGGGTCGCACTCGGGCGGTGGCAATGGCTCGGGCTCCGGCAGCGGTTCGGGCCATGGCAGCGGCAGCGGCTCGGGGTCGGGCAGCGGCTCGGGGTCGGGCAGCAGCAGCGGCAGCGGGTCGGGCAGCGGCAGCGGGTCGGGGAGCGGGTCGGGCAGCGGGTCGGGGTCGGGCAGCGGCGGCGGCAGCGCCACCGAGGTGCTGCAGACGAGCTCGACGCAGCTCGTGGTGACCGTCGACCTCGACGCGACCAAGCAGAGCGAGGCGAAGGTCGGCGAGAAGGTCACGGTCGAGATGCCGTCCGGGGACACGGTCAACGGCAAGATCACCGCTGTCAGCCCCGTCGCTCAGAGTGGCTCGGGCAGCGGCTCGGGAAGTGGCTCGGGCAGCGGCAGCGGGAGCGGGAGCGGCAGCGGGAACAGCGGCTCGAGTACCCCCACGATCCCCGTCACGATCGCGCTGCGGGGCCGTCAGACCGGCGCCGGCCTCGACCAAGCGGCGGTGAGCGTGAACTTCATCCAGGCGGTCGCCAACAACGTCCTGTCCGTGCCGGTGACCGCGCTGCTCGCGACCTCCGGCGGCAACTACGCCGTGCAGGAGGCGGCGGCACCGCGTTCCCTGATCCCGGTGACGACCGGGCTGTTCGCGGCGGGCTACGTCGAGATCTCCGGCCCGGGGATCTATTCCGGGCTGGCCGTAACCGACTCGCAGGGATGAGCGACGCGCCCGCACTGCGGCTCGCGGAGGTCGTCAAGGAATATGCCGGCGGGGTGTTCGCGCTGCGTAGCGTGACCGTCGACGTCGAGGAGGGCGACGAGGTCGCGGTCGTCGGCCCGTCCGGCTCGGGCAAGACGACGATGCTGACGATCATGGGCACGCTCGAGCGGCCCTCGAGCGGCGGCGTGCACGTCGCCGGGCGCGATGTCGGGAGCGCCTCCGACGGCGAGCTCGCCGGGTTGCGCGCGCACGAGATCGGCTTCGTGTTCCAGGCGTTCCACCTCCAGGACGCCACCACCGCGGTCGAGAACGTGGCGAACGGGATGCTCTACACCGGCGCGCCCGCGCGCGAGCGACGGGACGCGGCACGGACGGCACTCGAGCGCGTGGGACTCGGTCATCGCCTCACGCACCGCCCGCCGCAGCTGTCGGGCGGCGAGCGCCAACGCGTCGCGATCGCCCGCGCGATCGCCAAGCAGCCGCTGATCATCCTCGCCGACGAGCCGACCGGGAACCTCGATTCGAAGTCCGGCCACGAGGTCCTTGCGCTGCTGCACGCGCTCGCCTCGGACGGCGCGACGCTCGTGCTGATCACCCACGACGAGAGCATCGCCGCGGGCTTCGGCCGCCGGATCCAGATGCACGACGGAGAGATCGTCTCCGACGAGCGCCGATGAGCTCCGGCACGGCTGTATGGCCCCGCTCACGGCGGCGCCTCTACGAGCCGGCGCGCCTGCCGCTGCGCGAGCTGATCGGCACCGCGTTCGCCGGCCTGCGCACCCGCCGCCTGCGGGCGTCGCTGTCCGCGCTGGGTATTGCGATCGGGATCGGCGCGATGGTCGCCGTCGTCGGCGTCTCGTCCTCGGCGCAGGCCAACCTGCTGGCGGAGATCGACAGCCTCGGCACCAACCTGCTGACGGTCACGCCCGGGCAGACCTTCCTCGGCAACAACGAGGTCCTTCCCGATACCGCGGTGGGATCGATCGATCACATGCAGAACGTCGACAGCGCCGCGGCCGTCTACCAGATCTCCAGCGTCAACGTCTACCGCACGCCGGCGGTCCCCTCCGCCCAGACCGGCGGCATCAGCGTCGACGCCGCCGCCGACGATCTGCCGCGGGTGGTTGGGACGACGACCGCCTCCGGACACTTCCTCGACGGCGTCAGCGACCGCTACCCGGAGGCGGTGCTCGGCGCGCAGGCGGCGCAGGTCCTGCAGATCAGCCAGGTCGGCGGGCATGTGATGGTCTATCTCGGCAATACCTGGTTCACGGTGGTGGGGATCCTGCAGCCGGTGGTGCTGGACTCCTCCCTGGACTCCACCGTGTTCATCTCGCTGCCGGTCGCCGAGCGGATGTTCAAGACGCAGCCGAACGCGTCGGAGATCTACGTGCGGGCCAACGTCAACGACGTGACGCACGTCGCGAACCTGCTCGCACCGACCACCGACCCGCAGAACGCCGACGGCGTGCAGGTCAGCCGTCCTTCCGACGCGCTCGAGGCGCGCGCCGCGGCGAAGGGACAGTTCACCACGCTGCTGCTGGGCCTCGGCGCAGTCGCATTGCTGGTGGGCGCGATCGGGATCGCGAACATCATGGTCATCTCCGTGCTCGAACGGCGCGGCGAGATCGGGCTTCGCCGCGCGCTCGGCGCGACGCGCCGGCACATCTCGAGCCAGTTCCTCACCGAGTCGGCACTGCTCGCGGTGCTCGGCGGGATCGCCGGCCTGATCCTCGGCGCCGGCGCCACCGCGATCTACGCCCAGACCAAGCACGAGCCGTTCGTGGTGCCGATGTACGCGCTCCTTGCCGCGCCGGCGGCCGGGTTCCTGATCGGGACGATCGCCGGGATCTACCCGGCGGCGAAGGCCGCCAGGCTCAGCCCGACCGAGGCGCTGCGAACATAGCGTCTTGCTGGAGATCAGGGCGATCGACTATCACACCGCAGGTGAGCCGTTCCGGATCGTCGAGGATGGCCTTCCCGCGATTCCCGGCCAGACGGTCCGGGAGCGCCGCGAGTCCGCGGCACGGTCCGACTCCGTCGAGGTGATTCGCCGGATGCTCTGTCACGAGCCGCGCGGCCACGCGGACATGTACGGCGCCTTCCTCGTCCCGCCCGACGACGAGGGCGCGGACCTCGGCGTGCTGTTCTGGCACAAGGACGGTTACTCGACGGCATGCGGCCACGGCACGATCGCGCTCGGCGCCTGGGCGGTGGAGTCCGGCCGGGTGGCGGCACCGGATGACGGCGCCACCGACGTCACGATCGACGTGCCCTCCGGACGCGTGAGCGCGACGGTAGAGCGCCGCCACGGAGCGGTGGAGAAGGTCGCGTTTCGCAACGTCACCTCGTTCGTGGTCGCGCGCGACGTCGCGGTCGATCAGCTGACCGCGGACGTGGCCTACGGCGGCGCGCTCTATGCCTTCGTCCCGGCCGCGCAACTGGGGCTCTCGGTGGTGCCCGAGGTCTTGCCAGAGCTGATCTCGGCGGGCCGGAGCGTGAAGCGTGCGCTCGACGGCAGCGCGGTCTCGCGCCACCCGGACGACGATCGGCTGTCGGGCATCTACGGCGTCGTGTTCCACGAGCAGCTCGGACCGCTTCACTACCGCAACGTCGCGATCTTCGCCGACGGGGAGGTCGATCGCTCGCCGACCGGCTCCGCGACCTCGGCGCGGACGGCGCTGCTGGCTGCGGACGGGCAGCTTTCAGAGGGCCAGCGCTGGCGCAACGACTCGATCATCGGGACGAGCTTTCACGCAGCGCTGATCGGCCGCGCTCCCGACGGGGTGCTCACCGAAGTGGAGGGCATGGCGTATCGCACGGGCGAGCATCGTTTCCTGCTCGACCCTCGCGATCCCCTCGGAACCGGGTTCGTGCTCCGCTGAGGACCGCCGCTCGCCGAACCGGCGCCTGCGGTTCACAGATGTGAAACAGTCTTCGCATGCGCAGAGGAGGGCTGGCAGGGCGGCGTTGGCGTGCGAGCGCGGTCGCGGGCTTTGTCGTGGCGGTGCTCGGTTTGCTGGCGCCCGCTGGCGCGTCGGCCGCGCCCGGCTTCACCGCGAACGGGAGCGCCGAGCAGGTCTACGTCACCGGCCTTGCGCCAGGCGCGCAGGCGTCGCTGCTCACCGCTCACGGACGGGTCCTCTACACGCGGCGCGCCGACTCCCTCGGCGGCCTGCTTTTCCGCAACGTCCCGGCCGGGAGCGGCTACCGGGTCCGGCTGGGCAAGCACGGACCGCGATCCGGCCCGCTCACCGTCCACTCCGACGCCGCCGCGCCATGGGATTCCTGGATCTACCACCAGTCGATCTCCGACAACGGCTATCAGTACCTGACGACTCGCGACGGCACGAAGCTGGCGATCGACGTGCATCCGCCGACGAGTCCCGCGGGCGAGCCCGGCCTGCCGGCCGGGATCCAGCTGCCCAGCGGCATCCTGCCCGATTACACGCCGCCCTACCCGACGTTGATCGAGTACTCCGGCTACGGCTACGCCGACCCTGCCGGTCCCGTCAACGGCATCGCCGTGCTCGCCAACCTGATGGGCTTCGCCGTGGTCGACGTGAACATGCGCGGCACTGGCTGCTCGGGCGGGGCCTATGACTTCTTCGAGCCGATGCAGAACCTCGACGGCTACGACGTGATCGAGACGATCGCCCACCAGCCGTGGGTCCGCGGCCACAAGGTCGGGATGATGGGCATCTCCTACGGGGCGATCAGCCAGCTGTTCACCGCGCAACTGGACCCGCCGGACCTCGCGGCGATCTCGCCCCTGTCGACGATCGATGCGACCGCGACCACGCTCTATCCGGGCGGCATCCTCAACGACGGCTTCGCCGTCGCCTGGGCCCTGCAGCGCCAGCAGGAGGCGCAGCCGGCGGGTCAGGGACTCAGCGGGACGCAGGCGTATGCCGAGAGCCAGATCAAGAGCGGCGATCAGACCTGCAAGTCAAACCAGGTCCTCCACGGCGAGGCCGCGAACCTGATGGCGAAGATCCACGCCAACAGCCACTACATCCCGTCCGTCGCGGACCAGCTCGACCCGATCACGTTCGTCAACAAGATCAACGTGCCGGTGTTCATGGCCTGCCAGTGGGAGGACGAGCAGACCGGCGGGCACTGCCCCGACCTCGCCGAGCACTTCACCGGCACCAGCCGAAAGTGGTTCACCTTCACCAATGGCGCCCACGTCGACTCGCTCGACCCCGACACGTTCGACCGCTGGTACGACTTCCTGTCGTTGTTCGTCGCGCACCAGGCGCCGTTGCTCAACGCCGCCGTCATTCATGCGGCCGCGCCCGTGATCTATCAGGCCGCCCTCGGGGTGCCGAGCAGCGATGCCGACATGCTGCCCGCGGATCCGATCCAGGAGATGCCGCTGTACTCCCAGGCTCTCTCGGCCTTCGAGGCTCTGCCTTCGGTGCGGGTCCTGTTCGACAACGGCGCGGGCACTTCGCCGACCGGGTCGCGAACGGCCGGGGATCCGTACCCCGCCTTCGAGCAGTCGTTCTCGAGCTATCCGATCCCGGGCACGACCGCGCGCTTCTGGTATCTCGGCGCGAACGGGACGCTCGGCGACCAGGCTCCGGCCCACAAGGGGATCAACCGGTACACGTCAAACGCCAAGGCACTGCCGCTCACCGATTTCGGCGCCAACACCGGCTCCGGCGGACTGTGGGGAAATGCCTCCCAGTGGGAGTGGAACTGGAAGCAGAATCCCCCGGGCACCGCCGTGTCCTACATCTCCTCGCCGCTGGCGGCGAACACCACCGTGATCGGCGCCGGCGCGGTGCACCTGTGGGTGCGCTCGTCCACGCCCGACGTAGACCTCCAGGCGACGGTGAGCGAGGTCGACGCGCGCGGCGACGAGACGTTCGTCCAGGATGGCTGGATGCGCGCCAGTGAGCGCAAGCTCGCCACGTCCGCCGCCAACCTGTTCAAGCAGCCGAGCACGCTGCTCGAGCCGATTCCCAGCGAGAAGGCATCCGATATCCGGCCGATGCCGAAGAACAAGTTCGTAGAGATCGTGATCCCGCTCTACTACGAGGGTCATGTCTACCGCGCTGGCTCCCGGATCCGCGTGACGATCGCGGCTCCGAACGGAACGCAGCCGATCTGGTCGTTCAGCCACACGGTCCCCGGCAAGACCGCGAAGGTCTCGATCGCGTTCTCCAAGAGCATGCCCTCGAGCCTGATCCTGCCGGTCGTGCCCGGCGTCGGCGTCCCGGCCGGGCTGCCCGCATGCCCGAGCCTTCGCAACGAGCCGTGCCGGACCTACACGCCGTTCGCTGATCTCACCGCTCGCCACTGAGCGGGTCTTCAGTACACTATCTCGCCGTGTACCAAATGATCGGGCTCAGGATCGTTGGTTGACGGCGGCGGGCCGGCCCGCTCCCAGCAGCGCCGCGTATACCGGCCGCAGCCGGCCGAAGTCGCCGCGGAAGCCGCTGGCGGCATCCGCGTAGAGAAACGACTCACCGATCCGGACGATCGCATAGGCGATCACCGCCGCATCGGCGGGCGGCTCATAGCCGCGCTGCATCTCCGCTTCGATCATCTCCTGGATCAGGCCCACCACGTACGGCTCGACGATGCCGCCGGACGCGGTGAGGATCCGCTGTGCGGCCTCACGCTCGTGCTCGAGGAATCGGCGGAAGGCTCGATCCTCCGCGAGCGCCCGCAGCTGTCGCTCGAACACGTCGACCAGCCGCTCCGCCCCCTCCCCCCTGCCCGAGCGCTCGATGCCGCGGAACAATGGACCGACCAGCGTCACCATCGTCGTTCCGATCACCGCGTCGCGGTTCCCGTACCAGCGGTGGACAGTGGCTCGCGACAATCCGAGATCGGCGCAGATCGCGCGAATGTCGATTCGCTGTCCGGCCAGGAACCTGTCCGTCACCGCTCGGAGCAGCTGCTCCTTGGTCGCCGCCGCCGGACGGCCGCGCGGCCGCTGCGCATCGCTCGTCGGCACGCCCAGAACGCTACCCGCCGCGTGCTCCTCGCGGGGCTGGCCGCTGCAGGCGCGGCGTTCGTGCTCGCGCTCGCGGGCGCGTCCGCCGGAGCCACCGTGTGGCTGTGCAAACCGGGCGTCAAGCCGGACCCCTGCGCTCCAGGCCTGTCGACGACGGTCTACAACGCCGCGCTGACGAAGGCGACCGGTGTGGAGCATCCCAAAGCGGAGCGCAAACCGCGGTTCGATTGCTTCTACGTGTATCCGACGGTCAGCGACGAGACGAGTGGGAACAGTGACCTGCGCATCCAGGGCCCGGAGCGCTCGATCGCGTTCTACCAGGTGGGACGGTACTCGCAGTACTGCACGGTCTACGCGCCGATGTACCGGCAGGTGACGCTCGCGGGCTCCGGCCTCCCGGGACCGAAGGCGACCAGCAAGGCCAACCCGGCGCTGGGGCTACGCGATGTGGAGCATGCCTTCGCGGACTATCTGAAGCACTACAACCACGGTCGCGGCTTCGTGCTGATCGGCCACTCACAGGGTGCGCTCGTGCTCGAGCGCCTGATCGCGGCCGAGATCGACCCCAAGCCCGCGATCCGCGACCGTCTCCTGTCCGCGATCCTGATGGGCGGCAACGTTCTGGTGAAGGGGAGCTCGGGCATCGGAGGTGACTTCAAGCACATCCCGGCGTGTCGCGCCGCGATGCAGCTGCACTGCGTGATCGCGTTCTCGACGTTCGATCAACCGGTACCGAGCGACTCGCTGTTCGGGCGTCCAGTCGCGCTGCTGGGGTCGCCGGTGCCGCGCAGGGGCGAGCAGGTTCTCTGCACCAATCCGGCGAGCCTCGGGGGCGGCAGCGGCATCCTTGATCCGATCCAGCCGAGCGCCCCGTTCGCGCCGGGCTCGACGATCGCCGCCGGAATCAGCCTTCTGCACTGGAACGTGCCCTCGCCGCCGACCGTGTTCTGGTCCTCGCCCGGTGCTTACAGGGCTCGGTGCGTGGACTCGAACGGCGCGAACGTGCTCGAGATAACCCCGCGCAACGGCGCGCAGACGCCGACCCCTTCGCCGACGCCGGCGTGGGGCCTGCACCTGCTCGACGCGAGCCTCTCGCTCGGGAACCTCCTCTCGGACGTCGTCTCGGAGTCGCGCGCGTACGCCGCGCACGCTCACGCCTAGCGCTCAGATCGAGCCGAGACGCACGGCCGCCTCGACCAGCTGCGGCTCGGCGGCGGCCGCGTACGACAGTCGCACGTGCGGCCCGGGCGGCTCGGCCGGGAACCAGGGCGCGCCGGGAAGGATCATCACTCCCGCCGCGGCCGCGGCGCGCACGACCTCGGTCTCGCTGAGCTCGTCGGGCAGCGCGAGCCACAGCGACAGCCCGCCCCGTGGCCGCTGGAACAGCTGCCAGTCCGGGACGTGTCGCGACAGTGCTCCGATCAGCGCGTCGCGGCGGCCGGCAAGCACGCGCCGCAGCTGACGCAGGTGGCGCTGCCACGCGGGACCGGTGAGCAGCTCGATCGCGGTGTGCTGGAGCACCGCGGAGACGAAGAAGTCGTCGATGATCCGGGCGCGGCGGAGGCGTTCACCGGCGGGACCCCGGGCGATCACCCCCGCGATCCGCAGGCTGGATGCGGTCGCTTTGCTGAGCGAGCGGACGTAGATCACGTGCCCGTCGCGGTCATCGGCGATCAGCGGCGGCGGGGGCTCGGCGTCGAGCCACAGCTCGCGTACGTAATCGTCCTCGATCAGGAACGCACCGTGCACCCGCGCGAGCTCGAGCACTTCGCCGCGCCGTGACTGCGACAGGCTCGAGCCGTGCGGGTTGGCGAACAGCGGCTGCAGGAAGATCACGCGAGCGCCCGTGCGCTCGAGCGTGTCGGCGAGCAGCTCGGGACGTATCCCGTCGCAGTCGACGGGAACGGGCACCGGCACGAGGCCCGCGCTCCGCGCCGCCGCGAGCGCGCCGGTATATGTGGGCGACTCGACCACGATCGCGTCCCCGGGCCTGCCCAGCGCGCGCATCAGCGTCGCGAGCGCCGCCTGGGCGCCCGCGGTCAGGAGGACCTCCGATGGCTGCACCCCGGCGCCGGCGTCGCGCGCGAACCAGGTGCGCAGCTCCTCGATTCCCTCGATCGCCGGCCGCCCCCACGCACCGGGCCGGCGCGCCGCTCGTGACGCGGCGGCGGCGAGGGCCTTTAGCGGCAGCACATCCTCCTCGGGGAACCCGCTCGAGAGCATGATCGTGTCCTCGCGCCGGGTCGCGAGCAGCTGCTCGAGCCCGCTGGGGTTGGTGTGGGCCGGACCGAGCGCGACGGCCTGCCAGCCAAAATCCGCCGCCTCACCCGCTCGAGAGGCCTGCTCCGCCACGAACGTACCGCGGCCGGGACGCGGCACCACCAGGCCCTCGGCCGCGAGCCGCGCGATCGCCCCCGCGACCGTCACCGGGCTCGCGCGGTGAGCACGCGAGAGCTCGCGCACGGAGGGCAGGCGGCTGCCCGCGGTCAGCCCGCTCGCCGCGCGACGCAGCTCCTCGACCAGCCGCTGTTCCGCCGTGACTCCCATAGCGTTATCCTAACGTATGGGTTCCAAGGAAAGCGTTACTGTCACCTCGCGCCCGCCGTTACGGATCTCGGACGCGACGGCCGGGATGGTGCTGGGATCGATTGGCGTGGCGGCGTTCTCCTTCACCTTCCCCGCCACCAAGCTCGCGCTGCGCGGCTTCGACCCGTTGTTCATCGCATTCGGGCGCGCGTCGGTAGCCGCGATCCCCGCGGGCGCCCTGGTGCTGCTGGGCCGCGCGCCCCGGCCATCGGCGCGGCAATGGCGGCAGCTGGTCGTGGTCGCGCTCGGCGTGGTGATCGGATTCCCCGCGCTGTCCTCGCTCGCGCTGAAGACCAGCAGCTCGGCGCACGGCGCGGTCGTGATCGCGTTGCTGCCGGCGCTGACTGCCCTGTTCGGCGTGCTGCGCGCACAGGACAGGCCGGGGCCACGGTTCTGGGCCGCGGCGCTGCTCGGCGCCGCGATCATCGGCGTCTACACGATCGCGCACGCGGGCGGCGCGCCCTCGCTCTCGGACCTGTATCTCCTCGTCGCCGTCGTCGTCTGCGCGCTCGGGTACACCGAAGGCGCACTGCTCTCGCGTTCGCTCGGCGCCCCGCAGACCATCTGCTGGGCGCTGCTCCTGTCGCTTCCGCTCACGCTCACGCTCGCGCTCCTCACGGCGCCGGGCACCGCCCCGTCGGGAACCCCGCTGCTGGGCTTTCTGTACGTGAGCTTCTTCTCGATGTTCCTGGGCTTCTTCGCGTGGTACGGCGGTCTGGCCCGGGGCGGCGTCGCGCGCGTCAGCCAGATCCAGCTGATCCAGACCCCGCTGACGCTCGTCTGGAGCGCGCTCGTGCTAGGTGAGCGAATCACCGCGGCCACGGGCGCCGTGGCGATCGCCGTGCTCGCCTGCGTCGCCGCGACGCAGCGCGCCCGGATCGCGCGTCGGTAGCGGCCAAGCCGCCCGATATCCTTCGCTCAGAGCTGGAGCAAGGGGGCCGAACGAGTTGCACAGAGCACGCTTTGCGGGAATCGGGCGAACCGGGCTGGCCATGCTCGCGGTGCTGGCGGCCGGCTGCGGCAGCTCGAGCTCGACTTCGACGGTCACCGTCACCCGAGCCGCGGGGGCGATCCCCCGCGCGCTGCTTCCCGGAAGCGCCGCCGCCACCGCAGCGCCGCCGGCGCACGTGACGCCGGTCCACCTGTTCGCCACGCCGCACCAGCGAGCGCTCCAGTCCGCCCACGTCGACGCGAGCCCGTCGGACCTTTCCGGGACGCCCGCGAGTGCGCAGGGCTGGCTCCAGGTTCAGATCGGAAGCTGGACCTACCGCGTGCCGCCGGACAAGAGCTGGGCGACAACCGGCGCAACGCCCAACGGCATCGACATCACCTCGACCGACACCTCGCATTTCGGCATCGGCTTCGTCACCAACGAGCTCGCCAACTACACCGTCGCCCAGGTCATCGCGGGCGTGTTCCAGTACGGCTACGAGGACACGAACGTCGCTCAGTACGAGATCACCGCGACCGACGGTCCGTTCCCCGGGCCGGCCGGCACACAGGAGGAGATCGTGTCCTGGAGCGGCACCCGCCGCGACGGCACGGCCGTCACCGGGGACATCGAGGCCGAGGCCTCTCCGATCACGTTCATCACCTACGTGTTCGACGGCCCGACCGCCTCGTGGGCCACTGACCTTCCGATCATGCTGGCGATCAAGGCCAACTGCGTCTACTCACCGAGCGAGAAGCCGAACCTGAATCTCCGGCGAGGGTGACCGCGCGGAGCGGTCGTTCTCAAGCGTGCGACTGTCAGCTCGTCGCGGTCTCAGCCGGTGCAGGCACCGATCGGCTCTCGGCGGGCAGCGTGACGCTGAACTCGCTGCCCCGGCCCGGCATGCTGTCGAGCTCGATCTGGCCGCCGAGGCTTTGGATTGCGCGATGGACGATCGCGAGCCCCAGGCCGGAGCCGCCGGTCGCGCGGTCGCGGGTGCGGTCGATCCTGTAGAGGCGTTCGAAGATGCGCTTTTGATGCTCGGGCGCGATTCCGACGCCGGTGTCGCGGACGCGCAGCAGGAGATCGGTGCCGCGGCGGCGCAGCTCGAACTGCACCGAGCCACCCGACGGCGTGTAGCGGATCGCGTTCGACAGGAGGTTCGCGGCGATCATCTCGAGTAGCCGGGCATCGGTGAGGACCTCGCCGTCCTCGGCCACTCGGTGCAGTTCGATCCCGGCGCTCTCGGCGAGGGGGCGGAAGCTCTCCACGAGCCGCTCGGCGAAGGGGCGAAGGGAGACCGCGCTCACCCGGACACCTTCGGTGAGATCGAGTTGGGTGAGCTCGCGCAGATCGCGCAGCAGCTCCCGCAGGCGCCCGGATTGGGCTTCGATCACGGTCTTCGCCTCGCGTCGCTGTTGCTGATCGTGGGCGGCCCCGTCAGCGAGCGCGAGCGCGAAGCCCGCGACCGCGTTCAATGGCGTGGCGATCTCGTGCGCAACATCGGCCAGGAATCTGCGCTGATCGCGGTCCGCCTGTTCGAGGCGTGCCGCCATCTCGTCGAAGGCGCTGCCGAGCTTTACGAGCTCTTCCGGGCCGGAGGTGCCCATGCGGGCGGTGAGGTCTCCATGGGAGACACGTTCGGCGGCATCGATCGCGCGCTGGACCGGCGCGCGGACGGCCCGGGTCACGAGCGTCGCCGCAATGATCGCGGCGGCGATCACGAGGGCCAGCACGCCGGCGGTGATCAGCGTCAGCTCCGGCGTCGTGCTCGACTCGCGCCCGGAGTAGTCCGCGATCCTGACCAGGCCGCCCGGAAACGGAACCTCGACCTGCAGCTCGAACTCGCGCCCCGTCCGCGCTGGGCCCTGGAAGACCACGTGCCCTGCGCGGTAGACCGTGACCCGATCGTTGGGCAGGAGCTGTTGCAAGGCGCGCAAGCGGGCCGCATCGGCGCCCGCCTGGACCTGTGCCCCGATCGTCCGCGCCTCTTGGCGCGCTTTGCTCTCGTCCGACGCGCGCGCATTCGCGTTCTGGACGTGGTTGAAGAGGAGCGTCGCGGCGCCGAGACCGACCACGGCGCTTGCGATCATCGCGACCAGCAGCCAGTAGCGCAGCGACGGTGCACGCGTGAGCATCTAGGGCTCCAAGCGGTAGCCCACGCCACGCAGCGAGCTGATCTGCAGCGCATCGCCCAGCTTGCGCCGCAGGCCGGCGACATGTACATCCACCGTCTTCGGCTGAAGGTAGCTCGATCCCCACACCCGCTCGAGCAGCGCGTCCCGCGTGTGCACGCGGTCGGGATCCCGCAGAAGCGCCGCGAGCAGGTCGAACTCCCGTCGGGTCAGCTCCACCTCCCTGCCGTCGACCGTCACCCGCCGTGCGTCCTCGTCTAGCTCCACCTGGCCGATCCGAAGCGGCGGCTGTGCGCTCAACTGGCCGCGCGCGCGGCGCAGCTGCGCGCGGACCCGCGCGACGACTTCCGGAGCCGAGAACGGCTTGACCACGTAGTCGTCGGCGCCGAGCTCGAGCCCTGCGATTCGCTGAGCCTCCTCGCCCCGCGCGGTGATCAAGATGATCGGCATCCCAGATTCGGTCCGGATCCGCTTGACCACCTCGAAGCCGTCGAGCTCGGGCAGCATCACGTCGACGAGGGCCACGTCGATGCCACCGCGGCGCAGCCGCGACAACGCGTCCAGCCCGTCGCCGGCCTCGACCACCTCATAGCCCTCCTTCTCGAGGTACAGGCGCAGAAGCCGCCGAAGGGCGTGCTCGTCATCCACCACCAAAACCCGCGCGACAGAAGCCATCGCGAGCGATTGTTCCACAGGGTTTCGTCCCGTCAGAGGGGCTGTCCGAGCCGCTACCGGACGATTGCCGTCCCATAACCATCGCCGGGCAGCCTCAATGACATCACCCCGTCGTGCCGGGCCGAGCGCCCGGAATCACGAGAACCGCGATCCAGGAGGCTCCCATGGTCCTCACAGCAATCCTCAATGTCGTCCTGGCCATCGGCGTGATCGTCCTCGTCGTCGCGCCGCTCGCATGGGCGATCGTCGCCCAGAGCCGTGAGCAACGGCAGGCCGCGGCCACGCGAGATCCAGCGCCCGCACCCGCGCCCGCTCCGCGCCCGCGTCGTCCTTCTGCCCGTCCGCAGTACGAGGGCTCGCGCGTCGGTTCGGTTCACCCGGTCTGATCAGCGGCGCCCTCGGACATCGCGGTGTACGCCGCCTGCCGCCTCACCCCGGTCAGGTTCGGCAGCCGTGGCGTGTCTTGAGGGGTATGCACGTCGCATACCTCCTCACCACGATCCTCGCAGCGCTCGCGAACGGCTACGCCGCGTCGCTCAACTTCGCCGGCGCCGAGTCCGTCAAGCTTGTCGCAGACAAGGTGCACGTCTCACGAAGCTGGATGATCCCGTTCGGCATCCTGCTGGCCTCCGGCGCGATCGGCCTGCTGCTCGGCTTCGCCGTGCCGGCGCTGGGCACGGCCGCCGCGATCGGTCTCGTCCTGTATTTCGTCTGCGCCCTGTGCGCGCACCTGCGCGTCGGCGATCCCGGGATCGGCGGGGCTGCGACCTTCCTGGCGCTGGCCATTGCGGCGGTGGTTACTGGTGTCGGCTACCACTACCACTGGTGAGGCCGTATTGACGATGGACGAGCGCGAGTGGCTGACCGCACGCTTCGAGCAGCACCGCTCCCATCTGCGCGCGGTCGCCTACCGGATGCTCGGCTCGGTGAGCGAAGCCGACGATGCCCTCCAGGAAGCCTGGATGCGGATTCGCGAGCAGGATCCGGCGAGCGTCGAGAACATGCGGGCCTGGCTCAGCACCATCGTCGGCCGGGTATGCCTGAACATGCTGCGCTCGCGCCGGGCGCGTGACGCGCGCTCGGTCCACGTCCCCGATCCCGTCGTGAGCTTCGATGAGGCAGAGGACCCCGAGCACGAGGCGCTGCTCGCCGAGTCGGTCGGGCTTGCGCTGCTCGTCGTGCTCGACGCGCTGACCCCGGCCGAGCGACTCGCATTCGTCCTCCACGACCTGTTCGGCGTTCCCTTTGGGGACATCGCCGCCGCGCTCGGCCGCTCCGAGGCAGCCGCACAGCAGCTCGCCAGCCGCGCCCGGCGTCGCGTCCGGGGATCCCCGGAGCCGGACCCTGACCTCCCGCGGCAGCGCGCGGTCGTCGAGGCCTTCTTCGCCGCCTCACGAGATGGCGATTTCGAGGCGCTGCTCGCGCTGCTCGATCCCAATGTCGAGCTGCGGGTCGATGGCGGTGCGCTGCGCGAGGACGCCTCGCTGCTGCTGCGGGGGGCCCAGGCGGTGGCAGGGCACACGGCCACGTACTCGAGGCTCTACCCGTTCGTGCGCCCCGCGCTCGTCAACGGCGCGGCGGGGGCCGTGGTGGCGCCGCGCGGGCGGGTGTTCTCGGTGTTGGCGTTCACCGTCACGCATGGGAAGATCACTCAGATCGACGCGCTGCTCGACCCGGAGCGCCTCGAACGACTCGAGCTGGCGCTCCCGTCCGAGCGATGAGTTCTCGCCGTCCGGGAAGTCAACACCGGCATGACAACAACCCACATCCTCCACGCCGACGCGGCTGAGATCACCTACGACGTCCACGGACCGCTGCCGACCGCCGATGGGCGGCCCCCGCTGTTGATGGTCGGTCAACCGATGACCGCGGGTGGCTTCGACGCGCTGGCGTCCCACTTCCCCGATCGCACGGTCCTCACCTACGACCCACGCGGCTTGGGCCGCAGCACGCGCAGCGATGGGCGGGTCGACAACTCTCCCACGGTCCAGGCCGGCGATCTCCACGCGCTGATCCAGGCGATCGGCGCCGGTCCGGTCGAAGTGTTCGCGAGCAGCGGTGGCGCCGTGACCGCGCTCGCGCTCGTGGCCGCGCACCCCGAGGACGTGCTCACGCTGGTCGCACACGAGCCGCCCCTGATCCCGGTTCTTCCCGACAGTGCCGCCGCTGCGCGCGCACAGGCCGCGGTCCGCGGCGCGTACGAGGCCGGGGGCTCGAACGCGGGGATGGCGGCCTTCATCGCGATGACCTCGTGGTCGGGCGAGTTCACCGACGAATACTTCGCCCGGCCCGCCCCCGATCCCGCCGCATTCGGGATGCCAACCGACGACGATGGCTCCCGCGACAGCCCGTTGCTCTCCGACCGCTCGTGGGCGGTCACCAGCTATCGCCCCGATGTCGAGGCGCTGGCCGCCGCACCCACCCGCATCGTGATCGCGGTGGGCGAGGAGTCCGGCAACACCTTCACCGGCCGCACGAGCTTGGCCACGGCCGAGTTGCTGGGTCAGCGGGCGACGGTGTTCCCCAGCCATCACGGCGGCTTCCTCGGGCCCGAGTCCGGCTACGGCGGCCAACCCGAAGCCTTCGCGCGCAGGCTGCGCGAGGTCCTCGCGGACAACGGCTGACCTCGGTGATGCTCGACGGCAAGAAGGCGGTGATCTACGGCGGCGCCGGAGCGATCGGGAGCGCAGTCGCCAGGGCGTTCGCGCGCGAGGGCGCGCGCGTGTTCCTTGCCGGGCGCACGCAGTCCACGCTCGACGCGGTCGCCGACGACATCCAAGGCGCCGGCGGCGAGGCTGAGGGCACCGTCCTCGACGCGCTCGACGAGAGCGCGGTCGAGGCGTTTGTGGAGGGTGTCGCTGCGCGCGCCGGCGGGATCGACATCTCCTTCAATCTCATCTCGCACGGCGACGTCCAAGGGACGCCGATGGCGGAGATGGCGCTCGAGGACTTCATGCGCCCGATCGACACGGCCGTGCGGAGCACGTTCATCACCGCGCGCGCCGCCGCGCGGCACATGATCCCGAGGCGCAGTGGCGCGATCCTGATCTTCGGTGGCTCCGGCAATCCGGTGCGCGACTACTACATCGGCGGGTTTCAGGTCGGCCTGCACGCCCTCGAGGCAATGCGGCGCCAGCTCTCCTCCGAGCTCGGCCGCCACGGCATCCGCGTGATCACGCTGAAGACCGGCGGGATCCCTGAGTCGATCCCCGTCGCCTATGAGGATCGCGAGCGCTTGGCCGGGACGCTCGCCGATGCGACGATGCTCGGAGACACAGCGACGCTCGAGGACGTCGGCGCCGCCGCCGCGTTCGCGGCCTCCGACAAGGCGCGGACGATGACCGCCGCAACGCTCAACATCAGCTGCGGTGCGCTGATCGATCCGTAACGCGCGGCCCGCGGCCGGGGAATTATCCAGACGGCGCTGCGGCCCGCGCGCGTTCGGCCCGCGCGGGGGTGCGGCCATCATCCGCCGCGGCGAACAGTGGCTCGAGACGGGGACGCACGACCAGCGCCGGCACGGTCGGCAGCCCGAAGTTGAGCACCCGATAGACCACCACCGCGGCGAGTGCGGGGAGAACCGGCTCGCCCACCCAATGCAGGGCGAAGGTCATCAGCGCCTCCGTGATTCCCGCGCCGCCGAGGGGGAGCGACCGGCGCGTGAGGGCGTAGCCGGTCGCGTAGGCCACGATCAGCTCCGGGACGCTCAGTCCCAACCCGACGAAGCGAGCGGCGCCGTAGAGCGACGCCATGTCGAACGTCCAGTACAGGGCGATCCCGATCCAGGCGCCCCAGCATTTCGAGAACCCTGAAGCGAGCGTGCGCAGGATTCCCACGCCGCGCAGCGCCCGTGCCACAGTCGCGCGCACCCGCCCACCGCGCGCGCCGATCCGCTTCACCCGATCGGGCGCCGCCAGCCACAGCCCGAGCGCGAAGCCGACGGGGACCAGGATCGCCCAGGGCCACAGCAGCGAAGGCATCGGGCGGTGATCCCCGGCCACGAGCAGCCCCACCGCGCACGCCCATGCGGCGGGAGCCAGGAGCGCCCACTCGAGCGCTCCCATCCCGAGCACGCGGATCACCGCCAA
Organism: uncultured Solirubrobacterales bacterium; assembly: GCA_963849285.1. GTDB lineage: Bacteria > Actinomycetota > Thermoleophilia > Solirubrobacterales > Solirubrobacteraceae > Palsa-465. Next base: position 1,244,191 of record CAWKGS010000005.1, read on the forward strand.
CCGCTCGTCGTCCCCGATCGCATGCAGTGCCCGCTTGTCGAGGGCGAACCCGCCGGCCGGCGCAAACGCGCCGAAGCCCGCGACGACGATCCGCGCGAGGAGCGGCACCCGGAGCCGCGGCCCGTCATGGATGTTCGCCACCTCTCGATAGGAGAGCCCGTATGCCGGGATCGCAAGCAGCTGCCCGAAGACCACCAGCGCCAGCCACGGCCATCGGAGATGAGACCAGACCGTGCCGAACTTGCCGAAGCCATAGATGCCGGCGATGAGCACCACCGCGCCCGCCGCCAGCGCGGTCGCGAGCAGCGTCAGCTGAAAGGGATGGGCGCGGAGGTGTTTCAGGCCAACTACTTACCCGCTTTCAGCGGTGGGAACGAGACCTCGATCGCGAGCCCGCCCTGCGGGCGCGCGCGCACGCTGAGCTGGGCGTGGTGTGCGTCGGCGATCGCCTGGACGATGGAGAGTCCCAGTCCGTGGCCGTTGTCGTGGTTGGTTCGGGCAGTGCCGAGTCGCTGGAAGGGCTCGAACAGCCGAGCTATCTGTTCGGAGGGGACCGTCGGGCCGGTGTTCGCAATCGACACAAAGGCGCGATCGTCTCGGATCCCCGTGTTGATCTCGACATCCCCGCCCAGCGTGTTGTGGGAGATCGCGTTGTCGACCAGGTTCGCGACCAGGCGCTCGAGCAGCCGTGGATCGCCCCTGGCGGGAGCCACGCCCAGCGCGATCTGAAGATCGAGGCCAAGCGCCGCGAGCTGTGACTCCCGCACGGCCATCACGTTGGAGGTGACGGCCGCGAGGTCGAGCTCCTCGGCGTGCTCGAGTCCCGCCTGCCCCCGCGTGAGCGCCAGCAGCCCGTCGATCATCTGCTCCAGGTGCTGCTCGGAGGCGAGCACGCGCTCATGAGCCGTCCGCAGCGAGGAGAGGCTTCCTCCTGGGTCGGCGAGCGCGACCTGGATCAGCGCTCGCTGACGCGTCAGCGGGGCGCGCAGCTCATGCGAGGCGTTGGCGACGAACTGGCGTTGCGCCTCGAACGCGGCCTCGAGCCGGCCGAACAGCTCATCGAGAGTGTCCCCCAGCTCCTTGAGCTCGTCCGGCGGGCCGTCGAGCGCCAGGCGCTCGTGCAGGCTCACGGAGGAGATCCGCTGTGCCCTGCGGGTGATGGTGCGGATCGGTCGAAGCATCCTTCCGGCAAGCAGCCAGCCTCCAAGCAGCGCGAGTACGGCGACGATCCCCAGGGCGATTCCAGAATCGACCAGAAGCTGATGCGAGTCCGCCGCGCGCTGCGCAGTTTCGATGGACCGCGCCCGGGCCATTTGGTGCACGGCCTGCGACAGCTGATTCACGGCCTGGACCAGCCGATGCTGACCCTGTGCGAGCTGATGCTGGTCCTGCACGAGGGGCGCCAGCGTCTGCGCCAGCGGACGCTCGGCGACTGTCAGCGAAGCGGCCTTCGGCAAGGATCGCCCAAGCAAATACTGGTCCTGCGCCAGCTGCTGCTGGACCCTCGAGAGCTGCGGCAGCGCCAGAGGCAAGCCTTGTGTCGGCGCCGGCAGATCGATATTTCGGATCGCGGGAGCGTGAGGGATCCGCGGCAGCTGTGGTTGCGTGTACTCGGTCGCCCGCTCGAACAGCACGTAGGTGACGCCGACCAGCGCGACGCCCGAGAGCAGGAACAGGCCGCCGTAGAGCACCGTCAGGCGGACGCGCACGGTTCGGCGGCGCATGTGCTGGCCCCCGGGAAGACGGGAGAAACGCCTGTTCAACCGCGCGCCGATGCTCATATCCGGTAGCCCGCCCTGGCGATCGTCTCGATCACTGCCGGCTCGCCGAGCTTTGCTCGAAGCCGGCTCACCGTGACCTTGACCGCGGCCGTGAACGGATCGGCGTTCTCGTCCCACACGCGTGCGAGCAGCTCCTCGGCCGAGACCACGCGGCCCCTGGCGACGAGCAGCAGCTCCAGCACGCCGAACTCCTTCGGCGTCAGCTCGAGCTCCCGGCCGGCGCGGCGGGCGCAGCGCTTGGCCGTGTCGAGCATGAGATCGCCCGACTCGAGCACGGGTGGGACGCTCGGCTGCGCGCGACGGGCCAGCGCGCCGATGCGCGCGACCAGTACCGGGAAGTCGAAGGGCTTGGCGAGGTAATCGTCGGCGCCGAGGCCGAGCCCGTCGACGAGGTTCTCGTTCGTCGCGGCGGCGGTCAGCATCAGGATCCGGCTGCGTGCGCTCCGGTCAACCAGCCGGGCGCACACCTCATCGCCGTGGAGGCCGGGCAGGTCGCGGTCGAGCACGATCACGTCGTAGTCGTTGACGAGTGCGCGTGCGAGACCGGTCCGGCCATCCAGCGCCACGTCAACCGCCATACGCGCGTGACGGAGGCCGACCGCCACCGTCTCGGCCAACTCCCGATCGTCTTCGATCACAAGCACACGCACCGGTACTCCCTGCCGGCGACGGTAGATGCCGCGCGGTTTCAAGACGGTTTCGGTGATCTTGCCGCACCGGCCAGCCCGCCGCGGGCTCGGCGGCGAAACCGTGCCGCAACTGCCGTCGCGTAGAACCGATGAGAGACCGAGGACGCAGGAAGGAGATCCCATGCGGCACACCACCCCGTCGAAACGCTCATGGCAGTCATGCCTGCTCGCGACCGCCATGTTCGCGAGCGTGCTCCTGGCCTCCGCATGCGGAGGAAGCTCAGCGGGACAGACTGCGGCTGCCGGGAGCGGCGCCGGCGCTTCGGCGCCGGGTAGCGCCGGCACGCCCCGTCCCACCACCGCCCAGACGAGCGCAGGCATTCCCAACGCTCTCGCGTTTGCCAAGTGCATGCGCGCCGACGGCGTGCCGAACTTCCCGGATCCCGCGCCCGGCGGAGGCTTCGCGTTTCCCGCGTCTGCGATCAACCTGGCCGCCCCGGCGGTCAAGGCGGCGCAGGCGAAGTGCCGAGCGTTCCTACCCGACCCGGGCGGCCCCGGCACGCCGAGCGACTCGCCACAGGAGAAGGCCCGCGCGCTTGAGCAGCTACGCACGGTTGCGCAGTGCATGCGCCGGCACGGTATCTCCGACTTCCCCGACCCGAGGAGCACGCGCCCGCCGGACCTCAACCTCAGCCCCGGCGAGTATTCGGAGATCACCGACTACGACGGAGCCTTCCTGCTCTTCCCGGCCACGATCGACATGCAATCGCCGGCCTGGGTGCAGGCGGCGGCCGCGTGCGGTTCCCTCGCCGAGAGCTTCGGTCACCCGCACCAGCGATCTATGCGTCCCAGAAGCCCGCGACCAGCTCCCCGTCTCCCTCGACGCGCGCCCCGAAGACCAGCACCTCCAGGCCATCGGGTCCGGCTTCGAATCGCCTCGTCGTGCCGGCGCCGACGCGCACGGCGTCCAGCTGCGCCAGCTCAACCACTTCATCGTCGAGCTTGACGCGCCCCGACCCGGCGAGGACCACGAACACCTCCTCGGCCTGCCCATGCCGGTGAGCGAACGCCTCACGCTTTCCGGGCTTGACGATCAGGTAGTTGAAGCCGGTCTGCTCGGTACCCAGCTCTTGGCGGGGGAACCGAGCCTCCTGGGTCTCCGAGATGCCGTGCTTGAGCGCCGAGTCCTCGACCTCGCGTAGGTTCTTCTTCGTATAGCTCATGGTCGCGGATCCTAGAGCCAACGCGACGGGAGGCTCAGGAAGTCTCCGGCGCTTCGCCCGAGCTCGCGCAGGACACCGTCCGCTGCCCACAATCCGATCGAGGAGGCAACGACATGCAGATCACCCGCTCCAGCGCCGAGACCCAGAAGGGCCCGGCCGACTGGTTCACCGGCGATGTCTATATCGACGCCATCGCCGCTCCCGCCGGCACCTCGACGTTCGCCGCGGCCAACGTCCACTTCACACCCGGCGCCCGCACCGCCTGGCATACGCACCCGCATGGCCAGACGATCTTCGTCACCGAGGGCGTCGGTCTCTGTCAGCGCGAGGGCGCTCCCATCGAAGTCATACGTCCCGGTGACCGCGTGTTCTTCGAGCCCGGCGAGAACCACTGGCATGGCGCCACCCCCGACCGGTTCATGGCCCACATCGCCATCCACCAGCACGACGAGACCGGTAGCCCGGTGAGCTGGGGCGAGCACGTCAGCGACGAGCAGTACTCGGGCGCCTGATGACGCGGTGAAACAAGCCGCTGAGATGAGCTTTGTGACTCTGCGGGCGCGAGCCGGAAGGCTTGCGCCGGTGGCTCGCCCACGACTCCGGGCGCGGGCGAGCCACTGGTGGCGCTCAGGCGACGTGGTTGTTGTCGAGGCGCACGAGTGCGTTGGCGGGCGGGGTGCGGAAGCCATAGAAGCGGCCGTGCCCCTTGCCCTTCTCGCCGAAGCCGATGCCAGCCTTCTCGAGCGCGGCGACGATCCCGCCGATGGTGTGGACCTTGTAGACCTCGAAGCCGACGTTGTTGGGGAGCTTTCCTTGCGCGAACCGAGCCAGCGCCCGGTGCTCGGCCTCGGTGCCCAGGATCTCACCCGCGTAGCGGGCCAGCGATACCTTGCCCGCCTTCGCGAAGGCGGTGATGGCGATCAGGTAGGCGTTGACGAACTGCGTCTCGGCGTACTCGATCGTCGCGAACACCGAGTTGCTGTCCTTGAAGAACGAGTCGGGCGCCCAGAACCTGGTGGTCAGGGGCTTGGCGCCGAGCGAGCGCAGCGTCTTGTAGTGCTCCAGCTCGGCCGCATTGGCAGCCTTGAGGACCGGCACCAGGCTCGAATCGATCCCGATCGCCCTGGCGTTGACGATCACCCCGGTGAGGAAGGTGACGGCGAGCGCCTCGGCGGTGACGGCGTCCGTGACGATCTGATCGATTTCGCTGCCGGCGGCGAGCGCGGTCGGGATCGACCCGAGGACTCCCAGTGCCCCGAGTCCCGCGGCGCCCGCGGCCGCGCGCGTTACCAGTGAGCGCCGCGTCAACGGCGAGGTGCGGGTGTCTGCCAGCACGTTGTCGATCCGCTGGACGTCCTCTGCCTCGAGCTTGGCATGGTCGGTCATGTGTTCTGCTCCTTTGCCTTGGGGGACTCGGCCCTGTCCTCGTCTACGGACGGCGACGCGGGTTGGATCACCCGCGGCCGTTCCCGCGGCCGTTCCCGGTCAGGCTCCCGGCTGCCCCGCCGGCGCGACCGTCGCCAGCCGGTTCGCCCTGCGCTCGGCCCACAGCGCGAGCAGCAGGCTTGCCTCGAAGAGCAGATAGAGCGGCACGGTCTCCAGGAGCATCGTGATCGCGTCGCCGGGAAGCAGCGCAGCCACGAGCGCGCAGCACGCCGCGGCGTAGCGCCGGCTCTTGCGAAGACGCCGAGTGCTGACTAGCCCGGCTCTGGTCACGGCGAGGATCACCACCGGCAGCTCGAATAGGACCCCGATAGCGAGCAGGGTGGTAGCGGCGAACTTGTAGTACTGGCTGGCTTGAACGAGCACGTTGAACTCTGTTGAGTTGAAGTTCTGGAAAAACCTGACCGCGGCCGGGAGCACGGCGAAGTAGCCGAACGCGACGCCAAGCGCGAACAGCGCGGGCACGGCGGGCAGGAGTGGCCGGACCCGCCGCCGTAGCTCGGGTTCGACAGCCGGAGCAAGGAACGCGTAGGCCTGAAGCAGCAGAAACGGCAGCGACACGATCAGCGCGAAGATCAGGGAGACCGTGACGGTCGTGGTGAACGGCTCCCCGATCCCCAGGGTGATCGGACGGTCACCCTGAGGAGGTGAGGAGAGCCGCGCGACGTCGCCGCGCAGGCTCTCCGCAACGCGCGACAACGAGTTCGCCGGCGCGATCCGGCGCGGAGCGTGTTGGAGAATCCCCACGACCGCTTGGAGTTGCACGGCCACGTCGCGGGTGCTGCGCTGGACCGCGTACGTGGCGCCGAGCGGGCCGTGCCCCGCCCTGACCTGGCTCTGGGTCTGGTCGGCCAGCGGCCGGTTGATCAACGACAAGAGCCGGTGGTTCTGCCAGAAGCACAGCCCGAACACCAGGCCCAAGACGAGCAGCGACGCAAAGATCCTGGTGCGCAACTCGTCCAGATGCGAAACGACGCTCAGCTGGTCCTCGTAGCTCACCGCCGCAAGCCGCGAGCCGATTCGAAAGCGCAAGGCTTGACCCAGAGGACGCTGCTAGGCGGCCTTCTGCGACTCGGCGCGATCCGGCGTGGTCGCGAGGACCGGCTCGACCGTGGCACCGGTCAGATCGCCGGCGCGTTCAGCCGGCGTCTCGCCGCTGATCGTTTCCTTGAAGCCGCGCAGCCCGGCGCCCAGCGAACGGCCCATCTCGGGAAGCCGTTTGGCGCCGAACACCAGCAGCAGGATGATCAGCAGAAAGAGAAGGTGAATGGGGTTATCGAGTCCGACCATGTGCTCTCCAATCGATTGCCTGCCCCTTCTACGAGCGCGGCGGGCGATCGGATCAGCGCCGCGTCAGGTCAGCCGGGCGTCGATGACGGGGCTATGCGTGGGCGCCGGGCTGCCACCATCGGGCTCCGGCGTGACCATGACTTGGCTGATGCCTTGCAGACGGCCGGGCAAACCCACATCGGCGCTGCCGCTCGAGCTCACGCTGAAGAGCACGCTGGCGGGCACGGGCGTGGAGCCCGGCGCCTCGAGCCACACCTCGTAGACATGACCCGCGGGCGGTGGGGAGAGATGCCGCACGATCAGCTCACCGCGGTCATCGACGACACGGAGCTGTGCGCTGCCGGAGATACCGCTCACCCGGGCCTGGATCAGATGGCCGGACCCGCTCCCCGTCGCAGAAAGCTCCACGCCGGTCACCACGATGGCTCCGAGGATCACCGCGGCTGCCACCGCGACTAGTGCCGGCGTAGCGCTCCGGCCTGCGTGCCGCCGCCCTGGCCGGGCCTCGGCATGGATTTCTCGCATCACCTGCCGGCGGAGGCGTCGCGGCGCGGCATGCTGGGGGGCGGCCATCGGCAGCGCTTGAACGACGCCCTGCAGTGCCTCAACCTCGTCGCGGCACACCGCGCATTCCTCGAGGTGCCCGCGGAAGGCGTGAGCCTCGGCGGCATCCAGCGCGCCGAGCGCGTAGGCGGCGGCGTCGCCGCCACAGTCATGGGTCCCGGTCATCTCGTTCCCGCCGCTCATGCTACGAACCCCGCTCCGCTGAGGGACAGACGCAGCTTCGATAGCCCCAGGCGCATCCGGCCCTTGACCGTGCCTGCCGGCAGCTCGAGCATCTCCGCGATCTCGGAGTGCGTGAAGCCCCCAAAGTAAGCCAGCTCGATCACGCGGCGCTGATCGGCCGGCAGCTCGAGCATCGCGGCTCGGACGCGAGACGCGTCGTCGCGACGCTCGACCACCTGATCGGTGAGCTCCCCCGCGGCCACCAGCTCGGCCAGCCGCTCGTCGTGGACGTCCTGGGCCTCCTTGACCAGCTCGCGTCGAAAGGCGTCGATCGCCCGGTTATGGACCGCACTCAGGATCCACGAGCGCACGCTGCCGCGCGCGCGGTCATAGCGAGCCCCCGAGCGCCACAGCGACACGAATGCCTCCTGCACGACGTCCTCCGCCCGCACGCGGGAGCCACACATTCGGTACGCAAGCGAGAAGGCCGCGCCCACGTGGCGGTCGAACACCACCTCGAAGGCGCGAGTCTCGCCGTCGCGGATGAGCTCCATCAGGTCCTCGTCGGCGAGCGATCGCACATGGCCAGGGCGGGAGGCTTGTCGGAACATGGAGCGCACCCCCTATACGGCGCTGACCCGCAACTGGATCACTCGGCGCGCGAACCGCCAAGCGCGACGGCGGCGACGCTGGGCGTTGCTTAGTCGGTCTCGAGGCAGGCCTTGTCGACGCCCATCTCGGCCGTGTGGGCGCGCACGGCGGCCAGCAGGGGCGGGGAGTACCAGGCCGGGGCCTCTTGGGCGAGGAACAGCTCGAGGCGCGGGGTCTCCGGGCGGGCTCCGCCGAGCAGGTAGATAGCCAACGGAACCACAGCGCCGGCGATCGCCATGGCGAGGCCGATCCACAGGGCGATCGTCGTGCCGGTCCGCGGGTTGCCGGCGATGGTGAGCGCGAGGTGCGCGAATACGGGCGCGATCATGAACGCGGCCACCGCGCGCAACAGCTCGACGATCGCAAACACGCGCTGGAGGCTGTTCGAGGGCAGCGAGAAGCCGGCGCAGAAGAGCGCCGGCGCGACGGTCGCGCCGAGCCCGATCCCGGTTAGGCCGGAGCCGACGAGCGTCGTCGTCTGTGTCGAGGGAACGTGGATGAGGAACACACCGATTCCAGCGGCCAGGAAGGCCATCCCGACGAGCGGCAGAAGCTGCATCGCGCGGCGGCTGATGACGAGGCCAAGCAACACCGCGGTCGCTACCGCCCCGCCGAGCTCGGGCAGATAGAGCAGGCCGATGTGGACGGGGCTGTAGCGCCCCGTGAGCAGGTTGGCGGTCAGCGCGGTGGCGGACACCGAGGCGGCGGCGGCGAACAGCGCCAGCGCGATCCCGGCGACCGGAATCGTGCTCGTGAGCATGGTGCGGATCGTCAAGAGCGCCCGCGGAGTCCGGTACTGGTGGACGATCAACAAGATGATCAGCCCCAGCCCCAGGGCGAGCAGGCCGCACGTTTGCAACTCGAGGAAGCGGTGGGTCAGGAGCTCCGAAGCGCCCCAGAACGCGACCACCGGACCGGCGGCGGCGAGCGCGATCGTGCCCGGCGCGCGCGGAGCGCTGCGGTCAAATGGCGGCGTGTCCTCGAAGGTCAGAAGGGAGAGCACAAACGCGGTGGCCGAGATCGCCGTCACGACCCAGAACAGGGGCCGCCACGCGTGCGCGCTCGCCTGCAGGCCGCCGGCAAGCGGGCCGAGCGCAACGGCACCGAAGATGCACATGCTCATGATCACCGCCGTCTCGCGCAGGCGCTCGAGTCCGAAGCCGAGTGCTAGTGGGGGTACGGCCGCGATGAGCAGGAGACTCGTGCAGAGCCCCTGGAGAACGTGGCCGGTAATGAACATGGCCGGATCGTGCGCCGTGGCCTGCAGCACCGAGCCGACGACGAGCACGCCGACATAGAGGACCATCATCCGCCGCTGGTGCAGAAGCTGGGCGAACTGCACCGCGAGCACCGTGCCGACCGCGTAGGCGGCATTGCCCATCCCCGAGGCCAGGCTCATCTCCTGGAGGCTCATGTGCAGGCCGTGAGCGATGATCGGCGTGATCGGTCCGATGGCGGCCGACAGGGCGAGGTACGGGATCAGCGCCGACATCACCATCGCCGCCGCGGCCGGATAGCGGCCAGCCAGGGGGCCGCGCAACCGCAGGTCGCCGTCGTGCGCGGAAGAGGTTGGGGTCGCCGATCCCGACATCGTCTCACCCAGAGGTATAGCGGGACAGCTCTCACCACCCCGCGCGACCGTCCCGCACGACGCGGCGGCGAGCGCCCCGATACCGGCGCCGGCTCGGACATGTGCGCGGAGCCAAGCACGAGCGCGCGCCGTAACTACCCTCAACCCGTAATCGCGCACGAGGTCCTGATGTATCCGGTCCCCAGCAGCCGCAGCTAGCAGTGAGGTGCTAGGCCGGGTCCCCGGATCCACCATCTCGTTCCCTTCCCGGAGGCAGGAGAGCCACCTGATGACGATCCCGATATTCGACGCGTGAGGACGGAGGGTTCTTCGCCCTGACTACGCGCACGGTGTGACCGAACCGCTCGAGCTGAGCGCAAAGATCCCGCCCAAACGCGTCCCATCCGAGCTCCGTGAACCAGAAGCGAAGTCTTGGGTTCTGCAGGCGCGGTGCGTGGAGTGCCGCCCAGGCTGGGGCGAATGGCTGAGCACCGAACGCGCCACGGAGACCCTTGCCTGACGCGCGCAGGAGGAGGTCGGGTGTCACCTCGACTTCGTCGGCAAGAACTCGATAGATCACCGGAAAGCCCGATTCAGATCATCGTGTTGCCAAAGGCTGCGCCGACCCGGGTCCCCGCAACACTCGCAGCTTAGCGCCGACGCACGGAATCGAGATGCATGATGGGACATCCACTGGTTCAGAAGATGGCCAGCAGATCAGCCGCGTGGCGGCCCACTACGCCGCGCCGCGGCTGACCACAGAGAGTCTCGCTTTACGTCTCGATAGAATGGTAAAGCGATGAGCAGGGTCTCCCGAAAACATCAGGTCACGCTGCCTGTAAGCGTCCTCAAAGCTGCCGGCCTGGCCGCAGGCGACGAGGTCGTAATCCGGGCTGTAGGCCGCGGTCGGATCGAGGTCGAGCGTGCCGAAGACCTGATCGATCGCTATGCCGGCAGTCTCCCGGCCGGTACGTACCCGCGCGGTTATCTCGACCGACTGCGTGACGAGTGGCCCGCCTAGCGCTGGACGCCGACGTCGTGATCGCGTTCCTGGACCCCGGGGACGATCAGCACGCGACGGCGGTCGAAGAGCTGCGGCCACGATTAGCCGCCGGCGACGAGCTGCTTGTCGCTGCCAGCGTGTACGCCGAGGCCATCGTGCGGCCGCTGCAAATGGGGACGGACGCGACTGTCGATCAGTTCATCGACGCGGCGGGCATCGAAATCGTCCCGATCGATCGCGCCGTTGCTCGGCGCGCGGCAGCGCTCCGAGCTGAGCATGAATCGCTGCGGCTACCGGATGCGATGTCGCTTGCGACCGCGCTCGTGACCGGATCGGCCTTGGTCACTCTCGACAAGAACCTGCGGCAGATCGCTCGGGGCGCTTAGCGCCAATGAATACCGGCGCCCGTCCGCCGATCCCGCGCGAGGCACGCCCATCATGACCTCAGACGAGCGTCGCGTCGGCAACAGGAGGGTCCGCCTCGGCGCTCCGGCGCCGCGCGATCGCATCCGCCCGGAGATGGTGTTACTCGAGCCCGGCGCCGCCCCGTTTCCCCGCGCCCGACGGCAGCTACCACTGCGCCGCGTAAACGAAGTCTGCTGCTGGCCGCTCCAGCCACTGCGTGATCGCCATGGCGAGCGTCATCCTCACCGCGTAGCGCGCCGTACGCAGGCCCGTGAGCTGGCTGGGCCCGCATCTGAGCTCACCCGCGAGCTCGGGCCAAGCGAGTTCCAGGTCGCGCCGACGCTGGTCAAGCGCCTCGTACAAACCCGGGACGTCACGGCGGGGAGTGGCGTGGAGATGCCAGCGCAACCGGCGGTCCGGACCAGCACTGGGTAGCGGTGCACGCGTTGCCGGCAGGGCACCCGGAACGAAGTCTTCGGGATCGCGCCCGAGCCAGCGGAGCATGAAGAGCGCGTGCTGGCATGTCGTGTCCCCGCGCTTGGCGACATTCGTCAGCGTTCTCGCGGCGATCGGGTGATCTTCGCCTCGGCGCTTGGCCAGCTCCGATGACATCTCCCATAGCTCCCGCGCGACCCCCGTCCAAGTAAGTTCGCGCTCCTCGCGCTCGGCGTCGAGCGCTCGATACAGCGCCTTGGCATCAAACATTCCGCAGATCATCCTCCAGGTGACGATGACGCTGCAAACTGAGTCGAGGTACTGACCCAACTGGATGCAGGTCTGGACGGACCAGGGCGCAAGAGGCGTGCAATTCGGCACAAGCGCGACGGAACGCCTTCGCCGCGCGATGAAGAACAGCGAGGTCCTGCTGTCCGCGCAAAGCGGGTCGTTCGTTGTGTCGGACCAGGTTCGCGTCACTGCAGGAAGGGCCGTCTCCACGTCGCTCCCCTGGCAGAGCAGACGCGTCCGCTCAGGCGGACACTGCGCCCTGTCTGGTCCGTGGTCGCCCCGACAGCCCGCGGGATAGTCTTCGCTCGTGGGCCAGAATTTGAGTGAGGTGCGCTCGGAAGCGCTGGTCCGTCGCGCAAGCGAAGAGGACGCCGGCGAGCTCACGCGCTTGCGCGTACTTATGTTCGCCGACATGGGCTACGCCACCGCGTCGACGGACGAGCGGTGGCGCAAACGCAATATCGAGCACTTTCGTGCGCGTCTGCGCGACGTCGATGAATTCGCCGCCTTCGTGATCGACAAACCCAAGGGCGGCTTGGCTGCATGCGCCGTAGGATGGCTCAACGCTCATCTCGTGGGTCTGCGCAACCTGAGCGCCCAGAGCGGCTACATCGCCAACATGTGCACAGACGTCGGCTTCCGCCGCCGCGGCTACGGACGGACGACGCTAACCGCGTTACTTGAGTGGATGCGATCTACCGGGATCGGTCTCGTTCACCTGCACGCGAGCCGCGACGGCGACGCGCTTTATCGATCGATGGGTTTCACCGACCCAGACGAACCCGCACTCACCTTGCGCCTGTAAGCGCCGGCTCACCCTCGTTACCGCGACGAAAGGAGTCAAGCCGATGCCGCGGCCCTGTCGCTCCACCGGCATCGGCACGTCGAGCTCGCCGAGCACCGAGGCTCGGCCAATCATGCACGACGTAATGTCGTTCTCTGCGGACCGGCATCGCCCACCCGATCCTGAGGCTGGCACACACTGCCACTCGCCGCGAAGACAGAACGGGCGAAGGTCCGTCATGCCTCAAGAGCAGGACAAGGCCCCCGCCATTGATCTGCCTCCCAGTTCGCCACGAGTACAACCGCCGGCGCCGGCCGGGGCACCGGCACCGGCACCGGCCCTGGTTACCGCGCGAGCGGGACCCTCGTCGTCCGTGGCGAGAATGCCCGTCGCCGAGTGAAGGCAGGCCTCACGTAGTGGGGGCAACGGGGACGGCCGCTCTGGCCAGCACCCAAGCCTTCCGGCGTCACTGGCCCCGCAACCCCAGCTCGCCTGAGTAGATAGCGGTGCATTTGTGCGCCGCGGCGTCGAACCCCGGAATGCTGCGAGCACCCCTCCCGGCAGCGGATGGGATTCGACTCGTGTCGATGAGTGGCCCATTTGGGGTTGGGTCCGGGAAGTCCGGCACGCCGTTGTCGCGTATGCACTGGGCGAACTTGAGGGCCGCCTGCTGCTGCTGGGGGCTCCGCTTGCTGCCCGTGAACCCCGCTGGCTCCAGGTCCTTACACGCGCTGATGGCCTGCTTGAACGCCGGAGTGCTCGGGTCCAGCGACGAGCCGTTCGCTACCGCGTCGATGGTGAACTTGCCCGAGGCGCCCGGGTCCGGGAAGTCGCTGACCCCGTTGCCGCGCATGCACTCGGCGAACTTCACCGCCTGCTGAGCATTGGCGGTGTTGCCGCCGCCGCTGCCGGTCCGGGCAGGTGCGCTTGAACCGCATGCGCTGATCATGGCGACCAGGGTGATCAGGGCAAAGACTCGGGTACGGCGGGCGGCGGTTCGTGCTGGTTGGCTGTAGGTCACACCTCCCAGTTAAGGCATCCGGGTGTTGCCAGCACGTATCTGTTTTTCGATATGCCGACGATATGTTCGGGCTGGCAGCATCCGAGGGCATGCGGGTGTTGATCGTCGAGGACGAGCCGTATATGGCCGAAGCCATCCGGGACGGCTTACGGCTGGAAGCGATCGCGGCAGACATCGCGGGTGACGGCGACAGCGCTCTGGAGCTGCTGAGCGTCAACGCGTACGACATTGCCGTCCTCGACCGCGACATCCCCGGCCCTTCCGGCGACGAGATCGCCGAACGGATAATCGCGTCCGGCAGCGGCATGCCGATCCTCATGCTCACCGCCGCCAACCAGCTCGACGACAAGACCACCGGGTTCGAGCTCGGCGCCGACGACTACCTCACCAAGCCGTTCGAACTCCAAGAGCTCGTCCTCAGGCTCCGAGCACTCGACCGCAGGCGCGCGCACAACAGGCCACCCGTGCAAGAGATCGCAGGCCTGCGGCTGGATCCGTTCCGCCGAGAGGTCTACCGCGACGGGCGCTACGTCGCGCTGACCCGCAAGCAGTTCGCAGTGCTCGAAGTCCTCGTCGCGGCCGATGGCGGTGTCGTCAGCGCCGAAGAACTCCTGAAACGGGCGTGGGATGAGAATGCCGACCCGTTTACCAACGCCGTGCGCATCATCGTGTCGGCCCTGCGCAAACGCCTCGGCGAACCCTGGATCATCGCCACCGTGGCCGGCTCCGGGTACCGCATCGACACGGCACCCGTCACCGAGCGCGAGGGAGGAGACCGTGGATAGAGCCCCTGGTTTGAGCGTTCGCCTCAAGCTCACACTCAGCTACGCCGGGTTCCTCATGCTCGCAGGTGCCTTACTGCTCGCCGCCGTGTGGGTGTTCCTCCTGCGTTACGTTCCCGAGCGTGCGCTCATTCTCACCCCCACCACTCCTGGTGTGTTTCCCGTCCGGTCCAGTCTCCTACACGTTTTCGCTCCGAGGGCAGCCGCGGTGTTGGCGTTCCTGCTGGTGTTCGGTCTCGTGGGAGGGTGGTTTCTCGCCGGCCGGATGCTCGCCCCTCTGACTCGCATCACGGACGCCACACGCATGACCACCAGCGGGTCACTCGCCCACCGAATCCAGTTGGAAGGCCGAAGAGACGAGTTCCGCGACCTCGCCGACGCCTTCGATGCCATGCTCGCACGACTCGAAGCACACGTCTCAGAACAGCAGAGATTCGCGGCCAACGCCTCCCACGAACTGCGCACCCCGCTGGCGGTCACGCAAACGCTTCTCGACGTGGCCCGCAACGATCCGAACCGCGACAACGGCGAGCTGGTCGACCGCCTCCATGTCGTCAACACTCAAGCGATCGACCTCACCGAAGCATTGCTCCTGCTCAGTCGCGCCGACCAGCGATCCTTCACCCGAGAAGGCGTCGACCTGTCCCTCATAGCCGAAGAAGCCACCGAAACGCTCCTCCCCCTCGCAGAAGAGCGCGGCCTCACCATCGAGACCTCCGGCGACACGACCCCCACCATCGGCTCACACGCCCTCCTGCTGCAGTTGACCACGAACATCGTCCACAACGCGATCGTCCACAACCTGCCCGAACACGGCACTGTGTGGGTCGCCACCAGCGCTGACCCCAACGGTGTGGTGCTCACTGTCGAGAACACCGGCGAGAAGCTCACCCCAGAGGTAGCCTCCACGCTTGGCGAGCCGTTTCGTCGCGGCACCGAGCGCATATACACCGATCACGGAGGTGCCGGCCTCGGCCTGGCAATCGTCAAAAGCATCACCCAAGCACACGACGGAACCCTCACCCTCACCCCCCGAGTCGCTGGCGGGCTCTGCGTCACGGTGCAACTACCCGCCGCGCCACTGCAGACCGGCAGGTGACGATCAGCGGAATCGCCGCACGACCCCGAGAGGAACTGCGGGACGGTCCCCTCTTCAGACGGCAATCCCCAGCGCAAGCCTTCAACACCCGCGCGAGCACGAATGCGGGTCCCGACTCGTGCCCGTAGCGACGCACCTCCCATTCGCCACGAGCAGGTGCCGTATCCACTGCTGGTCGCTGAAGCGCCGACTTGCCGTTCCGCCGATCGTGGGAGAGATCGTCAGGCAGACGACCCGGCGGGGAGCCGCGTGGTTCCTACGGTCGTCGAAGAGGAGCCGGCAACGCCTCTGCCGGCATCGGGCAATCATCACCCATGGTCGGGGGTCTGCAGATCGGACCCGGCGGACCACAGCTTCGTCGCGTCGATCCGAGTAGCCTGCGGACGCGATGGCCGAGCGTATCGAGCGGATCACCCCGGCCTACCGCGGCGTGATGTTCGCCTCGACGCCCGGGGTTGACTGGTGGGGGCGCTTGCAGGTGACGGGCCGTCAACTGCTGCCGCTGGAGGGGCCGGTGCTGGTCGTCGGCGACCACGACAGCTATTGGGACACCGTGGCCACGGGGATCGCGGCGATGCCCCGCCGACAGATCAGGGCGCTAGCGAAGTCCACGATGTGGAAGAACAAGTTGCTCGGCGCGGTCTTGACCGGGATGGGACAGATCCCGATCGAGCGTGGATCTGGCGATACCGGGGCGCTCGACCGCGCGATCGAGGAGCTCCGCAATGGCGCATGTATCGGGATCTACCCCGAGGGCACACGCTCGCTCGGCCGCGCACTGCGGGCCCGTAGCGGCATCGGCTATATGGCACGGGCTGTGCCTGACGCAACGATCATCGGAGTTGCGTGCAACGGCACGGTCGCGATCCCGCGGTTCCCCAGAGCACGCCCGCACGTGCGCGTCGAATTCTTCGAGTTCGACCGACCCGCGATCGGGCCCGAGGAGTCACCGGCGCAGTACAGCACCCGGCTGCTTGCCCAACTCCGTCGGCGCGCACCAATCGAGGTCGCAGGCCGTAAGCGCGCCGCAGCGCTCGCCGGCCGCGTCCCCACTTGGTCTCCGGAACTGGCGATCACCGGCAAGCCCGGTGGCGAAGGCGCGCTTGAGGAGGCCCTTGCCCAGATCGGCGCGAAGGAAGACTAGGTTCCTGCCGGGCACGGAGGATCCGCGCGTTGCGTAACTCCCCAGGGAGGTGTCTGGTCGCTCGGTAGGCTGCGATCTCCGACTCGAAAGGCTCCTGATGAGTGCTGACGCGACTCCCACCCGCGGGCGCAGCCTGCGATCCACCATCTCCTCCAGCGGCGAGCTGAGGGTGGAATTGACCGAGGGCGACGTGCCCGCGCCGGGCGAGCGTGAGGTTGTCGTGGCTGTCGAAGCGTCTCCGATCAACCCCTCGGATCTCGGGGTCCTGCTGGGTGCGGTCGCCCCAGGCACGCTGCGATCCGAAGGCCCAGATTTGGTGGGCAGCGTTCCGGAGGCGGTGCTCCCGCTGTATCGCGACCGGCTCGACAAGCCGTTGCCGGTCGGTAACGAGGGCGCCGGTACCGTGGTCGCCGCGGGGCCGGAAGGGGCCTCGCTGATCGGCCGTCGGGTCGCGTTGTTTGGTGGGTCGATGTGGGCCGACTACCGCGTGGTCGACGCGGCCGCTGTCGTCGAGCTGCCCGACGACGTCAGCACCGCCGAGGGCGCGGGGCTGTTCGTCAACCCGCTGACGGCGCTGTCGATGGTCGAAACCATGCGCGCCGAGGGCCACACTGCGCTTATTCACACCGCGGCCGCGTCCAACCTCGGTCAAATGCTCGTGCGGATCTGCGCGGCCGACGGCATCGGACTGGTCAACATCGTGCGGCGCGCCGAGCAGGCCCAGATGCTGCGCGACCTTGGCGCGGTCCACGTCGTCGACTCCACGCAGCCGGACTTTGCCGATCGGCTCACCGAGGCGATCCGCGAGACGGGCTCAACCTTGGCGTTTGACGCCATCGGCGGGGGTTCGCTGGCCGGCGACATCCTCACCGCGATGGAACGCGCGCAGCCGCCGCTCGCGTCGTGGACACCGTACGGAACCACAGTGCACAAGCAGGTGTACATCTACGGCTCGCTCGACTTCTCGCCCACCGTCATCGACCGCAAGTTCGGGCTGACGTGGGGTGTCGGCGGATACCTGCTGACAAACGCGCTCGCCCGCCTCGGCGCGGAGGTCATCGGCCGGATGCGCGCGCGCGTCCTGGCCGAGGCCCGGACGACATTCGCCTCGGGCTACGCACAGACCATCGGATTGCGCGACGTTCTGCAGCCCGAGGTCCTCGCGGTGTTCTCGCGCCGCACTACCGGGACGAAGTACCTGATCGACCCATCGAGCGATCGTTCCACCTGACCAGCTAACCGGTGAGCTCCACGGCCGGAGTCCGCTCCCGGACCTCGCGGTCGTCGAGCACCGGTTCGAGGTGCCGCTCGATCACGCGCGCGAGGATGGCCGCGAGCTGCGCTCGCGATGAGCACCGGCTGGGCCGAACGCTCCGTCCGCAGCATAGTTGACGGGTAAACTGTCGTGCATGGCAACACTGAACGACTCCGATGTGCGCGAGCTGCTCGAGCGGCCCAATCATGCGGTGATATCCACCCATAACAAGGACGGATCGATCCATACGGCGATGGTCTGGATCGACACGGAGGACGGATCGGTTGCGGTGAACAGCCTCGTCGGGCGGCGGTGGCCGGCCAACCTCGAGCGCGAGCCGCATGCGACCGTGCTCGTATTCGAGTCGGACAACCCGGCGCACTACGTTGAGATCCGCGGTACCGCCACCGGGAGCCGTGAGGGCGCCAGGGAGCACGCGGATCGGCTGACGAAGAAGTACATGGGCCTTGACGAGTACCCGTGGCATCAGCCCGGCGACGAGCGCGTCAAGTTCCTGATCACCCCGGAGCGCGTCCGGCACGTAAAGATGGGTTAGGGGCGACCCGCAGCGCGCCGGCCCGCACCGCGCGCGATTGTCCGCGGCCGAGTGGCGCCCCTTGCCAAGCGCGGGGCTGCCGGCTGCTCAGCTGGCCTTGCGGAGGTTGGTCGCGAACTGTGCGGGTGTGAGGATCGGCAGGTCGTTGCTCAGGACGAGCAGGTCCTGGTCGCCGGTGACCAGATAGGCACGGCTGTTGATCGCGAGTGCGAGAAGGTAATCGTCGTCCCGGTCGCGGGAACCAACCGGTGGTGGACTTGCTGGATCCTCGGCCAGGCTGCCATGACCGCGGACCCAGTCGGCGAAAGCGGCGGCTTTCTCCGGAGGGATCCGCTTGCGCAGCTTCGGATACGCGAGCGTTCGCTCGAGCTCCTCGAGGAGCAACCCAGACACCACAAGCTCAAACTGGCCGTCGCGGCTAGCACGCAGGATCTCGGCCGACGACCCCTTGGCGGACAGCACCCCTGAGATCAGGACGTTGACATCAACGACGGCGCGCACCAGATGCCCGTCGGCCAGGCCTCGTCGCGTGTTGCGCCTCCACGGTGAGCTCGGACGCCTTGGGTTCGGACATCGTCGCATTCGCCCACAGCTCGTCGAGCACGTCGAGCTTGAGATCGCGGCGCAGAGATTCCTCGATCACGGCGCTATCAGAGACGCCTGTACGCGCTGCGCGAATCTTCACCCACTTCAGAACGTCTTCGTCGATCGTAAGCGTCGTGCGTACTTTGGACATGAGCACATCTTATCATCACGATGCGGTGATGCAACGATGCGGCGTGTTAAATCGTCGTTCAAACCCCGGTCCGGCGCCCGCCTCACCGGCCAGGACCGCATGCGCGAGCGCGGTGCATACCGTGACCCGAGAGCAGCCGATCGAGCGCCCCGACCCGCCCGCGCGCTCGGGCTGCATCCGTCCAAACGCTCCTCCACCCCAGGCGTCGCGGGGGAGTCTCTCGACTGCGATCTTGGCCGCGCTCGGACGGATTCGGGAACGCCGCAGTCCCCGCTTTGTGGTGGGCTACGAGCATGCCCGGTTGTTGCCTCTAAATTCACGGCGGCGTGACGGCGGCGTGACGGCTTGGGGTAGCGCCGAAGGTACGACCAACTACGAGCGACCCGCTCAGTCCGAGCCGCTGATCGCGTCTCTCAAGGCTGCGGTGTCGGTCAGTGCCAGGACCTCAATCACCTTACCCTCGCGGAATCGGTTCACGTGCACGAACGGCGATGAGAAACTGCCGCCGGCCTTGGTTTTTCCCTCGCCGTGACCGAGGACGATCACGACATCACCAGCTTCGTGGAACTCGTCGGGTGTCGCCTTGAACTCCTCGAAGTTCTCCGGTCCCCATTGACCGAGCATCCGGCCGATCTCCTGCTTGCCCTCGAACCGGCCGCCTCCCGGGAGGTCCTTGGTGTTCCAGCCATCCCAACGCGCCTCATCGGCGTAGAACTGGAGCACGCCCTCCACGTCACCCTTTTGAAATGCATCCCAGGCGGTCTTAATCGTGTCGATGTTGCTCATCCGCTGCTCCTTTGCTGGTGCTTTGGTTGCCCGCGGCCGCCCATATACCCCTCCGGGAATGCTACCGGCATCAGCGGCCCCAGCCGGGGAATTTGTCGCTGTGACGAGCCTCTCTTCTGCACGCCATCAGGCACAACTGGGCGCACCCTCGCGCGGCGAGTTTCGAGTCTCTCGCCACGCCGGGCGCGAGACCTGCTCTCACGTCAGCGCGGGTACACACGAGCCGCTCAGCGGCGATTCTCGGCGTACTCGCAAAGCACCGAGGGCGATCGCGTCTCAGGCCGCAAGATCGCGGTCGCATCGCGCTCGATGCAGTAGCGATTGCCCGTTGGTCGCGGACACCTCGCCCGATCCGGCGGCAAACCTCTGACGCGTCGTCTCGGACAGCTTGTTGGGGATGCCTATCGGGGCGCTCGGTGCCCGGCGTACCGGGCCCCGAACGGCCCCGATCTGAGCTGCGGTTAGGCGTTGGCGCCGACTGTTTCGGGCGCGACGCCGAGCTGTTGCATCAGCGCGGCGGCGTTCCAGTAGTTGCCGCCGCGGTGGATCAGCCCATCATCACCGAATTCGGCTGTCCCGCAACCGTACGTGGTCGCCTGCTTACCGGTCGGCGGGATGCCCATCAGCTCGCCGTCGTTCGTCCCGGTGACCTTCCATTCTTGAGCCGTCCGGTTGCCCGAGACGATCGGCTCACCTAGGTTGACGGCATGGAAATCCGAGAACGCCGCGAGATAGCCCGCCACCGAGTCTCGGATTGCCGCGCGCCCCTGCAGCGGCTCGGGTAGCCCTACGTCGTACAACTTCGCGTCCTCGGCGTAGCACGCGGCGACACCATCAGCGTCGTGAGCGTTCCAGGCTTCAGTCTCCCGCTTGAGCGCCTGAGTGATCTCAGAAAATCCCATCGAGGTCTCCTAACTGTAGACCAATGAATCTAGCAGAAAGATTCTAGATATGTCTATCATGTGTGTGAGGATGAAGCGCGAGGAAGACCCCCTCACCTGGTCGTTTCTGACCAACCACGCAGCGGTGCTGCTCTGCATCTCCCACGACCCGAGCATCCGCCTGCGCGAGATCGGTGACGCGGTTGGGGTCACCGAACGCGCCGCGTTCCGCATCGTCGGCGACCTTGCTGACGCCGGCTACATCACCCGTGAGCGCAACGGCCGCCGCAACCGTTATGAGATCCACGCCGACCTGCGCCTACCCGACCCACTCGCTCGCGGCAAGAAAGTCGGCGACCTCCTCGCCGTCCTCGCCGGTCAGACCTGACCGCGCTGAATTCGACGCGGATAGCACGCCGGCAACCCCGGCGTCACCGCATAGCGGGCCTTTCGTGAGAGCGGACGACGGGTCTCGAACCCGCGACCTTCGGCTTGGGAAGCCGACGCTCTACCAACTGAGCTACGTCCGCGCTTCGAGCGATTCTAAGCCGTCGGACCGGAGCAGCGGGGCGGGAGTAGCGGAGGGCCGCGGGGCCGGCTCCTCTACCCTTGGACTCGCAGATGCGGCGCTACTTGGTCCCCGGAGTTGTCGTTGCGGCGGCGGTTGCGCTGGTGTGGCTGCTGGCGTTCGGCGTCGCCAGCCAGGGCGCCAGCACCTCGATCGATGCCGCGCTCGCGAAGGGCGTCAGGCCGCGCGCGCCCGACTCCTCGATGCAGCTGCCGGTACTCGGCTCGACGCGCACCGAGAGCCTTGCGAGCTTCCGCGGCAAGGTGGTGGTGCTGAACGTGTTCGCGTCGTGGTGCCCACCCTGCCAGACGGAGGCGCCGATCCTCGAGCAGGAGCAGCGGACGCTCGGGCGCGACGGCGGGACGATCCTCGGGGTCACATACCAGGACACCTCGAGCGACTCCGCGGCGTTCGTGCGCCGCGAGCACATCGACTATCCGGTGATCCGCGACATCAATGGCAACTTCGTGCGATCGCTTGGCGTCAACGGCGTCCCCGAGACGTTCGTGATCGACCGGCGAGGGCGGATCGCGGCCATCCGCCGGTTCCAGCTGGCGGGCAGCTGGCTGCAGCGGACCGTCGCGTCGATCCTCTCCGAGCCGACGACATGAGACCGCGCGCCACGGCAGTTCTGGCGATCATCGCGACGACGGTCCTCATGGCGCTCGCGCCGGCCGCGCTCGCCGCCCCTCACCGCGCCTCGCTGACCGACATCGAGCCGGACATCATGTGCGTGCTCTGCCACGAGTCGCTGGCGGTCGCGCAGTCGCCACAGGCGACGGCCGAGCGCGACGACATCAACACGCTGATCGCGCAGGGAGAGACCAAGAGCCAGATCGAGCGGTGGCTCGTGGCGCAGTTCGGGCCGGCCGTGCTGGCCAGGCCGCCGGCGCACGGATTCAATCTGACCGTCTACATCCTGCCCCCGGCCGTGCTGCTGATCGGTGCGGTCGCGCTCGCCTTCACCCTGCCCCGCTGGCGGGCGCGCACGCGCGCGGCCGCGGCCCGCGACGCACCAGCCTCCACCTCACCGCCGACCGGCGAGGACGCCCGCCGGCTCGAAGCCGACCTCGCCAACTTCAAGGGCTGAAGCTACATCGAGTCGGGCGCGCTGACGCCGAGCAATCCCAGCGACAGCGCCAGGACCCGCTGCGCCGCGATCGAGAGCGCCACCCGGAAGGACTCGACCTCGCTCGGAGTCGCGCCCACGACCTTGCAGTCTCGGTAGAACGCGGTGAACGCCTGCGCGAGCTCCAGCGCGTAGCCGGCGATCCGGTGGGGCACACGCCGCGCGGCGGCCTCCGCCAGCTCGCCCGGGAACGCGACGAGGGCGATCACCAGCCCCCGCTCCGAGGGATGCAGGTCGCCGTGGCCCCACGCATCGCTTGAGCCGAGCGCGGCCGCGACGCGCTCTTCCGCCAGGCGGCGGACCATCGAGCTGATCCGCGCGTGCGCGTACTGGATGTAGTAGACGGGGTTCTCGGCCGACTGGCTGCGGGCCAGGTCCAGATCGAGGTCGAGCGTCCGGTCGTGCGAGCGCTGGAGCATGAAGAAGCGGGTCGCGTCCACGCCGATCTCGTCGAGCAGCTCATCGAGCGTGACGAACTCGCCGCGCCGCTTGGACATCGCGGCGCGGTCGGCGCCCTCGACGAGGTGCACGAACTGCAGGATCGGCATCTCGACCGTGGCCGGATCGCCGCCCAGCGCCGCGAGCGCGGCCTTCATCTCGCGCACGTAGGCATGATGGTCCGCGCCGACCGGCAAGAGCTGGCGCTCGAACCCTCGCTCGCGCTTGTTCTGCAGGTAGGCCACATCCGCCGCCAGATAGGTCGGCTCACCGTTGGAGCGGATCACGACCCGGTCCTTGTCGTCGCCGAACGTGGTGGTGCGCAGCCACAGAGCCCCCTCGGAGCGGTACAGATGCCCGGCGGCCTCGAGCATCGACAGCGCGGAGTCGAGCTGGCTCGGGGAGCCCGCGCGCAGCGTGCTCTCGCTGAAGAACGTGTCGTAGCGCACGCCGTAGCGCTCGAGCGTGCCCTTGATTCGCTCGAGCAGGATCGAGACTGCCTCCGAGGCAACCAGACCGCCGTCCCGCTCGGCCGCGCCCTCGATCATCCGTGCAAGCTCGAACACGTAATCGCCCTTGTAACCACCCTCGGGGATCTCCTCCCCGCGCGCACGCGCCTGGACCGACTCGCCCAGCAGCCGGATCTGCGACCCGGCGTCGTTGAAGTAGTACTCGCGCGAGACGGCGTGACCGTGGTGCTCGAGGATTCGCGCCAGCGCGTCGCCGTAAGCCGCGTGGCGTCCGCTCGCCGCGACCAGCGGTCCGGTCGGGTTCGCGGACACGAACTCGACCACGATCCGCTCGGCGGGGTCGGCCTCGCCGCCGCCGAAGCGCTCCTCGCCCTCCAGCACCGCCGCGAGCGCCTCGCGATACCAGCGGTCCGCCAGCGACAGGTTCAGGAACCCTGGACCGGCGACCTCCGCTCGGTCGAGCCGCTCGCCGAGCCGCGCCTCCAGCTCCGAGCCAATCCGCTCGGCGACCACTCGCGGGGGCGTAGCGAGCATCGGCGCGAGCAGCATCGCGACGTTGGTCGCGTAGTCGCCCTGGCCCGCGCGCTTGGGTCGCTCGACGCGGACCTCGGCCGAGAGCTCGCGACCGGGCCCGAGCACCGCCGACGCCGCACCGCGCACGGCATCCTGAAGGTCGCGCACCGGATTGAAGGAGGACGCCACCGTCACGCGCTTGCGATACCTGCGGTCGGGAACTCGATCATGCTCTGCGAGCGTACCTGTGCGGAGCCGGCGACCGACATGACGAGGGCGCGGCGTCAGTAGTGGTAGGGCTCGCCGGCCAGGATCTTGTGAGCACGGTAGAGCTGCTCCAGCAGCACGACTCGCGCCAGCTGGTGGGGCAGCGTCAGGCGGCCCAGGGAGAGCCGGTGATCGACGTCGTCGAGGTCGAGCCCGAACGGCCCGCCCACGATGAAGCAGAGACCCCGCCCGCTCTGGCGGCGCTCCTCGAGGAACCGGCTGAAATGAACCGAGTCGAACTGCTCGCCCGCGGCGTCGAGGAGAGACACGAATGCCCGCTCCGGAACGCGGCGCGGGGCGTGGTCATCCTCGCGGACCTCGACCAGCTCCAGCCGCGTGTGCCGTGCCAGCAGCTGCTGGTAGTGCCGGACGTCGTCGGCGAACGGGGGGCGCAGCCTCCCCACAGCGACGACCACGATCCGCACGATGGGATACTAAGCCCACATGGATGACCCAAACACACCCGAGCGTCACATCAACATCCACTTCTCGCCGGACATCATGGCCGGCGTGTACGCGAACTTCGCGAACGTGAGCCACTCCGACTACGAGTTCACGATCACGTTCGCACGCGTCGACCATGAAGTCGAGGACGACGAGGTCCCTGGCGTCGTGGTCTCCAGGATCAACCTCTCGCCGAAGTTCATGCGGGAGCTGATCGACGCGATGCAGGACAACTACTCGAAGTGGCAGACCCGCGAGGGGATCAAGAACCTCCCCGAGTGGGGCGGCGGCCCTCAGGCCTGATCGGTCCGCGCGCCTGACGCCATCCCCGCCTGCTCCGCGTAGGCGACTGCCGCGCCGATCCGCTGGGCCGTCGGCGGATGCGTCGCCAGCACCGACGCCACCCAGGCCGGCGGGTCGAGATCGGCGACGTTCTGGAGCGCGATCGCGCGCTCGAAGGAGATGAACGCGTCCGGCGCGCCGGTCAGCTCCAGCGCGTAGGCGTCGGCGCGTCGCTCGATCGAGCGGGACAGGCGGTTGCCGAGCAGCCCGACGGGCAGGCCGACCACCGCCGCCGCCAGCCCGAGGGCCGGCAGGGCGGCCGGAGTTCCCCGCTCCGGGGAGAGGACCCAGCTCAGCCGCTGCACCGCGAGCGCGGCCGGACCCGCAACGATCGCAGCGAAGAGAACGCTCCGCCAGACGTCACGACCGCGGACGTGCGAGAGCTCGTGCGCGACGACGCCGCGGATCTCGTCGCGGCTGTAGCGCTCGAGCAGCGTGTCGAACAGGACGACGCGCTTGGTCGGCCCGAGCCCGGTGACATAGGCGTTGGCGGCGGTGGTTCGGCGGCTGGCGTCGACCGAGTACACCTCGCCGACCTCGATCCCCGCGGCGCGCGCGAGCTCGAGCACGTCCGAGCGCGTCTCGCCCTCGGGAAGCGGCGTGAAGCGGTTGAAGACCGGGTCGAGCAGCACCGGGGAGACCGCAACCAGCAACGCTCCGGTCAGCACCGATCCGCCCGCTCCGGCCAGCCACCACCCTCGGGGGTACCGGCGCGTCGCGGCGACGACCAGCGCGCCCGCGCCGGCCGCCATCGCCGACTCGATCGCCTTCGCCTTGATCAGATCGGCGATCCAGCCGCGCCAGGACTGCGTGACCAGGCCGACCTCGATCGCCCTGCGACGCGCCACGACGGCGAGCGGCAGGGTCGGCAGCGTGAGCCCCGTCGCGAGGCCCGCGGCCGCGATCGCGCCTCCCGCGACCGGGTGCAGCCGGGAGAGACGCGGCGGGTGTCGTACGACCGCCGCGAGGGTCGCCAGATCCACGGCGCCGCGCGCGAGCC
The DNA here is from genome assembly GCA_963849285.1 of uncultured Solirubrobacterales bacterium. Lineage (GTDB taxonomy): Bacteria > Actinomycetota > Thermoleophilia > Solirubrobacterales > Solirubrobacteraceae > Palsa-465. Next base: position 1,269,853 of record CAWKGS010000005.1, read on the forward strand.
CGAGCGCCATCTGCGGCCGCGCGAACCGTCTTCCGCGCGCGATCTCAGCAGCGCTGAAGTAGCGCTCCAGCTCGACCGCCGCCGCCCCGGGCGCCGGCGGGCGCGGGCGCAGCAGCCTCACGCCGAGCTCGGCGCTGGCGGCGGTCAGCAGGATCGATCCGAGGACTCCTACGCCAGATCGCCGACTCACCAGGGAGACTGTAGCCGTGCTCGTCGCGATCGTTTCGGACATCCACGGCAACCTCCAGGCGTTCGAGGCAGTGCTCGACGCGATCGAGGCCTCCGACTGCAGCGAGATGTGGTGCCTCGGCGATCTTGTCGGCTACGGCGCGGATCCGGACGCCTGCGTGGAGCTGGCGCGAAGGCATGCGGCGATCTGTCTGGCGGGCAACCACGACCTCGGCGTCCGGGGATCGCTGCCGCTCGAGCAGTTCTCGCGCGGGGCGGCGCTCGCGGCCGAGTGGACGCAGGCCACGATCGCCACGGAGACGCGGGAGTACCTGGACAAGCTCCAGCCGCTCGAGCGCGACGAGGCCGTCGGGCTCTATCACGCAAGCCCGCGCGACCCCGTCTGGGAGTACGTCCTCTCCCCCCTTCAGGCCGAGCTGTGCCTCGACGTGCAAGCGCAACGCGTCTGCCTGATCGGGCACTCGCACGTCGCGCTCTCGTTCTGCCGCCGGCCGGGCGACGCGGCCACCGGCCAGACCCGCGGCGCCGACGAGGAGCTCGACCTCGACGCGGGCGAGTGGTTGATCAATCCTGGCAGCGTGGGCCAGCCTCGTGACAGCGATCCGCGCGCGGCGTGGCTCGAGCTCGATCTCGATCGCTGGCGGGCGATCTACCGCCGCACCGAGTACGACATCGACGGCGCGGCGGCAGCGATCCGGGCCGCAAAGCTGCCCGACTCCCTGGCCGAGCGCCTCCACTACGGCCAGTGACCGGAGCGGCCGCGGTCACTCCGACCCACCGAAGCTCTAAAGTCAGGCCGCGGATGCGCCTTGCTCCCCGCGCCCTGTTCGCTTGCGGAGCCGGCTTCGCGGTTTCGTTCATCGTTGCCTGCGGTGGTGGTTCCGGCCTGCTCTCGAGCGATCAGTCCGCCACCCTCAACAACCAGCTGGACCAGGTCTCCTCGGCGCTCGGCAGCAAGAACTGCGCCGCGGCCAACAGCGCCGCGAGCGCGTTCGGCAGCGACGTCGCGAACCTTCCGTCGTCAGTGGACTCCACGCTGCAGTCCAACCTCGGGCAGGGTGCCAGCACGCTCGCTCAGCTGACCGCGAAGGATTGCCAGTCGACCTCGAGCTCCACCAGCTCGAGCTCATCCAGCTCCAGCTCGACCTCCAGCAGCACGACGTCTTCCCCATCCTCGAGCTCCAGCAGCAGCTCGAGCAGCTCCAGCTCCCCGAGCACGTCGAGCGGCTCTGCAACCTCGAGCACCAGCTCGGGTACTTCAAGCACTGGCACTTCTGGGGGCGCCGGTCTCGGCGGCAGCACGACTCCAGGAAGCGGCGGTAACGGACCATGACAGGCACGACGACGATCGCGGGGCGCTATCGCGTCGAGGGCCGGCTCGGGGTCGGCGGCATGTCAACGGTTCACCTGGCGTTCGACCAGCGCCTCGAGCGATACGTGGCGCTGAAGCTCCTTGCGGAGCACCTCGCCGATGATGCGACGTTCGTCTCGCGCTTCCGCCGCGAGGCGCTCGCCGCGGCGCGGCTGGTGCACCCGAACATCGTCCAGGTATTCGACTTCGGGTTCGACGAAGGGCACCACCAGCACTTCATCGTGATGGAACATGTCTCGGGGCACTCCTGCGCGGAGCTGCTGCGCGACCGCGGCCACCTCGACGTCGAGGAGGCGATCGCGATCGTGACCCAGGCCTGTCGCGGGTTGGACTACGCGCACCGCAACGGCGTAGTTCACCGAGACGTCAAGCCCGGCAACCTGCTGGTGTCGGATGCCGACGTCGTCAAGCTCGCCGACTTCGGGATCGCACGGGCGACCGACCAGTCGAGCATCACGCAGGTCGGCTCGGTCCTCGGCACCGCGGCCTACCTGGCGCCCGAGCAAGCGCGGGGCGAGGAGGCCGGCCCGCGCGCCGACCTGTACTCGCTCGGCGTGGTGACCTACCAGCTGCTGTCCGGCCGGCTGCCCTATGAGGCCAACTCGCTCTCCGAGCTGGCGCTCAAGCAGCAGCGCGAGTCGCCCGCGCCGCTCGATCATCTGAATCCGGGGGTGCCGCCCGAGCTCGCGCTGGCCGTGTCGATGGCGCTGTCGATCGACCAGCACGCGCGGCCGGCCGATGCGATGGTGCTGGCCGATGCGCTGGCCAACGGAATGCTCGGGATCGCCCCGGTGTCGGCGGGGGCTCCTACGGCGCATCTCGGCAGCAGCGCGGCCACGCGCGTCCTCTCCGACACGGACGCGGACCGCCGGCGCGGTCCCGACACCGCCGCGACCCGGGTGGTGCCTCGTGCCGCCCCGAGGACCGCACGCACGGCCCCCGGCCGCATGGCGGTCCCGCCCGAGCGTCGGTCCGGGCGGCCGCAGCCGGTCGATCCGACGGAGCAGGTGGGCGAGCGCCGACGCGGCCGCGCCGCGCGGCGGTTCTTCGCGTTCACCGCACTCGCGCTCGTGTTCATCGCCGCGGTCGTGGTCGCGGTCGTGATCGCCACCAGCACCTCGACGACCGTCGTGCACTTCCGCTCGATCGTCGCGAAGGACGCCCAGAGCGCGATCTCGAGCATCCGCAACCTGATCAACCAGTACACGAAGTAGCGATCCTGGGCGGGGCGAGGCCCGGCCCAACGGCACCGTGTTCACGATCCGCACCCGCGCCGCCGGTTCGCTCGCCCGGACCGGGACGTTGCACCTGGAGCACGGCGACGTCCAGACGCCTGCGTTCGTCCCGCTCGCGACGCGCGGAGCGATCAAGACGCTCGAGCCACGCGACGTCGAGCAACTCGGGTACGAGCTGATCCTCGGCAACACCTTCCATCTCCTGCTGGCGCCCGGACCCGAGCTGATCGAGCAGTTCGGGGGGCTGCACGAGTTCATGCGCTGGCCGCACCCGATCATCACCGACTCGGGTGGCTTCCAGGTGTTCTCGATGGGGCATGGCGGTGTCGCGGACGAGATCAAGGGCCGGGGACGCCCGACGACGAGCAGCGGCAGGATCATCTCGATCGAGGAGCAGGGCGTGCGCTTTCGCTCATATGTCGACGGCGGGGAGCGGTTCCTGAGCCCGGAGACCTCGATGTCCGTTCAGGCCGCGCTCGGGTCCGACATCGCGCTCGCGTTCGACGAGTGCACGCCCTTTCACGTGACGCGCGACTACACGGCGCGCTCGACCGAGCGCACGCATCGCTGGCTGGAGCGGTGCCTGGGCTGGCACGAGCGGCACGGACCGGCGTGGCAGAGGGTCTATGGGATCGTGCAGGGCGGCGTCGAGCACGACCTCCGTCGTGACTCGGCCGCGACGGTCGCGGCGAGCGCCAGCGATGGGATCGCGATCGGCGGCTCGCTGGGACGCGAGAAGCAGCAAATGCACGAGGTCGTGGCCTGGACCACCGCCGAGCTCGAACGCCTCGCTCCCGACCGTCCCCGCCATCTGCTGGGGATCGGAGACGTCGACGATCTGATCGCCGGGGTCGAGCTCGGGATCGATACGTTCGACTGCGCGCTGCCCACCCGGCTCGGGCGCCACGGCGTGGCGCTGGTGCCGGCGCCGCAGGACGGCTGGCGGGTCGATCTGATGAAGAGCCCCTGGCGCGCGAGCCGCGAGCCAATCCTCGCCGGTTGCGCATGCCCCGCCTGCGCCGGTGGGTTCACCCGGGGATACCTGCGCTACCTCCTGCAGGCGGGCGAGCTGACGGCGCTGCGGCTGCTCACCGTTCACAACCTGACGTTCATCGCCGCGCTGATGGGCGACCTGCGGGCGGCGATCGACGCCGGCCGGCTCCCGGAGGTCGCCGCCGCTCTGCGAGCCGGCGCGAGGCCCGGGGACGTGCTCGCAACGCGACGGGCCGCCGGCGAGACCGGCGGCCCGTGAACTGGCCCGGATGACCTTCGTGGACTAAGCGGTGGTCGACTCCGTGCCCCGGGGGCTCACCGACTCTGTGCCCTCGATCGTCTTCGCGGCGCCGCCGCCGACGGAGATCGCGACCTTGCGCGGCTTGCGCTCCTCGGGCTTGGGGATGCGGACCTCGAGCACGCCCTTGTCGAACGCGGCGTGGACGCCCGCGGGATCGACACCCTCGGGCAGGGTCAGCGACCGCGCGAACGCGCCGAAGGAACGCTCGACCCGGTAGTAGCCCTCCTTGCGCTCCTCGTGCTGCGCCTTGCGCTCGCCCGAGATCGTCAGGACGCTGTCCTCGAGCTCGATGTTCACGTCCTGCTCGGAGAGCCCGGGCAGATCGGCGCGCAGGACGAAGTCGTCCTCGGTCTCGACCAGATCCATCGCGGGGACCCAGCGGCGCATCACGGACCCGCCGTTGGCGGCCGCGGGCGCGTCGAAGAAGGTGTTGAAGAGCCGGTTCATCTCGTTCTGGATCGTGCTCAGCTCGCGGACCGGCTCCCAGCGGATAAGTGCCATGAAAACCTCCGTGGAAGGATGAAAGATCTTGGACGAAGCGAAGTATGAAATCTAAGTCGCTTCCTGTCAAGTCTTAGTGTAGCGCCGGCTACTCGATCAGCGAGCGGCCCGTCATCTCCGCCGGCTACTGGATCAGCGAGCGGCCCGTCATCTCAGCCGGCTGCCCGATCCCCAGCATCTCCAGCAGCGTCGGCGCGACGTCGGCGAGGATCCCGCCGGAGCGAAGGGCCAGGCGCGGGATCGTGACGATCGCCGGCACGGGGTTCAGGGAGTGGGCAGTGTTGGGGCTGCCGTCGGGCTCGAGCATGTTGTCGGCGTTGCCGTGGTCGGCGGTGATGAAGCACGCGCCGCCCGATTCGTGCACGACCCGCACCACGTCCGCGAGGCACGCGTCGACGGTCTCGATCGCCTCGACCGCCGCGGGGATCACGCCGGTGTGGCCGACCATGTCCGCGTTGGCGAAGTTGATGATCCCGAACGCGGGCTGGTCCTCGCGCCAGGCGGAGACGAACGCGCCCGCCGCCTCGCGCGCGCTCATCGCGGGCTTGTGATCGTACGTGGGCACGTCCCGCGGCGAGTCGACGAGCTCGCGCCGCTCGCCCTCCACGGGCGCCTCGTCGCCACCGTTGAAGAAGTAGGTGACATGTGGGTATTTCTCGGTCTCGGCGACGTGCAGCTGGCGCACGCCGGTGCGGGCCACGACGGAGGCGATCGTCACCGGCGGGCGCGTCGGCGGGAAGGCGATGGGATAAGGCCAACCCTCTTCGTACTCGGTCATCGTCGCGTAGCGCTCGACCACGCTCGCGCCGCCCCGGTCGAACTCCTCGAACGAAGGGTCGGCGAGCGCGCGCGTGATCTCGCGCATCCGATCGGGGCGGAAGTTGAAGGCGAACACGGAATCGCCGGGACGGATCAAGGCCTCCTCGCCCACCAGCACCGGTTTGATGAACTCGTCGGTCTCGTCGCGCTCGTAGGCCGCGCGCGCCGCCTCCCGACCGCTCTGCGCGTGCCCCGCGGCGCGGCCGTGGACGAGTGCGTCGTAGGCCAGCTCGATGCGATCCCAGCGGCGGTCTCGGTCCATCGCGTAGTAGCGGCCGATGACGCTGCCGATCCGGCCCGCGCCGGCCGCCTGCATCCATTCCCCGACGGTGGCCAGATAGCCCGCGCCTGAGCTCGGGAGAGTGTCGCGGCCGTCGGTGAACGCGTGCAGCACCAGATCCGCCACCGACAGCTCGGCGGCCAGCTCGATCAGTCCGCGCAGGTGCTCGAAGCCGGAATGCACGCCCCCGTCGGAGACCAGCCCGATCAGGTGCACCCGATCGGCGCTCGTGAAGGCCTCGCGAAGCACGTCGTTGGAGCGCAACGCGCCGGACTGCACCGCCTCGTCGATCCGGGTCAGGTCCTGCTTCACGACCGACCCGGCGCCGAGGTTCAGATGGCCGACCTCGGAGTTCCCCATCTGACCCTCGGGCAGCCCGACGGACCGGCCGCACGCTGTCAGCGTCGTGTGCGGATACGCCTCCCAGAGCTCGTCGAAGGCCGGGGTTTCCGCCTGCGAGACGGCGTTGCCCGGGCCGGGCTCGGCGAGCCCCCAGCCGTCCAGGACCACGAGCACGGCACACGGCGCCGGCAGCGACGATGCCCCGCCGGGGAGCCCCATCAGCCGGCCGCGGCGATGATCTCGGCGAACGATCCAGCGTCGAGGCTCGCCCCGCCGACCAGCGCGCCGTCCACGTCGGGCAGCGCGAGCAGCTCGGCCGCGTTCTCCGGCTTCACGCTGCCGCCGTACAGGATCCGGGTCCGCTCCGCCTGCTCCCCTCCGCGGTCGGCGACCAGTGCGCGGACGAACGCGATCGCCTCCTGGGCTTGCTCGGGGGTAGCGACCCGGCCCGTCCCGATCGCCCAGATCGGCTCGTAGGCGATCACTATCTCGCCAAGCCGCTCGACCTCGACCCGAGCAAGGTCCTCCTGCACCTGATGGCGGAGCTTGCGCTCAGTGTCCCCGCGGTCGCGCTCTTCCTCGGTCTCGCCGACGCACAGCACCGGGATCAGGCCCGCCGAGATTGCGGCCGGCACCTTCAGCGCGAGCGCCTTGTCCGATTCCCCGAAATGCTCACGCCGCTCGGAATGCCCGAGGATCACGCCGTGCACCGCGAGCTCGGAGAGCATCGGCACCGACACCTCGCCGGTGAACGCGCCGTCCGGGAGCTGGTGCATGTTCTGCGCGTACACCTGGACGCGGGAGCCGCGGGTCGAATCGACCATCGGCCCGAGCGACGGATAAGGGGGACAGATCGCCACGTCGACGCCGTCGACGCTCGAGACGCGCGGCAGCAGCGCGGCGATGAACGACTCGGCCTCGGCGATCGTCTTGTGCATCTTCCAGTTGCCCGCGATCAGCGGCGTCCGGCTCAAGCCAGCGCCTCCACTCCCGGAAGCGCCTTGCCCTCGAGCAGCTCGAGTGACGCTCCACCCCCGGTCGAGATGTGCGTGATCCGATCGGAAAGGCCGTAGCGAGAGACAGCCGCGACCGAGTCGCCGCCGCCGATCACCGTAGTCGCGGCGCTGTCGGCCATCGCCTCGGCGACGGCTCGCGTGCCCGCGGAGAACGGCTCGAGCTCGAACGCACCCATCGGGCCATTCCAGAAGACCGTCGCGGCGCTCGCGATCTGCTCGGCATACGCCCGCGCGGTGCGCGGCCCGATGTCGAGGCCCATCTTGCCGTCAGGGACATCCACCCCATCGAGTGTCTCGGCGCGGGCGTCGGCGGCGAGACGGTCCGCGACGACCAGGTCCACCGGAAGCTCGAGCGTGGCGGACGCGCGCCCGGCGGCCTCCAGCGCCCGCCGCGCCAGCTCCACGTCGTCATCGGCGCAGAGCGAGGAGCCGATCGAGTGGCCCTGGGCGGCGAAGAACGGAAAGCACATCGCCCCGCCGATCAGCAGCACGTCGGCCACCTCGAGGAATCGGTCGATCACCGCGATCTTGTCAGACACCTTGGCTCCGCCCAGGATGGCGACGAGCGGTCGGGCAGGATCCTCCATCAGCCTGGAGAGGGTCTGGACCTCGCCCTCGAGCAGCATCCCGGCGGCGCGATCGGCGACCAGGCGCGCCACGCCCTCCGTCGACGCATGGGCTCGATGCGCGGCACCGAACGCGTCGTTGACGTAGACGTCGGCGAGCTCCGCCAGAGCGCGCGCCAGCTCTGGATCGTTCTCGGTCTCTCCCGGCTCGTAGCGGACGTTCTCGAGCACCAGGACGTCGCCCGGACCCAGGTTTTGCGCGAACGCTTGGACGTCATCGCCGACGACGCCGGGCGCGAGGGTCACGTCGGCGCCGCTCAGCTCCGCGAGGCGATTCGCCGCCGGCCGCAGCGACAGCTCGGGCTCCCGGTCCTTGGGGCGGCCCAGGTGCGAGACGAGCACGAGCTTCGCCCGGCGCCGCCGCAGCTCCTGAATCGTCGGCAGCGCCGCGCGGATCCGCGTGTCGTCCGCGACGTTCCCTTCCTCGAGCGGCACGTTGAAGTCCACCCGGACCAGTACTCGCTTGTCCTGTATGTCGCCCAGGTCCCGAAGCGTTCTCAAAGGAGCCTCTGGACGAGCTCGGCGATCCGGTTCGAGTAGCCCCATTCGTTGTCGTACCAGGCGATGAGCTTGACCATCGTGCCGTCCATCACGGCAGTCAGCTGGGAGTCGAAGATCGAGGAGGCGGGATTCTTCACGATGTCCGAGGAGACGATCGGGTCCTCGGTGTACTCGAGGATCCCCTGCAACGGGCCGCTCTGAGCGGCCGCCCGCATCGCGTCGTTGACCTCCTCGGCGGTGGTCTCACGCGTCGTCTCGACCGTGAGGTCGACGACGCTGCCGGTCGGGACTGGGGCGCGCACCGCCATCCCGTTCAGCTTTCCGTTCAGCGCCGGGATCACGAGACCGATCGCCTTCGCGGCTCCCGTTGATGCCGGTATCAGGTTGATCGCGGCGGCGCGGGCGCGCCGGAGGTCGCGATGCGGCATGTCCTGCAGGCGCTGATCGGCGGTGTAGGCGTGGATCGTGGTCATCAACCCGTGCTTGATCCCCACGGAGTCGTTCAGGACCTTGGCGATCGGCGCGAGGCAGTTGGTCGTACACGATGCGTTCGAGATGACGTTGTGGCTCTCGCGGTCGTAGGCCTCGTCGAAGTTGACCCCTAGGGCGACGGTGACGTCGGGATTGGTCGCCGGAGCGGAGATCACGACCTTGCGAGCGCCCGCCTCGAGGTGCTTGGACGCGTTTTCGCGGTCGGTGAAGAGACCGGTCGATTCGATCACGACCTCGGCGCCGAGATCGCTCCAGGGGAGCGCCGCAGGATCGCGCTCCGCCAGCACCCTGACCTCCTTGCCGTCCACGTGGAGTGAGGTGTCGGTCGCGTGCACGTCGCCGGGAAACGGCCCGTAGTTGGAGTCGTACTTGAGCAGGTGGGCGATCGTCGGCGGATCGACGATGTCGTTGATCGCGAGCCACTCGATATCGGCGCCTCGCTCGTAGGCGGCCCGGAATACGTTGCGGCCGATCCTGCCGAAGCCGTTGATTCCAACCCGTACCGCCATGTGCCTGGAACTCCCTTCGTCGCGCGCGCAAACAAGAACGCCGACTGAGAATCGGCGCCCGGAAGGCTACCCCAACGGTCACCGTCCCACCCGCCACGGGCCAGGCGCGAAGCGCCGGCTACCGACGCGAAACGACCTCCAGCCGGAGCCCGTCGGGGTCGCGCATGTACGCGGCGTAGTAGCGCGAGCCGTACTGCGGACGCAGGCCAGGTGGGCCGTCGTCGCTGCCGCCGCTGGCGATCCCCCCGCGGTACGCGGCGTCGACGGCCGCCTTGCCGTTCGCATGAAGGGCGACGTGTCCGTAGCCCGCCGCCGGGGGCCGGCCGCGAAGCACGATCCACAGCTCGGGGCCGTTGACCCCGTAGGCGACGGCATGCTCGGACTCGATCAGCCGCCGCGCGCCGAGCGCATAGAGCACCGCGTCGTAGAAGCGGCGCGAACGGGTGAGATCCGAGACTTCGAAGCCGACGTGATCAAGCATCACGCCGGTCGGGTCGCGTCGCGGTGGACGGCCTCGACCAGGTACTCCTCCCGCCCCCGGTAGCGCTCGACCAGGTGCTCGGCAATCGCGACCGAGCGGTGCCTGCCGCCCGTGCACCCGATCGCCACCACGAGATGGGCCTTGCCCTCGGCGAGGTACTGCGGCAGGAGGTAGTCGAGCAGCGGGAGCAGCCGCTCATAGAACGCGTCGAGCTCGCCATCGCGGTTGATGAACGCGACGACGCGCGCGTCGCGACCTGTCAGAGGCCGCAGCTCGGGCTCGTAGTGCGGGTTCGGGAGGAAGCGCACATCGAACATCAGGTCGGGATCGCGAGCCGGGCCGTGCTTGAAGCCGAAGCTCTCGAACACGACCGCGAGGCGGCCGGCGCGGCGCGGCGGCAGCAGCTCATCCGCCAGCTTGCGGCGAAGCATCGCGGCGGTGAGGCCGGTCGTGTCGATCACGATGTCGGCTCGCTCGCGCAGCGGCTCGAGCAGCTCGCGCTCGCGCGCGATCCCATCCGTCACGGAGCCGGTCGGCGCGAGGGGGTGGCGCCGGCGCGTCTCCTTGTATCGGGTGAGCAGCGCCTGCTCGTCGGCCTCCAGGAACAGCACGCGATGACTGACGCCGGTGGCCTGAAGACGCTCGAGCGTCGCCACGAGCCCCTCGAAGTAGCTCCCGGCGCGGACGTCGGAGACGACCGCCGCGCGGGCGACCTTGGAGCCCGCGTGCATGAACAGGTCGACCAGCGAGCGAATCATCTCCGAGGGCAGGTTGTCGACGCAGAAGTAGCCCTCATCCTCGAAGGCGGCCATCGCCGTGGACTTGCCGGCCCCCGAGAACCCGCTGATGATCACGAGATCGGTGAGCGCGGAGGGACCCTGCGCCGCGTCGGACTCGGGCTCGGCGGTCTCGGCGCCGGGCGGCGAGCTCTCTGTCGTCGACGCGTCCATGGCATCAAGTCTGGCAGGATGCCCAGCGTGTATCGCCGCGGAGGTGGGCTCTGGCTGGTGGCGGCGGTCGCGATCGCGCTGGCCGGCGCGCGGCTCGCGGTCGCGGTGGAACCGGCGTACGCGCAGACTCCGGTGAGCGCGAGCGTCTCGGGCAACACCACGGGACAGGCGATGCCGCCGGGCTTCCTGGGGCTCTCCCTGGAGTTCCAGGCGCTGCACATGTACACCGGACGCAATCCGGGCAGGGTCGACCCCGTCTTCGAGCAGCTGATCCGCAACCTCAACCCGGGTCAGGCGCCGGTCCTGCGAATCGGCGGGGATTCGAGCGACGACACCTGGTGGCCGATCCGCCGCACGGTCGCCCCGGGAGGGGTCAGCTACTCGCTGACCGAGGGATGGCTGCGCACGACGCGAGCCCTCGCGAGCGATCTGGGCGCCCAGCTGATCCTCGGGGTGAACCTAGCGGCCGGGCGACCGGCGCTCGCCGCCGCCGAGGCGCGGGCGTTCCTGAAGGGCATCGGTCGCAGCCACATCTCCGCGATCGAGATCGGCAACGAGCCCGACCTGTACAGCGGGTTCGTCTACTACCGCGATCGCCATCACCACAACCACTTCGCCCGGCGCTCGAGCTACGGCTTCAGTGGCTTCCTGCGCGACTTCTCGCGCTGGCGGGCGGCGATGCCGACGGTTCCCCTGGCCGGTCCCGCGGTTGCCGGTCCCGGTTGGCTTGCGAGCCTCGGACAGTTCATCTCCTCCGAGCCCGGGCTGAACGTCGTCACCGCGCATCGCTACGCCCTGCACGGGTGCTCCAGCGCGTCCCAGCCGGGGGGCCCATCGGTCCAGAACCTACTCGCGGACTCCTCGTCGGTCGGCCTCGCCCAGAGCCTCGCGCCGTTCGTGCCGGTTGCGCACCAGGCAGGCCTGCAGTTCCGGGTCGGAGAGCTCAACTCTGCCAGCACAGCCGGGTGCATCGGGAAGCAGGACGTCTCGGACCAGTTCGCCTCGGCGCTGTGGATGATCGACACCCTCTTCAACCTCGCGGGCGTCGGCGTCGATGGCGTCAACGTCCACAGCCTGCCGCACGCGGCGTACGAGCTGTTCAGCTTCAGCCAGCAGCGCGGCACGTGGTACGCGTTCGTGCACCCCGACTACTACGGGATGCTGATGTTCGCGCAGGCCTTCCCCGCGGGAGCCAAGCTGCTCCAGGTGAGCGCCCCGAGCAGCCTGCCGCTGAAGATCTGGGCCACGCGGGGAACCGACGGCAAGACCCGCGTGGAGCTGATCAACAAGGACGTGAGCAACACCTACGACGCCACCGTGCAGCTGCCGATCGGATCGGCGACGGGTCCCGCGACGGTCAGCCGGCTGGGCGCGGTGGGCGGCGCGACCGCCACCGGCGACATCACGCTGGGCGGCCAGTCATTCGGTGTCGACACAACGACGGGCAGGCTGTTCGGGGCGCCGCAGATCGAGACCGTCGAGCCGAACCTGGTCGGCAGCTCCTATACGGTGGTCGTCCCTCCGGCGACCGCCGCGCTGCTCACCAGATAGTCAGACGCCGGTCTTGTGCAGCTCGCGGTAGACCTCGCGCGCGAGCTTGCCGGGCAGGCCGGGCACCGCCTCGAGCTCCTCGCGGCTGGCGCCGAGGATCGCGTCGGGGGAGCCGAAGTGATTGAGCAGCGCCCGCTTGCGAGCGGGGCCGACGCCGGGTAGCTCGTCGAGGATCGACGCCGTCATCGCCTGATCGCGGCGGGTGCGGTGATGGGTGATCGCGAAGCGGTGGGCCTCGTCGCGCACCCGCTGGAGCAGCTGCAGCTCGGGCGTGTCGTGCGCCAGGGCGAGCGGCGCCGCGCGTCCGGGGATGAACACCTCCTCGATCCGCTTGGCGAGCGAGATCACCACCACACCGCGCTCTCGGAAGGTCTCGAGCGCCCGCAGCCCCGCGGACAGCTGCCCTTTCCCACCGTCGATCACGACCACGTTCGGCAGCGCCGCGAAGCTCGCGTCGTACTCCTTGTCGTGCGGGGAGACGTCCCGCTGGCTTTGCCAGCGCGCCAGACGGCGCGACAGCACCTCCTCCATCGCCGCGAAGTCGTCGGGCGCGGGCGCGTGCACCTTGAAGCGGCGGTAGTCCGACTTCTTCGGCGCCCCGCCCTCGAACACCACCATCGAGGCGACGGTGTTGGTGCCCATCAGCGTGGAGATATCGAAGCACTCGATCCGCAGCGGAATCGTGTCCAGGCCGAGCGCGCGCTGGAGACCGTCGAGCGCCTCGACCCGCTGCTGGCGGCGGCGCTCGGAGCGAAGCTTCTCCTGGTCGAGCGCGAGCCGCGCGTTGCGCTCGGCGAGCTCGAGGATCCGCCGCTTGTCACCCCGCTCCGCCGCGCGGATCTCCACCGGGCCGCCCCGCCGATCGCACAGCGCCTGCGCGAGGGCCGGATCGGTTCCGAGGTCGCGCTGCACGATCAGCAGCGGCGGGATCATCATCGCACTCGAGTAGTACTGGAGGATGAAGGCCTCGGCGACGTCCGCGATGCCGCCACCGGCCTCGTTGTCGAGGTAGAAGCTCTGGCGGTCGGCGAGCACGCCGTCGCGGACCTGGAACACCTGCGCGTTGGCCTCGGTCTCGGACACCGCGACCGCGATCGCGTCCAGCGTCCCGACGCCCTCGTTGGCGATCCGCTGGCGCTCGAGCAGCGAGCGGACAGCGCGCAGCCGGTTGCGCTCACGCGCGGCGTCCTCGAAGCGCTGGTCGTCGGAGGCCTCTCGCATCGAACGCTCGAGCGAGCGCTCGATCTCGCGATAGCGCCCCGACAGGAAGGCGATCACGCCGTCGATGCCGCGGCGGTAGTCCTCCCGGCTGACGTAGCCGACGCAGGGCGCCTCGCAGCGCTTGATGTAGTAGTCCAGGCACGGGGAGCCGCTGCGCCGGCCGGGGACGGCGCCCTCACACGAGCGGAACATGAACACCTTGCCGAGCACGTCCAGGGTCGAGCGCACGCGCTTGGCGTTGCTGAACGGACCGAAGTACGCCCGGTCGCGACGGTGGCGCTCGCGAGTGAAATACACACGCGGGAAGTCCTCGTCGAGGCTGATCGCGATGTACGGATAGGACTTGTCGTCGCGCAGCCGGATGTTGAAGCGCGGCTTGTACTGCTTGATGAAGTTCTGCTCGGCGAGCAGCGCCTCGGCGTCCGTGCCGACCACGAGCGCCTCGATGTGGTCGATCATCGGCACGAGATCGCGGCCCGCGCGGGTGCTCGGGTTGGAGAAGTGCGAGGCGACCCGCTTGCGGATCGACTTGGCCTTGCCGACGTAGATCACCTTGCCGCGCGCGTCGCGGAACAGATACACGCCGGGCTCGTCGGCCAGCTCGCGGCGCTTGTCGGCGGGGGTTACGGACATCAGTCGGCGGTGAATGAGACCAGCAGCCCGAAGATCGCCAGCGCCAGCGCGATCAGAGCGACGGTCTCGCCCGCGCCGGCCGTCGCGCCGGTCGAGACGTACGACGGGACGCTCGCGGAGGGATTGAAGATGTTGGCGCCGCTCGTCGGAGCGTGGCTCAGAGCGTGGAGCGTGAAGACGAGGGCCACGCCGGCGCCAGCCAGCACGAGCAGCCGCACGCCTCGCCCCCCGATCAAGGCGACCAGGATGACCGCGGCCGCGAGCAACGCGAGCAGCACGTCGGCTGCGGAGTACACCTGCCAGGCGTTCGGATCGCGAGGGACGCTCGACAGAAGCGAGGACTGCCCGAACTCCGCGAGGAACGGGGCCGAGAACTGGTGACTCCAAGTGAGGAACAGCGAGACCAGCAGCAGGCCGGCGCCGATGATCATCAGCCCGTCGCCGAGTCTCTCCCGAGCGTCGCGAGTCACGCGAACGGCCGCGCGGTCAGTCGTACCGGCGCGCGGACCATACGACCGCGAACACCGCGTACACCGCGGCCGCGATCAGGACCAGCCAGGCAACCGACCCCGCGCTGGTCTGCCACAGCCGCGAGGTCGCGGTGAGGGTGAGGGCGCCCACCGCCAGCGCTCCATACAGAATCGCGCGCCGCCCGTCGCCCAGCGAGTACAGCGCGCTCTTGTGCTCGCGGTACATGATCGATGCGACCCATGCCAGCGACCCGTAGAACACCAGCCGGACGCCGGCGAACGCCACGCTCGCGCCGGTCCCGCCCCCGGGGAGCAGGTCCACCAGTGCCGCGATCGCCGCGATGATCGCGATGTTGCGCACGTTCTTCATCCCGTCTAAGGGTACGCGCTCTGAGAACGATCTACTCGCCGAGGCGCAGCGGGGCGGGGAAACTGACGAAGACCTCGAGGCCCCCCTCCTCGCGTGGCGTCGCTCGGACCTCGCCGTCGTGCGCGGCCGCGATCGCATCGACGATCGACAGACCCAGCCCGAGCCCGCCGGCGTGGGCGGTGCGCTCGCCGTTCACCCGCCAGAACGGCTCGAACAGAGAGGCCACCTGGTCAGGCGGGATCAGCTGGCCGCTGTTCGCGACGCCGACCGTCGGCCGCCCGTCGCGCTCGCCGGTCCACACCCGCATCCACCCATGGGGATCGTTGTGGCGGACCGCGTTCTCGACCAGGTTGGCGATCAGGCGCTCGACGAGCGCCGGGTCTCCCCGCGTGGCCGCGTGTCCCAGCTCGGAATCGACCCTGATCCCGTTGCTGGGCGTGCCGCGGACGACCTCGGCGGCGATCTCGCCGAGCTCGATCTGCTCGCGGCAGTCGAGGCCACGCTGGCTGCGGGCGAGCGTGAGCAGCGCCTCGATCGTGCGCTCCTGGCGTTCCCCGGCGACGATCACGCGCTCGAACGCGTCCCGCATCGAGTCGAGCGTCGCGTCCGGATCGGCAAGCGCGACCTCCGACAGCGTCCGGGAGACGGTGATCGGTGTGCGCAGCTCGTGCGAGGCGTTGGCGACGAAGCGTCGCTGGGACTCGAACGCGGTCTCGAGCCGTGCGAGCAGCCCGTCGAACGTGTCCCCCAGCTCCTTGAGCTCGTCGTTCGGACCGTCCACCGACAGGCGTGAGTGCAGGTTGCGCTCCGAGATTCCGCGCGCCCGCAGGCTCATCGTCCGGACCGGCCGCAGTGCCCGCCCCGCCATCCACCAGCCCAGCGCGATCGACAGCAAGGCCATCAGCGCCAGCGCCGCCGCTGAGGTGGTGAGCAGCAACCCGAGATCCGCGCTGCGCTGTGCCTTGATCTGTGCGCGGGCGGTGGTGGCGAGCGTTTGCAGCTGCTTGTTCTGGGCGTCCGTCAGCCGCCGGAACGTCTGGTTGACCTGGCCGGCGTACGTGCGCATCTGAACGACCGTTCCGTCTTTGCTCGTCCGATCGGTGTAGACGTAGCCGGGGCCCGGGTTCTTGACCGGGGGGGCGAACGAGGGCGGCGCGATTCCGGCCAGCCGGCCGGACTGCGGGGACACGACCAGCGCCCGGTCGGCAGAGGTCTTCATCGCCCCCGCCACCGCCCCGTAGGTGATCGCCAGCAGCACCGCGCCCGCGACGAGGAACAGCGCTCCGTAGAGCAGCGTGAGCCGCAGCCGTAGCGTCCGCGGGGGCCGCCAGCGACGGCTCGTCCTAGATCCTGTAGCCGCCACCGGGCACCGTCTCGATGATCGGAGGCTCGCCGAGCTTCCGCCGCAGCCGGCTGACCGTCACCTTGACCACGTTGCTGAACGGGTCCGCGGCCTCGTCCCAGCCGCGTGCCAGCAGTTGCTCGGCGGAGATGACGGCGCCCTGGGCGCGCATCAGCAGCTCGAGGACGGTCAGCTCCTTCGGGCTCAGGTCGAGCCGCCGGCCGCCGCGGTGGGCGACGCGCTGCGCGGGGTCCAGCCGCAAGTCGGCGTGGATCATGACCGGCGGCAGCGCCGGCTGCGAGCGGCGGCCGAGCGCGCGGATCCGTGCGACCAGCTCCGCGAAGGCGAATGGCTTGGGCAGGTAGTCGTCGGCTCCGAGGCTGAGACCCGCCACCCGCTCCTCGATTCCGCCCGCGGCGGTCAGCATCAGCACGCGGGCATGCCCGCTGTCCTCGACCAGCTGCTCGCACACCTGATCGCCGTGCACGACCGGGAGGTCGCGGTCCAGCACGATCACGTCGTACTCGTAGACAGTGGCGCGCTGCAGCGCCGCCGCGCCGTCGAGCGCCAGGTCAACCGCCATACCCTCGCGCCGGAGCCCCGTTGCGATCGCCGCGGCGAGCTCCTCGTGATCTTCGACGACCAGCACGCGCATTCGCTTCCCGAAGTGTGGCGGACAAGCATGTCCGGCACCGGGTTACCGTGCGGTAACAGGCCGCAGGCAGACCACCTCGGCACCCCGGCTCGGCACGCTGAAGATGTTGTACGTCCGCGGTCGCTCGGCCCGTCGCCGCGCTGGGCGAAGGTCCAGACGTCGCAGCACGCTCGCGAGCACGAGCCGCATCTCCATCTGGGCCAAGGCGGCGCCGAGGCACCGGCGCGTGCCCCCGCCGAACGGGATCCAGGCGTACGAGTGGGCGCGGTCGGTGAGGAAGCGCTCGGGGCGGAACTCGCCGGGCTCGGGATAGAACCGCTCGGACTGGTGGATCAGGCCGATCGCCGGCGCTACGACCACCCCGGCAGGTAGCTCATAGCCGGCGACCCGGGTCGGCTGCGCGAGCTTGCGCGCGATCGTCGGGACCACCGGGCGCAGTCGCAGCGTTTCCGCAGCGACGGCGTCGAGGTAGCGCTCGTCCCCCTGCTGCGCAGCGATCCGCGCGCGCTCGAGCACCGCGGGCGAGCGCAGGAGGCGCTCGAACGCCCACGCGAGTGCGGTCGCCGTCGTCTCGTGGCCGGCGAGCAGCAGCGTCACGACTTGATCGCGCAGATCGTCCTCTCCGAGCGGTTCGCCATCTTCGTCGCGCGCCTGCACCAGCAGCGAGAGGATGTCCTGCCGATCGCCGAGCGCGGGATCATCGCGCCGAGCGCGGATCTCCTGCCGCAACAACGCGTCGGCCTGCGACTGCGCTCGAGCGTAACGCCGCCACGGTCCCACCCGGGCCAGCGACGGCCACAACCACATCCACATCACGGTATTGTCGACGGCGGCCAGCGCGGGCATCGTGGCGCGAAAGCGCTCCAACCGTTCCTCACCGACGATGCCGAAGACCGCGCGCAGGATCACTTCGAAGGTCAGCGCGCGCATCCGCGGATGCAGCCGGAAACCGCGGCCGATCGGCCATCGGTCGATCTCGGCTTCGGCCACATCGCGGACGATGTCGCCATATTGGCGCACGGCCTCCCCGTGGAACATGGGGAGCATCAGCTTGCGTCGCCAGATGTGGGGGCGCTCGTCGAGCAGCAGTACGGAATGCGATCCGAGCACCGGCTCGAGCACGTTGTTGCCCTCGCCGGCGTGGAACACGGCGGGGCTGCCGGTGAACACCTCCTTCACGACTTCCGGATCGGCGACGAACACCATCGTCCCCGTTGGGTACACGCGCAACGTGAAGGCGTCGCCGTAGCGGCGACGGCAGAGCGCCAGCAGATCGTCGCCGCGCGGGCTCCACGCGAGGACGGTCTGCAGGGCGAGTGGGAGCCGCGGCCCTGGCGGCAGCGTGCCTACCACGACTCGCGCACCAGCCGATCGGGGTCTGCGTCGGCGTCGGCGCCCAGCCGGTCGTACAGGGCCGTCGTCGTGAGCAGGCCCCAGGCCAGGCTAATCATCAGCACGATCAGGCAAATCCAGAACAAGGCCATCGGGCGCCTCCCAGCGGTGAGATCAGGACTCCGCACATCCTCGATGGGGCGCTGTCCCGTCGTCATGAGGCAGGCGTCCTGACTAAGTCCCGCCGGGTTCTCGTCCCAGACCCGCTTCCCGCGCCCGCACGATCGCCTGCGAGCGATCGGCCACCTGCAGCTTGAAGAAGATATTCGAGACGTGGTTCCGGACCGTCTTCGGGCTGACGATCAGCCGGCGCGTAATCTCGGCGTTGCCGAGTCCGCGCGCGATCAGCTCGAGCACCTCCCGCTCCCGATCGGTCAGGTCGGGGAACGGATGGGGCGATAGCGAGGCGGCCCCCGCGAAGAATCGCGCCACCTGCTTGGCGACCCCGGGGCCGAAGATCACCTCACCATCCGCGAGCGCCTCGATCGCCCGCACGATCTCGGCTTGGTCGGCTCCCTTCAGCGTGTATCCCCGCGCGCCGGCCCGCATCGCCGCGAACACCGAATCGTCGTCCTCGAACATCGTCAGCATCAGGATTCCCACCTGCGGGAGCGCAGGGACGATCTCGCGGGTCGCGTCGATCCCGTTCAGATCGGGCATCTTGATGTCCATCACGATCACGTCGGGCGCGAGCGCCGCCGCGGCCTCCACGGCCTCTCGCCCGGTGCTCGCCTCGCCCACCACCTCGATCGAGTCCATGCGGCTGAGCAGCGCGACGAGCCCGCCGCGGAACACGGGATGGTCATCGGCGATCAGGACGCGGGTCGGCGCTGGCACCATCGCCGAGGGCTCAGTGCGGTGACTCACCGATGGGCAGGTGCGCGTGCACGACCGTGCCGCCCTCCGGCGCGCACCGGACGGTGCAGGTTCCGCCCAGCTCGCTCGCCCGCTCGCGCATCGAGGCGAGGCCGACCCCGGGGTGATGGTGCGGGGCGATCCCGTGACCGTCATCTCGGACTTCGAGCTCGAGACCGCCGTTCATCGCGATCGCGATCCTGCAGCTGCTCGCCCGCGCGTGCCGCACGAGGTTGGTGACGGCCTCCTGGACGATGCGCAGTGCGGCGACCTCGACTGCCGCCGGCAGGTGGGGAAGCGCGGTCGGAGCCTCGAGCGTCACCGCGACCGCGTTGCCGTTGCCCGCGGCGGTGAGCCGCGTGGCGTGCTCGCGAATCGCTCCGATCAGTCCGAGCTCGTCCAGCGCCGGGGGACGCAACTCGTATACCACGCGCCGCACATCGGCGATGGCGTCCTGCGCCTGTGCCTTCAGCTCGGCGATCAGCCGTCCGGCGCCGGCCCGGTCGCGCTCGAGCAGCTCGCCCGCGAGCTCGAGCTGCATCACCAGCGCCGCGAGCGCCGGTCCAAGGCCGTCGTGGAGGTCGCGCCGCAGACGGCGTCGCTCCTCCTCCCGAGCGCTGATCAGCCGCTCCCGCGCGCTCTGCAGGTCCGCTGCCATCTCGTTGAAGCTGCTCGAGAGAGCGCCCAGCTCATCCGCCGAGACCACGGGAACGCGCGTCGAGAGGTCGCCGGCGCGGATCGCCTTGGTCGCATCGACGAGCTCGTCGAGCGGGGCGACGATCGTCTCGGTGAACAGCATCGAGAGGCCAAACGCAGCGGTGCCGGCCACGATCACCGCGATCGGCACGTACACGGCGATCATCGTCACCGTCACCGGGCCGTGCTGTGCGACGAGCGACGCGAGCACCGCGGTCCCGGTTCCGATCGCGTCAAGCGCGACCAGCATGCGCCACCGCATCGAGGAGGTGGGCTGCACCGCCCCCGGCCGCGCAAGGCCGCGACGGCCCGCGTCCCGCCTGACCGGTCCTAGGCCCAGCTCCAGCAGGAAGTAATCGAGCACCAGCGCGACTGGCAGCACCGCGGTCAGGCCCGCGGCGGACGCCACGGCGTGCAGCCACGAGTGGCCAAGCGCGAACCTGACGAACAGCCCGAGCGGAACGCAGACGACCAGGAGCGCTCGCAGCGGCGCCATCCGCGCGATCACAACGAACGGAAGATCCACCGCCGCCCGCCAGGCCTCGCTCGCACCCTGCTCCGGTCGACCGCGCTCGAGCCAATCCCACACCGGGCGCCCCGAGCCGCGCCGCTCGGCGATGGTGATCCAAGCGATCGTCACGACGATGCACGCCGAGACGAAGATGCCCGCCGCGGCGAAGTCGCCGACCGACATGTTCACGCAGAACGCCGTGACCACCAGCACTCCCCACCACATCCCCAGCGTCGCCGCGGTCACGCAGCCGGCGACCGTGCGCCAGCTCGCCGCCCCGCGCCGCTCGTATAGCTGATCCAGCCGGCGCGCGACCTTCCGATTACGTCGCGACCACCAGTCGATGAACGCTCCAACCGCGCGCTCGATCAAGCTAGCTCCTTGCCATATACAGCGCCAGCGCGACGGACAGCATGGTCACGAGCGCAAACACCACCTCGTACGGCGTTGACATCGGCACTCTGCCTCTTGCGGTCGATTGAGCGACCATCATCCTCGGGATCGGTCCCGCTGTCATGAGGCAACTGTCCCGAATGTACCTGGGCGTTTTGCGCGTCGCGCAGGTAGATCCTTCGCGTCTTCTTACGCGAGTTGTTCCCGCCGCGTAACCGGCGCATCGGTACCACTCCCGCCATGACTCGCTTCGCAACCATCGCCGCGATTCTCGCGGCCGGCGTCCCGCTCGCCGCCTGCGGCTCGTCCAGCCCGGGCACCAGCACCGGCGCCAGCGCCGTCGCCGCCAAACGGGCCAGCGGCATCGCGTTCGCCAACTGCATCCGCAGCCATGGCGTGCCCAACTTCCCGGATCCGGGTTCGAACGGAAACGGCGGGCTGCAGATCGCTGACAGCCATCGTTCTGGATCGGGCCCGTCGCTGCAGGTCGACGGCGTCGCGGTCAACGGCCCGGCGTTCCAGGCCGCGATGCAGGCCTGCCGGAGCTACATGCCCCATGGTGGACAGCCGTCCCCCGCGCAGACCGCGAAGATCAAGGCGCAGGCGCTCGCGATGTCGCGCTGCATGCGCTCCCACGGCGTGCCCAACTTCCCCGATCCGCAGTTCGGAACCGGGCCGGGTGGAGGTTTCGGCATCAGGCTCGGCGGGCCCGGCATCGATCCCCAATCGCCGGCGTTCAAGGCCGCCCAGCAGGCCTGCGGCTCGATCTTCGGACTGAAGGGCCCACCGAACGCCGCGCCGGCCCCTTAGGAGGCCGGGACCGTGCGCTCGTAGCGCTCGTAAAGCTCGTCGACCGTCCGCGTGGCGGCCTCGTGGCGGGCGGTCGACCGCGCCGCCGCTTCGGCCCCCGCCCAGGCAGCTGGGTCCGCCAGCTCCTCCTCGATCGCGCGCAGAGCAGCCTCGGCCGCCTCGATCTCCCGCTCGAGCCGGGCCGCGTCCGGGATGCCGTCGCCCGGGGACGAACGCTTCCGCTTGGCCACCACCGGCTTCGGCGCCACGGACTTCGGATGTTTCCGGCGAGGCTTGGCCGCCTGGAGCCGAGCGCGCTCCTCGCGGACGCGCACGTACTCCGGCCAGCCACCGACGTAGCTGCGCAAAGTTCGCTCCTCGAAGGCCACCGTACGCGACCCGACCGCGTCGAGCAGCGCTCGATCGTGCGAGACGAGCAGCAGGGAGCCCTCGAACGCCTGCAGCGCCTCCTCGAGCGCCTCGCGGCTCTCGAGATCGAGGTGGTTGGTCGGCTCGTCGAGGATCAGGACGTTGGCGCCCGAGTGAACGAGGATCGCCAGCGACAGCCGCCGGCGCTCGCCTCCCGAGAGCCCGTCCAGCGGCTTCTCGGCCTCCTCGCCGCTGAACAGGAAGCGGCCGAGCAGCGCCCGCGCCTGGTTGGGGGTCAGCTTCGTCGCGTGCTGCGCTGCCTCGAGCACGGTCCGGGCGTTGCCCGAATGCAGCTCGTCGGCGTGCTGTGAGAGGTACCCGATCTTGACGTTGTGGCCGGTCCGCAGCCGGCCGGTCTCGAGCGAGCGCGTGCCGGCGAGGGTCTCGATCAGCGTCGTCTTGCCCGCCCCGTTGGGGCCGACGAGCGAGACGTGCTCGCCGCGCTCGAGCCACAGCTCCGCGCCTTCGAGCAACCGCTTCTCCCCGGCGCGCAGGATGTCGCATTCCAGCTCGAACACCACGCGGCCGCTGCGCTCGGGCGGCTTGAAGGCGAACGCAAGCGACGCGCCGTCAGCGGCACCCCGCTCGAACCGCTCCATCTTCTCCAGCTTCTTCGCGCGCGACTGAGCCTGGCGCGCGCGGGTGCCGGCGCGAAAGCGGGTGACGAACCGCTCCAGCCGCTCGATCTCGGCCTGCTGGCGCTCGATCGCGCGACCGAGGGCCAGCTCGCGCGCGGCGCGCTCGCGTCGCCATGCATGCCACGGCCCGGGGAAGAACTTGCCGCGGCCCGCCTCGAGCTCGAGCACCGACGTCCCGACGGCCTCGAGGAACCACCGGTCGTGCGCAACCAGCACGACGGCCGCGTCCAGTCCCACCAGGTGCTGCTCGAGCCATTCGAGGGACTCGACGTCCAGGTGGTTGGTCGGCTCGTCGAGCAGCAGCAGATCCGGGGCGCCGGCGAGCACCCGACCGAGCGAGGCACGCGTCAGCTCGCCGCCGGAGAAGCTGTCAAGCCGGCGGTCGAGATCGGTGTCGTCGCGGAACCCGAGGCCGTGCAGCGTCGCCAGCGCGCGGTCGCGCCAGCGGTAGCCACCGGCATGCTCCAGGCGCGCCTGCGCCTCGGCGTAGCGCTGGAGCGTGGCGTCGTCGTGCGCCCCCGCCGCCATCTCCTGCTCCAGCCCGGCCAGCTCCTGCTCGATCGCGACCAGCTCGGCGGCGCCGGAGAGCACGTAGTCGCGCAGGGTGAGGCCCCGCTCGCGCGGCGGGCGCTGGTCGTGCAACGCGACCTTGACGCCCTTGGCGAGGACCAGCTCGCCGAAGTCCACCGAAGCCTCGCCCGCGAGCATCCGCAGCAGCGTCGTCTTGCCGGCGCCGTTGCGGCCCGACAGGGTCATGCGGTCACGGCGCTCGAGCTTGAAGGAGATCCCGCGCAGCAGCGGCTCGCCCGCGATGTCCTTGCCCAGGTCCGATGCGATCACGACTGCCATCTCGGACGTGATGGTAGGAGGCGCCCGTGGGTAGGATGGGCCGCGTGCGCGTACCCCCGTGGCCAGCCGTGCCTCCGTTCGAGATGCCGCCGGCGCGGACCGTGCGCGTCCCGGACCGCGGCGAGCTGTTCCTGCGCGACAGCGGGGGCGACGGCCCGCCGGTGATGTTGCTGCACGGGTGGATCGCGAGCGCCGATCTGAACTGGTGCGGGGCGTACGGCGACCTGATCGACGCGGGCTACCGCGTGCTGGCGATCGACCATCGGGGTCACGGCCGCGGGCTGCGACCGATGGTCCCGTTCCGGCTGAAGGACTGCGCCGACGACGCGGCCGCCGCGCTGCTGGCGCTCGAGCTCTCACCGGCGGTCGTCGTGGGCTACTCGATGGGCGGGGCGATCGCTCAGCTGCTGGCGCGCGACCATCCCGACGTTGTTCGGGGGTTGGTCTTGAGCGCGACATCCCAGCACTGGCAGGACCCGCGCACGCAGCGAGCGTTCAAGGCCATGGGGGTGTTCGGGCTGATGCTGTCGCTGGCGCCGCGGGCCACTTGGCGGCGCGGCTTCCGGCGGGTCGGAATCGGCGAATCCGAGCGGTCGGTGTGGGTTCAGTCTGAGCTGATGCGCCACTCCGCACGCGACATCGCCGAGGCCGGCCGCGAGCTCGGCCGCTTCGACTCGCGGCCGTGGCTGGGATCGGTGCGCGTGCCTACCGCGGTGGTGGTGACGACAAGCGACACCGCGGTGCCCGTGCGCAACCAGCGAGAGCTCGCCGCGGCGGCGTCGGCACAGGTGTTCGAGGCGCCGATCGACCATCTCGATGTCACCTGGCGCGGCGACGCCTACAACCCCGCCCTGCTCGAGGCGATCGCCGCCGTGAGCGCGCCGCGCGCCGTCGACAGTGCCGGCGCCGTTCGGTAGGCTTCGGTTGTGGTGCGCCGTACCCGGATCCTGACCGCGTTCCTCGCGTTCTGGGCGCTCTTACTCGCGTTCGCCCCGGCGGCGCTCGCGGCCGGCGCCGATGGCCAGGGCTGGTTCGGCGAGACCACCGATCAGAACATCACCAACGTGATGTTCATCGTGATCGCGTTCTTCCCGACCGTGATCATCATCTTCTCGCTGATCCAGTGGCGGCTGGACAAGCGCAAGCACGCCAGGATGGATGCCGCCAAGCGGCGCGCGGCGAGCGCCGACTGGCGCGGCGGCTGGTAGCACCCGCACCGCCGGCCCTGCGCGACAACGCCCGCCGGCCCTGCGCGACAACGCCCTCTAGAACCCAAATGCGAATCCGCGCCCGAGCTTTGGGCTCGCGGGGGCGCTGGACGTCACCTAGAACCCAAACTGTCGCGGTCGATCGGCGTTTGGGTTCTAGAGGGCGCTCGGGGAGCGTGAGCGGAGGACGGGGACTGAGACAGGCAAGCCGAGTGCGGTCAGTTAAGGACCCCGGGAGGCCCCAGCTCCATCTGGGCCTCCCGGGGTGCTGTCAGGGAAGTGGGGGCGCAGTTCCCTGACCGTGTGCGGGCTGCTTTTTTCCCGCCGCAAGAGGCCGGTAAACATCAGATGCGAAATACGGGAAGCAGCCGCTGCTCGTGCTCGGCATCGATCCGCGCGATCACCTCGATGTGCTCCTCCAGCCCCGACCCGCGCAGCTTGGTCGCGAGCAGCTCGTCGACCTGGAAGATGCCCGCGGAGTTGGACATCGCGATCTCGACCCGGACGGCCCGCGCGCGCCCCGGCGAGATCTTCACCGAGTCGATCGCATAGGCGGAGACGGAGTGGATGTTCTGGTGCCCGGATTCGAAGGGAACGCGCGAGCGGCCCCTGGCCATGTCGAGCGCGTCCGCGACGCGGACGATGCCGGCTTCGACGGTGAACGGCGCCCCCTTGCGGCGATGGCCGATGATCGCGTGCAGCGCCTCGGAGACGATCACCGTCCGCTCGGGCTCCTCGTAGGCGCCGGCCAGCAGCGACCCGAGCTTCTCCGCGGTCAGGAACAGGCTGTAGCGCTCGTGGTCGTCGCGGTGGATCGACATCCCGACGCAGTGGAACAGGCAGCCGGCCGCGATCACCACCTCGGCGTCGCGCTCGGTCATCGCGTAGTCCGACACCACGCTCGGCGTCACCCCGCGGCGGAACAGGAGCCGCGCGAGCCGCAGCCCGATGTTCAGCACGATCTGGATGTGCACCCAGCTGTGGTCGGACATGCCCAGGCGGCGGGTGGCGTTGACCGCCGAGACGTGCCACAGCGCCTTCACGTGCGGATCCGCGTTGACGGCCTCGAGCAGCCGCTCGAGACGCCGGTTTCCACGCGTGGGCACCCGCACGCGCACGTCGGCGATCGCCTCGCGCGGGGGCAGCGCCTCGGGCAGCCCCACGACTTCGGGCGGCACGCCCTCGAGAGCGTCGCGGTCGGTCACGCCAGCCCGCCCGCCTCGAGCAGCAGCGCCTCGCGAATCCCTCCGCGACCGACCTGCAGCGCCGCCCCGAACAGCTCAGAGGCGGCCTGCAGGATCAGCAGTCCGGCGGGCAGCAGCCGCACGCGCTCGATCTCCAGCGCGAACTGGCGCGCGATCGTCGTGGCGCGGTCGCTCGCCAGGACCCGCAGCGACCGCGCGAACGCCTCGGCATCGAGCAGCGGGCCGGCGAGCCTGAACAGCGATGCGGCGCTGCCGCCGACGGCGACCGCCTCGACCGGGTGCGGCACCTCGACCCCCTCGAACGCGGACGCGACGTGACCGCGCGCGCGCGACAGCTCCTCGGCGGACGGCGGATCCGAGCACAGATAGCGATCCGCGAGACTGCCGCTCCCGATCGCAAAGGACCGCGACCACGCAACGCTGGCGGGCGCGGTCCCGACGACCAGCTCGGAGGAGCCGCCGCCCACGTCGACGACGCCCAGCGCGCCCGCCGGGGCGTGTCCGAGCGTGCGAGCGGCGCCGACGAAGGCAAGCCGCGCCTCCTCCTCACCGGAGAGCACCCGGACCTCAAGACCGCACCGCTGACGGATCGCATCGAGCAGCTCCGGTCCGTTGCTCGCGCTGCGAATCGCGGCGGTGGCCACGCCCCAGACCTCCGCCGCACCGAGCTCGCGAGCGACCTCGAGCTGGCCGGCCACCACCTCGATGATCTCCGCGACCTTCTCCGGGGGAATCCCGTCGTCGCCGGCGTGGCTGCCGATGCGCGTGAAATCGCGCCGCTGGTGCACGATCGCCAGCCGCTCCCCGTGACAATCGGCGACGAGCAGCCGCGTGGTGTTCGAGCCGATGTCGATGCAGGCGCGTCGCACGGAATGCCCGTTCAAGCCGGCGGGACTCTATCGCCGCGCCGCCGGCTCCGGGGCGGGGCTCGGCCCCGACGCGGGCGGCGGGGGCGGGGACGGCGGCGGGCTGTCCCGGCGATCGATCCGGTCGCGCAGCACCCCCGGGCGCAGCGCCACCCAGATCACCCCCATCACGATCAGCGCCCCGACGCCGCCGACGACCAGTGCGGTCCGGGGTCCGGCAAGCTGGGTGAGCAGCCCCCCGATCAGGATCCCGACGCCCGGCACGGCCTGGTAGACGGACTCGTTGAGGCTCATCACGAGCGCCATCCAGTGGTCCTCGACGTGCTCCTGGAGCGCGGTGCGCTGCGCGACCGCCTCGATCCCGTTGCCCGTGCCGGCGACCGCCGCGCCCACCAGAGCGACCGCGATCACGGTCGCACTCGCCATCACCAGGAAGCCGGCACCGAGAGCCGCCGCGCTGCCGGCCATCAGGACGCGCGAGGACAGCCCGCGCCAGCGCGCGTACACCAGGCTGCCGGCCACCGCCCCGGCGCCCCACAGAGAGAGCATCGCCCCGTACGCGGCATTGCCGCCGTGCAGCGAGCGCTGGATCAGGACGACCTCCACCGGAGTGGAGATGGTGAAGCACAGCAGCGCGATCGCCTGGATCGCGAGCAGTGCGCGGATTGCCGGCGCCCGGCGCGCGTGGCGCATCGCCGCCCGCAGCCTGCCGGTGCTCGCCATGCGCTCCGGGACGGCCCCCGGCAGCTCGCGCGCGGTCGCCAGCGTCACCGCGATCAGCGCGAACAGGCCGCTGTTGATGAGCAGCGCCGCGGCGGTGCCGCTGAGGGCAGCGACGATGCCGCCGATCGCGGGACCGGCCATGTAGCAGATCGAGAAGGCGGCGTTGGTGAGCGCGTTTCCGTCGCGCAACAGGCCCGCGGGCGCGGTCACGGCCACGGTCGCCGCCCGCGCAAGCGCTCGTGCCGTCTGCGCGATCACTCCGTCGATCAGGACCAGGACGAGGATCGGCGCGAGCGAGAAGCTCGAAGCGAACAGCGCCAGGCCGACATAGGCGAGCCCCTCGAACACGTACAGGATCGGGAGCACGTTGCGCGCCGCGCGCTGGTCCAGCCGAGCGACGACCCACGGCGCGATCAGCGCCGGCACGAACTGCGCGCAGAGGAAGAACGCCATCGCCCCGACGGCGCTCCCCGTCCGGTGATAGATCAGGAACGCCAGCGAGACGGTCGCGATCGCGAACGCCAGCTCGTTGAGCGCATATGCAATGAGCAGGCGCCGGTACGCGCCGAGCCGGAGAACCTGCCTCATACCACCCCTAGTATCTACCCTTCGGGCCGACGCTGGCATCATCCCTCACGTGCGGGATGCTGCCATCGAGGTTCACGGTCTCCGTAAGGCCTACGGCGATTTCGAAGCCGTGCGCGGGATCGATTTCTCCGTCGACCGCGGCGAGGTGTTCGGCCTGCTCGGGCCCAATGGCGCCGGCAAGACGACCACTGTCGAGATCCTGGAGGGCTATCGCAGTCGCTCCGAGGGTGAGGTCAGCGTGCTCGGCTTCGATCCGGGATTGCGCCAGCGCGCGCTGCGGGCGCGCGTCGGGATCGTTCTGCAGAGCACCGGGCTATATCGTCACATCCGGGTGCGCGAGGCGATCGACCACTTCGGATCGATGTATCCGCATCCGCGCGATACCGGCGAGGTGATCGCGCTCACGGGTCTGCAGGGCAAGGAGACGGCCTTGGCGCGCTCGCTGTCGGGCGGCCAACTGCGCCGGCTGGACCTCGCGCTTGCCCTCGTCGGCGACCCCGAGCTGATCTTCCTCGACGAGCCGACTACGGGCTTCGACCCCGCCGCGCGGCGCAACGCGTGGGAAACGATCCGCTCTCTCAAGCAGCTCGGGAAGACCGTGCTGCTGACCACGCACTACCTCGACGAGGCCCAGGCGTTGGCCGATCGCGTCGCGATCATCAAGGATGGCCGGATCCTCGCGGAGGGCGCTCCGCAGGAGCTCGGTACAACGGCGGGGACCGCTCCCTACCGAGTCTCCTACCACAGCGACGACGGCGAGCTCGTGGAGCGCGAGACCGATGATCCGACGTCGCTGCTGCACGAGCTCACGAGCGCCGCGCTCGCCCGCGGACAGCGGCTCGAGGGCCTGACCGTGATGCGCCCCACGCTCGAGGACGTATACCTCGAGCTGACCAGCGCGGAGGGGGATCGCGGTGCCTGACACGGCAACCCTAGCCTGGCGCCAATACCGCCTGGAGCGACGGCTGTTCTGGCGAAATCCGACTGCGGCGTTCTTCAACTTCCTGCTGCCGCTGGTGTTTCTCGCGCTGTTCGGCGCGATCTTCAACGGCAACCAGCACGACCTGAACGTGATCGTCCCGGGGATCGCCGGGATGGCGGTGATGTCCACGACGTTCACCGCGCTCGCCTACAACATGACCTTCCTGCGCGAGCAGGGCGTGCTCAAGCGGGTTCGCGGGACACCTATGCCCGCGATCTCCTACCTGCTTGGGATCGCGGGCAACGCGGTCACGAACGCCGCGCTGCAGATCGCGATCATCACGGTCGCGGGCCGTGTCTTCTTCGGCATCGGCTGGCCGCACGACTGGTTCGAGCTGATCGTGTTCGCGGTCGCGGGCGTGGTCTGCTTCGCCTCTCTGGGCGTCGCGTTCTCGCACGCGATCCCGAACTTCGAGGCGACCTCCGCGTACGTGAACGCGGTGTTCCTGCCGGTGATCCTGATCTCGGGCGTGTTCTACGACGCCGCCCATGCGCCGGGGTTCCTGAAGGGCATCGCGCAGGGCCTGCCGCTCACGCACCTGATCGACGGTCTTTCCGGTGCGATGGTCAAGGGCACCTCGCTCGCGACCAACATCAGCGCGCTCGGGGTGATCGCGGCCTGGGCGGTGCTCGGAATCGCGCTGGCCGTCCGGGGCTTCAGCTGGGATCAGCGGTGATGCTCGCGCTCCTGTACGACATCCACGGCAACACCGCCGCACTGGATGCGGTGCTGGGCGACGCCCACGAGGCCGGCGCGCGGCGCTTCCTGCTCGGCGGGGACTACGGCCTGTTCGGCCCACATCCCTCGGAGGTGGTCGCGAGGCTGAGGGCGCTGCCCGGCGCCGCCTGGATCCGCGGGAACGTCGATCGCTGGGGCGCCCATCCCGACCAGGCGGGCGAGGACCGCCTGCTGCAGCGCGCGATCGCCGACTACCGCACGGCGCTCGGGGTCGACGTCGCCACCGAGCTCGGCGCGCTCGACGAGCAGGCGGTGATCGACGGGACGCGGTACTGCCACGCCTCCCCGCGCTCCGATCTCGATTCGTTCCTGCCGGAGCCGGGCGAGGACGACGAGGCGCTGCTGGCCGGCGCCGGCGAGCAGCGGATCGTGTTCGGCCACACACACGTGCAGTTCCGGCGGACTCGCCCCGACGGGGTCGAGCTGATCAACCCGGGAAGCGTGGGCATGCCGCTCGACGGCGATCCCCGAGCCGCGTACGCGCTCGTCGGCGAGGACGGCGAGCTCGAGCTGCGGCGGATCGAATACGACCGCGATCCGATAATCGCCGCGCTGTCGGATGCCGACTGGGCGCAGCGGACCGCCAACCGGCTGCGCAGCGCCCGTCCGTGAAGAAGCTCGCGGACGATCTGTTCCTGCTCGACGGCTTCCCGCCGTACGTGATCAACGTCTACCTGATCGGAGACGTGCTCCTCGACGCCGGCTCGCGGCACGCGGCCGGCCGGATCCTGAAGCAGCTGCGCGGCAGGACGGTCAGCAGGCATGTGCTCACGCACGCGCACGCCGATCATCAGGGCTCGAGCCATGAGGTGTGCGAGACGCTCGGGATCCCCCTGTGGTGCGGCGATCGCGACGCGGACGCGGCCGAGGACGGGCGGATCCGCGAGCGCATGCCCCCGCATCCGATCAACACGCTGCTCGGATGGGTGTTCCCGGGTCCCGGTCACCGGGTCGACGTCCGTCTGAGCGAGGGCGACGACGTCGCGGGATTCAAGGTCCTCGACACCCCGGGGCACTCCGCCGGCCACATCTCGCTGTGGCGCGAATCGGACCGCTCGCTGATCTGCGGCGACGTGTTCACGAACATCGACACGATCACGGGCGCGCCGGGCCTGCACGAGCCGAAGCGGTTCTTCACGCCGGACCCGGTCCGCAACCGCGAGTCGATGCGGCGCCTCGCCGAGCTCGAGCCCGAACTGGTCTGCTTCGGCCACGGCGCTCCCCTGCGCGATCTGGCCAAGCTCAGGAGCTTCACCGACTCCCTCCCGCGAGGCTGAGTCAGATGTCCGCGCGCGCCCGCTCCTGGCACCACACCAACACCTTCAGCCACTCCGCGTTCCCCCTCTCGCGGCTGGCCTCGGCGCGGGCGGCGGGCGGCCCGAGCGCGTCGCTGTGCCTTCCGGCGCGCAACGAGGCACGCACCATCGGCCCGATCCTCGCGGCGCTGGAGCCGCTGCGCGCGGCCGGGATCGTCGAGCAGATCGTGGTGGTCGACGCGTCGAGCGACGAGACGCCCGAGATCGCGCGGAGCCTGGGGGCGGAGGTGCACGATCAGGAGCAGCTGATGCCCGAGCTCGGCCCGGTTCGCGGGAAGGGCGACGCGATGTGGCGCGCGCTGCGCGTCCTGCGGGGGGATCTCGTGTGCTATCTGGACGCCGACTCCGAGCACTTCGGGCCCCACTTCGCGACCGGGCTCCTGGGCCCGCTGCTGTGCCTGGACGGCTTCTCCTTCGTGAAGGGCTTCTACCGCCGGCCGTTCCGGATCGGAGACGTGACCCTGCCCGATGGCGGCGGCCGGGTCACCGAGCTGACGGCTCGACCGCTGCTCAACGTGTTCTATCCGGATCTGGCGGCGGTCGAGCAGCCCCTCGCAGGCGAGGTCGCGGCCCGCCGCGAGCTGCTCGAGCGACTCCCGTTCGTGACCGGCTACGGCGTCGATATCGCCCTGCTGATCGACTCCTATCGGCTCGCCGGACTTGACGCGCTCGCGCAGGTCGACCTAGATGTGCGCCAGAACGCCCACCAGACGCTGCGCGAGCTGGGTCCGATGGCGCAGGCGGTGCTGCAGGCGGTCGCCGTCCGCCTCGAGCGCGAGGGTCGGCTGAAGGGGCCGCTGCCCGAGGACTTCCTGGCCCGCGAGGAGGGCGGATTCAGCCCGACGGAAGAGCAGGCGATCGAGCGCCCGCCGCTCGCGCACCTGCGTGCGGTGGCCTGAGACTGTGCTGAACTGCGAGCCGTGCGATTCACGCGTCGCGCAACCCTGGTCCTGGTCGTCCTGCTGATCGCCGGCTGCGGCGCCGGCGCGCAGACGACCAGCACGGGATCGGGCGCCGGTGCTCTCGGCCTGCAGGCACACCCGCAGGCGGTGGACCCGGCGGCCGGCTCGGCGCCCGCGCTGGCCGCGTCCTCCGCGCCGGTGGGCGATCCGAGCGCCCACGCCCCCTCCCTGGCGGAGGTCAAGCGCGAGCTCGCTGAGGAGCGGAAGGTCGCGCAGGAGCTGAACTCCCTGACCGCGGGCGAGGGGTTCGTCTTCCCGATCGAGCCCCGCTCCGTCGTCGAGCCGCCGAGCACGTGGTCGCCGGATCAAGGGGTCGACATCTCGACGGCCGGCGCGGCGTGCGGCCCGGCGGCGGTCGAGGTCGCCGTGACGAACGGGGTGATCGTCCAGGAGGGGATCTCCGGGTTCGGGCCCTACGCGCCGGTGCTGAAGGTGATCGGAGGCGCGCTCGACGGCCGCTACATCTACTACGGCCACGCGGCGCCCGACCTGGTGCCGGTCGGCGCGGTCGTCAGCGCCGGCGAGCCGATCGCGGAGGTGGGCTGCGGGATCGTGGGCCTGTCCACCGGCCCGCACCTCGAGATCGGCATCAGCGCCGTGAACGGCCCCACCTGCTGCCCGGGCAACGGCGTGACCTCCCCCGCGATGGAGAACCTGCTGGTTCGCATCTGGAGCGGACGCTAGGACGCGCCGAACGCGGCGCGCGCGGCGCGGGCGCCCTTGGCGGCGCGATCGCTGAAGCCGAAGGTGCCCTGATCGCGCAGCTCGGTCGCCGCGTCGACCAGCGAGCCCAGAGCCGCGAACGCGAACGCTCCGCCGACCGAGACCCGTGCGACCCCCAGCGTCGCCAGCTCGGCGATCGGGATCCCGCCGCCGCGGGCGAGCACGTTCACGGGATGCTCCACGGCGTCCAGCACGGCTTTGATCTCCGAAGCGCCTGACAGCCCGGGCGCGTAGAGGACATCGGCGCCGGCTTGCTCGTAGGCCTGCAGCCGCGCGATCGTGTCGGCCAGGTCGTCGCGCCCGCGGATGTGGTTCTCGGCGCGGGCGGTCAACACGAGCCGGCGCGGCCCGTCGTGCGCGGCCCGCGCAGCTGCCTCCACGCGGGCGACCGCCAGCTCGAGCTCGTAGATCTCGCTGCCGTAGTCCTCGACCGAGCAGCCCGCAAGCCCCGCCTCGACCGCCAGGCCGATGGTCCCGGCGACGCCGTCCGGATCGTCGGCGAAGCAGTTCTCGAGGTCGGCCGACACGGGCAGGCCGGTGGCGAGCCCAAGCGAGCGGGCGTGCTCGATCGCCTCCTCGCGCGTCACGCTGCCGTCGAGACGCCCGAGCGAGGCCGCGTGCCCGCTCGACGTCGTCGCGAGCGCCTCGAAGCCAAGCGACTTCAGGACCTTCGCCGAGCCGAGATCCCACGCGTTCGGCAGCAGCAGCGGCCGGCCGGGAACGTGTAGCGCCAGGAACTCGTCGCTCATGCGCCGCAGCGTACCCGGCTCGGGAGCGCATCGAGGATCTCGCGCAGGGGTACAGTGAAGATGGTGAGTCCATCCAGCTCCACCGCCCCGTCCGCACGCACCGAACCGGCCGACGATGGCTCCTTCGAACGCCAGGAGAGCACGATCCGCCGGTGGCTGGGATCCGACGAGTTCCCGGTGCAGGCGGGCCGATATCACCTGTACGTAGCGCGCGCCTGCCCGTGGGCGCACCGCACGATCATCGGGCGGCGGCTGATGGGCCTCGAGGATGCGATCGGGATCTCGTTCCTCTCACCGCTGCGCGACGAGCGGGGCTGGGCGTTCAGCGGGAATGGCCACGCC
The DNA here is from genome assembly GCA_963849285.1 of uncultured Solirubrobacterales bacterium. Classification (GTDB taxonomy): domain Bacteria; phylum Actinomycetota; class Thermoleophilia; order Solirubrobacterales; family Solirubrobacteraceae; genus Palsa-465. The sequence goes on from CAWKGS010000005.1 coordinate 1,303,656, forward strand.
GATCTCGTCAACGGCTTCCAGTTCCTGCGCGAGGCGTATCTCGCGACCGACCCGGACTACGCGGCGCGCGTGAGCGTCCCGGTGCTGTGGGACAAGCAGGAAGGCGTCATCGTCAACAACGAGTCGGCCGACATCCTGCGGATGATGAGCACCGTGCTAGCGCCGCTGGCGAAGCACCCGCTGGTGCTCTGCCCGGATGAGCTGCGAGCGGAGATCGACGAGCTCAACGAATACATCTACGAGCGGGTGAACGATGGCGTCTACCGCACCGGGTTCGCCCGTACCCAGGTCGCGTACGAACGGGCGGTCTATCCCCTGTTCGAGGCCCTCGACGCGCTCGATCAGCGCCTGGCCGACCGGCGCTTCCTGTTCGGTGCCGAGCCGGTGGAGACCGACTGGCGTCTGTTCACGACGCTGCTGCGTTTCGACGCCGTCTACCAGATCCACTTCAAGTGCTCGATCCGCAAGCTCACCGAGTACGCGAACCTGTGGCCGTACGCGCGCGACCTGTATCAGTGGCCCGGCGTTGCCGAGACGGTCTCCTTCGAGGAGATCCGCCTGCATTACTACGGCACGCACGGCATGCTGAACCCGCGCGGGATCGTCGCCGTGATGCCGGCGGACGACTGGGCGCAGCCGTCCGGCCGCGGCTGATCAGCGCCGCGATCGCCTGAACACGATCAGCGCCAGCAGCAGCCCGAGGATGAACGCGGCGGGCATCGGATTGCTCTTGAGGCGATCGGTGATCATGCCCCGCATCAGCTCCAGGCCGTCGAGCTCGTTGGCCGGCTGCATCGGCGGGGGCGGCGGCGGCCCGGCCTCGGTCGGGGGCGGCGGTGCGGCCTCGGTCGGGGGCGGCGGTGCGGCCTCGGTCGGAGGCGGCGGTCCGGCCTCGGTCGGCGGCGGTGGCTCGGCCGGCTTCTCCGCCGCCGGTCGCTTCCCCGGCGGCTTCGCCGGCGCTCCGGCGGGGCCGGAGGCTGGCTCGTCCGCCGGCTTGAGCGGCGCCGGCTCGTCGGGCGCCTCACCCGCGTCGCGGCCCTCGCCCTCGCCCGCGCGCTCGCCGTGGCCCGCGCCCTTGCCCTCGCCATCGTCCTCGGCGGACTGCGCGGGCTCGGGCACGGTGCCGCCCGCGTAGGCGCCCGAATCGCCGATCAGCGACTGCTGTAGCCTGGCCGCGAAGTCCCGGAGCAGGCGCTCGGAGATGTCCTCGATCATTCCGCCTCGCCCAAACCGGGCCAGCCGGCCGGTGATGTGGTAGTCGGTGATCACCTCGACGCGCGTGCCGGCGCCGTCAGCCGGGGTGAGCTTGGAGACGATCGTTGCCTTGGCCCCGCCCTGACCCCGCTTGTCGGTGCCCTGGGCGTCCATCTTCGCGGTGTGGCTCTGCTCGTCGATCTCGGTCATCTCGAGCTTGCCGGTGTACGCCGCGGTGGTCGGACCGATCTTCAGCGTGAACGTCCCGGAGTAGCTGCCGTCGTCGTTGCGGCCCGTGACCGCGGCGCCCGGCAGGCACGGCGCGACGTGCTCGACGTCGATCAGCGCGGACCACACCCGGTCGAGCGGGGCCGCGACGTCAAACGATTGCTCTAGCTTCATGGCGAACCGCCTCCAGATCTTCGGGTGTGTCGATGTCGCGCCCCGAGCAGAGATCGCTGCACTCGATCTCGGGGCCGCCTCGCAGCACTGCCCGCGCGCCCTCGTCGCCGGACAGGCCCGCGGCCGCGCGCATCTGCGCCGGTCCGAGCACCACCGGATGGCCCGGGCGCCCGCCGTACACCGCGCGGGTCCCGCCGGGCTCGTCGATGAACCGCGCGACCAGCTCGGGAGTGATGAGCGGGGCATCGCCGAGGGTGACGATCACCTTCTCCGCATCCGCCAGCTCCTGGAGGCCGCGGCGCAGCGACGCGGCCTGGCCCTCGGACCAGTCGGCGGCGACCACGGGCTCCGCACGGCCGAGGTCGACCCGGGCCAGGATCCGGTCGGGCTCGAAGCCGAGGACGACGACGACGCGCTCGAGCTCGGAAACGGCGCACTGGGCGCGCACCGCGTGCTCCAGCACCGGCCGCCCATCGAGCTCGGCGAGCAGCTTCGACTCGCCATCGCCGAAGCGGGAGCCATCCCCCGCCGCCAGGACCAGCCCCGCGATCACGCGGGCACCTTGTGGATCCGGCCCTTGGCGTTCGCGAGCCGGCCGCCCTCGCGGCCATGTCGCGCGGCGACCAGCTCCGACAGGATCGAGAGCGCGGTCTCCTCCCGTCCCACCGCGCCGAGGTCCAGTCCCAGCGGGGCCGAGAGGCGCGCCAGCTCCTCATCGGTGATGCCCACCGCGAGCAGCCGCTCCCGCCGGGCCTCCTGAGCGCGGCGCGAGCCCATCGCCCCGACGAACTTGGCATCGGAGCGGAGCGCCAGCAGCAACGCCGCGTCGTCCAGCTTGGGGTCGTGCGTGAGCACGCCGATGTACGTGCCGCGATCGATCCCGCCGAGCTTCGCGAACGCCTCCTCGGGCCACGCGACGACCACGTCCTCGGCATCCGGGAAGCGCTCGCGGGTCGCGAAGCGGCCTCGCGGGTCCACGACGTACGGACGCCAGCCGATGTCGCGCGCGAGCGTGCACAGCGACGCCGCGATGTCGACGGCGCCGAACAGGACCAGCCGCGGCGCCGGATAGGCGACATCGATGAAAAGGTTCTCGTGACGGACCGAGGCATCGTTCCAGAGCTGCTCGGAGGCGATCCGGATCGCCTCGTCATCGAGCTCGGGCGAGCCGAGCGTGCCCGAATGGGCCCCGTCTGCCTCGACCAGCAGCTTTGCGCCGGGATTGGCGCCCTCGAGCATCGTCACCTCGGCGGCGCGCCCACCAGTCCGCGCCAGCTCCTCGAAGCGGCCCCCCGGCTGGTAGCTCTGGATCCACACGTCGATCTCCCCGCCACATGGCAGTCCCACGTCCCAGGCGTCGGAGTCGGCAATCCCGAAGTGCTGCAGCCGCGGAGGGCTGCCGTCGATGACCGATTCGGCGATCTCCACGACAGCTCCCTCGACGCATCCGCCCGAGACGCCCCCGGAGATCTCCCCGTCCTGGTTGACGGCCATCTTCGCGCCGGGCGGGCGCGGCGCCGAGCGCTGCACCGCGACCACGGTCGCGAGCGCGACCTTGTCACCGCGCGCGGACCACTTGTCGATGTCGGGCAGTACGTCCTTCACATTTCCTCCAATAGCAGAGCCAGTTGCTCGAGCGAGGCGAGCGAATTGCCCGCCAGCAGCTCGTCGGTATGCGGAACCGCCGCTCGCATCCCGCGCGTCAGCGGCTCGTAGTCCGGGTGGGCGGCGAGCGGGTTCAGCCACACGAGGCTGTGGGCGCTCCGGCGCAGGCGCGCCATCTCGGCGCCCAGTTGCTCGGGGTCGCCGCGGTCCCAGCCGTCGGACAGGATCACCACCACCGCCCCACGGCCGATCCTGCGGCCGTAGGAGCGGTTGAGCTCGGACAGCGCCGCGCCGATGCGCGTGCCACCCGAGAAGTCGGTGACGGCCTCGGCGGCTCGCTCGAGCGCGCGGTCGTGGTCGCGTCCCGCGAGCTCGAGGGTGATCCTCGTCAGGCGCGTCCCGAACGCGAAAGCCTCGACCCGGCGGCGGGCCGCGACGCAGGCGTGCAGGTACTGCAGCAGCATCCGCGCGTAGGGGGTCATAGAGCCGGACACGTCGCAGACGAGGACCAGCGGGCGCGGCCGCCGGCTGGGCGCGCGCCAGTAGCGCTGCACGGGCTCACCGCCCGTCCGTAGCGAGGCGCGCACCGTCCGCCGCAGGTCGGGGGTGTGTCCGCGCCGGCGATCGGGACGGGTCCGGCGAGAGAGCCGCGTCGGGCCGCGCCGGGCCAGCCGCGCGATCAGCTGCCGTGCGATCGCCATCTCCGCGTCGGTGTAGAGCGCGAAGTCCTTGTGGCGCAGGAGCTCCACGTCGCTCCAGGCGGCGGGCACGACCGTCGGATCGACTTCGGCCGCGGCGGTCTGGACCACGCCCGGAACCCCGGCCCGCGGCAGCACCTCCTTCTCGATCATCCCCAGCTCCTCGAACACCGAGGCGGACTCGGGGACGCGCTCCTCTCCGAAGACCGAGGCGAACGCGCGCTCAAACCGGGGCAGGTCCTCACGCCCCGAGCACAGCACGGCCCGCAACGCCAGCCGGGCGTCCTGGCGGGAGGCGCAATCGACCGTCGCCAGTGCCTTGTGCGCGCCCAGGATCTCTCCGAGCCCGACGCGCGAGCCGAGCAGGCGCATCGTCGCCGCCATCGCGCCGAGGCGGTCGACGACCGCGTCGGAGGCGTCAGACACCCTCGAGCACCTTCCGCTCGCGGACGCGCAGCACATCCTCGTGCACCTTCAGGGCGGCGCCGAGCGTTTCCTCGAGGTCCGCGTCCTGGCCGAGCGCGAGCAGCGCCCTGGCCCAGACGAGCGTCTCCCCCACGCCCGGCAGCTTGTAGAGGTCGGCGTGGCTGCGCAGCCGCCCGACCGCCGTGACGACTCGCTGCGCGATCACATCCGGGACGTCCGGGATGCGGGCGTGCACGATCTCACGCTCGCGTTGCGGGTCCGGATAGTCGATCCAGTGATAGAGGCACCGTCGCTTGAGCGCATCGTGCAGCTCGCGGGTGCGGTTGGAGGTCAGGATCACGACCGGCTTGGTCGCGGCGGTGATCGTCCCGAGCTCGGGGATCGTGACCGCGAAGTCGGATAGGAACTCGAGCAGGAACGCCTCGAACTCGTCGTCCGCGCGGTCGATCTCATCGATCAGCAGCACGACCGAGCCCGGGTGCTCGAGCGCCTCGAGCAGCGGGCGCGTGAGCAGGAACCGGCGCGAGAACAGCTCGCCCTCGTCGGCGCCGCCCTCCGCGGCGCGCAAGGCGAGCAGCTGGCGCGGATAGTCCCAGTCGTAGACCGCGTGGTGCAGGTCGATGCCCTCGTGGCACTGCAGGCGGATCAGGCGCGCGCCGGTCGCGCTCGCGAGCGCTCGCGCGACCTCGGTCTTGCCAACCCCAGCCTCCCCTTCCAGCAGCAAGGGCTGCTCCAGCGACACGGCGAGGCTGACCGCGAGCGCGAGCGCTCGATCCGCGAGGTAACCCTCGGCGGCGAGCGCCTCGCTCGCCTGCTCGACCGAACCGATGTCAGCGAATGTCACGCATCCATCATGGCAGCCCCGCCGCCTCTGCCAACGCACGCCGCGTGAGCACTCGCGCGAGGTGGCGCTTGTACTCCGCGCTCGCGTTCAGGTCCGCGGGGGGGTCGGTTCCCTCGGCCGCCTGCTCGGCCGCGCGGGCGATGGTCTCGGCGGTCAGCGACTGACCGCGCAGCGCCTGCTCGACGGCGCTCGCGCGCAGCGGCACGGACCCCATGTTCGTCAGCGCGATGCGGACGTCCTCGCAGGTTCCGTCGTTGGACTTGACGAGCGCGCTGACGGCGACCATCGCCCAGTCCTCGCTGCGGCGGTTGAACTTCTGGTAGGCGAAGCCGTAGCCCTCGAGCGCCGGCAGGCGCACCTCGGTCAGGACCTCGTCGGCCGCGATCGCCGTCTGCATGTAGTCGCGAAACAGCTCGGTGGCGTCGAGCGAGCGCTGCCCGGAGGGGCCCTGGACGGTGACCTGCCCTTCCGCGGCGAGGATCACGCCCGGGAGGTCCGAGGCCGGATCGCCATGCGCGAGCGAGCCGCCGATCGTGCCGCGGTTGCGCACCTGGGGATCGGCGATCGTGCCGGCGGCGCGAGCGGCCAGTCCGAGGTCGGGGCTGTGCTCGAGCTCGGCGTGCGGGGTCAGGGCCCCGATCCGCCAGCTGCCGTCCTGGCGCTCGATCCCGTGCAGCCCGGGCACCCTGCGCAGGTCCACGAGCAGCGACGGCGCGGCGAGCCGTAGCTTCATCAGCGGGATCAGCGAGTGGCCGCCCGCAAGCAGCTTCGCGTCCTCACCGCCGCTCGAGAGGGTGCTGATCGCCTCCTCGAGCGACTCGGGCGCCGCGTAGTCGAACTCGGCGGGAATCATGCGGATGCACCTCCATTCGAGCTGCCCTGGGCTTTCGAGATGGCCTCCCACACCCGCATCGGGGTGAGGGGCATGTTCATGTAGTCGACGCCGAGCGGTCGCAGCGCGTCGATCACCGCGTTGGTGACCGTCGCGCTGGCCGCGATCGTCCCGGCCTCGCCGACGCCCTTGACGCCGAGCGAGTTCACGGGCGACGGCGTCTCGGTCCGATCGGTCTCGAAGCTCGGCAGCTCGGCCGCGGTCGGCAGCGCGTAGTCGACGAACGTGCCGGTGACGAGCTGGCCGTCCTCGTCGTAGGCCACACGCTCGTAGAGCGCCTGTCCGATCGCGTGCACGATGCCACCATGCACCTGGCCCTCGATCAGCATCGGGTTGATCGCCCGTCCGCAGTCGTCGACGGCCACGTAGCGGATGAGCTTGACCTTGCCGGTCTCCGCGTCGACGTCGACGACCGCCGCGTGCGCGCCAAATGGGAACACGAAGTTCTCGGGCTCCCAGAAGGTCGTCGCCTCGAGGCCCGGTTCCATGCCCTCCGGGACGTCGCTCAGGTACGCGGCGCCGGCGACCTCCGCCAGTGTCATCCCCTTGTCCGGCGAGCCACGGACCGCGAATGAGCCGTCCTGCAGCTCGACGTCCTCGGGCGCCGCCTCCAGGTGATGGGCGACGATCGCGCGGGCCTTGTCGGCGATCTTGGTGGCGCATTTCGCCATCGCCTCACCGCCCACCGCGAGCGATCTCGACCCGTACGTGTTGCGTCCCTCCGGACCCGTCCCGGTGTCACCGTGGATCACCTCGACGACCGCGGGCTCGACGCCGAGCCGGTCGGCCACGATCTGCGCGAGGGTGGTCTCGTGGCCCTGGCCATGCGGGGAGCTGCCCGTGTAGACGGTGACCGCACCGGTGTTGTGGACGCGGACCATCGCCGACTCCCAGCCTCCGGCCTGCACGCCGAAACCGGCGGGACCCGTGACGCGCGTGGGGGCCAACCCGCAGATCTCGGTGTACGTGCAGAACCCGAGGCCGCGGTAGACGCCCTTGGCGCGCAGCTGCTCCTGCTCGGAGCGGAACGCCGCCACATCCACGTGCTCGAGCAGCTTGGACAGGGTCTTTTCGTAGTCGCCCGAGTCGTATACGACACCGATCGCCGTCTCGGCCGGGAAGCTGTCCTTCGGGATGAAGTTCTTCCTGCGGATCTCGAGCGGATCCATCCCCAGCTCCGCCGCCGCCTGATCGAGCGTCACCTCGATCATGTGGGTTGCCTCCGGCCGGCCCGCGCCGCGGATCGCGTCGGTCGGGCACTTGTTGGTGAAGACGCCCACGATGTCGGTCTGGATCGCCGGCATCTTGTAGACGCCGCTCATCACGAACGCTCCGAGCGACGGGATCATCGGCGTCAGCAGCATGTTGTAGGCGCCGAAGTCGGCGACGATCTTCACGTGGAACGCGGTGATCGTGCCGTCCCGCTTGAGCCCCATCTTGGTGTACGCGATCTGGTCGCGCCCCTGGTGGGTGGTCGCCATGTTCTCGGTGCGGGTCTCGATCCACTTCACCGGCCGGCCGAGCTTGCGCGAGGCCCAGGCGAGGAGAACCTCCTCGCCGTAGACCTGGAGCTTGGCGCCGAAGCCGCCGCCGACCTCGGGGGCGATCACGCGTACGCGGTCCTCGCCGATGCCGAGGAGGATCGCCAGGAACAGGCGCACGAAATGCGGTACCTGCGTCGAGGTCCACAGCGTGAGCGAGCCGGCGCGGTAATCCGCGAGCACGCCGCGGGGCTCGATCGGGGCGCCGGCGGTCCGGTGGTTGACGACGCGTCGCTCGACGATCACATCGGCCTCGTTGAAGCCGGACTCGAGGTCGCCGCCGCCCAGGGACCACTCGTGCACCTTGTTGGTGCCGATCGATTCGTGCACCAGCGCGCTGCCCTCCTCGAGCGCCTTCTCGGGGTCGGTGATGGCCGGCAATGGCTCGTACTCCACGTGGATGTGCTCGGTGGCGTCCACGACCGCGTAGCGGTCCTCGCCGAACACGACCGCGACGGGATCGCCGACGTGGTTGACGGTTTCCTTCGCGAGCGGCCAGTGCTCGGGGTTCTTGACCTCGACGCCTGGCGGGACCCACGCCATCGGCAGCGGGCCGGCGAGGTCGGTCAGGTCCGCGCCCGTGAACACGGCGTGGACGCCGTCGAGCTCGTTCGCGGCGGAGGCGTCGATCGAGACGATCTTCGCGTGCGCCTCGGGCGAGCGGACGAATGCCGCCCACAGGGTCCCGGGCAGCGAGATGTCATCGACGTAGCGCGCGCGGCCGGTGATCAGCCGCGGGTCCTCCTTGCGCCGGAGCCGCTGACCGACGTGGTTGCTGGGCGACGGCGCCTGGCGCTGCTCGGCCTCTTCGGAGGCGATCTCGGTGATCTCGGATGCGACGTCGCCCGTGCTCATGCCGCCACCTCCTGCTGGCCGACGGTGGCCGACTTGCCCTTGGCCGCGTCGAGCACCGCTTTGACGATGTTGTGGTAGCCGGTGCACCGGCAGAGGTTGCCCTCGAGCGCGTGGCGGACCTCCTGCTCGGTCGGGTTGGGGTTCTCCGCCAGCAGCCCGGCCGCCGCCATGATCATGCCCGGAGTGCAGTAGCCGCACTGCAGCGCATGGTCGTTCCAGAACGCCTCCTGGAGCGGATGCAGCTGGTCCTCGGAGCCCATCCCCTCGATCGTGGTGAGCTCGGCCCCGTCGGCCTGCACGGTGAGCACCGTGCACGACTTCACCGCCTTGCCGTCGAGATGGATCGTGCATGCGCCGCAGTTGGAGGTGTCGCAGCCCACGTGCGTCCCGGTGAGCCCGAGCTCGTCGCGCAGCGCATGGACGAGCAGCAGGCGCGGCTCGACCTCGAGGTTGTGCTCGACGCCGTTGACGGTCAGGCGTACGGAGACGTTCTTGCTCATGCCTCTCCTCTCGGTTTCGCAGGAGTGGCCCGAGGGCCCTCACCACCACCGCCCGTTTGGAGGCGGCGAGCGGGTCTCACGGGGCGCGGGACCCACTAAGCGCGACGATACTCCTCGCGCGGTGCGCTGTGAAGTTTCCCTGCACGTTCATCCTTCTCGGCGTGCACGGGGGTCCCGGCCTGGTCCTTTTCGGCGTGCACGGCGATCCCGGCGACCACCAGGATGATTCCCGCGATCTGCGAGGGCGTGGGGATCTGGGCAAGCACGATCGCGCCCACGATCGCCGCCGTCGCGGGCAGCAGCGCGACCATCAGCGAGTACGTCGAGCGTTCCAGGCGCGCCATCGCGAGCTGATCGGTGACGTACGGGATCACGCTCGATGAGATGCCGACGCCCACGCCGGCCAACAGCGCGATCGGATCGGTCAGCGGCTTGACGACGTCGCCCCCGGCGATCGGCGTCACGATCACCGCCGCGATCAGCATCGCCGCCGCGAGGCCGTCGATCCCGCTCCCCGCGCCTCCCCCGTCCCCGCCGAAAGCGGGGTGCCGGGCGGTGCGGTGCGCGAGCACGATGTAGACCGCGAACAGCGCGGCGTTGGCGAACGCGAACACGAGCCCGAGGGGATGGCCGCGGAGCTCGACGCCGGTCAGCACGTACGCCCCCGTCACCGCCATCGCGAGCGCGGTGACGTTGCGCGGGGTCCTGGCCCCAAGCGCCGCGAGCCCGACCACCGGCAGGAACTCGATCGCGGCCACCGTGCTCAGCGGCAACCGGCTGATCGCCTCGTAGAAGCAGCAGTTCATCGTGGCCAGCGTCAGCCCCCATTCGGCGACCAGGATCCGCCCGGCGCGGTCGAGCCTCGCGAGCGTCCGCCACGGCCGGCGCCACGCGGCGAACACGAGCGCCGCGCTCGCGATCCGCAGCCACGCCACGCCGAGGACGGAGACGCGGGCGAACAGCAGGACCGCGAACGACGGCCCCAGGTAGTGGAAGGTCGCACTGACGACGAAGTAGGCGTGTGGGGGCGGCTTGCGTAGGCTGATCTGTGCAGAATCGCCGGTACTACTCTTGATGTACAGACGTATTCGTAGGTATATTGCTGTTCATGCCAATGAATCAAAGGGCGAATGGGGGCATTACCGCATCCGGGGCACTGCTGGATCCGACCAACCTGTTGCTGCTGGCCGAGCTGCAGCGCGACGCCCGGCTGAGCCTGGCGGAGCTGGGGCGGCGAGCCGGCCTCTCGGCGCCGGCGGTCGCCGAGCGGGTCCAGCGCCTCGAGCAAACGGGCGTGATCCGCGGCTACCACGCGGAGATCGATCCCGCCGCGGTCGGCTACCCGCTAACCGTCGTGATCCGCATCCGGCCGGCGCCGCGCCAGATCCCCAAGGTCGCCGAGCTGGCCGTCGAGGCCCCCGAGATCGTCGATTGCGAGCGGATCACCGGCGAGGACTGCTTCCTGATCAAGGCCCACGTCCGCGACGTCACCCACCTCGAGGAGCTGATCGACCGCTTCACGTTCTTCGGGCAGACCACGACTTCGATCGTCCAGTCGGCGCCGGTCCGCGGGCGGGGCGTCCCCCTCCCGGACTGATCGGCGCGCGCTAACGCGAGGGCTTGGAGGCCAGCACCTGGTAGATCGACGCCCACCCGGTGACGAACCCCTGGCGCGCGGCGCGGAGGTAGAGCCGCCAGACGCGGGCCCGCTCGGCGCCCGCAAGCCGGACGGCCTCGTCGTAGCGCGATTCGTAGCGAGAGATCCAGTGGCTCAGCGTCTCGGCGTAGTCGTCGGGGAGGCCCTCGACGTGGCGCGTCACCAGGCCGGCGCGCTCGAGCGCCTGCTCCACGCGTGAGAGCGGCAGCGGCACCCCGTCGGGGAACACGAACCGCTCGGAGAAGGCGCCCTCGTCGGGCGTGTCGAGATCCTGGAGCTTCGCGATCCCGTGGTTGAGCAGGCGGCCGCCCGGCCGCAGGAGCGAGGCCAGCCGCCGCGCGTAAAGGTCGATGCGCTCCTCCCCCACGTGCTCGACCATCCCGATGCTGACGATCGCGTCGAACGGCGGCTCGTCGACCTCGCGATAGTCCGCGACCCGAAACTCGACCCGATCCGCGAGGCCCGCGTCGGCGGCCCGAGCCCGGGCCAGCGCCACCTGCGGCTCCGAGAGCGTGATCCCGAGCACGTTTACGCCGTGGCGCGAGGCGGCGTGCCGCGCGAAGCTGCCCCAGCCGCAGCCGATGTCGAGAACACGCTCGCCGGGCTGTAGCGCGAGCTTGCGGCAGACCAGCTCGAGCTTCGCCTCCTGCGCCTGCTCGAGCGTCTCGGCGCCACCCTGCCAGTACGCGCAGGAGTACGTCATCGACTCGTCGAGGAACAGCGCGAAGAAGTCGTTGCCGGCGTTGTAGTGGTGGCGGACCGCGCGGCGGTCGCGGCCGACCGTGTGGCGTTCGCCGCGCAGGCGCAGCTCGGTCGCGGGCGGCTTCGGCGGCGCGACCAGGCCGCAGGCGCGCGCGGCGGCCACGGCCAGGCGCAGCTTCTGGCCCACGCCCAGCGCCGGCGGCTCGAAGGTATCGACGATCCGCAGCGCCGCGTCGATGTCATCCGCCTCGATCAGCCCCAGCGCATAGGCGCGCCCGAGCCCGAGCTCGCCCGGAGCCCGCAGCACGTGCGCGAGCGCCAGCGGCGAGGAGAACGTGAAGGTCGGCGCGCCCTCCTCGGTCGCGGGGACCTCGCTGCGATCCCAGAAGCGCAGCGCGAAGGGGCGCCGCGGGAGGGCCGCTGCGATCTCTCGACGGAGTGCTGCCGTGTTGGCGAACGCCACGAGGCGCTGGAGCTTACGTCAGCTCGGCCAGCGTCTTGCGCTCGCGGCGCGCCGGATCGACGCGTACGACGTCCCAGGCGAGCCCGAGCATCTCCAGCAGGCGGATGATCGCGGCCGACGGATCGAGCTGCCAGCGCTTCAGTCCGTGCCGGTAGGAGGTGGGGAACGCATGGTGGTTGTTGTGCCACGCCTCGCCCCAGGTCGGGATCGCGAGCCACGGCACGTTGCGCGATTCGTCGCCGGTCTCGTAGGCCTGCTTGCCGAAGTAGTGACAGACGGAGTTGATGCTGAACGTCGCGTGGTGCATGAAGAAGATCCGCGCGGCGCCGCCCCAGAGCATGGCGGTGAGGCCGCCGGTGACGGTGCCGGTCAGCGCGACGCCGAGCCCGAATGCTGCGGCGAGCCCGACCACCACCCACAACACGAAGGTCCTGTCGACGAAGCGGATCCACGGATCGGCGAGCAGATCCTTCGCGTAGCGCCGCTCGTCTGCGACCTCCATGTCGGAGAACACCCAGCCGATGTGAGCGTGCACGAACCCCCACAGCTCACCGCGCCAGCCGTGGCGATGATCGAGATGGGGGCTGTGCGGATCGCCCGCCTCGTCGGAGAACTGGTGGTGCTTGCGATGGGTGGCCACCCAGTCGATCACCGGTCCCTCGGCTGCGGCCGAGCCGAGCGCCGCGAAGCCCGCGCGCAGCAGTCGGCTGCACTTGAAGCTGCGGTGCGTCAGCAGGCGGTGGAAGCCGACCGTGATGCCGCTGCCGATCACCATGTAAAAGACGGCGAGGACGATCAGGTCCTGCCAGACGAAGAGGCCTCCGTTCCATCCGAGCCAGAACCCGAGCAGCACCAGGATCGGCGGCGCGCCGGTGACGATCGCGCTCGCGAGCCGGTCGACGAAGGGCATCGCCACGGGCCGCACCTCGGCGTCCTCGGCCGCGAGCTCGGGTCCGACCACGAGGCAATCAGCCGCGGTGCCCGGCTCGATCAGCTTCTGCGGCGATCCAACCGCTTCTTCGACCTGCATTCTGCCTCCTGCTTGATGGAGGCTGGCTAAACCCGGCCTCGGTGCGTTTTCGATCCCGACGGCACGACTCCTCCGAACCGGGAGGCTATACGGCGGGTAGGCGTGGCGGCCTAAGTTCTGAATAAGTGTTGCTCAGCCCTGGACGATCGGCTGATACGCGCGGCAGGGCTCGCCGCGCAGGCTCGGGCACGGCGGCAACCCCGTGGGCACCGAGAGGCCGGGGACCACCGGCAGGATCAGCCGCGACGGCATCGACGCAGAGCGCGCGATCGAGACCTTGGGCTTGCCCGCGGGGACCGTGCGCGCGAACGCCCACACGGGCTGATCCCCGCCCGGGGCGGAGATGATGATCCGAATCCGGGAGCCCTTCCGGTACACGTGACCCTCGTAGAACAAAGGCACGGTCAGCTCCGTGTAACGCCCCTTCGGCAGCGGCGCGGCGTCCTTCTGCGCGTAGGTGGGCATGGGGTCCAACAGCGTGCTCGACGGCGAGAGCTTGCGCTCGCTCGCGCGCAGCCAGCCGTTCTGCACCAACGTCTCCTTGCCGTCCGGGCGTACCTCGGTGACCGTCACCTGCAGGTCGACGTCGCTGCTCGATGCGCGGACCCACAACCGCACCCCGCCGGCCCCGATCACCGTCGTGTTCGACGACAGCGGCGCGGTCACGTACGCGACCGCGGTCCCTGCGGGATTCTGGGTCCAGTGATAGCTCGGCAGCGCCGCCCACAGCCCGCCGCCCCCGTCGGATCCCGAGTAGTCGTTCGCGGGCCGGGCGCCCTTGGTCCAGGTGAAGCTGTCAGAGCCTGCCTTCGCGGGCGCCCGGGCGGAGAGCGTGCCGTTGGCGCCCAGGTACCACGACCGGGCCTGCGTCCCGGGGACCGGGAAGCGCGCGAACGAGTGCTCGAACGCGGCATATGGAGCGCCGGGCACGGCGCTGCCCGCGCCGTTGTCGAACAGGATCCGCACCCTGGGGGTCGCCTCGAACGCCGCCAGCGCGGCGCCGTAGCTCGGCTCGGATTCGATCGGGTCCGCCGGTAGCGTCACGCCCGGGATCCCCATCGCGGCGGAATACACCGCCGGCGCGGCGGCGCGCTGGAACGCGGACAGATGGGGCGCCCTTCGCGCGACGAACAGCTCCAGGAAGTCATACCAGCGCAGGAACGTGGCCGGGTCGAGGGAGTCGATATGAAGGCCGTTCGCGAACGTGAACCACTTTCTGCTGGTGCCGGTGAAGCGGGGCACGAGCTCGGGACAGTGCGCGCCCACCTGCTCGTCGTTCAGCTGGCAGGCGAGGAACGTGGGCGCGGTGATCTTGTTGACGAACGTCAGCGGCGAGTACTGGTCGTCGAGCGAAGGCAGGTAATAGTGGTTGCCCAGCGCGAGCCGGGCGGCGCTGACCGCCTCGCCGTGGAGGACCTGGTTTGACTTGCAGGTCCGGTCGCCCTGCTGGATGCGCTTCAGCGCCCACGGCTGCCCGCCGTGCGCGGACGCGGGCAGCGCGTCGTGGTCGCGCTCCTGCGCCCACGGCAGGGTGAACCCGGTGTTCAGGATGCCGCCCGGATAGAGCGTGGTCGAAGAGTTGTCGATCACCGACAGAGGGGTGATCGCGGCGAGGTCCGGCGGACGCGTCTGCGCGACGAACAGCTGGCTGATCCCGCCGTAGGAGATCCCCATCATCCCGACCTTGTGGTGCAGCACCCAGGGCTGGCGGGCGACAGTCTCGATCACGTCGTAGCCGTCCAGGCTCTGGAGCGCCTCGAAGTAGTTGAACGCGCCCCCAGAGCATCCGGTCCCGCGCATGTTGACGTCGACGACGGCGAAGCCGAGCAGGTTCGCGATCGGGGCGATCCCGCTGTCGGGCCCGGCGGGATCGGCGTAGCCGTACCCGGCGTACTCGATCAGCGTCGGGAACGGGCCGCTCCCACCCGGCAGGTGGATGTCCAGAGCGAGCTTCGTGCCGTCACGCGTGGTCAGGTACCCGTAGCCGCTGGCGGGCAGCTTCTGGCGGTAGATCGCGGGATCCCACGGCGCGGACGCGTTCGAGTGCACGGTCACCGCGCCGGACCGCTTCGAGCTGGTCACGACGCGGTATCCCGGCCCGGGCGCGACCCCCCGGAACACCGCGCCGCCGAGCGAGTCTGCGTGCGTCACCGCGACCTGCCGTCCGCCACGGCGGTCGAGCACCACCCGCGCGCCGGCCGGCGCGCCGCTGACGTACACCTGCTCGGCGCTGCCGCGGGCGATCAGCGACGCCGCCGACGCTTGGGCGGCAGGCGCGCAAGCGAGGGCGCAGCTCGCGAACAGGACCGTTCTAGCCAGGCTCCGCCTCATCGCCCCACCACCCTAACGAGGGCATGCGCGCGGGCGGGCAGTTCCCCGATCGAGAGCCTGACCTCGGACAGGCCGGCTCGCAGCTCGGGATCGCCGACCTCCACCGGCAGCATCGAGTCCTGCAGCGATGCGATCGCCTCGTCGGCCGCGGTCAGCGAGTCGGCAGCCCGGTCGAGCAGGGCGCGGGCGTCCAGCGACTGCATGCCCGGCGACGCCGGCGCGAACGTGCGTGAGCTGAGCCCGTAGCGCTCGGCGAACTCGGAGTGCGTCCGGCGCGCCCGCCCGTAGGCATGCTGAACGGGCCGGAACAGCTGTTCCTCGAGCTCCTCGGACAGATGCTCGTCCAGCCGTTCGTACGCTACCCCGAGGCTCGCGAGCGCCGCCGCGATCTCGTCGACGGCCTCGGCGAGGTCGTCCAGCAGCTGCTTTCGCCCCTCGGCGGCGGTGTAGGCCACGCCCGCAGGTTAGAGCCAGTCGGGATCGCCCGCATTACGCCGCCATTACGATCAGGCGGATGATCACCGACCAGGTGCTGGAGAGCTTCCGCGAGTGCCCCGATCCGCGGCTGCGCGAGATCATGCTGGCGCTCGTCCGTCACCTGCACGCGTTCGCGACCGAGGTAGGCCTGAGCGAGGCCGAGTGGGAGGCCGCGCTGCGGATCCTGACCGAGACCGGCAGGCTGACCGACGAGAACCGGCAGGAGTTCGTGCTTTGGTCCGATGCGCTGGGGCTCTCGATGCTGGTCGATTCGCTCGCGCACCCCAAGCCGGCGCACGCGACCGAGTCAACCGTTCGCGGGCCGTTCTGGGCGGCGGGCTCGCCCCTGCGCGAGTACGGCGCGAGCATCATCGAGCAGTCGGCGGGCACGCCGGCCTGGGTGCACGGACACGTCCGGGACCTCGCGGGCCGGCCGATTGCCGGCGCCGAGCTCGACGTCTGGCAGAACGGCGATGACCGGCTGTACGCCGTCCAGAGCACCGAGTCGCCCGAGCACCATCTGCGCGGCCGCTTCCGCACCCGCGAGGACGGCGCCTACGCGTTCCTCGGCGTCCGCCCCACGCCGTACCCGATTCCCGACGACGGTCCGGTCGGGCGGATGCTCGCCGCGACCGGGCGCCACCCGTGGCGACCCGCGCACCTACACATGATCGTCACCGCGCCTGGCTTTCAGCCGCTGACGACCCACGTCTTCGACGCGGCCAGCGAGTACCTGGACTCCGACGCGGTGTTCGCGGTCAAGCCCACGCTGCTGCGCGATTTCGTATCGCGCGGCGCCGATGATCCAGAGCGGCCCGCCGGCGTCAGCGGCGAGTGGTGCTCGGTCGAGAACGAGATCGTGCTCGCTGCCTCCGAGGCGCCGAGCATTACCCGGTAGCGTGTCCGCTCATGCTCACGCGGACGCTCGGATCAGGCGGGCCGGAGGTTGCGGTGGTCGGGCTGGGCTGCAACAACTTCGGGCGTCGCATCGACCTCGACGCGACTCGCGCGGTCGTCGACGCGGCGCTCGCGCAGGGCGTCACGTTCTTCGACACCGCCGATGTGTACGGGCGCGGCCAGAGTGAGGAGTTCCTGGGCGAGCTCCTCGAGGGCCGCCGCGACCGGGTCGTGCTCGCGACCAAGTTCGGGATGGACATGGGTGACGGCAAGGGCCCGCGGGGGTCCCGCGAGTACATCCGGCAAGCGGTCGAGGCGTCGCTGCGGCGCCTTCGGACCGATGTGATCGACGTCTACTGGTACCACCAGCCCGACGGCGTCACGCCGTTCGAGGAGACGCTCCGGGCGCTCGACGAGCTGGTGCGGGCGGGCACGGTCCGGGCCGTCGGCGGGTCGAACTTCACCGCCGCGCAGGTCGAGGAGGCCGATCGTGTCGCGCGCGAGCACGGGCTGACGCGCTTCACGGCGATCCAGAACGAATACAGCCTGCTCGCCCGCGAGGCCGAGGCCGACGTGCTTCCCATGTGCGAGCGGCTCGGACTCGGGTTCGTTCCATACTTCCCGCTCGCATCGGGGCGTCTGACCGGCAAGTACCGGCGCGGCGAGCCCGCCCCGGCCGGAACCCGGCTGGCCGGGCGCGACGAGATCGCCAGCGACGAGCAGTTCGCGCTGGTCGCGCGGCTCGAGCGCTACGCACAGGATCGCGGGCTCTCGCTGACGGATGTCGCGATCGGCGCCCTGCTGATGCAGCCGGCGGTCTCCTCCGTGATCGCCGGTGCGACCAAGCCCCACCAGGTGCGCACCAACGCGGCAGCCGCGCGGTGGCACCCGGGCGAGGACGACGTGCGGGCCTTGCGCGCGGTCATCGAGGCGGGCGCTCAGGGCTGAGCGCGGTACCGGCCGGCGCTCGTCACCGCTTCGGCCAGCACGGCGGCAGGCAGCTCGGCCTCGACCACCCCATAGTCCTCGCGGTAGGCCGCGAGGAGCGCCTCCTCCACATCGGCCGGCCCGACCGGAGCTTCCTCGCCGGCCGCACCGACCGTCCGCGGATCCCAGGAGAGCGCCAGCGCGTCGTAGGCCACGCTCAGCACCTCCCGCAGCGCGCTGGCGCCGGACACCACGATCACGCTGGACAGCAGCCACCCCCCGCGCACCACCCGCTGCGCGCCGCCGACCAGCTTGACGGCGCCGCGCGCGTTGACCGTGAACGCACCCGGGCAGTACTCGCCCGGCACCTCGCCGACCCTCGCATCGACGCCGAGGCGGCGCAGGGCACGCACGTGCCGTTCGGCGACCGCCGCGAAGCGCGCCTGAATGCCGCTCATCGCGTCCTGCGACGGGAACGCCTCGTCGATCACCAGGCAATCCTCGTGGTAGGCGGCCGCGTGTCCCCCTTGGGGGCGCACGACGGGTTCGAACCCGCGCGCCGCGACGGCACGAGCCGCTTCCCGGAAGCCCGCCGCGAGCGCGTCCCGCCGTCCGAACGCGACCGCCGGCGCCGGCCGGTAGACGCGCAGGACTGGTCCGCTGCGACCGGACGCGACGGCGCCCAGCAGGGCACGCGCGATCGCCGGCTCCAGCGAGGGCTCGGGCGCCGGCCCGCCACGGATCAGCGCCAGCGAGTCCACCGCGCTGAATCAGATCACGCCGCTCAGCGCAGCGTCAGGATGAACCGTGCGGGCCGCTTGCGCTTGTGCCGGCTTCGCCCCGGCTGCGAGTGCGAACTCGGCGCCGGGACCGGCCACGCCCCGTTGTCCAGGTGCACGACGTAGAAGCCGGTGGTCCCGTCGGTGTACCAGACGTCGTGGCGCGCGACGTCGAACGCCGGCTTGGACATCGCGAAGTCGCTCGCGTCGAACCCGTTGGTGTCCGCCGGCTTTGGCGGCGAGATGAAGTAAGCGACCTCGCGCGGGTGCAGGGGATCCTGGATGTTGAACACGCGCAGCCCGGAGTTGATGAACGAGCACGCCACGATCTGCGGGTCCACCTCGCGCGGGATCGCGCAGTAGTGCGCCGCGTAGCCCTGGGCGGGGCTGAGCGCCCCCGGGTCCGTGTCGGCGGCGTGATGCTGCGCGGGCTGGTTGACCTCGAGCCGGATGTTGGAGACGACGTAGGGATGCGCCTCGTCGTCGATGTTGATGATCCGCGCCGCGCCGACCGTGTCGGCGGCGGCCAGCTGGCTGAAGCGGAAGGCGTACTCGTCGAACTCGAGCAGATAGTGGTGTCCACCGATCTGCATCGGCGCGCTGTTCTGGGGGATCGTCACCGTCTTCCAGGTCAGGCGGCTGATCTCCTTCACCTGCGGGTTGGGCTTTCGCTCCTGGATCTGGCTGACATCGAGGATCGCGAGGTTGCCGTCGACGGAGTCGGCGACGTAGAGCCGGGTTCCGGCGTCGTTGAGGTTCACTCCGTGTGAGAACTCGTTGCCCTGCCAGATGGTGTGCGGATGCTTGGGATCGGACACGTCGACGGCCGCGATCCCCTCCCCTCCGCCGGTGATCCAGAACGTGCGCCCGTCCGGAGAGAACCCGCTTTCGTGTCCGAAGCGCGCCGCCAGGTAGGTCGAGTCGAGCACCGGATGCCGGCAGTCCTGGCCGACGTCGTAGATCGACATCAGCCCGGGATAGCTCGCGGGGTTGCCGAGATCCGCCGCAAGCAGCCCGCGCGCGGCGTTGAGATTGAGCGACTCGTGCGGCGAGAGCATCGGCAGCGTCGTCAGGGTCGCGGTCTGGACGGGGTGCGCCGGATCGGACATGTCCAGCACCGCGACACCAGTCGACGGCGGCCCGGTCAGGCTCACCGCGTTGAGCGGGTACAGCAGCGCGGTGTCGTAGAAGGCGCAGACGTGGCCGTGCCGATCGGTGTAGCGCCACACCTTGAAGCCGCCGGAGCTTCCCTGGTGACTGACGAGGGTGGCGTTGCAGGTCCAGCCGTAGCGCGCCTGTGGGGAGCTCGTCGCCGACGCCGGGACGCGTCCCTGCATGCCCGCGAGCGGGTGTGAGCCCGGCCCGCAGACGGCACGCGGCACGGCGGTGAGCGGCGGTTCCGCGTTCTCCTGGACCGGCGCCTGCGCCGGCGTCTGCGCGCCGGGGATCAGCCCGATCAGCTGCTGCAGGTCGTTCGCCGGCAGCGGCGGCAGCGTGAGCGCGGTGCCCGGGCCGGAGAGCGCGACGAAGACCGCCGCCGACACCTCGGCCATCAGGACCAGCAGCGCCGCGCCGCGGTGACGCGATACCCAATTCAGCAGCGACCTCATCTTCACTCCCGCACGGATCAGGTTCGCGCCGAGGCTACCGAAGACCGGTGCATCGGGCGCCGCCTGCCGGCGCGCAGCGGAGCTAGCCGGTGGTCGACGCGCTCGCGCTGGTCTGCGTGCTCGGCGTGGACGTCGTGCTGGTCGTGGTAGCCGTCGAGGGGTCGTTGTCGTGGCCGAGCCCGACGTGCCCGTGGCGCCGGTGGAGCCCGGCGCCGAGCCGGTGGTGGTGCCCGAGGGGCTGGCCGGGCTGGGAGTGGTCGCCGCGGGCGAGCTCGAGCTCGAGGTGCTCGTGGTGCTCGTCGCGCTCGACGAGGGGACCGTCGCCGTGCTCGGCGTGTTGGCGACCAGGCCGCTGCCGTTCAACTGGCTCTCGATCTGCTGCTGCACCGTGGCAACCGCGGCGGCGATCGCCGCCGGCGTGCCGCCCGCGCCCAGCAGCGGCAGTGCGTTCAGCTGCCTCAGCGCGGCGTTGAGCTTCGCCAGCAGCTGCGCGGACGGCTGGGACTTCAGCGTGACCACGAGCTGGTCGGCGATCGCGGTGGTGACGCATGCGGGGCAGCCGGAGTTCAGCGCGCCGGCGGCGTCGATCGGCGCGATCAGCTTGCTCGTGCCGACCACCAGCACGACCTGGAAGGAGACCGCGACCGTGGTGCAGGCACTGCAGTGCGCCAGCGCGTAGGCGCTGTTGGTCTCCGTCACCGGAGCGCCGCCGGTGACCGTGACCAGCGCGTAGGCGACGTCGTAGGTGACGCCGCCGTTTCGCGTCCCGACGGCCACCGCCTGGGTCCCGCCGGGACCGGGCGGCGCCGGGAGCGTGAACGGGAACGCCGTGCCCACCGTCTGCGAGGAGGGCGCCCCGCCGGTGCTCGTCCCCGGTGCCGTCGCCTGCGTGCCACCGCCGGCGCCGCCGCCCGGGCTGAGCACCGCGGCGGCGGGCTTGCCCTTGGCGCCTGCGATCACGAACAGCGCCGGATGGCTCTTGCTCGCGCCGCCGACCGGGATCATCGCGACGGCCAGATGCGTGCCGGGCGTCAGTTGGACCACCGGCGTGGCGGCCGCTGGCCGCGCCACCGTCACCGGCGCCGAGACGAGCCGGATCAGCCCGCCGATCGTTCCGCCCTGGTTGGCCCTGACCGGCTGGTACTGCCCTGACGGCCACCACGCCCACGCCATCAGGCCCACCGCCGCGGCGGCTCCGGCGAGCACCAGGGTCCGGCGTGCGGGGTTGCCGCGGCTCCAGGCCCGGGCCTTGCCGACGCTCCCGCGGAGCACCCGTTGCGTGACCAGCACGCTCCCAAGCACCGGCAGGCAAAGCGCCAGTAGCCGGACCAGCGCCGAGAGCACGTCGAGTATGCGGCCATGATTCGCATCGGGTGGGATCGCCGCGAGGACGTGGTGCCCGCTGTCCCACGCGCTCGTCATCAGTCTCGGCAGCAGGATGATCGCGCCGAGCATCAGGCTCAGCAGCACGGGCACGACGATCAGGACCCAGACGGTGACGAGCGCGCGCGCCGAGCCGCTGAGCGCCGAGGGCTCGCGGCGGTGTCTCGGAAGCAACCGGCGCAGCGTGGGACCGATGTGGGCGTAGAGATCGGGCACCCCGGTGGCGTCGGAAAGGATGTGGTAGCCGTCCGAGCGGATCACGGGCGACAGCTGCTTGACCATCTGGAGCACCTGGAGCGCCACCAGCAGCAGCAGGGCGTCGGCGCGCACGGCCAGCCACACGGCCATCGTCAGCACGGCGATGACCGCGTTGAAGTAGAGGCCCCCGAGGTCCACCCGCAGCCGCGCGCGGCGCGGGAGCCGGTATGCGTCGGTGACATCGGTGTAGAACGCGGGCCACACCAGGTAGACGCCCGCGCCCATCCCCCCCGGCGTCGCCCCGCCGTAACGGCAGGCGGCCGCATGCCCCAGCTCGTGGAAGCCGGCCGAGGCGACCGCGAGCGCGAACACGAGCAGCAGGAGACCCGGCCGGTCGAATGCCTGGGCCGTCGCGGACGCGACGCCCTTGTGGACCAGGACGAACCAGAAGACTGCCACGAACGCCGCGACGATCGGCCACATCAGCCACGGACGGAACAGGAACGTCAACGGCGCCGTCAGCCGCCTCGTCACCTCGGGGTTGGTGACGAGCACCTTCCAGCGCAGCGCCAGCAACGGGTTGCGTCGCGGCGGCGCGCGATGCTCGCTCCCGGCCAGCAGGCCCTGTCCGCGGAGCTTCTCGGCCAGCGCCGCGACGTGTTCCTCGTCCACGCGGCGCCCCAGCCGCTCGCTCATCGCGGCCGCGATCTGCGCCTGGTCGCGGTGGCCGTCGACCGCGTCCAGCAGCGCGTACATCAGCGGCCCGAGCTGCACCATCTGCCCGTCCGCGCGGCGGACGAGCGCGGCGCCGTCCTTGTACCCGGACCCGTGGACCGCGCCGAGAAGCTCGACGCCCTCGGCGCGGTCGATCGGGACCGTTCTCGGTGCCTCGATCGCTGCGGCCGGCGGTTCAGCTGTAGCGGTCATGCGGGCGCCGGGGGACGGCCCTCAGGCCTTACTTCTGGGTGACGTTCGCGTCCTGCGCCGCGGTGGCGTCAGCCGACACGTTGTCGAGGTTCTGCTGGATGTCCACCGCCTGCGGGGCGACCGCCTCGGAGACAGCACCCGGCGAGCCGATGTTGGCCCCGACTGCCGCGTCCACAGGCGCTGCCACGTTCCCGTTGGCTGCGACCGCACCATCGACGGGCGCCGCCAGGTTGGCGTTGGCGTCGAGGTTGACGTTCGCGTCGAGCAGGCTGCCGCCGTTCAGCAGCGAGTCGACGCCGCCACTGGTGCTCGACGCGGGAGCCGCCGGCGTGCCGGCCGCAGCGTCGGCGGGCGTGCCGGTCGCGCCGGCCGCAGCGTCGGCAGGCGTGCCGGTCGCGCCGCCCGCGGTCTCGGCAGGCGTACCGGTGCTCCCACCGGTGGCGCCGGGCGCGGCAGGCGTTCCGGTCGTGCCGCCGGCGTGCGTGGTGCCGCCGGTGGTCCCGCCCGTGGTGCCCGTGCCGCTGTTCTGGTCGACGCCGGCATGCTGCGGAGCATCCGCCGTGGCGCTCCCGCTGATGCCCTGCTCGAGCGTCCCGTGCTGGTCGGCGATGCCGACAGCCTCGGCGCCCGGGCTGAGCACGTTTGCCGTGGCGCCCGCCTCGATCGGCGCCGCCACGTTGAGGTTCGCGGCCGCGGCCAGATCGACCGGCGCGGCCAGATCCAACCCCAGATCGACGTTCGCGTTCACGTCCAGCAACGACAGGACTTCTTTGTTGGGTAGCGAGACTGCGTCCTCAGCCTCGACTTCGTTCATGGAGACGCGTTTTTCGTCCACCTTGCCCTCCTTGCGGTTCGCGAGGTTGCCCGTTCGGGCTTCCCGCTCCCGAAACAGGGCAAACGCGGACGTCGGCGCAGCTGGCGCTGCTCGCGTCTAGTCGGGCGCTAGGTGGCCGGGGCCCGGTAGCGAAGGCCGTCGAGCGCGATCCGCAGGATGCGGTCGGTCTGCGCCTGGTCGTTTCCGGGAAGCTTGGAGATGCCCATCACCATCTGGATGACCTCCGCGAAGGTGACGTCGGGTCGCACCGCGCCGGCCTCCTGAGCGCGCTTCAGCAGCGGCTCGCCGGCGGCGAACAGCGACGTGCGGCAGCTCTGGAACAGCGTCGCGTCCGGCTCCATGTAGTTCATCAGCTCGTGGGCCAGCGCCCGCTTCGTTCCCAGGTACGCGATGAAGCGCTCGAACCACTCGTTGAGCGCCTCGCCCGGATCCTCGCTGTCGTCGACCGCCGCCGAGCGGCAGACCTCTTGGACCTCGTCCACGTAGAGCGCCTCGAGTAGGGCCTGACGCGTCGGGAAGTGCCGGTAGAGCGTGCCGATCCCGACTCCGGCCCGGCGGGCGATCTGCTCCAGCGAGGTCTCCTCGCCGCCCTCGGCGAACGCCTCGCGCGCGGCCGCCAGGACCTTCTCGTAGTTGCGCCGGGCGTCCGCGCGCTTCGGGCGCTCGGCCAGGCTCTCGGTGGATGTCTCGATCGTGGTCATATTATGCTTGACAACCGGAGGGGCCCTCCGTATAGTTCCGGAGGATGCCTCCAGATATTTCGGAGGCGGCCTCCAGTTTAACACCGCTCAACCCGCAACACAAGACCCGGAGCCATATGAATCTCGCGTCGCAAACGCTTTCCTCACCAGATCGTCGCCGCTGGGCCTCGCTGCTCGTCGTCTGCATGGCGCAGCTGATGATCGTCCTCGACGTCACAATCGTGAACGTCGCACTCCCCTCGATCCAGCGCGACCTGCATTTCACTCAGGGCAACCTCACCTGGGTCGTCAACGCATTCCTCGTCACGTTCGGAAGCCTGCTGCTGCTCGCCGGCCGCCTCGGCGATCTCGCCGGCCGCAAGCGCGTCTTCCTCGGCGGTCTCACCATCTTCACGATCGCGTCGATCCTTTGCGGGATCGCGCCGAGCGAGGGCTTCCTGATCGGCTCGCGCTTCCTCCAGGGCGTCGGCGCGGCCGCGCAGGCCTCGGTGATCCTCGCGATCATCGTCACCGAGTTCCCCGGAGCCACCGAGCGCGCTCGCGCGATGAGCGCCTACGTGTTCGTCTCGGTGGCCGGCGGCTCGCTCGGACTGCTCGCCGGCGGCCTGCTGACGCAGGCGCTCAGCTGGCACTGGGTGTTCTTCGTCAACGTCCCCGTCGGGGCCGCCGCGTTCGCGCTGGGCCGCAGGCTCATCCCCGCCGACGAAGGTCTCGGCCTCGGGCACGGCGTCGACTGGCTCGGATCGCTGCTCGTCACGCTGTCGCTGATGACGGGGATCTAC
This sequence comes from uncultured Solirubrobacterales bacterium, assembly GCA_963849285.1. Taxonomy (GTDB): domain Bacteria; phylum Actinomycetota; class Thermoleophilia; order Solirubrobacterales; family Solirubrobacteraceae; genus Palsa-465. The sequence goes on from CAWKGS010000005.1 coordinate 1,328,312, forward strand.
GCGATCGTCGAAGCCACCGCCCACGGCTGGGGCTCCACGCAAGTGGTTGGCTTCGGCGGGCTCGCCGTCGCGCTGATGGCCGGCTTCCTCGCGCTCGAGGCCCGGATCGAGAACCCGATCATGCCGCTGCGCATCCTGCGCCTGCGGGGACTGGTCCACGCGAGCCTGGTGAGGGCGTTCCTCGTCACCGGGATGTACTCGACGTTCTTCCTCGCCACGCTCTATCTCGAGCACGTCCGGCACTACGACGCGCTCCAGACGGGCGCGGCATTTCTGCCGTGGACGCTGACCGTGGCGATCCTCTCGCGCGGCGTCACCGCCCGCCTCGTCGGCCGCTTCGGCGCGCTCCCCGTGCTGATGGCCGGAATGGCCAGCGCGATCCTGGGTCTGGTCCTGTTCAGCACGGTCGGACCGGACACCGCCTTCTTCCCGACGATCTTCTTCGCCAGCTTCGCGATCGGATTCGGTATCGGCAACGCGTTCATGCCGCTGCTGACGATCGCGATGGCGGATGTCCCCGCCGCCGACGCGGGCCTCGGATCCGGCATCACGAACGTCTCCCAGCAGATCGGCGGCGCGCTCGGCCTCGCCGTGCTGAGCACGATCGCGACCAATCAGACCAAGGGCCTGCTCGCCGCCCATCACGGTCTCGCGAGCTCGCTGATCAGCGGCTATCACCTCGCCTTCCTGATCGGCGCGATCACGATCGCCGGCGGCATGGCGCTCGCGTTCGCGCTGCTGCGCGAGCGCGGGCTCGTGCCCGCGCTGCAACTGCCGCCGGCGCCCGCCCCCGCCAACGAGCCCATCTCCTTGACCCTCGACCTCGAAAGAGAGGCAGCATGACGACCACCAACTCCCCACGGCTTCGGCCACAACTGATCGCCGACGCGGTGATCGCAGGCTACATCCGCGACATCTCCGCGCGCGAACGGGCCATAACCCCGTCTCGGCCATCCGTGCGCGGCGTGAGTACGCTGCGCGCGTGACGGCGCACGAACTGCGGGCCCTTCGCGCCCTGACCGCCCGCCTCCTCCCCGGGCCGCCTGAGGATCCCGATCCCGGCGCGCTCGAGGCGGGGGCGGCGGAGGCGATCGCCGGCTTGCTCGATGCGTTCGCGAGCGAGCGGCCGCCGATCCACGCCAGGCTCGAGGGCGGGTTCGTGCCGCTGGACCCCATCGCGGAGCTGGGATGGCGAATCAGGCTCGAGGGCTCGCGGGGGATGCCAGAGCGCGAGTTCGCGGGCCCGGTGCGGGGACTTGCGCAGCAGGTCGACACCGGGCTCGCCCGACTCGACCAGCACTGCCGCGAGATGCACGGCGTGGACTTCGCCGACGCGCGCAGCGAGGATCAGGACGCGCTGCTGGACTCGGCCGACGTCGAGCTCCAGGCGTTCCTGCACCTGGCGATGTCGCTCACGCTCGATGCAGTCTACGGCTCGCCGCACTACGGCGGCAACCGGAATCGGAGCGGCTGGAGACCGCTCGGCTGGCCGGGCTTCACCCAGCCGCACGGGTTCACACGGACGGAGGTGTCCGAGCCGGACGGTGGCGTCCCCACCTCGCACGAGCTCGTAGCCGACCTGCGCTCGCACCTGCCCGAGGACGCGGGCTGGCGCTCGAGCCCCGGCTGATGGGCGCCGCGTCGGTCCTCGTCGTCGGCTCGGGCGCCGGCGGCAGCGTCGCAGCGTGGGCCCTCGCCCGGGCCGGGCACCCCGTGTGCGTGCTCGAGCGGGGCCGCAACCTGTTCCCCGGCCTGGGGACCACGGAGGGCCCGGCGAGCCTCTTGTGGGGCGACGAGGTGGCGCGGGAGCGGTTCTTCGAGAAGCAGGATCCACTGCTCGAGCCGCGGACGTTCCGCACGCGCCGGGAGGCGCTGGACGGGTCGGCCCGATCGTTCGTAGGTGCGGTCAACAACCTTCCGAGCACGGTCGGGGGCGGCACGGTGCACTGGGACGCCAAGACGCCGCGGCTCTGGCGCCAGGACTTCCACGGTCGCTCGCTGCACGGGCCGATCGAGGGCGCGAACGTGGCGGACTGGCCGCTGAGCTACGAGGAGCTCGCGCCCTTCTACGACGAGGTGGAGAGGGCGCTCGGCGTGCAGGGCGACGTCGACCAGGTGCCCTCGAAGACGAGGGAGCAGGCGCCCCGAGCGGGGCCGTACCCGCTGCCCCCGAACCCGCCGATGCTCTCCGCCTCGCTGCTGGCCGATGGCGCCGCGCAGCTCGGCTACCGCGCGTACCCCTATCCGATGGCGGTGGATTCGGGCCTCTGCAACTCGTGCGGGTTCTGCGGGGGGTTCGGATGCGCGATCGGCGCGCGCGGCGGCGCGATCACGTTCCTGGACGAGGCGATGCGCTCCGGCGCGGAGCTGCGCTCCCGCTGCTTCGTCGACCGCGTGCTCTGCAGCAGCGACGGCCGGCGCGCGCTGGGGGTGTCGTATCTGGACGCTGACGGCGCGCGACACAGCGAGCAGGCCGACGTCGTCGTGCTCGCGCCGTCGGCGATCGAGACCGCCCGCCTGCTGCTGATCTCCGGCGTCGGCAACAGCTCCGGCCAGCTCGGGCGCAACCTGATGTTCCACCACCTGCTGTCGGTCGGCGCCCTGTTCGAGGCGCCGGTCCATCCGTGGCGCGGTCCGATGATGACCCACGTGATCGACGACCTGATGGGACCTGTCAGCGGCGTCGATGCCGCAGCTCCCGACCTGCCCTACGTCAAGGGCGGCGTGGTCGAGGTCGGCGCCGGCCTGCTGCTGCTCGACGAGGCAAAGGCATACGCGCGCGCGGGGCTTCGCGGCAAGGCGCTGAAGGATGCGCTGCGGTCGGTCGCGCTGCGCGACCATCTCGCGAGCATGACCTTGGTGGGCGAGGACCTGCCGCAATCGGAGAACCGGGTCGACCTGGACCCCGAGGTCCGGGACTTCCACGGCGTGCCGGTGCCGCGCATCTCCTACTCGCCCCACCGATTCGAGCAGGCCGCCGCCGCGCACTTCCGCGCGCGGCTCGCCGACATCGTGAACGCCACGGAGGGCGCCTGGCTCGCCACCCCACCGCCGGAGGAGGGAGAGCCGCGCCCGGGCGCTGCGACCGAAGGACAGGGACCGTTCGAGACCGCGCACGTCCTGGGCACCGCTCGGATGGGCGAGGACCCGCGCCGGTCGGTGACCGACCCGCACGGGCGTCTGCATGACGTGCCCAACGTGATCGTCGCCGACGGCTCGGTGTTCGCGTCCTCCGGCGGCGCGAACCCGACGCTGACGATCATGGCGCTCGCCCTGCGCGCGGCCCGCGCGATCTAGAGCCGTCGCGTAGGCTTGGGCGATCTTGCCCTGGAGCAGCGATGGGATCAGCCGCAGGTCGTTCCTGGCGCGGTGCGCGGTTGGTGCCGGGGCGGCCGTCACGCTTCCCGCCGCCCGTGCGCTGGCGGTTCCGGTCGCCCAGAGCGCGCGATGCGGGCGATCGTTCCGCACCTCGCTGTCGGTCAGCCCGTTCGCCGAGGGCGTGCTCGGACGGATCGCGATCACGGACGGCAGGCACACCGCCCGCTCGGTCAAGGAGCTACAGGAGCTGTTCGTGCGCCACGGCGCCGGCGAGGTGTACGCCCGGATCGCCACTCGCCGTGAGGACGTCCAGAACGGTGCCGCGATGGGCTTCGCGCGCGGCCTCGAGCGCGCGCGCCTGGCGAGGTCGCTGGGCCTCCCGTTCAACCCGGAGCTGGGACTGTGGGCGACATACGGAGACGCCACCGGCCAGCCGGCGCCCGACTTCTCCGATTATCTTGCGATCCGCCTGGCGGGCCCTTGGCACACGCTGACGCTCGAGCAGATGACCAAGGCGCTGCGCCAGTACGGCGAGCTGGTCGCCCGGCAGATCCTCGGCACGGGTGTCGAGGTCAACTACTGGGATCTCGGCAACGAGATCGAATTCGGGGTCGCGGGCGTCGCGACGCAGCCACTCGGCGGGGGCGCCTACCAGCCTCCTGACAAGGTCAATCCGGCGATCGGCAAGATGAGCACGCTCGCGCTGATCGGGATGTCAGAGGCCGCTCGCATCACCTGGCTCGAGCAGAACCTGTGGCCGGCCGTGGGCCGGCTGCTGGCGGCGACCGCCGACGGGATCCGCGCCGCCCATCGCTCGGCGCGCTTCAGCACGCACATCAGCGGCATCTTCGAGAACACGCCGGCCGTCACGGTCGCGTTCTGGCAGGCGATGAAGCGCGCCGGCTACGACCCGCAGCTGTTCGGGACCTCGTTCTATCCGAGCAGCGGCGCCGTCGGAGGCCAGGGCGATCGGTACGCGTGGCTGAAGCAGACCGCCGCGGCCCTTCAGCAGAAGTTCCACAGGCAGCTGTTCATCGCCGAGATGGGCTACCCCTCGGCGCACATGCCCCCGCCCTACCCCTACAACACGCCGCTGCCGGGCTACCCGCAGAGCGCGGCCGGCCAGCACGCCTTCATCCGCGACCTCGTCGCCTGGGGCGTCTCCTCGGGCCGCCTGGCCGGAGTGCGCCCGTGGGCGCCAGATCTCTGCACCGCGAGCAGCCACTGGGCGCCGATGAGCTTCTTCGCGGCCGGCGCGCATGTGGCCAAGCCGAAGCCCGTGCTGGACGCGATCAGGCAGGGTCTCGCCCGCTGCTGAGCGGCGCGCTGCCCGTCAACGCGAGGGGGTCGGGGCGGATGCCGCGACCGCGCTCGTGCTCCAGACCGGCCACCCGGGCGGCATGCTCTGGCTCGGGACGCCTCCCTGAAGGAAGCCCGAAGGGCGCCCCGACCCGCACCAGGAGGCTGTCGAAGTTGCGCCCCTCGATCGCTGACCAGCCACCGGGGTCGCCGCAGGAGCATTGGTGACCGTCGGCGAACGCGAGCGTCTCCGGGCCGTTCCCGACTTCCCAGCCGATCTCCAGGTTGGGATAGCCCTGGTGCAGGGTCGCGATCTGTTGACCGGCTCGGATGGTCTGTCCCGCCGACACGTTGACCGTGATGTTCTCGGCGTCGAACACGTACTTGCCGGCGAACGGGCCGTCCAGCAGGCGGTAGACCACGGCCCCTCCGCCCGGCCAGCACGTGATTCCCCAGCAGCTGGGCGGCCCTGAGTCGGTGTTGCTGGCCATCGTCACCCGGCCGTCGCCGAGCGCGAGGATCGGCCCGGACCCGGAGTAGTCCACGCCCATGTCAATGCGCCCCGCGGCGAGTCCGTTGATCGCGGCGAGCGGGTTCGTGTACGCCCACACGACGTAATGCACCACCGTCGTGACCCGCTTGCCGGTCTTGTCGGTGACCGTGACCCTGAAGCTCTTGGCGCCGACCGTGCGCGTGTCGATCGCGCGCCCGGTCCGCACCGTGCCCTTGCAGGTGGCGATCGCGCTGCGGATGCCGCCCTCGCTGCAGCCGTAGCGGGCGATGATCCGCGCGCCGCGCTCGTAGGACCCGCGACGCAGCGGCGAGGCGATCTGGATCGCCGGCGGGGCGAGCTCGAACGCGCCGATGTCGCAGGCTCGCCCCTCCGGTCGCCGCACGCCGCGCTGGTCGGTCGCCGGGCAGTGCGCGCCCCTGCGCGGGACGCGGTCGATCGCGGCGCTCGCGGCGCCGAGCGCCACGGTCGCGGTCGGCCCGCCGTTGTCCCTGAGCTTGCCGAGCGCGGGATTGGCGTTCGCGCCGGGGCAGCTTCGATCCCCGAAGCCGAGGTCGTGACCACCGTCGGCGATCGCCGAACCGGGAATGGCGACGCAGCCCTCGCCGATGTTCTCGGCGACGATCGTGTTCTCAAGCCGCGTGTGCTGTGCGGCCGTCGAGGACGCGGCGAACAGGCCTCCGCCGGAGCCGGGCGAACCCGGCGAGCCCTGCGCGGAGGCCGCGGGCCCGCCCGCGCCGACGCCGTTGCGCGCGACCGTGGCGTTCAGGAGGGTGGCCGTCCCGTCGGTGACGTCGATCGCGCCGCCGTCGCCGCCCGACCCGGGCACCCCGGTTGGTGCGCCCCCAGCGCCCGCCCCTCCCGCGCCGGCCGTGTTCCCGGCGAAGGTGCTATTGGTGACGCTCAGCGCGCCGAAGGCGCTCCAGATGGCTCCGCCCGACCCGCCCGTGCCGCCGTCGCCACCGGCGCCCGCAGCCGGGACGCCGGCGCCGCCCTCGCCGGCTGGCCCACCGGCACCGGCCGCGTTGTCGCTGAACGTGGAGGCGGTCACGGAGAGCGTGCCCACGTTGTAGATGCCGCCGCCGTCGCCGCCCGCCCCGCCGCCGCCACCGGCGCACCCGCTCGTGACCGCGCTCGGGCTCCCGCCAGCCCCGCCGGGAGCGCCCGCGCCCGCGATGTTCCGGGCCACCGCGACCGCGTCGAGGCTCAGCGCGCCGGCGTTGAAGACGGCACCCCCGCCGCCCCCGCCGGCGCCATTGGCGCCCGCCCCGCCCGAGCTGCAGCTGACGCCGCCGGCTCCGGGCGAGCCGCTCGCCGCGGCGGCCGGGTGGCCGCCGGTGATCGTGAGCCCCGTCAGGGTCACGTGTGCCCCCTTCGCGATCGACAGGACGCGGTCGCCGAGCCCCGTCGCGTCGATCACGGTCGCGGCGGCTCCCGCGCCGATGATCAGCAGACGCCCGGTGCCGGTGACGTCGAGATCTCCCGTGCTGTCGTCATCGAGCGCCGACGGCGGGATCGTCAGCTTGTAGCGCCCGGAGCGCAGCACGATCGTGTTCGATCGCCGCGCCGCCCTCCCGCAGCCGTTCGCGACGCCGGGCGAGTTGGTTGCCGCGATCGCCTCCCTCAAGGTGCAGGCGCGCGCGCCGTCGCTCAGGGACGTGACCTTCAGGGTCGCGCCCGCCGCTGTCCCGGCCAACGCGAGCAAGACGCCCACCACGAGGACGGCGATGCGAATCATCGGGCCGGGGGGCGCCGCTCGACCGTGCCCTCGATCAGACCGTAGGGCTCGCTGGTGGCGTGGAAGATCTCGTTCTCGTTCTCGAGCCCGAAGCGCGCCAGGTCGTACAGGAGGTGATGCCTGTTGGGCAGCGAGAAGCTGATCCGATCGACCTCGGGGCGGGCGTCGAGCACTGCCTCGCCCATGTGGTGCAGCGTGAACTGGACCGATGGGCTGTAGTGGTCGCAGAATGCCTCGAGGATCGTCGCACGCACCGCGCGCCAGGCGTCGCCGTAGTCGACGTCCGCTCCGCGGTAGGCCCAGCGCGCGGTGATGATCGTCGAGAGGATCCGGTCGGAGGTCTCCGGAAGCGTCGTGTAGCGATCGCGCAGAAAGCCCTCCCAACCCGAGCCGGTGGTCTTGAGCACGAGCAGGTCGTCGACCCCGGCTTGGACCTGCGACTCGCCGTCGTCCCCGGCAGCGATCGCGACACGGGTCCCGCCGCTCCCGCGCTGAAACGCGTGCTCGTGCGGGCGCCCGCCGAGCTCGAGTCTCGCCCAGGGGTGCTCGGCGATCTGCACCCGCGCGCGCGTGACGCCGGGCCCGGCCGCGAGGAAGTGCTCTAGCAGTCGCTGCGCGAATGACTCGATCTCGTCGATCGGATGCTCCTTGGCGAGCGCGTAGACCGCGTTGCGCATCGTGTCGGTCGCGAGCAGGCCGGTGTTGTCGCCCTCGACATAGGCGGCGTCGAAGTCACCCTCGAGTCCGACGTGGACCGTGAGATCTCGCAGGTCGTGGCCGTCGGGCCCACGCGAGACCTTCACGAGGCGAACCTCCGACTTCCCGTAGCTGGCCTCGCTCAGAACGATCGACATCGGTTCAGCTCCCTCGGTATGTGCTGTATCCAAACGGGCTGAGCAGCAGCGGGAGGTGGTAGTGCTGCTCGCCCTCCGCGACGACGAAGGTCACCGACACCTCGGGATAGAGGCCGGTCTCACCGAGATAGGCGCTCGTGTCGAACCTCAGCCGGTAGCGCCCCTGCTGGTGGGCCACGAGATCGCCGGCCCGACCGTCGGGGCCGGTCGTGGCGCGGCCGACCACCTCCCAACCGTCGCCGACCGCCCGCTCGAGCATCACCGGGACGCCCGCCGCGGGGCGCCCGCGCGAGGTGTCGAGCACGTGCGTGGTGATCGCGGTCATCGAGCCTCCCCGAGCAGATCGGCCAGCCGGAGGCGCGCGATCTTCGCGATCTCTCCGAGCGCCACCTCGATCTCCTGCTCGCGCGAGTGCTCGAGCCGCTCGGCGCCCCAGGAGAGGATCGACTGCTTCGTGTGCTCGCGCACGCAGACGATGAGCGGGAACTCGAACCGCTCCCGGTAGGCGCGATTCAACCGCTGGAGCGCCTCGAGCTCATCGGCGGTGAGGCGATCGAGCCCGGCCGACGCCTGCTCGCGGGATGACTCGAGGGTGAGCATGCGCTCCTGCGCCTCGAGGCCGGCGAGCTCCGGGTGCGCCCGGATCAGCTCGAGCTGGCGCTCGCGGGGCGCCTCGCGCATCGCCGCCTCGAGCGCGGCGTCGAGCTCGGCGACGCTGTGGAACGGGCGCCGCCCCCACGCCGCCTCGGCAACCCAGGGCGAGTGCTCGAAGAGCGCCGCCAGGTCGGCCAGGGAGAGAGGCACCTCGGCGGGCTCGAGGCCGACGAGGTGCTCCGGGCGGACCGGGACCCGCGTCAGCGGGCGATCGCTGGCGGCGCGCAGCGCGGCGAGGACCGCGGGCGGCGTGGAGATGTGGGGCGGCTCCCCGGCGCCCTTGAGCCCGTACGGGGCCTCGGGATCGGCGTGCTCGAGGATCTCGATCCGCATCGGCGGCATGTCGAGGATCGTGGGCAGCAGATAGTCGGTGAACGACGCGTTCAGCACCCGCCCGTCCTTGATCTGGATCTCCTCGAACAGCGCCAGGCCGAGGCCCTGGGCGGTCCCGCCCTGGATCTGGCCCTCGAGCGCCTGAGGGTTCATCGCCTTGCCAACCTCCTGCGCCGTCGCGAGCTCGGCGACGCGGACCAACCCGAGCTCCACGTCGACGTCGACGACCGCCCGGTGCGCGGAGAACGCGAACTGAACGTGAGCGTCGCCCTGGCCGTTCTCGTCGAGGGCGTGGGTCTCGCGGTGGCGCCACTCGACCGTCTCCTCGATGCCCTCCTCGCCGAGCAGCTCGGCGAGCTCGTCCGCCGTCATCGTCCGCGGATCGGCGCCGAGTCGCTCACGGATCGCCTCGCACGCGGCCTTGACCGCGCCGCCGGTGACGTATGTCTGGCGCGAGGCCGAGCTCGACCCCGCCGAGCCCACCCGCGTGTCTGCCGTCAGCACGGCCACCCGCTCGACGCCCAGCTCGGTGCGCGCGATCTGCGCCTGCACGGTGACGATCCCCTGGCCGACCTCGATCGCCGCGGTGTGAACCTCGACCAGCGGCTCGCCGCCGTCGATCGAGAGGCGCACGCGGGCCGTCGAGTAGTCGTCGAAGCCCTCGGAGAAGCCGACGTTCTTGATCCCGACCGCGTAGCCGACGCCGCGACGGACGCCCTCGCCGTGGGTGGTGTTGGAGACGCCGCCGGGGAGCTCGCGCAGATCGCGGCCGCCGTCCGGCGGCGCCGGCGGCAGCGGCATCGCGCGCACGCGCTCGAGCAGCTCGGCGACCGGCGCGGGCTCGCGGACCACCTGGCCGGTCGGCATCCGGCTGCCGGGCGCCATCGCGTTGACGATGCGCAACTCCACCGGGTCGATGGCCAGTGCCGCGGCCAGCCTGTCCATCTGCGCCTCGTGGGCGACCGCGACCTGGACCGCGCCGAACCCGCGCATCGCGCCGCATGGAGGGTTGTTGGTGTAGGTCACATACGAGTCGATGCGCGCATTGGGCACCTCGTAGGGCCCGGCCGCGAAGCACGCCGCGTTCGAGCACACGGCCGTCGAGCTCGAGGCGTACGCACCGCCGTCGAGCACGATCCGGGCCCGCACGTACACGAGCCGGCCGTCGGCCGTGGCGCCGTGCTCATAGCGCATCCGGCAGGGATGGCGGTGGACGTGGCCGAAGAACGACTCCTCGCGGTTGTAGACCATCCTGACCGGGCGCCCGGTGTGCAGCGCGAGCATGCAGGCGTGGATCTGCATCGAGAGGTCCTCGCGCCCGCCGAACGCCCCACCGACGCCGCTCATCGTCAGGCGCACCTTCTCGGGCGGCAGGTCCAGGCTCATGGCGAGCTGGTCGCGGTCGACGTGCAGCCACTGCGTCGCGATATACAGATCGACGCCGCCCTCTCCGTCCGGAACCGCGAGGCCCGACTCGGGACCGAGGAACGCCTGGTCCTGCATGCCCACCTCGTACTCACCGGTGACCACCACCTCGGCGTCCGCGTCGGGGTCCCCGTGGATGATCCGCACGTGGCGCAACACGTTCCCCGCCAGGTGGAGCTGCGGGGCGTCGGCGGCCATCGCGCGTTCGGGATCGGTCAACGGCTCCAGTACCTCGTAGTCGACCTCGATCGCGCACGCCGCGCGGCGTGCGGTCTCCGGGTGGTCGGCGGCGACGATCGCGATCGGCTCGCCCTGATAGCGCACGTGCTGCCAGGCCAGCACCGGCTGGTCGGCGCGCTCCATCCCGTACAGCTTGCGGCCGGGCACGTCCTCGTGGGTGAGGACCGCCCGCACGCCGGGGATCGCGAGTGCGCGCGAGATGTCGAGCGACCAGATGTCCGCGCGCGGATGCGCGCTGCGGAGCGTCGCGCCCCAGAGCATCCCGTCCATCCGCATGTCCGAGGAGTACTCGAACTCGCCCTTGACCTTGGGGGTCCCGTCAGCACGAACGGTCGAGGTGCCGACGGCGCCCGGGCGGTGGATCTCGCGGGTGCCCCGCTCGCGCTCCGGAGCCGCGGGAATCGTGCTCATATCCGCGCCTGCGCCCTGGCCGCGAGCCTGCGGCTCTCGCGCGCGATCTCACGCGCGATCTGCCCCTCGTCCGCGGTCCGCAGCTCGCCGCTCTCGACGATCGGCCTGCCGCCGATCAGCAGCAGCTCGACCGCGTCCGTCGACCCCAGGACGAGCGCCGCGACCGGGTCCTCGATGCCCGCGCCGGCGAGCCCGTCGAGGCGCCAGAGCGCGACGTCTGCGAGCTTGCCGGTCTCGAGCGAGCCGAGCTCGTCGTCGCGACCGAGGCAGCGCGCTCCGTCGATCGTCGCCCTGGCCAGCGCCTCGCGCGCGGTCAGCGCCTGAGGCCCGCCGGCCAGCCGGGCGAACTGGAGCGCGGCGCGCATCTCGGAGGCCAGCCCGCCGCCCTCGTTGGAGGCCGCGCCGTCGACCCCCAGGCCAACGGGAACGCCGGCGTCCGTCAGGCCCGCCACCGGCGCGATCCCCGCGCCCAGCCGGGCGTTCGAGCTGGGGCAGTGGGCCACGCCGGTCCCGGTCGCGCCGAAGCGGCCGACCTCGGCTTGATCGAGGTGAACGCAGTGCGCGAGCCAGACGTCGTCGCCGAGCCATCCGAGCTCGTCCAGGTACTCGACCGGACGCACGCCGAATTGCTCCTGGCAGAAGCGCTCCTCCTCCAGCGTCTCGGCCAGGTGGGTGTGCAGCCGCACGCCGCGCCCGCGCGCCAGCTCGGCCGCGTCCGCCATCAGCCCACTCGTGACCGAGAACGGCGAGCAGGGCGCCAGCGCGATGCGGATCATCGCGCCCGGAGCGGCGTCGTGGAAACGGTCGATCGCGTCCTCGCTGGCGGTGAGGATCGCGTCGCGGTCCTCGACGACCTCGTCGGGCGGCAACCCGCCGTCCGAGCGCCCCAGATCCATCGAGCCGCGGCAGGGGTGAAATCGCAGTCCGACCGATGACGCCGCGGCGATCCCGACCTCGAGCAGATCGCCGGTGTCACGCGGGAAGACGTAGTGGTGGTCCGTGGACGTCGAGCAGCCCGAGCGCGCGAGCGCGGCCAGACCGGCGCGCGCCGCCGCCCAGCAGGTCTCTTCGTCGATCAGCGCCCACACCGGATAGAGCTCGGCCAGCCACTCGAACAGCGTGGACTGCTGAGCCAGTCCGCGGGTGGCCCATTGATAGAGGTGGTGGTGGCAGTTGACGAGCCCGGGCGTGGCGAGCCGGCCGCGGCCGTCAATCCTGCGAGCCTCCGGCCCGCCCGTCGCGCTCGGCGCGGGGCCCTCGCCGACCGCGAGGATCCGGTCGTCCTCGATCACGAGGTGCCCGTCGCGGTACTCGGTCCCGGTCGCGTCGACGGTCGCGATCGCGCATCCCTCGATGATCGTGCGCGCGCTCACGCGGGCGAGCCCATCCACCTGCCCGCCAAGCGGACGGCGTCGAGGATCTTCTCGTATCCCGTGCACCTGCACAGATTCCCGGCCAGCGCCTCGCGGATCTCGGCGTCGCTCGGGTTCGGGTTCCGGCGCAGCAGGTCGTGGCTCGCGACGATCAGCCCTGGGGTGCAGAATCCGCACTGCACGCCGCCCGCTTCGACGAATGCCCGTTGCACCTCGTGCAGGCTCTCGCCCTCGGCGCCCGCGATCCCCTCGACCGTCACGACATCGCGTCCCTGCGCCTGGGCCGCCAGCACGAGGCAGGAGCAGACCACCTCGCCATCGAGGTAGACCGAGCAGGATCCGCACTCCCCCTGCTCGCACGCGTTCTTCGACCCGGGGAGATCGAGATGCTCGCGCAGCGCGTACAGCAGGCTCGCGCCCTCCCAGACGCCGTCCGCCTCGCGCTGCTCGCCGTTGACGCTCAGCGTCAGGCGCATCGATATGCCTCCCAGGCCCAGGTGAGCGTCCGCCGTGCGAGCACCGCGAGCGCGTGGCGCCGGTAGCGCGCGGTTCCGCGCACGTCGTCGATCGGCCGCGCGGCGCGCTCGACGAGCTCGCCGAAGCGGGTCAGCGCGGCGGGCGAGATCGATGCGCGCGTCGACCACAGGTCGTGCTCGTCGAGCACGCCGGCGATGAAGCGTTCGGCCTCGCTCGCGCGGATCGGCGTCGGCCCGGCGGATCCGATGCACGCGGAGACACGTTGCCGGCCGGGCCAGATCGAGAGGGCGAGCGAGCAGACCGCGATCACCATCGCGTTGCGGGTGCCGATCTTCGCGAACTGCTGAGGGCCCTCGGCGGGGGCTACGCGGAAGGCCGCGATCAGCTCGTCGTCCGCGAGGCAATTTCGCTTCGGTCCTGTCACGAACTCGCCCACCGAGACCCGCCGAGTGCCCCGGATCGAGGCGAGCTCGACCTCGGCATCGGATGCGAACAGCGGCGGCAGCGCGTCGCCGGCCGGCGAGGAGGTGCCGAGGTTGCCGCCGACGGTGCCGCGATTGCGGATCTGCGGCGAGCCCACCGTGCGCGACGCGATCGCCAGCCCGGGCAGCTGCTCGCCGAGCTGCGCGATCAGCCGCGCGTAGGTGACGCCGGCTCCGACGCGCAACCGGCCGTTCTCCGGTGCCCAGTCCCTCAGCTCGGGGACCGCGGTCAGGTCGAGGATCGCGGCCGGGCGGATCCGGTCGAAGTTGAGCTCGACCATTAGATCCGTGCCGCCGGCGATGGGGACCGCCTCGGGGTACGCGGCTTTCAGCTCGAGCGCGTCTTGCCAGCTGTCGGTTTGCAGGACTTCCATGGCGCCAGGCTTTAGTCTCGCTCACCGCCGGGCGCTGGGCAATTGCCGAAATGACCGATTCCACGATCCACGCCGCTGCCGTCCTTCGGCGCTGCGACGAGCTGGCCTCCTACAGCGAGGAGGATGACCGGCTAACGCGGCGCTTTGCGACCCCGGCGCTGCGGCGGGCGGGCGATGTGGTGGCCCGCTGGATGGAAGCTGCCGGCATGACGGTCGCGCGCGACGCGATCGGCAATCTCATCGGCCGCCTCGACGGCGGCGGGGGCGGGACGCTGTTGGTGGGTTCGCACCTCGATACCGTCCGCGACGCGGGCCGCTACGACGGGATCCTCGGGGTCCTCGTTGCGATCGCGTGCCTGGAGCGGCTGCGCGACTCCGGGGTGTCGCTGCCGTACGCCGTCGAGGTGCTCGCGTTCGCAGACGAGGAGGGCGTGCGCTACGGCACCGGCTACCTGGGCAGCAGCGTCTTCGCCGGCCGGTTCGACGCGGCGGAGCTGGGGCGACGCGACGCCCACGGCGTCACGTTGGCCGACGCCGTGCGCGCATTTGGGGGCGACCCCGCCGACCTGTCGCGGGCCCGTCGCGAGCCGTCCGATCTGATCGGCTACTACGAGGTCCACATCGAGCAGGGGCCGGTGCTCGAGGCCAAAGGGGTGCCGATCGGGATCGTCAGCGCGATCGCCGGGCAAACCCGGGCGCGCCTCACGTTCACCGGCGAGGCGGGTCACGCGGGCAGCGTGCCGATGGCGATGCGGCGCGACGCCCTCTGCGGGGCCGCCGAGCTCGTGAGCGCCGTGGAGGAGCTCGCCCGCGCGCAGGACGGAGTCGTCGCGACCGTCGGCGAGCTCGAGGTCCAGCCCGGGGCGAGCAACGTGATTCCTGGCCGCGTCGTCCTCAGCCTCGATCTCCGCCACGCGGAAGACGAGATGCGGGAGCGCGTGGCGGCGCGCCTGCGCGAGCGTGCCCTGACGATCGCCGAGAGTCGCGACCTGGCGCTCGGGTGGGAGGTCGTGCAGGAGGCTCCGGCGGTGGCCTGCTCGAGCGAGCTCAGCGCGCTGCTCGCGCAGGGGTTGGCGGACGGCGGCCATCCCGTCGTGCGCCTGCCGAGCGGCGCGGGCCACGACGCCGTCATGCTTGCGACGATCACGCCCATCGCGATGCTGTTCGTCCGCTGCGCGGCCGGCGTCAGCCACAACCCCGCCGAGTCGGTCACCGTCGAGGACGTCGCCGCGGCAATCGACGCGAGCACGCTGTTCCTCGAGCTGCTGCGATGAGCTGTCGGTCCCCCACCGAGCGCCCGCTGACTCCCGCGATCGAAATGGAGAGCGCATGACGACCCTGTCGATCACCGCCGGCCCTTACAGCTTCCGTGCACGGCTCGAGGAGGAGCGCGCGCCGAGGACGTGCGAGGCGTTCTCGAAGCTGCTGCCGTTCGAGCAGAAGGTGATCCACGTCCGCTGGAGCGGCGAGGCGACCTGGATCCCGCTCGGCGACTTCGATCTCGGCGTCGGCTTCGAGAACCACACCAGCCACCCCGCGCCCGGTGAGATCCTCCTCTACCCGGGCGGTTTCAGCGAGACCGAGATCCTCCTGCCCTACGGGGGATGCAGGTTCTCGAGCATCGTCGGCCAGCTCGCGGGCAACCACTTCCTGACCGTGTTCGAGGGCGGCGAGAGCCTCCGGCCGCTGGGCGAGATGACCCTCTGGCACGGCGCGCAGGACATCGTCTTCGCCGCCGAGTAAGCGCTCAGACGCAGGCGTCGAGCTCGGCGAGGTGGCTCGCTCGCGTGGCGTCGTCCAGAAACGACGCTTCGAAGCTGTTGCGCGCGAGCTGGATCAGCGCGCTGTCGTCGAGGCGCAGCGCGGCTGCGACACCGGCCAGGTTCTCGCCCACGTAGCCCCCGAAGTACGCCGGATCGTCGGAGTTGACGGTGGCGCACAGCCCGTGCTCGAGCAGCGCGCCCAGCGGGTGCTGATCGAGCGTGTCCACGACCCGCAGCTTCACGTTCGAGAACGGGCACACGGTCAGGGGGATCCGATCGGCCTCGAGGCGCTGGACGAGCCGGCGATCCTCCAGGCAGCGCACGCCGTGATCGATCCTCTGCGCCCCGAGCAGATCGAGCGCTTCCCAGATGTACTCGGGCGGGCCCTCCTCACCGGCGTGCGCGACGGCTCGGAACCCCGCGTCGATCGCCCGCGCGAACACCTCGCGGAACTTCCGCGGCGGATTTCCCGCCTCGGCCGAGTCCAGGCCGACGCCGAAGATCACGTCCCTGTGCGCGAGCGCCCCCTCCAGCGTCGCCATCGCGTCGTCGGCCGGCAGATCGCGCAGGAAGCACATGATCAGCTGCGAGGTGATCCCGAGCCCGCGCGCCTCGGTCAGAGCCCGCCCGATTCCGCTCACGACCGTCTCGAGCTTCACGCCGCGAGCGGTGTGGGTCTGCGGGTCGAAGAACATCTCGACGTGCCGGACGCCCTGCTCTCGCGCCCTGGCCAGATACGCAGCGGTCAGCTCGTAGAAGTCGCGTTCATGGATCAGGACCGAGCACGCCCGGTAGTAGACATCCAGGAACGACTGGAGGTTGCTGAACCTGTAGGCCCGCCTGACCGCCTCCGCGTCCGGGTAGGGGAGGCTGACGCCGTTGCGGCGAGCCAGCTCGAACATCAGCTCCGGCTCGAGCGTGCCCTCGATGTGGAGATGCAGCTCGGCCTTGGGCAGCGTGTACGGATCGATCATTGGGAGCGGCCGATCAGGCCGGCGGGGACGTGCCTGGCGGCCGAATTTCATCAGGATCCCTGGTGGACGGCGACGAGACCGTCGGCGCGAGCATCACAATGCCGCCGCATGGCGGTCCTCACACAGCGCTCCCGGCCGCGGGCTCGGTCTGAGGGCCCTCGCCCCAGTTACCGCGCCGACATCCAGGGCCTCCGTGCAGTCGCCGTCCTGGCGGTGATCGCGGAGCACCTCGCGGGCTGGCCGAAGGGCAGCTTCGTCGGGGTCGATGTCTTCTTCGTGATCTCGGGCTATCTGATCACCGGGATCCTCGTGCGCGAGTTCGAGTCGCGGGAGTCGATCTCGTTCTCGGGTTTCTATGCCCGGAGGATCAAGCGGATCCTCCCCGCGGGCCTGTTTGTGATCGGCGTGACCCTCTGCGCCACGCGGGTGCTCGCGGGAATCGATCGCTACCACTTCGCCGCCAAGGACGCGATCGCGGCTGTCTTGTTCGCCGGCAACTGGCGTTTCGCCCATACCGGGGTCAACTACTTCAACCAGGCCCTTCCGCCCTCCCCCCTCCAGCACTACTGGTCGCTGTCGGTCGAGGAGCAGTTCTACTTCGTGTGGCCGTGGCTGATGCTCGGCCTGCTGGCGCTCGGGCTGCGCCTGCGATTCTGGCGCCGAGAGCACGCGCGTCTGGTCGCGGGCGTCGCGATCGCGGTGATCGCCGCCGTCTCGCTGTGGTGGGCGTTCGTGCAGACCAGCGCCAACCCCACGGTCGCCTATTTCTCGACGTTCGACCGGGCCTGGGAGCTCGGGCTTGGAGCGCTCGTCGCGATCGCCGCCCCGCGACTGGCCCGTGTCGACGCTCGCGTGCGTCTGGTGATCGCGACGGCGGGCCTGGCCGGCGTCCTCGTGTCGCTGTTCGTCGTTCCGCAGTCCCCCGGGTTCCCGGCGCCGTGGGCGCTGCTGCCCACCGTCGCCACCGCGGCCGTCCTGGGCGCCGGCGCCGGCCTCTCGGGCCGCTCGCTCGCGCCGCTGACCAACCCGGTCAGCCAGTACTTGGGCAACATCTCCTACAGCCTCTACCTGTGGCACTTCCCGGTCGTCGTGCTGATCGTCGCCCTGCTCCCGCAGTACTCGGCGGGCTACTGGATCGCGGGCCTGGCGCTGATCTTCGGGCTCTCCGCGGCCTCGTTTCACCTGCTCGAGAACCCCGCGCGTCGCGGGACCTGGTTCCGGCGGGAAGGCCGGCGCGTCCCGCTGCCCGCCCCCGGGTGGCTCAAGTACGCGGGCGCGTGCGCGGCTGCGGCGCTGATCGCCGGCGCCGGCCTCGTGGTCGTGCGGGCGGCGGAGCCCAAGCGGCTCGTGCTGCCGGCGGCCGTGTTGGTGGGACATACCGAGGACGATCCGGGCAACTGCATCGGCGCGGCGGCACTCGATCCGCGCCACCACTGCGCGACGCTGAACGCCGGCAACCGCGTCGCACCGCTGCCCGGCGAGCTGCCCGACGACACGGGCGGCGCCTACGCCTGTTACGCCTATCTGCACCAGCCGCTGCATCCCTGCTCGTATGGGAGCAAGCGGGCGAGCGCGACTCCGGTCGCGCTGATCGGCGACAGCCATGCGGCGGCGCTGCTCGCAATGCTCGAACCGCAGCTGGACGCGGTGAACTGGCGTCTCACCGTGTTCGTCGGGCAGACGTGCCAGTGGGTGGTTCCCGCGCTCTCGCCGAGCTGCCCCGGGCTCAGCCTGATCCAGCGCGACCTCGCGCACGATCACTACGCGATCGTGATCGCGACCGAGCTACGCCAGTACACGAGCTCGCTCGCGCAGCACCTCCAGGCGATGCGCCCCGTCGCCGCCACCGGCGCGCGCATCGTGGTGGTAGAGGACGACCCCGGCGTGTCGGCCGAGAGCACGGCGTGCGTGGCGCGGGTCACCTACAGCGCGACCGGCGGCTGCGGCACAAGCGCGGCGTCGGCCTACCGGGACCCCGACCTCCTGGCGCTGGCCGCCGAGCGGCTCCCGGGAGCGGTCGTCATCCCCACCCGTCGGTACTACTGCAGAGGCGATTTCTGTCCCGCCACGATTGGGAACGTGATCGTCTACCGGGACACGGCCGCCCACGTCACCGCCAGCTACGCGAGGACGGTCAGCCCGTACCTTGTCGAGGCGGTCGAGCGCGCGCTCGGCCGCGGTTTTGGCTGAGCCGCTGCGGTGCGGCCCAGCCTCAACTTCTCCGGTGTTCTCTAGTGGTGGTGATGGTGGTGGTATCCGTGGAGCAGCGGCGCGAGCGAGTGCACCATCGCGGTGTCGCTGGCGTTGCCGAGGAGTGGCAGCCCCCAGCTGAGCTCGATGGTCTGCAGGAGGGAGTAGTGGTTCGCCGGCGTGGCGTCCGTGGCCCCCCTCGCGCCGTCCCGCGCAATCACGATCATCGGGACATGACCACCGCCGTACAGCGTGCCGCCCACCAGGTCGCCGCCGCCGGCCGTGGCCGGGTTGGCCGGCGTTGCCGGCAGCACCGGCGAGTCGCAGCATCCGGAGTTGTCGGTGGGCCCGTACGGCGCGGCGTCCTCATAGCCGCCCTCGTCCCAGGTGATGAAGATCGCCGAGTGCCGGGTCCAGGCCGGTGAGTGCATGATCGCGGTGACCCAGGTGTTCAGGAAGGTGTCGCCGTCCTTGTAGAGCAGCGCCTGATTGGCATCGGTCGGAGTGTTCGCGTAGGGACATTGCGGCGCGCCGCCGTGCATGTCGTTGCAGATGTTCGGCGTGATCCAGACGAACCGCGGCACGTGCCCGGTCTGCAGCTCATTGGTCAGCCTCGTGAGCGGGACCACCCTGTCGGCCTGCTGGGGATCGCTGAATACATCCGGAAACAGCATGAATGGGTCGTGCTTGCGGACATAGAGCGCTGTCCCGGTGTCACCGCCCGCCGTGCAGGTGGGATCCGGCGCCCCCTTGGAGGTGCAGTCGCCGTAGTCGCCGGTGTAGCCGGTGTACGGCATCGACTCCATGTACCCCTTCCAGCTGATGCCGGCCATGTTCAGCTCATCGGTGAGACTGCGGTGGTTGAAGTAGCCGTCGTCCGCCTGCGCGACGTCGTCCGAGTTGGAACCCCAGTTGCTGCCACTGACCATTGCCACGTAGTTGGGCTGGCTGGGGTGCGTCACGCCGTAGTAGTTCGTGGCGAGCCCGTACTTGTGAGCGACGCTTTGGATGAACGTCGTGTTGGTGTTAGCGGGGCTGAGCAGGTCCGAGTACGAGGTGTTCTCCATCATGATCACGAACACGTGGTCCAGACGCGGAACGCTCGAGCCACCCGACGCGTCGGCTGATAACCCCAGTCCCACGCCCAGCAGAGCAGCCGAACAGGCAATCACCCCAGCGACGCGCACCCCGGCGCGTGCGATCGACGAACGAACACTTCCGGGAAGTCCCATCAACCCTCGCACCAGACCCTCCTTCTCGATCCGTATAGGTCTCGACCACCGCGGGCGAGCGCGACCCCGAGCCTCGCTCGACGCCCTTGGCGCGAATATACATCGGCGGCGCCCGCCGGACGAGGAAACCTCGCGATCAGATGCCGGCGCTCAGCCGAGCTCTTGAGCGATCCCGATGAGCAGCCCTTCGGGCCCGCGGATGTAGCAGAGCCGATACGCGTCTGCGTATCGGACGACTTCGCCGACCAGCTGCGCACCCTTCCTGCGAAGCCGAGCGAGCGTATCGTCGATGTCGTCTACCGCGAACATGACTCGCAGGTAGCCGAGGGCGTTCACCGGAGCATTGCGATGATCGGCCACGGTGAGCGGCTGGAGAAATCGCGTGAGCTCGAGTCGGCTATGGCCGTCGGGCGTGCGCATCATGGCGATCTCGACACGCTGATCGCCCAGTCCAGTGACACGCCCCGCCCACTCGCCCTCGATCGTGGCTTGGCCTTCGAGTTCCAGTCCGAGTTCCTCAAAGAACGCGATCGTCGCCGGGAGATCGGCGACGACAATGCCCACATTGTCCATGCGCTTAAGCGTCAACGACCCTCCCACCGTGTCTCTATATGGCTGGGCACTTCCTACCGTGCGGGAGTCAGTAGCTGTTCGGCGTCCCGCACGACGGCGCCGCCCCCGAGCTCGGTGGCCAGCTCGACGGCCCGCTCCAGCAGCTCTACCGCCCGCTCGCGGTCCCCGGGCCGATCGCGCGCAATCAGCATGCGGCCGTGGTTCATCCACGTGCGGGCGAGGAACAGCCTCGCGCCCAGACGTTCGTGGAGGTCGGCAGCCGCCGTGAAGTGCTGCTCGGCATCCGCCCAGCGCTCGAGCGTCGCGGCGAGGACGCCGAGCGGCCGTTCCACCGACCCGCTGACGGTGACGAGCGAGGTCACCATCCGGTCGCGATATGGAAGCAGCTTGTCGTAGATCACCGCAGCGGCGTCAGTCGCTCCGAGCCGGGCGGCCACGTCGGCGTAGCGAGCCAAGCCATTGATCCAGCCGATGGCGTCGAACGGCAGCGAAGCGAAATCGTCGGCGGCGGCGCGCTCGAAGATCGCCTGGGCCTCTTCGTCGCGCCCCAGCTCGGTGTAGGCGAATGCGAGCGTCGCCTCGAGCGTCGGGAAGCCGGGGTTCTCGGCAACTCGCTGCTCGACAAGCTCGATCAGCTCGGCCAGTCGTCCCTGCTCGTAACGAATCACGAACAACTGCACACCGGCGACGATCAGCGCGTCGGGTTGGCCCGACTCGTGTCCAATTCCGGCCGCCCGGATCGCCGTCGCCTCGGCCTGCTCGATTTGGCCATGGAACAGAAGGCGTGCGCATTCGAAGTATTCCGCCAGCCACAGCAGCGCGGGCTGGCCGACCTCCTGGCTGATCTCGCGTGCCCGCGCGGCCGCCCGATCCATCTCGGCGGCCTCAGCGAGCTGTAAGGCTGCCGCAACGCGCCACTGGGCCGCTCGTAGCTGCAAGAAGGGATCCACCAGTTCGTCCGCAAGTGACTCCAGCTCAGTCGTCAGGTCCCACAGCGTGCGCGCCGCGTCAGCCGAACCGAGCTGGGTGCTGGACACCCAATCCAGGACCCGCGCCAGCGATCGTCGGTCGCCATGCTCCCGGGCGGTTGCTAGAGCTTCGTCGGCCAGCGCCCTGACGCGTGGGTAGTCGCCCTCGAATGTCAGCTCGGCGGAGAGCAACGCGAGCAACAGCGGGCGATCAGATGAGTCCGAGTCGACCGCGGCGATCGCCGCTTCGAGAGCTTCGACGCGCTCTCGGTCGACTTGACCTGCAGCAGAGTAGTAGCCGCGGTTGTTCTCGAGCGTCGCACGCACCTGGCGCGGCACGTCCCCGCCCTCGCGCGCAAGCGCGCTCGCTTCCAGCAGAGTCGTCCGAAACGCCGGGTCGCCGACGTGCTTCTGTGCAATCCCGATCCCGGTCAGCAGGTCGCAGCGTTCGCCCTCCTCAGCGCCGTCTCCGAGCAACTCCGATGCCTGGTTGAACCACCGCAGCGCGTCGTCGGGCGCGAGCTGCTCGAGTGCCCGCTCTCCAGCCCGTCGCGCGTAGCCGGCCGCCTTCACGCGGTCGGTCGCCGCGACCGCGCGGGACCAATGATTCGCGAGCTCCGGCAATCGCTCACCAGGGTCCTCGCCGTAGAGATCCTCGAGCGCCTCCGCGACTCGTTGGTGCATCCGCGCCCGCCGCGTCGCGCTGAGCCCTTCGTACAGCGTGTGGTTGATCAGCGCGTGCGCGAAGTCGAAGCGGCCAACCCGCTCGGTGGACTCGACCACGACCGAGGACTCGATCGCGGTGTCGAGCGCGTCAAGGATCTGATCCTCCGAGCGGTCGACCAGCCGCGTCAATACGTCGAGATCGAACGTGCGGCCGAGCACCGATGCGGCCGCCAGGATCTGGCGTAGATCTTCGCCGAGCCGCTCGATCCGGCGACTGACCACGTCCCGCACGCTCTGGGGCAGGCCCAGCTCGGCGATTGTCTGCGTGAGCCGCCAGCGACCGTCGTCGTCGCGCGTTAGCGCGCCGGACTCGGTCAGATGCTGGAGCAGCTCGCCCACGAAGAACGGATTTCCGTCGGTCTCCTGGGCAATTTCGACCGCCAGCTGCATTCCCAGATCGCCGATATCGTGGCCGGCGGCTGCAGTCAGAACGGCCGCGACCTCGTCCGGACCCAGGCCAGTCAGCGAGATCCGCTCCACCCCTTCGACGCGGCGAAGATCAGCCAGGACGTCGGTCATCGGATGGTCGCGGTCCAGGTCGGAGTCGCGATAGGTCACAAGCAGCATCAGCGGCGCGCGATCGATCGTCCTGCTCACGTGGCGCAGCAGCGTCAGCGACTGCTTGTCGGCCCACTGGAAATCGTCCAGAACGAGCGTGACCGGGCCATGGTCGCAGGCGCTCTCCAGCAGACCGGCCACGGCGCCGAACAGCAGGTAACGCTCGGTCTCAGAGTCCGACTCCTGCGGCGCGGGCACATCAGCCACCCGCTGGCTCAGCCCCCGGGCCAGCCGGGCGATCTCCCCGCCGTGGCGCGCGATGTGATCGCGCAGCACCGCCTCCGGCGCGTGCTCGACGTAGCGCCCCACCGCTTCGATCCACGGCGCGTAGGCCGCCCCCAGATCCTCCGACGCCGCCCCCCAAAGAACCGCCGCCCCCTCCTGGTGGGTGGCCAGCGCCGCGTGCGAGGCCAGTCGCGTTTTGCCGATTCCCGCTTCGCCGGAGATCAGGACCGTGCGCCTGGCACCATCTTTGACCTGAGCCCAGAGCTTCGACAGCAGTTCACGTTCGGTAGCCCGGCCGACGTAGGCGATCGTCGGGACGCTTGTGAGGGCGGCGGGAAGCGGGACGCCTGACACCTCGACGCCGAGCGGCCTCCACGCGACTTCAAAGGCAGCGACCGGCTCGGGCATTCCCTTGAGCTCCAGCTCGCCGACCGGAGTAAACGCATCGCGGTCGCCGCGTGCCGCCATCATGCGCACCAGTTCGCCCGCCAGAATCCCATCGTCGGGTGCCTTCGCGCAAAGGCGCGCCGCCTCGATCGACGGCATCCCGAAGTAGTCGCCATCTTCGATTGTCGACTCTCCCATCCCAATCCCGATGCGGATGTGCAGCTCAGCATCGGAGCCCCGGTTGCGGCGCTCGATCAGCTGATGCATGGCCTTCGCACACTCCACCGCCGCCGAGGCCGACTTGAACGCGACCATCAGGCCATCGCCGGTGTTCTTGACCTCGAGGCCACCATGCTCGCCGATGGCGCGCCGGAGGACCTCGAAATGCTCACGACGCAACTCATCGGCTCGCGCCGGACCCACGGTCGTCTCCAGTCGGGTTGAGCCGACCAGGTCGGAGATCAGGATGGCAGCAGTCTCAACCGAGGCCATCGCGAAGCCCCCGCCCAGTCCTGACCCTCGGCGGCACCCACCGCCGCAGCATCATCCCCCCATTCACCTCGGGAAGGCTACACCCCCGCAGCTAGGTCACAGCCCGCATCGAGACCGCTGCCTCGCTCGGAAAGCGGGGGCCCGCACGATGCGTCAGAGCTTCGCTTCTGGGATCGTCGGTTCGAAGAGCTCGACAGGGTTGCCAGCCGGGTCTTCCACGAGGATTTGCTTGCCACCGACCCCGGTCACGATCTCGTTTCTGAACCGGACGCCGCGCTCACGCAGCCGCGCCACCATCGACTCGATGTCATTGACCTCGAGCTGAAAGCGATTCCACCCGCCAGGCCGTGGAAGCGTCCCGTCGGGCATGGCTTGCCCACCGCCCGGGCCGCCTCCAGGCGCCGTCAGCACCAGTCGCAGCTCGCCGCTTGAGAGCATCGCGAAGCTTGGGGCGGGGTGCATGACGGCCTCGAACCCGAGCTCGCGGCAGTAGAACTCGATCGCGGCGTCCACGTCGTCGACGATGTAGCGGACGCTGACCTTCGCCATGTCGTCTCCTCTCGCTGATTTACTTCTAGAACGTATGCGTTTCGCAGCGATACGTCAACGTTTCACATCGTTCGTTCCTGGGTCCGGCCGATTCGCCGCGTGAGCGCCAGCGCTGATCGCGAGCTGGATCCGCGCGTCGAGCGCTCGCGGATGCTGATCATCAGGGCCGCGGTCGAGGAGCTGGCCGACGTGGGTTACGGGCGCGTGAGGATCGAGTCGATCGCCGCCCGGGCCGGCGTGGGCAAGTCAACGATCTACCGCCACTGGTCGGACAAGCTGGCATTGATAGCCGACGCGTTCGAGACCTTCCACGAACAGATGGTTCCCGACCTCTCCAACCTCCCGGTGCGCGACGCCGTCGGGCTACTGATTCAGCATGTGGCGGAAGTCGTGGTCGACTCCACATTCTCGCGCTGTATCCCTGCGTTGATCGAGGGCGCCGAACGAGACGAGCGTGTGCGGAAGTTCCATCACAGCTACTCCGCCGAGCGCCGACAGGCGCTCATCGACCTAATCGCACGCGGCATTACGACACGCGAAATCAGCGCGGCCGTCGATCCCGAGCTCGCGACCGCTGCGCTGCTTGGTGCGATCTTCTACCGGCGGCTGATGACCGGACAACCGTTCAACCCCGATGATGCCGCGTCGCTTGTGAACCTCATCCTCGATTAACAGGCTCGCGGGCGGGACCGTGCTACCGGTACTCCGGATTCGGGGGGTCGCACGGTGGATCTCTGCCTCGTTCGGTGCCCCTTCAGTGGGCGCTCGCCGCCGCGACTGCTGCGTGCTCGGTCTCGTGGATTGGAATCGCTTCGTCCAGGCGGGTGAGCTCGAATATGTGGCGGTAGTGCTCGTTCAGCCCGCAGGCCAGGAGTCGCTGGCCGCCCGTTCTGGCGCGCACGAGCATCGTCACCACCAGCCCGATCCCGCTCGAGTTCATGTACTCGAGGTTGTTGAACGCGAGAACGATCGCGCTCGCGCCGTCCGCGGCGCGGGTGTACGCGTCCCGGAGCGCGGCCTCGGATTGCCTCGTCAGCTCGCCCGCGATCTCGATCACGCTCACGCCGGCGGCGGCGGAGCGGACTGTCAGCGACGTCAGCGGCGGGTCGGTCATCGTGGGTCTTGCCGATCCGCTGGACCCGGCGGCTGCTCGGGGGCGAGGATCGTGATGAAGTCGGCCAGCCGGGTGATCTGGAAGATCTCGCGGTAGTGCTCGGACAGTCCGCTAGCGGCGACCGGTCGGCCGTCGGCGCGGGCGCGTGCGAGCAGTTCGACGATCAGGGCGATGCCTGTCGAGTTGATGTAGGTGATGCGCCCGAAGTCGAGCCGCAGTGCCGCCGTGGTGCCCGAGGCGTCGTAGGCGGCGGCAAGCGCCTCCCGCGCCCCGCCGTCGATGTCGCCGCGCAGCTCGATCACCGTCACGTCCGGGAGCTTGCTCGCGGTCGCCGCAAAGCTCGCGTCAGACACAGTCGCCCCCTTCCAGGCGGAGCCGAAGCTCGAGCGTGTGCCGCTCAGAGTCATGTTCGTGCCGAATTTCGTCGACCATCTGCTCGATCAGAAACAGCCCCCAGCCGCGGGCCGACTCACGCCCCTCGAGCTTGGCCGCAACGTTCGGCGGCTGCGGCGCGGGGACCGTGCGGTCCCCGCCATGGTCGGTGATCCGGACCACGAGCTGCGCGTCGGAGGCTGCGACCACGATCCGCAGCTCGAGGTTGGGATCGTTGCTGTTGCCGTGCTCGATCGCGTTCATCGTCGCCTCGCCGGTGGCTGTCTTCAGCCGCTCGAGCTGCCTCACCGGCAGCTCTAGCGGAGCGACGGCGTCCACGACTCGCATAATCGCCGAGCGCTCGTTGCCGGGCGCGCTCGCGAGCGTGAAGTCGGCAAGCACATCGGCGCGCCCTTTGGCGCTGTGTCGTAGGCAGACGAGCGTTATGTCGTCCTCCTGCTCGTGCTCTGCGCCGGTGAACCGATCGAGCGCGAGCAGCAGCTCGTCGATCAGCGGCTGTGGCGCCCGGGCCGTCGCGAGCAGGCGTGTGACGCGGCGGGTCCCGAACATCTCACGCGCGGGGTCGTGCGCCTCGACCAGCCCGTCGCTATAGAGCAGCATCTGCGCCCCGAGATCGAGGGTCGTCTCGAGCTCCTCGTATTGCATCGCGGGCATCAAGCCGAGTGGCATGCCGGTCGCGCGCAGCTCGACGGTCTCCTCACCGCTTTGCACGAGTGGCAGGTTGTGTCCTGCGTTCGCGTAGCGCAGCCGCCCGCTCGCCGGGTCGAGTACTGCGTAGAAGCAGGTAGCGAACATGTTCTGGGGGATGTCTGGGCACAGGTTGTCGTTCGCCTGCTCAAGGACCGCCGACGGGTCGATGAGCCGCTGGGCGCTGGCGCGCACCAGGCTCCTGGTGGAGGCCATGACCATCGCTGCCGGAACACCCTTGTCTGTCACGTCTCCGATCACGAGCCCAATGAGCCCCCCGGGGAGGTCGATGAAGTCGTAGAAGTCGCCGCCGACCGCGCGTGCGGGGCGGTAGCACGCCGCGAGCTGCCAACCTGCGAGCTGGGGAGGCTGCTCGGGCAGGAAGCTCTGCTGGATCAACCGCGCCACTTCCAGCTCCTGCTCCAGCCTGCCCCGCGCCCTGACCTCCGTCTGCTGCTCGCGCACCAGCTGGCCGACATGCACGGCCGGCGTCGCGTGCGCGGTCAGCGCCTCGAGCAGGCGGCGGTCCTGGTTGGAGTACTCCTGGCCCGAGAGGCGAGGGCCGACGCTCAGCACGCCGATCAGCTGATCGTTGGAGACCAGCGGGACGACCAGTGCCATGCCACTCGCGATCAGGGCGTCGAGCGCTGGAGAGTCGAGTTCGAGCTTCGCCAGCTCAACCGCCCCGTGCGCCCGGCGCAGGTGGACCAGGATCGGATCGTCCGGCGCGATCTCGATCGGAGCCGCCTCAGCGGCGGGCGTGGCGGCTTTCGGCGCGGCGGGTGATCGCCCCGCCTGGGCCCCTGGCGCTCGCAGCAGAACTCTGCGGATCCTCCGCTCAGGCACGTCCCGACACTAGCTCGCCGGAGCGGCGGCCATGCTGGCCGGCGCCAGCTCGGTGGTGCTCGCGTTGTCGCGGAGCATGAACACGCTCGCGATCAGCACGACGATCGAGGCCCCGAGCGCCGGGGAATACCCAAGCGCTGACGTGCCACCGCCTACGCTCGTCAGGCCGAGCATGCTGCCGACGAGCGCGAGCGCGGCGAGCACGAAGCTCAGCCAGCCGAGCCAGGCGGCTGCGAACACCCTCCGCACTGCGGCCGCGCCGATCGCCGCGAGCAGCACTGCGGCCATGCAGCCGAACGCGCCGGGCATGATCAGCCCGTTCTGCAGGTCGAAGAACGTCCGCGTCAGGGCCGGATCCGTCAGCCCGCCCTGCTTGGAGACGAACACGAGCGCGCTCAGCGTGATCCCGTCGAGCGACGCGATCGCGGCCATCCCCGCCCCCGCGGCAAGGACGATCATCCCGAGCGGACTGTGTTGGTCGCGCGCATGGAGCGTGCGACCGAGCGTGGCGGCGAAGCAGAGCATCAGCGCGCTCCCGAGCACCGTCAGTGCCGTCTGAGCGAGAACGCCGCTGCGATGGCTCGTTAGGTAGCCAGAGATCTGGGCTGCGCTCGAGCTGCTGCTGAGCGTGTCGGTCGCGGCGAAGACCGCCCCGAGCAGGACGACGACGGCCGCAATCCCGATTACACCGCCAAACTGGACAGAACGATGACTGATCATTCGAACCTCCTAGGCTTGAGGAACCTGCAGATCGCACGGTTGTACTCGGCCACCGTTCCGGAACCATTACGGCTGACCAAGATTTCCTCGTGCCGTAGCGCGTAGTGGGATGCTTGGTCGATGCAGTCGCTGTCGATCTGGCTCTTGGGAACGCCGCGGGTAGTTGTGGGCGGCGCGCCGTGGTCGGTCGACACGCGAAAGGCGACCGGGCTGCTTGCGTTCCTGGCGGTCACCGGCCATGCCCACTCCCGGGCGGTCGTAGCGAACTTGCTGTGGCCCGACGCCCCCACCGACCAGTCGCGCAACACGCTGCGTCGCACGCTCTCGACGCTGCGTGCCGCGCTGGGCGACGGGCGCGTGGTCAGCGACCGCGACTCGATCGCGCTCGATCTCGAGGGCGCCTGGTTCGACCTCGCGACGTTCCGGCGCGTTGCGGGCGATCCGGCCGCAGACCTCGCGGCTCTGATCGAAGCGTGCGAGCTCCATCGCGACGACCCGCTCGCGGGATTCGCCCTGCGCGACAGCCCGGCGTTCGACGACTGGCAGCGCGACTGCGCCGACGCGATCCGGCGCGAGCGGGCGGCGCTGCTCGATCACGTGGTCGACCTGCTCACCGACGCCGGGCGCTTCGACGACGCGGTCGCCCGAGCGCGTCAGCGGCTGGGCCTCGATCCGCTCCACGAGCCGACGCACCGGCGACTGATCGAGCTGTACGGGGCCGCTGGCCGACGCGGTGACGCGATCGCGCAATACCGCGAGTGCGTGCGCGTGCTCGACCGCGAGCTCGCCGTCGCGCCGCTGAGCGCGACGACCGCGGCGTACGACGCGATCAGCACCGGGATCGTCATGTCTCCTGGCGCCGAGCGGCCGCCGCCCGCGCGAGCGGGCGAGCTGCCGCTGGTCGGGCGTGCCGTCGAGCTGCGCCGTTTGACTGAGGCGTTCGACGCAATCGTCGACGACGGCGCGGCGATCGTGATCGAGGGGGAGTCGGGAGTCGGCAAGACCCGGCTCGCCGTCGAGGCGATCGGCGGGTTCGCGCGGCGCGGCGCACGGGTGATCGTCGCTCGAGCGCACGCCGGCGAGCGAGGCCTCGCGTACGGCACGCTCGCGCAGCTGCTGCAAGCCGCGATCGCCAGCCGCGACGAGCCGCTCGCGCCCGCGCTCCGCGACGAGCTCGCGCGACTGCTGCCAGCGCTCGGGGTGGCGCCTGGCGGCGACCTCGAGCAGCCGGGAGCGCGCTTGCGGTTCCTCGAATCGGCCTGCGAGGCGATCGCTGGGGCTTCGCGCGGCGACGGCGCGGTCGTGTTCGTCGACGATCTGCAGTGGTGCGACACAGCCTCGCTCGATGCGCTCGCGTATCTCGCCCGGCGCTTGCGCGGTCGCCGGCTGTTGCTGCTGTGCACCCGCCGAACTGACGAGCCCGATCCCGAGCGCCGCTATGTCCCCATCACGGAGAGAGCGCAGCGGTTCGCGCTCGGCAGGCTGCGCCGCGAGCACATCATCGATCTTGCCCTGGAGATAGGCCTCGACGAGGCCGCCGCGGACGAGGTCTTTCGCGACAGCGAGGGGCTGGCCGTGTTCGTGGCCGAGCTGCTTCGGGCCGGACGCCCGGAGGAGCCCTCCGGCGGCGTCCGAGAGGCGATCGAGGCGCGACTCGGCGCGGCGAGCGAAGCGGCCGCACAGGTGCTCGGCGCCGCCGCCCTGATCGGCCGCACGTTCGATCCGGGCACCATCCAAGCGGTGAGCGGGCGCCCGGAGGACGAGGTTGCCTTCGCGCTCGAGGAACTGGTGGCACGCGGCCTGGTCAATGCACTCGAAGACGGGTACGAGTTTGGGCACGAGCGACTGCGGGCGATGGCGGAGGAGCGCCTCGGTCCGGCACGGCGGCGCGCGCTGCATCGCCGGATTGGCGACGCGCTGCGGACGCGGCGCGCCGAACCGGCGGTTTTCGCCCGTCACTACGAGCTGGCGGGGCAGGATCCGCCGGCTGCTGCCGCCCACGCTGCCGCCGGTGACCGCGCACGAACGCTCGGGGCCGGCGCCGAAGCGATCGCGCACTACGAGACCGCGCTCGCGCTCGGCCACCCCGACCCATCCGTGCTGCACGAGGCGATCGGGGATCTGCTGACGCTGCGCGGCGAGTACCGTGGCGCGCTCGCCGCCTATGACGCTGCCGCCGCGCACTGCCCGCAACCGCATGTGGGTCGGCTCGAGCACAAGCTCGGCGCGGTCCATGAGCGCCGCGGAGACTGGCAGCGCGCCGAGCGCCACTATCAGCAGGCGCTGGCGCCCGGGGCCGACCCCGCCGCCGTGCGCTCGGACCTCAGCCGGATCGCGTGGCGCCACGGCCGGCTCGATGAAGCCCGCAAGCTCGCTCTACAAGCACTCGCGGCGGCGGAGCAGGTCGGGGCGGACGGCCCGGCAGCCCAGGCGCACAACATCCTCGGTCTGCTCGGCGGCGACCGGAAGCATCTCGAGCGCAGCCTCGAGCTCTCCAGCAGGCTCGCCGATCCGACGATCCGGATCGCCGCGCTCAACAACGTCGCCCGTGCACTCGCCGACGCCGGCGAGCTCGGGCACGCAGAACAACGGCTCGGCGAGGCGCTCTCGCTGTGTGCCGCGCAGGGAGACAAACACCGCGAGGCAGCGCTGCGCAACAACCTCGCGGACGTCCTCCACAAGGCGGGGCGCCACGAAGGCGCGAGCGCCGAGCTAGAGCGCGCTGTCTCGATCCTGGCGGCGATCGGATCCGAGGGGGACGCTCTCTACCCGGGCGTCTGGGACCTGCTCGAGTGGTAGCTGTCGGTCAGCGGGAGCATCCCGCGAATCGATTCCCGAGATCCAAAGCGAGACCTGAGCCGGCTCCACCGCGCGCCTGACGGCGCCGAGCAGCTCGCCGCGGATCGCCTCGAGCTCGACGGCGTCGCGCACGCTCGCGGCGAACTCCGCGACGATCGCCTCGGCGTCATAGCGAGCGCGGTTAAAGCGACGGTCGACCAACCGCTGCACCCGCACACGCAGCGGGTTGAACAGAGCTGCGGCCGCGAGTGTCGCCGCTGCGACCCCGACCCGCGAGGACAGCGGCAATGCCTCAGTGCTGAGTGCGACGACCCCCAGGAACGCGCCGGCCAGAAGGCCGCTGAGGATCGCGTACGCGAGCGTTCGGCTGATCAGCCGATCGATCTCGAACAGCCGGTAGCGCAGGATCGCGACTCCAATGCTGATCGGCAGCGCCGTGGCCGCAGCACCACCCACGCTCGCCACCGTCTGCGCCGCCGGAGAGGACGACGACGCAAAAAAGATCACGAACGCGGTCGCGACCATCGTCACCGCCGCACCCAAGAGGAGCCATTTCAGCTGCTCGCGACGGGCGCCGACAGCGTGCCGGAAACTCACCGCCAGCCGGCCGATCATCGACAGCCAGAAGACAGCGAGCACGATCTGAAGCACGATCTCGACGTCCGACATCATCAGCGCCAGGCCGCGAACCGGGTTGTCCTGGGCCGCCAGGTCGCCCGCTACGTTGACGGCAATCCGGGCGCCGACGAGCACGTGCACAGCAACCACGTAGAAGCACGCGATCCACAATCCTGCAACCACCAGATACGGGCGCATGACCCACCGCCATCGCGGTGACGGCAGCCGCCCGTCGGGAAACAACAGGATCGCCAACGGAGAGAACGCGATCGCCGGGGCCCACAGCAGCCCGCACAGGATCGCCAAGCGACCAAACGGCAGCCCTCGGTGCCCGAAGGGGTAGACGAGCGCCGTATAAGCCGTCGCGACGCTGCTCAGCATCAATGCGACGGCGGCACCTAGCAACAGCCACCCGATCGCGCGGCGCGGCTGCCGGCGGGCGACCACGAGCCCGACGGCGCCGAACGCCAGCGGCAGCACAACATTGCTCACCGACTCCGCGACGTTGAAGTTGCTGTCGCCCGGCAGCGAGATGGCCTCGATCACGTACCCGACCGCAAGTACCGGCACGAGCGCAGCGAGCCCGGACGCGACCGGCTGCAAGCCGGACTTCATCGTGACACGCATGATCCATACCGAGAGTACGCTCGCCCAGCTCGAGTCCGGTGCATGAATCCGCGAATCGGCGCTTCTGGTTCGTCCTCCCGCCCCTTCTCCGGGGCCATCACGACCCTCGACGCACTGGCCTTAACCGAAACGCCCCCCGGCAGTGCGGAGGGCGGTTCGAATTCTTTGCAGTGGAGACGGCGGGAATCGAACCCGCGTCCGCGGTCGCGTGAAAGGTGGCGTCTACGAGCGTAGCCGGCGCTCTGGATCTCGCCCTCGACTAGCCACGCCGGCCGGGTTGTCGAGGGCCAGCTCCATTGAATGTCCTCGAATCGGCTGGAGCGCTCCTCATCGAGTGAGCCTGCTGTCTGACCCGGTGACCCTCGCCGCAGGCGAACGAGGGGCCGGGAAGCTCACACGCTACTGATTAGGCAGCAGCGGGGAGCATGAACTCGTGCGTGTCCGCACTTATTGTTTCCCAGGTTTTTTACGAGGCCTCCCGGGACCCTCGACTCGCAACCACCCCCACGAGCCGACCACGTCGAAGCCTGTCGTCCCCTGGGGGTTGTGTTCAACCTCGAGTATAGAGTCCAGCGGCCCACCCGATGGGCGATTTGGACCGCGTTGCTCGCCAAACGTCCCGCGGCCCTCGCGGCGAAGGACTTCGTAAGACTGCGGGGAGGCCCATCTCGACAGTGTCAGAATCAGAACGAGATGGACTCGAACCAATGGCTTCCGGCATCCGCCTACCCTGACACCCGCTCGGGGCTCGCGCAGGGCTCTGATCCCCCGCTGCCCGGCCCGCGCCTGGAGCCGCCGGCCGGCAAGCGCTCGGCCGCCCGCCGCAAAGCCGGCGGCGTGCTCGCGGCGATCCTCGCGTTCCTGGCGAAGATCAAGTCGATCCTCCTGCTGCTCCCGAAGATCAAGCTGCTGACGACGGCCGGCACGATGGCCGTGTCGCTGGCCGCCTACAGCTTCGTGTTCGGCTGGGCGTTCGCGGCGGGCTTCGTCCTGCTCCTGCTCGTGCACGAGATGGGCCACGTGATCGCGCTGCGGCGCGAGGGGATCAAGGCCAGCGCGCCCATGTTCGTGCCGTTCCTCGGCGCGGTGATCAGCGCGCGCTCGCTCGGCGACAATGCGCTCGCCGAGGCGAAGGTCGGGCTCGCCGGGCCGGTGCTCGGCAGCATCGGCGCAGCCGTCTGCGTCGCGATCTGGCACGCCACCGGCAACGACCTCTGGCGCGCCCTGGCATTCACCGGGTTCTTCCTGAACCTCTTCAACCTGCTGCCGGTGGTCCCGCTCGACGGCGGCCGCGCGATGGCGGCGATGGCGCCGTGGATGTGGTTCGTCGGGATCGCCCTGATGGTCGCGCTGGTGTTCCTGATGCCGAGCCCGCTGCTACCGATCTTCGCGATCATCGGGGCCGTCTCCAGCTACAACCGGTGGAAGGCGCTGAAGGCCGGAAACGCCGCGCAACAGGCCTATTACAGGGTGCGGCCCGTCGATCGCCTGCTGATCGCCGCGGTCTACTTGAGTCTGATCGCGCTGCTGGTCGTCGGCATGCAGGCGACCAACCTGCACGCCACGTTCAGCTAGTCCCGGCCGCGTTCGGCCTACCTACGTTCGTCGAGCCGGGGGTTAGGCCGCTGGCAGGCGGGTAGTACTCGCCACATGACTATTGGGAGCGCAATTGTGCTGGTCGCGGTTGGTGCGATTCTGAAGTGGGCGGTCACCGCTCACGTGAGCTGGATCGACCTCCAGACGACGGGAACCGTCCTGTTCGTGGTCGGTCTGGTCGGCTTGGTGCTGGCGGTCGCGTACACGTTCTGGTGGACGCGTCGGGTCGAGCCGCGGGATGACACTCGGGTCATGCCCCCCCGCGGGACCTACTAGACCGCACTCGCAGACGACGAGAGCTTCACGCGGCGTCGCGCCGGGGATTGTGGGACCCGGAGCTTATTTCCGACGCCGCGGCGGCGCCGCGGGTTTGAGACGGCCCGCGGCGCCCGCATGTTCCTGCCCGCCTCCGCCCGCGAGGCCGGACCGCACCAGCGGGTTTCAGCGCCGCGCCTCGCGCAGCTCGCGCTGCACGTCCCGCGACATCTCGCGCTTTCGGATCGCGTCGCGCTTGTCGTACAGATCCTTGCCTCGCGCCAGTGCGAGTTCGAGCTTGGCGCGCGAGCGCGGCCCGGCGAAGTAGATCCGGGTCGGGATCAGGGTCAGCCCGCGCTCGCGCGTGGCGCCGACGAGCCGGTCGATCTCGCGACGGTGCATCAGCAGCTTGCGCGGCCGCTCAGGCTCGTGGTTCTCGCGAGAGGCGGGCCCGTATGGCGGGATGTACAGGCCGTAGAGCCAGACCTCGCCCTCGCGCACGGCCGCATACGAATCCTTGAGCTGCGCGTTGCCCTCGCGCAGCGACTTGACCTCGGTCCCGGTGAGGACGATCCCGCACTCGAAGCGTTCGAGCAGGTTGTAGCGGAACGACGCCTGCCGGTTGCTGGCGACATCCCCCGAGGCGGCCTTGCGTTTGCGGCCCTTGGCCATCGGCTAATCCTCCTCCCAAGCCGGCACCAGGTCCACCCGCCCCCGAGGCGCGTCGATGCTGTCGATCCGTACCGAGACCGGATCGCCGAGTCGCATCGCCCCGCCGGACCTCGATCCGATCAGCATCGTGCCCTGTTCGTTGAGCTCCCACCAGTCGCGGCCCATCCTGCGCACCGGCAGCATCCCCTCGTACGCACCTCCGGGGCCGAACGCGATGAACGCCCCGGCGCCGACCAGGCCCACCACCTCGCCCTCGAACACCGTCTCGTAGCCCTCGCGCGAATCGAGCACCAGCCGCGAGAGCAGGTAGCACCGCGCGACGTCGTCGGCGTCCCTCTCAATCGTCACTGCCTCGCGCTCGCGCGCCGAGCACCATGGCCCAGCGCTCGCAACCCAGGACGCCTCGGGCGCCGGCTCGCCAGCGATCAGCGACAGCAGCGCGCGGTGGCAGATGAGGTCCGGATAGCGCCGGATCGGCGAGGTGAAGTGGCAGTAGCGCGGCGACTGCAGCCCGGCGTGGCCCAGATTGCGCGGGTCGTAGTACGCCTGCTTGAGCGATCGCAGCACGAGGCTGGTGAGCGCACGGCCACCCCGCCCGGTGCGCGCGACCCAATCGGACACGAGCTGCGACGCCTCCCCGACTACTTCGGCGGCCTGCTGGGGCGTCATCTGCTCGGGCAGCGGCGGCGTCGGAACCCCGAGCGACGCGAGCTGATCGATCAGGCGCTCCACTGCCGGCGCGTCCGGCCGCTGGTGCACCCGGTAGAGCGCCGGGACCTGGCGCGACTCGAGCAGTCCCGCCACCTGCTCGTTGGCCGCGATCATCAGGTGCTCGATCAGCCGGTGCGACTCCGTCTGGGCGACGGGCTGGACGGCGACTACGTTTCCGTCCCGGTCGAACGAGAACTCCGGCTCGGCTGAGTCGAGCACGAGCGCGTCACGCGCTTGGCGTCGGGTGCCGAGGACGGCCGCGGCCTGGCGCGCCGCCGCGAGCGCCGCGGCCCACGGCCCGGTTGCCCGCGCCGCGCCGTCGAAGATCCGGTCGACCTGCTCATAGCTCAGCCGCTCGTCCGAGCGGATCACCGAGCGGTGAAACGCGGCGCGCGCGACGGCGTCGCCTCGCACCTCCATCTCGACCGTCACCGCCAGGCGGTCCTGCCCGGGTACCAGCGAGCAGGCGTTGTTCGACAGCGCCCGCGGCAGCATCGGCTCGACCGCGCCGGGCACGTACACGCTGGTCCCGCGGCGGTAGGCCTCGCGATCGACCAGCGAGCGCGACGGGACATACGCGCTCACGTCGGCGATGTGCACCCACACGCGCCAGCCTCCGTCCTCGAGCGCGGACGCCGAGATCGCGTCGTCGAAGTCGCGCGCGCTGGCCGGGTCGATCGTGAACGTCGGCAGCTCGCGGAGATCCCGGCGAGCGAGATCGTCGAAGCCGCGGTCCTCCTCGGCGTCCCGAGCTTCGTGCTCGACCGCCGGGTCGAACGACCGGCGCAGGCCACGATCGAGCATCAGCGCCTCGATCACGTCGCGCGCGATCTCGGGTCGGCCCAGGCGCCTGACGATCTCGGCGCGTCCCCCCCCGCCGCCGCGCCCGCCGCGCACCGCACGGATGAGCACGAGATCGCCGACCGCGGCCCGCCGGTCACGGCTGACCGCGGCCCGCGGGCCGGACCCGAAGAACGGCTCCGCGACCATGAACTTCCCGCGCCGCTCCAGCAGCGCGACCCGCGGCGCAGCTGCGGGCGCTCTGACGGTTGAGGACGTCGTCAATGGACTTCCGCGACGACCGTCCGCTCGGCGACCAGCAGCGCGCTGTCCGTCGCGGAGTTCGGGTTGCTGGCGGCGCGCACGTTCGGGATGACGCCCGCTCCCCGGCGCACCCCACCTCCGCCGAGGTTGCGCCCGCTGGGCGTGTCGTACTCGCCGACGGTGATGTCGAGCGCGCCGCCGTTCGACAGCGGCTGGATCTCCTGGAAGACGCCCTTGCCGTATGTGCGCGTGCCGACGACGAGGGCACGGTGGCGATCCTGAAGAGCGGCGGTCACGATCTCGGCGGCCGACGCGGTGCCCTGATCGACGAGCACGACCATCGGAATGGTGGCCGCGATCGCGTTGCCCTCGGCGAGGTAGACCTGAGTCGGCTGCGTCCGTCCCTTCGTCTTGACGATCGTGCCGTCGGGGATGAAGATGCTGGCCACGTTGACGGCCTCGTTCAGGAGGCCACCGCCGTTCTCGCGCAGATCGAGGACCAGGGCGCGCGCGCCGGCCGCCATCACCTTCTGGACCTGCGTGCGCAGCTCGGCGCCGGAGCCGTCGGTGAAGCTGGTGAGCGCGACGTCGCCGACCTTGACGCCATGGTAGGTCAACACCGTGCCGCTCGCGACGGGGATGACGAGATTCGCGCGGGTGATGGTGACCGTGCGGGTGCGCCCGCCCCGGAGGATGGTCAGCGTCACCTTCGTGCCGGGAGCGCCCTTGATCAGCCTCGAGGAGAAGTCGGCGGAGCGGTTTGCGAGCGAGACCTTGCCCACCTCGACGATCACATCGCCGCGGGCGAGCCCCGCGCGCGCCGCCGGCGACCCTGGGAAGACGTCGACGACCTGCAGGCCCTTGGCACCGCCCGCCGGCACCACGTCGATCCCGATCCCGCTCAGATGGGGATTGGACTGATTGAGGAAGGCGCGGTACTCGGTCGGCGCGTAGTAGTGCGAGTACGGATCGTCCAGGCTCGCGACGGCTGCCGACAGTCCCGTGTTGACCAGGGCGTTGCGGTTCAGCGGCCGGTAGTAGTCGCGCGTGAGCTGGTTGAGCACGCCCTGCACGAACGCCCCCTGCTTGTCATCGACGAACGCGTTGCGCAGCGGCGAGGGCAGCCAGCTCGGGTGACCGCCGAGCCAGATCCCGGCCAGCAGCACGAGCACCCCGAGCACGACGAGCCCGAGGTAGCGCGGCGACGTACGCTGGCGACGCGAGTACACACTCGGAGAGTAGCCGGGGACCTGTAGGAGGCCCGCTAGAAGCGGAGCGCGTCGAGCTCGCCCGTCCGGAGCGCGAAGTGAAACGCGGTCGTCGACGTGAACGCCTCCCCTGGCCTCAACACGACCGAAGGCCACTCGGACTCGCCGATGTGATGCGGCGCGTCGGGGAAATGCTGGGTCTCGAGCGCGAACCCCGCGCCCTGCCGGTAGACCCGGCCCGAGGTCCCGACGAGATCTCCGAACAGCATGTTGCCGCTGTAGAACTGAACGCCCGGCTGGTCGGTGTACACCTGCAGCGAGATGCCGGATCCGCGGTCGAAGGCGACCGCGGCGAGCCTGTCGCCCGTGCCGCTCAGCACCCAGGTGTGGTCATAGCCGCGCGCCGGGAGGAGCTGCTCGCCACCGGGCATGTCGGCTCGGGCGATGTCCCAGCCGATCGGCTTCTCCGCGCGGAAGTCGAACGGCGTCCCCTCCACCCCCGCAAGCTCGCCGGTCGGGATCTGGAGCTCGTCGGTGCGCAGGTAGCGCTCGGCGTTGATCGCGACCACCTGGTCGTAGATGTTCCCGGACCCCTCCCCCTCGAGATTGAAGTAGCTGTGGTTGGTGAGGTTGATCACGGTCGGCGTGTCGGTACTGGCGCGATAGGAGATGCGCAGCGCGGCGTCGTCGGTCACCTCGTAGCGGACGGAGTTGCGGACGGTTCCGGGAAAGCCGTTCTTGCCGTCCGGGTCGAGGTACTCGAGCAGGAGGGCATCGCCCTCGACCGAGGCCGTCCACAGCTGCTTGTGGTACGCGTCGGGGCCGCCGTGGAGCGTGTTGACGTCATTCGGGCCGTTGTTCCCGACCAGCGCGTACTCCCGACCCTCGAGGACGAACGAGTGGCGCGCGATCCGGTTGGCGTAGCGCCCGGCGATCGCGCCGAAATGACCCGCCGCCGTCCGGTAGCGCTCGAGGCCCGCGTCGGTGGCGGGAAAGCCCAGCGCGACGTTGCGCAGCTCGCCCTCGCGATCAGGCACCGAGATCGACTGCACGATGCAGCCGTAGTTGCTGACGCGGACGCGCATCCCACGCGGGCCCTCCAGCGTGAACAGCTCGGCTTCGCCGCCGTCCGGCAGCGAGCCCCACCGCTCGCGTGCGACCGTCAAACCCGCAGGAAGCGGCGCAGCGAGAGCCCGGAACCGAGCGCCGAGACGAACACGCCGGCGACGAGCAGCACGGCGACGAGCGCGCTGAACGCGATCGTCCGCGGTGCGGCGATCAGCGTCCAGTCGTTGGCCAGCGGGTCGAGGAGCGCGACCTTCGTGATCGCGAGGACCGCGATCGCCAGGAGCGCCCCCACCGCACCGACGATCGTTCCCTCGATCACGAACGGCCAGCGGATGAACCAGTCGGTCGCGCCGACCAGCTTCATCACCTCGACCTCGCGGCGGCGCGAATACAGCGACAGCCGGATCGTGTTGGCGATCAGCAGGATCGACGCGATCGTCAGCAGCACCGTCAGCGCCGCCGCGGTGATCGTCACGAGGTTGGTCACCTCGAGGATCTTCTTCGTGTCGTTCTTCTTGTTCGACACGCTCTGGATCATCGGGTCGATCGAGCCCGACCCCGGGGGCGTCAGCGCCGAATGGACCGCCAGCACGTTGCTCGGGTTGTCGGGAATCACGTGGAAGGTGTCGGGGAGCGGGTTGGACGCGAGCAGCGCGTAGGCCTGCGGATCAGACTTCGACTGCTGCGTGTAGGCCTGCTGCTTGGACTCGAACTGCACCGATTTGACGTGCGGGAGCGCCAGGATCTCCTTCTGCACGCGCACGTCGTCGGCGGGGGTCGCTCCGGTCTTCATGTACACGTCGACCAGCACCCGGCTGCGCACGCTGTTCGCGGCGCCGTTGGTGGCCTGCACGATCGGGATGAACACGCCGAGGACCAGCATCGTGACCAGCACGGTGGCCAGGGCCGCGAAGCTCGGCGCCGCGTTGCGTCGCATCGAGCGCAGCGACTCCTTGAGGAAGAACCCGATCCGCATGCGCTACTCCAGCCCGGGCGGAAGGGTCGGCGGCTGGCGCAGCCGCTGCGCGAACTCGCGCGTTGTCTCGTCGCGGGTGTAGAGACCA
Source organism: uncultured Solirubrobacterales bacterium (assembly GCA_963849285.1). Taxonomy (GTDB): domain Bacteria; phylum Actinomycetota; class Thermoleophilia; order Solirubrobacterales; family Solirubrobacteraceae; genus Palsa-465. The sequence goes on from CAWKGS010000005.1 coordinate 1,367,860, forward strand.
GTTGCCTCGTCGCGGACGATCCTGCCGCGAGAGAGCTCGAGCACACGCCGGCGCATCTTGTCGACCATCGTCGCATCGTGGGTCGCGACGAGCACGGTCGTGCCTGTCCGGTTGATCCGGTAGAGCAGCCGCATGATGTCGATGCTGGTCTCCGGATCGAGGTTCCCGGTCGGCTCGTCCGCCAGCAGCAGCGGTGGGTGATTCACGAACGCGCGCGCGATCGAAACGCGCTGCTGCTCGCCGCCCGACAGCTGATCGGGAAAGTTGTGGAGCTTCGTCGAGAGACCGGTCAGCCGCAGGATGTCCGGGACCTTCGCTCGGATCTCCTTGCGGGTGCCGCCGGTCACCTGCAGCGCGTAGGCGACGTTGTCGTGCACCGTGCGGTTGGGCAGCAGCTTGAAGTCCTGGAAGACGACCCCCACGTTGCGCCGGTAGAACGGGATCCGCTTACGGGTGATGTCCTCGAGGTCGTGTCCGGCCACGCGGATCCGGCCCTCGGTCGGGTCGAGCTCCTTGATCAGCAGCCGCATCACCGTGGACTTGCCCGACCCGGTCGATCCGACCAGGAAGACGAACTCGCCGCGAGCGATCGTGAACGTCGCCTGATCGAGACCGATGTCTCCGCTCGGATAGCGCTTGGAGACGCCGCGAAACTCGATCACGCTTGGGCCGGCGGGCCGCTGCGGCTCGGGGCGCGGAGCGGCGACCGGCACGGGACGAGCCGTGGCCCGTCGGGTGCGGTGCTTGGGATCTGATGTAGCCATAGCTGGCGGGCAGCGTACCTGCCCTGCTCCCGGCACGTCCCCGCGACAGCCGGTTGCAAGGCAAGTTGCACGATTCCTGCATAAAGCAGGGATTAACTGCTGTTTGTCGAGTGGGCCCGCGCGATCACCGCGGCCGCGTCGAGGGACGCCCCCCGGATCGCTACCGTTTCCGACAGCGATGGCTGCCATCTCGCAGACGACGCTGCCCAACGGCATGCCCCTGTACCGGGTCGCGGTGGAGGGGACTCGCGCGATCACGCTGCTGATCGCGTTCGACGCGGGTGCCAGGACCGAGCGACCCGAGGAGAACGGGATGGCGCACTTCCTCGAGCATCTCGTGTTCAAGGGCGGCGAGAAGTACCCGACCTACCGCGACGTCAACGAGGCTGCAGAGCGGATTGGCGCGGTGCTGAACGCCTACACGAGCCACGACCTGGTCGCGTTTCACATCACCGCGCGCGCCCATTCGGCGCTGCCGGCGGCCGACCTGCTGACCGATTTCGTCGGCAGGCCCGGGATCGATCCCGGCGAGCTGGACCGCGAGCGCGGCGTGGTCGTCCAGGAGATCGCGCGCGCCGAGGACCAGCCGTCGGTGATGGCCGAGCATCTGATCGACCGCGCGGCGTTCGGCGATCACCCCCTTGGTCGCCCTGTCCTCGGCACGGCCGAGCACATTCGCGAGACCTTCACGCGCGAGGCCATCGTCGCGTTTCGCTCCCGCCGCTGGGCCCCATCCGAGGGCGCGGCGTTCGCGGTCGGCAACCTCGACGCGCTCGACGGCGGCGGAGAGCTCGAGGAGCTTCTGGGCCGATTCGACCCGCACCCTGATCCGGAGCCGTTCGAGCCCGCGCCCGCGTTCGAGCCGCGCGTACTGGTGCGCGAGCGCGATTCCAGCCAATCGCACCTGCGGATGTCCTACCGCCCGGGCATCGAGGTCTCCGATCCGCGCGAGCGGGCCGCCTTGGTGATCTACTCGACGCTCCTGGGAGGGTCGATGGGCTCGCGGCTGTTCGACGAGATCCGGGAGCAGCGCGGGCTCGCGTATTCGGTTCATGCGGCGCCGCACGCGTACGCGGACGTGCCGGTACTGCAGCTCTCGGCGGGCCTCGAATCGAGCAAGCTCCTCGAGGCATACCGGCGCATGCGGGAGATCGTGACCGAGCTGCGCGAGCAGGGCCCCACCGAGGCCGAGGTCGAGCGGGCCCGCGCATACGCCGCCGGGGCGCGAACGATCGCGTTCGAGAACAGCGGCGCGGTCGCGCGGCACGCGGCGCAGCAGGCGATCGTCTACGGCGAGCCGGTGGACCCGGACGCGACGATCGCGCTGTTGGACCGGGTCTCCTACGACGAGGTGAGAGAGGTCGCCGCGGACGTCGCAGATCGCCTGTCGGTCGCATGCGTGGGTCCGCACACGGTGCAGGAGCTGGAGTCGATCTGAGACGCAGAGCGGTTCTCGGGGGCGTTGTGGGACTGCTGGTCGCGGGGTGTGGCTCGGGCGGCCATGCCCACGATGCGAGTCATCTCGCGAGCACGGGAGCTCCCTCGCTCGCCCACAGGCACGCCACGCCCCACCATCGCAGCGCGCCGCCCTCACCCGCGCTGCGCCGGCTGGAGGCGACGCTGCGCAAGCAGCTCTCGCTCGCGGGCGCAAGCGATGGCGCGCTGGTCTACGACCTGACCGCGCAGGCCCAGCTGTTCGCGCACGATCAGGGCGTGAGGCGGCCGCCGGCGTCGGTGGAGAAGATCTGGACGACCGTCGCGGCCCTGCGGATGCTGAGCCCGGATCTGCGCCTGCAGACGGCAGTCGTCGGACGCGGCCACCTTGGTCCGCGCGGCGTCTGGCACGGCGACCTGTTCCTGCGGGGCAGCGGCGACCCCACCCTCGGCGACGGGAACTTCAACCGGATCTGGGAGAGCGGGAACGGCCCCACCGCGGCCGAGCTCGTCTCGCAGCTCCAGGCCGACGGGATCCGCGCCGTCACCGGGAAGGTGATCGGCGACGCGTCGCTGTTCGACGCCCGGCGGGGCGGGCCCAACACCGACTTCGCGCCGGATGTCGGCGACCTCGGCGGCCAGCTGAGCGCGCTCACCTTCGACCACGGCGCGACGGCGCCGGGCCTGGGCCCCGGCGCGTTCGCCGCACGCGAGCTCGTGCTGACCATGCGCGGGGCCGGGATCAAGGCGACGGCCGCGAAGTTCACTGAGCCCGCCTCCCACGTGTCGAGGGTGCTGGCGGTCGTCAGCTCGCCGCCGCTGTCGACGATGCTGAAGCTGATGGACGTGCCCTCCGATGATCTGTTCGCGGAGATGCTGACCAAGCAACTCGGCGTGCGCTTCGGCGGCGAGGGCAGCACCGAGGCGGGCGCGCGCGTGATCAGGCAGACGCTCGCGGCCGACTACGGCGTCCACCCGGCGATCGTCGACGGTTCGGGGCTCTCGCGCTCGGACGGCTCCTCCCCCGCGCAGGTCGTCGCGCTGCTGCGGAAGCTGTGGCGGACCCCGGCCGGCGACCAGCTCCAGGCCGCCCTGCCCGTGGTGGGCGTGAGCGGCACGGTGCGCACGATCGCAATGGGAACGCCCGCCCAGGGCCACTGTGTCGCGAAGACGGGCACGCTCGACTACGTGACGAACCTCGCCGGGTACTGCGATGCGAGAGGCGGCCACGTGCTGGCGTTCGCGCTGTTCGTGGACGGGCCGGCGAACTGGGTCGCGATCCCGATCATCGGCAAGATGGTGGCGGCCATCGCGCGCTATTAGCCCCGCGCGTTAGAAGTCCGTGATGTTCCGTTGCACTCGGCCGCACTGACAGGCGAGAATCCGTGCGTGGAGCTGACCACGGCCGTGAACCGGCGCGAGCTGGAGCGCTACCTCAGCCGCATCGGTGATCGCTGGCCGATCGACGTGGCGCTGATCGGTGGAGCACGTGTGCAGGATGAGCGCGGCGCACTGCCGCAGCGCGAGCGGGGGCCCGAGTATGTGGTGATCCTGGTGTCGGCGGCCTACGAGGGGATGCCGTGGCTGGAGCGCGTCTACCAGGCGGGATCGCTGTGGGACGCGCACGAGATGGGCGCTCCCGCCGACGTTCACTGCTACACGCCCGCGGAGTTCGGCCGCAAGCGGGAGTCGATGCCGGCTGTGCGCGCGGCGGTCGAGTCCGGGATCGACCTGCTGATCAGCTGATCGCGACCATCCGCTCGATCGGCACGCGGGCACGATCGGCGATCTCGGCGGCGACCTTCACCTCGTGCACGCCGTCGCGCAGGGCGTCGCGGAGCTTCGGGAGCGTGATCATCTTCATGTACCGGCAGTGCGCCGCCTCGTTGGCGGCGATGAACTCCGCATCGGGCGCCGCCGCGCGCAGCGGGTGGAGCATCCCCGTTTCGGTGGCGACGATCGCGGTCGTGCCCGAGCCGTGCTCGGCGGCGTACCTCAGCATCCCGCCGGTGGAGAGCATGTGCACGCCCTCGGAGTCGAGGTCGCCGGCGGCGACGTACTCCATCACGCTGGTCGAGCAGCCGCACTCGGGATGGATCAGGAAGTCGGCGCCCGGATGCGAGGCGCGGACGGCGGCGATGTCGTCGGGCCGGATGCCCGCGTGGACGTGACACTCGCCGTCCCATACGTGCATCGCACGGCCGATCGTCTTCTCGACGTAGGCCCCGAGGAACATGTCGGGGCCGAACAGGATCTCCGTGTCCGCGCCGTGCTCGGCGTAGATGTGGCGGACGACCTCGACGGCGTTAGCCGAGGTGCAGCAGTAGTCGGTCTCGGCCTTGACCTCCGCGGTCGTGTTGACGTACATCACGACGATCGCGCCGGGATGCTGCATCTTCCACTCGCGCAGCTGCGCGGCGGTGATCGAGTCGGCCAGCGAGCAGCCGGCGTCCGGGTCGGGGATCAGGACCCGCTTGCGGGGACAGAGGATCGATGCGGTCTCGGCCATGAAGTGCACGCCGCAGAACACGATCGTGTCGGCGGCGGCCCGAGCGGCCTGCTGCGAGAGCCCCAGCGAGTCGCCGACGTAGTCCGCGACGTCCTGGATCTCCGGCAGCTGGTAGTTGTGGGCGAGGATCACGGCGCCGTGCTCGCGCGCCAGCGCGCGCACTTCGTCCTGCAGCGCCGGGATGTTCTCCAGCATCATCGGTGCGTCGGGCGCACCCAGCATCGGAAGGTTCATGAGATCGGTTCGAGGAGGAGGGACAGGTCCAGCGCGGGTGCGCTGTGCGTCAGCGCCCCGACTGAGATGAAGTCTACGCCGGTCAGGGCGATCTCCCGGAGCGTCTGGAGGGTCACGCCGCCGCTGGCCTCGAGTTGCGCTCGCCCGCCGACGTGCTCCACGGCGGTGCGCAGCTGTTGCACCGTCATGTTGTCCAGCAGGATCCGTCGCACTCCGGCCGCCAGCGCCTCGTCGACCTCCGGCAGCGTCCGGCATTCGACCTCGAGCGGGAGATCGGGGAAGCGCTCGCTAGCCCGCGTGACGGCCTCCCCCACCCCGCCGGCGAGCGTCGCGTGGTTCTCCTTGATCAGGATCTCGTCGTAGAGGCCGGTGCGATGGTTGGTGCCGCCGCCGGCAGCCACCGCCGCCTTCTCGAGCGCTCGCAGGCCGGGAGTCGTCTTGCGGGTGTCGAGGATCCGCGCCGTCGTCCCCTCCACGGCCTGTACGCAGCGCGCGGTCAGCGTCGCCACGCCGGAGAGCCGCTGGAGGAAGTTCAGCGCCGTCCGCTCGGCGCTGAGGATCGCGCGGGCGGAGCCTTCGACGCTCAGGACCGGGCCGCGATCGCGCCACACTCCCTCCTTTGTGCGGCGCTCCAGCTGCGCGTCCGGATCCAGCGCCCGGAAGGTCTCCTCCGCGGCATCGAGCCCGAAGACGACTCCCGGCGCCTTCTGGCTGATCAGCGCCCTGGCCCGGGCGCCCTCCGGCACGGTCGCCTGGGCCGTCACGTCGCCCGTTCCCACGTCCTCTTCGAGCGCGCGCGCGACGATCGCCTTGATCGCTGGCTGGAGCATCCGCCGCGAGGATAGGCGGCTCGGTTGCGAGGCGCCACCCGCGCGTGGTAGGGTCGCGGCCTCCTAGCGATCACGAAGGGGCGGTTTGATGAAACGGGGATTTGGTGTTGCAGTGTCGGCTTGCGCGCTCGCGCTGATCGCACTGCCTGCGAGCGCCAGCGCGCTCACGAAGACCGTTTACGCGGGTGGACCGCCCACCGTCGGCAAGGCATTTCCGAGGTCTTTGCGCAAGCAATTGAAGGCCGACCAGCCCGGAATCAATGCGTTCATGCAGGGGAAGGTCACAATCAACGCCGGTGACTCGGTCAAGTTCCTCCTGAACGGCTTCCATACGATCGACCTGCCGGGATCCACTGGCAAGGACCTCCCGTTCATCGTCCGCACGGGCCAGCTCGTTTCGGCCGCCAACGACTTCAAGGGAATCCCATTCTGGTTCAATGGGAAGCGGCCCGCGCTGAGCATCAATTTTGCGCTGGTCTCCCCTCAGGGCGGGAACTCCTACGACGGCTCGAAGCGCGTCGACAGCGGCTTCTTTACCGGCAACGGCAATCCGCCACCGTTCACGATCACGTTCACCAAGGCCGGCACCTACAAGTACTTCTGCGACGTGCACCCGGGAATGGTCGGGTATGTCGTCGTCAAGGCCACGGGCAAGCCGATCCCCTCCGCAAAGCAGGATGCCGCGACGCTGAAATCGGAGGTCACGGCCCAGGTCAAGGCCGCGGAGAAGCTGTTCAACTCCAAGCAGCCCAAGAACTACGTAAGTCTCGGGGAGTCCGATTCGCTCGGCCTCGAGCTGTACGGGATGTTCCCCGGAACGCTGAAGGTCAAGAAGGGGACGGTGGTCAAGTTCCAGATATCGCCCGCCTCGCGCGAGGATCACACCGCCACCTTCGGCCCCACCGCCTACGTCACCGCTCTCGGCAATGCGCTGCTTGGACCGCCGACTCCGCAGACGGAAGAGGCCGTCTACCCGAGCAGCAACCCGGCGTCGGGACCGATCCCCGAGAATCCCGGCGAGCATGGCAACGGCTTCGCCAACACCGGGATCCTCGATCGAGATCCGGCGACGCCGCAACCGGTCTCGGAGAAGATCGACTTCACCAAGGCAGGCAAGTACGAGTTCATCTGCCTGATCCACCCGTTCATGCACGGGGTGATCATCGTCACGAGATGAGCTGAGGCTCCTGTCCGGGAGTCGCCCCGGTGTCCTCGCCGAGCTCGGGCTCGGCGAGCACCCGGATCACCGCGAAGCCGGGATCCGACGCGCCGTGCAGTCGGGCTCCCGCCGCGGTCAGCTCACGCAGGTAGGCGATCACCTCGTGCGTCACCCGCTCGCCGGGTAGCAGCGCCGGCACGCCCGGCGGATAGCCCGCGATCGCCTCGCAGGAGATCCGGCCCACGGCCTGATCGACCGGGATCGCCTCCCCGACGCCGAGGAATGCCTCGCGGGGCGTGACGGCAAGCTCCTGGTCCGCGGCGGCGGGGGCGTGCGGCGTCGCGACGAGCTCGCCCGGGCGGCTGATGCGCCGGACCGTCTCCGCCAGGTCGTGCGCCAGCCGCTGCAGCGGGTCGAGCGCCTGGCCGAGGCCGAGCACGAACACGAGCGTCGCGTGCGTGGCCAGCTCGGTGTAGGTGTCATACGAGGAGCGCAGCGCCGCCGCGACCTCGTAGCCGGTGCACCCCGTCCCGCGGACGTCGACCACGATCCGCAGCGGATCCCAGCCGGCGACGCCCGGAGTCCCGACCAGCGCGCCGCCGAGGACCGCGCATCCGGGGATCGCGTCGATCGCGGCGGCGGTCGATGTGGCGCCCGCCAGCGTGCGCTCGAGCAGCGCGTCGCCGTGGACGGCGAGCTGCCGGCGCGCGGCATCCAGCGAGATCATCAGCAGCGAGCTCGGACTCGTACTGCGGACGAGCCGAACCGCCCGCGCGACCGCGTCCAGATCGATCCGCGCGGTGTCGGCCAGATGGAGCATCGCGGACTGCGTGAGGCTCCCTACGATCTTGTGGGTCGAGGTGAGAACCGCGTCCGCGCCGAGCTTCAGCGGCGACGCCGGCAGCTGCGCATGGAACCCGAAGTGCGAGCCCCACGCGTTGTCGACGATCAGCGCGGCGCCCGCGCCGTGCGCGGCCTCCACGCAGCCCTCGATGTCGGCCGCCATCCCGTAGTAGGTCGGGGAGACGACGAACGCGGCCTTTGCGGCGGGCGTCGCCCGCAGCGCGCGCTCGAGCGCCTCAGGAGTCACGCAGAGCGCCATGCCCAGCTCGTCGTGGTACTCGGGGGTCACGAAGGCCGGCTTGCCGCCGCTCAGCACCAGCCCGTCGACCACGCTGCCGTGCGAGTTGCGCTGGATCAGTACCTCCCGCCCGGGGCCGGCGAGCGCCAGGCACAGGGCGTGGTTTCCCTGCGTCGCACCGTTGGTCAGGAACCAGGTGCGCATCGACCCGTACGCCTCCGCCGCCAGTTCCTCGGCGCGCTCGTACGGCGTGGGCGACGGTCCCACGTCGATCCCCTCGATGTCCTGCGGCACGTCGAGCAGCAGCGCGCGGTCGCCGAGCGCCGCGTGCAGGCCCGGATCGGCTCCCTCGCCGCCTTTGTGGCCGGGGATGTGGAATCTCGTCGAGCCGCGGAAGCCATAGGCGGTGACGGCGTCCAGGTAGGGGGCGGTCGGCTGCTCGGGCGGCTGTCGGCTCACGGGCGCTCTCTCACGCGGGTCTCTAGTTGTCCTTGGCGGCTCTGAGCAGATAGGCCCGCACGAACCCGTCGAGGTCGCCGTCCAGTACCCGCGCGGTGTCCCCCATCTCGAAGTCGGTCCGGTGGTCCTTCACCATCGAGTACGGATGCAGGACATAGGAGCGGATCTGCGAGCCGAAGTTCACGTCGGGGCTCTCCCCCTTCTCGCGCGCGATCTCCTCGCGGCGCCGGCGCTCCTGCAGCTCGAGCAGCTTCGAGCGCAGCATCGTCATCGCCTCGGCCTTGTTCTGCGTCTGCGAGCGCTCGTTCTGGCACTGCACGACGATCCCGGTCGGCTTGTGGGTGATCCTGACGGCCGAGTCTGTCTTGTTCACGTGCTGGCCCCCGGCGCCGCTCGAGCGATACGTGTCGACCTGCAGATCGTCATCGTCGATCTCGACGTCGTCGATCTCGTCCACCACGGGGGAGACTTCGACCCCTGCAAAGCTGGTCTGGCGCCGGTGCGCCGCGTCGAAGGGCGAGAGCCGCACGAGGCGGTGCACCCCCTTCTCGCTCGCGTACAGGCCGTAGACGTTCTCGCCCTTGACGAGGAACGTCGCCGACTTGATCCCCGCCTCCTCGCCGGGCGAGGCCTCGAGCAGCTCCACCTGGAACCCTCGCTTCTCCGCCCAGCGCATCTCCATCCGCAGCACCATCTCGGCCCAGTCCTGCGCGTCGGTGCCGCCCGCGCCCGCGTTGACGGTCACAAGCGCGTCGCCCGAGTCGTAGCGCCCCGAGAACAGCCGTTCCTCCTCGAGGGCGTCCAGGCGCGCCTGAACCGCGCCCACCTGCTCCTCGAGCTCGCCCGCGATCTCCGGGTCCTCCTCGGCCAGCTCGGCCAGCGGCTCGAGGTCGTTGACGTCGTGCTCGAGCTCGCGATACGTGCTCAGCTTGCGCGTCGCCCGCGCGTGCTCGGCGCTGATCTTCGCGGCCTGCTCCTGGTCCTCCCAGAATCCGGGCGCCCCCATCTGCGCCTCCAGCGCGTCGACGCGCTCGCTCAGCGTGGCCGGGTCAAAGGTAGTCCGCTAGCAGCTTGAGCTGCTCGCGGATTGCAGCGAGGCGCTGTGAGAGCGGCTCTGAGGGGGCGGTGGCCATCCGGTCCCACCCTAGCAGCCCCTTCGGAGCGGAACCTTGGCGTTTCATCGCGTCGTCGCAGCCATGAAACGCCAAAGTTGGGCTCAGGCGGGGGCGCCTGCGTACTCGTAGAAGCCGCGGCCGGCCTTGCGGCCGAGCAGGCCCGCCTCGACCATCCGGTTCAGCAGCGGCGGCGAGACGTCCGCGGCGTCCCGGAACTCGTCGTGCATCGACTCCGCGACGAACTGCAGGGTGTCGAGCCCGATCAGGTCGGCCAGCGCCAGCGGACCCATCGGATGCGCGCACCCCAGCACCATCCCGCGGTCGATGTCCTCCTTGGAGGCGAAGCCCGACTCGTACATCCTGATCGCCGAGAGGATGTAGGGGATCAGCAGCGCGTTGACGATGAACCCGGCGCGGTCCTGGGAGTCGATCACCTCCTTGCCGAGCTGTCCCGCGAACCGCTTGGCTTCGGTCAGCACCTCCTCGGAGGTCATGATCGAGCGGACCACCTCGACCAACCGGAGCACCGGAACCGGGTTGAAGAAGTGCAGGCCGAGGACCCGCTCCGGCCGAGACGTCTCCGCGGCGAGCTTCATGATCGGCACCGACGAGGTGTTGCTCGCCAGGAACGCCGCGTCGGGGAGGATCCGATCGAGCGCGACGAACACCTCGCGCTTGACGGCCTCGGACTCGATCACGGCCTCGATCGCGACCTCGGAGTCCGCGACCAGCTCCAGCTCGGTGGTGAACGCGAGCCGGTCGAGCACCTCCGCCTGCCCGGCGTCCTCGAGCTTGCCCGCCCTGACGGCCCGCGCCAGCGAGCGCTCGATCCGGTGCCGAGTTCCCTCGGCGCGTTCGGGATCGAGCTCGACCACCGTCACGTCCATCCCGGCGCGCGCACAGACCTCGGCGATGCCGGAGCCCATCAGACCCCCGCCGACGACACCCACTCGCATAGCGCTCCTCCTCCCAGCGGTCCTAGCGGCCGCGCCGCCTCGAGTGCCGCTCATCGTGATCTTCGCGGTGGCGCCGGCGCCGCTCGAGATGGCGCTCCACCTCGTCGAGCTGCGGCGAGGGCCCGTACAGACGCCAGACGTTGCGCAGCAACGGGATCAGGACGACGAGCGCTACCCACACCGGCCAGAACTGCCCGTTCGCACCATCCGTCAGCCAGATCACGGTGCAGAGCACGAACAGCGCGATGCCGCCGCCGGTCTCCTGCAGGAGCCGGCGCTGAAGCTGGCTGCGGCGCGCGGCCAGCTCCGCGCGCAGCTGCGCCGTGTTCGCCGGCAGCCTGGGCAGATCCGCCCGCAGCGCGGCCAGCTCGCCCTCGGTCCTGGCGGCGTAGGCCGCCTGGACGCGCTCGTCCAGCTCGTCCTGCGTCAGCCGCCCAGCGGCGAAGTGCTCTCGGATCTCCTGGGCGGCCCGCTCACGCTCCTGGTCTGAGACGCGCACGCCTGCCACGCGTCAGAAGTAGATCAGACGGTGGCGGTTGGCGCCTCGGCTCGCAGGATTTCGCTTGCGCGGGCTTCGACCAGCGTCACACCATGTGCGCGCGCGAGCTCCAGCGCGCGCTTTGCCTGCTGCTCGGCCTGCTGTCGATCGCCGCGCGAGCGATATGACTCCGCCCAGTCCACGTGCGTGTGCGCCAACCACGTCATCAGGCCGTTTGCCTGGTGTCGCTGGACCGCACGCGCGAAGTGCTGGTCGGCGTGCGCGTACCGGCCAAGGCAGGACGTGAGCATGCCGAGGTACCTGTGCGCGGTGCCGTAGCCGGTGGCGCCGTTCCAGATCACGTGGTCGCCCCACGGCTCGATCAGCTCGTACAGAATCGCGGCAGCGTCGCTGCTCGCGGTACGCGCGGCCGCCTCCGCGTAGAGCGCGAGCGCCGTCGTCCGCACCTGTTCCCAGGGCACGTGGTCGAAGCGATCGCGCGCCGCTTGCTGGACCATGGCTGCGGCCTGCGCGTGCCTTCCGGTGTTGCAGTAGGTAACCGCAAGGCCGCCCGCCCACGCGGGGATTCCTGGGTTTGCCTTGACACTTTCCTCGAGCAGACCAATGATCTCCTCGGCGCGCCCCTGCTCGACTCGCAGCAGCGTGATGTTCGCGCCCCACAGCATCGGCGAGTCCGCCTGCCCGGACCGCAGTCCGAGCTGGAGTGCCTCATTGCTCAGCTCCTCCGCGTGCTCGAGCTCGCCGCGCATCGCGGCCAAGCCGGCTTCCGGGTAAGCCGCGAACCACTGGAGTGTGGGCTGCCCGAGCTCGGCGGCGATCGAGCGGCCGCGGTCCAGCGCCGCCAGCGCGCGCGCCATCTTGCCGAGCTCGATGTACAACGACAGTGCGATGTGGTTGGCCCAGAACTCGAGCGCGGGATCACCGGCGGTCTTCGTCTTCTCGAGCAGCTCATCGGTCAGCTGTTTGCGATGTTCGAGCGTGTCCGGCGACCACAGGGCAAAGTTGGAGTCCCGGAGAACCCGAATCAGCGCTCGCTCATCATCGCCGCCCCGCGCCAGCTCGAGCGCCTGCTCGGCGAGCTCGCGCCGCCGATGGTGGTCGAGGTCGTACTGGAGCTCTGACGTCTGAAGCGAGATCAGGCTTGCGCAGCGCGAGGGATGCTCGAAGTTGTCGAGTTCGACCGCCCGCTCGAGCGCCGCCACCCGCTCCCGATCGACCTCGCCAAACGTGCTCGCCTGACCGCGGCTGTTGGCGAGCGCCGCACGCGCCGCCCGCTCCGCGTCGCCCAGCTCAGACGCCAGCCGAGAGGCCTCGAGCAACGTCTCCCGGAAGGCGGCCTCACCCGTCTGGCGCTGCGCCTCGCCAAACGCGATCAGCAAATCGCAGCGCTCCGCCGGCTCGCCTGCTTCGCCGAGCAGCTCGAGCGCCTGCGTGAACCAGCGAACCGCTTCATCAGGCGCCAGCTCCTCGAGCGCCCGCTCACCCGCCAGCCGCGCATAGGCGACCGCCTTGTGAAGATCGACCGGTGTCGTCGTCTTCGCCCAGTGATGCGCGAGCTCCCCCACCCTCACACCCGGCTGTGATCCAAGCTGTTGCTCGAGCGCCTCGGCGACCCGTCGGTGCACCCGCGCACGCCTCGTCGGCCCAAGATCCTCATAGAGCGTGTGATTGACCAGCGCGTGCGCGAACACGAACCGCCCCGGCGAAAGATGCGACTCGCTCAACACCGACGCTGCCACCGCCTGCTCGAGCAGCTCGAGTAACTCGTCCTCATCCCGGTCGAGCACCGCCACAAGCAGGTCGAGGTCAAACTCGCGGCCGATCACTGCCCCCACCGCGAGGATTTTCTGGGTGTCCTCTCCCAGGCGCTCCATCCTGCGGCCCAGAACATCTCGCACGCTCTGGGGCAGACCGAGCTGGCTGAGATTGCCGCGCACGGTGAAGCGACCATTCTCCTCGCGATAGATCACCCCCGACTCGAGCAAGTGACGCAGCAGCTCGCCGGTGTAGAACGGGTTGCCGTCCGTCTCACGCAACAACTCCTCCGCCAGCCCAAGCCCAGCCGCATCGAGCTCATGCCCCGCCGCACGCTGCATCAGCTCGACCATGTCGCCCTGATCGAACCCGCCGAGCGACAGCCGCTCGACGCCCTGCTCGCGGTGCAGGTCCGCGAGCACCGCGGTCAACGGATGACCGCGATGCAAATCCGACTCTCGATAGGTGCCGACGATCAGCAGGCGTGCACCATGGCCCTCGCCCAGCACGTGCTTGAGCAGCAGCAGGCTCGGCTTGTCGGCCCAGTGAAGGTCATCGAGGATCAGAATCACCGGCTCGCGCTCGCTCGTCTGCCGCAGGAGCCCCAGCGCCGCCCCCCACAACAGATACCGCTCGGTCTCCGGATCAGTCTCTGACGCCAACGGCAATTCGCCCACCCGCGTCTGCAAGCCCGGCACCAGACGGACCAGCTCTCCTCCATGGCGCTCGACGTGTGCGCGAATCAGATCGTCGTCGGCGTGTGCGACGAGATGCGCGAGTGCCTCGACCCACGGTCCGTACGGAATCGCCAGCTCCTCGTCGCAGCGGCCGTAGAGGACCATCGCCCCGTCAGCGCGGGCCTCGAGCGCCGCATGCGTCGCCAGGCGCGTCTTGCCGATCCCCGGCTCACCGGAGATCAGCGCCAGCCGCCTCTCCCCCGCGCTCACCTGCACGACAAGTTCGCGCAGGCGCTCGCGCTCGGCCACGCGGCCAACCAACCCTGCGGACGGAACTTCCTGCAAACGCCCGGGCAGCGGTACCGACCGCTCGTCCGAGCGCCTCTCCCACACAACCTCCACGGCGTCCATCGGCGACGGCAGTCCCTTGAGCTCGAGGGCGCCCACCGCAACGAACGCGTGTCCGCGAGCCCCAGCGAGGTGGGCGACGAGGTCCTTAGCGAGGATCTGGCCACCGCTGCACCGATCGCACAACCGCGCCGCTTCGATCACCGGAATGCCGAAGTAATCGTCACCCTCGACCGTCGCGTCGCCGACGCTCAGCCCGATCTTGACCAGCAGCTGTTCCGTCGCGGCGCGGTTGCGTCGCTCAAAACGCTGCTGCACCAGGCACGCACAGGACACGGCCGCCGCCGCGCTATCGAACGCCACCATCAAACCGTCGCCGGTGTTCTTGACCTCTTTGCCGCCCGTCTCGGCAAGCGCGCCGCGGATCAACCCGAAATGCTCGAGCCGGATCTCGTCGGCGAGTCCGGGGCCGACGCGCGTCTCCAACCCAGTCGACCCGACAAGATCGGTGATCAGCACCGTCACCGTCTCAATCGTGGCCACAGGCCAGTCCACCCTTTCCAGGTGTCGCAGGCACCCCCCGCCGCTGGCCAACCATACCAGCGGGCGAGACGCGGGTCTACGGGCGCGCCTCTTCCGGGATCTACGCCCCGCGGCCCGACGCGCCGTGGCGCTTTTTGATCGGAGCGATCCCAGTGGTCGGCGTGAAGATCTCGCTCAAGCGGCGCGACGGGCCGCCGAAGGGCCACGACCGCCCTCTCCGGGGCCCTAACGTCGCATCCTCGGCGTCTCTGGGCGGTCGCGGTAACGCTAGGGCCCTATACGAGCCTCAACGTTGCGCGCAACTGGCGCGCGTTTCGTGTAACGCTAGGGCTCCTCCGGTGAAGCCCCCGGGGCGGTCCCGCGGCGTCAGGCGCCTACGCCCCGTGGCACTTCTTGAACTTCTTGCCCGACCCGCACCAGCAGGGGTCGTTGCGCCCGACCTGCTCGCTCTGATCGACGCGCCGCTGCTGGACCGGGGCGAGGGGCTCGGGCTCGTCGACGTAACCGTTGCCGGCGAGGCCCGCAGCGCCGGCCGCCGCTGCCAGCGCCGAGGCGCCCTGGGCCACGCCCCCGCCCGAGTAGGTGACTCGTCCGCCGCCCGTCGGGGAGCTCGCGGCCGAGCTCGGCCGGCGCGCCGGCGTGGGCGGCGGCAAGGGCTGCCCGTCGGGGCCCATCGGCGTCACCTCGACGTGGAAGATCAGCCGGGCGAAGTCGTCCCAGATGCTGTTCATCAGGTCCCCGAACAGCTCGAACGCCTCGTTCTTGTAGGCGACCAGCGGCTCCATCTGGGCCGCGGCGCGCAGCCCGATGCCCTCGCGCAGGTAATCCATGTCGTACAGGTGCTCGCGCCAGCGCTGGTCGATGATCTGCAGCAGCAGGAAGCGCTCGAGCCCGCGCATCAGCTCTTCTCCGAGCTCCTGCTCGCGCTCGTCGTAGAGCTCACCCGCCTCTTCCTGGAGCCTGGCGGCCAGATCGTCGCGATCGACGCGATGGGGATCGATGCCGAGCACCTCTGCGCTCGGCGTGAACACCTCGCCGATCCGCTGCATCATCGCGTCGACGTCCCAGTCCTCGACGAAGTCGCCGGCGGTGTACTCGTCGACGATCCGCTCGATCAGCTTCGCGATCTCCTCGCGCGCGGGCGCGCTCATGTCGCGGCCCTCGAGGATCTCGTCGCGGTAGTGGTAGATCACCTCGCGCTGTTGGTTGAGCACGTCGTCGTACTCGAGCGTGTGCTTGCGGATCAGGAAGTGCTGCTCCTCGACCTTCTTCTGCGCCTTCTCGATCTGCTTGGAGAGCATCCCGGCCTCGATCGGCTCCTCGTTGCCCTCGTCATCGGTCGTCCCGAGCCGGTCGAGGATCTTGTAGATGCGCTCGCCCGCGAACAGGCGCACCAGGTCGTCCTGGGCGGAGAGGAAGAACCGCGACTCGCCGGGATCCCCCTGCCGTCCGGAGCGACCGCGCAGCTGGTTGTCGATCCGCCGCGACTCGTGGCGCTCGGTGCCGAGGATGTACAGGCCGCCGGCCTCGATCACCCGCTCGCGCGCGTCCTCGATCCGCCGCTCGATGTCGGGCAGCACGCGCTCGTAGTGTGCGTCGTAGTCGGGGTCGCCGGGCTTCAGCCCGAGCTGGGAGGCGACCTCCAGCCGCGCGAGGTGCTCGGGGTTGCCGCCGAGCTTGATGTCGACGCCGCGGCCCGCCATGTTCGTGGCGATCGTGACCGCGCCGGGCGCGCCGGCCTCGGCGATCGTCTCGCCCTCGCGCTCGGCATGCTCGGGCTTGGCGTTCAGCACGCTGTGCTTGATGCCCTTGCGCCGCAGCAGCTCGGAGAGCAGCTCGGACACCTCGACCGAGATCGTGCCGACGAGCACGGGCTGCCCCGCCTTGTGACGCGCCTCGATCTCACGACTGACGGCGCTCCACTTGCCGTCCTTGGTCTTGTAGACCTGGTCGTTGTAGTCCTTGCGGACCATCGGACGGTTGGTCGGGACCTGGACCACCGGAAGCTCGTAGATCTTCATGAACTCGGTGGCCTCGGTGAGGGCCGTTCCGGTCATGCCCGCGAGCTTGTCGTACATCCGGAAGTAGTTCTGCAGCGTGATCGTCGCGAGCGTCTGGTTCTCCTCCTGGACGCGCACGCCCTCCTTGGCCTCGACCGCCTGGTGCAGTCCCTCCGACCAGCGGCGGCCCTCGAGGATCCGGCCCGTGAACTCGTCGATGATCTTCACCTCGCCGTCGATCACCGCGTAGTCGACGTCGCGCTTGTAGAGCGACTCCGCCTTGAGGCACTGGATCAGGTGGTTGACGAGATGTCCGTTCTCGGCCCGGTAGAGGTGGTCGATTCCGAGGAACCGCTCCGCCTTGGCGACGCCCCGCTCGGTCACCGACACGGTCTTGTGCTTCTCGTCGAATTCGAAGTCGAAGTCCGCGACGAACTCCTTCTTGGACCGGGGATCGAGCCCGTCTGGAGTCTTGCCGGGCACCATCTGCGGCGCCAGGCGGGCGAACTTCGCGTACAGGTCCGCGGCCTGCTCCGGGGCGCCGGAGATGATCAGCGGCGTCCGCGCCTCGTCGATCAGGATGTTGTCGACCTCGTCGACGATCGCGAACGTGTGGTAATGCGAGGTGCCGTCGTCCGGCTTGGGACGCCCGCCGTGCTGGACCTTCTCCTCGAGCGAGGTCGCCATGTTGTCGCGCAGGTAGTCGAAGCCGAACTCGGAGTTGGTGCCGTAGGTCACGTCTGCGGCGTAGGCGGCGCGCTTCTCCTCGTAGGGCTGCATGTTCTGCAGGACGCCGACGCTCACCCCGAGCAGGTCATAGATCGGCTTCATCCACAGCGCGTCGCGGCGAGCCAGGTAGTCGTTGACGGTCACCACGTGCACGCCGCGGCCGCCGAGCGTGTTCAGCACGACCGCGAGCGTGGCGGTGAGCGTCTTGCCCTCGCCGGTCTTCATCTCCGCGATCGAGCCGTCGTGAAGGACCATCGCGCCGATCAGCTGGACGTCGAAGTGGCGCATCCCCATCGACCGCTTGCCCGCCTCGCGCACGAGCGCGAAGCACTCGTAGAGCAGCTCGTCGAGGGTCTCGCCGCCCCGCGCGCGCTCTCGCAGCTCGTCGGCGGCCTCGCGCAGCTCGGCGTCGGTGTAGTGCTCGAGCTCCTCTTCGAACCCGTTGATCCGGCCGACCCGCTGCTCGTAGGACTTGAACTTCTTCGCTTCGCCCATGCGAAGCGCGCGGTCCAGGAACGACATGGTTCTAGGTTAGCTCAGGGTCTAATCAGGGTGGAGGCGATCGCCCTGAGGTGATTGCGCAGTCCGGCTCCGAATCTCGTCGGGGTGCCGTTGTAGCTGGAGATCAGCGCGGGGCCGGCCGAGCACGACCAGCCGCCCGGCGCGGTGGCGTCCCACGCCCACCCCAGGTACCCGATGCCATGGCGGTCGGCGAACCCCATCATCGCGTCGATATAGCCATGCCGGCAGTCGGTCTCCCCGAGCTCCCCCATCACCACCGGCGCCCGCTTGGCCGTGGCGACGATCGCCGCCTGACAGCTCGCGTCGCACGGCGAGAGGCCACCGTAGTTGTGCTCGGAGGCCAGCAGCTGGTGCTTGGGGTCCTTCGGCATGTTCGCCACCCACCCGGAGAGGTCGTGGGAGTAGCTCAGGCCGCCCAGCAGCAACGGCTGGATCGCCCCGGTCGAGCGCACCGCGTCGACGAGCTGCTGCATGCCGGCCGCCCGGTACGCCGGCACTCCGGAGCCGGCCGGCACCTCGCAGCCGCTCAGCCAGCAGCTCCAGTCGATGCCGTAGGGCTCGTTGAACAGGTCGAAGATCACGGCGTGGTCGTTCTTGAACGCCCTCGCCACCGAGCGCCAGAACTCCGGCCCGTGGTCGGCGTCGGCCATCGGGATCTGGCGGGTCGCGCGGCGGTTCCCGGGCGCGGTCCAGTGCAGGTCGAGGATCACGTACAGGTGCGCCGCGTTCAGCGCTCGCACGTACTGCTCGACGATCTTGCGGTACGGCGCTCCCCCGCGGTTGGGGGCGCTGTGAAGGCCGAGCCAGCAGTCGGCGTTCAACGGCACGCGCACGGTGTTGATGTCCCAGCTCGTCATCGCCTTGATCATCGAGGGATCGTCGATCCGGCCGGGGTGGGGACCATCGAAGAAGCCCCAGCCCTGAATGCACGCGTACTCGAGGCCGGAGCGGTTCACGCCCCGGAGCTGCACGACCCGCCCGGCGCCGTTGAGGAGCCGGTTGCCGCTGACGTGCAGTCCCGGCTGGGCATCGGCGCACGCGGCGACGCCCAGCATCAGCAGCGCCGCAGCAGCAACCGTGGCCGCGACGCCGGCGGCGCGACCGAACAGCCGGTCTAGGTCGCGGGCGACACGTCTGCGGGCACGAATGTCCCCTCGACCACGACCTCCGGCGGCGCCGACGCCGCCGCAGCGGCCCGAGATTCGCGCCGCTTGCGCCGCTTGTCGCGATGGCGTTTGACCTGAACCGCCAGCTCTTCGGCCACGAGGTTGACCGAGTGCAGCATGTCCGGTGAAGCGTCTCTGGCTCGTAACGTGACCCCCTTCAGGTGCAGCGTAGCCTCTGCGACCTGGGAGTCGGCAATCGCCGGGTTGCGCTCCTCGAACACCTCCACCTCGAGCTCCGCAAGCTCTGAGACTTGCCTGGCCACCTTGCGAAAGCGCTTGGTGACGTGCTCCTTCAGGTCATCTGAGACGGGCAGGTTACGGCCCTTGACCTCGATCCGCATCGGCCGAACTCCTTGCTGTCAAGGATGGATGTGCGATTGCCTCTCAGACTAATCCCCTGCCGGGCATTTGTCGATCGGCGAGAATCACCGCTGTGAGCCCCCGGACCTCGTGGACGTTCGACCCCACGGCGCTCGTCCCGGTCGTGGTCCTGGTGGTGCTCTACGCCCTGGCCTGGAGAAGGGCCCGCGGCGCGCGGGAACACCCCGCTGGCATCGGCCGTCTGGCGCTGTTCGCGGCGGGCGTGCTGGCGATCCTGGTGGCGCTCGTCTCGCCGCTTGACTCCCTCGGAGACCAGCTGATGGTGATGCACATGGTCCAGCACATGTTGCTTTTGGACGTGGCGCCGATCCTACTGATCCTGGGACTGACGAAGGTCCTGTTGCGGCCCGCCACCCGCCGGCTGAACGTGATCGAGCGCCGCGCCGGTTTCCTGGCCCATCCAGCGGCCGCGGTGGTCCTCTATGTGGGGGTCCTCTGGCTGTGGCACGTGCCCGCGCTCTACGACCGCGCGCAGGGCTCGAGCTTCCTGCACGCGCTCGAGCACCTCAGCTTCTTCTCGGCCGGCGCGCTGTACTGGTGGCACCTGCTCTCGCCGATCCGGGCGCGGATGCGCCTCGGCGGGATGGGCCCGGTGCTGTACATGACGAGCACCAAGCTGCTGGTGGGCGCGCTCGGGATCGCGCTCGCGTTCCTGCCCAACGCGATCTACCCCTTCTACGAGCACCTGCCGAAGTACTGGAACCTCTCACACCGCGAGGATCAGAACCTCGCGGGGCTGGTGATGGCGCTCGAGCAGTCGATCGTGATGGGCACCGCCCTGGTCGTCCTGTTCGTGCAGATGCTCACCGAGTCCGAGCGCGAGGCCCAGCGCGCCGAGCGCTACGAGGTGGCGTAGCGCTCCGGCGCCGCGGTCAGACCGCGGCGCCGGATGCACGATCGTCAGCTACAGGGAGAGCTGCCGGTGACCGACTGGGTCGCGGACGTGCCGGACCCACCCGGGGGCGGGTAGTCCTGCGCCGTGAACATGACCTTCCACGGGCGCTTGTGGCCCTTACAGGCGACGGACTGCGTCTCGCCCACGGTCTTGCCGTGGACCTTCTTCGTCGCCTTGGGGAACGTCAGGACCTCATGGATCAGCGAGCCATAGACGCCCTTCAGTCCGCCGGCTTCGGTCGAGACGTCCGGCGGGAGCGGCACGTCGGTGACCATGTAGCCCTGCTTGTAGCTGATCGTCCCGATGTACGGCGCAGCCGCGCCGGTGGTCAGCGTCGCGCAGGTGTACTTCGGCGGGATCACCACGAAGAAGAACACCAGCTTGTTCTGGCCTCCGTTGTAGATGTGCAGATACGGGTTGCACTTGGCACCCGGTGACGTCGGGACAGCGGCCGGGACCAGCAGCGAAGTGACGGGCCCCTGGCCGACCAGCGAGCCCTTGGGGCAGGACTTGTCCCACTTGGAATGATTGGAATCGATGATCGCCGCGCTGCACTTCGGGAAGTACTTCCCGTTCGACTGCAAGCCGTACAGCCAGGTCGTGATGTTCGTCAGTGGGGCGGCGCTGTGGCCACCCGTCCCCGCCGCGCCCAGGGTCTCGATGTAGGTGAGCGGGCTGGGCTTCGCCTTGGTTCCGGCCTTGGTCGGCGTGAACTTAAAGCCTGCGGTATACGTGTTGAACGTGGCGGCATAGGCCACGCCTGCTGCTACGAGCACAGCCAGGGCCGCGCCGGTGATGATGATCCTTCGCAAGTGACTCCTCCTCTGGGGTCGACTGGTTGGGTTACCTGAGCCGGCCGTGCTCATGGCAGGGGTTTGAGTTGTGGGAAATCTTGCGGCTGCCCGGTGGTTGCCGTCCCCAGTGGGGCCTGGGTCTTGCACGGTGGGCCACCGGGCTTCGATGTGTAGTAGACGGACCGCAGGATCGCTGCCAGAGTAGCTGCAATCGACGGTCCGATGCCAGGCTGCGGATTGCTCGTGCAAAGATAGGAGCCGAACACGGGTAGGCCCTGCAAAACTTTCGCGTACCCGCCGGGCACCAGATAGGGGTTCCCGCGGTTGCTGTCGAGCCGCTTGGAGTATGCCGTCAGCGTCTCGGGGTTGACCGGGTTGGAGATTCGCAGGTAGTGCAGCGCCTTGGTCTGCGTGTTGTTGAACAGGGTCCCCTCGGTGGTCGCGGTGCCGTTCGCGAAGAACGCCGCGATCTCGCGCCGGTAGTCGTTGATGTAGTCGATCACCGGCACCAGGTTCCCGAGGTACGGCTTCAGCCGCGTGAGCCACGGGACGCTGTCGTTCAGGAACCGCTCGAACGCGGGCACACCTTGCACCGAGGCACTGGTGAGCGGAGCGATGTCGACGAGCAGGTTGCGCAGCTCGGGCGCGAGCACCTGCACGGCTTCCAGCGCCGGACTCAGCTGCACGGCCGCGGGTCGCAGCTCATCGATCAGCGGCTTGGTGTTCGACGCGAACTGCTCCAGGCGACCGATCGTCTCGCGCGTGGCGATCAAGAACGGCGGGAATGCCTTGATCGTGTTCGCCAGCGCCACGTCCTGCGCGGCGGTCGCGGAGAACACCGTGTTCGCGTTGCGGGTCAGCGATTGGAACTCCGCCGGCGAGGCCCCGATCGCCGAGAACACCTGGCCGCCGTCGTGCAGCAGCGCGGTCGTCGCGGCGCTGTCGCGTCGCAGGACGGTGAGCACGGACTCGACGTTGGTGGCGAACGGGTACAGCTCCGCGAACGCCGCATTGAAGTCCTCTCCGCGATTGGTCAGTGCGATCGCGTCCTGCTGCATCCAGGTCTCGAACGCGCGGCGCGTGGTCGGATCGAACGTGTTTAGGATCTGATCGAGCTGCACCGTCGGCGCGACCTGCCCTGGCGGCAACGTGCCGCCGTCGGGCAGCTTCGGGCCGCTTTGCGAGCCGGGCGTGAGCTCGACGTAGGTCTCCCCCAGCAGCGTCTTCTCGCGCAGGATCGCGCGCGTATCGGCAGGGCGCGGCGCGAACCTGCTGTCGATTTCGATCACCGCTCGCGTCAGTCCCCTGCGGCGATCGAGGCTGGTGCTGGCGACCTGCCCGACGCTGACTCCGGAGATCCGCACGTCCGCCTGTTGCGCGAGCTGCACCGCTTGGCTGAAGTCGACGTTGAACCGGTAGCCCTGGACCGCGAGTGGCACCGAGCCGCCGAACGACGTCCACAGGAAGATCAGCAGGCCGATGCAGGAGAGCGCGAACACGAGCATCGTCGCGAGCTGGCCGGCGGTCGGTGCTTGCTTGTTCATCAGATGCCGCCCGTGGGGCAGAACTTGTTGTTGATCGTCGCCCAGTTCGGCGCGTTCAGCAGCGCCAGCAACGGGCCCAGCGAGGGGCTGCCCTGCGCGATCGTCACCTCGAGCAGATTCAGCGCCGGGCACGCCGCCACGAACAGGCCCCGGACGAGGGGGCCATGAGCGTCCTGGCTCGAGACCAGGCTGTCGGTGATGTGGCTGAGCCAGGCACCCCAGAACAAGTAGCCTTGCTCGGAGCCGCGGGGCTGATAGGCGAGCGTGTTGAACAGCGCGTTGAGCACGGCGATCGAGCTCGCCAGGTCCGGCGTCGCCCGCGCAAGCTTCGCGGCCGCCGGAGCGAGGATCCGCGCCACCGGCTGGACCGCGATCGAGAACGGACGCAGCTGGTTCTTGATCACCGGCGTCGTCTGCAGGAACAGCGGTTGCGATGCCTTCAGCGCCGGCCCGAACGCCCGCGCGAACGGTCCCAGCGCCTGCAGCGTCGTTCCGCTCTGAGCGGCGAACGACTGGACCTTGCCGAGCGTTTGCGTCGTCGTCTGGAGCGTGCCCGGGAGCAACGTCAGCGCCTGCTGCAGGTTGGCGTCCTGCGAGGAGATCGCGGCGAAGTTCGTGTTCGAGGACTGGATTAGCGAGGCCAGCTGGTTGTCGACGCCGCCGAGCGCCCTGGTTACCAGCTGGAGGTTGTGGATCGAGCGCGCGATGTATGCCTGGCGCTGGGCGAGCAGTGTCGTGAATGTGCGGGTGTCGCGGTCCAGCGGCGCAAAGCGCTTGAACACGCCGCGCAGATCCGAGACCGCCTTCTGGCTCGGCGCTTCGCCCGTCGCGCCGGCATCCTGAAATGTCTGAGCGCCCCCGGACAGGAGCAACAGCAGATAGTTGCGCGAATCCGCGTCGAGCGAGCCGAGGATCTGGTCGAAGTCGATGTCCGGGCTGGTGGCGCCGACGCTCAGCATCCCGTGGTTGGCCACCGCTCCCGCGTTGGGCGTGCCGGGATCGAGCGCCAGGTACATGTCCTTCAGCGGCGTACGCGGGCGCAGCAGCACGGTCGCGTTCTTGTAGATCGGCTGGTACTTCTTGTAGATGTTCATCGTCACGACCGCCTGGCCGTTCTGGAGGTGCACACCGCCGACCTGCCCGACCTGCACGCCCGCGATCGTCACTGCCTGCCCCTGCCCGGCGGTCACCGCGGCAGCCTCCTGGAACGGCGCCTGAACCGTGTAGTAGCTCTGGCCGAACGTGAACGACGGCTGGTGCTCCAGGATGTACACGACAACCGCAATCGCCGCGACGAACAGCGCCGCGACGGCGGCGAAGTCCTGGCGGTGGATGATGATCGCGCGCTTCACGGTCCGGCTCCCGTGCGCACGTTGTTGAGGTCCGGCGGCGCCTGCGTGTAGCACGGCACGTCGCGGCGCAGCGGCGGCGCGGTTCCCGGGTATGTGGGGCGGGTGCCGAGCGGTGCGTCGATCGCGTTGCCATATAGCGGCCCGATGTCGGGGATCGACGGGGTCCGAACCTCGAACGATCCGCCGCCGGCCGAGGAGCGGATGTAGCGCCCGTTGCCGTCGAAGTTCTGCGATGCGCCGGCCAAGCCCACGGCGCTCTGGAAAAGCTCCTGGTAGACCTGCAGTCCGGTCCCGATCGGCGGGTCCTGAATCACCTCGTTGCCGGTCGGCACCACGTTGTGGCTGAAGCAGCGCGCGAGCAGGTCCGACTGGTGCAGCAGCGTCTTGGTCGAGCGGATCGTGCTCCCGGTGTGCTGCACCGCCGGCGTCAGATCGCGGAGCAGTCCGCCCAGCTCGCTGGGCGACGCCAGTGCCGTCGACTGCGCCAGCCACGGCAGCGCGTCTGTGATCGTCGGCCCGAGCTGCTTGATCCCCGGCGTCAGCTCCGCGGCGAACCGCTGTGTCGGTCCGAACGAGGCGTCGAGCGCCGAGTCGGAGGAGTTGGTGACGCGCAGCAACGGCGGCAGCAGGCCGATCGTCTGGCTCAGCTGCTGCTGGCGCGAGGCCAGCGTCGCCATCGTCGCGTTGAACGTGTGCACGAAGCTCGCCAGCGAGCTCCCGCTCGCCGCGAGCCCGTGGAACACCTCCTCGTTGCCGACGATCGCGTTCGAAAGGTCGTGTGGCTGGATCCCGAGCAGGGCCTCGTTCACGATCGTTGAGGCTTTGAACGCTCCGACCGAGTACTTCAGCGCGGCGTTCAGCCCCTGGGCGCCGGTGAGCCCTCGAACGAGCGGATCCTGCACGGCATCCTCGGCGGCCGTCGGCGTCGCGTCGAGCGAAGCGCCGAGCCCGGCGAGCAGCGTCTGCAGGTTCGTCCGTGCGTTGGAGTTCAGTGACGAGAGGATGCGGTCGAGCTGGACCGTCCCGGACGTGTGCGATGCTGACAGCGTCGACCCCGACGGCAGCACCGGAGCGCTCGGGCTGCCCGGGTGCAGGTCCACGTAGAAGTTGCCCTCGAGGAAGATCCGCGAGCGGATCTGCGCGGTTGCGTCGGCGTGAATCGGGAGCCCGCTCGAGTCGATCTGCATCGTCACGACGCCGGCCTGCGAATTGTTCGAGAGCCGCGACACCCCGGTGATCTGACCGACGTCGACGCCGGCGATCCGGACCGGCGACGGGATGTGCAGCTGGACTTCCGATGTGAACAGGGCTTTGAGCACATAGGGCGACCCCGAGAACGGCACCGATCCCCCGAACACGAGGTAGCAGACGCCGGCGATCACGACCGCTGCGATCAGTCCAGACATCAAGTTCGAAACCCTTGGGCGGTGCCGTCTCACCTTGTGACCGTTTCGCCTCACTGGCCCGGCCTCGTCGTCTTTTCGGTCTTCAACCCGAGGTCGCCGGGGGGGTTGCCAATCGCTGAGTGCGCGCCCGAGTAGGGCTCGTTGCCCGCGGCGCACTCCGCTGGCGACTGGCCGGGCGCGTCCGTGTTCGGGTATGGGTTGACGTGCAGCGGTCCGTGCTGCTCGGTCGAATTCGTGTTCGCCTTCAGGTACGGAGTCTGTGAGGGCACTGACTCGCCGCCCAGCACGTCGTCGATCGCCACGATGTCGAACCTCAGCGTGGTCCCGGTTCCGACCGGGTCGGCCAGCGTGCTGGCGATGTTGCGCAGGAACAGCGTCACGTAATTGCAACTTGCCTGGGCCGGGGTCAGGAACGAGAGCGGCGAGCGCAGGCTGTGGGCGGTCAGCGCGAGGCGATCGAGGGCGCCGCTGACGTTTGGGTTTTGGCCGTAGTGCTCGAGCGTGTCGGCGAGAGTCACCAGCCGCTGATCGAGTCCCGCGGTGGCGGGTAGGTTGCGCGCGCCTGCGGCGAACGCGTCGGCGAGCACCGGAGCCGTACCCGGGAACGTCGCAAACCCAGGCCGTAGCTCACTGAACAGACTGGCCGTGTCGGTCAGGAACGACTGCAGGCTCGGGCTGTCGGAGATCACCGTGCTGAACGTCGGCGGGGTCTCCGAGATCCAGTTCTGCAGGTACGGCACCGCGATCCCGGCGAGCGCGCGGAACGTCGTGTCGAGGTTCACGTACAGGTTCGCCTGCGTCTGTGCGACCGGCGCTGCCGCGCCCGCGAACGCCTCGAGCCCGCGGAAGAAGCCGCCCAGGTCGGACTTGCGTGCGCTCAGGTTCCGGGCCACAGGTCCGAGATCGGTGACGAGCGGCACGAACGCGCCGATCGCGTCGTTGATGTCGTTGCCCCGTCCCGCCAGCGCGTCGCTGAAGCCGTTTGTCTCCTGTTGGACGGCCGTGCGCGTCGGCGGCGTGAACATCCCGAGGACCTGGTCGAGGTCGACGTCCGCGCCGGTCTGGGTGAGCGGCACGGTGGCACCGTCGCGCCACGTCTTCTTCGAGATGCCGCGGGTCAGATCGAGGTACTTGAGCCCGATCGCCCCTTTCAGCCTGACCACGAACGTCGAGTCGACTGGCAGCGGCTGCACGCTCTTGTTCAGTTTCAGGTCCAGCAGCGCGATCGGCTGACCATTCGGGCTGCGCGCCGGCGTCACCGTGTCGACCGCTCCGACCAGCGCGCCGCCCATGTGCACCTCCGCGCCCTTGGTCAGCTCGCTGGCGTCGGCGACTTGCGCGTACAGCGTGTAACGGGGGACGAACGGGAGGCCGTTGTTGGCCTGGTAGGCGAGCGTCACGGCGACGATCGTCACCAGCACGGTGAGCGCGCCGATCAGGATCGGGTTACCGAGCAGTCCGGGCTCCCGCCGACGCGTCCTCATCCCTGGCCCCCGATCAGGAAATGGAGCAGCCCGATCAGCGGCGCCGCCGGCTTGTGCCGTGCCCCGGCCGAAGTGGCGGCCTGCTGCACCACTTTGGCGACCGGCGAGAACTTGACCCCGCGCAGTGAGGCGAGATCAGCGGCGCCGCTCGAGCCGGCGGTGCTGAAGTTTGCGCCGCAGCCACCGACCGGCTGGACGGCATACCCGGTGCAGTCGCCCACCAGCGGCTCGACGCGCGCGTAGTGCCCGCTGCTGTCGAATCCGTTGGTGGCGGCGACCCCGTTGAACAGAACCGCCATGAAGTCCTCGATCGCACCGGTGTCGTCGAGGCTCGTCGTCAACCGCTTCAGCGACGCAAACGCCGGCACGCCCTGGGTGCCGACGTTGTCCAGACGCCTCGCCAGCGGCTCGGTCGCGACCAGCGCCAGCTGCGACTCGGCCGATGACTTGCCCAGCGCGATCAGCGCCGGCCGCGCGGCGTTCGCGAACGGAGTCAGGTTCTCGAACTGGCGCCCGAGCGCGGACGCGCTCTGTCCGAGCGAGGCCATCAGCGGCGTGCCCTGGCCAGCGAGCTGACCGAGATCGACCATCAGTGGCTGCAGCGCTCGCAGGAACGACGGGAATAACTGGAACGAGCGCGAGATGTCCGCGGCGCGAGCCGCGCTCGCGACCGAGGTCGTGTTCGCCTGCACGACGAAGTCGGCGAGCTGGTGGCGAGCCTTGGCGAGCGGCAGTAGCACGGCGTCGGAGTCCTTCGCGAGCGCGGCCAGCGTCTTGTCTTCTCCGGCGAGGATCTTGAGCACCTGGTCGGTGTAGCCGAGCGCCGGGTTGGCGCGATGGATCACCGCATTGAGGTCCGCCCCGCGGGCGGCGAGGCCGGTGCCGAGCTCGTCGATGATCAGCGCGAACCGCTCCCGGATCGGCTCGGTGTAGATGTCCTGTACGAGGTCGGAGTCGATCGGCGAGCTCGTCTGCGTCACCGGGAGGTAATAGCTACCGGAACCGGGCCCACGCTTGATCTTGTGCAGCGGCGCGGCCCCGGAGCTGCCGGGCAGGCAGTCGATGTAGCGCTCGGCGATCAGTGACTGCGGCCGGATCGCACAGGTCGCGTTCGCGTAGAACGGTGTGAACCGAGGATCGGTGACCGTGAACGTCACGGCGGCCCGCTTGTCGGCCGTGACGTCGAGCGACTGGATGCTGCCGACTGTCGCCCCCGCGATCCTGATCTCCTCCCCGGGCACCGCGAATCCCGCGTCGTCGAAGATCGCGCGGACGTTGTAGATCGGTCTCGCGCCGCTCGAGGCGCCCGTCGAGACGACCGTGAAAGCGCCGGCGGCGATCAGCGTCACGGCGATCAACGCGAGACGTCTCATGGTCCGGGCGGGGTAGCGGCCGGGTTGCAGCCGGGAACCGACTCGGGCGCCGATCCGTCCGGCGCCGGCTGGACGGCGCCGCCGGGGCAGCGCCCATGAACGTTCTGCAGGCCCTGATCACGCAGCGACGGTGATTTCGGGACGAGCTGGTTGGAGGCGTTGACTCCGAACGCGTTGAAGTACGGCTCGGTTCTCGCGTAGTGGCCGTTGGCGTCGTAATAGGCGCTTGTCTGTCCGAGGTTCGTGAGCGCCGCCACGAGGTCGGGCGCGTATTCGCGCAGGTAGTCGACCTGCGCCTGCGACTTGTTCATCTCCGCAATCAGCCGCGGGAACACCGCCGCGGCAAGCCGCGCCAGCGACGGCGTCCGCTCCATCAGCGTGGTCAGATCGCCGGTTCCCGACGGATTGTGGATCAGCCCGTCGAGCGCGGCGATCGTCGGAATTGATTCGTCGGTGAGCGTGTGCAGCGCGATCGCGAACTGGCGTAGCTGGCGGC
Organism: uncultured Solirubrobacterales bacterium; assembly: GCA_963849285.1. Lineage (GTDB taxonomy): Bacteria > Actinomycetota > Thermoleophilia > Solirubrobacterales > Solirubrobacteraceae > Palsa-465. The sequence continues at coordinate 1,396,365 of CAWKGS010000005.1, forward strand.
TGGCGGGCTTCGACGCGTTAACAAGCGGGTCGAGCGAGTTGAGCGTCGTACGCAGACCCGCGAACGTGCTCGTCGAGTGGTTCAGCGCGCCCGGCAGCAGCACCAGCGCCTGCTCGAGCGCCTGGCTCTGGCTCGCGATCGCGCCGGTCGCCGCGCTGGTATTGGCGATCAGCTGGGTCAGCTCGGTGCTGCGCGAGCCCAGCAGCTGGAGCGCCTGGGCACCCTGCACGAGCAGCGCGTCGAACGCCGGCTCGTCGCGGGTCAGCTCCGCGGTGACCTGGCTGGTCGACGCGAGCGCGGGCGCGAAGTACTTGAGCGTCTGGTTCGCCTCCTGCGCGCGGCCCTGGATGCTCGCCGCCTCGCCCCGGATGAAGCCTCGCAGCCCGGCGCGGGTGAGCGGGTCGAGGGTGTCGAACAGCTGATCGAGGTTGACCTGCGAGTAGGTGTGGTCCTCCCCGATCATCCCGCCGCTCGGGATCGACGGCGCGCTGCTCGGGCCCGGCTCGAGCACGACGTACTTGTTCGCGATGCCCGACAGCGAGTTCTCGTAGACGCGGGCGACCGTGCCGTCGTGGACCGGCGCCGCGTCCGGGTCGATACTCAGCGCCACTTCCGCCTGGCCGTTGGGCGTCAGCCCGACCGACTGGACGGATCCAACCTGCGCGGGCCCGATCAAGACGATGTTGCCGGCCACCAGCCCCCCGGCGTCCTGGAACTCGGCCTTGATCATGTAAGACGACCCGCCGGTGAACAGGACCAGCACGACGAGCACGATCGCCGCACCGAGCGCGCCGAACGCCGCGAGCCTGGCCACCAAGCTCGCGCCACCCCCCCCGCTGCGGCCCGCGCCGTTGACGCTGCCGTTCGCACGACCGTTGGCGCCGGACGCGCCGCGAACAGCAGTTGGCGTTCGTGCCGTACTCACCGAAGGCGTGATTTAAATGCTCCTTCTCCTCGTCCCCACTGGTGCACCCGCGCCGCCGACGACTCATCCTGCCAGAGATAGGCGTTCGGCGCCAGCACGGTTGATTGAGCGTTAGTTACGTGTTGGCGTACTCAATGGGCCGTCTGTCGCGCGAGCAGCGAGGCTCCGATCGCGCCGCCGAGGTCGCCGAGCGCAGCCACCAGGACGTCCGGCGGCCGCTGGTCGTTGAACAGATGTGGCTGCATCTCGCGCGCGATCCGCTCCGCGAATGGCGCTCCGAAGCGCACGCCCAAGCCGCCGCCGATGATCACCGCCTCGACGTCGAGCAGGTTGACCGCCGACGCGATCCCCGCGCCGAGCGCCCACACCGCCTCGTCGATGATCTGCGTCGCGAGCTTGTCATCGCGTTCGAGCGCGCGCTGCCAGATCGCGCTCGTCAGCCGCTCGCGGTTGTGCTCCTTCATCAGCGTGAACAGGTCCGTCTTGCGGCCCTTCTCGACGCGCCGGCGCGCCCGTGCCTCCATCGCCGCCCGTCCCGCGTAGGCCTCGAGGCAGCCCTTGCGGCCGCACGGGCAGCGCGCCCCGTCGATCACGACCACCATGTGTCCGATCTCGCCCGCGCCGCCCCGCCCGAGCCACGGCTTTCCACCGAGGATCAGGCCGCCGCCGACGCCGGTTCCCCAGAACACCCCGAGCAGCGACTTGTAAGGCTTGCCGGCGCCCAGCTTGAACTCCGCGTCGGTCGCCACCTGCACGTCGTTGCCGACGAACACTGGCGTGCCGAGCGCCTTCGCGAGCATCGTGCTCAGCGGGAAGGTCCCCGCCCAGTCTGGGAGGTTTCGGGCGCTCGTGACCGCGCCGTCATCCGTGACGATCCCCGGCGAGCCCACCCCGACGCCCTTGAGCTGGGAGGTCTCGAAGCCGGCGCTCCTGGCCGCCTCCGTGACCGCCTCGACCATCGCGTCGGCGACGGCCTGCGGGCCGCCCTCCTGCGGGGTCGGGCGCCGCGCGGACGCGAGCACCTTGTTGCGCCCGTCGACGATCACCGCCTCGATCTTGGTCCCGCCGAGATCGATGCCGCCGCGCGGCGAGCGGTGTGCCGCATCGCGCGCCGGGGCCGCCCGTGTCGGGGTCGAAACTCCCATCTGAGTTGTGAATCCTGCCAGAGCGGGACGACGACGCCCCGTGGCGAGGTCAGCTCCAGGACTGCAGGTACTCCGCCTGGTCGGCCGTCGGCTCGTCGAAGCGCACGCCCAGCGCGCTCAGCTTGAGGCGGCCGACCTCCCGGTCGATCGCGTCCGGGACGGCGTGGACCCCCGGGCTCAGCTCCCCGCGACCACGTACCAGCGCCTCCACCGACAGCGCCTGGAGCGCGAAGGACACGTCCATCACCGCCGCCGGATGGCCCTCCGCGGCGGCCAGGTTGACGACCCGCCCGCGCGCCAGCAGGTTCAGCCGGCGCCCGTCCGGCTGCTCGTACTGCTCGATCAGCGGGCGAACCTGGCGCGGCTCGCCGTTGGTCGACGCCTGGAGCGCCTGCAGGTCGATCTCCACGTCGAAGTGCCCGGCGTTGGCGAGCAGGGCGCCGTCCTTCATCCGCTCGAAGTGCTGCCGGCGGAGGACCCTGCTCGAACCGGTGACCGTGATGAAGATGTCGCCGCGCTGCGCCGCGTCGAGCGCCGGCATCACCTCATAGCCCGCCATCCGCGCCTCGAGCGCCCGCAGCGGGTCGATCTCGCAGACGATCACTGCGGCACCTGCGCCACGCGCGCGTTCGGCCACCCCCTGGCCGGCCCAGCCATATCCGAGGACGACGAGCGTCTGCCCCGCGAGCAGCACGTTGCTGGCGCGGACGATCCCGTCGAGCGCGGACTGGCCGGTGCCGTGACGATCGTTCAGGGCGCGCTCCGTCCGGGCCTCGTTGACCGCGAGCACGGGACAGGTGAGCTTCCCTTCCTCGTCCAGGCGCCGCAGGCGGACCAGCCCCGTGGTGGTCTCCTCGGTGCCCCCGACGAGGGCCTCCGTCAGGCCTCGCGCGTGCGCGGTGATCAGCAGGTCGGCGCCGTCGTCGATCGTGATCTGGGGCGTGGTCTCGAGCAGCGCGTGCACGTGGCTGGCATAGGTGTCGAGGTCCTCCCCCCGTCTGGCCCGCACTTCGGTCCGGTGCTCGAGGACGAGCGCCGCCGCGACGTCGTCCTGGGCCGAGAGCGGATTGGCCGAGCACAGCGCGGCGTCGGCGCCGCCGGCCTTGAGCGCGAGGATCAGGTTGGCCGTCTCCGCGGTCACATGGAGGCACGCGGCGACGCGGACGCTTTGCAGGGGGCGCTCGGCCTCGAAGCGCCTGCGAATCTGGCCGAGCACGGGCATCTGCTGCGCCGCCCACTCGATCCGGTCGACGCCCTCGGGCGCGAGCGCGAGGTCCGCGACGTCGTGTGGCGGAGTCGCGGCCCGCGCCATCAAGGCCCTCCGCCCTGGTCGAGGGAGATTGGTTGACCTGTGGTCAACTTTGCTCCCTCATCCCTCGGGGCGGCGCCGGTCGCGCTAGTACCGGTAGTGGTCTGGCTTGTAGGGGCCGTCGACCGGAACGCCGAGGTAGTCGGCCTGCTGCGTCGTCATCTCGGTGAGCTTCGCGCCGAGTGCGTCGAGGTGCAGCCGCGCGACCTTCTCGTCGAGGTGCTTGGGCAGCGTGTAGACGCGGTGCTCGTAGCCGTCGGCCTGCCCGAACAGCTCGATCTGCGCGATCACCTGGTTGGTGAACGAGTTCGACATCACGAAGCTCGGATGGCCGGTCGCGTTGCCGAGGTTCAGCAGTCGCCCCTCGGAGAGGACGAGGATCGAGTGGCCGTCGGGGAACACCCACTCGTCGACCTGCGGCTTGATGTTGACGCGCTGGATCCCGGGGATCCGGGCGAGGCCCGCCATGTCGATCTCGTTGTCGAAGTGGCCGATGTTGCCGACGATCGCCTGATGCTTCATCTTCGACATGTGCTCCGCGGTGATCACGTCGCGGTTGCCGGTCGAGGTGATGAAGATGTCACCGCTCTGGAGCACATCCTCCAGACGCAGCACCTGATAGCCGTCCATCGCCGCCTGCAGCGCGCAGATCGGGTCGATCTCGGTCACGACGACGCGTGCGCGCTGGCCGCGCAGCGACTCGGCGCAGCCCTTGCCGACGTCTCCGTAGCCGCAGACGACTGCCAGCTTGCCGCCGATCAGGACGTCCGTGGCCCGGTTGATCCCGTCGATCAGCGAGTGACGGCAGCCGTACTTGTTGTCGAACTTCGACTTGGTGACCGAGTCGTTGACGTTGATCGCGGGGAAGAGCAGCTTGCCCTGCTCGGCGAACTGGTAGAGGCGGTGCACACCGGTCGTCGTCTCCTCGGTCACGCCCTTGATGCCCTTGGCGATCGTCGTCCAGCGCTGCGGGTCCTCCTCGAGTGAGCGCTTGAGCAGCCCCAGCACGATCGCGAACTCCTCGGAGTCCTCGTCCGTCGGCTCCGGGACCGCCCCGGCCGCCTCGAACTCGGCACCCTTGTGCACGAGCAGCGTGGCGTCGCCGCCGTCGTCGAGGATCATGTTCGGGCCGGCGCCGTCAGGCCACAGCAGCGCCTGCTCCGCGCACCACCAGTACTCCTCGAGCGTCTCGCCCTTCCAGGCGTAGACCGCGACGCCGCGCGGGTCCGCGACGGTGCCGTCGGGCCCGACCACGACCGCCGCAGCGGCGTGATCCTGAGTGGAGAAGATGTTGCAGCTCGCCCAGCGGACCTCGGCGCCGAGCGCGACCAGCGTCTCGATCAACACCGCCGTCTGGATCGTCATGTGCAGCGAGCCCGTGATCCGGGCACCCTTCAGCGGCTGACGCTCGGCGTACTCGCGTCGCGTGGCCATCAGGCCGGGCATCTCGTGCTCGGCCAGCCGGATCTCCTTGCGGCCGTACTCGGCCAGCTCCAGATCGGCGACCTTGAAATCGGTTCTCGTCGTGGTCGTGCTCATTTGCTCTCCAGGTAGGTCGGTTCGATCGGGTGCGCGTACGGGCCGCAGGGGCGGCGCGGGGCGCGTCAGGCCGCGGCGAGCAGCCTCTGATGCTTCTCCTGCTCGAAGCGCAGCCAGTCCTCCACTTCGATGTGGTCGGGGCGCTGCGGCTTGGCCTGCAGCCAGTCCTTCACGGCGTCGCGCAGCTCTGCGTCGTGTTCCAGGCGCGCGGCGAACGCGACGTCCGACAGCCCGATCTCGAATCGGGCCAGCAGCTCCTTGAGGGTCCGCAGGCGCTGCAGCTCCGCCGGGCCGTAGAGGCGGTAACCGGAGGCTGACCGGGCCGCCGTCAGCAGGCCGGCACGCTCGACGTAGCGCAGCATCCGCGCCGACCAGCCGGTCGTTTCAGCGGCTTCGTGGATCGTGAGGGCCTCCATCCGAAGCACAACATTACCACGAGAGTGTCAAGGTTTGGGATCGGTCGGGAAACTGACGGCGACATTCCGTTTTGGGCTACTAGCAGCAGTTTTGATGAGCAATGGGTCGCCGCACGAGCCGGCGGGCACCCCAACACATGTCGAGTTTCAGGCGGTTAGAGAAAGTCCGCGACATAGGATGGGCAGACAAAGAGGAAGGGGAGGCACCAGCCCCAACCCCAAAAAACTCACCAATCCGTCCAACCGCTATGGGAGTTCGCAGACGCTTCCGGCTACTAACGATGTCCTGCGCCCTGAGCGCGGCGTTCGCCGTCGCCGCCGGAGCGTCGGCGGCGGGCACCCCGCTGCCGTTCGGGGCGGGATCCCACGGGGATGCAGGGCACCGTTCCCCGGCCGCGCTCGGCGTCCGTGACCAAGGCGGCTGGGGCGACCAGGGCGGCTGGCAGGGCCGGGGCGACGGGCACGGCCGGGGCGACGGACAGGGCCGGGGCGACGGACAGGGCCGGGGCGATGGACAGGGCCGGGGCGATGGACAGAGCCAGGGAGACGGTCAGGGCCAGGGCTACGACCAGAGCCAGAGCCAGGGCCACCCCCCCGCGCCCAGCGAGGGCGACCACGGATTCGGCGCGGGTCACCATCACGGCGAGTCGGGCTCCTTCAGCGGCCGCTTCCACGCCCGGACCGGCTTCTCGAACCTGGGAGGACATGAGCGCTCCGGGTGCGAGCTGGGCTGCTCGGACCGCACCGGCAGCAGCGTTCCGTCGGTGAGCACGCCGTCGATCCCAACAAGCTCCGTCCCGGTCTCGACGCCGACGAGCGCCACACCGACGCCCACGCCTCCGGCGCCGACCACGCCCACCCCTACGTCAACGCCGAAGCCGAAGCTGCCGACGCTCCGGCTCGTGGCCAGCGCGCCTGGAACCAACTCGCCGGTGCAGCCCGTGATCTCGCAGCTTCCGGGGCTCGGCTCCGGACTCGGCGCGGGCTCGCCGCTCTCGGGCACCGTCCGAGCTTCCGGCGCCGGCACCGGCGCGCCGCGGCTCGGGGCGTCGAGTACGCCCACGATCGTCCGGACCGGCAAGGCCTCGCACACCCAGACGACGGCCACGACGACGCACAACCCCTCCCGTCTGACGCAGTCCGGCGCCATCCAGCACCTCGTGCGGGTGGTGCCGACGGCCGTCTGGATCGCGCTCGGGGGCGCGCTGTTGCTGGCTGCCGTCGGCGCCGTCGCGGCCGGCTGGACTGGATTCCTGATGCGCCGTCAATCCGGACGCATCGCCGCCGTGACCGCCGCCTCGCTCACCGATCCGCTGACCGGCATCCTCAACCGTCGCGGGTTCCTGGACGCGGCCGAGCGCGAGCTTTCTCGCGCGCAGCGCTACGGCCGCCCGTTCGTGCTCGCCTACATCGACGTCCAGGGCCTGAAGCGCGTCAACGACACCGGCGGGCACTCCGCGGGGGACGAACTGCTGAAGGAGGTCGCGACACTCCTGAAGGACTCCGCCCGCGCCGACGACGTCGTCGGCCGGATGGGCGGGGACGAGCTCGCGCTGCTCTTGGCCGAGCAGTCGGCCGACGGCGCAGCGGTGGTCACGCGCCGGATCCACGACGCCGTGCCTGAGCGCCGCGCCAGGGTTGGGGTGCCCGCGTCGTGGGACATCACGATCGGGACCGCCTCGTTCCCGGACGACGGCGTGACCGTCGAGGAACTGCTCGCCGCCGCCGATCGCAGGCTCTACGAGCAGCGCGGAATCGCCCTGCGCGATTAGTCCGCGGCCCCGGCTACCCCTGCGCCAGCGCGTTCTTCAGACGGTCGAGCACGACGACCGGCGACGGATCGATGCGGCGCAGGATCGCCAGGTAGAACGAGACCAGGTCCCCGAGCAGAACCGCCGAGACGAGCCGCCCGGTCCGGTTCTCGCCGATCGTCTCCGCGCGATAGGTGGTGACGCCGTAGCTCGCGATCAGACCTCGCGTGAGCTCGATCCGCTGGCGGACGCGCGGGTGCAGGTCTGAGTCGTCGAGGAACACCGCGCTGAAGCGGCCCAGCGCTCCGGCGCCCTCCCAGCCGGCGATCTCGTTGTGGTCGAGCTCGGGCAGCTCGTGCCAGAAGCAGGGGGTCTTCGCGTTCTCGTTGATCTGGGTCTTCCAGCGGTACGCGATCGGCGCCGTCAGCCCGGCGCCCGCGATCTGCGGAATCGTCCCGTGCAGCCCGCGGGCGAGCGCTTTGGGCTGGCACTCGTCATCTGCGTCCGCGCCCCACTTCGCGGCCAGCTGCTCGGCCTGCGCCGCGGCGACGTCGATCTCGGCGTGGAGGCTCTCGCCGGCGCCGCACGCCGCGGCGACCTCGAGCGCCACCACCAGCGCGTAACCGACCGCCGCGCGCGGCTGAAATCCGCCGGGAAGCGGGATCACCGGTACGCCGTCCGCACGCGCGGCCTCTGCCAGCTTGCCGCCGGTGGTCGCCACGATCCGCCTCGCCCCGAGCGCCCCCGCCGCCGCGTAGGCCGCCAGCGTCTCCTCGGTGTTCCCCGAGTAGCTCGCGCACAGAACCGTGGTGTCGGGCATCGTCCACGCCGGCAGCGCATATTCGCGCGCGACCTCGATCGGCCGGGAAGCGCGGTCGCCGAGCGCCGCTCGCGCGAGCGAGCCCCCGATCGCCGAACCCCCCATGCCCGCGACGATCAGTCCACCGGTCGAGTCGTGCTGCTCGAGCCTCGCCGACTGCACCCGCCAGAGCGCGTCGCGGAGATGCTCCGGCAGCGAGAGGATGTCGTCGAGCTGGCGCGCCGAGTCGTAGGTTGCGATCGTCTCCGGGCCGAGCTCGAGCGTCGCCGTCAAAACCTGATCGCTCCCGCTGGCAGCTCCACCCCGGGGAAGATACGCGCGCCGGCCGCAAGGATGTTCCCCGACCCGATCCTCACGCCCTCCCCCACGACCACGCCGCCATCTATGTGGCAGTGCTCCCCGATCTCGACGTTCGCACCGATGATCGACGATCGAATCGTGCTGCGGGCGCCAACCTTGGTCGAGTCGAGCACGACCGAGCTCTCGACGTGCGCGCCCTCCTCGACGGTCACGTCGCTGCCCAGGACGGTGCGGCCGCCCACGATCGCCCCGCGCGCGACCACCGAGCCCTGACCCACGTGCGCCGGCGGCACCACGCGCCCGCCGACCTGCGCGCCGTCGATCAGCGCGAATCCAGCGGCGCTCACGCGCCGGCCCATCTCGGTCTCGACGTTGCCCTCGAGGATGTCGAACGTGCCCTCCAGGTAGCGCCCGGGCGTTCCGATGTCCAGCCAGTAGCCCCCGGTGGCGTAGCCGTAGAGGCCGCGGCCGACGAGCGCCGGGAAGACCTCGCGCTCGATCGAGATGTTGGTCCCGGCCGGCCCCATCTGCTCGAGCACGTCGCGCTGGAGGATGTAGGCGCCGGCATTGATCAGATTCGTGTCCACCTGCTCGGCTCCGGGCTTCTCGAGGAACTCGCGGACCGAGCCGTCCGTGTTGCGCCGCACCAGCCCGTACGCGGAAGGGTCCTCGACCGAGATCAGCGCGAGCGTGGCTCGAGCGCCGGTGCGCTCGTGGTCGGCGAGCTGGGCGGACAGGTCCATGTCGGTGAGGACGTCGCCGTTGAGCATGAAGAAGCGCTCGTCGAGCAGGTCCTCGGCGTACTTGAGCGCGCCGCCGGTGCCGAGCGGCTCGGGCTCCTCGACGTAGCGCAGGCGCATCCCGAGCTCCTCGCCCTCGCCGAGCACTGCCTTCACCCCGTCCGCGAGGAAGCCGCACGAGAGGATCACGTCGTCGACTCCGTGCCCGCGCAGCCACTCGAGCATGTAGGAGATGAACGGCTTGTTCACCAGCGGCACGACCGGCTTGGGCATCGTCGAGGTGAGCGGGCGCAGACGCGTGCCCTCGCCCCCCACGAGGATCAGCGCCTGCATCTACCGGCCGATGCCCTCGTACACGAAGCCGGCGCCGGTCACCTGCCCGGCATCGAGGAAGTTGCGGCCGTCGATGACCACGCGGCCGCTCATCGCTTCCGCGGCCTGACCCCAGTCGAGTCCCGCGAACTCCGGCCACTCGGTCACGAGGATGCACGCATCCGCTCCGCGCAGGGCATCCAGCGCCGAGTCCGCGAACTCCACGCCGACCATCATCTTTTGTGCCTCCGCCTCGGCGATCGGGTCGTAGGCCCGCACCTTCGCGCCGTCGGCCTGCAGCCGTGCCGCCAGCACCAGCGAGGAGGCCTCGCGCATGTCGTCGGTGTTCGCCTTGAACGCCAGCCCGAGCAGCGCGATCCGCTTGCCGACCAGCGAGCCCAGGTGCTTGTGCAGCTTCCCCATCACCCGCCGCTTCTGCAGCTCGTTGACCTCGATTACCGCCGTCAGCAGCTGGAAGTGATACCCCGAGTTACCCGCCAGCTGTTTGAGGGCCGACACATCCTTGGGAAAACAATTTAAGAGGGTGGTGGACCCGCTCGACACCACCGAATGCGCGTAGCAGACCTCGAGCGAATAAACCGCACCCGAGTACGGCCGGCGCGCAATCGAGCTGATGCGAGTCCATGCCGGGCCGTCACCGAAGCGGCGATACCCGGTGGGCGCGATCCGCTTGTGCTGGGATGCGACCGACGCCAGTACGCCCACCCGATCCCGCTCGGGCACGAGCCGGATCGCGCGCTCTATCTGGTCGGCGCCGGAGATCCTGATCCAGTGGGTGTCCTTGGTCGACCTGCGCGTCCGGCCGATGCGCCGTGAGGCCACAACGCCGACGCTCGCAAGCAGGCGCAGGACGCCATCTGCCAGCTCGTCGCTGACCGTGCCGAACTCGATGATCACGCTCGGGCCGCCGTTGATCAGTGACCACGAGCCGTCACCTTCGAACAGACCGGAAAGCAGGGCCCACCGTGCCTCGTCGGGCTGGTCCCAGATCAGGTCCGGCAAGCGCTGCAGGTAGCAGTTGCGACCGAGCCCGAGCACCCGTGTGAACCAGCTCGCGAGCAGCTTCGACTCGACAGACACCATACGAGCGGTGGCCGAGCGCCAGGCGCGCGTGCGGACGTTCTGGCGCATCCAGTAAGCGGTCAACTCGTCGACGAGGTGCTCTTCGCGCGTGGGGTGGAACGACCACCGCAAGTACGTCTCGGTCGCGAACCCCTCCGCGATGTACAGCCCGACCACCCGCCAGAAGGACTCATCGAGCGCCAGCTCGGCGCGCGGATGGTTGCCGCTCTTCGTGGTGCTGATCGTCGAGCCCGCGCTCGAGAGCCCCGCCAGCGCCAGCTCGTCATAGCGCAGCGTCCCGGTTCGCTTGACCTCGCCGGAGCGGGCGGCCGCAGACGCCGAGCGGGAGAAGATCCGCCTGCGTTCCTCGATCGGACGGCGGATGAGCTCATCGATCGTCTCTCGCCGCGGCCGGACGATCAGCTTCTCGGGCACGATCTCCGCGGCCTCGGCGGCCGCCAGAAGCGACGCGATCTTCATCCCCTCCCCTGCTTCACCATGGCCAAGCGTGAGCGGCACCCAGTCCTCGGTGCCGAGGTCCGAGGCCAGCTTGAAACGCGGCTCTCCGCCTACGCCGTCGCCGACGATCCAGCCATGGTCGGGCGTGGTACGCAGGCGCCTTCCCATCTTCGTACGCACGTCGACGAGCTCCCCTTCGTAATCCCGCCTCGTCAGGCAGATCACAGGCAGGAACTGGGGCTCCTCCGCGCCGGGGACCCACGAGAGGACCTCGAGGTTGTGCGGCTCGATCAGTCCGCGTTCGAGCTCTTCCTGCTCCGCGCTGAAGCGCCGCCAGAGCCGCTCGAACGTCAGGAGGGTGGTGCGCCCCCGGTGGCGGGCGAGCACCGTCTCCTCAGGCGCGAAACACGACCCGCCGAAGCCGATACCCGGCTGGAGGAAATGCGTCCCGATCCGGTGGTCCAGGCCCATCCCGCGGGCGACCTCGAGCACGTCGGCGCCGGTCTCCTCGCAGACGTTGGCGATCTCGTTGATGAACGAGATCTTGGTGGCCAGGAAGGCGTTTGCGGCGAGCTTGATCATCTCGGCGCTGGGGATGTCGGTACGGACCAGGGGTGCGTCGAGCGGCGCGTAGAGGTTGACGACCGCGTCGCCGGCCCAGTCGCCCTCGTCGCCGACGACGACCCGGTCCGGCGCGAGGAAGTCCTCGAGCGCCGAGCCCTCCTTGAGGAACTCCGGGCAGGAGACGTACGCGAAGCCCTGTTTGCCCTGCTCGGCCAAGATCCGCCGGATCGCGGCGCCGGTGCCGACCGGGACCGTCGACTTCATCACCAGGGCGTGCCGGTCCGAGGCGGGCATCGAGTTGACGACGGCGTTGACCGCCGACAGGTCCGCGTCGCCCGAATAGGTGGGCGGCGTGCCGACCGCGACGAACAGCAGCCGCGCGCGCTCGAGCGCGGGCGCGAGGTCGGTCGTGAAGTGCATCCGCTCGCGGTTGCGGGCCATGCTTTCGGCCAGGCCGGGCTCGTAGATGGGGATCTCGCCGCGCCCCAGCATCTCGATCTTGTGCTCATCTATGTCGACGCACCAGACCTCGCTGCCGAGCTCGGCGAAGCCGACACCGGTGACGAGGCCGACGTAGCCGGTGCCGATGACCGCTATCGGTTCACGTTCTGAAGCCATGAAGTGCAGGAGGCTAGCGATCGGCCCAGCGGGAACGCAGCGCGCCGCGGTCCCCTGGGAGGACCCGCCTAGGCCTTGGTCAGGGACGCCGCGATCCCGATCATCTGCTGGTTGGTCAGTCCATCGGTCAGCGTGTTCGAGATCCAGTACGAGCCCGAGGGGGTCTTCCACCCGACGGCGCTGATCTTGTGCCCGTTGACGTAGATCAGCAGGACCTTGCCGTTCACGACGCGGGTCTGGCTCGGGTTGTTGAGGATCGGAGGCGAGTGCCAGGTGGTTCCCTGCACGCCGTAGTACTGGCCGAGCGCTGGGTTGATGACGAGCGTCATCCGATAGGACGGGAAGTTGCCGCCATGCTGCCCCTGGATCGTGTACGCGCGCGGGTAGGAGTTCGGCTGCGGGCCGATCGCGCAGTTGTTGTTGGTGCAGTACTGCGACTGATCGGCGATCAGCTTCGGGTAATAGACCGGCAGGCCGGCGATGCCGAGCGCGGCGGCCTGGTTCTTGCCGTCGCTCACATCCGGGACGAGGCCGCCAGTCGGCGTCGAGGACGAGTGCTTGGGGGCGCCGTTGGTCGTGTGCGTGGATGACGTGGCTGACGACGACGACGGCGGCGGGCCCTTGGTTGGGGCCATGAACGCCCTGTAGGCCGCCTGCTCCGGACCCGGATCGGCTGAGACGTAGCAGGGCGTCTGGGGAGTGTTCGGCGTTGCGAACGCCGGCGTCGGCCCGCACGGAAGCAGGATCGCGGGGAACGGGATCTGCTTGATCGTGTGGCCCGCCGAGAAGGCGACCAGGTTGAAGAGGTTGATCAGCCCGTCGATCGTGTGCAGGTTGGCGTCGGTCTGAGTGTGCTGGCCGAAGATCTTCAGCAGGGCGTCCCGGTTGTTGATCAGCTGCGTGACGCCGTACTGATCCTTGGCCCAGCGGATGAAGTCCTGCTGGCGGGCGTTGCGGACGATGTCCGAGTCGGTGTGGCGGAACCGAACGAACGAGAGCGCGTCGGGGCCGCAGAGCTTCTGGTAGCCAGGCTGGATGTCGATGCTCGAGTAGTCGGTGAACGCGGTGTTGTTGTAGTAGCGGTGGTCGACGTCGGTGTAGACGCAGCCGATCGCGTTGACCAGCGCCTCGAACCCGCCGAAGTTGATGTCGACGATGTGGTTGACGTGCAGCTGCGGGAACACGTTCTGCCTGATCACCCTGATCAGCAGGTTGGGGCCGCCGACCGAGTACGCGCTGTTCAGCTTCGCGGTGACCATCGTCCCGCCCTCGGGGATGTTGACCTTGAGGTCACGCGGGATCGAGACGACGTTGATCGTCGAGGAGTTCGGGTCCAGCCGGACCAGCATCATCGTGTCGGTGTTCGCGGAGTTGAACGGCGTGCCAGCCCGGTGATCGGAGCCGATGATGAGGATCGTCTGCGGCTGGCCGGGATTGGGGATCGTGACCTGCTTGCTCTTGAGCGCCGGGGTCTGGTTGAGGAAGTCCCGGAACGTCTTGAACTGGAGCAGGCCCGCGACCGCCGTCGCGGCGGCGGTGAAGCCGATCACGACGAGCGCGCCGAGCAGGAACCGCCACAGCATGCCGCCGCGGGTGCGTGGAATCAGACTCACGCCAATCCTCCGTCGATCGCGCGCAGCCCGCCGGTTCGCTCCTCGTCGTGCGGGGCGGGTCCGCGGGACGAGGCCCGATCTGACTCGAGGCTGATCGGCAGGGACCGTACGAAATCCCCGAGCGCTCGCCGGTAGCGCGCCAGCGAGGCCAGCGAGACCCACTCCCCCGGCCCGTGGTGGCCGGCGCCCTCGGGACCGAACTCGACCGCCGGGATGCCCGCCTGGATGAAGGCGGCGACGTCCGAGGCGCCGTCGCGCCCGACGCTCATCGTCTCCTTGCCGAGCGGCATGGTGCGCGCGACGGCGTCGCGCAGCGCCCGCACGTAGGGGTCGTTGCGCGACACGGTCACCGGCGGATGGATGAACGTCCGCGTCACGTCGATGCCGTCGATCGTAGCCACCTGGGCGGCTATCTCCTCAGGGTCTTGGCCCGGCAGGTAGCGCACGTCGACCGCCATCGTGCAGCGGTCGGGCACCATGTTCAGAGCGCGGCCGCCCTCGATCCTGCCCAGGTTGATCGAGGGCCGGTCGAACATCTCCGAGGACTCTCGCGCGAACGGGAGGGCCTCGATCGAGCGGAACGCGTCGATCGCCTTCAGCACGGCGTTGTCCCCGAGCCACGGCGTCGAGCTGTGGGCGGCGCGGCCGAACACCTCGATCCGCATCACCAGCACGCCCTTGGCCTCGATCCCGATGTGCATGTCGGTCGGCTCGCCGGTGAGAGCGAAGTCGCCGCCGAGACCGCGGGCGACGACGCCGTCGGTGGAACGCACGTCGAGCTCCTCGGACTCCTCATCGGGGACGCAGACGAGCCGCACGCGCACGCGATCCTGCGTCGCCACGTCTTTGAGCGCGCACATCATGCCCGCCAGGCCGCCCTTCATGTCATAGGCGCCGCGGCCGATCAGCCGGTCGCCATCGACCGCCGGCTCGAACTGGCCGGGCGCGCCGGGGACCACGTCGAGATGGCCGTGGAAGACCACGCACGGCAGACCCGGCGCCGAGCCCCCGGCCTCGGCCACCAGCACCGGCAGCCCGTTGTGCTCGTGGGTCAGGACCTGTATGTCGCGGGATTCGAGCCAGCCCTTGACGAATCCTGCCGCAGCCACGAGCTCCTCCGGACGGGAGGTGTCGTAGGAGATCAGGCGCTGCGCCAGGATCAGCTCGTCGACCATCGACCCAAGGGTAAAGCGCGCCGTCAGGCCCCGATCAGCCCTCGACGATGCGCAGGAACTGCTCGAGGCGGTTCTTGTCGCGCTCGGCGACGCGCCGGCGCTCGCTGTCATCGCCCGCGGACTCCAGCTCGCGCTCGGCGTTCTGCAGGCGCTCGCGCAGATCGCCGGCGTTCAGGCTGTCGGGCTCGTGTGCTTCCTCTACCAGCAGCAGCGCGTGGTTGTCGGCGACCTGCATGTAGCCCTCCGCCTGGGCGAAGCGGACGATCTCCGACTCGCTCTTGTACAGGCGCAGCTCGGTCGGGTCGAGCATCGCCAGCACCGGCTCGTGGTTCGCGAGCACGCCGATCGAGCCGACGGCGGTCCGCGTCGAGATCATCTCGACCTCGTCGTTGAAGACCTCGCCTTCGGGCGTCAGCACCTCGGCCCGGAACTTGCTCCTCGCCATCGCAGGCGGCTAGTCCTTGCCGGCTTCTTCGACGACCTGGTCGATCGAGCCCTTGAGGAAGAACGCGCGCTCGGGCAGCTCGTCGTGCTTGCCCTCGAGGATCTCCTTGAAGCCGCGAATCGTCTCGGCGATCGGAACATAGACGCCGGGCGTGCCCGTGAACTGCTCGGCCACGTGGAACGGCTGCGAGAGGAAGCGCTCGAGCCGGCGCGCCCGCTGCACGGTCACCCGGTCGTCGTCGGAGAGCTCGTCGATTCCGAGGATCGCGATGATGTCCTGGAGCTCCTTGTAGCGCTGGAGCACCTGCTTGACCTCGTTGGCGACGTTGAAGTGCTCGTCGCCGAGGATCTCGCGCTTGAGGATCGTCGAGGTCGAGTCCAGGGGGTCCACCGCGGGGTAGATGCCCTTCTCGGCGATCGACCGCGACAGGGTCGTGGTCGCGTTGAGGTGGGCGAACACGGACGCCGGCGCCGGGTCGGTGAGGTCGTCGGCCGGCACGTAGATCGCCTGGATCGAGGTGACCGAGCCCTGTCGGGTCGAGGTGATCCGTTCCTGCAGCTGCCCCATCTCGGTCTCGAGCGTGGGCTGATAGCCGACCTGCGAGGGCATCCGGCCGAGCAGCGCCGAGACCTCGGAGCCGGCCTGGACGAACCGGAAGATGTTGTCGATGAACAGGAGCACGTCCTGGCCCTCCTGATCGCGGAAGTACTCCGCCATCGTCAGGCCGGACAGCGCCACGCGCATGCGGGCTCCGGGCGGCTCGTTCATCTGCCCGAAGACGAGCATCGTCTTCTCGAGGACCCCCGACTCCTTCATCTCGAGCCACAGATCGTTGCCTTCGCGCGAGCGCTCGCCGACGCCGCAGAAGGCCGACAGCCCCTCGTGCTCCTCCGCCAGGTTGCGGATCAGCTCCTGGATGATCACGGTCTTGCCGACGCCGGCGCCGCCGAACAGGCCGACCTTGCCGCCCTTCGCGTACGGGGCGAGCAGGTCGATCACCTTGATCCCCGTCTCGAACATCTCGGTCGTCGGCGTCAGCGCCTCGACCGCCGGTGCCACGCGGTGGATCGGCCAGCGCTCGACGTCGTCGGGCAGCGGCTCGCCGAGGTCGATCGGATCGCCGAGCAGGTTGAAGATCCGTCCGAGCGTGACGCGCCCGACCGGAACGGTGATCGGGCCGCCGGTGTCGACCACTTCGGCCCCGCGCGCGAGCCCGTCGGTGGTATCCATCGCGACCGCCCGGATGCGGTCGTCGCCGAGGTGCTGCTGCACCTCGCAGACGAGCGAGTCCTCTTCGCCCGCGGCGATGTCGAGCTCCTCCTCGGCCTTCATCGCCGCAGGCCGCCGCACTGTGATCGCGTGGTTGATCTCCGGCAGCTTGTCCGGGAAAACGGCCTCGATCACGACGCCCTGAATCTCCTCGATCCGGCCGACGTTCGTGGTCCGGTCCTCGCCCCTAGCCGGGCTCTCTTCTGTCAGTGCCATGTCATTTCTCCGTTTCGAAGGCCAGTCTAGTGGCGAGGTGCCCGCTCAGCGCGGGCGCTTGACTACTACCCGGAAAGCCCTTCCGCCCCGGCCACGACCTCCATGATCTCCTGAGTGATCTCGGCCTGGCGAGCGCGGTTCATCTCGAGCGTCAAGTCCTGGATCAGCTCTCTGGCGTTATCGGAGGCGCTGCGCATCGCGGTCATGCGCGCGCCGTGCTCGGAGGCCGTCGACTCCAGCAGCGCGCGGTAGATCGAGATCTCGACGTAGTCGGGCACGAGGCGCTTGAGGATCTCCTCGGGATCGGGTTCGTAGTCGACCAGCGCGCTGGGACCTCCATCTTCGGAGGAGGATTCCTCGGCGTCCTCCGCGGCGGAGTCGTCCTTAAGCACTGTGGCCTGCTGCAGCGGCAGCAGCGTCTCCCGCGTCACCTCCTGGGAGAGCGGCGAGATGTAGGCGTTGTAGAAGATCTCGACCTGGTCGACCTCGTTGTCGATGTACGCCGCCATCAACCGTTCGGCGATCCGGCGCGCATCGGCATATGACGGCCGGTCGGTGAAGCCCATCCAGCTGTCCGCGACGTCCAGCCCGCGGAAGGTCAGTGAGGACGCCGGGCGCCGCCCCGAGGCGAAGTAGACGGCCTTCTTGCCCGAGGAATCATGCTCGCGCCCGGCACGCACGCCGGCCCGGACGATGTTGGAGTTGAACGCACCGGCCAGTCCGCGGTCGCCGGCGACCAGCAGGACCCCAACGGAGCGGACGTTCTCGTGCTCCACCAGAATCGGCAGCCGCGGGACGCTGCCGGCGGCCTCGGCGGCCTGCCGCGTCATCCGCCTGATCGCGCCGGCGTAGGGCCGCAGCGCCTCGATCCGCTGCTCGGCGCGCCGCAGCCGCGCCGCCGCCACCATCTCCATGGCGCGGGTGATCTTCTGGATGTTCCGGACCGCGTTGATGCGGTTGCGGACGTCGCGCTGGGAAGCGGGCATCGCGGCTCCGGCCTACCTACTGCTGCTCGTTCTCGTGCTCGCCGGACTTCTCGCCCTCCGAGGAGGCCGCCGGACCGTCCCGCGAGGAGTCATCCGAGGACTCGGAGTCATCCGAGGACTGGGAGTCATCCGAAGACTCAGACTCATCTGAGGAGTCATCGGACGAATCGGGCTCATCCGAGGATTCCGACGATTCCGACGATTCGGACGATTCCGCGGAATCGCGCTCCTCCCGCTGGCGCTCCCGCGAACCCCGCGGCGCGTCGTCCCCGTCCTCGAGCGGGTGGCCCTCCTCATCGAGATCGAAGCCGAAGTCCTCCGCGAACGACTTGACCGCCTTGTCGACCTGCGACTGGGTCTCGTCGCTCCACTCGCCCTCGGCGATCCGCTTGAGCAGCTCCGGCTCGCTGCCGCGGATGGAGTCGGTCAGCTCCGCCAGGAAGGCCTCCACCCTGTCCACGACGATCCGGTCGAGGTAGCCGTTGGTCGCCGCGTAGATCTGGACGACCTGGTCCTCGACCGGCAGCGGCTGGCGCTCGGACTGGTTGAGTGTCTTGACCAGCCGCTCGCCGCGGGCCAGTGTCCGCTGCGTGGCCTGGTCCAGCTCGGACCCGAACTGCGCGAACGCCTCGAGCTCGCGGTACTGGGACAGCTCGAGCTTCAACCGGCCGGCGACCTTGCGCATCGGCGTGATCTGCGCGTTTCCGCCCACTCGCGAGACCGAGATGCCGACGTTGATCGCCGGCCGCACGCCCGAGTAGAACAGCTTCGGCTCGAGGAAGATCTGCCCGTCGGTGATCGAAATCACATTCGTCGGGATGTACGCCGAGACGTCCCCGGCCTGCGTCTCGATGATCGGCAGCGCCGTCAGCGAGCCGGCGCCGAGATCGTCGTTGAGCTTGACCGCGCGCTCCAGCAGCCGCGAGTGCAGGTAGAACACGTCGCCCGGATACGCCTCGCGACCGGGCGGGCGGCGAAGCAGCAGCGACATCTGCCGGTAGGCGTAGGCGTGCTTGGTCAGGTCGTCGTAGATCGCCAGCGCGGCCTTGCCGTTGTACAGGAAGTGCTCGGCCATCGCGCACCCCGCGTACGGCGCGAGGAACTTGATCGGCGCCGCCTCGTCGGCGGCCGCCATCACGATGATCGTGTTCTCGAGCGCGCCCGCATCCTCGAGCGTCTGCGCGAGCTGGACGACCGTCGCCTTGCGCTGGCCGATCGCGACGTACACGCAGATCAGGTCGCGGTCGCGGTTGTTGATGATCGAGTCGACCGCGATCGCGGTCTTGCCGGTCTGCCGGTCGCCGATGATCAGCTCGCGCTGGCCGCGCCCGATCGGGATCATCGAGTCGATCGCCTTCAGCCCGGTGAGCATCGGCTCCTGCACGGGCTGGCGCTGGACGACGCCTGGGGCCTTGAACTCCGACGGGCGCGTCTGCGCGGTCTCGATCTCGCCCTTGCCGTCGAGCGGGTTCCCGAGCGGGTCGACGATCCGCCCGAGGAGCTCCTCGCCGACCGGGATCTCGAGCAGTCGCTTGGTCCGCCGCACCGTGTCGCCTTCGACGATCTTCTCCCACTCGCCGAACAGCACCGCGCCGACGTTGTCCGATTCGAGATTCAGCGCGAGCCCGGTGACGTCGTGGGGGAGCTCGAGCATCTCGAACGACATGCAGTTGTCGAGGCCGTGGATGCGGGAGATACCGTCGGCGACGGACAGGACGGTGCCCACCTCGGTCAGATCCGCGCTCGTCGTGTCGAGGCCCTCGATCCGGCTCTTGAGGATCGAGGTGATCTCATCGGGATTGATCTGGATCGGCATGGAATCGGCTCCTTGACCCGCACCGCCGGCCTCAGCCGCGTGCGACTTGCTTGCGAAGTTGTTCGAGACGGTTGCGGATCGAGGCATCGAGCACGAAGTTGCCGACGCGCAGCACGATCCCGCCGAGGATGTCAGGGTCGACCTTGGTCGTGAGCTCGACCTTGTTACGAGTCTGCTCGCCCACGCGCTTGCCGATGCTCTCGGCGACCTGCCGGTCGAGCTCGATCGCACTGGTCACCTCGACCGGTAGCAGGCGGTTCTCCTCGTCCCACATCGCCTCGTAGCGGCTTCGGATCCGGAAGATCACGGGCATGCGGTGACGTTCAACCAGCGTCTCGAGGAAGTTCATGAAGATCGGCTCGGCGCCCGTGACGCCGCGCCCGAGGCCGTCCTTCTTCTCCTCCGTGGAGAAGTACGGCGAGAAGAAGAAGATCGCCAGCTGGCGCTCGTCGTGCAACGCGTCGGCGAACTGGCCGAGCTGCTCGCGCACGTCGTCGAGCAGGTCGTGCTCCTTGGCGACCTCGAACAGCGCGCGTGCGTACACCTCGGCGATCTCCTCCATCAGCCGGCGCCTCTGGGGCTGAGCGAGCTGAAGTCGAGCTCGGACAGCGCCTCGTCGATCAGGCGCCGCTGATCCTCCTCGGTCAGCGTCTTGCGCGTGACCTTCTCGGTGGCGCTCACGGTGAGGTCGGCGACCTCGCGGCGGATCTCCTGAATCGCGCGGCGAGTCTCGACCTCGATGTCGCGCCGCGCCTGCTCCATCAGCTTCTCGCGCCGCGCCTGCGCCTCCTTGAGGGTGTCCTGCTCGTGGATCTCGGCCGCCTTGCGCGCCCGGCCGATGATCTCCTCCGCCTGCCCGCGCGCCTCCCGGAGCCGCTCGCGGTACTCGTCGAGCAGCTGGCCGGCCTCCTGGCGCGTGCGCTCGGCGGCGTCGATCGACTCCTCGATCGCGTGCTGCCTGCGATCGAGCGCCTCGGAGATGCGCGGAAAGGCGACCTTCCACAGGATGACCATGGAGATTCCGAACAGCAGCAGGGTCCAGACCATCAGCCCGACGTTCGGGGAGATCAGGAATGAACCGCTCGAGGCGGGTGCGAGGACGGCGGCCATCTACTTGAGCACGTAGGAGATCAGGCCGGCGACGAGCCCGTAGAAGAAGCACGCTTCGGTCAGAGCGAAGCCCAGCCACTGGATGCTGGTGATCTCATCGCGCATCTCCGGCTGACGGGTCACCGCCTCGATGACCTTGCCGAAGATGATGCCGATGCCGACGCCGGCGCCGACCGCTCCGAGCCCGCCGCCGATCCCGATGCCCAGGCCGGCGCCGACGCCCGAGGAGGCGGCGAACGAGACGAGGTGTGAAAACAGCACTTGGAGTCAGCTCCTTGTTGGTTTAGTGATGGGTGACGGCGCCACCCAGATAGATGGCGGCGAGTGTGGCGAAGATGAACGCCTGCAGGGTTGCGATCAGGACCAGCTCGAACAGGTAGACCGCAACGCCGACGGGAAGGGTGAACCACCCGAGGAACGACAGCCCGAGGATCACGGCCAGGCCCCCGGCCATGAACAGGATGATCATGTGCCCGGCGAGGATGTTCGCGAACAGCCGCACGGTGAGCGAGATCAGGCGCATGAAGGTCGAGATCAGCTCGAGGGGGAATATGAGCAGGAGCATCGGTCCGTGCACCCCGGCGGGGATCAGGCTCTTCATGTACCCGCCGACGCCCTGGGCGCGCACTCCCTCCCAGTTGAACACGATGAACACGATGATCGCGAGCACCAGCGGGACCGAGATGTTCGCGGTCGCCGCGTACAGCGCGAACGCAGGGATGTGAGCGCCGAAGAGGTTGAACTTCTCCTCGGTGTTGGTCGGCAGCGGGAGATAGCCGATGATGTTGCTGTACCAGAGGAACAGGAACAGCGCGCCGCAGAACGGGAACCACTTCGCGGCGAGCTTGTCCGGCATGTTTCCGCGCGTGATGTTGTCGCGCATCAGCGAGAACAGGACCTCGACGGCGGTCTGCACGCGGTTCGGCCGCTGGCGCATCCGGCGTGAGATCCACACCATCGTGACGGTCGTCAGGACCGCGGCGATGAACAGGTACAGGACCGCGCGGTTGATGCTGAACACCCCGAGGCTGACCCAGTTGATCAGCTTGAATTCGTTCTGGATCTGGAACGAGTTGTTCTTGTGCCCGAACCCGAAGGCCGCGATCAGGACGATGATCCCGAGCACGTAGACGGCCGTCGAGATCAGCAGGATGCGCTTGGTCGTGCTCATCGCGACCTCGGGCGGGTCATCGCCGAGACCGCGAGCTGGAGGGTGAAGCCGGCCACGATCACGACCAGGCATGCGAGGCCCGCGTCCTGGCCGTCGGATTTGCGCACCAGGACCACTGCGATCGCGAGCGCGAACAGCCGCCCCAGCATGTATCCGAGCCGCAGGCCCACCTGGCGGCTCATCTCCGCGATCGACTCCGCGTAGCGCTCGACGCCGACCCCGGCCGCCCGCAGGGCGATCCACGCCCCCGCGCCGATCAGATAGCCACTCGCCGGTACCCCGATGAGCAGCATGATCGGCGCCGCGACCACCAGGACCGCGACGTCGAAGTACCTGAGGAGCATGGGCAGCTCAAGATTCGGGGATGCGCGTAACGACGACATGATGGGCTCTGTTCAAGCTGGTGATCAGGGGTTTTGAGGGCCGCCAAGCGTACCGGCGCCGTCGCGCAGGCGTCGCCCGGGAAACGAGGCTCACATGCGCCGCCGACCGCGATCGTCGAAGGCCGTCGAGAGAGGGGAACGTTAGCGGGCCGTTAGCGCCGGCGCGGCACCGTCGAGGCGGCGAGAGTGCCGGCGGGAAGAGCCCGGCTTCCAGAGCTGCCCCTCCGCCCAAAGCGCCGCTACGCCCGTCCGCGGGAGCCCCAAAGCGCCCTCGTAGACGAGGTACCGCGGCGCCCACCGCGGGAAGAACTTGGCGTTGAAGCGGTACAGGCTCTCGATCTGGAAGAAGGGATTGCCGAGCGTCACCAGCTTCGCCAGCAGTCGCTCGTGCCACGAGTCCGGGCTGTGCATCCAGCGCGCGAACGCGGCGAAGTTGAGCGACAGCTCGGCTATCCCCCGCTCGCAGAGCAGCTCCACGGCGGAGGCTACGAGGAACTCTGTCAGGCCGTTGGGGGTCTCCGGATCGCGGCGCATGAACGACAGCGAGACGGCGTCGCGACCGTAGACCGGCACGAAGTGCAGGACGCCGCGGATCGCGTCGCCGGCGTCGCGCGCCACCACCACCAGCGTGTCGTGGCCGTGTGCGCCGGCCAGCGAGTCCATCGCCATCGAGAAGCCGCGCTCCGGCGCGCCCTGACGGCCGCGCTCGAGCACGTCCTCGACCTCGCCGAGCACGTCGGGGTCGAGCCCTCCCACTTCGTAGAGGCTGGCGCTGTAGCCGGCCTTGCGCAGGCGGGTCACCGATTGGCGGACCTTGCGAATCGGCCGGCCTTCCAGGGAGAACGTCGCGACGTCGATGATCGCCTCGTCGCCGAGATAGAGCGTGCGCAGCCCGAGCTCCTCATAGAGCGGGCGAAGCGCCTCGCTGGCGCCGACGGCGCCGAGTTTCAGTCCCCTGGCTTCAGTGAAGATGCGGAGGTCCGCGAGCAGCCCCGGGAAGGCGGCGGGCGGCCCGACCGGGTCGCCGGAGAGGAGCAGGACGCCGTTCTCGATCCGGTAGCCGACGAACGCGGAGCCGTCGCGGCTGAAGAAGTACTGCTTGTCGCCACGAAGCTTGAAGAAGGAGAGCGTGTCGGACCCGTGATCGCGGACCAGCTGTGAGGCGGCCTTCCGAGCGTCGGGACCGGGCAGCGCCCGGGGCGCCGCCAGCGGCCGGAAGGTCACGTATGCGATCGCCAGCAGCGTGCACAGCTCGATCATGTGCACGCCGAGTGGGATCCACGCGTAGCGGTGCTGCAGGTGGATCGGCCCGCCCTGCCAGCGCAGCAGATCGACGGTCTCGCGCAGGACGCTCGGCACGGACGGGTGGCCCTGGGATGCCCAGGTCGCCAGCGCGACGAGCGCGAGTCCGACCAGCCCCAGCAGCGGCACCCGCCACACGGCGGAGCGAAGCGTGATCGGATCGTGCCGGACCCGGAAGGCGGCGCCGCCCGCGAACAGGACGACCGCTGCCGCCCACGTGATCGCGGTCTCCTCGAAGTCGAGCCCCTTGAGCAGATCGAAGCAGCCGAGCGCGAGCATCAGCAGGATCGCGGCGCGCCAGGCACGGCGACGGCGCCTGGCCAGATAGGGCGCGACCAGCAGGAGCGCCGTGCCGGCGGGCAGCGCCAGCGCGTGGAAGAGCCGCATCGCCTCGACGGGCTCGAATCCGAGCAGCACGTGACCCCGCCAGCGGATGTTCGGCGTCAGCGCCGAGGCGATGTTGACGAGGCCGACCAGCGCTGCGGCGAGCGCGGCGAGCAGCGGCAGGCGTCGTTTGGTCCAGGTCAAGTTCACATGTACGCCTCCGCTAGCGGATCGTTACGTTGCCGAGCGCCGGCTTCCTGCTCCGCGCGGGCGTGGCGGAGGCGCCCCGCGGCAGTGCGAAGACGAGCACCAGCGCCGCCAGCGGGAGGACCGCGATCAGCTCGAACACCGTCCGCAGGCCGCTGGCGTCGGCCAGCAGGCCGAGCAGCGGCGCACCGATGCCGCCGAGTCCGATCGAGAGGCCGATCGTGACCCCGGACGCGACCCCGAGGCGCCCCGGCAGGAACTCCTGGCCCATCACGATCGTGACGGCGAAGGTCGCGATCGTCGCCGCGCCCGCGAGTGCCGCGAACACGAGCCCGAGCGCCGGACCTGAGAGCAGGAACCCGGCGACGAGCACCGGCAGGACCAGCATCGACCCGGTGAGGACGTTGCGCCGCCCGAAGCGATCCGCGAGCGGGCCGCCGCACAGCGTCCCGAACGCGCCACCGATCAACATCGCGGCCAGCGCGCTGTTGCCGAGCGCCTTGCTGGCGTGCAGCACGTCGACGTAGTACAGGGGGATGAACGTGACCATCCCGAAGTAGACGAACGAGCGCAGCGCGATCACGCCGGCGAGGGTCGCGAACGGTCCCCAGGACTCGCCGTGGTCCTCCTGCTGGACCCGGCCGTCGACGACGTCAGCGCGAAAGGTCGTCAGGCGCGGCAGCTCGTGCCACAGCACCACGGCCATTAGCCCGGTCGGGATCAGCAGGAAAGCCGTCCCGTGCAGCCCGAACACGAGCACCAGTGGCGTCACCAGGACCGGGCCCAGCGCGAACCCGACGTTGCCGCCGACGCTGAACAGACTCATCCCGCTGGCGCGGCGGTGGCCGGAGACGTAGTTGGCGAAGCGCGATCCCTCCGGGTGGAACGCGGCGACTCCAAGGCCGCTCAGGACGATCGCGCCGAACGTCAGTCCGTAGCTGCCGCTGAAGCCGGCGGCGGCGATCCCGAGGCCGCCGAGCGCGGGGCCGAGCGGCATCAGCCACGGCAGCGAGATGCGGTCTGAGAGGTGCCCGAACAGAGGCTGGATCACCGAACTCGAGATCGTCGCGGCCAGGACCAGCGCCGAGAGCGCGGCGAGGTTCCAGTGATAACGCGAATGCAGGAACGGCAGCAGCGCGGGGATCGAGCCCTGCGCCACGTCGGTGAACAGATGGCCTGCGGAGAGCGTCGTCATCGCCCGCCGGTTGACGCCCGCTCCGGCCGCCGGACGGCGTTGGAGGAGCGCGCTCACGATTTGCACTTCTCGAGTTTGTGCTGCACTTCGCGGCGTTTGGCGACGAGCTCTCGCTCGAGCTGCTCGAGCTCGCGGTGGCGCTCTCTGACCAACTGCAGCTGGGTGCCGATGTGCCCGAGCGACTGCTCGAGGATGCGCCTGCGGGTCTGCGGATCCTCGGTCTCGCGGTACTCGCGGCGCAGCTCTGCGCGCGCCGCCTCCGCCTCGAGCAGCTGGGAGAGCTGCTCGAGCGACAGCCCGAGCAGGTCCTTCAGCCTGAGGATCTCCCGAACGCGCTCGACGTCGGCGTGGGTGTAGAAGCGATGCTTGCCCTGCTCGCGGCCGTCGGCTCCCGGCAGCAGCCCGATCTCCTCGTAGTAGCGAATCGTGCGGGGCGTGGTCCCGGTCAGCTCGGCGACCTCCCCGATCCGCAGCTTCTCGGCGACCGTGGTCATCGCTGCACCTCGACATGGGAAGGCCGAGCGGCCGCCACGACCGCGCCGAGGATCGAGACCGCGGCCAGGCACCAAAGGGCCGTGTGCATGTTGGCGATGAACGGGTTCAGGCGAGCGGTCGAGATGTGCTTGGCGAGCCCCGAGAACACCCTGAACAGCACGTTCTTGGGGACGGCGCTGGTGACGACCGCGATCACGAACGCGATCGAGATCACGGCGCCCGTGTTCTGCACCAGCACGCGCGCCCCGGCCGCGATCCCGCGTCGATGCGGCGCGACGGTGCCCATCATCGCCGCCGTGTTCGGCGAGTTGAACATGCCCGAGCCGACGCCGACGATGAACAGGTAGACGCCGCTCGCGACGTAGGTCGTCTCGCGCTGGAGCGTGGTCATCAGCGCCAGGCCGGCGGCGCCGACGAGCATTCCGAGCACGGCGAGGCCGCGCGAGCCGCGGCGATCCGCCCAGATCCCGGCCAGCGGCGAGGAGACGAGCATCCCAAGCGCCATCGGGGCGAGCTTGATGCCCGCCAGGATCGGCGAATCTCCCTGCACTCCCTGGAAGTAGAAGACGAACACGAACATCAGCGCGAAGCGCGCCAGGCCGTTGATGAACGCGGCGGCCGCGGCCGCGGAGAACAGGCGGCTGCGGAAGATCGTCAGGTCGAGCATCGGCTGCTGCTGATGGCGCTCAATCAGCACGAAGGCCGGAAGCAGGACGCCCCCGGCGATCAGGCCGCCGATCACCAGCGAGTTGTTCCAGCCCTGGATCCCGCCCTTGGAGATCCCGAGCACCAAGCCGGTCAGGCCGATCAGGAACGTGATCGTCCCGAGCACGTCGAACCGGGTGTCCTCCGCGCGGCCCGATATCTCGCGCAGGATCAGCCCCGCCCAGAGACTCCCCGCGAGCGCGAACGGGACGTTGAACCAGAAGACCCAGGGCCAGCTGATCGCGACCAGCGCGCCACCGAGCACCGGCCCGATCACCAGGCCGATCGCGGCGACCATCGTGTTGGTGCCCATCGCCAGGCCCAGCTGTTCGCGCGGGAACGCGTCCGTCACGATCGCGGCTGCGTTGGCGAACAGGAACGAGCCGCCGATGCCCTGAACGATTCGCCACAGGATCAGCTGCGTGCCGCTGCCCGCGAACCCGGCGCCGAGCGAGGCGGCGGCGAACAGCACGAACCCGCCGATGTATGCGTTCTTGCGCCCGAACTGGTCCGAGAGCCGCCCGGCGCTGAGCACGAGCACCGTCGAGGCGATCATGTAAACGAGGATCACCCACACCAGCTCCAGCAGCGTCGTGTGCAGGCTGCGCTCGAGATCCGGCAGGGCGATGATCAGCGTGCCCGAGTTGATCGTCGCGAGCAACATCCCCAGGCTCGTACACGAGAGCGCCCACCATTTGTAGCTGTCGTGATCCGCGTGGACGCCCGGACGGCGGAGTCGTGGTGTGCGCTGGAGGGTCGCCATGAAACTTACGTTAACGTAAGGATATCATTTCTGGCGGCCCGCCGCGGCTCCGGGCCCACCGGTGTGGCCCGAGGTCCTCCCTCCCTGCCATGCTACGCGCAGCGATGCGCTACCTAGACGCCGTGTTCGCCTTCGTGGTGGCGATGGCGATCGCCGCCGCGCTGACCCCACTCGCCGCGCGGCTCGCGCGCCGCGTCGGAGCCGTGGCGTTCCCCAGCGACCGCGGGCTGGCCGAGCGGCCGACGCCCGAGCTCGGCGGGCTCGCGATCCTCGCCGGCGTCCTGATCGCCGCGGCGATCTGGATGCCCGGGACGATCAAGCTGGCGCATGCGGTCGGCAAAGCCGGGTCGGGCGGCACCGTCCACACCTGGGCGATCCTCGCGGGCGCGTGCCTGATCGCGATCGTCGGCGCGATCGACGACGCCGTCGACATGCCGCCGCTCGCGAAGCTGCTCGGACAGATCGCGGCGGCGCTGATCGTGGTCGAGGGCGGAGCCGTCGTCAGCGACGTGACGGTGCCGTTCATCGGCGCGCTGCAGTTCCCCAACGAGGGCGGCGTGATCACGGTGATCTGGCTCGTCGCGCTGATGAACGTCGTCAACTTCTCCGACGGGGTCGACGGCCTCGCCGCCGGGCTGTGCACGATCGACGGGGTCGCGTTCGCGATCATCGCGTTCGATCTGCAGGTGAGCGCCGCCGGCGTGCTCGCGGCGCTCACGGCCGGCGCTTCGCTCGGCTTCCTGTTCCACAACCTCTACCCCGCAAAGGTGTTCATGGGCGACTCGGGCGCGAACCTGCTCGGGTATCTGCTCGGAGTGGTCGCGGTCATCGGCTCGATCAAGACCCCCGCGGTGGTCGCCCTGGTCGTGCCGCTGGTGATCCTCGCGGTGCCGTTCCTCGACACCGGGTTCGTGGTCGCCAAGCGCCTGAAGTACCGCCGGGCGCCGTGGTCGGCCGATGCCAACCACTTCCACCACCGGTTCACGCGAATCGGGTTCAGCCAGCGCAAGACGGTCGCCTACCTGTACGGCTGGACGCTGCTGCTGGCCGGAGTCGCGGTCGCCCTGCGCTTCGTCCCGTACTCCGACCATCGCGGGCATCTCCACCTCGGCTGGACGCTCGTGATGATCGCGATCGGCGTGGTCGCGCTCGCCGCGAGCGTCTACCTGGTCTACGTGCTCGAGATCCTCAAGTTCCGCCATCGCCGCGCGCGTGAGCTCAAGCGCCGCGATCCCGACACGACCGAGCACGAGATCGACGCGCGCGTCAGCCGCGACCTGGAGACGGGAGAGTTCGAGGCGGTGCGGCCCGAGGGCGACGGCGGCGGGCGGATCGACGCGCCTGCGCCGCCGAGCATCGAGGCCCGCCGGGCGCCGGGCAATCGCCAGGACATGAAGACGGATGAGTTCGAGCGGGTGCAGAAGTGAGCGCTCTGGAGAAGGCGAACCTCGAGGCGCTGGAGGCGTTCGTCACGCTCGATGGCTCGACGATCAGGGAGCTGGCCGGCCCCAGCTGGACGCCGGCGCGCAGTCAGAGCCTGGCCGAGGCGACCGTCCCGCCGGGATCGGAGACCGTCGAGCACTATCACCCCCGCAGCGAGGAGATCTACTACTTCGTGGCGGGCGCCGGCCGGATGCGCCTCGGCGACGCGGAGGCCGAGGTTCACGCCCGCGACTGCGTGGTGATCCCACCCGGCACCCCGCACAAGCTCTGGAACGAGGGACCTGAGCCCCTGGTGCTGCTGTGCTGTTGCGCGCCCGCCTACTCGGACGACGACACCGTGATCACGGGCGGCTAGGCGCTGAGCAAGCTCACCGCAGTCGAGCGCGCGCTACTCGCCGCGGTCGTGCTCATCACCGCGCTGGCCGGGGTGACGCGCTACGCGCACGGCGTCTCGTCGATCGTGGCCTTCGTGGTGGCGGCGATCTCGCTGGCGGGCCTCGCGTGGGTGGTGTCGTTCTCGATCGGGCAGGTCGGCAGGCGCCTCGGTCCCGCGATGACGGGGGTGATGCAGGCCACGATCGCAAACCTCCCGGAGTTCTTCGTGGTGATCTTCGCCCTCAATGCCGGCGAGCTGATCGTCGCCCAGACCGCGATCCTCGGTTCGATCCTGGTCAACGCGCTGCTCGTCCTCGGCCTGGTGATCATCGCCGGCGCGCGACGCGAGGGGGACGGGATTATGCGCTTCAACCCCCGCCTTCCGAACGACACCGCGACGTTGCTGCTGATCTCCTCGTTCATCATCGTCCTGATCGGCTTGACCTACACGTCGCACGACGTCGCAAGCCGTCACTCCCGGACGATCTCGATCGTCGGCGCGATCGCGATCCTGATCGTCTACGGGATCTGGCTGCGCCAGTACCTGGGCTCCCGGCGCATCCCGCGCGACGTGGAGCCGCCGCGCGTACCGGCCGCGACCAGCGTGGCGCTGCTGATCGCGGCGGGCACGGGTGCGGCCTTCGTCTCCGATTGGTTCGTGCATGCGCTGCAGCCGACGATCCACACGCTGCACATCTCCAGGCAGTTCGCCGGGTTGGTGATCGTGGCGATCGCCGGCAACGCGGTCGAGAACGTCGCCGGGATCATCCTCGCGCACCGGCGCCGGTTCGAGCTGGCGATCTCGATCGTGAAGAACTCCGTCGCGCAGATCGCGGCGTTCTTGTTCCCGGTGCTGGTGCTGGTCTCGCTGCTGACCCCCACGACGCTCACGTTCGCGATCGCGCCCGTGTACATCGGCGCCCTGTTCGGCACCGCGATCATCGTCTGGCAGGTCACGGGCGACGGCGAGGCGACCGTGTTCGAAGGCGCGGCGCTGATCGCGACGTTCGTGATCCTCGCCACGGTCGCCGGTTTCGAGCACTGACACGCGAGCGGGCCGGCCTTGGCGGCCGGCCCGTCAATCGCGCGGCTGAGTCCAGGGGAGCTACGCGGCGATCGGCTCGCGGGCGGCCGTCGGAACCGTGGCGTGCTCGACCTCGAACGAGTGCACGACCCGCTCGGTGGTCAGCTCGTGCGCGGTCAGGCCGGCGATCGCGATCGCGACGAACGCGAGCGCGGACGCGAATCCGAGCCACACCACGGTCGTGGGCGCGAACACCAGGCTCGCGACGATCGTCCAGGCGCCGATCGGCACCGTCACGGCCGACAGCACGCGCTGCACGATCCCGGTCCGCAGCGCAACCATCCCGAGCGCGGCTGCAGTCACGCCGATGGCGATCGCGAACGTTAGCCAGGCGACGGCGATCGGCGTGAACGCCTGCGTCACGACGACCAGGAATCCAGCGGCCAGGCTCAGCACGATGTTGTAGAGAAAGCGGATCCTCATTTCATGCCTCCTGTTGAATTTGCTCCTTGACACTACTTAGTATGGACAACTATTGTCTAGGCTAAACGTTGGTTCGCTGACAGAGTCGTGACTTTGGAGCTACAGACAGATACGGGCCCGCAGGACGCCGCCGCGGCGGCGGCCGCGGCCCATCGGTTCGCGGAGGCCTGGGACGAGTTCGTGCTCGCGGTCCGCCGCGCCCAGTCGCGCGGCCAGCAGACCCCGGACGAGCTGAGCCTCGCCCAGTACTACCTGCTGGCGCCGCTGGCGAGCGCGCGCGCGGTCCCGATCTCGCAGCTCGCCGACGCCGCTGGGGTCTCCGGGCCGACGGCGACGCGGCTGGTGGACGGGCTCCAGCGGGCGGGCCAGGTCCGCCGCGCGAGCTCATCGTCGGACAGGCGGACCGTCCTCGTCTCGATCACGGCGGCCGGTCGCAAGCGGTTCAACCGTCGCGCGCGCCAGCTGGAGGCACGACGCCGGCGCCTGTACGAAGGCCTCGAGCCCGGCGAGCGCGAGCAGAGCGAGCGGCTTCTCCGGCACCTCGCGCAGCTCCTCGACGGGCTCTGAGCGTCACGAGAACTTTCGGCACGATTGCGCCGGGCCCTGCGCGCCGCGCGTCAGACGGCCGCGGGCGCGCCCAGAGCCGCGTACAGCGGGTAGTGCTCTGCGATCGCCGCTGCTCGCTCGGCGAGCTCGGCCCGATGCTGCTCGAAGTCCTCCGGCTGCAGCGCCGCGGCGATGATCCGGCCCACCTCGACGAAGTCGTCCACTTGCAGCCCGCGCGTCGCCAGCGCCGGCGTCCCGATCCGCAGGCCCGAGGACACCGCCGGCGGCCGCGGGTCGAACGGGACCGCGTTGCGGTTGACGGTGATCCCGACCGCGGCCAGGCGATCCTCGGCCTGCTTGCCGTCGAGTGAGGACTCGCGCAGGTCGCATAGGACCAGGTGCACGTCGGTGCCGCCGGTCAGCACGTTCACGCCGCCGCCCGCTCCCAGCAGCTCGGCCGCGACCGCGCGGGCCCCGGCGAGGGTGCGCTCCTGGCGCTCGCGGAAGGCGTCCGACTGGGCGATCCGCAGCGAAACCGCCTTGCCCGCGATCACGTGCTCGAGCGGGCCGCCCTGCTGTCCGGGGAACACGGCGGAGTCGATCTTCTTGGCGAGCTCCTCCTGGCAGAGGATCATCCCGCCGCGACCGCCGCCGATCGTCTTGTGGATCGTGGTGGTGACGACGTGCGCGTGCGGGACGGGGCTCGGATGCAGCCCTGCGGCGACGAGACCTGCGAAGTGCGCCATGTCCACCACCAGGTAGGCGCCCACCTCGTCGGCGATCGCGCGGAAGCGCTCGAAGTCGAGGACCCGCGGGTACGCGGACCACCCGGCCAGGATCACCTTGGGCTTGCGGTCCAGCGCGATGCGCTCGACCTGGTCCATGTCGATCCGGCTGGTCTCGGGATCGACCTGGTAGGCGACGATCTCGTAGAGGCGGCCGGAGAAGTTGATCTTCATCCCGTGCGTGAGGTGGCCGCCGTGGGCGAGCTCCAGGCCCATCAGCGTGTCCCCCGGGGCCATCAGCGCGTGGTAGGCCGCCGCGTTCGCCTGGGCGCCCGAGTGGGGCTGCACGTTCGCGTGCTCGGCGCCGAACAGAGCCTTCGCGCGATCGATCGCCAGCTGCTCGGCGGTGTCGACGTACTCGCAGCCGCCGTAGTAGCGCCGCCCGGGATAGCCCTCGGCGTACTTGTTGGTGAGGACCGAGCCCTGGCACTCGAGCACCGATACCGGCACGAAGTTCTCCGAGGCGATCATCTCGAGCGTCCGCTGCTGGCGCTCGAGCTCGACGGCCAGCACCTCTGCGATCTCGGGATCTACATCCGCAAGCGGGCGGTTGAAGAAGTCGGGCGGCAACTCGACAGTCACGGACCGGCGAGGTTATCAGCGGCCACGGCGATACCCGGCGCAGCGCCTCAGGCGCGATCCGCGGCGATCACCACGAGGTCGCGCGCGGACCACGCGACCCGCGCCGAGAATCCGGCCTCCGTCAGCCAGCGCAGCTGCTCCTGCAGCGTGCTCGGGTTGTCAAATCCCGGGGTCGATGGCGTGCGCGGCACCGTCGCGTCCTCGGGCACCACGATGTCACCGAGCACGAGCCGCCCGCCGGGGTCGAGCGCGGCCGCCACCCGCCGGAACAGCTCGGCCTTCCCCGCGCCGTCGAGATGGTGAACGCACAGCGCGCTGGCGACGAGGTCGAACGGTCCCTCCGGCAGCGGCTCCTCGATCCGCGCGGCGTGCAGCTCGACCCGCGCCGCCGGCATGCTCGCGCGTGCCGCGTCGAGCATCGCCGCGCTCTCGTCCACGCCGACGAGTGAGGCACCGGGGTGGCGGCGCAAGAGCCGTCGAGCGGTCTCGCCAGTCCCGGTGCCGAGCTCCAGGATTCGCCGGGCGCCCTCGCCGCTGGCCGCGACCACCTCATCCTGGAAGGTGTCGTACTCGGGCACGTCCGCGCGGATCATCTCCGCATATCCAGCGGGATCGAAGTGGTAGCGGCCGCCGAGAGCGGCGCCCAGCTCGGCGTAGGTGACGGCGCCTGCACGAACGACCGACCAGGCGCCGGTCTGCTCATAGTCGCGCAGATCCACGACGGTCGAGGGCGTCCCGGGAAGCTCGCCGCCGTCGATCACGAGGTCGGCGGCCGCGCGCAGCAGCTCAGGCACATCCTCCAGCCGCCGCGGATCCGCGCCCCCGGCACGGTTGGCGCTCGATTGCAGCACCGGCGCACGGACATCCGCAAGCGCGGGCAGCACCGGCACGCGCAATCCGAGCGACAGCGGGTCATCGCCACAGGCCGGCTCGAAGCGCCGCGACGGGTTCGGCAACAGCACGGAGACGCCGCCCGGGAGCAGCCGCGACAGCGCCTCGCGAGTCGCCGGCCCGATCTCCGGCAGCGCCTCCAGGGCGGCCTCCAGCGAGAAGAACATCACCGCGGAGGGCTTCGACAGCGGCCGTCGCTTCAGCAGGTACAGGCGCTGCACCGCGAACCGGTTTCCTGGATCGCACGCCAGGCCATAGACCGTGTCGGCCGGGAAGACGGCCACGCCGCCCTCGCGGATACACCGCTCGAACTCCGAGCCGCTCACCGCCGGCCGACGACGACCCGCTCGATTCCGGCCAGGTCGCGCAGGCGCTCGACGCGCCCGAAGCCGGCGCCCGAGACCAGGCGCGCGACCTCCTCGGCCTGCCCGAGCCCGACCTCGAGCCCCACCACCGAGACCCCGGACAGGCTTCCGATCAGCCGCCGGATCTGGCGCAGACCGCCAGGACCGGCGAACAGCGCGTCCGCCGGCTCGTACAGCGCCACCTCCGGCGGCAGCGACGGGTCCCCGGCCGCCACGTAGGGCAGGTTCGCGAGCACCGCCTCGGCGCGCACGCCCGCGAGCAGGTCGCCGAGCACGAACCGCACGTGCAGGCCCAGCCGGACCGCGTTGGCGCGCGCGACCGCGAGCGCGCGGACGCTGACGTCGGTGCCGGTGAGCTCGAGATCGCGGCGCTCGTCCTTGAGCGCGAGCGCGACCGCGCCGCTGCCGGTCCCGACGTCCAGGACTCGCGCGCCGAACGGCAGGGTCAGCCCCACATCGACGAGCAGCTCGGTCTCGGGACGCGGGATCAGCACACGCCGGTCCACCGACAGCGTCAGCCTCCGGAACGCGCGCCGGCCGAGGATGTACGCGACCGGTTCCCGCGCGGCACGCCGGGCCAGCAGTCCCTCGAAGCGCTGCAGCGCCGCGGCCGGCACGCACTCGGTGGCTCGCAGCACCAACGCAGCCCGATCGCAGCCGAGGGCCTCCGCGAGCAGCAGCTCGGCATCGAGCCGGGGCGTGTCGACGCCCGCCTGCGCCAGCCGGGCGCTGCCGTCGCGAAGCCCGTCTGCGACGGTCAGCGCCACCGCGGGCTCATTCACCGGCGCGTTCCTCCAGGCGCCGGCGCTTCTCGTCGTCCTGGAGCGCGGCGGTCAGCTCGTCGAGCTCGCCCATCAGGATCTCGTCGAGGTTGTGGACGAGCAGGTTGATGCGGTGGTCCTTGACCCTCCGCTCGCCGTAGTTGTAGGTGCGGATCTTCTCGGCGCGCTCGCCGGTGCCGACCTGCGCCTGGCGCGAGGCCGCGACCGCGGCCCGCTGCTCGGCAAGCGCCCGCTCGTACAGCCGCGCGCGCAGCACCCGCATCGCGCGCTCGCGATTCTGCAGCTGGGACTTCTCGTCCTGCATGGAGACGACGATCCCCGATGGCTTATGGGTGATCCGCACGGCGGAGTCGGTCGTGTTGACCGACTGCCCGCCGGGTCCCGAGCTGCGGTACACGTCGATCTGCAGGTCGTTCGGATCGATCTCGACCTCGACCTCGTCCGCCTCCGGCAGCACCGCGACCGTGGCGGTCGACGTGTGAATCCGTCCCTGGGACTCGGTTTCGGGGACGCGCTGGACGCGGTGCGTCCCGCCTTCGAACTTGAACACCGAGTACGCCCCGTCGCCCTTGACGCCGACCGTGTACGAGCCGTCCCCGATCGAGAGCGGCTCGACCGTCAAGCCGCGCCGCTCGGCATACCGCGTGAGCATTCGATACAGATCGCCGGCCCACAGCGCCGCCTCGTCGCCGCCGGTGCCGGGGCGGATCTCGACGATCACGTTCTTGTCGTCGTTGGGGTCGCGCTCGACCATCGCCAGGCGGATCTCCTCCTCCAGCGCCCGCAATCGCTCGCGCGATGACTCGAGCAATTCCCGCAGCTCGGGATCCTCGCCGTCCTCGGCGAGCAGCTCTCGCGCGCCCGCGTGATCGTCGGCGGCGAGGCGGTACTCGCCCGCCAGCCGCGCCGCCGGCTCCAGCTCGCGATACGCGCGGCTCGCCGCGGTGAACCGTTCGCGATCCCCGATCACGGCAGGGTCCGACAGCTGCGCCTCCAGCTCGCGAAAACGCTGCTGGATCTGCCTCACCAACTCGTCGATCATGGTCGCGTCGAGTGTAGGAGGGCGCGGGCGGCTCTTAGGCCACGACCTCGACCCCGACCATGTCGGCGGCGCTGGCCTCGCCGGGACGCTCCACGGCGAGCACCGCGCCGAGCGCCTCGATCGCCACCGCCAGCTGGTCGAGGTCGGGCTCGCGCGTCGTCAGCTTCTGCAGCTGCAGGCCCGGATACATGATCGCCTGCACCCATCGGCGCGCGCGGTTGCGGCCCGCCCACTTGATCACTTCGAACGACAGCCCCGCGATCACGGGCACGCCCAGGATCCGCGTGAGCACCAGCAGCCACCACGCCGGCAGGCCGATCGGCGCGAACACGAAGATCGCCATGATCATCACGATCAGCAGAAAGCTCGTCCCGCAGCGCGGGTGCAGCCGGGAGTACAGCTTCGCGCGCGCGGGCACGAGCTCGTCGGCGGCCTCGTAGCAGGAGATCACCTTGTGCTCCGCCCCGTGGTACTCGAACACGCGGCGCAGGTCCCGCAGCCGCGAGAGCAGCGCCAGGTACCCGAGGAAGATCGCCGTCCGGATCACCGCCTCGACCGCCCAGAACAGCACCGAAGAGCCGAGCTGGTGCTTGACCAGGCTGGTGAGCGAGACCGGCACCACGAAGAACAGGCCGATCGCGAAGATGATCGCGACGACCATCGTCCCCGCCCAGGCGCCACTCGAGATCTCCTGCTGCTCCTCCGGCATCTGCGCGTTGGCGGAGATCCCAAGTGCCCGCAGCCCGATCCCGAACGACTCCGCCAGCGCGACGACCCCGCGCACCAGCGGCAGCCTGTAGACCCGATGGCGCTTGGTCCACGAGGCCAGAGGGAACGAGCGCACCTCGACCGGGCCGGGCTGTGCCGCGCCGTCGGGCGCGGGCTTGCGCACCGCGACCGCCCAGGTCCTGACGCCGCGCATCATCACGCCCTCGAGCACGGCTTGGCCGCCGACGGGGGCGTCTCGCGTCGCCGTCAGCGGCGCCTGCCCCCCGCCCGAGCTCATGCCAGCCTCGGCCGGCTAGGCGCCTGTGCCGCTGGTGGCACGCGCGCCGCGCCTGCCCTTGGCGACCCTGCGCTGGAAACGCTCGACGCGACCGCCGGTGTCGACCAGCTTCTGCTTGCCCGTGTAGAACGGGTGGCAGACCGAGCAGATCTCGACGTGGATCTCGGGCTTGGTCGAGCGAGTGGTGAATTCGTTGCCGCACGTGCAGCGGACATGCGCTTCGACGTATTCGGGATGGATCTCGGTCTTCATCGCAAGATCGAGTGTAGCGGCGCTAGGAGGCCGGACAGGTGACCGTCGCGGTGTTGTTGGCGCGGTTGAAGTCCTTGACCTGGCCCGGCGGCGGGTCGGCGGTGACGGTGATCGCGCCGGCGCTGCAGATCGGGACCGCGAAGCTTCACTGTTGTGGTGTGATGGGCCCGCAGCCAGCTCACGGTGTGCGAGGCCACCTGCGCGCCGTCGATCGAAGAGTGTCACCGCGAATGGCCCGGCGCGCCGTCGCGCCCCCATCGCCGATCGTCGCGCCGTGTATGCGTCCGCGTACGTGGAGCGAGATCGGCGGGACCGTCACCGAGCCCCACGTACAGGTCCGGTCGCAGCTCCGGCTCGTAGCAGACGGCGCTCCAGCGGACGGCGGTGCCGAGCAGCTTGCCGTGCTGGCCGAGCCAGCGGAACGTGACGCGGAAGCGGTAGTACACGGGCGCCGCGAGGTTGAAGACGGGATGGTTGAGGATCCACACGTCGCCGGGGCGCTGCCCGAGGCTGGGATCCTGGGGTGAGACCCATTTCCCGAGGTCGCCGCCGGGAACCTCGCCGTACGTGCCGACCGAACCCTTGGGATGGTCGAGCAGCTCGAACCGCAGCTGCATCTTCTGGGTGCCCGACAGCGGCCGCATCACCGCGGTGATCGTGGCCACACGGCGGGGAGGCTCGAGCGCGCGCTGGCAAACGAAGCCGCGCAGCTTCGCCCGTGGCGTGCTCGCGCCGGCGACCGTCGCCGCGCTCGCAAGCGCGCCGGCGCCCAGTACCGCAACGATGATCACAAACCGCCGCATACGCCCCTTAAACAACGCAGCAGGCCGGAAGTTTTCCGGTACGAGCTTACTTCTCGTCAGGTGATCCTGTAAAGAGGGCCGTCGCCGCCTTCGGGCGGCGTCAGCCGGCCGCCCTTCGCGGTGATCGCGCCGCACTGCACGCAGTTGGTGTAGTTGACGACGACGTCGACCGGGCCATCGGCCGGGGCGTCCTCGGGGAGCTCGTACACGCCCGCGGGACACATCCAAACCCACGTCTCGGCGATCTCGCGCGGAACCTTGCGATGCACGCGGATGTGGTTGGGCGCGTCATCGCGTGTCGCGTTGCCCGAGATGTACACCGAGGAGAGCTTGTCGAAGATGTACTTGCCGTCCGGCTTCGGATAGCGCTCGCGGGTGTCCCCCACGAACATCGGCTCGGCATCGTCGCGGTGCCACTCCTGGCGGCCGGGCGGGACCTTGCCCTTCGACATGATCGACGGGCCCGCGAGCAGGCTGCCGACGAGGAACCCCTTCTGGAAGGCCTGTCGGGTGTTGCGCACCTGGTAGAGCTCCTGGCCGATCGTGGACTCCTCGACCGCCTGCTCGTAGCTCTCGAGCGACTCGTCGTTCTTGAGCGCCTTGTAGATCGCCTCGCCGGCCAGGATCCCGGACTTGATGCAGTGGTGCACGCCCTTCAGCGCCGCCGTGTCGACCATCCCCCCGGCGTCTCCGACGATCAGCGCGCCGGGCATCGTCAGCTTCGGCATCGACCAGTAGCCGCCACCCGGAAGCGCCTTCGCGCCCCAGGCGACCCGCTCTCCGCCGTCGAGGATGTCCTTGACCAGCGGATGCGTCTTGAACGCTTGCAGCAGGTCGTGCGCCGAGGTCGTCGCGTCGCGATAGTTGAGGTCGACGACGAACCCGATCGAGACGAGGTCATCGCCGGACTTCTCGTCCTTCATCGGGTAGATCCAGGTACCGCCGAGCTGGCCGTACTTGGAAGCGACCTTCAGCGGCCAGGGCTGCACGAACGTGTGGATCACGCGATCGAGCGGCTTCTTGACCTTCCACACCTCCTTGACGCCCAGCTCCCAGACCTGGGGCTCGCGACCATCGGCCAGCCCGAACTCCTTGATCGCGGCTCCGGTCAGGTGGCCCCAGCACCCCTCGGCCAGCACGGTCACCCGGGCCTTGATGTCGGTGCCCGGCTCGAAGTTACCGAGCGGCTCGCCGTCCTTGCCGCGACCCTTGTCGCCCGAGCGCACGCCGACGACCTTGCCGTCCTCGACGATCAGCTTGGTCGCCGAGGTCTCGGTCAGGACGTAGGCGCCGCCCTCCTCGGCCTGGCGCTGCTGGTAACGCGCGAGGGCCGCCACCGATACCACTTCGTTGCCGTGGTTCTTGAAGTTCGGAACGGCCGGGATCGGGACCCGGAGCTTGGTCTTGGGGCCCGTCAGCAGGTACACCGACTCCTTGGTCACCTCGCCGAACGCGAATCCCTCCTTGCGCCAGTCCTCGCGAGTGATGTCGGGGAACAGCTCCTGCAGCGGAGCGGGGCGCATGACCGCGCCCGACAGGTTGTGGCCGCCGCAGGTCTTGGCCTTCTCGATCACCGCGACGGGCACCTCGCCGAGCCGCTCCATCAGCGCCTCGTCGTCGGAGAGCAGCTGCAGCAGGCGGTTGGCGCAGGCCAGTCCCGCGGTGCCGCCCCCGACGATCGCGACGCCGACCTCGATCCGCTCGTCCTCGGAGTCGAGCTCCCGCTTGACGAACTCCTTGAGCGAGTCGACGGGAGGCGGGAACTCGCTCGGCGCCGGGTGCCCGTTGTCAGACATCAGCCGCCCTTCTTCGCCTTGATCGCTTCGGTCAGCTTGGGCAGGATCTTGTTCAGGTCCCCGACGATCCCGAGGTCGGAAAACTCGAAGATCGGCGCGTTCGCGTCCTTGTTGATCGCGACGATGTTCTCCGAGGACTGCATCCCGACCTTGTGCTGGATCGCGCCGGAGATCCCCGCCGCGAGGTACAGCTTCGGCGAGACGGTCTTGCCGGTCTGCCCGATCTGCGCGGCATACGGGTACCAGCCCGCGTCCACCACCGCGCGCGTCGCCGCGACCGCGGTGTTGCCGCCAAAGGCCGCCGCAAGCGCCTCCGCGAGCTCAAAGCCCTCGGGCTTGCCCAGACCGCGACCACCGGCCACGAGGATGTCCGCGCCCTCGATGTCAACGTCCGCGCCGCGCTGCTCGCCGCGCTGGACCATCGTCGCCTGCTCGGACCAGGGCGAGTACTCGACTTCGACGTCGACCACCTCAGCCGAGCCGCCGTCCTGGGTGTGCGCCTCGAACGCGTTGATCCGCCCGATGATGATGCCGAGCTCGCCCTTGTAGCGGGAGACCGAGATCTTCGAGTCCTGGAGGATCGGTCGCTCGGCGACGAGCTTGCCGTCCTCGGCGCGCACGGCGATGACCTCCATCGTCACGCCCGCGTTGCGGCGCGCGGCCAGGCCGGCGCCGATCTCGAACCCGAGCAGGCCGCCGCCGAACAGCGCGTAGCCGTGCCCGTTCTCCTCGATCACCTTGTTCATCACGTCGATGACCGGCTGCGCGAGGCCCTCGGCGCCGCGCGCGCGGAACACCTTCGTCGCGCCGTACGCGCCGAGCGACTGACAGAGCTCGTCGGTGAGGTCCTCGCCGCCGACGACGACCGCGTGGCACTGGCCGCCGATCTCCGCGGCGCGCGCGGCGCCCTCGGACACGGCGCCGAGCGAGTTCTTGTTGAACTCGCCCTCGTAGTGAAGGACGTATGTGAGCACGTCGGCCATCAGATGAGCTTCCTTTCCTCGAGCCACGCGACGATCTTCTCGACGGTCTCGTCGGTGTCCTCGTCCTCGATGATCTGGCCGGCGGACTTCGCAGGCGGGTCGTGGAAGTCGCCGCACTGCACGCGCGAGCCGTCCTCGCCGACGAGCGAGCCGTCGATTCCGACCTCGCCCGACGCGACCGTCTGCAGCGGCTTCTTCTTGGCGCCCATGATCGCCTTCAGCGACGGATAGCGCGGCTCGTTGATCGCGTCGCCGACGGAGATCACGGCGGGGAGCCTGACCTGCACGGTGTCGTAGCCGTACTCGGCCTGGCGCTCGCAGCGCAACGCGCCCTGCTCGACGTCCATCTTGATCACCTGGGTGAGCGAGGGCATCTTCAGGTGGTCGGCGACGACCGCGCCGATCGTGTAGCACTCGCCGTCGTCGGACTGCTGGCCGAGCAGCACGAGGTCCGGCGCCTCGGACTCGAGCGCCTTCGACAGCGCGTAGCCGGTCGCGGCGACGTCGGAGCCCTCGAGCCCTGCATCGGTCAGGTGCACCGAGCGGTCGGCGCCGAGCGAGACCGCCTTGTGCAGCGCGCGGACCGCGGACTCCGGGCCCATCGTGACCGCCACGATCTCGTCGACCTCGGCGTTTCCGCCCTCGCGGATCTGCATCGCCGCCTCGATGGCGTGCGTGTCGTAGGGATTCAGGTTCTTCTCGCCTGAACGGTCCATCCGCCCCGTCGAGGGATTGATCCGCTTCTCGACGGCGGCGTCCGGGACCTCTTTGACCAGGACACAGATTTTCAAGTGGTGGCCTCCTTTGGCGGACCGCATGATACCCGGTTGACTGACGAGTCAATCGGTTGAAGCGACAGTGGTGTAGGAAAGCGCTGGCACTGGCACGACGGGGTGCTCATCGGGCTATGCGCGGACGGCGCCGCGGATGAAGTCGACCGCTTGCTGGGTCGACGCCCCCGGCGTGAACACTTCTGCGACGCCGAGAGCCTTGAGCTCCTCGACGTCGTCTG
This sequence comes from uncultured Solirubrobacterales bacterium, assembly GCA_963849285.1. Taxonomy (GTDB): domain Bacteria; phylum Actinomycetota; class Thermoleophilia; order Solirubrobacterales; family Solirubrobacteraceae; genus Palsa-465. The sequence goes on from CAWKGS010000005.1 coordinate 1,437,691, forward strand.
ACGGGATCGTCCCTCCCACCGTCACGACCACGTCATCGATCCCCTGCTCGGAGAGCAGTTCCATGATCCGCGGGACGAGCGTCATGTGCGCGCCGGACAGGATCGAAAGCCCGACCGCGTCGGCGTCCTCCTGGATTACCGTCTCGACGATCTGCTCGGGCGTCTGGTGCAGCCCCGTGTAGATCACCTCCATGCCGGCGTCCCGCAGCGCGCGGGCGATGATCTTCGCGCCGCGGTCGTGGCCGTCCAGCCCCGGCTTGGCGACCACGACGCGGATCTTCTTCTCGCTGGCGCTGGTCATCGGGCGTGGGAGTGTATTTGGACCCGCTCGACGACGCGACGGCCAGCGGCGCCGCCGATCCGCGGGCAGCCCGCCGCGCGCCGCCCCGACGCCGGCGGCCTGAGACGCGAGTGCTCAGGGGCCGGGGCACGCGGAGCCCGACCTCGTTTCAACGCCCTCAATCACCCAAACCGCGACCGACGGCCGAGCAATGGGTTCCCGCGGGCGCTATGCGTGCACCTACAACCAACTCGCCGGGTTCCCGAACGGTTTGGGTCCGCGGGGGCGCTCCCGCGCTCGTGCTTGACCGGCGCCCGGAGCCCGACGCGACCTCAGAACACGGGGGTCTCGGTGTAGCTGCCGAACACTTCCTGCAGCGTCTGGACCATCTCGCCCTCGGTGACCTCCGCGCGGGCGGCCTCGACCAGGTAGGGCATCAGGTTCTCCTCGGGATCGCGGGCCGCCTGCCCGAGCGCGTCCAGCGCGTCCTTGGCCCGGCGCGCGTCGCGGCGCTCGCGCACGGCGCGCACGCGCTTGACCTGGTCGGGCTCGAACGCGGGGTCGATGCGCAGGATCGGGATCGCGGCGTCGTTGCCCTCGGTGTAGGCGTTGACGCCCACGACCTTGCGCACGCCCGCCTCGACCTCTCGCTGGTAGGTGAATGCCGCGTCGGCGATCTCGCGCTGCGGGTAGCCGCGCTTGACCGCCTCGACCATCCCGCCGAGCTCGTCGATCTTGTGGAAGTACTCGTAGGCCAGCTGCTCCATCCGGTCGGTCAGCGCCTCGACGAAGTAGGAGCCGCCAAGCGGGTCGATCGTGTTCGCCGCGCCGGTCTCCTCAGCGATGATCTGCTGGGTGCGCAGCGCGACCCGCACCGCATCCTCGGTCGGCAGCGCCAGCGCCTCGTCGAACGAATTGGTGTGCAGCGACTGGGTGCCGCCGAGCACGCCGGCAAGCGCCTCGATCGCGGTCCGCACGATGTTGTTCAGCGGCTGCTGCGCCGTGAGGCTGACGCCCGCGGTCTGGGTGTGGAAGCGCATCAAGAGCGAGCGCTCCTCGCGCGCGCCGAACGTGTCGCGCAGCTCGCGCGCCCAGATCCGCCGCGCCGCGCGGTACTTCGCGATCTCCTCGAAGAAGTCGATGTGCGCGTTGAAGAAGAACGACAGCCTCGGCGCGAACTCGTCGACATCGAGCCCGCGCGCGACCGCCTGCTCGACATAGGTCAGCCCGTCCTTCAGCGTGAACGCCAGCTCCTGCGCCGCGGTCGAGCCGGCCTCGCGGATGTGATAGCCGCTGATCGAGATCGGATGCCAGCGCGGCATGTTGTGCGCGCACCACTCGATCATGTCGCCGACCAGCCGCATCGCCGGGTCGACCGGGAAGCACCACTCCTTCTGCGCGATGTACTCCTTGAGGATGTCGGTCTGGATCGTGCCGCCGAGCTTCTCGGGCCCGATCCCGCGCCGCTCCGCCGCGACCACGTAGAAGGCGAGCATGATCGCCGCCGGCGCGTTGATCGTCATCGACACGGTCACCTCATCGAGCGGGATCCCCTCGAACAGCAGCTCCATGTCCTCGAGCGTGTCGACCGCCACCCCCTCCCGCCCCACCTCGCCCAGCGACCGCGGATGGTCGGAGTCGTGCCCCATCAGCGAGGGCATGTCGAACGCGGTCGACAGCCCGGTCTGGCCATGATCGAGCAGATAGCGGAACCGCCGGTTGGTCTCCTGCGCGGTCCCGAACCCCGCGAACTGGCGCATCGTCCACAACCGCCCCCGGTACATCGACCGGTACACCCCGCGCGTGTACGGAAACTCGCCCGGCAGCCCGATCGAGGCCTCCGCGTCGGGCGGCAGGTCCGCCTCCGTGTACAGAGGCTTCACCGGCTCACCGCTGATCGTCGAAAACGGCGCGTCGCGCTCGGTCAGGCGGGGCGTCGTGGCCATGGGCGAAGTCTACGGGCGTCCGCCTCGTCAGCGAAGACGTACGGCGCCACGGCGGCGGCGCGGCAGCGGAATCGCGCCGGTGGGACCGCGGCGTCGCCGCCGGGCGGCCACCGCCGCGCTACCGGCTCCGCCGGCAACCGCCGCGCCGAGCACGCCGACCATCGCCTTCAGGCGACGCCCCAGCCGGTCGAAGCGCAGGATCTCCCAGCCTTCCTCGCGCGCCACCCGGGCGAGCTTGCCGTCCGGGTTGACCACGACGGGATGGCCGACGAGGCGCAGCATCGGTAGATCGGATTCCGAGTCCGAGTAGGCGTAGGACTCGCCCAGGTCGATCCCCTCGCGCGCGGCGAGCTCCTCGATCGCCTTCGCCTTGCCGGCGCCGTAGACGAACACACCCGTCGGCTCGCCCGTGAAGACGCCGTCGCGCACGACCGAGAACTGCGAGCCGACGCCGCCGTCCAGCACCAGCACCTGGGCGAGGATCTCCGCCAGCTCCTGTGACGCGGCGGTGACGATGTACACGCGCCGCCCGGCGTCCTGGTGCTCGTGGGCGACCGCGAGCATCCGCGGATAGATACGCGGCAGCACGCCCGCGAGGACGTCGGCGCCCAGCCGCTCGAGGTCGCGCACTCGCGTTCCCGCCAGCGAGGCGGAGATCCTGTCGTGCAGCGCCTGCGTGGCCTCATCGGTCGAGCCGCGCAGGCGGAAGCGGAGGTTTGCCCACGCGTCGGCGATCAGCTGCCGGCGCCCCATCATCCCCGCCCGGTACGCGGCACGCCCGAACTGGAATGCCGAGGAGCCCTGCATCAGCGTGCGGTCCAGGTCGAAGAACGCAGCCTGAGACCGGGAGCGCTGCGCGCTCCCTGCCGGGCTCACAGCTCCGCTGCTCGAATCCGAGAGAACGCTCCGCTGTTCGCCCACGTCACCACTCAGCCGCCGTTCACCTCGATGATCACCGCGTCGCCCTGGCCGCCGCCGGAGCAGATCGCCGCGCAGCCGAGACCTCCGCCGCGGCGGCGCAGCTCGTACACGAGCGTCCCGAGGATGCGGGCGCCGGAGGCGCCGATCGGGTGGCCGAGGGCGACGGCGCCGCCGTTGACGTTGACGTTGTCCTCGCCGATCCCGAGCATCCGCATCGAGTTGAGGGTCACCGAGGCGAACGCCTCGTTGATCTCCCACAGGTCGATGTCCTCGACGCTCAGGCCCGCCTTCTCGAGCGCGAGCTTCGCGGCCTTGGCGGGCGTGCGCGCCAGATAGGCGAAGTCGTCGGCGACCTGCGCCTGCGCGACGATCGTCGCGAGCGCGGGCCGTCCGTTGCGCTTGGCCCACTCGTCGCTGGCGAGCACGAGCGCGCCGCCGCCGTCGTTGACGCCGGGCGCGTTGCCGGCCGTGTGCGAGCCCTCCTTGCTGAAGGCCGGCTTGAGCGCCGCGAGCTGCTCGAGCGTCGTCTCCCGGCGCGGCGCCTCGTCGACCTCGACGACGGTGTCCCCCTTCTTGCCCTTGACCGTGACCGAGACGATCTCCTCGGGCAGGCGGCCCTCGTCGGTCGCCTTGACCGCGAGCTGGTGCGAGCGCAGCGCCCAGCGGTCCATGTCGGGCCGCGTCAGCTCGACCTCCTGGGCGACCTCGTCGGCCTCGTCGCCCATGTGGCGGTGCGAGAACGGGTTGGTCAGCCCGTCGTTGACCATCGAGTCGATCGCCTTGGCGTCGCCCATCCTGAAGCCGAAGCGGGCCTGCTTGAGCAGGTAAGGGGCGTTCGACATCGACTCCATGCCGCCGCCGACGCCGAGCTCGATGTCCCCGGCCCGGATCGCGGCGTCGAGCAGCCCGGCGGCGCGGATGCCCGACGCGCACACCTTGTTGATCGTCTCCGAGGGGACCTCCTTCGGGATCCCGGCCTTGATCTGAGCCTGCCGCGAGGGAATCTGGCCCTGGCCCGCCTGGATCACCTGACCCATGACCACGTGCTGGACCTGATCGGGCGCCACCTCGGCGCGCTCGAGCGCGGCCTTGATCGCGGTGCCGCCAAGCTCGGTGGCGTCAACGCTGGCGAGCCCGCCGCCCATCTTGCCGATCGGCGTGCGGGCAGCGGAGAGGATCACGGTCTTGGGCATCAGGTGGGGCCTCCGATTCGGGTGTGACGCTCAATCCTAGTAACGTGCCGCCGCTGTGAACGTCGATGCGACGACCGCGGGACCGCTCGAAACCGACGCGGACACGGTCGCCATCGGGGTGTTCGAGGGTGAGGAGATCGCCCACGATCTGCCGGACGGCGCGCTCGGGGCGCTGCTGGAATCCGGCGAGGCGCGGCGCGAGTCGGGGCATGTCGCGGTCACGCACGCCGACGGCCGGCGGGTGCTGCTCGTCGGGCTGGGCGACCGAGCCGGATTCGACGGGGAGCGGGCGCGGGCCGCCGCCGCGGTCGCGCACCGGCGCTCGCGCGAGCTGGGCACCCGCTCGCTGTGCTGGGAGGTCCCGCACCATGTGGATGACCTGGTCGTCGCGGGCCTGGTCGTCGGGACCGTGCTTCACGCCTACCGGTTCGATCGCTACAAGAGCAAGCCCAAGTCCCAGCCCGAGCTCGAGCGGCTGATCCTCAGCGCCCACCACGACGTCGGCGAGGCGGTGCGGCGAGCGGCGGTGGTGGCGGCCGCGCAGAACCGCGCTCGCGATCTCGCCAACACGCCCGCGAACGAGCTCACGCCGTCCACGCTGGCGGCGTACGCCGGCGAGCTCGATGGCGTCAACGTGAGCGTCATGCGCGAGCCCCAGATTCGCGAGGCGGGGATGGGCGCGTTCGCTGCGGTTGCGCAGGGCTCGGCGCAGGACGCCTGCCTGATCTCACTCGAGTACGAGGGGCCTGGCGCCGCCGGGCCCCGGATCGGGCTGATCGGGAAGGCGGTGACCTTCGATTCCGGCGGCATCTCGATCAAGCCGGCCGCGAAGATGCACGAGATGAAGTTCGACATGGCCGGGGGCGCGGCCGTGATCGAGGCGGTCGCGGCGCTCGCCGCGCTGCAGGCTCCGGTGCGGGTCCTCGGCGTGGTCGGCGCGACCGAGAACCTGCCAAGCGATCGCGCCGTGAAGCCCGGCGACATCGTGCGCGCGCTCGACGGGACCACGATCGAGATCAACAACACCGACGCCGAGGGCAGGCTCGTGCTCGCGGACTGCATCTCCTACGCGCGACGGGAGGGCTGCGAGCGACTGGTCGACATCGCCACGCTGACCGGTGGCGTGGTGGTCGCGCTGGGCTCGATTTACGCGGGCGTGATGGCGAACGATGACGCGTGGGCCGCGGAGGTGATCGCGAGCGGCGAGCGGACCGGCGAGATGGTGTGGCGGCTGCCGCTGCACAGGCAATACGCGAAGATGATCAAGGGCCGCTACGGCGACATCGCGAACATGAGCGAGCGCCGCGAGGCGAGCGCGATCATCGGCGCCGAGTTCCTGCACAACTTCGCCGGCGAGGTGCCGTGGGCGCACCTCGACATCGCCGGCATGGCCTACGACGTGCGCGCCCCGGAGTTCGACAAGGCCGCGACCGGCTTCGGGGTGCGGCTGATGGTGGACCTGGCGTCGGGCGGAGCTTCCTAGATCCGGACCACGGCGAGCCAGCGCCGCAATAGCCCCAGACGCCCGGAGACCCTGACGCGGCGCAGCGCGACCATCCCCAGCGCCGCCCGGCCGCGCGCGGCCGCCGGGTTCGGGAGGCCTCCTAGTGTCGGCGCGACGAGCAGCTTCACGAGGTCGGGCAGCTCGCCCTCGATCCGCAGATCGGGGGCGCTGGCCGGCCCGTCCTCCACCAGCACGCCGTGCTCGGTGAACAGCACCCGCACGGGCGGATAGTCCTCCTTCATCGCCAGCTCGACCTCCGCTCGCAGCCCGGCCGCCAGCGCTGGCCGGCGGCGGACCCCGCGCTCGACGATCGCCATGATCGCCGGCGCGAGGCCGCCGTCGAGAAGGGTCCCGAGCTGGACTGGCGGCGGGGCGGTCGACATCGAGGCGATGCTGGGCCCGTTCGGGGATTACGAGCGCAGCGCGCCCGTAATCCCCAGGCAGGCGCTACCTCGTGCAGGTGGCCTTGTCGGTCGCCGTCAGGTTCGGCGCACCGCTGTAGTTGCTGACCATGAACGAGAACGGCCACGAACCGCCGGTGCAAGCGGCCGGAGCGGTGATGTAGGCCTTGCCGGTCGAGGCGTTGCGCAGCGTGAGGTCCGCGGTGCGCAGCGAGTACAGCGACGTCGATCCCGTGGCCGGCGGGGAGGCCACGTAGGAGAGGTACTCCGTCTTGCCCTTGCTCAGGATCAGATACACCTCGCTGCCGGTGATCGGCTTGCCGCCGAAGGGCACCGAGAACCAGAACAGGACGTCGTGGTGATGGCCCTTGTAGTTGTAGAGCGTGACGGTGCCGTTGAGCGGCTTCGCCACCGTCGGCCTGGCGTCGATCACCACGGTGCCGCTACCGACGATCGAGGACTTCGGGCATCCGGCGACGCTCGTGCCGGCGAGGGCCGCCGCGCTCGTGCACTGTCCGGCCGCCGACGGATTGATCTTCATCCCGGGCGCCAGCGTCAGCCGCACCTCCTTGGTGTTCGCCTTCTGGCGCTCGCTCGCGGTGGCGAACCTGTAGTCGACGTGGATGTGGACCTTGACGCCCTTCGCGCCGGCCTTGTGCGGGCTGACGCTCGAGCTCAGCTGGAGGCTGACGCCGTTCTTGCTGACCTTCTTGCCGGCGAACGCCGCCGCCGGGGCCAGCACGAGGCAGCAGATCGCCGCGAGCATCGCAAAGCGCTTGTTGGCACTCATCTGGATCTCCTTCGGATCATGAGCGGTCTGGAACAGGGCTGACCCGAACCGGCCCCTTCGAGTGCCCTACAGGCGCCACTAAAGCACAATGCGGCGATGGACTTCGAGCTGGCCGACCACCACCGGCTGCTCCGGGACACCGTTCGCGACTTTGCCCAACAGGAGATCGCGCCGGTCGCGGAGGAGCTCGACCGCACCAAGTCCTTCCCGTACGAGATCGTCAGACGGCTCGGCGAGCTGGACCTGATGGGGATCCCGTTCCCGGAGGAATACGGCGGGGGCGGCGGCGATTCGCTGGCCTACGCGCTCGCCGTCGAGGAGCTCACCCGGGTCGACTCCTCGGTCGCGATCACCCTGTGCGCGCATACCTCGCTCGGGACGCAGCCGATCTACCTGTTCGGCTCCGAGGAGCAGAAGCGCGAGTGGCTGCCTCGGCTGTGCCGGGGCGAGCTGCTGGGAGCGTTCGGCCTGACCGAGCCGGAGGCCGGCTCGGACGCCGGCAACACGCGGACCCGCGCGCGCCTCGAGGACGGCGAATGGGTGATCGACGGCGCCAAGCAGTTCATCACCAACGCCGGCACGCGGATCTCCGGGATGGTCGTGATCACGGCCGTGACGGGCGGCGAGGGCGGCTCCGAGCGCGAGATCTCGAACATCCTCGTGCCCAACGGCTCGCCGGGCTACGAGCAGGGCGAGCCCTACCGGAAGATGGGCTGGCACGCCTCCGACACGCGCCCGCTGACCTTCACCGATTGCCGGGTTCCCGCCGATCACCTGGTAGGCCGCCGGGGCGCCGGCCTGCGGCAGTTCCTGACGGTCCTCGACATCGGCAGGATCGGCGTCGCGGCGATGGGCGTCGGGCTTGCGCAGGGGGCGCTCGACCAGGCGCTCGCCTACGCCAAGGAGCGGGTCGCGTTCGGGCGCCCGATCTCCAAACATCAGGCGATCCAGGCGAAGCTGGCGAGGATGTCGACGGAGATCGCGGCGACGCGGCTGCTCGTCCACCAGGCGGCGTACCTCAAGGACCAGGATCGCGACTTCACGCTGACCGCCGCCCAGGCGAAGCTCAAGAGCGGCCGGCTGGCGGTGTGGGCCGCCGACGAGGCGGTCCAGATCCACGGCGGCTACGGTTACATCGAGGAGTACCCCGTGTGCCGCTTCTACCGTGACGCGAAGATCTTGACGATCGGCGAGGGAACCGACGAGGTGCAGGAGATGGTGATCGCGCGGGCGCTGGGCGCATGAGGCCGGTGCTGGTGGCACGCGCGGGCGCTGGGCGCATGAGGCGGTTGCTGGCGGCAGGCGCGGCGCTGCTCGCCTGCACCGGCGCGGCGGTCGCGCGCGCGCAGGCAGCCGCGTCGCCATCTCCGGCACGCGCTCGGCTCACGGGCGTCTTTCAGATGAGCGGCACGATCACGACCGCCTACAACGTTCGCGGCGAGCGGACCGGCCAGAAGGTGAAGCGGACCTGGTCCTTTCTGCCGGAATGCTCGGCAGGCGTCTGCAAGAAGGTGCTGCTCGTCCGCCACCGCGCCGGCGGCACGGACAAGATCGTGCTGCGCAACGACTCGAGTGCCCACTACATCGGCACCGGGAGCTTCTACGCCCCGCTGAAGTGCGACACGCACACCTGGCACCGGGGCGCGTGGGTGCCGTTCACGATCAGGGTGAGGATCACGCGCGCCGCCGTCTCGAACGGCGCGGTCGTCGCGACGACGATCGACGCGTTCTACAAGAACACGTTCAGGGTCAACAAGACCCCGTGCGTGGTCGCGACGCTCGGCCACGACGCCGCGTTCTACACCGGCACGCCCGCGCCGCCCTCCTCGAGCGGCTCTAGCGGCCTATCGCCTGCGGGAAGTTGAACCGGTGGTCGGGGTCGACGCTCTTGCGGAGTGTCTTCAGCCGGGAGTAGTTGGAGCCGTAGTACGCGCTCTGCCAGTGGGGCTGTGACTGATCGATGTAGTTCTGATAGGCCTGTCCGGAGACATACGGTCGCATCTGCGACCACGTGCTCGAGAGCCAGCCGGTGCCGCCGCCGTAGGTGAGGTACTGGATGCAGAACAGCTCGTTGCGGTGCACGAACGCGGTCGCGTTCGGATGGACCTGGTTGATCGCGCCCCCGTAGCTGTCGAACAGGATCGCGCCCGAGCCCGGCTGCGAGCCACGAGCCTCGGCGGCCGAGATCAGCACCTGGCGCGCCGCGGCGGAGAGCGGCGTGGCGACGTAGTCGGACTTGGCGTTGAAGCTCGCGCGCTCGAGCGTGCCCCCAGACGCGGCGCCGACCGTGTGGCAGGCCGCCAGCGAGATCGAGGCGCAGCCCGCCCAGATCATCTGAAGATGCAGATATGAGTGGTCGCCGGTGCTGATCGATGCCCCCGGCACCGCGGCCAGCGATGACAGCAGGCCGCCCAGATTCGCCGCGGGACCGAAGTACTGGCCGGTGACGCTCACGCTCGTCGAGCCGCCGCCTCCGTCGATGTGGAACACCGAGCTCAGCGCATTCGGCGCGTGCGGCGCCCAGTTCTGCCACGCGTCGATCGCCTCGCTGGCCGACGACCACGGCCAGTTGACGAAGAAGGACGCGGCGGTGGCGGGCATCGCATGGACCTTGAAGGTGATCGCGGTGACGACGCCGAAGTTGCCACCGCCGGCGCCCCGCAATCCCCAGAACAGATCCGGATCGCTGTGCCCGCTGACGTTGCGCAGCTTGCCGTCGGCCGTCACCACCTGAATGCCGACGATGTTGTCGAGGGCCAGGCCGAGGTTGCGACCCGCCAGGCCCATCCCGCCACCGAGCGCATGACCGCCGAGGCCGACAGACGGGCATGAGCCCGCCGGGATCGTCGCGCCGTGCGCGGCGAGCCCCGCGTACACGTCGATCAGCTGCGCGCCGGGGCCGATTGTGGCGGTCCCAGCATGCTTGTTGACGGAGATCCCGTTGAGCTTTCGCAGGTCGAGCACCGCGCCGTGCGACAGCGTCGAATAGCCCGCGTAGCTGTGGCCGCCCGAGCGCGTCCGGAATGGGATGTCGTTCGCGACCAGGAACTTGACGGCGTTCTGCACATCCGCGGCGTTGATCGGCCGTGCGACGCCGGAGCTCGGCAGCACGCCGTCGAAGCGCATGTTGTAGACGTTGGCGGCCGACACGAAGCCGGGCGAGCCGGGCGTGAACACCCTGCCGCGGATCGCCTGCTGAAGGGTCTTCGGTCCGGGCTTGTGCACGGACTTCAGCGCGGCGCGTGCCGCACCACCGCAGCCGGTCAGCGCCAGGCCCGACCCGGCGGCGGCCGTCAGGAACCGCCGCCTGTCGATTCGCTCGCTCACGCCGGATCGATCCGCAGCGTCGCCAGGACGTGGTCGAGCACCGCCAGCTGCGCGCGACGGGTGTGGCGCGGGCCGGCGAGCACCAGGTAGAGGCAGAAGGGCCGCATCGATTGCGTGAAGAAGTGCTGCATCCCGACCTGACCCGGCCGGACGTGCGCAAGACGGTTGGACGCGAAGCCTACGGGGTCGAGCGGCAGCGGCAGATGCCGCGCCGAGAACAGGCCGGCGCCGGGCTCCAGGCCGCTGCCGCGGCGGTACTCGGTGAGCGCCACGAACGACGCTCGCGCCGGCATCCGCGCGGTGCTCTTGTCGCCGAACTCGCCGTCGTGCAGCGCAACCTGGAAGTCGCCCGCGTGCAGCGTGGCGACGCCGCCGGTCCGCGCGAAGATCCGCCCGCTCCAGCGCGGAGGCAGCTCGATCCGCAGCCCGTGCGCGTCGAGCTTCACGCCAGGCTCCCGGCGAGCGCCAGCGCGAGGATCGCCGTCATCGAGGCCAGCGCGGCCGGGCGCACCAGCGCCCGAGCGCGATCGAGGCGCCCGTGCAGCGCGATCAGCCCCCGCTGCGTGCGCACCCCCGCCGCGGTCAGCGGCTGCAGCCCGCGCACGGCTCCGTAGCAGCCGACGATCACCGCGCCGCCGAGGGGGTCCGCGCTCAGCCCCGCCGCGAGCAGGGCCACGTAGGTCGCCGCGCTCGAGACGATCGTGGCCACCCCCACTCCCAGCTGCGCGCCGAAGCCGAGCCCGTAGACCCAGCCCCGGTACTCATCCAGCCAGCGCTCGCTGACCTGGCGACGTGGCCCCGGGACGCGGGGCGCGCGTGCGTCCAGCGCGATCGCGAGCGCGACCGCCGCGGCCAGCAGCGCCAGCCGCGCGTTCTCGGCGATCGCGCGCAGCAGGAGCCAGCCGAGGCCGCCGAGCAGCGCACCCGCGGCGGCGCCGGCCACGACGGCGCCCAGCGCAAACGCGGTGATCGTGATGCTCCAGTGCGATTGGCGGCCCCGCTCACCGAGCGGGGTGATGCTCGCGAGCATCGACTCGCCTCAGGGTGACCAGGCCGAGCAGACGGCGCCCACCACCGCCGCCGCGCAACCCAGCAGCACCAGCTCGCTCACGTCCGGCCGGGCCGCAGGCTGGGGTGGTCCTCGCCGATCCCGGCGGATGCGAACACCTCGTCGAGCGAGGGCCGGCCCTGCTGCTGATGCTGCCCGTCGGTCGCGTCCCGGACGAGCGAGGTGAGGCCCTGCCAGGTGCTCGCCGTGCCCTCGCCCCGGATCGTGCCGTCGACGAGCACGAAGTACGGCGCTCCCGGCACCTCGAAGTCCTCCCAGGCGGAGGAGGACATCACGACCGGGACGCCCTCGGGAGCGAGCTTGCGCAGCTTCGCGGGCAACTCGCGCTCGGCCCCGTGGGTCACGATCACTGTCTGCACGTCCGGCAGGTGGCGCTCCCCGAGCGACTCCCAGAAGCCCGCGCAGGTGGAGCAGCCGGTCGTCAGGAACGCGAGCAGCGTCGAGGGCGCGCGGTCGTCGAACGCGAGCGAGACGGCATCGCCGGCCGGGGTCGCGCCGGTGAGCGCCGGCGCGGCGACGCCCCGGGAGCCGGCACGCGGCCTGGGCGGTGGCGCCACGCCCTGCTCACCCGGTCCGATCCGGCGCAGGATCTCGGCATGGCTTCGCAACAGGCCGGCGACGAGCACGATCAGGAGGACTACAAGCGCGGTCTCCACGGCGATGATCGCCGTCGTCACGCCCCCCCACCTCCCGGGAGCTGCTGGGCCAGGCCGTGCAGGCACGGCGCTTCGTGGGTGCAGGTGTTGTCGTCGACCATCAGCGTGTCGTTGCATCCCCAGCCGGGCACTGTCGCCGGGTTCTGGCAGATCACGAGCCGGCAGACGACCGCGGTGGTCCCCTGGATCTGGGTGTTGCACTGCCCGTAGCGGAACACGTTGCACGCGACGCGCCGGTTGTTGCAGCTGCCCTGGCCACACTCGCACGTCACGCTCGTGCTGGGCAGGTTGTTGCAGTCGACGATGTAGCGCACGCCCTCCTGGTGGCAGAGGTGCGGTCCCGTGTAGTCGGTGCACTTCCACCAGCCGCCGACGAAGCAGCCGTCCGGGCAGGCGTTGTTGCCGTGCTCGATCTGGCAGCAGAACTCCGTGTAGCCGTCGTTGCAGGCGCTGTTCGGCGGGCAGTTGCCGGGCGAGATCTGCGCCCAGGCGGTCCCGGGACGGACCAGGTAGCGCACCGGCGCGACCGCGAGCGCCGCGCCTGCGACCGCCGCGCGCGAGAGCGCCCCGCGCCGCGAGGTACGCCGGTCCAGGAGCCCGCCGAGGGCGTTCGCCATGCGCTCCGCGAGCGTCACGGGCGGCTCCATGACAGCCACGCCGCCGGCAGCTCGGTGTAGGCGATGACGGTGGCGTACGCGGCGCCGGCCGTGCCCAGCACGAGGATCGCCGCGCTCAGCGCGCCGTGCGCGAACACCCAGCCGAGCGCGTGCGGCGTCCTGACCGTCGCGGCCAGCGCGATCGTCGCGAGCGCGCCGCTCACACCCGACTGGATCGCGGACGCCGGACGCTCCTCCTCGCCGAAGCAGCCGCACGCCTGGCTGCGGCGGTAGAGCAGCAGCGCGATCGCCGCGAAGCTCGCATACAGGGCCGCGAGCGACGCGTCCAGCACGCGGCCCGGGGAGATCAACACCAACAGCCCGAGCGCGAGCTCGGCCGTCCCCAGGACCCTCGCCGCCGCGTCGCCGGCCGGCAGTCCGAGCTCCCGCGCGGCGCGCGCCGCGCCCGCCGGCGCGCGCAGCTTCGCCACGCCGGCCACGCACAGCACGAGCGCCGCGATCTGGAGCAGCGGCGTCAGCGCGTCCTTCACGCGCGCATCCTCGACTCGAGGATCGATGTGGCGGCGCTCGCCGGGTCGAGCTCGCGGGAGACGACGCGGTCGAGCAGATCCTGGACCGTGGGGTCCTCGCGCACCGAGGCCTCGAGCTCCCGGCGCATCCTGTAGGTCGCGATCGCGAGCACCTCGTTCATGAGGTTGCGCCGCCGGCGATCCGACAGCGTGCCCTCGTGCTCGATGTAGGCGCGGTGCTCGGCGAGCTTCTCGGCCAGCTCCTCGATCCCCTCGGCCTTGACCGCCTGGGTGCGGACGATCGGCACCTGCCAGCCCTCGCGCGGACCGAGCGCGAGCACCCCCTTGATCTCTCTCACCATCGTGTCTGTCAGCGGATGGTCGGCCTTGTTGACGACGATCACGTCAGGGATCTCCATCACTCCGGCCTTGAGTGCCTGGATTGAATCACCTGAGCCGGGCATCAGCACGAGCACCACGGTGTCGGCGTGGTCGATGATGTCGACCTCGGCCTGCCCGACCCCGACCGTCTCGAGCAGGATCACGTCGCGTCCGGCGGCGTCCATCAGCAGTGCGGCCTGCAGCGCGGCCTCGCTCAGGCCCCCGAGCGCGCCGCGGCTGGCCATCGAGCGGATGAACACGCCCGGGTCGAGAAAGTGGTCGGCAAGCCTGATCCGGTCGCCGAGCAGCGCGCCCTGCGTGAAGGGCGAGGAGGGGTCGATCGACAGCACGCCGACGGTCTGCTCGCGCTCGCGCTCGAGCTTCGTCAGGGCCGCCAGCAGCGTCGACTTGCCCGAGCCCGGCGCCCCCGTGAAGCCGAACACCGCGGCCCGCCCGGTCCGTGGGTAAACCTCGCGCACGAGCTCCCAGCCCTCGGGGTCGTCGTCCTCGACGAGCGAGATGGCTCGCGCCAGCGCCCGTTTGTCGCCGGCGATCAGGCGCTGCGCGAGGGTCTGGTCCGGCTGCGCGTTCAAGCCGATCATCATGCCAAGGGGCGTACGATCCCGCCGTGGCGTCCCTGGAACGTCCCCCACTCCCGACGGCGCAACCGCCGCGGGCCAAGCCGCCGACGGTCGTGCCGCCGGCCGTTCGCCGGCCGCCGGCGCCGCTGCACGGCGGGCCGCTGACGCTCCTGCGCTTTGCGCGCGAGCACCACATGCTCAAGTGGGGATACGTGCCGCTGATCGCGCGCTGGCTGTGGCTCAAGCTGCGCTGGCGGGGGCGGCTGCAGACCGACGGGCTGTGCTTCGTCTGCCCCGGCGTGAAGCTCGAGATCGGGCGCGGCGCGGTCGTTTCGCTGGGGCGCTGGTCCTGGCTCGGGCACGGCTGCAAGATCCGCGCGCACGAGGGGCAGGTGGTGATCGGCGCGAAGTCCGTCCTGGGACAGGAGTGCACGATCTCGGCCTACCAGAACGTCTCGATCGGAAGGGAGTGCATCATCGCCGACCGCGTGATGATGATCGACTTCGATCACGGCATGGTCGAGGTCGAGCGGCCGATCCGCGAGCAGGGCATCTACAAGCGCGACGTCGTCGTCGGCCACAACGTCTGGATCGGCTATGGCGCCTGCCTGCTGCGCGGCGTCGACATCGGCGAGAACTCCGTGATCGGCACGAGCTCGGTCGTCACCTGTGACGTGCCCGCGAACGCGGTCGTCGCGGGCGTCCCGGCGCGGGTCATCCGCACGCGCGGCGCCCCCAAGACCTTCCGCTGGGCCTAGGCTTGAACTTTGGCGAATCGGTCCCACCCCTCGGGACCAAATTGCCAAAGTTCGCGCTCCGGGCCCCAGCCGCTGCACGACCGGCCTAAGGGATCCAGCCGGTCAGGACGGGGGCCAGGTTCCCGACGCTCGCATCGAGCGCCGCGCCGCCGGCGCCGGCCAGCGCCCGCTCCAGCGCCTCCTCGTGGGCGCCCGCGCGCTCGAGCGGGTACTGGCCCGCCAGCTGCCGGGTCGCCAGGAACGCCCAGTCGCTCGACTGCAGCGCGAGCAGCTCCCGCAGCGCCCGGGGCGGCGGGGTTGCAGCCGCGCCCGCGATCACCCGCAGCTCGGCCCGCCGTGCCCGCCACGCCAGGTCCGCGACCTGCGGGCCGCTCCAGGTGCGCAGGTCCCCGCCTTCGCCCCAGCTCGTGACGCCCAGCTCGTCGAGCGCCGGCGCGGGCTCGACCTGCTCGAGCGCCTCGTCGAGCGTCCTCAGCGCGAGGCCCTGGCGCTCTGATTCCTCGAGCACGGCCCGCAGCCATGTCACGCCCTCGTACCACCAGTGCCCGAGCAGCTCGGTGTCGAGCGCGCACACGCACACCCCCCCACCCGCGACCCGCGCTCGCACCCGGCCGACGAACTCCCGCGCGTCCGCCGCGGCTTGGGCGAGAGCCCGGTCGTGGTCATACGGACTGCCGTCGTTGGACCAGACGCGGTGGCGGTGCTCGGTCAGCGCGTGGTAGTCCCGGTAGGGCGCGTTCGAGGGATAGCCATCCTCGCCCCAGACCAGCGCGATCGCGGCTCGGTCGATCGGCCACAGCACCGGCCCGTCGGCGGTCGCGATCGGACGCAGGTGCCGGTCGTCGCCGAGCCCGAGCAGCCCGGTGAGCTCGACGCACGTCGCCCGCGCTCCGGCCTCCTCGAGCACCGGATTCAGCCAGGGCGCGTGGGCGCACTCCGGCAGCCAGAACCCGCCGGCCCACTCGCCGAACCGCCGCCGATGGGAGTCGGCCCCGGTCTGCACCTGGAGGGCGATCCCGGTGTCGGTGGCCAGCAGCGGCAGCACGGCGTGGGTCGCGGCCGAGGTCCAGCCGGCGTGGTGCCCCAGCGCGTGCAGGAAGCCGCCCGCCGTCTCGAGCCCCTGGAGCCTCGCGGCGGCGGAGGCGTACTCCGCGGCCGAGCGCTCGAGCTCCGCCACCAGCGGCTCCTCCCCCGTCGCCGTGAACCGCTCGGCATCGAGCCGGTGCGACTCCGGCCTCACCTCCCGCAGGAACCGCAGGCACCGCTTGATCGCGCCCGGCGCCTCGAGCTGGTCGCACAGCACCGGCGTCAGCGACAGCGTCAGCGCCGCATCCCGCTCCTCGAGCACCTCGAGCAGCGGCAGGTAGGAGGTCGCGATCGCCTCCCAGAGCCACTCCTCGCCGAACGGCCAGGTGCCGAACCCCTCGACGTAGGGCATGTGCGTGTGGAGCACGAGCGCCAGCTCGCCTTCCTGGGACTTCATCCGGTCCGGCACACCGCCAGGAAGTCGAGCGCCCGCTCGAGGCCGCCGGACCGCAGCGCGAAGTCGCCCGTCGAGATCGACGGCGTGAACCGGTCGTAGAAGCGACGCGTCAGGCCCAGGCGCGTGTGGACGGCGTCCCAGCCGAGCGACAGCGCCACGGCGTGCGCGCGCAGCTTGCGCGCGTGGAACAGTCCGAGTAGCTGGACCTCGTCATACACCGAGCCGCACAGCGCCTTGAACTCCTCCGCGCGGTACTCGCGCAGATGCCACGGATTGTCGGACTTCGGTGCCCCCGCCGGCGCCAGCGTGAGCACGTTCGGCGTCGAGACGTAGGCGGCGCCGCCGGCAGCCAGCAGCGAGCGGTGGTGGCGGAGCACGGCGGCGGGGTCCTGCACATGCTCGATCGTCTGCAGGAAGACGACGGCGTCGAAGGCCCCGGGCTCGCCGAAGTTCTCGACCATCCCGCGTTCGAAGCGCAGGTTCGGCCGCTGGTAGCGCAGCCGCGCGTGCTCGTAGGCCTCCGGATTGGCGTCGAGGCCGACGACGCTCCCGGCCTGCTCGGCCAGCGCCGCCGAGCCGTAGCCCTCGCCGCAGGCCATGTCCAGCACCCGCAGCCCGCGGACCCGGCGTGCGATCCATTCGTACACCGCGAGGTGGCGGCGGAACCAGTAATTCTCGAGTGGAACGTCCGGCAGCGTGCGCTCGCCGGTCAGCTCCAGCGGGGGCACGCCGGGCGGCTGGTTCCGCTGCAGATAAGCGTTCACTGGCAGGCCGACAGAGTAATCTGACGGCGGCCATGGAGGCCTCAGCGCTGCGCGAGAGAGAGTCCGCTCGGACCGCGGACGAGATCCGGGACGTCAACACTCGCTACCACGACGTCGCGGCCTCGGGCTACGACACCAAGTGGGGGATCGACTTCGGCGCGATCGGCCAGGCGCAGGTGCTCGGCAAGCTGCGCAAGCTGCTCGGCTCCGAGGTGGATCGGGGCTTCGACCGTTCGCTGGAGATCGGCGCCGGCACCGGTTACTTCTCGCTGAACCTGCTTCAGGCCGGAGTCGTCCGTGACGCGACCTGCACTGACATCTCGCCGGGGATGGTCTCGACGCTCGGCCACAACGCGCGGCGCCTGGGGCTGACGGTGCGGGCGGCGCGCGCCGACGCGGAGGCGCTCCCGTTCCCCGACGAGAGCTTCGACCTCGTGCTCGGTCATGCCGTGCTCCATCACCTGCCGGACCTGACCAAGGCGTTCTCCGAGTTCCATCGGGTGCTGCGCCCCGGCGGACGCATCGCCTTCGCGGGCGAGCCCTCGCGCGTCGGCGACCAGCTCGCGTCGCTGCCCAAGCGCGGCGCGCATGGGCTGGCGCCGGTGTGGCGCACGCTGCTGGGGGCCAGGTCCGCGGCGGCCGCTCCGGGCGATCACCACGATCATGCCGAGCACGCGCTCGAGGCGTTCGTCGACATCCACTCGTTCTCACCGAGTCAGCTCGGCGGGCTGGCGCGCGGGGCCGGCTTCAGCGGCGTCCGCGTGCGGGGCGAGGAGCTGCTCGCGAACTGGTTCGGCTGGTTCAACCGCGCGCTGGAGGCGACGGCGGATCCCGCCGACGTCCCGATGCTCTGGCGCCAGTACGCGTTCCATGGCTACCTGCTGTTCCAGCGCCTGGACGAGCGGATGCTCGAGCCGCTGCTGCCCCCGGCGGTGTTCTACAACCTGCTTCTCAGCGCGCGTAAGACGTAGCCGTAGAGCGATGCCCGAGCCCGAATTCCCGCTCTTCCCGCTCGGACTCGTGGCGCTCCCGAACGAGCTGATTCCGCTGCACATCTTCGAGGAGCGCTACAAGACGATGATCGACGAGTGCCTGCGCTCGGAGCGCGAATTCGGGATCGTCTGGCTCTCTGACGACGGCCTGAAGGAGATCGGCTGCGCCTGCGAGATCGACCGCATCCTCGAGCGCACCGAGGACGGGCGCATCAATCTGGTGGCGCGCGGGACGAGGCCGCTGCGCGTGATCGAGCGCCAGGGGCATCTCCCCTACCCGGCCGGCGTGATCGAATTCGTCGAGGACCGGGCCGACGCGCCCGACCCCGAGGTGCTGCAGGAAGCGCACGCCGCCTACGCGGAGCTCGTGCGCGCCGCGACCGATCGCGACCCCGATGACGAGGAGCTGGCGGACATGGGGGCCTACGCGATGGCGGCGACCGTCGACTTCGGACTGGACGCCAAGCAGGGCCTGCTCGACCTGCGCTCCGAGAACGCCCGGCTGCGGCTGGTGACGCGCCTGTTCCGCGCCGCCCTCAAGCGGCTCGAGCTGGTCGACCGCGCCCAGGCGCTGGCTCGCTCCAACGGCAAGGTCAAGCTGAGCTAGAGCGCGTCCGCGGTCTCGGTGCGGACGTCGACGATGCCGTTCATTGCCGTCAGCTTGCTGGCCAGCTCGCTGATCGAGCCCTGACCGCGGACCTCGAGGTCGACGGTCACGATGTGCGGGTCCTGGCCGTCCGAGCCGTTGCTGGCGCCGGTCGCGCGCTCGCGCACCGCCAGGTCGGAGATCGAGAAACCCTGGCGGGCGCAGACCTCGAGGGCCTGGCGCAACAGGCCCCTGCCGTCCTCGTACATGATGTGCAGCTCCGCGGGCGAGTACCTGGATGCGGGCAGGAACCGCACCAGCTGCGGATAGCCGTACGCGACGATGAAGTAGATCACCGTTCCGACGCACGCCACGAGCGGCAGGTCCCCGCCGCAGGCCATCCCGACCGCGGCGACCATCCACACCCCCGCGGCGGAGGTGAGGCCGCGGACGGTGTCGCGCCGGACGAAGATGATGCCCCCGCCGATGAATCCGATTCCGGACACGATCTGCGCGGCGACGCGCGAGGGGTCGAGCGTCACGTGGCTCATGCCGAGCGTGTCGGCGAAGCCGTAGGAGCTCACGAGCATGAACACGGCGGACCCCACGCCCACGAGCGAGTAGGTGCGCAGCCCCGCGGCCTTCTGTCGCAGCTCGCGCTCGAGCCCGATCGCGGACGAGAGCGCGAGCGCTAATCCGAGGCGCCAGATGATGTCGATCTCGTGCACGTCTGCACGGGATAGCTACCCGCGCCTCGCGCGATCGAAAGCCGGCTAAGCGGCGGCGTAGGCTCGCACGAGTGAGCCGGTCCGGCCCTCGCTGAGCTCGATCCGGTCAAAGCCGCTCGCGCGGAGCATGCGCTCCAGCTGCCCGGGCGGGTAGTCGAAGATCGGGCAGTCGCCAATCCACTCGTAGCGGACCTTCCGCACCGGGCCCTTCAGCAGCGACCACTTCGGGAACGACCCGACCATGCAGCCGCCGGGGGCGCACAGCTCGCACATGCGCCGGGCGAAGCGCTCGGCATCGGGCAGGTAGTCGAACAGCCCGACCGCCAGCACCACGTCGAACTCGCCCTCGATCGGCGCCTCGATGAAGTCGCCGAGGATCAGCTCGACCCGCTCGCCGAAGCGTTCCAGCCGGGCGCGCGCGAGCTCGATCATCGGCTCGGAGAAGTCGATCCCGAGGTAGTGCGCGGCGCCGGCCTCGAGCACGAACTCCGCGATCCTGCCCGAGCCGCAGCCGACGTCGAGGACGCGCGGCGAGCCGTACTCGCGGACCGTGTCGGCGGCGAGCTGGCGGCGCTTGAGCAACCCCGGCCGCAGCAGCTTGACGAGCGGCCGTTCGTCCTCGTAGAGGTCGTCGAACTGCTGCGCCTTGTCGCGGAAGCGCCTACGTACCCGCTGGGAGGCCGGAGCTGAGCTTGGCATGCGCCTCACCATAGGTGATCAGGGGATGGGTGCGGGCGATCGCGCGCAGCACGGCCGGCGCGCGGCGGCGCGCGGCGTTGCGCTGGACGCCGCGCAGGATCGCCCGCAGGCGCTGCGTGGCGCTCCCGCCGGCGATTCCCGCGTCGAGCGGGACCGGGTCGAGCTCGTGCGGATGCAGGTAGAGGCCGGCAAGCGGCCCGGCGCGCCGCAGCCCGTGCAGGACCGCCCCGGTCGGCAAGAGGCTCCAGTAGGACGCGCCCCCGACCGGCACCGGCATCGCGCCCGCCTGCCAGACCGCGACCGGGAACTCCCACAACCCGCCGCCGAGCTGGTGCGGCGCGCTGGTCAAGTCGCGTACGCGCCCGAGGATCCGCGGCGAATCGTGCTGGCTGGCGTCGTACTGGAAGCCCTCGTCGGCGAGCACCCCGTAGGCCCAGGTCGAGTCGCGCGTGATCGAGAACGCCGGCGCCCGGTAGCCGATCGGCGAGCGCCCGGTGATCCGGGCGATCGTCTCGCGGGCGGCACGCAGGTCGGCCGCGAACTCATGTGGCGACTGGGCGCTCACCGGCAGATGGGCGTCCCCGTGACAGCCGATCTCGTGCCCGGCCGCGGCCACGTCCTCCACCAGCTGCGGGTGGGCGCGCGCGGCCATGCCGAGGATGAAGAACGTGGCACGCACGCCCAGCTCTCCCAGCAGCGCCAGCAGCGCCTCGGTCTGTCTTCCGAGCGCCGGCCCGGGCCGCTCCCAATCCCCGGCGCCCAGACGCCGGCGGACCAGCTGATGCCAGTCCTCGAAGTCGACGCTCAGCAGCAGCGGCTGCTCGGGCATCGGCCGCTAGACGTTGTAGGCGATCATCGCCGCGCCGAAGATGACGCAGTAGATCCCGAACGGATTCAGGTTGCCGCGCCTGAAGTAGCGCGTCAGGAAATGGACCGTGAACACCGCGGTGATCGCGGCGACGACCGCGGCGAGGACCGCGGCCCCGCGGATGCCGTTGCCGTTGTGGCCGGTCAGGTCGGGGATCTTGTAGAGGCCGGCGACGAGGATGATCGGCGTCGCCAGCAGGAAGCCGTAGCGGGCGGCGTCGGCGTTGTCGAGCCCGCGCGCGAGACCGGTGGCCATCACCACGCCGTCGCGGCTGATGCCGGCGATCAGCGCCGTCGACTCACCCAGGCCGATCACTGCCGCCTCGCGGTAATCGAGCGTCTCGAGCCGGCGCCCGCCGTCGTCCTTCATCCCCTCGCGGCGGGCGAGCTCTCGCACCTGGGAGCGCCTGCGCAGCCGCTCGGCGGCCAGCAGGACGAAGCCGTTGATCGTGAGGAAGATCGCGGCGATCTCGGGCTTCGCCGTCGCCACCCTGGCGGTGTGCTCGAGCGCCAGTCCGAGGATCCCCACCGGGATGCTCGCGACGATGATCAGCCATGCCAGCCGCTCGGTCGGGGTCTCCGCCCGGCGCTTGCGCAGGGTCACGAAGAACGCCTTGACGAGCGCTACCCAGTCGCGCCAGAAGTAGATCAGCAGCCCGATCGCGCTTCCGACGTGCAGCATCACGATGAAAGCGAGCCAGGGCGACTCCGGCTGGGACTGCCACTTGACGATGTTCGACCACCCGAACAGGTGCGGGAACAGCACCGTGTGCCCGAGGCTCGAGATCGGGAACAGCTCGGAGACCCCCTGAAGAGCGCCGAGCACGACCGCCTGGAAGGTCGTGATCAGCGAGGACGCGAACGGGATTGTCACGACGCGAGAACGGTAGCGATCGGGGTGGCGGCACGTTTTGCTAAGACGGCGCTCATGATCCCGCGGGGGCGCAGGAGGCCTGCGCCTGCAGCGCGAACTGCTCGGCTCGCGCCAGCTCGGAGTGATGCGCGGCGGCGGTGTCCGGAAAGGAGATCGTGCCGTCCTGGAGCCTGACGGTGTAGAAGAACACGCTGTTGGCGGAGCGCGGGATCGCCAGCCCGGCCTTCGCGTCGCTGTCCAGGCTGCTCTGCAGGTCGCGCGCGATCAGCAGCTGCGAGTCCGGCAGCGGTTTCGATCGCCCGCCGTTGCACCTGATCGTGCCGCCGTCGTTGACGAGCATGCTCAGCTTCCCGCCGGGGCCCGTGCGCGTCAGCAGGAACAGGTCGGCCGACTGCACGTCGAATCCGCAGCCGGCGAGCAGCAGGGCGCAGGTCAGCGCGGCGGCCGGCTTCACTCATCTGATTTCACCACGACCGCCGCACCACCGCGCCGCGGGTCTCCGCCTCCGGAGAACTCGCCGCGCGCGTCGCGAGCGACGGCCTGGACCCCGCCGAAGAACAAATTGCGCTCGCGAAAGCGCCCGATCGTCCGGCCCGCCGCCTCGAGCGCGCCGGTGTCGATGCCCGGCTCCGCGTAGACAACTCCGTCCTCGAAGTGCACGCGCGGCGCCTGCACCGCCTCGGGCGCGCGCATGCCCTCATCGATCACCCGGACGATCGTCTGCAGGATCGCCGAGCGGATCCGGTTCGACCCGGCGCTGCCGAGCACCAGCTCGGGCGCGCCGCCGCGCAGCACCACGGTCGGCGCCATCATGCTCGGCATCCGGCGTCCCGGAGGATGCCGGTGAAAGCCGAGCGGGTTGAGGTCCTGCTCGCCCAGCATGTTGTTGAGATGGACGCCCGTGCCCGGGACGATCACGCCCGAGCAGGAGCCGTTCGAGCAGGTGACCGAACAGGCGGCGCCGTGGTCGTCGAGCACCGCGATGTGCGTGGTCGATCCGAGCGAGGACCGGCGCCGCAGGAAGCGCTGGACGAACTCGGGATCGTCGAGGCCCTCGAGGAACTCTGGCGTGCGCTCCGCCTGGGTGCGCTCCATCACCTCGACGATGCGCTCGGGGTCCGGTGCGCCGGCGTCGCCAGCCAGCATCGAGAGCGCGTAGGCGATGAGGATCCCGCCGGCCGACGGGGGCGGGTTGGTGAGCACGTCGCGACCCCGGAACGAGACGGCGACCGGGGTGCGCGTCGCCACCCGGTAGGCGCCGAGGTCCTCGCGGGTCAGGATCCCGCCCCGCGCGCCCAGCCATTCGGTGATCGACGCGGCGATCTCGCCGGTGTAGAACGGCGCTGGACCCTCCGCCGCGAGCCGCTCGAGCGCATCCGCCAGCTCCGGCTGCCGGACGCGCTCGCCCTCGCCCGCGATCCTCCCGTGCGGCGCGAACAGCGCCGCAGCCTCCGGGGTGGAGGTGACGATCCCGGCGAGGATCTCGACGATGTAGGCCTGCTGGGCGTTCAGCGCCACGCCCGCGCGTGCCAGCGCGGCCGCCGGCTTGACGAGCTCGGAGAGCGGGATCCGGCCGAAGCGCCGCGAGGCCTCGCACAGGCCCGCGGGCAGGCCGTAGGCGCCGACCGAGGCGGGCCCGATGTTGAACACCTGGATCGCGTCCCCGAACGAGACGCTGATCGGCACGAGCTCGCCGCGGGCGTCCGGGTCCGCCCCGCGACCGGATGCCTCGACGAAGAAGTCGAGCAGCACCGGCACGTGATCGGGGGTCGCCACCAGCATGTAGCCACCCGCGCCCAGCCCGGTGAGCAGCGGCTCGGCCGCGAACGAGACGAGCATCGCTCCGAGCGCTGCGTCGACGGCGTTGCCGCCCTGCCGCAGCACATCGGCGCCGGCCTGCGCGCTCAGCGGATGACCGGCGGCGACGACCCCGAGCTGGCGCTCGGCCACGCGTCTCCGACTATCGGCGAGGAATGAACTCCGGGACGTCCAGGTCGAGCCCGGGGCGCTGGCGCACCCGGCTGACCCGCGGCTCGCCGGCCGGCTCGCGCAACGGCTGGCGGTCCTGCACCACGGTCCGCTCGGGCTCGTGCCGCGGATCCTCGCGCGGCCGGCGCTGGCGCGCCTCGCCATAACCCGTCGCGACGACCGTCACCCACACCTGGTCATCCAGCTTCTCGTCGACCATCGCGCCGAAGATGATGTTGGCGTCGGGGTGAGCCGCCTCGGCGACGGCCTTGGCGGCCTCGTTGACCTCCCAGAGCGAGAGGTCGTAGCCGCCGGTGATCGAGAGCAGGATCGAGTGGGCGCCTTCCATGCTCGTCTCCAGCAGCGGCGAGGACACGGCCTGCTCGGCCGCGTCGATCGCGCGGCGCTCGCCGGTCCCCATCCCGATGCCGAGCAGCGCGTTGCCGGCGCCGGCCATGATCGTCCGCACGTCGGCGAAGTCCAGGTTGATCAGACCGGGCAGCGTGACCAGGTCCGAGATCCCCTGCACGCCCTGACGCAGCACGTCGTCGGCGACACGGAACGCCTCGACCATCGACGTGTTGCGCTCGAGCACCGAGAGCAGCCGGTTGTTCGGCACGACGATCAGCGTGTCGACCTCGTCCGCCAGCGCCGCGATGCCGGCCTCGGCCTGCTCGCGCCGGCGCGAGCCCTCGAACTGGAACGGACGGGTCACGATCCCGACCGTCAGGGCGCCCAGCTCGCGCGCGATCTGTGCGACGACGGGTGCCGCGCCGGTGCCGGTGCCGCCACCTGCGCCGGCGGCGATGAAGATCATGTCCGACCCGCGGAGCATCGCCTTGATCCGGTCGTACTCCTCGCGCGCCGCCTGGCGGCCGAGGTCTGGGTTGGAGCCGGAGCCGAGGCCGCGCGTCAGCGAGTCGCCGATGTGGAGCGTCTCGTGGGCCGCGCACTGCTGCAGTGACTGCAGGTCGGTGTTGATCGCGAGGAACTCGACGCCCGCGATCTCGGCCTCGACCATCCGGTTGACCGCGTTGACGCCGGCCCCGCCGACGCCCACGACGCGGATCACCGGCCGGCCGACGGGTGCGGGCGGCGCGAAGGACTCCGCCGCGCGCTCCGGGCGCGCGTACACGTCGACGGGCGTACGGGCCGGCTCGCGCTCGGCCGGGGGCGCCATCAGGTTCTCCGGGATGTCGGCGGAGAAGGCGTGGCGCAGACGCTCCTGCGGAGTCGGGACGCGGCGCTCGCGAACCGGCTCGGGGTCCGGCGCGGCCGGCTCGGGCCGCGCCTGCGGCTCGGGCGCGCTCAGCGCTTGCGGCTCGGGCTGCTCGCGCTGCGCAGGCGCGGGCTGCTTCGGCGCTCGGCGCTTGGGCTGCTCCTGGGGCTCATCGGGGGCCGTGTCCTCGGCGGTCTTGCGGAACAAGGCCGCGAGCGGGCCCTCTCGCATGCTTGCGCGCTTACCGGTTGGCATTTGAGAGGACCTCCTTGGCGAGCTGCCGATAGGCGTGAGCGGCCAACCCGTCCGGATCGTACTTCAGCACCGACATGCCCTTCACGGGGGCCTCGGCGAAGCGCACCGTCTTCCGGATCCGGGATGCGAACACGCGGTCACCGAAGTTCTCCTCCAGCAGCTCGATTGCCTCCTTGGCGTGCAGCGTCCGCGTGTCGACCAGCGTCGGCAGGATGCCCTCGATGTCGACGTGCGGATTGAGGTTCTCTCGGACCATGGCGAGCGTGTTCTGAAGCTGGATCAGGCCGCGCATCGACAGATATTCGCACTGCACGGGGACGATTACCTTGTCGGCCGCCGTCAGCGCGTTGATCGTGAGCAGCCCGAGGCTCGGCGGAGTGTCGATGAAGACGAAGTCGTAGTCCTCCTCGACCTCGAGCAGCGCCTTCTGGAGGTTGCGCTCGCGGCCGATCATCGCGGACATCGCGATCTCCGCGCCGGCCAGATCGATCGACGCGCACGCGACATCGACCTCGCGCTTGCGGATCACCTCGCGAATCGAGACGTGATGGACGAGCACGTCGTACATCGACTTCTCGAGCGAATCCGGATCGATGCCCTGCGACATCGTCAGATTGCCCTGCGGGTCCATGTCGACGCACAGCACGCGATGGCCCTCCTCGGAGAAGGCCACCGCGAGGTTCAGCGTGGTTGTGGTCTTGGCGACGCCGCCCTTCTGGTTGGCGAACGCGATCACCTTGCAGGTGGCCGTCACGGGAGGCTCCGATGCGTCGGGGAACTCATTCGCGGGTGTATTCGCACGCGGAGCTGGAATTCCTCCGGCCCAGGCCTCGATATCGTTGGCAGATCAATCAATCGCGGCCCCCGTCCCCTCGCGGCCGCGTCCCCTTCCCGCTGTGCCCACGCTTCTGGACAAACGCCTCATCTTCGTCATGGGCAAAGGCGGCGTCGGCCGCTCGACCGTGGCGACCGCGCTCGGCCTGCTCAGCGCGCGCCACGGGCTGCGCACGATCGTCGCCGAGCTCGCCAGCCAGGACCGCGTCCAGCAGGCGTTCGAGCAGGGCGGCGCGCAGTTCCGCGAGGTCGAGCTCGCGCCAAAGCTCTACACGATCTCGATCGACCCCCAGCAGGCGATGGACGAGTACCTGCGGATCAAGACCGGGACGCTCGGCCAGGCGCTCGGCTCGACCAAGCTCTTCCAGGCGTTCGCGACGGCGACGCCCGGCATGCGAGAGCTGCTGACGATGGGAAAGATCTGGGAGCTCGCCCAGTTCGAGCGCCATACCCGGGGCGCGGCGACGTATGACGTCGTGATCGTCGACTCGCCGGCGACCGGTCATGGGATCGGGATCCTGCGGGCGCCCAGGACGTTCGCCGAGATCGCGCGCGTCGGCCCGATCTCGCGTCAGGCCGGCAAGATCGCCGCGACGATCGCCGACTCCAGCTTCACCGGGGTGCTGGGCATCAGCACGCCCGAGGAGATGCCGATCAACGAGGTGCTGGGCCTGCGCGACGCGCTCGCGCGCGACGAGCTGCCGCTCGACGCGGTGATCGTGAACTCGCTCTATCCCGAGCGCTTCGACGAGCGCGAGGCCTCCGAGCTGGCGGCGGCGCTGCCGCGGGCGGATTCCGGCCTCGTGCGCGGCGCGCTTCGCGCGGCGCTGTCGGAGCATGCGCGCGCCGCGAGGCAGCGCGAGCAGCTGGCGCGGCTCGTCGAGGAGCTCGGTCCGCGCGTGATCGAGCTGCCCTACCTGTTCGTCGACCACCTCGAGCGCCCGGAGCTCGAGCGGCTCGCCGACGGGCTGGAGCGCGGGCTGCTGGAGGTGGAGCGCACCGCGTTCGCGGCGGCGCAGACGGGCAGCGGCGGATGAGCGTCGCGGAGTTGCTCGAGGGCAAGCATGTGTGCGTGTGCGGTGGCTCCGGCGGCGTGGGCAAGACCACGAGCGCGGCCGCGATCGCGCTTGGCATGGCGGCGCGCGGCGCCAAGGTCGCGGTCGTCACGATCGACCCCGCCAAGCGACTCGCGAACGCGCTCGGACTGGAGGAGCTGCAGAACGAGCCGCGCCGGGTCGAGGCCGAGCGACTGGCGAACCACGGGCTCGAGATCCGCGGCGAGCTGTGGGCGATGATGCTCGACCCCAAGCGGACGTTCGACGAGCTGATCGATCGGCTTGCCAGCGATCCCGCGCGGGCCTCGGAGATCAAGGCGAATCGCGTGTACCGGGAGCTCTCGACGGCGGTGTCGGGCTCGCAGGAGTTCACCGCCGTCGCGAAGCTCTACGACCTCGCGAACGAGGGCGACTACGACCTGCTGGTGCTCGACACGCCGCCGTCCCGCAACGCCCTGGATTTCCTCGACGCGCCCGGCCGGCTGACCTCCTTCCTCGAGGGACGCGCGCTGAAGGCGTTCATGCGCCCGACCGGCCTGGGGATGCGCGTGCTCGGTCGCGGCGCGGCGCCGTTCTTCGCGGGCCTGCGGCGGCTCACCGGCGTCGATCTGCTGGCAGACCTCTCCACGTTCTTCCAGCTGCTCGGCGGCATGACGGCCGACTTCACCGAACGGGCCGCGAAGGTGGAGACGATGCTGCGTTCCAGCACCACGGCCTTCCTGCTCGTCACCTCCGCCGCTCGCGAGGCGATCGACGAAGCGATGTGGTTTCGCCGCACGCTCGAGGAAGGCGGCCTGCCGTTCGCCGGCGTGGTCGTCAACCGGGTGCACCACGACATGCTGGGCGACGGCGAGTCCGGCGAGCTGGTGGCGGCCCTGGAGCAGGAGCTCGGCGCCGGGCTCTCGGCGCGAGTCGCGGAGAACTTCCACGACTACCACGTGCTGGCCGGGCGCGACGACCACAACATCGCCCGGCTCGCCGGCGAGCTCGGCGACCGGCCGCTGCTCCTGATCCCGTACCTCGACGACGATGTCCACGACGTCGACGGCCTGCTGCAGATGCACCGCTACCTGTTCGCCTCGGAGGCCGAGCGGGCGAGGCTCATCGCCGAGGTGGTGGCCTGATTTCGATCGTTCCCGCTATTTGCGAAATCGTCCGCGCGAACGCTCTTGCCTTCGTGCCGGCGAGGTCGTAGGTTGCCTTCTAAGGGCGCGAGCCCAGACGAAGCAAAGAGCAGACGTCAGGAGCGTAGGTCTGCCGCGCAGCTTGTCCTCATTCGTGAGGATCTCAACTGAAAGCGCGCTCCAGGGTCAAAGCTCGCGCCCCGATTTTTTCTAGGGGAGCGTGACCCTGACCGGACGTGCGCCGGTCCAGCTGTCCGAGGACAGCAGGACCGCCTGCCAGTGCTCGCGCGTCACCGGGTCGGCGTCGCTGCAGAGCGCGAGCGCGCCCTCGTGCAGCAGCTCCCAGATCGCGCGCTCGGCGAGCGCGAGCCGCTCGCTGACGCGCCGGCCGGGGTAGAGCTCGCTGGCCGCCGCAAGCGCCTCGCTCAACGGCAGCGGTGCGCTCCCGGCACGGTCGAGCAGCCCGCGCTTGAAGCTCGCGAGCTCCGACGCCGGGGCATCCGCGGGCTCGAGCAGCTGCGCGGTGACCTCGCGCCCGTGACGGGCCGCGTTCGCCCAGCCCCGCCCGAGGCCGATCTCCGACGGCTGCAGGGACGGCCCCTCGTAGATCGTCAGGCGCGCGCGGTCGGGCGGCCACTTGCGCTCCTCGAACTGGACGGCCTTGCCGGCCAGCCACGGCGCGAGGATCCGCGACTCGAGCTCCTCGCGGGTCAGGTTGAACGCGCGCGCGACGTGCGGGAACTGTCGGAGCTCGACGTGGAAGCTCAGGAGCCGCCCTTGGCGCGGTAGGCCTCGCGCGCCTGCTCGATCGTCTCCCACGCAGCCTCCAGATCTGCCCAGCCCTTCACCTCGGAGTGCTTGTCGGGATCGAGGTCCTTGTAGACCGCGAAGAAGTGGCTGATCTCGTTGCGAAGCTGATTGGGGAGGTCGCCGATCCGCTCGAGCTCGTTCCAGCCGGGGTCGCTGCAGGGCACGCACACGACGTGGTCGTCGTCGCCCTTCTCGTCGGCCATGCGGAACACGCCGATCGGCTTTGACGGGACGATGCATCCGGGGAACGTGGGCTCCGAGACGCACACCAGAATGTCGAGCGGGTCCCCGTCCGGCGCGAGGGTCTTCGGCAGGTACCCGTAGTCGGTCGGGTACACGACCGACGCCGAGACGAAGCGGTCGAGCTTGATCGCGCCGAGCTCAGCGTCGAACTCGTACTTGTTGCGGCTCCCCTTGGGGATCTCCACGACGCAGTTGAGGATCTCGTCGCTCACGCGTTAATTCATATCGCCCCGCGCGATCGCGAGGCACGCCTCGCAGCGCGGCCAGGGCGGATCCCAGGGATAGCCGGTCACGTCCTTGCCGCAGAGGGCGGTGTCGGGGTCGGCGTCGGTGACCAGGTGGCAGAGCTCCTCGAAGCCGCCATCGCCGATCCGCGGCACGTTGACGCAGTCCGGGTGCACGTTCGGCGCCGTGACTGGGCTTCCCACGGGTCCAGGATAACTCCGCCGGAGCGCTCCGAAAACAGCACGAGCGGGCAGTGAGCCCGCTCGAGACTGAGGTCGCGCTCCCCCTGACTTCTTGGGAGCCCCAGGACTTACGTGTTGAGCCTGGCGGCAAAACACTCCCGACCCCGGAGGGGGCCGAGTAGGGAGCGGCCTGCGCTCAGCCTAGCGGGAGCAGATCGGTGGCGTGGCTTTCCCGCGCGGGCGGCGCGCTTGCCGCCTCGGCCAGCAGCTCGTCCGCGAAGGACGGCAGGTCCGGGTCCAGGTGGCCGCAGAGCGCGTCCCGCAGGATCGCCCGCAGATGCTCGGCGACCTCGTCGACCAGCGAGTCCGCCCCCGGCTCGGCCGGCGCCAGGCCGCTGATCACGGCGCGCTCGAGCGAGATCGCGTGGGCCGTGCGCTCGGCCAGCCTCGCGCGGTCCTCGGGACGGGCGCAGATCACCGCCAGCCGCTGCGCGAGCCGGCCGCTGGAGGGACCCTCGGGCTCGAGCAGGGCCCGCAGTGCCAGGAGATGATCGGTGAGCGCCTCGAACGGCGCGATCCGCTCGCAGCCCATCTCGAAGCGTGCGAGCGCCCACGCCAGCTCCCCCCCGCCGGGCATCCGGCGCGCGATCAGGTTGCAGAACGCGCGCAGCTCGTCCTCCTGGCCGGCCGGGATCAGCGTCACGAACCGGGGGCGGCCGCTGCCGCCCAGCGCGACGGACCGCCAGCTGCCCGCGTCGGTGCGCGTCCACGCGATCGGCCCGAGCGCATAGCCGCCCCGCTCGAACAGCCGCAGGGCCGTGAGCACGCGCCGGAAGCGCGTGCGCGCGAGCGAGACGGGCGGGCGGACCGTGCGCTCCTGCGCAACCGTCAGCTTGACGAGGACGTTGGGATCTTCGCCATCGGCCCACACGGCATCGGCCGGCGCGTCCGCCAGCTCCTCGCCGCGCACCAGCGACAGTCCCTCGCCGAGGGGCAGCTCCTTGGTCGTGTGATCGAGCGCGACGCCGTAGAGCGGCGCGACCACGGTGCTGACGCAGTGGCCGGCGTAGAGCGTCTGCTCGAGCTCGGCGTAGGCGGCCTCGAAGCGCACCGGGTCGAATCCGAACTCGGTGCGCTCGGCGAACACCGCCGCGAGGAGCAGCCGCAGCGCGGCGTCGGCCCGTTCGCGCGGCTCGCCGGGGATCCGCGGCTCGCCACGCTCCCGCAGATAGGCCTCCACCCCCTCGACCCCGGCCAGCGCGCGCAGCGCCGGCGCGTACGTGGGCAGCGCACTGAGCAGCCGCAGCCGCTCGCGGATGAACACGTCGGTCAGCGGCCGGTAGCAGTACAGCGGCGTGCTGCGCCGCTGCTGGCCCTCAGTCTCGACCAGCTCGAACGGCATCTCGTCCCCGCCTGCGGTCGCGGCCTTCAGTTCGGCGGCGGCGTCCGCGGTGAACGCCTCGAGCAGCTCGTGCAGGGTGGCGTTGTGCACCCTGGCCGATTCTGCGCGCGTCCTTCAGATCCTCTCGATCTCGGCGAGGTGGGCGACGTTCTGCACGTCCTGCGGATCGTCGCTCGCGTCGCCGGCGAGCCACGCATCGAGGATCTCCTCGAGCGCGGCCGGCGAGGTGAGGCGCAGGCTGAGCGCAAGCACGTTCGCGTCGTTCCAGCGACGCGCCCCCTCGGCGGTGCGTGCGTCGCCGCACAGCGCGGCGCGGATGCCCGGCACCTTGTTGGCCGCGATCGACGCTCCGGTCCCGGTCCAGCACGCGACCACCGCCTGCTCGGCGCGCCCGTCGGCAACGTCGCGGGCGGCGCGCTCGGCGGCCCAGGCCCAGTCGTCGCGCTCGTCCTCCGCGTAGGCGCCGTGCAGCAGCGGCTCGTGGCCGCGCTTGCGCAGCTCCTCGGGCAATGCCGCGGCGACGCCGGTCAGCTCATCGGCGGCGACGGCGATCCGCATGCGGCGCTCAGACGGCGGCGACGGCGGCTTCGTCGAGCGCGCTCTGCACTTCGTCCTCGCAGACGCCGAGCCACTCGCGCCCGTAGGAGCGCATGTCCTCGATCAGTGGCACGAGCGCGCGGCCCTTCGTCGTCAGCGCGTACTCAACCCGCGGCGGCACCTCGGGGAACGTCTGGCGCCGGACGATGCCCTCCTCCTCGAGGGCGCGCAGCCGCAGCGACAGCGTGCGCGGGCTGATGCCCTGCAGCGAGCGCTCGAGCTCGCAGAACCGCGAGCGGCCGTCGGCGAGGTCCCGGATCACCAGCAGCGTCCACTTGCCGCACACGATCTCGGCCGTGCGACAGACCGGACAGGTTTCATTCGAAGCCATCAGAAGTCCTAGTCTAGCGCAAGACTTCACGAACTGAAGCGAGGGGAGGCCGGCGTGCATGCACGCCGGCCCCGGCCGGTGCATGCACCGGCCGGCGGGGCGGCGCATGCGCCGCCCCGGAAAGCTATGCGACGTCGCGGAGCTTCTGCGCTTCGGCGAGCGACTGGAGCTTCTTCAGCGACTGGTTCTCGATCTGCCGGATCCGCTCGCGCGTGACGTTGAACGTGCGGCCGACCTCGTCCAGCGTGCGCGGATGCTCGCCGCCCAGGCCGTAGCGCAGCTCGAGCACGCGCCGCTCCCGGTAGGAGAGGTTCTCGAGCGCCTCGCGCAAGCGCTTCCTTGGTGAGGATCTCGGCGGCCCGCTCGTACGGCGACTCGGCGCGCTCGTCGGCGATGAACTGCCCGAACTCGGATTCCTCCTCGTCGCCGACCGGCTTCTCCAGCGAGACCGGCGCCTGCGCCGAGCGCTTGATCGACTCGACCTCCTCGGGCTCGATCCCGGTGACCTCGGCGATCTCCTCGGCGGTCGGCTCGCGGCCGAGCTCGGTGACCAGCTTGCGCTCGGCGCGGCCGATCTTGTTGAGCTTCTCGACGACGTGCACCGGGATCCGGATCGTGCGCGCCTTGTCGGCGAGCGCGCGGGCGATCGCCTGGCGGATCCACCAGGTCGCGTAGGTCGAGAACTTGAAGCCCTTGCGGTAGTCGAACTTCTCGGCGGCGCGAACGAGCCCGAGCGTCCCCTCCTGGATCAGGTCGAGGAACGGGAGGCCCTGGTTGCGGTAGTTCTTCGCGATCGAGACCACGAGCCGGAGGTTGGACTCGACCATCTTCTGCTTGGCGTCGAGATCGCCGCGCTCGATGCGCTTGGCGAGGTCGACCTCTTCCTGCGCCGTCAGCAGCCGCACCTTGCCGATGTCCTTCAGGAACAGCTGAAGGGAGTCGGTGGTCATGTCCGGCTTGAGGTCCAGCGCCGTCTTCGGCTTGCGCCGCCCGCGCTTGTCGGGGGCGCGCTCGACGTCGGCGGCCGAAATCGCCGGGTCGACCTCCTCGACGAGCTCGATCTCAGCCCGCTCGAGGAAGCCGTGCAGCTCCTCGACATCCGCCTCGTCGAGATCGAGCTCGGAGACCGCCGTCGCGATGTCCGCGTAGGTCAGAACGCCGAGCTGCTGGCCGCGGGTGACCAGTCCCTTGATCTCTTCGAGTTCCTGCAAGTCCGCTACTGACATCTGATTCCGTTTCCGTTGCGCGGCCGGTTGTGCCTGTCCTGGTACCGGCGCTTGGATCAGTTAGTGCGGGCGCTACTCAAGGCGCACGCCCGCTACTCAAACATACGTAGGAAAGT
This sequence comes from uncultured Solirubrobacterales bacterium, assembly GCA_963849285.1. Lineage (GTDB taxonomy): Bacteria > Actinomycetota > Thermoleophilia > Solirubrobacterales > Solirubrobacteraceae > Palsa-465. The sequence goes on from CAWKGS010000005.1 coordinate 1,471,204, forward strand.
ATAAGCACTGGCCGTGCCCGCAGAGGGTAGCCGGGTACGGGCCCAGCGCCGCGCTCACGGCGCTGATTTTTCACATCTATACGCCCGACGCGGCGGGTTGTTTCAAATCACGCCCGCAATTTGCGAGATCGGGACGCGCCAGCTGGCCGGGTGCGCGATCATGTGCGTGGGATGCCAGAGAAGCCGCCATCAGAGGTCCTCGGGGCGCTCCCGCGCTCCCGGCCGCACCGGCGCAGCGAGAAGCGCTCGGCGCGTGCCAAGAACGGCTCGAGCGCGCCGGAGGCGAAGCCCACCCCGCAGCGGAAGCCCAAAGCGGCGGCGGCGAAACCAAGGCGCGCGCTGGCTCGGCGACCTAAGGCGCCCGCGGCGGCGGCGGCCAAGGCGCCCGCGGCGGCGCCGGGGCCAAGGCGCCCGCGGCCGCACCAGCCCCCGCGCCGATGCGCCCCGCTCGCCGGCCGCGCCCCGAGCGCCTGCGCCAGCCGGCTCAGCCGGCCGGCACGCCGACCGCCCGCCGGTCGGGCAAGCCGGCCCCGAAGAGCGGCTCTGACCTCGTCGGCACGGCGGTCCAGGCGGCGGCCGAGCTGGCCGAGATCGGGCTCTCGATCAGCGCCCGGGCGATCCGCCGGGCGGTCTCGCGCCTGCCTCGCCCATAGCTGCCCAAACCGGCCGAACTCGCCCCCGCTCGAGCAGAGTTTCGTATACTGCCGCCACTTCCAAGCCGAGCGATCGCCCTTCCGGGGACGATCGGCGGGGGAACCACTTGCGGTCCGCCAGGCCCGCAGGGGCGAATCGGTCCCGCTTAGGACCGTAGCGCCACTCAAGGCGCGAGCCCGTCAGCTCACCCCGTAGGCGCCCAACTGAAGGAACGGACCGGTTTGAACGTGAGTCGTCGCGCCCACGCCTACCTCGCCGCAGCGCTCCTCGGAGGAGCGTCGCTCGCGCTCCCCGCATGGGCGCTCGCGAGCAGCGGCGGGGCCGGGCTCGGCGGGGGCGGCCAGAACGGCACGCGGACCTCCTTCGGCGAGGTCCAGCCCGGCAACGTTGTCGTCAGCGCGAGCGGCGGCGGGATGGTGATCTCGACCGACGCGTCCGCCTTCCTCCACAACACCGAGGTGTTCACCGGCAGCGCGGCGCACGCGGGCGGTCACAAGATCGAGATCGAGCGAAACGGCCGCGAGACCGGATGGCGTTGGGCGGCGACCGCGCACGCCACGGCGCGCGGCAACGGGTCATACGGCATCGTCTGGCACGTCAACCACATCGGCCGCTTCGAGTTTCGGGCGGTGGTGATCGGCGGGAGCGGCGGGCATGCCGCCGCGGTCACCCCCGCCGTGACGGCCACCGTCTACCGGCTCGCGATCGCCACGTACTATGGCCCCGGCTTCTGGGGCTCGACGACAGCGTGCGGGGAGGTGCTGAAGAAGCAGACCCTCGGGGTGGCGAACCGCACACTCCCCTGCGGAACGCCGGTGGCGCTCTACTACAACGGCCACACGATGACGGTGCCCGTGATCGACCGGGGCCCGTATGCCAACGGCGCCGATTGGGACCTGACGCAGGCCACGGCGACCAAGCTCGGGATCGATACGACCGTCACCATCGGCGCCGTCTCGCTCCCCAGGCATTAGCGCCGGCCCCCCAACGCCGGGGGGCGGCGCCGGCGGGCGGCGCCGGCGGGCGGCGCCGGCGCGGAGGCGCGGGACCGCGTGGACGACACGCCGGAACTCGCCCCTGGGAGACCTCCCACCAGGAACTTTGGCAATTTGGTCCCGGGGGGTGGGCCCGATTTGCCAAAGTTCGAACAGGGCCGACGCCGGGCAGGACGAGCGTCCGGCCAGAGCCGGAGCGGGCCGGCTCAGCCCGCGAACGGCGGCTCGCCGGAGGGATCGTCTGAGCGGCCGGCGCGAATGATCGCGATCCCGCTCGCGGCGGCGGCGTAGCGGCCCTCCTCGGCCGCCTCGATCAGGCTCTCCCGATCGTGGCCATCCTCCCCCAGGACCGCGACCCCGACGCTCGCGACCATCGGTGCGCCGCGCCAGTGGTGAGCCGTGCGCACCGACTCCGCCACGCGGGAGCCGAGGGCCTGCGCGCCGAACCGCCCGGTCTCGCGCGCGATGATCCATGCGCGCGAGTCGGTCTCGATCGCGAGGATGTCCTGGCGGCGCAGCGCGCCGCGGACTGCCTGCGCGAAGCGGCCGAAGGTCGCGGTGGCCTCCTCGCCCGAGGAGGCGCCGATCACTCGCTCCGCGTCGTCGAGCTCCACGAGCAGCAGCGACAGCGGCTTGCCGGCACGCTGAGCGCGGCCGATCTCGTCGTCAATCGCGCCGATCCACAGCGCGTCGGGCACCGCCCCGCTGATCGGCGCCTCAGGCCTCGGCGCCGACGCGACGGGCGCGGGCGGCTCACGGGGGAACGCGGGCGGCTCACGCGGGAACGCGGGCGGCTCGACCGGGTCCGCGGGCGGCTCGACCCGGAACGCGGGCGGCTCGACCGGGTCCGCGGGGGGCTCGACCCGGAACGCCGGCGACTCGACCGAGTCGGCGACCCTCAGCTCGGGCCGAGTTCCCTCGTCCTCGACCGTGCGCAGCGCCGCCGTCCGGACCAGCTCGATCACCGCCGACAGCCGCTCGGCGAGCTCGGACACCTGCTCGGGATCCGGTCGCGGCAGCTCATCTCTGACGGCAGCCCAGATCACGCCGTGCAGGGTGTCGATCGCGCGGGTGGTTGCCGCCATGCCGCCGGCGCCGGCAACCTCGCCGGCGCGCGAAGCGAGCAGCTCGAGCGCCCCGCCCGGGGCGAGCCGGCGCAGGTCATCATCGCTGGCCAGCGCGCGCACGACCGCATCGCAGATCCGCGGCCCGTCGCGAGCGAGCTCGGCGGCGAGGATTCCCGGCGCGTCGTCGAGCGGCGCGTCCTCGAGCAGCGCGAGCAGCCATCCTTTGGCGAGATCCTCCAGGCGCAGCAGCAGCGCGTCGATGGGAGCGTCGGCGACCGGTCTTGCCCGGCGCCGACGTGGAGGGCCCGGCGGCATCGGCGTCTTTTATCACGCGGTGCAGTCAACAATGACGAGCTCCCAGGAAGAATGTGACGCGGAATGCCCGAGCAGCTCATCACGATCAACGAGGCGCAGCGGATCGTGCTTGCGGCCTGCAAGCGCCTTCCCGAGGAGCGCGTTCCCGTCGAGGAGGCGCTCGGCCGGACGCTCGCCCGCGACCTGACCGCGGCGGCCGACGTCCCCTCGTTCCGGTCCTCCGCGATGGACGGCTACGCGGTCCTTCCCGGATCCGCCGAGCGCCGGCTCGCGGTCGCCGGCGAGTCTCGCGCGGGGGCCCCCGCCGACCGCCCGCCGGGGCCCGATCAGGCACTGCGGATCTCGACCGGAGCCGAGGTGCCCGCCGGCGCCGGCGTGATCCGCCAGGAGGATGTCCTGCGCGACGGCGACCAGATCACGGCCAGGACGCCCACGGGGGCGTCGGACAACGTCCGCGAGCGGGGCGAGGACATGCGCGCCGGGGACACGGTGCTGCACGCCGGCAGCAGGATCGCGCCGCTCGAGCTCGGTCTCGCCGTCGCCGCGGGCGCCGCCACTCTGCCGGTGGTCCGCCGGCCCCGCGTGCGGGTGGTGTGCACCGGCGACGAGCTGCGCGGGCCTGGCGAGTCGCTGGGCCCCGGGCAGATCCACAACTCGAACGCGGCGACGCTCGAGGCGCTCGCCCGCTGCGCCGGGGCGACGGTCGCCCCCGGACAGCGGCTTCGCGACGACCGCGAGGCGACCGAGCAGGCGTTGAGCGCCGCGCTCCGGGAGATCGAGGTGCTGGTGATCTGTGGCGGCATGTCGGTCGGACCCCACGACCACGTCAAGCCGGCGCTGGCCGCGCTCGGCGCGCAGCGGCTGTTCTGGGGCGTCGCGATCCAGCCGGGCAAGCCGGTCTGGTTCGGCACCTGCCAGGACGCGCTGATCTTCGGGCTTCCCGGCAATCCCGTCTCCGCGCTGCTGACGTTCTCGTTGCTCGCGCGGCCGGCGCTGCTGGCTCTCCAGGGGCTCGCACCGGAGAGGCCCCGGACCGCGGTCCTGAGCGCCGAGGTCGCACCGCATCCCAGTCGCGAGATGCTGGTGCGGGTGCTGCTGGAGCCCCGCGAGGGCAGCCTCGTGGCGGTCCCGGACGGCCCGGTCGGCTCGCACACGCTGAGCTCGCTCGCCGGCGTCGAGGCCCTGGCCCGGATCCCGCCGGGGGAGGCGGCGCTGCCGGCCGGCTCGACGGTCACGCTGACGACGCTTCCGCGCTAGGCGCGTACCCCGATCGCCCGCCGCGTGCTCCCGCAGCGGCCGGCGTCGAACAACCGGCTATGTCCTGAATCAAACCGGGCAGAATCCTCCCGTGGCCGCGATCCTCGCCGTGATCCTCGCTCTGTCCGCCCTGGTGATGGCGCGGAGGCGCTACTACCGCCGGCACGCCCCCTCACGCGCCACGCTCCTCTCCCCCCAACGCTCGACCGTGGTCCTGCTGCCGAGTGGCGCCGTGCAATCGATCCAGTCAGCCCAGCTGGCCGTGTCGATCGACGACCTCGAGCGCCTGTGGAACCCCACCAACCTCGAGAACCTCGCGCGCACCTACTGGCGCTTCCTCTCGCGCGTGACGCTCGGGCTGATCCGCGTCGTCTACAGCGAGCACAGCCGCTCGGTCGTGTTCCTCGCCCGGCCGTTCAGGCTGCTGCGCTTCGAGGCGCCCGAGTACACGATCGAGCCCGACCGCGGGTCGGTGCGCTGGCGGATCCGCGACGGTCTGCTGGTGGCGCGCGCCGGACGCGGCTCGGGATATCTGGCGATCGACGTCAAGCTGCTCGGCGACACCGATGAGCACGGCGGCGTCAAGCTGCGGATCGAGGTCGAGGTCTCGAACTTCTATCCGGCGATCGCGGCCGGCTTCAGCATGCCGGTCTACGAGGCGACGCAGTCATCGATCCACGTGCTGGTGACGCACGCGTTCCTGCGCTCGCTGACCAACCTCGACCTGGCGCGCTCGAAGGTCGGGATGCTGGCCGAGGAGAACGACGAGAACGGTCAGCCGTAGCGCACGCCGGTGAGCGCGCGCAGCTTGCTGCGGTCGTGGCGCGCGGAGATTCTCCGTACGGTGCCCGAGCGCGAGCGCATCACGAGCGACTCGGTGGTCGCACCGCGATCGCCCTGATAGCGGACGCCCTGGAGCACATCACCGTCGGTGACGCCGGTCGCCGAGAAGAACACGTCGTCACCGGCGACCAGGTCATCCCCGGTCAGCACCCGGTTCAGGTCATAGCCGGCGTCGATCGCGGCCTGGCGCTCTTCGTCGTTGCGCGGCCACAGGCGCCCGAGCAGCTGGCCCCCGATGCACTTGATCGCGGCCGCCGAGATCACCCCCTCGGGCGTGCCGCCGATGCCCCACAGCAGGTCGACCGGAGAGTTGTCGCTGACCGAGAGCAGCGACGCGGACACGTCGCCGTCGATGATCAGCCGCACGCGCGCCCCGGCTTCGCGGACCTGCCGCATGGCGTCGTGGTGGCGCTCGCGATCGAGCATCACCACCATCACGTCGCGGATGTCGATCTCCTTGCGCTTGGCGACCAGCGCGAGCGTCTCGGGGAGCGGCCGGTCGAGGTCGAGCAGGTCGGCGATCTCCGGCCCGCCCGCGATCTTCTCCATGTAGACGCACGGGCCCGGGTCGAACATCGTGCCGCGCTCCGACAGCGCGATCACGGCCAGCGCGCTGGGCATCCCGAGTGCCGTGAGGCGAGTGCCCTCGAGCGGGTCGACCGCGATGTCGACCTTGGGCAGCGAGCCGTCGCCGATCTGCTCGCCGTTGTAGAGCATCGGCGCCTCGTCCTTCTCCCCTTCGCCGATCACCACCACCCCGTCCATCGAGACGCCGTCCAGGACGTGGCGCATCGCGTCGACCGCCGCCTGGTCGGCGCCCTCCTTGTCGCCCCGCCCGACCATTCGCGCCGCGGCCAACGCCGCCGCCTCGGTAACGCGCACCAGCTCGAGCGCGAGGTTGCGATCTGGACGAGCGGGGTCGTTCACAGCACACCCGGGGGCTTGCGGCGCCCCGCGCTCTCCTGCGAGCGCCAGACGGACCCGGCGAGGATCAGGAATCCGGCGGCCAGCGCGACCCACCACCCGTAGCTGATCGTGATCTCGCCGGGCGGCGTCCCGGGCTTATCGATCAGTCCGCGGAAGACCGTGAACGTCAGCGCCGCCAGCGCGGTCACCGCGGTCAGCTCACCACGCGGCCAGGAGAGCGCGTGGCCGCGCACGATGATCCACGCGAGGATCAGCGGCGCCGCCGCAGTGAGCAGCAGCAGGAAGCGCAGGATCGTGAGCGAGGCCCAGCCCGTGCACGCCGTCGATGGCCCTTTGCAGCTGTTGAGCATTGCGTTCGCGTTGCCTAGGTCGTACCAGTGCAGGAACAGGGAGACCGCCAACAAGATGCCGCCGGCGATCGCGATCAGCTCGCCACGGTCCAGTTGCTTGAAGTCCATGCGCGCGGCAGCCTAACTGGTTGGAGATCCGCTGCGAGCCATTCACAGCCCGACGCTGGCGAGCTGCGGACGAGCCACGCCGCTGCGCTGCGCCGCCTCGCGCACGGCCGCCGCCACCGCGTCGTGCACCCCCTGATCGAGCGCGTTCGGGACGAGCTCGTCGCCCGCGAGGTCAGCGATCGCCCGGGCGGCCGCGAGCTTCATCTCGACCGTGATCCCGGACGCGCCGGCCTGCAGCGCGCCGCGGAAGATCCCGGGATATCCGAGCACGTTGTTGACGCTGCGCCCGTCCGCGGCGAACGCCGCTCCGGCGGCCTCGGCCGCCTCGGGCGAGATCTCGGGGTCGGGGTTGGAGAGCGCCATCACCACCTGGCCGCGGCGGATCATCTCCGGCCCGATCAGTCCGGGACGGCCGGTCGTGGCGATCACCACGTCGGCTCGGCGCATCACCTCCTCCATCGTCGCCAGCTCGATCCCGGCCGCGAGCGCACGCGCGTGCGAGGCCTCCACCGGGTCGAACGCGATCACCCGCCCGACGCCGCCCTGGACCATCAGCGACGCGATCCCGAATCCGGCTGCGCCGAGCCCGAGCTGCCCGACCGTCGCCGAGCGCAGCTCGATCCCGGCGTTGCGGCAGGCGACGATCGTGGCGGCGATCGAGACGACCGCGGTGCCGTGGACGTCGTCGTGCATCACCGGCTGGGGCAGGGCCTCGATCAGCCGCCGCTCGATCTCGAAGCACTCGGGCGCCGAGATGTCCTCCAGGTGGATCCCCCCGAACGTCGGCGCGATCCGCAGCACCGTCTCGACGAACTCCTCCACCCCTTCGGCGTCGATCAGGATCGGCATCGCGGAGATGCCCGCGAACTGCCGGTAGAACACCGCCTTGCCCTCCATCACCGGCATCGCCGCAACCGGACCGATGTTCCCGAGCCCCAGCACGCGCGTCCCGTTGGTGCAGATCGCGACGCTGCGCGTGATCATCGTGTAGGTCGCGGCGAGCTCGGGACGAGCGGCGATTGCGGTGCACACCCGCGCGACGCCCGGCGTGTACACATCGCGCATCTCCTGGACCGTACGCACGGGGTGGATCGCGTCGATCTGGAGCTTGCCGCCGTGGTGACGGATCAACGCGCGATCTTCGTGCCAGACGACGTTCACGCCCTCGAGCTCCTCGAGCAGGTCGGCGATCCGCTGCTCCTGCCCGCTGTCGCGAACCTCGACCGTAATCTCGCGGACCGAGCGCTCGCGACCCACGGAGATCGTCACGACGTCTCCGATCAGTCCGCCACCATCCGCGATCGCGCCCGCGACTCGCGCGAGCTGCCCGGCGCGATGGGGGATCTGGACGCGATACGTGCAGTCGAGCATCGCTGGACGGCGAAGCCTAAGGGTTGCGCGAGCCCCAGCAGGTAACTTGCAACGCGTGGAGTTCAGGCAGCTGATCCCGGAGCCGGGCCCGGCCACCGCCGCGGAGCTGCTCGCGAGGCTGCGCGAGCTCGCCGCCGGCGCCGATGCCGAACGGCCGTACACGCTCGTCAACTTCGTCGCGAGCGTCGACGGCCGCGCGACGCTCCAGGGGCGCTCAGGCGGCCTGGGCGACGACGGCGACCGCGCGATCTTCCACGGCCTGCGTGAGCAAGTCGACGCGGTGATCGCCGGCACCGGGACGCTGCGAATCGAGCGCTACGGCCGGGTCCTGGGCCGCGACGAGCGCCGCGAGCGCAGGCGGCAGCTGGGCCTCGACCCCGAGCCGCTCGCGGCCGTCGTCACGCGCAGCGGCGAGGTCCCGCTGGACATTCCGCTGTTCGCCGAGCCCGAAGCCCGGATCGTGATCTTCTCGCCGACCGAGATCGACACCGCCGGCTGCGCCGCCCAGGTCGAGGTGGTCGTGCTCGATCCGGGAGAGATGACGCTGACGACGGCCTTCCGTCACCTCAAGCGCCACCACGGCGTCGGCCTGGTCCTGTGCGAGGGCGGCCCGACGCTGTTCGGCGCCCTCCTGCAGGAGGGCCTCGTCGACGAGCTGTTCCTGACGCTCTCGCCGAAGCTCGCGGGCGGCGGGGTCGGCCCGACGATCGCCAGCGGCCCCGAGCTCACCGAGCCCGCCGGCGTGCGCCTCCGCTGGCTGCTGGAGCGCGAGGGCGCGCTGTATCTGCGCTACGCGCTGACCGACACGCGCTGACGCACGCCTTACCGGCCGGGAGACACCGGAACGATCTCGCGCAGGCGCGTGTCTGCCTGTCGCAGCAGCGCGCTGGCGCTGAAGCACCGATCGCAGACGTCGTAGCCCGCGACCTGGTTCCCGATCCCGGTGATCGCATAGCCCGCCGCGGTCAGGGCGACGGGCGGCGACTGGTAGCGCTGCGCCTGGGCCGGCACTTCGGCGACCTGCCTCGTCGCGACCTGCGCCCCGTCGGCGGTGTCCCAGACACGCAACACGGCATCGCTGCCGATTCCGGCCAGTAGTCGATCGTCGGGCGAGAAGCTCATCGCGGGGAACCGGGTCGCGGCGCCGACCGCGGTTTCAAGGGTTCGCCAGTCGCTGGTGCGCACGAGTGCGATCGAGAGGTCGGTTCGCTGGATGGCCAGCTCCGCTCCCGAATTCGAGAACGCCGCCGCGACGCCGGACTCGTTTCGAATGACGCCGAGGGTGCGCGCGTCGAGGATCTGGATGCCAGAGGGCGTCGGGACCGCGAGCAGCCGGCCATCCGGACTCAGCGAGAGCGCATAGGTGGTGTCGGTGGTGGGCGCGGTCCGAACGCCGTCCGGTGACACCACGACGATCGAATCGGGAGCCGACGTCCCGGAGTTCACCAGGACCGCCGTCATGGAGCCGTCCGCGGACGTCGCGATCGATGAGGCGGGTTGGCTGCTCGGCAGTGCCGCCGACCGTATCTGAGCTCCGCTCCGGAGGTCGGATAGCTCCAGCCTCCCGTTGTGGGTGAACACGATCCGGCCGTTGGCGGTCACCGCGAATGGTCCGTCGCCCTGCAGATTGAGCGACCGTACCGGGCGCCCGGTGTCGTCGACGACGACGACGCCGGTCGTCGTGTTCGTCCCATACGTGGCCTTGGTGTCACCGATGACCGTCAGATGCGCCCCTGGCGCCTCGGCTGTCTGATTCAGCGCGAACGGCGACTGCGAGCTGCTGTCGGGTAGATCGGGATCGGCCGCCCAGATCCGCACCGAGCCGTCCGTGAGGCCTGCCGCGAGAGTCCCGTCCGCCGCCATGGCGACCGCTTGGGCTTGCTCGGCGGACGCACCGTGCAGGACCTCGACCGGGCGTTCGGAGAAGGACCACACGTCGACGCCACTGGCGAGCCCGCCTGCGGCGAGCACACGTCCGTCGCCCGCCCACGTGGCGCCAACGGTCCCGGAGTCCTGCGCGTAAAGCTCGTCGGAGTGGCGCTCGGGGAGGGTGTAGAGCTGCGTGGCGTACTCGCCGGTGATCAGCAGCTGGGTGCCATCGGGGCTGAAGGCGACCGCGGTCGGATTGAAGGGCGCCAGGTTGGGCGCGCTCTGAATCTCGGCCAGACGAGCGCCCGTGCGGAGATTCACGATGAAAACCTCGTGCAGCGCGGCTACGGCCAGCTCGCGACCGTCCGGGCTGACCGCGAGCCCAGCGATGAACCCGATCTGGTTCGCGGGCACTACCTGAAGCGGAGCGGCAATTGGCTGACCGCTCGTCGCGCTCCAGAGCTGCACCGTGCCGCCGGCTGCGACCGCGACGACGTTCGACGAGCCGACGAAGCTAACCACGCGGCCGCAGTTGCCGCCCGCCGTGGGCCCGAGCTGCCGGAGGACGCTCCCGCTCGCCACGTTGACGATATCCGCATAGCAGTTCGGATTGGAGGTGATGAAGCCGCGCCCAACGGCGAGCAGGGTCCCGCCAGGTCCGAACGACAGAGAGTTGACGGCGGGCCCGCCGCCGGCTGCGGACCAGAGCAGCCGCCGGTCGGCAAGGCGCCAGAGGCGGACCGAGCCGTCCTCTCCTCCGGCCGCGAGCAGGCCCCCGTCCGGGGAGAAGGCGACCGCCTCGACCGGGCTCGAGCCCAACAGCACGCCGCGCAGCCGCGAGTCGGTCAATGCGCTCCACAGGGCATGCAGCGCCTGCGGCGTGGACTGAATCCGAAGACCTCGTGCCGCCAGGCCGATGGCCTGCTCGGGATCGCTGCCAAGCTCGGATTCGGCGCTGGCGGCGAGTTGGCGCGACTGAGCCAGCTTCGCCTGGTGCTGGGCCTGGGCCCGCTGCACGAATGCGAAGATCGCGAGCGCGATCGCGACCGCTGCGACCGCCAGGGAGCCGCTGATCGCCTGCCGCTGGCGCCGGTTCGAGACATGGCGGCTGGCGGCGATGAACTGGGCCTGCAGATCCGTCGGTTCGGGCTCACCACCGGAGGCTGCGTGCGCGAGCCACCGCTCCGCGGCTCGCAGCTCTTCCCCGCGCAGCAGCGGCGTGGTGCGCCGGCCGGACAGTCGCCAGGCCTCGGCGCGTGTCAGCACGCGCGTATGGACGCGCACCATCTCGAGGTCGAGGTCGAGCGCGCGCATCACGCTGGCGAGCCCCGCTTCCCAGTCGTCCTCGGGCCGCAGGAACACCCAGTTCAGCGCCGCGATCTCAGCCGGAGCCTCCAGTCCCTCGATATCTCGGGCAACGATCGGGATCAGCCGCTTTCGCTGTGCGGCGGCGTGTCCCAGCTCCCGTTTGCACACGTCTGACGCGAGCGAGTCCGGCGAGCAGATGAAGACGATCGCGTCGGCCGCGTCGATCGCCTCGACGATCGACTGCCACCACTCGACGCTCGGCTCGATTCCCTCCCAATCGATCCAGGTCTCGCGACCGCGCTGCTTCAGCGCGTCAACCAGCGTGCGCGCGAAGTCACGGTCCTCGCGCGCGTAGGAGATGAACACATCTGCCACGCGTTGCGAGCCTATCCGGCCTCACAACAACCGTTTCGCTTTCGTTCATCCCGGAGATGGGACAATTGGTGGCGATGGGCAGCCTGACCGCAGCTCCCGCCCGGCAGACCGCCGCAGACACGGTGGAGGCGCTGCTGGAGGCCCGGGAGCGGACGCTGGCGCTGGTCGAGTCGATCTCCGAGGCCGACCTCGAGCGGGTGCACTCGCCGCTGATGAGCCCGCTCGTGTGGGATCTCGGGCACATCGCCGCGTTCGAGGACCTGTGGCTGGTGCACCGCTTCGGCGGGCGGCCGCTGCTGAGGGAGGACCTCGCGCACGTCTACGACGCGTTCGAGACGCCCCGCGCGCAGCGCGGCGACCTTCCGTTCCTGGCGCCGGCCCAGGCCCGCGAGTATCTGGAGGCGGTCCGAGCGAGCGCGCTCGCGGCGATCGCGCGGCACGCCGCGGCGGACGGGGCGGTGTGCGAGATGGTGCTCCGGCACGAGCAGCAGCACAACGAGACCATGCTTCAGACGATCCAGCTCGCGCGCATCGACGTCGACGTCGACGTCGCCCAGCGCTCCCGGCGTCCGCACAACGCGGGATCCCCGCGCCACACCGGGCTCGAGCTCATCCGTGTCCTCGCGGGTCCGTGCACGATCGGCGCCGGCGCCGACGGCTTCGCGTACGACAACGAGCGGCCCCGTCATCGCACCGACGTCCGCGCCTACATGATCGGCCGCACGGCGATCAGCAACGCCACGTACCTGACGTTCGTCGAGGGCGGGGGCTACGAGCGGCGCGAGTGGTGGTCGGATGAGGGCTGGGCGTGGAAGGAGCAGTACGACATCACGAGACCCGCGGGCTGGACGGCGGACCACGCCGCGGAGTGGCGTCTCGGTCGCCTCGAGCCGCTGCACCCCGACCGCCCCGTGATCCACGTCTCCTGGTTCGAGGCCGATGCCTTCGCGCGTGCAAACGGCGTTCGGCTTCCCACCGAGATCGAGTGGGAGAAGGCAGCGACCTGGGATCAGGAGGCGGGCGAGGCCCGACCGTATCCCTGGGGCAGCGGATCGCCCCAGCCCGGCGTCCACGCGAACGTGGACCTCTTCAGCCGCGGCCCGGAGCCGATCGCATCGGATGCGGGCGCCGCCGCCTCCGGCGCGCTCGGGATGCTCGGCGACGTGTGGGAGTGGACCTCGAGCCGGTTCGCCGGCTACCCGGGGTTCGCCGCCCATCCCTACAAGGAGTACTCCGAGGTCTTCTTCGGCGCCGACTTCAAGGTGCTGCGCGGCGGGTCATGGGCCACGCGCGCGCGGCTCGCCACGCCAACCTTCCGGAACTGGGACTACCCGCAGCGCCGCCAGATCTTCGCCGGCTTTCGAGTCGCAAGGGACCTCTAGCCATGACCACCGTGCTCCACACCGACGAGATCCGGATCGAGTCGTGGCTCGCCGAGATCGACGAGCGCTCGCTGGCCAACGATGTGCTCGACGGGCTCACGCGCCCGTTCAAGGAGCTGCCGCCCAAGCATCTCTACGACGCCCGCGGATCGGAGCTGTTCGACCGCATCTGCGAGCTGCCCGAGTACTACCCGACGCGCACCGAGCTTCGGATCCTGCGCGAGCACGCGGACGCGATCGTCGCCGCCACCGGCGCGGGCGAGCTGGTCGAGCTCGGATCGGGCGCGGCGACGAAGGCGCGGATCCTGCTCGACGCGATGGATCGGGCGGGCACGCTCGAGCGCTACGTGCCGGTCGACGTCTCCGAGCAGGTCGTGCGCGAGGCAGCGGCCGAGCTCGTCGACGAGTTCGACGGCCTGCACGTGCACGGCGTGATCGGCGACTTCGAGCGCCATCTGCTGCGCGTCCCAGACGGTGCGCGGGCGCCGCGGCTGGTGGCGCTGCTCGGCGGCACGATCGGCAACTTCCTGCCCGGGTCGCGCCGGCGCTTCCTGCGCGAGCTGGCCGCGCTGCTCGGTCCGCATGACCGGCTCCTGCTGGGCACCGATCTGGTCAAGGACTCGGCGGTGATCGAGGCGGCGTACGACGACTCCCAGGGCGTCACCGCGGAGTTCAACCGCAACATCCTCCACGTGCTCAACCGCGAGCTCGGAGCCGACTTCGCCCCGGAGGCGTTCGAGCACATCGCGTTCTTCGATCGCCGCCACGAATGGGTCGAGATGCGGCTGCGGGCCCGGCGGCCCTGTTCGGTGCTGATCGCGGGGCTTGGGCTGAGGGTCGAGTTCGCGCCCGGCGAGGAGCTGCGCACCGAGATCAGCGCGAAGTTCACGCGTGGGCGCGTGGAGGCGGACCTGACCGCCGCGGGCCTGGAGCTCGACGGCTGGTTCAGCGATCCGGACGAGCTGTTCGCGCTGTCACTGGCGCGGCACGGCGACGACCAGGCCTGAGGCCTGTCGGGCGGCGCGAGGGTACGGGCGCTCGAGCTGATCGCGCAGCGGCGCCGGCACGCCGAGGTGGTAGCCCTGGCCGTAATCCACTCCCATCCGTGCCAGCAGCCCGGCGGTCGCGTCGTCGCCCACGAACTCGGCGATGGTGCGCTTGCCCATCCCGCGGGCGATGTCGACGACGGCCTGGATCACGAGCTGGTCGGTCGGATCGCTGCGGCAATCCCGCACGAACTCGCCGTCGATCTTCAGGAAGTCGAACGTCAGATGCTTGAGGTAGTAGAACGACCCGAACCCGGCGCCGAAATCGTCGAGTGCGAACCGGCACCCGATCTGCGAGAGCTGGTCACTGAACGCCCGCGCCTGCGCGATGCTCGAGATCGCGGCGGTCTCGGTGACCTCGAAGATGATCCGCTCCGGCGCGACTCCCGTGCGCCGCAGCTCGGCGTCGATCCGCTCCACCAGCTCGGGGTTGCCCAGCGATCGGCCCGAGAGGTTGACCTCGACCGCGACGTCCTCGCCCTCGCAGCCGAGCTGCTGCAGCAGCTCGATCGCGCTCGAGACCACCCAGGCGTCGATCTGATGGATCAGGTCCAGCCGCTCGGCGACGTTCAGGAACGGTCCCGGCGGGATGAGCTCGCCGCGGTCATCGGTCATCCGCAGCAGCAGCTCGTATTGCGCGACGCGGCCGCTCGAGAGCTCGATGATCGGCTGCGCCAGCAGCGTGAAGCGGTCCTCGTCGAGCGCCGCGCTGACGCGTTGTGCCCACGTGACGCGCCCCTTCATCGGCGTCGGCGCGTGGGCGTGGTGCTCCGCGCCGAACAGGGCGACGCGATCACGGCCGCCCTCCTTGGCGTCGTACATCGCCAGCTCGGCGTCGACGAGCATCTCCTCCGCGCTCCCGCCGTGCCTGCCCTCGAACGTCGCCAGGCCGATGCTCGCCGCGAGCCGGCGCGTGCCGGCACCGATCGTGATCGGGCCCTCGCGCAGCAACCGCAGCAGCTCGCGCGCGACTCCGAGCGCCGCCGCTCCATCTGCGTCGCGCAGCAGGACCGCGTACTCGTCGCCGCCCACCCGCGCGATCGGGTCGCCGGCGTCCAGCTCATCTGACAGCAGCAGCGCGACCCTGAAGATCAGCTCGTCCCCGATCTGGGGCCCGAGCGTGTCGTTGACGAACTTGAAGTGGTCCAGATCGACGATCATCACCGCCCCGGCCACCCGCGGGCCGTCCGCATGCTCGAGGTGAGACTCGAGCTCGCGCATGAACGAGCGGCGGTTGAGCAGGCCGGTGAGCGCGTCGTGGTTGGAGAGGAAGGTCAGCTGCGCCTCCTGGCGCTTGCTCTCGGTCAGGTCCTCGATCTGCGCCAGGAAGTGCCGCGGCCCGCCGTCGCTCGAGCGCACCAGCGACGCCTGCAGGGTGCAGTGGACCACTTCGCCGGTGGCGTGGCGCAGGCACGTCTCACCCTTGTAGAACGTGCGCTCACCGGCGAGCAGCGCGCGACCCGCCTCGAGATCGGCGGCCAGCTCACCGCTGTCCACGAGCTCGGCCAGCGACCTGCCCTCCAGCTGCTCGAGGCCGTATCCGACGATCGCACACAGAGACTCGTTGGCGGCGAGCACCCGACCCTCGAAGTCGAGCATCGCCATGCCGATCGAGGCCTCGTCGAAGGCGCTGCGGAAGCCGAGCGTGGATGCCCGCCGCGACGGACGCCACCTGCGCCTCGGAGTGCCGCGGAGTCCGCTCATCGGTGCGTGCCGGTGCGCGCGGCCCAAGCGCCGTCCTCCGGCCCCAGTCGGGACAACACTGAGAATGGTCCCAAAAAGATGCGCACAGAATCGGCGATGCTGCAGCCGGCTTGACAGTTCGGGATGTTTTGTCCCGCTCTGTAGAGAGATATCACGCACATAGCGACAATTTGGGAGACATAAGGTGAGAGTTGAGAGCGCTGCGGCGCTGATCGCGGGAGGCGCCTCGGGACTCGGCGAGGCGACCGCGCGCCGCCTCCACGGCGCCGGCGCCCGCGTCGTGATCGCCGACGTGAACGATGAGCGGGGCGAGGCGCTGGCATCGGAGCTCGGCGAGCGAGCGCGGTTCGTCCACACCGACGTGACCGATCCCGACAGCGTCCGGCAGGCCGTCGATGCGACCGAGGGCTTGCGAATCAGCGTCTGCTGCGCCGGAATCGGCTGGGCGCAGCGGGTCGCCGGCCGCCACGGGCCGCATGCGCTCGAGCCATTCGAGACCGTGATCCGGGTCAACCTGATCGGCACCTTCAACGTGCTGCGGTTCGCGGCGGACCGGATGCTCTCCGCGGAGCCGCTCGAGTCGGGCGAGCGCGGGGTGTGCGTCAACACCGCGTCGATCGCGGCGTTCGACGGCCAGATCGGCCAGATCGCCTACTCGGCCTCGAAGGGCGCGATCGTCGGCCTGACGCTCCCCGCCGCGCGGGACCTCTCGAGCGGCGGCGTCCGGGTGTGCACGATCGCCCCTGGGGTGTTCGATACGCCCCTGCTCGGCGCCCTGCCGCCCGAGTCGCGCGAGCAGCTCGGCGCGGCGATCCCGTTTCCACGGAGGCTCGGCCGGCCCGAGGAGTTCGCGGCGCTCGCCCAGCACATCGCGGAGAACGAGATGCTCAACGGAGAGGTGATCCGCCTCGACGGCGCGCTCCGGATGGCGCCGAAGTAGCGCGCTCTCAGCGCAGGCGCTCGACGAGCATCGCCTGACCCATGCCGCCGGCGACGCACATCGACTCGATTCCGTAGGTCCCGTCGAGCTTCTCAAGTCCGTTGATCAGAGTTGTCATGATCCGCGCGCCGGTCATCCCGAACGGATGCCCGAGCGCAATCGCACCGCCGAACGGGTTGAGTTTCTCCTCGGGGATCCCAAGTTCCTCCTTGCAGGGGACGATCTGCGCCGCGAATGCCTCGTTGATCTCGACGATGTCCACGTCGTCGATCGTCATGCCCGTGATCTTCAAAAGCGCCTGGATCGCCGGGATCGGCCCGAGCCCCATGATCTCCGGCCGGATCGCGGCGACCGTCGAGGCGATGATCCGGACCTTGGGCTCCAGGCCGAGCGCCCGGGCCTTCTCGTCGGACATCACCAGCACCGCGGCGGCGCCGTCGTTGAGCGGACAGGCGTTGCCGGCGGTGACGGTGCCGTCCGGCTTGAACGCGGGCTTGAGCTGCGCGAGCACCTCCATCGTCGTGCCCGGCCGCGGGCCGTCATCCCTGCTGACGACCGTCTCGGGGACGTCGATCTCGTTGCCCTCCTTGTCCGTGTCCTTGTGCGCCGGGACCGTGACCGGCACGATCTCCGCGTCGAAATGACCGGAGTCGCGGGCGTCGACGGCGCGGTTCTGGGAGGTCACCGCCCATTCGTCCTGCGCCTCGCGCGAGACGTTGCAGCGCTCGGCGACGTTCTCCGCCGTGAGGCCCATCGGGATGTAGACGTCGTACAGCGAGCCCGTCTGAGCCGTTCAGCTTCGGGTGCTTGGCCTCCTCCATCATCCCGGCGCCAAGCCCGGCGCGCGACACCGCCTCGACGCCCGCCGCGATGTACTGGTCCCCCTCGCCGGACCTGACCGCATGCGAAGCCATCCGGATCGTCATCAGCGACGACGCGCAGAATCGGTTGACGGTGCAGCCCGGCACGTGATGGTCGAGGCCGGCGAGCAGCGCGGCGTTGCGCCCGACGTTGTAACCCTGCTCGCCCACGCCGGATGCCGCACCCATCAGCACATCGGTGGTCTGCGAGAAGTCGACGCCGGGATTGCGCTCGATCAGCGCCCTGATCGGGATCGACGCCAGGTCGTCGGCGCGAACGGACTTCAGGGATCCCTTCCCCGCCCGCCCGATGGGCGTGCGAATGGCGTCGACGATCACGGCTTCTGGCATGGGTCTTCTCCTTGGCGGCTTGGAGCGCGCGATGTTACGGGGCAGCTAGAGGCCGAGGCCCCGCACGCCCTTCTCGCCCCATCCCAGATGATGTGCGAGCTCGTGGCGAACGGTGCGGGTGATCTGCGCGCGCAGCAGGTCGGCGTCGTGACCGAAGTCGCGCACCAGCGTGTCGCGGAAGATCACGATCCTGTCGTGGAAGTAGTCCTGCGCGACGGTGTCACCCTGGTAGAGACCGTATGCGCGCCGGCGCCGGCCGCCGTCGGAGACGACGACGGCGACGTGCTCGAGCGCGCGGTGGAACTCGAGCGGAAGGTCGTCGAGCGCAGAGCGCACGAGCGCCTTGAAGTCCTCCTCGTCGTAGGGGTCGAAGTCGTGCTCGTCGTCGTCATCCTCTGCCGCGTAGTCCTCGCCGTCCCCCCAGGAGTCCTCCGCCGCCAGCTGCTCGGCCCGGCGCACGATCGCCTCGAACTCCTCCTCGGACTCGGGTTCGCGCCAGCCGGCGAGCCTGATCATCACGAGCAGCGCGGCGCCGCCGATGATCACCGCGCCGGCACCGAACACGGCGACGCCTTCGAGCAGCCGGACCGGGAATGAATCGCTGAAGCCGACGATCAGGCTGACCGCGCCGAGCCCGATCGTTAGCGCCGCGACCGCCGAGAGCAGGATGCGCCGGAGAGTCGGGGGCGACCCGGGCATCGCGGTCACGTCAGGGTGCGGGCGATCACGAGCCGCTGGATCTCGTTCGTCCCCTCGTAGATCTGGGTGATCTTCGCGTCGCGCATCATCCGCTCGACTGGATACTCCTTGACGTAGCCATACCCCCCGAGCACCTGGATCGCCTCGACCGTCACCTTCATCGCCACATCGGAGCAGAACAGCTTCGCCATCGCCGAGTACTTGCCGATGTCGGGGTCAGCTCTGTCTATCTTCGCGCACGCCTGATAGAGCAGCTCGCGCCCGGCGGCGCACTGGGTCTCCATGTCGGCGAGCTTGAACTGGATCGCCTGGAAGCTCGCGATCGGCCGGCCGAACTGCTTGCGCTCACGCGCGTAGGCGGCGGCATAGTCGGTCGCGCCCTGCGCGATGCCGAGCGCCTGCGACGCGACCCCGAGCCGCGAGCGGTCGAGCGTCGCCATCGCGACCCTGAAGCCCTGGTTGACCTCGCCGATCACGTTCTCGGCCGGGACCCGGACGCCGTCGAAGATCGGCTGTCCCGTCGGCGAGCCGCGGATCCCGAGCTTGTGCTCGAGCTTGCCGACGCTGAAGCCGGGCCGGTCGGCCTCCACCACGAACGCGGTGATCCCGCGCGAGTGCCCGGCCTCGGGGTCGGTGACCGCGAACACCACATAGAAGTTCGCGATGCCGAGGTTCGTGATCCAGTTCTTGGTCCCGTCGATCACCCAGTGGTCACCGTCCTGCTTTGCGCGCGTGCGCATCCCGCCTGGATCGGAGCCCGCGTCGGGCTCCGAGAGCGCGAATGCCGGCGACCACTCCCCGCTTGCGCAGCGCGGCAGAAACCGCTGCTTGAGCTCCTCGGAGCCGAACAGCTTGATCGGGAGCGTCCCGAGCTCCTGGACCATCAGGATCAGCGCCGTCGACGCGCAGGCCTTGGCGATCTCTTCGATCGCCATGTTGAGCATCAGCGCGCCGGTGCCGGTCCCGCCGTGCTCGACGTCGAACGGAAGCCCCAGCACGTCGTGCTCGGCGAGGAGCGCTCGCAGGTCGTGCGGGTATTCGGCACGCTCATCGATCTCGGCGGCGCGCGGCACGATCCGCTCGCGCGCGATCTGCCTGATCGTGTCCCGGAAATCGAGATGCTCCTGGGGGATCGTGTAGAGCTCGGCGAGCGCGGACATCCTCCTCGAGGATGCTACGGCAGCTACAGCCCGCTGGGGTGGCGAACGACGTACTGCTCGCCGTCCTGCAGGTTGCCGGTCGGATTCGAGCGCCACCGCGGCCCGTCGCCGGAGGGGATGTTCGGGCCCCCGAAGTCCGAGGTGTCGAACGCGATCCCGGCGACGACCACCCATGCGTGGGACGGGTTGGCGTAGATCGTGATCCAGCGGCCCCGCCCGGGGCTGCCGTAGGACTCGAACTCGGTCGAGTCCTCGGGCGCGGAGAGCAGGTTGGCGCCGTGCAGCGCGAAGCTGACGGCGCCCGAGCAGTCGTAGCCCGAGTCGTTCCAGGTCGCGTGCCCGCCGCCGTAGACGTACGGCTTGTCGATGATCCGATTGGCGGCGGCGATCACCTGCTTGACGATCTGCGGCGCGCCGGAGGGCGCGATCGCCTTGCCGCTGGACGCGATTCGTGCCCTGGAAACCGGGCCGCCGCTGTCGAGCGCCGCGACCACCGCGCGCAGCTTCTTCTCGACCGGGATCGTCACCACGCCGTCGGCGGCGAATCGCTGTGCCCGCTGGAATGCGACCACGCTCTGCTTGGTCATCGGCCCGAAGTCGCCGTCGACCTGCGTCGGATATCCGGCGAGCGTCAGGAATCCTTGGAGCACCCGGACGTCGTGACCGGTGTCGCCTTCGCGCAGGACCCGCTGCCCGAGATGCTGGCAGCAGGCGCTCGAGTGCGTCGTCTTGCGGCTGGTCTTCGTCGCCTTCCGGGTCGGCCCGGAGCTCGCAGTCCGCTTCGAGCTGCCGCTCTGGCCGGAGCCAGGCGGCCCGCCCAGCCCGCTTCCACCTGTTGGTTGCGCCCTGGACGTGGCTTGAAGACGGTTGGCTGACGAGGCTGCGCTCGCCGTTGTGGCGGGGAGGAGCGCGGTCGCCGCCGCGACCAGCGCAGGCATCGCCCAGCGGGCGATGCGGACAGTCCTCGCGTACGACAAACCAACCCTTTCTCTTTCGGCGCCTACGGGGTTAGCTGTCGGGCTCGCGCTGAAAGAGTCGCGCTACGTCGGCAAGGCCGGCGATTCGCCCCGAAGCCGTGGCTTGGTCGGGTTCCCCGCTCCCTGGGACTGGTCCGCCCCGGGGATTCGGCTGGGTTCTATCTCGGCGCGCCAGGCTACCCGGTCTGCAGGATCCGTGTCACGGGCGCGCTTATGGAAACCCGACCCCGCCCTTGGCCGTCGCCTGGGCCCGCTCGGGCCGGGCAGGGCCGGGTCGGCGTGGGGCCGATGGGGCGCGGTGCCCCGGGTCCCGGCCGGTTGAGCGGTCTGGCGGGCCCCCCGGGGCCGTGGGACCCCGGGGTACCGCCGCGACCTACCTCGTGGCTTTCTTGACGGCGCTACGGGCCTTCCCGACCTTGTTGCGGGTCGCTCCCTTCAGCTCCTCGCCGGCGCCGCGCGCTTCGGTACCGGGCCGGCCGGTCTCCATCCCGACGTTCTTCTTGGCCTTGCCCTTCAGCTCCTGCGCCTTGCCCTTTGCGCGCTGCATGCGATCACCCATGTTCCACCTTCCTCTATTTGACGTGCAGGTTGATGCCGAGCAGCACCAGCGGCCACAGCACGATCGCCAGCACGGCCGAGATGATCGGCTTGAGCGCGCTCGCGTGCGTGAAGTAGTGGTGCGACGCGGCCACGATCAGTCCGACCACCACCCAGATGACCGTTCCGATCGACGACCTCATGCGGGTCGCCTCGTCGTGCGGGCTTCCTCCGCGGCGGCCGCGGGCTCCTCGTCCGCCGCGATCTCTTCATGCCGGCCGGCCGTCGCTCCGTCGCGCTCATCCGGTCCGACCAGCTCGTGGTCGGCGGCACCCTGCTCGTGCAGCCCGGCGCGCTCCTCGCGCAGCTGCGCATCGGTGCGGGCCCGGCTCGCTTCGAGCTCGGCCATCCGCGCACGCCGCTCGGCGAGCTCGGCGCTGCGGTTCAGTCGCTCCGCCTCGCGGCGGTTCTCCGTCACCGCTTCGTCGCGGCGCTCCTGGAGCTGGCGCTCGCGCGCGCGCTCAGCGCGGCGCCGGCGAAGCGGCGCGGACACAAGCGCGAGCAGAATCGCGACGATCACCACCGCAACTACGATCGCGATCAAGACTCCGGTTGACATCGTTCCTCTCCCTTGTCGTGTTGATGACCCGCGCCGCGGGCGTGCCGACCGGCTCGAGCTCTGTCCGAGCGGTCGCGGAGATGAAGGAGGGCGGGGCGCCGCGGACACCTCGCCGACCGCCGCTGGGTCACAGCGCAGTCCAGCGGGCCACGGACGCCGGCGAGCGAGCATCCGTCACGCGGCTGCTCCGCCATCCTCCCCTGACCTCTCCCACGCGTTCGCAGTTCCTGTCAGTCCATCGCAGATAAGGCGGGGTCTTCGGTTGCGGACAAGAGCTACCCGGCTTGATGCTTTTCGCCACAACCTCAACGAATGTTCTAGTGGCCGGAGCGTGCTAGTAGTTGTGGCGGTGTCCCCAGCGAATCTCGACGACCGACCGGCGCCGTCGGCGCGCAAGCTCCACGCACTCGAGCTGTTCGCGGGGCTGCCTGCTCGCTATGACCGGATGGGGGCGCTGCTCAGCTTCGGACAGGATCCACGCTGGCGCCGGGCGATGGTCGACGCCGTCGCTCCGCGGCCGGGACAGCGGATCCTCGACGTCGCCACCGGCACCGGGCTCGTGGCGTTCGAGCTCGCGCGCCGCGGCAGCGAGGTGATCGGCCTCGACCAGAGCGAGCAGATGCTCGCGGGCGCTCGCGGGCGCCTGAGCTCCCGCCGCGGGCGCGCCACCGGCGGTCGCGTCGGCTTCGTCCGCGGCGAGGCCGAGCGGCTGCCGTTCGCCGACGCCGAGTTCGACGCGCTCACGTTCACCTATCTCCTGCGCTACGTCGACGACCGGGCGGCGACGATGCGTGAGCTGGCCCGCGTCGTGAAGCCCGGCGGGCGTATCGGGATGGTCGAGTTCGGCGTGCCGAGCTCGGCGCCGCTGCGCGCGCTGTGGCGGGCGCACACGCGCGGGGCCCTGCCGCTGCTCGGCCGGGTCGTGTCCCCGGCGTGGCTCGAGGTGGGCCGCTTCTTGGGTCCCAACATCGAGGAGCTTCACCGGCTCGAGCCCGATCTGCCGGCGCTGTGGCGCTCAGCGGGGCTGCGCGACGTGCACCAGCGGTGGATGAGCTTCGGTGCGGGCCTCGTGATGTGGGCGGTGAGGGATGGCGAGCGCCCCGCGTGAGCTCAACCGTCCGGCGTTCTACGCGCTGCGCGGCGGCGGCTGGCGCGATCTGGTGACGCTGCTGCACCCGCCCTACACGGCTTGGCATCTCAGCTACGTGGCGCTCGGCGCGGCCGCGGCTCCGAGGATCCACGGCGAGCGCTTGGGGGCGGCGCTCGGCGCGTTCTTCCTCGCGGTCGGCATCGGCGCGCACGCGCTGGACGAGCTCAACGGCCGCCCGCTGAAGACCTCGCTGCGACGGGGAACGCTGATCTCGCTGGCAGCGCTGGGCCTGATCGGAGCGGTCGCGATCGGCGTCACGGGTCTGTTCACCGTCTCCTGGCTCCTGGCGCCGCTCGTGCTCGCGGGCGCGTTGATCGTGCCCGCGTACAACCTGGAGCTGGCCGGGGGGCGCTTCCACAACGACGCCTGGTTCGCGCTCGCCTGGGGCGCGTTCCCGGCGTTCACCGGCTATTTCGTCAACGCCCTTGAGATCAGGCCGGCCGGCGTCCTCGTCGCTGCGGCCTGCTTTGGCCTGAGCGTCGCGCAGCGCCGGCTGAGCACGCCCGCGCGGCGCCTGCGGCGCCAGACGGCGGCGCTCGAGGGACGCCAGCGGCTGGCCGATGGGACCGTGATCGAACTGACCCCGGAGGAGCTCTCCGCGCCGCTCGAGGGCGCACTCGCTGCCCTCTGGCCGGCGCTCGTACTGCTCGCGGCCGGGCTCGTCGCGGTGCGGCTAGGCTGAGGACGTGGACTCCGATTACACGCCCCAGCAGGTTGCCGCGCTGCTGCAGTCAAGCGACGTTCAGCTGATCGACGTACGTCAGCGCTACGAGCACGATGCGGGCCGGATCGGCGGTGACCGCCTGATCGAGCTGATGGAGCTGGGGGCGGAGATCGAGACGCTCGACCGCGATCGGCCGGTCGTCGTCTACTGCCGAAGCGGCAGCCGCTCGGCGATGGCCGCGGAGGCGCTCAGGAGCGCCGGATTCGACGCGCACAACATGACCGGTGGGCTGCTCGAATGGAGCGCCGCCGGCCTGCCGCTCGAGCCCGCCGGCGGTCATGTCGCGACCTGACCGCTGAGCGGCCGAGGCCGCCTTGGCCGGCGCTCAGGCGACCGTCCAGGTGTCGCCGGTCAGAAGCAGCTCGCCGAGCTCCTCCTCCGAGGGCGGCTTGCTCGGCGCCGGGCGGGCGCGACCGTACACCTGACGCTGCACCGAGCGGAAGATCCCGATCGGCGTGGGCCCCGTCGGGTCCGGCGCGAGTCGCGCCAGCGCGTACGCAACGCCGGAGTCCTCGCGCGAGGGATCGTGGACCAGGAGCGCTTCCTCCCCGACCTCGTCGACCTGGACGAGCTCGAGCCCGCCATCGGAGGCCATCGCGACCCCCCGCTCGTCGTCGACGCCGAAGCGGATCGGGCGCCCCGGCTCCAGCCGGATCTGGTTGGCGTCCTTGGCTTCCTTCTCGGTCAGCGCCGAGAACGCCGCGTCGTTGAACACAGGGCAGTTCTGGTAGATCTCGATGAACGCCGCGCCCTCGTGCTGTGCGGCGGCGCGCAGCACCTCGGTCAGGTGACGGCGGTCGCGATCGATCGTCCGTGCCACGAACGTCGCGTCGGCGCCCAGCGCCAGCGCGACCGGGTTGAACGGATGGTCGGCGACGCCGAACGGCGTCGACTTGGTCACCTTGCCGAGCTCCGAAGTCGGCGACGCCTGACCCTTGGTGAGCCCGTAGATCTGGTTGTTGAACAGCAGGATCTTGACCGGGACGTTGCGGCGCAGCGCGTGGATCAGATGGTTGCCGCCGATCGACAGCGAGTCGCCGTCACCGGTCACGACCCAGATCGAGAGATCCTCGCGAGCCGACGCCAGGCCCGTCGCGAGCGCGGGCGCGCGGCCGTGGATCCCGTGCATCCCGTAGGTGTCCATGTAGTACGCGAAGCGACCCGCGCAGCCGATGCCCGTGATGAAGACGATCCGCTCGGGCGGGATCCCGAGCTCGGGCATGAACTGCTGCACGGCCGACAGGACCGCGTAATCGCCGCACCCCGGGCACCAGCGAGTCTCCTGGTCGGACTGGAAGTCCGCCTTGGTCAGCGCCGGGGCGCCGTTCCCGTTGGCGTGCCCATTGGGGCTTGCGGGTCGCGGCTCGCTCATTGCCGAGCCTCGATCTCGCGCTCGATCTCCGCCGCGAACAGGGGCTGCCCCTGCACCTTGCAGAACGATTCGACGTCGACCAGGAACTTGGCGCGCAGGATCTGGGCCAGCTGGCCGGTGTTCATCTCCGGCACGAGCACGCGGTCGAAGGAGCGCAGCACGTCGGCCGTATTCGCCGGAAGCGGGTTGAGATGGCGCAGGTGCGCCGAGGCGACCTTGTGGCCGGCCTCGCGGGCGCGGCGGACGCCGGCGCGGATCGCGCCCTCGCTCGAGCCCCAGCCGAGCACCAGCAGGCGAGCCCCGGGCTCGGAGTCGACCGTCAGCGCGGGAAGCTCGCGCGCGATCCCGGCGACCTTGGCGGCGCGCAGCTCGGTCATCCGCGCGTGGTTGGCCGCGTCATAGGAGATGTTGCCGGTGCCGTCGGACTTCTCCAGGCCGCCGATCCGATGCTGGAGGCCGGGAGTCCCCGGAACCGCCCAGGGACGCGCGAGCCGCTCGTCGCGTGCGTAGGGGAGGAAGTCGTCGGTGACCGCGGTCGTGAAGCGCGGGTCGATCGCCGGCAGGTCCGCCGCCGAGGGGACCCGCCACGGCTCCGAGGAGGACGCGAGGAACGTGTCGGAGAGGATGATCACGGGCGTGCGGTAGTTGATCGCGATCCGCGCCGCCTCGAACGCGGCGTCGAAGCAGCCGCCGCACGTGCTCGGCGCGATCACGGGCAGCGGCGACTCGCCGTGGCGCCCGTAGAGCGCCATCAGCAGGTCGGACTGCTCGGTCTTGGTCGGCATGCCGGTCGACGGCCCAGCGCGCTGCACGTCGACCACGATCAGGGGCAGCTCGAGCGCGACCGCGAGACCGATCGTCTCGGCTTTCAGGTCCATTCCCGGGCCGCTCGTCGCGGTCACGCCGAGGCGCCCGCCGAACGCCGCGCCGAGCGCGATGCCGGCCGCCGCGATCTCGTCCTCCGCCTGGATCGTGGTCACGCCCAGGCGGGCATGGCGAGAGAGCTCGTGCAGCAGCTCGGACGCGGGCGTGATCGGATAGCTCGCGAGCACCAGCGGCAGGCCGCTGCGGGCGCTCGCGGCGAGGAGCCCGAGCGCCAGCGCCGTGGTCCCGTTGACGTTGCGGTAAACGCCCGGAGCGACGTCGGTCGCCGGCTTGACGTAGTACTGCACGTCGAGCAGCTCGGTCGTCTCGCCGAACGACCAGCCGGCGTTGAAGGCCGCCAGGTTCGCCTCCATCACCGCGGCCGTGCGGCCGAACTTCTGCTCGATCCAGCGCGTGGTGACCTCGGTCGGCCTGCCGTAGAGCCACGACAGCAGCCCGAGCGCGAAGAAGTTCTTGGCGCGACCCGCATCGCGCGTGGACGCGTCCTCGATGCCCTCGACCGCGCGGGTGGTCAGCGTCGTCATCGGGATCCGGTGCACGCGGTAGCCGTCGAGCGAGCCGTCCTCGAGCGGGTTGGAGTCGTACCCCGCCTTCTCGAGGTTGCGCTTGCTGAACGCGTCCTCGTTGACGATGATCGCGGCGCCACGCTCGAGCTCGGCGAGGTTGGCCTTCAGCGCCGCCGGGTTCATCGCGACCAGCACGTTGGGCGCGTCGCCCGGGGTCAGGATGTCGCGCGAGGCGAAATGGATCTGGAACGCGGAGACGCCGGCGAGCGTGCCGGCGGGGGCGCGGATCTCGGCGGGGAAGTTCGGCAGCGTCGCGAGGTCGTTGCCCAGCATCGCGGTCGCGTCGGTGAAGCGGGTCCCCGCCACCTGCATTCCGTCTCCGGAATCGCCGGCGAAGCGGATCACGACCCGCTCTCGCTCTTGCACCGACTTCGTCACATCATCCTTTGGCTAGTGCGCCCGTGCCCCCGTCGTCCACGGTCCACTTACGGATTGTACGTGACCCCCGGACGAACCGGCGGCCGGCGCCCCGCCGGCCGCCCGCGACGCGCGCCGCGCGGGACCTATGCCCCGCGCGCGCGCTGCGATCTACAGCTTCTGAACGTTGATCGCCTTCGGTCCCTTCGGGCCGGCCTCCTCCTCATAGGAGACCTTCGCGCCCTCCGCGAGCGAGCGGTAACCGTCCGCATTGATGCTGGAGTGGTGCACGAAGAGATCGCGGTTGCCTTCATCGGGAGTGATGAAGCCGAACCCCTTCTCGTCGCTGAACCACTTGACCGTTCCAGTTGGCATGTGGAGTTAGATCCTCCGTCGCTAAGAGTGCTTCCGCGGAGGATGCTCTGCAACTACCCCGAGGCCTGCACTGCGTCTTCTCGCCGCCATAGGCGGCCGTACGGTCGGGCACGGTAGCACGGCCACCTGGAGCGCGCTGGTTTTCGCGCGATGTTCTCCACGCGGCCACAGGTCATGCTTTGGCAACGATGGAAGATCCGATGCGGCTCGGCCGCCATACCGCCATCCCGCTGCACGAGATCACGGTCCGCGCGTCGCGCTCCTCCGGCCCGGGCGGCCAGCACGCGAACGTGACCGCGTCGCGGATCGAGGCGAGCTTCGACGTGGGCGCGTCCGCGGCGCTGACCGACGAGCAGAAGCGGCGGATCGTGGCGCGACTGGGCCCGCGCGTCGTCTCCGTCGCGCAGGATGCGCGCAGCCAGTCGCGCAATCGGGAGCTCGCGCTCGAGCGGTTGCAGCGCCGCCTGACCGCTGCGCTGGCGGTGCGCCGGCCGCGCCACGCGACGAAACCGACGAAGGCTGCGGTGAAGCGCCGGCTCGAGCTCAAGCGCCGGCGCGCGCAGGCCAAGCAGGCCAGAAGATCACCCGCGCGCGAGGAGGAGTGAGCTCGACGGCATGCGCTGGCTGATCGACGGCATGAACGTGATCGGTACCCGCCCGGACGCGTGGTGGCGGGATCGCGACGGCGCGATGCTGCGGCTGGTGGACCTGCTCGAGCGCTGGGCGGCGGCCGAGGGCGAGGAGGTGACCGTCGTGTTCGAGCGGCCGCCCTCGCCCCCGATTCGCTCGAGCGTGATCGAGGTCGCGCACGCTCCGCGCCCGCGCGCGAACGCGGGCGATGACGAGATCATCCGCCGGCTGAAGTCCGACCCCGATCCGGCGAGCGTTCGCGTGGTGACCTCCGACCGGTGGCTCGCCGAGCGCGCAAGCGCCGCCGGCGCCACCGTCGAGGGCTCGCTGACGTTTCGGATACGCCTTGAAGGGGATTGATCAGGGGAGGCGCGCCGCAGCCGGCGCGGGGCCGACGGCGCCGATTTTTTCGAAAGCTCTTCTGCGGCAGTTGCGACAATCGTTCTGAATGCCTCGAGAGGAACCCGCACGCCGCTCGCCACCGCCGCGTCCCACGCGCCCGTCCGGGCAGCCGCCCGGCTGGAAGGTGACGCCCGCGCCCGACGGCCGTGGCGGCGGCAAGCCGCAGGGCCGCCCGCCGAACAACAACTTCCGCTGGCTGATGGTGCTGCTGGTGGTCGGGCTCCTCGGGCTCAACCTGTGGATCTCCTCGCAGGCGCTGCAGCCCAACGCGCGCGTCCGCATTCCCTACAACCCCACCTTCCTGACCGAGGTCAAGCAGGGGAACGTCAGCGCGATCTCATCGACCGGCGACTCGATCCAGGGGAGCTTCAGGCACGCGATCAAGTACCCGACCGGCAGCCAGGCCGCGCAGCCGACCACCAGCTTCTCCACGCAGATCCCGTCGTTCGCGAACAACCAGCAGCTCGAAACCCTGCTCGAGAGCGAGAGCGTGACGATCAACGCCAACCCGGTCCAGAGCGGTCCCTCGTTCCTGACCGAGCTGATCGTCGGCTTCGGGCCGACGCTGCTGCTGGTACTGCTGTTCGTGCTGATCATGCGCCGTGCGGCCTCGTCGGCGGGCGGTCCGGGCGGGCTGATGTCCTTCGGGCGCTCGCGCGCGCGCCGCGTCGAGGCGGGCAACGAGGGGGTGACCTTCCAGGATGTGGCCGGGATCGACGAAGCCAAGGAGGAGCTCACCGAGATCGTCGACTTCCTGAAGAACCCCGACAAGTACCTGCGGCTCGGCGGCAGGATCCCCAGGGGCGTGCTGCTCTCAGGGCCGCCCGGCACCGGCAAGACCCTGCTCGCCCGAGCGGTCGCCGGCGAGGCCGGCGTGCCGTTCTTCCAGATGTCCGCCTCGGAGTTCGTCGAGATGATCGTCGGCGTCGGCGCCTCGCGCGTGCGCGATCTCTTCCAGCAGGCCAAGGAGGCCGCTCCGGCGATCGTGTTCATCGACGAGCTCGACGCGATCGGGCGCTCCCGCGCCTCGGGCGGGGCCAACATCTCCGGGGGGCACGACGAGCGCGAGCAGACGCTCAACCAGATCCTCACCGAGATGGACGGGTTCGATCCGCGCACCGGCGTGATCGTGCTGGGCGCGACCAACCGTCCAGAGATCCTGGACCCCGCCCTGCTGCGGCCCGGGCGCTTCGACCGGCGGGTGACGGTCCAGCCGCCCGATCGCGCCGGCCGCGAGGCCATCCTGCGCGTGCACACCCGATCGGTGCCGCTCGCGCCCGAGGTGGACCTCGGCGCGATCGCATCCTCAACGCCGGGGATGGTCGGCGCCGACCTGGCGAACCTCGTCAACGAGGCGGCGCTGCTGGCCGCGCGGCGCAATCACGCCAAGGTGACGACCGATGACGTCTCGGACGCGCTCGAGCGGATCGTGCTGGGCGCCGAGCGCAAGGTGATGATCAGCCAGGAGGACCGGCGCCGCACCGCCTACCACGAGGGCGGCCACGCGATCGTGGGAATGCTGACGCCCGGCGCGGATCCTGTGCGCAAGGTCTCGATCATCCCGCGCGGCCGCGCCCTCGGCGTGACCTTCTCGGCGCCCGATGCCGACCGCTTCAACTTCGACGAGCAGCATCTGCTTGCGCAGATCAAGGTCGCGCTCGGCGGCCGGGTGGCGGAGGAGATCGTGTTCGGCGATCTGACCACCGGTGCCGAATCGGATATCCAGCACTTGACGCAGATCGCGCGCCACATGGTCGGCCGCTGGGGGATGAGCCGCGCGATCGGCCCGATCGCGGTGATTCCGAGCGACGGCGCCGGCCCGCTGTTCCCGGGCGCGTCGGAGACCTCCGAGTCGACGCAGCGACTGATCGACGAAGAGGTGCGCCGGATCGTCGAGTCCGCGCACGGCGAGGTGAGCGACCTGTTGCGCAGCCACCGTGCGAACCTGGATTCGCTCGTCTCCGGGCTGCTCGATCGGGAGACGCTCGACGAGGCCGACGCCTACGCGGCGGCCGGGCTCAGCCGCGCGTCCGCAAGCCGCCCAGAGCCGGCGCCGACGATCGCCGGCTGAGCGCTGCCGCGTCCGAGCGGGTCTGCGCGATCGCGCCAGGTTGGCGCCCCCGAACCTGTGCATTTGCTGAACAGGTGGATCAAAAGCTACAGCTTCGTGCAGGGTCGCACGACACGGAAGTGCAGGGACTTTGCCGAAACTGACCGGAGCCCCAAGCAACATGACCACAGGCCTGATACAGCATGAGAGCGAGGCCCGCGGCGCGATCATCAGCGTCGTCCTCGCCGACGATCACCCGCTGATCATCGCCGGCATGCGCCGGACGATCGAGCATGCCGACGACATCGACGTGGTCGGCGAGGCGCGCACCGGGCCCCAGCTGCTCGACCTCATCGATCGCCGCCGTCCCGACGTCGTCCTGATGGACCTCGGGATGCCCGGCACCAACGGGATCGAGTGCATCGAGCGGATCCGCGACGGCTTCCCGGAGGTCAAGATCGTGATCCTGTCCGCCAGCGACGACCGCATGGTGATCGACGCGACCCTGCGATCCGGCGCGAAGGCGTACGTGATCAAGAGCGCGATGCCCTCGGACATCGCGGCGGTCCTGCGCCAGGTCGCCAGCGGCGCCGTGTTCCTCGCGCCGGCAGTGCCGCCCGACACGCGGCCCGCGTCCGATCAGCCTCGGCGCCCCGATCTCACCGAGCGTGAGCAGGCGGTCCTCTCGGCCGTCGTCGCCGGCATGACCACCGCTCAAATCAGTCGTGAGCTGTGGATCTCCGAGCACACCATCAAGTTCCACCTGACCAACATCTATCGCAAGCTTGGCGTCACAAACCGCGCCGGCGCGGTACGGCACGCGCTCGAGCTCGGCATCGGAGTGGGTAGGTCAGGCCCACCCGATCCACGGCTCGTTTAGGCGCCCGCGGCGCGTCCCGGACCGCCTGACCGGGGCGCGCCGCAACTCCTTCCCTAAAACGTCAGTCGGAGAGCCGCGTCATCCGCGCGAGCGCCTCGTGGCACTCGACCACGCGCTGCTTGACCGGGTCGCCGTCCGGGCGGTCGTGGACGAGGTCCCAGGTGCGATCCGCGACCTCTCGAGCGCTCTCGGGCGTCGCGCCCTCCCACAGCCGGTTGACGAGCAGCAGCTCGAAGTTCTGGATCTGCTCCGCCGGGTCCCCGGGGGGCATCCGCGGCAGCGGCTCGCCGGTCGCCTCCTTCCACATCCCTGTTGCGACCAGCAGCCGGTTTCGAAGCGTGATCGGATCCATGGGCGACGCCGTCATCCTGGGCTCATCGACGCGAGACACTAGCCGATCGCCGGTAGCGACTGGCTGAGCGTCAGCAGCGGCGCGAACAGATCGCCCTGCTCCTCAATGCGGGCGATCACCTGCTCGGTCTCGAAGCTGAGCAGCTCGGCCTCGCCGCGCTCGCGGCAGCGCGCGACCTCCTCCCAGGACACCGGCGTGGAGACGCTCGGGCGCTCGCGCGCGCGTACCGAATACACGTTCACCGTGGTCTTGTGCGTGTCGTTCTGGCTCCAGTCGACCAGCACCTTGCCGGACCGCAGGCGCTTGGTCATGCGCGAGACCACGAGCTTCGGCATGCGCTGCTCGAGCAGCTCGGCGACCCGCTTGGCGAAGGTCTTCGTGCGGTCGTAGCCGACCTCGGTGTTGAGCGGCACGTACACCTGCATCCCCTTCGAGCCGGAGGTCTTGACCAGGCTCTCGAGGCCGAGCTGCTCGAACAGCCCGCGCAGCACGAGCGCAACCTCGCAGCATTCGAGGATGCCGGCCGGCGGCCCGGGATCGAGATCGAACACCATCATCGTCGGCCGCTCGGGAGCGTGCGCGAGCGACAGCGAGGTGTGCAGCTCGATGTCGGCGAGGTTCCCGAGCCAGATCAGGCTGGGACGATCCTGCGCCAGCGTGTAGTTGACCTCGCCGATCTTGGCGGTCTGGATCCACTCGGGCCGGTGCGAGGGCGACTGCTTCTCATAGAAGTACTCCCCGTCGACGCCACTCGGATAGCGCTTGAGCGTCAGCGGCCGGTCATGCAGGTGCGGCAGCACGGTCGGCGCGATCCGTGCATAGAACGCGATCAGATCCCCCTTTGTGAACCCGGTCTGCGGGAACAGGACCTTGTCCCAGTTGGTGATCTTCAGCCGCCTGCCATCCGTCAGCACGGCCAGCGAGCCGTCGGGCAGCGATCCGACCTCGTCGAACAGCGCCTGCGGGGAGCCCGGCGCGGCGCCCGCCGTCGCCTGCTCGCCGGCTCCCTCGAGCACGACGTCGCGGGGCGCCCGGTCCTCCCGCAGCCCCTTGAAGGACGGCGCGCGCATCACCCGCTCGCCGGTCCATTCCCTGAACTCGATCTCCGCCACCAGGCAGGGCTCCACGAACGCCGCGTTGCGCGGCAGCTTCGGCGCCTTCGCGAACGGGGTCGTGTCGCGGCGCAGCGGCTTCAGCCGCCGGCCGAGGTCATCGAGCGTCTTGTCGGTGAAGCCGGTGCCGACGCGCCCCGCGTACCGGAAGGTCCCGTCCTCGTAGTAGCCCATCAGCAGCGCGCCGATCCGGTCCGTGCGCCGGCCCTCCCCCGGCAACCACCCGCCGATCACGAGCTCCTGCCGCAGGGTGTTCTTGATCTTCAGCCAGGCGCCGGTACGGCGCCCCGGCTCGTAGCGCGAGTCCAGGCGCTTGGCGACGATCCCCTCGAGCCCCTGGGCGGCGGTCGCCTCGAGCAGGCGCTTGCCGGTCCCCGGGTGCGCCGCGGGAACGCGCCACGCCGGACCGCCGAGTTGCATCGCCCCGAGGTGCTCGCGACGGCGCTCGTAGGGCAGCTCCATGAGGGAGTGCCCGTCGAGATAGAGCAGGTCGAAGATCGCGTAGACCACCGGCGTGCTCGCCGACAGGCGGCGCACCGCGGAGGGTGAGGTCACGTGCATGCGCCGCTGGAGCAGCTCGAAGCTGGGACGGCCGGAGGCGTCGAAGGCCACGATCTCCCCGTCGAAGACCGCCTCGCGCATGCCGATGTCGCGCAGCAATCCGCGCACCTCCGGATAGGCCTCGGTGATCTCGTTCAGGTTGCGGCTTTCCAGCCGCAGGCGGCCAGGCTGCACGTACGCGATCGCCCGGACCCCGTCCCACTTGATCTCGAATGACCACGCCGCATCGTCCGCGGGCACCGCGGTCGAAGCTCGCGCCAGCATCGGCACGAGCTGCTCGGGCATCGGCTCGCGCGAGGGATCCGCCGGCGGATCCATCCGGTGGATCATCCAGTCGTCCTTGGCGTCGGCGCCGCGGCCGATCGGGAACAGCCCGTAGCGGCCGCTCAGCCGCTCGCCGTGGAAGGTGATCTCGACCTTGCGCTCCTCCCACTTGTGCAGCTCGTAGGTGCCGCGGTCCCAGACCCGCATCGTCCCGGCTCCGTACTCGCCCTTGGGGATCTCGCCCTCGAACTCGAGGTACTCGAGCGGGTGGTCCTCGGTGTGGACCGCGAGCCGGTTCTCCGCGGGATCGGGCGGGATCCCGTTCGGGATCGCCCAGGACGCGGCAACGCCCTCGTGCTCGAGGCGCAGGTCCCAATGCAGCCGCGTGGCATGGTGCTCCTGGACGACGAAGCGCCCGCCGCGCTCGGCGTCCTCCGCGCCCGGGCCGCCGTCGCCCGTGGGCTCGGGCGTGGACTTGAAGTCACGCTTGGCCCGGTAATCCTTCAGCTTCTCGCGCGGCATCCTGCCTGCATCGTTCCACAGCCGCGCGCCGTTCTTCTGCAACTTTTACGTGCACCGGCGATGATTTTGAGCATGGCGCGCGTGCTGGTAGTCGACGACGAGCCCCCCGTGAGGCGAGCGCTCGAGCGCGCGCTGCGGCTCGAGAACCACGACGTGGTGCTGGCCGCCGACGGCGAGGAGGCGCTCGATGCGATCGCGTCCACGCCGGTTGACGCGGTGATCCTCGACGTGCTGATGCCGCGCCTCGACGGCCTCGAGGTGACCCGGCGCATGCGCAAGGCGGGCGACCACACCCCGATCCTGATGCTGACCGCCCGCGACGCGATCGATGACCGGGTCGAGGGCCTCGACGTCGGCGCCGACGACTACCTGGTCAAGCCGTTCGCGTTGCGCGAGCTGCAGGCGCGGCTGCGCGCCCTGCTGCGCCGCGCCGGGGAGGGGTCCGAGGACGGCGAGGTCCTGCGCTACGCCGATCTAGTACTCGATCCGGTCGCGCACGAGGTGCGGCGCGCAGAACGGCTGATCGAGCTCTCGAAGACCGAGTTCCTGCTGCTGGAGCTGTTCCTGCGCCATCCCCGTCAGGTGCTGACGCGCTCGACGATCTTCGAGAACGTGTGGGGCTACGACTTCGGCCCGACCTCCAACGCGCTCGGGGTGTACATGGGCTACCTGCGCCGCAAGACGGAGGAGGGCGGCGAGCCGCGGCTGCTGCACACGGTGCGCGGAGTCGGATACGTGCTGAGGGATTAACCGTGCCGTTACGCAGACGCGTCGGAATGGCGGCCGGCGTCACCGTTGGCATCGCGATCATGCTCGCGGCGGTCGTCGCCTACCTGGTGGTGCGCGGTCAGCTGCGCGGGGAGGTCGACAACGAGCTGAAGGCCCAGGCGCTCGAGATCCAGCACGGGCAGCCTGGGGCGCTCGAGCGTCCGCTGCCGGGACTGTCGGCCAGCGCCGGCGGCCCTGCCCCGTACGCCCAGCTGGTGCTCGCCGACGGGACCGCGCTCGGACGTGAGGGCGACCTGACGCTGCCGATCGATGCCCGCGCCCGCGCGGTCGCGGCCGGCGCCGCGGGCGCGTACCTGAGCGACGTGAGCGTCGGGGGCAGCGATCTGCGCGAGTACACCTTCCCGATCCCGTTCCAGGTAGCGGGACAGATGGCCGCGCTCCAGCTCGCGCGGCCACTGAGCGGGGTCAATCGCGTGCTCTCCCACCTGCGCCTGTTCCTGGCGCTGCTGTTCGCCGGCGGGATCGCGCTGGCAGCGGCACTCGGCCGGATCGCGGCGCGGCGCGTGCTGATGCCGCTCTCCGAGGTCGCGCAGACCGCCCAGCACATCTCCGAGACCGAGGACCTGACGAGCAGGATCAGGGTTCACGCGGACGACGAGGTGGGGCAGCTCGCCACCCGCTTCAACGCGATGCTCGAGCGGCTCGAGCGCTCCCGCGCGGCGCTCGACGACTCGATGCGCGCCCAGCGGCAGCTGGTCGCCGACGCCTCGCACGAGCTGCGCACCCCGGTCACGAGCTTGCGGACGAACATCGAGGTCCTGCTCGAGGGCGGTGAGCTGGACGAGGAGGACCGCCGCCGCCTGCTGCACGACGTCGTCGAGCAGAGCGAGGAGCTGAGCGCGCTCGTGTCGGACCTGATCGAGCTCGCCCGCGGGGACCTCCCGGTCGAGGCGGCCGAGGACGTGCGGCTCGACCGCGTGGTCGAGGAGTCGATCGCGCGCGCGCGGCGAAACGCGCCCGGGATCGAGTTCAAGTCCCGGCTGGCGCCGGTCAGCCTGGAGGGGATACCGGAGCGGCTCGGGCGCGCGGTCAACAACCTGCTCGATAACGCCACACGGCACTCACCGCCGGGTGGGGTGGTCGAGGTCACCGTCGATCACGGCGGGGTCGCCGTCCGCGACCACGGGAGCGGCATCTCCTCCGAGGACCTCCCGCACGTGTTCGACCGCTTCTACCGCGGCGCCCAGTCGCGTGGCAGGCAGGGCAGCGGCCTCGGGCTCGCGATCGTGCGCCAGGTCGCCGATCAGCACCACGGCTCGGTCAGCGCCCGGAACGCGCCGGACGGCGGCGCGATCTTCGAGCTGCACTTGCCGGTGCTGCCGACCGACTCAGAGTCGCCAAACGGGCCTGCGGCGGGTGATGCTCAAGGCGTGGGCGGTCTGGCGACCCGGGCCTGACGGGCGACCTCGAAGCGCTTGCGCAGCAGCAGGAACAGGAGTGCGCCGATTGGCAGCGCGATCCCCAGCAGCAGCGGCGCACGGTTGCGCGTGCCCACCAGCGCGGTGACACCGACGCCCGCGCCGATCGCGGGAATCGCGGCGAGCAGCGTCGCGTGCGACCGGTAGCCGGAGAAATGCTCGCGCGCGGTGACCTCGATCACGCCAAGCGCGCAGACGACGATCCCGGCGATCAGCGCGGGGCCGCCACCGTTGATGAAGCCCACGATCAGCGCGATGATCCCGGCGAAGATCGCGACCTCGGAGACCGGGAGCCCGAGCGGGTTGGAGGGACGCTCGCCGACGGTGCCGAGCATTCGCTGTCCACGCTGCTCGGTCCGCGCCGCGGCGACCGTGCGCTCGGCGCGCTGCTCGCGCCGCTGCGGCGTGACCGCGCGCGGGGCGCGTCCGGGCTGGCGGCGCTTGCGCGAGCGCTTTGACCGCTGAGTCGCCATCGTCCGGCCAGGATACGGTGCCACGAGGCCGCGAAACGCTGCTATCAACAGTTGCCAGATGAGCGCCCAGAAGCCACTCGAGCTGATCCTGGCGCGCAATCTGCTCGCGAGCCTGTCGACGCCCGCGATCCTGGTAGGCGCGCAGGGCGACCTGCTGTTCTTCAACGAGGCCGCCGCTGCCCTGCTCGGTAAGCGATTCGAGGAGACCGGGATGATGACGCCCGACGCCTGGACGGCCGCGTTCGGCCCGTTCGGACCGGACGACGCGCCGATTCCCTACGACCAGATCCCCGCGACGATCGCGCTACGGGAGAACCGTCCCTTCCATGGCGCCTTCAGGATCTGCGCGGAGAACGGCGGCCGGCAGGATGTGGCGGCCAGCGCGATCCCGCTGGTCGGCACGGGCGATCCCGACTCGAGCGGGGCGATCGTCATATTCTGGCCGCTGAGCGACGACGAGCCTGGAGGCTGAGGGTTGAAGATCAAGGTATGGGGATCGCGCGGCTCGATCCCCGCGCCGGGCCCGGAGACGATGCGCTACGGCGGCAACACCTCCTGTGTGGAGGTCACGTTGTCGGACGGCAGCACCCTGATCCTCGACGCCGGCACCGGGATCCGCAATCTCGGACTGGCGCTCCCCCGGGTCGAGCAGCCGATCAGCATCCTGCTCACTCACCTGCACCTCGACCACATCCAGGGCCTGATGTTCTTCGCGCCCGCGTTCAACCCGGCGGCCGAGATCACCATCTGGGGACCGGCCTCGCCCGAGGCGTCGCTGCGCGACCGGATCGCGCGGTACATCTCCGCGCCGCTCGCGCCCGTCGAGGTCCGCGAGCTGCCCTCCCACGTCTCCTTTCGGGAGGCTGAGACGGTGCAGTGGCGCGTCGGGCCCGCGCTGGTCCGCGCCCAGGCCGTCAACCATCGCGGGCCGACGC
The DNA here is from genome assembly GCA_963849285.1 of uncultured Solirubrobacterales bacterium. Classification (GTDB taxonomy): domain Bacteria; phylum Actinomycetota; class Thermoleophilia; order Solirubrobacterales; family Solirubrobacteraceae; genus Palsa-465. Next base: position 1,508,735 of record CAWKGS010000005.1, read on the forward strand.
TCGGCTACCGGATCGAGGACGACGGCGCGGTCCTCTGTTACATCCCCGACCACGAGCCGGGGCTGGGCGCGCCGCTGTCGATGCTCGACGATGACTGGATCTCGGGCTTCGAGCTGGCGCAGGACGCTTCGCTGCTCATCCACGACTGCCAGTACACCGACACCGAGTACCCCAACCACGTCGGCTGGGGCCACTGCCCGCTGTCGGACGCGCTCGTCTTCGGGCATCGGGTCGGCGCCGAGCGATTGCTGCTGTTCCATCACGATCCGCTCCACTCAGACGACTTCCTCGACGCGTTCTGCGGCCAGGTCGGCTCGAGGTGGGACGAGCTCGGCGGCCGGCCGGATGCGATCGAGCTCGCCAGCGAGCGGCGCGAGCTGCTGATCAACGGCGCCGCCGCTCAGGCGGCCTGATTGCGCGCCGGACTCGCGGCCGCGATCGCGGCCGTCGGCGCGATCGTCGCCGGTCCGCTGATCGCCGGCTGCGGCGGCGGCTCGCACAGCGCCTCAACCGCGCTGCCGCCCGATTACGTTCCGCGGCCGGTGGGGAGCGGTCCTGGCTACCGGCTGCCGGCGGTGTCGGCGGCGGTGGCGCGCCGGGCGCCGATCGACGGCCTGGGCTGCTCCCGGGCTCATCCGCGCGTCTACGGCGCGCACCTCGAGCTGTTCGGCTTCCGGTACGTGATCCCGGTATCCGCCGGGATCGGGGTGGCGCCGCCGCAGCGCCGGCGGGGCGCGTACGTGCTCGGCGGCGCCTGCACGTATCCGCTGCGCACCTTCGAGCCGACCGGCGTGATCGTGGTCGATTCCGGTCGCGCCGGCGTTTTCGCTGGCCGACCTGTTCGCGGTCTGGGGCCAGCCGCTGTCACGCGGCCGCCTCGGACGATTCCGCGGAATCGTCCGCGCGTATGTCGGCGGTCACGCGTGGGACGGCGCGCCCGGGGCGATCGCGCTGTCGCGCCACGCCGAGATCGTGGTCGAGCTGGGCGGGTACGTGCCGCCGCACCCGTCCTACCAGTTCGAGCCGGGGCTGTGATCTGAGGCGCGGGCGGGCGTAGTATCAGCGTGGCGCCGATGAGGCGAGCGCTTAGAACCGGGCTCCTGCTGGTGGCGGTGGCCGTGGCCGCCGGGGTCTCCGCTGCCGCGCCGGGCACGGCGCGCACGCCCGCCGCCCGATCCCGCGCGGCGCTCGCGGCGCTTGCTCGGAGCGATGCCGCGAAGCACCTGACGCTGCTCGTGCTGCCGGCGGGAGCGCTCCGCCGAGCGTCCGAGCCCGCGGGAGGAGGCAGCGTGCTGGCGACGCCGGGGTTCGCCGCGGCCACCCCGAACCTCGTCGATGCGCACGCGTGGTGGGTGGTTCCAGGCTCGCCGGCGTCGCTGATCGCGTTCATCGCGGCGCACCCGCCGCCCGGCTCCTCGCCGGATCTCAGCGGCAGCGGCAGCGGCAGGCGCGGGGTATCAGGCGCAGGGTTTCGCGTGGCCCGTGACCGGCGCGCTGAGCCAGCGCTCGCTCGTCGTCGAGGCGGTCGACCTCGGCCACGGCAGGACGGCGCTGCGCGCGGACGGCGAGGACATCTGGATCACGCCGCGCCCCGCTTCCGAGAAGGTGCCGCAGGGCGCGCGCCTCCTGAAGGTGCGCGTGACGGATTTCGCGCACACCATCCAAGGTCCGCTGTCGGTAACCGCACACGCCACGATCGCCCGAGTGCGCGCGCTGATCAACGCGCTGCCCGCCGGCCAGCCCGGGACCGTCGCCTGCCCGATGGACTGGGGCGTGACGATCCATCTGGACTTCGACCGCGCGAACGGTGCGCCTCTGGCCAGGGCGGCGATCGACACGACTGGCTGCGGCGGCGTGGAGCTGTGGATCGCCGGTCGCCAGCGGCCGGGACTGCAGTCGACGCCGGCGTTGATCGGCGGCCTCGACAAGGCGCTCGGCGTCAAGCTGGACACCCTCCCTCCGGGCGCGCGATAGCTGGACACCGTCACCGCGTGGGGCGCACCATCTGGAACAGACGCTCGACGACCGCGTAATCCGCGGGGCCGCCGCAGCGCGCGACCGGCCGCAGCGCCGCGGTGTCGACGATCCCGTCCGGCCCGATCGCCTCCTCGCTCACGTGGATGCCCACCACCTGGCCGATCACGAGGTACTGACCGACCGGATCGCCATCGAGGTCGCGCAGCTCGAGATGGTGGACGACCTTGCACTCCATCGAGCACGGACTCGCCGCGACGCGCGGCGGCGCCACCAGGCGCGACGGTGCCATCTCGAGGCCGGCGCGCTCGAACTCGCTGCGGCCGCGCGGCAGCGGCGCCGAGGTCTCGTTCATCTGCTCGCGCAGCGAGTAGGTCACGAGGTTCCAGACGAACTCGCGGACCTCGCCCGCGAACGTCGCGGAGTCCTTCGGTCCGTGGCTGGAGAACCCGAGCATGTACGGCCCTTCCCCGACCGCATTGAAGAAGCTGTAGGGCGCGAGGTTGACCTGGCCGTCAGCGTCCATCGTCGAGATCCAGCCGATCGGCCGCGGCGCCACCAGCGACTTGAACGGGTCGTGCGGCAGGATCGAGCGGTCGCGATGTTCGGGCTCGTAGAAGATCATGCTTCGGACGCTAAAGCGTTTCCCCGGGTGTGCGGCTCTAACCTCCCGGGCAGATGAGCGCTCGCCTCGCCAGAGCCCTCGCCGCCGCGCTGGCCTGCGCCCTGGCGCTCGCGGGCGTCGCCCTCGCCGACGGCGATCCCGCCAGCGACGTGCTGCTCGGCGAGAGCGTCTTCTATCCCTACTCGCCGCCCGTCTCGGCGGCGCTGCAGTCGCAGCTGAACGCCGAGACGGCCGCGGCCGCCAACGCCAAGTTCCCGATCAAGGTCGCCCTGATCGCCACGCCCGTCGATCTTGGCACGATTCCCGACCTGTTCGGCAAGCCTCAGCAGTACGCCGACTTCCTCGATCAGGAGATCAGCTTCACCGGCGGGCGCCAGAAGCTCCTGGTGGTGATGGCCGCCGGCTACGGCGTCCAGGGCCTGCCCCCCGCCGCGAGCGCCGCCGCCGGCACACTGCCCAAGCCGGCCGGGGGCGCCAGCAACGACCTCGCCAAGGCGGCGCTGACGGCGGTCTCCAAGCTCGCCACGGCCGCCGGCCACCCGCTCCAGCCGGCCGCCCCGTCCGGCGGCTCATCCGGCAACGGCACGAGCCGGACGGTTCTGCTGATCATCCTGATCGTCGCCGCGGTGATCACCGCGGCCGCGCTGCTGCTGGTCAGGCGCAAGGAACCGAGCGCGCGCTAGCCAAACCCGCGCGTCCCACCGGCGCAGGCGTTATAACGCCTGCATGGCAGGGATCCGGGAGCTGGCGCGTGGCGTCGAGTCGGGTCTGCGCGCGCTGCCGGGCAGCCTCGAGCAGGCGGTCCACGAGGTGGCGCGCCCGGGCGACCCCCGGCTGTCTGGCGCGGAGCTGGCGCGACTGGGGCGAGTCGCGGTCACGCTGACGATCGTCGCGACCAATCTGATCGGCGCGGGCGCGGTGCTGGTGATCGCGAGCCTGGTTGTGCCGACGCCGCCGCTGGCGAACCCAGGGCACGTCCAGTTGGTCAACACGATCGCCGCGGTCGCCTACATCGCTCTCGCGGTCCCGGTCGGGATCACGCTCGGGACCCGCGGGATGCGGCGGCTTCGCAACTGGCTGCTGGAGGAGCGGGCGGCGACGCTTGGCGAGGCTCGCACGGTGCTGCGCGCGCCCGCGCGGCTGTTCGCGCTCCAGGTGGCTCTGTGGCTCGCGGCGGCGATCGTGTTCGGCGTGATCGACGCCCAGTTCTCGGGCGCGCTCGCGGAGCGCGTCGTGATCACGATCGTGATCACGGGGCTGGTGACGGCCTCGTGCGCATACCTGCTCACGGAGCTGCTGCTGCGCCCCGCCGCGGCCCGGGCGCTGGCCCAGCGTCCGCCCGGCCGGCTGGTGGTGCCCGGAGTGGCGACCCGCGCGATCCTCGCCTGGTTCCTGGGGAGTGGCCTGCCGGTCCTCGGGATCGTCGCGATCGGGATCGTCGCGCTGTCCGGCGACCCCGCGGCCACGCGCTCGCAGCTCGGAGTCGCGATGGTCTCGCTGGGGGGAGTCGGGATCGCCGTCGGGCTGCTGGCGGTGACGGTCGCGGCCCGCGCCACCGCCGATCCGGTCGACTCGGTCCGGCTCGCCCTCGCTGAGGTGCAGCGCGGAGACTTCGACGTGCGGGTCCCCGTCTATGACGGCACGCAGATCGGGCAGCTGCAGCTCGGCTTCAACGAGATGGTCGGCGGGCTCGCCGAGCGCGAGCGGATCAGAGAGGCGTTCGGCACCTACGTCGATCCCGACGTGGCGCAGCGCATCATCGAGGAGGGCACCGACGCCGCCGGTGAGGAGGTCGAGGTGACCGTCATGTTCCTCGACATCCGCAACTTCACGGGCTTTGCCGAGCGCCACGAGGCGCAGCAGGTCGTCGCGGCGCTGAACGAGCTGTTCGAGCAGATCGTGCCGATCATCCACGCCCACGGAGGCCGGGTGGACAAGTTCATCGGCGATGGGCTGCTGGCGGTGTTCGGCGCGCCCCGACGTCAGGCCGACCATGCCGGCGAGGCGCTCAAAGCGGCGCTCGAGATCCACGAGCGGGTGCGATCGAGCCATGATCTCGAGCTCGGGATCGGCCTCAACTCCGGCACCGTCGTCGCGGGCAACGTCGGCGGCGCCGGGCGGCTCGAATTCAGCGTGATCGGCGACGCTGTCAACATCGCCGCGCGGGTCGAGGCCGCCACCCGCGAGACCGGCGACGCGATCCTGATCGCCGACCGCACGAAGAACCTCCTCGACGGCGCCCGCGCCCGGACGGCGCTGGTCGAGCGCGAGGGCGTGAAGCTGCGCGGACGGCAGGAGCCCGTTCGCGTCTTCACCCCCGCGGAGCTACCGAACGGCGGCGGCGAGAAGCCCTAACCGGTGACGGCGGGCGCGGAGCCGCTCGAGTTGTCGGCGAACTCGCGAAACAGTCCGGTGACGACGAACACGGTCTGCTCGGCGATGTCGACGCTGTTGTCACCGACCCGCTCGAGGCAGCGCGCGACGAGGATCATGAACATCGCCCACTCCCTCACCTCGGGCTCGTCGCCGACCTCGACCGCGCGCCTGAAGATCTGGCGGTTCAGCTGGTTGATCTCCTCGTCCTGTCGCACCAGGCTCTGCGCGAGCTCGACGTTGCGCCGGGCGAAGGCGTCCTTTGCCTGCGAGACCTGCGAGCGCGCCAGCTGGCCCATCCGCTCGATCGCGTCGAGCACGTCCTTGTCCTTCGGCGCCTCATAGCCAGACAACGGCACCAGCTTGGCGATGTTGACGCACTGGTCGCCCATCCGCTCGACGCAGCGGATGATGTGCAGCAACGCCGCGACGATGCGCAGATCGGTCGCGACCGGCGCCTGGCGCGCCAGCAGCGAGAGCACGCCCTGGTGGACCTCGAGATACCGCCCGTCGATCCGGTCGTCGTCGGCCACGACCATCGCCGCCAGCCCGACATCCTGGTAGCTGATCGCCTCGAGCGCGCGATCGAGCTGCTGGATCACGAGGTCGAGCCCGCCGAGCGCCTGCTGCTCGAGGTTCTTCAGCGACTCCCGGAACTGATGACGAGTCTCCTGCATCGCGCTAGCCGAACTTCCCGGTGACGTAGCGCTCGGTCCGCTCGTCCTTAGGGTTGGTGAAGATCTCGCTGGTCGGTCCGTGCTCGATCAGCTCGCCTTCGAGCATGAACGCGGTCGAGTCCGCGACCCGTGCCGCCTGCTGCATGTTGTGGGTGACGATCACGATCGTGTAGCGGGCCTTCAGCTCGTCGACGAGCTCCTCGATCTTCAAGGTGGAGACCGGATCGAGCGCCGAGGCCGGCTCGTCCATCAGGATCACCTCGGGCTCGACCGCCACCGTGCGCGCGATGCACAGCCGCTGCTGCTGCCCGCCGGAGAGGCTGATGCCCGGCTCGTGCAGACGGTGCTTGACCTCGCCCCACAGCCCCACGGCCCGCAGCGCGCGATGCACCCGCTCGCGGATGTTCATGGACTTGGCCGCGCCGCTGAGGCGGATCCCCGCTGCGACGTTGTCGTAGATCGACATCGTCGGGAACGGGTTGGCCTTCTGGAACACCATCCCGATCGTGCGCCGCACCGCCGTCACGTCGACGCCTGGGTCGTAGATGTCCTGGCCGTCGAGCATCACCTTGCCCTCGGCGCGCGCTCCCGGGATCTCCTCGTGCATCCGGTTGATGCAGCGCACAACCGTCGACTTGCCCGAGCCGGAGGGCCCAATCAGCGCCGTCGCCTGGTTGGCGGGGAACGTGATGTTGATCCCCTTGATGCTGTGATGCCGGCCGTAGTAGGCGTTCAGCCCCTCGATCACGACGCTGTGCCCGGCGCCGTCGCGAACGCCGAGCGCTGACAGATCCGGCGCCTCCTCGGCCTGTTCCGGCGGGCCCCCGGCGGTTGACATGTCGCTTGTTTCCTTGGTCGTGGTTTCGGGTGTGATCATGCCATGCGGCTCCTTCTTGCAATCGCGCGGGCGAGGATGTTCAAGATCAGGATGAGCGCCACGAGCGTGAGCCCTGCGCCCCATGCCCGCGCGACGATCGCGTCACGCGGCGACTGGATGTCCGTGTAGATCTGGATCGGCAGCGTGTTCATCTGTGCGCCTAAGCTGCCCGTCAATGTGAACGCGGTCGAGACGGTGAACAGAAGCGGCGCCGTTTCCCCCATCCCGCGCGCGATCGCCAAGAGCGAACCGGTGACGAGCCCGGGTGTGGCCGTCGGCAGTACCACGCGAGCCACAACTCGCCAGCGCGGAGCGCCGAGCGCCAGGGCGGCCTCGCGCAAGCTATCCGGCACAAGCGCCAGCACCACCTCGGCGGAGCGGACAACGATCGGCAACATCAGCAGCGACAACGCGATCGAGCCCTTCCAGGCGGCGAAGTTGCCGCCGATGTGCGCGAGCACGAGCACGATGTAGATGAACAGGCCGAACACGATCGACGGGACGCCCGTCATCACGTCGATGAAGTAGCGCACGGTGTTCGCGAACCGGCTCGCCTTGCCGAACTCGGTCAGATACAGGGCCACCCCGATCCCGACCGGGATCGAGATCACCGTCGCGAGACCGACGATCTCGAGCGAGCCGAGGATCGCGCTGCGGATCCCGCCCGGATCCCCGAAGAACGAGCCGGTCGGATCGGTCGTGAAGAAGCTGCCGCTCCACGCCCCGAGCCCCTTCTTCAACAGGTAGTAGATGATCAGGATCAGCGGAACCAGCGCGATCAGCGTCCCCGCAAGCAGCGCGCCGCGCATGACTCTGTCCGTCAGCCGCCGACGGGCGCCGATCTCCGGGAACGCGCTCAGCGTCGTCACTCCCCGCCCCCCGCCGTCGCGAAGGTCATCCCGGTCGCGCCGGTGCCCCCGCGGCCGTGGCCGCGGGCGACGAACCAGCGAGCGACGATGTTGACGATCAGCGTCAACACGAACAGCACGAGCCCGGCGGCGAACAGCGCCGAGGTGTGGATGCCCTGGGCCTCGCCGAATTCGTTCGCGATCACCGCCGCCAGCGAGTAGCCCTGGCTGAAGATGTGATGGCCGATCACCGGCGCGTTGCCGATCACCAGTACGACCGCGATCGTCTCGCCGAGCGCGCGGCCGAGTCCCAGCATCGCGCCGCCCGTGATCCCCGGGCGCGAGTACGGCAGCACCGCCATCCGGATCATCTCCCAGCGCGTGGCGCCGAGTGCGAGCGCTGCCTCCTTGTGCTCGGCCGGGACCGTCGTGATCACCTCGCGGGCGATCGCCGACACGATCGGGAGGATCATGATCGCGAGGATCAGGCCCGCGATGAAGTAGTTGTACAGCGCCGGTGTGCCCCCGCCGAACCAGGGGATGAACGAGAACGTGCTCGCGAACCACTTCTCGGCGGGGAGCAGCTTCGGGCACAGGACGAACACCCCCCACAACCCGTACACGACCGATGGCACCGCGGCGAGCAGATCGACCAGCATCGACAGCGGCGCCCGGATCCGCCGCGGGCACAGCTCGCTCACGTACAGCGCCGCCGCGACGGCGACCGGCACGCCGATCAGCAGCGCGACTGCGGAGGTGACCAGGGTGCCCACGACCAGCGCGGCGCCGTGGTAGATGTTGCGGTTCGTGTCCCAGTCGTTGCCGAAGATGAACTGCAGCCCGTACTGGCTGAAGACCGTGTGCGACTGGCCGATCAGCCGGATGAAGAAGTAGGCGATCAGGACCAGGATCGCGGCCGCGAGTCCGGTCAGCCCCCACTTCAGGCCCCGGTCGGGAAGGCGCGCAGCCGGCGACCGCTCGAGAACCGAGCGGCCGCCGGGAACGCTTGCAGCGCTTGACTCCAACTGTCCGTTCCTACGACACCGCTGAGCCGTTGCAGGTCATCGTCGCCAGCTGGGCATTGTCCTTGGCGGCCAGGTCGGCAGGGAGCGGGGCGTACGGCAGCTGGTTGCCGCCCGCGCCGAGCGTCTGCTGACCGGCCCCGAACGCGTAGCTCAGGAACGACTTCAGCGCGGCGGCGGTGGACGAGCTCGCACCGCCGTCCTTGCACGGATCCTTGTAGACGTCGAGGAACGTCTGCGAGACGACCGGGTACGCGGACGCGTTGGACGAGTCGATCGTCGAGATCCCGAGGTCCGCCGGGACCTTGATCCCGACCGCGGCGCTCGAGGTGTTCTGGAGCGTCGGCAGCTCGTAGGTCCCGGCCGAGTTCTTCACCGCGGCGTACGTGAAGTTGTTCTCGATCGCGTATGCCTGCTCGACGTAGCCGATCGCCCCCGAGGTCTGCTTCACGACCGCGGCAACACCCGAGTTGCCCTTGCCGCCGGTGCCGACCGGCCACTTGACGTCCTTGCCGGCGCCGATCGACGCCTTCCAGGCCGGATCGGTGTCTGACAGGAAGGTCGTGAAGCCGTTCGTCGTCCCGGAGGAGTCGGACCGGTGGACGACCGAGATCGAGGAGCTCGGCAGGCTCATGCCCGGGTTGAGCGCCTTGATCGCCGGATCGTTCCAGGTCTTGATCTGCCCCATGAAGATCTTCGCGATCGTCGGCCCGTCGAGCTTCAGCCCGCTCTTGATCCCCGACAGGTTGTAGGACACCGTGATCGCCCCGAACGCAACCGGGAACTGGAGGACCGGTCCCTTCATCTTGGCCGTGTCCTTCGACTTGAGCGCCGGGTCACTGCCGGCGAAGTCGACGGTTGCGCCCTGGAGCTGCGTGATGCCTGCGCCGGAGCCAACGGGGTTGTAGTTGACCGTGAGCCCCTGCGACTTCAGCGTCGAGCCCCACTGCTGGTAGATGGGGGCAGCGAGCGTCGAGCCGGCACCGTTGATCGTTCCCCCGGCGAAGCTCGAGCTGCTCGCAGCATTGCTCGAGGACGAGGCAGCGCCGGAGCTGCTCGAGCTCGAGCTGGAGCCGCACGCCGCCACGACGAGCGACGCCAGCGCCGCGATCGCCACTGCGCTGATTTGTCTCTTGTTCACTTTGTCTCCTTGATCGATCTCGCAGCGGATACTGCTGTCGACCACCGGGACCGGCGTTACCTACTCGTAACGCACCTGTGAATAAGTTGTGATCGCCCCGCGATCGCCGGCGCTGGTCGGACCCGACTGCAGGCGAGCGCCCGCCGGGCGCCGCGGCGCCGGCTCAGCCGACTCAGCCGGCGAGCGCGGGGTCGAGCTCGCCGAGCGCGCGGTCGAGCTCGCCGAGCGCGGGGTCGAGCTCGGCGGGCTGGTCGATCACGATCGCCTCCGCCGGCTCGGCGTCGTCGCGGACCGGCGCGAACCGGTAGCCCACGCCGAAGTGGGTGTGGATGTAGCTCCACTGCGGCGAGGCGGCGCGCAGCTTCTGTCGCAGCTTGCGCACGAACACGTCGACCGAGCGGTCGCCGTGAGCCAACGCGTAGCCCCAGACCCGCTGGTAGATCTCCTCGCGACCCAGCACCCGATCCGACCGCGAGAGCAGCTGCAGGATCTCGAACTCGCGAGCGGTGAGCTCGAGGCTCGCGTCGCCCGCATACGCCTGGTACAGATCGGGGCGGATCGTGATCTCCCCGACCGTCGCGGCCGTCTCGAGCTCGGGCATGTCCCGCCGGCGGTAGCGGCGGATCGCCGCCTCCACGACGCAGATCAGCTCCTCGGCGTGGCATGGCTTCGTCACCCAGGCGTCGGCGCCGAGCCGAAGCCCCCGCACCCGCTGGGCGACCGATGAAGGCCCGGTGCAGACGATCACGGCCAGGCTCGGCAGCCTCGCGCACACACGCTCCAGGTACTCCCAGCTGCCGGGGCCGAGCACGGCCAGGTCGACCACGATCGCATTGAGGCGCATCGCGATCAGCGCGTCGGGGGTGACCGGCGTTGAAAGCGCACGGTGCTCCCAGCCCAGCGCGTCGAGGCGGTGGGACAGCACCTGCATGAAGCCGGAATCGCGGTCGACCACCGCAATCCTGGGCCGGGTCGGCGAGCGCTGCGGAGCCGACCGAAGCGCCGGTTGCGTCTCGCTTGCATCTGGCGGCATGAGGCGCACTGTAGTGCACGCCCTCCCCGTCAAAGCTTGGGCGCGCCGCTGGTCACAGGATCTTTACGTGCAAACAGCGGCGATCTCGCCGTCTGTACGCTCTAGTCGGGTGAGCCGTCTTCCGCGCGCCTACCTCCTGATCTGTGTCCTGGCAGCCGCCACCGTGGCCGCGGGTTGCGGCTCCTCCTCATCGAGCAGCACTCACTCCAGCGCCACCACCTCGTCGACCGTCGCCACCTCCGCGTCCACGAGCTCGGCTTCGGCGGTGCCTCCGGCGGTCGATGAGCTGGCGGCGGCGGAGAAGCCCCGGGCCGGAGATTTCCCCGCGACCCGCGGCCGGACCCTCGTGCAGCTCGCCCGGCTGGTGCACGCCAGCGCCCAGCTGGGCGCGGCCACCGGCACCTTCACCCCCGGCACCGGACGGTTCGCGTTCGCGCTGACCACCGGCGCCGGCGCGTTCGTCTACGCGCCAACCGCGATCTATGTCGCCCGGACACCGAGCTCGCGAGCCTCCGGGCCGTTCCTGGCGCCCGACGACCCGATGGGCGTCGCGCCCCAGTACCGCAGCGAGCAGAACAGCGGTCCCGGCGGGATCCAGGCGATCTACGACACGCAGCTCTCCCTGCCGCGCAGCGGGACCTACACGGTGCTCGCGATCACCCGCACTTCGCAGGGCCTGATCGGCTCGCCGGGCGAGATCGCGGTCGCCGCGAGCTCGCAGATCCCCACCGTCGGGCAGCGTCCGCCGGCGATCGTGACGGACACGCCCGCCACGGTGCACGGTGACGTCAGCCTGCTCACGACCCGCGTCCCTCCCGAGCAGATGCACTCGGTGTCACTGTCGCAGGTCCTGGGCAAGAAACCGGTTGCCCTCCTGTTCTCCACTCCCCAGCTCTGCACCTCTCGCGTGTGCGGTCCCGTGACCGACATCGCGGTCGAGCTCCAGCACGAGTTCGGCAACCGGATCGCGTTCATCCACGAGGAGGTGTACGTCAACAACCAGCCGGCCAAGGGGCTGCGCCCGCAGATGAAGGCCTTCCACCTCGAAACCGAGCCGTGGTTCTTCGCGATCGATCGCCGGGGCGTGATCGCGGCGCGGCTGGAGGGGGCGTTCGGCGTCAACGAGCTGCGGGCCGCGCTCCAGGCGGCGCTGCGCTAGCCGTAGGCCTCCTCGAACGGGGTGTCCTCCTCCCCGGCCGCTCCCGCCGGCTCGGCCCGATCGGCCAGCCGGAAGACGAACAGCAGGAGCGCCACGCCGGTCGCGAGGCACAACACGCAGGCGGCGCGCGCGATCACCGCCGGCAGCGCGATCAGGACGTACGGGTGCGTCAGCGCCGGGATCAGCTTCGCGCCTTCCCACAGCGCCACGAACGCGACCAGGAAGAACGTGAAGTAACCGGGGCGCTCCAGGCCGACCCGGCGAATCGCCCACGTCGCGAACGCGAGCACGACCGCCAGCTCGATGATCTGCAGGACCGACACGTTCGGGCGCCCGTGAAGCGACTGGCCCGCCGCGGCCACCGCGAGCGCGACCGACGCGGCGATCCCCAGCGCCTTCGCCACCAGCCCGTCGAGCGACTCGCGCCGGACCCGCAGCGCGGCGGCGACGCACGCGAGCAGCACCACGATCGGCCAGAACCACACGAGCGTCGGTGCGTCCGCGTGCCACAGCCCGCCGGCGAGTGCGGCCGCTTGACCGTTCACGACCAGCGGGATCCGCCAGCGGCCGAGGTACCGCGTGCCCGGCGCCACCGCGACGCTCGCCAGCGCTTGCAGACGGCCATCGTGCCACTCGTAGGCGTGGGCGTCGCTCACCGAGTGCCAGCTCGGCGGCGTGGTCCGCCGCAGATCGCTGGGCGGGGTGGCCGCGACCGGAGTCTGGTTCAGGTAGTACATCGACGAGTTCTCGTTGACCTGGACGCCGGTGGCTGAGAAGCGCAGGTATGGCGCGCCGATGTAGTCCAGGACGAGGACCGTCTCGCGGGCCGGCACCGACAGCCACATGCGCACGTACCCGTCCACGACCTTGGCGTCGAGTCCGCCCGGCACGGCCGAGACCTTCGCCAGGTAGCTGGTGGCGACCGGCGCCACGGGACCGTGGGCCTGGGCAGTGGCCGGCGCGCCGACGAGCGCCGCGACCACGCCGCAGCCGGCTGCGACGCACCGCAGCCGGCGACGCCTGAACGTCAAGATACGAGGTGTAATGAGCACCCGCGGACGATCCAGCTTACGACGACTCCTCGCCGCGCTGCTCGTGCCGGCGCTCCTGGTGCCGGCCGCCGGCGTCGCCCGCGCCGATGGCGATCCCGCGAGTGATGTCCTGCTCTCGCAGAACGTGTTCCTCGCGGCCGACGCGCGCGCCACGCCCGCGGAGCAGGTCGAGCTGGAAAGGCTCCTCGGAGCCGCCGCGCGCGCCGGCTACCCGATCCGTGTCGCGCTGATCGCCTCTCCCGCGGACCTCGGCTCGGTCTCGGCCCTGTGGCGTGCGCCGCAGAGCTACGCCGCCTTCCTCGGGCAGGAGCTGGCGCTCCCCGGCGGTGAGCGCCTGCTCGTGGTGATGCCGAACGGCCTCGGGCTCTACCGGCCGACGCCCGCCGAGCGCCGGGCACTCGCGGCCACCTCGCCCGGCCCGAACCTGGCGAACGCGGCCGTCGCCGCGATCGAGCGCCTCGCGCGCGCGAGCGGACACCCGCTGCCGGCGGCGAGCCTCACCCCGCACGCATCGGCCGCCTCGAGCGGAACCGACCTCACCGCGTGGATCGTGTTCGCAGCGGGCGCTTTGCTGATCGCGCTCGCGTGGGGCGCGAGCCTGCGCGCCCGGCCCCTGCACGTGCGGGGCTGAGAGGCCGGCGCGGGTAACATCCCCCGCGCCCGTGAAGGCGCTCGCTCTGATCAGACGGCTCGGACCGGTCGCGCTGGTGCCCGCGGCCGCGCTCGCCGTGCATCAGCTCCGCTACTGGCTCGCATTCGGCCCGCACGCCGGCGTCGAGCTGCAGCGCCAGGGACACGCCTACCTCGGCTCGCTGGCGCCCTGGATCATCTTGCTGCTCGCGGTCGCGGCCGGCACGTTCATGCGCGGGCTCGGCCGTGCCTTCGCCGGCGAGCGCTCGCCGGTGCGCTATTCGCTCTCGTTCGTGGCGCTGTGGCTGGTGTGCTCGGCCTGCCTGGTCGCGATCTACGTCTGCCAGGAACTGCTCGAGGGAGCGTTCGCGGCCGGACACCCGATCGGGCTCGCGGGCGCGTTCGGGTGGGGCGGCTGGTGGGCGGTCCCCGCCGCACTGTGCGTCGGGCTGGTGCTGGCGGCGCTGTTCCACGGAGCGCGCTGGGTGCTCGAGGAGGTGGCCGCGCGCCGCCGCGGTGGCCGTTCACGCGCAGGCTTCCTCCCCAACGCGCCGCGGCCCCGACAGATCTTCCTCCCGATCCTCGCCCCTCTCGCCGACGGCTGGTCCGGCCGCGGTCCTCCCGTCTGAGCGCCTGGAAGGACGCGTGAGCGTCCCGCCACGCTCCGCAAACGACTGAAAGTCACCGGGCGCGCCTGGGCGCGGCCGGGACTCGACCGCTGGAGGACCACTCGATTGACGCTGACTCGAACCCACATGCCCAAGTACCTGATCGCGGTTCTGGCGGTAGCCGGCACCCTCGCCGGCTGCGGCTCGTCCGGCGGCGCCGTGAGTGTGCCGACCGTCGCCCCCGCGCGGATCTTCACGCTGGCCGGGTTCCAACCGACCACGCCGATCGCGCCCGGGCAGCCGACCACGATCTCCTTCACGGTGCAGATGCCGAACGGGAAGCCGCTGACCGCCTACAAGACCGGGTCCGGACCTCACACGGGCGTCCACCTGATCATCGTCCGCGACGACCTCGCGTACATCATCCACCAGCACCCGCCTGTCGGGCCGGGCGGCGTGCTGCGCCAGACCGTGACCTTCCCCGCGCCGGGCCCGTATCGAGTGCTGGTCGATCTGTATCCGAACCTGCCCGGTGTGATCCCCAACTTCCAGCTGCTGCAGAACGTCGTCGTCCGCGGCGCCTACCACCCGGCGAAGCTGCCGCCGTTCAAGCCCGACCAAGTCGTCGACGGATACCACTTCGCGATGACCGGTCATCCGGCGCTGCACGCGATCCAGGCGCAGTTCATGCACGTCGACGTGACCGACCCGCAGGGTCACAGCGTCAACTTCGTGCCTTGGTTCGGAGCGCTCGCGCACGCGATCTTCTTCCACCAGGGGTCGCTGGACTACTTCCACACGCACATCTGCGCCGCGAGCGCGCCCAACTGCGGGACGCTGCCCGGCGTCGCCGCGACCCGCATCACGGGCACCTCGACCGCCCCCGGGAAGCTGACGATCGGCGTGCTCCTGGCGGTCCCGGGCACCTGGCGGCTGTTCCTCCAGATGAAGCTCGGCGGCCGCGTGATCACGGCCCCCTACACACTCACGGTGCACTGACCGTGCGCCGGATCCTCAGAGCCGGGCGCCTCGGGCTCGCGGTCGCGCTGCTCCTCCCCGCCCTGGCCTGCGCACACGCCCGCGTCAGCCCCGCGGTCTCGGTCAAGGGCGAGTTGCAGCTCTACAGCCTCGCCGTCCCCACCGAGAAGAGCGGCGTCACCACGACGAAGATCGTGATGACGGTCCCGAGTGGATTCGGGATCGACTCCTTCGCGCCGCCGCCGCCGGGCTGGCACATGCAGGTCCAGCAGACGGGATCGGGTGACAACGCCGTGATCGAGAAGGTGACCTGGAGCGGCGGCGACACCCCCACGGGCGAGGACTCGCTGTTCCAGTTCCTGGCACAGCCCGCGTCCTCGCAGACCTACGCCTTCCAGGTGCAGCAGACCTACTCCGATGGCTCGATCGTGAACTGGGCCGGCCCGGAGTCCTCGGCCGCACCAGCGCCCACGATCCAGGTGACGGGCTCGCTCGGGGGCGGCGGCATCTCCGCGCTCACGATCCTGGCGCTGGTGATCGGCGCCGTCGGCCTGCTCGCGGCGGGGTTCGCGCTCGTCTCCGGGCCTGGAGGGCGATCGCTCGCATGAGGAGGGCGCGGTTGCTCGGCGCGGCGCGGCGGCGGCGGCCGCCGCGATCGCGCTTGCCCTCCCGGCGGTCGCCTCCGCGCACGCCTACCTGGTCAAGACCTCGCCGGTCGCCAGCGGCGTGCTCGAAACGCCGCCCGGGCAGGTCGCGCTCACCTACGACGAGGCGGTGGAGCCGAAGTTCGCGATCATCTCGGTGACCAACGTCGACGGGACCCAGGAGACGACAGGACCGGTCAGCCGCTCTCCCGCCGACCCCGACACGCTGGTGGTGCCCCTCAAGGCGGGGCTGCCGGAGGGCTGGTACCTGATCTACTGGCGCGCGATCTCGGTCGACGGCCATCCGGTCTCGGGAGCGTTCACGTATGCAATCGGGCCGAGCCCGGGGCCCGCGCCGCAGTTCCGCGTGCCGAGCATCTCCGCGAGCGCGGCGACGCCGCAGCTGCTGATCATGCGCTGGCTGATGTTCCTGACCGTGATGAGCGCGATCGGGCTGCTCGCGCTCCGCCTCGCGATCGCGCGTCCGGCGGTCCGGCGCGTGCCCGGCGTGAACCTGCGGGCGCTGTCGATCGCGTTCATCGTGGCGTCGGTCCTCGGGCTGATCGCGATTCCCACCTACCTCGACTTCTCGATCGCGAACGACTCGCTGCGCTCGGTGTTCGATCTGAGCGCGCTCGTGCCGCTGTTCCGGGTGACGGCATTCGGACGCGCGATCCTCGACCTCGAGCTGTGCTTCGCGCTCTTCTGCGTCGCGGGCTGGATCGCGCTGTGGGTCGACCGGCCCGACCGCGATCGCCGCTCGGTCGCCGAGCTGGCCGCCGGCCTGGGCGCGGTCCTCGCCGCGGCTGCGGTGCTGATCGTCCCCGGCGCCGCCGGCCATCCCGCCCAGACCTCGCCGCGCGGGCTGATGCTGGGCTTCGACTGGCTGCATCTGGCCGCCGGATCGATCTGGCTCGGCGGGCTGATCGGGCTGCTGATCCTGTGGGGGAGCATCGGCCGGGAGTTGCGGGTGCGCGCGTTCTCGGTCGCGGTGCCGCGGTTCTCGAACGTCGCGCTCGCGTCGGTCGCACTGCTGGCAGTCGGCGGCATCGGTCAGAGCTACTTCCACATGCCCGCCGTGAACGCCCTGTGGGAGACGAGCTTTGGCGTCGCGATCCTCGTCAAGTCGGGCCTGATCATCGTCGCCCTCGCGGTCGCGGCCGGCAACCTGCTGCGCTCGGCGCCACAGCTGGCGGCGGCGGGCGAGCGGCCCGAGACCGGGGCGCCGGCCGCCCGGGCGCTGCGCTTCCGCGTCAGCGCAGAGGTCGTTCTGGTCGTGGGCGCGCTGTTCGCCGCGGCCGTCCTGTCGAGCACCGCGCCGCCACCGCCGGCGTTCGCGCTGGAGAACTCGGCGCTCGCGACAGTCGGCCCGGGGCGGGTGATCCGCACGATCGCGCGCGGCGGATACGTGCTCCAGGTGCTGGTGTCGCCGAACAAGGCCGCTGCGCCCGACTCGTTCGCGCTGCGCATCACGCGGGGCGGCCAACCGGTCCGTGGCGCCAGCGTGACCCTCACCTTCAACCACCTGGAGATGGAGATGCCTCAGCAGGAGTACCAGCTCACCGAGATCCGTCCCGGCCTCTACTCGCGCGCGGCGCCGGCGCTGGTGATGGTCGGGCGGTGGGGCCTGACCTTCCAGGTCTCGCCCCCGAGCGGGCCGCCGTTCACCGCGCTGATCGTCGATCAGGCGAATGGATGATCGGGCGATGAGCAATTCTTCGATTTCTCTTAGGCTCCTGGCCGCGGTTCTGGCCCTTTCGGTGGGTGTGATCGCGGTGCTCGTCGCTATCCTCCTCGTCCGGGGTGCGCTCGCGTAGAGACGATGAACTGACCGCGCACCAGACCAGCAAGATGGCCTCTCGAAAAGAGCAAAAGGAAGCCGCACGCGCCCGTAGGCTTGCTGAGGAGCGTGCCCGCGCGGAGCGTGAGCGCCGCCAGCGTCGCCTGCAGATGCTCGCGGGCGTGGTGGTGATCGCGATCGTGATCGTCGGCGTGGCGATCGCGATCAGCGCCGGCGGCGGCGGGTCGGGCTCGGCGCCCAAGCCCAACAGCCCGCAGGCCAAGCAGGACGCGGCCAATGTTGCGTCCCTGGTTCAGGGCATCCCCCAGTCCGGCGTGACCATCGGCTCCCCGAGCGCGAAGGTCACGATCACCGAGTTCGGTGACTTGGAGTGCCCCATCTGCCGCGATTTCGCGCTCAGCTCTGAGCAGACGCTGATCCACAACGACGTGCGCAACGGCAGCGTCAAGCTCGTGTACCGCTCCCTCGAGACCGCCACCGGCAGCGCCCCGAACGCCTCGGTCTTCCCCAGCCAGCAGGCGGCCGCCTACGCCGCCGGGCTCCAGGGGTTCGCCTGGAACTACATCCTGCTCTTCTACGAGGAGCAGGGGCAGGAGGGCAGCGGCTACGTCACGCCGCAGTACCTCGCAGGGCTCGCCGAGCAGATCCCTGGCCTCAACTTCACCAAGTGGCAGTCGGATCGCACCTCCTCGACCCTCACCGGGCAGGTCGCCGCCGACGAGCAGGCGGCGGCGGCCAGGGGCTTCAACGCCACCCCGACGATCCTCGTGACGGGACCCAAGGGCCAGGCGCAGCCGATCGAGTTCGCGCCGACCTACGGCGATCTCCAGTCCGCGATCAAGTCGGTCTCATGATCCTGCGCCGTGTGATGATCGCGCTGGGGGTGGTGGGCCTCGGGGTCGCCACCTACCTGACGATCATCCATTACGCCGGGATCAACCCGGCCTGCACCGCGGGCCAGTCGTGCATCAAGGTCCAGACCTCGCAGTGGTCGAAGCTCGATGGCGTGCCGGTCGCGCTGCTGGGGCTGATCGGCTACGTGCTGATCCTCGGCAGCCTGCTCGCGCCCGATCGCGACGAGACCCGCCTCGCCACGCTCGGGCTGACGCTCGTCGGGTTCGGCTTCAGCGGATACCTCACCTTCCGCGAGGGTCACTCGATCCACGCCTACTGCGAATGGTGCGTTTCGAGCGCGATCATCCTGACGATGCTGTTCGCCTGCTCGGTCGTCCGCTACATCCAGGGCGCGCCCTCGCCCGAGCCCGACCCGCTCCCCGCGCCGCTGCCTCCGCGGCGCACCAAACTGCCCGCGGCCCGGCCTTAGCGCGGGCAGCTCGCGCCGCCGAATGACACGGTCCGCCGGAGCGGCAGCGCCCGCGAGGAGCTCCCGACCCTGATCGTGTCGCAGCCGGGCGCGATCTCCCAGCGCTGAGCGCCGCTGTTCCAGTACGAGAACGACCGCGCGTCGAGCGGGATCGTGACCGTGGCGCTGTGCCGCGGCGCGAGCAAGACCTTGGCGAAGCCCTTGAGCTGGTCGGGCGGCTGCGCGAGCCCGGCCGGCGCCGGGATCGAGACGTACAGCTCCGGCACCGCCCAGCCGGTGCGGCGTCCCGTGTTCGTGACGCGCAGCTTGACCGCGTAGCTCGCTGCGCCGCGGCGCACCACCGACAGCCGCGAGAAGCTAAACGAGGTGTAGGAGAGACCGAAGCCGAACGGGAACGCGGGCGTCTCGTGCTGCGCGTCGTACCAGCGATAGCCGACGAGCACGCCCTCCGAGTAGGAGGTCAGGTTGCCGATGCCGGGGTACCTGGCGACGCTGCCTGCGGTGGGGATCTGATCGGGGCTCGCGGGGAACGTCACCGGGAGGCGGCCACCGGGATCCGCGGCACCGAACAGAACCCGCGCCACGCCGATCGAGCCGGGGCCGCCCGGGTACCACGCCTCGAGCAGCGCGCCCACCTGGTTGCGCCACGGGGTCAGGTCCGGACCGCCGCTCTCGAGCACGACGACGGTCTTGTGCCCGGCGGCCGCCGCGACCGAGGAGATCAGGCCGTCCTGGTCGCCGTTGTCATCGGGGCACTCGAGCGTCAGGCACTGGCGGTCCGCGCCCTCGGTGTAGTAGTCGCCGGCGTCGACGATTGCGACGTTCGCGGCCCTCGCGTCGGCCACCGCGGCGGCGACGTTGGCGCCGTCGTCGTATGTGACGGCCACGTGCGACCCGGCCTGTCGGCGGATCGCCGCGAGCAGGCTCGTGAACTGGAAGGGCACCACGTTGCCGGAGCCCCCGCCCGTCACGTACTGGTTGGCATCCGCGCCGATCACCGCGATGCGGTGAACGCGCCGCGCGTTCAGTGGCAGCACCCCGTTGTCGCGCAGCAGCGTCGCCGCCTGCTCCTCGATCCCGACGGCCGAGAGCGCGTGCGCCGGCTTGTTGATCTGCGCGTCGTCGTTGACGTAGCCGGCCCGGTCGAACACGCCGAAGCGGAACCACGTCGCGAGGATGTTGCGCACGTGGTCGTCAAGCGTCTGCGTCGAAGCCTGACCGCTCAGCAGCGCCGCGTCGATCTCGAGCGGCTGGTAGGCGGCGGGTGGCCACGGCTCGAAGTCCAGTCCACCGTTCAGCGACGCGATCGTGTTGTGCGCCGCGCCGTAGTCGGCGAGCACGTACCCATTGAAGCCCCACTGCCCGCGGAGGATCGACTGCAGCAGTAGCGGGTTCTCGCAGTTGTAGACGCCATTGATCATGTTGTAGGAGCACATCACCGTGGCGGTGTGCGCCTGATCGACCGCCGCCTGGAACTGCGGCAGGTAGATCTCGTGCAGCGTGCGGTCATCGATGATCACGTCGTCGACATACCTGGTGCCAAGGACGCCGACCCCGATCGGGCCGCCGGGACTCGAGAGCTTGCCGGTCGGATCCTCGCCCTCCTGATTATTGGCCGCGAAGTGCTTGACGTCCGCCATCACGCCCTGGCCCTGGAGCCCGTCGATCCACGCCACCGCCAGCCTCGTCACGAGGAACGGGTCCTCGCCGAACGCCTCGTAGGTGCGACCGCCGAGCGGGGTGCGCATGATGTTGACCGTGGGGCCGAACACGGCGTCGTTGCCCTTGTCGCGCGCCTCGTTGCCGACGATCTGGCCGTACAGTCCGGCGAGCGAGGGACTGAAGGTCGCCGCCAGGCCGATCGGCGCGGGCATGCCGGTCGACGGTCCCTGCCGCGGGCCCTGCGGTCCGTCGGTGTAGTAGACGGTCGGCACGTCCAGCCGCGGGATCCCCGCCTGGATGCCGGTGTGCGAGTCGGGCCCGCTCTGATACCCGCCTTGGAAGTCGTCGCCTCCCAGGAACGCCACCTTCTCGGCGGTCGTCATCTGCGCGAGCACCATGTTCGCGCGCTGCAGCGGCGAGAGCGCGGTGTCGCACCACGGGTGCGTGCCGCAGCGCCCGACCGCGAGCGCGCTCGGCACGGCCGCCCCGATGAGCAGCAGCACAGATCCGGCGACCGCCGCGACCGCTCGTCTGAGACCTCCGGAGCCCATGCGGCCAAACAGCTAACCACGGTTCGCGCTGCGGTAAGCTGATTGGCAGGAGTTGCCGGTGTTCGACGCAATCGTCAGCCGCAGCGAAGCTGGTGCTTCGATCACTGTAAAAGGGGACCTCGACTTCGCGACGGTCCCCCACCTCGAGCTTGCGCGCGATCGCGCGCTCGCGGAGCATCCAGGTGAGCTCACGATCGACCTGCGCGAGGTCGCCTTCGTCGACTCGAGCGGCCTGAAGCTGCTCATCGACTCCTACACGGCGTCGCTGCGCGAGGGCTGGACGCTGCGGTTGATCCGGCCGACCCCGAGCGCGATGACCGTCTTCAGGATCTCCGGCGCGGACCAGCACCTCCCGTTCGAGGACGCGGTGCAGTCGGACACGATCGAGACCACGTAGCCGGCCGCGGCACCAACCGTCCGCCGCGGCGCGGATGATCTGGCCGTGAGCTGGCGCTCGACTCGCGCGGCCGGGAGCATGGGGGCTGGCAACCGCCAGGTCGCGGTGATCGACCTGGGCTCGAACTCCTGGCGGCTGGTCGTCTTCACCTACGCCCCACATGACTGGTGGAGGCGAACCGACGAGCTCTACGAGACGGTCCGGATCGGCGCCGGGCTCGCGGCGTCGGGCCGGCTGAGCGACGAGGCGATCGCCCGAGGGCTCGAGACGCTGTCGGTGTTCGAGCACTTCTGCACCGCCAACGGGATCGCGCACGAGGATGTGCACTCGGTCGCAACCAGCGCGATCCGCGACGCCAGCAATGGCCCCGAGCTGCTGCGACGCGCCGAGGCGGCGACCGGGTTGAGCATCGAGGTGCTCTCGGCCGAGGACGAGGCGCGCTACGGCTACGTCGCCGCGATCAACAGCTCGACCCTGACCGACGGCGTCGTCCTCGAGATCGGCGGCGGAAGCCTGCAGCTGATCCAGGTCGCCGACCGGCGTGCCGGCGAGCTGGCCTCCTTCCCGCTGGGCGCCGTCCGGCTGACCGAGCAGTTCCTGCCGGGCGATGGCCCGGCCAAGAAGAAGGAGCTCCAGCGCGTGCGCGCGCACGTGCGCGAAGTCCTCGGCGAGTGGGATTGGCTCGCCGGCTCGGGCGACCGTTTGGTCGGGCTTGGCGGCGCGGTCCGCAACCTCGCTGCCGCCGCGCAGCGCGCCGACGACCAGCTCGACATCGGCGTGCAGGGCTTCGTGATCACCCCCGAGGCGATGGCGGAGCTGGTCGAGCAGCTGGCCGCCCTGCCCGTCTCCGAGCGCGGCTCGATGCCCGGGATCAAGCTCGGTCGCGGCGACATCGTCCTCGCCGCGGCGCTGGTGCTCGAGACCGTGATCGAGCTCGGGAGCTTCATCGGCCTCGAGGCGACGGAGGCGAGCCTGCGCGACGGCGTGTTCCTGGCGCGGGTAATGCTCGCCGGCGAGGACCCGGTGCTCGAGGACGTTCGCGAGGCGGCGGTCCGCAACCTCGCGGTCCAGTACGAGTCCGACATGAAGCACGTCGAGCACGTCGCGCTGCTGGCGCTGCAGATGTTCGAGTCGCTCGTCGAAGGAGGCCTGATCGACCCCAAGCCCGGGGAGCGCGAGCTGCTGTGGGCCGCATCGATGCTGCACGACGTCGGCATGACGATCAACTACGACGACCACCACAAGCATTCGCGCTACCTGATCGTCTCCGCCGAGCTGCCGGGATTCGACCCGCGCGAGCGCGCGCTGATCGCCCAGATCAGCCGCTACCACCGCAAGGGAGCGCCGAAGCTCGGCGAGATGGCGGCGCTCGCGCAGCCGGGCGATGAGGAGCTGCTCGACCGCTGCGCGGTGCTGCTGCGGCTTGCCGAGCACCTCGAGCGCGGCCGCGACCAGTCCGTCTCCGAAGTCCGGCTGCGCCCCAACGGCCACGGCGTCGACCTGCACCTCGAGGCGGCCGGCGACGCGCTGATCCTGCCGCGCTGGAGCGTCGAGCGCTACGGGGACGGCGATGCGTTCCAGCGCGTCTTCGGCCGGCGCCTGCTGATCGGGTAGGGCCTCGCGCACCGCCGGCGCGCTGCGACATATCCGAGCCGTAGCTCCGGTTACCGGCGCATCGCCGCGCGCGCGCAGTTAAGGTGAAGTGCGTGTTGCGGGGAGTGGTAACGGTGATCGCCGCGGTCGCGCTGTGGCTGCCGGCGTCGGCCTCGGCCGCGATCCCGGCCGTACTTGCGGGCCAGACCATCAGCGGCGCCGGGATCCCGTGCACCACACAGGGCGACGGCGTCCGCGTCTGCCACGGGACCTACAACAACGGCCTGGGCGGGACCGACCTGCGGCTCAAGAGCTTCGACGGTCAGCCGCTCGAGGTCTACGCGATCCTCCCACCGGCTCCGACCAGCGGCACCGATGGCGACTACCCGCTCGTGGTCCAGAGCCACGGTTGGGGCGGTAGCGCCGGCGGTCCCGACGACACCGAGTTCTACGGACCGACCGCCGATGCCTGGGCCAAGGACGGATACGCCGTCCTGCAGCTGACCGCCCGCGGGTGGGGCAGCTCCTGCGGGAGCACGCAGTCGCGGCTGGCCGATCCGACGGGCTGCATGAACGGCTACATCCGCCTCGACGACGACCGCTACGAGGCGCGCGACGTGCAGTACGCGACCGGGCTCCTGGTCGACGAGGGGCTCGTCGACCCGGCCCGGATCGGGGTCACCGGCGAGTCCTACGGCGGCGGCGTCTCGCTCGAGCTCGCGACGCTGAAGGACCGCGTGATGAACGCCGACGGGACCCTGAGTCCCTGGAAGAGCCCGCACGGCACCCCGCTGCATGTCGCGGCCGCCGCGCCGGTGATCCCGTGGAGCGATCTCGTCAACTCGCTGATGCCCAACGGGCGTACGCTCGACTACCAGGTGACCGGCCCGACCGCCGACCTCGCGCCCGTCGGCGTGGAGAAGCAGTCGTTCGTCTCCGGCTTGTACCTGGACG
The DNA here is from genome assembly GCA_963849285.1 of uncultured Solirubrobacterales bacterium. Lineage (GTDB taxonomy): Bacteria > Actinomycetota > Thermoleophilia > Solirubrobacterales > Solirubrobacteraceae > Palsa-465. The sequence continues at coordinate 1,532,658 of CAWKGS010000005.1, forward strand.
CATCCCTGCCGACCACCTCCGGCGGGTTCTACGCCCCGCCCGGAACGAACTCGCAGGCGGATCTCACGAGCTGGTATGCCGACATCAACGCCGGCGAGCCGTATACCTCCTCACAGGACCAGGCGCTGGTCACCCAGATCGCGCGCTACCACTCTCCCTATTACCTGCTCGACGGCGCGTACGGAACCGCGAAGGAGGCGCCGCCGCCGCTCCTGATCGCCAACGGCTTCACCGACGACCTGTTCCCGGTCGACGAGGCGGTGCGTTACTACAACCTCGACCGCTCGCTCTATCCGAACAGCCCGATCGCGCTGCTCGACGGCGACTTCGGCCACATGCGCGCGCAGAACAAGCCAGGCGACAAGGCCCTGCTCTCCGGTCGCATCCAGGCCTTCTTCGACCACTACGTGAAGGGCACCGGACCGCAGCCGCCGCTCGGCGCGACCGCCACGATCGAGACCTGCCCCGCGAGCACGCCCTCGGGCGGCCCTTACAGCGCTCCCACCTGGGCCGCGCTCCATCCCGGCGAGGTCGACTACCGGGCGGCCGGCACGCAGCAGATCTCCTCGAGCGCCGGCGACCCGACGATCTCCAAGGCGATCGACCCGATCGCCGGTGGCGGCGCCTGCGCAACCGTCTCGGCCGCCGACCAGGGCGCAGGGGTCGCGACCTATCGGCTGCCCGCGGCCACCGGCAGCGGCTACACCCTGCTCGGCTCCGCGACCGTGATCGCGAACCTGACCGCGACCGGCACCTACCCGGAGATCGCCGAGCGGCTCTGGGATGTCGACCCCACGACGAACACCGAGACGCTGGTCGCGCGCGGCGTCTACCGGCTCGACCCGGACAAGCCGGACGGGCTTCAGGTGTTCCAGCTGCATCCCGGCGCCTGGCACTTCGCCGCGGGCCACATCCCAAAGCTCGAGCTGCTCGGCCAGGACACGCCCTACGTCCGCAAGTCCAACGGCGCCTTCACGATCGCGGTCGGCGACCTGCAGCTGCGACTGCCCGTTCACGAGACCCCGGGAACGCCGAGCACGCCGCCGGTGGTGGTGACCCCGAAGCCGCCCGTGAAGCCCACCCCACACCCCGGCGCGGCCTGTGTGGCCCACCCGGTCGCGAGCATCGCGAGGCGCCGGACGCACGGGTCGCGGCACGCGATCTCCGTCGCCGGGACCGCGCGCGAGAGCCCGTGCGCGCATGCCAGCTCGGCGACACGCCGGCACGAGCGGGTGACGCACGTCTACGTCGTCATCTACCGCGCCGCCGCGCACGGCCGGTGCCGCTTCCTGCGTTCGAACGGGAAGCTGACGGCCGCTCGCTCGTGCAAGCGGCCCGTGCGACTGCCGGCCCGTGGCACTACCAGCTGGAGGCTCCGGCTGAAGGGGCCGATCCCGACCGGGAGCTACGTCATCACGACCGACGCGGTCGATGGCCTTGGGCACCACCAGCCGCCCTCGCAGGCGCCGAGGGCGCGCCTCACGGTTCGTCGCTGAAGCGCAGTGGACAGTCGCCGGCTGGGCGCTCGCAGATCGCGGGCCATCCGCGGCGATCCGGGCGGCGTAGAGTTAGCCCCGTGCTCTGGTTGCTGCGACATGCCGAGGCGGCCGATGGAGAGCCGGACGACGAGCGACCGCTCACCGAGCGAGGCGTCCAGCAGGCGGAGGCGGCCGGGCGCGCGCTGAGACGACTCGGAGTGAGCATCGAGGTCTGCCTCTCGAGCCCGAAGCTCCGCGCGCTGCAGACCGCTCAGATCGCGTGCGCGGCGCTGGGCGCGGAGGTCACCGTGGAGCCGGCCCTGTCTGGGGAGCCGTTCGACGTGCGCGCGCTGACCGCAGGGCTCGAGAACGTCCTGCTCGTCGGCCACGATCCTTCCTTCTCGCTCACCCTCCACGACCTCACCGGTGCCCAGGCACGCCTGAAGAAGGGCGGGATCGCCGGGGTCGCAAAGGGCGAGCTGATCACGCTGCTGCGACCGAGCGAGTTGAGCGCGATCGCCGACGCGGATCTGGACCCTGGCGGCGCCGTCTCGGCCGGCGTCCGTGGCGCGGGCCTGTGAACGAACCGGCGGTTGACAGCGCCGCGACGGCCGCCACCGCAGAGGCGAACGGCGCCGACCGCACCGCGGCCGACGTCTCAGACCCGGCGCTGTACGTCAACCGCGAGCTGTCCTGGCTCGAGTTCAACGATCGCGTCCTGCAGCTCGCGGAGGACGACTCGCTGCCGCTGATGGAGCGGCTGAAGTTCCTCGCGATCTTCGTGACCAACCTCGACGAGTTCTTCATGATCCGCGTGGCCGGCGTCCACGATCAGGTCGACGCCCAAGTCGACGCGCGCGGTCCCGACGGCCTCTCCCCGACAGAGACGCTGTCGGCGATCGCGCAGCGGGTTCGCGATCTCGACGCCCGCCACGCCCGGCAGTTCTCGGAGGTGGTGCGCCCGGAGCTGGCGGACAACGACATCCGGATCGTCTCCGGCCGCTCCTCCAGCGCCGAGCAGGAACAGATCGAACGGCACTTCCGCGACCAGATCTTCCCCGTGCTGACGCCGCTTGCGATCGGCCCCGGGCGGCCCTTCCCGTACATCTCCAACCTCTCGCTTTCCCTGATCGTGCGGCTGCACGATCCCGAGCTGGACCACGATGCGTTCGCGCGCGTGAAGGTTCCCAAGGAGGTGCTGCCGCGGTTCGTCGAGATCGGCAGGAACACCTACATCCCGCTCGAGGACGTGATCGCGACCCACCTGGACCAGCTGTTCCCCGGCATGGAGATCGTCAACTACGATCTCTTCCGGGTCACTCGCGACGCGGACTTCGAGGTCTCCGACGAGGCCGACGACCTGCTCCAGGCCGTCGAGGACGAGCTGCGGCGGCGGCGCTTCGGCGAGGTCGTCCGGCTCGAGGTCGGAGCGGGCATGGATCCGGAGCTGCGCGCTCACCTGATCGATTGGCTCGGCGTCTCCGAGCTGCAGGTGTACGACGTCGACGGCCTGCTGGACCTCAGCGACCTGTGGCAGATCGCTGGGATCGACCGTCATCCCGAGCTGCGCCAGTCGCAATGGACCCCGCTCCCCCACCCCGCCTTCGCGCTCGGCCCGGGCGAGAGCGGCGACGAGCTCGACGTGCTGACGACGATGCGCGCCGGCGATGTGCTCGTTCACTACCCCTACTACTCGTTCGCCTCAAGCGTCGAGCGCTTCGTCAAGCAGGCGGTCGACGATCCGAACGTCCTCGCGATCAAGATGACCGTCTACCGCACCTCCGACGACTCGGCGCTCGTGCCGTCGCTGATCGAGGCGGCGGAGAAGGGCAAGCAGGCGGTCTGCCTGGTGGAGCTGAAGGCTCGCTTCGACGAGCGTCAGAACATCCGCTGGTCAAAGCAGCTGGAGGAGGTGGGCGCGCACGTGGTCCACGGGATCCCCGGCCTCAAGACCCACGCCAAGGCGATCCTCGTGGTCCGTCGCGAGGGCGAGGCGGTGCGGCACTACGTGATGATCGGGACCGGCAACTTCCACGCCAAGAACGCGCGTCTCTACGAGGACTTCGGCCTCTTCACGACTGATCCCGAGCTGGGTGACGAGGTCGCCAACCTGTTCAACAGCCTGACGGGATACGGGCATCCGGCCCGCGAGCGCAAGGTCCTGGTCGCACCCGGCTCGATGCGCGAGCCGCTGATCGAGCAGATCGAGCGTACGGTCGAGGCACACGAGGCGGGCGAGCCCGCGCGCATCGCTTTCAAGGTGAACGCGCTCGTCGACCGCCGCTGCATCGCGGCGCTCTACCGAGCGTCGCAGGCGGGCGTCCCGATCGACCTCAACGTCCGCGGCATCTGCTGCCTGCTTCCCGGCGTGCCGGGCGTGTCCGAGACGATCAACGTCGTCTCCATCGTGGGCCGCTTCCTGGAGCACTCGCGGATCTACTCGTTCCATCGCGGCGAGGAGCACGTGTATTACATCGGCTCCGCGGACATGATGCCCCGCAACCTCGACACCCGGGTGGAGCTGCTGACCCCCGTCGAGGACGTGGAGCTTCAGGCAGAGATCGAGGACACCCTGGAGCGCTGCCTCGCCGACGATTCATTCGCGTGGACCCTTGGCCCGGACGGGTGCTGGATCCGGCGAGCGGGCGGGACGCGCTCGGTGCATCGCGAGCTGATGGAACGCACCCTCGCTCAGGTCTCCGCAGCAACCGCCTGAGCTCCGCGTCACGGCGACCGGCGCTCGGTCACGCGCCGGCCGCCGCAACGATTTGATCACCCGGTCGGGGCGGTCTGGGGCCGGGTGCCGAGCGTCACCGCGACGTTGCGGGTGCTTCCACCGCGCTTGACGGTCAGCGTCACCTTCTGCCCGGGGGCGAAGTTGTCCACCGTGGCGATGAACTGCTCGGTCGAGTTGATGGCCTTGCCGTCGATCGCCGTGACCACGTCGTTCTGCTGCAGCCCGGCGCTCGCCGCCGGCGAGTTCGGCGTCACGGAGCTGATCTGAGCGCCGCCCGTGGAGGCCGAGTTCAGGAAGACCCCGACATAGGCGTGCTTGATCGACTTGCCGCCGATGATCAGGTTCGCGATGTGGGCGACCGTGTTGGAAGGGATCGCGAACCCGACGCCGGCGCTCGAGCCGGAATTGGTCTGGATCTGGTCGTTGAGACCGAGCACGTCGCCGTTCGCGTCGAGCAGCGGGCCGCCGGAGTTGCCAGGGTTGATCGCCGCGTCGGTCTGGATCGCGCCGGCGATCGTGTACTGGTTGGGAGCCTGGATGCTTCGGCCAACGGCGCTGACGATTCCGGCGGTGGTCGTCTCCGGCTCGCTGAACGGGCTGCCGATCGCGACGACCGGGTCACCGACCTGCGCGTTGTTGGAGTCCGCAAGCGCGATCGGATGCAGCTCGGAGCTCGGAACGTTGACGTGGATCACCGCGACATCGGTCGAGGGATCGGTGCCGACGACGGTCGCGCTGGCGGTGCGCCCGTCCTGGAAGTTGACCTTCACCGAGCTGGCGTTCGAGACCACGTGCTCGTCGGTGAGGATGTCGCCGCTGGTGTTGTAGACGACCCCGGCGCCCTCGCCCTGGGTCTGCTGGCCGCTGCCGCCGCCGAATCCGAACGGACCGATGCCGCCCGAGTTGCTCTGCGTGGTGACGACGATGTCGACGACGCCCGGACTGTCCATCTTGTAGATCTGGTTGATCGACAGGCCGCGGGTGCTCGGGGTTGAGCCGCTCAGCGAGGTCGGGATGATTGCGCCGCGCGCGGGCGCGGTGACGGTCTCGGTGGCGGTGGAGACCGACTTCGTCGTGCCACCGCTGGCGACGGCGACGGCGATCACCCCGCCCGCTATGGCGCCGGCGATGGCCGGCACAACTCCACGTAGGCGGTTCATGGTTTTCAGCTCTCCTGGATCGCGTGACTGTTCACGAGCTCACTACAGCATTCCCGGGTGAGAAACCGTTCAGAACTCGATGAGAAAGACGTAAGTTCGCCCGTCAGACGCCGGGCGGGACGGAGGCCGCCGGCGACGCCGCCGGCGTGGGCAGCCGCGGCGGCGTGATCGAGCCCGATGGCGCGGGTGCGTTGGGCGGCCCGGGCGGGTAGGGCGGCCCGGGCGCGCTGGGCGGCGCGGGCGCAGTGGGCCGAGCGGGCAGCATCGGGGGCGCCGCGAAGCCGCCCCGGAAGCGCAGCGGCGGCCCGAACCCGCGGCGATTGACGAGCACGGCGAGTCGCGCGGCCATCGCCTTCAGGATCTGCTGCTCCTGGGCCTTGGTGATCAGCTTCGCCGCGACCAGCTTGTCGAGCCTGGCCCGCTCGGAATTCTCGAGCGACGCCTCCAGACCCGCGACCGACTTGCCCTTCGAGCTCGCGATCTGCGCGAGCGCCTTGCCGGACGCGAGCTGGCGCGCCAGCTGTGCGACGCTCATGCCGAGGTACGAGGCGGCTCCCGTCAGCGCGCGGCTCGGACCGACACCGAGGGCGGGCGGTCTGCCGGGCGGCGGGGGACCGAACGGCTCGAGACCGCGGAGCCCAGGCCCCTTCCAGCCGTAGCCCGGGCCGAACGGGCCGATGGTCTTGCCCTGCTCGATCCGCTGCCTGAGCAGGTTTGCCTGCGCCTGCGTCAGCCGTCCGGCCTTGACCGCGGCCTGCAGCTGGTCCAGCGCTGCGCCCTTGAGGGCGGCGCTCAGCTGCTGCGGCGCGACACCCAGCCGCTTGGCCACGTCGTTGAGGAACGCCTGGCGTGGATTCGTGGTCGTCTGGGTCGCCGCGAACGCGCCGCCCGCGAAGGCGACAAGTGCGAGTACCGTGCTCGCCAAGACGAGCTTCCGCTTGAAGTTCCCGTGCACCGGTCTGTCCCTGCTCACGGCGATCGTCCTCCTCGAACTTCAGAGGAACGTAAGAACTTCAGCGTACCCGGTTCGCTTCCTCGGCGAACTCGACGAACCAGTCCAGCGCGGCCGGATTCGCCAGCGACTCCCGGCTTGCGGCCTGTTCGGCGGGCGTGCCCGTGAGGATCCGCTTGACCGGCACTTCCAGCACCTTCCCCGACAGCGTCCTCGGCACCTCCGTGATCTGGCGCACCTCGTCGGGCAGGTGGCGGGGCGAGCAGTCCTCGCGGATCCGCCTGCGGATCTCACCGATCAGCTCGTCATCCAGCCGCGCCCCCTCGCGCAGCACCACGAACAGCGGCATCCAGCCGTCGGTTCCGGGCCTCGGTATGTCGACCACGAGCGCGTCGAGCACCTCGGGCACCGAGAGCACCGCCCGGTAGATCTCGCTCGTGCCCATCCGAATCCCGCCTCGGTTGATCGTCGAGTCCGAGCGGCCGTAGATCACCGCCGTCCCGCGCGAGGTGATCTCGATCCAGTCGCCGTGGCGCCAGATGCCGGGGTACATGGCGAAGTAGCTGTCGCGGTAGCGCTCGCCGGAGTCGTCGCCCCAGAACCCGATCGGCATCGACGGCATCGGCTCGGTGATCACGAGCTCGCCGACCTCGTCGATCAGCGGCTGCCCGGATGGATCCCACGCCTCGACCGACGCGCCGAGCGCCCGCGCCTGCAGCTCGCCCGCGTAGACGGGAAGCGTCGGCACCTCGCCGACGAACGCGGTGCACAGGTCGGTGCCGCCGGAGGTCGAGAACAGCCAGGTGTCCTCGCCGAGCTGGTCGTACACCCAGCGGAATCCCTCGGGCGAGAGCGGGGAGCCGGTCGACCCGACGGCGCGCAGCGCGCTGAGGTCTCGTCCCTCGCGCGGCCTGATCTCGGCCTTCATGCAGGACGCGATGAACGCCGCGCTCGTCCCGAAGCAGGTCATCCGGGTGCGCTGCGCGAGTTCCCACAGGGTCCCCAGGTCTGGGTATCCGGGGTTGCCGTCGAACAGGACGATCGAGGCGTCGCTGAGCAGCACCCCGATCAAGAAGTTCCACATCATCCATCCCGTGGTCGAGAACCAGAAGAAGCGGTCTCCCTCCTGCGCATCGAGGTGCAGGAACGCCTTCTTGGCGTGCTCGAGCAGGATTCCGCCCTGGCCGTGGACGATCGGCTTGGGCAGCCCGGTAGTGCCCGAGCTGTAGAGCACCCACAACGGGTGATCGAATGGAAGCTGCTCGAACTCGAGCGTGCCGGGGCCGGCCAGGAACCCGTCTTCCCAGCCCTCGCCGCTCAGATAGCCCAGCGTCACCACCCGCTCGAGCGATGGAATCGCATCCGCGATCTGGGTGGTCACGGCGCGGCGGTCGTGGTCGCGGCCCCCGTAGCGGTACCCGTCGACGGCCAGCAGCACCTTCGGCTCGATCTGCTGGAAGCGGTCGATGACGCTGCGCGCGCCGAACTCCGGCGCCGCGCTCGACCACACCGCGCCGATCGAGGCACAGGCGAGAAACGCCGCGACGGTCTCGGGAATGTTGGGCAGGTACGCCACGACGCGGTCGCCCTGCTCCACCCCGCTCTCGCGCAAGCCCCCGGCGATCGCCGCCACCTGTTCGCGCAGCTCTCCCCAGCTCCACTCCCCGGGGGCGCGGAGCTCCGAGGCGTGATGGAGCGCGGTCTTCGCCGGGTCCTTGCCGTCCACGATGTGCTCGGCGTAGCTGAGCCGGGAGCCCGGGAACCACCGCGCGCCCGGCATCTCGCGGGAGGCGAGGACCGTCTGCGCCTCGCGCTCGAAGCGGATCCCGCAGAACTCGACGAGCGTGGACCAGAAATGCTCGAGCTCATCGACCGACCAGCGCCACAGCTCCTCGTACCCATCGTGGCGGATTCCCTTGGTGCGCTCCAGCCATTCCCGGTAGCGGGTCAACGTCGCCCGCTGGACGCGCTCGGCCGACGGCGTCCACAGCTGCTCTCCTTCGCGCATCGGCGCAGTATCGCGCGGCGGTAACATTCCCCGCCATGACCGGGAGCTCCACCATGCTCGGGTCCGAGCGTCTCGCGGACATCGTGCTCCTCGATCACGAGGACAACGAAGTCCGGCTCGGCGACCTGTGGCGTGAGCAGCCCGTGGCGCTGGTCTGGCTGCGCCACTACGGCTGAATTTATTGCAAGGCACACGCGGTCCAGTTGGATCGCGCTCGCGAGCAGTTCGAGGCGGCCGGCGGTCGGCTCGTGCTGATCGGCCAGGCGACGCCGCGCCACGCCGCGCATTTCCGGCGCAAGCAGCAGATCGAGACGCCCGTGCTGGCCGACGAGCGGCGTCTGAGCTACAAGGCGGTCGGCGCGAAGATGGGCAGCGTCGGCGATCTGGTCGGCCCGAGGGTGGTCGCACGCGGGGCGCTCACGACCCTGCGGACCGGAAAGCTCCAGGGCCGCACGATCGGGAACCCGGCGCAGCTCGGCGGCGCGATGGTGATCGCTCCCGACGGCCGCGTGGTCTGGTCGCAGATGGCCCGAGACGCGAGCGACAACGCGGCGCCCGAGACGATCCTGGCGGCTGTCCGGGACGCGAGCGCCTAGCCTCGCGGCGGGGCGCCGCCGGCTTGCGGCAAGATCCCGGCGTGTCCGAGACGACGATCCTCGCGCCGTTCGCGGGAACGGTGATCGCGATCGCGCGCGGCCCGGACGAGCCCGTGCGTGCCGGCGCGGCCGTGGTCGTGCTGGAGGCGATGAAGATGGAACATGAGGTGATCGCCGAAGTGGACGGAATCGTGCGCCGCGTCGAGGTCGAGGTGGGCGAGACGGTTGAGGCGGGGCAGGCGCTCGCGGTCCTGGCCGGCGAGGGCGCCGCCACGCTCGATTCCGGCGGCGATTCCGATTTGGGAAACGATTCCGCGCAGTCATCGCGCCCGGATCTCGAAGCGGTCCAGCGCCGGCATGAGCTCACCCTCGATCGCGCCCGTCCCGCCGCGGTCGCCCAGCGCCACGAGCGAGGGCGGCGCACCGCGCGCGAGAACCTCGACGATCTCGTGGACGACGGGACGTTCGTCGAATACGGGCCGCTGATCTTCGCCGCCCAGGAGCGCCGGCGCTCGAGGGACGAGCTGATCGAGCGCACGCCCGCGGACGGGCTCGTGGCCGGGGTCGGCGAGGTCTCAGGCGCGCCGGCCGTCGTCATGTCCTACGACTACACGGTCCTCGCCGGCACGCAGGGAATGCGCAACCACCTCAAGAAGGACCGGCTGTTCGAGGTGGCGGAGCGGCGGCGCCTGCCGGTGGTGCTGTTCGCGGAGGGCGGCGGCGGACGCCCCGGCGACGTGGACTGGCCGCACGTCGCCGGCCTCGACTGCCGGGCGTTTCACCTGTTCGCGCGGCTCAGCGGGCTGGTGCCGCTGGTCGGGATCGCCTCCGGCTACTGCTTCGCCGGCAACGCGGCGCTGCTCGGCTGCTGCGATGTCGTGATCGCGACCGAGGACGCGAGCATCGGCATGGGCGGCCCGGCGATGATCGAGGGCGGCGGGCTCGGCGTGTTCGAGCCGGCCGAGGTCGGACCGATCGACGTCCAGTACCCCAATGGGGTGGTCGATATGCGGGTTGCCGACGACGCCGCGGCGGTCGCGGCGGCCAAGCGCTACCTCAGCTACTTCCGCGGCCCGGTTCCCGCAGCGCCCGCGCGCGAGCAGCTCGGCCTGCGGAACCTGGTCCCCACCAACCGCAAGCGCGTCTACGAGGTGCGCCGCGTGATCGACGCGCTGCTCGACGACGTCCTCGAGCTGCGCCGCGGCTTCGGCCTCGGGATCGTGACGGCGCTGGCACGCCTCGACGGCCGCCCGCTCGGCGTGATCGCCAACGATCCCTCCCATCTCGGCGGCGCGATCGACGCCCACGGCGCGGACAAGGCGGCTCGGTTCATGCAGCTGTGCGATGCGTTCGAGCTGCCGCTGCTGTTCCTGTGCGACACGCCGGGCTTCATGGTCGGCCCGGCCGCCGAGCGCACGGCGACGGTCCGGCACTTCTCGCGCATGTTCGTGACCGGCGCCAATCTCTCGGTGCCGACCGGAACGGTCGTGCTGCGCAAGGGGTACGGCCTCGGCGCGCAGGCGATGGCCGGCGGCGGCTTCAAGGCGCCCCTGTTCACGGTCGGCTGGCCGACCGCCGAGTTCGGTGCGATGGGCCTCGAGGGCGCGGTCAAGCTCGGCATGCGGCGCGAGCTCGACGCGATCGCAGACCCGCAGGAGCGCGAGCGGGCGTTCGAGACCGCCGTCGCCGCCGCCTACGAGCGCGGCCAGGGCATCAACATGGCCGCGTACTTCGAGATCGACGACGTGATCGATCCCGCCGACACGCGGCGCTGGATCGGGATGCTGTTCCAGGACGGTGCCGGCGAGTGGTGGCGCCGGCCGGGCAAGAAGCGCCCTTACGTCGACGCCTGGTGAGGACCCGAGGACCGGCAAGCGGCGCCGAACGGGAGTCGCGGCTCGGGCCGCTGCCGGATCCTCGGTATGCGGGGAGGGGTTCCCGCAAGCGACGAGGCGCACTTCGTCGCAGTCGGACGGGGACAGAAGGGCAACGTTGCGCGGGAGAACGCGTGGATGCCTTCCTCCCGCGACCGTACGCCAAGCCCACCGTACGACATGGACCCGAGCCTATGGATGCGGCCGTCAGGTCTTTGTAAGGCTCTGCGCTCGAGCGGCCGCCCTGGTCGGCGCGCCACGCCTAGGTCGAGCGCAAGGCCTCGGTCGGGCTCAGCCGCGCGGCCTTCGACGCCGGATACAGGCCGGCGACCATCCCGATCACGAGTCCCGCGGCGGGCGCGGCGATCAGCGCGTAGAGCGGCACCACGAACGGTTGGTTGCGGGCCAGCGAGTAGGCCCAGGTGGCGATCGCGCCCAGCAGCAGGCCGGCGATCCCGCCCATCGCCGCGAGCAGCGCGGACTCCGCCAGGAACTGCGTGCTGATGTGCCGCCGGGTGGCGCCGAGCGCGCGTCGAAGCCCGATCTCCCCGCGGCGCTCGAGCACGGAGATGACCATGATGTTGGCGATCCCGATCGCGCCGACGAGCAGCGCGACCGCACCCAGGCCGAGCAGCAGCGTCGTGAACTGGCCCTTGGCCGCGGCGCGCGCCTCGAGCGCGTCGGACGGCCGGCTCACCTGGACGCCGTCCGGGTTCTGCGGATCCGCGGTTGGCGCGAGCAGGTTCGAGACCTGGGTGACCTGGTTGACGTTCGCCCGCACGTAGATCTCGGATGGATTGGGCTGCGTCTGGAACAGCTTCTCCGCGATCGGCAGCCCGATGAACGCATCGCTGTCGAGGCTCGGATCGAGCAGCACCGGCTTCAGGATCCCCACGACCGTGAACCAGGTGCCGCCCAGGAACAGCTGGAGGTGGCCGGCGGCGCTCGGAATCTCCAGCGTGCTCGCCGCCTGCGCACCGAGCACCACCGTCGGGAAGCTCTGATTGCTGGCGCTGATGAACTGCCCGCTCGCCATCGAGGTCCCGGTCGACCTGAGCATCCCCGGATCGGTCGCATCGACGCCGATCCCGCCGGTCTGCTCGGACGGGACATACGGCGTTCGCAGCACGCTCGCGCTCGACACCTGGTACACGGCGGAGTCGTCGAGCACAGCGGGCATGTGACCGATCGTCGGCAGCGCCGTGTCGGGGAGCACCTCGTTCGCCCCGAGGAACGTCTGCCCCGGCGTGACGGTCAGCAGGTTGGTGCCGAGGGAATCGATCTCGGCGAGCAGGTTCGCCTGGCTCGAGGCCGACACGCCGACGACCGCGACCATCGCGCCGATCCCGATCGCGATCCCGAGCGCCGAGAGCGCGGCGCGCAAGCGGCGGGTGCGCAGGCCCTGGAGCGCGACCGACAGCAGCTCGTGCGGTGGCATCCTGGCCGCGTCGGGCCCGCCGCGGGCGCGGCGTAGTCGGATTCGCCCGAGCCGCTCGGAGGCGACGCTCATCGCCGCTCATCCCCCACGATCTCGCCGTCGCGCATCTGGATCTGTCGTGGGAAGGAGGCTGCGATCTGCGCGTCGTGCGTGATCAGCGTCAGCGTCGCGCCCTCGGACGCGAGCTCATGCAGCAGCGACAGGACCTCGTGGCCGGACTTCGAGTCGAGGTTGCCGGTCGGCTCGTCGGCCAGGATGATCAGCGGCCTCTTGGCGATCGCGCGCGCGATCGCGACGCGCTGGCGCTCGCCGCCTGAGAGCTGCGGCGGCCGGTGAGCGGTCCGGTGGCCGAGCCCGACCCGCTCGAGCGCGGCCTGCGCCGCTTCCCGACGCTCGTGCGCGGGCGCCCCCGTGTAGAGCATCCCGTTGGCGACGTTGTCGAGCGCGGTCATCGAGTCCTGGAGATGAAAGCCCTGGAACACGAAGCCGATCTCGTGCGCGCGCAGTCCCGCCAGCTCGAGGTCGGACAGGGCGACGACGTCGCGCCCGGCGACCTCGACCGAACCGGCGCTCGGCCGCTCGAGCGTCCCGAGCACCGTCAGCATCGTCGTCTTGCCCGAGCCCGAAGGCCCGACCACGGCGACCCGGTCACCGGTTTCGATCTCGACGCTGACCTCGCGCAGCGCATGGACGCCGCCGGGATATTCCTTGGTCACCTCGCGCAGGCGCAGGGCAACTTCCGCTGCCGCCGGCCCGCCGCTCACCGCGCGACGCCGCTCCACGCTCATCCCTGCGAGTCGGTGACCTGCAGGCCCTCGTAGATGCCAGGACCCGAGATCTGCACGTAGCCGGCGGCGAACAGCCCGACGGTCACGGGCAGGAGCCGGTGCGGCGCCGCCGCTTCCTGCACGACGTAGCCGCCGCCGGCGGTGGCCAGCAGCGCGGTCACCGGGACCGACAGCACGTTGGTCGCCTTCTGCTGCTCGAAGTTGACGCTGACGGCCGCCTGGTCGAGCCCGTTGAGGTCCGTGTGCCCCAGGAGCGAGATCGTCACCGGGATCGTCGCCGACGCGGAGCTCGAGCCGCCGCTCCCGCTGCCGCTGCCGCTGCTCGCGCCGGAGCCCGAGGAGCTGCTGGTCTGCGCGACCGGGCTCACGCCCGTGATCTTGCCGTTGACGGTGCTTCCGTCGGGCATCTGCACCGATACGGGCTCGCCGACGACGGCCTCGGTCTGCTTGGTCGCGTCGAGGTTGACCGTGACCACCTCCTGCGTGGACGCAGTGTCCATGATCGCTTGGGCGCTGGCGCCGGAGGAACCCGCGGCGCCCGAGGCGCCGGTCCCACCCGTTCCGCCCGCGCCCGAGCCGCCGGACGCCGCCGGGCGCCCGAGCGCCCGCGCCGGCGCCCGCGCCGGCGCCGGCGCCGCGCCCGCCCGTGGCGCCGCTCGCGCCGGTGGCGCCCGCCGCACCCGACCCGCCGCGACCCGAGGCACCGCTGCGCAGCTCCTGGGTCTCCGCCTTCAGCAGCGCCAGCAGGGCTGCGAGCTCCTGTTGGGAGAGCTTCGAGCTGCTGCTGTTCGTGTTGCAGTTGGGCTTGGTGGCCTGACTCGTCGACGTCGTGCTCGCGGTCGTCGTCGTCGTTGTCGTCGTGCTGGTCTGCGTGGTCGTGGTCGTCGGGCAGGCACCGGTGCCCTGCTGCGAGCCGTTGACGTCAATCGACAGCGTCTGCGGGGTGGCCGTCGCCGATGCGGCGGTCGTCGTCGAAGCGGCGGGCGTCGTGGTCGTCAGGCTGACGAACTCCGCCCGCGGCGTCACCGCCGGGTCGACGGCCGCGGTGCCTGACCCCGATGAGCCCGCGCCCGATGCCCCTGAGGAAGCGCTCCCGTTCGAGCCGAGCACAGTGTTGACCGCCGTGATCAGCTGTTTGCCGGGCAGGAACACGACCTGACCGAACGTGATCGTCCCGGTCTCGGTCTCGCCCAGCGATCCCTGCCAGCGGTCGACCGCGTCTGTGGTGCCCGTCTGCCAGGTGTCGTTGTTGGCGATCTCGCCATCGGCGAAACCGAGGCTGATGAGGTTCTGGTTGAGCTCCTGGATGTCCGGGCCGGCGCTGTCGCTCGGGCTGAGGTCGCGATACGCGGGCGTGTCGCCGTTGAACAGCACGATCGGGCTGTTGTCGACCTTGTACAGCGTCCCGCCCGGCTTCACGACGTGCCCGACCGATGGCAACCACGTGACCGTCCCGCTCACGCGGTTGTAGACGGTCTGCGTGTTGGCGTACCCGAGCGTCCCGGATTCGGTGTCGGTCTCGACGAGGTTGCGGCGCGCAACGGTCGTGAAGCCGCTGCTCGAGGAAGAGCTGCTCGCCGCCTTCGTGGAGCTCGTGAGCCCGGTCGCGATCACCACGATCGCGATGATCGCGACGATCAGGATCGCGCCTGCAGCCGGCGCGACGCGGCGCCACCGCGGCCCGTCGCCTGGGCCATGCAGTAGCGCCGAGAGCCGGCTACGCACCGGCGGCCCCCGGAGCCGGAGCACCAGCGCCCGGAGGACCACCGCCGGGGCCGCCGCGCCCGAAGCGCGGCCGCAGGCTCTGGCAGGCGCTCAGCGCCGACTTGAAGGCGGGGCTGTTGCGATCGATCGAGCGGAACGTCCGGCCGATCCCGAACCCGCCGGTGCTGGTGCTCGGATCGGGCACATCGACGCCGTGCGAGCGCATGCACTCCGCGAACTTGACCAGCTGCTGCTGGAGCTGCGCGCGCTGCGCCGGGCTGATGTTCAGCCGCGGGAACGCTTGGGCGAAGTACTGCTGGCAGGCCTGCCGCGCCGCCGTCACCTGTGCCTGGGGGTAGTTGCGCAACGAACGGAAGATGCCACCGCCACCGGCGGGACCGCCGCCGCTGGATGGATCGGGGACGTTGAGCCCGTGCGCGCGGAGGCATTTTGCGAGGTTCAACCTGGCCTGGAACTGGGTGCCGCCCGTTCCGCCGGCGCTCGCGATGGCGGTGCTCGACGTGCTCGAGCTCGAGGATCCGCATGCGGCGAGGGCCGCGCCGAGCAGGAGGACGAGAACCGGCGCCGCGATCGCGCGGCGAAGGCCGGAGGGCAAGACAGAGGGCATCAGCGAACGACTCCTGTAAGAAGGGGAAACCGCGTCGTTTGTAGCGGCGCGCCCGTCAGCTTCGCGTAAGCGACGGCGGCGCTTGCGCAATCGCAACATTTGCCGGCCTGGCTGTGGTCGGGAGCTCGATCAGGACCTCGAGCCCGCCGGTGGCGCGCGCGGTGACCTCGGCCCTCCCGCCGTGGGCCTCCGCAACCGAGCGGACGATCGAGAGGCCGAGCCCGAAACCGCCCGTCGTGCGCTCGAGGCGGCGAAAGGGCTCCGTCAGCGTGGCCGCTTGCTCGGGCTCGATCAGCGGGCCGCCGTTGCGCACGAGCAATTGGGCGCGCCCGCGCGAGAGTCCGGTCCGTACCTCGAGGAAGCCGCCGTGCTGGTTGTGGCGAATGCCGTTGTCGATGAGGTTGGCGATCATCCGCTCGAGCAGCGCCGGGTCGCCGCGGGTCCACGCCGGCTCGAGCTCGTCGCGCAGATCGATCCCCGCCTCCTGCACGCGGGCGTGCAGATCGGTGATGCACAGGGCCGCCAGCGCAGAGAGATCGACCGCCTCCTCGCGCCTGGACGCGCCCTCGCTGCGCGCAAGCACCAGCAGGCTCTCGATCAGCCGCTCGCAGCGGTCGATCGTCTCGCGCACCGCCTCGCCCATGCCGCGCAGCTCCGCCCTGTTCGCCTCGGGATCGGCGAGCGCCACGTCCACCTCGGTGCGCATGATCGCCAGCGGCGTGCGGAGCTCGTGCGAGGCGTTGGCGACGAAGTGGCGCTGGCTGGCGAATGCACCGTCCAGCCGACCGAGCATTCCGTCGAAGGTGTCCGCGAGCTCCTTGAGCTCGTCGGCAGGGCCCTTGAGCGCGATCCGCTCGCCCAGGTTCTCGCCCGAGACGCGCCGGGCGGTCGCCGTGATGTAGCGCAGCGGGCGCAATGCGCGTCCCGCCAGGAGCCAGCCGGTTCCGACCGCGATCATCGTCATCACTCCGAGCGCGAAGAGGTACTCGATCAGCAGCCGGTGCAGGGCATCGGCCCGGATCTGCCGCTGCACCGCGGCGATCACGCTCGCCGCGGGGGCGTCCTCGAACGGCCTGGGCGGTAGGCCGAGCGCGCGGAAGATGTGATGCCCCCCGATGTTGTTGCGCACGAGCGCGTAGCCAATCGTCAGCAGCACCGCGCCCGTGATCAGGAAGACGACGCCGTAGAGCACGGTCAGCCGCAGGCGGATCGTGGGCGCCGGACCCTTCATCGACCACCGCGGCGATCGCATCAGACCATCCTGTAGCCCACGCCGATCACGGTCTCGATCACCTGCGGTTCGCCGAGCTTGCGGCGCAAGGTCATGATCGTCATTCGTACGACGTTCGTGAACGGGTCTGTGTTCTCGTCCCATACCCGCTCGAGCAGCTCCTCGGCGGAGATCGTCGCGCCGTCTGCGCCCATCAGCACCTCGAGCACCGCGAACTCCTTGCGCGCGAGGTCGATCTCTGCCCCCGCGCGCGTGACCCGGCGACGGGCCGGGTCTAGCTCGATGTCGCCGTGCGAGAGCACCGGCGGCCGGCTCGGGGCCGAGCGCCTGGCCAGCGCGTGGATCCTCGCGACGAGCTCCGCGAAGCGAAACGGCTTCGCGAGATAGTCGTCGGCGCCAAGCGAGAGGCCTTCGACGAGGTCTTCGAGCGCGCCCGCCGCCGTCAGCATCAGGATTCCCGTCTCCGGCCGCTCGCCGCGCACCGCGCGGCACACGTCATCGCCATGGATCCCGGGGAGGTCGCGGTCGAGGACGAGCACGTCGTAGCGGACCACCCGCGCCTTCACCAGCGCGTCGGTTCCGTCGGGGGCGAGGTCCACCGCCATGCCCTCGCGCCGGAGCCCGCGCGCGATCGCATCGGCCAACCGGGTCTCGTCTTCTGCGATCAGCACGCGCACGGTCTACGAGGATGGCGGTAATTGCGTAAGAACTCCATAAGAGGGAAGATTGCGATTGGAGCGGGCAGGATTACACTGAATGACGTCACACCAACTCGTGGTACGCTGAGCGGCGCCGATGTCCTCGCAGCAGAACCTCGCTGAGCGCAGCATGGCCGTCGGGCTGCGCGCGATTGGCTGGCTCGCGCAGTCCGACCTGCTCGACCGCCTCGGGCTGCGCGAACCGACCGAGCGCCTCCTCCATGGCGCCGCGCGGACGACCACGCGCACCGCCGCTCGCGCCGGCCGGACCTTCTCCGCCGCCCAGAAGCTCTCTCGTCCCGCTCGGCAGCCGCGCGCACGCCGGGCCGAGCTGTTCGACCTGACCCCGAGCGACGAGCAGCGCATGCTCCAGGAGTCGGTACGGGAGTTCGGGCTCAAGGAGCTCCGCGGCGCCGCCGAGGAGGCCGACGCCGCCTGCGCCGCGCCGCCCGAGCTGCTGGCACAGGCCAACGAGCTCGGGCTGACCATGGTCGGCGTCCCCGAGGAGCTCGGCGGGGCCGTCGAGGAGCGCTCCGCCGTCACCTCTGCGCTGATGACCGAGGCGCTCGCGCAGGGGGATATGGGCATCGCCGTCGCCTGCCTCGCGCCCGCCGGCGTCTCGACCGCCCTCAGTCTGTGGGGCGACGCCGATCAACAGGCCCGGTACCTGCCCGAGTTCGTCGGCGAGAACGTTCCCGCCGCCGCGCTCGCGCTGCTCGAGCCGCGCGCGCTGTTCAACCCGTTCGAGCTGCGGACCACCGCCCGCCGGACCGGCGGCGGCTTCGTGCTGGACGGCGTCAAATCGCTGGTTCCCCGCGCTTCCGACGGCGAGCTGTTCATCGTCGGCGCCCAGCTGCTCGATGATGGTCCCGCCCGCCCGGCGCTGTTCATCCTCGAGCCCGGCACCGGCGGCGTCAGCGTCGAGCCCGAGCCCGGCATGGGGATCCGTGCCGCCGCCACCGGCCGCCTGGTGTTCGAGAACGTCTCGCTTCCGGCGGAGGCCCTGCTCGGCGAGGGGACCCGCGAGGTCTTCTCGGAGTGCGTCCAGCTCGGCCGCCTCGGTTGGTGCGCGCTGGCGGTCGGCACCGGGCAGGCGGTGCTCGACTATGTCGTGCCCTACGTCAAGGATCGGGTCGCGTTCGGCGAGCCGGTGTCCCACCGGCAGTCGGTCGCGTTCCTCGCCGCGAACATCGCGATCGAGCTCGACGGCATGCGCCTGACCACCTACCGAGCCGCCAGTCGCGTCGATCAGGGACTGCCGTTCTCCCGTGAGGTCGCCCTCGCGCGTCGCCTTTGCGCCGAGCGCGGGATGGCGATCGGCTCGGATGGCGTGCAGCTCCTCGGCGGGCACGGCTACGTCAAGGAGCATCCGGTCGAGCGCTGGTACCGCGACCTGCGCGCCGCGGGCCTGATGGAGGGAGCGCTGGTGCTCTGATGCCGATCAACCTCGAGGTTCCCAAGAAGTTCCAGCAGCTCGTCTCGCAGGCCCACCAGGTGGCGACCGAGATCTACCGCCCGATCTCGCGCAAGTACGACCGCGCCGAGCACGAGTACCCCAAGGAGCTGGACATGCTCGCCGCGCTGATCGACGGCATGAACGACTCGGGCGCGCTCGAAGGCGCCGGCGCGGGCACGGTCGGCTCGGGCTCGAATGGCGCCTCTTCCTCCAAGAAGGACGACGGCACCCGCAACGGCTCGAACATGGCGAGCCTGCTCGGTCTCACCGAGCTCTGCTGGGGCGACGTCGGGCTGCTGCTGACGATGCCGCGCCAGGGCCTCGGCCAGGCGGCGATCGCCGCCGTCGCGAACGAGGAGCAGCTGAAGCGCTTCGGCGGCAAGTGGGCGGCGATGGCGATCACCGAGCCGGAGGCCGGCTCGGACTCGGCCGCGATCCGGACGACGGCGCGACTCGACGAGTCGACCGGCGAATACGTGCTGAACGGCGAGAAGATCTTCGTCACCTCCGGGGATCGCGCCGAGCTCGTCGTGGTCTGGGCGACGCTAGACCGCGAGCAGGGGCGCGCCGCGATCAAGTCGTTCGTCGTCGAGCGCGACAACCCCGGCCTGAAGCTCGACCGGCTCGAGCACAAGCTCGGGATCCGCGCCTCCGACACCGCCAACTTCGTGCTCGAGGACTGCCGCGTCCCGAAGGAGAACCTGCTCGGCAGCCCGGAGATCGAGCCGAAGCGCGGCTTCTCGGGCGTGATGCAGACGTTCGACAACACGCGGCCGCTGGTCGCCGGGATGGCGATCGGCGTCGCGCGCGCGTGCCTCGAGCGCACCCGGGAGCTGCTCGAGGAGGCGGGCGTCGTGATCGACTACGACGCCCCGCCCCATGCCCAGTCCGCGGCCGCATCCGAGTTCATCGCGATGGAGTCCGACTGGGAGGCCGCTCGCCTGCTGACGCTCCAGGCCGCCTGGATGGCCGACAACAAGAAGCCCAACTCGATGCAGGCCTCGATGGCCAAGGCCAAGGCCGGCCGCAGCGGCACCGAGATCGCGCTGCGCTGCGTCAGCCTGTGCGGCGCCGTCGGCTACGGCGAGGACGAGCTGCTCGAGAAGTGGGCCCGCGACGTCAAGATCCTCGACATCTTCGAGGGCACCCAGCAGATCCAGCAGCTGATCGTGGCACGCCAGCTGCTCGGCAAGACGTCCGCCGAGCTGAAGTAGGCCGGGCTCAGCCGTCCCGCAGGGCGATGATCCCGCCCAGCACCCCCAGGTATGCGGTCCCGTTGGGTCCGAGCGCGAGCCCCGCGTAGTTGTTGTTGAAGTACGGCCCGGTGCCGGCGAGCTGCCGGTAGACGACCCGGCCGGTGCGGAAGTCGAGCGCCGTCCAGTACCACGGGTTCGCGGAGCTCGTGTTCGTGGTGTACGTGTAGATCAGCCCGTTCGCCAGCGACAGCTTCGATACGACCGTCGGGACCTCGACCGCCGTGTTCGTCCACACGAGCCGGCAGCCGGTGCCGTTCCTGTTGATATCCACGCGCGCGAACCCCGGGGCGGTCCCCTGGCCGGCCTCGACCGACGCTGGCGTCTGGTAGCCGTAGTTGTTCTCGATCAGGTACGAGCGGCCGGCCGCGATCATCGCGTTCTCGTCCGCGCTCGCGCCCTTTCCGAAGACCGGGACGCGGCACACGGTGCGCGGCTCGGACACGCGACGGCGGCGGCCGTGGATCGTGATCGTGCGCGTCGGGTGCGGCGCGGTCCGGTAGATCATCACGTCCATCGGATCGGCGTTGTCGTTGATGCCGACGTACTGCCCGTCGATCACCGGCGTCGTGCCGGTGCCTGCGTCGAGCTGCCCCGGCTTCGCGACGCCGGTGTTGGGATAGGTGATCTGCCAGCTGACCTTGGGGGCGCCGTTTCTGCCGGCCACGAACCGGTAGAGCTTCACGTTCGTCGGGATGTAGACGCCGCCGTTCATGTCCGTCCCGAGTGACTTGGTGATCTCGCCGCTGGTCCCGTTGCCGACGCGGATCACGTGGACATTGCCACTCTGCAGGTTCAGCGTGCCCACGACGCCGTCGTGCCGCGCGGTGAACCAGAGCAGGCCGTGCGAGTCGGGCAGCTGCGAGTTGATCTCCTCGTCGGCGCGCAGGACCCTCGACAGATCGAAGTCGTGGATCAGCGTGAACCCGGACGCGCCGTTCGCGTTCTCCGCGATCACGTAGATGTGCTGGGTGGTCGTGCTGGTGACCACGTCGTCGCGGTTGTCGAGGTAGAAGTAGCCGCCGGCGCCGAAGTCCTGGAAGATGTTGGGGTTGTTTGCGACCTCCTCGGGCGTGCGGTTCGGCAGCGGAAAAGTCGCCAGCGTCGTCAGCGTGCTCGGGTCGAGCATGAACAGCTCCGGCCCGCTGATGCTGATGCAGATCGCCACCAAGCGCCCGCGGCTGTCGAAGGTGATCGACCCGCAGTCGCGTCCGATCGAAGGCGCCCCCGAGAGCGCCAGGTAGTTCGAGAACGTCCGCGGCGCGCGCCCGAGCGGCCCGCCCCACGTATAGACGTCGCTCTGCCACCCGTCGTCGTGGATCTCCGAGAGCCCGTTCGCCGCCATGAAACGATTCCGCGGAATCGTCCCGACGCCGTCGATCGGCCGTGGCGTGGCGGGCGCCCCCAGGTAGGCGGGCGCCGGCGGCAGGTTCAGGTTCGGAATCGGGATCGGGGGCGTGGCTGCCGGCGCGTCGGGCGCCCACACGAGCCCCGCCACGAATACAGCGGCCAGCATCGACCGAAGCGCCCGCTCGAGATTTCCCGCCCGCATCAGGCGGCGATGTTACCCGGGGCCTTCGCGCCCCGACCCCGGTCGCGGCACTTGGCTCCCGCGTCCGGCGTCGGGTCCCGCTCCCAGCGTTCGTCCCGGTCTCCCCTTCTGTGCCAATTGTGTGTCAGTTGATCTATTTGCTGGGGAACGGGTCGGATACTGGCGGGAATGCCCGACCAAGAGCGTGTTCACGAGCCCAACGGAGCGCGCGCAGGGTCCGAACAGGATCGCGAGCACACTATGCGCGCACCTACAACCACTCGGCCCGTCGCGTCGGCGGTTTGGGTTCCCGAACACGTTGTTGGCGTCGGCGATCTCGCGATCGCTCGCGTCTCCTCGATGCAAAAGGGATATGTGGTGCGCGAGCAGTTGCTCGCGGCAGGCCTCAGCCGTAGCGCGATCGGTCACAGGCTGCGCCACGGCCGGCTCCACGAGCGCTACCGCGGCGTGTACGCGGTCGGGCTTCCTTCCGCCGACCCGCTCGGCGGGGAGATGGCGGCGGTTCTCCTGTTCAGAGGGCACGCCGTCCTCTCGCATCGGAGCGCCGCAAAGGTCTGGGGAATCCTCGGGACCGAGGAGGACCACGTGACCGTCACGGTGGTAGGACGGGACCATCGCTCCCGTCCCGGCCTCACCGTCCACCGTGCCAAGACGCTCGACCGAAGCGACATCCGGCTCCGCCACGGGCTCCCCGTGAGCTCGCCCGCCCGCACGGTCATCGAACTCGCGAGCGAGGTGTCCGGCGAGGAGCTCGAGAAGGCGATCGCGGAAGCTCGGGTGAAGCGCCTCCTCTCCGATCAGGAACTGCGCCGAGCGGCGCAGCGGGCGAGCGGCCGCAGAGGCGCGGGACGGGTCCTGAGGCTTCTGGAAGAAGGGGTCGCATACACCCGCTCGAAAGCCGAGCGGCGGATGCTCGCGCTGTTGCGCAAGGCGCAGCTGCCGATCCCCAGGACCAACGTCCGGCTGTGCGGCTACCAGGCCGACTTCTTCTGGGCGGAGCAGCGCCTGATCGTGGAGACCGACGGCTACCAGTTCCACTCGCACCGGCGCGCGTTCGAGCACGACCGCAAGCGCGATCAGGTCCACGTCGCCGCCGGCTACAGGGTGATCCGGATCACCTGGTGGCAGCTCCGCGACGAGCCGCTGGCGGTCCTCGCCCGCGTGGCGCAGGCGCTCAGCGTCGGGCGGTGACGGCCCCCGACGTAAGCGCCGCGGCCTCTCGGCGCAGCACGTCCCAGGCGATACGCACGTCCTCCTCGCGCGTGTTCATCTGGCCGATCGCCAGCCGCAGGACGTAGCGACCACCGAGCATCGCGTGCGAGATGAAGATCTCGCCGGATGCGTTGACCCGCGCCAGGAGCTCACGGTTCAGGTCGTCGGAGCCCTCATGCCGGAAGCACACCAGCGAGAAATGCCGTGGAGCGCACAGCTCCCAGCCGGGCTCGGCCGCGACCCACGACTCGAACAGCGAGGCGAGCGACACCCCGGAGCGGATGTGGGCCTGCAGCCCTGAGCGCCCGAAGCAGCGCAGCACGGCCCACAGCTTCAGGGCGCGGAATCGCCGTCCCAGGGCGGGTCCGTACTCGCTCAGCGACAGCGAGTCCTCGGCGTCGGGGGTGCGCAGGAACTCGGGCACCACGCTGAACGCGGCGCGCAGGTCGGCGGGCCGGCGCGACCACAGCAGCGAGCAGTCCATCGGCGTCAGCATCCACTTGTGCGGGTTGACGACGAGCGAGTCCGCTCGCTCGACGCCCTCGAATGCCCAGCGCAACTCGGGGCAGACCATCGCCGAGCCGGCGTAGGCCGCGTCGACGTGCAGCCATGCCCCGGCATCGGAGCAGGCGGACGCGATCAAAGGGACCGGATCGACCGCGCCGGCGCCGGTCGTGCCCACCGTGGCGACAACGATCGCCGCGTCCGACAGGTCCCCCAGTGAGTCCGGAGAAATGCGAAACGCCGAGTCCACCGGAACCTTCCGCAGCCGCATCCCTAGCATCCGAGCGCCTTTCTCGGTGGCGGAATGGGTGTGCTCGGAGCACACGACGAGGTCGCGGCCGGTCGCCTCGCGCGCGGCGATCAGCGCCGCGAACGTCCCCGTCGAGGCGGTGTCCTCGATGTGCCCGTGCCAGCCCTCCGGCAGCCCCAGCAGCTGCGCGGCCCAGTCGAGCACCAGCCCCTCGAGCTCGGTCGACGCCGGTGCGGTCCGCCACAGGAAGCCGACCGAGTTCAGCGTCGCCGCGAGCAGCTCCGCCAGGATCCCCGGCTCCGACGCGCTCGTCGCGAAGTACGCGAAGAACCGGGGGTGCTGCCAGTGCGTCACGCCCGGCAGCAGCACCTCATCGAGATCCCGCAGGACCTCGGCGAACGGCTCCGGCTCCTCGGGCGGCGAGGCCGGCAGCCGCGACCGGATCTCACCGGGCGCGACCTGCGCGAGCACGGGCAGCGTCGAGACCCGCTCGAGGTAGGAGGCCGCCCACTCCACCGCCGCCGCCCCGTCCTCGCGAAAGGTGCTCATGTGAACTCGTACCGCACGCCCGTCAGCCCGCGAAAGGTGCTCATGTGAACTCGTAGCGCACGCCCGTCAGCTCCTCGGAGACCTCCCACAGCCGGCGAGCCGCCTCCTCGTCGTACGCCCTGCCCGCGGCGCCGACCACGTGCGGATAGCCGCGCCCCTCGAACAGTCCGTCGGGCCCGACGAACGTCCCGCTGGCCAGATCGGGCATGGTCGCGGCGTACAGCGTCGGCAGCGCCCCCATCTCCGCGCTCTGCGCGAACAGGCGATTGGTGATCGCCATCATCGCCGCCTCGAGGCGGCTCGGCGCCGCGAACTGCAGGTTGGTGGCCGCATAGCCAGGATGCGCCGCGACGCTGACCAGCGAGCGCCCGGCGGCCGCCGCCCGCCGCCCCAGCTCGAAGCAGAACAGCAGGTTTGCCAGCTTCGACTGTCCGTACGCCAGCCAGCCGACGTACCGCCGCTCGCCCTGCAGGTTGTCGAAGTTGATCCGCCAGGTCCGGTGCGCGTTGCTCGACAGCGTCACCACCCGCGGCGCGGGGCCGTCGAGCAGCGCCGCGAGCAGCAATCCGGTCAGCGCGAAGTGGCCGAGGTGGTTGGTGCCGAACTGCAGCTCGAATCCATCCGCGGTGAGCGCCCGTCGCGGCGGCGCCATCACGCCGGCGTTGTTGATCAGCAGATCGACCGCAGCCCCCTCCTCCCGGATCCGGTCCGCGAATCCGCGAACGGACCACAGATCGGCGAGGTCGAGCGGGCGGATCTCGACGCCGGATGCCCCGGCCAGCGCCTTCTCGCCCTTCTGCACGTTGCGGCATGCCGCGATGACGCTGGCACCCGCGCGAGCCAGCTCCCGCGCGGTGACGAGGCCCAGCCCGCTGCTCGCGCCGGTCACGACCGCACGGCTCCCGGTCAGGTCCGGCATGTCGGCGGCCGTCCAGCGGCCCGCCATCAGACCTCCATCCGCCGGCGGATCGATTCGCTGTACGCGTCGCGCCGGAACAGCAGCACGGGATCCGCGGAGAGCTCGATCCCGTCCGTCACCCGCGTCGGGTCGAAGACGAGCACGTCGCCCCCGGTCTCCCGCTCGGTCTCGAGCGCGGTCAGCTCGAGCGTGCCTCCGTCGATCCGCGGCCGGTCCTTCGGCCAGGAGGAGGCGGGATCGTCTACCGGGTCGCCCTCACCGGCGAGCTGCAACTCGAGCTTGAAGCGCACCGGGCCGAGCACCAACCGCTCGCGAATCTCGTCCTGGAGATAGTCGTGTTCGCGGCGCCGGGCGGCGAGGGGGCCGATCCGCGTCTCGCCCGCCTCGGGCACGAGCGTGTACCGGACGTGGCGCGATCCGCCGCCGGCATCGACGAACCGGAAGGCGTGCACGGCGTAGTAGCGACAGCGCGCGTAGCTCTCGAGCGGCCGCAGCGAGGGCAGGTTCGCGGGCAGCCGCGCCGCGACGGATGGGTTGCGAGCCAGGAACGCGGGCAGCTTCAACGCCATCGCGGGGCCGGGCTTCTGCGCGCGCATCAGCTCGACGAACTGCCGTGGGGTCGAGGTCGGGAACCGCGGCGCGCTCTGAGCGACGATGTCGGTCTTGGAGCCGTCGGGCAGGTAGAACTTGACCGCGAGCCCGCGCACATCCGGCACGTGGTCGGCAACCGCTGGATTGCCGCCGCCGTTCGAGACCCGGACCGTCACCGGAATCGCGGAACCCTGCATGTGCGCGGCGCGGGTCAGCGCGGCGGCCTCGGAGCTCGCGGTGAAGGTCCCCTTCAGCAGCGTGCCCTTGGCGTGCAGCGCGCGGTAGCCCGGGTGGGCGCCGAACACCTCGTTCGAGGCATCGATCGAATCGACTGGATCGCCATGTGCCATCTAAGCCACCACCTCGAACTTGATCCCGGCCCGTCGCAGCCGCTCGATCAGCGCGTCGCCCATCGCGACCGCCGGCGTCAGCTGCCCCGCCCGCGCGGGCAGCTCGTCGAACGCCAGGCAGAGCGCCGACTCGGCGAGCATCTTCGAGGTCTCGCCGTAACCCGGATCGCCACCCGAGACCTCCGAGACCACGCGCCGCCCACCGCCCTCGCCGATCAGCCGGACGCGGAACCAGGCCCGCGCGCGCTGCTCCGGTGACGGCCCCTCGCCCGGATCCTTCAGCTTCAGGAGCGCCTTGCGCGTCGGCGGCAGCTGCGCGAGCGCAATCGCCGCGCCGGCGCCGATGGCAAGCCCGGCGACCGCGGGCAGGCGCTTGACCACGAGGTAGTGGCTGTAGCTGAAGTCCGGTCCATACCGCTCGAGCGCGCTCGCCGAGCGCAGCACGGTCTGCGGATCGATCGTCGGGAACGGGACCGACCAGCCGCCGGCGTCGGAGCGGTTGTGCGGCCTGCCGGGGATGCCCTTGATCCGCCGCCCCGCCGGGCGCGGCTCCGTGCTCCGTCGCTCGCGCGCCACGCGCACCGACTCGCGCAGGCGACCCATGGCGTGAATCGCGGAGTGGTAGGTGCCGCCCGAGAACGTGCCGCCGGCCCGGACGTAGCAATCGACGTGGATCGGCACCCCGTCGGGCAACTGCTCGACCGTGAACAGCGTGCCGAGGTCGTAGGGGATCGAGTCAAAGCCACACGAGTGCACGATCCGCGCTCCCGACTGCTGCGCCTGCTCGTGGTAACGAAGCCACATCCGGTCGACGAACTCAGGCTCGCCGGTCAGATCGACGTAGTCGGTGCCGGCGGCGGCGCACGCAGCGACGAGCGGCTCGCCGTAGTTGATGTACGGCCCGACCGTGGTGATCACCACCTTGGTCGATTCCGCGACCGCGCGCAGCGACCCGGCGTCGCCGACGTCGGCGTGCAGCCGCGGCCAGTCCGATCGCTCGGGCACGACGCGTGCGAGCTTCTCGCGGTTGCGCCCCGCCAGCGCGATCCGCGACCCGTCGGGCGCGTTCGCGGCCAGGTACTCCGCGGTCAGCCCGCCGGTGAACCCGGTGGCCCCGAACAGCACCACATCGTGCTCGCGCTCAGCCACGCGCTCAGCCATCGTCGCGCGGCAGCTCGCGCGCGAGCTCGAGCGCCCGCTCAGGGCCGATGCCGGCGTTTGCCGCCAGCCAGCAGGCGACCGGCGCGGCGACGCGCTCGGAGCCATGCGCCGCCTCCCCAGCCAGGTCGAGCAGCAGCTTGAACTCCTCGTTGGTCGGCGGCGCGGTGCCCAGCTTCTCCGCGAATGCCTCGAGCCATTCCTTCGCGTTCATCCGCTGGGGCACTCTACCGAGCGTCGCTGGCATGATGCGTGCGCTCAACGGACGAAAGGTGCATGCGACATGGGAGTTCTGGACGGCAAGGCCGCGATCGTCACCGGGTCGGCGCGCGGGATCGGGCGGGCCACGGCCGAGATCCTGATCGAGCACGGCGCGAAGGTCCTGATCAACGACCTCGACGGCGACGTCGCCGAGCAGACCTCGCAGGAGCTCGCCGGGGAGACGATCGTGTTCGCCGGCGATCTGACCAAGCCGGGCGTTCCGGATCAGCTCGTGCAGCGGGCGATCGACGAGTGGGGCCGGATCGACATCCTCGTCAACAACGCCGGCTACACGCTCGACGCCCCGATCCACAAGATGAGCGACGAGTGGTTCCAGCGGATGCTCGACATCCACACGATCGTCCCGTTCCGCATGTGCCGCGCGGTCGCCCCGCACATGCGCGAGCCCGCCAAGAAGGAGCGCGAGGAGGGCGGCGAGGTGTTCCGCAAGATCGTCAACGTCAGCTCGATCAGCGGCACGATGGGCAACGCCGGTCAGGCCAACTACTCGAGCGGCAAGTCCGCCGTCGTCGGGCTGACCAAGACGCTCGCCAAGGAGTGGGGCCAGTTCAAGATCAACGTCAACGCCGTGGCGTTCGGCTACATCGAGACCCGCCTGACCGCGAGCAAGGACGAGTCCAACACGATGGAGATCGACGGCGAGAAGGTGCAGCTCGGAATCCCCGACCAGCTGCGCGGGATGGCGCCGATGCTGATCCCGCTCGGGCGCCCGGCCAGCCCCGCGGAGGCCGCCGGCGGGGTGTTCTTCCTGTGCTCGCCGTGGTCGAACTACATCCACGGACAGGTGCTGAACATCACGGGCGGCCAGTTCGGCGGCATGACCGCGTAAGGCGCACCGGATGACCCGGACCGCGGACATCGTCGTCGCCGGCGCGGGGCACAACAGCCTGATCACGGCCGCCTACCTGGCGAAGGCCGGCTACGAGGTGCTCGTGCTCGACGCGCGCTCCTTGCCCGGTGGCGGAGCGGTGACCGAGGAGCCGCTGCTGCCGGGCTACAAGGTCGACACGTGCTCGACCGGGCACACGCTGATCCGCCGCAACCCCGCGATCGCCGCCGACGAGTTGGGGCTGCTCGCCGAGCACGGACTCGAGTACGTCGACCCCGACCCGGTCGCCCACGTCCGCTTCCCGGATGGCCAGTACCTGACGATGTGGCTCGACCTCGAGCGCACCGTCGCCGAGCTCGAGCGGTTCTCCAAGGCCGACGCGAGCGCGTACCGGCGACTGCTCGACGAGTTCGCCGAGGTGCAGGCCCTGTTCGCCCGCGACCGGATGCAGCCGGTCGGCAGCGGCCCCACCCTGGAGGAGCGGCTCGCGGAGCACCCGAGCGGCGGGGTCTGGCGCCGGCGGCTGCTGATGTCCGGGTGGGACGTGATCCGCGCCGAGTTCGAGAGCCCCCACGTGCAGGCCTTCATGTTCTGGATGGCCTCGCAGACGGCGATGGACATCGGCCTGCCCGGCACGGGCGAGCTCGCGTACTCGATCGTGGCCGGGCGCCAGCGCAACAGCTGGTCGATCCCGCTCGGGGGCTCGGGGAGGCTGGTCGCGGCGCTGGTCGCGATGATCGAGTCGCGCGGCGGGACCGTCCTGTGCGGCCGCAGGGTCGGCTCGCTGATCGTCGAGGATGGGCGCTGCGCGGGGGTGCAGTGCAGCGACGGCGAGCGATATCTCGCGCGCAAGGCCGTCGTCTCCACGATCCACGTCAAGCACCTGATCGAGATGGCGCCCGCCGAGTGCTGGCCGCCGGAGTTCCACTACGGCGTCAGGACCTACGACGTCGGGATCCCGTTTCACGCGGTCTATCTGCTGAGCAGCGCGCCGCCCCGGTTCGAGACCGCCGAGGGCGAGGTCTCGGCAGTGTCGGCGGGTTACATCGGCTGGGCCCCGGAGATGCTCGAGCACCTGTGGCGGATCCGCAACGGCCAGTGGGTCACCGGACCCGGGTGGATCCTGATCGCGACGCCGAGCCTCGTCGACCCCTCGCGGGCACCGGCCGGCCACCACACCGTCAAGATCCTGACCCACCAGGCCTATCAGCCGCCACCGGGCCTATCGCCCGAGCAGGCGCGCGACGCGTACGGCCAAAGCCAGCTGGAGCTCGTCCAGCGCCTCGCCCCGAGCCTGCGCGACGAGAACATCCTCGCGCGCATGGTCAAGGGGCCGCACGACTACGAGCGCGAGAACCCGCACATGATCCACGGGAGCCCGCACGGCGGCGATCGCGGGATCGCGCAGATCGGCGCCAACCGCCCCGCGCCCGGCTGGGGCCGGCACCGGATGCCGATCCCGGGGCTCTACCAGACCGGCGGCACCACCCATCCGGGCGGCTCGATCACGGGCATCCCCGGACGCAACGCCGCGCGCGTCCTGCTCGAGGATCTGGGGCGCGATCCCGACCAGGTGCTGGCGCCGATCACTTGAAGCCGGCCCGCGCATGCACGCGCCGGCTGGGCGGTGCATGCACCGCCCGGGAACCCCTTATTGGCACTCTGCCAACTCTGCTAGCGTTGCCCCGATGACGGCCTCAGCACCGCGCCGCCAGCGACTGGACTACGACGTGCGCCGCGAGCAGATCCTGGCGTGCGCGCGGCGGCTGTTCTCGGAGCGCAACTACGACGCCGTCTCGACCACCGAGATCGCGCGCCAGGCGGGCGTCGCGCGCGGGCTGCTCAACCACTACTTCGGCTCCAAGCGCGACCTCTACCTGGAGGTCGTGCGCTCGCTCGTGCGGATGCCCTCCAACCCGGTGCCGCTGCAGAGCCCCGGCCGTGGGCTCGAGGTCGTGATCGACGAGAGCGTCAGGCGCTGGATGGAGATGATCGAGCGCAACCGGGGCACCTGGCTGGCGGCGATCGGCGCGCGGGGGCTCGGGCGCGACCCGGAGGTCGAGGCGATCATGGACGAGGCGCGCGAGCGGGCGGCCGACCGGCTGATCGAGGCGCTCGGAACCCATGAGGCCTCGCAGGCGCCGCCCGAGCTGCACGCCGCGATCCGGGCCTACTCGGGCTTCGCCGAGGCGGCGAGCATCCAGTGGCTGCAGCGCGGGCGCCTTACCGCCGAGCAGCTGCGCGCGCTCCTCGTCCAAGGGTTTCTCAGCATCGTCCGCGACGTGGTCCCCGCGATGAACAGGAGTGGCACGTGATCAAGAGCTACGTGATCGGCGTGGGCATGACGAAGTTCGACAAGCCCGGCACCAAGGAGGGGGACTATCCGGACTGGGCGCGCGAGGCCGGCGAGAACGCGCTGGCGGACGCGGGCGTCGCCTACGAGCTGATCGAGCAGGCCTACGCCGGGTATGTGTACGGAGACTCGAGCTACGGCCAGCGCGCGATCTACCAGCTCGGCCTGACCGGGATCCCAGTGCTCAACGTCAACAACAACTGCTCCACCGGCTCGAGCGCGCTGATGCTCGCGCGCCAGGCGGTCCGGGGCGGAATCGTGCAGTGCGCGCTCGCGATCGGGTTCGAGAAGATGGAGCGAGGCTCGCTGGGGATGAAGTACACCGACCGCACCCCGGCGCTCGACAAGCATCTCGCGCGCATGTTCGAGCTGCGCGACCCCGAGGCCTCGCCGTTCGCGCCCCAGATGTTCGGCAACGCCGGCCGCGACCACATGGAAAAGTACGGCTCCAAGCCCGAGCACTACGTCTGGATCGGGTGGAAGAACCACCGGCACTCGGCGAACAACCCGTACGCGCAGTTCCAGACCGAGTACACGCTCGAGGAGATCGCGCGGGCGCCGATGATCCACGAGCCGCTGACCAAGCTGCAGTGCTCGCCGACCTCGGACGGCGCGGCCGCCGCGATCGTCGCGTCCGAACGGTTCGTGGACGAGCACGACCTCTGGGATCGCGCGATCGAGATCGCCGGCCAGGCGATGGTGACCGATCTGAGCAGCTCCTTCGACGAGCGCGCCGATTGCATCAAGATCGTCGGCTACGACATGAGCCGCGAGGCCGCGCGCCGCGCCTACGAGGAGGCGCAGGTCGCTCCGGAGGATCTCGACGTGATCGAGCTGCACGACTGCTTCAGCGCCAACGAGCTGATCACCTACGAGGCGCTGGGGCTGGCGGGCGAGGGCGAGGGCCACCGCCTGGTGGAGGCGCAGGCGACCACCTACGGAGGGTCCGGGCCGATCGTCAATCCCAGCGGTGGGCTGATCTCGAAGGGTCATCCGCTGGGCGCGACCGGGCTCGCGCAGTGCTCGGAGCTGACCTGGCAGCTGCGCGGGCGAGCCGGCAAGCGGCAGGTCGAGGGCGCTCATGTCGCGCTGCAGCACAACATCGGGCTGGGTGGCGCGGCCGTCGTGACGGTGTACAAACAGCCGTCATGAACGCGTTCGAGGTCGTCACGCTCGTAGTCGCGGTGATCGCGATCGTGCTGTCGGTGACGGTCTACCTGCGGCTGGGCAGGGTGCTCCACGAGCTCGGCCGCCGCGGCGAGACCTGGTTCGACCACCCGTCCGACATCGACCCCTCGCAGCGCCCCTCCGAGGACGAGCGCGACGCGCCGATCCCCAAGCGCCCGCTCCGCGGCCGCCCCGAGTAGGCGCTAGCCCATGCGCGCCATCACGTCTCGCAGCTGGGCCGCGTTGCGCACCGAGTAGTCGCGGTAGCAGTTGTTCATCAGCAGGTGGGTCTCCCCCGCCTCGCGGGCGAGGACCGCGATCGGCTCAGCCAGCTCCTCGAGCTCCCGCTCGTCGTAGAGGTAGCGGAAGCGCTCCGCCGCGGTGCGGGCATTGCCGGACCAGGTGCTCTCCGAGCGGCCGTGGAAGCGCACCACGAACAGCTCCGGGCTGGTGATCGCAAAGAGCCGCGGCAGCTCGGATACCGCGGGCGCGTCGACGCAGACCAGGGCCAGCTCCTGGTCCTCCAGCAGGGCGAGGGTGCGCTCGCGATCGCGCTCCTCGGCCAGCCATCGGGGCGAGCGGAACTCCACGCACACCTGGTAGTCGGGCAGCCGGGCCCGGAGCGACTCGAGCTCCGCCCGGTTGTCCTTGCGGGGCCCGAACCACGGCGGGTACTGGAACAGGACGGCGCCGAGCTTGCCCGCGTCGTGCAGCGGCCGCAGCGCGGCGCCGAACCGGCTCCACGCCTCGTCCAGCGCGTCGGGCGGCAGGTGCTTGGGATAGATGTTCCGCTTCTCGAGCGCGCCCGGCTCGAGCTGCTCGCGCAGGTCGCTCCAGAGGCTGCGCGGCTTCGTCGGATGGCCGGTCAGCAGCGAGTAGGCCTTGACGTTGAAGCGAAAGCCGTCCGGCGTGCGCTCCGCCCACAGCTGCGCCTGGCGCTCCGCCGGCGGCGCGTAGTAGGTCGAGTCGATCTCGGTCAGCGGGAACTGCGAGGCATAGAAGCGCAGCCGCTCCTCCGGGCTCATCGTCCGCTGCGGATACCAGTCGGCGTCCTCCACGAGCGTCTTGTCCGCCCAGGAGCAGCTGCCGGTGAGCACGGGGTGACCGTCGAGCTCGATCCACGGACCTGGCTTCGATTCGCTCATCTGGACCGACGTTAGCGGCGGTGCAGCGGTCGGGCTCGGTAGGTAGTCTCGCGCCCTCGCGCTGCGGTATACCCGTCCGGGAGTCACCCGATATCGCAGCCGGCAACACGACCATTCAGGAGAGAGGTTCCATGGCACTGACTCAAAGCCAGCTCGTCGCCGCGATCGCCGACCGCGCGGATCTGACCAAGCGCGACGCAAAGCGAGCGCTCACCGCGCTCGACGAGGTCATCCTCCAGGAGATCGGCAACGCGGAGAAGGTCCGGATCGGTGGCCTCGTTCAGCTGACCGTCAGGCTGAAGCCGGCGACGAAGTCGCGCAAGGGCCGCAACCCCGCGACCGGCGACGAGATCACGATCGCCGCCAAGCCCGCGAGCGTCGATCTGCGGGCGCGACCGCTGGCGAAGGCGAAGAGCGCGCTCCCGTCGGTTCAGAAGGCCCGGCGCCGCCTGGCCGCCTGAGCGGCGGGCGAGTACAGCGCGCAGGCGCGGCCTGCAGCGATCAGGCCCGGCCTGTCCTGAAGGTCCACTTGTGGGTGAGGCGCCCCGCCCCGTCGCGCACGGTCACGCTCGCCGAGTACTTCGCGTTCGCCGCGAGCGGCTTCACCGGAATCACGATCCCCCCGGACAGATAAGGGCCGATCGTCGCGGTGCTGTTGTCGACCCAGCGCAGCCGAACGCGACCGCGCGGCCCGGACAGGCTCGCCGCCAGGATCTTCACCTGCGCCTGCCCCACCTCGCCCGCCACATTGAGGTACACGAACAGCTCGCGCCCGGTGTCCGTTCCCGCTGGCAGCCCCACGAACTGCCCGGGGACGAACGGTGACTCGTAGGCGACCTCCGACCGCGGCACACCCCTGACGCCGTTGCCCGGATAGGTGTAGATCGTGTCGCGGCGCAGCGGCGCGCGGAGCATCCCGGGCCAGGTCGTCGCGCAGCTGTAGCCACGGCTCTCGTCGATCCCGATCACGGCGAGGCTCGGCGAGAACAGCTGGATCAGGTGGATCGGGGCCGTCTCCCATGGATTCTGGGAGCGAGTCCAGGAGAGTCCGAGCGCGAGCACGCTGGAGGTTCCCGCCCAGTTGCCACCGGTCGAGGCGCCGCGCAGGCGCGGGTTCTCCTGATGCGCCAGGAGCGAGTTGTCGGACAGGTAGGCGTCGTGGGCCGCGCACTCCGTCGACCAGCGCGTGTTCTGCACGATGCCCGACGGCAGGCCGAGCGCACGCCGCTCCGCGTTGAGCTCCGACAGATCGCGCGCGGCGTTGCGCGCGGAGATTCCGCGGGGGACGGGCGGCCCCGGCAGCTGCACGTTCCTCGTGCTCCGCTCGCCCCCGGCGACCGTGACCAATCCGAGTCCTCGCACCACCCCGCCGTCGAGGACGCTCAGCCGATAGACCCCGGCGTCGACCCCGGTGAACGCGAAGCGACCGTCGGGGCCGCTGGTCGCCGCCTGGGCGAAGCCGAACAGGCCTCCGATCGCCTCGACCACCATCCCGTACAGGGCGCGGCCGTGCTGATCTGTGACCCGGCCCACGATCTCCCCGGGCGCCGGCTGGAGCGAAACTGAGAGGAAGGCGCTCCCGCCCGCAGGCACCTCGACGCCCGCGTCGGTCGTCGGCTCGTAGGCGCTCGGCGGTTGGAACCGCACGTCATAGCTACCCGCGGGCAGGCCCCCGAGGGTGAATGAGCCGCTCGGGTCGGTGGTGGCCGTGAACGTGGGCCCGCCGCTCGCGGCCGTGGTGACCGTCACGCCGCCGATCGGCTGCCCGGTCGTGGCGTCGGTGACGGTCCCGGAGATCGACCCGGTCGGCTGTGCCGCGGCCGGCGCGGGGATCGCCAGCAGTGCGAGCACGCAGAGCAGAGCGCCCGTCGTGGTCGCTGCATGCCCGCGCATCTCTCGCTCCTATGCGTTCGCCCACTCGTCGGCCCGGCCCAGCCGTGGCGCGACTGTACCGCAAGGTTCGCGGAGGCGCCACTCGCCGCGTGCCCTCAGCCGAACAGCGTCTCGCCCACGTAACCCCCAGGGCCGGCTCCCGGCGGGCACGCGAACAGCGCGCTGCCGACGTGGCGGACGTGGCGGCGCAACGCGTCGCCGCGGGCAAGCCGGCGCTGGATCGCGGCGAACTGGCGGCGGGGATCTCGCTGGTAGCAGATGAACAGCTGGCCGCCCGCGACCGAGCCGCCGCCCCGCTCGAGTCCGTCGACGTACGAGTACCCGCGCCGCAGGATCCGCTCGCCGTGGTTGGCCGGCGGGCTGGCCACGCGGATGTGCGCGTCGACCGGGATCACCGGTACGCCCGCGACCTGTTCCTCGAGCGGAACCCGATCGTGCTCGTGGGCCTCGCCGAGCGGCGCTCCGGAGAGCTTGTGGCGGCCGATCGTGCGCTCCTGCTCGTCCAGCGCGGTGGCGTCCCAACCGCCGAGCAGGATCGCGATCCGCCGCACCACCATGTACGAGCCGCCCCGCATCCAGGGTGGAGACTCGGGCCCGCGCGCCCATACGTAGCTGCCGAGCGCGGCGCGGTCCTCGCCGACGATGTTGTTGGTGCCGTCCTTGAAGCCCATCAGGTTCCGGGGCGTGACCTGGCGGACGCTGTTCGACGTGCGCCCGAAGCCGGCGAGCGCCCAGCGGGCACGCGCGGTCGGACCCGCCATCCGGACCAGCTCGTGCGCGGCGTGAAACGCCACCTGCGGATCATCGGCGCAGACCTGCACGCCGAGGTCGCCACCCGAGATCGCCGGCTGGAGCGCGTCGCCCCCGAAGCGGGGGAGTTCGGCCAGCGGACCGGGACGCCGGGCCGCCAGCCCGAACCGCCCGGGCGCGAACAGCGACGGACCCAGGCCGAAGGTGACGGTGAGCCTCGCGGGACCCAGGCCGGCGCTCTCGCCGGTATCCACCGGCGGGGCGCCGCCGGTGCTCAGCGGGCCGATCGGGCGGCCGCGGGACATCGCCGCGGCGGCGGCGGACCAGCGGCTGAGGAGCGCGCCCACGTCATCGCGCGCCCCGGACACCACGTCGAGCGCGACGAATTGCAGGTAGTCCTGGGAGGGCGTCGCAATTCCGGCCTGGTGAGGCCCGTAGAACGGCACCACCCCACCCGGCTCCTCCGCCGCCGCCGCGCCCGGGCGGACACCGAGGCCCGCGCCGAGGCCCGCCAATCCCGCGGCGGACAGAAACCCCCGCCGTGTCGAGCCCCTCTTCACCGCAACCGATCGTAGAGCAGCGGATCAGAGACCGTAGGTCTTGGCGATGATCCCGCGCTGGATCTCGCTGGTCCCGCCGTAGATCGTGGTCACGACCGCGGTGCGGACCTGCCGCTCCATGTCGTACTCGACGGCGTAGCCGTAGCCGCCCATCATCTGCATCGCCTCGAGCGTGGTGCGCTTGGCGACCTCGGTCGCCTTCAGCTTTGCCATCGAGGCCTCGCGCGGGAACAACGCGCCCGGGTTCGCGTCCACGCGCGCGGCGACGTCGTAGACGAGCAGCCGGGTGCACTCGAGCTCGGTCGCGAGATCGGCGATTCGGTGCTGCAGGGCCTGGAAGGTGCCGATCGCGCGCCCGAACTGCCTGCGCTCCTGCACGTAGGCCAACACGTCGTCGAACGCGCGCTGCGCCATCCCCAGCGACTGCGCGGCGATGATCAGCCGCTCGTGGTTCAGCCCGTTCATCAGCTGCATCCATCCCTGGTCCTGCTGCCCGATCAGGCGCTCCGCGGGCACCTCGCAGTCGGTGAAGAACACGTCGTTGACCTCGCGGCCGCCCATCGTCTCGATCCCGCGGACCTCCAGCCCCTCGGCGTCGGTCGGAACCGAGAGCATGCTGAGACCCTCGTGCTTGTTGCCGGTGCGGTTGGTGCGGCAGACCAGCAGGAGGTGATCGGCGGCGTGGGCGCCGGTGATCCACGTCTTCTGCCCGTTGATCAGGTAGCCGCCGTTCGCGCGCTCGGCCCTGCAGCTGAGGTTGGCCACGTCTGAGCCGGCCTCCGGCTCGGACATCGCGACCGCCTCGACGCGCCCGCGGACGATCCCGCCGAGGATCTCGTGCTTGAGCTCCTCGGTTCCGAACCGCTCGACCGCGCGGGCGGTGATCATCGTCACCGGGAAGAACCCCATCGGGATCAGCCCGCGCGCGAACCCCTCGCACAGCAGGCACATCTCGATCGCGCCTCCCCCCGCTCCCCCGTACTGCTCCGGGATCGCCGCCCCCAGCCAGCCGAGGCCCGCGATCCGCTCGTAGAGCTCCTGATTGTGCGGCTCGCTGCCGTGAGCGGTGAGGGCGTCGCGCTGCTCGCGCGTGCCGCATTCGCGCGTGGCGAAGTCCCGGATCGCCTCGGCGAACGCGCGCTGCTCGTCGGTCAGGCCCAGGATGCTCATCGCTCGAAGGAAGATTCTGCCAACTGGGATGCATGGTACGCTTTTACTCCTTCTCGTACCATGAGCAGCACGATCTTCCCCAGCGATTCCGACGCCGACGCGCTGCTGGTCGGTCCGGACTCGGTCACCTGGCAGGTCTCCAGCGACATCCGCCTGTATGCGGTGATGCTCTATCCGCTGCTGCTGCAGGTCGCGCATCCGACCGTGGGGGCAGGCGTGCGCGACTACTCGGACTTCGAGCAGCGCCCGTGGAACCGGCTGCTGCGGACGATCGACTACGTCAGCGTGCTCGCGTACGGTGGGGGCGACGCGGTCGCCGCCGGGCGGCGGCTCCGCGCGCTGCACAGGGGCTTCCGGGGGGTGCGGGCGGACGGGGAGCGCTATCACGCGCTCGAGCCGTCGGCCTACGCATGGGTGCATGCGACGCTGCTCGAGACCTACGTCGCCGGGCACCGGCATTTCGGGACGCCGATGACGCTCGCGCAGACGACGCGCTTCTATCGCGAATACCGTGGCCTTGGCAGGCTGATCGGGGTGCGCGAGCGCGACTTGCCCGAGGACTGGCCGCGATTCCGGGCGTACTTCGATCGGATGATCGAGACCGAGCTCGTCTGGACCGAATCGGTCGACCGCGTGCTGCGCGCGATCAGGTATGCCGTCCCGCCGCCGGTCCCGGTTCCCGAGGTGCTCTGGCGCGCCGTCAGGCTGCCGGCGCGGCGCGTGCTGTGGCTGGGCGGCGTCGGGTTGATGACGCCATCGCTGCGCGAGCGGCTGAGGATCCACTGGTCGCGCCGCGACGAGCGGGAGTTCCGGATGATCGGTGCGGCGTCGCGCGCGCTGACGCCGGTGTTGCCGGAGAGCCTGCGGATCACGGGACCGGCGCAGCTGCGCATGCGCCGGCGCGCGATCGCCCGCGGCCCGCTCGGACCCGGCGGCGATGTCGCCGCGGCGGCGTAGTCCGCGGGCGGATCGATGAGCAGCCGCCTGCTGTCGCTGGCGCTGGATCCGGAGGTGCGGACCGCCGATGACCGCACCGCCGAGCGCGTGCTCGACGCGGCGATGGCCCTCGCCGCCGCATCCGGGCTGCGCCACCTGACGATGGACGACGTCGCCGCGCGGGCCGGGGTGGGCCGGATGACCGTCTACCGCCGCTTCGGCTCGCGCTCGGCGCTGATCGACGCCCTCGCCGTCCGCGAATGCCGGCGCTGCCTGGCGCAGATCTCGGCCGCGCTCGACCCCGAGCTCGCGGTCGAGGAGCGCTTCGCGCGGGTGTTCACCGCGACGCTCGGGGTGATCCGCGAGCACCCGCTGCTCGAGCGCTTGGCGCGGGTCGAGCCGCAGGCGCTGCTGTTCGAGCTGACCCGGGACGACAGCGCGGTCTTCCGGCTGGTCCGCGAGTTCCTGATCGGCCTGATCGAGGAGGGCCGTCGCCGCGGCGAGATCGTCGCCTTCCCCGGCGACCCCGCGGCGCTCGCGGAGCTGGCGGTGCGGCTCGGCGCCTCGTTCGTGCTGATCCCCGAGAGCGTCCTGCCGCTCGAGGACGAGCGCGCAACGCGCGCGCTGGTGCGGACGCTGATCGCCCCGCTGCTCGCGCGCCGCTCCGCCTAGAGTCCGCGGCGTGGAAATCCGCTCGGCCGACCCGCAGCGCGACGCCGCCGCGTGCGCCGCGATCTACGCCCCCTACGTGAGAGAAACGGTGATCTCGTTCGAGACCGAGCCGCCCACCACGCAGGAGTTCGTCGCGCGGATCGGGCGGACGGTCGAGCGCCACCCCTGGCTGGTCGGCGAGGAGGACGGCGCGGTGGTCGCCTTCGCGTATGCCGGCCCGCATCGCGAGCGCGCGGCGTACAGATGGGCGACCGACGTCAGCG
The DNA here is from genome assembly GCA_963849285.1 of uncultured Solirubrobacterales bacterium. Lineage (GTDB taxonomy): Bacteria > Actinomycetota > Thermoleophilia > Solirubrobacterales > Solirubrobacteraceae > Palsa-465. The sequence goes on from CAWKGS010000005.1 coordinate 1,571,764, forward strand.
TCTACGTCGACTCGCGCTTTCACCGCCGGGGGATCGGACGCCGCCTGTACCTGGCGCTGTTCGAGCTGCTCGAGCGCCAGGGGTTCCGGATCGCGTGCGCCGGCGTAACGCTCCCGAACGCCGCCAGCGTCGGGCTGCACGAGTCGCTGGGGTTCACGCCGGTCGGGATCTACCGGCGGATCGGCTGGAAGGCCGGGGCCTGGTGGGACGTGGGCTGGTGGCAGCGCGAGCTCGGGAACGGGACATCCCCCGGCCGCTCCGGGGAGCCCCCGCCGGAGCCCGAGCCGCGGCCCTAGCCAGGGTCTTTGGAGATTTCTTCCCCTTTATACGAAGTTATCTCCAACAACCTCAGCGCGGGTGCCGGCGCAGGACGATCAGCGACCGCGACTCCACGCCCAGCTCGGCGGAGGCGGAGTGCTCGGCGCCCTCGCCGGGGTCGGCGGTCGAGATCTGGACCCGCCATCGCTCGCCGAGCCGCGGGGGGATCGTGAACGTCAGCGGCTCGTGATGGGCATTGAAGAAGATCAAAAACGACGCGCCCTCGATCGGGTTTCCGTCGCGATCGTGGGACGGGATCTCCTCGCCGTTCAGAAACACGCCGAGCGCGTGCGCGTCCTCCCTGCCCCAGTCCTCCTCCCCCATCTCCTCGCCGTCGGGGCGCAGCCAGACGACGTCGGGCAGCCCGGACCCGGTGACCTCCTCGCCGACGAGGAAGTCGCTGCGGCGGAACACGGGCTCGCGCCGGCGCAGCGCGATCACCTGCCGGGTGAACTCCTGGAGCTCGGCGTCGACCTGATCCCAGTCGAACCAGGACAGCTCGTTGTCCTGGCACCACGCGTTGTTGTTGCCCTGCTGGGAGCGGCCCAGCTCGTCGCCGCCGAGCAGCATCGGGACGCCCTGTGAGAGCAGCAGCGTGACGAGCAGATTGCGCTGCTGCCGGGCCCGCAGCGCGTTCACCTCGGGGTCGTCTGTCGGCCCCTCGACGCCGCAGTTCCACGAGCGGTTGTCATCGGTCCCGTCCTGGTTGTCCTCGAGGTTGGCCTCGTTGTGCTTCTCGTTGTAGGACACGAGGTCCGCGAGCGTGAAGCCGTCGTGCGCCGTGACGAAGTTGATCGACGCGAGCGGCCGCCGGCCGTCGCCTTCGTAGAGGTCGGCCGAGCCGGTGAAGCGCTGCGCGAACTCCGCCACCGGCGCCGCGCCGCGCCAGAAGTCGCGCACGACGTCCCGGTAGGCGCCGTTCCACTCGTTCCAGAGGACCGGGAAGTTGCCGACCTGGTAGCCGCCGGGGCCGACGTCCCACGGCTCGGCGATCAGCTTCACCTGGGAGAGGAGCGGATCCTGGTGGATCACGTCGAAGAACGAGCCGAGCCGGTCGACCTCGTAGAGCTCTCGCGCCAGCGTCGCGGCCAGATCGAAGCGGAACCCGTCGACGTGGCACTCGAGCAGGAAGTAGCGCAGGGAGTCCATGATCAGCCGCAGGACGGTGGGGTTGACGGTGTTGAGGCTGTTGCCCGTGCCGGTGAAGTCGTAGTAGAAGCGCGGGTCGTCGGGATTCAGCCGGTAGTAGGAGGGGTTGTCGACGCCCTTGAACGACAGCATCGGCCCGAGATGGTTGCCCTCGGCCGTGTGGTTGTAGACGACGTCGAGGATCACCTCGATCCCCGCGCCATGCAGCGTCTTGACCATCTGCTTGAACTCGCGCAGCTGCTCGCCGCGCGTCCCGGACGCGCTGTAGGCGGCATGCGGCGCGAAGTAGCCGATCGAGCTGTAGCCCCAGTAGTTGGACAGGCCCTTGTCGACCAGGAAGCTCTCGTCGACGATGTGGTGGACCGGCAGGAGCTCCACGGCCGTGACGCCGAGCCCCGTCAGGTACTCGATCGCCGGCTCCGAGGCGAGGCCGGCGTAGGTCCCACGGAGCTCGTCGGGCACGTCGGGATGGCGCATCGTGAAGCCCTTGACGTGCGTCTCGTAGATGATCGTGTTGGCGTAGCGGCGCCCGAGCACCCGGTCCTCTTCCCAATCGAACGCCGAGTCGACGACGACGCTGCGCGGGATCGCCGCCTCGTCGTCGGCCTCGTCGATCTGCAGGTCAGCCTCGTCGGTTCCGTCGGGCACGTACGGGAGCGTGCTGGCGGCCCGCCAGTCGACCCCGCCGTCGATCGCCTTCGCGTAGGGGTCGATCAGGAGCTTCGCCGGGTTGAACCGGAGCCCCTGCTCGGGCGCGTATGGCCCGTGCACCCGATACCCGTAGCGCTGGCCGGGGCCGGCGCCCGCCACGTACACATGCCACTGGAACGCGGTCCGGTCGCGGATGTCGATCCGGCGCTCGGCGCCGTCCTCGTCGTACAGGCAGAGCTCGACCCGCTCGGCGTTCTCCGAGAACAGCGAGAAGTTGGTCCCGCGCCCGTCCCACGTGCTGCCCTGCGGGAACGGGCGCCCCGGCCGGAGGTCATTCACCGAGACGCTGCCTAGAGGGTCGAGCGATCGTCGCTCTTGCGCTCGGACTTGGCGCGAGCGGCGGCGTCGCCGAGGCGCCTTGCCTCATCCGAGGCGGTCAGCGCCTCGTCGCGTTCGTCCAGCGCCTCGCGCTTCTCCTCGAGCGTCGCCAGCCGCTGCTCGGATGCGCGTCGCGCCGTCTCCTCTTGCAGCTGCTCGGACGCCTGACGCGTCTCCTCCAGGCGCTTGCGCTCCGTCGCTGCCGCGCGCTCCTGCTTTCGCTCGCCGGCTCGCTGCGCTTTCTGGCGCCGTTCCTGGGCCTGCTTGGTCGCGCTTACGCGCCGACGTGTGGAGCGCTCGTGCTGCTCTTGGAGCTTCGCGTCGGCCCGCTCTCCGGTGCGCTGCGCTTCAGCGCGCAGCCGCCCGGCCCGCTGGCGCTCGGCCGCGGCACGTCCGCGGCGCTGCGCGTCCTCGGCCAGCTGCCGGTCGCCCAAGAGCGACGCGAGCACGGATCGCACGTTCGCGTCCGCTTTGTCCACCGCGATGCGCGCGGCCGGCTTGGGTCCGGTCTCGTCACCCGGCAGCAGCGAGATGACGGTGTCGATGGGCGCTCGCAGCAACCTCAGGTAGCTGCCGAGTACCCCCCTGGTGATGTCTCGCATGCTCACTTGCTCCCCTCCGGATCGATTGCCTGCGCCTTCGCCTCGGCCTCGCGCGCTCCGCGCTCGAGCTCGATCTGGCGCCTGGCCTGCTCGAGCCGCTCGCGCTCGGCGCGCTCCTCGGCGTTCTCCGCCGCGGCGCGCTCCTGCTCGCGCTGCGCCTGTGCCTCTGCCTGCTCGCGCTGCGCCTGCAGCTCCGCGGTCCGTTGCTCGGATTCGCGGGTACGCTCGATCTCCTCCTCGCGCCGGCGCGTCGCGAGCCTCGTTTGACAGCTGCTCGTGCTCGATTTCGGTTTCCGTCAGCTCCCGGTCCAGCTCGGCGCGACGGTCGGCCTCGTCGGCCTCCCGCCGCTTGCGGGCGCTCTCGGCCTCCGCCTCGGCCTGGGCCTGCTGCAACCGGCCCTCGCGGGCCAGAGCGTCGTTGTCGGTCACCTCGCCGGCGGCCTCTTTGAGCTTGCCGGCGACCTTGCCGACGACGCCGCCGACGGTCCGCTCAGAAGTGTTCTGGTCAGCCAAGAAGTTGCTCCTTGAAGATGTGGTCTGCAAAGCCCCCACACGCCCCTGGATCGGGCTACCCGAGGCCAGGGGCCGGGAAACGGCGTCCGGTGCCGTGCGCAAACAGTCAGCGCTCGGGGTAGCTACAGCTGTATGTCGACGACAGGCGGCGAAGAAGAGGACCGGGCGCGAGCAGCGAGCGCAGCGCCCGCCGCGACCGATCAGAGAACCGAGCAGGGAACCGAGCAGGAGACCGCGGGTCGCCGCGGCGAGCAGCGCGAGCGCCCTGGCGTGATGATTCCGGCCCGGGGAAGGCGGCTGCCGCTCGAGGGGCCGCTGATGCGGGTGGTGGCGACGGTCGGGATCGTCGCGATCGGCGTCGCGATCGCCGCGATCATGACCTCGCAGCATTCGCAGGGGTGGATCATCGGCCTCGTCGTTTCGCTCGAGTCGGTGATCCTGGCGGGGGTCCTCTGGTCCTCGCGGCGGCTGTAACCGCCTGGCGCTAGTCCCGGTCTTCGTCCAGCAGCAGCGCGAGCGTCGGGCAGGCGTCCGCCGCACGCCGCGCGAGTCCGAGCAGCTCCGGCGGCACCCGCTCCTCGTCGATGATCGGGTAGCCCCAGTCGTCGAGGCGGATCAGCTCCGGCAGCAGCTCGGCGCACAGGCCGTGCGCCTCGCACATGATCGGGTTGACGCGCAAGCGCGCGCTCATCCCCCGACCACCGCCTCGCGTCGCAGCGGCAGGCCCGCGGGCATCGCCCTGCAGCGCTCGCGCCGGTGTCGCGCGATCTCGTCGCCGAAGACCTCGAACACGCTCTCCACGAACCGCACCGCGCCGTCCGGGTGGTGACACGCGCCACGGCCACGGATCTCCGATGCCCAGCGCCGGACACGGTCAGTCTCGCGCTCGTGGGCCACGCCGTCGGCGATCGCGCCGACGGCATCGGCGATCGCGCGCAGCCCGTAGACGCACGGGCCGCACTGCCCGGCCGACTCCGCGGCGAGGTACTCAATCACGCGGGCGCTCTCGTGCAGTCCGCACGAGCTCTCCCCGAGCGCGATCAGCACGCCGGCGCCGAGCGAGCAGCCGACCGAGCGCAGATCCTCTCGCGCCAGCCGCAGCCGCATCGCGCTCGCCGCGTCAACCCAGGTGCCGAAGTACCCGCCGACGAGCAGCGCGCGCAGACGCTCGGTGGCGCCGCCGGCGGCGGCCAGCAGATCGCTCATCGGCGTGCCGAAGGCCAGCTCATACACGCCCGGCTCGCCGACCGCGCCGGAGATCGTGACGAGCGCCGAGCCGGGGTCCGCATCGGTTCCGAGCTCCCGGTACCAGCTCGCCCCGTACCGCGCCACGAGCGCGATCTGCGCGAGCGTCTCGGGATTCTGGATCAGCGTCGGGCGGCCGCGGAAGCCTCGCTCGTACGGCCGCGGCGGGATGAGCGTCGGCTTCGCCACGCCCGCGTTCAGGTAATGGACGACGGCGCTCTCCTCGCCGACGACATAACCGTCGGGGCCCACCGCGAGCTGGAATTCGACCGGGTCGCCGTCGCGCATCGAGATCGCCGTCTCGAGCGAGCGCATCATCCGGCTGGAGCGCTCGCCGACGCGGATCAGGACGTCACGCGCGCCGACGGCGACCGCGGCGAGCACCGCCCCGTCGAGCACGAGCTGCGGCAGCCGCGAGAGCAGCAACCTGTCCTTAGCGCTCGCGGGCTCGGTCTCGCTGCCGTTGACGACGACCGCGGTGCGGCCCCGGCGCCCGGCGGCGACCGCTCGGAGCTTGCGGGCGGTCGGGAAGTCGGCGCCGCCGCGACCGCGCAGCCCGCTCCGCTCGACCGCCTCGATCAGCTCGTGGGAAGCGACCCTCGGAAGCGGGCCGTGCACGCGCTCGTGGTCGGCCCGCGTCATCGGCGTGCCGGTCGGGTCGAGACCGGCGAGCAGCCGCGGCAGGCCGTGGGGTCCGGAGCGAACGGCGCTCATCAGCTCAGCTGAGTCGCCGACAGGGTCCCGTTGACGGTCCCCGCGCCGCTGTTGATGTTCAGGTTCGCCTGCAGGTCAAGCACCGAGCCGGCGCCGCTGACGCGCGCCAGGAACTGGTCGCCCTGCAGCGAGACGATGTGGCCGGTCATCACCGCGGGCAGCCCGTCGGCCAGCAGATCGACCTGGCTGCCCGTCATCGACAGGCCACCGCCGCCGGCAGGGGATCCCGCCAGCCGCACCCGGAGCCTCCCCTGCGCGCCGGAGCTCAGCCGCATCGAGAGGTCGATGACCGCGCCGCCGCCGACCTGGCGCTGCTTGACGGTGCCCTCCAGGCGCGCCGTGAACGGCAGCTTCAGCGAGCTCGCGGTCCGCTGCGATCCGGGCGCGGGCGAGGAGACGCGCGCCGCCGGCTTGGAGAGGAGGGTCGACGGCGTCCCGGCGCGGGCCGCCCAATGGGGCTGCAGCGGGCCGGCGAGGGCGAACACCGCGATCCCGACCGGCGTGATCGCCGTCAGCGCGACCGTCCCCGCGCGCATCCCCTCCGTGAGCTCCTCGCTCGCGCGGGCGATCCGCACCCAGACAGCGACGAACACGCCGAGCAGGCATGCCGCGGTGATCAGGAGCATCCACCAGGCCTGGGTGTCGGTGCCCGTGCCCAGCCCGTGGAGGACTGCGACCGGCCAGCTGACGTACGCGGCCCAATGGATCGCCCGCCACGACCGGTAGCCGAGACGGCGGCGCAGCAGGCTGGTGACGGCGAGCGCGATCAGCAGGTCGAACGCGAGCGCGCCGAGTCCCATCCACAGCGGCCGGTAGCTCGAGATGAACGGGATCACGGCATCGGTCAGCTTGATCGAGGTGAACGTGTCGAGCACGCTCGTGATGATGTGGATCGCGAGCACCGCCAGCACCAGCAGCGAGATGTCGCGATGCAGGGTGTCGATCGCAAAGCGCGGCCAGCGCGGCGCGACGAACCGCACCGAGCCGAGGATGCCGAGCACCACGCTCGCGGTGAGCAGCACCAGGGAGACGGCGCCGGTGCCGCGCGCCAGGTACCAGTACGCGCTCGGGCCGGCCGCGGCGAAGCCGATCATGCGCGCGCCCCGGCGGCTGCCCTGGCCGGTGGCAGCTCCTCGCCGTCCTCCGGCCACCCGGCGATGTGCAGCGCGGTGCCGTCGATCCCGACCAGGCGACTCGGGAGCCCGAGCGACCGAAGCCAGGCCACGGCTCGCTCGCCGCGGATGATCGCGGCGGTGCTGGCGATGTTCGCGTCCAGGCACGACGCCGCGCAGACGCTCGCCGTGCGCCAGGCGCCCTGCACGGAGCGGCCGGTGGCGGGATCGACGAGGTGATGGACGAGCTCCGAGGCCTCCGGGCCGCGCCAGCGCCGAACGGTCGTGCTCGAGGTTGCAAGACCGCCCGTGCGCAGAGTGATCCGCTGCCCGGGGGCGTCCTCGCCCGCAGCGTGATCGTCGGTCACCCGGACGTTCCAGCCGCCTTCCGGCGCCTCGCCCGCGGTCGCGATGTCGCCCCCCAGTGAGACCAACACGCCGCACCCGGCCGCGCGGCACGCCGCGGCCGCGGCGTGATCAGCCGCGAGCGCCTTGGCGGTCGCGCCGAGATCGAGCTTGACCCCCCGGGGGACGCGCACGGTCTGCTCGCCGGGATCGAGCCGCACCGTCTGCCAGCCGGGAACCGACGCGAACTGGATCTCGCGCGCCGGCGCCAGCGACGCGAAGTCGCGGTCGTAACCGAGCGCGATCAGCGCCTCGCCGATCGTCGGATCGACATCGCCGTCCGTGATCCGGGCGGCGCGCAGCGCCGCCTCGAGCGCCTCGCCGAGCAGCGGGCTCACCCGTACCACGGAACCCGCGGCGAGATTCAGGGCGCTCAGCTCGGAATCTTCGCGGAAGCGCGAGCAGGCGCGGTCGAACGCGTCGACCGTCTCCTGCACCGCGGCGCGGACCGACGGCAACGCCTCGGCGTCCCCGGCCACGATGACCGCCGTGGTCCCGAGCGCGGGGAATTGCGCTGAGGCCGGTCTGCTGGACATCGCGCGCGCGGCCAACCGCGGTTCAGGAGCCGCCCGAGGTGACGGACGGCGCGCTTGCCGCGGGGGTGCTCGACGGCGCCGGAGTGTTCGACGGGGCCGGCGTGTTCGACGGCGCGGGCGTGTTCGACGGTGCGGGCGTGCTCGCCGGCGTGGTGCTGCCGGTGTTCGAGGGCGTGGTCGAGGGCTGTGGCGACTGGCTGGGAGCCTGCAGCCCAAGCGACTTCGGACTCGCCAGAGGCGGCATCTTCAGCGCCGGGCCTTTTTTCGAGCTGTGCCGCGGGGCTCCCGCCACGGAGGCGATCTGCTGCTTGGCGGCAAGGCTCTTGCCGGGTGCGATCGCGGAGACCAGCGCGGCGAAGCCGGCGCTCAGGCCCGCGGCCGCGATGATCGCCAGCCGGCGGGTGCGGCTGATCCGGTACAGCGCCGCGTCTCGCTCGAGCTGCGCGACCGAGCGCCTAGGCCGCTGTTGGGGTTCGCGATTGCCCATCCCGCCTGTCATATTCGGCTCAGTCCATCAGCTTTCGGTAAGAGCAGTATGAGAATTCGCCTAGCCGATTGCAGCACTTCCGCGGCGCGCGAGCGGCAGTTTCACCGTGAACGTCGACCCCTCCAGGGATACCCGTCCGCCGTGGCGACGCACCGTCGCGGCGACGATCGACAGGCCGAGGCCCGAGCCGGGCCTTCCCGATGCCCCGGGCCCGCGCCAGAAGCGCTCGAACACCCGCTCAGCCGCGGCCGGATCGGGCCCGGGCCCTTCGTCGCGGACCCTCAGCCACGCCCACTCACCATCCGCGGCCAGCTCGACCGTCACCGTCCCTCCCGGCGGCCCGTGCACGAGGCCGTTCTCGATCAGGTTCTCGAGCACCCGCCGCAAGGCCGCCTGATCGCCGCGGATGGTGGCGGGCGCCACCGCGGAGCTGACCACTCGCTCGCGAGCGCCGGTGAGCTCCCGGACCAGCTCGTCCAGCGCCACCTCCGCGTCCTCCGCCGAGGGCACGTGCGCGCCCGCCCGTTCGAGCACGAGCAGGTCGTCGACCAGCCTGGCCAGCCGCTCGGCGTCGCGCTGCAGATCGGCCAGCACCTCGGGGTCGGCGCCATGGCGAGCCGCGTATCCCACGTTCCCCACCAGCGAGGTGACCGGCGTCCGGAGCTCATGTGAGGCGTCGGCGAGGAACCGGCGCTCGCTCAGCCCCGCGCGCTCCAGCGAGGCGAGCATCCGGTTCAGGACACCGGTGAGCTGCCCCACCTCGTCCTCCGCGACTGCGGTCTCCGGCAGGCGCCGGGAGGGATCCGCGGTCCGGTCGACTTCGACCACTGCTCGCGCCAGCCGGCGCAGCGGCAGCAATCCGCGCCTGGTCAGCACCGCGGCCGCGAGCACGCCGACAAGCGCGGCGCCCGCGCCGGTCAGCGCCAGCAGCACGCCCAGCCGCCCGATCGTGTCCGAGATGTCCGAGGTATCGGACGCGACCAGGACGGCGCCCCCGGCGGCAGGGCCACCGGCCTGCGCGATCGGGGCCGCGTACTCTCGGAAGGGCTTGCCGTCGAGCTCGATGTCCTCGAAGCCCGCCCTCCCCAGGGCGATCGCCGCGTGCGAGAGCGCGTCGCCGGGCAGCAGCCGCGCTCCCAGCGTCAGCGACCGCGCGAGGATCCGCCCGCGCGAGTCGAGCACCTGGACGACGATCTGGCGGCCGGACACCGGGCTCTCGAGCGCCCCCGGCTGGTCGAGCACGGCGGGCGCCGAGATCGACAGCTGCGCGACCTCCTGCGCCCGCGTCCGCAGCGCGCCGTCCAGCGAGCCCCGCAGCTCGCCGGAGACCACCAGCACCGCGGCGAGCGCGAACAGCACCACGGCCGCGAGAATCGATCCGCCGGCCGCGAGGACCAGCCGTGCCCGCAGCGTCCTCCCGACCGTTAATCGACGCACCCGTAACTCCTGGCACTATTCGACAGTTGATTAGGATATGGAACGCTCAACAAGGGATTGCGAGCTTTAGAGGCTGAAAGGAGGCGTGCCGTTGGCTGATGACCTGACTGGGGTCGCCACGCCAGCGAGGATCCTGCACGTCGGAGACGATCCGCGTACCGCACTTTTGATCGGGGAGATGTTGCGGTCGGCTTGGCCCGACGGAATGGTGCTCGCGCGCGCAGAGCGGCTGCCGGATGCGACACAGGAGCTGCTCGACCGCGGCGCATCATGCGTGCTGCTCGACATCTCGCTGCATGGCACCGATCTGCTCGCGTGGATCGAGCAGATCCGCACGGCCGCGCCCGACGTGCCGATCGTGATCATCGGGGAGCGCGCGGAGGAGATCGCGTTGCGCGCGATCGCGGCGGGGGCGCAGGACTACCTGGTGCGGGGTGAGCTGTACCCCGCGCTGCTTCGCCGCGCGCTGAGCTCGGCGATGCAGCGAAAGCGCTCCGAGGTGAAGCTCGCTCACCAGGCGCTGCACGACCCGCTGACCGGGCTGCCGAACCGCGCGCTCTTCCTGGACCGGCTCGGGGTCGCGCTGGATCGCTCGCGCCGCACGAGCCCGAGCATCGCAGTCCTGTTCCTCGATGTCGACAACTTCAAGCAGATCAACGACACGCTCGGACACGCCGCGGGCGACAGGCTCCTGACCGGCCTCGCCGACCGGCTGGGGGTGATGCTTCGCCCGATGGACACGGTCGCGCGATTCGGCGGCGACGAGTTCACCTTCCTGTTCGAGGAGCTCGCGGGCGAGCGGGAGGCCGTCCTGATCGCCGAGCGCATCAGCCGCACCGCGTCGCTGCCGATCCCGCTCGAGCAGGGCGAGGCGTCGATCACGGTCAGCATCGGGATCGCGATGGTCACCGACGCCAACGTCTCGCCCGACACCGTGATCCGCGAGGCGGATGCCGCCATGTACCGCGCCAAGGAGCTGGGGCGTTCCCGTTACGAGCTGTTCGACGAGGCCTCGCGCCAGCGAGCCGCCGAGCGACTCGACCTGGAGTCGGGGCTTCGGCGCGGGCTCGAACGCGGCGAGCTGCGGGTCCATTACCAGCCCAAGGTGTCGCTCAACGGCCATCTCAACCTGGTCGGCTTCGAGGCGCTCGTGCGCTGGGAGCATCCGGACCGCGGGCTGATCGCGCCCAAGGACTTCATCCCGCTGGCCGAGGAGACCGGGCTGATGATGCAGCTGGGCGAGTACGTCCTGCGCGACGCGCTGCGTCAGGTGATGCGCTGGCGCGAGACCAATCCCGAGCTGACCGTCGCCGTCAACGTGTCGCTGCGCCAGCTCGAGGACTCCGGTCTCGTGCCGCTGCTCGCAGGGGTGATGAACGAGGCGTCCGCGGACCCCGCCGTCCTGGCGCTGGAGATCAGTGAGAGCGCTGTGACCCACAACCCCGAGCTCGCGGCCCGCGTCCTCCAGGGGCTGCGCACGATCGGGGTAGGGCTGACGATCGACGACTATGGCAGCGGGTCCTCGTCGCTGGCCGGCCTCAAGCGGCTCCCGATCGACACGCTCAAGATCCACGAGAGCTTCGTCAGCGGCCTGGGCCGCAACCCGCACGAACGCCCGCTGGTCGGCGCGGTGGTGGAGCTCGGCCATGCGCTCGGCTTCACCGTGATGGCCGAGGGCGTCGAAACCGACGTCCAGCTCGCCGAGCTGCGCTCGCTCGGCTGCGACCGCGCCCAGGGCTTCCTGTTCGGCCGGCCGGTCCCCGAGGATCAGGTCGACGCGCTGCTCGCACGCTGAGGGCGCTCACGCGCGCAGCGCGAAGCCCGTGCCCCTGATCGTTCGGATCAGCGGCGGCTGGCCGAGCTTCCGGCGCAGTCGCGTGATGTAGCGATCGACCACGTTGGCCTCGGCGGCCCCGTCCCAGATCTCCTCGATCGCGCGCTCGCGGGTCACGGTGCGCCCAGCCTCGCGCAGCAGCAGCTCGAGCAGCGCACTCTCGCGACCGGTCAGCTCGATCGCCCGCCGCCCGCGGGTGGCGCTGCGCGTCTCGGCATCGAGGCTGAGATCCCCGTAAGACAGCAATGATCCTCCGTCGCCGTGGCGCCGGGTGAGCGCGCGCAGCCGTGCGATCAGCTCCTGCACCGCGAACGGCTTCACCAGGTAGTCATCGGCGCCCGCCTCCAGCCCGGCCACGCGATCGGGCACGGCGTCGCGCGCGGTCAGCATCAGGATCGGCGTCGCCAGGCCCTTGCCGCGCAAGCGCCGGCACACCGCCAGGCCGTCCAGCGCCGGCAGCGCGACGTCGAGCACGATCACGTCGGGAGCGTGGCGCTCTGCCTGCACCAGGGCGGCGGCGCCGTCGGCGGCGAGCGAAACATCGAAGCCCTCCGCCTGGAGCGTCCGCTCGAGCATGCGCCGCAGCGGCGGGTCGTCGTCGACTACCAGTACCCGATCAGCCACCGGCGACGTCGCGGCGCAGGAACACCAGGAAGGCGGCCGCGATCGCGGGAATGCCGTACATCGCGCAGACCCAGGCCGCGCGGATGATCGGGGCCCAGTCGATCGGCGTGCGTAGCAGGCCCTGCCAGGCATTGAACTGCGTGCTGAGCAGGTAGGGCTGCAGGCCGCCGAGCCCGGGCAGGATGCCGATCAGCTGGAACAGCAGCGAGACCATCAGCGTGCCGACGACGGCGGCGGCGCTGTTGCGCGTGATCGACGACAGGAGCAGGCCGATGCAGACGATCGTCGCAATCGGGATCAGATACACCAGCAGGCTGACGTAGACCAGCTCGAGCGCCTTCGGGGCGGACACGATCGTCCCGGAGAGGCTCTCCATCGAGTTGAAGCCCGACTGGATCGAGCCGGCGATCACGGCGACGGTGCCGTTGAGCAGGATCGCGACGATCGCGTACGTCGCGGCCGCCAGCGCCTTTCCGGTGAAGATCTGACCGCGCTCCAGGGAGCGGGTGAAGATCGTCTTCAGCGTCCCGTTGTGGTCCTCGGAGGCGAAGATGTCGCCCGCGACCAGCGCGGTGATCAGCGGGAACATCCAGACCGCGCCGAACAGCATGATCACGAGCGGCACCGCGAGCCCGCTGCGCGTCAGGTAGGACGCGAACGCGAAGTCGCCGCCGTGACGATCGTGGCGGAAGTGGATCGCGAGCACGAACAGAATCGGGACGATCGCCGCCGCTCCCAGCCCGAGGTAGGTCCGCTTCTGGTACCGGAGCTTGATCAGCTCCCAGCGATAGACGCTGAGCACGCCCGGCCTCACCGGGTCGCCTCCACGGTCGGCGGGTGATCGGTGGACGCGGCGGCGCCGGACTCGCCGGCGCCCTCGGTGAACTCGAAGAACAGATCCTCGAGCGTGACGGTCTGCGGCGCCATCGAGCGAATCAGCGCGCCGGCCTCGATCAGCGCCTGGGAGAGCTCGGCGACCGCATGCTCGTCGGCCACGAACGTGATCCGGGCACCGTTGCGGCGGACCTGCTCGATTCCCGGCTGCGCCTCGCAGACGGCGAGCGCGCGCTCATCGCTGGTGGTCACGAGCGCGTACGTCGTGCCGGCGCCGCGCTTGAGCTCGGCGATCGCGCCCTCGTAGACGATCCGGCCGGAGCGCACGATCGCGACCCGGTTGCAGACCTCCTCGACCTCGGTCAGCAGATGGCTGGAGAGCAGCACCGTGATCCCCTGATCGGCGAGCCGCCGGATCAACAGGCGCATGTCGCGCATCCCGCCCGGATCGAGTCCGGTGGCGGGCTCGTCGAGCAGCAGCAGCTTCGGATCGCGCAGCAGCGCGGCGGCGATGCCGAGTCGCTGACGCATGCCGTGCGAGTAGCCGCCGACACGATCTCCGGCCCGGTCTGAGAGCTCCACCATCTCGAGAGCGCTGTCGATCCGCTCCGACGCGTCCGCGCCGTCGAACGCCGCGAGCAGCTCGAGGTTGCGCCGCCCCGTCAGGTAGGGATAGAACGTCGGCGCCTCGACGAACCCCGCGACGCCGTCGAGCGCGCGCACGCTCTCCATCGGGTCGCGCCCGAACAGCCTAACGCTTCCGGCAGCTCGGCCGGATCAGCCCGAGCATCATCCGCAGGGACGTGGTCTTGCCGGCGCCGTTGGGCCCGAGGTAGCCGTAGACGTCGCCGGTGTTGACGGTCAGGTCGACGCCCGCGACCGCGGTCAGCTCGCCGTACCGCTTGACCAGCCCGCGAACCTCAACGGGGGGCGGACCGTCGAGCCCGCCCCCATTCGCAGCCGGGGCGCCGGCTTCTGTCATATCGAGCGGGCTGCGAACTCGGCGGCGGCGGGCGGCACCGAGCCGATCACCGTATACGTGACGCCGGCGCGCGTGAACCGGATCATCGTCCCGAGCGCGGTGTCGAGCTCCTGGCCGCTGACGCCGTGGATCACAACCGTCGGCAGCGACAGCCCCGGCTGGTCGCCGCCCGAGCTCGAGCTCTGCACCGGCTTGGTCGAGGTCGCGGGCTGCTCGATCACCGCGATTCCGCCCAGGTTCTGGCCATAGGTGACGAGCGCCGCGGGCGTCCCACCCCAGCTCAGCAGCGAGACCGACTGCCGCGGCAGGCCGATCAGGTTCGGCTTCGCGCGCAGCTTGAACGAGAGACGCCGGGCGACCGCGGCCACGCCGGTCACCGCGGTGTGCTTGCCCTTCTTGCCGGCCTTGGCGGGCCGGTCGGAGGCGGCGCCGGCGGGCGCGCTGACCTTCACGATCTTCGCGCCCGACGGGGGATGGATCGCGAAGTCACCCTTCGACGGTGTGCTGAACGAGATGTTCGAAAGCTTCAACTCCAGCACCGGCGAGGGCTCACCACGGGCGTACACCGCGAACCGCAGCGGCACGCCCTTGAACGCATCCCACGCGAGCTCGGTGCGGCCGAGCAGTCCGCCGTCGTGCTGCGGCGAGACCCTGACCGTGTACGTCGGCCGGCCTCCGACATCACTGGGGATCGCGCCGGAGAGGCTGATGTGCTGGGCGAGCTTGTCGATGTCGCTCTGGATCTGCGCGACCGAGGGGATGGAGTCGGCCTTCTTGGAGCCCTTCCCCGAGTCCTTGGCGGCCCCCGAGCGAGCCGGAAGGGTGCCCTCGTAGGCGGTGCGTGAGGTGGGGTCGTAGATCCAGAACGAGCGATTGTTGACGACGACTTGCCCGTCTCCGTTGTCGCTCTGCAGCTCCAGGCGCAGGCCCACGGCCGGGGAGTACCAGATGCGGCCACTGGCGCCCTGCAGGATCGGGTCGGTGCCCTGGATGTTCGAGGCGTCGATCAGGTGGTTTGTGAACGTGATCCGCGCGCTGATCCCCGGCACGGCAGGCGCCGTCAGGGCCTGGTGAATCGCCTGGGCCAGCGACTTGCGTGGTGGGACCGGGCTGCTGGAGCCGGCCGCGACCGCGATCGCGGCGCCGCCGGCGACAACGGCGACCACGGCGGCGATCAGGCCCATCAGCCGGCCGGTTGAAACGGTGCGCAGAAACCTCATGACCACACTGCCTTTCTCGTGACCGCGATCACGATAGGACACGGCCTTGAAATTACTCTGACAGACGCGGACCCTGGGCCCTCGCCGCGGATCGGTCGTAACGCTCGCGCAGCCGGCGCTTGAGGACCTTGCCGGTCGGCGTCCGCGGCAGCTCCCCGACGAGATGGACGTCGCGCGGGACCTTGTAGCGGGCGAGGTTCTGCCTGACGAGCTCGCGGACCTCGTCCTCGGTGATCGCGCGGCCGGGGCGAACCACGACGAACGCCGCCAGCCGCTTTCCGAACTCGTCGTCATCGACCCCGATGACCGCCGCCTCCTCGACCGCGGCGTGGGTGATCAGCAGCTCCTCGACCTCCCCTGGGAACAGGTTCTCCCCTCCTGAGACGATCATGTCGTCGTCGCGGCCGTCGATGAACAACCTCCCCGCCGCGTCGAAGTGACCGACGTCGCCGGTGCTCATCAGCCCGTCGATCACCTCCTTGGACCCACCTCCCGTGTAACCGTCGAACTGGAACCCGTTGCCGACGAAGATCCTCCCGGTGACGCCCGGCCCGCTGAGCGCCCGCCCGTCGGCGTCGTAGAGCCGCACGATCGCGCCGAGCGGGACGCGACCCGCGCACCCCGGCGCCTCGCGCAGGTCCTCGGGCGTGGCGAAGGTGGCGTACGCCACCTCGGTCGAGCCGTAGAAGTTGTAGAGCACCTCGCCCAGCGTCGCGCGCGCCCGCCGGACGAGCTCGGCCTCGAGTTGAGCGCCCGAGCAGAACACGATCCGCAGCGAGCTCGTGTCGTAGCGACCGGGATTGGCCTCGAGCACGCTGACGATCCGCTGCAGCATCACCGGCACCACGACCAGCGCCGTCGGGCGGTGGCGCCCGATCGCCTCCAGCACCTGCTCTGGACTGAATCGGCGCCGCATCAGCACCGTGCAGCCGAGCGTGACCGAAAGGATCATCTGGGTGAAGCCGAGCCCGTGGAACATCGGCGCCGCCACGTACACGGATTCCTTCGAGCGGTATGGGACCTTCGAGAGCAGCGCCCCGATCGGGACGAGCGTCTTCTCCTGCTGGCGGGCGGCCCCCTTCGGCGTCCCGGTGGTGCCGCTGGTGAGCAGTACCACCGTCGCGGGCGCCGCCGGCGGCGGCGGCTTGCGCCCGTAGTGCTCGCCGATCAGATGCTCGACCGTGTCGGGCGCCGGCGCGTCGGTCCAGGCACGCACTCGCGCGGCCTCGATCGGCCCGACAAGCTCGTCGTATTCCTCATCGTGGACGAGCAGGGAGACGCCCTCGCGCTCGCACACCTCCTTCAGCTGCGGCCCTGCGAAATCGGTGTTCAGGTACAGGATCCGCGCGCCCAGCTTCGACGCGGCGAAGCTGATGTCGATGAATCCCCGGTGGTTGCGAGCGAGGATGCCGACGCCGTCCCCCTCGCCGAACCCGCGTGCGCGCAGCGCGCATGCCAGAGCGTCCGAGCGGGCGTCCAGCTCGGCGAAGCTGAGGGTGCCGAGCTCGTCGATCAGGCCCGGACGCTCGCCGTGGCGAATCGCGGCCATCGCCAGTGCGCCACCCACCTGACCCAGCCGGTCGAGCGCCCGGAATATCGCCCTGGTTCGGCTTGGACGCTCCGCCACCAGCATGCCGGCCTGCCACGCGTAGGCCGCCGAGCGTGACTCGTCCGCGACCCGGCGGGCTACCTCACGCAGGCTCCTCATCGGCCGGAATCTAACTGCTACGGTCGTCCGCGATGCCGGCCGTCAGCAAATCGCTCGAGATGGCAGCGGCGCCGGACCACGTGTGGGCGGTCGCGACCGACTTCAGCCGCTACGGCGAGTGGAACGTGACCCACAGCGGGTTTCCGCAGGGGCCGCCCGCGCCCGAGCCCGGCGTGAGCTTCACGGAGCGGATCACGATCATGGGCATGCCGGGCGAGGCGAGCTGGACCCAGACCGAGATCGTCGCGCCGGAGCGGACGGTGTGGGTCGGGGAGGGGCCGATGGGGATCAAGCTGGGCACCAGGCTCGAGCTCGCGCCCACGCCAGGCGGCACGACGGTCACGATCGAGGTGCGCTTCGACGGCGGCCCGCTGGCCGGCCCGATCGGCGAGGCGGTGGCGCGATCCGCGGAGAAGGGCGCGCTCGAATCGCTCGAGCGCTTGCGCGCCCTCGTAGCCTGAAGGACATGTGCCGGCTGTTTGGCATGAGCACCGGGCACCAGGCCGTGCACGCGACGTTCTGGCTGCTGGAGGCGCCCGACTCGCTCGCGCAGCAGAGCCGCCGCGAGCCCGATGGCACGGGGCTGGGAGCCTACGACGGCGAGGGCCGGCCCGAGGTGTTCAAGCAGCCGATCGCGGCGTATGAAGACCAGGCGTTCGCGCGCGAGGCACGAGAGCTGTGCTCGCGCACGTTCGTGGCGCACGTGCGCTACGCCTCGACGGGGGCCGTCAGCGCGGAGAACACGCATCCCTTCGAGCAGCACGGGAGGCTGTTCGCCCACAACGGCGTGATCGGCCAGCCGGAGCGGATCGAACCGGAGCTCGGCGACTATCGCTCGCTGGTGCGGGGCCAGACCGACTCCGAGCGGTTCTTCGCGCTGATCACCCGCGAGATCGATCGCCGCGGCGACGTCGGCGAGGGCATCGCCGCGGCCGCCGCCTGGATC
The DNA here is from genome assembly GCA_963849285.1 of uncultured Solirubrobacterales bacterium. Classification (GTDB taxonomy): domain Bacteria; phylum Actinomycetota; class Thermoleophilia; order Solirubrobacterales; family Solirubrobacteraceae; genus Palsa-465. The sequence goes on from CAWKGS010000005.1 coordinate 1,589,459, forward strand.
GCCGAGCGCTTGCCGGTGTTCGCGCTCAACTGCGTGCTGATCACCGACTCCGAGCTGTGGGCGCTGCGCTACCCGGATACCCACGAGCTGCACGTGCTCGAGCGCACCGCGGGCGGCAACAGCGGTGGGCGCCACCTCGACCACGCGAGCGCGCGCGGATCGGTGCGCGTGCGCTCGGGCGAGCTGCGCGAGCAGCGCTCGGTCGTCGTGGCGACCGAGCCGATGGATGAGGACGACTGGCGCGAGCTCGAGCCAGGCCAGCTGCTCCACGTCGATGCCGATCTGCGGGTCACCTGTGCGAAGGTGCTCGATCGCCCGCCGGCACGACAGCTGACGCTGGCCGAGCTCGACCCGCGGGCCGCCGCCTCGCAGTCGCCCGCCTCGCGATGAGCACGAGCCTGGTCTACCGCTCCGCGGTCGGCTACGAGGCGCTGATGCGACTGCTCTACGGCCGCCACTACGTGGACCGGATGGCGCTCGTCGCCGCCGAGGTGCCGCCGGACGCAAGCGTCGTCGAGCTCTGCTGCGGGCCGGGAACCCTCTACCTGCGCCATCTCCGCGGCCGGGTCGCCGGCTACGTGGGCCTCGACGTGAACGAGGGCTTCGTCCGCCGGCTGCGAGCTCGCGGCGTCGACGCGCGGTTGGTCGATCTCGCGGGCGAGGAGCCGCTGCCGCCCGGCGACGTGCTGATCATCCAGTCGAGCCTCTACCACTTTCTCCCCGACGCCGGGCTCCTCATCGATCGGATGCTGGCGGCCGCCGGCCTCCGGGTGATCATCTCGGAGCCGATCCGCAACCTTGCCTCCAGCGGATTGCCGGTGATCGGCCCGGTCTCCCGCCGGTCGGCGGATCCCGGCGTCGGCGGGCACGCCCGGCGGTTCACCGAGCACACCCTCGACGAGCTGATGAGCGGCTACGGGGAGCGCGTCGAGTCGAGCTTCCTGATCCCCGGCGAGCGCGAGAAGGTCTACGTGCTCAGCGCTCGGACAGCGACGTGATCTGCGCCGCGGGCTCGCCCTCGATCCGATCCTCGATCAGGAACAGCGGGCGGTTCTTGACCTGCTCGAAGATCCGCCCGACGTACAGACCGACCACGCCGACGCTGACGATGATGAACCCGGCAAGCACCAGCAGGAGCACGGCGAGGCTGGTGTAGCCGGGCACCGTCCGCGCGGGCTCGGCGAAGTAATCGACGATCTCGAAGACAGCCACCACGATCCCGATCAGCGCGACCATGAAGCCCAGCATCACGACCAGCCGCAGCAGCACCGTGCTGCGGAAGAACATCCCGTCGAGTGCGACCCTGACCAGCCGCTGGAGCGTGTAGCCGCTCTTGCCCGCGTGGCGCCGATGGTGCTCGATCTCGATCGCGGTGGAGTCGAAACCGAGCCAGTCGAGCGCGATCATGTACTCGCGATCGCGGTCGCGCAGCTGCAGGAACGCGTCGATCACGCCTCGCGAGAGCAGGCTGAGGTTGCTGTAGTCCGGGCGCACATCGGTCTCGAGGGTGAGGCGCCGGTAGGCCCTGCTGGCGACGCGGCGAAACCACGAGTGGCGCCAGCCGCGCCTGACGGTGCGCACGATCTCGTACCCCTCGCCCGCGGCCGCCCACATCCTCGGGATGTCCTCGGGCGCCTCCTCCAGGTCGCAGTCCATCACGACCGCCCAGGCCCCGCATGCCTGCTCGAGACCCGCCGTGATCGCAGCGTCCTGTCCGAAGTTGCGCGAGAGCCTGAACGCGCGCACGTGGTGATCGGACTGGGCGAGCTGCTGCAGCACCGTCCACGCGCCGTCGGTGCTGCGATCGTCGATGAACACCAGCTCGTAGCGATCGGTGATCTGGGCCAGGCTCGCCCCGAGCCGATCGTGCAGCGTGGTGAGACAGTCCGCGCAGCCGTACACCGGAACGACCACGCTCAGCTCGAGCCCGCCCTCCCTCAGTGCGCCGGGGGACATGCTTGGTTCATTGTGCGCCCGGATGGCTAGGGTCGTGCAAAGGTTCTGTTATTGCGGTGTTGTCATCGGCCGCGGAGCAGGTCGGTCAGCGCCGCGACGACGTCGTCCTGGTCTGCGTCGGTCACCTTCGGACTGAGCGGCAGGCTCACCGTCGCTTCCGAGATCGCGGTGGCGACCGGGAACGCCGCCGGATCGAGTCGGTAGCGGTCGCGGTAGTAGGGGTGCAGGTGGACCGCGCGGTAGTGCACGCCGGTGCCGATCCTTCGCGCGGTCAGGCCGTCCAGCAGCTGATCGCGGGTCAGCGGCGCGTCGGGCTCGACGAGCACCTGGTAGAGGTGACGGGCGTGACGGGTGCCGTGCTGCGGCGGCGGCGGGGTCTCGAGCGGCAGCCCTCGCAGCAGCTCGTCGTACCGGTCCCACAGCTGCGCGCGCCGCTCGATCCAGGCGTCCAGCTGCGGCAGCTGGTGAAGCCCCAGCGACGCCTGGATGTCGGTCATGTTGTGCTTGTAGCCGGGCCGCACCACCTCGTAGTGGCGAAAGCCCTTGTCGGAGAAGCGTTGCCACGCGCCGAGGCTGAGGCCGTGCAGGGCAAGCCGCTCGACCTCGCCGGCGATCTCCTCGTCGTCGGTGACGAGCGCGCCGCCCTCGATCGTGGTCACGTTCTTGGTGACGTAGAAGGAGTAGGCGGCGACGTTGCCAAAGGCACCGATCCGGCGGCCGCGCCACTCGGCCCCGATCGCGTGCGCGGCGTCCTCGACCACGGTCAGCCGATGGCGCTCCTTGAACGCCGTGAGCCGATCCATGTCCAGCGGCCGGCCGGCGAGGTGAACGGGAACGATCGCGCGCGTGCGCGACGTGATCGCGGCCTCGGCCGCGTCGAGGTCGATCTGACCGGTGCGCGGCTCGCAATCGACCAGGATCGGCGTCGCGCCGACGTGCTCGACCGCGTTGGCCGAGGCGACGAATGTCATCGTCGGCACCAGCACCTCGTCGCCGGGGCCGATCCCGAGCACCTCCATCGCCAGGATCAGCGCCGCCGTGCACGACGACAGGCAGCGGCAGTGGGTAACGCCGATGTACTGCGCGAGCATCGACTCGAACCGCTGCACCTTCGGTCCGGTCCCGATCCAGCCCGAGCGCAGCGACGCCACGACCTCGGCGATCTCCTCCTCGCCGATCAGCGGACTCCCGAAGACCAGGAACTCTCCCCTCATGCGAGCACCGGAAGCCTGCCCTCGCCGCTAAGCATGGCGTAAAGGCCATGGGTGGGGCGGGTTAAGGATGCAGTGTGCCAACGTATGCGTCATGTCGACGGTCGCCGTCCCGGAGATCGATTCGGAGCTCCCGGCGCGCATGCCGCCCGGGCCGCGTCTGCCCCGGATCGTCCAGACCGCTGGCTTCATGTTCGGCGGTCCGCGCTTTCTCGAGGCGTGCCGGCGGCGCTACGGCGATGCCGTCACCTTCGGCACGATCTTCGACTCGCGGTTCGTGATGGTGTTCGACCCCGCGCTCGTCAAGGAGTTGTTCACCGGGTCCGGCGAGCAGCTGCACGCGGGCGAGGCGAACGCGCTGCTCGGCCCGATCCTCGGCGAGCGCTCGGTGCTGCTGCTGGACGGGCGCGAGCACCTCCGTCACCGGCGGTTGATGCTCCCCTCCTTCCACGGCCGGCGGATGCAGGCCTACGCCTCGGTGATCGTCGAGTCGGCGGACGCCGAGATCGACTCCTGGCCCGTCGGCGAGCCGTTTGCGCTGCTGCCGAGCATGCAGGCGCTCACGCTGCGGGTGATCATGCGAGCGGTGTTCGGGTTCGAGGAGGGGGCGCAGCGCGACGAGCTGGCCGCGCGGCTGCGGGAGATGATCGAGCCCGTCGCGCGCCCGCGGGGGTTGCTGCTGATGCTGCTGCTGGGACGGCTCGGGTCCGGCCGGGGCCGGGCTCGCGCGTTCGAGGCCAGCCGGCGCGCCGTCGACGAGCTGCTGTATGCGGAGATCGCGCGCCGGCGCGCGGATCCGGGGCTCGAGGAGCGAGACGACGTGTTCTCGGCGCTGATGGTGGCGACCGATGAGCAGGGGCGGCGCCTCTCCGACGGCGAGGTTCGCGACGAGCTCGTGACGCTCCTCGTGGCCGGACACGAGACGACCGCCACGGGGCTGGCCTGGACGTTCGACCTGCTTCTGCACCATCCCGCGATCCACAGGCGCGCGATCGAGGGCGACGACGTGTATCTCGACGCCGTCGTGAAGGAGTCGCTGCGCCTGCGCCCGGTGATCCCCGGCGTCGGCCGCGTCGTCCGCGGCGAGCCGTTCCGATTGAACGGGTACTCGGTTCCGCCCGGAGTGGAGATTAACCCGTCGATCCGGATGATCCATCGCCGCGCCGACGTGTATCCCGAACCGCGCTCGTTCCGGCCCGAGCGCTTCCTCGGCGACGATCCCCCCGACACCTACACCTGGATCCCGTTCGGCGGCGGCAGCCGCCGCTGTCTCGGCGCCAGCTTCGCCCAATTAGAGATGCGCCTCGTGATCAGGCGCGTCCTGGAGCGCTGCGCGCTGCGCCCCGCCGTCGCGGAGCCCGACAAGGTCCAGTTCCGCGGGATCGCGCTCGCGCCGCGCGCCGGCGCCCCGGCGATCCAGGATCGGCCGCCGGCGCGCATCGAGCGTCCCTAGCTTCGGGTCCTCACGCGTCACGCACCTGGGTTCGCCAGCCGCCGATCAGCGCCGGCACCACTAGCCAGCCCGCGAGCACCGCCAGCGCCGTGCCCACGGACATGCTCAGGCCGAAAAGGTCTCCGAATGGGAACAGCTGCCCGAGCGAGGAGCTGAGGAGCAGGTCCCGAGCCGAGCCCAGCGAGCTGATGTTCAAGAGCAGCTGGGTCGCCACCGTCTGCCAGCCGATCACGGCGGTGAGCGTGATCGCCCGCGAGCCGGTGAGCGACCCGAGCCCGACCGCGAAGACGACCAGCAGCGCGTCGCAGAGCACGATCCAGCCGGCCGATTGCAGGATCTCCGACAGCGTCGGGGTCGGGTTGCCGCCCGCGAGCGCGAACGCCACGGCCGTGCTCACTAGGAAGCCGAGCGCGTTGAACGCGAGCGACACGACGAACGCCGCCGGCGCCCTCACCGCGAACAGCGCCAGGCGCGAGCGCCCGGTCGCGACGAGGTCGCGGAACACGCCGCTGGAGAGATCGGCGGTGCCCGCCTCGGCGCCGATCACGACCGTGGTCAGGGCGCCGAAGAGCAGCCCGAGCACGCGCACCGCGCGGTCGAAGCGCTCGACGCCGCCCGCCGGCCCGTACTGCGACGGGTTCGAGGCGTGCTCGACCGCGTTGTAGCCGAAGAAGATCAGGAGCACCACGACCGACATCACGAACGCGAGCGCCATCAGCCCGCGGTTCCGGCGCAGCTTGAGTACCTCCGCCGAGAGCATCTGTCTTGCGATCGTGATCGTCATTGCTCGCCTCCGATTCGCGAGGTGATTTCCAGGAACCTGCGCTCGAGCGACTCGCGGACGGGCTCGAGCCGGAACACCGCGACGCCGGCGTGAACCAGCCGCGCGTTGATCTCCGCCGCTCCATCGCGAGCGCCGAGCAGCACGCGGATTCCCTCGCCGTTCAGTTGCGCCGCCGCGACCGCGGGATGCGTTTCCAGCAGCTCGAGCGCGCGCTCGGGTTGATCGCAACCGATCCGGAGCTCCACCTGGTCGCCCTGCACGAGCTGCTCGATCGGGCCCTGCGCGATCACGCGGCCGCGGTCGATCACCGCCGCCGCGTCGCAGGTCTTCTCGACCTCGTCGAGGAGGTGCGAGGAAAGGAACACGGTCCTCCCCTCGCCGACCAGCTCGCTGATCATCTCCCGGAACTCGATGATTCCGGCCGGGTCGAGGCCGTTCATCGGCTCGTCCAGGATCAACAGCTCGGGGTCGGCCAGCAGGCAGCGAGCGACTCCCAGGCGCTGGCGCATGCCCTGCGAGTAGGTCCGCACGCGGTCGCCGGCGCGATCGCTCAGCCGGACTCGGGCGATCGCCTCCTCGATCCGCCGCGATGCTTCGGGACCTCGAACCGCGGCGACCACGCGAAGGTTCTCGCGACCGGTCAGGTGCGGGTGGAAGTGCGGCTCCTCAACGATCGCGCCGACCCGAGCGAGCGCGGCCGCACGCTCCGCCGGGAGATCGTGCCCGGCGATCCGCATCGTCCCGGCGTCCGCCGGTGTGAGCCCGAGCAGCATCCGGATCAGCGTGGTCTTGCCGGCGCCGTTGTGGCCCAGGAAGCCGTAGGCGCAGCCGCGCGGAACGCCGAGACTCACCTCGGACACCGCGACGCGGTCCCCGAAGCGCTTCGTCAGGCCGCGCGTCTCGATGATGTTTTCGTTGGGTTCGAGCATGCCGGGCAACGTACGCCCGCCCAGAGCGACTGTCGTCGGCTGCATGCCCGATCTTGGGGTCCGGCGCGTGGCGGAGCCGCGGTCGGCGCTCCCCCGTGCGGGGGAGGTCGCTCAGGCCATGCCCGGCCGCACCAGCCCGACTTCGTAGGCGAGGACCACCGCCTGGACGCGGTCCCGCAGGCCGAGCTTCATCAGCACGTTCGAGACGTGTGTCTTGACCGTGGCCTCCCCGACCACCAGCGCCTCCGCGATCTCCGCGTTCGACATCCCGCGCGCGAGCAGCTCGAGCACCTCCCGCTCGCGCTCGGTCAGCTGTTCGAGGGCGTCCGGGTCGTGGCCGACGGGGGCGGGCAGCCGGCGGGCGACGCGGTCGAGCAGCTGGCGGGTGATCGCGGGGGTCAGGAGCGCATCCCCGGCCGCGACGATGCGGACGGCCCGAACCAGCTCCTCCGCCGGCACGTCCTTGGTGATGAAGCCGCTCGCGCCCGCGCGCAGCGCCTCGACGATGTACTCGTCCAGCCCGAACGTCGTCAGCACGAGCACGCGATGGTTCGGGAGCTGCTTGATCGCCTCGATGCCGTCGAGGTTCGGCATCCGGATGTCCATCAGGACCACGTCGGGCCGGCTGGAGCGCGCGGCGCTCACCGCCTCGAGCCCGTCGCCCGCCTCCGCCACGACCTCCATCTCCCCCGTAGCCTCGAGCACCGCTCGGAAGCCCGCGCGCATCAGCGGCTGGTCGTCGGCGATCAGGAGCCGCAGCTTCGGCATCGTCAGGCGACCGGAAGCAGCGCGTGCACGCGGTAGCCGTTCCCGTCCACGCGCCGGCCCGCCTCGAGTGCGCCGCCGAACAGCGCCACCCGCTCGCGCATCCCGACGAGGCCATGGCCCGTCGCGGCCGAGCCGTTGACCGCGGCGTCGCCGCTGCCCGGGCCGTCGTCGGTCACGGTCACCTCGACGTGATCGTGCGCAAACGCCAGCCGTACCAGCGCGTGGCCGGCGTTGGCGTGTCGGACCACGTTGGTGAGCGCCTCCTGCACGATCCGGTAGGCGGACAGGTCGACGGTCGGCGGCAGCTCGCACGGGACCCCTTCGACGATCAGCTCGGCGTCCAGGCCGCTCTCGCGGGTCCGCGCGATCAGGCCCTCCAGGTCTCTGACGCCCGGCTGCGGCTCGCGTTCCGGCGCGCCGCCGTTCTGGAGCCGCAGCACGCCGAGCATCCGGTGCATCTCCGACAGTGCGTCGCGGCCCAGGCCCGCCACGCGGTCGAGCGCCGCCTGGCGCTCGGGCTCCTCGGCGCCGGTCGCCGCGAGCGCCTGCGCCTGCACCACCATCAGCGAGACGTTGTGGGCGACGACGTCGTGCAGCTCTCGCGCGATTCGCACCCGCTCCTCGCCGACGGCCTCGCGCGCCAGCAGCTCCTGCTCGCGCTCGAGCCGGCCGGCGCGGTCGCGCAGGCCGGATACGTAGTCGGCCCGCGTGCGCAGCCACAACCCCAATGCCACCGGCAGCGCGACCACGACGAGGCGCGACAGGACCGCCGTCGCGCCCAGATGTGCGCCGTGGATCGGCGGGGTGAGGATCATCACCAGCGCCGCCAGCAGCGCCGCCGCGATCACGCGCGCCCGGGACGTGTACTCCGCCACGGTGAAAACCGCGAGCAGCACCGGCAGCGTCACCACCGGGCCGTAGCCGATGCTGAGCGACACAACGAGCACCACGGCAAGCACCGTCAGCGGCGCGCGATGGCGCAGCGCCAGCGCGATCGCGACGACCAGCAACCCGGACAGGAGCACCCCGATCCGCACGTAGTGCTCGCGGACGACGATCGCCAGCAGTCCCCACACGACGATCGCCGCCACCGGCCCGTAATCGAGCAGCCACAACGGCATGCTCCAGCCGAACGCCGTGATCACCGGCCGGTCGGCGCTGGGGGGCGCGACCTTCTCTGAATTCACGCTCTCAGGTTAATCCCGGCGCTACGCGCACGCCTCCGCCGCGACGCGGATCTTCGCCTCATCCCTGAGGCGGAGGCGCCGCTCCTCAAGGTAGCTCGCGCGGCCCGGACTGCGTCGCGTAGCGCAGGATCGACAGGTCCGTCAGCCACTCGACCGGCGCGCGGTCGTCGGTGTAGACGCTGCCGCCGCGCAGTGCCGGCGCGAGCCTGCCCGCCACCGACCTCGCCAGCGAGGCCAGCTCCGGCGCCGTCGTCGGGCCAGCGGCGAGCATCCGGGCCGGCGAGAGCGGCGCGACGCTGCCCAGCACCAGCGAGTTGTCGCCGCTGACGACATCGCGCACGACGGTTGGGAACTCCGCGTGAAGCGTCGCGGTCACGACCTTCTCGAGCGCGTCCGAACCGGGGATGTGGCCGACGTTGACGATCACCACGCCGCCCGGGTTCAGGTGTCGGCGCACCAGCGCGAAGAACTCGCGGGTCACCAGGTAGAACGGGATGTACGGCTGGCGATACGCGTCGAGGAAGATCGCGTCGTAGCGGGCCGCGCTCTGCTCGAGCCAAGGCCGCGCATCTGCGGTGTACAGGTGCAGACGCGGGCCGCGCAGGCCGAAGTAGCGCTTCCCGATCGTGCCGAGCTCGCCGTCGATCTCCACCGCATCCACGCGCGTCGACGGGTAGTAGTGCCCGTACGCGCGCGCGATCGTTCCCGCCGCGTCGCCCAGGATCGCGATCCGGCGCGGGATGCCGAGGCGGTCGAGCAGCGGCAGCACCAGGAAGTCATCCCAGTAGCCGCCGGTGAGATAACTCCACGGCCGGTAGAGCGAATGGATCGCGACGCCCTCGTTGAGCTGCAGCCAGCGCTCGCCGCTTGCGAACTGCAGCACCCGCGCGTACTGGTACTGCGTCTCGGTCTCGTAGATGACCTTGGCCCCCGCGACGCCGGCGCCGACCGCCGCCGGGGGCACCGCCAGCAGCGCCGCGACCACGGCCGGCACGAGCAGCAGCCGCGAGGATCGGGCTGCGAGGGCCGCGACCAGCGCCAGCGCGAGCGCGAACACCAGGAACGTCCGGTGCGTGCCGATCAGTGGGATCAGCAGGAGCGCCGACGCGAAGGTCCCGACCAGCGAGCCGGCGGTGGAGATCGCATACAGGCGTCCGGTGACCGTGCCCGAGTCGGCCACGCCGGAGAGCGCGAGCCGGTTGGCATACGGCGCGACGCACCCGAGCAGCAGGACCGGCACGGCGACCAGCACCAGCACCGCCGCGAGCGACCCGAGAAACCCGCCCACCGAAAGCGCGCCCAGCGCCTTCACCGAGGCGCGCAGGAACGGATCGGACACGAACGGGACGAGCGCGAGCAGGGCGGCCGCGGCCAGCACGACGCCGCAGAGGCCGCGCAGATCGGGGCGGCGGTCCGCAAGCCTGCCGCCGATCGCGTAACCGGCCGAGAGCGCGACCAGCACGGTCGCGATCGTGTTCGCCCAGATGATCGTCGAGGCCCCGAAGTACGGCGCGAGCAGCCGCGCCGCGGAGATCTCCGCCCCCAGGCTGCCGGCGCCGACGACGAACACGATCGCCCGCAGCCTCCCGATCGACACGATGCGCTCCGCGCCGGCGGCCGGCGCCACGGCTTCCCGTTCGGTGTCGGTCGCGCTCACCGTCGCGTCAGACCGTAGCGCGGTACCGTCCAGCGCCGCGTGCTGCTCTACAACTCTCAGGTCTCGGGCAACTGCTACAAGGTCCGGCTGCTGTTCGCGCACCTCGGGATCGACTACGAGCGCCGTGAGGTCGACGTGATCGATCGCTCCGGCCGGCTCGAGCTGCTGGGCGAGCTCAACCCCGCGCTGCGGGTCCCCACACTCGTGTTCGACGATGGCCGCACGCTCGCGGAATCGAACGCGATCACGTTCCACTTCGCCGAGGGAACTCGGTACCTGCCCGAGGACCGCTACGAGCGCGCGCAGGTGCTGCAGTGGCTGTTCTTCGAGCAGTACTCGCACGAGCCGTACATCGCGGTCGCACGGTTCTGGCGGATCGCCGGAATCACTCCGGAGCGCAGCGACCTCGAGGCCAAGGACCGGGGCGCCCGCGCCGCGCTGAAGGCGCTCGACCGTCACCTCTCGGGGCGCAGCTTCTTCGTCGGGAACCGCTACACGATTGCCGACATCGCGCTCTACGCCTATACGCACGTGGCGCCCGAAGGCGGGTTCGAGCTCGAGCCCTATCCGGCGATCGGGCAGTGGCTCGAGCGCGTACGCTCGCAGCCCGGCCACGTGCCGATCGACGCGTGAACCGGCGCATCCCCGGTCCCACAGCGGGTATCTTCCACTCATCCGATCCGGCAGGGGTCGGTTTCGCTGTCCGTCCAAAGCGAGGCCAACAATGAAATTGCGCGCGTTCACGTTTCTCTCGGCAGCACTCGCCACGCTCGCCTTCGCGGGCGTCGCCGCGGCGCAGCCGCGCGGGATCGGATCCCTGATACCGGCCAACCCACATCTGCGACTCCCGCTGCATGGCGGCACCGTCGACTCGCTGAACTGGTCCGGCTACGCGGTCACGCCGGGCAGCGGCATCACCGCCGTGAACTCGACGTTCGTCGTCCCGAGCGCCGGGCTGGTCCCGCCGGGCTTCGCCGCCACCTGGGCCGGGATTGGCGGCTACAACACGAGCGATCTGATCCAGGCCGGGACGGCCGAGCAGTCGCTGCCGAGCGATCCCGTCCTCGGCCCTCAGTACTACGCCTGGTATGAGCTGCTGCCGAACTCCGAGACCCAGCTCACGGGCTGCAGCCCGGACGCGAACTGCACCGTCACCCCCGGCGACCACATCAGCGTCGCGATCTCCAACGCCGGCGGCAACAACTGGTCGATCTCGATGACCGACAGCGGCCACTGGACCTGGTCCAAGACGGTCAGCTACGCGTCCTCCGGATCTTCGGCGGAGTGGATCCTCGAGGCGCCGACGCTGGTCGCCCAGACGCTCCTGGCCCCCGTCGGCACGGTCGCGTTCGGCCCCACCTCGACCTACACGGCCGGCGGCGCGACGCACACGATCGCGCAGGGCAATCCCACGCAGATCGACCTCTCGCCGGGCGTCGTCAACGAGGCCACCCCCTCCGCGCTGGCCTCCGACGGGCAGTCGTTCAACGACTGCGCCTACGCACAGACCTGCCCCACCCCGTAGCCGGCTTGCGGTGACGCGCCGGCAGGCCGCGGCGCGTCACCGCTACCGTGCCGGGTCGTGGAAGTCGAAGAGGCGATCCGCGGCCGGCGCACGCACAAGGCGTTCGTCCCCGAGCCGCTCCCCCGTGAGCTGCTCGACGAGCTGCTCGAGCTGGGCCGCTGGGCGCCGAACCACAACCTCACCAACCCATGGCGCTTCCGCGTCGTCGGTCCGGGTGCGCTGGCCCGGCTGAAGCAGGCCGCGGGACCTGAGAGCGCCGCCAAGCTCGATCGGGCCCCAACGCTCGTCGTGGCCAGCGCCAAGCGCAGCGATGACCCCGTTCAGGACCAGGAGGACCTGTGTGCGACGGCCTGTGCGACCTACGCCGTCCTGCTCGCGGCCCACGGTCGCGGCTTGGCCGGGTACTGGCGGACGCCCGGCGTGCTTCGCACCGAGGCGGGGCGCGCCGCGGTCGGGATCCCGGACGATGAGCGCTTCGTCGCGCTGATCCACCTCGGCTGGCCGCGCCAGGACAAGGAGCCGCCGGAGCGCCTGCCCCCCTCCGACGTCGTCTCCTACCTCGACTGATGCTGAGCTTTCAGCAGCGGCCGGCGCGTGGCGAGCCCGAAGGGATGATCGTCCTTCACCACGGGCGCGGGACCAACGAGTACGACCTGCTGCCGCTGGCCGGCGTGCTCGATCCAGAGCAGCGGCTGCTGGTGATCACGCCGCGGGCGCCGCTGCCGTTCCTCGACGGCTACCGCTGGTATGAGACGCCTCAGGTCGGCCACCCCGATCCCGCCACGTTCCACTCCTCCTACCGGCAGCTCGCGGAGCTGCACGACGAGCTCTGGCGCCAGACCGGGCTGGCGCCCGAGCGGACGATCCTCGGCGGGTTCTCGATGGGGACGGTGATGAGCTACGCGCTCGGCTTGGGCGGCGACCGCCCGGCGCCGGCGGGGATCCTCGCGTTCTCGGGGTTCGTGCCGACGGTCTCGGGGTGGCAGCCGGACCTCGGCACCCGTCCGGGATTGCCGGTGCTGATCGCGCACGGGTCAGCCGACCCCGTCATCGGCGTCGAGTTCGGCCGCGCCGCCCACGAGCTGCTCGAGCGCGGCGGCCTGGCGGTGGACTATCGCGAGTCGCGGGCGGGGCACCAGATCGATCCCGCGGACATCCCTCGGGCCGCGGCCTGGATCGCCGCCGCCCTGCCGCCGCCAGGCGAGTGATCGGCTCGCGCGGTCCCCGTACCATTCCCGCCTTGCCCAGGGGCCCCGCTGACGACGTCGTCCTGCACGAGGTGATCGAGGAGCTTGCGCCGATCAAGCGCGGGGCCGGCTCGCCCGGCGAACGCCGCGCCGCGGAGTGGCTGGCCGAGCGCCTGCGGGCGGCCGGCTGCGACGCCGAGGTCGAGGAGGAGCAATTCCTGGATGGCTATGCCCGCGTGATCGGCGCGCTTGCGGCCGCTGGCGCAGTTGCCGGCGTCGGCGCCCTCTCGCGGCGCCTGCGCCGCCCGGCCGGGATGCTGGCCGCGGCCGCCACGGCCGCGATCGCCGACGACATCTCCAACGGACCGCGCCTCTTCCGCCGCGCCACCAGCGCGCCCCGAACCACCTGGAACGTCGTCGCGCGTTGCGGTGAGCGCAATGCGGAGCGCACGCTGGTGGTGCTCGCGCACCACGACGCCGCGCCGACCGGCGCGATCTTCGACGAGCGCGCGCAGGCTTGGCTCGGCGAGCGCTTCCCCGGAATCATCGAGCGGATCGACACCTCGGTGCCGCTGTGGTGGCCGCTGCTCGGCACGACCGGGCTGGTCGCGTTCGGGGCGGCGGCTCGCAGGCGCGGGGCGATCCTGGCCGGCACCGCCGGCTCGCTCGTCGGGACGGCCGTGTTCGCGGATGTTGCGCGCAACCGCATCGTCCCCGGGGCGAACGACAATCTGACCGCCGTCGCGCTCCTCGTCGCGCTCGCCGAGCGGCTGCGCGCGGAGCCGATTCCGGGCCTCGGTGTGCTGCTCGTGTCCTGCGGCGCGGAGGAGGTCCTGCAGGGCGGCATCCACGGCTTCGGGCGCCGTCATTTCCCCCGCCTCGATCGCGACCGCACCTGGTTCTTGAATCTCGAGACGCTCGGCTCGCCGCGCCTGATCCTGATCGAGGGCGAGGGCCCGATCGTGATGGAGGACTACTTCGACCGCACCTACCGGGACCTGATCGTACGGGCCGCCGCCCAAGCCGGCGCGCCGCTGCGCCGCGGCATGCGCGCGCGCAACTCGACCGACGCCGTGATCCCGAGCCGGGCGGGCTACCCGACCGCCACGCTCGGCTCGATGAACCGCTACAAGGCGCTTTCCAACTATCACCAGATGAGCGACACCCCGGAGAACGTGGACTACACGACGGTCCTCCAGGCGCTCGTGGTGACCGAGGCGGTCGCCCGCGAGCTCGCCTCCAACCCGTGGATCGGCCGATAGGGTGGCCGTCGCGGGCGAGCTGGAGCTCCCCAGCTTCGATCACACCGACCCCTCGCTGCGCGGTGCGCGTTACCGGGACGCGATGTCCGAGCTGCGGGGCCACGACGGCTGGCTGGCGCGCAATCCGTTCGGATTCACCGTGCTCGACCGCGAGAGCGGAGAGTTCTTCCTGCGCACCAAGGATGCCGTCTTTCCGGGGCTCACCATCGGCGAGCTGTTCGGGATCACCGAGGGCCCGCTGCACGAGGAGATCGTCGGCAACATCATCAACGTCAACGGGTCCGATCACCGGCGGCTGCGCAGCCTCGTCAACCCGGCGCTCGCCCCGCGCGCTGTCGACCGCTATCGCCCCGCGATGCGGCGCTTCCTCGAGCAGCTGCTGGCGGCGGTCCCGGCGAATGGACGCTGCGAGTTCATCGCCGACTTCGCCAAGCCCTACCCGTCGCTGGTGATCGCCGAGGTGATGGGCGCCCCGCACGCGGACGCCCCGCGGCTACACCACTGGTCCAACTGGATCCAGCGCCAGTTCGACGCGCAGAGCCTGCTCGCCGAGCGCGAGCAGATCGAGCAGGCGGTCGCCGAGTTCTACGCGTACGAGGACGAGCTGATCCCGAGCCGCCGGGAGCGTCCCGGGGACGACCTGATCTCGGCCCTGATCCAGGCCGAGGAGGCCGGCGATCGCCTCAGCGACGCCGAGCTGCGCAACCTGGTGCTGAACATCCTCGTCGGAGGGGTCGACACCAGCCAGAGCCAGCTGGCCCATGCGGTCAGGCTGCTGGCGCTCGATCCCGAGCAATGGGCGGCCCTGCGGGCAGATCCTCGCGGCCTCGCCCTCCAGGCGATCGACGAGGCGCTTCGGTACGAGCCGATCACGCCGTTCACGGCGCGGATGACGACCGCCGAGATCGAGTACCGCGGCGTCACGTTCCCGCCGAGCACGATCGTGCTGATCTCGGCCTGGCACGCCAACCGCGACGGCATCGAGGACGACCGCTTCGACATCACCGCCGAGCGCCCCCGCGCGCGGGTCCTCACCTTCGGCGCCGGCATCCACTACTGCGTGGGGGCCAACCTCGCGCGCGCCGAGATGCAGGAGGCGCTCGCGTTTCTGGCCGAACGGCTCGAATCGATCGAGCTCGACGGCGAGCCGGAGTTCGGCACGCCTTCCGGCATCTACGGCCTGGAGTCGCTGCCGCTCGCGCTCGTGAACCTTCGTCACACGCGGCGCGGCTTGCCGGATGCGCGTTGATGCGCCGCCGTCGTTGGACAAGATCGAGAAGGCGGCCCTCGCAGCAGCTCTCCACGCCCACCGCCCGAGCGGACGGGGCCTGCGGACCGTCAGGCCGCGACCGTAGCCCGCGCGCCGAGCAGCGCGGCCGCGTAGCGCCCGCCGGCGGCGAGCCACAACGCGTCGTCGCCAAGCGGATGCCGCACCGCGTGGCCGTCCGCCACCAGCTCCAGCAGCGCGGTCTCGGCCCGGGGGCGATCCGGCGCGTCGTTGCCCTCGGCCATCAGCGCCGCCACCTCCTGCGTCGTCAAACCGAACTCGAACCGCTCGAGCAGGGGCGCGGGCGTCTCGGGCGCCGGCTCACGACGCAGCGCAGGGTCGAGGTTCGCGATCAGCACGTCGTAGGCCTCGACCGGCTGAAAGCCCCCGGCGACGAGCTCGGTCGAGCCCGCCTCGAACACGACCGAAGGCGCCGTGAACCGTACGGGGCCGTCGCTGGTCGAGGTCTTGCCCTGCAGCTCGGCGGCGGTGCCGGCGGCCTTTCTCGTCGCCTCCTTGTCGAGGCGGTAGGCCTCCGCCACCTCGGGCGAGTCGATCGCGCCGACGATCTCCTCGGCGTCGATCACCGGAACCAGTCGGAGTGCCGCGAGCAGCATCGCGTCGTCGTCGAGCAGCAGTGGGGTGTTGAAGTTCGCGAGCTGCAGCGCGCGGAAGACGTGCCATTCGCTCCCCGGCTCCGCCTGCCGCGCCGCGATGACCGCGCGGCACGCGCGGGAGCTGGCCGCCAGCCGCGGCTTCGGGCTTGCGGCGAACGGCATCCCGTAGCGCTTGCGAAACCGCGCCTGCCCGAGCGCGCCGCGCAGAGGCGTGTACCCGTTTCGCTCGTAGCGCGAGGTGTCCTCGCTGAGACCGACCATCACCAGATGCCAGTCGAGCTGCGAGCCGTAGCGCCATTCGATCACGCGCAGCGCGGGACTCTCCGAATACGCCCACGGGCAGGCGGCATCGCTGTACAGCGTGGCCTTGATCATCGGGCCTCCCTGGATCATGAGGTTGACGCCTCAATTATATGCGCAAGCGCACTGCCGGCGCCGTCCGTGGCGGGCGCGAGCTCGACCGCGCGGCGCACCTCAGCCCGCGCGAAGCCGTCCTCGTGCAGGGCCGCCTCGATCTCGGCCGGCGTCCCGAAGTGCAGGTGCACGTTGCCTCGCACGAATCCAGAGAGCAGGATCCGGAACGCCCGGATCTGCGCGGTCTGCATCATCCCGATGTGGATGTCCGAGATGTACCGGCCGTGCTCGAACCCGGAGAGCACTCGCGCCAGCCGGCGCCACAGCCCGCGGACCGCGTCGTGGGGCAGGTAGCCGAGCAGGCCCTCTGTGATCACCGCGATCCCGTCGCGCGCGTTCAGCTCGAGCGCCAGCGACCCGAGGCTGTCGGGGCCGTCGTCGCTGAGCGCATCGACCGGCTCCACGCGGTGGTGCTCTGAGAGCGACCCCATCCGCTCCAGCGCGCGGCGCTTGCGAGCCGCCATCTCGGGCAGGTCGGCCTCGATATAGGTCAGCCGGTCGCCGTAGCGCTCCGTGAAGCGCCAGCCGCGCGGCGAGAGACCCGCCGCCACCTCCACCACCTGCGCGATGCCATGCTCGTCGATCGCTCGCTCGAGCAGCGCATCGATCGCCCGGTGACGCGCGAGCAGGTAGGGCTCGAGCGCCGCGCCGCCCAGCAGCCGGCTGACGAGGAAGGGCACCCGGGTCGACTCGAACAGGATCCTGCCCTCGACGGTCGAGAGCTCCGGATGTGAGAGCCCGTTGCGCGCCCACACGTACCCCGTGTAGTGAGCCGTGGGGCTGATCGGCGAGGACGGGCTCACGCGCGGGACCGCTCGAGGCGGTCGATCAGCGCTGCCTGCGCCGGATTGATCTTCGCTCGCGCCTGCTCCAGCCCGAACCATTCCGCTCGGTCGATCTCGGGCACCTTGATCCGCCTGCCCGAGCGCGGCGGCCACTGCACCTCGCACATGTTGCTCCGGACGTGTTGGGTGTCGAGCTCGCCTTCGAGCCCGAACGCGCTCACGATCTTTCCCGATTTCTGGCGGATCTCACCGAGATCGATCGGGTCGCCATCCGGTGGCGCGGTGCCGAGCTCCTCGCCGAACTCCCGCAGCGCGGCGGCGAGCGGGCTCTCCCCGCGGTCGTACTCGCCCTTCGGGATCGACCAGGCGCCTAGGTCGCGGCGAGCCCAGAACGGCCCGCCCGGATGGACGAGCAGCACCTCGAGGGCATCGCCGCGCTTCCGGTACAGGACGATCCCGGCGCTCCGCGCAGCCACTCGATCATCGTAGTTGCAGCTCGTAGCCCTGGTAGACGATCGGCGGACCCCAATCAGCGCGCTCCCGCTCCCAGATCAGCGAGAACCCGACGGTCCGGTAGATGTGCGCCGCGGCGGTGAGCGCAGCGAACGTCTCGAGCACGAGCTTGTCGAAGCCCTGGCTGCGCGCCTCCACCAGCAGGTCACCGACCAGCCGCCGGCCGAGGCCCCGGCCTCTGAGCGAGGGGTCGAGCACGAACCAGCGCAGCCTCCCGGTGCGCTCCTGCTCGGCCGTCAGCGCCAGCGAGCCCAGTTGACGCTCGCCGCGCGCGACGATCCAGACGGCGCCGGAACGCTCGGGCCAACCGGCCGCGACCGCGTCCTCGACGCCGGCGGCAACGCGCGAGACGAACGTCTCGTTCATCCCGTACTCGGGCACGTAGACGCGCCGGTGCAGCTCGGCGATCGCGCCTGGATCGGCGAGCTCGCGGCTGATCTCGAGCTTGTCGGGGGTGCTGGCGAGCATCTGCGAACAGTGTGATCGCACCGATTCAGAGACGCAAGACAAAGATGTGAAAGGATTGATCGCCGATGGAGATCAAACAGCTCCGCTGCCTGGAAGCCGTCGTCCGCCACCGCCACTTCACTCGCGCCGCGGACGAGCTGCACATCGCGCAGTCCGCCCTCTCGCGCCAGATCGGACTGCTCGAGCGCGAGCTGGGGGTCGAGCTGCTCCGGCGCACGACACGCTCGGTCTCGCCGACGGAGGCAGGAGAGCTCGTCGCCGCCCGCGCTCGCGCGGTGCTCGCCGAGAGCGAGACGCTCCGCGCCGAGGTCGACGCCCTGCGCGGACTGATGCGGGGTCACGTCGCGATCGGCGCGATGCTGTTTGGCGGCGAGCTGGACATCCCGGCGGTGCTGGCGAGGTTCACCGCCGCCTTTCCGCAGATCGAGGTCGGCCTGCGCGAGGGGACCGCCCAGCGGATGATCGAGATGCTCGGCGCCGGCGATCTCGACGTCGCGTTCGCGCTCGAGCTCGAGCCGCCGGAAGGAATGCAACGGCTCGAGCTGTCCCGCGAGGAGCTCGCGGTGGCGACGAGCCCCGATCACCGTCTCGCGGGGGTGCGGGCCCTGCCCGTCCGCGCGCTCGCCGGTCACCCGCTGATCATGTTCCAGCGTGGCTCCACGACGCGCCGGCTGGTGGACGCAGCGCTGGCTGCCGCGGGCGTCGAGCCGCGTATCGCACTGGAGGCCAACGACTTCGCGCTCGTGCGCGCGCTCGTCGCGCAGGGCGTAGGCCTCGCCGTCCTGCCCCGCTCGTTTCTCGAGCGGCCCGGGCCGCCGATCTCGATTCGGCCCCTGTCGCCGCCGCTGCGCATGCGGGTCGTCCTGTGGTGGCGCCGCGGACGGAGCCTCTCGCCCGCGGCGCGCCAGTTCGTCGAGTTCGTCGAGCTCGTCGCGGCTCAGGCCGCGAGCAGCTCTGCATCCTCGCGCGCGAGGCGGGCGGCGTCGTCCTCGGCCTGAACCTCGCCGACCGCCGCGGGGCGATCCCTCAGGAAGGCGAGCGCGAGCAGCGCGGCCGCGAACGTGATCCCCGCGCCGACCTCGAACGCGGCGGCGAAGCCGTTGGTGAGCGCGGTGGTCGTTGCCCCGTGGGAGCTCGAGGCGATCGTGCTGAGCGCGGCGAGACCGAGCGCCCCGCCGAACAGGCGGGACATGTTCAGCAGGCCGGATGCGAGCCCGCTCTGGGTCCGCGGGACGCCCTGGGTTGCGGCGATCGTCGAGGACACCAGTCCCAGGCCCATGCCCAGCCCGGCGAGGACCCCGCCCGGCAGCACCAGCTCGAAGTAGCTGCCGCCGAGGCGCACGCCGGTCAGCAGCAGCAGGCCGGCGGTGGCGAGCAGTAGACCGAGGGCCATCACCTGCCGCACGCCGATCCGCCCCACCAGCCGGGGCGCGAGCGACGAACCGCTGAACACCGAGAGCGTGATCGGCAGGAACGAAAGCCCGGCCTCGATCGCGGTGTCTCCGAGCACCTCCTGAAGGTAGAGCGTGACGAAGAAGAACATCGCGAACAGCGCGGCGTACATCAGGAGCACCACCGCGTTGGCGGTGCGCAGCCGGCCGAGCCTGAAGATCGACAGCGGCACCAGCGGCGAGCGGGCGACGCGGCCCTCGACCACCACGAACGCCACGATCAGCGCGAGCCCGGTCCCAAGCGGCGCGAGCACGCCGGTCGAGCCCCAGCCGAGCGCGCTGCTGCGCACGATCCCGTACGTCAGGCCAACCAGCCCGGAGGTGACGAGGATCGCCCCGGAGAGGTCGAAGTGGCGGGCACTGTTGCCGCTGCGGGCGGCGCCGATACCGACGTCGGCGGGGATCACACGCGGCGCGGCCGCGACGACGAGCGCGCCCAGCGGGGCGTTGATCGCGAAGATCGCCGGCCATCCGAGTGCCTGCGTGAGGATCCCGCCCAGCAGCGCGCCCGAGGAGGCGCCAAGGCCGCCGATCGCAGCCCACAGCCCGAGGCCGCGGTTGCGCTCGGGGCCCTCCGGCAGCGAGGAGGTGATGATCGAGAGGGTCGCCGGGGAGACGATCCCGCCCGCGAAGCCCTGCAGCGCGCGGAAGCCGATCAGCATTCCGCGCGACTGCGCCACCGCGCACAGGACCGACGCCAGCGCGAACAGCGCCGTCCCGGCGATCAGCACACGCCTGCGCCCGAGCAGGTCGGCGGCGCGCGCGCCGAGCATCATGAAGCCGGCGAAGGTGATCGTGTAGGCGTTGACGACCCACTGCAGTCCGGTGGTCGAGAAGTGCAGGCCGTGGCGCATCGCCGGCAGCGCGATGTTCACGACGGCGACGTCGAGGATCACCATGAACTGCGCCAGGCAGACCACGGCCAGCAGGGCGTTCGTGGGGCTGAGCTTGCGTGCGAGTAAGGTGTTCGTTGCGTTCACGAAAGGCAGTGTGCGATACTGCTTATCCAGGTACAAGAGAGGAACTTATCCTGGTAGTAGACGTTCCCCCCAAGTCCGCTCAGAACGGCAACGGCTCCGGCGGCGAGCGACGGCGCTCAGAGCTCGCCGACTTTCTCAAGCGCCGGCGCAGCGCGATCCGACCCGAAGAGGTCGGCCTTCCCGACGGCGGCCGGCGTAGGACGCCGGGCCTGCGGCGCGAGGAGGTGGCGATGCTCGCCGGCGTCGGCACCACCTGGTACACGTGGCTCGAGCAGGGCCGCGACGTGCGCGCGTCACTGGATGTGCTCGAGGCGATCAGCCGCGCGCTGCGACTGACGCCCGCGGAGCGCACGCACCTGATCCTGCTCGGCCGCGGCGAGGAGCCCCCACCGTGCAAGCTCGCCGCCGAGAAGGTCTCGCCGACGCTGCGGCGGCTGATCGAGAACCTCGGCGCGAATCCCGCCTACATCCTCGGCCGCCGCTGGGACTACCTCGCCTACAACCGCGCCGCGTGCGCGGTGTTCGGGGACTTCGACAGCATTCCGCGCGGCGCCCGCAACCACGTCTGGCAGTTCTTCATGGAACCTCGCCGGCGCGAGCTGATGCCGGACTGGAACCGCAGCGCCCGCCTGCTTGTCGCCAAGTTCCGCGCCGACAGCGCCCACCATCTCGGCGACCCCGAGTTCGAGCAGCTGATCGCGGCGTTGCGCAAGTCGAGCCCGGAGTTCTGCAAGGAGTGGAAGCGCCATGAGGTCGCGCGTTCGGGCGAGGGCCGCAAGGTGATCAGCCACCCGGAGGTCGGCAGGATGGTGTTCGAGCAGGCGGTGTTCAACCCCAACGAGAGCCCCGAGCAGCGGCTGATCTTGTACTCGCCGACGGCCGAGGAAGACACGGCGGCCAAGCTGGCCGCGCTGATGGAACGCGTTCCCGCCGCCCTGACGGCCGCTTAGGTTGCGCGTCTTCGTCACCGGCGCGTCCGGGTTCATCGGCCGTGCCCTGTGCGAGCGCTACCTAGCCGACGGGCACGAGGTCGTGGGCTGCGACCTGGTCGCCGATCCTGCTCGTGGCGTGGTCGCCGGCGACGTCGCCGAGCCCGGCTCGTGGCAGGAGCGGATGGCGGGCTGCGAGCTCGTGATCCACACCGCCGCCGATGTGTCCTTCCGGATGGAGCGGCGCGAGCGCATCTGGCGCTCGAACGTGCTCGGGACGTGGCATGCGCTCGCCGGGGCCGAGCGCGCCGGCGTGCGGCGCTTCGTCCACTTCTCGTCGGTCACCGTCTTCGGCCTCTCGTTCCCCGACGGCGTCGACGAGCGCTATCCGGTGCACAGCACGTTCATGCCCTATCCCGACAGCAAGATCGCGGGCGAGCAGGTCGTGCTTCAGTCGCACCTCGAGGGGCGCGTCCCGTGCACGATCGTCCGCCCCGGCGACGTGTACGGCCCCCGCTCCCGGGTGTGGGCGGTGATCCCGGCGACGCTGATCAAGCAGCGGCGCTTCACGCTGCCCGGCGGCGGGCGGGGGATCCACTCGCCGGTCTACATCGACAACCTCATCGACGGCGTGGTGCTCGCGGCCGCGGCGGAGGAGGCCGTCGGTCAGGTGTTCACCCTGTCCGACGGGATCGGCGTGCCCTACCGCGAGTTCTTCCAGCCCTACGCCGAGCTGGTCGGGCGCCGGCTGATCACGCTGCCCACGTCCGTCGCACTCCCCGCGTCGGCCGTGATCCAGCGAGTGGCGCGGCTCGCGCCCGGCGACAACGAGATCAACCCGGGCGCGGCGCGCTACCTGCTCCGGACCGGCACCTATTCGATCGAGAAGGCCCGACGGGTGCTCGGCTGGGACCCGCGCGTCGGCGTGGAGGACGGGCTGGAGCGCACCATCAACTGGTTGCGAGACAACGGCTACGGTTCGTCCTAGCCGGAGCTTTGGCAAATCGAACCCACCCCTCGGGACCAAATTGCCATAGTTCGCGAGGAGGTCCGTGCGGGCGTCATCTCCTCCTGACGATCACCCCAATCCGCGCGGATTCCGCCATGCACTCCGTGTGGTGGCATGGCAGCTGGCCGAGGATCGACGCGCTTCCGGGCCCGACGGCTTTGAACACGATGCCGGCCGGCGAGCAGTCGCCCTGGCGCGTGGGGTTCTGCGCGACGATCACGCGCGGATCAGTGGAGAACGGCGAGCCGCACTCGCCGGCGCTCTTCTGAACGGTCACCCGGTCGCCGACGCGCAGGCGAAGCAGCTGCGGCGTCGCCTTGAACACCAGCGGTGACGGCCCGCCGCAGCCCGCGAGCAACGCCACCGCCGACGCGCCGCTCAGCACCGTTATGACCGCCCGCGCCTTCACCACCGTGCCAGACCTCCTTCGTAACTTCCTCGATGGGACCGCGTTGTAGCGTTGCATGGAGGCCGTGCCGTGAGGGTCCGTTGGGATCGGCCGGCGCTGGCGGCGGCGTTGCTCCTCTGCTACGCGTTCGCTGCCCCGGCGGCACACGCGACCTCGATCTCGCCGCTCGGACAACTGGTCGCTCCCGGCCAAGATCCACTGCCGTTTGCAGGCCTCGCGGTCTCGGGCACGACCGCGGTCGCCAGCGACTTGCAGCACGACTATGTCTACGACGCCGGCACGAACCCCTGGTCGGCCCCGCGGCTCCTCGCAACGCTCGCGGACCCCGGAGGCGCCTTCCTGGGTCAGGCCGCGATCTCCGGTCCCACGATCGCTGCGCTCGCAACGAAGCGGGACCCATCGGGTACCACGCGGAGCTTCCTCGACATCTTCACCGAGCCCCCCGGCGGCTGGGCCGGGACGGTGGCACCGACGGCAACGTTCGCGGCCCCAGGTGCACAGACGAGCGTCCTCAGCGTCGCAAGCTCAGGTCCGACGATCGCCGTCGTGGGTGACGAGGACGGCTCGGATCACGACACCCTCTACGTCCTGGGCGAACCGTCGACGGGCTGGTCGGGCACGCTGCACGCGGACGCCGAGGCGTCGCTCAGCAACCACGCCTTCGGCATCAGCCTTTCGGGGCGCAACCTGCTCGTCGGCGGTACGCTCGACGGCGCAACGGCCGTGACGGGGACCGGCCTGCTGCTGTACAGCGAACCGGCCGGACTGATGTTCACCGAGCCGGCCGGCGGCTGGTCGGGCATGTTGCGTCCCGCGGCAACCCTGGCGCCGGCCTCGTATCAGCCTCCCGGCCAGTACGTGTTCACCGAACCCGCCCACGGATGGCATGGTCTCGTCGGCCCGAGTACCCGTCTGCTCGCCGACATGAATGACGTCTCGGCGATGGCTCTCTCCGGAGACGAGATCGCGCTGACGGGCGATCAGTTCAATCCCCTGGCCAAGAACTTCTGCCCGTGCCCAGGTCACGTGTCGCTGTTCGAGAAACCGGCGAACGGCTGGCCACCGCTGATCCGCGCTCCGGCCGTCCTGACCGCGACCGAATTCAATGGCGTCGCAGCGCTCGGTCTGGAGCACAACTTCCTCTTCGCCGGCGGCCAGGGCGTCCCGGGCAGCTCCGACCTGGCGCTCGATGTCTTCGACATCACCGGGCCCGTCAGCGAGCAAGCGTTCCGTCCGGGGAAGCCGGCGCTCGCCGCCGGGCGCTTGAGCGGGCTGCGCGGCAAGCCGCACATCCACTTCGGCCTGCGTGCCGGCTCGTATGCCCCGCCAATCCGCTCGCTGCGGATCACCCTGCCGAGCGGACTCATGTTCACCCGCAAGCCTGGCGGTGGCGTCAGGGTCGGCCCGAGTGCGCACACCTTCAAGCTCGTACATGGCGCGCTGCTGGTGAGCTTCCACGAGCCCGTTGGCGGGCTCGTGGTCACGATCGGCACACGGGCACTGAGCGAGAGCGGCGCTCTCAAAGCCAAGCTCGCGGTTCCGCATCGCAAGCTCAAGCTCCGGCTCTCGGTCGACGTCGTTGACGCGGCGGGTGGTCACAGCCACCTCGTCCTGACTACTACGGTGTAGCCATGACTCAGCGCGAAGCCGCCTGCAGCTGCGGTCAGCTGCGCGCAATCGTGCAGGGCGACCCGATCCGCATCTCGGTGTGCCACTGCCTGGCGTGCCAGCGTCGGACCGGAAGCGCCTTCGGGGTCCAGGCGCGGTTCCCGCGCGACCGGGTCCGGATCAGCGGGCGGGCGCAGGAGTTCGTCCGCGCCGCCGACGACGACGGCGAGCCGAGGACCTTCAGCTTCTGCCCCGAGTGCGGCGCGACGGTGTACTACGTGCTCGGGTCGGCGCCCGACGTGGTCGCGGTGCCGGTGGGCGCCTTCGCGGATCCGTCCTTTCCCCCGCCACGGGTCTCGGTGTACGAGTCACGAAAGCACCCCTGGGTGACGATGCCCTCAGGCGTCGACCGCTACTGACCGCGGCAGCGGGCGCCGCTTCTACGAGGAGCTCGGCCGGCGCATCTTCGCGTCTTCTTATCAATCGTTGACGCGGTCCTGTCGGCACCGTGATGGGGTGCGGTCATGTCCACCCACGCGCCACTTCAGCCACTCGAGCGGGCAACCTCGACCTCGGCGCACGATCAGACCGCCCCGCTGGAAGCGGACCGGGCCCTCGAGCTCGACTCCCTTCCGCTGCTGGACCATCGCACCCGCACCCGCACGATCAGCGCGCGGCTGGCGCCCCGAGGGCATTACCTCGCGGCCACGCATGACAACGAGACCCGTCTGATCCCCCTGGACACGAGGATCACCCACATCGGCAGGGGGCTGAGCGCCGAGATCCGGCTGGAGCACGCCGCGGTCTCGCGGAGCCATGCGATCGTCGTCCAGCACGGAGGACACGCGCGCCTGCTCGACAACCGCAGCGCGAACGGGACGTTCCTGAACGGCCGGCGGATCGTCGCCGCCAATGTCGCCAACGGCGATGTGATCACGCTCGGCCCGCTGTCGATGCGCTACGTCGAGGTCACGTAGCGCAAGCGCGCCGCCCCCCGGAACTACGCCCCTTCGACCGGCTCCTCGGTCACGTCCCGCGCGACCAGCGCGGCATACAGCCCGCCGCGCTCGATCAGCTCGTCGTGGGTCCCGAGCTCGACGATCCTGCCCTGATCGAGCACCGCGATCTGATCGGCGTCCCTGACCGTCGAGAGGCGATGCGCGATCGTGATCGTGGTGCGCCCCTCGGCGAGACGCTCGAGCTCGGCCTGGACGGCATGCTCGGTCTGAGTGTCGAGCGACGACGTCGCCTCATCGAGCACGAGCACTGGCGGGTTGCGCAGCACCGTCCGCGCAATCGCCATCCGCTGCTTCTCGCCGCCCGAGAACCGGTATCCGCGCTCGCCCACGACGGTGTCGTAGCCGTCGGGCAGCGACGCGATCAGGTCGTGGATGCGGGCCGTCCGCGCCGCGTCCTCGATCTCCTCGTCGGTGGCGTCGGGCTTGGCGAAGCGGAGGTTCTCGCGCACGCTCGCATGGAACAGGTAAGTCTCCTGCGAGACCACGCCGACCGTCGCCGCGAGCGACGCAAGCGACGCGTCGCGCACGTCGACGCCGTCGACCGTGACGCGTCCGCGCTCGGGCTCGTACAGCCGCGCGACCAGATATCCGAGCGTCGTCTTGCCTGCTCCGGTCTCCCCCACGATCGCCGTGCGCGTCCCCGCCGGAACGACCAGCTCGATCTGCGAGAGCGTCCACTCGCCCTCCCGCGAGTACCGGAACCACACGTCCTCGAACCGCACCTCGCCGAGGAGCTCCTCGGGCCGCAGCCTCACCGGATGCTCCGCCTCGACGATGTCGACCGGGAGGTCGAGGTACTCGAAGATCCGGTCGAACAGCGCCATCGACGCCTCCACATCCGCGCCCACTCCCAGCAGCGACTGGATCGGGAACAGCAGGCGCGTCTGCAGCGTCGTGAACGCGACGACGGTTCCGATCGAGATCGAGTGGCCGATGAACGATTGGCCCGCGAGCCAGTAGATGATCGCCGGCTGGGCCGCGAACGTGAACTGGATCGTCGCCATCAGCCAGCGACCGGCCATCCGCGAGCGGACCTCCAGCTCGGCGATGTCCTTCGACTCCCCGGTGAAGCGCTCCGCGAGGTCCGCGCCACGCCCCATCGTCTTGCCGAGCATGATCCCCGAGACCGAAAGCGACTCGGCCACCAGCGAGGAGATATCGGCGAGGCGCCGCTGCTGCTCGGTCGTGATCCGTCGCCGCACCCTGCCGACACGCCGGGTCAGGTAGACCGACGGTGGCACGAACACCAGCGAGATGATCGCCAGGCGCCAGTCGAGCAGGCACATCGCCACCAGCGCCGCGAGCACAGTCGTCGTGTTCTGCGCAATCGTCGTCGCCGTGTTCGTGACGACGTTGTCGAGCCCGCCGATGTCGTTCGCGATCCGCGACTGGACCTCCCCGGTACGCGTGCGCGTGAAGAACGCCAGCGACATCCGCTGCAAGCGCCGGTACACCGCGGCGCGAAGGTCGTGCATCACGCGCTGACCGACGGCGTTGGAGAGATATGTCTGCCACACGCTGAACGCAGCCGACACGATCGCGATCCCGATCATCGCCGCGACCAGCTCGCTCAGCAGCGTGGTGTCGTGGTGGAACAGGCCCTTGTCGAGCACGTCCCTGAGCAGGAACGGGTTGAGCATGCTCAGCAGCGCCGAGAACACGATCATCGCCAGCACCACGAGCAGCCGGGCGCGATAAGGGGCGAACAGCCGGAGGATCCGCCGGCGGTCGCGCTCGCGGGTGGGATCCATCAGCGGGGGCGGCTTGCGGTCATCGCCGCCGCCCCGCCGTACCAGCCGCGTGCCTCCGCCCACGAAGCCGTGGGCGGCGCCGAAGCCGCGGTCACCGGAGAAGCTCATCCACGCTCATGATGACGCACGCGCGAGCGATCCCCGGCGGGAGCGCTGCACCGTGAGCGCCGTGACCAGCGCGCCGGCCAGGAACGCGGCGGCCGACACGGCCATCGCGCCGTGCAGGCCGTCGCCCAGCCGCGCGCCCGCGAGCAGCGTCCCGAGCAGCGCGACGCCGATCGCGCCGCCGGCCTGACGTGCCGCGTTGAGAACCCCGGAGGCGATCCCCGCCTGCTCCGCGGGCGCCGCCTCGATCACCGCCGCCGTCGCCGCCGGCATCGTGAACGCCATGCCGAAGCCGGCGGCGATCAACGGCGCCACGAGGATCAGGTAACCCGTCGAGCGGCCGGCGACGATCAGCCCGGCGAACCCGGCGGCGCCGCAGAGCAGGCCGGCGAGCATCGGCCGTCGCGGTCCGAGCCGGCCGGTGGCACGACCCGAGAGCGTCGAGGCGAGCGCCACGAACACTCCCTCCGGCAGCAGCGCGAGCCCGGTCAGCAGGGCGCTGTAACCGCGGACCCGCTGGAAGTAGAGGCTCATCGCGAACAGCTGCCCGTAGAACCCGAGGTTGATCGCGAGCCCCACGAAGCTCGCGCCGGAGAAGGTCGCGCCGCCGAACAGTCCCAGCGGCAGCATCGGGTCCTCGACGCGGCCCTCGACCGCGACGAACGCGAACGCGAGCACCAGCGACCCCAGCAGCGAACCGATCGTTGCCGCCGCCCCCCATCCCGACTGGCCGCCTTCGATCAGCCCGAACGCCAGGAGCGTGAGCGTCAGGACGCCGAGCACCTGACCGGCCGCGTCGAAGCCGGCCGCAGGCGACCCGGGCGGTCGCGGCAGGTGCCGGGCCGCGAGCACCAGACCGGCGAGCCCGACGGGAACGTTGACGAGGAACACGGCGCGCCAGCTGAGCAGCCCGACCAGAACACCCCCGAGGATCGGGCCCGAGGCGGCGCCGACGCCCGCGACCCCTCCCCACACCCCGACCGCGTGCGCGCGCTCGCGCGGCTGATCGTACGCCGCGCGCAGCAGCGCGAGCGAGCTCGGCACGAGCAGCGCCGCGCCCAGCCCCTGCGCGAGGCGAGCGCCGACGAGCAAGCCGATCGACGGCGCCAGCGCGCAGAGCGTCGAGGCGATCGTGAACACGATCAGACCGGCGTCGAACACCCGCCGCGCGCCAAGCCGGTCGCCCAGCGAGCCGGCGGACAGCAGGAACCCGGCGAACACCACCGTGTAGGCATCGACGACCCACTGCAGGGCGCCGACGCCGCCGCCGAGGTCGCGCCCGATCGCGGGCAGCGCGACGTTCACGATCGTGGCGTCGACGATGACCATCACGTAACCGAGGCAGATCGAGATCAGGGGGAGATGTCGTCGCATGTGATCAGTCTTGCTCGTAGACGCTTCGTTCTGAGACGAAACATGCCCGCGCTAAGCTGGACGAACCAATGCATGGCGACGCCGACATCGCGAGCATCGGGTCGCTGGTCGCGGATCCGGCCCGCGCGCGGATCCTGCTGGCGCTGGGTGACCTCAGAGCTCTACCCGCGAGCGTGCTTGCCGACGAGGCCGGGGTCGCTGCCTCCACCGCCTCCGCGCATCTGGCGAAGCTCGTCAAGGGAGGGCTGCTGACGATGGAGCGCCACGGCCGCCACCGCTACTTCCGGCTCGCCGGCGAGCCGGTCGCCGACCTGATCGAGGCGCTTGCGCGCCTCTCGCCCGCCGCGCCGATCCGCTCGCTCCGAGAAGGCACGAAGGCCAACGCGGTGCGGTTTGCTCGCACGTGCTACGACCACCTCGCGGGGGTGCTCGGAACCGAGCTGATGCGCGCGCTGCTCGAGCAGGAGCTGGTGACAGGTGGCGACGGCGTGTTCGATCCGAGCCGCGCGCAAGCCGACCGCCTGTCCGCGCCCGGCTTCGACCTCGACTACCGCCTCACCGGCAAGGGGATCGAGCGTCTGCGCGCCTTCGGGATCGATTTCGACGCCCTGCCGCAGCGCAGGCCGCTGATCCGCTACTGCGTGGACTGGAGCGAGCAGCGTCACCACCTCGCCGGGTCGCTGGGCGCCGCGCTCGCGGATCGGATGTTCGACCGCGGCTGGATCCGACGGGCCCAGCGCAGCCGCGCCGTGCATCTCACCGACGAGGGTCATCGGGGGCTGCGGGAGACCTTTGGCGTGGCGTTGAGCCACGCCTGAGACGGCCGGGCATACTGGAATCGTGTCGGGAACGCAGCTCGGACTGGCGCTGTCGGTGTTCCTCGCCTGCGCGGTCGAAGCGGTCGAGGCGCTCACGATCGTGCTTGCGGTCGGGATCACCCGCAGCTGGCGCTCGGCCCTGACCGGGGTGGGCGCGGCCACCGTGGCGCTTGCGGCGATCGTGGCGGCGCTCGGCCCGGCGTTGACCGCGGTGCCGCTGAACGTTCTGCGTTTGGTCGTTGGCGGACTGCTGCTCGTGTTCGGCCTGCAGTGGTTGCGCAAGGCCGTGCTTCGCGCCGCGGGCCTGAAGGCACTGCACGACGAGTCCGCTGCCTTCGCGAGTGAGAGGGCGGCGGCCGAGACCGCGGCGCGGCCCGGGTCGGGGTTCGACGGCTACTCGTTCGCGATCGCGTTCAAGGGCGTGTTGCTGGAAGGGCTCGAGGTGGCGTTCATCGTGATCACCTTCGGCGCCAATCAGCACGACGTCGGGCTGGCCGCGGCGGCCGCGGGCGTGGCGGTCGCGGTCGTGGCGCTGGCGGGCGTCGCAGCTCGCGCGCCGCTCGCGCGCGTGCCCGAGAACGCGATGAAGCTCAGCGTCGGCGTGATGCTGACCTCGTTCGGGACGTTCTGGGGCGCGGAGGGCGCCGGCGCGTCCTGGCCGGGCGGCGACGTGGCGCTGCTGGCGATCATCCCCGGGGTCGTGGCGTCATCGCTGGCGATGGTCTACTGGCTGAGACGCGCCCCGCGTGCGGTGTCGATCGGCGAGGCCGCATGAGCCTCCTTCGCGGGATCTGGGACTTCGTCGTGGGCGACGACTGGATCACCGCCGCCGGCGTGGTCGTCGCGCTCGGGCTGACCGCGATCGTGGCCGGTGCGGGCGCGACCGCGTGGTGGATCATGCCGCCCGCGGTGCTGCTGCTGCTGGCGCTCTCGCTGCGCCGCGCCGCGCGCTGATCGCTCACCGCTAAGGTCCCGCGCATGCTCGGCCTACCCGACGGAGTCTCCGCCTGCCTGTTCGACCTCGACGGCGTGCTGACGCAGACCGCCAAGGTCCACGCGGCCGCCTGGAAGGAGATGTTCGATGCCTTCCTGCGCGGCTGGTCGGAGGAGCACGGAGTGCCGTTCGTCGAGTTCGATCCGGTCGAGGACTACGACAAGTACGTCGACGGCAAGCCGCGCTACGAAGGCGTCCAGTCGTTCGTCGCTTCGCGTGGGATCGACTTGCCCCGCGGCGATCCTCAGGATCCGCCGGATAGGCAGACGATCGATGGCCTGGGCAATCGCAAGAACGAGATCGTGCTGGAGATGATCCACCGCGACGGCGTCGAGCCCTACGAGGGCTCGGTTCGCTACGTGAAGGCCGCGCGAGACGCCGGCCTGCGCCGCGCGGTCGTCTCCTCGAGCACGAACTGCAAAGACGTCCTGCGCGCAGCCGGGATCAGCGACCTGTTCGAGGAGATCGTCGACGGCGTCGTCGCCGAGCGCGAGCAGCTGAAGGGCAAGCCCGCGCCCGATACGTTCCTCGCCGGCGCCCGCAAGCTCGGCGTCGCCGCCGACGCAGCAGTGGTGTTCGAGGATGCGCTCGCCGGCGTCGAGGCGGGCCGCGCCGGCAGCTTCGCGTTCGTGGTCGGAGTGGATCGCGCCGGGCAGGCGCAGGCGTTGCGCGAGCACGGGGCCGATGTCGTGGTCGAGGACCTGGCGGAGCTGCTGGACCGCTCGTGATCCGGCACGACGAATTTCCGGTCGAGCCGTGGTCGGTGCACGAGACCGCGCTCTCGCTCGACCGGCTCGCCCAGACCGAATCCGTCTTCGCGCTCGCCAACGGACACCTCGGCCTGCGCGGAAACCTCGACGAGGGCGAGCCGTTCGGCTTGCCCGGGACCTACCTGGCGGGGTTCTACGAGGTGCGGCCGATGCCGTACGCGGAGGCGGGATACGGGTATCCGGAGGCCGGCCAGACGGTCGTGAACGTGACCAACGGCAAGCTCGTCCGGCTGCTGGTCGAAGACGAGCCGCTGGACGTGCGCTACGGCGAGTTGCGAAGCCATGACCGCGTGCTCGACATGCGCGCGGGCACGTTGACCCGCGAGATCGAATGGGTCTCGCCGACGGGACGCCGGGTGCGGGTTCGATCGGTTCGGCTCGTCTCGTTCACGCAGCGCGCCGTGGCGGCGATCAGCTACGAGGTCGAGCCGCTCGACGACGAGCTGCCCGTCGTCGTCCAGTCCGAGCTGGTCGCGAACGAGTCGATGCCAGCCGCGCAGGACGATCCTCGCGCCGCCGGCGCCGCGACCGCACCGCTCGAGCCAGAGTTCTCCGGCTCATCGGGCGACCGGGCGATGCTCGTTCACCGCACCCCAACCAGCGGCTTGCGCGTCGCCGCCGCGATGAGCCACGTCATCGAGCGTTCGGATCACGCCGACTCGACGGTCGACGCGCTCGAGGACCTCGCGCGGATGACGATCGCCGCCGACGCCGGCCCTGGGCGCCCCCTGCGACTGGTGAAGTTCATCGCGTACGGCTGGTCGAGCGCCAGGTCGATGCCCGCCCTGCGCGACCAGGTCGTGGCGGCGATCGCCGGGGCAGAGCGCACGGGCTGGGACGGTCTGGCGGAACAGCAGCGGGCCTACCTCGACGATTTCTGGGCGCAGGCCGACGTCGAGATCGAGGGCGACACCGAGCTCCAGCAGGCGGTCCGCTTCGCGCTGTTCCACACCCTGCAGGCGGGAGCGCGCGGCGAGCAGCGCGCGATCGCGGCCAAGGGGCTGACCGGTCCGGGCTACGACGGACACACCTTCTGGGACTCGGAGACGTACGTCCTGCCGGTCCTGACCTACACCGCCCCGCGGGCCGCGGCGGACGCGCTTCGCTGGCGCCACAAGACTCTTGATCTGGCACGCGCGAGAGCGAAGCAGCTCGGTCTGCGCGGCGCCGCCTTTCCGTGGCGCACGATCGGCGGCGAGGAATGCTCGGGCTACTGGCCCGCCGGGACGGCGGCGTTTCACGTCAACGCCGACATCGCCGCAGCGGTGACCCGCTACCACGGCGCGACGCTCGATCAGGCATTCGACCGCGACATCGGGCTCGAGCTGCTGGTCGAGACCGCACGGCTCTGGCGCTCGCTCGGCCACCACGACGGCGCCGGCCATTTCCGGATCGACGGGGTGACCGGGCCGGACGAGTACTCGGCGATCGCCGACAACAACGTCTACACGAACCTGATGGCGCAGCGGAACCTGCGGGCGGCCGCCGACGCGGTCGAGCGCAACCCCGAGCGCGCCGCCGCGCTCGGGGTCGACGACGAGGAAACCGCCGGCTGGCGCGATGCCGCGGAGGCGATGGTGATCCCGTTCGATTCGGCGCTGGGCGTCCATTGCCAGGCGGAGAGCTTCACCAAGCATCAGGTGTGGGACTTCGAGCACACGCGCGAGGATCAGTACCCCCTGCTCCTGCATTTTCACTACTTCGACCTCTACCGCAAGCAGGTCGTCAAGCAGGCGGACCTGGTGCTGGCCCTGCACCTTGCCGGCGAGGAGATCGACGACGAGCAGAAGGCGCGCGATTTCGCCTACTACGAGCAGCTGACCGTGCGCGACTCCTCGCTGTCGGCATGCACGCAGGCCGTGATCGCGGCCGAGACCGGCCATATGTCGCTGGCGTTCGACTACTTCTACGAGACAGGGCTGATGGACCTAGAGGATCTCGAGCACAACACGCGCGACGGGGTCCACATCGCCTCGCTCGCGGGCACGTGGATCGCGGCGGTCTGCGGCTTCGGCGGGATGAGGGACCACGGCGGCAGGCTCACGTTCAAGCCCCGCCTGCCCGCCGAGCTGACCCGCCTGACCTTCCGGATCCGCTTCCGCGACTGCACGCTCAAAGTCGAGATCGACGACCATCAGGCGAGTTACTCGCTGCTCAATGGCGCCGAGCTCGAGTTGACCCACCACGGCGAGCAGCTGACGGTCGGGGCTGGGAGTCCGGTGAGCGCGGGGATTCCGCCCGCGCCGCAGCGCGAGCCGGTCCATCAGCCTCGCGGGCGCCGGCCCGCTCGCAGGCCTCATCGCCGCTCGAGCCGCGCATAGCCCCCGCCGATCGGGGTAACCATTGAGGCATGCACTGGTGCTGTCCACCCGGGCATGGGTGCAACGCCCCCTCAGGCGACGAGCCATGCGCGTTGCTGCTGTGCGAGGAGGTCGGCGAGGATCAGGACGACGCGGCGGTCGCGCTCGAGCGCTGGCGCGAGTTCGAGGACGCCGCCGAGCACCATCGGGGCGATGGGGAGCGCCGCTTCCGACGGCGAGCCTTCGAACGCGCACGCGACCGGGCGCTGATCGGGCTGGCGATGGCGATCAGTCCGGCCGTGCACGGACGATCAGGACCTCGGCCGGGCTGGCGCTGAGGACAGGGATCGCCGGGAACGCTACGCAGCGAGCTGATCGACGCCGGGCGACTCGGACGCGGGGAGCGTGGTCACCTTGCCGCCCCGGGCGATCAGCATCCGCCGCAGCCGCGCAAATCCGACCGTGCCGCCGATCGCCGGGACCCACAGCGCGATGGCGTGGTAGAGCACCACCGCGGCGGCGGTCGGGGCGGCCGGTAGGCCATAGAGCAGCAGCGCGCCGAGCAGGCCACCCTCGAGCACTCCGACCCCGCCGGGAATCGGCAGCAGGTTCGCGAGATAGCCAATCTGGTAGCCAACGACGAGCGCCAGCAGTGGCGCGGAGACGCCGACCGCACGCAGGCACGCCCACAGCACGGCGATGTCGAACAGCAGATAGCCGACGGCGCCGAACAGGCGCCAGTCCGGACGCATCGCGGTGGCGGTGGTGTCGCGGATCCAGGACGCGGCGTTGCGCAGGGCCGACCCGATCCGCCCTGCGCCCGAGTAGGGCGCGAGCACGAGCGGTAGGCCGAGCGCCACGACCAGCGCGAGCAGGGCGCCCCCGCCGGGGACCAGGCCGTACACGATGCCCGTCTTGTGCGAGCCGATGCCGAGCCACACGCCGAGCCCCGCGACCGCCAGCACGATCGCGTTGACGCCGCTCGTCAGCAGGAACAGGACCGCGGAGCGGTTCGCGATCCGCTCCCAGGAGGCGCCCCACGCCCGCATCGCCCAGGCGCCGATCGCGAGGCTGCCGGCGCCGCCGACCGGCACGACTGCGCCGAACGCCATCTCCGCCCATCCGAGCCACCGCACCTCGCGCGCGGGGCCGCGCCGCAGGACCAGCCGAAGCGTCGCCACGTACCCGAGGCAGGAGGCCACCTCAAGTCCGACCGCGAGCGCCAGCCACCACGGGGAGGCGTCCACCATCCGATCGATCACCCCGCGCAGGTCGGGCACCGCGAGGCCCACGCCGAGCAGCACGAGCGCCAGCGCGCCGGCGCTCAGGAGGCCATTGCGCAGCCGGTGCGCGTCGTGATCGAGCCCCGCCGGAGCTCGAGGCGCCTGCTCCTCGGGGAGCGCGGCCAACTTGTCCTCAGCCATACGGTCCTTGACCACACAATGATTTTACACCTCAATCGTAGAGCGTGCAAAGTATTGTTCGTGTCAAGCGGGGCGCGCGGAGCGCGCCGCCCGCGTCAGGATGCGCGCGGACCCAGCCGTACCGGGAGCGTCTTCAGCTGGTTGATGAACGCCGACTCGGCAACCAGCGGCTTGCCGTCGAGCTCCATCGACGGATAGCGGGCGAGCGTCTCCTCGAACAGGATGCTCAGCTCGAGTCGCGCCAGCGCGGTACCGAGACAGAAGTGCCGGCCGCCGGCGCCGAACGCCTGGTGCTCGGGACTGCGCCGCACATCGAAGCGGTCGGGATCGTCGTAGCGGGACTCGTCGCGGTTTGACGATACGTACCAGAGAACGACCTTCTCCCCCTTGCGGATCTTCTGCCCGCCGAGCTCCACATCCGCCGTCGCGGTCCGGCGGAAGTGCGCGAACGCCGGGAACATCCGCAGCGATTCCTCGACCAGCCCCGGCACCAGCGACGGGTCCTCGACCACCAGGCGCCGCTGGTCGGGATTCTCCATCAGCGCGCGCATCCCGCTGCAGTACGTCGCCTTGGTCGAGTCGTTGCCGGCGGCGACGAGCAGGAAGAAGCCCATCACGATCTCGTGCTCCTCGAGCCGCTGGCCCTCGATCTCGGCGTGCACGAGCACCGAGGTCAGATCGTCGGTCGGATTCTCCCTGCGCTCGGCGATCATCTTGCGGCAGCGCTCGAAGATCTCCGGGATCTCCTTCGCCGCGATGCTCTCGATCCCGTCGGGGTTCAGGTCCGGATCGCCCGCGCCGAGCGCGGAGTTCATCAGCGCCGCCCAGCGCGCGTCGTCCTCGGGCGGGATGCCCATGAACGAGCCGATCACGCGGGAGACCACGGGCTGCGCGACATCGCTGACCAGATCGCAGGTCTCGCGGCCGTCGAGGCGATCGAGCACCGATAGGACGATCTCGCGAATCGCGCCCTCGTGGGCCGCGATCCGCTTCGGCGTGAAGCCCGCTTGGAACAGCATCTTCAGCCGGTCGTGCTTGGGCGGGTCCATGCCGATGAACATCGCGCGCATCAGCTCGATCGGGAATCCCTCGGTCACGGCCGTGATGCCGCCGAGCTCCGAAGAGTAGGTCCGCCAGTCGAGGCTCACCGTGCGGATGTCCTCGGGGAGCGTGATCGACCAGAACCCTGCCTCGTTCGGGAACTCGGTGAAGCCCGGGGTCCAGTGGACGGGACATTCGCTGCGCAGGCGCCCGAACAGCTCGTGCGGAGGGCCGTCGGCCCAGTGCTCCCGCTCGCCAACCCACACCTGATCCAGATCGCTCTCGGTCGTCGACACCGGCGGCTCCTCGCGTTGAACTGGCCGGATCCTAGTCGCTGGCTGGTTGGCCAGCAAGCCCGCGGGAAGCCGGATCGGAGAGGCCGGCGCCGCGACGGACGCGGCCGGCGTGCGGACGGTCCCGCCGGTAGCCTCGGGGCCAGATTCCGAGGAAGGAGCACCGTTGAAGATACGCGCCGCAGTGCTCGAGGAGTTCGGCCAGCCGCTGAACGTAACCGAGCTCGATCTCGCCGAACCGAGGGCGGGCGAGGTGCTGGTCCGGCTCGAGGCCTGTGGCGTCTGCCACACAGACCTCTACACGGCGTCGGGCGCCGATCCGTCCGGGTATGCCCCGACGGTGCTCGGGCACGAGGGCGCGGGCATCGTCGAGCTGACGGGCGACGAGGTCACGAGCGTCGAGCCCGGCGACCGCGTGGTCACGCTGTTCTCGCCGCAGTGCCGCGAGTGCGTCCATTGCCGCAACCCGCAGACGAACCTGTGCCTCGCGATCCGCGAGCAGCAGAACCGTGGATTTCTGCCGGACGGGACGACCCGCCTCTCCCGCGACGGCGAGCCGATCCGCCACTTCATGGGCACGAGCACGTTCGCCGAGTACACGGTGATGCCGGAGATCGCGCTGGCCAAGGTCTCGAGCGAGGCGCCGCCCGATCGTGCCGCGCTGTTCGCGTGCGGTCTCTCCACGGGTCTCGGCGCCGCGATCAACACGGCGAAGGTCCGGGCCGGATCCACCTGCGTGGTGTTCGGCGCCGGGATGGTCGGGCTCGGCGCGGTCGCGGGCTGCCGGCTGCAGGGGGCCGAGCGCATCGTCTGCGTCGACCTCTCCGAGGATCGGCTGAGGCTCGCCGCCCATCAGGGCGCGACGGACACGTGGATCGCGGGGGCGGACACGGTGCAGCGGGTGCTCGACGAGACCGGGGGCTTTGGCGCCGACTACACGTTCGAGGCGACCGGGCTGGTCGGCGTGATGCGCCAGGCGGTCGAGTCAGCGCGGATGGGATGGGGCCTGTGCACGATCGCGGGCGTGGCGGGCAAGGGCGAGACACTGGAGATCATCCCGCGCTATCTGATCACCGGGCGACGGGTGTGCGGCTCGAGCTTCGGCGGCGTCAAGGGCCGCGACCAGGTGCCCGAGCTGGTGGCGCGCTACCTCGATGGCGAGATCGATGTCGACCCGTTCATCTCGCACCGGATCACCCTCGACGAGGTCAATCACGGCTTCGAGCTGATGGAGCGCCAGGACGGGATCCGCAGCGTGATCACGTTCACTTGATCGGGCCGCGCTCAGGCCCCGGCAGGCAGTTCGGCTGGCGGGCGCAGTTCCTCGTCCTGTCGGTGATCTGGGGCTCGAGCTTTCTGTTCATCAAGGTGCTGGGGCGCCACTGGCCGGCCCTGTGGATCGCCTTCGGGCGGATCGCGCTCGGCGCGATCACGCTGGTCCTGCTGAGCATCGCGGTCAAGGAGAGCCTGCGCTTCAGCCTGCGGACCTGGCTTCACCTACTCGTCGCGGCGGCGCTGTTCAACGCGGTCCCGTTCAGCCTGTTCGCGTTCGGCGAGAAGCATGTCTCTTCGGTGGTCGCGGGAATGTGGAACGCGAGCGCGCCGCTGTGGGTGATGTGCACGGCGCTGGCCGCGTTCCCGGAGGAGCACCCAAACCGCGGGCGCGTGATCGGCCTGATCGTCGGCTTCGCCGGAGTCGCGATGCTGCTCGGGCCGTGGCGCGGGCTCGGTCACGGCCAGCTCGAGGGCCACCTTGCGTGCGCCGGCGGCGCGATCTGCTACGGAATCGCGTTTCCGTACACGCGCCGATACCTCGCCGGACGCGTGAGCGGCGCGGTGGCGCTCCCGGCCGGACAGCTGATCTGCGCGACGCTCGAGATGGCGGTGCTCGTGCCGTTCACGACCGCCCCGACCCTCCGGCTGGGAATCGACTCGATCGGCAGCCTGCTCGCGCTGGGGGTCCTCGGCAGCGGCATCGCGTACTCGCTCAACTACTCGATCGTGCGCGCCGCCGGCGCGACCGTCGCCTCGACGGTCACCTATCTGATCCCGATCTGGTCAACCGTGCTCGGCGTCGTGGTTCTCGGCGAGGCGCTGAGCTGGAACCAGCCGGTCGGCGCCCTGATCCTGCTGCTCGGGATCGCGCTGTCGCAGGGTCACGCGCGACTCAGGCGATCGCGAACGGCCGCCGCAGCCGACGCCAGCGCCGCGGCCTCCTCGAGCAGCGCGCTGCCCTGATCGGAACCGGCGAGGTTCGTGCGCACGAGCCGGACGGCCGCCTGCACCGATGCGTCCGCGAGCAGCGCCGCGGCGGCCGCGTCCCCCACGACCGCGGGCCGGAGGCGGTCGATCGCCGCCGCCGCGAGCTCCGCGACCTCCGCGCCGGCGCGCGCGATCGACAGCGGCACCTCCGAGGCCGCGACGAGAGCGCGGGCGCGGCGCTCGCGATCCTCGCCGGCGGCCAGCACCGGCGCATACGAGTCCAGCTCGCGCTCGGCGTCCTCGAGCAACGAGGCGCGGAGCACCCCGCCGCGCGCCACCGCTTCGGCGTCCTCGGCGTAAGCCGCGACCATCTCGAGCAGCGCCGCCGCCAGCGCCCCGGCCCATGCCGCGACCGAGCCACCGCCCGGTGCGGGGGTCCGAGCGGCGACGTTGTCGAGCAGCTCGTCGAAGTCCATCTAGAACAGGCCGACCGTGCGGCCCGTCTCGGTGATGTCGACCTTCGTCGCCGCGGGGTCCTTCCCGAGCCCTGGCATCTGCGTGATGTCGCCGGCCAGAGGCACGATCCACCCCGCTCCGGTGTAGGCGCGCACGTCGCGGACCGGGAGCGTGAAGCCCTCGGGCGCTCCGAGCAGGCTCGGGTCCGCCGACAGCGACAGGTGCGTCTTGGCCATGCAGATCGGCAACGAGCCGAGTCCGTCGGCCGTGTACTGCGCGAGCTTCCGGGCCGCCTCCGGATAGATGAACACCCCCGAGGCCCCGTATACGCGCGTCGCGATCGCCTCGATCTTTGCCTCCAGCGAAGCACTGTCGTCGTAGAGGAAGCGGAAGTCGTTCGGCAGCTCGCAGGCGTCGACGACGGCCTGCGCCAGCTCGGCGGCACCTTCGCCGCCGCGCATGAACGCATCGTTCACCTCTGCCGCGTCGGCGCCGTACTCGAGCGCGAGCTTGCGCACCAGCTCGACCTCCTCGTCGCTGTCGTCGGGCCGGCGATTGACGGCCACCACGCAGGGGACGCCAAACTCGCGCACGATCTCGAGGTGCCGGCGGAGGTTGGCCGAGCCGATCACGATCCCGGCCATCGAGCGCGCCTGATCGAGGCCATCGCCGTCGAGGCCACCGTGATGCTTCAACGCGCGCACGGTGCAGACGAGCACCACGCAGCTCGGGCGCAGCCCGCCCACCCGGCAAACGATGTCGAACAGCTTCTCCATGCCCATGTCGGAGCCGAATCCCGACTCGGTCACGACGTACTCTCCGAGCTTGAGCCCGAGCAGCGAGGCGATCAGCGAGGAGTTGCCGTGGGCGATGTTCGCGAACGGCCCGCAGTGCATCAGGCACGGCTGCCCCTC
Organism: uncultured Solirubrobacterales bacterium; assembly: GCA_963849285.1. Lineage (GTDB taxonomy): Bacteria > Actinomycetota > Thermoleophilia > Solirubrobacterales > Solirubrobacteraceae > Palsa-465. The sequence goes on from CAWKGS010000005.1 coordinate 1,629,289, forward strand.
GAGCGTCTGGATCAGATTGGGCTTGATCGCGTCCTTGAGCAGCACGCTCATTGCGCCGGCGGTCTCCAGATCGTCGGCCGTCACCGGCCGGGCGCCGTCGTAGCTGTAGGCCGCGGTGATCGCGCCGAGCCGGCGGCGCAGGTCGGCGAGCTCGCGCGACACCGCAACGATCGCCATCACCTCCGAGGCGGCGGTGATGTCGAAGCCGGACTCCCGCGGGTAGCCGTTGACGCGCCCGCCCAACCCGATCGTGATCTGGCGCAGCGCGCGGTCGTTGATGTCGACGGCGCGGCGCCAGGTGATTCGCAGCGCGTCGATCTTGTGGGGGTTGCCGTGCAGGATCGACGCATCGAGCATCGCGGCCAGCAGGTTGTTGGCGGCGCCGATCGCGTGGATGTCGCCGGTGAAGTGGAGGTTCAGGTCCTCCATCGGCACCACCTGAGCCCAGCCGCCGCCGGCGGCGCCGCCCTTGATCCCGAACACCGGCCCCACTGACGGCTCGCGCAGGCACAGCACCGGCCGGCGGCCGATCGCGCCCAGCCCCTCGGTGAGCGAGACCGACGTCGTGGTCTTGCCCTCGCCGGCGCGAGTCGGCGTCACGCCCGAGACGCAGATCAGCTTGCCGGTGGGGGCGGAGGTGAGCCGTTCGAGCGCGGACAGGTTGATCTTGGCCTTGTAGCGGCCGTAGGGCTCGACCTCCTCGGACTCGAGGCCGATCGACTCCGCGATCGCCTCGATCGGCTGGAGCACGGCCTGCTGGGCGATCTCGAGGCTGTTGGGCGTGGCGGTGGACATATCAGCGCGATGGCTCAGGTGCGAGGGTCATCGCCGGCGGAGCTTCTGCGACCATGACAGAAGCTCCGCCAGCTCGCAGCCCCCACTAGGCCTATTCGGCGGGGATCTCCCCGTAGACCAGGTTCAGGTCCATGCCCTGCCTGCGCCTGACCAGCTTCGAGATCACGTAGATCGCGATCGCGATCGCATACAGAATCGCCATGTAGATCAGAGACGAGCCCTTGTTGACCAGGTAGCGGCCGTCGCTGAACCATTTCACCAGGGCGAACCCGAGCAGGATCGCGAACATGATCGCGGCGAACGTGATGATCGGCAGGCCGAGCACCTTGTACTTGGCGATCGGCGAGGCGTTGTAGATCTCCTTCTTGCGCCACGGCAGGATCGCCGCCGCCACGGTCGTGCCCATGAACGTGATCGCGATCACGAGCGTCGCGTCGAGCGTGTAGCTCGCGAACTTCGGGCTGTAGGCGTACAGCGCGCTGATCGGGATCGACGGCAGCAGCATCAGCGCGAGCGCCCAGTAGGGGACCCCGCCCTTGGAGACGCTCGCCGCCCACTCCGGCAGGATCCGATCGAAGGCGGTCGCGAACACGACCCGCGTCGATGAGAGGAACACCGAGCCACACCAGCCGATGAACCACAGCGACAGCAGCGCGATCAGGATGACCTGCAGCACCCGGCTCCCGAAGATGAACGACGCGTATGTCCCTGGATACGGCACCACGCCCAGCGGCCCGCCCGAGTACGAGTAGTTGGACGCCTGGTAGAAGCCCCAGCCGAACGTCTTTGCGAACAGCAGGAAGAAGATCACGGCGATGGCCGTCGTGAACACCAGCGCCCCGCCCATCGCGTAGATGTTCTTGCGGAAGTCCGATGCGCCGCGGACCTCGCCGTAGAGCGTCGCGCCCCAGTTGGACCACAGGTTGAAGAACATCAGCAACGGCAGCAGGAGGAGGATGCCGCCGGCGTTGAACGAGCTGGCGGACGGTGCGACGTAGCCGCCCTTCTTCGCGCCCGCGAGCGTCGCCTGGTAGGCGTTCGCCGGTGCGCCGTACAGCTTGTGCGACTGCGAGTTGAAGTGATGGATGAAGCCGGTCTTGCTGGTGAACAGCAGCAGCAGCGCCATCACGCCCAGCCCGAACAGCCCGCCGTAGAAGCACCACTTCTGGATCCTCGCGTACGTCCGGATCCCGAGCGCGATGAACAGCGAAGCCAGCAGCGCGGTGATCAGCGAGGCGACGAACACGCCGGTGTGGCCGACCCAGAACGTCAGCCCGCCGTGCCAGCCGACGGCCGCAGAGAGCGGCTGCAGCACCTGGATCTCGAGGATGTTCGCGTAGATCGGGACCCAGTGCCAGAGGATGAACCACCAGCCGCAGACCGCGAGCACGAACCCGATCCCGCCGCCGAGCACGCGGCTCATCCACACGTAGTCGCCGCCCGCGCGCGGCATCACCGCGATCAGCGCCGCGTAGGTGATCGCCTGGAAGATCAGATAGGCCCCGCCGACGATCACCGCCCAGATCAGATTGCCGTTGGCGACGGTCGAGGGTGCGGAGGCGAAGATGTACCACCCCAGCGTGACCAGGTTGATCGCGAACGTGGCGTAGATGAACGCATCGCGTACGGCCCAGCCGCGCACCAGGCCGGTCGCCTTGCGCACGAATACGGTGCGTTCCTCGAACGGCTCTGCTCCTGTCGCAACGCTTGCCATCTGCGGTCCTCTCCTCCTCGATTGAAGTGACCAGCGACCCCTCTAGCCGCTCGTGAGCATGAACTTCTTGACTGGCTTTCCCTTGTCCACTTCGATGATCGCCCCCAGCAGCTGGCCCTGCTCATAGGAGCTGCCGGGGTTCACGCACAACGTCCTGCCCAGCCGCTTGGTCCCTCGGGCCTCATGGATGTGGCCGTGGAGGGCGAGCGCGGGCTGGAAGGACTCGATCGCGTCGCGCACCGCCGTCGAGCCGACCGGCTTGACCGAGTGCCCGGCGTCCTTGAGATCCATCTCGGCGGTCAGCTCGGGCGCGTCGTCGAGCCCGGTTCCATACGGCGGGCAATGCAGGCTGAAGATCGTGCGCTCGGGAGAAGCCGTGACCTCGTCGACCATCTGCTTGATCCGCGCGGCCAGCTGCGGCTCGTCCTCCTCGCGATACGTGTCCCAGGGGGTGCGGTTGGCCCAACCGCTCGAGACCATCTGGTAGCCGTCGATCTCGACCACGCGTCCTTCGCCGAGCTCTACGTACTTGGCCTCGGCCACGACCGCATCGACCTCCAGCTGGTCGTCGTTGCCGGGGCACACGAAGCAGCGGATGCCCGTGCCCGCGAGGCGCTCGTCGGCCATCTCCATCCAGCGGCTGACCGTGGCGAGCATGTGCTCCTCGAACAGCGCGTGCCAGCGCGGCTCGTCCCCACTCAGCTCGCGCAGCTCCTCGGGAGTGATGCGGAAGGGGTAGTAGCCGCGGCGGATCACCGCCTGCTCGAACTGCTGCACCTGCTCCTCGCCCTGCAGCGTTTCGCGATTCTCGAGCAGCGTCGCATGCCAGCGCCCGTCGCCGTCGTCGATGATCGGGACGAGCGCCTTGCCGGTCATGTCGCCGCCGAGGATGATCACGTCGGCCTGGTAGTGCTTGGCGCTGTTGAGGAACTTCTTCCAGCACACCTCCGAGCCGTGGACGTCGGTGGCGAAGAAGATCCTCACCGATCGACCTCCTCTGGCAGCTCGTACCAGCGCTTGCGCTCGCCGATCCTGGCGCGGAGCTTCCAGCCTCGCGACTTCGGCGCGTCCTCGATCCGGCGCAGCAGCTCCTGGATGCGCTGTGAGACGCGGTCGAGGTCCGCGTCAGGCAGCGGGTAGTCGTGGACCATCTCGAGGCTCTTGGAGAGATTCCCGGTGATCGTCCGCCACAGCCCCCAGTCGTTCCCGCACAGCTCCGCGATCCGCGCGCCGTTGACGGCATCCTCGTCGTGGTCGGCGACCTCGTGGCCGTGGAACAGCAGCACGGTGTCGCGCACGTCCTTCTCGTTCAGCTGCACGATCTGCAGCTTCGTCAGCACCAGCTCCGCGAGCGGCACGGTCTGCTCGCCAGGTTGCAGCCGGTCGCCGAAGGGGATCTCGTGGCACATGCGGAAGGAGCCGACGAACACGTCCACCTGGCGTTCGTGCTCGATGTCGTGGAACAGCATCCGCTCCTTGCCGTTCATCGCGTTGAACACGACCTGTGGCTCGTAGCCGGCGGCGCGCAGGATGCGCGCGGCGTCGCCGCCCCGGCCTTTGGGCACCGCGAAGTCGAGATCCTTGTACTCACGGTCGAGCGGGTCGGGCACATCGGCCGCGTGCAAGCGCACCGCGACCCCGCCGAGCAGCGCCATCGTGGCGCCCTCGGTGCTGGCGATATCGAGGAGTCGCTCCCCCTCTTCGACCACGCCGGCGAGGATCACGGTCATCAGCTTAGGGCTTCTCGCGCGGTTCGCATTCGCTCTCTCCTGACTCTACGATGCGAGTGCCATCCAACTTATATATCAGTCTGACTTTGCCGTCAACGAGGGGGAATCTTCATGACCGCGACCAAGCTGTTCGTGGCGGGAGAGTTTCGTGACGCCGCGACCGGCGAGGTCTCGATCGCGATCAGTCCTTCCTCCGGCGAGGAGATCGGGCCGGTCGCGCGGGCGGACGGCGTCGACGTCGCGGTGGCGGTCGCGGCGGCCTCTGCCGCGTTCGATGCCTGGGCCCGGGAGACCGCGTTCGCGCGCGCGGCCTATCTGAGGAGGGTCGCGATGGCGTGCGAGCGCCGGCGCGAGGAGCTCGCCCACGCGCTCACGCTCGACCAGGGCAAGCCGCTGCGCGCCGAGGCCTACGACGAGGTCGACGAGCTGGTTGCGATGTGGCACGCGGCGGCCGAGGACGGGCTACGGCTCGAGGGCTCGATCGTGCCGTCATCCGCGCCTGGCAAGCGCGTGCTGCTGATGCGCCGGCCGGTCGGCCCGGTCGCGGTGGTGACGCCGTGGAACTGGCCGTACACGATGCCGGCGGAGCTCGTGGCTCCCGCGCTCGCCGCGGGCAACACGGTCGTCTGGGTGCCGGCGTCAACGACCGCGATGTGCTCTGGCGTGCTGGCGTCGTGCGTCGCCGAGGCGGACCTGCCGCCCGGCGTGTTCAACTTCCTCACCGGCCCGGGCGCCGTGGTCGGCGACGAGCTCGTCGGGCACCCGTCCGTCGCCGCGGTCGGGTTCATCGGCTCGACCGAGACCGGACTGAAGATCGCGCGGCGCGCCGCCGGCAAGCGGCTGCTGCTCGAGATGGGCGGCAACGGGCCGCTGGTCGTGCTCGACGACGCCGATCTGGACGCCGCTGCCGCGGCGGCCCTGACCGGATGCTTCCTCTGCGCGGGCCAGAGCTGTACCGCGGGCGAGCGCCTGCTCGTGCACGCGGCGGTCGTCGATGAGTTCGCCGGCCGGCTGACGGCGCTCGTGTCCTCGGAGATCCGCCTCGGCGATCCCTTCGCCGACGCGACGACGCTCGGGCCGCTCAACAACGAAGGGGTCGCGTCGAAGATGGACGGCCATGTCGCCGACGCGGTGGAGCGCGGCGCCTCCGTGGTGACCGGCGGCTCGCGCGCCGAGGGCTTCCCGACCTCGTTGTACTGGCCGGCGACCGTGCTGGCCGACGTCCCCTCGGACGCTCTCGCGGCGACCGAGGAGACCTTCGGTCCGATCGCCCCGATCGTCCCGATCGACTCCCTGGACCAGGCGATCGAGCTGACGAACGCTTCGGAGTACGGGCTGCTCGCGGCGATCTTCACGCGCGATCTCTCGCTCGGGCTGCGCTACGCCGATGAGGCGCGCGTCGGGCTGGTGAACATCAACGAGACCACCAACTACTGGGAGAACCACCTGCCCTTCGGGGGCCGAGCGGGATCGATGAGCGGGATCGGCCGCGTCGGCGGCAAGTACCCGATGGAGACGCTGACCGAGCTCCAGACGGTCGTCATCGGCTGACGGGGTTTCTTTGCGGCTCAGGCGACGGGACTGGCACCGGTCGGCTGCGGCGTAGAGGGCTGCGCCGGTGGGGGCGGCGCCGGGGGAGTGACCCCGGGTTTGAGCGGGACGCGGATCCATTCGGTGATCCGCCCTGCGGCGACGACGAAGACGGTCCGGGCCAGCGCGCCGCGGCCGGTCCCGCAGTCGGATCCGCCCGGCCCCGGACGGGCCGTCAGCGCAAACAGCACGTTGACGTAGCGCCCGCGCATCTCGGCCGATACGAACCTCGCGCCGCACGGCAGCGTCTCGTTCGCGAGCAGCGCTTCGGCAGCCGTGCGGATCGTGATGACCGCGAGCTGCCCTCCCCCACCGACCCCGTTGACCATCACGCTCGGGATCGCGAAGTAGCGCGCGGCGCGACGCACGTCGCCACGGCGAAGCGCCGACGACCACGCCTTGATCACCCGGACGGCGGCGGGGTCTGCCGGTGCCGCCCTCTGTGCCGCATGGGAGGCCCGCGCTTTGGCGGCGCTGGTCGAGGTACGCGCGCTGGAGTGCCCACCGGAGCCGCACCCACACAGGAATGCCGCCGCGCACAACGTCCCGGCGAAACGCGCGCGAGCTGCGACCATCGCCTCCAGATCATCCCACGCCCGGTGTCTGGCTCAGCCCCCCGCTTCCCGCCCGTCCATCAAGCCGCGTCGTGGCTAGCCATCGTCGACCAAGCCTACGAGCGGACCGAGGAGCCTGCTGGAGCGCCTGGAGACGCCGGGCAGCGCCATCAGGCGATGGGTCGGCGGCTGACCCGCTCGGGATCGCCGCAGTTGCTCGCTGCTGATCGGGCGCCACAGGTCGTCGATCACCGCGGCCGGGCTCTTGTCCTCGATGTCCGACTGCTCCAGCTGCAGGTGCTCGGCCCACAGCCGCAGCCGGGTGGCCCGGGCCAGCTCGGGATCGTCACAGACCACGTTCAGCTCGGTGTCGTTGAACAGCGAGTGCGCGTTGAGGTTCGCCGAGCCGATCGTCAGCCAGCGGTCGTCGACGATCCCGACCTTCGCGTGGACGTACAGCCGATCCTCGCGTGAGCCGCTCAGCGAGCGCAGCGTGGCGACGCACAGCCGGCCTCGGCCCTCATCGGCGGACTCGAGCACCGCGAGCTGACCCCTCGTGTCGTCCTGCCCGTTGTTGGCCCGGGACGGGAGCACGATCACGAGCCGGAAGTCGTCGCTCGGCGGCTCGCGCAGCTTCTGGGCCAAGCGCGACACGATCTCGGGCGACCACAGGAACTGGTTCTCCAGGTAGATGTAGTGCGCGGCCTCGCGGATCGCGCGCACGTAGCTCTCGAGGATCCGGAAGTCGCCGTGGGGCAGGCGCTCGTACATCCCCTCCGCCACCGTCCGCACGACCTGCACGGTGTGGCCGCCGGTCTGATCCGGCACAGCGCCCACGGGCAGGTCCTCCCCGGTCAGCTCGAGCCATCGCAGCGCGAAATGCGCGGCCACGTCGTGCACGGCGGGGCCCGTCAGGCGCGTGCCCACGTCGTGCCAGCCGAGTCGCCGCTTGGCCGGGTGCGAGCTCGTGTCGAACCTGTCGCCGGCCAGGTCAGTCATGTCGATCCCGCCCACGAAGGCCAGAGTGCCGTCGATCACGACGGTCTTCTCGTGATGGCAGTGGAACGGATGCTCGCGGGGATCGGGCTCGCACCTGATCTGCGTCCGGCGGGTGAGCGAGCGGATCGCACCGGCGACCTCCTTGCGGGTCGGGTGGAACACGGGCACGGGCGAACCCGCCCACACGAGCACGCGCACGTCCGCGCGCTCGGCGACCTCCGCCAGCAGCTCTCCCAGCACCACGCGCCGCTCAGTGCGAACGATCTCGAGATGCGGCGCGAGGTGCCAGCCGGTGACGTAGACCGACTCGCGGGCGCCCTCGATCGCCTCGGCGATCGCGGCGAACGCGCTCTCGCCGTCGATAAGCGCCTCGAGCGTGCAACCGGCGCGCGGCGGAGGCTCGCCTTCGGCCCACCAGCCAGGGCCCGGGTCCAGAGCGCTCGAGCCCAGGCGCGCCAGCCGGAGCCGGTGCTTCGCGCAAACCGCCCGCTCGACTCCGTCCCCCAGGATCGCGTCGACCCGGGCTATGGGCTCCGTCAGGCGCTGCATCTCGGGATCCTTCTGCCCGTCGAGGCGACGCCTCAGACCGCGGCCGGCGCGGCCTTGGCAGGCTGGCGCTCGTGGCGGTAGAACGGCGCGTCGCTCGGCGGCAGCGGGGCGTTGCCCCGGATCAGGTCGGCCGCCTTCTCGGCGAGCATCATCACCGGCGCGTAGATGTTGCCGTTGGTGACGTACGGCATCGCGCTCGCGTCGGCGACGCGCACGCCGTCGAGGCCATGGACGCGCATCGACGCCGGGTCGATCACCGAATCCGCCGGGCCGGCACCCATCCTGCACGTGCACGAGGGGTGCAAGGCGGTCTCCGCATCGCGCGCCACCCAGTCGAGGATCTGATCGTCGGTCTCGACCTGCGGTCCGGGTGAGATCTCGCCGGCGTTGAACGGGTCGAACGCGGGCTGGGTGAGGATCCGCCGGGCGCAGCGGATCGCCTCGATCCACTCTCGCCGGTCCTGATCGGTCGAGAGGTAGTTGAACCGCAGCAGCGGGTGACGGCGCGGATCCGCGCAGAAGATCTTGACCGACCCCCGTGCGTCGGAGTACATCGGCCCGACGTGGACCTGGTAGCCGTGGCCCTGCGGCGCCGTCCCGTCGTAGCGGATCGCGATCGGCAGGAAGTGGAACATCAGGTTGGGGTAGGCGACGTCGTCGTTGGAGCGCACGAATCCGCCGCCCTCGAAGTGGTTCGTCGCGCCCGGCCCGGTCCGGAACACCAGCCACCGCAGACCGACCAGCGGACGGTTGCGCCACTTCATCGCCGGCGCCACCGACACCGGCTTGCGCGAGGCGTACTGCACGTAGACCTCGAGGTGATCCTGCAGGTTCTCGCCGACCGCGGGCAGCTCGTGCAGGGGCGTGACCCCGGCGGCGTTCGAGCTCCGCAGCGTTTCCGACCCCGGAGAGCTGCAGCAGCTGTGGGGAGTTGATCGCGCCTCCGCACAGCACCACCTCGCCGGCGCTGACCGGTCCGCGCGATGTCTCGACCCCGACCGCGCGCGAGCCGTCGAACAGGATCCGGTGCACCATCGTCCGGGTGCGGACCTCGAGATTGGGGCGGCTCATGACGGGGTGCAGGTACGCCCGCGCCGCGCTCAGCCGCCGGCCGCGATGCAGCGTCCGGTCAAACGCCGCGAACCCCTCCTGCCGGTAGCCGTTGACGTCCGCAGTCAGCGGGTAGCCGGCCTCCTGCACGGCATCGAAGAACGCCCCGAACAGCGGGTTGCGGACGGGACCGCGCTCCAGCACGAGCGGCCCGTCGCCGCCGCGCCACTCGTCCGCGCCGGCCAGGCAGGTCTCCATCTTCTTGAAGTACGGCAGGCAGTGCGCGTAGTCCCAGTCCTGCATCCCCGGGTCGGCCGCCCAGCGCTCGTAGTCGAGCGCGTTGCCGCGCTGGAAGATCATGCCGTTGATGCTGCTCGAGCCGCCGAGCACCTTGCCGCGCGCGTGATAGATGCGCCGGCCGTGCATGTGCGGCTCCGGCTCGGAGCGGTAGCGCCAGTCGTAGAAGCGATTGCCGATCGGGAACGACAGCGCCGCGGGCATGTGGATGTAGACGTCCCAGCGGTAGTCCGGCCGTCCCGCCTCCAGCACGAGCACGCGGGTGCTCGGGTCCTCGCTCAGGCGGTTGGCCAGCACGCATCCCGCGGAGCCGCCGCCGACGATCACGTAGTCGTAGGTCACGCGGCGCGGGGCGCTCACAGCACGGCGCGGATCTCGCGCTCGAACGTCGCGATGTGCTCGGCGAGGATCTCCCGCGCCTGCTCGGCGTGCCCCTCGGCGATCGCCCTCAGCACGTCATCGTGCTCGTGGACGCGCGTGAACAGATGCGGCAGCCGGTCGAGCACCAGATGCCAGATCCGCAGCGAGAGGTTGAAATAGCGCCCCAGCGTCACCTCCATGTACGGGTTGTCGCTGCAGCTGTAGATGAACCGGTGCACGCGCGCGTCGAGCGACATCAGCACCTCGACGTCGTCACTCCCCTCGCTGCGGCTCAACTCGTCGAGCAGCTGCTCGAGCTCAGCCCGCTGCGCCGGCGTGATCCGCTGCGCCGCCCGCGCCGCCGCATGGCCCTCGAGCACCATCCGCACGTCCGAGATGTGCGCGAGGTCGGTGATGTTGATCTCGGACGCGAACGTCCCGCGGCGCGGGAACACCGTCACCAGGTTCTCCAGCGCGAGCCGCTTGATCGCCTCGCGCACCGGCGTGCGCCCCATGTTCAGCTCGGTCCCGAGCCGGTCCTCGTCGATCGGCGCCCCCGGCGCGATCGCCAGCGTCACGATCCGGTCGCGCAGCTCCACGTACGCCCGATCCGCCAGCAGCTCCCGAGCCCCGCTCTGATCCTTGGACGACCCGGTCCCGCCGCCGACGACTGATATATGAGTCATCGGTTACAAGCCTAACATCGCGTCGGCCGCGGGTCGAGACGTGAGTTGGTCGCGTCGATAACGTGACTCTCGATCGCCTGCGAGGCGGGAACGTGCACTTGATCTCGCTGAGCGCGATTAACGTCACTCTCGATCGCCCGCGAAGCGCGAACGTGCACTTGATCTCGCTGAGCGCGATTAATGTCACTTTCGCGAATCCGGGCGGATCGAGTGTGCAGCTTAATCTCGCCTCGAGAGAGGCGGCGAGGCCCGGCTGAGGGACCGCGAGACCGTTGAGCTGATCCAAGTCCGTTTCAGCCGGCATCCTGGCCCGCGAGCGACCACGGTCGCCGGCGCCCGCTCCCGCTGAAGCACAACATCCCCAATAACCCAAACCGCCGCGGCCAGGCCCGGGTTGGGTTGAAAGTGCACCTATAGCGCACCCGGGAACCCAAAGCTCGGCCCTCGATCGCGCTTTGGGTTCCCGAGGGCGTTCAGAGGACAAAGGTCGGGGCACGCACGTGCCCCGACCTCCCAAGCAAAAAGCGCGTCCAGGCGGCGGCGCGCAGCGACGACGACGGACGCGCTACCCGCGACGGAGCCCGCAGCCTCGAGCCCCGCGATCGACGCCGCGCAACCTAGTCCCCGAGCTCGGCCCGCCTGCGCGTCACGAACTCCTCGAGCTCCGCCCGCACGCCGTCGTCCATCGGCGGCTGCTCGTAGGACTCGAGCGTCGCGCGCCAGATCTCAGCCGCTCGGGCGGTCGTGTCGCGCGCGCCGCGCTTGGTCCAGCGGTCGAAGTTCTCCGTCGAGGAGAGGAGCGGCCGGTAGAAGCACTCGCGGAAGCGCTCGAGCGTGTGCGCGGCGCCGAGGAAGTGGCCGCCGGGCCCCACCTCCTCGTGCGCTCCGAACGCGAGCGAGGCCTCGTCGATCTCGAGCGGCGTGAACTCGTGGCGCAGCTGGCGCAGCAGCTCGACGTCGACGATGAACTTCTCGTAGCAGGAGACGAGACCGCCCTCGAGCCAGCCGGCCGAGTGCATGACGAAGTTCGCGCCGGCGAGGAACGTCGGCAGGAACGTCATCAGCGACTCGTAGGCGGCCTGCGCATCGACCGTCTGCGAGGCGTTCAGGGCGCCGCCGCCACGCCAGGGCAGCCCGAAGCGCCGCGCGATCTGGCCGGTGCAGAGCACGCCGATCCCGGACTCGGGGGTACCGAACGACGGCGAGCCGGATTGCATGTCGGTGTTCGACAGAAACGAGCCGAACACGACGGGCGCGCCCGGGCGGATCAGCTGGCTGAGGGCGATCCCCGCCAGCGCCTCGGCCATCTGCTGGACGAGCGTCGCGGGCAGCGACACCGGCGACATCGCGCCCATCAGCAGGAACGGGGTGATGACCACCGCCTGGCCCGCGCGCACGTACTCGAACATCGCCCCCAGCATCCGATCGTCGTAGCGCAGCGGGGAGTTGACGTTGATCAGCGAGATCGAGGCGGGCGCGCGCTCGATCGCCTCGCGGCCGCCGAACAGGATCTCCCCCATGCGGATCGTGTCCGCGGCGTTCGGGCCGCTGGTCACCGATCCCATGTACGGCTTGTCGGACAGCGTCTGCAGCGCGAACACCATGTCGAGGTGCCGCGAGTCAAGCGGCCGGTCCTCCGGCTCGCAGATCGTCCCGCCCGGTGAGTCGAGCTCGGGAAACGCCTGTGAGAGCCGCACGAGGTTCTCGAAGTCGGCCATCTTCGCATCGCGCCGCACGTCGCCCTCGCGGATGAACGGGCAGCCGTACACCGGCGCGAACACCATGTGATCCCCACCGATGTGCGCGGTGTGAGCCGGGTTGCGCGCCTGCAGATCGAACTCGCGCGGCGCCTTGGCCACCTGTTCGAGGATGAACTCCGGGTCGAACCGCACGCGGTTCTCGTCCTCCACGATCTGACCGGCGTCGCGCAGCAGCGATACCGCCTCGGGCAGCAGGAACTCGATCCCGATCTCGGACACGAGCCGGCGCCAGCCCCGGTCCAGCAACTCCATCGCCTCCTCGCTGAGGATCTCGTATCGCGGCATCGCATTGACGAACAAGGCAGCTCCTCTCTTGACCGGGCGCCGGTCGGCCCTAATATAACCTGCGTGAAACAACAGTTCCAAGCCGTTCCGAGCCATGGGACCGCGGCCGTGGACCGCGGCGCCGACCTGCTTCTGCGGGTGCTCGAGTCCGACGAGCCGGTGGCCCTGGCCGACCTCGCGTCGGCGACCGGGATCCCGAAGAGCACGGCTTCGAGGCTGATCACCGCGCTCGAGCGCCGGGGCCTGGTGGAGCAGGACGGCGCTCGCGGGCGGCTCCGCCCCGGGCCCGCGATCCTGCGCGTAGCCGAGCGCAGCATGCTGGAGCGCAGCATCGTCGAGCTCGCGCGCCCCTATCTCGATGCGCTCGCGCATGCGACCGGCGAGACGATCAACCTCGCGGTGCCGGGACCGGTCGGCGTCGAGCACATCGCACAGGTCGACAGCCGCCACTTCCTGGGCGTCGGCCAGTGGATCGGGCGCTCTGTCGATTTCCACAGCACTGCCAACGGCAAGGTGTTCCTGGCCTACGGCCGGGCGTCGCTGCCCGCCGAGCCGCTCGCGCGGCACACCCCGCAGACGATCGCGGAGACCGCCCAGCTGAAGGCCGCGCTCGACGCGGTGCGCCGGCGGGGCTACGCGATCGCGGTCGACGAGCTCGAGACCGGCCTGGCGGCAGTGGCCGCCCCGGTGCGCGGCGCGCACGGCGACGTGATCGCGGCGCTCAGCATCTCGGGCCCGACATTGCGCATGACCCCGGCGAGGATCGCCGAGCTGGAACCAATCCTGATCGAGGAGGCGCTCGCGCTGAGCGTCCGCCTCGGCCATCGCGAGGAAGGAGAGAACGCGGCATGACCGACGAGGAAATCCTGCAGCTGCTGTACGACGAGACCCTCGTGGGCAACGCACCGGTCGTCGCCGACGGTGTCAACCAGGGCCTGGCCCAGGACCTCCCCCCCGAGCGCATGCTCTACGACGCGCTGATCCCTTCGCTCGAGGAAGTCGGCGCCCGGTTCGAGCGCGGCGACTACTTCGTGCCCGAGATGCTGATCGCCGCCCGCGCGATGCAGGGCGCCCTGGACATCCTGCGCCCGCTGCTCGCCGATTCCGACGTTCCGCAGGTCGGGACCTTCCTGATGGGGACGGTCAAGGGGGACGTGCACGACATCGGCAAGAACCTCTGCAACATCATGCTGGAGGGCGCCGGATTCACCGTGATCGACCTCGGCGTCAACGTCCCGCCCGAGAAGTTCATCGAGCAGATCGAGGAGCACGAGCCGGATGTCGTCGGCTTCTCCGCGTTCCTGACGACCACGATGCCGATGTTCAAGGCGAACATCAACGCGCTCGAGAAGGCGGGCCTGCGCGACAAGGTGATCGTGATGGTCGGCGGCGCGCCCGTCACACAGGAGTACGCGGACGCGGTCGGCGCCGACGGGTACAGCGCCGACGCATCGTCCGCCGTCAAGAAGGCCAAGGAGCTGATCGAGCTCAGACGGGAGAAGGTGCCGGCTTGAGCAAGCGCGGGCTCTCGGCATCGTCGCTGCTGGCAAAGGCCGAGCACGCGGTCAAGGGCCCCGTCTGGGGCTGCCGGATGTGCGGCCAGTGCGTGCTGCACTCGACCGGCCTGACCTGCCCGATGACCTGCCCGAAGACGCTGCGCAACGGACCGTGCGGAGGCGTCCGGGCCGACGGAACCTGCGAGGTCAAGCCCGAGATGCGCTGCGTCTGGGTGACGGCCTACGAGCGGGCCGAACGGCTGCCGCTGTTCAAGGACCACATCGATCACCTGCGCCCGCCGGTCGACAACAGCCTGCAGGGCACCTCCTCGTGGGCGAACCTCGCCACCGGCCGCGACCGGGAGCTGCCGCCCGGCTGGAGGAACGCGCATGTCGGCGCTTGAGCGCAAGCTCGCCGCGCGCGAGTTCGTGGTGACCGCCGAGCTGCCGGTGATCGACGGCGGCGGCCATGCCGAGATCCGCCGTCAGCTCGAGCCGATGCGCCCGTTCGTCGACGCATTCAACGCGACCGACAACCCCTCGGCGCACGCGCACGCCTCCTCGCTTGCCGTCTCGATCGCGCTGCTGCAGGCCGACGCGGAGCCGATCATGCAGCTCGCGTGCCGGGATCGCAACCGGCTCGCGCTCGAAGCGGACCTGGTCGGCGCCTCATTGCACGGGATCGAGAACATCTCGTGCATGACCGGCGATGACGTCACCGCCGGCGACGAGCCGCAGGCGCGCCGCGTGTTCGACCTGGACGGGCCGCAGCTGATCGCACTGGCCAGGGCACTCGAACACGGCCAGTATCTCTCGGGCCGGCCGCTCGAGCCGGCGCCGCACTTCCTGATCGGTGCGGTCGAGAACCCCGGCGCTCCGCCCTACGACGTGCGGGTGCGCCGCGCCGCCAAGAAGGCGCGTGCCGGCGCGCGCTTCCTGCAGCTGCAGATCTGCTTCCGCCCCGAGCTGCTCGAGCGCTTCATGCGCGCCGCCCGCGAGAGCGGCCTGACCGGTCAGCTCGCTCTGATCCCCTCCGTCTGCATCCTGCGCACGGTCGGCGGGATGCGGTTCGTGGCAAACCGGGTTCCCGGCATCGACGTGCCGCGCGAGGTCGTAGAGCGGGTGGAGCGCGCGGAGGACGCCGAACACGAGTGCTTCGAGATCGCCTACGAGCTGGCGGCCCACGCTCTCGCGCAACCTGGGGTCGCCGGCATCCACTTCATCTCGTTTCGGAAGGACGCGGGCATCGCGAAGCTGTGCACGCGCCTCGGGATCCCCCCTCGACGCGAAAGGGAGAAGCATGGAGACAGTGCTTCGCTCGCGGTCTAACACCGTCACGATCGGCGCCGGTCTGCCGTTCTGCATCATCGGCGAGCGGATCAACCCGACCGGGCGCAAGGCGTTCGCCGAGCAGCTGCGGGGCGGTGATCTCTCGACCGTCGGCGCCGACGCGCTCGCGCAGGTACAGGCGGGCGCTGACATGCTCGACGTCAACGCCGGGATCCCGCTCGTCGACGAGCCCGAGCTCCTCCAAAAAATGCTGCGCGCCGTCCAGGAGGCGGTCGACGTCCCGATCTGCATCGACTCCTCGGTGATCGAGGCCCTCGAGGCCGGCCTGTCGGTCTACGAGGGTCGCGCGCTCGTCAACTCGGTCACCGCCGAGGACGAGCGCCTGGATGAGATCCTGCCGCTGGTGGCACGCCACGGCGCCGCGGTCATCGGGCTGGCCAACGACGAGACCGGCATCCCCGAGACGCCCGAGAAGCGCCTGGAGTGCGCGCGGAAGATCGTAGGAGCCGCGGGTGACCACGGCATCGCGGCGCAGGACGTGATCATCGACCCGCTCGCGATGACCGTCGGCGCGGATACCGAGGCGGTCACGACGACGCTGAGGACGATCAGCCTGATCCGCGACGAGCTCGGCGTCAACATGTGCCTGGGCGCGTCGAACGTGTCCTTCGGCCTGCCCGAGCGGCACGTGCTGAACGCCGCGTTCCTGCCGATGGCGATGGCGGCGGGGCTGACCAGCGCGATCATGTCCACGGCCGAGGTGTGCGTGCGTGCCGTCCGAGGAGCCGACCTGCTGCTCGGGCACGACGCATGGGGCGCCAGCTGGATCGCGGCGCACCGGGCGCGGCAGGCGGCGATGGCGGCGGCGTCGTGAGCAGCCCGGCGGCCAGACGCGCGCAGACGCGCGGAAGCGAGCGCGAGCCGCTCGCCGGACCCGCCGACGGCGCCGAGCGGGTGCGCCTGCGCTTCCTCCCCGACGGCGCGGAGGTCCGCGTGCCCTCCGGCACACCGATCTTCGACGCCGCCAGCTGGAACGGGATCGCGATCGACTCGACCTGCGGCGGCTTTGGGACCTGCAAGAAGTGCAAGGTGCGGATCGTCGCCGGGGACGTGCCCGTCGGCAGCGTCGATCCGCGCGCGTTCACGAGCGAGGAGCTGCGCGAGGGCTGGCGACTGGCGTGCCGCGCCGGCGCCCGTGGCGATCTCGTGGTGGAGGTGCCGCCGCTCCAGACGCGCCCGAAGGCGGCGCTCGCGGGCGTCGGCCGCCACGTGATCCTCCGGCCCGCGGTGCAGAAGCGCCACCTCACGCTGGCGGAGCCGTCACTCGAGGACCAGCGATCCGATCTGCAGCGGGTGCTGGACGGCCTCGAGGACCTCGAGCCGCAGGCCTCGCTAGAGCTGCTGCGCACGCTCGGGCACACGCTGCGAAGCGCCGACTATGACGTCACGGCGGTCGTCTGCGACGAGGAGCTGATCGACCTCGAGCCCGGGGACACGTCCGCCCGGCGATTCGCAATCGCGTTCGACCTCGGCACCACCACGGCCGTCGCGACGCTGCTCGACCTGGACAGCGGCCAGCCGCTGGCGGTCCGCTCACGGCTCAACCGCCAGCAGCCTTTCGGGGCTGACGTGATCACGCGGATCTCGGCGACGATGATGGACGGCGACGCGCTCGAGATGCTGCGCCGGCGCGCTCACGAGACGCTCGCCGAGCTCACGGATGAGGTGTGCGTCGAGGCAGGAGTCGACGCCCACGAGGTGTACGAGATCACCGTCTGCGGCAACGTGACGATGATGCACCTGGCGCTCGGGATCGACCCCGAGCCGCTGTCGATGGCGCCGTTCGTCGTCTCGGCGCATTCGTTCCCACGCGTCGCGGCGAGCGAGCTCGGCGTCCGGGTCCACCCGCGGGCGCCCGCGTTCGTGTTCCCGTCGCTCGGCGCGTACGTGGGCGGGGACATCGTCGCCGGGATGCTCGCCACCGGGTTGACGCGCGACCGCCGGCTGCGGCTGTTCATCGATGTGGGGACCAACAGCGAGATCGCGCTCGGCTCGCACGAGCGCGTGCTGGCGACCGCGGCGCCCGCGGGCCCGGCGTTCGAGGCCGCGCAGATCAAGTGCGGGATGCGTGCCGCCGACGGCGCGATCGAGGGCGTGAAGGTCAACGGCGACGCGCTGACCCTCCAGGTCATCGGCGACACCGAACCGATCGGGATCTGCGGATCCGGGCTGGTGGATGCGGTCGCCGAGCTGGTGCACGTCGGCCTGCTCGACCATTCGGGGCGATTCATCCCCGATGAGGAGGCAGCTGCACGCAGTCCGGCGCTGGCTGCGCACCTCACCCGGATCGGCGAGGAGCGCGTCTTCGTGCTCGCATGGCGCGGCCCCGATCCCGCGCAGTCGGTGTTCCTCTCTCAGCGCGACGTCCGCGAGCTGCAGTTCGCGAAGGCCTCGATCGCCACCGGCTGGAACATCCTGCTGCGCGACCTCGGCGTGTCCGCCGAGGAGATCGCGCAGGTCCTGCTGGCGGGCAGCTTCGGTGCTTACCTGACGCCGCTGAGCGCGGTTCGAATCGGGCTGGTCCCGAACATCGCGCTGCCGCGGATCGTCTCCGCCGGCAACGTCGCCGGCGAGGGCGCGAAGATCGCCGCCCTGTCATCCCGCGAGCGGGCCGAGGCGTACGCGATCTTGCGAGAGGTGGAGTACGTCGAGTTGTCCGGCCGGGCCGACTTCAACGACCTGTTCATCGACCAGCTCGCCTTCCCGGGATGAGCATCGCGGTGATCGCCTGCGGCGCGCTCGCGGCAGACGTCCGGCGGATCGCCGCCGCGCGCGGGTGGGAGCTCGATGTGTATCCGGTCCCGGCGCTGCTTCACAACCGTCCCGAGCGGATCGCCCCGGCGGTTGCCGCTCAGGTCTCCGAGCTGCGCGAGCGCTACGACGCCGTGGTGCTGGCCTACGGTGACTGCGGCACCGGCGGCGCGATCGACGCGCTCGGGCTTCCCCGCATCGACGCCGAGCATTGCTATGAGATGCTCGCGCGCGAGGAGGTCCGCGCCGCGCTCGAGGAGGAGCCCGGCACCTACTTCCTCACCGACTTCCTCGCGCGAACCTTCGATCACACCGTCGTGCGGCAGCTCGGGCTCGACCGCCATCCCGAGCTGCGGGACGAGTACTTCCGCAACTACAGCCGCGTTCTCTGGCTGGCGCAGCGCCCGACCCCCGCGACGCGCGCCGCCGCCCGGCGCGCCGCCGAGCGGATCGGCCTGCCGTTGGTGGAGCTCGCCGTCGGCAACGGCGCGCTCGAACGGCGGTTGCAGGAGCTGGTCGCGGCCTAAAGCTCACCGCGCCGCGCGGCGATACATCCATGAAGTGCGGGTGTTCCGTCACCGCGGGCGGTCCCGCGCGACGCTCGTCGCGCTGCTCAGCGCTGCGATCGCGCTCGGGCTCGCGGCTGCGCCCGCCGGCGCAAGCTTCCCCGGGCGAAACGGGCTGATCGCATTCGCGAGCCCGAGCGGAATCTGGGTCATGAGCTCCGGCGGCTCGGGCCAGCGCCTGCTCGCGGACACCACCTTCGGCGATGCGGCGCCCTCCTTCTCGCCGAACGGCAGGACGATCCTGTTCACGCGACCCGCCGCGAGCGGTCGGCCGCAGATCTGGGAGACGAACGTCGCGGGGACCTCGGCCAAGCGCCTCAGCCGCGACTCCGCGAACGACGAGCAGCCGAGCTTCTCGCCGAACGGCCGCAAGATCGTGTTCTGGCGCTACCGCCGGCTCAGACACGACGGCACGCCCGAGAGCCAGATCTGGGAGATGAACTCCGATGGGACGCACGAGCACCAGCTGACCCACGACGCCGGCTTTGACATCGAGCCCTCATTCGCGCCGAGCGGGCGCCAGATCGCGTTCGCCCGCGACTCGGTCAACTCGCTCGACACCACCGTGCTGGTGATGGGGGCCAACGGCTCGGGCGAACGCCCGCTGGGGATGGACTACGAGGCATACCCCTCCTTCTCGGCCGATGGCACGCGCCTCGTGTTCATCCGCACCGATCCGATCGGCGCCGGGTATGGCATGTGGGTGGCGGCCGCGGACGGCTCGAGCTTCCTCCAGCTCACGCGCGAGTCGTGGGGGATGGCGATCGAGAATCCGAGCTTCTCACCGGACGACCGCCAGATCGTGTTCGACCGCCACTCGAGCCCGACCGGGCCCCCGCAGATCTTCATCGTGCGCGCCGACGGCTCCCACCGCCGGCAGCTCACACATCTGGCGGGCGGCGCCGAGGATCCGACGTGGGGTCCGCGCTGACCGGCTCTCGCTCGAGCGCCTCGGCGAGCAGCGTCGCCACGTCGGCGACACGCAGGTCCGCGCCGGCGCTCTGAACGCCGTCGTCGAGCATCACCGTGCAGAACGGGCACGCCACCGCGAGCGTGTCGGCGCCCGTGTTGGCGGCCTCCTCGACGCGCTCGAGGTTGATCGGCTTCGCGCGCTCCTCCATCCACATGTGTGCGCCGCCCGCTCCGCAGCAGAACGTGGCCTTGCGCGAGCGGCTCATCTCGACGGTCCGGCCGACCGCGGCCGCCAACTCCCTTGGGCCTTCGAGCACGTCGTTGTGCCGGGCGAGGTAGCAGGAGTCGTGGTAGGTGATCTTCAGCCCATCGCGCGCGGGCGGCGGGCTCAAGCGTCCCTCGCGAATCAGCCGCGCGAGCAGCTCCGAGTGGTGGACCACCTCGTAGTTGCCGCCGAAGTCCGGATACTCGTTGGCGAGGGTGTTGAAGCAGTGCGGGCAGTTCGCGATCACCTTCGTGACGCCGGACTCGTTGAGCAGCTCGACGTTCTGCTCGGCGAACGCCTGGAACACGTATTCGTTGCCGATCCGCCGGGCGGGGTCGCCGGTGCAGCTCTCGCGCGGCCCGAGGATCGCGAAGTCGACGCCGGCGGCCTGCAGCAGCTTCGCCGTGGACCGGGCGGTGCCCCGCGCTCGCTCGTCGAAGGAGGAGGCGCACCCGACCCAGTAGAGGTACTCGGGCGCGGGCTCGCCCGGCTCGAGCACCCGGACGCCGAGGTCCGCGGCCCAGTCGGCGCGCTCGGCCTGCGGCTTGCCCCACGGGTTCGACGCCCGCTCGACGTCGCGCAGCATCGGCTCCGCCTCCGGCGGGAAGCGAGCGTCGACCATCACGAGCTGGCGTCGCAGGTCCACGATGTGGTCGATGTGCTCGATCGAGACCGGACAGGCCTCCACGCATGCGCCGCAGGTGACGCAGTCCCAGACCGACTCCTCGGGCACGGCGGCCGGGACGAGCGGCTCCTCGCTGCCCGCGAGCACCGCGTCGCGCAAGCCCATGATCACGAGCTTTGGCGAGAGGACCTTGCCGGTTGCGAACGCGGGGCATGCGTCCTGGCAGCGTCCGCACTCGGTGCACGAGAACGTATCGAGCACCTCCTTCCAGGTCAGGTCCGCCGCGGTGCCGGCCCCGAAGCGGATCTGGTCGTCGGGTAGCTCGAAGTCGAGCCGCTCGAGCCCGCCGCCCGGTCCTGTCCGCGCGAACCACACGTTGACCGCGGCGGTCGCGATGTGCAGGTGCTTGGAGTGCGGCAGGTAGGCGAGGAACGCGAGGATCGTGAGGACGTGCGCCCACACGAACACGCGCTCCAGCACCCGCGTGGCCTCGCCTCGCCGGAACAGGTGCGAGACGGCGTTCGACAATGGCGACCACGATCTGGGCCAGTCGGCCAGACCGAGCGCGATCCGCGCGCCGTGCCAGAGCACCAGCGTCGTCACGATCGTCGCGATCAGCGCCAGGATCAGGTCCGCCTCGCCGAGATGGCTGCCCGCAAAGCGCCCCGGGCGCTGAATCTTGCGGATCCAGAGCGCCGCGAGCACGCCGATCGCGACGAGCACGCAGAACAGGTCGACGAGCAGCGCGTACCAGCCCTGGTGACCGAGCCACGGTAGCGTCGAGTGCTTGTCGACGATCCCGATCATCGCGATCACGATCGTCGGCAGCAGCACCATGAACCCCCAGAAGATGAACGCGTGCATCAATCCCGGTCCGAGCCGCTGCAGCAGCTTGCGCTGACCGACGACGATCGTGAGCTCCTTTTGCGCGCGCCGAGCGCCCTCCCCACCGCGCCTGGTTGGCCGGCCAGCCAGCACTCGTCTGAAGAGGAACCGCGCGCGCTGGGCGAACAGCGCCGCACTCGCCCCAATCGCGGCGGCAAGGAGCACGGCCGAGACGGCCGAGCCTATGTCCCCCGCACCTTTCTGATCTCCGAGGCGATCGCGGGGACGACCTCGTGCAGGTCCCCGATCACCGCGTAATCGGCGCTCGCGAAGATCGAGGCCTCGCCGTCGGGGTTGATCGCCATCAGCTTTTTGGCGCCCTTGCAGCCGGCCATGTGCTGGGTCGCACCGCTGATCCCGCAGGCGATGTACAGCTCGGGCGAGATCTTCGTGCCGGTCTGACCGACCTGGTCGGTGTGCGGGCGCCACCCCGCGCTGGTGACCGCGCGCGAGCAGCCAACCGCGCCGCCGAGCAGCGCCGCCAGCTCCTCGATCACGGCGAACCCCTCGGCGGATCCCACGCCGCGCCCGCCCGAGACGACCACGTCCGCGTCGGCCAGCGAGATCCCGCCGGCGCTGGTCGCGATTCGCTCCGAGACGCCGGCCGCGTCCGCCACCGGCGGCGTGAGCACATCCACCTCGACGCTGAGCGCGGCGGCATCGACGGGGACGGCATGCGGCGCGACCGTGACCAGCAGGGGCGCGCCGTGGACCCGCGCCTCCTCGAGCAAGCTTCCTCCCCAGCGCACCCGCGTCACGCTCGCCGGCTCCCCGGTCCTCACCGATACGCAGTTCGCGGCCATCGGCAGCTCGAGGATCGCCGCGACGTGCGCCAGCACCTCGTTGCCGCGCTCGGTTCCAGGGCCGACGACCGCCGTCGGCCGATCGGCGCCCACGAGCTCCGCCAGCGCCGCGCCCCACGCTGCCGGCGCATAGGCCCCCTCGAGCGAGACCGCCCGCAGCGAGCCGTCCAGCCCACGCGCGAAGCTCAGCGCCTGCTGCGAGAGCTCGTCGGCACGATCCTCGATGAACACGAGCGCGCTCACAGCAGTCCCAGCTCGCGAATCACGTCGACGACCGCGGGCGCCGCAGCCGCGCCATGGCCCAGCACTTGCGCCTGCCTGCCCGCGCCTGCGGGCACCGCCAGCCGCACCATCTCGAGCCGAGCGGGCGGCCTTGAGGGCGACGCGCTCATGATCGGCTTGCGCTTGGCGCGCAGCCGACCCGGCACCGACGGATAGCGCGGCAGGTTCAGGCCCTCCTTGACGCTCACCACCGCCGGCATCGGCACGAGATACACGTCGCGGCCGCCCGGGACCTCCTGCTCCAGGCGCAGCTGCGCGCCGTCGACGGCGATGGCCTTGACGCCGGTCACGCAGGGCAGCCCGAGCGCGTGCGCCACCCGGATCGGGACCTGGTAGTTGCCGGCATCGGCGGACTCGTTGCCGAACAGGATCAGGTCGTACGGCTCACCGCCCTCGCGGGCCGCTTCGACGATCGCAGCAGCGGTCGCCTGCGGGTCCCACTCCTCGCCGTCGGTCACGAGGTGGATCGCGGCGTCCACGCCGATCGCCATGACGTCGCGCAGCTGCTCCTCGGCCTCGGGCGGTCCGAGCGTGAGCACGGTGGAGGAGCCGCCGTGCCGCTCGACCAGCCGCACGGCCTCCTCGGCGCCGCATTCCTCGTGCGGGCTGATCGTGAAGCCGAGATGCTTGGTCTGGATCGCGCGCTCGTCGTCGGTCAGCACGATCTTGCCGCCGGTGAGCGGCACGCGCTTCACGCACACCAGGATGTTCATGAGCGAACGCGCGAGTTGTCCGGGTCGAACACGGGCGTCGAGTCGTTGCACCGCACCGTGACCGGATAGCGCTCGCCCAGGTATTCGACCAGCAGCTGCTCCCCGACCACGGCCTGCTCCGGCGGGAGGTAGCTCATCAGGATGTGCTTGCCGATCGAGGGACCCGCTCCGGCGCTCGTCACGTACGAGCGCCGGCCCTTGCGATCGACCAGCGGCTCGCCCCCGCGCGTCAGGATCGGCTCCTTGCCGAGCATGTAGCGCCTGACGCCCGACTCCGATGCGTGGTCCTCGACGGTCAGCGTGCACAGGATCGCGGAGGGCTCCTCGTCACGATGGCGCACGTGCGCGGCCTTGCCGATGAAGTCCTGGTCCTTGACCTTGCCCCAGGCCATCCCCGCCTCGACCACGTTGTAGTCGGCCTCGAGCTCCGCGCCGTAGGCGCGGTAGCACTTCTCGAGCCGGCCCGTGGTGCCGTACACGCCGATCCCGGCCGGCACGATCCCGTGCGGCGCGCCGGCCTCGGCGACGATGTCCCACAGCCGCGCGCCCTGCTCGATCGGCACATACAGCTCCCAGCCGAGGTCGCCGACGTAGGAGATCCGCGACGCGAGCACCTGCAGCGGACCCACCTCGATCATGCGGCAGCGCGCGAACGGGAAGCCCTCGTGCGAGATGTCGTCGCCGGTCACGCCGGCGAGGATGTCGCGGGCGCGCGGGCCCCACAGCCCGAGCGTGCACCACGAGTTGGTCTGGTCGTGCAGCTGCGCGGAGCCGTCCTGCGGCAGGTGGTCGGCGAACCACTTGCGGTCGGACATCCCGTACGCGCCGCCGGTCACGACGCGGAACAGCTCGTCCTCGAGCCGCATGATCGTCAGGTCCTGCTTGAACCCGCCGCCGGGCGTCAGGACCGGCGTGTACACGACGCGTCCGACCGGCACGTCCATCTGGCGCATCGCGACCCACTGCACGACGTCGAGCGCTCCCGGGCCGGCGACGTCGAAGATCGCAAACGCGGTCAGGTCGACCATCGCGGCACGGTCGCGCATCGCCAGGTGCTCGGCGTTGATGATCGGCGACCACCAGCGCGACTCCCACTCGGCCTCACGCCGGGTGACCCGATCGCCGTATTCCTCGAGCAGGTTCGCGTTGGACTCATACCAGTGCGGCCGCTCCCAGCCGGCGGTCTCGAAGAAGAACGCGCCGAGCTCGCGCTCGCGCTCGTGGAACGGGGAGAGCCGCACACCGCGGTCCGAGGCCCACTGCTCCGAGGGGTGGACGATCCCGTACATCTTGTTGAAGCCCTCCGAGGCCCGCGCGGTGATGTGGGCCTTCGTGCGCTGGCAGGAGTAGGCGCGCGCGATGTTGGACTCGAACACGTCGATCTCGGACTCGCCGTGCACCATCAGCTCCGCGACGGTCTTGCCCGCCCCCGGCCCTTCCTTGATCCAGATCGCGGCGGCCGACCACAGCCCGCGGACCTCGGGCGTCTCGCCGAGCAGCGGCATCCCGTCGAGCGTCACCGACAGAACCCCGTTGATCGCGTACTTCACGCCGACGTTCTCGTCACCGACGATCTCGGGCATCAGCTCGAGCGCGATCTCCATCTGCGGGTCGAAGTCCTCCTGGGTGAACGGCAGCTCGGTCGGGGTCAGGGCCGCCTCGTCGATCGAGGGGATCTCATCGGCGTCGAGCGTGATCGGGCGGTGTGCGTAGGAGCCGATCTCCAGCCCCGTCCCCTCCTGGCGCTCGTACATGTTGGTGTCCATGTCGCGCACGATCGGGTACTCGATCATGCTCGTGCTGTTCGCGAACCGGGGTGCCGGTCCGATGTCGATCATCTGGTGGATCATCGGCGTCAGCGGGATCGAGGCACCGGCCATCCGCCCGATCCGCGGGCTCCACGCCCCGCATGCGATCACCACCTTGTCGGCCTGGACGTCGCCGCGGCTGGTCCTGATCCGCCTGACCCGTCCGCCTTCGACGTCGATCCCGAGCACCTCGGTGTTCGCGGCGATTGTCAGCCCGTTGCCTGAGGCCCGCTCGCGCATCAGCGTTCCCGCCCGCAGCGAGTCGACGACGCCGGCGCCGGGCGTGTAGAAGCCGCCGATCATCAGCTTCTCGTTGATGTAGGGGACGAGCTCCTTGATCTCCTCGGGGTTGAGCAGCGAGACCGGCTCGATCCCCCATGCCCGCGCCGAGCCGACCCTGCGCGCGAGCTCCTGCATGCGCTCGGACGTGCGCGCGATCTCGATGCCGCCGCTCTCGGTGAAGACCTCGAGCTCCTTGTACTGACGCATGCTCTCGAGCGTCAGCAGCGTCATCTCCTTGGAGTGGTCGACCGGGAAGATGAAGTTCGAGGCGTGCCCGGTCGAGCCGCCCGGATTGGGGAGCGGGCCCTTGTCCAGCAGCATGATGTCCGTCTCGCCCAGCAGGCTCAGGTGGTAGGCGAGGCTGTTGCCCACGATCCCTGCCCCGATGATCACCACGCGCTGAGAGGACGGCAACTGCCGCGCGGGCTCTGCCGTAGCTGCCATCCAGCCTGATATATCAGATGCACGTCAGCACCGTCAACGCGGCCGCCTGGACGAGCGCTCGGCCGCCCCGAGGGGCGGCCGAGTGTTAGTGACGTCACGCGTGGCAGGGTCACGCGGTTATGTGGGCTGCATCACATGCCGGGGCAGGTGTGTGAGCCGTTGCCGGGACGGGTGGGAGCTGTGCTGCTCCCACCGGGTTGGCCCGGACGAGTGGTCCCGGAAGGCGCGGTCGCGGTATGGGTGGAGGGCGTTGTCGACGAACTGCTCGTCGAGCTGCTGGTCGTCGCCGCACTGGCGATCGCCGCTCCGCCGCCGGCGACCGCGCCAGTCACCGCAATGGCGGTCAGGAAAGGCTTCACTCGCATCTATCACCTCCTTTGCTGTTCGACTGCGCACACGTTCCCGTGAGCGCGTCGCAAGCCGGTAGGAGGCGAGTAAGAGTTGACTATGAGGGCCGGCCGCCGTTGCGTGCCGGCAGCTCGGTGGTCAGCGGCGCGTTCTCGCCGCGGGCGATCTCGAGCGCGCGGTCGAGGCCGCGACGCCCACCGAAATCGACCAGACGTTGCACGACCATGCGGGCCGGAAGGATCGGGGCCACCCAGCGCGGGGCAACGACGCGGCGCGAGCGCTTGATGATCCCGCGCTCGATCGCGTCGATCCCCGCCTCCAGCGGCGCCGGCCGCGCCAGCGGGCCCGTGTGCGCCTGGAGCGCCTGAGCCGCCTGCGTGCCGAAGCCTCGCCGGGTCATGTCGGTCTCGAGCTCGCCGAAGTACGCCACGCCGACCCGGGCCCCGCTCGAGGCGAGCTCGATCCGCAGCGTGTCGCCGAGCGCCTCGACGGCCGCCTTGGTGGCGCTGTAGGCCCCGAGCAGCGGCGCGTGCACCGCGGCCGCCAGTGAGGAGATCGCGAGCGCGTAGCCGCCGGGATGCGCGATGTGGGGCCCGGCCGCTCGCAGCGTGTAGTAGACGCCGATCAGGTTGACCTCGACCGTCCGCTCGAACACTGCCGGGTCGCCGCCGACCAGGGGCAGCTGCGCGGCGACGCCGGCGTTCGCGATCACCACGTCCAGGCCGCCGAGATGCTCGACGGCGCCAGCGACCGCCGCCTCGACCTGCTCTCGGTCGCGCACGTCGCAAGCGACGCTGTACGCGTCGCCGCACGAGCCGGCGACACCGTCCAGGAGCTCTTGCTCGAGTCCGGCCAGCGCGAGTCGCGCGCCCCGGGCGTGGAGCCGCCTGGCGGTGGCGGCGCCGATGCCGCGCGCCGCGCCGGTGATCAGTACACGCCTGCCGGCGAGCGGTTGGGCACTCATGTGAACCTCCTGAGAAGTCGGGGCACGGGTCCGAACGTGCCGGGGTCCGGCTGCACGCGCAGGCTGTTGATCGTCATCGCGAGCATCTCGTAGTGGCCGACGAGCATGCACAGCTCGATCAGCTGAACCTCGGAGAGCTCCCGCCGCAGCGCCTCCCACAGCTCGTCCGGAAGATCGCGCTCGGCGTGCAGCCGATCGGCGGCTCGCAGCAGCAACGATTGGCGCTCGGTCCAGCCGCCGGCGGACCCCGGCTCGCGGACGCGGGCGACGTCCGCAGCCGAGAGCCCCGACAGCTGCCCGATCCGCTCATGGTGATGCCACTCGTATTCACAGCCGCAGTTGTGAGCGGTGCGGAGGATCAGCAGCTCGGTGTCGGCGCGCGGCAGCTTTCCGCGGGGCATCAGCGTCCCCGCAAACCGCAGCCACGGCAGGAACAGCGACCGGTGCCGGGCAAGCGTGGTGAACACATTCACCGGCCGCCTGCTCCCGGAGGCCCGCGCGAGCACGTTGACGACCAGCGTGTTGATGCGCCCGATCTCCGCCGGCGACCCGGGCTCTATCCGCGGAGCCGCTGTGCTCATCGCTTCGGCGCGATCGTCACGTGCGTCGAGTAAATCTGCGTGCCGATCGGTGGACCGTCGGCCGGATATTCCTGCACCGTGTTCGACGGCCCCAGGAACACGCTCACCGTCAGCTGCCCGCGGCGCGAGGCGCGGACCGTGACCTCGTGCCCGTGCCCGTCGTCGATCGCGTATCTCCGGCGCGGGCGATACAGCGCGGGCGTGGTGACGGTCGCGGTGCCCGAGCCCTCGAGCGTGAACCCGCTCCTGCCGGCATCGGCGAGCGTCGAGAACTCCCGCACGGTTCGGTGCGTCGCAACCTGCCAGCCGAACGCGGAGTAGGTCGGATCGGCGCTCGTGTAGGTGATCCGCGCCGGCGCGGGCGGCGGATGCGCGAAGTCGGACATGATCGTCCCGATCGACTCCTGCAGATCGCGCGCCCAGTAGGGCCAGGAGTGCGTGCCCGGGCCGTAGTCGTCCATGTAGTTGGGGATGCCGAGCGCGTCGAGCCGGTTGTGGAACAGGATCGTCAGCTGGTGCACGCCCCACTCGATCCCCATCGCCTCCGGATTCGGCACGCCCGAGTCGAGCGGGCCGGGCTGACCGTTGCCGGTGTACATCAACAGGTTCATCCCGCGCAGGTTCTCCGCGAGCGTCGTCGGGTCGTGCGCGGCCCAGTTGATCTCGTTCGTGGTGCGCGGTCCGAACATCGAGTTGGCCGGAACCCCGTCGAGTCCCACCTCGGTCGCGTTGATGATCGGGGTCACCAGCAGCTGTGCCTGCGTGTCGTAGGCGATGTCGGGCGCGCCCGAGTACGAGAGCGCCGTCGCAAAGAGATCGGGATGGCGCGCCGCGTAGCTCATCGAGCAGAACCCGCCCTGTGAGAGCCCGGCGATCGCGCGGCCGGCTCGCGCCGCGATCGTCCTCAGGTTCGCGTCGATCCACGGGATCAGCTGGTCGATGTGGAAGGTCTCCCACCTGTAGAGCCCATCCGGCCAGTTCGTGCACCAGCCGCCGCCGTCGCCGTTCAGCGAGATGTCGGGCATCACCACGATCAGCTCGCGGCCAGCGGTGGTCCGCTCCGCTCCGCCCGCGGTCGTCCAGTCGGAGGCGTGCCCGCTGGTGCCGTCCAGGAGGTAGAAGACCGGGTAGCGCCGGTGCGGATGCGCCGCGTAGTCGCTCGGCAACAGGATCCGGATGTTCGCCGCACCCGGGAGGGCCGCCGTCCGCACGGTGACCGCGCTCAATCGCGAGTCGAGCGTCTGGCTCGAGACGACGGTCAGCCCGTGGCCGCTGCGGAAGGACACCGCGGAGGCGGACTGAGCGCACGCCAGCGCGGCGAGGATCACCCCGGCAGCCAGGACGCGTGCGAGCGCAGACATCGCCCGCAACACGCTACCCCAACCGGTCGGCTGCCCGCTGCAGTTGGGGATCCCTCACAGCTCGAGCTCGCCCTGGACCGGCGGGTAGGTGAGTGTCCCGTCTGGCCCGAGGACCGCGAACGCCGTCAGCTCGTGCGCGACGGGCTCGCGCTTCAGACCGAGGTGCAGGACATTCCAGCCGCGGACCGTCAGCGCGTCCGCGATCAGGCGCCGGTGGCAGCGCCACCACTGGGCCTCGGCGCACATCACCGCCGTCGGGTCGGCCCGGGCCAGCCGCGCCAGCCGGCCCAGGGCGTCGCGAAATGCTTCGGTCGCCATGTAGTCCGCGTAGCCGCGGAAGCCCTCGTGCTGCCAACCCCGATTGGGAGAATCGGGACGAGGCTTGCGGAAACCGCCCAGCTCAGGCTCGTGCTCGTACTCGATCCCGCGCTCGGGCAGGCCGCGCGCGAGCGCCTCACGCGAGAACTGGGGATTGCGACGCGAACCGGGAGCGGTGCGGACATCGACAAGGCGCACGATGCCGGCCGAGCGCAGCACCTCCACCAGCTCGTCAAGCGGCCGGGTGGAGTGGCCGACCGTGTAGAGGGCCGGCGCTAGATCGTCTCGCCCGGACGCTGGAAGACGATCTCCGGAATCACGCACGCCGGTGAGACGCGCAGCAGGAATCGCAACGCCTCGGCGATGTCCTCGGTGCGCAGCATCTCCTCGGGCGGAACCGTCGACTTCACGAACTCGGTCATGTCCGTGTCGACGAAGCCCGGGCAGAAGGCGACGGACTTGACGCCGTCGGAGTTGAGCTCCTTGTTCATCGCCTGGGTGTAGGAGACCACGGCGGCCTTCGTCGCCGAGTAGACAGACAGCCACGGCTGCGGCGACTTCCCGGCGATCGATGCCAGGTTCACCACCAGCGCGCCCCGATGCTCCTCGCCGGCCGCGCGCAGCATCTCCGCGCACTCGCGGTAGAACAGCACGATCGCCCGCAGGTTCACCCCGAGCTGCAGGTCGACGTACTTCGTCTGGTGCTCGTGGGCGGCGGCGCCGATGCCGACGCCGGCGTTGTTGACCAGGACGTCGAGGCGCCCGAACCGCTCCCGATGCCGCGTGACGACCTGCTTGATCGCGTCCTCGTCCGCCATGTTGGCCGGCACCGCCTCGATCTCGTGCCCCTCCTCCCGAAGCTGGGCGGCGGTGCGCTCGAGCGTGTCCGGCTTGCGCGCCGAGATCGTCAGGCCATATCCCTCCTCGGCCAGTGCCCGCGCCAGCGCGAGCCCGATTCCGCGGGAGCCCCCGGTGACGATCGCCGCACGCTCTGGCATTGCGGCTGGCACTGTATCCGCTCCAACGCGCCGAGGCTGGGATCGCTCTCGGTGCGCCCCTCCGCGCCGAAACCGGCCCTACAGCTGAACCCGCGCCAGCGCCGCCCGCGAGATTCGCTGAAGGTCTCGCAGATAGTCGATGTGAGCGCCCCACGTCGGGTCGTCCAGCCCGTCCGCGAGCACGACGGTGTCGCCATGCGCGTCGAGCAGCTCGTACACGAGCTCGACCAGCTGGACCGACGTGGTCACTGCGCTTTGGTTCGCGTTCCTCATTGCCTCCTCGATCCCTCTCGCAGTCAATGGATCATGAACGCACGTCCGGACAGTACTGTCGACTAACGCCGCAAGCTCCAGAAAGTTTCTGATCCGGCGTCGCTGCAATCCTGCGGTCAGGGGGCTCGACGTCCCCGCGAGGCCTTCAGCGGCGGCGCGCCGGCGGCTCGAGCGCGGGGTTCTGCCAGCCGCCGTCCACCGGGTTCACGGTCAACCCGGGCAGGACGAT
Source organism: uncultured Solirubrobacterales bacterium (assembly GCA_963849285.1). Taxonomy (GTDB): domain Bacteria; phylum Actinomycetota; class Thermoleophilia; order Solirubrobacterales; family Solirubrobacteraceae; genus Palsa-465. The sequence goes on from CAWKGS010000005.1 coordinate 1,659,912, forward strand.
CTCGTCGATCCGGTCGAGCACGTCCTCCGATAACGCGACATCGGCCGCGCTCAGCTGCGACTCCAGGTGCTCCCTCGTCCGCGGCCCGATGATCGCGGCGGTGACCGCCGGATGGCGGATCACAAACGCCAGCGCCATCTCGATCAGCGTGATCCCGGCCTCCTCGGCCAGCCGGGCCAGTGCGTCAGCGGCCTCCAACTTGCGCTGGTTGGCGGGAATCGACATGTCGTAGCGCGCGGGCAGCCGGTCGGCGCGGTGGGAGCTGGGGATGTCCTGGCCGAGGCGGTAGCGCCCGCTCAGCCACCCGCTCGCGAGCGGGCCCCAGGCGATCACTCCCATCCCGTAGCGGCGGCACGTCGGCAGCACGTCGTTCTCGACGCCGCGCACCAGGATCGAATACGGCGGCTGCTCGCAGACGAAGCGCTCGCGGCCCCGCCGCTGAGCGGCCCACTGCGCCTCCACGATCTGGCTGGCCGGGAACGTCGAGGAGCCGATGTAGCGGACCTTGCCGGCCCGCACCAGGTCGCTCAGCGCCCCGAGCGTCTCGTCGATGTCGGTGTCCTGCTCGGGCCGGTGGATCTGGTAGAGGTCGATCCAGTCGGTGCGAAGTCGCCGCAGCGAGTTCTCGACCTCGCGCACGATCCAGCGGCGCGAATTGCCGAACTCGTTCGGATCCTCGCCCATCGTGCCGTGGACCTTCGTCGCGAGCACGACGTTGTCGCGCTTGCCGCCGGCCAGCGCCTTGCCGACGATCTCCTCGGACTCTCCGCGCGAGTAGACGTCCGCGGTGTCGATGAAGTTGATCCCCGCGTCGAGCGCGCGGTGGATGATGCCGATGCTCTCCTCGTGGTCGGGATTGCCCCAGCCGCCGAACATCATCGCCCCCAGGCACAGCGGCGTGACCCGCACCCCGGTGTTTCCCAGCGTTCGATATTCCATCTCTCCACCCTAGCGACCGCCCGGCGGCGCGCTCAGGCCAGGCCGAGGCGCTGCGCGCGCTGGACCGCCTCGGTCCGGTTGCGCACGCCGAGCTTGCGGTACACCGAGCTCGTGTGCTCCTTCACCGTGTGCCTGGACAGGTGCAGCGTCTCGGCGATCTCCGGGTTGGTCGACCCGGACGCCATCAGCCTCAGGACCGAGCGCTCTCGCTCGGAGAGTCCCATCGTCGAGTGGGTCTCGTGCCGGTCGAAGACGGTCTTGCCCATTCCGACCAGCCGGACCGCGCTCGCGATCTTGCGCGCCGGCCAGTCCTTGTAGGCGAACCCGGCCGCCCCGGCCGCGCGCGCCGCGCTCGGCGAGAGCTCGCCGGCGCCCGAGAACAGCAGGACGCGGGTGAACGGCTCCGCGGCGCGCAGCTGCTCGCAGATCTCGGCGCCGGATTCCTCGCCGAGGAACAGGTCCACCAGCGCGACGTGCGGGCGGTAGCGAATCGCAAGCTCGAGCGCCTCCTTGCCGGATTGCGCGCTCAGGCAGCGCTCGACCCATGGCTGCTGCGTGAGCATCAGCCGGAAGCCCCAGTGCACGACGTCGTGGTCATCGACCACGAGCACGCTCAACCGCTCGGGGCTGCGCAGCGCGTCAGACATCGTCGGGCACCACGAGGCGCACCTGCCAGCTGCCCGGCTCGCGCGCCCCGAACTCGACCACGCCTCCGCTCTGGAGCGCTTCGAGCGCCGCCAGCCGCAGTCCCATCCCGGGATGGTGCCGGCGGCGCCCGGTCACGCCGTCGTTGACGACCTCGAGCAGGAACGTGCCATCGCCCCGCTCGATCCTGACCGTGACGCGCGTCGGGCTGGCGTGCTTGTGCGCGTTGCGGACGGCTTCTGTCAGCACCGACTGCGCGAGCGGCTCGATCGCGGGCGGCACCTCGCACTCCTGGCCGGCGACCAACGTCACTCCCAGGTCGGGGTGCATGCCCGACAGCCGTTCGATCTCCGCCTTCAACGTGGTCCCCGTCGCGCGCGGGGCTCGGCCGAGCGGGCGCTGCAGCGCGCTGCGGAGATCGGCGAGCGCGATCTGGGTCTCGTCCGCGCAGCGGCGCCGCGCCTGCGCCGGCAGCTCGCCCTCGCCGTCCAGTGCCATCGAGACGCCGAACAGCCGCTGGATCACGGCCTCGTGGATCTCGCGCGCGAGATCGATCCGCTGCTCGAGCTGGACGGCCTTCTCGGCCTGGGTGGCCACGATTCGCGCGACCGATGCGAGCGCCGCCGCCTTGCCGAGCGTCCACAGCAGGTACCGCTCCGCAGCGTCGAGTGGAGGCGCGGACATCACCCGATCGGCGAGGATCACCCCGATCGGCCGGCCCGCGGCCGCCATCGGCGCGCAGATCAGCCGCACGGGCTCCGGGAACAGCCCGCCGAACTCGGGTGGGAACAGGTCGCTGACGGCCCCGGAGGACTCGACCACACGGTCCTCGCGCAGCGCCTCCGCGGCGAGCGGCGAGGACTCGATCGTCACGTGCGCGGTCGCGAACTGTTCGACGTCGAGACCGTGCGCGCCGGCCGCGCGCACCCGCCGGCGCGCCGAGTCGTAGCGGAAGATCACCGCGCGGCGCATGTGCGCCTGCCGGCAGACCGCCTCGCACAGGCGGCTGTAGAAATCGTCACCGGTCTGCAGCGCCCGGTCGCCCTGCGAGAGCACCTCGACGAACAGCTCGAGCGCGTCGATCCCGAGGCCCGCGCGGCCGTCGGTGGCGGTCATGGCACGGCGCTCAGTGGGCGCGCGCGAACAACAGCCCGAGGCGCAACGACTGCTGCGCGGTCAGGTACACGAGCCAGCGCTGATCGCACTCCGGGCACAGGCATTGCACCGATGGATCGTAGCCCTCGAGGCTGGCGTCCCACTCGACCTGCTCGCTGCTCAGGCAGATCGGGCAGGCCAGCGAGGCGAGCACAAGCTCGTCCGGATCGTCGCTGCGGAAGCGCGCGGTGTCAGCGAGTGGCGGCATTCACACTCGAGCATCCCCGCGAGCGCGCCGAGCCACAACGACAGCGCGCCACGAACCCCCCGCCTGGGGGGACGCGCTTTCCGCCGCGCGGAGGGCGGTTCCTACGCCAGTAGAGCGTGCGCCCGCGCTACCGGAAGCTTGCCCCAGCGCGTGCGGGTCGCGTAGTCGAGCAGGCGCTCGATGTAGTCGCGCAGCGGCGATGGCGAGATCCCGGCGGGCTCGAGCGCCGCTCTCGCCCTCGACTCGTCGAACACGGCGCCGATCGAGAAGTAGGGGAAGTACGCGCCGCCGCCGTCCGGCGCCATCGCCGCGCTGAACTCCTCGGGCGCCACTAGCCTCGGAACCGGACGCTTGAAATAGCGGCTCGCGGCGTGGGCGATCTCGAGCATCGTGCTGGCGTTCGCGCCGGCGGTCAGGTGATAGGTCGCCTGCGAGCGATCGCGTGATTCGCACAGCGCGTGGATCGCGTCCGCGACGTAGTCGACCGAGACCACGTCGACGGGCGCGCTCGCCACCGCGGGAACGGTGCGGAACAGCCCCCGCGCGAATGCCCGCAGCGGCCAGTACAGGACGTTGAACGCGGAGGTCCAGCCGCTGCGCCGGTCGCCGACGACGATGCTCGGTCGCATGATCGCGTAGGGGAGCTCCCGCTCGGCCCGGACCAGCCGTTCGGCCTCGAACTTCGACTCCTCGTACGAATTGTGAAAGCCCTGACCGAGATCGAGGTCACGCTCGGTGAAGCGGCCCACGTGCGTGCCCGCGACGTATGCCGTCGAGACGTGTCCGTAGCGCTCGAGGCCGCCGCGCGCTTGCGCCAGCCGCGCGAACTGGAGCACGCGGCGGGTGCCCTCGAGGTTGATCTCGCGCGCCTGCTCGAGCGGAAGCGAAAACGACACCGAGGCGGCGCTGTGGACGATCGTGGTGACGCGCTCGGCGAGCCGGTCGCGCTCCGCGCGCGTCAGCCCGAGGTTCGGCGCCGTCAGGTCGGCGGCCACCGCCTCGACCCGATCGGCGTAGCGGCCGGCATCGCCGCACAGGTCGGACAGGACCGAGCGGAGGCGGTTGCGCAGCGCAGGCTCACCGTCCGCGCGGACCAGCAGCACGACGTCGCGATCGGAGCGCTCGAGGTAGCGCGCCAGGACCTCGGTCCCGACGAAGCCCGTTGCGCCCGTGATCATTACGGCTCCGCTCATCCCCTCGACGGTCGAGCAGCCGCGCTCCGAACGCGAATCCCGGGGCCGGAGAACCCGACAAACGGGGGGTCTGCGCTAAGCCGAGGCCGTCAGTTCCGCGAGCCGGCGCTCGAGCTCGGCCCGCTGCACCGCGTTGGCGCTGGTCTCGATCCCCCGCCGGTAGGCCTGCGCGGCGCCGGCGCCGTCGCCCGCGCGCCGCAGCAGCTCGGCGTGCGCGGCGTGCAGCGGCTGGTATTGCTCGAGCGCGGGATCTGCGAGCAGCGGCGCGAGCACGCCGAGCCCGGCTTGGGCATCGGCCGCGAACGCGATCGCGACCGCCCGGTTGATCTCTACCACCGGGGATGGCGCGACGCGCGCCAGGACGCCGTACAGCTGCGCGATCTGCGCCCAGTCGGTGTGCTCGGCGCTCGGCGCCTGCACGTGCAGCGCGGAGATCGCGGCCTGCAGCTGGTACGGACCCGGCCTGCGCCTGCGCAGAGCATCATCCAGCGCGCTCAGGCCCTCCGCGATCCGGCCGGCGTCCCAGCGCGAGCGGTCCTGGCGATCAAGCGCCACGAACTCCCCACGCTCGTCGAGGCGCGCCTCGCGGCGGGCGTCGTGCAGGAGCATGAGCGCGAGCAGCCCGCGCACCTCCGGGTCGTCTGGCATCAGCCGCAGGAGCATCCGGCCCAGCCGAATCGCCTCGCCGCACAGCTCACCGCGGTGCAGGCGCTCGCCCTCCGCGGCGTCATAGCCCTCGTTGAAGATCAGATAGATCACCGCGAGCACGCCGGCGAGCCGGTCGGGCAACTCCTCGTCGGGCGGCACCCGGTAGGGAATGTGCGCCTCGGCGATCTTGCGCTTGGCGCGCACCAGCCGCTGCGCCATCGTCGTCTCGGACACCAGGTACGCGCGCGCGACCTCGGCGGTGCTGAGGCCGCCCAGGGTCTTCAGCGTCAACGCGACCCGCGCCGGCATCGCGAGCGCGGGGTGGCAGCAGGTGAAGATCAGTCGCAATCGGTCATCCACGACCGCGCTCTCCTCGGCGTCGGGGTGGTGCTCCTGCGCATCGAGGCGAGCGAGCTCGGCCAGCCGTCCGGTCCGGTCCGCGACCGCCCGCTCCCGGCGCAAGCGGTCGATCGCCTTGCGCCTGGCGGTGACCATGATCCACGCCCCCGGGTTCTCCGGGGTCCCGTCGCGCGGCCACGACACGACCGCCGCGGCAAACGCGTCCTGGACCGCATCCTCGGCGAGCTGAAAGTCGCCGAGGACGCGGATCAGGGTCGCGAGCACTCGTCCCCGCTCCTCGCGGAACGAGCGCTCGATCGTGGTCGCGAGCTCGCTCAGACCCTCGCCTGCGCCTTGATTTCGGCGGCCGGGCTGTTCGGGACCGGCATCACGGGCCGGACCTCAACCGTTCCGTACGCGATGTGGGGCGTGCGCGCCGCGTGTCCGAGCGCACTGTCCAGGTCGGGGCACTCGAGCACGAAGTAGCCGCCCAGCAGCTCCTTCGTCTCCGCGAACGGACCGTCGGTGATCTGCGTCTCGCCATCCCGCACCCGCACGGTCGTGGCCACGTCCAAGCCCTGCAGCGGGTTTCCGTCGACGTACACGCCGGCTTCGATCAGGCTCTGCGTGTACTCGTACCAGCGCGGGAACTCGGCCTGGCGCTCCTCCGCCGAGGGTCCACCCTCGAGCGGCGAATAGATCAAAAGCGCGTACTGCGGCATGGAAGCCTCCTGGTGGTTGCACTCGCCGCCTTTTTGGCGGCCTCATCTATATGACGCCGCACCGGCCCCGATTTCGACATTGTTCCGCGAATGAGCCAAGCCGCACTCCTGACGCGGTGGCGACACGCCCTGAGTACGGTCAATCCACCGGCGGGCGAGCTCGACGCCGTCTCGCGCTGGTTGGTGATCACCCGCGCCGGCGTGCTGCCGATGACGCTCACCGCGGGCGCGATCGCCGGGCTCCTGGCCGTGAGGCACGGCGCCTTCGCGGCGGGCTGGTTCGCGCTCGCGTTCGCCGGGATCGTGCTCGCGCACGTCTCGAACAACATCGTCAACGACCTGTTCGATACCGAAACGGGGCTCGACACCGCCGATTACCCCCGCGCCCTGTACGCCCCTCACCCGATCCTGTCGGGCATGATCTCCCGCGCGGGCCTGATCCGCGCGGCGGTCGCGGTCAACCTCGCGGACGTGGCGATCCTGGTGATCCTGGTGGTCGCGCGCGGGTGGGTGGTGCTCGCGTTCGGCCTCGCCGGCGTGTTCCTCAACATCGCCTACACCGCGCCGCCGCTGCGGTTGAAGAAGCGCGGCCTCGGCGAGCTCGACGTGATGCTGGTGTGGGGCCCGCTGATGATCGCCGGCACCTACTACAGCGCGATCGGCCACCTGCCCTGGCAGGTGTGGCCCGCGTCGATCCCGTACGGGCTGTTGTGCACCGCCGTGTTGATGGGCAAGCACATCGACAAGATTCCGTGGGACCGCCGTGAGGGCGTCAAGACGCTGCCGGTGATCCTCGGCGAGCCACGCGCGCGAATCGTGACCGAGGCGCTGATGGTGGCGTTCTATGTGGCGCTGGTCGCCTGCGTGATCGCCGGGGCGCTGCCGTGGCCCTCGCTCGCGGCGTTCGGAGGCCTGCCACTGCTCTGGCGCGCGATCAAGGCCCTTCGCCGCCCGCGGCCCGACGCGCCGCCGCGCGGCTTCCCGGTGTGGCCGCTGTGGTTCGCGGCCTTCGCGTTCACGCACACCCGGCGCGCCGGCGCGCTGCTGGTCGCGGGCCTGGCGGTGGCGGCGATCTTCGGAGTCAGCTAGAGAGCGACGCCTCGAGCGTGATCTCCGGAACGCCGGAGAGGGCGCGGCTCACGGGGCAGTTCTCCTTCGCGCCGCGCGCGGCCTCCTGAAACGCGGCGTCGTCGAGCCCGGGGACGCGGCCGACCGTACGCAGCGCGATCGAGGTGATCTTCGGTGCGCCGTCCACGAACCGCAGTGTCACCGTGGCCTCGGTTCGGACCGACTCGACCGGAGTGCCGGCGTCGGCGAGCGCCGCCGAGAGCGCCATCGAGAAACACGACGCCTCCGCCGCCGCGATCAGCTGCTCCGGGTTGGCCCCGGGGCCGTCCTCGAAGCGCGACTTGAACGAGAACTCGCCCTCGATCGTGTCGCCGGCGGTGAACGTGCCGGTGCCGGATCTGAGGTCGCCCTGCCACTCTGCGCTGCCTTTCGCGGGCATCGTTCCTCCTCGTTTCGTGTTGACCCGATCCTAGATGCAGGAACAGGTCGGCGCATGCGCCGGCGCTAGGGTGAGGGTCCGATGCGCGTCGCGACCTGGAACGTCAACTCGGTCAAGCAGCGTCTTCCGCGATTGCTGCCCTGGCTCGATCAGCGCCGGCCCGACGTGGCCTGCCTGCAGGAGACGAAGCTGGCCGACGAGGCCTTCGCCGAGCTGCTCGGAGAGGAGCTCTCACGGCGCGGCTACGAGGTCGCGATGCACGGCGAGGCCACCTGGAATGGCGTGGCGATCCTCTCGCGCGTGGGACTCGAGGACGTGAGCTGCGGCCTGCCGGGCGGTCCCGGGTTCCCGCATCCGGAGGCCCGCGCCGTGTCGGCGAGCTGTGACGGGATCCGCGTCGTCTCCGTGTACGTCCCCAACGGACGCGCGCCGGAGTCCGAGCACTACCGGTACAAGCTCGCGTGGCTCGGGGCGCTCAAGGAGATGGTCGCGGCGGGGCCCGACGCGACGATCGTCTGCGGCGACATGAACATCGCCCCGACCGACGAGGACGTGTTCGATCCGGAGGCGTACATCGGCCAGACGCACGTGACCGCGCCCGAGCGCGCAGCGCTCGCGGAGCTGCAGTCGCTCGGCCTGCGCGACGTCGTCCGCGACCACTGGCCGAGCGAGCGCGTCTTCACGTACTGGGACTACCGCGCCGGCATGTTCCACAAGGACCTGGGAATGCGGATCGATCTGGTGCTCGCGTCTCAGCCGGTTGCCGATCGCGTGCGCGCCGCGTGGGTCGACCGTCATGCCCGCAAGGGCACCGGCCCGAGCGATCACGCGCCGGTGATCGTCGACCTCGACGAGGCCCTCGACGGCGACATCGGACCGGTCGTGCCGCCGCCCTCCGCGCCGGCCGCCAAGCGCGGGACCGTCAGGCTGCCGCAGGCGCCCTAGCCGCGGTTTACGCGCGGGGCCTGTCGCGGTCGCGCGAGGGCTGCACGCGCTTGGGCTCTCCCGGCATCTTCGGGTAGTCGGGCGGGTAGGGCATGTCGCCCTCGCCTTCGGCCTCGTCGCGCTCGTACATGTCGAGCAGCGGCTCGAGCGAGTGCGAGACATCGTTGATCGCCCGGTGCCGATCGCCGACCTCGGCGAACCGGGCGGGCATGCTCGCGACGGTGAAGTCCTCGGGCTTGACAGAGGACAGCTCATCCCAGTCCAGCGGAGCGGAGACGGGCGCGCCGGGCTTCGGGCGGATGCTGTAGGCGGAGGCGATCGTGCGATCGCGCGCGTTCTGGTTGTAGTCGACGAAGATGCACTCGCCGCGCTGCTCCTTCCACCACTTGGTGGTGACCTGGCCGGGCAGCCTGCGCTCGAGCTCGCGCCCGAAGGCGATCGCGGCGTGGCGGACGTCGGTGAACGTCCAGCGCGGCTCGATCCGCACGTAGATGTGAATGCCCCGGCCACCGGAGGTCTTGGGATGGCCGGCGTAGCCGAGCTCGCCGAGCAGCGTGCGCGCCTCGCCGGCGACGCGGACCGCGTCCTCGAAGTCGGTCCCGGGCTGGGGGTCGAGGTCGAGTCGCAGCTCGTCCGGATGGTCCACGTCGTTTGAGCGGACCGGCCAGGGGTGGAAGGTGATCGTGCCCATCTGCGCGGCCCAGCCGACGACCGCGACCTCGGTCGGGCAGATCTCGTCCGCGGTGCGGCCCGATGGGAACTGGATGCGCGCGGTCTGAACGTAGTCCGGCGCGCCCTTCGGGATCCGCTTCTGGAAGAACGCGTCGCCGCCGCCCCACTCGCGGGTCGAGAGCCGGATCTCGGGGTGGACGCCCTTGGGCCAGCGCTCGAGCGTCGTGGGCCGGCGCTCCAGCGCCCGCATGATCCCGTCGCCGACCGCGACGTAGTACTCGACGATGTCGAGCTTGCTGATCGCCGGCGTGCGATCGGTGGCCGGAAAGATCACGCGGTGCGGATTGGACACGCGGACATCGCGGCCTGCGGCATCGACGGTGGTTTCCTCGGCCTTGGGCATGACGTAGTTCTACGCCAGATGAGACTCCGCACCTGCCCTGGACTCATCGGGCTCGCGCGGGCGCCCCCAAATAGATGCGTGCAAGTTTCCGCAAGTTTTTCCCGGACCTGGCGTTTTCGGAATCTGGGAGGTGCCTCAATCACTTGAGGAGAGCCGCAAATGTACGAATTCAGCAGAGCCATCTACCGCGAACTCGCGCGCGACATCGCCGATGACGCCGTCACGGGAAGCCACGCCAGCCACGAGCGCGTCCTGCGCGCATGTGAGGCGGCGGTCGAACGGCTTGCCACGGATCGTCACTACTTCGCGCGTCCGGCGCGATCACTGTTCCGCGACATTCGCGTCTACTTCCCGATGACCGCCCAGCGGCGGGTGCTGAAGGTCGTCGAGCACTACGTGAGCCTGGCGGATGAGCACTTCAGCCGCATGCCGAAGAATGGCTTCGACGTCAACGGCGTCCCGCTGCAGTGCCGGGCCACCACGCGCAAGGGCTCCCCGTGCCAGCGGATGCCGCTGCCGCACAACGGCTACTGCCCATCCCACCAGCATCTCGCGGACACCGAGAACATGCCCGCGCTGCTGCTCGCGGCCTGAGATCGGCTGACGGCTCGCTGCGCCTATCCTGGCGCGGTGGGCACGTTCGTCCTGGTCCCGGGCGCCGGCGGCGCGGCTTGGTACTGGCATCGGGTCGTGCCGCTGCTGCGAGCAGCGGGCCACGACGCGATCGCGGTCCAGCTCCCCGGCGCTGACCCGGACGCGGGACTACCTGAATACACCCGGGTCGCGCTGGACGCGATCGGGGCGCGTGAGGACGTGACGCTCGTCGTCCAGTCCCTCGGCGGCTTCACCGCGCCGCTCGTCGCGGCCGCGACGCCGCTGCGCGCGCTGGTGCTGGTCAACGCCATGATCCCGCGCCCGGGAGAGACGCCGGGCGCGTGGTGGGGTGCCACGGGCTGGGCCGAGGCTCGCGTCGAGGCAGCCCGCCGCGGCGGGTACGCGACGGAGTTCGAGCTTTGGACGTACTTCCTGCACGACGTCCCCGAGGAGGTCGCGAGAGCCGGGGGCCCCCACCAGAACGAGGAAGCCGATGCGGTGTTCGGATCGGCGTGCGAGTTCGAACGCTGGCCGCCGCTCCCGCTCCAGGTGATCGCCGGTCGCGAGGACCGCTTCTTCCCGCTCGAATTTCAGCGCGCGGTGGCGAGGGAGCGCCTGGGGGTCGAACCGGACGCCCTCCCCGGCGGGCACCTGATCGCGCTCTCGCAACCCGAACGGCTCGCCGAGCGACTGCTCGAAGCCGCTCCCTGAGCGCCGCGGTCCGCTTCGCTCCACCGGGCCACGGTCGAGCGCAGCCCGCCCAGCGCGGCCACCCCGAAGGGCACCGGCAGCCATGTCGCGATCGCGCGATACGCGAGCACCGCGGTCAGGGCCGGACCGGCCGGCGTTCCGAGCGCGATCAACATGCCGGTCAGCCCGCCGGTCGTCGAGCCCGGGATCGGCAGCGTGTTCGCGACCTGGCCGATGAAGTAGGCGAGACCGATCTCCGGCAGCGAGGGGCTCGCGCCGAACGCGCGCAGGATGGTCCAGAGCGCGGCCGCGTCCAGTAGCCAATACGCAGCCGCCCCGAGCAGCCGGGGGTCGGCGGTGCGCACCAGCGCGAGCGCATCGCCGATCGCACCGCTCAGCGCTTCGGCGCCGCGACGCAGCCGCGAGCTCGCCCGGTGAGGCTCCACGGCCGGCAGCCGTGCGAGCCCGAGGCCCAGCCCGATCGCGACCAGCGCCAGGCCTGCCGGAACCGCGCCGAGCGCGACGGGACCGTTCACCAGCCCCAGTGCGAGCGCGCCGCCGCAGGCGACGATCGACGCGAGAAAGACCGAGTAGAGGATCACGAGGAAGCCGAACATGGTCCTGGTCGCGGCTCGTGCCGGTACGCCCGCGCGGCGCAGGCTCCACAGCAGCAGCGCGATTCCGCCCGCGCCCGCGGTCGGCAGCAGGCGCGTCGCCGCGGTCCCGGCGAGCGTGATCTGGGCGCTCTCGCGGATTCCCACTCGTGGCGTCGCACGGCCGGCGGCCATCCACAGCACGGCGATGTATCCGGCGAGCGACACGCCCTCGAGCACGACCGCCAGCGCTCCCCAGCCCGGCTCGAGCGCGACCGCGTGACCGAGTGCGCGCGTCAGCGGCTCGACTCGCCTGCCGGCGACGAGCACCACCGCGAGCGCCACCACCGCGAGCGCCGCGGGGATCAGCAGCCGCCTGAACGCGGCGCGCGCGGTGAAGCTGGGAAGGGCGGGCGCCGACGCAGGCACGGCAGGCATGATCGCCGTGCCCGCACGCGCAGCAGTGGGGGATCGATCACAGTTCACGTCCGATAGGACCCCAGGGCGCGGGGAAACTCATCGACGGAAGGGACCGGTTGTCGCTGATCGCGTGCTCGACGGCGCCCGGTCGCGCAATCATGCTGCGATGCCGGAGCTTCCCGACGTGGAAGGCTTTCGCCGCTACCTGGCGCGCCATGCCCAGGACCGCCGGATCGTCAAGGTCGACGTGCCCGACCGCGAGCTGGTCCGCAACCGCAGTCCCGCGGCGCTCGGACGCCAGCTCGCCGGCCGTCGTTTCGAGCAACCCGAGCGCCACGGCAAATGGCTGATCGCACCGCTCGGCGAGGCCGAGCTGCTGATGCACTTCGGCATGACCGGGTTGCTCAGCTGGGCCGCGACGGGAACCGAGCGCCATCGCCACGACCGCGTGATCTTCGTCTGCGAGGACGGGGAGCTCCGCTACAACAACATGCGTCGGTTCGGCGGCGTATGGCTGGCTGGAGATCGCGCCGAGCGCGACGCGATCACCGGTCCGCTGGGGCCCGACGCAGCACGGATCGATCCCGTCACATTCGCGCGCCTCCTGCGGGATCGACGCGGCGGCGTAAAGGCGGCGCTGATGGACCAGCGACTGATCGCGGGCGTCGGGAACCTGCTCTCGGACGAGATCGCCTGGCGCGCGCGGATCCACCCTGCCACGCCAGTCAAGGAGCTCGGGCCCGCCGCCCGGCGGCGCCTGTACGAGGCGCTGCGAGCGGCGATCGGCGAGTCGACCAGGTACGGCCGGGTGCCGCACGGCGAGCGCTGGCTGACGCGCGTGCGCGACGACCGGCACGGTCGCTGCCCGCGCTGCGGAACCGAGCTGCGCCGCGCGACGATCGCCGGCCGCACGGCGTGCTGGTGCCCCCGCTGCCAGCGCCGACGGGGACGCTGAAGGCGGACCCGGCTCCGTCCTGCAATCATTGCCTACTCAACCATCGTCGCCGAGAGGAGCGCAACATGAAGGTCGCGGTCGTAGGCAGGGGAAACGTCGGCGGCGGCCTCGCCGACCTATGGGAGCGCGCCGGACACGAAGTCACCCGGATCGGGCGCGACGGAGGCGAGGTCTCCGGCGCCGATGTCGTGCTGATCGCGCTTCCCGGGAGCGCGATCACCGATGCGTTCGAGTCCGTCAGCGGGTGGGACGGAAAGACCGTGATCGACGCGACGAACCTGATCGGAGCGCAGGCTCCCGATGGCTTCGCGTCCAACGCGGAATACGTGAAGTCCCGGACCGCAGGCCCAACGGCGAAGTCGTTCAATATCAACTTCGCGGCGCTCTACGACCAGCTCGGCCAGACCCGGGCGCGGCCCAGCAACCTCTGGACCGGGGATGAGGAGGCGCGCGAGGTGGTCGAGCAGCTCAGCCGCGACGCGGGCTACGAGGCCGTGTACGCGGGCGGCCTCGAGAATGCGTCCGCCCAGGAGCAGTTCATGACGCTCGTGTTCGGGATCGTGCAGGGCGGCACGGGCCAGTTCGTCTACCGGATTGCCGCCCCGGATCAGCTGTAGCGACCCGTCATAAGATCGAAGGCGATGCTGCTCTCCGTCCTGGATCAGTCCCCGATCCCCGAGGGGTCCACCGGCGCGGACGCGCTGCGCAACACGCTCGATCTGGCCCGGCTCGCCGACGATCTCGGCTACCACCGCTACTGGGTCGCGGAGCATCACGGCGGTCCGATGCTCGCGAGCGCCGGCCCCGAGGTCCTGATCGGCCCGATCGCGGCCGTGACGGCGTCGATCCGGGTCGGCAGCGGTGGGGTGATGCTGCCGCACTACAGCCCGCTGAAGGTGGCCGAGACCTTCACGATCCTCGCCGCGCTGTTCCCCGGCCGGATCGACCTGGGACTCGGGCGAGCCTCCGGCACCGACCCGTTGACCACCTTCGCGCTGCAACGCGATCGCCGCCAGGCCGCCCCCGACGACTTCCCGCAGCAGCTTGCGGAACTGCTGGCCTACCTCGAGGACTCGCTGCCGGGCGATCACCCCTTCCAGCGCCTCGCAGGAACGCTGCCGGGGTTGCCGGAGCGGCCCGACCCGTGGCTGCTCGGATCCTCGCCGCAGAGCGCGATCTGGGCCGCGCAGCTCGCGCTGCCGTACGCCTTCGCGGACTTCATCAACCCCGGCGGCGAGGAGATCGCGAAGCTCTACCGGGACCGCTTCGAGCCGGGGGACCCGGCCGCCGGGAACTTGCGGGCACCCCGCACCGCGGTCGCCGCGTGGGTGCTGTGCGCCGACACCGACGAGGAGGCGCAACGCCTGGCGGCGAGCAGCCGGATGACCCTGACGCTGCTGCGGCGCGGGCAGCTGATCCCGGTCCCGACGCCCGAGAAGGCGCTCGAGTTCCTCGCGCGGGAGGGCCAGCCCGCGGACGGCTCGCTACCGGGCCGGCGCGGGATCATCGGCTCGCCGGAGACCGTTCGGGCGGGGCTCGAGCAGCTCGTGTCCGCCTACGTGGCGGATGAGGCGATCGTCGTCACGATCACCCACGATCACGACGCCCGCAGGCGCTCCTACGAGCTGCTCGCGGACGCGTTCGGGCTGGAGCGGCGCGCCGAGGACCTCACGGCGGCAGCGCCGCGTTCGTTGTAGAGGCATGAACCTGCTCTACACCACGACCGAGAGCCCGATCGGGAGCCTCCTGCTGGTCGGCGACGGCACCGCACTGCACCGCCTCAGCATGCAGGGCGGCCCCAGGCCGGCTGCGATCGATCCCGCCTGGCAACGTGACGAGAACGCCTTCGAGCCCGTCGAGGCCCAGCTGCGCGACTACTTCGCCGGCGCCCGACACGGCTTCGACGTGCAACTCGAGATGGCCGGCACCCCATTCGAGCGGCGCGTCTGGCAGGCGCTCCGCGAGATTCCATACGGCGAGACGACGAGCTATGGGCGGCTCGCGCAGAGCATCGGCGAGCCGGGCGCGGCCCGCGCGGTGGGTCTCGCGAACGGGCGCAACCCGATCGCCGTGATCGTCCCGTGCCACCGGGTGATCGGCGCGGACGGCGGGCTCACCGGGTTCGGCGGCGGACTGGAGCGCAAGCGCTTCCTGCTCGAGCTCGAGACCGGCGTCCTGCCGCTCGTCTAGTCGGCTACCCCTCGTCGAGCGCGCGCGCCGCCGCGTCGACGAACCCGTGCGCGAGCGAGTCACCGAGCCCGCCGAGCGGGATGAACCGCGGGACCGATAGGTTCGCGCGCAGGTCCAGATGGATCTGCGTGCGCCCGTTGCCGGCCAGGAGCCATGTGACCGCGAACTGCTCGGGATCGGAGCGGTCGTGCGGGATCCGCGTCAGGTTGACCTCCCGCGGGGGATCGGCGCTGACGGCCAGCAGCAGCTTGAAGTCCTGCACGAGCGGCCCGGCCGCGACGTGCAGAACCGCGCGCGCCTGACGCGCGCTGCCATCGCGATCGTGCTCGACGACCTCGACGTCGCGCACCACGTCCGGATACCACGCGGGGTAGGTCTCGACGGCGTGGAGCAACGCGAAGCATCGCTCGATCGGCACGGTCACCGAGGTCTCGGCCGTTCCGTGGAGCTCCTTCATCTGCGGTGAGGTATCACTACCGGCTGTTGAAAGGTGTGCATCGTGAGTTTGATGGGGTCGTGGTCGGGGGCGGCCACAACGGGCTGGTTGCGGCGACGCTCCTGGCTCGCGCCGGGCAGCGCGTGATCGTAGTCGAACGGAACGCGTCCGTCGGCGGTTCAACGGCGTCCACGAGCCCGTTTCCGGGCGTCGAGGTGAGACTCTCGCGCTACAGCTATCTGGTCAGCCTGTTTCCGAAAGCACTGCTTTCCGAGCTCGGGCTCGGGGTCGAGCTGCGTCGCCGCGGCGTGGAGTTTCACACCCCGGGGCTCGCGCTCGACGCGCTCGCCGACCCCGCATGGCGACACCTGCGCGAGATGCTCGGGCGCGTCGCCATGCGCTTGTTCGGAACGCTCACCGAGCCGCTGATGAGCCGGACGCAGATTCGCGCGCTGGTCGATGACGAAGAGGCCTGGCGAGCGTTGTTCGAGGAGCCGCTGTCCGCGCTGATCGAAGGAGCCTTCGCCGACGACCTCGCGCGCGGAACGGTGCTGACGGACGGGCTGATCGGCACGTTCACGTCAGCCTCGGATCCCGCCCTGCGCCAGAACCGCTGCTTCCTGTACCACGTGATCGGCAACGGGGATGGCCGCTGGGACGTCCCCGTAGGCGGGATGGGGGCGCTCACCGACGCGCTGGTGCACGCCGCGCGCTCGGCGGGCGTCGAGATCATCACGGGCCTGCCCGTCACCGGAGTCCAAGCCGACGGCCGGGGCGCGGAGGTCACCTGCGCGGACGGCACGGTCCTCAGCGCGCGGCACGTCCTGGCAAACGTCGCGCCAAGCGTGCTCTCGGCGCTGGTCGGCGAGCCCGCCCCGGCCCCCCCGGAGGGCGCGCAACTGAAGCTCAACATGGTCCTGGACCACCTTCCCGTGCTTCGTGAGCCCGGCATCACGCCGGAGCGCGCGTTCGCGGGAACGCTCCACGTCAACGAGGGGTACGAGCAGCTCCAGCTCGCCTACGAGCAGGCAGCGGCGGGCCGCATTCCCGAGGCGCCACCCTGCGAGCTCTACTGTCACTCGCTCACGGATCCGAGCATTCTCGGGCCGGAGCTTGCCGCTGCGGGCGCGCAGACGGTGACGGTGTTCGGACTGCACATGCCGGCACGGCTGTTCGCCGCCGATCCCGAGGGAGCCAGGGCGCGCGCCGTGGCCGCCACGCTGCGCTCAATCGACACGATCCTTGCCGAGCCGATCGAGGAGTGCCTGTGGAAAGCGCCCGACGGCTCGGTCTGTGTCGAGGCGCTGACCCCGCCGGAGCTCGAGGCGGAGCTGGCGATGCCGGGCGGTCACATCTTTCACCGCGACCTGTCGTGGCCGTTCGCGGAGACCGAGGAGGAGATCGGCAAGTGGGGCGTGGAGACGCAGGCGTCGAATGTCTGGCTGTGCGGCGCGGGCGCCCGCCGCGGCGGCGGCGTCAGCGGGATCCCGGGTCACAACGCCGCGCGCGCCGTGCTGGAGGCCGACGCTAGAAGACGATGACAGCGCGCCCCCGAAGGCCGCCTTCCTCCATCGTGCGCTGGGCCTTCGCGGCCTGCTCGGGCGGATACTGCGCGGCGACGCGCAGCTGGATCCGGCCGTCTGACGCCAGCTCGCGCAGCTCTAGCAACCAGTCCGTTCGGTCGAGCACGTCGCGCACGAACACCGGCGCGACCTCGATCTGGCGATCGGTGGTGCTGCCATCCCAGCCGCGCACGACCACGAGCTTCCCGCGGTCGCGCAACGCGCCGAACGCGTCTCGGTTCAGCAGCGCGGTGTCGTACACGCCGTCGACGCCGTCCGGCGCGACTTCGCGCACCGCGTCCGCGAACGCATTGCCGCGGGGGATCACCTCATCGGCGCCGAAGCTGCGGACCAGATCCTCGTCCTCGGGCTTCGCGTCGGCGATCACCCGCAGCCCCGCCGCCTTCGCGAGCGGGGTCACGTAAGAGGCGAGCAGTCCCGCTCCTCCGCTCACGGCCAGCGTCTGTCCCTCGCTCAGCCCGAGCAGCTCGAGCCCCGCTCGCGCGGTCAGTCCGTTCATCGGCAGCGTGGAGGCCTGCGCCATCGAGGCGCCGTCCGGGATCGGCGCGACCGACGCTGCGGGCACGACGATCAGCTCCGCCTGAGCACCGCCCTCGGGCCGGCGCGGGCTGACTACCGCCATCACCTCCTCGCCCACCGTCAGGCGATCCACGCCCTCGCCGGCGGACTCGATCGTGCCGGCGGCGTCCATGCCCGGAACCCATGGTGGCGGAAGCGAGTCGTCACCGTGCTCGCGCAGGCCGATGTCCGTGGGGTTGACCGCGGCCGCCTGCACCGCGATCCGCACCTCGCCGGGACCGGCCTCGCGCTCGGTGCGATCGGCCACCCCGAGCACCTCGTACCCCCCGGGACGGTTGATCACGACGGCTCGAGCCACGCCCCGATCCTATATACCGCGCTCCGCGAGCGGCCCCGAGCCGAACAGCTCGCGCGCGAGCTCGATGAATTCGCCCGCCGCCGGGGAGTGCCTGCGACCCTCGCGCCACGCGAGCGTGATGTCGCGCGCCAGCTCCGGCTCAACCAGGCTCGCGACCGCCACGTCCGCCCCGACGCCGATCGCGTCGGAGCGCGGCAGGATCGCCACTCCCATCCCCCGGGAGACCAGCCGGCGAATGCGCTGGCTCTCGTTGGACTCGAGCGTCACCCTGGGCTCGAATCCGGCCTGGCGTCCTGCCGCCACGAGCAGCTCCCGCAGCCGCGCGCCCTCGCGGAAGCTGACGAACTGCTCGCCGGCCAGCTCTCGCATCCGGATCCGGCGCCGGCGGCCGAGCCGGTGCGACGGCGGCAGGATCACCATCAGCTCCTCGGACACGAGCTGGAACAGCCCCAGTCCATGACTTTCGATCCGCTCGGTCACCGACAGGAACGCCAGGTCGAGCTCGTCGATCCTGAGCATCTCGGCGAGCTCCTCGCTCGACTGCTCGCGGACGGTGAGCTCTACGCCGGGATGTCGCTGGTGGTAGATCGCCAGCGCGAGCGAGACGTCGACGGGACCCATCGTGTGCATCGACCCAACAGTCACGTGACCGGCGCGGACGCCGCGGAGCGCCTGCAGCTCGGACTGCGCCGCGTCCAGCTCGGCGAGGATCCGCCGGGCTCGCGCCACCAGCAGCTCGCCCGCGTCGGTCAGCGAGACGTGGCGCGTGGTGCGCTGCACCAGCGCGAGCCCGAGCTCGTCCTCGAGCCTTCGGAGCTGCTGCGAGAGCGCTGGCTGGGCGACGTGCTCCCGCGCGGCCGCACGGGTGAAGTTGCGCTCCCGGTCGATCGCGACTAGGTACCGCAGCTGCCGTAGCTCCATAAGTACAGCTTATAGATCCAAGTCAGCACTTGTCTTGGACAACTAAGCGAATCGGCGTCACCATTTGCCCTGCAACACCCTCTCCTCCCTCGAGCGCGCCCCGCCGAGTTCGGCATCTCCCTTCCGCCGGCTCCGGGGCGCTCTCATTTGTGGGTAAGGTCGCGTCCATGGCGAATCTGATTGGGAGTTCCACCGCTGAGATCGACGCGCCGCTGCAGCGGGTGTGGGAGTTGATCGAGCAGGTCGAGAGCGCGCCCGACTGGCAGGGCGGGCTCAAGTCGCTGCGGGCGATCGACCGCGATCCCGAGGGCCGAGCGATCCTGTGCGAATCGGAATCGGACGCGAAGATCCGCACGATCAAGTCGACCGTGCGCTTCAGCTACGACCCGCCGACACGCCTGACGTGGGACCAGGAGAAGGGCGAGCTCAAGTCCGTGCACGGCAGCTGGGAGCTCGAGGACCTCGGCGGCGAGCGGACCCGCGCGGTCTACTCGCTCGAGGTCGATCTCGGACGCATGCTCGGCATGGTCATCCGGGGTCCGCTCGTCGATGTCCTGCGCGGAATGCTTGCCGGCGCCCGCGCAGGTGAGCTGAAGAAGCGCATCGAACAGGGGTGAGCCCCCAGCGCGCGCGACGCGACGGCGTCGTGGACACCCGCGACACGCTGAAGTGGCGCGCCGGTCAGCCCCAGCGCACGACGGTCGCGCCCCAGGTGAACCCGCCGCCGAAAGCGGCGAGCAGCACCCTGTCGCCGGCGTTCAGGCGCCCCTCCTCCTGTGCCACCGACAGCGCGATCGGCAGCGTCGCGGTTGAGGAGTTCGCGAAGCGATCGACGTAGTCGACGGCCCGCGCGGGGTCGAGGCCGAGCCGCTGGCCGACCGCGCGGATGATCCGCGAGTTCGCCTGGTGATACACGAACAGGTCGATCTCGCCGAGCTCCGCTCCGGCGGCGTCGAGCGCCTCGTGCGTGACCTCGGCGAGGCAGGTGACCGCGGCGCGGAAGGTCTCCTGTCCGCGCATCCGGATCTGGCCGCCGCGCGCGAGCTGGATCAGCTCCGCTCCCGCCTGGTCGGAGTGCAGCACGATCGGGCCGATCCCGTCTGCGTCCGCGGCTGAGACCACGGCGGCGCCCGCGCCATCGGCGAACAGCGGCGCTGTGTCACGGTCGGAGAAGTCGAGGAACCTCGAGAGGAAGTCGGCCCCCACGACCAGCGCGTGCCGCGCCCGACCCGACTCGATCTGACCGCACGCCATCGAGAGCGCGCCCAGCCATCCGGTGCAGGCCGCGCCAATGTCGAGCGCGCCGGCGCGGTCGGCGCCGATCAGGCCCGCGACGAGCGGCGCCGCGTTCGGGGTGATCTCGTCAGCGCTCGAGGTCGCGACCAGGACGAGGTCGAGCTCCTGCGGGTCGGTCCCGGCGCGTTCGAGCGCCTCCCGGCCCGCCCGCGCCGCGAACTCGCTCAGCCGCTCGCCGGGCTCGGCCCACGGTCGCTCGCGCGTTCCGGTCCGCTTTGCGATCCAGGCCTCCTCGACGCCGATCTGCTCCGCGACCACCGCGTTCGATACGCGACGCGCCGGGACAGCCATCGCCACCGCGGTGATCGCAGCCCGCGCCATCGGCTGGTCTATCCGGCCAGTCCCGCCTGCTGGACGAGCTCCTCGGCGATCGCCAGCGACGAGGTGGCGCCCGGGGAGGGCGCGTTGCGCACCCAGACCACGCCACTGTCGAAGCTCAGCCGGAAATCGTCCACGAGCGCGCCGTCACGGTCCACCGCCTGGGCGCGCACGCCCGCGGGCGCCCGCGTCGCATCGCCCGGCTGGACCGCCGGCACGTAGCGCTGGACCTCGCGGATGAACAGTCCCTTGCGCGCCGAGCGGACGACCTCGTCGATCCCCGCGCGCCAGTGCCGTCGCATCATCCGGTAGGTGCCGGGCCAGCTGAGCGTGTCGTACACGTCGCGCAGGCGGACCTTGCCCGGCCGGTAGCCCTCGCGCGCGAGCGCGAGCACCGCGTTCGGGCCCAGCCAGATCGTGCCGTCGATCTTCCTCGTCAGGTGCACGCCGAGGAACGGCATCGAGGGATCGGGGACCGGGTAGATCAGCCCGCGGACGAGCTGCGCGGTCTCGCCGGCGAGCATCCAGTACTCGCCGCGGAAGGGGATGATCCGCGGCTCGGGGGGCTGACCCGACGCGCGCGCGAGCCGGTCGGAGAACAGCCCGGCGCAGACGAAGATCCGGTCCGCGTCCAGCCGCGACCCGTCGGCCAGCTCGACACTCGGGCCGCCGCCGTTGCCCAGCACGCGCGCCACCGGCGCGCCGGTCCGGATCTGTCCGCCGGCCGCCCGCACGTCGTCCGCCATCGCGTTGGCGACCGCCGTGAAGTCGACGATCGCAGTCTCGGGCGAGTGCAGCCCGGCGACGCCGCGCACGTGCGGCTCCACCTCGCGCAGCGCCCCCTCGTCGAGCCAGCGCAAGCCCGGGACGCCGTTGGCGGTCGCACGCTCCTCGAGCCGCCTCAGTGGTTCGACCTCGTGCGGCTCGGTGGCGACCACGACCTTCCCGCAGGCGTCGTAGGGAAGCTGCTTCTCAGCGCAGTAGTCCCGGAGCATCCCGAGGCCCCGCCGGCACAGGCGCGCCTTGAGCGAGCCCGGAACGTAGTAGATGCCGGCGTGGACAACGCCGCTGTTGCGCCCGGTCTGGTGCTGCGCGAGCGCCTGCTCCTTCTCGAGCACGGTCACCTCGGCGTCCGGCGAGCTCTGCGAGATCAGCCGCGCCGTGGCCAGGCCGAGGATGCCGCCGCCGACTACCGCGACCCGCATCAGGCGCCCCGGCGCGCGGCGGGCGAGTCGAGCGGGAAGGTGACCATGCGGTTGATTGTGACGGCTCAGTGGGCGGCTTCGCGCTCGAAGTCCAGCTCGGACCTCACCCCGAGGGCGTGCAGCGCGTCGTTGGCGGCCTCGAGGTCTGGGGCATCCGCGACCGCGCGGGCCAGCCGGCCGACCGAGCGGATCGCGGTCTCGGGGTCGAGGTAGAACGTCAGCGACGCGACGATCGTCAACTCGACCGCCCTCGCGCCGCCGCGGATCGGAATGAAGCCGGCGTCGCCGCGAAACGCGCGCACCGCCTGCGCGCTGGCCTCGGTCGGGATGAGCTCGATCGCCTGCTCGAGCCGCTGGGCGACGGGCTCGGTCAGCCCCCGGACGCCCACCACGCCGCCATCCGCCGCCACCCGCGAGAGGAGCGCGAGCACCTGACCGGGCGTCAGCTCCGCGTCGCAGCCGATCCCGAACACGCCGGCGAGCACGGGCCGGCCGCGCGCGGCGAGCATCCCAGCGGCGGCGAGCATCACCGCATCGCACAGTGGGCTGCGCAGCCCGGCTTCATCTCCCTGCGCCAGCACATCACCCCCGACGTCGACGAACACGGTCAGGTCGACCCCGAGATCTGCGGTGACGCGCTCGAGCCCGTCGGCGATCGTCCGCGCCCCGTGCTGGACGTCGACCAGGACCGTGCGCTGGTCCAGGAATTCGGCCATCCTCGACTCGGCGAACCGCACGCCGCTGTCGCGCACCTGCGTCTGCGCGCCGGCGAGCATGATCCCCGGCGCCAGTTCCTCGGCACCCTCGATCTCCTCCACGGCTCTCGGACCAGGCTGCGGGTCGATCGGCCGGCGCTCCCAGCTGAGACCGCCGACGATCGGATCCGCCTGGTCGTAGACCCGGGCGAGCTCGGCGGTGGCCAGCGCGCCCACCACGTCGCCGCCGCCCCCGATCCCGATCACGAGCGGGCGGCGCGCCCGTCGCAGGAGAAGCTCGGCATCGCGCATCGCCTTCAGTTTTACCGGCCGCGACGAGGGCCGGTGTACAGTCGGGCCATGTCCGCCCCGGGAGCCATGGGTTCGATCGAGGCCGACCTGGGTTCACTCGAGTTCTGGGGAGCGCCCGCCGAGGAGCGCGACCGCTACTTCGCGCAGCTGCGTCGCGACACGCCGATCTCCCGGCACAAGCCGCCCGAGGACATCCTCGGATTGCCGGATCAGGGGCGCCAGCACTACTGGGCGATCGTTCGCCACGAGGACATCCGCCGGATCTCGCGGGACCCGGTGACATTCTGCTCGGGCCAGGGCGTTCAGTTCGCCGATGCGCCTCAGGAGTTCCTGGAGGCGTCGCAGTCGTTTCTCGCGATGGACGCCCCCCGCCACGGCAAGCTGCGCGGGCTCGTCTCGGCCGCGTTCACCCCGCGTCAGGTCGCGCGGATCGAGGACGGGATCCGCGTCAACGCCAAACGGATCGTGGCGGACGCGGCCCCGACCGGGGGCGGGGACTTCGTCGAGCTGATCGCGAAGCGACTGCCTCTCCAGACGATCTCCGACATGCTCGGCGTCCCCGAGGCAGACCGCGAGCGGGTCGTCGACGCGGCCGACACGCTCGTCACCGCCGCCGACCCGGAGGTGTTCGGCGATCGCCCGCCGATCGAAGTGCTCGGCACCGCGCTGTGGACCTTGACCGAGTTCGCGATCGAGCTGGCCAAGCATCGCGAGCAGCACCCCGGCGAGGACCTGATGACGGCGCTCGTGCAGGCAGAGGTCGACGGCGAGCGGCTGACGCATGCGGAGATCGCCGCGTTCATGGTGCTGCTGTCGGTCGCCGGCAACGACACCACGCGCCACACGACGGCGCACGCGATGCGCGCGCTGACCGTCCACCCCGATCAGCGGGCGACCCTGGCCGCCGATCTCGAGGAGAACCTGCCGGCCGCGGTCGAGGAGTTCGTGCGCTGGGCCTCGCCGGTCCTGACGTTCCGGCGGACCACCACGCGGGAGGTCGAGCTCTACGGCGACACGCTCCCGCCCGGGGAGAAGGTGGTGCTCTTCTACCACTCGGGCAACCGCGACGAGCGCGTGTTCGATCAGCCGTGGAAGTTCGACGTCATGCGCACTCCGAACCGGCATCTCGGGTTCGGCGGGGGCGGGCCCCACTACTGCATGGGCGCGTCACTGGCGCGAACGCAGCTGAGGACGATCTTCGGCGAGCTGCTCAGCGTCCTGCCGGACATCGAGGCCGGCGAGCCGGAGCTCCTGCGCAGCGGCTTCATTCACGGCGTCAAGCGGATGCCCTGCTCGTTCACGGCCCGCGCCTGAGCGCGCTCGATCGGCTCGCCACCGGGCGCGACGCCGCGCACCCGCGCCCCCGCGAGCAGCGCGATCAGCGCGACGGCGAACCAGCAGGCCTCGATGATCATCGGCTCGGCATGCTGGGCGTGGCGGAAGTACACGGCGTTGCGGATGATCTCGACGGTCGCCCCGTTCGGGAGGAAGCGCCCGATGATCCGGTAGACGACGGGCAGCAGCTGCGGCGCGACGGCGCCGCCCGAGGAGGCGTTGCCGATCGCGACGAACAGCGTCCAAGTGGGGATCATCGCCCAGCGGTGAAACCACGTGATCATCGCCGAGTTGAGCAGCGCGGCGACCGCGATCTGCGCGGTGACGGCAAGCCAGAGCTCGGGGAACGGGCCGCGGAGCGCCCCGAGCAGCGGGTCGATCACCAGCGAGAGCGCCAGGCCACCCACAACCGCGACCACGGCCACGCAGATCATCGATGCGCGGAATGGGAGCGACGCGGCGTTGGCGCGCAGCTGGAACATCGGCACGAACCCCATCAGCGTCGCGGCGAGGGTCAGATAGAACGCCATCAGGCCGTTCGGGTCGCCGGACGGCAGCGGATGGAGATCCGTGACGACGACCGGCCCAGCGCTGGTCTGCGAGGTCTGGAAGGCGACCTCGGTCAGCAGTCGCGCGATCGACGACCCCGCCGCGCTCGCGATCAGCAGCTGCGCGCGGCCGTCCTCGAAGTCGAGGACCGCGAAGATGCGCTGCTCGCCGAGCGCGCGCTGGGCCGAGGCGAGCGTCGGATAGCGCTCGAAGGCAAGCCCGTTCTTGGTCGCCGCCTCGAAACCGGGCAGGACGCCGGGCCTGCTCGCCGGGTCGCCGACCAGCGCGGCGGGGATGTGGTGCGGGGTTGGGCGCCCGAGCGCCAGACCGTAGGAGATCGCGA
The DNA here is from genome assembly GCA_963849285.1 of uncultured Solirubrobacterales bacterium. Classification (GTDB taxonomy): domain Bacteria; phylum Actinomycetota; class Thermoleophilia; order Solirubrobacterales; family Solirubrobacteraceae; genus Palsa-465. Next base: position 1,684,600 of record CAWKGS010000005.1, read on the forward strand.
ACACGCAGGCCAGCGTGATCGCGATCGCGATCACGATCGCGGCCTCGCGATATGGCGACCGGGTCAGGGCGCGCGGTCTGGACCGATCCGCGCGCCCCGGCACCGGAAATTGCTTACTTGGAGCCGCTCGGCAGGCGGTAGCCGCGCTCGGCCTTGGTGACCTCGCCGCTCTTGGCGAGCTTCGACAGCGTGGTGCTGACGCTCGCCCTGCCCAGCCCCGTCTTGGCGGCGACTTCGCTCGCGGTCATCGCAGCACCGCCGCCCAAAGCCGCCAACACGGCGCCCTTGGTGGCGCCGGAGCTCGCGCGGCTCGTGCTCCGCGCACGAGTCGTCCTCGCCCGCCGCGTTGAAGTGCTCGCCGAGGAGCGCGAGGATGCCGACGTCGAGCTTCGCCGCGAGCGCGTACGAGCGGTGCGCCGGCCGTTGCCGGCGCGGGCGGCCGGCGCGGCACCGTCACCCGAGCCCAGGGCGACGAGTGCGTGACGCAGCTTGTCCGCCTCGGCGAGCAGCTGGTCAAGTCGTTTCTGAAGATCCTGCCGAAGTTGATCGATCACGTTGGAACCCCGGTCTGATTGTTTGCAGGGAGTCCCGATGTTACTCACATCGAAATCTGACGACTCCAACCCCTTACATCAGGAACATGCGCCACGGTTAGGCCAAGAAAAGTATAATTCCCAGACAAATGCCAGAGAATCGCCGAGAACGAGACCAGCGAGGCCACCGCGTTGACTGCCCCGAACAGTAATGTGGTGGTGGCCCCGTTAGATGGGTGGTTAGGCGTCCCACCGACACCAGCGGTGAAAATGTCGACATCCTGCTGAATACGCTGGTCCGGGTTGTCGACGGTCTCGCCAATGAAGAAATCTCGATAGTAGGCCCTCCCCTGCAGCCAGTCATCGGTGAGGTGCGCGGTGAGCCAGGTGCGCCACGCGATGATGAACCGCTGCGTCAGGTAAATGTCAAAACTTATCCGCGCGACGAAAATGACAGCGAGCACGATAAAGATAGAAAGCGAAAACCAAAAGCCATGAATCGCAGACTGCTCGACCAGCCGGTCGCCCGTGACGAAACCCTCGAATGCTTTCTGCAGTGCCGTGTATAGGTCGTTGCTCTGGTAGCTGAATAGCACGTTGAGCCGGACCGAAGAAAGTATCAACATCAGCAGCACGCCAAGCCCTAGCCACACCCTGATGCTCTTGAAGCCGACAAAGTACCCGCGGGTGATCCGCCAGAACTGTCGACCCCAGGGGGTGAGGTACCTCAACACGACCAACACACCCAACACACAGACCGCGCCAATCACCCAGGCTATGGCGAGCCACCTCAGGGAATCAGGAAATGCGGATGCCCAATGGATGGACGGCGTGAAAGGTCTTGAACCCATCCTTCGGCGTCTCCTTCCATCGAGGCATCCGTGAGCGCGCCCAAACGAGAATAATTGCTCGCGAAGCCCAACCCGAGAGCAATCGAAGAGCTGCACACCGGAGCGCCGATGCTCCCGTCTAGCCAGGTCGTCTGCATTTGGCCGTCTCATCCTCCGCCGGCAGGAGCACGTTGCGGCAACACGCCCGACAGTTCGTCAAACACGATGCGCTTGCCGAAGGCCGTAGACAACGGCTTCCCGGCTGGGACGCTCGATATCAAAGTCACCTGTAGCAACAGGATCCGAGGGTCTCCTGTCGACGCGGTCAAACGACACGGCCCTTCGCCGACCCGCGCATCCGCTAGCCTTGTCGACGCCATGACACAAGTCGAGACAGAGCCACCCACCGGGACTGGGACCCCGAAGCCTGTGCACACCCGCGCTGTCATAATCGGGACCGGGTTCTCCGGTCTGGGCATGGCGATCGCGTTGCAGCGGCACGGTGTAGATTTCGTAATCTTGGAGAAGGCCGACGACATCGGCGGCACCTGGCGTGACAACAGCTACCCCGGTTGCGCCTGTGACATCCCGTCGCATCTCTACTCTTTTTCCTTCGAACCTAAGCCGGACTGGAAGAACTTCTACTCCTACCAACCCGAGATCTTGGCCTACTTGCAGACCGTTGCCGACAAGTACGGGCTGCGCCGCTACATAGTGTTCCGCTCGCTCGTCGATCGCGGTCTATGGGTCGACGACGAGCACCGCTGGCATGTCTTCACCACCGACGGGCGCGAATACGTCGCGCAATTCTTGATCTCCGGCGTCGGCGCGCTTCATATCCCGTCCATTCCCAACTTTGAAGGCCGCGAGAAGTTTCGAGGCCCAGCTTTTCATACCGCGCAGTGGGACCACAGTGTCGACCTGACGGGCAAGCGGGTGGCAGTGGTCGGGACCGGCTCCAGCGCAATCCAGATCGTGCCGGAGATCGTCGGCCAGGTCGCCGAGCTTCAGCTCTACCAACGCACCCCGCAATGGGTAGTACCACAGAGCAATAAGCAGCTCCCCGCCGCGCTGCGCCAGGTTCTGTCGAACGTCCCGGGCCTGCGAGCCGGGCTCCGAGCCGGTATTTATTGGGCGCAGGAGGCACTCGCGTTCGGCTTGCTTAAGCGGCCGGGTGCGCTGACGTTCATGGAGTTCTGCGCCGAATACAACCTTCGGCGTTCGGTGAAGGATGGTGAGCTGCGCCGCAAGCTGAGGCCGCGTTACCGAATTGGTTGCAGGCGAATCTTGAATTCTTCCACCTATTACCGCGCCGTCGCGGACCCGAAGACCGAGCTGGTCACCGACCGCATTGCCCGGATCACGCCGGACGGGATCGTCACCGCCGACGGTAGGCTGCGCCTGGTCGATGTGATCGTCTATGGCACTGGCTTCGTGGGCACTCACTCCTATGCATACAACCATCTACCGCCGGGTAGACGCCTCCTGATAAAGGGGAGAGACGGCGAAGAACTTATCGACCGTTGGAACAGGGAAGGCGTTGGTGCGCATCGCGGCGTGACCGTCGCCGATGTGCCCAACCTGTTCCTCATGCTGGGACCCAATACCGGACAAGATCACAACTCCGTGGTGTTCATGATCGAATCTCAGGTTCGGTACATCGCGGACGCCATCGCGACCTGCGACAAGATCGGCGCACAGGCGCTGGCCCCCACATACGACGCGCAGAACAGTTTCAACAACGAGATGCAACGCAAGCTGGCCCGATCGGTGTTCAACAGCGGGGGCTGCAGAAACTGGTACCTCAACGAACACGGCAACAACAGGGTGATTTGGGCCGGCTACACCTGGCAGTACTGGTTGGCAACCCGCTCGATCAAACCCGCTGAATATGAGTTCACAGGTTTCAGCGCCGCGGCGCAGTCGGCAGCCGCACGCCGAGCACGTCAACCGACGAGTACTGGAGGTGGTGAGTTGGCGGCCTCGCCGGGGAACCAGGGGAATCTCACGGGATTGGACACAGTCGACAGCCCGGTGAGTTAATATTAACGTGGTCGTAGCGCTCAGCCAACCGCGCGATGAGAAGACCGAGACAAGTCCATCCAACCTGTGTTAGGTAGTTGCGTAATGCGAAAGACGACCCAGATACTGGATCTCGCTTCAGCTCTTAGCCCACTTGTCACTGCGCCGGTAGCGAATGCGACCACACCGGACGATCTGAACCAAAGAGAGTCCTTGGGCAGCGAGCTTATGAACTTCACGGTAGATCAAAACAGGAAGAGCGTAGGGTGCTCCTAAGCACGGCTCGCATTATTCACATTCGTCTCACAGCTCCAGCGTTTATTAGTGTCTGATCCTTCCGAGTTCGTCGTTGACTTCAGCGCATCGACGCAATCGCTTGGCGCCTTACAAGAGGCTGCATATCGTTTAATCGGACAGGCGTCTTGTCGAATAGACGAAGTAGACGGAAGATACCTCTGTAGGCTCTCACCGACTCAGACGCGACTTGAGGGTAATGCGACTGCGTGCGCATTTCGTCGATCTCGTCACAGACGAAAATCTTCGCGAGAAAGTAAATCGAGAAACTGAGCGGCTGCGCGACGTCATCGTCGCTTTAGCATTCGGGTCGCTGGCACAAGAAAGGTAACTATTGGCCCGCTTCGCCGCACCGACGTCCTTCTCGCCCGAAGCGTCCACACTCCAACTCCTGCCGATCCGATTCGAGCGGCTCGGCGCGGATCGGCTCCTCGTCGGCAACATGGTCGGCGACCTAACGGAGATGACCGAGGCCGAACTGGACCGGCTGTGTTCGCTCGACCTCGCCCCCGGCGACGGGCTCTATGAGCGCGCGTTTGAGAAGCTTTTCATCGGCTCAGCAGACCAGCGCACTCAGCAGCAACTCCTGGCGCTACGATTGCGAAGCCGCCTGAGCTTCCTGCGGGCAGCGACCCCCTTACACCTGTTCGTCGTCACCCTGCGATGCGAGCATTCCTGCCCGTATTGCCAAGTCTCACGTCAAAGCCAGGACCGCCAGCGCTACGACATGGACCATGACACGGCGTCGAAAGCGTTAGACATCGCACTGTCCGCGCCGGCGCCGGCGATCAAAATCGAGTTTCAGGGCGGCGAGCCGCTGCTCAACTTCGAGCTCATCCGGTGGATAGTCCTAGAAGCCAAAAAGCGAGCGGCCGAGTCTGGCAAAGCAACTTGGTTTCGTGATCACCACGAACCTGGCGCTGCTAAACGAAGAAATCCTTGACTTTGCGATGAACATGGCGTTCTTTTCTCGACCTCATTGGACGGGCCTCGCGACCTGCACAACAAGAACCGGCCGCGTCGCGGCATGAACAGCTACGAACTCGCCGTGGCGGGTATCGCCCGCATCAAAGAACGCCTCGGACCGGACAGAGTGGCGCGCTCTGATGACAACCACCGAAGCAAGCCTGGATCGCGTCGAGGAAATTGTCGACGAGTACATACGGCAGGGCCTCGACGGCATGTTTCTCCGGCCGCTTTCGCCTTACGGCTTCGCGATCAAGACCAAGCAATTCCACAAGTATCGAGCCCACGAGTGGCTGGAATTCTGGAAGCGCGGCCTTGCGCTACATCTTCAGATCAATAAGTCCGGCCGGCGCTTCCCCGAATTCTACTCCACGTTGCTTGTTCGGCGGATGCTCAGCGATGAGCCCATCGGCTACGTCGATTTGCGAAGCCCGGCCGGAATCGGTTTGGGCGCACTCGTTTACAACTACGACGGGAGCCGTGTTCGCCTCCGACGAGGCGCGAATGCTCGCGGAGATGGGCGACCGCAGCTTCGAGCTGGGCAACGTGCACGACCACAGCTACCGAGACTTGGTGCTGTCCGACACCTTGGTATCGGCAGTAGCCGACTCACTGACTCAGACAGCACCGCAATGCTCGAGCTGTGCCTTCGAACCCCACTGCGGGGCGGATCCTGTGTATCATCACGCAACCCAGCAAGACTCGGTCGGGATCAAGCCCCTATCGGAGTTCTGCTACCGCCAAAAAGGCATGATCACCCACCTGTTCGAGCTGCTGGAACATTCCCCCGAGGACGCCGCCATCCTGCGAAGCTGGGCGCGATGAAGCCGCTCTCCTCGCCGGGCGCGCACCCGCAGCCGACTTCGACGTTCCACGGCCGCAGCTCCAGGCATGGCGGCTGCGCTCCCCAGCTGATCACCCGGCAGGCGATCGGGATGCCGCGCTGATCGCCCAGCCGACGACTGGCAGCTGGCAGAACAACGCGGCTACCAACTCGCCATCAGCCGAGAGGAACGGCCGGACCACGCCTCGTTGAACTACATCCGCCTGCCCGACGGATTCGCCGAGCTCGACGACGGCGACGTGATGCGCATACAGCCCGAGAGCCGCCGGGTGCGAGTCCTCTATCGGCGATAATCGCGGCACAATTTTTTACTCGTGACAGAGCGGTGCAACAACTACTGCCTGATGTGCTCCCAGCCCCCGAAGTCGGTTGACGACGGCTGGCTTATGGACGAGATCGCCGACGCCTCTGCCGCTAATCGACCCAGCTACACCGTCTTTGACCTTCACCGGCGGCGAGCCACTCACCGAATGGCGTCGTTTCATCCCTTTGCTCGACCTGACACGCGACCTGCTTCCCAACACCGCCGTCCACGTCCTGACCAACGGCGCGGCTTCGCCTCGCCCGAGGTGGCCTACGCCTGGGCTGCGGTGCAGCATCCGAAACTCTCGGCCGGCATCCCGGTCTATGCAGCCGTGGACCACATCCACGATTACGTCGTGCAGGCAAAAGGGGCTTTCGATCAGACCGTCCTTGGCATTCTGCGCCTAAAGGACCGCGGCCAGGCAGTCGAAATCCGGATAGTCCTGCACGCCATCACCGCACCACGACTGCGGGAGACCTGCACATGGATCGCCCGGAATCTGCCCTTCGTGGACCACGTCGCCCTAATGGGCCTGGAGAACACCGGCTTCGCGCTCGCAAACCAGGACCTGCTCTGGATCGATCCGATGGACTACCGCGACCAGCTGGCGGCCGGCTGTCGATGTGCTATCGACATCTGGAGTCAACGTCTCGGTCTACAACCTCCCGTTGTGCGTGCTTGACCCGAGCGTTCGGCCCTTCGCAGTGCAGTCGATTTCGGATTGGAAGAATGCGTACTTACCGGAGTGCGACGAGTGTTCTGTCGGTCGTGATTGCGCTGGGTTTTTCTCGACAGGGCGACCAAAGTTCAGCCGCGGCATAGCTCCGATCTAGTTCAAGCAGATAGCGTATTGTTTCCTCCCGCGCGCTGGATTCAACGTAAAGCGAGCGGTCTTGATCTGTGGCCTCCAAAGCGACGCAAGATCACTGCAATCAGCACCACTCCGAGGGCTGTCGTCACCAGTTCGCGTGTTATACCGCGAAAGGGGTTCCCCTACAGCCACTGTCGAACGCCGCCGTGGCGCGGAGCAGGTGCCGGGGTGATGTTGACTGAACGAGTACGAGCCATCCCCACATAGAGCGGTCGCGCCTGCCGGTGGTGCCGGTGCCGGTGGCGGCGGGGGTGGTGCCGGTGGCTCGGTCGGGTTCGGTCCCGGCGCCGGCAACAGTGGTGCGGGTGCCTGTATCGGGTTCGGGTTCGGTGAATCCGGCGGCGGCGGTGTGTAGGTCACTGTTCGGTGAAACCCGTTACGGTCATGGTCACGGATGAGGTCACTGTTGAAGCAGCTGTATTGCTGCTCGGCGCTGAACAACCTGCCAGAAAAATCGCCATCGCGGCGATAGCGGTGGCCACCTTCCCCCGCGCATAGTGCTATCTCCTTGCATGTTATCGGCGTGCAGTAAACTGCAACTGCGACTCCCCGTGCCCGACCGGAGCCAGGAGAGCATAACTGGGCAACGCCCTCGAACAATGCAGATTCCGTGAGCCTGAAGGCCGCGCGGGGGCGCAAGCAACTTTCGGCCATGCCAAAGCCGATCTATCGTCATCGGCATAGCTCCCGAAAAGTTTGAAATGGTCGATGACGAGGGCTGTAAATATCATTTCAGCTAAAGGCCCCAACGGCGAGATCAACGTCGCCAGTCAGGCCTACACGACAAAAGCGCACGTCCACCCGTGATTCGGTTTTGAGTAACCGGTTCGGGCGGCTCAAAAGGCCGCCGATCCCGCTTTCACATCGCGCCGCGACTCGGATGAAGACGGATGTCCGCACCTTTAAGGATTTCACCCAGTTCCTCGGCGCACGCCGAGCGAGCCTGGTGCCGGTACCTCGCTGGGGCGATTGCGGCCTAGCGCCGGGGGCAACGGCCCCCAGTCGCTCACGCCGACATCGATGACTCCGGGGAGACCCGAACGACGGAAATCCGGTACCCGTTTGTGCCCGCTGCCGCCCGACAATTCATCCGGTGTCAGATCGAGAAGACCACGAGAAGCTCCTGCCTAACGGCAAGTGGGGGTGGGCGACAGGCTGGTGTTCTCGGGATGAGGTCAGCCTCATCGGCGCGTCGACGGTGGCCAGCATCGACCAAAGACCTGGGATCAAGATCATCAGCCGCTGTCCCAACTGCACGAAGACGAACATTGCGGCGCGCAAGACCAAGACTCCTCGGTTCCGGTGCGATGACTGCCAC
>CAWKGS010000006.1:0-169380 GCA_963849285.1 uncultured Solirubrobacterales bacterium
GCGCTGGCGCTGAGCACCGGCGCGGACGCGATCACCGGCAACTCGGTCCATGCTCCGCAGATCGCCCTCGAGATCGCGGTGGCGACGCTCGCGCGGTCCTTCACGGCGCTGCTCACCGCGGTCCTGTACTTCGACCTGCGCGCGCGGACGCAGGCGCGGGTCTAGTGCCCCGAGTCAGAAGTTCGCGTGCATTCGAGGCGCCCCTGGCAGTGATGGGCTGTGTCCTCGGATCCTCGTGTAGCGCTGCTACACGTCGGATCCTGCGTCCTGGCCCACCACCCGCCAGTGACACCTCTCGGTGCTCACGAACCTCTGACTCGCGACACTAGCTTGCGACCCGCTCGAGCCCCGGCGCCTGCCAGGACGCCAGCATCTGCAGCACCGAGGCCGGCACCCCGGTCGCGGACAGGACGCACGTGTGTCCCGCCCGCCGCCAGGTCACGACCAACCTGCCGCCGATCGTCAGCGTCCGCAACTCGGTGCCATTCAGCCACCGCACGCTCGCCGCGGGCTGACCGAGCGCCGGGGCGGAGACGATCGTGTAGGCGAGGAGATCCCGAGCGTGCCAGCGGTAGTAGACCGTCGCGGCCGAGCGGCCGCCGATCACGTCGCTGCGCTGTCCGGTCGCGACCCATCCGAACCGCCGCTCCCAGTTGGGGAAGTAGACCTCCTGGACGTCGCGGCCGAGCTTCACGCTCGGGGCGCTCGGATCGGGAGCGGGCGGCGGCCCCGCCGGGCCGCGCAGCGCGAGCGCCGCGGCCTGGCTGACCGACGGGGCGAGCGGGGCTGACCCTGGGAGGATCAGCGCGAGCGCCAGCGCGATCACCGCGAGCGCGCCGGCGAGCCCACCGCCGTAGAGCACCCGCCGGCGCGACCTGACCGCGCGGCTGGGGCGAGTCGCGTCGATCCGCTGTCGCAGCCCGGCGGGGGCCCGCTCGCTGACGCGGGCCTGGTGCAGCATCGCGACCACCCGCCGCTCGCGCTCGTACAGGGCGCTGAGCTCGGGCGACGCCGCGATCCGATCCGCGACCTCTTGACGGCGCGCCGGATCCAGCGTCCCGTCGGCGAGCGCGGACAGATCCGCCAGCTCGCGCCGGTCCGGACTTGGCTGCTCGGTTGAGGATGACATGACGCCTTCAGAGCTAAGACGCCGCGAACCGCCCGAACCTTCCCGGCAGCTAACTCGGGCGGTACGGGCCCTCGACGTACTCCGCCAGCATACGACTCGCCGAGAACCGCGGGGCCAGGGAGCGCAGCGACGCCCGGATTCGCCGCACCCACGCCACGGGCACGCCTTCGGAATCGCGGTCGTAGAAGCTCGGCGCGACCTCGTGCTCCAGCAGGCGATGCAGCTCGGCGGCGTCGCGGCGGTCCTGCTCGGCGTGGTCGTCGATCACATCGCCCGGGAGCGCCCAGCCGTTCTCGCCGTCGTACCCCTCGGCCCACCAGCCGTCGAGCACGCTCAGCTGCAGCCCGCCGTTGACGACAGACTTCATGCCGCTGGTCCCACTCGCCTCCAACGGAGGCCGCGGCAGGTTCAGCCACACGTCGCATCCCTGTACGAGGCGGGCGGCCGTGGCGAGGTCGTAGTCGTCGAGGAACACGACCCGCTGGGCGACGAGGCCTGAGGCCTTGAGCGTGAACAGCGCTTGCAGGACCCGCTTGGCGTCGTCGTCGCGCGGGTGCGCCTTGCCGGCCAGCACGACCTGCACCGGATACTCGCCGCCGAGCAACCGCATCGTCCAGCCGGGATCCTGCATCAGCAGCTCGAGCCGCTTGTAGGTCGCCACCCGGCGGGCGAAGCCGATCGTCAGGAACCTCCGGTTGAACGCGCGCGCCGCAGCCTCGACGTACTCGCGCACGTCCGCCCGGGCCAGCCGATCGAAGGTCGCGCGCTCGCGGATGAACTCGACGAGCTGCTCGCGCTGACGCTCGCGCACCGCCCACAGCTCCGCGTCCGGGATCTGATCGACGGCGGCCCAGAGAGCCTGATCGGCGGAGTGCCTGAGCCAGTCCTCACCCAAGTGGCGCTCGAGCAGCTCGCGCATCGCATCCCCGATCCAGGTCGGGACGTGGACGCCGTTGGTGATGTGGCCGATCGGCACGACCTCGGCCGGCAGCTCCGGCCAGAGCTCCGACCACATCCCGCGCGCCACCTCGCCGTGGCGGCGGCTGACGCCGTTGGCGCTGCGGCTCATTCGCAGCGCGGCCTGGGTCACGCCGAACTTCTCGCCGTCGTTGCCCGGGTGCGTGCGACCGAGCTCGATCACGTCGTGGACCGGGATCCCCCAGTCCTCGTGCTCGATCGCCTGCGCGATCTGCTCGGGCGGGTAGGAGTCGTTGCCGGCCGCGACCGGCGTGTGGGTCGTGAAGATCGTTCGCGAGCGCGCGTCGCCGAGCGCCTGCTCGAGCGTGTGGCCGTTGTGGAGCTCCGGAGCGGCGAGCTCGAGCGGCGCCAGCGCGGCGTGACCCTCGTTGAGGTGGATCAGCCCCGGCTCGATGCCGACCGCCCGCAGCGCGCGCACGCCGCCGACCCCGAGCAGGACGTACTGGGCGAGCCGGATCTCGGGATCTGACTCGTACAGGCGAGCCGTGATCCACTGGTCCAGCGGCTCGTTCTCGGGGATCATCGTGTCGAGCAGGTACAGCGGCACGCGTCCGACCTGCACCCGCCAGATCCGTGCCAGCACGTCGCGCCCATAGACCGGCACGGCGATCGTCAGCGCGGTGCCGTCGGCGCCGGTGACCAGGACGGCGGGAAGGCGCTGGGGGTCACTGTCGATCCAGTACTCGTGCTGCAGCCCGCCGCTGTCGATCCGCTGGCGGAAGTAGCCCTGGCGGTACAGGAGACCCACGGCCACGAGCGGGAGGCCGCGGTCCGAGGCCTCCTTGAGCAGGTCGCCCGCGAGCGCGCCGAGCCCGCCCGCGTACACCGGCAACGAGACGTGGATCCCGTACTCGGCGCACAGGAACGCGACCGGACGCGCGGGGTCGATGCCGAGCTCGGCGGGGGGACGGTCGAGGTCCTCGGTCAGCTGCGCCTCGAGCGACGCGGCGAGCCTGACGAGGTGGCTGTCGGCGGCGGCTCGGTGCAGCACCGGACGGCGCGCCTCCTGGAGCAGCCTGACGGGGTTCTGGCAGGCCAGTTCGAAGCGCTCGGGATCGATCGAGCGGAACAGGTCATGGCCGCCGGGCAGCCAGGACCAGCGGTAGTTGTAGGCGAGGTGGGCCAGCGGCTGCAGCTCGCGGGGCAGCCGCTCCTCGAGCTCCGTGATCGCCGTGCGCAGATCCTCCCGCCCGTCCTCGGCTGAAACGTCCACGGAGCCGATTATCGACAAGCCGGCCGAGTCGTGTGGCCACGGTGCGACTACGCTCCCGCGATCGCCGATCTCCAGACGCCACACGACTGCAGGCACGGGACCCTCGCCTTCGGAGACTCGATCACCAACGGCGGCGGTGAGCTCCAGTGGGGAGTCGCCCTCCAGTCGTGGGCCTTGTGGTTGTCGCGCTCGCTGGGGCTCTCCTACGCCGGGTATGCGGTCGACGGCGCGCGCGTGGAAGACGTCCTGAGGGGTCAGATCCCGCTCTTCCGCGCAACGTCCGCGCATCCCGATGGCCGCTACGACCTCGGCTGTCTGTACATCGGCGTCAACGATGTTCGCGCGCTCGACTGGGATGCGCGCGAATTCGAGCGGTCCTATCGCGAGGCCCTGCAGTTTCTGCGCGAGCGCTGCGACCGCGTGCTGACGATGGCCGCGCCGCTCGATCTAGGGCGCCCGCGCGCCGGGTCGAAAGTACGCGAGCTGAACGGCGTGATCGAACGCGTCGCGAGCGAGCTCGGCGTCCTCGTGGCCGACCTGAGCGACTTCGGTGCGCGCAACCTGGTGATGGCCGACCACGTGCATCCCACGGCCTTCGGCCAGATCGCGATCGCCGAGCGTGCGCTCGCGGTGCTCGAGCGAGCCGGGATGACCCGGCGACTCGAGCCGCGCTCGTTGATCGTGTTCGAGACGACCCGCCTCGGCCGATTGCGCGGGGACGCGAGATACGCCTACCGCCACGCCAGGGTGATGGTCAAGGGGGTCGTGTTCGGGCTTACGGCAGCCGCCCACTGGCTTCGGTCGCGTCTCGGAGGCGGGCGGCGAACGACCGGGTGAGCGCGCCCGGCTCCATCTGCCAGCGCCAGCTGCCGGACGCTTTGGCGGGATCGTTCATCCGCGCCTCGCTCCCGAGCCCGAGGATGTCCTGCGCCTGCAGCATCGCGACCCGGGCACGGGACGACAGCGCGAGGCGGATGAGTCCCCACCATGGTTCGCGTTCGGCGATCCCGTGCGCGAGCAGCTCGCGATCGACGAGCGCCCGCTGGGGTTCCTGCAGCGAGTCGTACCACCCGCGCGCCGTGTCATGGTCGTGGGTGCCGGTGTAGACGATCCGGTTGACCTCGTGGTTCTCGAGCCGGTGGGGGCTGTCCGGTGAGTCCGGGTCGAATCCGAACTGCAGCACGCACATCCCGGGGAGGCCAAGCTCGTCGCGGAGGCGCTCGACCGCCGGCGTGATCACGCCCAGGTCCTCCGCGACGAGCGGGAGCCCGGATCCGAGCTGTGTGCGGACGGCGTCGAACAGCGCACGGCCCGGACCGCGATGCCAGTGTCCCGCGGCCGCGCTGCGAGCGCCGGCGGGCACTGCCCAGTAGGCGACGAACCCGCGGAAGTGATCGATCCGGGAGAGGTCGAAGAGCTCGCCGGTCCGGCGCAGACGTTCCACCCACCAGCGGTAGCGGCGGCGGCGAAGCGCCGGCCAGTCGTACAGCGGGTTGCCCCACAGCTGCCCGTCCTCGGTGTACTCATCCGGCGGGGCCCCGGCCACCCACCCCTCTCCGAACAGCTCCGGATGTCCGCGATGATCGGCGCTTCCCGGCGCCACATAGATCGCGACGTCGCCCATGATCCGAACGCCGCGCTCGGCGGCGTACCGGCGCAGCGCGCCCCATTCGCGATCGAAGCGGACCTGATCGGCCAGCGCGCCGCGCCCGCCGAACCTGACCCAGTCGTTGATCCAGAACGCCTGCCGCTGAGCGAACTCCACTTCCTCGGCGGCGCTCACCGGCGCCCGGGGCTCCGCGAGCAGCCCCCGCCACGCGGCGAACGCCGAGCGCGCCTTGTACGGGGAGCGATGGCGGTCGGGCGGGCCGAGCGGCAGCACCTGCCACCAGGACTGCCCCGCGTCCGCCAGCCAGTCGACGAAACGACAGGCCTCGCGTCCGAGCCGGCCACCGGGAAGAGAGGTGATGTGCAGCTGCACGCCGCTTGAACGAGGGAGCCCATCCACGGAGGATCTGTTTACCCGATCCGCGATCCCGGATACTTCTTCAGTTCGGTGGCCGAATCTCCCCCGAAGCGGATCCAGATCCAGTACCCATCGCCGGCGGTGGACAACGGTGCGTTCCCCGCCAAGCGCTGCATCGGGGACACGGTGACCGTCTCCGCGGACGTGTTCCGCGACGGCCACGATCTGTTGCGCGCCGTCATCCGCTACCGGGGGCCCGGCGAGAATCGCTGGCGCGAGACCGAGATGCAGCGGGTCGACGCGCACCTCGGAGGCGTGCGCTGGTCGGGCGAGATCGTCGTCGACCGGGTCGGACGCTGGCACTACGCGATCGAGGCCTGGACCGACCTGTTCGGGACCTGGCGCGACGAGCTCGAGCGCAAGCTCGCCGCGGCTCGGCGGGATCAGCCGGACGCCGCCCTATTGAGCGAGGCTGGAGGCGGCCTCGCGGGCGAGATGTCCGAGGGCGCGGTGCTGCTGCGCGGCGCCGCCGAGAACGCCTCCAACAAGCGAGACCGCGCGCTGATCGAGCGGACGCTGCGAGCACTCGAGGACGACGCGATCCCGCAGGCCGCGAAGTACGAGACGATCCTCTCAGAACAGCTCTTCGCCGTGATCGAGCGCACCCAGGAGCGGCACGGGGCCACCCGGCTCGAGCCTGCGCTGACGATCGAGGTCGACCGGCTGCGCGCGCGGTTCGGCTCCTGGTACGAGCTGTTCCCTCGCTCGTGGGGCGGACTCGCCGGGGTCCAGCGGGAGCTGCCCCGCCTCGCCGAGCTCGGCTTCGACGTGGTCTACCTGCCGCCGATCCATCCAATCGGCCACACCAACCGCAAGGGACGGGACAACGCGCTCGTCGCCGGCGAGACCGATCCGGGGTCCCCGTGGGCGATCGGCGACGAGAGCGGCGGTCACGAGGCCGTCCACGCGGAGCTCGGGACGATCGAGGACCTGCGGCGCCTGACCGGCGCCGCCCGAGAGCTCGGCATCGACATCGCGCTGGACTTCGCGATCCAGACCTCCGCTGACCATCCCTGGCTGGCAGAGCATCCCGAGTGGTTCCACCACCGTCCCGACGGCACGCTCAAGTACGCCGAGAACCCTCCCAAGCGCTACCAGGACATCTACAACGTCAACTGGGAGTCGCCGGACTGGCGCGGTCTGTGGGATGCGCTGCTGGCCGTCGTCCTGCAGTGGGTCGACTGCGGCGTGAAGGTGTTCCGCGTCGACAACCCGCACACCAAGCCGTTCGCCTTCTGGGCCTGGCTCATCAAAGAGGTGCACAAGCGCGACCGGGACGTGGTATTCCTCGCCGAGGCGTTCACCCGCCGGGCCGTGATGCGCCACCTGGCCAAGCTCGGCTTCAGCCAGTCCTACACGTACTTCACCTGGAAGAACTCGCGCTGGGAGCTGATGGAGTACGTCAACGAGCTGGCCTCCTCCGGCGAGCAGGACTACTTCCGCCCGAACTTCTTCGCCAACACGCCCGACATCCTCCACGCATATCTCCAGTACGGCGGGCGGCCCGCGTTCGAGGCGCGCCTGGTCCTGGCCGCGACGCTCAGCCCGAGCTACGGGATCTACTCCGGCTACGAGCACATCGAGCGGGCGCCCGCGGCGGAGGGGTCGGAGGAATACCTGCACTCCGAGAAGTACGAGGTCAAGCACCGCGCGCTCGACGGGGAGCTGCTGCCGCTGATCCGCCGCCTCAACCAGATCCGGCGCGAGAACGTCGCGCTGCAGGAGCTCCCCAACATAACCTTCCTCGACACGGCCAACGATGCGCTGGTCGCCTACGCGAAGCGCAGCGGCCCGAACCTCGTGATCACGGTGGTGAGCATCGACCCGGTCAACATCCAGGAGGGGCTCGCGGTGGTGCCCGCGCACATCGGGTCGGCGCCGAGCTTCGAGGTCCACGACCTGCTCTCGGACGAGCGCTTCCACTGGCGAATCGGCCCCAACTACGTCCGCCTCGAACCGGGCGTACGCCAGGCGCACATCCTCCACGCCGAGATAGCGGCATGACCGCGACACCGCGAGCCGGCCGGCCATGAGCGTCGGGCCGCCCACGCTCACGCATCTGATCCGGTCCGAGAACCGGGCCGCCTTCACCGACGACGCGGCGGCCCTGCAGGCGACGACGCGGCAATGGTTCGAGGCCGAGCCGCTGTGGTTCAAGCGGGCGGTCTTCTACGAGATCCACATCCGCGGCTTCTTCGACGGCAACGGCGACGGCTCCGGGGACTTCCGTGGACTGACCGAGAAGCTCGACTATCTGCAGTGGCTCGGGATCGACTGCATCTGGCTGCTGCCGTTCTATCCCTCGCCGTTGCGCGACGGGGGCTACGACATCTCCGACTTCACCAACGTCAACCCGGAGTACGGCAATGTCGACGACGTCAAGGAGCTGATCGACGCCGCCCACGCGCGCCGGATTCGCGTGATCGCGGACCTGGTGATGAACCACACCTCCAGCGACCACCCGTGGTTCCAGGAGTCGCGCTCGAGCCCCGATTCTCCCAAGCGCGACTGGTACGTGTGGTCCGACAGCGATGAGCGTTACGCCGACGCGCGGATCATCTTCATCGACACCGAGACGTCGAACTGGACCTGGGATCCGGCCGCCGGCGCCTACTACTGGCACCGGTTCTTCGGCCACCAGCCGGACCTCAACTACGAGAACCCCGAGGTCCAGCAGGCGATGATCGACGTACTGCGCTTCTGGCTCGATCTCGGCCTGGATGGCTTCAGGCTCGACGCGGTGCCCTACCTGTTCGAGCGGGAGGGGACCAACTGTGAGAACCTTCCCGAAACGCACGCCTACCTGAAGCGGATCAGGCGGGCGGTCGAAGAGATCTATCCGGACCGGGTGCTGCTGGCTGAAGCCAACCAGTGGCCTGCGGACGTGGTCCAGTACTTCGGCACCGGCGACGAGTGCCACATGGCGTTCCACTTCCCGGTCATGCCCCGGATGTTCATGGCGATCCGCCGCGAGCAGGCGATTCCGATCTACGAAATCCTTGAACGTACGCCACCGATTCCCGACAACTGCCAGTGGGGACTGTTCCTGCGCAACCACGACGAGCTGACGCTCGAGATGGTCACCGACGAGGAGCGGGACTACATGTACGCCGAGTACGCGAAGGACCCGCGGATGAAGCTCAACCTCGGGATCCGCAGGCGGCTCGCGCCGCTGCTGGACAACGGCCGCGACGAGATCGAGCTGATGCACGCGATCCTGTTCTCGCTGCCCGGCTCGCCCGTCCTCTACTACGGCGACGAGATCGCGATGGGCGACAACGTCTTCCTTGGCGATCGCGACGGCGTGCGCACCCCCATGCAGTGGACGGGCGACCGCAACGGCGGCTTCTCGCGCGCGGACTTCGCGCAGCTGTACGCGCCCCCGCTGATGGACCCCGTTTACGGCTTCCAGGCCGTGAACGTCGAGGCACAGCTGCGGACCGCAACCTCGCTGTTGCGCTGGGTCCACCGGTTCATCGCGCTGCGCAAGGAACACCCGGTTTTCGGCTTCGGCACCTACGAGCCGATCGAGCCGTCGAACCCGCGGATCTTCGCGCACCTCCGGCGCTTCGAGGACGACCTGATGCTCTGCGTGCACAACGTGGCTCGCTCGGCGCAGGCGGTGGAGCTCGATCTGCGCGCGTACGAGGGGCGCTACCCCGTGGAGCTGTTCGGTCGCTCGCGGTTCCCCCGCATCGGCGAGCTGCCATACCTGCTCACGCTTGCGCCCCGCGGCTTCTACTGGTTCGAGCTGGCCGAGGAGGTCGACACCCGCCCCGATGACTGAGCCCACCGTCACCGACCTGCGCGCCCTGCTCGACGAGCGGAGCCTCTGCGAATGGATTCCCCGGCAGCGCTGGTACGCCTCCAAGTCGCGCTCGATCGCGGGCGTCGACGTGGTCGAGAGCGTCCCGCTGCGCGAGGACCCGCCGCTGCTGCTGGTGCTCGTCCAAACGAGGTTCGCGACCGGGACCCATCAGCTCTACCAGCTGCTGCTCGGGACGCCCGAGGGCTACGACGCGCTGATCGACCCGGCTCAGGGCTTCGAGGTGGTGCGGCGGATGTACACCGACGAGGAGATCGAGACGCCCGACGGGCGCTTCAGCTTCCACCACGTCGAGGGGATCGAGCCGCTCGGCGAGGGCGGCGGGGCGCGGCCGATGGGCGTCGAGCAGTCCAACAGCTCCGTGGTCTTCGAGGACAGGCTCGCGCTGAAGATCTTCCGCAAGCTCGAGCCCGGCGTCAACCCCGAGCTCGAGATGCTCCGGTTCCTCGGCTCGCACGGGTTCGAGGCGATCGCGCCCCTGCACGGCTGGTACGACTACGACGGCCAGGCGCTGGCGACGACGCTGGGCATCGCCCAGGAGTTCCTGGCCGAGGCGATCGACGGCTGGGAGATGGCGCTCGAGCAGATCCCCTCCGATCCGGAGGCGCTGCTCGACCGGCTCGGGGTGCTCGGTGAGGTGACCGCCCGGATGCACACGGCGCTCGCGTGCGACGCCGGCGATCCGGCGTTCTCGCCCGAGGAGCCCAGCCAGGAGGCGCTGTCGCTGCTGACCGCCACGGTCGACGAGGACATCGAGCGGATCTTCGTGCGCCTCCCCGACGACGAGCGCGTGGCTCCCATCATCGGACGGGGCCAAGACGTGCGCGAACGGCTCGCGGCGCGCGCGAACATCGGCTCCGGCGGGCGCGTGATCCGCACGCACGGCGACTACCACCTCGGCCAGACCCTGTACGCCCCTCGCGGCTGGGTCATCATCGACTTCGAGGGGGAGCCGGCGCGGCCGCTGCCGGAGCGCCGGCAGAAGCGCTCGCCGCTGCGCGACGTGGCCGGGATGCTGCGGTCCTTCGCGTACGTCACCTCGGCGGTCGAGATCCAGCGCGGTGCGAAGGCGCCGGGCGATTTCGAGGCGCGGGCGCGCGAGCGGTTCCTGGGGCAGTACCTGGCGAACGTGGATCCGACCCTGCTGCCGGCAGGCGAGACGGCCGTGATGAACGTGCTCTCGATCTTCGAGCTCGAGAAGGCGATCTACGAGCTGCGCTACGAGCTTGACAACAGACCGGACTGGGTATCGATTCCGGTGGCCGGGATCTCGCGTCTGCTGGAAGGAACATGACCGTCGCCACGCAGGAGCTCGACGCGCTCGTCCGCCGCGAGCACTCCAATCCACACTCGGTTCTCGGCGCACACCCCTGCCCCGAGGGCGTGGTCGTGCGGGTGCTGCGACCGGCGGCGTCGGCGGTGAGCGCCCTGACGGAGGACGGCGCCGCGGTCGAGCTCGAGCAGATCCATCCGGGGGGAGTGTTCGAGGGCGTGCTCGAGGGAGCGTCGATGCCGGTCTCCTATCGGCTGGAGGTGGCCTACGGCGATGCCGGCACGTTCACGATCGAGGATCCCTACCGGTTCGCGCCGACCCTCGGCGAGCTGGACCTGCACCTGATCGGGGAGGGCCGCCACGAGGAGCTCTACGAGCGCCTCGGCGCGCATGTTCGAAGCCACCAGGGCGTGAACGGCACCGCGTTCGCGGTGTGGGCGCCCGCCGCCCGGGCGGTCTCGGTCGTCGGCGATTTCAACTCCTGGGACGGGCGCCTGCACGCGATGCGCTCGCTCGGCTCGAGCGGGATCTGGGAGCTGTTCGTTCCGGAGGTCGGGCCGGGTGCCTGTTACAAGTACGAGCTCCTCACCCAGGACCGGTCGCTGAGCCTCAAGGCCGACCCTTACGCGCTGCGCACCGAGGTCCCGCCGAAGACGGCCTCGATGGTGTTCGAGTCCCGGTATCAGTGGGGCGACCTCGAATGGCTGCGCTCTCGCCGCGAGCGGCGCGCGCTCGAGGGGCCGATGTCGATCTACGAGGTCCACCCCGGTTCGTGGCGCCTGAACACGCTCGAGGGCAACAGACCGCTCAGCTACCTGGAGATGGCGGACGAGATGTGCTCATACGTCAAGGACATGGGCTTCACCCACATCGAGCTTCTCCCGGTGATGGCGCACCCGTTCACGGGATCGTGGGGCTACCAGGTCACCGGGTACTTCGCGCCCACCCCCAGGTTCGGGTCCCCGGACGACCTGCGGGCGTTCATCGACCGGATGCATGCCTCGGGGGTCGGCGTGATCCTCGACTGGGTTCCGGCCCACTTCCCGCGGGACGAGTTCGCGCTGGCCCGCTTCGACGGAACCGCGCTCTACGAACATGCCGATCCGCGCCGCGGCGCTCACCCCGACTGGGGCACGCTCGTGTTCAACTACGGTCGGCACGAGGTCCGCAACTTCCTGATCTCGAACGCCCTGTTCTGGCTGCGCGAGTACCACATCGACGGGATCCGGGTCGACGCCGTGGCGTCGATGCTGTACCTGGACTACTCGCGCAAGGAGGGCGAG
The DNA here is from genome assembly GCA_963849285.1 of uncultured Solirubrobacterales bacterium. Lineage (GTDB taxonomy): Bacteria > Actinomycetota > Thermoleophilia > Solirubrobacterales > Solirubrobacteraceae > Palsa-465. Next base: position 11,729 of record CAWKGS010000006.1, read on the forward strand.
TGGGTTCCTAACCAGTTCGGCGGCCGCGAGGACCTCGACGCGGTCTCCTTCCTGAAGGAGATGAACGAGGTGCTCTACGGCCGGGAGCCGGGGATCGTCTCGGTCGCGGAGGAGTCGACCGCCTGGCCCGGGGTGTCGCGGCCCACCTATCTCGGCGGCCTCGGCTTCGGGTTCAAGTGGAACATGGGCTGGATGCACGACACGCTCGGCTACTTCCAGCAGGACCCGATCTACCGCCGCTACCACCATCACGAGCTGACGTTCAGCCTGATGTACGCGTTCAGCGAGAACTTCATCCTGCCGCTCTCGCACGACGAGGTCGTCCACGGCAAGGGCTCGCTGTACTCGAAGATGGCCGGCGACCACGGGCAGAAGCTCGCCAACCTCCGCGCACTCTACGCCTACATGTGGGCGCATCCCGGCAAGAACCTGCTGTTCATGGGCTCCGAGTTCGCGCAGGAGGCCGAGTGGAGCTATGACCGATCGCTCGACTGGCATCTGCTCGAGCAATCCGGCCATGCCGGCATCCAGGCGCTGGTCAGGGACCTGAACGGGATCTACCGCGACGAGCCGGCACTCTGGGAACTGGACTCCGACCCCAGCGGCTTCTACTGGCTCGAGCCCAACGACGCGGACGCCAACGTGCTCGCGTTCGCGCGGGCGTCGAAGGGCGCCAAGCGCGTGCTCGTGTTCGCCGCGAACTTCTCGCCGGTGCCGCGCCCCGGTTACCGGCTCGGCCTGCCGCACGCGGGCCGCTGGCGAGAGGCGATCAACACCGATTCGACCTTCTACGGGGGCAGCGACCAGGGCAACTGGGGCACCGTCGAGGCCGAGCCGGTTCCCTGGCATGGCCAGCCCGTATCCGCCGAGGTGACACTGCCGCCGCTCGGCGCGATCTGGCTCGTCCCGGATCGGTGAGCAGCGACGTCGCCAGCGCCGTGCGTGCGAGCGCGGTCGAGTTGCCCTGGGAGCGTCCGCTGGGGGCGCGGTTCCTCGGAGACGGACGGACATCATTCCGGGCCTGGGCGCCGCGAGCGGAGTCGATCTCGCTGCGGGTTGTCGGGCCGAGAGCTGGAGCTGCAGGACGAGGGGCTGGGAGTGCACGCGACGGTCGCAGAGGCGGCGCCCGGCGAGGACTACGAGTTCATCGTCGACGGCAACCCACTGCCCGATCCGTGCTCCCGTTGGCAGCCTTCGGGGTTGCGCGGTCCCTCGCGCGTGCTCGACGTGTCCCCCGGGACGCCGTTCGCGGGACCGCCGCTGCGCGACCACGTGATCTACGAGCTGCACATCGGCACGTTCACGCCCGAGGGAACGTTCGCGGCGGCGAGCGCGCATCTGGACGAGCTCGCCTCCCTCGGCATCACGGCCGTCGAGATCATGCCCGTCGCCGAGTTCCCGGGCGAACGCGGCTGGGGCTACGACGGCGTGTACCTCTCGGCGGCGCAGTCGTCCTACGGTGGACCGCACGGGCTGCTCGAGTTCGTGCACGCCGCGCATCGCGCCGGCGTGGCGGTGATCCTCGACGTCGTCTACAACCACGTCGGCGCATCCGGGATGCAGGCGCTGGAGGCGTTCGGCCCGTACTTCACCGACAAGTACGAGACGCCGTGGGGCAAGGCCGTCAACTATGACGATGCAGACAGCGGCGCCGTGCGCGAATGGGTGGCGCAGAGCGCGACCGGCTGGATCCGGGACTTCGCGATCGACGGGCTGCGCCTCGACGCGATCCACGCGATCTTCGACTCGAGCGCGGAGCACGTCGTCGAGGAGATCGCCCGGCGGGTCCACGCGGAACGGCCCGATGCGCTCGTGATCGCCGAGAGCGGGATGAACGACCCGCGCGTGATGCGGAGCGTCTCGGTCGGCGGGTACGGCTGCGATGCCGAGTGGGCGGACGATTTTCACCACGCGCTGCGGACGCTCGTCACCGACGAGCGCGATGGCTACTACGAGGAATTCGGCCGCGTGGCGCTCCTCGCAAAGGCCTTCCATCGCCCGCACGTGCACGACGGGTCCTATTCGAGCTTTCGCCGCAAGCGCTTCGGCGCGCCCGCCGAGGACGTCCCGGTCGAGCGCTTCGTCGTCTTCTGCCAGAACCACGACCAGGTGGGCAACCGCGCGTTCGGCGACCGGCTGCCCGCGCCGGCACGCCCGCTCGCGGCGTTCTGCACGCTGCTCTCCCCGTACGTGCCAATGCTGTTCATGGGCGAGGAGTACGGCGAGGACGCACCGTTTCAGTTCTTCTCCGATCACATCGACCCGGAGATCGCGGACGCTACGCGTGAGGGCCGCCGCCAGGAGTTCGCGGCGTTCGCGAGTTTCGGCGAGGAGGTGCCCGACCCGCAGTCGCCTCAGACGTTTCTGGACTCGAAGCTGACGCGCGCCTCCAACCCAGCGCTGGCGTCGCTCTACGCTCGCCTGCTCGAGATTCGTCGGCGCCTGCCGCAGGGCGACGCGGACGCGATCGAGTTCGACGAGGACGCGCGCTGGCTGCGGGTGCGCCGCAGCGCCTTCGAGCTCGTGTGCAACTTCTCGTGGGAGGCGCGCCGCGTACCGTGTAAGGATGGCGGTGTGGAGCTCGCCACGCATGGCACCCCGTCCGTTCTCGATGGCCACATCGAACTGGCGCCTCTGTCCGGAGCATTGATCGCCTGATGGAGGTATGGCCCGGCCGGCCATTCCCCCTCGGCACCATGTGGAACGGGGACGGGACGAACTTCTCCCTGTTCTCGGAGCATGCCGAGCGCGTCGAGCTGTGCCTGTTCGACGAGGATGGCAAGGAGACGCGGATCGAGATGCGCGAGCGCCGGGCGCTCAACTGGCACTGCTACGTGCCGGGGATCGGGCCGGGACAGCGCTACGGCTACCGGGTCTACGGCCCCTACGCGCCGCTCGATGGACATCGCTTCAACCCCGCCAAGCTCCTGATCGACCCCTACGCCAAAGCCATCGAGGGCACGGTCGATCACGGCCAGGACGTGAACATCCTGCCCTATGTGCCGGCCGAGAGCGAGGACAGCGACGAGGTCGACCTCGAGATCGACGACGAGGACGACGCGCCGGCGGTGCCCAAGTCGATCGTGATCGACGACGCGTTTCTGTGGGAGGGTGATCGCCCGCCGCGGATCCCGTTCGGCGACACGGTGATCTACGAGACCCACGTCAAGGGGTTCACGATGCGCCACCCCGACGTGCGCGAGGACCTGCGCGGCACCTACGCCGGGCTGGCCTCCGACGAGGCGGTCGCCTACCTGGTCGACCTCGGCGTCACCGCGGTGGAGCTGCTGCCCGTTCACCACATCGCAGACGAGCAGTTCCTGATCGAGCACGGCCTGCGCAACTACTGGGGCTACAGCACGATCGGGTACTTCGCCCCGCATTCGGAGTACGCCGCGACCGGACGGCGTGGAGAGCAGGTCCGCGAGTTCAAGGGCATGGTCAAGGCACTGCACCGTGCCGGCATCGAGGTGATCCTCGACGTCGTCTACAACCACACCGCGGAGGGCAACCAGCTGGGCCCGATGCTCTCGTTCAAGGGCATCGACAACCGCTCCTACTACCGCCTGATGCCCGACGATCCGCACTTCTACATGGACTTCACGGGCACCGGCAACTCGCTGAACCCCGTGCATCCGAGCGTCTTGCGGCTGATCATGGACTCGCTGCGCTACTGGGTGACCGAATGCCACGTCGACGGGTTCCGGTTCGACCTGGCGGCGGCGTTGGCGCGCGAGTTCTTCGACGTCGACCGGCTGTCGGCGTTCTTCGACGTCATCCACCAGGACCCCGTGCTCTCGCAGGTCAAGCTGATCGCCGAGCCCTGGGATGTCGGACCCGGCGGCTATCAGGTCGGCAACTTTCCGGTGCTGTGGTCCGAGTGGAACGGCGTCTACCGGGACACGATTCGCGACTTCTGGCGAAGCCAGGCAAGTCGCGGGGAGCTCGCCTCCCGGCTGTCCGGCTCGGCGGACCTGTACCAGGCCGACGGTCGCGAGCCGTTCGCGTCGATCAACTTCGTCACCTGCCACGACGGTTTCACGCTCGACGACCTCGTCTCCTACGAGGCCAAGCGCAACCACGCCAACAAGGAGAACAACCACGACGGCACCGATGACAACCGCTCGTGGAACTGCGGCGTGGAGGGTCCCACCGACGACGCCGAGGTCCTGTCGGTGCGGGCGAGGCAGAAACGCAACTTCCTGACCTCGCTGTTCATCTCCCAGGGGACGCCGATGCTGCTGGGGGGAGACGAGATCGGCCGCACTCAGGGCGGCAACAACAACGCCTGGTGCCAGGACAACGAAATCTCCTGGTATGACTGGAGCTCGGCCGACCCGGAGCTGCGCGAGTTCACCCGCCGGCTGATCCGGCTGCGCCGCGAGCATCCGGTCTTCCGGCGTGAGAGCTTCCTGCTCGGCGGCGAGCTCCGGGGCTCCGGTCTCCCCGACGTCTGGTGGTTCCGGCCCGACGGCCGCAAGATGACCGCGCGCGAGTGGCAGGACGGCGAACCGGTCCTCGGCATGTTCCTCAACGGCCGCGAGATCCCGACGCCCAGCGAGCGGGGCGAGCAGATCGTCGACGATTCGTTCCTGGTGTTGTTCAACGCCGGCGAGGAGGACTGCGAGTTCCTGCTCCCGCGCCGCCGCTTCGGCGCGCGCTGGGCGCTCGAGCTCGGCACGGCGGACACGGCGGCGCAACCCGGCAGCGAGCGCTACGACGCGCGCACCCAGCTCGTGGTTAGGAGCCACTCGATCGTGGTACTGAAGCGGGTCTGATGAACTCGCAATCGCCGGGCGCCGAGCTGCGGGCCACCTACCGTCTGCAGCTCACCGGCGAGTTCGGTTTCGCGGCGGCGCGCTCCCGGGTCCCCTACCTGCGGGATCTGGGGATCTCGCACCTGTACCTCTCGCCAATCCTCCAGGCGCGCGCCGGCTCCACGCACGGATACGACGTCCTGGACCCGCGCCGCATCAATGAGGAACTCGGCGGCGAACAGGAGTTCCGCGAGCTGGCCGCGGCCGCGCGGGGAGCGGGACTGGGAATAATCCTCGACACCGTCCCCAACCACATGGCGGTGAGCGACGAGAACCCGTTCTGGGCCGACCCCGAGTTGCGGCGCAAGTTCTTCGACATCGATCCCGCCACCGGTTGGCATCGGCGCTTCTTCGACATCGATGACCTGGCGGGCGTGCGCCAGGAGGATCCCGAGGTGTTCGACGCCACCCATGCCCGAACGCTCTCGCTGGTGCGCGAAGGGCTGGTGGACGGGCTGCGGATCGATCATCCCGACGGTCTCGCTGATCCCGCCGGATATCTGGCCCGCCTACGCGACCACGGCGTCGAGCGGATCTGGGTCGAGAAGATCCTCGACCCGGACGAGCATCTTCGTGACTGGCCGGTGTGCGGCACGGTCGGCTACGAGTTCCTCAACGACGCGTGTGCGCTGTTCGTCGACCCCGCCGCCGAGGAGGAGCTGACCTCGCTCTGGCAGTCGGTGTCGAGCGATCATCGCTCGTTCGGCGAGGGCGCCGCCGCCGCGAAGCTCGAGCAGGTGCGCTCGACGTTCTGGGCCGAGGTGGAGCAGCTCGTGCGCGAGCTCGGTGGCGCGGACCCGCCGGGCGGCCTCGCGGGGCTGGCGCAGGCCCTGGCCTCGCTGCCGGTGTATCGGACCTATGTGCAGCCGGTCTCGCGGGTCGTGGCGGATGAGGACCGCGAGGCGCTGGCCGCCGCGGGCGACCGCATGCCGGCGGAGCTGGCGGCGATGCTGCTGCTCGAGCGCGACGCGCCGCCTGGATTCGTCACGCGCTTCCAGCAGACGACGCCGCCGGTGATGGCCAAGGGCGTCGAGGACACAGCCTTCTACCGGTACTGCCGGCTGATCGCGCTCAACGACGTGGGCGGGGACCCGTCTCGCTTCTCGATCCCCGTGGCGCGGTTCCATGATGGCTGCGCCGAGCGTCTGGAGCGCTTCCCGCTCGGCATGCTCACGACGATGACGCACGACGCCAAGCGCTCGGGGGACGTACGCGCGCGGATCGGCGCCCTCTCCTACATGGCTTCGGACTGGCGCGCCCACGTCGAGCGGTGGATGGCGCTGTCCTCGGGGTTGCGCTCCGGCGGCGCGCCCGATGACGTCGAGCGTTACTTCATCTTCCAGACGCTGGTCGGCGCCTGGCCGATCTCGCTGGAGCGCCTCCAGCAGTACATGGAGAAGGCGCTTCGGGAAGCCAAGCGCAACACGAGCTGGGTCGAGCAGGATCGGGAATGGGAGCAGGCGGTGGCGCGGTTCTGCGATTCGCTGCTGGGCTCCGAGGAGTTCATGGCCGATTTCTCGCCGTTCGCCGCCACGGTCGCATCGGTCGGCGATCGCGCGGCGCTCGGCCAGTGGGTGCTGAAGCTGACCTCGCCCGGCGTGCCCGACATCTACCAGGGCGACGAGCTCCCGTTCCTCGCGCTGGTGGACCCCGACAACCGGCGCGCGGTCGACTGGGGGTGGCACCAGGCGATGCTCTCGCGCCTGATGGGCGGCTCGCCGCCAGACGCCGAGACGCTCAAGCTGTGGACCACGCTGGGATTGCTGACGCTCCGCGCCCGGCGGCCCGACGTGTTCGCCTCCGGCGCCTACCGGCCGCTCGACGCCGGCGACTCCGTCTGCTCCTACCTGCGCGGCGACGACGTCCTGGTCGTGGTCTCGACCCGGCCCGCGGCGCCGGCGGAAGGCTCGTTCGAGACGCCTCGCGGGCGCTGGCGCGACGTCCTGTCCGGCGAGGAGCACTCGTTCTCCTCGGGGCGCGCCGGAGTCGGGGACGTGCTGCCGGACTGGGGATCCGCGGTGCTCGAGCGGGTCACCTGAGCCTCAGCGAAGGCTGTCTGCGTTTGCGGCCGCTTTAATCGGCGCGGTGGGCAGCGATGCGATCCCGCGCTTGCGCCAGGCCGTGGTGGCCGCCCGCGACCTGGACTCGGTCGTCGCGCGGCTCCGGGCCGAGCTGGATCTGGGCGAGCCGTTCTCGGATCCGGGGGTCGGGTACTTCGGGCTGCGCAACGCGGTGTTCGCGCTCGGCGACACGTTCCTCGAGGTCGTCTCGCCGGTCCGGCCCGACGCCTCCGCGGCGAGGCTGATCGAGCGCCGCGGCGGCGATTGCGGCTACATGCTCATGTTCCAGGTCGACGATCTCGGGGCCGCGCGGGAGCGAGCAGCAGAGCGCGGCGTGCGCGAGGTGTTCGAGGTCTCGCTCGCGGACATCGCCGAGGTGCACCTGCACCCGGCCGACATGCGCGGCGCGATCGTGTCGCTCAGCCGTCCTCAGCCGCCCGGCTCGTGGCGCTGGGGAGGCCCGGGCTGGCGCTCGCGAGGGGCGGCGCTGCGCCTCGCCGGCGCGACGGTCGCGCTCCCGGACGCGGACGGAGTCGCGGAGCGGTGGCGCTCGATCCTCGGCGGCGATCGCGGCATCCGCTTCGCCGAGGCCGCCGAGGAGCGAGGGCTGGTCGAGCTCGAGCTCACGGGCGCGCCCCGCCCTCGCGCGCCGCTCGAGATCACGGGCGCGCGCCACCCGAGCGAGCCGCTCGAGATCGCGGGGGTTCGGCTCAGCTTCCACGCCTGAGGGCGACGCACGCCTCGCCGCGCGGCCGATAGGGTTGCGGCGCCGATGCGCGTGTTGCTGGTGTCCTGGGAGTACCCGCCGGTGATCGAAGGAGGGCTCGCCAGGCACGTCCGCAAGCTCTCCGAGCACCTCGTCTCCGAGGGCGTCGAGATGCACGTCCTGACGCGTGGCGGGGGCCACCTCCCGGCGTCCGAGGAGCGCCACGGCGTGGTGGTCCACCGCCTGCGCGAGCCTCCGTTCCCGAAGGACCCGAGCGCGTTCGTCAAGTGGGTCGACGCGATGAACGGCGACATGCGCCGTCGCGGGCTCGAGCTATGCGAGCAGTTCGATATCGACCTCGTGCACTCGCACGACTGGCTCGTCGCCGGCGCCTCCGAGCTGATCGCGCGCAAGCTCGAGCGGCCGTGGGTGACGACGGTGCACGCGACCGAGTTCGGCCGCCACCAAGGCTGGGTGCAGAAGCACCCCCAATCGCACATCCATGCCGCCGAGCGGCGGATGGTGCGCCGCGCCGACCGCGTGATCACCTGCTCGCACTACATGCGCAGTCACGCCGCGAACGTGTTCGGGATCTCGCCCGCGCGGATCACCGTGATCCCGAACGGGATCGATCCCCGCGACCTGGAGCCGGTCGCCGACGATCTGCCGGCGCTGCGCGAGCGGTTCGCCGCCCCTGACGAGCGGCTGGTGCTGATGGTCGGCCGGCTGGTCTACGAGAAGGGCTTTCACCTCGCTCTGGACGCGCTCGCGCCTGTGATCCGGCGCCTGCGCGACGTGCGTTTCGTCGTCGCCGGCACCGGAACCGCGGAGACCGAGCTCAAGCGCCAGGCGCGGCGGCTGCGGCTGATGCGCCACGGCACCTTCCTCGGTTGGGTGGGAGACGACATGCTCCATTCGCTCTACCGCGTGGCGGAGATCGTGATCGTCCCGTCGATCTACGAGCCGTTCGGGCTCGTCGCGCTCGAGGCGATGGCCTCCGGCTGCCTGTGCGTGGTGGCCGACACCGGCGGGCTGCGCGAGGTCATCCCGCCCGACGGCTCGGTGGGCCTGCGCTTCCGCTCACGCGACTCGGACGCGCTCGAGGCGATCCTCGAGCAGGTGCTCACCGACGACGAGGCACGCGCGCAGATGGTGGCCGAGGCGCGCGAGCACGTGCTGCGCTTCGACTGGGTCCGGGTGGCGCGCACGACTCACGCGCTGTACGGCGAGATGGCCGGCGTCAGCGCCGCCCGCGCGTAGTCCGCGCGTAGCCGGCCTAGCGCTCTCGCTCGCGGTCGGAGCGCTTGCGCTTGCGGCCTCGCCGGACGCTCGTACCGCCCATGATCGAGATCATCCGGATCCGGATCTGTGGCGCGCCCGGCGGCGCCACTTCGTCGCCGAGGCGGACGTCGTTGCCGCCCATCACCGAGAAGTGCGAGACCTGGACGTCCACGCCGTGGGGAACACGAATCTCGCCCCCGCCCATGATCGAGATGACGTTCATCTGAACGGCCCGGTCCGCGAGCTCGGCGTCGTTGAGGTCGAGCGTGCTCCCGCCCATCACGTTGATCGCGGTGCAGCGCCTGCCGACGCGCCAGCGGCCGCGATGGTCGTGGCCGCTCATGATCGCGAGGATCCAGCGGGATCCGCCGTCGCCCTCGCGAACGGTCAGGCCGCTGTCGGACCGAGTCGCGACCGTCCCCGGTACGGTCACGTCCGCCAGCAGCTCCTCGAGCTCACGCCTGGTGCGAACGGTGTAGGCGGTTTGCAGCCGTTCCTCGAGCTCTTCGATCTGAAGCCGCCCCTCGCTGGCGGCGGTGCGGAGCGCCTCGGCGGCCCCCTCGCGCTCGGCGTCGGACGCGCGCAGGTCGCGGCGCTGCGGCTCCTCGCTCATCGCGCTGATCCTAGCTTGGCGTGGCCCTGCGAGACTTCGGCCGTGGCGTCCGCTGGAGCGCACAGGCGCGTCGCGGCGCGCGCCGGCCGGCTGCCCTGTCGCGCGGTGTTCCTCGACGCCGGCGGCGTGATCGTGCTTCCGCACCGGGGGCTGGTCGCGCATGTGCTCGCGCAGCGCGGCGTCGCGATCGATCCCGACCGCGTTCCGCGCGCGCATTTCCTGGCGGTCCGCGAGCTGGACCGCAGCCCAGAGACCGTGACCTCGTCCGACGCATACCTTGAAGCGTTCTGCGCCGGGCTGGGGATCGATGGGGAAAGGCGTGGCGCCGCCGTCGCGGCGCTCGCGGGCGCAAGCGATCGGAGGGCTACGGGGGAGATCCTGTGGAGCGAGCCGGCGCCCGGCGCGAAGGGGACGATCGCCGCGCTCGCGCGGGCGGGAGTCGTGGTTGTAGTGGTGACCAACTCCGACGGGCACGCCCAGGAGAACCTCCGCGACTCAGGCGTCTGCGACGTCGCGATCCCCCCGCGCGAGGACGCCGTGCACGTCCGCGCCGTGATCGACTCCGTGCTCGTCGCGTCCTCCAAGCCGGACGCCGGGATCTTCCTTGCTGCGCTCGCGGCCGCGGACGCCGCGCCCGGAGAGGTCGTCCACGTCGGCGACACCGTCGCCGCGGACGTCGCCGGCGCCCGCGCCGCGGGGATCGCGCCGATCCACCTCGACCCGTACCGCTTCTGCCGCGACCGCGCGCATCGGCACATCCGGACGCTGCCCGGGCTGTGGCGACATATCGCGCCTACGCGACCGGGAGTCCGAGGTGCTGCTCGAGGAAGTCGCGCTGCTCGGCGTAGAGCCCCTCGGGCAGCGTCGTGAACCAGGCGCAGCCCTCCGGAATCGCGTGCCGGTCGTCCCCCGGGTCCGCCGGGAAGGCCAGCCCGACCGGCGAATCGAGACCGTTCTCGAAATGGCTGGGGTACTCGATGTATCCGATCAGCTCGCCGACCTCGACCTCGAGCCCCAGCTCGTCGCGAGCCACGCGCTTGACCGCGTCGACGACGCGCTCGCCGAACAGCACCGTCCCGCCGGGGATGTGCCACGCACCCACGTTCGGGGGAATGTCGCGGCGCAGCAGCAACACGCCCCGCTCGGGCGATGCGATCACGACCTCCACGCACAGCCGCGGGACCCGGCTGAAGATCGAGTCGAACTCCTCCTTGGGAAGCCATCCCGCTGGCCGCTGGTCCATTTGCTGCATCTTGCCGTAACCCGAACGCGAGCTACGGCGTGGCGATAACCCGAACGCGAGCTACGGTGTGGCGATGAGCTTCCGGCTCTCGCCCGCCCGCGCCCCGATCGCCGCCTCGGAGGCGATGGTCGCCTCGAGCCAGCCGCTCGCGAGCCTCAGCGGACTCGACGTGCTGCGGGCCGGTGGCAACGCTGTCGACGCCGCGCTGTGCATGGCGGCGGTGCTGTGCGTGACCGAGCCGGAGGCGACGGGCGTCGGCGGCGATCTCCTGGTGATCGTGCGCGAACCCGACGGCCAGCTGTGGGGCCTCGACGCCGCCGGGCCCGCGCCGGCCGACGCGCCCGCCGGCGCGCCCGAGCTGTCCGGGCCGCGGTCGGTCGACGTGCCGGGCGCCGTCGCGGGATGGGGCGAGCTGAGCGAGCGCTTCGGCCGCCTCGGGCTGGAGCGATGCCTGCGCCCGGCGATCGAGCTGGCCGCGGATGGGTTCGCCGTCGGCGCCAACACCGCCCGCGCGTGGCAGGGCAGCGATCGCGCGCCGGAGCGTTTCGGCTCACCGCCGTCCTTCGGCGGGCGGGTACGGCTGCCCGAGCTCGGGGCGACGCTCGCGCGGATCGCCTCCGACGGCCCCGAGACCGTCTATCGCGGCCCGATCGCGGAGGCGATCGTCGAGGCCTCCTGGCTGAGCGAGGAGGACCTGCGCGGTTACCGTCCGCGGTGGGTGGACCCGCTCGTGCTCGGCCACCGCGGGCTGGAGGTCGCCCAGCTCCCCCCGCCCAACCAGGGCGTCGCGGTGCTGGAGGGGCTGGCGATCATCGGCGACCAGGACCCGTCGCTGACCGATGAGGTCCTCGCGGTGGCGCTCGCGCTCGAGGACGCGCTCTCGAACGTCCGCGACGGCGCCGAGGTCTCGCATCTGCTCTCGGACGAGCACGTCCGCCTGCGCAGGACGCAGCGCCCGGGCGCGATCACGGAGCCGGCGGGGGGAACGGTGCACATGTGCGCGGTCGACGGCGACGGGCTCGCGGTGTCGATGATGCAGAGCCTGTTTCAGGGGTTCGGCTCGGGCGTCGTCGCCGGCAGCACCGGCATCGTCCTCAACAATCGCGCGGCGTGCTTTGCGGTGAGCGGGCGCGTCGAGCCCGGCCGGCGGCCGTACCACACCCTGATCCCAGGGATGCTCACGCGCGGCGATCAGCTCGTCGGCCCGTTCGGGGTGATGGGCGCGTTCATCCAGGCACAGGCGCAGGTCCAGTTCATCACCGAGCTGCTGCGGACCGACCTCGATCCTCAGGCCGCGCTGGACCGCGGACGGTTCCGCGTCGAAGGCGACACGCTTGCGATCGAGGAGCCGCTGTGGGGGTCGGCGCCGGCGCTCGAGACCCTCGGCTTCCGGGTCCTCCCGGCCCGGGACCGAGCGTCGTTCGGCGGCGGCCAGGCGATCATCGCGCGCGAAGGGGCGCTGTTCGGGGGATCCGACGCCCGCAAGGACGGTTGCGCCCTCGGATTCTGAAGCGGACCCCCGTCGCCGCACGCCGGTCAGCTTCCTCGTTGGATCGAGCGCCGTGTCGCACTGGGCGGTGGGCGCTGGGTCGTGGCAGGTGGCGGGGGTGCATCGCGTCCTGGTTGGGTCCTCGTCACGCGACACGCCGCTGCGAGGCGCATTCGCGGTCGGCTGAGCGTGGCGAGCACCACGGACTGAAGCCTTGTTCACGCGGCAGGGAGGGCTATGCTTCGACACCAATGCGTGATCGGGGCTGATCGCCGTCGGGGCTAAACCGAATGCTGGTTCGGAAAGGCGTCGACGTCACCGCGCGCTGATCGGTGTCATCGCGGCGGCGCTCGCGCTAGCGCTCTCGTTCGCGGCGCCCGCCGGAGCCCGCACGCATGCAAGCCGGCCGTTCGCGTCACTTCCGCACCTCGGCCCGGCGCCGCAGCGATGCGAGCTCGGGTCTGACCCGAACTGCCCGGAGTTCACGGACGGCACGAACTACACGGTTGAGTCGACCTGCGGGGCGATCAACATCAGCCCCCACATCGTCAACCTAGGTCAGGACGTTACGGCGACGATGGTGACGACGCCCCGGGACTGCCGGATCGAGTGGGGAAGCCCGCCGGATAAGAAGGTCTCGGGCTGTAAGGACGGCGTCTACAAGGAGATCAACCCCCAAGACATCGAGACGATCGTCCCTCCGAGCTCGACCTGCGTGTGGAAAGCCACGTTCGCCAGCTCCTATCCACCCGACGCGAAGGCTCCCGGCGGCGGCTGGGATCAGTTCGAGGTCGGCTTCTGCGCCTTCGTCGGCTGCGCGGCGCTGGCAAGCGACTACTACTACGTTCTGCCTCACAAGAAGGCGATCTCCGGGACCTTGTACTCGAGCACCGTCGACGCGGCCGGCAATCGGGTAGGGATCGCGAACTCCGTCGTCAAACTCAGCGGTGCTTCGTCCGGAACCGCGGTGACGAACCGGGACGGGTTCTATGACGCGCTCGTCGACCCGGGCCGGTACACGGTGCACGTGGAAAGCGTCAACGGCCAGTCCGTCGACGCCACCCCGATCGCGTGCTCGCCGGGCACCGCCAGCGGCAGTGATTGCAAGCTCGACGTCGGCGGCCACGATGGCGTCGCGGATTTCAGCAGCTGCGGCTCCCCGGGCCCAGCCGCCGATGTCGCGCGGATTGCGGCTGCGCCGAGCGCGGCGGGGTGTCCGCTGCGCGTGGCGATCAAGCGGCTCGATGGCGACAAGTCGGGGCTCAGCGACGTGCTCGACAGTCCTGAGTTCATGAACGACTCGGGTAAGTGCGAATCCGGCTGCAGCGATCTCAAGATCACCGTGACCGACCCCGCGAACGGCAACAGGCCGGTCCCGAACGCCAAGATCACCGCATCGGTGAGCGCGATCCCGGACGGCGACCTGCCGAAGCCCAACCACGGCAACCTGCCCGGATTCCCTTCAGGCGCTGACCCCGGCAGCGGCTACCTGTGCGCGGAGACGAGTTCGTTCGCGACGACCAGCCCCGGCTGCGGCACGGGGCGGCTGATCAAGGGACTTACCACCGACAGCCAGGGCAACGCGGACCTGCGCTACTGGGCACCGGGGATCGTCACCGCAGACTCACCGAAGGTCAAGGTGATCGCCAGGGAGACGTGCACCGCCACTCAGTGCTCAGCGAAGCAGAAGGTCGGCCACCAGTCGATCGTCGTGAAGATTTCACCGAACGTGATCTATAAGGCCGACGGCAAGCTGACCCTCAAGGAAGCCGACGAGCTGGCGGAGTGGACCAGCCGCTTCGGGATCGGCGTCAAGTTCTTCGCCAGTCAGGGGTTCGAGAAGGGGGCTGAGGCCTTGGTCGAACACCTGGTCGAGGATGAGGAGCAGGCCGAGAAGATCTCTTCGACGGTGTCGGGGGTGTTGAGCGTCGCCGAGTTCGCCCATGCCGTTTGGGAGCAGCAGCTCGCCCTGGCGGAGTTTCTCGAGCCACTCGGGTTGAGCGGGACGGGTCTCGGACGGCCACCCGACGACCCGACCGTGAGCGCGGTTCCCGGTAGTCCGTTCCTCAGCGCCGTCGACGCCGACGGCACGCCGCCCTTCCACGTCGGCCACAAGGGCCTGATGTGGAGCCTCGGCGAGACGCTGCTGTTCCGCAAGGAGGCCAAGGACGGGACGTTCGGTGCGCAGTTCACGCACGTCGACGTGTACGAGGTCTCGTTCTGCGAGCGAAACGGGAAGTGCGGCCCGGGCTATCACGGCGAGACCGGGATCAAGCCGTTCCTGTACTTCGACTTCAGCTCGAAGCGGAACGACTTCGCCCATGTGTACCAGGCCGAGTTCGTGGTGCCATATAACGCCGCTGCGTGGTTCCTGACGCAGAAGAACCTGCGACAGCTGCCGTAGGCGAGCGGGCCTGACAGACCGAGGGCGCGGGCGGGCCTGACAGACCGAGGGCCCGGCTTGGCCGGGCCCTCGGAGAAAACACTCGCCTGTTGAAGCGAATTACATCACGCTCGCGGCGATCTACATCATCCCCGACATGTCGGGCATGCCACCGCCGCCGCCCCCGGAGTCCTTCTCGGGGACCTCGGCGACGATCGCCTCGGTGGTGAGGATGTTCTTCGCGATCGAGGCTGCGTTCTGCAGCGCCGAGCGCGTCACCATCGCGGGGTCGATGATGCCCTCCTTGACGAGATCGACGATCTCGCCGGTGGCGGCGTTCAGGCCCTGGCCCTTCTCCGCCTTGCGGACATCGTTGACCACGACCGAGCCCTCGAGACCCGAGTTGTCGGCGATCTGGCGCAGCGGCTCCTCGAGCGCGCGACGCACGATCATCGCGCCGGTGCGCTCATCTGGGTCGCTCAGCGCGTCCGACTGGATCGCATCCTGCGCCGAGAGAAGCGCCACGCCACCGCCCGGCACGATGCCCTCCTCGAGGGCCGCGCGGGTGGCCTGCAGCGCGTCCTCGACGCGGTGCTTCTTCTCCTTCATCTCGGTCTCGGTGGCTGCGCCGACCTTGACCACCGCGACGCCGCCGGACAGCTTCGCGAGGCGCTCCTGGAGCTTCTCACGATCGAAGTCCGAGTCGGTGTTCTCGATCTCGGTCTTGATCTGGTTGATCCGGCCCTTGATCGCATCGCTGTCGCCGTTGCCGTCGACGATCGTCGTGGTGTCCTTCGCCACGACCACACGGCGGGCACGGCCGAGCTGGCTCAGCTGAGTGTTCTCCAGCTTGAGGCCCATCTCCTCGGTGATCACCTCGCCGCCGGAGAGGATCGCGATGTCCTCGAGCATGCGCTTGCGGCGATCGCCGAAGCCCGGCGCCTTGACCGCGACCCCGGTGAAGGTGCCGCGGAGCTTGTTCACGACGAGCGTCGCGAGCGACTCGCCCTCGACGTCCTCGGCGATGATCAGCAGCGGCTTGCCCGACTGGATCGTCTGCTCGAGCACGGGCAGCAGATCACGGACCGAGCCGATCTTCTGGTTGGCGATCAGGATGTAGGGGTCCTCGAGGACGGCCTCCATCCGGTCCTGGTCGGTGACCATGTACGGCGAGATGTAGCCCTTGTCGAACTGCATGCCCTCGGTGAACTCGAGGTCCATGCCGAACGTCTGACCCTCCTCGACGTTGACCACGCCGTCCTTACCGACCTTGTCGATCGCGTCAGCGATCACATCGCCGATCTCGTCGTCGCCGGCGGAGATCGTCGCCACGCGGGCGATCTGCTCCTTGCCGGTGATCTCAACCGACTGCGACTCGATGTTCTTGACGACGTCGTCGACGGCCTTCTCGATGCCGCGCTTGAGCGCCAGCGGGTTGGCCCCGGCGGCGACGTTCTTCAGTCCCTGGCGAACGATCGCCTGGGCGAGCACCGTCGCGGTGGTGGTGCCGTCACCGGCCACGTCGTTGGTCGCCGTAGCGACCTCGCGCACGAGCTGGGCGCCCTGATTCTGGAAGACGTCCTCGACCTCGATCTCGCGCGCGATCGTCACACCGTCGTTGGTGATCGTGGGCGCGCCGAACTTCTTGTCGAGAACGACGTACCGGCCCCTCGGGCCGAGCGTTACCTTGACCGCGTTGGCCACCGCGTCGACGCCCTGCTCGAGCGCCTTGCGTGCCTCCGCGTCGTACTTGAGTTCCTTGTGTGCCATGTCTGTTTCTGTTCTCCTAGGCGGTTACGACTGGACCTTGGCCAGCACGTCGGACTCGCGGAGGACGAGGAGTTCTTCCCCGTCGACCTTGATCTCCGTGCCGCCGTACTTGCTGTAGAGGACCTCGTCGCCCTCGGCGACGTCGAGCGGCGTCCGCTTGCCGGTGTCCTCGTTGACCTTGCCATCGCCGACGGCGAGGACCTTGCCCTTCTGGGGCTTCTCCTTGGCCGTATCGGGCAGGACGATCCCACTCGCAGTGGTCTCCTCCTCCTCGATTGCCCGCACGATCAACCGATCGCCAAGGGGCTTGAGCTTCATCTGATGAACCCTCCGCAGTATTGGGGAAGTAGTGCCTGTTTTGCCCTGGCACTCTCGGACGGAGAGTGCCAACTGCCTCAACTATAGCTTGTAATTCGCCCGAATCAAGGTCATGTTTGGCACTCCGTCGAGGAGAGTGCCAAGCTCGCCCCCCTGCGAGACGAACTGCACACTCGACGGGCGCGCGTGCTCGAGTGTGACGTTGATGTCGGTGAGCGAGATCGCGCGCACACTCGGCCGGCCGGCGTCATCGAGTGTGACGTTGATCTCGCGGCCTGCGACGGCGGGGGCGGAAAAGGGAGTCGGCGGCCGCGGCGAAAAGGGGAGCCCGCGGCCGCCGGGGCGAAAAGGGGTCCGCGGCCGGGGCGGAAAGGGGAGCCCGCGGCCGGGGCGTCAGTTCTGAGCGCCGCCGAGCCCGTGCAGACGGTCGCGGATCTCGGGCGGGTTCTCGATGATCTGCGAGAAGCGGACGACCGTGACCGTGTCCTCCATCGCCACCTCGCGGCCGTAGATCTGCTTGAGGAAGTGGATCATCTCGTCGATCCGGCGGAACTCGGGGTTGTCGTGCTCGATGTCCCGCGGCGAGAGGTCGCGCACGCGCTTGACCTCGACCTGGTCGATCACGGCGTAGAAGATCTTCTCGCGAGGTGAGTGCTGGTAACCGATCGTCACCAGCACGCAGTCGTTCTTGCGGTACTTGTGCGACTTGTCCCCGAGGCGGATCGTGGCGGTCTTGCGTCCCCGGCGCAGCTGATCGGCGAATACCGACGAGTAGAAGTTGAGGACGCGCACGGGTGCCAGCCTATCGGTCTGACTGGGTGCGCGCCAAGGCCCGCTCGACCATCTCGCGCTCCCCGGCATAGCTGAGGGCGCGGGCCGCCTCCTCGATCGCCATCCAGCGCGCCTCCTCGATCTCGTGGTCGTGGTCGCCGAGGTTCCCGGACACGTATCTGAACAGGTAGAAGGCGACGCGCTTGCGCACACGGCGGCCCCCGCGCTCGTAGGTGTAGCGAACCTCGCCGAGCCGGTCGAGCAACTCGACCTGGAGGCCCGTCTCCTCGGTCACCTCGCGCGCGGCGGCGGCCTCGGGCGACTCGTCGCCGATCGGGTGGCCCTTGGGCAGGCCGAGCACCCGGTTTCCGCCGGCGTCGCGCTTGACCGGGACGATCACCGCGATCTCCGGACCGCGGACGACGACTCCGCCCGCCGAGAACTCCTCCTGGCGCTCGAACCTGGAGCTAGTAGACGTACCGCTCGAGCGCCTCGGGGTCATGGACGACGAGCCTTCCCCGTCCCTGCGTGATTATTCCTGCCCGCTCGAGCACGGCCAGGAAGCGGCTCGCCGATTCGCGCGAGGAACCGGCGAGCTGCGCGAGGTCGGCCTGGGTGGAGGTGATCAACACGTCTCGCTCCCCGGCGCCCTCCGCACGCGCGGACTCGACCAGCTGCGCCAGCACGGACGCGACGCGGCTCTGAACCGTCTGGAACGACTGCCGGGCGAGGCGCTCGTTCGTCTCGCGCAGCCGCCGGCCGAGCGCGGCGATCAGCTTGACGGCGATGTCGGGATGCTCACGCAGGAGGCGGCGCATGTCGCCGCAGAGGATCGCGACCAGCTCCGTTGGCTCGAGCGTCTCGACCGTCGCCGATCGCCGCTCGTCGTCGAACATCGCAAGCTCGCCGAAGATGTCGCCGACGCCGAAGTGCGCGAGCGTGATCGTGCGACCGAGCGAGTGCTCCCGGACCGCCCGGGCCCGGCCCGAGCGGACGATGTAGCACGTGTCGCTCGCGTCGCCCTCGCGGAACACGACCTCGCCCGACTCGAAGCGCCGCGGCACCGCCACCTCAGCGACCCGCGCCAGATCCCCCGGAGCGAGCGTGGCGAACGCCGGCACGCGCCCGAGCAGCGCAATCGTGTCCTCGCTCGTGATCGCCACCACGCGCAGGGATAGCACACGCGCGCGAGGCGGGTGGCCGGGACTCAGGCCACGTCGAGCGCGTGCTCGCGGCGGCGGCGGCGCAGCAACGCCCCGACCCACCATGCGAGCGCGACCAGGAGCGCGATCGGCAGCAGCGCCGCGAGCGCGATCAACGCGGCGCCCGCGACCACTGTGAGCACGCGCCCAGCGTCATGGGTCGCCCTGCCGATCGTGAACGCAGGGCCGGCGCTGGCCTTCCCGTCGCCCTGGATCGTGACCTGCACCTGGCTGAAGCTGATGTGCTGGTTGAGCAGGTTGAGCGTCCCCTGGGCGCTCGCGATCTGGGCATCGGCGCTCCGGATCTGAGCCTCGAGGGCGGTGGTCTGCGACTGCGTCGTCGCGGCAGCGAGCTGCTTGAGGAGCGAGCTCCGCAGCGCCTGCGCGTCGGCCAGCCGGCGGACATCGGCGTCGTATGTGTCGTTCACGTCCTGGCTCGCGTCGGTGCGCGATGCGACCTGCGCATTCGGGAGACTCGAGAGGCGCGCCATGGCCTGCCCGAGGTTCGCCGTCGGGATGCTCAGCTGGAAGGTGGCGTAGCCGTCGGGACCGCCGGTCTGGGTCACCGAGGACTGCTTGACGATCCCGTTCTCCTGGGCGACGACGTTCAGCACCTCCTGGGAGACGTCGTCCACGCGGTCGGGCGCGGTGGCCAGCGACACCTGGGCCGACTGGATGGTCTTCCGGCCGTTGCTGGGGAGCTGCAGGCCCGGCGCGGGAGTGTTGCGCACGCCGCCGTTCGCAGCCGAAGCCTGCGTCGAGTAGGTGGAAGGGCTGAGCGAAGCGGCGGCGCTCGCGGGGGCCGCAAGCCGGTGCGTGGCGCCCGCGGCGGGCGCAAGTGCGGCCGGCGCGGACGATGGAGCCGAGAGGGACGCGGACGAGGCCACCGAGGTCGTGCCGCTGGCGGACGAGCTCGAGGACGAGCCCGAACCGCCGAGCGTGGAGAGCCCGGCGATCACCGCGATGCTCGCCGCCATGGCCGCGGCCAACGCCCCGGCGGCCGGCCAGCCCCGGCGGACCCGCGCGCCCCAGCGCGGGGCGTCGGCGGCGGCGGCAAACCGCCCCGCGACACGCTCGTCGAGCGAGCGTGCGAACACCGGGTCGGGCTCGGCGCGCTCGGCGACGAGCAGCACCGCCAGCTCCGCGAGCTCGGCGTGCCGCGGGTCCACTTCCTCGCCCGCCAGCGCGGCGTCGATCGCGTCGAGCGACGCGGTGATCTCGGGGTCGATCTCAAGCTGTCGCATTGCAGGCCTTCCTCAGCTTCTCCATCGTGCGGTACAGCAACGTGCCCGCGTTTGACTCGCTGCACCCGAGCACGCGGGCGATCTCCGCGTTGCTCAGGCCGGCATGGAACTTCAGGGCGACGATCTCGCGCTCGCGGCCGGACAGCTCCGCGAGCGCGCCCCGCAGAGCGGTCCTTCGCAGCGCGACCTCCGCCCCGTCCTCGACGCTCGATCGATCCGCGTCGGCGGGATCCACGGTCAGCGCCGCGACCCGCTTGCGCCGGCGCAGCTCGTCGAGCGCGGCGTTGCGGGCGATTCCGAACAGCCAGGCGCGCTCCTCGCCCCGGCGGCGATCGAAGGTCCGCCGGCGCCGGTAAGCCCGCTCGAACGCCAGCTCGGTGACGTCCTCGGCGGCCGCCCGGTCGCGCAGCAGCGTCATCACGTACGCGAACAGGTCCGCGCGGCTCGATCGGTAGAGCGCCTCGAACCGCTCCCACGAGCTCAACTCCTCAGAAACCGGCGCGGGGAGCGTCTCGATCACGCCCTCTCTACGTGCCTGCGGGTGATCCATCACGCTGCTCGCTATGTTCCTCCTCATGTCGAGGATCCCCGCCTCAGTTGCCGCCGCCCTCGCCGTGACCGCGCCCGCGGTGGCGCTCGCGAGATCATCGTCGCATTCGCCCACGCCCGCGCAGATCAAGCAGCGGGTGAGCCGGGCCGAGCGCTCGCGAGATCTGTGGGCGACCGTGAACATCTGCAGCACCCACCGCCATCCGCGCACGATGGGAGTGCGCGGGCAGATCCCGGCGCTCGGCTTCAAGACCGGGCTAACGATGACGATCGAGGTGCAGTACTGGGCAAAGTCCAAGCACCGCTACGAACCCGACTCCGCGACCCACAAGCTGCTGCGGTTGGGCAATTACACGACCGGCCTGCACCAGGCCGGATACTCGTTCAAGTTCGCCTCGCCAGCAATGCTGCGGGCGCAGATCGCCTTCCAGTGGAAGCTGGGGTCGAAGGTGATCGGGAACACCTCGAAGGTCACCGCGGGCGGGATCAAGCACGTGGACTTCTCGGATCCGGCCGGCTACAGCAGCGCCACCTGCAAGATCCGCTGACCCGAGCTTGCGGCCCAGAGGGCGGGTTAGTAGGTTCGCGCCGTGGGTGTGAAGAGAGCTGTGCGCGCCGCGCCGGTCGCGGCGGCTCTGGCGGTGGCGCTACCGGGCGTGCTCGCCGCCACCGCGCGCACGTCGCACCCCTCGCCGCCGCGGTCGCAGGTGGCGAGCGCCGCGAGCGCAGCAGTCGGGATTCACAAGATCCGCCACGTCGTGATCATCATGCAGGAGAACCGGTCGTTCGACACCTACTTCGGCACCTACCCCGGCGCCGACGGGATCCCCGGGCTCGCCGGGCATCCCGGCAAGGTGCCGTGCGTCCCGGATCCGAAGCGCCACGACTGCCAGAAGCCCTACCACAACCCAACCGACATCAACGCCGGCGGACCCCACATGGCGGTGGACGCGAGGGCCGACATCGACCGCGGGAAGATGGACGGGTTCATCCGCAGCGTCGAGTCCGGGCATCCCGACACGGATCGATTCGCGTGCCACGTTCCGATCACGACGACCGCTCGGCTGATCGCGGTCCTCAACGGGCCGCCGACCTGCCTCGACGTGATGGGCTACAAGACCGGTCGCGACATCCCGGACTACTGGAAGTACGCCGAGAACTACGTGCTTCAGGATCACATGTTCGAGCCCGCGGCCACCTGGAGCCTGCCGGCGCACCTGGACATGATGTCCGCCTGGTCGGCGAGGTGCAGCAACCCCTACAAGCCCCAGACCTGCAAGACGGACCTGGTAGAGCCCGACGGCGACGGGGCCCCGGAGAACGCCAACCAATCCGGCGCCGCGCTGCTCGGGCTGCTCACGGTCGCCGACAAGGACGATCCGGCCAAGCCGAGCGAGACGCCCGACTACGGCTGGACCGACATCACCTATCTGCTCCACAAGCACCACGTCAGCTGGCGCTATTACCTCGGCGAGGGTACCGAGCCAGACTGCGCCGACGGATCGATGACCTGTACGCCGATCAAGCAGAACGTCGAGACGCCGGAGATCTGGAACCCGCTGCCGGACTTCGTCGACGTCCGCCAGGACAACCAGCTCGGCAACGTCGTCGCCGATACGCGGTTCTTCAGCGATGCGCACAAGGGCGACCTGCCGGCGGTCTCCTGGGTGATCCCGTCGGGCGATGTCTCCGAGCACGCGCCCGCGCCGGTGAGCGCCGGCGAGGACCACGTCGTGCGCGTGATCAACGCGATCATGGCCGGACCCGACTGGGACTCGACCGCGATCTTCCTGGCGTGGGATGACTGGGGCGGTTTCTACGACCACGTCAAGCCGCCGCACGTGGACGGCGCCGGGTACGGGCTGCGCGTGCCTGGGCTCGTGATCAGCCCCTACGCGCGCAAGGGCTACATCGACCATCAGACGCTGAGCTTCGACGCGTACCTCAAGTTCATCGAGGACGACTTCCTGGGCGGGCAGCGACTCAATCCCAAGACCGACGGCCGCCCGGATCCCCGGCCGGACGTCCGCGAGAGCTCACGGATCCTCGGCGACCTGCTCGAGGACTTCGACTTCAACCAGCGCCCGCGCCCGCCGATGCTGCTTCCGCGCATCCCGATCAACAGGCTGCCGCGGGACCTGATCCCGGTTCTCAAGAACCACTAGTACAAGCCGGAGAGCGAGATCGCGCCGCGATGGCAGGCGCGCAGCGCCGGCCTGATCGGAACCTCGATCGTGCCGCCGCCCGGATGGATCCCGACCGCGACCTCCCTGGCCGACGGCTCGCAGGATCCGTGGCGAGGCTCTCCCCGCCCCGCGGTGACCCACATCCCGGCGAGCGCCAGCTCCTGGGCGTCTGATGGGAACACGTAGGGAGAAGAGATGCCGGTGGACACGTGGGTTGGGAGTCGCCGGCCGCCCGCGCCGATCAGCCGCAGCGAGACGATGCTGTCGGTGTGGCAGACGACGCCCTGGCCGTTGTACAGCGCCAGCTGGTAGTAGGCGCGGCCGTCGATCGGCTTGGCGTTGCGCACGAACGTCGCCTCCAGCTCGCGCGCGGTGCACGCCGGGGTCGGCGCGATCGCCTGGAGCTGCTCGAAGTAGATCGTGCCGTGGCCGCACACCGGGCTCGGGTCCATGGGCGCGCGCAGCGACGAAGCCGCGATCGTCAGGCGCAGGTCATGGGCTGTCGGCTCGCATTGCCCGGGGGCCTCGCCGCCACCTGGCACGTCCGGGCTGAACTTCGCCTGCGCCTGCGCCCACTGGCCAGGCACGAGGATCACCGGATGGCTGCCGGGCACCGAGCCCCGGACGTTGGTGGACAGCGGTCGTCCATGCGCGCCGAGCAGGCGCAGCCCGATCGGGCCTTGAAGCGTGCAGGCAGCGCCCGACCGGTTGGTGAGCGTCAGCAGGTAGTAGACGCTGCCGGCGCCCTGGCTGAACGGGATCGCGGTGAACGTGGCCGTGATCTCGTTCGCGGCGCAGTCAGAGGGCGGCCCCGCCTGGAAGCCTCCCGACGCGGCGAGCGCGCCGGTCGACAGGCAGGCGACGCAGCCGACCAGCACAGCCACCACCGCCACCACCGCCAGCCATCCTCGCAGCACGCGCTGGATCCTACGCGCAGGCACGGCCCGAATGCGCCCTACGCCGAGGCCTCGAACAAGCGTGGATCGTTGGTGATCACGCCGGTCACGCCGAGCGCCTCGAGCGCGCGCAGGCGCGAGCGCTCATCGACGGTCCACACGTACAGCTCGCCGCCCGCGCCGTGCACCGCGCGCACGAGCCTCGGCGTCACCAGGCGCCAATGCGCCATCAGTGCGTCGCACGCACGCGTCCTGATCGCGCGGGACGCCCGCGTCGGTAGCGCCTCCCGCCACGTCCACAGCGCGAGGTACGCGGCCGGGGTCAGCGCCGGCGAGAGGAACGGGTCGCGCCGCAGCTTCGGCACCGACCAGCCCAGCCGGGCCGATGGCTCGGCGCGTCGCAGCAGCGCGAGGCTCGAGCGGTACTGGCTCGAGAGCAGCGATCGGCCGAGCACCCCGAACGATCGCAGCGCGTCGAGGACCCGCAGCTCGTAGCCGGGGAGCTTCAGGTCGACGTCGAGCTCGACCCCCTCGAACGCCGCGGAGGCCAGGTGAGCGAGCCCCTCCTCGAGCGTGTGCGGCTCACGCGACGCGGCGTCCTCGTAGTCATGCGCCAACAGCAGCCGAGAGCCGTCGCGCGTGGGCAGGACGTCGAACTCGATCATGTCGACGCCGGCCGCGAGCGCCGCGTCGAAGCTCGCGTAGGTGTTGCCCGGCGCGATCAGATCTGCGCCCTTGTGTCCCACGCGTCTCAGCGCTGGCATCCCTCACACCAGTATGTCGTGCGGTTCGCGTCGCCCTGACCGCGGGCGAGCACCGGAGCGCCGCAGCGTGCGCAGGGCCGCCCCGCCATCTTGTACACGCGAGGGTGGATCGTCCGCGGTCCGCCCCGCGCGGAGTGCAGCATCCGCGGGCGAATCGCCGAGACGATCGCCAGAGCCTCCTCATCGGAGACCGCTGAGACCGGCCGCCACGGATCGATCGCCGCCTCCCAGCACCCCTCCGCCTTCCAGATGTTGCCGATCCCCGCGATGTTGCGTTGGTCGAGCAGGGCGTCGCCAATCGGGCGCGTCGGGTCATCGCTGCGAAGCCGAGCCAGGAAGCGCGCGGAGTCGAACTCCCCGGCAAGCACGTCCGGGCCGAGTGCCGCCAGGCGCTGGTCGAAGCGCGTCCGGCTCTCCGTCATCAGCTCCAGCAGCGGTCCGTCGAACTCGACCACCTGCACCTCCTCGACGCCGAAGACGACCCACGCGCGCGACGGCGAGCGGCCCCACCGTCGTCCGTTGCGGTACACGCCCCACACGCCGGTCATCCCGAGATGCGAGTGCAGCACCAGATCGCCCTCGAACCGGATGAAGAGGTGCTTGCCGTGAGTGTCAACAGCCCGTACCTCGCGTCCCGCGAGCCGCTGCGGCCAGCGGTCGTGCGCGAACCGCCGATGCGTGAGGATCGAGTCCGGCGCCCGGCCGAGCAGCACGGGCCGAATCCGGTTCGCGGCCCACGCGATCGTGTCGCCCTCGGGCACGCGGGCCTCAGGCCGAGAGCGTCAGCCGGCGCGGACCCTCCTGGAAGCCCAGCGCGATCAGCTGGTCGCGCAGCGGTGAGCTCATCGCGGGCTCGGCGTCGACCTTCTCGAGCGCGAGACGCTTGATCCGCCCGCGCCGCACCTCCTCGACCAGCGCGCCCAGCGCCGCCTCCACCCGCTCGTCTCCCGTCTCGACGAGCGTCTGCATGCCGCGGCCGCCGCGCTCCAGGTAGACGATCGGATCGCCGCCGGCGAGCACCACGTACGCGCCGGCGACACGGGCAGGGCGGCGCGAGCTCGCGCCCGCGGGCCATGGCAGCGCCGCGCCGTAGGGCTGCGCCGGATCGACCGCGGAAAGCACCAGCGGCTGCTCGTCGGCGGCCGTGGCGCGCAACCGCTCGACGGCGCCGGGCAGCGCGAACTGCGCTCCGCCCAAACCCTCGATGAAGTACCCGCGCCGCGCCACCCCGAGCGTCTCGAGCTGCGTCAGGTCCGGATAGATCGCCGAGAACCCGCCCGGGAGCCCCTCCGCCAGCACCTGCTCGCGCGTCAGCACGCCATAGCGTTCGAGCAGCAGCTCGCCGAGGGCCCGACGCCGAGCGACCGGGTCCACGGCTGCCCGGAACAGCGACTCGGTGAGCGACCAGCGGCCCTGCACCTGAGCGGCGGCGCCCGTGCCGCGGCGCCGCGAGGCGAAGCGCCCGGCGCGGGCCGATCGCGAATCGCGCTGCGCCCGGGCGAGCGTCAGGCGGGGAGCGCGCAGCGGCGCGTACGCGTCGTTGGTCACCTCGCCGGCCCAGACCAGGTCCCACAACGCCTCCTGCAAGGTCTCGGGCTCCAGCTCCACGTCAACGAGCAGGTCCGTGAAGAAGCACGCGCCGGCTCCGAGGCGTTCCCGCACCGCGGCGTGAGCCCGATCGGAGCGCTCACCGAGGCCGCGGGCGAGCCCCGGTGGCCCGAGCAGCGCCAGATCCTCGCGGAAGTAGAGCGCGACGCGGCCAGAGTTGCGCCCGAGCGCGCCGGCGCCGACCCAGACCACCTCGCCGCTCGCGCACAGCTGATCCATCCATGCGGGCGAGTAGGCGCCGATCCGGCGCGGCAGCACGTCGCGCTCCCACACCTCGGCGGGAAGCGCAAGCGCCTGCAGCGACACGAGCGCCTCGCGCAACCGGTCCACTCCCGCCCCGGAGGCGGGGTGGCGGTCGACCCCTTGCCATGCGGGGAGGAACCGGGCCAGGACGCGCTGGTCGACGGCCTCGATCTCCTTTCGCAGGACCGCGAGCGAGGCACGTCGCAGGCGACGCAGGACCTCGGGGTCGCACCACTCGCGCTCGCTGCCGCCCGGCCGCAGCTCACCGCGAACCAGTGCGCCCTCGCGCTCCAAGGCGGAAAGCACCCCGCTGCAATCGACCAGGTACCGCGCCTTCAGATCGCCGGTCGTGAACGGTCCGTGGGTCGCCGCGTAGCGGACGACCAGCCGCGAGAGCGCGTCAGGCACGTCCTCGAGGAATGCATCTGGGAGTCCGCCGGGTGGCGCGGCACCGAGCGCGTCGCGATACAGCCCGGCGTCCGCCGCGGCGATCCACCGCTGCTCGCCGGCGAGGCGGATCCTCAACGCGCGCCGTTCGCGCAGCAGCTCAGCCAGCATCGAGTCCGCGTCGAGCCCGGGCAGGACCCGGGCGGACGCTTCGGCGGGTGCCAGATCACCCAGGGTCCGCAGCACGTCGTGGAGCGCGTCCCGGTTGGCTGCGCGGCGCAGCTCGGAGAGGAACTGGAGGTCGTCCTCGACCTGCGCGAGCGCGCCTGGATCGATCAGATCGCGAAGCTCGTCCTGCCCCAGCAGCTCGCGCAGCAGGTCGCGGTCGAGCGACAGCGCGGCCGCCCGGCGCTCTGCGTTCGGCGTGTCCCCCTCGTACATGTAGGTCGCGACGTAGTCGAACAGCAGCGAGGAGGCATACGGGGAAGCGGTCTCGGTCACCACCTCGACCAGCGAGATCTCGCGCCGGTGGACGCGCGTGAGCAGCTCGACCAGCCCCGGGACGTCGAGCACATCGCGCAGGCACTCGCGGTAGGTCTCGAGCACGATCGGGAACTCGCCGTACTTCCTGGCCACCTCGAGCAGCGACTGCGACTTCAGCCGCTGCTGCCACAGGGGCGTGCGCTTGCCGGGGCGAGCGCGGGGGATCAACAGCGCGCGGGCTGCGTTCTCGCGGAAGCGGGCCCCGAACAGCGCGCTCGATCCCAGCTCGCGGACGACCCGATCCTCGATCTCGTCGGGCTCGAGCATGACCAGCTCGGCGCCCGGCGGCTCCTCGGCGTCGGGGAGGTGCACGATGATCCCGTCGTCGGACCAGATCGCGTCGGACTCGAGGCCGAGCTCCTCGCGGATCCGCGCGGACAGCGCCAGGCCCCAGGCCGCGTGGACGCGCCCGCCGAAGGGCGAGAGCACGCACAGGCGCCAGTCGCCGATCTCGTCGCGGAAGCGCTCGACGACGATCGCGCGGTCGGAGGGCACCACGCGCGTCGCCGCCTGCTGCTCGCGCAGGAACTCGACGAGGTTGCGCGCCGCACGCTCGTCGAGGTCGAATTCGGATTGAACCGTCTCGGGCGTCTGCTCCGCCGCCCAGCGTGCGAACGCGCCGATCGCCTCGCCGAGCTCGCGCGGGCGGCCCACCCCGTCGCCCTTCCAGAACGGAACGGCGCCCGGCACGCCCGGGGCGGGCGTGACGATCACACGGTCACGCCCGATCTCCTCGATCCGCCAGGACGTGGCGCCGAGCAGGAAGGTCTGCCCGGGTCTCGCCTCGTAGACCATCTCCTCGTCGAGCTCGCCCACCCGCCGTCCGTCCGGCAGCGTGACCGCGTAGAGCCCGCGGTCGGGGATCGTTCCGGCGTTGGTGACCGCGAGCTGCCGGGCGCCCCGGCGCGGGCGGATCACGCCCGCCACCCGGTCCCACACGATCCGCGGGCGCAGCTCCGCGAACTCGCTGGATGGATAGCGCCCGTCGAGCATGTCGAGCACGTTCTCGAGCTGGGAGCGGCTGAGCTCGGAGTAGGAGTGGGTGCGGGTCACGAGCGCGTAGAGCTCGTCGACCGCGACGGGTCGCTCGTCGCCGGCGGCCGCGGCGATCGCGACGATCTGCTGAGCGAGCACGTCGAGCGCGTTGCGCGGCACGACCGTGGTCTCGATCTCACCCGATCGCATGCGCGAGGCGACGACGGCGCACTCGAGCAGGTCGGCGCGGAACTTCGGGAAGATCCGCCCGACACTGACGTCGCCGACCGAGTGGCCTGAGCGCCCGATCCGCTGCAGGCCCCGCGCCACCGACTTCGGCGACTCGACCTGGATCACGAGGTCGACCGCGCCCATGTCGATCCCGAGCTCCAGCGAGGAGGTCGCCACCAGGCAGGGGAGCTGGCCCGCCTTCAACAGCTCCTCGACGACCGTCCGCTCCTCCCGCGCGAGCGAGCCGTGGTGCGCTCGGGCGATCTCGGAGCCGGCGAGGTCGTTCAAGCGCACCGCCAGCCGCTCGGCGGCGCGGCGGTTGTTCACGAACAGGATCGTCGAGCGGTGCGACTGGACCAATTCGAGCAACTCGGGGTAGATCGCCGGCCAGATCGAACGCCGCGTCGCCTCCCCTCCCGCGAGCGGATCCACCTCCGGCGCTGGCGTGAGCTCGGGCTCGACCATCGACTCGACGGGAACCCGGATCTCGAGATCGAGCTCCTTGCGCACGCCCGTGTCGACGAGCCGGCAGGTCCGTCGCGGTCCAACCATGAACCGTCCGATCTCCTCGAGGGGGCGCTGCGTGGCCGAGAGCCCGATCCGCTGCACCGGATGGCCGGCGGCGGCCTCGAGTCGCTCGAGCGTGACCGCGAGGTGCGCGCCGCGCTTGGTCGCCGCGACCGCGTGGATCTCGTCGACGATGCACCAGCGGGTGCCGGCGAACAGCGCCTGCGCGCGCCCGGTCAACATCAGGTACAGCGACTCAGGCGTCGTGATCAGGATGTCCGGCGGCTCGCGCAGCATCGCCTGGCGCTCGCGCTGCGGCGTGTCGCCCGTGCGCACCGCGACCTTCAGCTCCGCGCCGATCCCTCGCAGCGGCACCCGCAGGTTGCGGTCGATGTCGTAGGAGAGCGCCTTCAGCGGCGATACGTAGACCAGGCCGATCCGGCGGTCGGCCGCGGGCTCGGAGCTGACCAGCTGGTCGATCGCCCACAGGAACGCCGCCAGTGTCTTGCCCGATCCGGTCGGCGCCGAGATCAGGACGTGCTCGCCCGAGGCGATCGCCGGCCACGCCTGTTCCTGCGCGAGGGTGGCCTGCTCGAACGCCCCCAGGAACCAGTCACGAACGCGCGGGCTGAACGACTCGAGTGCCACCAGCCGAGCGTAGCGAGCGCCGCCAGGCGCGTCAGCGCTCAGGATCCATGAACGCGACCGGCGTGCCGAGGCCCGCCTCGAGGCGCAGCGTCGCGATCCGCCGGCCCGGCTGAACCGCCGGGCGGATCTCGCCGAGCCGCTCGCCCAGGCGCTTGGCGAGCGCATCGAGGTCGGACACGATCACGACCAGTCCCCAGAAGCGCAGGGGCGCGTCGCCCTCGACGAGCTCCAGGATCGCCGGGCCGAGCCGGCGGAAGCCCATCGCGCGGCCGCGGGCTTGGATCACGCGCGTGAGCGGCATGCCCGCGGCTGAGAGCGCCTCGGTCGTCGCGTGGAAATCCGGCGTGATGACGACCACGTGGTCGATCCCGGTGGCGCCGTTCGGGTGCTCGGACGGGCGCGCCCGCTCGGCGGCGGTGACCCCCAGCCCCTCCAGCGGCCGCACCAGCCCGTCCAGCGGCCGCACCAACCCCTCGATCGCCCAGCCGACGATTCCCTCGCCCGGCGCGCCGCATCGGAGTCGCACCCCGCCCACGTCGCAGGCGCCATCCTCGAACGGTGAACCCGAGCGCCTCCCAGCGCGATCCGGGATCCGCCAGCGCGAGCGTGACCAGCTTCGGGGTGGGACCTTGGGAGATAAGTTGACCTATAGACAACCGATCTCCCAAGCACCTCTCAGCGGTCCACGCCGGCGATTTCCTTGGCCCGGTCGAACACCGCCTCCATCATCCCCTCGGTCAGCCGCCCCGTGAAGGTGTTCTGCTGGGAGGGGTGGTAGCAGCCGAGCAGGGTGTAGGGGCCGAGCGAGACCGCCGCCCCGTGGGCGAACCGGGGCCGCGGCCGGACGGAGGTGCGGAGCGCGCGCAGCGCCGCATCCCACGCGAACCCGCCGAGGCACACGATCACGTGGGCGCCGGAGAGCAGCGTGAGCTCCCGCTCGAAGTACGGCAGGCAGTTGTCGCGCTCCGAGGGCAGCGGCCGGTTGCCCGGCGGCGCGCAACGGACGGCGGCGCAGACCCAGCAATCCCGAAGCGTCAGGCCGTCGCCGCGCGCAACCGACGAGGGCTGGGACGCCAGCCCGACGCGCCACAACGCCGCGAACAGCCAGTCGCCCGAGCGGTCGCCGGTGAAGATCCGCCCGGTGCGGTTGCCCCCGTGCGCGGCGGGCGCCAGGCCCAGCACGACGATCCGCGCAGCGGGGTCGCCGAACCCCGGGAGCGGGCGGCCCCAGTACTCCTCGCCGGCGAACGCGGCCCGCTTCACGCGCGCGGCCTCCTCGCGCCAGGCCACGAGCCGCGGGCAGCGCCGGCAGGTCACGACCTCCCGCTCGAGCGCCCTCAGCGAGTCCGCGCTCACGGCGACGCGAGCGCGCCCGCGCTCAACCCTTGAGCGCCCGCCCGTAGTGGCGCTCGTAGTACTCGCGGTACGCCCCGGAGCGGATCGGCTCCCACCACCAGTCATTCTCGCGGTACCACTCGACCGTCCGCTCGAGTCCCTCCTCGAAGCGCACTCGGGCGCTCCAGCCGAGCGCCTGCAGCTTGGCTGCCGACAGGGAGTAGCGCCGGTCGTGGCCGGGCCTGTCGGTGATGTACTCGATCAGCGATTCGTCCCGGTCGGTCAGCGCCAGGATCCGCTGGACCACCTCGATGTTCTCGCACTCGTCGGGGCCGCCGCAGTTGTACGCCTCGCCCGCAACGCCGTGCTCGAGCACGTGCCCGATGCCGCGGCCGAAGTCCTCGACGTAGAGCCAGTTGCGGACGTTGCGCCCGTCGCCGTAGACCGGCAGGTTGTCGCCCGCGAGCGCGTTGAGGATCATCAGCGGGATCAGCTTCTCGGGGTACTGGTAGGGGCCGTAGTTGTTAGAGCCCCGGCAGATCAGCGCCTCGAGGCCGTAGGTGTGGAAGTAGCTGGAGACGAGCAGGTCGCCGCCCGTCTTGGTCGCGCTGTAAGGGCTCGAGGGATTCAGCGGCGAGGTCTCGGTGAAGGAGCCCTCCTCGATCGAGCCGTAGACCTCGTCGGTGGAGACCTGGACGTAGCGCAGGCCGCCGAGCCGCGCCGCCTCGAGCAGCACGTGCGTCCCCTGCATGTTGGTCATGATGAACGCCTCGGGCCCGGAGATCGAGCGGTCCACGTGCGTCTCGGCCGCGAAGTTGACGATCGCCTCGCAGCCGGCGACGGCCTCCGCGACCGCGGCCGGATCCTCGATCGCGCCATGCACGAAGCTGATCTGATCGAAGACGTCGTGCAGGTTCTCCTTGCGTCCGGCGTAGGTGAGCTTGTCCAGCACGGTCACCTCGTCGCCGTGCTCGCGCACCCGCAGCCGCACGAACGTCGAACCGATGAAGCCGGCGGCGCCGCAGACGAGCAGCTTCATCGCGCCGCCACTCCGGCAGCCACGTACTCCGCCAGTCCCCTGTGCCAATCCGGCAACAACGGGGCTCCACGTTCGCTGACGAGCACGCTGTTCGCCGGGCGCGGCGCGGGCCGGCCGAGGTCCGCGGTCGCGCCGGGCTTGACCTCGCACTCGATCCCCAGCGACTCGACGATTGCGCGCGCGAACTGAAACCACGAGCAGCTCCCGCCGCCGGCGACGTGCAGGACGCCGGGCATCTGCTCGCGCGCCAGTCGCAGCAGCGCGGGCGCGAGGTGCCCGGTGAAAGTCGGACAGCCGACCTGGTCGTCGACCACCGTGATCTCGTCGCGCTCGGTCGCGATCCGCGCGATCGTCGCCGGGAAGCAGGCACCGGCCGTGCCGAACAGCCACGAGGAGCGCACGATCGTGTGACGACCGGGCGCGGCGGCGGCGACCGCGTCCTCGCCGTGGCGCTTGGTGCGGCCGTAGGCAGAGCGCGGGTTGGGTGAATCAGACTCGACGTAGGGCGAGTCCTTCAGGCCGTCGAACACGTAATCGGTGGAGACATGGACCGTCCAGGCGCCGACCGCGTCCGACGCGGCCGCGACGTTCCCGGCCCCCGTCCCGTTGACGGCCTGCGCGGCATCCTCGGCGCTCTCCGCCCCGTCGACGTCGGTCCAGGCGGCGCAGTTGATCACCGCATCGGGGCGCGCCTCGGCCAGCCCGGCGTGCACCGCGGCAGCGTCGGTGATGTCCAGCTCGTTGCGGTCGACCGCGATCACCTCGTGACCGTCCGCGCGCGCCGCGACGCACGCGTCGGCACCGAGCATGCCGGCGGCTCCCGTGATCATCACCCGCATCGGCCGAAGAGTAGAGACTTGTTCCGGTAGGGTCGCGGCCATGGCTAAACGCACGAGCTACACACCTGGAACGTTCTCCTGGGCCGACCTGACGACTCCCGATCAGGACGCCGCCAAGAGCTTCTACTCCTCGCTGTTCGGCTGGGAGCTGACCGACAACCCGATCGGCGAGGACGCGGTCTACACGATCGCCACGATCGGCGGCGACTCGGTCGCGGCGATCTCGCCCCAGCCCCAACAGCAGCGCGATGCCGGGGCGCCCCCGGTGTGGAACTCGTACATCACAGTGGAGAGTGCTGATGAGGCTCTCGAGCGTGCCGGGCAGCTCGGTGCGACGGTCCACGCGCCTGCCTTCGATGTCTTCGACGCCGGCCGGATGGGCGTGGTGCAGGATCCGCAGGGCGCGTTCGTCTGCGTCTGGGAGCCTCGCGACAACATCGGCGCGGGCCTGGTGAACGTCCCCGGGACGCTCACGTGGAACGAGCTCGCCACGCCGGACATGGACGGGTCGGCGCAGTTCTACGGCGAGCTGTTCGGATGGACGTTCGAGGCGATGGAGGGCGAGATGCCCTATCGCGTGATCAAGAACGCGGAGGGCCGCTCCAACGGCGGGATCCGCCCGGCGACGGAGACCGAGCCGACGTACTGGCTGGTCTACTTCGGCTCCGAGGACATCGATGCCTCACTGGCCAGGTCGAGTGAGCTGGGCGGCACGCCGCTGCTTGGGCCGATGGAGGTCGGGCCGGGCCGCTTCGGCGTGGTGCAGGCGCCGGACGGTGCCGTGTTCGCGCTGTACGCCGGGGTCTTCGACGACTGAGCCCGAACCGGCGCCTGCCGGTGGGCGCACGCGGGATACTCGGCGCCGTGCGGAAAGCCGCTGCGCCGCTGATCCTCGCGCTCGCGATCGCCGGGTGCGGGACCGCCCAGAACGACACGACGACGAGCTCCTCCTCGCCGTTCCATGCCCATCCGCAGGCGATTGAGCCGGTCGCCGGCGCGGCCGCGGCGATCGGGTCGCCGGCGGGCGCCGCTGGGGTCAGCGTCGGCCCCTCCTCCGCCTCGCTGACGCAGCCGGTGACCGAGGCGGACGTCCGCTCGGAGCTCGCGCGGAGCGGCGTCTCGGCGAACCCGGACCTCGCCACGCTCACGCCCGACGGACTGGCGATCCCGCCGATCAACGCCCCGCCTCAGGTGCTCGCGGTGATCCAAGCGGGCAACGAGATCGCCACACTGCCCTATATCTACGGCGGTGGTCACATCACCTACGAGGACACCGGATACGACTGCTCCGGGTCGCTCAGCTTCGTGTTCGACGCCGCCCATCTGCTCCGCGGCTCGGTCGTCTCAGGCCAGCTCGAGCAGTGGGGCGACCCCGGACCGGGAAAGTGGATCACGGTGTTCGCGAACGCCGGGCACACGTTCATGATCGTCGCGGGTCTGCGGTTCGACACGGTCGCGCTGGCGGAGACCGGGTCGCGCTGGTCGAACCGACGGCCCGATGAGAACCTCTCCACGTTCGCCGTCAGGCACCCGCCCGGACTCTGACGCGCAGAGGTACGCCGAATCTGCGTACGCAGCACGCGACGGGCAGCCTGGGCGCTGGCGCGGAGGGCGACTTCGTGATGATGAACGCCGATCTACACGCGCTCAGCGCGGGAGGGCGGCCTCCGCCAGCAGCTCCACCTGCGCGGGATCCGCGGAGGCCGGGAAGCAGATCACCTCGTCGGCGCCGGCGGCTTCGAAAGCCGCCAGCCGCTGCTTGATCTCCTCGGGATCCTTGGCCGCCCCGTCCACGATTCGCTGGGCGTATTCGCCGAGGAACGCGTAGTAGTCGCCGAGCGAGCTCTCCGCTTGTTCGCGGGCATCCTCGCCGAGCGAGAAGTACATCAGCGCGGCGTTGCGCGGCTCGCCCTCGCGGCCGGCGGCGCTCCAAGCCGCACGGAGCTTCTCGAGCCCACCCGCCAGCGCCTCCGGCGTGCCGCCGCCGAGCGTCCATCCGTCCGCGTACTGCACGGCGCGGCGGAACGCGGCGTCGGATTGGCCGCCGATCAGGATCGTGGGCCGCTTGCCGCCGGCGGGCTTCGGCCCGACGGGATCGCCGGACCACAGGTCGAGCAGTTCCTGCAGCTGGCGCTCGAACGTCGCGCCGCGCCTGCGGAACTCCACGCGCGAGAGCTCGTAGTCGTCCTCGCGGCCGCCGACCGCCAGCCCGAGCACCAGGCGCCCGCCGGAGAGGCTGTCGAGCGTCGCGGTCTGCTTGGCGAACAGCGCGGTGTTGGCGCGCAGTGGCAGGATCAGGATGTCGGTCATCAGGCGGATCCGCTCGGTGACCGCGGCCGCGGCGGCAAGGGACACCAGCGGCTCGTAGTTGCCGTACGCGATCCGGTCGAGCGTGGCGAGCGTCGAGAACCCCGCGTCCTCGGCCAGCCGGGCCCACTCGACGATGCCGCGCCGGTCGATTCCGGGGACGGCGTTGGGGAGTCCGATACCAATATCCATCTCTACCTCTTTTCGTTTCTAGGCCGCGACGGCCGCGTCCTCGCTGAACTCGCGCAGGAGCTCGACGAACCGATGCGGCACCTCGACCTGCGGGCAATGTCCTACCCCGGGCAGCAGCTCCAATCTCGCGCCGGGAACCGCTTGCAGCACGCGCTCCGCCCCGCGGTGGAACACGAGCCTGTCGCGGTCGCCCCAGACGAGCAGCACGGGGACCTCGATCCGCTCCAGCCGATAGGGCGATCGAAGCTCCGGGATCAGGCGCTTGGCGGTCTCGAGATAGCCCGCGACCGTCGCTCGCCGCCGGTGGTGGTAGGTGAATGCCGAGATCACGCCCGGGTCGACCGAGCCGGGCGCTGCGAACGCGAGCTCACGGTACAGGCGCGCGACGGTCGCGCGCAGGACGATGCTGGGGACCGGCGTGGGCA
Source organism: uncultured Solirubrobacterales bacterium (assembly GCA_963849285.1). Classification (GTDB taxonomy): domain Bacteria; phylum Actinomycetota; class Thermoleophilia; order Solirubrobacterales; family Solirubrobacteraceae; genus Palsa-465. The sequence goes on from CAWKGS010000006.1 coordinate 47,300, forward strand.
GCGCGAGCAGCGAGCGCAGCACCGGATCGCGCTGGACGAGAAACAGCAGGCGGCTCATCTCGAGACCCGCAGGGGCGACGGCAACGACGCCTGCCAGCCGGGCGTCGCGGCGCTCGGCGAGCCGCAGCGCGACGCAGCCGCCGAGCGAGTTGCCGACCGCGATCACCGGCTCGCGCTCACGGCCGGAGAGGTAGCGGAGCGCGTCCGCCGCGAACGCGTCGAGCTGCGGCAGGAGCGGGTCTGCCAGCAGCGGGTCGGCCGCGCCAAAGCCGGGAAGGTCGACCGCGATCGCGCGGCGGCCGAGGCGCGCCAGGTACGCCATCGTCTGGCGCCAGGTGTCGGCGCTGTCGGCGTAACCGTGAAACATCACCAGCGGCACGCCGTCCCCCTCGAGCTCGAGTACGCGGGTCCGGTACCCCGCCAGGGTCAGTCGATGCTCGAACAGCGGCTGGATCACGTCGACTCCGTCCGATCGGGAGTCTTGCGCTCTAACCGGCGGCGATCGTCGCCGCGGGTTCGCTCTCGGGCTCGCGCTCGCCTTCCCCGGGCGGAGGGCCGTAGACCGCGAAGTCGCTGCCGCGCACGAATGCGAAGCCGAAGAAGGCCCCGACGAGGGCGACGATCGCGCCGACCAGCAGGATGTCGTTCATCGCCGTCGCGAACGCGGTGTGGATCGCGGCGGCCGCCTGGGCTCGGTGGGCGGCCGGCACCTGCGCGAGAACCTGCTGCGCGCCGCCGCCGGCGACCGCGTGCGCGATCGAATGCGACCGGGCGGCGAATGGCGTCCCGGCGAGCTCGGAGCGTAGATGGGTGGTGATCGCGCTCTCGAAGATCGCGCCGAGCACGGCGATCCCCGCCGCGATCCCGACTTGCCGGAAGGTTGAGTTGATGCCCGAGGCCATGCCGCTGCGCTGCGGCGGGACGACGCCGATCGCGGTCGAGGCGAGCGCCGGGTTGACGAAGCCGACGCCGGCGCCGGCGATGATGAAGCCGAGCAGCAGCGCGGTCCAGTGCGAGGTGGCGCTCAGGCCGCGCATCAGCAGCAGGCCGACCCCGACCAACACGAGGCCGCCGCCCAGCAGCAGCCGCACCGGGACGCGGGCGGACAAGTTCCCCGACAGCGCCGAGACGAAGAACATGACGACCGTGGTCGGCAGGAAGCGCAGGCCGGTCTGCAGCGGCGAGAGCCCCAGAATCGTCTGCAGGAACAGCGTCAGGTACAGGAACATCGCGAACATCGACGCCGACAGGCCGAGGGCGACGAGCGCGCCGCCGTCGAAGGTCCGGTTGCGGAACAGCTTGAGGTCGAACATCGCGTTGTCCTGCAGGAACTGCGACATCAGGAACGCCACCAGCAGCGCGCCTCCGCCCGCCAGGCAGGAGACGATCTCGGCGCTGCCCCACCCCTTCGTGTCGCCCTCGATGATCGCGAACACGATCAGGAACAGCGCCGCGGTGAACGTCATCGTGCCGATCCAGTCGACCCGCTTGCCGCGTGGATCCTTGGACTCGGCGACCTTGGCGACGGTCATGAGGACCGCGCCGATCCCGACCGGCACGTTGATCAGGAAGATGGACTGCCAGCCGAAGGCCTCGGTGAGACCGCCGCCGAGCAGCGGCCCAATCGCGGCGGCTGCGCCGAGCGTCGCGCCCCACACGCCGAACGCGACGCCACGATCGCGCCCGTGGAACTCCTGCGCTAGCAGCGCCAGCGAGGTCGCGAACATGATCGCGCCGCCCACGCCCTGGCCCGCGCGGGCGAAGATCAAGAACAGCGCGCTCGGGGACAGCGCGCACAGCAGGCTCGTGAGCGCGAACAGCGTCAGGCCGACCGCGAACACCAGCTTGCGACCGAGGATGTCCGCGAGCGAGCCGGCCGTCAGGAGCAGCGACGCGAGCGTCAGCGCGTACGCGTTGATCACCCACTGGATGTCGGAGAAGCTCGCCTTGAGATCGGACGCGATCTTCGGCAGCGCGACGTTCACGATCGTGATGTCGAGCAACAGCATGAAGGTCGCGACGCAGACCGCGATCAGTGTCCACCACTTACGTTCCATTAGCCGCGCATCCTACCCATCTGCCCGTACCGCTCCCGTGAAGGCCCGCACGCGGGCCCTCGTGTCAGGCGCGCCCGTAGACCGGGATCGCCGCGCCGCTCGTGGGGCGGGACTGGTCGGAGAGGAGGTAGGCGATCACGCCTGCGATCTCCGAGGGCTTGACCCACCGCTCGTGGTCCGCGTTCGGCATCGAGGCGCGGTTGCCGGGCGTGTCGATCACGCTCGGGAGGATCGCGTTGCAGCGGATCCCCTCCTGCTTGTACTCCACGGCGACCGCCTGGGCGAACGCGATCACCGCTGCCTTGGAGGAGATGTAGCCGGCAGCGCCCGTGAAGGGCTGGAGCGCCGCCCGCGTACCGACGCACACGATCGAGCCGCCGCCGGCCTCCAGCAGGTGGGGCACCGCCGCCTGGATCATGAGGTAGGTCGGGCGCAGGTTCAGCTCGAACTGCCGCTCGAACTGCTCCACCGGGGTCTCGTGCACGCGCCCGCCCGCGGCGAACCCGCCGACGAGGTTCACGACGCCATGGAGAGGTCCGCCGGCCGCCGCGGTTTCCGCGACCGCGGCGACCGCCTCGGGGTCGAAGAGGTCGGCCCTGATCAGCTCGAGCCCATCCCTCGGCTGCACCCGCTCGAGCTCGTGCTCCACGATCCACGGCGCCACGACGCGCCAGCCGTCGTCGAGCAGGCGCGCGACGACCGCGGCGCCGAGCCCGCCCGTACCTCCGGTGACGATTGTGGTCGCTTGCATGACGGCTGCCGTCCGCTGGCCACTCTATCTTCGTGACGCGATGAAAGTCCGGCAATTTGCAGACGGATGTGAGGTCGCACAGGCGCTGGTGGTGCGCGACGCGGAGCTGCGGCGCCGCCGCGACGGCAGCGAGTTCCTGAAGCTCTCGCTCGGCGATCGGACCGGCAGCGTGCCCGCGATCGTGGCCGACGGAGCCGCCGAGGCGTATGGGATCTGCCGCGTGGGAGAGGTCGTATGGGCCGAGGGCCGCTACGACGCGCATCCGCGCTACGGCCTGCAGCTGTCAGTCCACGACGTGCGCCCTGCAGGCGAGCACGAGTACACGCGCGACGAGCTGATCGACGGCCCCAGCCGTTCGGCCGAGCAGATGGAGGCCGACCTGCGCGAGCTGATCGCGACCGTCCAGACTCCCGACCTGCGACGGCTGCTCGCCGAGGTGTTCGGCGAAGGCGGCGCCACCTGGGAGGCGTACCGCGATGCGCCGGCGGCGAAGCGCCTCCATCAGGCATACCGGCACGGCCTGCTCGAGCACTGTCTCACGGTCGCGCAGGCGGTCGGGGCCGTCGCGGTGATGTTCCCCGGGGTCGACCGCGACGTCGCGGTCACCGGCGCGCTGCTGCACGACATCGGCAAGCTCGAGGCCTACGAGCTCGCGGGTGACGCGATCTCGATGTCCGACGACGGGCGTCTGTACGGCGAGATCGCGCTCGGCTACTACCGAGTGCGCCGCGCGATCGAGAGCCTCGGCTCCTTCCCGGTCGAGCTCGAGCAGGCGCTGCTGCACATCATCCTCAGCCACCACGGCTCGCTGAAGCATGGAAGCCCGGTGGTTCCATGCACCCGTGAGGCGACCCTCGTCCACATGATGGACAACCTCGGGTCGAAGCTCGGCAGCTTCGACCGGCTCGAGAGCGAGCTGCCCGCCGGCCAGCAGTGGTCGGGCTACGACAAGGGCATCGGCGCCGGCGCCTACTTCGCCAAGGCCGCGTAGACCGCGCTTCTTCGCCCTGGACGGAGCCTGAGGTTCCGGGAGTGGGCAAACCTCGGGCGCCCGCCGCGCGCCCGCCGCGAAACTGTGCAAATTGCGCACGCGTCCGGACCGGCGCGCGCGCGCACCTGATTACAGTTGATGGAGGATGGCGAAGGACACCGAGAAGCTGATCCGTCAGCTGTCGCTGATCTCGTACCTGATGGCGGAGCGGCGGCCGGTGACGGCCTCGGAGATCCGGAGGGATGTCGAGGGGTACAGCGTGATGAACGAGGACGCGTTCGCGCGGCGCTTCTACGCGGACCGCTCGGAGCTCGAGGCGCTGGGGATCGTGCTCTCGATCGAGCGCCCGGTCGACGGCCTGGTCGAGCAGGAGACCTATTCGCTGCCGCCGGAGAACTTCCACCTCCCGGCGATCGAGTTCTCCGACCAGGAGCTCGCGGCGCTGCGCACCGCGCTGCAGCTGCTGGACGGGGAGTTCGCCTACGCCGAGCCGCTGCGTCTGGCGCTGCAGCAGATCTCCTGGGGCCGGCCGAGCCCGCTGCGAGCGCCCGAGCAGAACACGGTCGCGCTGGGCATCACCGGCGCTGCCGGCGGGCACGAGATCTCGCAGCGGCTGGCCAAGATCGAGACCGCGATCTTCCGCCGCAAGACGATCGTGTTCGACTACCACACGATGGAGCGCGACGAGGTCGGGGCGCGGCGCGTCGATCCCTACCAGCTGCTCTACGAGGGCGGCCAGTTCTACGTCGTCGGGCGCTCCCACGAGCGCGACGCGATCCGGGTCTTTCGCCTCAGCCGGATTCGCGGGAAGGTGGGCTACGCGACCAAGGCCGAGCACGACTTCCAGCGCCCGGCGGACTTCGATCCGCGCGGGTACGCCAACCGGATCGCCTGGCAGTTCGGCGAGTTCGTCGGAACCGCCGAGGTCTGGATCGGCCGGCGGATCGCCTGGCAGATCGAGCGCCACTTCGGGCCCTACGGCGAGATGCGTCCCGAGAACGACGACGGCGACAGCGTGTTCGTCACGCCCTACGCCAACTCGCGCCAGCTGATCGCGTGGGTCCTGGGGCTGGGCGAGAACGCCCGGATCCTCGGCCCGCCTGAGCTCGTCGCCGAGCTGCGCGAGCGGCTCGAGCTGCTGACCCGGCTACACGCGGGCGAGCCGCAGGTCGCGCTCCCGCTTGGGGACGCAGGCGCGGGGGCGGGCGCGCGCGCGCGGACATCCGATCCCGTCGCGGCCTCTGACGGCGAGCCCGGCAACGGGCACAACCCCGAGGCCGCGATCCGGCCCGAGCGCTTCGCCCGGCTGGTCACGCTCGCGAGCATCCTGATCGAGGCGGGCCGCGCGGGCACGCGTCTGGACGCCGCCGAGCTGCAGCGCGACCTGAACGTCACCGACCAGGAACTCCGCGAGGACATCTCAGTTCTGAACGTCGTCAACTTCGGCGCCGGCACGTACGTGCTGTACGCGGAGATCACACCGGACGGCGGGATCGAGGTCGACCCCGAGCCCTACGGCGACTCGTTCGCGCGGCCGGCGCGGCTGCTGCCTGTGGAGGCGAAGGCGCTCGTCGCCGCGATCGACCTGATCGGCGAGCACATTCCGGAGGGCTCGCTCGCGTCGGCGCGCAAGAAGGTGGTCAACGCGCTCGGCGAGGATCCCGTGCACGAGGGCCTGCATGTCGCCGCCACCACCGGCGACGACGCCGGCATCGCGAGCGTCGTCTCGCAGGCGATCAAGAAGCGGCGTCTGCTCTCGTTCGAGTACTACAAGGAGAACGAGGACGAGTTCACGACGCGCCTGGTCGAGCCGTACGCGCTGATCAACGGCCGCGAGGGGTGGTACGTGGCGAGCTTCGACCCCTCGCGCGAGGACGTCCGCCATTTCCGGCTCGATCGGATCAAGTCGGCGACGGTCACCGAAGAACGCTTCAAGCCGCGCCCCGACGTGGATCCGGCGGCCGACGTGGACGGGTGGCCGAGGACCGGCGAGGTGCCGGCGTCGCAGCGGGCTCGGCTGTGGATCTCGCCGGCGCGAGCGCGCTGGGCGCGCGAGGAGCGCACGGTGATCACCGAGCTGGATGGCGGCGCGGTGATCGTCGAGCTCGGGTTCGCAGGCGTGGACTGGCTCGTGCGCGAGGTGCTCAAGGAGGCCGGCGACGCGGTCGTGCTCGAGCCCGAGGACGCGCGGGCCGCGGTTCACGCGGCCGCGGAGGCGATCGCCGGCGCGGCCGTCAGCGCGTGACGTGAGCCGGCGCGACCAGATCAAGATGTCGGAGGAGGAGGTCCGGGACTTCCTCGAGCAGCAGCGCGTCGTGATCTGCGCGACGAACGGGCGGCGCGGGTGGCCGCATCTGATGCCGCTCTGGTACGTGGTCCGCGACGGCACCGTGTGGGCCTGGACTTACGCGAAGTCACAGAAGGTGCGCAACCTCGAGCGCGACGACCGGGCGACGCTCCAGGTCGAGGACGGCGTGCGCTACGAGGAGCTCCGCGGCGTGATGATCGAGGCGCAAACGGTGATCCATCGCGACACGGACCTGGTGACCGAGTTCGGGATGGAGCTGTTCGAGCGCTACGGCTCCGGCGCGACCGGCGCCGATTTCCAGGACAGCGTCCGCGCGCAGGCGTCCAAGCGGGTGGCGCTCGAGTTCGTCGAGCAGCGGATCGCCACCTGGGATCACCGCAAGCTCGGCGGCGTCTACTGAGGCGCCGAGGCCGGGCCGCTGCAACGGCCCGGCCTCAACGCATGGCTTCTACGCGACCGTCGGCGTGACGGTCGCGGTCCCGATCGGCTCGCCGGCGGTGGCGATCTGCTTGCCGGCCACGCGGTTGATCAGCTCCGCGCCGCGCGCGCTCAGATCGACCGTGCCACTGGCGCTCGTGCTGGTGGTCGTGACGCCCGAGACGGTCGCGACACGCTCGAGGTTCCAGCGCACGATCGTCACGCACCGCCTGAAGCGATGGTGGCGACGGCCGTGGAACGTGCAGTAGCGGAACTCACGGCCCCGGACCAGAGCGTCGATCGACACGCCCTTCTTGGTCGAGATGAACGTGACGCCGCGGACCACGGCCTTCCTGCTCGCGGTCGACAGCGTGAAACCACCGCCCGTGCGAATCACGCCGTGCAGCGTCGTCGTGTTCAGCCGCCCTCCGGTGATCGGCAGGGTCAGCGTCGAGCCCGATGCGGTCGCGGGCGCGAGCGGCGCGACCGCCACGTGATTCGTCGCCAGCACCCCGGCCGCAGCCGAGGAGAGCGTGAGCTGGGCGTTTCCGCCGGTCACCTTCGAGGCGCCGGCCGCGAACGCGCTGCCGGCAGCCACGAGTGCCAGAACGCCCGCGAACGCGAGCGCTCTGATCATTCGAGACATGCATGCCTCCCTGTTCGTTTTGTCCATCCGTGTCGAAAACCGGTGGCCACCCTCTAAGTTGCGGTGCGCTGCGCCCGATACGCTGCCGCGCATGCGAGAGCTCAAGGGCCTGATCCTGTCCGGAGGCAAGGGGACGCGGCTGCGCCCGATCACGCACACGAGCGCCAAGCAGCTCGTGCCCGTGGCGAACAAGCCGGTGCTGTTCTACGGCATCGAGGCGATGGCGCAGGCGGGAATCGGCCAGGTCGGGATCATCATCGCGCCGGAGACCGGCGATGAGATCAGGGCGGCCGCGGGCGACGGATCGCAGTTCGGGATCGAGATCACCTACATCGTCCAAGACGCCCCGCTCGGCCTCGCGCACGCGGTGCTCACCGCAGAGCCGTTCCTCGCCGACTCACCGTTCGTGATGTACCTCGGCGACAACCTGCTGCAGGGCGGGATCGACGACCTGGTCGGCGCGTTTCGCCGTAGCGAGCCGGAGGCGCTGATCCTGCTGACGCCGGTGGCGGATCCCGAGAACTACGGCGTCGCGGAGCTAAGCGACGGAACCGTCGTCCGTCTGGTCGAGAAGCCGCCGGAGCCGCGCACCGATCTCGCGCTGGTCGGCGTCTACATGTTCACTCCGGGCATTCACTCCGCGGCGCGCGCGATCGAGCCGTCGGGACGGGGCGAGCTCGAGATCACGGACGCGATCCAGCATCTGGTCGACAGCGGCGCCCGGGTCGAGCCGCACATCGTCCAGGGCTGGTGGAAGGACACCGGGCGACTGGACGACATGCTTGCCGCCAACCGTCTCGTGCTCGACACGATCGAGTCGCGGATCGAGGGCGAGCTCGTCGACTCGCAGGTCGACGGCCGGGTCGTGATCGAGCCCGGCGCGCGGCTCGAGCGCTCCGCCGTGCGGGGCCCCGCGATCATCGGCGCCGGCGCTCGGCTGACGGACTGCTACGTCGGGCCATACACGGCGGTCGGCGAGGGCTGCGAGATCACGGGCGCCGAGGTCGAGCACTCGATCCTGCTCGCCGGCTCCTCGGTCCACGATCTGGCCGGGCGGATGGAATCGTCGCTGCTCGGGCGCAACGTGCGAATCGGGCGAGATCACCGGCAGCCGCGGGCATACCGGTTCCTGGTCGGCGACAACTCGGAGATCGGGATCCTGTGAGCGGGGACGCGATTCTGTGAGCGGGGTAGCGGAGATCCTGTGAGCGCCCGGTGAGCGACGAGGCCCGCGACCGCCTCCTGAAGGCGTGGCGCGGCGAGATCGTCGCCGGCGCCTCCTACGAGCTGATCGCCCGGCGCCTGCCCGAGCGGGAGGCCGAGATCCTGCACAAGATGGCGGTTGCAGAGGGCTCGCATCGCGCACGGCTCGAGGCGCGGATGCGGGAGCTGCAGGTCCCGGTGCCCGACCCCGCGAGCGTGCGGCTCCCGCTCTGGGTCCGGCTCCAGTCGCGGATCGCTCCGATCGATCGGCTGCTCGCCGCGCGCGAGGCGGCCGAGGACGATGAGGTCGACGACCTGTACAAGCGCTCGACCGGCGATCCGGTCACCGACAAGCTGTTGCGCGACATCCGCAAGGAGGAGCGCTCGCATTCCCTCGCGGTGCAGGATCTGCGGTCGGGCGGTGGCGACGGGGAGCGGGGGTGCCGGGCGCAGGGGGCGCGGCGGGCGCCGGGGGCGCGGCGGGCGCGGCGCGCGCGACGGGTGCCGGTTATGAGTTCCCGGTCGCGATCCCGGGCGCGCGAACGAGGCTCGACCGGATCCTCGGCCGCGAGAAGTGGCACCGCACCGGCGGCGGCTGGATCTCGGGCGCGATCTACGGCGCCAATGACGGGCTGGCGGCGGTGTTCGGGATCGTTGCCGGCGTCTCCGGCGCGACCGGCGGCTCCACTTCGGTGCTGACCGCGGGGCTGGCAGGCGCGATCGCCTCCGCCCTGTCGATGGCCACCGGCGCGTTCCTCGCCGAGCGCTCGGAGACGGAGGTCGCGGCCGCGAACATCGAGCACGAGCGACGCGAGATCGCCGAGCACCCCGAGGAGGAGAAGGAGGAGCTCTCGCTCTTCTACCAGCTCAAGGGCATCGACGAGAAGACCGCGGACGAGCTCGCCGAGCGGATGTCAGCACATCCCGAGGCGATGCTGCGCGCGCTCGCCTCAGAGGAGTTCGGCGCGAGTACCGCCGAGGCCGGCGGCGCGGCTCAGGCGGCCCTGGCGGCGGGCGTCTCCACCGGGCTCGGCGCGATCGTGCCGGTGATCCCGTTCATGATCACGACCGGGACCGCAGCGATCGTGGCGGCCGCGATCGTGTCACTGCTGGCGCACTTCCTCGTCGGCGCGGCGAAATCGCTCGTCACCCTGCGCACCTGGTGGGCCGCCGGGCTGGAGATGACCCTCGCCGGGGTGATCGTCGGCGGGGCCACCTATCTGGTCGGTCTCGCCCTCCCCACCTGACCGAAGCGTGTCGAGCTCCGCCCGCAGCGTGTCGAGCTCCGCGCGCAGCGCCCTGACCTCGGCCTCGAGCGCGCCGACCCGCTCGGGAGGGTCGGACTCCGCAGAGCCCGCCTCGCCGCCTGCGCCGAGCAGATGCTCGAAGCGATCCTCCTTCTGACCCGGGCGGCGCTCGAGCCGGCGCGCATAGCGCCGCTCGATCAGCGTCGCGAGGAGTCGCTCGACGTCCTCGAGCGAGCCGAGTCCGGCCATCCGCTCGGTACGTTGCTTCAGCTCGCCCGGAGTCTGCGGGCCGCGCAGCAGCAGCACCGCCAGGACCGCGAGCTGCTCGCGGCCGAGCCCAAGCGCCTCCTCGGCCAGGTGGCGGTACTTGATCGCGCGGCTGCCGTGCCCGCTCGCGAGGCGCGCGAGCCCGTAGCGGGAGAGCCGCTGCGCCGCGTCGCGCACGGTCGCCTCGTCGTAGTCGGTGACCGGGTCGCGGTTGGTCGACTGGTTGCACGCGAGGCGCAGCGAGTTGAGTGACAGCGGGTACTGATCCGGCGTCGTCCAGCGCTTCTCGATCAGGCATCCGAGGACGCGCTGCTCAGGCGGTGTCAACTCGCCGAAGTGCACGGGCGCGAGCATAGGGACTCGATGGGCGCCTGGGGGCTGTGTTCGGGGTCCCCGGGAAGCATTGCGCTCGGGTCGTCGTCCTTGGTGGGCATGAGACGACTACTACTCCCAGGTGCGGCCGCGCTCGCGCTCGCGCTCGCCGGATGCGGCTCTTCCTCTTCTTCGAGCTCGAGCCACAGCACGACGGCCGCGGCGGCGGTGACCAGCACCACCGCGACCTCGACCGCGGCGAAACCCAAGCCCAAGCCCAAGAGGCGGGCGGTGCACCATCACTCCCGCAAGGCCACGGCGACCGCCGCTGCCACGCCGATGACGACCACCTCTCAGCCGCCTCCCCCCAGCACGACGACCCAGGCGCCGCCCCCGCCCCCGACCACCACTCAGGCGCCGCCCCCGCCCCCGAAGACGGCCACCACGCCGACCCACACGACGACCACCACGCCGTCGGGCGGCGGGATCCCGCAAGGCGGTGGCGGCGATGGCGACGCTGACAACAACGGCGCCCCGAGCGACGGCGACGGCAACGTGTGAGCCACCGCCCCGGGTTCGTGGGAGATAAGTTGACGATAGGTCAAACAATCTCCCACGCCTCAGTAGTAGCCGTAGCCGTAGCCGTAGCCCGGTCCGTAGCCGTAGCCCGATCCGTAGCCGGAGCCCGCGCCGTAGCCGGAGCCCGCGCCGTAGCCGTAGCCCGGTCCGTAGCCGCCGGAGCCTGAGGTCGACGTGTCCTGGGCGCCCGACTGCCAGTCGACCTCGAACGAGGCGCCGTCGCTGGAGAGCGTCGACGGGGCCGCGCCCGCGCCGGACTCCGCGGAGGTGAATCGCCCTCCGTAGCCGTAGTCCGTCCCGCCGGCGCTCAGCTGGACCGGCTGGGCGTTCCAGTTGGGGTCGGAGATGGTCCCGCTGTGGCCGTTCGCGGTCGCCGTGGCGCTCGTGAACGTGATGCTGCTGAAGTCAGCGAGCGGCAGCGGCTGGCAGTTGCCGGCGCTATCGCACTCCGACGGCGCTTCGGCAACCCATTCGGCCGACGAGGTGTCGGGATTGCTCATCTCGAGCGTCTTGGTGGCCGACGCTCCGGTCGTCTGATCGGAAAGCGAAACGGTCACGCTGGTTCCGCTCGTGCTGACACTCGCGGAGATGTGGTCCCCGGGGTGGATCGGCATGCCGAGCTTGACCGGCGCGGCGGGAACCAGCTCGTACCAGGCGTAGTACTCGGCCTGGCCGCCGACATAGTCCGACTGGGTGCCGACCTGCTCCAGGGCCTGGGACTGGTCGCCGGAGCCACCGAGACCGACCCAGAAGGCGGCATACCCGTCGCCCGCGGTCGCGCTCGCCGTCGGCTGAACCCAGCTGCCGGAGACGCTCGAGAAATTGGAGTTGCCGCTCGCCACGTACCCGGACCAGTTGCCGCTGGTCGCCGCGTTGGACGCCGGCGTCGTCGCCGCCGCCGCCGGCGCGAGCCCAAGGGCGCAGGCGCAGGCGGCGCCGAGAGCAAGCAGAGTCAGTCGTAGTCTCATCGGGAAATCCTTGAATCGGTGGGTCCTGCTCAGGATCGTGCGGACTCGTAACAGGCCTTTGTGAGTTCACGAAGAGCCCGTTAGGAGCTGCCGAAGAGATCCATATGAGCCGCCTGGAGCCCGCCTCCTTGCACGGCCTCCGGGACCCAATTGCGCAGTTTGAGGTGCAACGATTGCCGCGAGGGTGCAGGTCGGCTAGAACCGGGTAGCCCCAAACGGAGATGTCGATCCACATGTGCAGGATGGTCCGCGTGCTGTTGCGCTGCGACCGCGGCGCGCCGCGACGCGCGCGAGAAGCGGTGCGGCTCCTCGACGGCATGGGTCCGATGCGCGAGGACGCGGTGCTGGTGACGACCGAGCTCGTGGCCAATGCGGTCCTGCACAGCGGCGGCTGCCCGGACGACGAGATCGAGGTCTGCGCGTCGATCGTCCAGGACGGAGTGCGGATCGAGGTCGCAGACGGGGGACGCTCGGGAGGCGAGCCGCAGATCCGCGCCACCGACCCGCTGAATGGCGACGGCGGCATGGGCCTGCGCGTGGTCGATGGGCTGGCGCGTCGCTGGGGCGTCGACCGGCGCGACCGGCTGCTCGTCTGGGCCGAGCTCCCGGCCTGAGCCGGTCTCGGTCAACCTGGCGCAGACAGGAGCGAGCGCGGCGCCGCCGAACGATGGCGTGTGACCAAGAGCCGGATGGAGTCGTTCTCGGATGGGGTGATCGCCGTGGCGATAACGCTCTTGGTGCTCAACATCGTGGTGCCGACGCCGGGCACCGGCAAGCTGGTGCACCAGCTCTTGAGCCAGTGGCCGCGCTACGCCGCGTACGTCACGTCGTTCCTGACGATCGGGATCATCTGGATCAACCACCACGCGATGATCGGGCGCCTGCGCGAGCCCGATCAGCCGATCCTGATCCTGAACCTGCTGCTGCTGATGTGGATCGGGCTGCTTCCGTTCGCGACAAACCTGATGGCCGCGTACCTGAAGCAGCGCCACGGCGAGAATGTCGCGGCCGCGATCTACTCCGGCTCCTTCCTGGCCATGTCGCTGACGTTCGCGGCGCTGAACCGGCACATCCTGCTGACCAAGGCGCACCTGCTGCAGACCGACATGTCCGAGGAGCGCCGGCGGCAGATCCTCGCTCGCAGCCTGACGGGCCTGATCCCGTACGCGCTCGCCACGGCGCTCGCCGCCGTCTCGCCCTACGTGACGCTCGCGATCTGCGGCGCGCTCGCCGTCTTCTATGCGCTCCCGATCGCGACCGGCATCGAGCGGCTCGCGGCGCCCTGAAGCGGGTTTGGCCGCCGCGCGGCGCGGGTAGACGGGTCACGCCTTTTTCGGGCTGGGGTCACGTGCAGCGGCGCGCCGGGGCAGCCGGCCCCGGCGCGTCCGCCCCGATTTCCCGCGGGGACCCTCAACCTAATGTCCGTTGAGGGGCGGATCCAGTTGAGTTGAGGCGTCCGCGCGCCGATCGACGACCTCGATGCAGGTCAGCAAGCGCTCATTGCAGATCGGCCCGACGGTGGCCGGCCTCGTGTTCGGCGTGCTCGCAACCCTCGCCATCGGTGTGCTGGGCCGCACAGGTCTGTGGATCGTGGTCGTCGCCGCGAGCGTGCTGCTTGCCGGCGCGTTCGCGTTCCTGGCGATCGGCTTCCGGCGCGCGCTGCGCCAGCCGCTGGTCACGCCTGCCTCGCCGCTCCAGCCCCGCGAGCCGGTGCTCGAGGTCGCGGGGCAGCTACAGCCCCGCGAGCCGGTGCTCGAGCCCGCGGCAGCGCTTCAGCGTCGCGATCCGGCGAGATCCCGCCGGCGCGTCGCGGTCTAGGCTCGGACCCGATCGGTCAGCCGCAGCCGGTGCTCGACGGCGGCTGCCTGCGTGCGGCTCCGAACCCCGAGCTTGCCCAGGATGCGCGACACGTGCACGCTCGCGGTCTTCTCGGCCATGAACAGCGCCGTGCCGATCTGGCGGTTGGTCGCACCCTCGGCCAGCAGCGCGAGCACCTGCAGCTCGCGCGCCGTCAGCCCGAACGGATCCTCCCCCTCGGATCGCTCGGGTCGTGCCAAAGTCGCTTCCCGCGCATGCTCTTCGAGCTCTAGCCGAGCTCGCTCCGCGAGCGCCGTCAGCTCGTCGCGCAGCCACCGCGACCCGAGCGTGCGGGCCGTCGCCAGGGCGACGCGCGCGGCGTTCACGGCGGCCTCGCGGTCGCCGCGCTCGGCGGCCGCCTCGGCGGCGCGCCAGCGGGCGATCGCCTCCTGGTAGGGCCGCGAGATCTTCTCCCAGGCCTCGGCCGCACCCAGCCACAGCGCGGGATCGTTGCGACCGCGGGCGCGGGCCAGCTCGGCGTTTCCGCTGGCGAGCCAGGCCTGCTCGACCGGGCCGCCCTCGGCCGCCGACGCCTGCAGGCGCTGGACGTGGATCCGCGCCTGGGCGATCGCGGTTCGCTCCTCGGCCTTCTCCCGCAGATCGCGCGCGCGCTGGGCGATGTCCGCCTCGACCCGGGCTCCGACCGCCGCGACGCGAGCGATCCGCATCACGTCGTCGGTGCACAGCTCCATCCGATCGAGCGCCTTCGCGACCGCGCCTCGCGCGGCGGGCAGGTCGCGCTCGCGCCGGCGCAGCTCCGCGAGCTCCGCGCCGAAGGAGCCGATCCACTGGGGTTCGCTCGAGCTGGCGACGAGCGGCTCGGCGGCTCGCAGCGACCGCTCCGCGGTTTCCTCGTCGCCGACGCCGAGCGCAAACCGCGCTTCCCCCAGGAGCTTGTAGATCAGCACGACCCCGAGCAGGTGTGAGGCCGTCGGTCCGAGCGTCTCGCGGGATGTCTTCCAGTCGCCGGCATCGAATGAGAGCTCGGAAACGGTGAACGTGATCCAGGTGTGCGAGCGCGTGACGCGCGCCGGGGTCGCGGCCATGCCCTCCTTGGCGATCTTAAGCGCCTCGTTGGTGCGACCGACGAGGTTCAGCGCGTCGGCGAGGTTGCAGTACGCCGTGGACATCCCATCGACGTCGTCGTCCTCGCGAGCGATCTCGATCGCGCGCCGCAGCCGCGCGGCCCCGGCTTCGACGTCACCGAGCAGGATCTGTCCCATCCCGAGCGTGTTCAGCACCTCGCTCTCCGACAGGCGGTCTCCGGCGGCCACCGCCTCGGCGAGCGCCTCCTCCGCCTGCGGGAGGGACTCCCGATAGCGTCCGCGCAGATGCCGGATACGTGCGAGCCAGGACAGGAGCGAGGCGCGCTCACGGCTCGGCTCGCCGTTCGGCAGCAGGGTGAGCGCCCGCTGCGCGGTGTCGAGCGCCTCCATCCCGCGGTTGAGCGACCACTGGATCCGCGCGAGCCGCGCGAGCACCGCGGAGTAGCGCTGCGCGTCGGCGCGGGGATCGAGGTCGCGCAGCGCGCTCTCGAGCAGCACCTCGGCGCGCGCGCGATCGCCGGCGATGCCGTGAGCGTCCGCCGCCAGGGTCAGCAGCTCGACGTGATCGAGCGGAATCAGCGCGGAGGCGTCTGGCACGCGCGGCCAGAGCTCGAGCGCGCGCTCGGCAAGCGCGGCCGCGTCCGCGTATGCATGCACGGATCGGGCGGCGACGGCGGCCATCACGGTGGCCCGCAGCGCCGCCGGCTGCTCGCCCGCCATCGCGTAGTGGTGGGCGACTGTGCTCGCCAGCGTCGCGCTTGCGTCGCCGCGCTCCGCGCAGCGGTCGTCATAGATACGCGCGAGCGCCAGGTGCAGCTCGGCTCGCTCGCCCGGCAGCAGGTCGTCGTAGAGCGCCTCGCGCAGCAGCGCATGACGGAAGCTGAGCTGACCGTCGTCGTCGGCGATGAGCACCTGCTCTGAGACCGCCTCGCGTAACGCGGCGTGAAGCGCCTCGTGCTCGATCCCGGTGAGCTCGCCGATCAGCTCCTCGTCCAGCGCCCGGCCCACGGCGAGCGCCCGCGCCGCCTGCTGTGCGTCGGCAGAGAGGCGCTCGATGCGCAGCAGAAACGCGTCGCGCAGGCTCTGGGGGGCGGCGCCGCGACCGTCGAGGCCTGCGGCGAGCAGCTCCTCGCTGTACAGAGCGTTGCCCTCCGAGCGGACGAACAGCCGCTCCACGAGCTCCTCTTCGGGCGCCCTGCCCAGGATGTCCTCCAGCGCCTCGGCCAGCTCGGCGCGATCGAACGGCGCCACGTCGATCCTGCGGGTGCGCTCGAGCCGCTCGAGCTCGCTCAGCAGGGGACGCAGCGGATGGCGTCGGTGCAGCTCATCCGCACGGAAGCTGAGCAGCAGCAGCACGCGCTCGTCGCGAAGGCTTCGCGCCAGGAACGAGACGAACGTCCTGGTGGAACGATCCGCCCAGTGCATGTCCTCGAGCACGAGCGCGACGGGCCGCTCGGACCCGAGCAGGTCGAGCAGCTCGAGCAGTGCCTCGAACAGCCGCAGCTGTCCCCCGGCATCGTGGCGCGGCTCGCGCGCGCCGCCGTCGTCGAGACCCGGCAGCACCGCGGCGAGCTGCGAGGTGCTGCCCCGGCTGAGTGATCCGAGCGCCTGGTGACGCTCGCGCACGAGCGGTCGCAGCGCCGCGACGAGCGGCGAGTAGGGCAGCTCGGCATCGCCCTGCTCGACGCCCTCGCCGCGCAGGGTCAGCACACCCTGCCCGGCCAGCCGCCGCTCGAGCTCGGCGATCAGGCGCGACTTTCCGACGCCGGAGTCACCGCCGAGCAGGACGAGCGCCGGCCGGCCAGCCGCCGCTTCCTGCATGGCCCGCTCCAGCTCCGCGAGCTCGGCGGCCCGACCGACCAGATGGCTCGGCGTGAGTCTCGCGTGCATGACCGAAGTATCGCCGGAGCGCTGCGAGCGGCGAGCGGCGCGGGCCGGTCCCGTCGATCGTGCGCCGGTGCTCGTTGGCATTGCGCTGTAGCTCGGCGATTCGGGCCGCGGCGAGGTCGTGAGTGATTGAGGGATGCATTCCTCGCTCCTCCTGTTCGATTTCATCTGCGGTGAAGGATGCGCTGAGAGGCGCTCCCGCACATCGGGAGAACGCAGTCAGTAAGGGGGCGTGACCCCTTACCTGAGGGAGCGGTGGGCCTTACGCGGGGTCTCGCGCTGCGGGACGAAGGCGCGCGCGCTGATGATCCCAAGCTCGAGCAGACGCTCGCGCAGCTCCGCGGGAGGGGCGGTCGGGTCGATCACGCGGGCCGCGCCGGCGCGATCGACGGCGAGCTCGTCGAGCTCGGCAAGCTCCGCGGTCAGCTGCGCTGGATCCGGCCGCAGGTACCACAGCTCGGCGTGCTCGTAGCGCCCACCGAGCGCCCGCGCGAGCGGATACTGCCGCGGGTGGTAGAGCACGAGCATGCGCGGCTCGCCGGGGAACCGCAGCCGTCTCGCGGATCGCAGCGGGACGGCGTCGCGCAGGAGCCGGGGCGTTCTGAACCGGCTCGGCTCGAGCGCGAGCACGCGCGGGATCCTCAGCAGGTCGCGGGCGTGCGCTGCGAGCTCGAAATCCTCGAGCTTGGCGGGGAGCAGGAGCACCGCGAGGGGCTCTGTCATCGCTTGGATCGCCGGTGGCGCCGAGACTGAGGCGCCACACAACGCTCGCGCCCGTAGGAGTCCAGCAGCCACTGACCGCTGCGCTTGACGAACTCCAGCTCATGCACGCGGTTGGCCACCGCCATGCCGCTGGTGACGACGCTCGCTCTGTCGCCGTTGAAGGTCGTGGCGACGTTCGCGTAGAAGAGCTGGGCCTCGTCGCGCTTGATCACTGCGGCGTTGGAGGGAAAGCAGCGAGCGAGTAGGGACGCACAGCCGGCGTGCGACTTCGTCGCGGCCATCAGCGCGTGCTGGGCCCCATCGTCGAGGATCCCGCAGGCTCCCGGGTAGTTGGCCTCGGCGACCGCGTCGACGTAGTTGCCGGCGATCACTCCCGGCGCCGGTGGCGGTGTGTTGCAGCCGGCGGCGAGGACCGCCAGCGCCGGCACGATCAGGGTCCGGACGCGCACCGCGGCTCAGCTCGGCGCCGGACCGGGACTCGGGCCACGAGGCGCCGTGGCGAACGTCGCAGTCGCGACGACCTCCGCGATCCGCATCCGAGAAGCCTGGCTTTGGTGAAGGGCTCTGACCGTGACGGTCACGTAACTGCCGCCCTCCGACTCGGTGCCATTGGTGGCGAACAACTCGCTCAGGCCCGCGATCCAGGCCGCGCTGTACGGGAGGGCCAGATCCTCCGGCATCTGCGCCGGGTTGGACCCGCCACCGGGGCCGTCGCCCTGGTTGGCCTGCGCCGCATGGACTACGACGGTGTCGAACTGCGTCCACGCCTGCGGCGATGCCTGGGCCTCGACCGCGACGTGAACCCCTCCGCCGGAGACCAGGCACTGCACATCGGCGGGATCGGTGTTGGTGATCCGCACGGTCGCGCCGGGGAGGAGCGCGTGGACCGCCGCGCGGTCGCTGCGGCAGACACGCGTCGCCACCGGCAGCTTCGGCCCCGAGGAGCCGCATGCCGTCGCCACCGCGCAGCCGACGATCACGCAAAGCCCCCGGCTAGTGACTCGTTTGCCGCCGTGCCTCACGGTCGGGACCGGCGGCCGCGCTGGGCTCGGGCGCCTCGGCGCCGTTGGGCATCAGCCGGCCGGCGCTCAGCGGGCTCAGCGGCGAGTACGTGGCGGACGCGATCTCCTGCTCGGAGACGTTCATCGGGTGGTGGCAGGCCGCGAGGTGGCCGCCCGGATATGCCGCCAGCGGCGGCTCGACCTCGCGGCAGATCTCGGTCGCCCGCGGGCAGCGCGTGTGAAAGCGGCAGCCGGGCGGCGGCGCGATCGGGTTGGGAGGCTCGCCCGAGACGACGACACGCTCGCGGGTGCGATTCTCCTCGGGGTCGGGAATCGGGATCGCCCCGAGCAGGGCCTCCGTGTAGGGGTGAATCGGCTTGGTGTAGAGCTCCTTGGCGGGCGAGAGCTCGACGAACTTGCCGAGGTACATGACCGCGATCTGGTCCGACACGTGCCGGACGACCGACAGATCGTGCGCGATGAACACGTAGGAGAGCCCGAAGTCGTCCTGGAGGTCGTCCAGGAGGTTGATGACCTGCGCCTGGATCGAGACGTCCAGGGCCGACACCGGCTCGTCGAGCACGATCAGACGGGGGTCGACGGCGAGCGCGCGCGCCACGCCGATGCGCTGTCGCTGTCCGCCCGAGAACTCGTGCGGGAAGCGGTTGATGTGCTCCGGGTTGAGGCCGACGCGCTCGAGCAATTCCCGCACGCGCGGCACGACCTGGTCCTTCTCGACCCCATGCAGGCGCATCGGCGTCCCGACGATCTGGCCGACCCGCTTGCGCGGGTTCAGCGACGAGACCGGATCCTGGAAGACCAGCTGCACCTCGCGGCGGACCGGCTCGAGGCTCTTGCGACCGAGGTGCGTGATGTCGGTGCCACGGAACCGAAGCTCGCCGGAGGTCGGCTCGAGCAGCCGCACGATGCAGCGCGCGAGCGTGCTCTTGCCGCAGCCAGACTCGCCCACGATGCCGAGCGTCTCCCCCTCCTTGAGCTGGAGCGAGACGTCATCGACCGCGTGCACGTGGCCGATCGTGCGATCGATCAGAACTCCCTGCTTGATCGGGAAGTACAGCTGGAGGTGAGTCGCGTCCACCAGCGGTGCGCCGTTCACCGGCGCCTGCGCGGCCCGCGGCCCGTCCTCCTGGCTCGGCAAGTCGCTCATCCCACCACCGATCCCGTTGCGAGCCCGATCCGGCCCTCGACCTCACGACGGGTCCGCTTCTCGGACACCTCCAGCCAGCAGCGGTCGCAGTGGCCTGCAGCACCCGGAAGGTGCGCCTCGAGCCCCGGCACCTCGGTGCATTTCTGGAACTCGTGGGGGCAGCGGGGACGGAAGTGACAACCCTGCGGCGGGTTGACCAGAGACGGCGGCTGGCCGGGGATCGCGGGGAGTCGGCGCGGCGGGTCGCGGTCGATCCGGGTCACCGACCCGAGCAGCCCCCAGGTGTATGGGTGCTGCGGGTCGTAGAACACCTCATCGAGCGTCCCCTGCTCCACCACCCGGCCGCCGTACATCACGATCACGCGATCGGCGATGTCCGCGACGACGCCGAGATCGTGGGTGACGAAGATGATCCCGCTCGCGCTCTCCGCGCTGAGCTGCTGTATCTCCTGGAGGATCTGCGCCTGGATCGTCACGTCGAGGGCCGTCGTCGGCTCATCGGCGATCAGAACGCTCGGCGAGAGCGAGAGGGCCATCGCGATCATCGCGCGCTGACGCATGCCGCCGGAGAACTCGTGCGGGAAGGCGCGGGCCCGGTCGCGCGCACGCGGGATCCCCACGCGCTCCATCATCTCGACCGCGCGGTCGAGCGCCTCGCTCTTCGAGACATCCTCGTGAGCGCGGATCTGCTCGACGATCTGGTCGCCGATCCGGTGGACCGGGCTGAGCGAGGAGATCGGGTCCTGGAAGATCATCGCGATCTCCTTGCCGCGAATCCGCTCGAGCTCGCGCTCGGATGCGCTCAGCAGCTCCGTACCGCGAAGCTTTGCGGAGCCGGCGAACCTGGAGTTGTGCCCGCGTGTGAGGCCCATCAACGTCATCACGCTCACGGACTTGCCCGAGCCCGACTCGCCGACGATGGCCAGGACCTCTCCTCGGTCGAGCGTGAACGAGACGCTGTCGACGGCCTGGACCAGGCCGTCCTCCGTCACGAACGAGACCTGGAGATCATCTACCTCGAGTAGGCGCTCGTGCGTATCGCTCATCAGCCGCTCAGGCGGATCCGCGGGTCGAGCAGCGCGTACAGGAGATCGGAGACCGCTCCGAACAGGACGACGAAGAAGCCTGTGAACATGGCGCCGACCAGGATCGGCGGGACGTCGAGGTTGCCGATCGCCTGCGCCTCGTACTGACCGACGCCGGGGATGTTGAACACCGCTTCGGTGACGAGCGCGGCGCCGCCGAGCAGAGTTGCGAAGTCCAGGCCGAACATGGTGATGATCGGCATCAGCGAGTTGCGCAGGACGTGGCGGACGAACACGCGCCGGCGCGAGAGCCCCTTCGCGCGCGCCGTGCGGACGAAGTCCTGGTTGACCATGTCGAGCAGATTCGACCGCAGCACGCGCGAGTAGAAGCCGACGGACAGCACCGCGATGCAGAACCACGGCAGGATCAGGTGATAGGCCCACTGCACCGGATTGCTGATCCCGACGTAGCCCGTGTTCGGGAAGATCTGGGTCTTGAACGCGAGCAGGTATAGAAGCACCGCCGCGAGCAGGAAGATCGGTATCGAGACGCCGACGATCGCCAGCACCATCAGCGTTCGGTCCGCTAATCGCCCGACCCGCAGGGCGCTGATCGAGCCGAGGGCGATGGCGGCGAGCAGCCAGAGGATGCCGGCCGGGATCACCAGCGACAGGGTCGCGCCGAACCGCTGCTTGAACTGGTCCACGACATTGAGGTCGTACTGGTAGTCGAAAACCTGGCCGGTGAACACCAGCTTCATCGTCCTCGCGTACTGGACGTAGAAGGGCTTGTCGAAGCCGAACTTCCGCGAGACCTCGTTGACCGTGGTCTGAGTCGCGGCGCGACCTGCGATCGCGCGCGCCGGGTTATAGGACGGAATCAGCTCGAACATCATGAACACCAGCACCGAGACCGCGAACAGCAAGGCGATCGCCGACAGCGCTCGACGGACGAGGAACCGGAGCATCAGGTCTTGATCCGCACCTGCGCGCGAGGGTCGAGCGCGTCGCGGACGCCGTCGCCGAGGATGTTGATGCTGAGCACCGCGAGCACCAGCATCGCGCCCGGGATCAGCGACAGGTGAGGCGTGGTGTCGATGTACTGGATCCCGTCGGAGATCAGGGTCCCCCACGAGGCGTTCGGTGCCTGCACGCCGGCGCCGAGGAACGACAGGTAGGCCTCGAGCAGGATCGAGTAGGCGAGCATCATCGGGACGAACACGATGATCGTCGAGGCCGCATTCGGCAGGATCTCCGAGATCATGACCCGCCACGGCCCCATCCCTTGCGCGCGCGCCGCGTCGACGAAATCCTGCTCGCGCAGACGCAGCACCTCGCCCCGGATCGGCTTGCCGAGGTAGGGGATGTAGATGACCCCGATGATCAAGGCGGGAACCAGCAGCGAGTTGCCCTTGAGCGGCCCGATGCCGCCGCCGGACTGACCGGCGAGGGCCAGCGCGGTTCCCACGACGACCCCGAGGATCACCGGCGGGAAGGACCAGATCAGCTCCATCAGCGGGCGCAGAATCATGTCGACGATCCCCCGGAAGTAGCCGGAGAGCAGGCCGAACAAGGTCCCGAAGAAGATGATGATGATGGTCGCGACGCCGCCGATGAACAGCGACGTGCGCCCGCCGTAGAGCAGGCGCACCGCGAGGTCGCGACCTTCTTGGTCCGCGCCGAAGAAGTAGTGGCTCCGCCACGTCGGGCCGATCGGCAGCCCTTGGAGGGAGACCACGTTGACCTGCTTGCCGCCTTCCGTGATCGTGCCCGTCACGTTCGTGTCGTTGGGCCCGATGTGGGCGATGTCCTTCGAGTAGACCGGCGCCAGAAGGCAGACGATCACGATCAGGACGAACAGCGCGAGGAAGAACAGCGCCACCTTGTTGCGACGCAAACGACGGCCCGCGAGCTTCCAAGGCCCGATCGCCGGCGTGTAGTCACCCTTGAACTCAGCCTCGGCCGGGATCAGCTCCGCCTCGCGGGCGGAACCCGGCGGCATGATCAACGGGTCTAGCGCCATCTCCTCGGAACCGAGCTTACCCCTTCTGGACTGGCCGGGAAGTGGGGAGGGCGCCCGGAAGCGCCCTCCCGCCAACTCCCGCTACTTGAGCTCGAGGCTCGTCAGGTCGGTCAACCACTGAACCGACAGCGCGCCGGTCCCGAAGTTGAGCCTGTTGGAATAGAACTTCGGCTTGCTCTCGTGGCCGAACACCGCGTAGTACGCGTGTTGCACCGCGTAGTTGTCGAGCGCGGACCACTGGCTTGCGACGTCCTCCGCCTTCTGCGCGCTGAGCGATGCCAGCTGCGAGTTGTAGTGCGGATCGTTGACGTAGCCGTAGTTCAACGAGGATCCCGCGTTGCCCGCGAACAGCTGCATGAAGTCCCACGGGGCCGGGAAGTCCTGGTTCCAGTCGCCGAAACCGAACTGCGGCTTCAGCGACGGGGCGCCGATCGTCGTGAAGTACACGCCCGAGTTGATCACCTTCTCGGTCGCCTTGAACCCAAGTGAGTTCAACACCGAGGTGATGTAGTCGAGGTACTCCCGGCGTGGGCTTCGCTCCTCGCCGTAGACCGTGACGGGCTGGCCTGTCATGCCCGACTTTGCCATCAGCGCCTTGGCCTCCGTCATGTTCGGCGGCCCTGACGGGTTGTGGAACGGGCAGGTCGCCGGATCGGAGTGGCCCGGGATCCCGAACGGGATCAGGTGGCAGTCGGGCGTCATGAACCCGCTGTCGAGGCGCGACAGCGCCCGGTCATCCATCGCCGCCAACACCGCCTGGCGGGCGTAGAGGTTGTTGAACGGCTTCTGGTTGACGCCGAACCACCAGTACCAGCTCGAGTTCAGAGGCTGGGTCTGGTAGCGATCGGACGCCTGCGACTGGATCTGCGGGACGATCGACGCCGGGAGCGTGTCACCGGGGTCGAACACGTCCGCCTGGTTGTTGAGCACTTCCTCGGCGTTCGCAAGGACGTTGCTGTTGACCTTGTAGATGATCGTGTCGGCATGCCCGCGGGCGAGCCCCGGCACGTCGAAGTTCGGGTTCTTCACCACGGTGTAGGTGTGGCCCGCATCGATCGTTCCCCACTTGTAGGGGCCGTCGCCGATCGTGCCCGTCGATGCGAGGTTCTTCATCGGCGTGGTCTGAGGCACCGGTGCGGTCCCCGGGAGCGCGAAGATGTCGGTCATCGGGCCGAACGGCGCCACCAGGTTCACGGTGATCGTGCCGGTCGCGTCGTCGGTCTTCACACCCGAGAGCGTCTTCGCCTTGTTGTTCGCGTATGCCGTCCCGCCGACGATGTAGGCGCTCAGGAACGAGGCCGCCTGCCACGGGATCTTGATGTCCCGCTCCCACGCATACGGGAAGTCGCTCGCCTTGATCGCCTGCCCGTTTGAGTACTTCAGGCCGGGCCGCAGGTGGAACGTGTAGGTCTTCCCGCCGTTGGTGATCGTCGGAAGGCTCGCGGCCAGCGCCGGGATGATCTGGGCTCCGGCGGCGCCCTGCACACCGCGCACGAACGTCAGCAGCGGCGTGTTGATCACGGATTCGAGCTCGTTGCCCTGGGTCGTGAAGTCCAGACCCTGATCGGCCGAGAGCGGCGGCGTACCGGACACGATCGTGATCGTGCCGCCGCTCACCCCGGCCGCGCTCGAGCTGGACGCCGAGCCCGTCGAGCTCGATGACGAGCTCGAAGAGCTGCTGCTGCCGCATGCGGCGACCGCCAGTGCGGATAACGCTGCGGCCCCAAAGGTCATGGCAGACCTCGTCTTGATCCTCATGCTCCTCCTCCTAGAGGTTTGGTCCCGGCGGGAAATCTATCGCTGGCGGGAAGCGATTCGGGGATCGGCGAGCACACCTAATGAATCCCCAACACGCGCCCGCGTTCACGGTTCCCTGTTGCGCCGCTTCCCGGTGTCATGCAACATCCCCAAGGCGCGCGTGGGTAGGGCGCTCCAGGTTCCAACAGGCAGAGGGAGACACGAAGTGCGGCGACGTTCACGACGGGTTGCGCTGGTGACGGTCGCGGTCCTGGCGGCCGCGGCGACGGCAGCTCGGGCAACCCCTCCGACGACCTTCAACCCCGTCGTGGAGGCGCAGAACTACTCGATCACGCTGCAACGGCAGAAGATCTACGACACCCCGCGCTACCAGGAGCAGCTGAGCGCCATCAGCCTGAGCAACCTCGCCGGCGCGCTGGCCACGCAGGCCGCCGATCCGGGACGGTTCTTCACCGACGACCTCTGCTGGAACCAGGGCAACGGCTGCGCGGGCGACATCCGGCTCGACAATTGGGCCAGCGACGGCTACGGGCTCGTGCGCCCCGTCCTGTTCACCGCCCGCGACGGCGCGACGATCTCCGGGCACGTGTGGGCGACCGTCGCCGGCCCTGCGAGGCGGCCGGGCGTCGTGATCACGAACGGCTCGGTCCAGGCCGACGAGCAGATGTACTGGTACGCGGCGCAGACGCTCGCCAAGGAGGGCTACGTGGTGCTGACCTTCGACCCACAGGGCCAGGGGCAGAGCGACACCTTCGGGCAATCGCCGGATCAGAGCGAGGGCGTTCCGGCGCAGTCGACGGGTACGCCGTTCTACGACGGCACCGAGGACGCGATCGACTTCTTCCTCTCCACGCCCCAGCATCCGTACGAGCCGGTGGCGAGTTGCACGACCGGCACGAGCCATGCCGCCAAGCAGAACGCGCGCGTCAAGGAGGGCTTCGACGCCCCCTACAACCCGTTCTGGCGGCTGCTCGACCCCGGCGAGATCGGACTCGCCGGCCACTCCTACGGGGCCGCCGGCGTCTCCTACATCGGCCAGTGGGACCCGCGGGTGAAGGCGATCGTCGCCTGGGACGACCTCGGCGGCCCGGGCCCGAACGATGCGCCGGTCCCCGGCTCGGCCGGTGGCTCGCAGACGATCGGCGAGGCAGCCTGCCCGGCGGACCCGGCGGACCGCACGGTCGTGCCGGTCACGAAGCCCGCGCTGGGAATGTCGGCCGATTACGGGCTGCCGCCGACGCCGAACACGTCGCTGCCGAATCCTGAAGGCAAGTCGACCTGGTCGCTCAACTACAGCAAGGACGGCGTCGACACCGGCGAGATCATCATCCGCGGCGGTTCGCACCTGGACTTCAGCTGGATCCCCAACCAGGCGTTCGGCGCCTCCTACTACGGCCCGGACATCATCGGCTGGTACACGACCGCGTGGTTCGACAAGTACCTGAAGCACAGCCCGGGCGCCGACAACGAGCTGCTGACGCAGCGCTGGCGCGACTTCGCTCCCGAGGCCGCGATCGACCCCAACCACGACGGCAACGCGTTCTCCTTCTATTACTACTCGCGCCTCGACCTGCACCTCGCAAACGGCAAGCGATTCGACTGCGAGGACCTGCGCGACGGCTGCCCGGGCCTGGTGCCCACCGGCGACGATGGCTACAAGGGCACCTACGACTACGTCGCGATCGACACCTCGCCGGACAGCGTCAGTCGACGGTGAGGACTGCCTTGCCGTTCACGCGACGGTCGAGCAGAGCCTCGATCGCGTCCTTCGCGTCCGTCCAGGACGCGGTCATGTCGATCTGCGGGTCGAGCCTGCCGGCGGCGACCAGGTCGGCGAGCCGGCGAAGATCGGCCGCCGCGCTGCGCGTGTGCGAGAGCTCGGCGAACAGGTACAGCCCGTAGAGGGTCGCGCCCGGCGCGCCTGAGAAGAAGCTGCGCGTCGGGTAGGTCACCGGGTCGGTGGTGGTCGCCGCGAAGTTGACGATCGTCCCGCCCGGCGCGACTCGCTGCATCGCGGCGCCGAGCACCGGGCCACCGACGGCATCGACCACCAGCTCGAAGCGCTCCCCCTCGGGCTCGAGCTCGGAGATCACCTGGTCGGCGCCGAGCTGGCTCAGCCCCTCCGTCCGGCGGGCGAGCGCCGTGACGTGGGCGCCGCCGAGCTTGGCGAGCTGAATCGCGAATCGCCCGACGCCGCCGCTGGCGCCGGTGACGAGCACGCGCCTGCCGAGCACGAACCCGCAGATCTCGAGCGATCGCAGAGCCGTGAGTCCCGCCACGGGTAGCGTCGACGCCTGCTCGAGTGAGATCCCCTCCGGCAGCTCGGCGAGCATCTCGGTGTCGACCGCCGCTCGCTGCGCCCATGCGCCGGCGGGCTTGAGCCCGACGACGCGGGCGCCGGCCTGCGGCCCCGTGCCGTCCGCCGCGGCCCGCTCGACCGCACCGGCGAGATCCCAGCCGGTGAGGGAGCCGGGCTCCATCGTCTCGAGCCGCTTGACCTCGCCGCGGTTGAGGCTGAACGCGCGGACGCTCACGAGCGCCTGGTGTGGCAGCGGCCTAGGGTCCTCGACGTCGGCCAGCTCGGCATGCGGTGCGGTCCTGGAGGCGACGAGTGCACGCATCGGCTCGCGCGAGCCTACCTCGGGGCGTCTGCAGGCAAACACGCGTAACGTTTCGCGCGTGAGATCTCCCGCTCTCCGCCGGGTCGCCGTCCTGGTGGCGACGGCCGTTTGCGCGACCGCCGGCGCGAGCGGCGCGAGCGGCGCATCCGCGCGGACGCTGCGCGTCGACTGGATGCGGGGCTACGCCGCTCCGGGCACGCCCGCCAAGTACGACAAGGTCGGGGTCCTGAAGATCGGGCCGGCGGCCGCGAAGAACGTGCTCGTGCTCGAGCCCGGGACCTCCGCCGGGAGCACGTACTTCGTGCCGCTCGCGAAGTGGATCGTCGCGCGCGCGAAGGGCTGGCAGGTGTGGTCGGTCGAGCGGCGAGAGAACCTGCTCGAGGACCAGTCGATGCTCGACCTCGCCAAGCGGGGCAAGGCGAGCTCGACTCAGGTCTTCGACTACTACCTCGGCTGGCTCGCTCCCGGCGCGCACTTCGCGCATCACTTCCAGTTCGTGCCGAACGGATCGGTCGCGTTCGCCAAGCAGTGGGGAATGAACGTCGCCGTGCAGGACCTGCAACGCGTGATCGCGGCGGCGCGCAAGCTCGGCGGGAAGGTCGTGCTGGGCGGGCACTCGCTCGGCGGCTCGGTCGTGACCGCGTACGCGACCTGGGACTTCGCGGGGCGCGCCGGCGCGGACGGGCTCGCCGGACTGGTCTACATCGACGGCGGCAGCCTGCCGTCGATCAGCGCGCAGGCGGCGAGGGGAGAGCTGCAGGCGCTGAACGCCGCGAGCGCCTCGCCCTGGCTCACCTTCGGGAACATCGCCACGCCGTTCGCGGGCCTGTTCAACTCGACCGGATCGCTCAGCGCGCTGATGGCGCCCAATCAGCCCTCCCTCGGTCAGGCGTTCCCGCTGCTGCCGGCGGACCTGAAGCCGACGGTCCCGGTCACCAACGCGGCGCTGTATGGCTACGCGCTGAACGTGCCCACCTCACCGCCCGCCCTGATCGCCGCCCAAGCCCACCTCGGCGTCGGCATCTCCTCACACCAGATCAACGGGTACCACACGTGGAACGGGGCTGGCGCGCTGACGCCGCTCACGCGCTTCGCGATGATGTTCGCCGGCGAGGGGGTCCTCGGAGCGGACGGGACCGAGTGGTACTTCCCGCAGCGGCTGACCGACGACACCGGCGCCGTCGGCGACGGTCTCGCCAATCCAGCCCAGACGGTGATGGACGTGCACTCGACGATGGGCCGCAAGCTCCCGCACGACCTGTTGATCTACGCGTTCGGCGCGCGGCTCGGCGGCGCCGGCGTGCTGGCCGACGCACGCGCGCTCGCGAAGCTGTCGAAGATCCCGGCAAGGAACCTGACGCTGCTCAACCGCCACACTTCCTACGCGCACAACGACCCGGCAGGCGCGTATCCGAGCAACGTGTTCTTCTCGCACCTGATCCCGTTCCTGAAAGCGGTCGGCTAGCAGGGGTTATTCGCGTCCGGCCGCCTGGCCGTGCGCTAGCTTTCCCCACTTCAGATGTCCACGGACGGTCTCAGTGAGCTCGCGGAGCAGCTGCGAGCCCAGCCCCCGAAGGGGCTCGCCAGCCTCGGCGATGAGCAGCTCCGCGACCTCGCCGGCGCGGTCCGCGCGGCGCGCCGGCGACAGGCGGCCGAGCTGGCGCAAGCGGGCGCGCAGGCGTATCGCCACATCCCGAAGCTGCTGCGCGGGCCGGTCCGCAGGGTGCTGGGCGTGTGAGGGCATGAGCCGAGCGCTTGCCACTCGCGCCGAGATCCTGAAGCTGGCGCGCCTGCTGCGGCGCGATCCGGACAGCCTCGACTACCTGGCGGAGATCCCGGCCGTGGAGGTCCGCGTGCTGCGCGAGCAGGTCACCGACATGCTCTTCACCGCCCACGGACAGACCCTCGGCCGGCTCGCCGCGGCCAGCAGACTGCTCCCGGTCGGGCTCGTCGCCACGATCGGCGAGCGGGCCTTCGGCCCGGTGCTGTCGGCGCGCATCGCCGGCATGCTCGACCCGGGCCGCGCGGTCGAGATGGCAACCAAGCTGCCGCCGTCGTTCCTGGCCGACGTCGCGGTCGACATCGATCCCCGGCGCGCGAGCGAGGTGATCGGCCGGATCCCCCCGGAGCTGACGGCGGCGGTCACGCGCGAGCTGGTACGCCGCGAGGAGTGGGTGACGATGGGCCGCTTCGTCGGGATCATGAGCGACGAGGCGATCCGGGCGGCGCTCGCGCAGATGGACGACGCCGCGCTGCTCAGGGTGGCATTCGTGCTCGAGCAGAAGGACCAGCTGGAGCACCTGGTGTCGCTGCTCCCCGAGGAGCGGCTCGACCATGTCGTCGACGCGGCCGTGCGGGAGGATCTCTGGGCCGAGATCGTCGATCTCCTCTCACACGTCGGGGAGGCGCGCCGCGCCGAGCTCGTGGGGCGTGCGGAGCATTGGGATGACGCGACCATCCAGTCCGTCGTCCTGGCAGCTCAGAACGGCTTGTGGACCGAGCTGCTCGCGCTCGCCGAACTGCTCCCGCTGGAAGCCCAGCAGCGGATCGCGGACGCAGCGGCCAGCTTGGCTCCGTAGCGGCTACCATCGACCCCCGTGGGGGTAATGGCGCAAGTTGCGCGCTTCTCGATCTCGCACCGCCGCCTAACCGTGGTCGCGTGGGTGATCGTGCTCGCGGTCACGCTGCTGGGCTCCCGCGCGATCGGCTCCGCGTACTCGGAGAGCAACTCGCTCAAGGGGACTCAGTCCCAGCGCGCCCACGACCTGCTCTCGACCCAGTTCCCCTCACAGGCGGGCGACACCGACCAGATCGTCCTGCACGTCTCGCGGGGAACCCTCACCGCGCCCGCTGTCCAGGCCCGGGCGACCGCGATGTTGGCGGAGGTGGCGCGCCTGCCGCACGTGGCCACGGTGATCAGTCCCTACACGCGAGCGGGCGCAGTGGCGGTCTCGCGCGACGGGCGCACCGCGTTCGCGAGCGTCACGTTCGACGAGACGGCCGGGGCCCTCCCAGGGCAGGTCATCAAGCGCCTGATCTCCACCGCGCTGACCGCCCGCTCCTCGCAGCTCGAGGTCGCGCTCGGGGGCCAGGCGGTCGAGAACGTACAGGGGATCTCGATCGGCCCCGCCACCGTGATCGGCCTGATCGCGGCGATCGTTGTCCTGCTGATCACGTTCGGTTCGGTGATCGCGGCCGGGCTGCCGATCATCACCGCGATGCTCGGACTCGGAACCGGGTTCGGGCTGATCGCGCTCGGCTCGAGGTTGATCGCGATGCCGGATGCCTCGACGCAGCTGGCGGCGATGATCGGGCTCGGCGTCGGGATCGACTACGCGCTGTTCATCCTCACCCGGTTCCGCGAGAGCCATCGGGGAGGCGCCGATATCGACAGCGCCGTCCTGGAGGCGATGGACACCGCAGGACGCGCGGTGCTGTTCGCGGGGATCACGGTGATCGTCGCGCTGCTCGGGATGGTGCTGCTCGGCGTCGGCTTCCTGATCGGGCTGGCCGTCTCATCGGCGATCGCCGTGCTGATGGTGATGCTCGCGGCGCTGACACTGCTGCCGGCGCTGATATCCAGCGCGGGAGAGCGGATCGCGGGTCGCGGCGCGCGCGACCCGCGATGGCACGCTAGGCGCCGGCGCGCTGTTCGTCTCCCAGCCGCGAACTCGCCTGCGGGAGCCTCCGGCCCCTGGGCCCGTTGGGCCGCGCTCGTCGCGCGCCGGCCGTGGCCGGCGGCGATCGCCGGCTTCGCGATCATGCTGGCGATCTCGATGCCCGCACTGACCCTGCGCCTGGGGCTGAGCGACGCAGGCAACGACCCGGCGGGCACGACCACCCGCCAGGCCTACGACCTGCTCGCCGGCGGATTCGGCAAGGGCTTCAACGGCCCGCTGCA
Source organism: uncultured Solirubrobacterales bacterium (assembly GCA_963849285.1). Taxonomy (GTDB): domain Bacteria; phylum Actinomycetota; class Thermoleophilia; order Solirubrobacterales; family Solirubrobacteraceae; genus Palsa-465. The sequence goes on from CAWKGS010000006.1 coordinate 78,056, forward strand.
GGTCGTCGCTGCGCTCCCCCACGCCGGCGACCAGGTGGCGCTGGCGCAGATCGAGGGCGCGCTGCGCGTCACCCCTGGCGTCGCGTCGATCTCCCCGCCCCACGTCAGCCGGCCAGGCACGACCGCGGTGATCCGCGTGTTCCCGCGCTCGGCCCCGCAGGCGCTGGCAACCGCGCACCTCGTCCAGTCACTGCGCGCGAGCGTTCTCCCGCCCGTGGCGCGCGCGACCGGGACCACGCTGCTGGTCGGAGGCGTGACGGCGGGCGGGATCGACTTCACGCAGGTCCTGTCGGCGAAGCTCGGCCTGTTCATCGGCATCGTCGTCGCGGTCGCGGCGATCCTGCTGCTGCTCGTGTTCCGCTCGCTGGTGGTGCCGCTGCAGGCCGCGGTCATGAACCTGCTCTCCTTCGGCGCCGCGCTCGGAACGACGGTGGCGATCTTCCAGTACGGCTGGCTCGGCGACCTGCTCGGCGTCAGCCCCGGGCCGATCGAGCCATGGCTGCCGTCCATCCTGTTCGCGATCGTGTTCGGCCTCTCGATGGACTACGAGGTGTTCCTGATCTCGCGGATCCGCGAGGAGTGGCAGCGTCGCAGCGACTGCTCGAGCGCCGTGGTCAGCGGGATGGCCTGCACCGGCCGGGTGATCACGGCCGCAGCGACGATCATGATCTGCGTGTTCTTGTCGTTCGTGTTCGGGGCGGACCGGATCATCAAGCTGTTCGGGCTGAGCCTCGCAAGCGCGGTGTTCCTCGACGCCTTCGTGATCCGCAGCCTTGTGCTGCCCGCGGTGCTCGAGCTGTGCGGGCGCGCAACCTGGCATCTGCCCGGGTGGCTCGGTCGCCGGCTGCCACGCGTGTCGGTCGAGCGGCCGGCCCTAGGGCCAATCACCCCCATAAAGCCCGCCCCCGCTCGCGCGAACATCGCGCCATAACAGAACGATGGCGCGCCTGATCGGCATCAACCACATCGCGCTCGAGGTCGGCGACATCGACCAGGCGCTCGACTGGTACGGACGCTTCTTCGAGCTCGAGCTTCGGGGCCGCCACGGCGCGAGGATGGCGTTCATCGACATGGGCGACCAGTTCATCGCGCTGTCCGCAGGCCGCTCCCAGTCACCCGACGGCGCGCGCCACTGCGGGCTCGTCGTCGACGACAAGGAGGCGGTGCGCGCGGCACTGGCGCAAGCCGGCGTCGACGTCAGATCCTCTGGCTCGCTCGATTTCAGGGACCCGTGGGGCAATCACGTCCAGGTCGTCGACTACCGCGAGGTTCAGTTCCAGAAGACGCCCGCGGTGCTCGCCGCGATGGGCGCCGCGGAGCTCTCGAAGAGCGAGACCGCCCTCGAGGAGCTCCGGGCCAAGGGCCTCGCCGGCTAGGGCGTTACGGGGTGAATAGCGAGGTGTGGCAGGGGACGCCGCCACACACGTCGACGACGGCGCCGGTCGGCTCCAGGAACGCCGACTTCTGGGCGCGCGCCGCCGGGGTATCGCGAACGTCCTCGTGCGGATCGTGGTTGGTGCTCGAATCAACCGGCGGCGTGTCGCTGAGCGGCGGCGGCTGCACCCGGCCCGGCCCGCTGTCCCAGATCTCGATCGCAGACCCGGAGAACGGGAAGCTCTTGATCGCGGGCAGTCCGTAGAACAGGTTTCGGTCACGCGACCGCGCGGGATCGAGCGCCGGCTCGTACACCGAAGCCCCAACCGTCCGCGCCTCGGTCGCGCCCGCGTACATCGTTACCTGATGGTCGCCGTAGGCGATCTGCATCAGCACCGTGTGCGAGGGCGTGTCCGGCAGCGGATGCGAGGTCATCCACTGCGCGTATCCGTCCGGCTCGCCGCGGTCCCAGACCTGGTCCATCAGGTCGAGCAGCGCGGGGTGCATCGACTTGTCCGCGTAGCTCGGATAGAGAAATGTCGAGTACGCGACGAAGTCGGTGCTGCGCATCAGCAGCAGTCCGCCGTAGTCGAGTCCCGTCACGCCCAGCACCGCCCGGCGCACGTCGGGCTCGACCGAGGTCAGCAGACCGCCCTCGATCCCGCCCTGGCTGTTGCCGTCGTAGTACAGGTGCGAGGTGTCGATCAGCGGCTTGCCCGCGAGCTGGAACGCGGCATTCGAGGCGAAGCCCGCCGGGTTCAGCATCGCTCGCCCGAGGTACATGAAGTTGAGCACGCCCTGCTGCAGGCGGTCAACCGCGTTCGGGAACAGATTCAGGTTCTTCAGGGCGCTCACGTCGAAGGCGAGATCGCCACCCGCCAGCCCCCACCAGTCGGTGGCGCAGAACACGATGTTGTGCTCGGTCGCCATGTCCTCGACGTTCCCCGCCTCGACCTCCGAGAGCGAGCCGAGCAGCCCGTGACCGTAGAGCGAGATGCGCGCCGGCGTCAGTGGTGTCGCGCTCGACGGGATGATGCACTCGAAGTCGGCCGTCGCCACGTTGCCCGGGATCTGCGTGGGAAGCGCGTCGGGCTTGCGCGAGCTGTAGTGGAAGCCGGTCGTGGCGCTCGGGCCGCAGGTGACCAGGTAGCAGGGCACGGAGAACGTCCCCTTCACGTCGCGTAGCGTCGCGGACAGGGTCCCCGTGCTCGTGACGGTGAACGCCGGCGCGTGTCCCTGGACCTTGCCGTCCGCCAGGTTGGTGTCGCCGAGCTGAGCGAATGCGTTGTTGCGGATCGCGAGCATCCGGCCGGTGAGGCTCTGTCGCGAGGCGATCGTGAACTCCCACGCCTCGTAGAGCGTCCTGTCGCGCTTGATCCCCGCGCGCTTCAGCGCCTTGAAGATGCTCGCGTAGACGGCGGCCTGGGAGCGCTCCTTCCCCGGCAGCTTCTTGCCGTCGCGCAGCAACCTGAACCAGGCCGGCGCGGAGATCAGGTGCCCGCCGGCGGTCCGCAGGTCGCGCAGCGCGACGATGTAGGTGTGACCGTCCAGAAACTCCTTGCTCGGGTGGATCATCAGATCCGCGCTCGCGCCCGAGGCATTTGCGTCGAGCTCGGTCCAGATCACCTGCCGCCGGCCGGTGCTCGCGTCGATCACCACGATCGGCTGCGACTTCGACAGCGACGCGCCCATGTTCGTGAGCGGCGCCGCGCCGGTCTTCGCCAGCGCCGCGGGCGTGTCGAGCCCGGGGACGTGGACGACCACGATGCTGCCGGGGCTGAAGCCGTCGGTGCGGTCGTAGGGAGCGGTGCTGATCCGCTGGCCCGCCTTGTTGACCGGCATCGCGCTGGAGGGCAGGTTGATCCGCAGGCCGGTCGCCGAGGTGTGGTCTCGCCGGGTGAACAGGTTGTTCGGGAACGGGAGCAGGCAGGGCTTGCTCGCGAACGGCTGGCAGTCGGCGCCGGGGGCCGCCGCGGCGGTGGCGCTCGAAAGCGCCAGGAGGAGGGTCCCGATCAAAAAGCCGCAGGTCGTGAGCCGGGTCACGCACCGGCGCGGACGATCCTCTCTCATCTGTGTCTCCTCTCTGTGCGGCCGGCCGGAGCGCAGGTTAGCGGAGCTCCGGCGGGAGCTGCCGCGACGAGGCTACGGGTCCGTCTTCAGCGGTCCGTCGCGCCCCGCGCCGCCTGATCGGAGCATCGGCGCCGGGGTCCATCCCGAGGGTGACGCGCAGCTCGCCGGTGACGCGACGAAGCATCCGCGACACCTGCATCTGCGAGACGCCGATGCGCTGCGCGATCTCGCGCTGGGTGAGCCCGTTGGTGTAGCGCAGCGCGAGCAGCTCGCGGTCTTCCAGCGGCAGCGGCGCGATCGCCGCGCTGAGGCTGCTGGTCACCTCGACCAGCGCAAAGTGCTCGTCATCGGACCCGAGCGTGTCAAGCCGCGTGACGGCTTCGCCGTCCATCGAGGAAAGCTCCACAGGGGCGTCCAGCGAGGCCGCATGGTGCGCGGCCATCGCCTCGAGCGCTTCGAGGACCTGGGCGGTATCGAGCTCCAGGTATTGGGCGATCTCGTCGACCGCGGGCGAGTGACCGGTCCTCGAGCTGAGGGCCGCGTCGGCCTCCTGGACCTTCAGCACCAGCTCCTGCAGACCGCGCGGAACGTGCACCGACCAGCCGCGGTCGCGGAAATGGCGCTTGAGCTCGCCGAGGATCGTGGGGACCGCGAACGAGGAGAAGTTGACGCCTCGGTCCAGATCGAAGCGGTCGATCGCCTTCAGCAACCCGAGGCTCGCGACCTGGACGAGATCCTCGAAGGGCTCGTGGGTGTGGGCGTATCGACTGGCCAGCTTGCGCGCGAGCGAGAGGTGCCGCCGCACCAGCTCCTCGCGCGCGCGCGCGTCACCCTGCCGCTGCCAGCGCCTGAAGAGCTCCTTCGAGTCGTACCTGATAAACGGCGATGCGTGCTCCACGCCCGCACGGCTGTCCGCTCGCCCGTCGCATCACACGCGGGGGCGTTGCTTTGCAACACGGCAATGTTCGTATCGATACCTAACTGTGCGTCGGCCTTCAGGCCTCGGCCCTGGCCCGCCCGGCGGATGTGCGGGCGGCGAGCTCCCGGACCGCTTCGACGATCGCCTCCGCGTCGATTCCGGCCGCCTTCATCAGCTCGGCGGCCGAACCGGACACCGGCATGTCGCGGACCGCGAGCTTGGTCACCGGTACACGCTCGGACTCGCCGGCGAGCTCGCTCAGCACCGCCTCGCCCAGCCCTCCGGCCGGCCAGTGGTCCTCGACGGTGACGATCGCGCCCGTCTCGCGCGCCGCGGCGCGCAGCGCCTCGCCGTCGATCGGCTTGATCGAGTAACAGTCGAGCACCCGCACTCGGATCCCGTCGGCTTCCAGCTGCTCGGCGGCCTTTTCGGCCTCTTCGAGCGTTATCCCGCAGGCCACGACCGTCACCTCGTCCTCGTCGCCCGAGCGCACCAGGCGGCTGCCGCCGATGCGAACCTGCTCGTCGGGCGGCGTGCGGACGGGCGTCTTGGGACGGAGCGTGCGCATGTAGGAGATCCCGGGACGATCGGCCATCTCGGCCACCAGGCGCGCCGCCTGGTTGGCGTCGGAGGGGTGCAGCACGGTGCTGCCGTTGACCGCGCGGAACTCGGAGATGTCCTCGAGCGCCATCTGGGAGGGTCCGTCCTCGCCGATCGAGACGCCCGCATGCGAGCCCGAGAACCGGAGGTTCGCGCGCGAGATCGCCGACATCCTGATGAAGTCGTACGCCCGCGAGAAAAAGGCCGCGAACGTCGAGGCGAACGGAACCCAGCCACGCACCTGGAACCCCACCGCCGCTGCAACCAGCTGCTGCTCGGCGATGAACATCTCGAAGTACCGGTCCGGATGGGCCTCGGCGAACAGCTCCGAGAACGTGGAGTTGGAGACCTCGCCGTCGAGCGCCACGACATCGCCCCGGATCGAGCCGAGCGCGGCCAGCGCCTCGCCATAGGCCTGTCGCGTCGCGACCTCCTCGCCGAGGTCCCACCGCGGCAGCTCGGCGCCGTCGGTCTCGAAGCGGTGCGGCGTGCCGCCCGCCGGCTTTGCCACCTCGACGTGCAGGTCGCGCACGCCACCCAGCTCCTTGATCGCCTCCTCCGGATCGTCGAGCGGCTTGCCGTGCTTGCCGGGCAGATCCTCGACCGCCTTGACGCCCTTGCCCTTCTTGGTCTTCGCCAGGATCACCGTGGGCCGGTCCTTGGTCTCGACCGCGACCCGGAACGCCCCGTCGATCTCCTCGACATCGTGGCCGTCGATCACGATCGCGTTCCACCCGAACGCCTCCGCGCGCCGGCGGTAGCCATCCATGTCCCAGCCGAGCATCGTCTCGCGGGTCTGGCCGAGGCGGTTGACGTCGATGATCGCGGTGAGGTTGTCGAGACCCGCCCAGCCAGCGTGTTGGAAGGCCTCCCAGATCGAGCCCTCCGCCATCTCGGAGTCGCCGCACAGGACCCACACGCGGTACGGGAGCTGGTCGAGCTGCTTGCCGGCGACCGCAATGCCGACGCCGATCGGCAGGCCCTGCCCGAGCGAGCCGGTCGCCACGTCGGTCGGGGGAATCCGCGGGGTGGGATGGCCTTCGAGCCGACTGCCGAAACGCCTGAAGCTGAGGAGCTCGTCGTCATCGATCTCGCCCACGGCCTTCAGGATCGAGTAGTACAGGGGCGAGGCGTGCCCCTTGGAGAAGATCAGATGATCACGGCTCGGATCCTCGGGATGCTGGTAATCCAGCTTCAGATAGCCGTCGAGCAGCACGGCCATCAGATCCGCAGCGGACATCGAGGAGGTGGGGTGCCCGGAACCGGCAGCCGAGCTGGCCCGGATCGAGTCAACGCGCAGCTGCTGGCCGAGCTCGCGACGGAAGTTCGCGTCGCCCATGATCAGGCCGCCACGAGCTGATCGCGCTTGCCTGCCACCCCATCGAGCAGCTTGCGGAACGAGTCGGCGAACTTCTCGACGCCCTCGCGCTCGAGCACGGCGACCACGTCGTCGTAGTCGATGCCCGCATCCGCGAACTGCTCGAGCGTGCGCTGCGCCTCCTCCACGTCCTGCTCGAGCGTGTCCTGCACGTTGCCGTGATCCTGGAAGTCCTCGATCGTCTCGCGTGGCATCGTGTTGACGGTCTCCGGACCGATCAGCTGCTCGACGTAGACCACGTCTCTGTACGCGGGGTTCTTGGTCGAGGTCGAGGCCCACAGGCAGCGCTGCGGCGAGGCACCGGCGGCTACGAGCTCATCCCATTCAGAGCCGCTGAAGACCTCCTTATAGGTCTGATACGCGAGCTTCGCGTTCGCGATCGCGAGCTTGCCCTTCAACTCGTCGTGACCGCCGATCTCCTCGAGCCGGCGGTCGGCTTCGGTATCGACACGGGAGACGAAGAACGACGCGACCGACGCGACCGTGTGAAGGTCGCCTCCATCGGCTGCGAGTCGTTTGAGCCCGCGGACGTAGGCCTCCGCCGCCGCGCGGTGGCGCTCCAGCGAGAACAGCAGCGTCACGTTGACCGGAATGCCGGATGCGATCGTGTCCTCGATCGCCTGCAGCCCGGGTTCGGTCCCGGGGATCTTCACGAACAGGTTCGGCCGCTCGATCATTCGGTGGATTCGCTGCGCCTCCCGCACGGTGCCTTCGGTGTCGTAGGCGAGCGTAGGATCGACCTCGAGCGAGACCCACCCGTCCCGTGTTGACTCGCCGCCGTCGAAGACCGGGCGCAACAGGTCGCAGGCGTCGCGGATGTCCTCGCGCGCGAGCGCCAGGAACACCTCCTTGGGATCGTCCTGCTCCTTGAGGATCTCGCGCAACTGGTCGTCGTACGCGTTGCCGTCCGCGATCGCGCCCTGGAAGATCGTCGGGTTCGACGTCAGACCGACGATCCCATCGTCGATCAGCTGCTTGAGCTCGCCGTCGTGCACGAACTCGCGGGAGATGAAGTCGAGCCACGGGCTCTGCCCGTGCTCTCGCAGAAGTTGAAGCGGTGTGGTCATGGGCTGTCTCCGATCGGGCTTCTCACGATACGCCTACCCGAGAACGATCGGTGATAACGGCGGCGGTGTCGAGCGTTTGCGCTGCGGGTAGCGCCTCCCCGTGAACGCGAACGGCGATGCCAGGCGCTCCGAGCCGGCGATCACGATCAATCTTCGCCCGCTTGCCAACCCGCTGCCGCTGGGCCTGTACTCCTTCGGGATCGGGATGCTGCTGCTCGCCGCGCAGACGGCGGGCTGGGTGCCCAGTCGCGAGGTCACCCAGGTGGGGATCATCCTCGCGACGTTCGTGTTCCCCCTCGAAGGCGTCGCCGCGGTGATCGCGTTCCTCGCGCGTGACACGTTGGCGGCGACCGTGCTCGGGCTGTTCACGACCTCGTGGCTCACGATCGGCGTGATCCTGATCACCTCGACTCCCGGCGCCACGAGCCTCGCGCTGGGGTTCTACCTGCTCGCGTTCGCGGCGGTGGTGCTGGCGCTGTGCGCGATCGCGGTCAGCGGCAAGCCACTGATCGCGGCCGTTCTGGCGCTGTCGGCGATCCGCGCGATCCTCGACGGGCTGTTCCAGGTCAGCGGGACGGTCGGGCTCGAACACGCTTCGGGGTACGCGGCGGCGGCGATCGCGGGAACGGCCTGGTACGCCGGAACCGCGCTGGTGCTGGAGGACCTGCGCCAGCGGCCGTTGCTGCCCGTCTTCCGGCGCGGTGCCGGACGCGCCGCGCTCGAGGGCTCGCTCTCCGAGCAGCTCAGCCGGGCGGAGGCGGAGGCGGGTGTGCGCCAGCAGCTCTAGCGCTGCTAGTGCTCGTAGGTGCCGATCGTGCGCGCCTGCTCGATCACGTGGTCCTCGATCCGCTCGAGCAGGGCCCGGCGATCGAGGCCCGGCTCCAGGTCGAGGTCGTCGTCGAGCGCGTAGACCCAGAAGTAGTAGTGATGGACGCCGTGGCCGGGTGGCGGGGCGGGACCGTTGTAGCCCGCGTTCCCCATCGAGTTCTTGCCGTGGGTGACGTTGTCCGCGCCCTCGGGTACGCCGGTCGCGTCGCCCGGAATGCCGTAGGCGACCCAGTGCGTGAACCCGTCGACGAGCGGCGCATCGGGATCGTGCACGACGATCGCGAACGCCTTCGTGCCCTCGGGCACGCCCGACCATTCGAGCGCGGGCGAGACGTCCTCGCCATCGCTCGTGTGGCGTTCGGGGATGCGCTTGTGATCGGCGAAGGCGGGGCCGGAGAGCTTCAGATCTGCGACGTTCAGCTTCTGTGGCATACGCCTCGCGCTACCCCACCCGGCGCGCCGCGAATCTGCCGAGCCTGGGGCATTCAGCTCAGCGGGAGGTAGGACACCTCGGTGCCGGCAGCGAGCTCCGCGTTCCCGCGCGGGATCAGCGCCAGCCCGTCGGCCTGCGCCGCGATCGCGATCTGATGCGACTGCTGTCCTTCGAGCGGCTGCAGTCCCTCGCGCGTCGCCCTCACACGGATCAGGTCGTCGCGCTCGCGCTGCGGCTGCACGGCCACCGCGAGCGGCGCCGTGCGCATCGGCGGACGCGCCTCGGCTGGCGGAGCGCCCTGGAGCGCGAGCAGCGCCGGGCGCACGAACAGCTCGAACCCCACGAGCGTCGAGACCGGGTTGCCGGGCAGACCGAACACGAGCGTGGTCGCTCTGGTCCCGAACGAGATCGGCTTGCCGGGACGCATCGCGACGCGCCAGAAGATCTCGGTCACGCCGAGCTCGGCGCCGACGCCGCGGACGAGATCGTGCGCGCCGACCGACACGCCGCCGCTGGAGATCACGACGTCGTGCTCGAGCGCCTGCCCGAGCGCCGCACGGTGAGCCTCGCGCGTATCGGCGGCGGCCGAGATCCGCTGCAGCTCGGCGCCGGTCCCGCGCAGCGCCGCCGTCAGCATCGGCCCGTTGGAGTCGAAGATCTCGCCGGCGCCGAGCTCCTCGCCTGGTTGGCGCAGCTCCGTTCCCGTGGTGAGGATCGCGACGCGCGGACGTCGCCGGCATGGAAGTGCCTCCATGCCGATCGCGGCCGCAGCGGCGATCTGAGCGGGGCCGACGCGGATGCCCTTCGGCAGGACCGGGTCGCCTCGGCGAATGTCGCTGCCGGCGTATCGGATGAAGTTGCCCGGCGCGACCGCGCTGCTGATCCTCACCGTCCTGTCAGCCCGCTCGACGACCTCGAGCTGCACCACCGCATCCGCCTGCGCGGGCACGACCGCGCCAGTCGAGATCACGATCGCCTCACCCGGGTGGAGCGCGCCGGTGTACGGGGCGCCCGCGGCCGACTCGCCGACGAGCGTGAGCTGCCCGGGAGTGTCGCCGGCGCGCAGCGCGAACCCGTCCATCGCGGAGTTTGCGAACGGCGGCAGGTCGATCGACGCCACGAGGTCCTCGGCGAGGAACCGCCCGTACGCGTCGTCGAGCGGGACGCGCCGAAGCGCGAGCGGCTCGACGTGCGCCAGGACCCGCTCGAGCGCCTCCGCGATCGACAGCAGCGGCTCACCCGTCGGCACACCCGGATTCTAGGTGGCAGTACCCTTGCGGGAGGGTGATTGGGTGAGCGCGACGGGGACGGTGGCATGCGGGTCCTGCGGTGGCATGACGCCGTCGGGCAAGAACTTCTGCATCCACTGCGGCGCGTCCGTACAGGACGCTTGCCCTTCGTGCGGCGAGGCGGTGCTCCCCGGCGCGCGCTTCTGCGCAGGTTGCGGCGCGTCGCTGAGCGGGGAAGCCCGTCCGGCGCCGGCGATCCCCGCTGTGTCGTCCGTCGCAGAGCGGCGGCTGGTCACGGTTCTGTTCGCCGATCTGGTCGGTTTCACGACCCTGAGCGAGCACCGCGATCCCGAGGAGGTCCGCGAGCTGCTGAGCCGCTACTTCGAGCGCTGCCGCACCCTGATCCAGCGCTACGGCGGCACCGTCGAGAAGTTCATCGGCGACGCGGTGATGGCGGTCTGGGGCACTCCCGTCGCGCGCGAGGACGATCCTGAGCGCGCAGTCCGTGCCGCGCTCGCGCTCACGCAGATGGTGACCGCGATGGGCGAGGAGGTTGGCATGCCCGAGCTGCGAGTTCGGGCCGGGGTGCTGACCGGCAATGCGGCCGTCGAGGTCGGCGCCGAGGGCGAGGGGATGGTGCTCGGCGACACCGTGAACACCGCTTCCAGGCTGCAGTCGATCGCCGCCCCTGGCCACGTGCTGGTCGACGACGTCACCCGGCGCGCCTCCGAGGCCGCGATCGCCTACGAGGACAGCGGCACGCACCAGGTCAAGGGCCGCGAGCAGCCCGTGCGTGCCTGGACCGCGCTGCGGGTGGTCGCCGGCGCCGGCGGGGCGCGACGCGGCGCCGGCCTCGAAGCGCCGCTGGTCGGACGTGACCGCGAGCTGGCGCTGATCGTCGATTCGTTCGAGAGCACCGTCGAGCAGCAGCGGGCCTGTCTGGTGACGGTGATCGGCGAGGCCGGCTCCGGCAAGTCGCGGCTCGCATGGGAGTTCTTCAAGTACATCGACGGCATCGAGCTGCTGGTGCGCTGGCACCAGGGCCGCTGCCTCTCGTACGGCGAGGGGGTCGCCTACTGGGCGCTGGCGGAGATGGTCCGCGCGCGCGCGGGCATTGTCGAGGAGGAGGACGCGGGGAGCGCTCGCGAGAAGCTTCACGCGGCGGTCGAGGACCACGTCACCGACGAGCGCGAGCGGCGTCTGGTCGAGCCGCGCCTCGCCCACCTGCTCGGACTCGAGCAGCGAACGGCGCCCGACCGCGCCGACCTGTTCAGCGGGTGGCGCCTGTTCTTCGAGCGGATCGCGGCCGCACAACCGGTCGTGCTCGTGTTCGAGGACCTGCAGTGGGCGGACAGCGGCTTGCTCGACTTCATCGACTACCTGCTCGAGTGGTCCGCCGAGTATCCGTTCTTCATCCTCGCCCTCGGCCGCCCAGAGCTGCTTTCGGCGCGCCCGGAATGGACGCCGTCGATCCTGCTCGAGCCGCTCGGGGACGCCGCCATGGAGCAGCTGCTCGCCGGCCTGGTCCCGGGGCTGCCACCCGAGCTCGCCCACCAGATCCGCGTGCGCTCGGAGGGCGTCCCGCTGTACGCGGTCGAGACGGTGCGGATGCTTCTCGATCGCGGGCTCGTCTCCCAGGAGGGGTCGCGCTACGTGGTCAGCGGCGACGTCGCCGATCTCGAGGTGCCGGAAACGCTCCAGGCGCTCGTCGCCGCCCGGCTGGACAACCTCGACGTCGCCGAGCGCTCGCTGCTTCAGGATGCCGCGGTGATCGGGCAGTCGTTCACGCCGGCGACGCTCACGGCGATCTCCGGCCGGCCGGCGACCGAGGTGAATCGTGTTCTCGATTCGCTCGTCGCCAAGCAGGTCCTCGCCTTCATCGACGAGGCCCTGTCGGCCGAACGAGGACAGTACGTGTTCCTCCAGGCGCTGCTGCGGACGATCGCGCTCGGAACGCTCTCGCGGCGCGACCGCAAGGCACGGCACTTGGCCGTGGCCGGCCATTTGCGGGAGGCGTGGGGCGAGGAGTCCGGGGACATCGCTGAAGTGCTCGCGAGCCACTATCTCGACGCTGTCGCTGCCGAGCCAGACGCGGCCGATGCCGAGTCGATCGGCGCCCTTGCGTGCGAGACGCTCGCCGATGCGGGGCGCCGTGCGATCTCGCTGGCTGCCGGGCCCGAGGCGCGGCGACACTTCGAGCGGGCCGCCGAGCTTGCCGTCGACCCGGCATTGCGTGGACGTCTGTTGCGCGAGGCCGGACAGGCCGCGATGACGAGCGGAGAGCTTGACGATGCGCTGGAGCTGTTCAATATCGCCGCAGGGCTCTTGCGGGATGCCGGCCAGCGCCGGGACTCGGCGATCGCGGAGGGCTTGGCGGGTGACGTGCTGAGGGAAAGCGGCCGCAGCGACGAGGCGGTGGAGCGACTGAGGCGTGCCTTCGAGGAGCTCGATGACGGCAGCGACGACGAGGCAGTCGCGGCGCTGGCGGAGTCGTGGGCGGCGGTCACGTTCATGCGAGGCGAACGGGAACCCGCGCTGGCGCTCGCCGACCGGGCGCTCGAGATCGCAGACGCCCGGCGGCTCTCCGCCACGCTCGTGAAAGCCCTGATCACCAAGGCCAACACGCTGGCGGAAATGGGACGGCCCGCAGAGTCCACCGCGCTGCTCACCCACGCGATCAAGATCGCCCTCGACCAAGGCCTCGCGGGTGAAGCAGGGCGCGGTTACTACAACCTCGCGGACAACGTGATGGCCGAGGGACGCTTCGCAGAAGCGGACGGGCTGTTGGAGCGTGGGCTCGAGCTGGCGCGGCACCGTGGCGATCGCCAGATCGAGCGCCGCCTGATGGCCCAGAAGATGATCGCGCTGGCGGCGCTCGCTCGGTGGGACGAGCTGGTCACAATCGCAGCTGACCTGCGAGCGGGCGGAACCGACGTCTGGGCAGCTCAGACGATCGTCTCGCTGCCACAGGTGCTCGCGGCCCGTGGAGAGATCGCCGAGCTCACCACCGTGGTCGCAGAGCTCGGCGATGTCTCGGGATGGCAAGCGGTCGAGATCGCCGGCCGCGTTGGACGAGCGGTCAGCCTGCGCGAGAGCGGGGAGATCGAGGAGGCGGCCGCCGAGGCTCGCGCCGCGATCCCGGAGTTCATCGAGCTCGCCGAGTCTGACGTTCCCGCCACTTTCGGCGAGGCGGTCGACTGCCTGTTCGCCGCCGCCGAGCTGGAAGCGGTGCAGGAGGTCCTCGACAAGATCGACTCGCTCACCCCGGCCCAGCTGCTGCCGCTGCTCGACGCCGAGGCCTCGCGTGCCCGCGCCCGGCTGGCCGCGCGCCGCGGCGACCCCGGGACCGCTGAACAGTGGTTCCGCCGCGCGATCGACCTCTTCCGTGAGCTGGAGACGCCGTTCTATCTCGCGCGGGCGCAGCTCGAGTACGCCGAGCTTCTCGCCGGTCTCGAGCGTGACGCGGTCGAGGCGGGCAAGCTCTACGCGGAGGCTCTGGGCGTTTTCGAGCGGGTCGAGGCGCGGCCGTGGGTCGAGCGCGCTCAAGCGCTCGAGGCCGTGATCTCCGCCTGAGCCCTGCGCGTCCGGTGAAGCTCACCCCGCCGGTGGCAGCGGCGTGAGTGGGTTCCCGGGCGTGATCGAACCACACTCGCTGCTGACCGGTAGCCCTGCGTAGCGCTCTTCCGGGAACACGAGCGCCTGCGCCTCGAACTGCGGCTCCGCCTCGTCGTGGTTGGAGTAGGGATAGACGTGGAACTCGACGTCGACGCCGCGCTGGCAGTACTCCCAGGCCAGCTCCTGCACGTCCTTGGCGATCATCACCTCGTCGCCGGTCCCGTCGCCGCGAAGCACGCGCCGGGTCGGTGTACGTTCGGGTCGGTGTACGTTCGGGTCGGTGTACGTTCGGGTCGGTGTACGTTCGGGTCGGTGTCCGTTGAGGCGGACCGCGAGCGCGGGGTGCGAATGCGCTCGAGGCTAAACCGCGGCCGGAGCGACCTGCTGCCGCTTCGCCAGCGGCGATTCCTGACCGATGCCCTGCGCGGACTCCTCGGGGCGCGGGTCCACCATCTCGATCATCGCGTCGACGAGGCGCGGATCGAGCTGGCTGCCGGCTGCTGCGCGAAGCTCCGCAGCCGCTGTCTCGTGGGTCAGCGCCCTGCGGTATACGCGGTCGGTGCGCATCGCGTTCCAGGTGTCACAGCACGCGATGATCCGTGCCTCGAGCGGAATTCCCTCCCCCGCGAGCCCGTCCGGATAACCGCTGCCGTCCCACCGTTCGTGATGCGAGCGAACGATCATGCCCACATCGCTCATGAACCCGCCGATCCGGTCGAGCATCTTCTGGCCCTCGATCGTGTGGGTGCGGATCACCTGCCACTCCTCCGGATCGAGCCTCCCGGGCTTGTTGATGATCTCCTTGGCGATCGCGACCTTGCCCACATCATGCAGAAGCGCTCCGAACTCGAGGTTGCGGCGTCGCTCGCCGCTCAGTCCGAGGTGCTCGGCGAGCTCCAGCGCCAGGCCGACGACGCTCTTGCAGTGCTCACCGGTATAGCCATCGTCCGCCTCGACGACGTCGCCAAGCACCAGCGCGGTGCCCCTGTAGGCGTTACCCAACTCGATCAAGCTCTGAAGACGGTGATGACGCTCATGCGCAAACATCGCGAGCAGCCCGAGCAGCGGCACGATCGCGACCGCCGAGAGCACTGTGCGGTGGATGTCCTCCGCGATCACCAGGCCGACGCCCGACAGCGCAGTGTCGATCGCGTAGACCCACGTGTCGCCGAACTGCGAGGCGAGCGGCGCGTCGCGTGCGATCCATAGCCGCACGGTCGAGACCGTGATGTCGACGGCGAACTGGGCGACCAGTGCTGCCAAAAGCAGCAACGGCCCAGCGTGGCCGGGCTCGGTGCCCGCCAGCGCGAAGACGGCGACCGGTCCGAGCGCGAACCACGAGTTCCCGAGCGCCAGCAGCAAGCGAGACGGATGGATCTTGCCCGTCACCAACTCGGGAATGCGCGCGGCGAGGACGGTCAGTACGACCACCGGCGCGACGAGCGCGAGCGGTGTGGCGAACAGCAGCGGCACGAACGCAAGCTGGGTCGCGACCGTGAATCCGAAGGGCGTGTCGAACCGCACCAGCGTCGCGAGCACCATCAGGCCCGCGCAGAGGACGAGCGGCCCCGGGTTCAGCGCGTGTGGGGGATGCGCCAGCCACAACGCCGCCGCCGCGGCGATGAACCCAGCGCCCAGCAGCAGCTCGGCCAGCCGGTCACGCGGGGTGAACCCGCCACCGGACAGGCGAAACGTGTCCGCGAGGAGCTCCTGCTCTTCGATGCTGGGATCCATCGGCATCGCGTGAGCCGTATCGACCGAATCGGGCTAAGGCTTGCGCGCGTCATGCGTTTTTGAGCGATCGCACCGAACACCCGTCCAGAATCCGGGCTCTCGGCGCGACCGCAATCACCTACGGGCCGACGAACCACTTGCAAACCAACTGAAAAGGGCAAACCCGGCGCGAGCCGGGGACGCAAAGCTAGAGGTCTCACACAGGTGAGATAGCTCGGCTGCCAGGTCACACCGCGAAGGGTGCGTACCTATGAAGCAGTGCCTTTTCAGTCATCGTCGCCTTGGACTGGGAGTCGTAGTTGCTGCGCTCTTCGCAGTGCCTGCGCAGGCCGTGGCCGCGTCGGTGGATACATCGGCGTGTACGACTCCTGAGTTCTCCCAGCCGTTCCTCCCGTTCCACGACTCCAACTGGTATTCGCTGATGCCGGGTCAGAGCGTGGACAATTTCGATGGGAATGGCTGGAGCTTGAGCGGCGGGGCGAAGATCGTCACCACGACTCTGGCGGACGGTTCGACAGGGTCCGTGCTCGATCTGCCCAGCGGATCCAAGGCGGTCAGCCCGACGATCTGTGTGACGTCCGACTACCCGAGCGCTCGCACATTCGTGCGGGACGTGAAGGGCTCCGAAGGCGTGTTCTTCTCGGTCTCCTATGAGGGGACCAAGACGTGGGACTCGCCGAGGCAGACCGGTCAGGTGCACGGCAACGGCACCGACTGGACACCGTCGGACAGAGCCAACCTCCAGCCGAGCCACTCGCCCGGCTGGCAACCGGTTCGGATCACGTTGATCCCGGGCGGCAAGACGAGCGAGTTCCAGATCTACAACTTCTATGTAGATCCCCGGATGCGCGCGTAAGAGGGTCCGGTGTCCCGAGGGGCGCCGGACTCTCACTCTTTCGCGATTGCTCCCGGCGCCGCTGGACTCTTTCGCGATTGCTCTCCCCCGCGCTCGGCCCCCCCGATCGCCTGCCTAGCTGGCCTCGACGGAGGTGACGTCGAACGGTCCGTGGAAGATGATCACGAATAGGCAGTGCCGGCCCGGCGCCGGCGCGTGGTGCATCACCCTGCCGCCGGGGTGGTGCGCATAGGCGCCCGGATAGAGGAGCTGTCCGTCGATCTCCATCGCTCCCTCGAGCACGATGATCGTGTGCGCGGCGGTGTGGCGGTGGCGCCGAGCACGCAAGCCCGGCGGGTAGCGGGCCAGGTAGTGCTCCGCGCCCGAGCCGGGGTCCTGGTACAGCAGCCTCAGCCCAACCGGCCGGTCGTAGATCTCCGGCTGGGATGGCTCGAGTTCAAGCGACGCCAGGTCATGCAGGAGCATCGGCTGATATGGCGAGACCCGGACTTGAACCGGGGACACCACGATTTTCAGTCGTGTGCTCTACCAACTGAGCTATCTCGCCGTGGCGCGAGCGATGCTAGCGGCTAGCCATCCGGTCCGATCCTCCGCACCGGACCTCGCCTCGAAGGGGGTCAGGGCGCGGGAAGTGTGGCACGGGGACCTCCATATTTGGGGGGGTGAATTGCCATTCACCACGCGCTGATTGAGGGTTGAAACTCTTAAGGCGTGTAAGACGACACGCTTGTGCGTATAAGGAGTACGGAGCAATCGCGCTCGAGCGGTCCCGAACGCCGCCACACACGGAACAATCAAGGAACCACAATGGCCGCACACAAGCTGTTCGTGCTCCGTCATGCGAAGTCGAGTTGGGACGATCCCGGCCTCGACGATCACGAGCGGCCGCTGGCCCCGCGCGGGCACCGCGCGGCGAAGGTACTCGCGGACCACGTCCGTGCCAACGGGATCGCACCCGGCCAGGTGCTGTGCTCGACCGCGCGGCGCACCCGCGAAACGCTCGAAGGCATCTCGCTCGACGGCGAGACGCTGATCGAGTCGGATCTGTACTCGGCCTCGGGGTCGGAGGTGATCGAGCGGCTGCGTCGGATCCCCGAGGATGTCGAGTCCGCGATGGTCATCGGCCACAACCCCGCCATGCAGGTCCTGGTGCTGCGGCTCGCCGGCGCGAACGGCGGTGTCCCGGTCGGCGACAGTCTCGGGGACGTCCAGCGCAAGTTCCCCACCGGCGCGCTCGCGACGCTCTCGTTCGAATGCGCCTGGAGCGAGCTTGGTGCGGGCGTGGCGACCCTCGACTCCTTCATCCGACCGAAGGCTCTTCACTGAGAGGTTGAGTTCGGCGGCGCTCGGGTCGATAACCTGAGTAGTGATGCGTCGCGTCTTGCCCGCGCTCGTGGCCGCGGCACTCTTGCTCGCAGGGTGCGGCTCGAGTTCGTCCGGATCGAGTTCGCTGACCTCCGGGCTGTCGTATTTCCCCGTGGGCTCTCCGTTCATGATGACCGTGGCCACCGATCCCGGCTCCGTGTCGATCAAGCAGCAGCAGGCGATGCTCGGGCGCATCCCGTTCGCCAGCTTCGCCGAGACGGCCGGAATGGCGAAGCTCGCACAGCTCGGCATCAACTACGACACCGATATCCGCCCGCTGTTCGGTAATCCGGTCGTGGTCGGAGCGGACAACGGCAGCGGCGGTTCCTTCCACCAAGCTCTGTTCGTGTGGGTGACGCGCAGCTCGAGCGCGCTCGACTCGCTGGTCAAGAAGCTCGCGCCGCATGCGCGGAGCGTCGGGACCCGCGACGGCGCGAAGCTATATCGGCTCGGCGGCGCCGCGTTCGCGCTTGACGGCGCCACGGTCCTGATCGGCAGCACGCCCGCCGAGGTCATCGCAGCGCTGGACCGCCACGCCCACAACCAGGGCATGACCACCGCAACCTATGACAGCGCCGTAGCCGGGCTGCCCAAGAACAGCGTGATCCAGGTCTTCGGGAACCTGAGCGGGGTGTTGTCGGAACCGTCCGCCGCGACGGCGCGTCGGATTCCCTGGGTTGCCGCGCTGCGGGGGTACGCCGCCGCGGTCTCGGCCAGCGGGTCCGGACTCAGCTTCCGGTATCACCTCGACACGACCGGCGTGTCGTTGAGCGCGTCGCAGTTGCCGCTTGCCGCCGGGGTGGGGTCTCCCAGCTTCGCCGGGACGATGCCGATCACCGTGGCGGTGCGGGATCCCGCCCAGATCGTCGCGTTCATCGAAGGAGCGGGGCAGGCGGCTGCACCTGGGTCCTACGGATCCTTCACGAGGCGCCAGGCCCGGCTGCAGCGCAAGACCGGGGCCAACCTGAACAGCCTTCTCAGTCTGCTCGCGGGCGACCTGATCGTCAACACGGACGGGCACACGACCCTCGGACGCGTCGGGCTCGCCAACCCAGCGGCCGCGACGCGAACGCTCTCGAAGCTCGCAACCGATCCTCGCGACGTCTTTCCCAAGGCGCGCGGCGTGGTCCGCGAGCCGGGCGGGTTCTATCTCGTCAAGGAGCCGGCCGAAACCATCGCGCTCGGCGTGGTGGGCAACCAGCTGCTCGTCGGCAAGGCCACGGTCGCGCAGCTGCGTTCGTTCGCGTCGGCCCCCGCCACGTCCGCGAGTGGAGCGCAGGGCGCCTTCGCCTTCCGGATCGCGCTGCCCAGCCTGCTGTCCACGGTCCTGAGGCAATCCGCTTCGTCCTCTTCCACCGCCAAGATCGAGCAGGCCGTATTCAGCGTGCTCGGCGATCTCACCGGTTGGACCGCCGCGAGCCCCAGCGGGCTCACCGGCAGCGCGACGCTCGCGTTCAAGTAACTCTGCTCAGGCGCGGGTCAGCCGGCGCAGCAGCTCGAGCGCACCGGCCTTCGACAACGGATCGTTGAGGTTGCCGCACTTCGGCGATTGGACGCACGACGGACAGCCCTCGGCGCAGGAGCATTCACCGATCAGGCGCTGCGCGTCGTTCACGAGCCGCTCGAACTGATCGAAGGCCCGGCGAGTGATGCCGACGCCGCCCGGGTGGCCATCGTAGATGAAGATCGTGGGGCCGCCGGTCTGGGGATGGGCGTTGGTGGAAAGGCCGCCGATGTCCCAGCGATCGCACATCGCGATCAGCGGCAGGACCGCGATCTGACCGTGCTCGAGCGCATGAAGCGAGCCGAGCAGCTTGTCGGGCGGGAAGGGCTCCCCAGCGATCAACTCGTCGAGCTCGTACCAGAGCGCGCGGGTGGTGTACCCGACTGTTGGCAGATCGAGCGTCTGGAAGTCGATCACCTGCTGGTCCTGCATCGCCTTGCGCTGATAGCCGAGGACCGTTTCGCTGTAGGAGATCGTCCCGAACGACAGCGGCACGCCGTTAGCGGGGCGGCGTTCATGGAGGCGCTCTATGTAGGTCATGCTCTCGCGCTTGGCCTGCGTGTAGTAGTCGCCGTCGAACGGCTCCAGCAGCGCCCGCCGGGTCTCGAGGTCGAGCTCGAGCACCTGATACGACCGCCCCATGTGCAGATAGATCGCTCCCTCGTGCACGGTGCCGTACGCGCGCGCGAGTTCGACGTTGCCAAGCACCTCGCCCGACTGCACATCGATCAGGACGAAGTTGTCCGCCGACGCGGACCGCAGGCTCACGCGCGCCGCCGGGTAGTCGTCAGCCCGGGCCGGCACGAATCCGGTCAGGCGCTCGCGGAGCAGCCGCTGCTCGGTGAGTCGCTCCGCGAAATCGCGCCATTGCGTCCCGAGCACCGGGGCGTCGTCCTCGGTCAGCGGCGCCTCGTGCGCGGCGCAGAGGAGGTGCTCGGCATAGATCTCGGGGCTGTCGGGATCGAGGATCGCTGCCTCCACGGGTCTGGCGAGGAACTCCGTCGGGTGGCGGCAGAAGAACTGATCGAGCGCGTCCTCGCCGGCGATGTAGACGGCCAAGCCGCGGCCCCGCCGACCGGCACGTCCCCACATCTGCCTCAGACTCGCGACGGTCCCCGGGAAAGTGACGCAGATCGCGGCGTCGAGCTGGCCGATATCGATGCCGAGTTCGAGCGCGTCGGTGGCGACGACTCCGAGCAGCTCGCCTTCGCTGAGCCTGCGTTGAATCTCGTGTCGTTGGCCGGCGGTGTAGCCGGCGCGGTAGGGCGCGATCCGGTCAGCTAGCTCCGGGTCGAGCCGGTCTCGCGCGAAGCGCAGGATCAGCTCGACACCCTTGCGCGACTTCATGAAGCAGATCGTCCGAGCGCCGGCGCTGACCAGCTCGGAGAAGAGCTCGGCCGCCTCCGCGAGCGCCGAGCCGCGGATCCCAAGCGACTCGTCGAGCAGCGGCGTGTTCCAGAGCGCGACCCGCCGCTGGGCCCGAGGGGCGGCGTCGCGGGCCATGACCTCGATCTCCTCGAGGCCCGTGAGCCCCTGCGCGAGCTCAAGCGGGTTCGCGATCGTCGCGCTTGCGAGCAGGAAGCGCGGCTGCGAGCCGTGAATCGCCGCGGCGCGACGCAGCCGGCGAAGGACGTTCGCGACATGCGATCCGAACACGCCGCGGTAGACGTGAGCCTCATCGATCACGACGAACGCGAGATTCGCGAAGACTTCGTCCCAGCGGGCGTGGTGCGGGAGGATGCCAACGTGCAGCATGTCCGGGTTGGTGAGGATCAGGTTCGAACGCCTCCGGATCGCCGCTCGCTCCTGACGAGGCGTGTCCCCGTCATAGATCGCCGGCCGGATCGCCTTTTGCAGGCCGAAGGAGGTGATCGCTCTCGCCTGATCCTGCGCGAGCGCCTTGGTCGGATACAGATAGATCGCTCTGGCCAGCCTGTCCTGGGTGAGGACGTGGAGCGTGGGGAGCTGGAAGCACAGCGACTTGCCCGACGCGGTCCCGGTTGTGACGATCATCGGCCCGGCGAATGCCTGCTCGAACGCCTCCGCCTGGTGGATGTAGAGCTGATCGATGCCGGCGCCGCGTAGGGCGTTTGCCACCATCGGACTGAGCTCGGGCGGGATCGGCGCGAGCCGCGGCCGGCGCGCCTCGTAGAGATCCTCGTGCTCCAGGCGCTCGTCCTCCCGCCCTGCCTCGAGCAGCGCTGACCAGGGCTCGGTTTCCCTCACCGTTGACATCGCAGTTGAGTATGGTCGCCCGCTCGATGCGCTGCCTGTACACGGACCTCGACGGGACGCTCCTCGGGCCGGGAGCGTCGCTGCTCCGTGGCGCCGACGGGCGCTTCTCCGCGCTCGGCGTCCGCGCGCTCGAGGCGTGCTGGCGGGCCGATTGCGAGGTCGTGCTGTATTCCGGCCGGCGGCAGAGCAGCGTGTTCGAGGCATCACGCCTGATCGGGTCCTCGTCCTACGTGTTCGAGCTCGGCTGCGGCCTCGTGCTCGATGGCGAGCTCGAGTGGCTGACCGGCGGCATCGAGCCTTCGCCTGAGCGCGGATCGATCTTCGATCAGATCCAGGCATCGGGTGCGCCTGCCCTGCTGCTCGAGCGTTACGCCGGCAGGCTCGAGTACCACACTCCTTGGGCGCTCGGGCGGGAGGTCTCGCACCTGTTCCGAGGATCGGTCGACCTCGCCGAGGTCGAGGTGGTGCTCTCAGAAGCGGGGTTTGGCTGGCTGCGCCTCGTCGACAACGGCATAGTGCGCGAGCACGCCGAGCAGATGCCGGGCCTGGATCTCGTTCGCGCGTATCACCTCATCCCGGCCGCCGCCTCGAAGGCACGCGGAATCGCGCGTCATATGCAGGCTCGGGGCTACCTCCCCGCCGACTGCATCGCGGTCGGCGACTCGCGGGAGGACATGGACACCGGCTCGGTCGTTGGGACCTTCTGGCTGGTCGCCAACGCACTGGACCGCGATCCGACGCTCGAGTCCGAGGCAGCTGCGCGCGCGGATGTCCGGATCGCGGAGGAGAGCTACGGCGCGGGCGTGTACGAGGCCGTAGTGAGCACCCTCGCCGCGTAACTCCGCTCGGTACGTCTGTCAGCTGTGTTCAGGGCAGTTCTCGATGTTCCGCCCGGGCCCGACCGGTCAGTTCTCGATGGTCCGCCCGGGCCCGACCGGTCAGTTCGGCTTGCCGTCGGTCCGCTCGAGTGCGTCCGCGTCGCTGACCGCCCAGCCGAGACGCTCGACCAGCTGCGCGGCGAAGTGATCACTCTCGAAGTCGCTTACGTTGATGCGCTCCCGCAGCATGATCGGCCTGTCCTCACGGTCGCTCGACGCATCGGCGGTAACGATGATCTGGGGCATCGTTCTCTCTCCTTCACTCGTGTTCCCCGCGCAGCATCGCACCCCCAGGTTCAGCGTTCGTAAACGTTTCGTGGAGTGGGGTGTCGGATCCGCGGAAAAAGCGCCTGATCCGTTCGCGCAGACGACGCCAGAAGCCTCCGGTTCGCCCTTCCCGGAAGCGCGCCGGGGGCGGGACGGTGGTGCGAACGACCCCGACCCACTCATCCAGCGGGAGCTCGCCCCGGATCAGCTCGGCGAGCGCGCGCGTCACCGGCGCGTCGATCCCCGCCTGCGTCAACGCCTCGGCGAGCAGCGGCACGGACTCGAGCGCCTCGACGGCCTGGCCCACCCGCGCCGGTATCTCCGTGGCCGGTACACCCTGCGAGAGCAGCTCCCCGGCGCGGCGGTTCCGGCTCTCCGGCGCGAGCGCGGTCGCTACGAGGTCGCCGGTGCCCGCGAGGCCGATCATCGACTCCGGCCGCGCCCCCTGTGCCTCGGCCCATCGCCAGACCTCCGCGAAGATATGGCCGGCGGCTGCGCCGGCGGCGTTCAGGCCCTGTGACTCGGTCGCGCCTGAGGCGAGGGCCGCGGCGTTCTTGGCCGCGCCGGCAAGCTCGACCCCGATCGGGTCGTTCGACTCTTCGCAGACGACGCCGGCGCGGATGAACACATCGGCCAGGGCGCTCGTCAGCGCTTCGTCCGTGGAGGCCGCCACGAGCGCGGCGCCCTCGCTGACCATCTCGCGCGCGTGCGCGGGTCCGCCGAGGCACGCCGTGCGCGCAGCTCCGAACCGGGCGCGCAGCAGCACTGTCGGCGGGACCCCACCGGGAGGCACCAGCCCTTTCGCGAGCGACACTACCGCGGCTCTGGGTGGCAGCAACCTGCCCTCGAGCGTCTCGATCAGCTGGTCCAGCGCATATGACGGCACGCCGAGGAATACGTAGTCCGAGCGACCGAGACCCGCGTCGATCGATTCGATCCGCAGCTCGCGCGGCAGGGCGACCCCCGCCAGGTACTCGCGGTTCTCCCGGTCCTCGCTCAGGCGCGCGGCCTGCTCTCTCGTGCGCGTCTGCAGCGTCGTCCGCAGGCCGCCACGCGCGAGCAGCACGGCCACCGCGGTGCCGAACGAGCCGGCACCGATGACGATGGCGCGCCGCCCGCCCGTCGCCGGCAGGTGGATCGAGCGACGTTGAACCGCGGGCATGGTAGGTATCTACCGGTTGCAGCGCGCGCGGTTTCGCGGAGTCACGCGGCTCCGCGCGCTCCGGACGTGCGGGTGCCCACCCGCACTCGAGCCTCGTCCTCGCGCGACACCGCCTCGGCCAGCGCGCCCGCCGCCTCGGCCATCTCGCCGAACGCGTCTGCGACGGCGGCCGCACTTGATCCGGTGATCGCCTTGTTGAGCGTCGCTACCGCCTCGTCAAACCTCGTCCACATCTCCTCGGGGCCGCGCCGGCCGGTTCCTCGCCGCAGCTCGTACGGCGGCTCGGCGTTCTCGGCACCGGGAACCGGCCGCCACTGCAACCCGGCGGCGTGGGCGTGCTCCCACGCGACCTGCTCGGTGGCCGCCGCGTCCGCGAGCCCTCTCAGCCGCGCCGCGAATCCCGCATCCGGCGGCGCGAGCTTGTGCGCCCGCATCGCCTCAGCCCAGTTCGTGCTCGCCTGGCGAACCAGCCGCATGACGTGGGCGCGCTGCGCGTCGAGGTCGTCGGCGAATGTCATGGCCGCTCGTATCGGTACGTCATAGCCGCTCTTCTCGGTTCGCGCTGCTCTGACCGCGCAGTCCGGACGTCATAACCGCTCGAGCCCGTTGGTAGTCGCGCTTTCGACACCGGTGCCGGCAGTTGCTTCCGGCGGCGCCGCTCCCCTGGCCAGGCTCGGTTCCGCGAGACCGACCGGCTCGCCGCCCCAGAAGTCCTCGGCACTGGGACCGCCACCATGCTCCGAAGGCGAGGCTCCGCCGCTGTAGCTCGCCGCGAGGATGCGCTCTAGGTCCGATCGCTTGATCCGCACGCGGCGCCCAACTCGGATCGCGGGCAGCGAGCCCTGGTCGATCCAGTTCCTCACGGTCTGCTGATTGAGCTTCAGCAGACCGGCGACGTCAGCGACCGTCAGGTAGGAATCCTCGAAATCTTCGCGATTAACGCCCATTCGGTTTTCTAATTGAGACAAACTGGAACCAATTCAGAGCGTATACTCTATCGCTCCTGACGGACAGAACGGTCCTCGGCCGGGCAGAGAGCAGCGCACGCTTGGACACAAAAGAGCCGCAAATCGAGGAAGGCCGGTCGCTCGAGAGCAACGTTGTGCGGCTGCCGCGCGACTGGCTCGGTCCGCGCGAGGAGCTCGTTCCGTTCGGTTCGCCGAGCGAGGACTCCGTCTCCGGTGCAGCCGTCGATGAAGCGCCACCGGACTTCTGGGGCGAGACCTCCGCGTCTCTGCACCGGCCGGCCGTTGCAAGTCTCGACATGGGCGAAGCGGCGCCGTCGCTCAGACGGCCCCGCCGAGTCGGCACCGCCGTTCGACATCGCCTGGCCGCCCGACGGCAGCTGATGCCCGTGTTGCTCGTCGCCGCCCTTGCGATCGCAGCCGTCGCCGGCGTCATCCGCCGGCCCCAAGCCAGCGGGGTGCGCGCCCCGAGCCACCCGAGCCTGGTCACCCAGCGTCCCGGGTCGACCTACGTGGCCCCCGATCCCGCGCTCCGTAACTACCTGTCTTGGGCTGAGCACCCGAGTGGTGAGGCCAAGCGGACGATCGCGCGACACGCCTCGCCCGCGCGGAGCGCCAAGCGCCGCTCGGCCAAGGACGGACCGTCACTGGTCACGTCTGCGCGGAGCTACAGCAAGCCCAGCACGACGCCCTCCGGCGGCGGTACGTCCGGTACTCCCGTCTCCTATGACGCCACCGCGGCCAGCGCTGGGTCGGGCGACAACTCGAGTGGCGGCGCCAGCTCCGGTTCGGGCGGCGCCGGCTCGGGTTCAGGCGGCGGGCAGAGCAACCCAGCGCCCGGTCCGGTTGGAGCGGGCGCACCCTTCGGACCCGGTCACCTCGGATGAGTTCCCCCAACAAGAACGTGAGCCCACACTTGCCCCGAAAGCTCCTCGAGCACGCCCGCCACAACATCGTCGCCTATCTCGCGCTGTTCGTCGCCCTCGGCGGCACGGGCTATGCCGCCACCAACCTCCCCTCAGGCAGCGTCGGCGAGCGGCAACTCAAGAACCACGTCATCGATCCGATCAAGCTGGATTCCCGGTACATCGGCGGTTACGTGCGCGCGTGGGCAAGCGTGAACGCAAACGGGACCGTGTTTCGTGCTAGCGGGAAACCAACTGTGAGGATGCAGGAGCGGCCCACCGGGCCACTACATCATCATCTGGAACACGAGTCCGGATACGGGCTGCACGGCCGTAGCCAGCGTCGACGAGAGCAGCGGTCAACCTGGGCCCACGCTTCCAGGATTCGCACTCCAGAGACAACACGGACTCCTCGGCGGGTGGCGAGGCGACCACTGTCGGAACGTTCAACGCCGCAGGCCAATCAACGCCGCTGCCGTTCGATGTGGTCCTGATCTGCTCGACCCCACGTATGACGTGTGGGTCAAGCGGTCCGCATCGGCCACTACGTCGCACTAAGATCGCGTCGTGCTGGTGGCGGTCGGACTCATCTGCTAGCCTTCGCAAGCGCCAGCCACCGCGGGCGTTCTTTACCTCAATTCATGTTCGCACCTCGGTGACGTTACGCGAACGATTTTGACTGTCAACGGTCCGGTCTGGCAGGGCTTGGGGATAGCGCATACGGTCTGGCGAATCGATGCATCCAGGGCGGGTCGTTTCAGATCATCGCATCGAAGCCGCGCCCGGGAAGCACGAGGCTGCGCGTTTGGCAGACCGCTGCGCCACCATCGATCTCGATCATTCATGCTGTAGACACCGCGCAATGACGTGCTTATTGACCCGTACATCAAGCAAGCATGGTTACACCGCTCAGTTCGTATGGACTGGTGGCTCACAGCCGATCTTTCCTGTCAACAGTTGCTGTGGCGGTATGTACTACGGCGCGGGCATCGGTCGCGGGCGTAGGTCCCGCAGAACCGTTTTGGCTTCGAAGTCACTTGCGGTGGACCATCCAAGTCCCTGCTACCCGCCGCTTGGTCAGCTTCTCGACGTCAACGGCATCCAGCTCGAAGGCGTGGAGAACACCGGACCTGCTGTCTCAGGGGTCGGGTTATGGTGGGAGCGGTCCAGATGGGTTAGAGGGACCTGGCCGATCACGTTGAGTGCGACGGATAACTCGGGGATCTGCGCGATGCAGATCCTGGCGGACGGGCAGCGGCTGAACAGCAGCGCCGAGACGCCAAACGATCACACGTGGACTCAGTGTGGGTCGGCGACGCAGTCGTTGTCGGCCGCGGTGGACACAACGAGGTATGCCAACGGTGTGCCGCTGAACCTGGCGCTCGAGGCGAGCAACGCGGCCTGCACCGTCGCCGCCAGTCCCTGCACCACCGCCTACATGACGACGACTCAGGGTGGAAGCGTCAACGTCGACAACCAGGCACCGGCACTCACCCTCTCCGGACCGACCGATGCGCCCTCTACCGCGGGCGCCCAGTACGTCTCGGCCGCGGCGAGCGCCGGCCCAAGCGGGCTGGCCGGCATCAGCTGCGCCGTCGACGGCTCCGGCTACCGATTCCAGTCCGGTCCTGCAAGGCGCATTCCGGTGGCCGGGATCGGCGAGCACGTTGTCTCATGCGTCGCGCAGAACAACGCGATCGACGCTAACGGGACGACCGCTCAGTCGCCGTACGAGACCTGGACGATGAGCATCCGGGAGCCCTCGGTGAGCACGATCTCGTTCGATCGGGTCGTCGGCAGCCTGCGTTGCGTCCGCGCGCGCAAGCTGGTCAGGGTGCCGGCCCAATGGGCGATCGTCCACGTCCACGGCAACCCCGTGCGAGTACGGGTTCCGGCGCAAACGCGCACGATCAGGGTCGTGCACTGTCGCCCGCGAGTGGTCACCCGTCGCGTCCGCGAGGCCGGCCGGTGGCGCACCGAGCGAGTCGTGGTGCTGCCGCGAACCGTGCGCGTCACAACCAAGCAGGTCGCGTTCGGAAGGTCGACCGTCGTGAAGGGCTGGATCGGGACGTTCCAAGGTGACGCGCTCGGTCATCAGCCGGTCGAGATCTACACCGCGCCGGACGACGGGACCGACGCGTACACGCTCGCCGCGAAAGCGACCACATCCGGCAACGGCAGCTGGAGCGCGACACTGCCGGCGGGGCCCTCGCGGCTCGTCGAGGCGGTCTATCCGGGGTCGGGGACCGTTGAGCCCTCGTCATCGCAGGCGGCGAGGCTCGTTGTTCCGGCACCGGTGAGCGTGCGGGTCCAACCGTCCACGGCGCACTGGGGAGGCACGATCTCGATCAGCGGGCGGGTCCAGGGCGGCCACATCCCGGCGGCCGGTGAGCTGGTGCTCCTATGGATCGGCTGGAATGGCGGTTCGGCGGAGATCGGCCACCTATACACCGACGTAGCCGGACGATTCCAGAGCCGATACACCTTCCTGCGCGGAAACGGAACCGAGACGTACAGGATCTGGGCCGCGACGGCTCGCGAGAGCGACTATCCGTTCGCCTCCGCGAGCAGCCGCTCGGTCTCCGTGACCGTCGGCCCGTAGCGTCGCGTCCGGTCGCTCGCGCCATAGCGTCAGGGACGTTCCGGCCCGAATCTCGCCGATATCGGGGACACACCGGCTAAGCTCCTAGGCGTGGTAGGCGACATTCTGAGCCCGACGCATCTTCTGTTCATCCTCGTCGTGGCGCTGCTCGTGCTCGGGCCGAAGCGGCTTCCGGAGGTTGGAAGATCCCTGGGCCGTGGCCTGCGCGACTTTAGGGCGGCGATGAGCGGTGAGGATCACGATCCGCGCGACGAGATCATGGGCCCGCTGAGCGCCGAGACGACGACGGCCAGTCCGGTCAGTGTCGACGTGACGCGCCCGGCCAGTCCGGTCAGCGCCGACGTGACGCAACCGGCCAGCCCGGTCAGCGCCGATGTGACGCACCCGGCCAGCCCGGTCAGCGTCGAGCCCGAACAGCCGGCAGGCCCGGTGAGCGTCGGAGCAGCGCAGGCGGCGAGCGATCCCGCTGAGCACACGGCGAGCTGAACAGGCGCATCGAGAACGCGCGCGGGGCGTGCGCAACCGCGGACGGTAGGCTCGCGCGATGAGCGACGCCCGCGATCAGGAGACTGCGGCCCTCGTCGCACTCCTGCGGGGTGGCCGCCGTCCGTGGCAACGCTACGCCGAGCTCGTCGAGGAGGCGCGGAGCGCCACGGCGTTGCTCGAGGAGGAGCAGGGGTTGCTCGCGCCCGAGCAACTCGAGGCCGCGCTCGCCGAGATCGACCGATGGCGGGAGCAGCGGTTCCATCTGCTCACGGTGCTCGACGACGGATACCCGGACAACCTGCGTGCGGTCCACGACCGGCCGCCGCTGATCTTTGTCGCCGGTGCGCTCACGTCAGACGATGCTCGCGCCGTGGCGGTGGTGGGCTCGCGCGCCGCATCGAACGCAGGCGTCGCGAGAGCGCGCGCGATCGCGGGCGAGCTCGTCAAGCACGACTACGCGGTGGTCTCGGGGCTGGCGGCGGGAATCGACACGGCGGCGCACACCGCGACGATGAAGGCCGGCGGCCGGACGATCGCCGTCATCGGCACAGGCCTCGCGCGCGTCTATCCACAGCAGAACGAGCGGCTGCAGGATCTGATCGCACAGCGTGGCGCCGTGGTGTCGCAGTTCTGGCCGGACGTAGCGCCGAGCCGCCGGAACTTCCCGATGCGAAACGCCGTGATCTCGGGCCTCTCGCTGGCGACCGTGGTCGTCGAGGCCTCCGAGACCGGAGGCTCCAGGCTGCAGGCACGGCTGGCGCTCGAGCAGGGACGCCCGGTCCTCCTCGTCGATTCGATGCTCGAGCTGCCGTGGGCCAGGGAGCTGGCCACGCGGCCGGGCACGCACGTTGTGCATGCGGCTGATCAGGTAACCGAGATCGTCGAGCGTCTGACCGCTCCGGGTGCCTTGACCGCCTAGTCGCGATGCCCAGTGTCGGCGAGCTCAGCGCGCTGTACGAGAACGTCATGCTGGGGCCGCGGCGCGGCCCGGATGTGTGCCGTACCTGCTTCAACTTCACGCGCGGGTATGACCGCTGCTACGCGTGCGCCCACGGGGAGGAGTGGCTCGATGCCGTCGCGCCGATCTCCTACAGCGTCGCTCACGAGCAGCTGCATCACGCGCTCGCCGGCTACAAGCGACTGCAAGGCGAGATCGCCAGGCAGCTGGGCGTCGGTCTCGCCGCGGTGCTGTGGAGGTTCCTCGGCGCCCACGAAATCTGCGTCGCACGAGCGGCGGGGACCGATGCATTCGCGCTCGTGACGACGGTCCCGTCGGGCGAGCGCGAGCGCGACGAGCGGCATCCGCTGCGCTGGATCGTCGGCGAGGTCGTCGCGCCGACGAGGACGCGGCACGAGCGTCTGCTCGGCCGCTCGCGGACCGCCGTGCGAGCGCGCGAGTTCAGCGCCGACAAGTACGCGGCCACCCGCGCGCTCGATGGCGAATCGATTCTCCTGATCGACGACACCTGGACCACAGGCGCGAACGCCCAGAGCGCCGCTGCGGCGCTGAAGGCGGCGGGATCGGGACCGGTCGGCGCGGTCGTGATCGGGCGCCACCTCAACCGCGAGTGGCATGAGAACGACCGGCGGATCAGGGGGATATCGAGGCCGTTCGATTGGGACCGCTGCGTGCTCTGCGGCGAGCCCGCCTCGACGTAGCGCGGGCGATCTAAGGCGCCGGAGACGCAGCGTGGGTGGTCTAAGGGCGCCGGCGAGCTAGCGCGAGACGCTCAGGACGGAGTCCCGGGCGTCACGGGCTCGTGCTCGAGCACGATCTCGTACTTGTCGATGATCGGCGGCCGGTCGCGATCGACACCGGCGCGCGTCACGGCGGCGGCGCGGACCTCGTTCGCGACGGGGTCACTCGCGCGCACGGCCTCGATCGAGTCCCAGTAGGTGACCGCGATCGCCCGGCCCCCTGTGTAGTCGACGCCCGCCCAGAAGCCGCGGTAGCCGGGCTGCTGCTCGAGCAGCGGTAGATGCTTCTCCTGGAACTCGGCGAGCGTCGCCTTGATCCGCTCCGGCGCCAAGCCCGGGAACAGAGTTACCCGCGCGTACATCCTCAGATACCTCCCATCTCAGGTTCCTCGCGCAGAGTACTCCTGCGAAGTCGAGGCGCTCAAGAGCCGCGCAGCTGCGCGCGCACGACGCCGGAGGGATATCGCGGCGTCCGCATCGCGACGTAGTAGCGACGCGGATGATGCTTGAGCGCGACGATCAGCGCGTGCGGCGCCCAGACGCAGCCGACCAGCCTGAAGCGCCTGGCGGAGGACAGCGTCAACACCGCGCGACCGCGCGCTCCGAGATGGATACGCGCCCCGTCGGGATGACGGAAGCCGCGAAGGCTCGAGAAGTTCCAGCACACGCCGGAGAGCCCAACATAGACCTGCGCGAATGCCTGGTGGGCGCGCCCAGCGGCCGAGCCCCAGCCTCGCATCATCACCAGATACAGGCGGCCGATTGGAGGCGCGGGCGAAGGCGACAGGGCCGGATCGTGGGCGACCAGCCGACTTGCATGCGACGCCGGCGATGGCACGGCGGAAGGGGCCACGGCGGACGTAGCCGAGGCGGTCACGTACGCCAGATCACGCGTGACGGCGGCAGGAGCGCCGGCGGAGGAGCGGGACGCCGAGGCATGCCCGGACCGGCTCCCCGAGCCGCAGGCCGCGACCCCGGCCAGGACCACGATCAGGATCGCCACGCTCCGGATCGGCCGAACCACCTTCCAACGCATTTGACCAGCCTCCTGTCGGTCCTCGCGGTTGCGATCCGGACCACCGGCGCGCACATCGCCGTGTCGCCTCAACCTCTCGCTTAGAGGGCGACACCCATGGGTAATACCCGGATCCGGAGAATCTTCGCAGGGAGGGAGAGACGAGTAACCCGGTTGCGCATCTGAGTGCCAGGGGGCAGATGCGACGGGTCGCCGCGGGTCTGGTCGCGATCGCCCTCGCCGCTCTCCTGGCAGGTTGCGGCTCCTCGGCGAAGGGGCCCGTGACGCTCACCTGGTACGTCTTCCCCGAGCCTTCGGGGTCGTTCATCGCGGCCGCGCAGGGATGCAGCAAGGCGTCCGGCGGCAAGTACGTAATCAACATCAACAACCTCTCGACCGCTTCCGACCAGCAGCGAATCTCACTCGTCCGCAGGCTCGCGGCCAACGACTCGTCGATCGACATCCTCGCGATGGATGTGGACTGGACCGCCGAGTTCGCCAATGCAGGATGGCTGAGGCCCGTCCCGCCTGCCCTCTCCGCCCAGATCAAGAGCGTCGACCTGCCGGGCCCGGTCCAGACTGCCAGCTACAACAACCGCCTCTGGGCCGTCCCGATCAACTCCAACACCGAGCTGCTCTGGTATCGGAAGGACCTGCTCGCCGCCATCCATCAGCCCGTGCCGACGACGTGGGCGCAGATGCTCACCGACTCGGAGATGCTCGCCAAGGCCGGAAAGCCGCACTACATCGAGGAGCAGGGAGCTCAGTACGAGGGGCTCACGGTTTGGTTCAACTCGCTTGTCAACTCCGCGGGCGGCGCGATCATCAGCGGTGGCAATAGGGTCGTGATCGGGCCGTCGGCGGAGAAGGCCGCCGCGATCATGCACGAGCTGGCGACGGGGCCCGCAGCCGACCCGTCGCTGAACGTCGACGAGGAGGACCAGGGCCGGATCGCCTTCGAGTCCGGCACGGCGGCGTTCATGATCAACTATCCGTTCGTCTGGCCGGCCGCGCAGAAGGATGTGCCGAAGACGATCTTCCCGCAGATGGGCTACGCGCCGTTTCCAACGGTGATACCGGGAAGCGCCCCGCGGGTCTCGATCGGCGGCTACAACCTGGGAGTCTCGACCTACTCCAGGCACCCCGACCTTGCCTTCGATGCGGCCGCGTGCCTGACGCAGCAGAGCTACGAGATCACGTACGCCGAGAAGGGCGGCCTCGCTCCGGTCCGTGGGGCGATCTACGACATCCCATCGTTTGAGAAGCAGTATCCGTTCCACGCGTTGATCAAGTCTCAGCTCGAGAGCTACGGCATCAGGCCCCAGACGCCGTCTTATGCGGACGTGACGCTGGCGATCCAGAAGACGCTCTCGCCGACATCGGGCATCAATACGAGCAGCGTCGTCAGCTCGCTTCGCAACGAGATCAAACTGTCGCTGACCTCGCAGGCGCTGCTGTGAGCGCGGTCGCCACACCCGCACCGGCCGCCACGGCCCCCAGGCGCAAGCGAGTTACCGATCGGGTCCGCGCCGAGCGACGCCTCGCCGCGATGCTCGTCGGACCGGCCGCGATCGTGATGATCGCGGTGACGGCGTACCCGATCGTCGACACGATCGTGCTCTCGCTGCAGCGGGCTGATCTGCGCTTTCCGAAGGCGAACAAGTTCGTCGGCCTCTCGAACTACGGGCATGTGCTGAGCTCCCACGTGTGGTGGGCCGACGTGTTGCACACGGCGATCATCACCATCATCGCGGTCAGCTGCCAGTTCGTGCTCGGCATGTTGCTGGCGCTCGCGATGCACCGGACGCTTGTGGCCCGAGGACTCCTCAGGTCGGTCGCGCTGATCCCATACGGGATCGTCGCGGTGGTCGCGGCCTACTCCTGGAACCTCGCCTGGTCGCTCGGCAACGGCGGCTGGATTCCGCATCTGCTCGGGCTGAGCAGCGACCCGCTCAGCCACACGTTCGGCAGCTACGTCGCGGTCATCATCACCGAGATCTGGAAGAACACGCCGTTCATGGCTCTGTTGCTGCTGGCCGGGCTCGCACTCGTGCCCGACGAGCTGCACGAGGCCGCGAAGGTGGACGGCGCGAGCATGTGGCAGCGGTTCGTGCGAATAACGGTGCCTCTGATGAAGCCGGCGATCCTCGTCGCGCTGTTGTTCCGCACGCTAGACGAGTTCCGGATCTTCGACGTGATCTACATCTTCAATCAGGGCGCGCAGGGCACCGAGTCGATCTCGATGCTCAACTACTCGACGCTGCTCGATCGGCTCAACCTCGGTCTCGGCTCGGCTGTCTCGGTGCTGCTGTTCGTGCTGGTGGCGATCATCGCGTTCGTCTTCATCGGCGCCTTCGGTGCCGCCGCGGGGCCCGGGGGAGCGAGTAACCGATGAGCGTCGGCGCGGCAACGCAACCTGCGGCCGCACACCGGTCCCGTGCGAGGACACGAAACGGGTTCGTGAACGAGCAGGCGAAGCGCACCGTCGGCTGGTCCGGCGCGCTGCTCGTCGTGATGGTCTGCTCGCTGGTGCCGGTGCTGTGGATCTTCTTCCTGTCGATGAAGACCGCGGCGACCGCGACCGATGGCAGCTTCATCCCCCACCAATGGACGCTGTCCAACTACTCGCAGATCTTCAAGTCGGGCATCTTCACCGACGCGCTGCGTAACTCGATCGGCATCGGCCTGATCGCGACCGCGCTCGCCGTGGTGCTGGCGTCGGCGGCCGCGTACGCGATCGCCCGCCTGGACTTCCCCGGAAAGCGCGTGATCCTGGCGGTGTCGCTCGCGGTGGCGATGTTCCCGCAGATCTCGCTCGTCGGCCCGCTCTACAACCTGTGGCGCCAGATCGGCCTCTACGACACCTGGCCCGGGCTGATCATCCCGTACATGACATTCGCGCTGCCGCTCTCGATCTACGTGCTGTCGGCCTTCTTCAGAGAGATCCCGTGGGAGCTCGAACAGGCCGCACAGGTGGACGGCGCGACCCCGTTCCAGGCATTCCGCAAGGTGATCGCGCCACTCGCGATGCCCGGGATCGTTACCACCTTCATCATCGTCTTCATCATCTGCTGGAACGACTTCGTGTTCGCGATCTCGTTGACCTCGACGACGAACGCGGAGACGGTTCCTGCCGCGATCGCGCAGTTCCCGGGCGTGTCGCAGTTCTCGGTCCCGTACACGGACATCGCCGCAGCCGCCATGATCGTGACGGTGCCCGTAATGATCCTCGTGCTGCTGTTCCAGCGCCGGATCGTCGCCGGACTCACGGCCGGCGCAGTGAAGGGTTAGACAAAGGAGGCGCAGATGGCAGAGATCCGCTTCGAGGACGTAACCAAGCGCTACGGCGACGGCTACGAGGCCGTCAAGCATCTGAGCCTCGACGTGCCCGACGGCGAGCTGATGATCCTGGTCGGGCCATCCGGCTGCGGCAAGTCGACCGCGCTGCGGATGGTCGCGGGGCTTGAGGACATCACCGAGGGCGAGCTGAAGATCGGCGAGGAAGTGGTCAACGACCGCGCGCCGAAGGACCGCGACATCGCGATGGTCTTCCAGAACTACGCGCTCTACCCCCACATGACCGTGCGCGAGAACATGGGCTTCGCGCTGAAGCTGGCCAAGCGGCCGCGGGAGGAGATCGACAGCAAGGTCAACGAGGCCGCCAAGATCCTCGACCTCGAGCAGCATCTCGAGCGCAAGCCGGCGAACCTCTCGGGCGGCCAGCGCCAGCGCGTCGCGATGGGCCGGGCAATCGTCCGGGACCCGAGCGTGTTCCTGATGGACGAGCCGCTCTCGAACCTCGACGCGAAGCTCCGCGTGCAGATGCGCACCGAGATCTCGCGCATCCAGCAGCGCCTGAAGACGACCACGATCTACGTCACGCACGACCAGACCGAGGCGATGACGCTCGGCGACCGGATCGCGGTGATGCGCGCAGGCGAGCTGCAGCAGGTCGGACCGCCGTCCGAGCTCTACTCCAACCCGACCAACCTGTTCGTCGCCGGGTTCATCGGCTCCCCGTCGATGAACTTCCTCCCGGCCGAGCTCGAGGGCGACACGGTGAAGCTTCCGGTCGGCACCATCCAGGTCGCCGGCGCGGTGCGGCAGCAGCTCCAACAGAGTCCCGGCGGTGGGCGACGCGGGGTTATCGCCGGACTGCGCCCCGAGCACTTCGAGGATGCGAGCCTCGTCGCCGATCGCTCCAAGGGCGTGACGTTCAGAACCAAGATCGACGTACTCGAGTCGATGGGGTCCGAGTTCTACGCCTACTTCGTGGTGGAGGCCGAGCGCGTCTCCTCGCGGGAGCTCGAGGAGCTCGCACGTGACGCCGGCGGCGCGGACCTGCCGAGCACGCAGAGCGGGAGTCAGGTCGTGGCGAGACTGTCGGCGGACAGCCGCGTGCGGCAGGGCGGCGAGGCCGAGCTGTGGTTCGACTCCGAGCATCTGCACCTGTTCGATCCGGACACCGGACGCAGCCTGCTCGCATCGAACGGCGCCTCCGGCGCCGCGGCCGAGCCTCCCGCGGCGGCTGCAACGCAGAGCTGAGGCGCATGCCGCTGCCGCGCTCCACCGGCCTGCCCGGGCTGGACGCGCAGCACGACTTCCTGCGCGCGCGCCGGCGGGCGACGATCGCCCGGCTGATCGCCCGGCTCCGCGGCGAGCCCGACGACGTCACGGTCACGCTTCCCTACGAGGAGGTGATCGCGGCACTCGGATACGCGAGCGAGCACGCCATCGGCCCGCAGGTCGTCCAGCTCGACACGATCGTCGGCTCCGTCGACCGCGATCGAGACTTCGACCGCCGCTTCCGCCCCAGGTCGGCACGGGTCCGCAGCCGCTGGGAGCAGATCGCGGAGGCCGTTCGCCGGGGTGAGTCGATGCCGCCCGTCGACTTGGTCCGCGTCGGCGAGATCCACTTCGTCAAGGACGGGCATCACCGGGTGTCCGTGGCCCGCGCGCTCGGATGGAGCGACATCGATGCCTACGTGACCGAGGTCGTGACTCGAGTCGGCGCGGAGCGGGCGATCAAGCTTTCCGAGCTTCCGCTCAAGAGCGACGAGCGGGTCTTCTTCGAACGAGTGCCGCTGCCGCCTGACGCGCGCGCGGAGATCCAGCTATCCGAGGCCCGGGCCTACGCCGAGCTTGCCGAGGCGGTGGAGGCGTGGGGCTTTCGCGCGATCCAAGCGCGCGGCGAAGCGCTCGACCGGCACACGACCGCCCTCCTGTGGCTCGAAACGGAGTACCGGCCGGTAGTGGCGATGCTTCGTGAGGCGGACCTCGTCGGCGATCAGACCGAGACCGAGGCTTACATGCGGATCGTCGCCGAGCGCTACCAGCTGATGCGGGGCCAGGACTGGAGCGAGGATGTGATTCAGCGCATCGTCCAGGGACGCAGCCGGCGCCGGCGTCGCGCCTAGCGCTCTCAGGTGCTCGCGTACACGAGCTTTAGCGACCGGTGGCCTCGCCAGCTCCGAGAACTCACGCGGCAACCCGCGCCGCGGCGGCGGCGGCGCACCGCTGACATAGACCCGCGACCGGGTAGCTCGAGAAGCGCGGCGTCAGGCCAAAGCGCAGCCGGATCTGCGCGCGGATGTCGTCGAGCAGGCGCGCGTCGACCGCACGCGTTGCGCCGCAGCCCTCGCACAGCAGGTACTCCGGCTCGTCGCTGCCGCTCAGCGTGTACCGCGCAGCACCACGACCGAAGTGGACACGGCGGACGATCCCGAGCGATTCGAACGTCTCGAGGATCCGGTAGACCGAGCCCAGATCGCAGGCGGGCAGCCGCCCTCCGAGCCCGGAGGCGACCTGGCCGACGCTGATCGGACCTGGCGCTGCATCGAGTGCCTCGAGCACCAGCCGCCGGGCGCTCGTCGCCCGGAGCCCGCGATCGTGAAGGAACGAGAGCGCTCGGAGCACGCGGGCCGAGCGGGTGAGCGTTGCCGTCATGCCCGTTATACGGCCGACCCGCGCGATCGGATCACGCCAGCTGAGAACTGTTCGCTGCAGCGCCGATCCGAGGCGGTTCGCTTCCGACTGGCGCCTGCTGGAGTAACCGTTCCACTCGCTGCACCGCCGGAGCGCAGCGCAAGTCAACCGTTCGAAGGAGGCAGCAGTGAAGCGAGAAAACAAGGAGGGCGGCGTCACCCGCTCGTCCTTCCTGAAGAGCTCCGCCGGCGTGGCCGTCGGCGCCGCGGCGATCGGCGTTCCCGCGGCAGCAGTGCTCTCGAGCCGCGGCTCCGCGGAGAGGGCTCCCGAGGCGCTCGAGGCGCCGACTACACCCAACCCGCAGGAGCCGGTGGTGGCCTACGTCCGCGATGCCAAGCGCGGCGAGGTCACAGTCGTCGCCGGCACCAGCGAGACCACCTACCGCGACCCTGCGCTGGTCTCGAGGCTGCTCGACGCAGCCCCGGCCGCGAACGCGAATGGAGGCATCGATGTCCTCGCACCGTGAAGCACCGGAGATCAGCAAGGACCCGGTCGCCGACAACACCGACGTCTACGCATTCGTCAGCCCGGACCGACCTGACACGGTCACGCTGATCAGCAACTTCGTCCCGCTGCAGGACCCGCCGGGCGGACCGAACTTCTTCGAGTTCGGCGACGACGTCCTCTACTCGATCTACATCGACAACGACGGCGACGGCGTGCCCGAGCTGTCCTACGTATTCGAGTTCAGCTCGCGGCTACGCGATCCGAACACGTTCCTCTACAACACCGGTCCGATCAAGTCGCTGAACGACCCGAACTGGAACAAGCGACAGTTCTACTCGGTCACCAGGGTAGAGGGCAATGACACGACCGCTTACGGGACCGAGCGCAGGCACCACAAGCTCAAGGTTCGCCAACTCGGTCGCGATCTCGCATGCCCGCCGTGCAACATCGGCCCACGCTCGACGCCGAACTATCCGGCGCTGGGGGCGGCGGCGGTGCACGGCCTGCCGGGCGGGATCAAGGTCTTCGCCGGCCAGCGCCGGGAAGGCTTCTACGTCGACCTCGGGGCGATCTTCGACCTCGGCGACCTGCGGCCGTTCCAGCACCTGCATCTGATCCCGAGCGCCGACGCCGTCGGCGTCGATGCGACCAAGACGCTGAACGTCCACACGATCGCGCTGCAGATTCCGATCTCGGATCTGACCGCCGACCGGTCGACGCCGAAGAACGTCGACAGCAGCAAGGCGGTGCTCGGCGTGTGGAGCGGCGCGAGCCGCCGCAAGGTGCGAATGATCAACCGGGGCAGTGCGATGTCCTCGTCGGGGCCGTGGATCCAGGTCTCGCGGCTGGGCAACCCGCTGTTCAACGAGGTCGTCGTCCCGCTGGGATTGAAGGACCGGTGGAACAGCTCCTACCCGGCGCAGGACAAGCAGTTCGCGAACCATGTCGCCCATCCCGAGCTGGCGGGGCTGCTGCCGGTCCTCTACCCGGGCGTGTTCCCGCACCTCCAGGGTCTCAAGGCGGCGCGGGCGGATCTGCTCGCAATCCTGCTCACCGGACTCCCGAAGGGCGTAATCAAAGGGTTCCAGAACTACACCGGTCCGGTGCAGGCCGATCAGCTGCGGCTGAACGTCGCGGTCCCGCCCAACACCTCCTCGAACCCGACGCTTTACGGGATCCTCGGA
Organism: uncultured Solirubrobacterales bacterium; assembly: GCA_963849285.1. GTDB lineage: Bacteria > Actinomycetota > Thermoleophilia > Solirubrobacterales > Solirubrobacteraceae > Palsa-465. The sequence goes on from CAWKGS010000006.1 coordinate 116,857, forward strand.
GGCGATCTCGCGGGGTTCCCGAACGGCCGGCGCGTGTTCGACGACGTCGTCAGCATCGAGCTGCGCGCCATCGCCGGGGCCACCTACCCGCTCGTCAACAGCTCCTACAAGGCCGACGCGGCAGCGAGCGCGCTGACCGAGGGACTGACGCCCGCGGCCGACCGCTACCAGAGCACGTTCCCATATCTGGCCAATCCGCTGGACGGCTTCGACACGCCGTCGAGCTGACCCTCCCAGGAGCGTGCCGGGCGTCACGGACGGCGCCCGGCAGTCGCTTCCTGCGATCTTCCAGGAGACCTCATGTCACACACTCACATCGACTATGCCGCGCGCAAGCATCCGGAGTTCGTCGCGATCGACATCGGCGAGCAGACCGGTGCGCTGATCGTCCACACGGATCCCGAGCTCCATGGCGTCGAGATCGAGATCAGCCGCTCCGGCGAGGCGCGCGACGGCGCTCACAAGCAGGTGCTCGAGCGGGCGATTGCCGGGAGGCCGGCGTACACCGCCGTATTCGACAACCTCGCCGCCGGCTCGTACGTCCTGTGGAACGGTGAGCAGGTCGCCATGATCGACGTCCAGATCGAGGGCGGATCGGTCGTGCAGCTCGACTGGAGCAGGCCGTGAGCGGGAGCGAGCGCCGCCGTGCTGGCGGTCTTGCCGCTGCCGTGGTGATGCTGCACGTACTCGGCTTCGGCACGCTGCTGGTGTTCGTGGTGCCACGCCACCTGAGCCTCGGCCACGCTGGCGTGTTCGGGCTCGGTCTCGGGATCACCGCCTACACGCTCGGACTCCGCCACGCGTTCGACGCCGATCACATCGCGGCGATCGACAACACCACGCGCAAGCTGATGGCCGAGGGCAAGCGCCCGCTCGCTACCGGCTTCTTCTTCTCGCTCGGCCATTCCACGATCGTGTTCGCGCTGGCGCTGGCGCTGGCGCTCGGCGTGCGCGCGCTCGGTCCCGCGGTCGAGCACTCGGGCTCGACGCTGCACGCCCTGACCACGGTCGTCGGCACGAGCGTCTCAGGACTGTTCCTGTACCTGATAGCCGCGATCAACGTGGCGGTCCTCGCCGGGATCTTCAAGATCTTCCGGCGTATGCGGTGCGGTGACGGTTTTGATCAGAACGAGCTCGACCGGCAGCTCGATTCGAGAGGCTTGGTCAACCGTCTCCTGGGTCCGGTTGTCCGCCGGGTCAGCGCGTCGTGGCACATGTACCCCGTCGGTCTCCTGTTCGGTCTGGGATTCGACACTGCGACCGAGGTCGCGCTGCTGTTCCTCGCGGCCGGCGCCGCCTCGAGCAACCTTCCCGTCTACGCGATCCTGTGTCTGCCGGTCCTGTTCGCCGCCGGGATGTCGCTGCTCGACACGATCGACGGCTCGTTCATGAACTTCGCCTATGGCTGGGCGTTCTCACAGCCCGTGCGCAAGGTCTATTACAACCTCACGATCACCGGCCTGTCGGTCGCCGTCGCCTTCATCGTCGGCTCGATCGAGCTGTTGTCGATCGCTCCAACCGAGCTCGGGCTGCACGGCGCCTTCTGGGCCTGGGCGTCGAGCGTCGACCTGAACGAGGTCGGCTACTTCATCTTGGGCCTGTTCGTGCTCACCTGGGCGTTGGCACTTGCGATCTGGCATCTGGGCCGGATCGAGGAGCGCTGGACCGCGGACCTCCGTTTGGCGTAGTCATCACGTAGTCGCCCGCGTCGAACGTGCCGCGTCTGCTGGCGGAAGCGGAACGTGAACGACGGCCACAGCGTCGTGTTGCGCCCGCTCCGATCCAGATACCAGCTCTGGCAGCCGCCCGTGTTCCACACGGTCTGGCGCAGCTGCGCCTGGAGCCGGTCGTTGTACGCGCTCTGCACGTCCGGACGCACATCGACCGCGACCGCGCCTGTGCGGTCGATCGCGCGGAGGGCATCCGTGATGTAGGCGATCTGCGACTCGATCATGTAGACCATCGAGCTGTGGCCGAGCCCGGTGTTCGGCCCGGTGATCATGAACGCGTTCGGGAAGCCGGAGATCGTGGTGCCGAGATACGCCGACATGCTGCCGTCCCAGACCTCCGAGAGCAGTCTGCCGCCGCGACCACGAACGTAGGAGGCGGCCGGCGGGCTGGTTACCTTGAACCCGGTCCCGAAGATGATCGTGTCGACCTCGCGCTCGTTGCCGTCGCGGTCGACGATCGAGTGCGCTCGGACCTCGTTGATGCCCGTCGTGATCACTTGCGCGTTCGGCTCGCACAGCGCCGGGAAGTACTCGTTCGAGACGAGGATCCGCTTGCAGCCCAGTCGGTAGTTCGGGGTCAGCTTGCGGCGCAGCGCCCGGTCAGGGACCTGCCGACGCAGGTGGCGCCTGGCAACCAGCTCCATGCCCGCCATCAGGCGCGGCTCCATCGTCAGGCCGACCACCATCGACTCGCGGGCCGCGTAGACCCCCGCGCGCCAGAGGTGCTGGGAGCGCGGCACCATGCGCCACAGCGCCCGCTCGAGGCTCGTCACCTTGCGATCGGGGTGCGGCATCACCCAGGGCGCGGTCCGCTGGTAGAGATCGAGCTGTGCGACCTGGGGCTGGATCCTCGGAACGAACTGGATCGCGGAGGCGCCGGTGCCGATCACCGCCACGCGCTTCCCGGTCAAGTCGTGGTCGTGGCGCCAGTCGGCGGAGTGGAAGATCGTCCCCTCGAAGCGCTCGAGCCCCGGAAGCTGCGGGATCGAAGGCTCGGACAGGGCGCCGACGCCGAGCACCGCCACCTGCGCGTTCAGCTCTCGCCTCGAGGTCTCGATCCGCCAGCGGTTCGCGTCCTCGTCCCATGTCCCCGCCGTCACCGGCTCGTCGCAGCTGATGTGCGGCGTGATGCCGTAGTCGTCCGCGATCCCTCGCAGGTACTCCCAGATCTCGGGTTGCAGCGGATAGGTGTGCGTCCAGTTGGGGTTCGGCGCGAACGAGAACGAGTACAGCGACGAGGGCACGTCGCACTGGCAGCCTGGATACGTGTTCGCGCGCCAGGTGCCGCCGACGTCGCTGCTCCGCTCGAGCAACACGAAATCCTCGATCCCCGCACGCTTGAGGCTCACGGCCATGCCCAGACCGGCGAAGCCCGCGCCTACGATCGCGATACGCACGTCCGTCGACGTCGCTGCCTGGGTGCTCATTCCCGCTCCTTTAGCTTGGCTCCAAAGAGGAAGCTACGGCAGTGTAGCTAGTTTGTTTCGCTAGCCTGCCGGTTGATGCCCCCACTCCCCGCGCGCCGTCCATACGCACCGCGGATGCCTCCGGCGGAGCGCCGCGAGCAGCTCATCGATGCGGCGCTCAGCGTGATCCTCGAGCAGGGTTACGGCGGCGTCTCGATCGAGGCGGTGGCCCGCACCGCCGGGGTCACGCGACCGGTCGTGTACGACCATTTCCCGAACCTCGGGACGCTGCTGCACGCGCTGATCGAGCGCGAGGAGCGCTATTCGCTCGAGCAGCTCGATCAGGTCATCCCCCGGGATCCCGGCGACCGCGACCCGATCGAGCTCCTTGCGCGCGGCGTGCGCCGCTTCCTTGACGCCGTCGCCGACCGTCCCGCCACATGGCGACTGATCCTGCTGCCGCTCGAGGGCACGCCCACGATCGTGCGCGAGCACGTGGAGACGAACCGGGCGCTGATGCTCGAGCGGATCGAGCACCTCGTCGGCTGGGCGCTCAGGCGTCCCGAGCTGCCCAGCGACCTCGACGTCGAGCTGACGGCGCGCGCGATCAGGGACCTTGGCGAGCAGGCGGGACGGATGGTGTTGACCGATCCGGAGCGCTACACGCCCGAGCGCTACGGACGCTTCGTCGAGCTGGTCATGAGCCTCGTGTTCTCGACGGGTCGGCGCTAGAGGCGGCTGCGGCACCGCACGCGGCGGGGCGGCCGGGCGCGCGCGCGTCGTGCGCACGCGCCAAGCCGTACCTCCCCTTAACCACGACGGGGACCCGCTTCCAGGGTCCCCGTCGCTGATCCCACAAACGTGCCCACGGCCGGGTTGGGCACGTCCTCCGGGAGATCGATTCCGAGTGCTGAAACCCTCTTCGGCGGAGAAAGTTGCGCACCGCGAGAAGAAATGGCGGCTGCCATACTTGGAGACCCCGTCAGGGGGCGTAGCTCAGTTGGTTAGAGCGCCGGCCTGTCACGCCGGAGGTCGCGGGTTCGAGTCCCGTCGCTCCCGCTTCGGAGGTGCCTGAAACGCTCGTGTTGGGCTTTCTCTTCCTCGCACTCGGCCCAAGCGGGCAACTGCCCCGGGCAACCTTTCCGCCCGATTCTTGCGTCTGACCTGCCTTGCATAGGCGCAAAGCAGGGCAGGCGCTGCGGACGCACCCGTTCCGCCAAAGGCAACGAGGTCTCGAGATCGCGCCTTCTGCGGGTCGGCATCATGTAGGCGCTGGGCGAGGCGCTCGTCCTCGCCGCGTATCGCAGCGCGGGTTGCCGTACGGTGCGTCGCGCGTTAGGGTCCTCGCGCCATGTCCGTCGCCGCGGGCATCCGCCGTCTTGAGTTACCGCTGCCGGGCGGGCGCCCGGACGCGACTGTGCGAGTGCGCCCGCTTATGTCAGGCGAGGTGAAGATGCCGCCGGGGTGGGCGCGGAGGCCGTCGGGGCCTCTCGCGACGGCGCGCGGAATCGGGCTGTTCACGCCGCACTCGAAGTACTATTGGGCGCCGGTGCCGATCTTCTTGGTCGAGCATCCCAGCGCCGGTCTGTTCCTGGTCGATACCGGGCTCGACCCGCGGTTGATCGACAAGCCGCGCGAGAGCGTCGGCGCTATCGGGTCGCGGATTTACACGATCCGGATGACGCCCGACCAGGCCGCTAGCGAGCTCGTTCGTTCGGCGGGCGTGGACCCGGAGACGATCGAGCTGATCGTCATGACGCATATGCATTTCGACCACGCGGGAGGCGTCGCGCAGTTCCCGAAAGCGACGTTTGCAGTGTCCGAACAGGAGTGGCGCATCGCGAACGACAAGGGCATGATGCAGGGCTACTACCACAACTATTACCACCCCGAGTTCGCGTGGCGCACGATCGACTACGACAGCGAGGAGGCCGTCTCCTACGAGAGCTTCGCGAAGTCGGTGGATCTGTTCGGCGACGGGTCGGTGAGGCTGGTGTTCACGCCTGGCCATTCGATGGGTCACCTTTCACTGATCCTGCGACTGGCTGACGGGCAGGAGTGTCTGCTCTGTGGGGACGCGGCCTGTGAGATCGCCACGATCCGCGAAACGCTGATACCGGCGTTCATGGCCGACGAGCAGCTGTTTCGGAGGTCGCTGCTGGAACTCCAGCAATACCTGGAGCCGCGCCCTACCACGGTGGTGATCCCTGGGCACGATCCCGGTGCCTGGGCGGATCTGGCCGAGGTCTACTCCTAGAGCAGACGACTGCTCACAGCGGACGGAGTGCAAGACCAGCGACAGTGTCGCTCCGCCGGACCCATGCAAATCGCAACCGCGCGGTTTCGGATCGGCCGAATCTGAGCAGTGGGGCTAGAGGTGCGCGGCGAGACGCCCACTTTCCCGAGCGAGGGGTAGCGCGACCTGGGGTGTTCGAGGGAAAAATCGCCTGTACTTACGGCAACGGCATAGCCTTCTCCGGCCTGTCACGCCGGAGGTCGCGGGTTCGAGTCCCGTCGCTCCCGCTGTAGAAGTGCGCGCATGCCGCGGTAGCCTCGGGCCTGTGTTCGATCACGTCGCCATCGCCGTCTCGGACCTCGCGGCCTCCGAGCGCTTCTACCGCACGCTCCTGAGCGTCCTGGGCGTCGAGCCCAGCCATGCGGACGGCGAGCTGGTCGAGTGGGAGGACTGGGACATCGGGCCGACGGACCGCGAGCATCCGGTGACCCGCGGGCTCCACGTCGCCTTCCGCGCCCGAGACCCCGCGCAGGTGGACGCGTTCTGGCAGGCGGGGATCGACGCCGGGTACCAAGACGACGGCGCGCCCGGTCCGCGCACGCAGTACGCCCCGACGTACTACGGCGGCTTCCTGCTCGACCCCGACGGCAACAGCGTCGAGGCGGTCCACTACGACCGCGCGGAGGCCGTGCCCGACGGCCGCATCGACCACCTGTGGATCCGCGTGCGCGACCCGCAGGTCTCCCGGCGCTTCTACACGACGATCGCCCCTCACGCCGGGCTGCGCCTGACACGCGATGAGCCGGCCCGCGTGCAGCTCTCGGGCGCGGGCTACAGCTTCTCGCTCCTCCGAGACGAGCGCCCGCTCACCGAGCACGTCCACCTCGCATTCCCCGCGCGCGAGGACGCCACGGTGCGCGCGTTCCACGCCGCCGCACTCGCGGCGGGCTACGAGAACCACGGCGCGCCGGGCGAGCGGGCGGTCTACCACCCGGGCTACTACGGCGCGTTCGTGCTCGACCCCGACGGGCACAACGTCGAGGTCGTCAACCACAACCGCGACTGACTTCCGACCGACGTCCCCGGACGTCCGCGGCGTCTACTCAGACCGCGGGGCGAGCCGCAGTCCCCCATGCGTAAGGCCGGGGCCGGTGGCTCGGAAGGCCGGCACGAGCTCACTCGTGACGAGCCCGGTCTCGGCGGTGAGCCGGTCGACGATCGAGAACCAGTCGCGGATGCGCGCCGGGGTGTCGACGAGGACCGTGAGGACCGGGACGCGGCGCCGGAGCTGCCAGAACGAGTCGCCGTGGGGCTGATGGTCGCCGTGGTAGCCCCAGATGCCGCGCAGGCCGGTGGCGCCGGCGGCGCCCGCGCTGCGTAGCTCGCGTACGAGCCGCTGGTGCAGCGGCTCCCCGTGATACCGGGCCTGCTCGCTCGTGTACACCATCAGCTTCTGCCATGTGCGGAGCCCCGCCGGGTCCTCCTCGGGCGGCCGGGGCGGCCCGCTCAGAACGAGGCCGTCGCGCTTGCAGACGGTGACGCGCTCGAGCGTCATCAGCGGGCTCGGGAGCGTCTCGCCGAGCTCGGGCAGCGCCTCGCGGATGCGAGCGCTGTCGCCGACCGCGATCACCATCAGCGGAACCATCGTGTTGCGCCCCACGAAGGCGGCGCGCTGCCGGGTCCCGTGGAAGGTGCCGTCAACGCCGAGCAGCACGGTGGCGCCCGCGACGCCCCGCGCGCGCAGGAGCTTGACAACCGCCTCGTAGGCGAGCGTGCCGCCGACGCGCTGGTAGCGGCCGATATAGACAGTCAGCTTCGTCGAAGCCTGCGCCTCCCACGGCAAGTCGACTGCGCCCACCTCGCCGGTCAGCATCTGCGCGCGCTCCAGCGTGACCAGACCGTCGAAGCGAAGCTCGCTGACCTCCGCCAGGGCCGCTTCGATGCGCTGCCGGCTGTCGACGGCCACGGACACCAGCGGCAGGTCCTCGGAGAGGGTGAGCAGCCGGTCGGTGCGGAGGTGATGCTTGATCCCGAAGCCCGTCACGCCGCGCATCACGAGGCTGGTCTGCAGCTCATGGCGGGCGAAGATCTCGGTGAACGCGTCGGCGAGGAAGCCGCCGCCCGCACGGTCCCGCTCGCCGAAGTAGCTGGTGAGTTTCAGGCAGTCCTCGTTCACAGCGCCGCTCCGAGTCGACGCCCGGCCCACGCGAACGCGATGCCGAGCACGAGGCTGATCGCGATGTTCAGGGCCCCAAGTCGCAAGCGGCCGTCCTCGCCCAGGCGGTGGCTCTCCAACATCCACGTGCTGAAGGTCGTGAACGCGCCGATCAGCCCGGTCCCCAGCAGCAGCTCCTCGCTGCTGCGCAGCGCCGCGCCGACGAGCACCCCGAGCACGAACGACCCCAGCAGGTTGACGACCAACGTCCCCAGCGGGAAGGCGCTGCCAACACGCCGGCCGACCGACCCGTCGAGGCCGAAGCGGGCGAGCGCGCCGATGCCGCCCAGCGCACCCACGCCGACGAACTCGGGGCCAGTCATCCTGTCAGCCTCGCCCGGCGCACGAGATTCGTCGCAGCGGCCATGAGCAGGAAGCCACCGGCGATGCTTGCCACCGCGTAGCCCACCGCCAGACCGAGCTCGTCGGCATCGAGCATCCGCAAAAGCTCGATCTGCACTGTGGAGAACGTGGTCAAGGCGCCGCAGAACCCGGTCCCCAGGAGCGGGCGCCGGTACGCCGATAGCGGAAGTCGCTCCTGCAAGCGGGTGGTGAAATACCCCAGCAGGAACGCGCCGACCAGGTTCACGAGGAACGTCGCCCAGGGCCACTCGCCGGTGTGGGCCGGCAACGACTGCGACACCTCCGCCCGGGCCAGCGCTCCCAGGACTCCGCCGGCGAACACCGCGGCGAGCTCAGGGCGGTCAAGCCGCAAGTGGGCACCTCCGGCGGACGGGCTCGGGCGCGGCGTGCTCTGCGGTTCTCATGGCGTCTGCTCTCAGCGTCGAATGACGGGGATGTAGAGGCCATCAGCGGCGAGCCGCGGTTATGGAGCGAGCCTCATCGCTCGAGCGACGAGGCTAGCGCACACGGTCCTCGAACCTCCGCTTAAGCGGGTGTTGATCCGCGGCTGCTGTTGTGCTGGCGATGGCGGCCGGCCGGCAGGGCGCAAGATGATCGAGCTCACCAACCTCACGAAGAGCTACGGGGCGACCGTGGCCGTGCGCGACCTCACGTTCACGGTCAAGCCGGGCGTCGTCACCGGATTCCTGGGGCCCAACGGGGCCGGCAAGTCGACGACGATGCGCCTGATCCTCGGCCTGGACGCGCCCGACTCGGGTCGGGCGCTGGTGAACGGACAGCCTTATCGCGATCATCGAGCTCCCCTGGCCGAGGTCGGCGCGCTGCTGGAGGCGCGATCGGTGCATCCCGGCCGCAGCGCGTACAAGCACCTGCTGGCGCTCGCGCAGACGCACGGAGTGGGACGCAAGCGGGTGCGCGAGCTGATCGAGATGGTCGGCCTTGACAGCGTCGCGCGCAAGCGGGCCGGCACGTTCTCGCTCGGCATGGGTCAGCGGCTAGGGATCGCGTCGGCGCTGCTGTGCGACCCGAAGACACTGATGTTCGACGAGCCAGTGAACGGCCTCGACGTCGAGGGGATCCAGTGGGTTCGCAACCTCCTCAAGAGGCTCGCGGCGGAGGGCCGCACCGTGTTCGTCTCATCGCACCTGATGAGCGAGATGGCCCAGACGGCCGAGCATCTGATCGTGATCGGACGCGGGCGGCTGCTGGCGGACATGGAGCTCGCCGACTTCGTTCGCAGCGCCTCCAAGCAGTCGGTTCGCGTCCGCTCGCCGCAGAGCAGCGAGCTCGCGGATCTGCTCGCGGGGCCGGACGTCGCGGTGCGGGTGGTCGAGCCGAGCGTGATCGAGATCACCGGGATCGACACGCGGGTGGTAGGCGAAACCGCGGCCGAGCACCGGATCGTGCTGCACGAGCTCGTGCCACTGCACGCTTCGCTCGAGGAGGCGTTCGTGGAGCTCACTCGCGACGAGGTCGAGTTCCATGGCGCTGGATCGCCGGCCGAGGTCGAGCTCTCGGAAGCCTCGACATGAGCGCAGTCAGCGCACCGACCCAGGCGGCAGCGCCGCGTCCGGCCGGGCCGGGGCCGCGGGTCAACCAGCTCCGGGTGGCCCGATCGGAGTGGACGAAGTTCCGCTCCGTGCGTTCGACCTACTGGTCGGTGCTGATCACGCTGCTGCTGATCATCGGGCTCGGAATCCTGGTCTGCGTGATCTTCAACGCGCGCTGGCCGCACCTCAACCCGCACGAGCGCGCCGACTTCCATCCGTTGCGGGCGAACCTGGCGGGCGTCAACTTCGCCCAGCTCGCCGTCGGGGTGCTCGGAGTTCTGGTGATCACCGCCGAATACTCCACCGGGATGATCCGCGCCACGTTGTCGGCCGTGCCCCGGCGCCTCCCGGTCCTGTGGGCCAAGACCGGAGTATTCGCGGCCACGGTCTTCATCCTCACGCTGCCCGCCGTCTTCATCGTCTTCTTCGCCGGCGAGGCGATCCTCTCCGGCCAGCACATCAACATCTCGATCTCGCACCCCGGCGTCGTGCGTGCCCTGTTCGGCGCGGCGCTGTACCTGACGGTGATGGGCGTGTTCGGTCTTGGGCTAGGAGCGATCCTGCGGAGCACCGCGGGCGGCATCTCGGCGCTAGCCGCGATCGTGTTCGTGCTCCCGCCGATCATCGGCCTGCTTCCCACGAGCTTCGCCAACTCGGTCAACCCCTACCTCCCCAGCAACGCCGGCGGGGCGCTCTGGACGATCAACCCCGAGGCGCACACGCTCGCGCCGTGGGCCGGCTTCGCGGTCTTCTGTGGCTACGCGGCGGCGTCGATCCTGATCGCCGCGGTCCTGCTGGCCCGTCGGGACACGTAGTCGACGGCGCGCGCGGCGCACACCGCGCTCAACCGAGCAGCGCGGGAAGCTCGCGCATGTGCTCGAACAGCAACGTGGCCGGCCCCTCGAGCAGCTCGGCCGGCGTCAGCCCGCCCGCGTAGGCGAGCACGCGCATCCCCGCCGCGCGCGCCGCTTGCACACCCGGACGACTGTCCTCCACCACGACGCACGCCACCGGGTCTGCGCCCATCCGCTCGGCTGCGTGCAGGAAGAGGTCCGGCGCGGGCTTGCCCTCGGCGACGTCCTCAGCGCTGAAGATCCGTCCGGCGAACCGCTCGTAGAGCCCGGTCAGGCTCAGCACGTAGCGCAGATACTCGTGGGTGCCGCTCGATGCGACGCAGCTCGGCGCGGTGATCAGGTCGAGCGCCTCGACAACGCCCTCCACCGGCTCGAGCTCCGCCTCGAAGCGCTGCTCGTAGAGCGGCTTGAACTGGTCCTCCCAACCGGGCGGCAGCTCGCGCCCCAGGTGCGCCTCGATCGCCGCTTGAGTATCACGATCCGAGCGCCCGACGAAGCGCTCGATCACCTCGGCCTCGGTCAGCGGCCAGCCCAGCTCGCGGAGCATCAGCGCGTCGATCTGCACCGCGAGCCGCTCGCTGTCGACGAGCACGCCGTCGCAGTCGAAGATCACGAGCTCGGGCACGGCGCGCAGGATTGGGTCAGCTGCCGACGACCGCGGCCGTGCCGGGCACCTCGTCGGTGTCGCCAACCGCGACATGGCAGGCGACCTGCCGCGAGCCAAGCGGCGCCGGCCGCGGCGTGACCTCCCAACACTTCTGGACCGCGTACGGGCAGCGCCACCGGAAGCGACATCCCTCGCTGGGGTTGATCACCCGCGGTGGCTCGCCCGTGTCGGCGGAGACCGCCTCGTCCTGCCCGCCGAGCTCAGCCGCGGCGGAGAGGAGGAGCTGCGTATAGGGGTGCTTCGGATCGGCGAGCACGGCCTCGGTCGGGCCCTCCTCGACCAGATGGCCGGCGTACATCACGATCACGCGATCCGCGACATAGCGCGCACTCGCGAGATCGTGGGTGATGTAGAGCAGCGACACGCCCTCCTGGTCGCGAAGCCCGGCCATCATGTTGAGGACGCCGGCGCGGATCGAGACGTCGAGCATCGAGACCGGCTCGTCGGCGAGGATCAGCTTCGGGCGCACCGCGAGCGCCTGCGCGAAGCCGACCCGCTGGCGCTCGCCGCCGCTCATCTCATACGGGAACCGCCGCAGCATTTTCGGGCTCAATCCGACGCTCTGGAATACGCGCTCGGCCTCCTGTTGGCGCTGGGCGCGATCGAGCTCGGGCCTGTGCAGCGCGAGGTTGCGCATCACGCCGTGCGCGATGCGATGCACCGGGTTGAACGCGCTGAAGGGGTCCTGGAAGACCATCGTCACCTCGCCGCGGTACCAGAACAGGCTCCGCCGGGATCGCAGCTGGTGGATCGGCCGGTCGCGATAGAAGATCTCGCCCCGGGTGGGGGGATAGACGCGCGCGAGCAGCCGGGCAACCGTGCTCTTGCCGCTTCCGCTCTCACCCACCAGCGCCACGATCTCGCGTTCGCGGATCGAGAAGTTGAAGTCGTCGACGGCGTGCAGCATCCGCTTCTCGAACAGCCCGCCGAGGTGGAAGTGGCGCGTGAGGCCGACGACCCGCAGCAGCGGCTCCGGGGAGAGCGGCTGCGTCGCCATCGTCAGACCGCCTCCTTCGCCGGCGCGACCGGCTCGGTGTACAGCAGGCACCGCACCCGCGCATCACCGACCTGGTAGAGCTCGGGCTCGCGTGTGAGGCATTGCGGCATCACCTCAGGACAGCGTGGATGGAAGCGACACCCGCTCGGCGGCCGGGCGAGATCAGGGGGCGTCCCGGGGATCCCGGCCAGCTCGCGCCGCGGGCCCCTCACGGACGGGAAGGCTTCCATCAGACCGCGCGTGTAGGGGTGCAGCGGCCGCGAGAAGATGCCCCCGGTCGTCGCTGCCTCCGCGATCTGGCCCGCGTACATCACCATCACCCGATCCGAATAGCGGCTGACCACGGACATGTCGTGGGTCACGAAGATCACCGCGAACCCGAGCTCACGCTGGAGCTCCTTGATCTTCGACATCAGCGACCGCTGGGCGACCACGTCGAGCGCGGAGGTGGGCTCGTCCATCATCACCAGCGACGGGGTGAAGAGGAGCGCCATCGCGATCATCGCTCGCTGGCGCATCCCCCCGCTCAGCTGATGCGGGTAGCTGCCCAGATGGACGGGGTCGATGCCAACCAGCGCCAGAACCTCTCTGGAGCGCTCGAGGATCCTGTCCCTCGGCATGTCCTCGTGCGCTTGGAGGGCGTCCTTGAACTGCGCGCCGATGCTCTTCATCGGATTGAGCGCGTTCATCGCGCTCTGCATCACCACCGAGAAGTCGCGCCAGCGCACGCGCCGGAGGTCCTCGCGACCAAGCCGGACCATGTCGCGGCCGCGGAAGGTCACCCGGCCCCCGACCACCTCGCCCGGCGGGGAGAGCAGGCGGGCGATCCCGAACAGCAGCGTCGACTTCCCGCAGCCCGACTCGCCGACGATCCCGAGGAACTCGCCGGGCTGGACGGAGAAGCTGACCTGCTCGACGGCGCGCACGTCGGCCGCTTCGGTCACGTATGCGATCGCCAGCTCGGCTACCTCAAGCAGCGGCTCGGCCACGACGCCTCCTCACCGGTCGCAGTGCGGGATTCCCGATCTCGTCGAACGCGTAGTTGATCAGCGCGAACCCGGCCCCCATGAAGGCCACCGCCGCACCGGGCGCGAGCGCCCACCACGGGTTGCCCGACTCGAGCGCGGCGGCCTGCTGCGCGTTGTAGAGCATCGTCCCCCACATCAGCTCGCTGCTGTTGCCGAGGCCGAGGAACTGGAGGCTGGCCGCGAATCCCACCTCGAACACGGCCAGGGCCAGGAACGAGGCCGCGAGCAGGGAGGTCATCGTGGGGACGATCTCGACGAGGATGATGTAGAGAGAGCGCTCCCCGCGCACCCGTGCCGAGACGAGAAAGTCGCGGTTGCGCAGCGACAGACCTTGCGAGCGCAGCTGCCTTGCCTGAAACGCCCAGCTGGTAATGGTCAGGACGATCACGAGCGTGGTGATCCCACTCGGCAGGTAGGCCGCGAGCAGGATCAGCAGCGGTAGCACTGGAAGGATCAGGAAGACGTCGGTGAGCACGGTCAGGACCCGGTCGGTGGCGCCGCCGAGGTACGCCGCAGTCACGCCGATGATCGTCGAGATGAAAGTCGCGATCGCGCTCACGATGAGCGTGACGACGAGCGTGAGTCGCGTGCTCCAGATGAGCTGCGAGAGCACGTCCTGGCCGATCTGCGTCGTGCCAAGCAGGTGAGCCGATGTCGGCGCGAGGTTCGGCGGGTAGATCGTGGCCTGCGGGTCATGGGGGGCGACCAGACCGGGAAATGCGGACACAAACACGATGATCAGCAGGATCACCGCGCCCGCGGTTGCCTTTCGATTGCCGAGCACAGCCCGGATGAACCGCCGTCCCGACGTCTTACCCGCCTGGTCGGCGTCGTCGCTCAGTGCGACCTCCGGCGTTGAGAGGCTGGTCGTCAGCTCAGGCCTCCCGCGTCCGCGGATCGAGCAGCGCGGTGGCGAGGTCCGCGATCAGGACGCACACCAGCACCGCGAGCGTGTAGAACAGAAACAGGCCCTGCATCAGCGGCAGATCGTGATCGGTGGTCGCGGTGTAGAAGAGATACCCCACCCCCGGGTAGGAGAACAGGTACTCGATCACGATCGAGCCTCCGAGCACGTATCCGAGCTGCATGGCGAAGCCCGTCAGGTTCGGCAGGATCGCGTTTCGCGCCGCGTAGTCGAACATCACGCGGCGCCCGGTCAGTCCCTTCGCCAGGCCCAGCCTCACGTAGTCATCGGAGATCGTCGTGATCATGTTGTTGCGCATCGAGTACACCCACAGACCGGCGGTCACCAGGGTCAGGCTGATGCCGGGCAGCAGCGCGTGCTTGAGCACGTCGCCGATGAACGACCCCGAGAATGACGGGGTTGCACCGACGCTGTAGTTGCCGGCGAGCGGCAGCCAGTTCAACTTCACCGCGAACGCATAGATCAACAGCAGCCCGACGAAGAACACGGGGATCGTCGAGAGGACGAACAGCGTGGGCGGGAGAACCGCGTCGAGGCGACCGCCTCGCCGCCAGGCGCTGAACACGCCGATGAGCGTCCCGATCAGAAACGCGAGGATCGTGGTCACACCCACGAGGCCGAGCGTCCACGGCAGCTTCGAGGTGATCTCGTGCGTCACGGAGACGTTCTGCGCGTCGACGCCCAAGTGGCCGGTCACGGTGTGGCCGAGGTACTGCAGGTAGCTCGTGACGATGCTCTGGTGGACGTTGACGCCGAACTGGAGCTCGAGTGCGTGGGCCGCGGCCGGGTTGATGTTGCGGAACGTGGCCAGCACGGCCTGTGCCTCATTCCCCGGCATCACGCGCGGGATGATGAAGTTGACAGTCAGGGCAGCCCACAGGGTGACCAGGAACAGCCCTGCTCGCCGCGTTAGATACCTCACCGGAACCGCCGCATCAGCCGGGCCTCGGGCCCGCCCCTAGCTAGTGGGATGCAGGCGCGTCACGACCTGCTCAGCCCGTTGGATAAAGGTGCGTCACGACCTGGCCGTTGTCGGGGAACGAATACGGCGAGGGCTGCGCGTATGGGTTGGACTGGGTGGGCCATCCCCCAATGTTGGTGGTGTCGTACTGGTACCAGTCGACGCCTTCCGTCGTGGGGATCAGCGGGATCTGATCGGCCATGATCTTCTGGATCTGATGGATGATCTGGACCTGTTGGGGCTGGCTCGCCGCCGGGTACTGGTTGAACAGCGCGTCCGCGGCCGGCGACTTGAAGCGGGAGTAGTTGGTGGAGCCGATGTTGCCACTGAACAGCCACCCGCGCAGCTCGTAGTAAGGGCTCGGCCCGGGGCTGGCCGCGGGTCCGCCGCTGCCGGCGTAGGCGAGCTCGAAGTGACCGTTCTGGATGTCCGCGGTGTAGGGCGTGGAGTTCTCATCCTGCACCGTCACCGCGATCCCGGCGGCCTTCAGCTCCTGCGTGATGATCTGCAGCGAGGAGTCCCAGTCCGAGTAGCCGCTGATCGTCTTGATCGTGAACGAGAGGGGCTGACCGGTGGGTGAGCGGTAGATCCCGTCCGAGCCCTTCTTGTAGCCAGCCGAGCTCAGTATCTGCTGGGCCTTCGAAGGGTTGTAGGTGGGCTGTGGGATCGAGGGGTCGAACCAGCTCTGGAAGGTCGGTGTGATCACGCCCGTCTGGTTGGCGGGTTGCTGCTCCCCGCCCTCCCCCAGCCGCGCGATCGTGGGCCGGTCGAGGGCGTAGGCGATCGCCTGGCGCACGGGCAGCTGGCTCAGGAGCGGATTGTCCAGATTGGGGACGAGCGCCACGTTCAGAACGGGCGCGAACCAGATGTGGCGGTGCGACGGATCTCTCGCGACGTAGAACGACTGGACGTTCGGGATGTACTGGCCGCCCCACTGCGCCTGACCCTGGGCCAGGGAGAGGTTGGCCGGTGTGTTGCTGAGGAACGCCGGATAGTCGATCTCCTTGATCATCGGCACGGGGTGACTCGGCGTGCTCTGCCAGTAGTTGGGATTGCGCAGGTACTTGATGTTCTGCGGGCTGCAGTCCGAGACGGCGTACGGCCCGGTGCCGACGGGATGGGAATCGGCGAAGGTGGAGAGCTTGCTCTGGTTGAGGGTCGACCAGATGTGCTGCGGCACGATCGGGGTCTGGTCCGCGACGTAGTAGAAGTAGGTCTGGGCCGGCGCGTCGAAGGTGAAGACCACCTGATTGGCGCCCTTGAGGGCGACGTTCGTCAACGGCCCGCCATCGGCCTTCCAGAGGGCGTTGAGGTCGATCGCTTTGTCGTTCTTGATCGCGTTGAACGTGTAGAGCACGTCCGCGGCGCTGAACGGCTTGCCGTCTGTCCACTTGACGCCGCCCCGGATCGTGAAGGTCAGAGTCTTGAAGCCGTTCGCCCATTGCGACGACGTGGCCAGCATCGGGACCGGCGGGTTGTTGCTCTGGAGGATGTTCACGAACTCCAGCGGCTCGTAGACCAGGGCGAACGTGATCCCCGGGCCGAGGAGCGATGAGTTGAACGGGTTGAACTGGCAGGTCCAGGTCGATCCGCTTTCGTTGTCGATGACGAGCTTGCCGCCGACCTTGCCGGTGGATGCGCCGGTCGAAGCGGCCGACGACGATGACGACGAGCCGCCTCCGCATGCGGCGACCAGGACGGCCGCCGTCGCCAACAGGATGAGCAGTTTGATGCGCTTCATCGACTCCTCCGTCCTCTCGCTGATCGCCGGCTCCTCACCGGCTCACGACGCGACCATTTGGGAAAGACCTAAACAAAACGATCATATCCGTCTTTAGCGGCGCGTTCAACATTGTGTGTATTGGCCTTGTGTGTTTTCCAAACCGGGCCACTACCGGCCTCTTGGCCCGATCGCGACCAGATGCGAGTGGCCCGAGGCGCCGTGGGAGAGCAGCATCGTCCGCGCCGTGCGCAGGGCGACGGCGATCGCACCCTGCAACGCGGCGCGCTCCCCGAGCAGGCTGGTCTCGATTCGGGCGGTGATCGGGACCAGCGCGGCCGCCGAGCCGCGGACCGGGCGCAGCAGCAGCGGGCTCGCGCCGATGCCGCCGCCGAGGACGACCAGCTCGGGATCGAGGATCGCGCAGACGGTCGCGATCGCGGTGCCCAGCCGCGAGGCGACGTGATCCACGATCGCGCGCGCGGCCGCGCTTCCGCCCTCCGCCAGCGCGAAGACCTCCTGGACCGATGCGAGCTCCGGATCGCCGGACGCGCGCCGCTCGTTGAACGCGGCGACGATCCCCGCCGCGCCGATCTCGTCCTCGAGCCCTCCATGCAACCGATGGCGCGGATTGAAGGGGTCGCCGACCAGAGGCAGGTACGCGATCTCGCCTGCCGCCCCGTGAGCACCCCGCACGAGCTCATCGTCGATGATCACCCCCATCCCGATCCCGGCGCCGATCGCGATGAACGCCATCGTCGAAACGCCCCGAGCCAGGCCGAACCACTTCTCGCCCACGGCTGCGAGGTTGACGTTGTTCTCGACCAGCACCGGCAGGTCGAATCGATCGCGGATCACCTCGAGCGGGTCGAAGCCGCCCTCCGGCGCGACGTTGTAAGCCAGCGACGTGACACGGCCGCTCGCCCGATCCACGACGCCCGGCACGGAGATTCCGAGTGCCAGCGCACGCCCGTGTGCGGCACTGGACTGATCGATCACCTTGCTCACCATTTCGAGGATCTGGACGCCGACGGCGCGGCTGCCGTCCTTCGCAGTCGGCTGCTTGAGGTCGCCCAGCGGCTCTCCGAACAAGTCCGCCGCGGCGACGCGCACGTTGCTTCCGCCGATGTCGGCGCCGACGACGAAGCCGGCGCGGGGACTGACGACGTACGCGATCGGCTTGCGGCCCCGCTGCCCGGCGCGCCTTCCGGCGGCCCGGACCAGGCCTTCCTGCTCGAGCCGGCTCACCACCGTGGAGACGGTCGGCTTCGAGAGGTTGGTGGCCGCGGCGATCTCCGGGCGCGTGATCGGGCCTCTGCGGAAGATCGTCTCGAGCACGGCCTGCTCGCCGAGCTCGCGCAACAGGCTCGGCCGCGAATCCACTTCGATCGAACTCGGCCCCCGGTAGCCGTCCCCGCGGGTGGGAGGAGGCATTTGAGGTTAGACCTCTTTACGAATAGGATGGTCCAGTGTGGCGCGCAAGAATACGCTGCAGGATCACATAAGGCAAAGTCCTTGCATAAGCGGGCGCGCCCCGGTGACGGTGATCGGCTGCGTCCAGGCAGACGTCGTGATGAGCCCGGTCACCGACCTGCCGTCCCCGGGGGCCACGCTGCTGACCGAGCAGATGACGATCCGGGTCGGCGGGGCCGGCGCGAACGCGGCGCTCGCGTTCACCGAGGCCGGCGCGCCCGTGCGGCTGATCGGGTGCGTCGGCGATGATCACCTCGGTGCATGGATGCGCGGGCAGCTCGAACCCTTTGGCCTCGCCGACGAGCTGATCGTGATCGCAGGCGAGACGAGCGGTCTGACGATCGCATTGGAATCCCCGGCGCGAGATCGAACCTTTCTCACCTACCTCGGGGTCAACTCGCTGTGGCAGGCGAGCATGATCCCCGACGACGCGCTCAGCTGCGAGAGCCTCCTGCTGTGCGACTACTTCGTGGCGCCGGCGCTCCGCGGCGAGGCGGCCGGCCGCCTGCTCGACACCGCTCGCGCACGCGGTTCCCGTACGTACTTCGACACCACCTGGGATCCCGGCGGGTTCCCTCCGGAGGCTCAGGCGGAGGTACGGCGGCTGCTTCCGTCCGTGGACGTATTCCTGCCCAACGAAGCCGAGGCCTGTGCGCTCGCCGACCGGGCCGATGATCCAGAGCAGGCCGCGCGCGACCTGCAGAGCGTGTCCGGCGGCTGGGTCGTCGTCAAGCTGGGGCCACGCGGATGCTTCGCGGTCGGCCCGGGGGCGGCCGAGCTGAGGATCGCCGCGCCGCCGACCACGGTCGCCGACACGACCGGTGCCGGCGATGCGTTCAACGCTGCGCTCGTCCAGGCGCTCGGCCGAGGCGTGGCGTGGCACGACGCGCTGAGCGCGGCCACGCGGTTCGCGACGACGATCATCTCGCGACCGTCCGACAGCCGCTACGGGCTCGGAGTGACCCGATGAAGCTGGCCGTGATCGGTGCCGGCTCGACGTACACCCCCGAGCTGGTCTCCGGGCTGATCCGCGAACGGGAGCGGATCGCGGTGCAGGAGCTCGCGCTGCACGACATCGATCCCGAGCGCCGGGATGTGGTGGGTGGGCTGGCGCGACGGATGCTGGAGCGCCAGGGTTTCTCTGGCACGCTCGAGCTGACCGACGAGCTCGATCGCGCGCTCGACGGCGCCGACGCCGTGCTGATCCAGATACGCGTGGGTGGACAGCAGGCGCGGCTGCGCGACGAGACGATCCCCGCCGCCTGTGGGTGCGTCGGACAGGAGACGACGGGCGCCGGGGGACTCGGCAAGGCGATGCGGACCGTGCCGGTGGTGCTGCAGATCGCACGCCGGGCACGCGAGCTCGCATCGAGCGATGCCTGGATCATCGACTTCACCAACCCGGTCGGCATCGTCACGCGCGCGCTGCTCGACGACGGGCACCGCGCGATCGGCCTGTGCAACGTCGCGATCAACTTCCAGCGACAGATCGCGGCGCACCTCGGCGTCGAACCCGAACGCGTCCTGGTCGACCAGGTCGGGCTCAACCACCTCACGTGGATTCGCGCGGTGTGGCTCGACGAGCGCGATGTCCTGCAGGATGTCATCGGCTCCTTCGGTGACGCGCTTGCCGGGGAGATCGGGCTGCCGCGGGAGCTGCTCGAGGCGCTCGGCGCGATCCCGTCCTACTACCTGCGCTATTTCTACGCCGAGCGCGATGTCGTCCGCGAGCAGCGGGAAGCGACGCCACGCGCTCAGGTCGTGTCCGAGATCGAGCGAGAGCTGCTGGAGCTCTACCGCGACACGTCGGTGACCGAGAAGCCGGCTCTGCTGGAACAGCGGGGCGGAGCGTTCTACAGCGAGGCCGCGATTCAGCTGGTGGCCTCGCTGAGGGCCGACACGGGCGACGCGCAGGTCGTGGACGTGCGCAATGGCGCCACGATCGCGGGGCTCGCCGCCGACGACGTCGTCGAGGTGCCCGCGAGGATCGGAAGGAACGGGGCCGTGCCGCTCCCGCAGCCGCCGCTTGCACCGGAGCTGCTCGGGCTCGTCCAGCACGTCGCAGCATACGAGCGGCTTGCGGCAACCGCCGCGCGGACCGGCGATCGCGACACGGCCCGGCTCGCGCTGATGACCAACCCCCTGGTCCGCGAGTACGCTCTCGCCGAGAGCCTGCTCGAGCCCCTGCTGGCTTCGCCGAGGATGGAGCCCGGCCGGTGAGCGCGATCGGCGACGGCCCGCGCCTCGTGCTGGCCGTCGACGGCGGCGGCGTCAAGACCGACCTGGCGCTGCTCGACGCGAGCGGCGCGGTGGTCTCGCTCGTGCGGGGCGGCGCGAGCCAGGCCCACCACCTCGGGCCCGACGGCGCCGTCGCCGTGCTCGAGAGCCTGCTCGAGCGCGCCGCCGCCCGCGCCGGGCTCGGGGAGCTCGGCCGCCCGTTCGCGGCCACCGCCCAGATCCTGCTCGCCGGCGCGGACCTCCCCGAGGAGCGCGCCGTGCTCCACGCTCGGATCGAGCAGCTGCGCTGGAGCGAGGAGCTGGTCGTCGACAACGACACGGTCGCGCTGCTGCGCGCGGGGACCGATCGCGGCTGGGGCGTGGGGGTTGTCTGCGGGGCCGGGATCAACGGCTTCGGGCGGGCGCGCGACGGGCGCGAGGTGCGGTTCGCCTCGCTTGGAGAGATCAGCGGCGATTGGGGCGGTGGCGCGGATGTCGGCATGGCGGCGCTCGTCGCCGCGGCCCGCAGTCACGACGGACGGGGGCCGGGGACGATCCTCGAGGAGGCCGTGCCGGCGCACTACGGCCTGCGCGACCCGCTCGAGGTCTCGCGTGAGCTGCACCTCGGGCGGCTGCCACGGGCGCGGCTGGGCGAGCTCGCTCCGGTCGTGCTCGCAGCCGGCCGCGAGGATGCGGTCGCCGCCGGCATCGTCCGCCGCCTCGCGGACGAGGTCGTGGCGTTCGCTCGCGCGATCCTGCGGCGGCTGGAGCTGACCGGCGCGGATCCGGACGTCGTCCTGGGCGGCAGTCTTCTGCGCGCGCTCTCGCCGGACGTGGTGGGAACGATCACCGAAGGCGTGCTGGAGACGGCTCCGGCCGCCCGGGTGCTCGTTTCCCCGAGCGAGCCGATCGTCGGCGCGGCGCTGCTTGCGCTGGACGCGCTCGACCTGGACGCCGGCGTCGGTGTCCGCACGCGGGCCGAGCTGGATGCCGCGGTCGCGGACCTCGCTCAGGTCACGGTGACCTTGGTCAGACCCGAGGGGCTGTCGGGGTCATAACCGAGGCGGAGCGCCAGGCCGCGGGCTAGCTGCTGGCCGCGGACGATCGCGAGGATCGGCTGCAGCGCTTCGGGTACGCCCGCCGGCAGCAGCACGTCGTCGCCTTGCTCGTCTCCGACGACGAGCACGCTCGCGCCGCGGCCGCGCAACTCGTCGACGAGCGACCGGACGTCGTGGGCCGCCGGGCCCGCAGCGGTCATCGCCACGACCGGAAGCTCGCGCGTGACCGCCGCGATCGGGCCGTGGCGGAGATCCGCGGCGGAGTACCCGTCGGCGAGCAGGTGGCAGGTCTCCTTGATCTTGAGCGCGGTCTCGAGCGCGGCCGCGTAGAGATAGCCGCGCGCGACCACGATCAGCTGCGAGGCGCCGGCGAGCACGTCGGCGGCGGCATCGACCGAGACGGCGTCGTCCAGCACCCTCTGGACCGCGGCGGGCAGCTCTTCGAGCTGACCCCGGGTGAACGGGACCGTTCCGAGCGCGGAGGCGATGATCGCGAGCGCGGTGAGCTGGCCGGTGACGGTCTTGGTCGCGGGAACCGCCCGCTCATCGCCAACCCGAAGCTCGATGTCCCGCTCCGCGGCCGCGGCGAGCGCGCTGTCGGGGTCGTTGGTGATCGCCAGTCCCCGGCCGCCCGCGTCCTGCAGCGCCTGCAGCGTCCGCACGATCTCGGGCGTGGCGCCCGACTGGCTGACCGCGATCACAAGCTGCCCGCGGTAGTCAACCCGGATCCCGTAGTGCGTGTGGAGACTCGGTGCCGCCAGCGAGACCGGCCTGCCCGTGGCCGCCTCGAGCAGGTAGCGACCGTAGACGGCGGCGTGGTCCGACGAGCCGCGGGCGACGATCGTGATGCCTTGGAGCGGTGCTGGCGCGACTGAGCGCACACACTCGGCGATCGATTCGGAGCGCCCGATCAGCTCCCGCAGGCGCGCCGGTTGCTCAGCCATCTCGCGGGCCATCTGCGTGCCGCTCATGGTTCGCAGCTTCTCACGCCGGCGTCACGCGCGCGGACTCGGCATCCCGTGCGCGGGTGAACTTTGGCGAATCACCGCCACCTGTCGGTGCCGAATCGCCAAAGTTCGCGGGCGGGTAGTCGATCAGGACGCCGTGCTGATCAGGACCGGCACACGCTCACGGTAACGAGCGGGTAGCACCGGGAGATGACCAACAACCATCACGACGACTACGGGATCGTCGACCCCGACGATGCCCAGGACAGCTACGCAGGATCTGACGTACCCGGCGAGTTCCGCAGGTTGACCGATCCGCTCGGGTGCAGCCAGCTCGCGGTGACGTTGATCCGGATCCCGGCGCACGCCGACTTCGAGCAGGGCACGGGCCACTACCACGACGAGATCGAGGAGCTCTACCTGATCACACGCGGGACGCTCACGATGCGCTTTGGCGACGAGGTGCATCGCGTGCGGGCGCCGGCGGCCGTGCGGGTGGCACCGCGAACGGCGCGCTCGCATCGCAACGAGGGTGAGGAGCCCGTCGAGATGTGGGCGATCTCCCGGAAGCTCGACAGCGGGGACGCGACCAAGCTCGACGACTTCTGGGAGCCATCGGATCAGGCTCGTCAGATTCGCGGCTGAGCGCACGCCACGGGGCGCAGCCTGTCAATGTTCCATTCGATGGCGGCGGTGGAGGTACCGAGCGTAGAGCGGCCGCCCTCCGCCAGCGTGTCTGCCGGGCGCGCCGCGCTGGCGGAGCTGCTCGGCGCCGAGCGGGTTGGCACGGGCGCCGACGTCCTCGCTCAGCACGGCCGCGGTGAGTCGTTTCATCCCGAGGCACGGCCGGACATCGTGGTCTGGCCGCGAAGCGTCGAGGAGGCGGCCGCGATCGTGCGCGTCGCCGCCAAGCACCGGTTACCGCTGATCCCCTTCGGCGCAGGCACCTCGCTCGAGGGTCATGTCGCGGCGCTCGGCGGTGGCATCAGCGTCGACATGCGCGAGCTGAACGCGATCGGCAAGCCGTCGATCGAGGACCTCGACGTCGTGGTGCAGGCAGGCGTCACCCGCCGCGCGCTCGACGCCCGGCTGCGTCCGGAGGGAGTGTTCTTCGCCGTTGACCCCGGCGCCGACGCCACGATCGGCGGCATGGTCGCGACCGGCGCCTCCGGCACGATGACCGTCCGCTACGGCGCGATGCGCGAGAACGTGCTCGCGCTGACGATCGTCAACGCGCGCGGGGAGGTGATCCGGACCCGCTCGCGGGCGCGCAAGTCGTCGGCCGGCTACGACCTCACGCGCCTGATGATCGGCTCCGAGGGCACGCTCGGCCTGATCGTCGAGGCGACCCTGCGGATCCATCCGACTCCCCAGGCGACCGCCGCCGCGACCTGCACGTTCCCGACGCTCGCGGCAGCGGTGCAGTGCGTGGTGCGCGTCGGTCAGCACGCGATCCCGGTGGCGCGGATCGAGCTCGCCGACGAGCTTCAGATCGAGGCGATCAACCGTCACGACCAGACCGGGCTGACCGTCGCGCCGACACTGTTCCTCGAGTTCCACGGCGCCTCCGAGGAGGACGTTGCCGCCCAGGCCGCGGAGACGTCGCTGATCGCCTCCGAATTCGGCGGCGGCGGATTCGAGTGGGCCTCCGACGAGCGCGCTCGGCGTCATCTCTGGCATGCCCGGCACGCGGCCTACGACGCAGCCCGAGCGCTCCGACCCGGAGCATCGGGTCTCACCACCGACGTCTGTGTGCCGATCTCGGCGCTGGCCGATTGCGTCGCCGCGGCGCAGGCGGACATCGCCGCGCACGGGCTGACCGCAGCGATCGTCGGCCACGTCGGTGACGGGAACTTCCACGTCTGCGTCCTGGTCGATCCCGCCGACGCCGAGGACATCGCGGGGGCGGAGGCGTTCCACGCGCGTCTTGTCGAGCGCGCACTCGCGCACGAGGGAACCTGCACCGGCGAGCACGGCGTCGGCTATGGCAAGGCGCGGTACCTGGTCGACGAGCACGGTGCGGCGACCGTCGAGATGATGCGGGCGATCAAGCACGCGCTCGACCCGGAGGGGATCTTCAATCCCGGGAAGGTCCTTCCGGAGGAAGCCTGACGGACCGGTCGAACCGGCTCGGTCGCGCCCTTCGCAGGGTTACCGTTCGGAGATCAACCTGCGTGCAGCGACAGCAATTGCGGCGGTGGCGATCGCCGGCTGCGGATCGGGCGCGATCCCAACGGCCCAGCGTCCGGCCACGACCCCGGCACCGCCGCAGGGCCATCCCCAGGCGGTCGAGCCCGTCGCCGGCGCGGCGGCGAGGACTGCGCCTCCGGCCGAGCAGACAGTCGCTCAGCTGCCGACCAGCGATCCCGTCCCCACCGGCCCCGCGACGATTACAAAGGCGCCCGCGAAGGACGCGCCCACGGATGCGCAGGTGCGGGCAGCGATAGCCCAATTCCACCGCGCGATCGCGGTCTACCACTTGGATCGCCTGAACCTTGCGGGCGCGCTGCTGAGCCCGTCGCAGATCCCGCCCGGCCCGTACAACGTCAGCATCGCGTCGGTGTACACCGACTACGGCAAGCCGGTGGCCTGCGGCGGCGTCCTGCACGTGCCGGAGCTGGGAGTCGCGAACAAGACGCTGCCATGCGGCACCGAGGTCGTGTTCATCTACGGCGGTCGCGCCGTGCGAGTGCCGGTGATCGACCGCGGCCCGTACATCGCCGGACGCGAGTGGGACCTGACCGGCGCCACCGCGGAGGCGCTGCACTTCCCCGGGCTCGGCCCGATCGAGTGGAGGATCGGCTGACGCCTCGCTAGCCACTCTCGGGGATTGGCTCGCGCCGTCCGAGCGCTTCCGCGAGCGCGAGCGCGACCGCGGCGGGGTCCTCGATCTGCGGGTAGTGGCCGAGCCCCGGCAGCTCGTGCACGGGAACGCCGGGACGCAGCTCGCGCAGGCCGTCGAGGACGGCGGTCGTCGCGACCGGGTCGAGCAGGCCCCACGCCAGCGACAGCGGAGCGTTCCAATCCCGGAATGCTCCGTGCCAGCGATCGCGCAGCCGCTCGCGCTCGTGCAGGTAGTAGATCGTGCGGTGCATCAGCGTCCGGCCGCCGTTGTGCGCGATCAGCGACCACTGGTCGCTTGCCTCCTCGGCCGACAGCGGATGTGCTTGCGAGAACAGGCGCGCGAACTGCATGCGGAACGCCCGCTCGTTGGTCAGCAACGAGAAGGCGCCGCCGAGCCGCGACCGCAGCACCTTCTGCGCGCTCGTCAGGCTCGCCCGTTCGAGCAGGATGTTGCCGTTGAACAGCAGCGCGCCGACAAGCTCGATCGAGAGCTCTTCCCGCGCGGCGCGCGCGAACAGCTCCGTCGCGATCGACGTGCCCATGTCGTGTGCGACCAGGAACACCGGCGGGCCGCCGGCGCGACGCACCAGCTCCTCGGTCGCGTCCGCCTGCCAGGCGAGGGAGTACAGGTGGTCGGTCGGCTTGTCGGAGAGCCCGAAGCCGAGGCAGTCGAATGACAGCGCTGCGTGCTCCGGATGCGCGGCCAGTAGGCCGCGCCAGTCGTACGAGCTCGACGGGTAGCCGTGCAGGAGCACGAGCGTCGGCGCCTCGCCCTCGCGAGCTTGCATGTAGAGACGGCGCCCGCGGAACTCGATCATCTCGCCGGCGTCCCGCCAGCGCTCGACACGCTCGGTGAGCATCGCCGGATTCTCGCCACCGGACGTGAACTTGTCCACGAAGCGGCGGCAGGCTCACGTGTCGGGCCCGGCGTTCCGATCACTGCCGCAACGCAACCAGATCCAGGCCCGCCCGGTGCGGACCGCGATCAAGACCTTCCGGGCGACCTCGCGGGCGAGGGAGCCCACCAGCCTGGGCCGGCACGGATGCCGGCCCGGGGGCGTTTAAGGGCCGGTTTTCGGGCTATCGGGCGCTTCCGCAAGGGTACAAAAACCCTGCTCATCTTTGGCCAAAGCGGCGAAAAGCCCTGGTATGGACGAAAGTACTAGGGCAGTGGCCGCGCGCTCGGCGTAGTTCGCCCGAAAAAAACCGAAGCCCAGGACTCAAGTCCTGGGCTCGTTTGCCGATTAGGGCAGTGCCGTCACACGTACCTCTCGAAAGGAGGCTCCGTGAACTTCAAAGGCGGATGACTAATAGGGGCTCGCTCGCTGGAACCGGGCGGGCCCCTTCGCCGCCTTAGGACGTGTTGTCAGTCGGCTTTGTCGGCTTGGACCGCCTCCAGCTTTAGCGCCCGAGGGCGATGCGGACGCCCGTTGCATCCAATTGCCCCGTTTCGGCCGCAAAAAGCGTCCAAAAGCCTCCATCCGGGAAAAGAAAACTCGGAATTTGCCGATTCAGAGCGCGCATGGACGCGTCCGGAACACTCGCGAGGCGAAACCCGCCGAGTCTGCGCATCCAGGCCAACGTCGCGCTCGTGCATCTGCTCATCCTCGCCGCGGCGGGATGGCTCATCGTCGTCACGGAGAGCTGGAACCGGTGGAGCCCCGGCGAGCTGCTGGTCATCGCCGCCCTCACGTTCGTCAGCGATGTCACCGCCGTCGAGATCGGGGCCAGCCGGCTCAAGATCTCGGGGAGCTTCCTCGGGGTCGTGCCGGCGGCGATCCTGCTGGGCGGCGCCCCGGCGGCCCTGCTCGGGGTCCTGACGATCGTGGTCGCCTGGCCGCGGTCGCGGGAGGCGGGTCACTACTTCCGCAACAACCTCGTGACCTACGCCTGCGCGCCGCTGGTCAGCGGGCTGCTGTTCCACGCTGCGACGCGAGTGCTCCATGTCTCACCGTCGGACCTCAGCTACTACCTCCTCGTCTTCGGCGCGTTCATGCTCGCGCTGAGCCTCAACTTCGTCGGGATTGCCGGCTACCAGTGCTACCTCGATGGCACCTCGCTCCTTCACAAGACGCGCGAGACGCTAGCTCCGGTTCTCGGCGCGGAATTGTTCGCTGCCCTGCTGACGATGGCCGCCGTGTTCATGACGCAGAAGCTCGGCGTAATCGGGTTGGCACTATTCGGTCTGGTGCTGTTCGTCTTCCAGTACCTCGTGGGCGAGCTGCTGACCTCGAAGCACCGCAGCGACGAGCTGCAGCGGATGGCGACGACCGACGAGCTGACCGGCCTCGCAAACCGCGAGGCGTTCAGGTCGCGCCTGTCCGAGCTGATCGACGGCGCCGACGGCGCCGGCGGTGTCTTCGGCGTGATGATGATGGACCTCGATCGCTTCAAGGAGATCAACGACACGCTCGGCCATCACTACGGGGACATGCTGCTGCGCGAGCTCGGTCCCCGACTGGCGGCCGCGGTCGGGCCGACCGGACTCGTGGCGCGCTTCGGCGGCGACGAGTTCGCGGTCATCCCGGGCCACGCCACCGACGATCCCGACCGGCTCGCGGAGCTCGCCGCACCGCTGTTGAAGTGCGTGCAGGAGCCGTTCCAGATCGACGAGCTCTCGCTGGAGGTCGGCGTGAGCATCGGCATCGCCCGGTTCCCGCGAGACGGCAAGGACGCGAACGCGCTGCTGCGCCGCGCGGACGTGGCGATGTACGCCGCGAAGGAAAGCCACAGCGGCTGGAAGCTCTACGAGGCCCAGCACGATCACCACTCGCTGCAACGCCTCGGCGTGCTCAGCGACTTCCGGCGGGGCCTCGCCGCGGAGGAGCTGATCGTCCACTACCAGCCGATCGTCAACCTCGACACGCTCAGCCCGACCGGCGCGGAGGGACTGGTGCGCTGGCAGCATCCGCAGCTGGGCCTGCTTCCCCCCGGCGCGTTCATCCAGGCGGTGGAGCAGACGGGATTGATCGGACCGCTCACGCGCTACGTCCTCGACCGCTCGATCGCGCAGTGCGCCGAGTGGCGCCGCGAGGGTCGCGATCTCAACGTCGCCGTCAACCTCTCGGTCCGCAACTTGCTCGACCGCGACCTTCCGCGCGAGATCGAGCGGATGCTCGAGCACCACTCGCTGCCGCCCGAGGCGCTTCAGCTCGAGATCACAGAGAGCATGATCATGTCCGATCCCGACCGCGCGATGGCCACGGTCAACCGGCTCAGCGCGCTCGGCGTGTGTCTCTCGATCGACGACTACGGCACCGGCTACTCGTCGCTGGCGAATCTTCGGCGGCTTCCGATCGACGAGCTGAAGATCGACCGCTCGTTCGTCACGCCGATGATGAAGGACGAGAGCGATCTGATCATCGTGCGCTCGACGATCAATCTGGCCCATGATCTTGGCCTGAGGATCATCGCCGAAGGCGTCGAGGACGAGCACACGCTCGAGCAGCTCGCGATGCTCGGCTGTGACCTCGTGCAGGGTTACCACGTGAGCCGCCCGATGGCGCCCGAGGCATTCGCGGACTGGATCCGCGTGGCCGACGAGGACGCGAGCGCCGCGGGCGCCGGCGTCTGACTTCCGCGATCATTCGGGCAGCGATGCCCGACACGAGCCTCGAGGAGCTGCGCCGACTGATCCCGTTCGCCGCGTGGCTCGGGATCGAGGTGCTGGAGGCCGGGCCCGAACTGGTGTGCTCCCGCCTTCCCTGGTCAAGCGAGCGCTGCACCACCGGCGGCCTGATGCACGGCGGCGCGATCATGGCACTGGCCGACAACGCCGGCGGCATCTGTGCGTTCCTGAACATGCCGGAGGGAGCGCGGGGCACGGCGACGATCGAGTCGAAGACGAACTTCATGCGCGCGGTGCGCGATGGCGCGGTCACCGCGCGCACGCGGCCGCTGCATCGCGGCAGGACGATGATCGTGCTCGAGACCGAGATCGTCCGCGACGATGACAAGCTCGCCGCCAAGGTCACGCAGACTCAGGCGTTTCACTACCCCCGGGCCCCAGGAGGATGACATGTCCGCCAAGACGATCACCCCCAATCTCGTGCAGATCACGCGGCTGCGTTTTGTGAACGCTTACCTCGTGCGCGAGGACGACGGCTTCACGCTCGTCGACACGACGGTCGGCGGAGGCGCGGACCAGCTGATCGCGGCCGCACGCGAGGCCGGCGGCGAGATCCGCCGGATCCTCCTGACCCACGGCCACGGCGACCACGTCGGCTCGATCGACGCGCTGAGGCAGCGACTCGGCAGTGGCGTCGAGGTCCTGATGCCGGAGCTCGACGCGCGGATCCTGGCGGGCGAGAAGGTGGTCGAGGGAAAGCTGCCCGGAAGCTGGCCGAAGGTGCAGACGGTCCCGGACGTTCGCATCAACGCCGGCGACCGCGTGGGCAGCCTCGAGACCATCGCAAGCCCTGGTCACACGCCCGGCCACGTGTCGTTTCTCGACACGCGCGACCGCGCCCTGCTCGCGGGTGACACGTTCACGTCGTTCGGAGGTGTCCAGGTCAGCAACCACTTCCACTTGCGCTTTCCGTTCGCCGCGATGGCCACGTGGGACAAGCCCAAGGATGCGGAGTCCGCACGCAAGCTGCGCGGACTCGACCCGGCGCTGCTCGCGGTCGGACACGGACCCGTCACGCGCGACCCCGGCGCCGCGATGGACCGCGCGATCGCGCAAAGCTGACAGCCCTCAGCGCGTAATGTGTCGGGCGTGCACTCCTACGCCCGGATCGAGCACGATGGCCGCGAGGATGTGGTGGCGATCGAGGAGCCACTGGAGATCCGCGTGGACGGCGAGCCGCTCGCGGTGACGATGCGCACGCCGGGACACGACGAGGAGCTCGCGCTCGGCTTCCTCTACGGCGAAGGTCTGATCGATGGGCCGCGCGCGGCGCGGCCGACGGCCGACTTCGCCGCGAACACGATCGAGGTGCCGGGACCGCTGACGCGCGAGGTGAAGCTCCGGCGCTTCTACACGACCTCTTCGTGCGGCGTCTGCGGCAAGGGCGCGCTCGAGGAGGTCGCGGTGCTCAGCGAGCCGCTACCCCCGGGGCCCGTCGTCGAGGCCGGGCTGCTCGCCTCGCTGCCGGGCAGGCTCGAGCAGCCGACCTTCGAGCGGACCGGAGGCCTGCACGCGACCGGCCTGTTCGACGCCTCGGGCCGGCTGCTCTTCAGCCGCGAGGACGTCGGCCGGCACAACGCGATGGACAAGGTGGTCGGCCGGGCGCTGCTCGACGGCCTGGTCCCGCTCGGCGAGCGGATCCTGTGCGTCAGCGGCCGGCTGTCGTTCGAGCTGGCACAGAAGGCCGCCGTTGCCGGCGCCTCGATCCTGGTGGGGGTGAGTGCTCCGAGCTCGCTCGCGATCGAGCTCGCCCAGGAGCGCGGAATGACGCTGTGCGGTTTCGCCCGCGGCGAGCGAATCAACGTGTACACGCACCCGAGCCGGATCAGCTAGCGGCCGCGATCAGTCGCTCCAGCTCCTCCTCGGAGCTCCAGGCGCCGACCGAGACGCGCATCAGCTCGCGGCCCGGGATGCTGCGCACGACGAAGCCGTCGGCGCCGAGACGCTCGACCTCGACCTGGGCGTCCCCGACCTTCCAGGAGACGAGCGTCGAGCGCCCCCGCGGCGCGACCGTGAGCCCTCGCTCCGCGAGCCGGTCGGCCAGCCAGGCTGCCAGTGACGACGAGCGCTCGTGCACCCACGCCCAGCCGGCCTCCTCGAACACTTCCATCGACGCGGTCGCCCACGTGCTGCGGATGCCGGGCGGAAAGCCGTGGTCGAATCGAGCCGCGCCCTCCTTCGGAGCGCCGAAGTCGAGCGCCTGCTCGGCGTCCGCGAGCGACCCGTATCCTGGCCACGGCATCAGCAGCTGGTCGAGCCGGTCGCCTCGCACATACAGACAGCCGCTCCCCTCCGGTCCGCACAGCCACTTCTGGCCCGAGCAGGCGTAGAAGTCGCAGCCGAGGGCGCGCACATCCGCCGGAACCGCGCCGATCCCCTGCGCGGCGTCGAGCAGGAAGGGCACCCCGGTCGCCGCCAGCGCGGCGGCATCGACGACCCTGCCGCCCACCCAGGAGACATGCGAGCACGCGATCAGGCGGGTCTTGGGCGAAACCGCATTCGCGATCTCGGCGAACGGCGCTACCCGCACGGTGATCCCGAGCCGCCGCCGCGCTCGGCCTAGCGGCGCGAGCAGACCCGGATGCTCCTCGTCGCTGGTCAAGATCTCATCGCCCGGCCGCAGATCGAGTCCCGCGATCACCGTGTTGCACCCATCGGTGGTGGAGCCCGTCAGCGCGACCTCCTCGGGATCGCACTGGAGCACGCGCGCGTAGCCGGCGCGCTGGCGGCCGGCCAGCTCGATCACCGACTCCATGTACGAGCGCCCGCAGCGTCCTCCCATGGTCTCGAGCTCGATCCGATCGCGAACCGCGTCCGCGGCGCGGCGCGGGACCGGCCCCTCGGTGCCCGCGTTCAGGTAGGTGAGCCGCTCGAGCACGGGGAACTGCGCGCGAAAGACGGCAGCGTCGGTCATCCGGTCCTACGCTAGCCGACCCGCTAGGACGACCGGTCCGCGGTCTCCTTTTTCTGCTCGGAGGGCTCCTCGTCAGAGGCCGGCTCAGAGTCACCGGAGGACTCGCCGTCCTCCTCGCGCTCGAGCAGCTCGCGCTTGAGAACCTTGCCGGTCGGGTTGCGCGGCAGCTCGTCGACGAATACGACCTCTCGCGGCGTCTTGTATCGCGCGAGGTTCTGGCGGACGTAGTCCTTGAGCTCGTCCTCGGTCAGCTGCGCGCCATCGCGCAGGACCACGAACGCCTTGAGCCGCTGCCCGAACTTCTCGTCATCGACGCCGACGGCCGCGGCCTCTTCGATCTTCTCGTGGCCGGCGAGCAGCTCCTCGACCTCGGCGGGGAACACGTTCTCGCCGCCGGAGACGATCATCTCGTCGTCCCGGCCGTCGATGAACAGACGCCCGTTTTCGTCGAAGTGGCCGACGTCTCCGGAGGAGATGAGCCCCCCGACCTCGTCCTTGGTCCCGCCGCCCGTGTATCCCTCGAATTGCGAGGTGTTGCCGACGAAGATGCGGCCACTCTCGCCGCGTGGGAGCTCCTCGTTGTCGTCGTCGAGGATCTTCACCACCGAGCCCTTGACCACCTTGCCGACCGACCCGGGCGCCTCCTCGAAGTCCTCGGGCGTCGCGATCGTCGCGTACGCCACCTCGGTCGAGCCGTACATGTTGTAGATCACCGGCCCGAAGCGCTCGGTGGCGCGCTTGGCGAGATCGGTGCTGAGCGCCGAGCCCGAGACGAAGATGACCCGCAGCGACGAGGTGTCGTGATTGGCCTCCTCGTCACCGAGATCGACCATCCGCTGCAGCATCACCGGCACCACCACCATCGCGCTTGCGCCGTGCTCCTCGACGCTCGCGAGGGCCGCCTCGGGCTTGAACTTGCGCCTGACCACCAGCGTCGATCCAAGCGCGATCCCGAACATGGCCTGCGAGAACCCGAGCGCGTGGAACATCGGCACGCACAGCTCGGTGGTCTCGCGCGCGCGGAACGGGACCTTGCTCAGCAGCCCGCCGACGAGCGCGAGCGAGCGCGGCTCGCCGCGAGGCGCTCCCTTCGGCGTGCCGGTCGTGCCGCTGGTGAGGATCGTGAACCGGGGCGCGACGCCAGGACTCGGAGGCGCCTTGTCCTCCGTGCCGCGGATCAGCGACTCGATCGTGTCCTCCGCATCGCCATCGTCGTCGGTCCACGCCCGCCAGCGGCCGCGCTCGGGCTCGATGCCCTCGAGCATCTCGGCGTATTCGTCGTCGAACACGAGCAGGTCGGTCCCCTCGCGTCCGGCGACCTCACGGATCTGCGGGGCGGCGAAGTCGGTGTTGAGCAGCACGACCTTGGCGCCGCACTTCGCCGCGGCGAACACCGCCTCGAGGAAGCCGCGATGGTTGCGCGCGAGGACGGTGACGCCTTCGCCCGGTTCGAGCCCGCGCTCTCGCCACGCGTTGGCGAGCGAGTTCGTGTGCTGATCCAGCTCTCGATAGGTCAGCTCGCCGCGTTCGTCGATCACCGCCTTCTGATCGCCGTGGCGGATCGCCCCGGCGGCGACCGCGCCGCCCAGCAGCCCGTGCCGCTCGAACGCGAGCAACAGCTGCGCGACCCTGTGCGGCAGTTCCGGGCGGACCATCCCGCTGCGGATGCACAGCGCGGCGTAATAGGCCTCCTCCCCGAACCGCTCGACCAGCTTGCCGGCGCCGCCGACGATGGTCCTGGGATCGAGATACTTGAGATCGAGATCTACGATCGGAGCCTCCTCTCCAGCGAGGTTGCCAGCGTATGCGATCGCGCAGGCCGCTGCCGGCGCGGGAAGGATCCCGGGGCCCGCGACGTCCGCAGATGCAGGCCCAACATCACGGGCCGCATCCACGACCGAGAGAAAGGCGAACCCGGGGAATGTCTCCACGCAAGCTCCTGGCGGGAGCCGCGGGCGCGGTGGCGCTGTCGCTGCCCGTCCTCACCGCCGGCACGGCGAACGCCGCGCCATTCATCAACCACTTCCACAACATCAAGTTCCTCGCCACGACGGTGCCGTCCGGTCCCCCGTCCGTCGCGGGCGACCAGAACCCCTACGGGGTCGCGGTCGTTCACCACAGCGAGGGAAAGCTCGTCCGCGGGGACGTGCTCGTCAGCAACTTCAACAACGGGCAAAACCAGCAGGGGACGGGGTCGAGCATCATGGAGGTCTCCCCCGGCGGCAGCGCGCGTCTGTTCGCCGCCGTCCCGCCGCCGACTTCGGCTGGCGTCACCGGGCTGACGACCGCGCTGGTGTGGTTGAAGAGCGGCTACGTGATCGTCGGCAGCCTGCCGGCGCCGCAGGGCATGGCCGCAAACGCGACGGCCGGCGCGCTCACCGTGCTCAATTCCCACGGCCACGTCGTCGAGACGATCACGGCGAAGGACATCAACGGGCCGTGGGACATGACCGCGGTTGACAGCGGCACGCATGTCGTCCTGTTCATCACCAACGTCCTCAATGGGACCGTGGCGGCGAAGGGCGGCGTAGCGATGAAGGGGACCGTCGTGCGCCTCACCCTGCGGATTCACCGCGGTGAGGTTCCGAAGGTGACTTCCAACAAGGTCATCGCTGAGGGCTTCGCTGAACACACTGATCCCAACGCGCTCGTGGTCGGACCGACCGGGGTGGGTCTCGGCAGCAATGGTGTCCTCTACGTGGCCGATTCAAACGGCAACCGGATCGCGTCGGTGCCGGACGCACTCGGCCGCACCGAGGCGCTCGGAAACGGGGGCCACACGGTGTCGATGAACGGCGCCTTGAACGACCCGCTTGGTCTGGCGATCGCGCCGAACGGCGACGTTCTCACCCTCAACGGAAGCGATGGCGACATCGTCGAGACCTCGGCGAACGGCCGGCGCACGACGGTCAAGCAGCTGATCGCGAACGGCGGCGGCGATCTGTTCGGCCTGGCCGTCGCGCCACGCGCGGAGGGCATCTACTTCGTCAACGACATCGGCAGCGGTCCGGCGGCCAACTCGCTCGAGCTGTTGCACTGACGCTTCCTCTGGGCGCTGCGTCCTGTGGGAAGGACGCAGCGCCCGCCGGGACAGCGCACCGGACCGGCGCTTTTCGTTTGAGCGCGCGCGGGTAGTAACCCACGCGATGGCCTTCGAGCTGATCACGTTGCCGCTGCGCGTCGGCGTCCGCGCCGCCAACTTCGTGCTGCGCGGCGCTGGCGAGGCCGCCGGCCGCGCGTTCGTCGTCGCTGAGAGCGTCGTGCGCGTGGTCAGGCCGAGCGGCAGCGAGGGCTCGAATGGCGACGCGCCGCCACCGCCCCGGACCGAGCCGCAGCCAGAGCCCGAGGCCGCGGCCCCGCCGGCCCCCGAGGCCGCGGCCCCGCCCGCCCCAAAGTCCGACGCGCCCGCACCAGCGGTTGCCACGGAACCCGCGATCGACTACGACGCGCCCGTGCCAGAGGAGCCTGCGCACGTCTCCGAGGAGCCTGAGCTCGTCGCCGAGCTCGCGGAGCCCGGAGCCGAGGACGGCGCCGGCGCGGCGGTGAGGGTGGAGGAGCCGTGGGAGGGGTACAGGCAGCTGACCGCGCAGGAGGTGATCGCGCGAGTGGGCGACGCGTCGCCGGAGGAGCTCGCGACCGTGCAGCTGTACGAGGGCCTCAACCGCAAGCGCGAGAGCGTGATGTCCGCGGTCGAGCGTCAGTTGCGGCGCGCGGTCAACGAGCGCTCGCGCCAGTAGCCCATCTCCCAGGCTGGATCGACCCTACCCTCGAAAGGAGCACCCGATGGCGAGCAAGACACTCAACGAGCGCGATACCAAGCTGGTCCAGTGGCTGAGCGAGGCGCACACGAAGGAGGCGGAGCTCGAGGCGGATCTGACCGCGCATATCGCGCTAACGCAGAAGGCCGCATATGCCAAGCGGCTGCGCGCTCACCTGACTGAGACGCGCAACCACAAGCGCCAGGTCGCCTCGCGGATCAAGAAGCTGGGCGGCTCGACCGATAGCGCCGCCTCGATCCCGGGTGTCCCGAGCGCCGTCGGCGAAGTCGCCGGCAAGGCGGTCGCGGCCGTCAAGGGACAGGTCGGCACCGCGCGCGCCGCGTTCACCAACCAGAGCGAGACGCACCTGCGCAACGCCCAGGAAGAGCTGCGCGAGGAGCACGTCGAGATCGCGCTGTACACGCGGATCGAGACATTCGCGACGGAGGTCGGCGATCGCGAGACCGCACAGCTGGCGAAGGCGATCCGACGCGACGAGGAGCGCATGGCGAAGTTCCTGAACGCCGAGCTGGTGCGCCTGGTCAAGGACGTCGTCCGCGCGGAGGTTCCGCGTGACCAGCGCCCGACGACGCGCCGGCGCAGGAGCACCCGCGCCCGCCGGAGCACGGGTGGCCGCTCGACGTCCAGCAGCCGGTCGACGTCCAGCAGCCGGTCGACGTCCGGCGGTCGGTCGACGTCCAGCGGTCGGTCGAGCTCGGGCGGCCGGTCGAGCTCGGGCGGCCGGTCGAGCTCGGGCGGCACGAGCCGCTCGCGCGGCGGCTCTACCCGAGCCCGCACCAGCTCTCGCAGCTGACCTCGGCGAACCCATGACAATGGAGGCGTGAGCCTCCTGATCGCGGGCCGGATGATCGCGCGCGGCAATGTCGCGCGCGGTTGGCTCGAGGTCGATCGAGCGGCTGTGGTCGCCGCCGGATCAGACCCGCCGCCGCGCGTCCCGGACCTCGAGCATGGCGGCTTGATCGCGCCGGGCCTCGTCGACCTGCAGCTGAACGGCGCCGCCGGTTTCGAAGTCGGTGGCGGCATTGACGCGCTCGAGCGGATCGAGCGGGCCCT
This sequence comes from uncultured Solirubrobacterales bacterium, assembly GCA_963849285.1. Taxonomy (GTDB): domain Bacteria; phylum Actinomycetota; class Thermoleophilia; order Solirubrobacterales; family Solirubrobacteraceae; genus Palsa-465. The sequence goes on from CAWKGS010000006.1 coordinate 153,422, forward strand.
GGTCGCGCACGGGGTCACCAGCTGCCTGGCGACGCTGGTGACCGCAGAGGACGAGTCGAATGCAGCCGCCGTCGCGGCGGTCGAGGAACGGGTAGCGGACCCCGCCTCACCGATCAGGGGGTTACACCTCGAGGGACCGTTCCTGAATCCAAAGCACGCCGGCGCTCATCGCGCGCAGCTGCTCAGGGCACCCGCCGAGGGAGTGCCCGCGTATTACCACTCGCCGGCGGTGCGCCTCGTGACGCTGGCCCCCGAACTCGACGGCGCGCTCGAGCTGATCGCCGCGATGCGGGCCCGGGGGGTAGCCGTCGCGCTGGGCCACTCCGGCGCCGGCGCGGCGCAAGCGCGCGCGGCGTTCGAGGCCGGCGCTCGCATCGTCACGCATCTGTTCAACGCGATGGGTCAGATCCACCATCGCGAGCCGGGACTCGCCGGCGCCGCGCTGCTCGACGAGCGCGTGTCGCTCGGGCTGATCGCCGACGGCGTGCATGTCGTGCCCGACATGTTGAGGCTGGTGCACCGGCTCGCCGCGGACCGAGTCGTACTGGTCAGCGACGCCTCCGGCACGACGCTCGCGGGCGCGCCGGTCGCGCGCGAGCGCGACGGGACCCACCGCGATGCTGCGGGTCGGCTCGCCGGCAGCGCGATCCTGCTCGACGAGATGACTCGCCGGTGGAGCTCGTACACCGGCGCGCAGATCGCGCAAGCGTGGTCCGCGGCCTCGGAGGCCCCCGCAGGCGCCCTCGGCCTTGGCCCCGGCCTCTACGCGGGCGGGCCCGCTGACCTCGTCCTCCTGGACGACGAAGGACGGGTGCAGCGGACCATGCTCGGTGGGCGCTGGGTGGCCTGAACGCGGTTCGGCCCGGTACGACGCGCTTCAGCGGTCGTAGTGCGAGATCGCGCGGAGCGACAGCGCGGTCAGCACCGCTCCCAGCCCCACGATCACGAGTAGGCAGGCGCCGATCTTGCCCGCGTCCCACCCATTGATCACCAGCGAGCGGATGCCGACGATCACGTAGCTGACCGGGTTGATCCGCGCAAGCGTCTCCATCAGCGGCGAGAGCCGATCGAATGGGACGAAGTTCGGCGTCAGGAACAGCAGCGGGAAGAACAGCAGGAAGCTCGACTGCGTCGCCTGGACATTGCGGGTCCGCAGCGCCACCAGGATCCCGAAGCCCGCGTACGCGACGCCGAACAGGGCCGCCAGCAGGACGATCAGCAGAGCGCCGAGGATCCCGCTCTGAATGCGGGCGCCGAGCGCGATGCCCGCCGCCAGCACCAGCGCGCCGGTGCCGATCCCGCGCACGAGGTCGGCCGTGAGCCGGCCGAAGATCAACGACGAGCGGTGGATCGGTGACACCAGCAGCTTGTCGAAGTAGCCGAGGTCGATCTCGGTCACGAGCGCGAGGCCCGAGGTCGCGGTGGCGACCGCGAACATCAGCGACACGGGCAGCTGGAACGCGACGTAGCCCTGACCGTCGAGGAACGGGGTGCTGCTCGGGAACGTCTTCGACACCTGCCCGATGTTCACGAGCAGGAAGAACAGGGGGATGAACAGGGTTGGGATCGTCGCCTCGGGATACCGGACGACTTCGCGGACCGCACGGCGGCCCAGCAGCGCTACCTCGGTCACTGTGACACCTCTTCCGCTTGCTTTGCTTCTCGGGTATGGCCCTCGAGCCGGCGCCCGGTCGCCTTCAGGAACACGTCGTCGAGCGAGGGACGCGACACCGAGATCGCGCCGACATGCGTGCGCTCGCCGTCGAGGCGGCGCACGATCTCCGCGATCGACGCGGCGCCGTTGTCGACGTAGAGCGCCAGCGCGCCCGGCTCGGGGACGAGCCGCTCCAGTCCCGGCAGGCCGAGGAGCGCGTCCTGCGTGGCCGCGACGTCGGCGCCGTTCAGGGTGACCGAGACGACGTCATGCCCCATCTCCGCCTTCAGCTGCTCGGGCGTGCCGGCGGCGACGATCTGGCCCTCGTCGATGATCGCGAGCCGATCGCAGAGCTTGTCCGCCTCCTCGAGGTACTGAGTCGTCAGGAACACGGTCGTCCCCGCTGCGTTGATCCGCCGGACCTCCTCCCAGATCGTCAGCCGCGACGCGGGATCCAGCCCGGTCGTCGGCTCGTCGAGGAAGAGCACCTGAGGCTCGTGGACCAGCGCGCTTGCCAGGTCCAGCCGGCGCTTCATCCCGCCGGAATAGGTCTTCGTCCGGCGGTCGGCGGCGTCGCTCAATCCGACCAGCTCGAGCAGCTCGGCCGCCCGATCCCGGCCGCGCCGCCCGCCGATGCCGTACAGCCCGCACTGCAGCTCGAGCAGCTCGCGGCCGGTCTGGACGGGGTCGAGTCCGATCTCCTGCAGCGCCACGCCGATCCGCCGGCGAACCGCGCCTCCCTCCTTGACCACGTCGAGCCCGGCAACGGTGGCGATGCCCGAAGTCGGCGGGAGCAGGGTGCAGAGCATCCGCACGGTGGTGGTCTTGCCGGCACCGTTCGGCCCGAGGAAGCCGAATACCTCGCCGGCCGAAACCTCGAGATCGATGCCGCGCACGGCCTCGATCCCGCCCTTGAATGTGCGCCTCAGCGCGTTGGCCGCGATCGCGGTTTCTCCGTTGTGTTTCATGCGTCCAGTCTCCATGCGATCGAGGACAGGTTTGGTCCGGAATTCAGAAATCACGTGCGTTCCTCCGCGTTCACATCGGCTCAGACCGAGTCCAGGCCGAAAACTCATCGGCCACGATGCGGGAGGAATGTGCTCAGGCCGCTTGGGCGAGCGAGATCAGGTTGCGCTCGGGATCGAGCAGGTACGCGACCCGCTCGCCCCAAGGCATCGCCGCGGGCTCGCGCAGCACCTCAGCGCCGAGCTCGCGCAGGCGCGCGACGGCCTGATCGAGATCGCTCGCGTAGACGAAGAGCTCGTGGCGCGGGCCGGGCTGGGGTTCGACTCCGGCGAGCATTCGCGGCGAGTCCTCACTCGTGATGGCGAGCTCGGCCGCGTCACGTTTGAGGCCGACGTATCCCGCCGTCCCGTCCGGCGCCAGCAGACGGACGTGCTCCTCGAAACCGAGCGCGCCGTAGAAGTGGGCCAGCGCCTCGACGTTCTTCGCGTGCAGAACCGGGAACGCGCGTAGCGGCATCGAGTCGACGGTACCGCCTCGCGCGAGTCGACGATAATTGGCGCGATGGTCCCCGAGGCACCGCTCGAGCCCGCCGACAACGGCATGGTCCCCGAGGGCGAGGGCTGGTTCGTCCTGAACGTCGCCGACGCTCGCTGGCTCGAGGGAACCTTCGGCGCCTACACGCGCTTCGAGGGTGCCGCCCGGTTCCCGCAGCTCGGGTTCAACATCGGCGTGCTCCAACCCGGCCAGGCCGCGTGCATGTACCACGGTGAGAACGAGCAGGAGGACTTCCTGGTACTCGCCGGCGAGAGCCTGCTCCTGGTGGAGGGCCAGGAACGCCGGCTGAAGGCGTGGGACTTCGTGCACTGCCCCGTCCGGACCGAGCACGTGTTCGTCGGCGCAGGCGCCGGACCGTGCACGTTGCTAGCCGTCGGCACGCGACTGTCCGACGATGTCGTATATCCGGAGTCAGAGCTTGCGCAGCGACACCGGGCAGGCGTCGAGCGCGAGACCCGCGATCCGGAGGAGGCCTACGCAGGCGCGGCTGAGGACGTCCCGGTGCAGTTCGATCCCGAGTGGCTTCCGGGTCGCGGTGGGTAACTCGGGTATAGGTCGGGGTATCGCCCTCAGCTGCCCCTGAGCTCCTGCTTGAGGACCTTGCCGAGCGCGTTTCGCGGCAGCGAGTCGACGAAGTACAGCTCGCGCGGACGCTTGAACGCGGCCAGGCGCTCGGAGGCGTACTCGAGCAGCGGTTCGGCGGCTGCGCCGGGGCCGGCCGGAACGATGAATGCCGTCACCACCTCGCCCCATTCATCCGAGGGCATGCCGACCACGGCGACTTCCGCCACGTCGGGATGCCCCCCAAGGACCTCCTCGACCTCGCGCGGATAGACGTTCAGCCCGCCGGTGATGATCAGCTCCTTCGAGCGGCCCAGGATCCGCAGGTACCCGTCGGGATCGAAGCTCCCGAGATCGCCGGTCCGGAACCATCCGTCCACGAAGCTCTCGGCCGTCGCCTCGGGCCGCTCCCAATATCCACCGAACACGTTCGGCCCGCGAAGCAGGATCTCGCCCCCGTCGGAGAGCCGCAGCTCGACGCCCGGGAGCGGCAGCCCGACGCTGCCCGGGCGCCGCTCCCCCTGGTAGGGGTTGGAGACGTTCATCAACGTCTCGGTCATCCCGTAGCGCTCGAGGATCTCTTGACCGCCCCGTGCCGCAAGCTCGCGATGGAGCTCGGCGCTGAGCGGCGCCGAGCCAGATACGCACAGGCGCAACGCCGCGAGCTCGCGGACGCGGTCTGACTTCGCCAGCCGGCGGTACATCGTCGGGACGCCGAAGAACAGGGTCGCGTTGTGCGCCGCCACCGCGTCGAGGACCGAGTCCACGTCGAATCGCGGCAAGAGCACGGCCGACGCGCCCGTCAGCAGCGTCCCGTGCAGTCCGACGGCCAGGCCGTGGACGTGGAACAGCGGCAGCGCCAGGACGAGCCGGTCGTTCTCCGTCCAGCGCCAGGCGAGTGCGACCGCCTCGATCCCCGCGAGCAGGTTCGCGTGCGAGAGGACCGCGCCCTTGGGCGTGCCTGTGGTTCCTGACGTGTACCCGATCAGCGCGGGGTCCTCGCGCGAGGCGGCGTCGAGCCGCGACGGCTCGCCATCGGGCAGGTCGATGTCCGGCGTCAGGGCGAGCACATCAGCGCCCGCGGCGCGCACCCACGCGGCGCGCTCGGGATCATCGAGCACCGCCGCCTTCGGCCGCGCGTCGCTCACGACGTGCGCGATCTCGCGCTCCCGGTACGCCGTGTTGGCGGGCACGATCACCAGGCCCGCCCGCATCGCGCCCACGTGCGCGATCACGAGCTCGAGCGATGTGCCGGCGCTGAACAAAATCCGGTCGCCGGGCTCGAGCCCGGCTGCCTGCAGGCGTCCAGCCATGCATCTCGTCGCCTGCTCGAGCTCTCCGGCCGTAATCCACCGCCCGCCGGAGCCGCGAAGCACCGGCGCCTCCTCGGCGCGAGCCCAAACGCTCGCCCACGCCGCCGGCAAGCTCCCCTTCGCAGTGAGATCGAGCGTCTCGGGCTCGACTCCGCCCGGCAGGTGGGCGCGCCAGCTGTCAGCGGCGGCGGACGCCATCGCCGGATCGTTTCACAGGGAGTGGAGCTAGCGGCGCTTCTGGCCGACCGCGCGGATCAGCTGGGCCTTGCCCATCTTCGAGCGGCCTTCGATCCCGAGTCGCGCCGCCTCACGTCGCAGCTCGGTGACGGTCATCGCGCCGGCACCGGTTCCGGTGCCGCGGGTGGCGCCGCGCTTGCGGGCGGCGGCCTTCGCTCCCTCGCGACCGAGCGCGGATCGGGTCTTGCTCGAGAGGTTGGCGATCGAGCGGTTCTTGCGCGCGCCGGACTGCGCCTTCTTGACGTTCTGGCGGGCGGCCTCGCGTTGCTTCTGGGTAGCCATAGTCGCGGATTACCCGCTAGACGCCGTTAATCACCCGAGCTGCGGGCGTCCGGGCTCAGTAGCTCGGGCCGGCGTTTGCGCCGAGACTGTTCAGCCAGTTGCGGATCGAGACCCCGGCGGGCGTGACCTGTCCCTCGGTATAACCGCTCGTCGCGCGCGCGAGCGTCACGCCGTTCAGCGTCGACCACCCGAACTCGATGCCGGTCCCGGACGCAGCGAAGCGCGCGATCACCTGCCCCTGTTGCAGAATGCTCCCCGGCGGAGCGATGCTCGTGATCTGCTCAGCGACGTATTGGAGCTTGCCGGCGTCGGGCCCGTTCAAAAGCTCCCAGTAGACCAGCGGCTGACCGGCAAACCAGCCGGGGACGATCGCCAGGATCTTGATCGTGCCGGGCGCGAGGATCGGCGCGCCGACCGGCATGCTGGCGTCGACGCCCTGATCGGTGCGCTCCCAGTGGTTCACGTACTGGAGCGGATCGATGTACGTCGCGCTCGTGGTGCGCGCCGCCAGGTACTCCTGGCGCAGCAGCCGCCTGACCTCCGCCAGCGACGGAGCGTGCGCGTTGGGGTCGCCGACGGGATCCTGCGGCGCGACCGCGGCGGCCTGCTCGCCGGCGACGGGCTCGATCGCCTGCGGATGCACGTGCGGCGCGGGCGTCGTCGAGCCGCTTCCGCCGCTTCCGGCGCTCCCGCCGGCGCCGCATCCCGCGAGCGCGAGGACGGCGGCGCCGAGGACCAGATGTCGAGATGAGACCTGCACGCTCCCGTCAATACGCTAACAGCCGCCCTCGGCACCGACGCCGCTTCGAGCGCGCGCCGGCGCCTCAGCGCGGCCGCGCGAGCACCGTGAAGAAGTCACGGAAATACGGCGTCAGGAATCGACCTGGAATCCCGGTCTGTCCGGGCACGAGCGGGACTGGGATCGGAGGATGCCGCGCCGAGGGATGGGCGTACACATAGCCGGCGACCCACCTGGGGTTGATGTCGAGCTCCATCGCTCGGATCGCGCCGGCGGCGAGCATCGCCTCCGCGAGCGCTCGCACGGAGAGGTCGTGCCCCGCGGCCCATACGAGCTGACCGCCGGCCGTCACGCCGAGCGCCGAGCGGGCGACGATCGGCTGCTCGTGCAGCGGGTCACCCCAGCAGACCTTGATGCACCGGTCGACCGTGGACGCGATGCGACCGGCGTCGATCAGGAGCTTCAGGTTCTGCCTGACCGCTTCGATCGGCCTCCCGGGAGCGGGAATGTCCCGCTGCCAGCTGCCGATGTCGGCGTAGCCGTCCGTGTAGATCACCACCGAGGCGTCGTTGCGGCGCAGCGCCCAGCCGACCCGGCCGCCCTCCTCGAACCCGCCCGCACCGTAGTTCTCCTCAAACGCGCTGTTGAACGCCGCGACCACGCCCCGCCGCTCGACCGATCCGATCGCGTCGCCATAACGCCACCCGCCGCCACCTGGCTGGGAGCCGCCGGCGTGAAGCGCGAGGGTGACCAGCCCCTGGTCGAAGCGAAGCAGCGTGATCGTGAATCCGGGCTCCCGGTAGGCGGCGACCCGCGAGATCCACACCGCGGCCTGCCCCCGGACCGCCACGGCCGGGAGCCAATCGAACAGTCCAATCCGGCGGGCGTCCGGCAGGACCGCGATCAACGGCCCTGTCCGAGCAGGCGTCGAGGCGGCCGTCGTGTCCGCGGAGGTCTGTGTGGACGCGCGCGTGGAGGTAGGTATGCGTGGAGGTATGCGTGGAGGTATGCGTGGACCCGTGGCCCGAGGAGCCGCATCCCGTCGCGACGAGCAGCGCGAGCACGCCGCCCGCTATCCAGGCGAGGACGCGCTCAGTAGGGCGTCGATGACGCAATCGCGAGCGCGTTGCTCACGCTGAACCCGGTCGAGCTCGGGTTCAGCCAGGGGCGGCCGATCCACAGGTACGCGTCGGCATCGGCGGCGGCGATCGCGCGCTCGGGGCCAGGCAGTCCCCACTGGCTCGCGCCGGTGTGCGTGGTCGGAGGGATCCCGAGCGTGACGCACAGCCGGTCGAAGCGGTGGGAGCACATCCGCGGATCGTTGGGATTGCCCGGGTACTGCCCCGCGAGGAAGGGCGCGCCGTTCTCGGCCGTGTTGATCACGAAGTGCTTGCCTGCGATGCCGCTCGCGTTCAGGTCGGACACGATCTTCGCGCCGTAGTCGAGCTCCATCGCGGTGCTTCCGTACTGGGTCGTGTTGAGCGCAAAGCCACGCGCGAACCGGATGCCGGCGCGCGCGAGGATCGACGCCTGCACGCTCGGCGAGAGCCACGCCACGGTGCCCCCATCGATGTAGACGGTGGTGTGCGGCAGGCGGTTGAACCGCTTCGCCGCGTAGGCGATCAGCCCCAACGGGATCTGCCCTCCGCCCGGCGAGCACGTGGCGAAGGGGATGTCTGGCTGCAGGATCAACGCGACTCGCGCGGATCCGATTCCGTCGGCGAAGTTGTCGATCCAGTGCCTGTAGCTCGCCTGCTGCGCCGTCGAGGGCAGCTGCGAGCATGCCTGCCCCTCCCACGGGTCGAGCCGGAAGATCGTGACCTGCGCGAGGACGTTGGGCTTACCGCCGGTGACGCTCTGGATGTACTGCTGGGCGACCGTCCGGGCGTAGCTGTCCGGCCACCACGCGCCGAACCAGAATGACAGCGGCCGGAGGGCGATCTTCCCGAGCAGGCTCTTGTGGCGGCCGTGCGCGTTCTGGTACGCGGGCCACACGCCGTCGATGACCCCCGTGTAGTGCCCCCATGGAAGGCCCGCGATCGGATTCGACCTGGGCGCGCCCTTGATCCCCCGGTTGGCAACCCCGGCCGACGCCGTGCCGGCCGGCACGAGGAGGGCCGCGAGCACGACGACCAACGCCCACCGGAAACAAGGCCCCCTACGAACCTTCTGCGCCCTCAACACTCGCGCGGATCCTAGCAGCGGGCTGCGCGGCTACCGGTACGGCGCGCTCTGCGCCGCAAGCTGCGCGAGCCTGCGCATCGAGGCGCTGATGATCTCGCGTTGTGACTCGAGGCGGTGCGCCTCGGCGTCAGGGATCTCGACGTCGACGCTGACCTCCGTACCGCCCTCCACGGCCTCCAAGCGCCACTCGAACCGAAGGTCCGAGACCAGGCACGAGATCGTCACGCGGCGCTCCTCCTGGCGGCTCTCGAGCAGCTGGGCCATCGGGAAGTCCGGATAGCCGTCCGGGAACATCGTGTAGCGGCTTTGGTCCCCGACCTCGACGGTACCCACGCCGGCCCACCAGTCTGGGAACCGCGAGGGGTCGTAGAGGAGCTTCCAGACCTCCTCGGGTGGAGCCGCCGCGGTTGCGCTGTCATGGAACGACGGCACTGAGTCCTCCTTCGCGGATCGCTTCGAGGTCTGCGTTCGCATGCGCCAGCTCGCGCTCGGGCTCGACCAGCCCGACCACCGGGCGCCCGAGATCGGCGAGCACGGAGGCGATGCTCTCCGCTCGCACCGAGCGGGCGACCAGCCGCTCCCAGCCGGCGATCGATTCCTCCAGCCGGCGTTCGGCCTCCGCGTATTGCCCGCGCGCGAACGCGATCAGTCCCTGGACGCGCGCCATTCGCGGCACGAGGGATTCGGGGAAGTCGCTGGCGCGGACGGGCTCGAGCGCCGTCGCGCGCACCTCTTCGGTGGCGCGGTCGGCCCGTCCCGCGCGCGCCAGCGCTTCGGCCAGCGCGAGCCGGGTGAGCGGCCGGCTGATCGGCCCTCGCGCCGCGAGCGACGCCTCGAGCAGCTCCATCGCGGCTTCATAGTCTCCCTCCTGCAGCGCGACGAGCCCGCGATCGTGACTGGCCATCGCGATCAGCGCCGGGTCGCCGAGCTGCTCGGCCAGCGCGCGCTCACCCTCGCCCTCCTCGCGCGCCTGCGCCAACCGCCCCAGGGTCCGGAGCACGAACGAACGGGCCCCGAGCAGTTGGACCTCGATGCTGCGCAGCCCCTGGCCCTCGATCGCGTCCATCCCGCGATCGAGGAAGTGCAGCGCGCGCTCCGGGTCCCCGGCCGCGGCGGCAGCGCCTGCCGCATTTACCCAGCACCCGTACGACAAGTCCGGTCGGTCCGCCCGCGCGATCGCCTCGCCCGCCGCGATCGAGGGATCGTAGGACTCGACGAATCGGCCCCGGCGCATCAGCACGTATGCCAGCGCGTGATTGACGTCGTAGATCCTGAGATCGTCGCCGTCGCCGGGCTGCTCGGTCAGCTGCGCCAGGCGCCGTTCCGCCAGCACGACGTCACCGGCCACCGCCTCGGCCCAGGCGCTCGCGGCAAGTGCCTCGCTGCGCTCCTCCCAGGCGCTCAGGTTGGCCTGCTCCAGGATCTCGATGGCTCGCTCCGCGCTCTCGAGCACGACCTTCGGCATGCAGATCGGACCGTGGTGTACCCGCGCGCGGCGCAGCCAGGCGCGCGCGCAGTCGAGCGGCTCGGCTCGTTGCTCCTCGAGCAGCTGCAAGGCGCGCGCGAACGCCTTCTCCGACTGTTCGGAGCGGGACCGCCACGCCTCGAGCTCGCCCAGCTCGAGCATCAGGTCCGCCCGCTCCGGCGCGATCGCGAGGGCCGCCTCCAGATATGCGACCGCCTCGTCGAGCGCGCCCAGCGCCCATGCGTCGGCGGCGGCACGCGCCAAATGGGGAACCGCCTCGCCGTCGGCGCCGGCCAGCTGCAGATGCCGTGCCACCTCGGCCGGGCGGGCGACTGCGCCGGCCAGCTCGCGCGCGACCATCGCGCGCGCCCACCGCTGGTGGAGCCCGCGCCGGCGGGGAGGCGCAATCTCCTGGTAGACGGCGTCGCGCAGGAGGGAGTGCCGAAAAGCGATCTCACCGTCGGGTGAGACGAGGAGTCCCGTCTGCAGCGCGGCATCAGCGAGCTCGTGGGGGTCCCCCAGCCCGAGCTGGTCGACCTCGAGCGTCCCGACCGGTCTCGCGGCAACCGCCGCGAACTCGACCAGCCGGCGCAAGTCGCTCGCCAGGGGTGCCAGCGCGGCCCGGGCTGACCCCCGGAGGCTCGGTGCGATCGTGTCCTCGCCGCGACCGAGCGCCCGTGCCGTCTCGACCGCGAGCAGCGCGTTGCCGTCGGCGTTCTCGACGACACGCCTGACCTCAGCCGCATTGAGCGACGCGGCGGCGCGCGCCAGCCTGGCTACGGGCTGCGGCGGCAGGGGTCTCAGGTCCAGCTCGCAGGCGAGCAGCCCTCGGCTGCGAACCGCCTGCTCGAGCCGGTCCGCGTCGGCCCGCTCGGGGAGCTCGCGACGGGTCAGAAGGATCATCACCGGCAGGCGGGCGGCACGCCGGGCGGCGTAGCCCGCGAGCTCGAGACTCGAGGCGTCCGCCGCGTGGATGTCGTCGAGCACCAGGAGCAATGGCGTCTCGCGCGCGGCCCAGTCGAGCAGCGCGACGACCGCCTCGAACAGGCGCGTCCGCTGAAGATCGGGGACCACGGCCACCGGCGGCATGCCACGGCGGGCGAAGTGCTCAGGCAGCTCGGGCGTCAGCACGACCAGGTCATCCGGCCAGGCGGCTTCCGCGGGCGGTGCGGGCAGCGTCGGCAACAGATCCCGGATCAGCTCCGCCCACAGGCTGAGCGGGGCGGTGCCGCCGAGATCGAGAGCGGCCGAGGCCGCGGCCCGCCCGCCGGCGCCCACCGCGTGCAGCTGTAGCTCGGTGGCCAGACGCGTCTTGCCGACGCCCGCCTCGCCGCGGATCAGCGCCACCGCGCCCGCTCCGGCGATCGTGGTCTGCCAGCAACGCCGGAGCTCGGCGAGCTCGGCGTCACGGCCGATCAGCGGCAGCAGTCCGGTGATCAGGGGTCGCTTGCGTCTCAGCACATCCTCTGGCGCGGGCAACTCGGCGCGGAGCTCTGCGGCCAGCTCGCGGGTTTGCGGGGACGGCGCGACCGCCAGCTCGCGCCGCAACCTGCCCGCCAGCGCTTCGTAGGCGCGCAGCGCGCCGGCACGATCGCCCGCGGCGTTCAGCCTGCCCATCAAGCGGCGGTGTGCTGCCTCATCCAGCGGCGCACGCTGTACCTGCTCACGGGTGAGCGCGATCGCCTCGCCGTCCGCACCGCGCTGCTCGGCCGCAACGCCCAACCGTTCGAGGAGCTCGATCACCCGCTCGCGGTGACGCTCACGCGCCGAGAGGGCCCATTCGTCCTGGAGACCGTCGAGCAGGTCGCCCCGGCACAGCTCGAGCGCGCGCCCAGGATCGGTCGCGGCACGCCGCTCGAATTCCGCGAGGTCGGTCCACAACCCTTCGTCGGATGCCAGCGTGACGTGATCGCCCTCGACGACGACGGCGTCCTTCAGCTGGCGGCGCAGCGCCCACAACGCGCTGCGCAGGCTCGCCCGGGCGCTCTGATCGAGCACGTCGGGCCAGAACGTCCCCGCCAGCTCCGCGCGGGTCACCGGACGGTTGGACAGCGCCAGATAGGCGAACAGCGCCCACGGCCGTTGCGCAGCCGGCGAATGGATGATCGCCCCGTCGAGTTCCACCTCGAGCGCGCCAAGCAGGCGTGCGCGCAGCACGGCGTCAAAGACTACTCCCATCGCTTTGACGCTCCTTTGACGGCGTGGCGACGGGCTTCGAGGACCTTGTCCGCGCATGGCACACACAACCACAAGGAGGAACCCCATGAGTACCACCACGACGTTCGATCTCGACCGCTTCGCCCGCGCTGCCGAAGAGCGCGACGCCGCGACGCAACTCTCGATGTACGGACCTGACGCGCAGGTCAGGATCGTCGACCGGGTCTCGCAGCCCGCCGCGCCCCGAGTGCTGCGCACGCGCGAGCAGATCGCCGGCTGGCTCGAGGAGATGTACGGCCGGGATATGAGCCACGCCGTTCAGCACCGGGTCGAGGACGAGAGCGGCGCCGCTTACACGCAGGCGTGCCGCTACCCGGACGGCACCAACGTCCTGTGCGCGACGGTGATCGCGCTCGAGCATGGTGCGATCACCAGCCAGACCGTCGTGCAGGTCTGGGACGAGCAGTGAGCGGTGGCGATCGCGACATGCGTGAAAACGAGGCGATGACGATGACGGCGAGAACTGAAGCGATCGATCAGGCGCGGCTCGAGGAGTTCATGGGCCGCTTCGTGGGCGATCTCGGTGCGGCGCTGAGCGCGGCACTGGTCGTGATCGGCGACAAGCTCGGGCTGTACCGGGCGATGGTCGACGGTGCTCCGGTGTCCGCGGCCGAGCTTGCCGCGCGCACCGGGACCGACCCGCGGTACATCCGCGAATGGCTCTCGAGCCAGGCGGCCGGCGGGTACGTGAGCTACGACGCGGGGACGGACAGGTTCGCGCTGACCCCGGAGCAGTCGCTCGCGCTGGCCCAAGAGGGATCGCCGGCGTTCGTGCCGGGCGCGTTCCAGCTTGCGACCGCTCTGATCAAGGACGAGGAGAAGATCACGGACGCGTTCCGTGACGGACACGGCGTCGGCTGGCACGCCCATCACCACGACCTGTTCGGGGGAACCGAGCGGTTCTTCCGGGCGGGGTACGCCGCCAACCTCGTGTCCTCGTGGATCCCCGCGCTCGACGGTGTCCAGGCGAAGCTCGAGGCGGGCGCGCTCGTGGCCGACGTCGGGTGCGGTCACGGTGCCTCCACGATCCTGCTCGCGCAGGCGTTCCCGGAGTCACGCTTCGTGGGATTCGACTACCACGAGCCTTCGGTCGCGCACGCACGCGGCGCCGCCTCGGAGGCGGGAGTCGCCGACCGCACGACGTTCGAGGTCGCCCCGGCCAAGGACTACCCCGGCACCGGTTACGACCTCGTGACGATGTTCGACTGCCTGCATGACATGGGCGACCCGGTCGGGGCGGCGTCACACGTTCTCTCGACGCTCGCCGCGGACGGGACTTGGCTGATCGTCGAGCCGTACGCCGGGGACCGGCTCGAGGACAACCTCAACCCAGTCGGCCGGGTGTTCTACAGCGCATCGACGCTGGTGTGCACGCCGGCCTCGCGCGACCAGGAGGTCGGGCTCGCGCTCGGCGCCCAGGCCGGCGAGGGGCGGCTGCGTGACGTCGTTGAGGCGGGAGGCTTCACGCATTTCCGCCGCGCGACCGAGACACCGTTCAACATCGTCCTCGAGGCTCGTCCCTGAGCCGGGAGGTCCGTTCGTTCAGGGGGCCGGCTGCCCAGCCGGCCCCCGCTTCCACAGGAGGAGCTTCAAATGATCTGTACCTTCACGGCCCGCCGGCTGAAGCCCGGCTCATACGCCGCCTTCCGCGCGGCATGGGATCCGGCCGGCCTGGGCGAGGACGCGCTGCGCGGGTGGACCCGCATCCTCCACTGCCGCGACGTCGCCGATCCCGACGTGGTGATCTCGTTCGGCTTGTTCGACGGTTCGCTCGAGGAGCTGCGCGAGGCGCAGGCGCGCCTCGGCCGCGAGTCACAGCTGGCGCGAATCGGCGAGCACGCCGCCGATGTTCTGCTCGACGGCTCCTACGAGGTGATCGAGGAGCTCCGGCCGTCCTCCTGATGGGCCGACGCCCGCCCGCTCAGAGGCGCCGCCCGTAGCCGCCCCCGCGCGAGCGCCGGTACAGCCACACGAACAGCATCGCGAACAGCACCGAGAGGATCAGGCCGGCGCCGCGCCGGTGCAGCACGTACCACGAGAACAGGCCGGCGGCGAAGCTGCCGCACAGGCCGATCAGCGCCGTCGTGAGGAGTCCCATCGGATCCGGCCCGGGCAGCAGCAATCGCGCCAGTGCGCCGACGAACAGCCCGATGACGAACAGGATGATCAGAAAGGCAATTAGTCCCATCCCGGCTGTTTACCCGTGGCGGCGGCGCGCGAGACAGGCCGCTCGTCGGCAACCTGTTCGAACTCCTTAGACTGACGTAGATGCATGCCTGGCAGGGAGGCAGTACCCGCGTTGCGCGCGCGGCGGTGGCGGTGCTGGCAGTGCTCGCGCTCCAAGTCGCGGCGCTGGCAGTGCTCGCGCTCCACGTGACAGCCGCGTCCGCGCGCACCGGTCCATATGCACCGCTCCACCGGCCTGGGCCGCCGCTCTCGGTGCCGGCTGCCGAGCTTCGAGCCGCGCTCGCCTGCACCGCGGGCATCGCCCACGATACGCGTAACCCGATCCTGCTCGTCCCGGGCACGAACCTCGACCCAGGTCCGAACTACTCGTGGAACTATGAGCACGCGTTCGCGGCGCTCCACTGGCCCTATTGCGCCGTGACGCTGCCCTCCCACTCGATGGGCGACATCCAGACGGCGGGCGAGTACATCGTCTATGCGCTGCGGACGATGTCGGGGCTCGCGCACCGCCGGGTCGACGTGCTCGGCTACAGCCAGGGCGGGATGCTCCCGCGATGGGCGCTCCGCTTCTGGCCCGATACCCGTGCGCGCGTGCACGACCTCGTCGCCATCGATCCGTCCAACCACGGGACCCTCGACGCCCAGGCGCTGTGCCATCTGGCATGCCCGCCGGCGTACTGGCAGCAGGCCACTGGCTCCAAGTTCCTCGTCGCGTTGAACAGCGGCGCCGAGACGTTCGCCGGCATCGACTACACGGTGATCTACAGCCGCACGGACGAGGTGGTGGTTCCCAACCTCAACGCCTCAGGCAGCTCCTCGCTGCACACCGGCGCCGGCCGGATCGCGAACATCGCCGTGCAGCAAATCTGCCCGCTCGATGTCTCTGACCACCTGGCGATGGGCACCTACGACCCGGTCGCCTATGCCCTCGCCGTCGACGCGTTCAGGCACTCATCGCTGGCCAGTCCCGCGCGAATCCCGGGCTCCGTCTGCACGCAGGTGTTCCAGCCCGGGGTCGACCCGAGCACCTTCGCCTCCAACTACGCCGCGTTCCTCAGCGCCATCGGCCAGGCGGCGATCGCTTCGCCGGAGGTCTTCGCCGAGCCGCCACTGCGCTGCTACGTGTTCGCGAGCTGTCGCTAGCGCACTGCACGATTGCGTTCCGCGATCGAGCGAATCCGGACATCGGGGAGGTCGTTATCCGCGATCACGGTCTCCTCGCCTCCGCGGCAGGGCGACCACAGAGCAGCGCGTTCGGCATGGACGCCCGCCGGCACGTTCTGCCTGCTCAACCAGCGCGATGTCGCGTTCACCATCGATGACGCCGAGCAGTTCGTGCTGGCCGTCGCCCGTGGCGAGCTTGATGTCCCTGAAATCACGGCCGTCCCTCGACCATCACCTTCGCTAGCCGCCCCTGCGCGGTCGATGCGACCAAGCGGCCATTGACTGGCCGGCGGCCGGCGGCATAGGATCGCCCTGCGAGCGGGCGCGGCTGGCTGAGGCGGCCACGGCGAGCTTTGCCGTGTCGCCCGCGGTCGTTCTAACGCTGGTTGCGTCGGCTCGGCACGAAACCTGTAACCGATGAAGGAGGCTAGACAT
>CAWKGS010000007.1:0-78445 GCA_963849285.1 uncultured Solirubrobacterales bacterium
GAGGTCCTCCGCCAGATCAAGAGCAGGATCGAAGAGGTCGACCCAGCGGCCGTCCGGGAGCAGCTCTCCAACGGCGCGGTCGTCGTCGACGTTCGCGAGCCGGAGGAGTGGGGCGCAGGCCACATCCCCGGCGCGCGCCACGTGCCGAAGAGCTATCTGGAGTCCCGGATCGAGGGCACCGTGCCCGATCGCGGCCAGCATGTGATCCTGTACTGCGCCTCCGGGAACCGCTCGGCGTGGGCGGCGCGCACCCTGATCGAGGACCTCGGCTACGAGCACGTCGAGTCGATGACCGGCGGCTTCACGCTGTGGAAGGACCGCGGCTACGAGGTGGAGACGCCGCGCACGCTCACCGCCGAGCAGCGCGAGCGCTACTCGCGCCACCTGCTGCTGCCCGAGGTCGGACCCGAGGGTCAGCAGAAGCTGCTCGACGCGAAGGTGTTGCTGCTGGGCGCCGGGGGGCTCGGCTCTCCGGCGGGGCTGTATCTGGCGGCGGCCGGCGTGGGCACGCTCGGGATCGTCGACAACGACGAGGTCGACCTCTCGAACCTGCAGCGCCAGGTGATCCATTCGAGCGAGCGGATCGGCGTGCCGAAGGTCGACTCCGCCGAGCAGACGATCAACGCGCTGAACCCGGACGTCAAGGTCCAGAAGTATCCGGTGCGGCTCGGTCCGGAGAACATCATGGAGATCATCTCGGGCTACGACATCGTCGTCGACGGCCTGGACAACTTTCCCACGCGCTACCTGCTCAACGACGCATCGGTGCGTCTCGGCATCCCGGTGGTGTCGGCCGCGATCCTCGGCTTCGAGGGGCAGCTGTCGGTGTTCAAGCCCTTTGACGGCCCCTGCTACCGGTGCCTGTTCCCGGTCCCGCCGCCGGCTGAGCTTGCGCCCTCCTGCGGCGCCAACGGCGTGCTCGGCGTGCTCCCGGGGACGATGGGGCTGCTCCAGGCGACCGAGGTGATCAAGCTGATCCTCGGCGAGGGGGAGCCGCTGATCGGCCGGTTGCTGATGTACGACGCGCTCGCCGCCCGCGTGACCGAGGTCAAGGTCCGCCGGGACCCGGACTGCCCGATCTGCTCGCGCGATCCCGACTCGATCGAGGATGACGAGATGGGCGTGTTCCCGGACTACGAAGCGTTCTGCGCGGGCGCCCACTAGGGTTCTCGCTGCGATGGCCACCGTCCGCATCCCACCGGTGCTCCGCCCTGCGGTCGGCGGTGAGAAGGAGCTCAGCGCCGACGGTTCCTCGGTCGGCGAGATCCTCCGCTCGGTGGTCGAGGAGCATCCGGATACCGAGTCCCAGCTGTTCGCGCCCGACGGCGGCCTGAACCGCTACGTCAACGTGTATCTCAACGACGAGGATGTGCGCGTCCTCGACGGCCTGGACACGCGGGTCGGCGACGACGACACGCTCGTGATCCTCCCGGCCATGGCCGGCGGCTTGCGCTAGCCCCGGGGCCGGGAAGGTTCCGCGCCGGGAGGCGTCTTCCTGGTCGAGAGTCCACGACCGGAAGGAGCTGCCGGATGCCTAGCCGTGCCAAGCCTGCGCGGATGGTGATGTTGATCGGAGTCCTCATCGCGGCCGTCGCTTCGCTCGCCGGCCTGGCGGTCGCGAAGACGAGCCCGCGTTCGCTGAACGTCGTGAAGGGCGTGAAGGTGGGAAGCCACACCGACTCCGTGCTCGCCAATGCCCACGACGTGACCCTCTACTACCTGTCCGGCGACTCGCCGCACCACCTGCTCTGCACCAAGACGAACGGGTGCTGGGGCTTCTGGCCGCCCGACAAGGTCGGCTCGTCGCACGCGAAGGTGACCGAGGCCTCCGGGATCAAGGGAAAGATCGCAATCGCCCACCACAGCGGCATCTTCCAGCTGACCTGGAAGGGCCACCTGCTCTACACCTTTCTCGAGGACCACGGCAAGAAGGGCGTCGCGACCGGAGAGGGCATCACGTCCTTCGGCGGCACCTGGCACGCCATCGTGCTGTCCTCCGGCGCGACATCCAAGAAAACCGCCACGTCCACCACCACTGCTACGTCCACCACCTACTCGTACTCCTTCTAGCCCCCGCGAGCTTTGGCATATTGGGTCCGCCCGGCGGGCCTGATTTGCCAAAGTTCGTCCGCGTGAGTCCCTGGCGACGGCCCGCCGGGGGTCGCTACACTTCCTGAAGCGATGGCGCTCGAACGCCTCCAGAACAAGCCCTGCGGGGGCCGGTATGGCGACGTCGTGCAGTCGATCGGCCATACGCCGCTGATCGAGCTCAAGCGTCTGAGTCCCAAGCCGGGCGTCCGGATCTGGGCCAAGCTCGAGTCGCGCAACCCGACCGGATCGGTCAAGGACCGGGTCGCCCGCGCGCTGATCGAGGACGCGGAGGAGAAGGGGCTGATCGGACCCGGCCAGACGATCCTCGAGCCGACCTCCGGCAATACCGGGATCTCGCTGGCGATGATCTGCGGCCACAAGGGCTACGCGATGAAGGCGGTGATGCCGGAGAACGTCACGCCGGAGCGCACCCAGCTGCTGCGCATGTATGGCGCGGAGATCGTCTACTCGGAGGGCGCGAAGGGATCCAACGGCGCCGTCGAGATGGCGCTCGACATGGCCGAGAAGGACGCCTCGTACTACATGCCCTACCAGTACGGCAACCAGGCCAACCCGATCGCCCACTACAACGGCACGGCGCTCGAGATCCTCGAGGAGCTCGACGAGGTCAGCGCGTTCGTCGCGGGGCTCGGGACGGGCGGCACGCTGATGGGCAACGGCCGGCGCCTGAAAGAGGAGTTCGGCGAGGACGTCAAGATCGTCGCCGCCGAGCCGTTCCAGGGCGAGCCGGTGCAGGGCCTGCGCTCACTCGAGGACGGCTTCATCCCGCCGATCATCGATCTGTCGGTGCTCGACCGCAAGATCTTCGTGACTAACCGCGACGCGATCGTGTTCACGCGCAAGCTGCTCGAGGAGGAGCGGGTGTTCGCGGGGGTCTCCTCCGGCGCGATCGCGCGGGTCGCGGTCCGGATCGCGGGCGAGCTCGACGAGGGCAATGTCGTGTTCATCGTCGCCGACGACGGATGGAAGTACCTCTCATCGGGCATCTACAGCCGCCCGGTCGAAGAGATCGAGAACCTGGAATCCACCGTTTGGTGGTGAACCCCGGTCCGGCCGGGCACGGGAGCTCGCGCCGGGATCTGCTCAGGGCCTCGGGGGCGGCGGCGGCCGCCGGTCTCGTGCTCGAGGCCTGCGGCAGCTCGGACACGACACGCCAGCCGCTGCGCAGGACATCCGCGCGGGTCCGGGCGGCTGACGTCGAGCTGCTCAACCAGATGCTCGATCTGGAGTACGCCACGATCGTCGCGTACGTCGCGGGCATCCCGTTCCTGAGAGGCGACATCGCCACGGCCACCAAGCAGTTCCTCGGGCAGGAGATGACTCATGCGGGCGAGCTGCAGGGGCTGATCAAGGAGGCGCGAGGCAAGCCGCACCCCGAGCAGTACAGCTACGACCTCGGCCCCCGTCCCGGAAGCGCCGGCGAGGTGCTGGTGCTGCTGCAGCGCCTCGAGGCCCAGCAGCTGAGCGCCTATCTCAGCGTGATCCCGAAGCTCTCACCCGGCACCCTGCGGGCGGCGGTCGCGTCGATCGCCGCCAACGATGCGCAGCATCTGTCCCTGGTCCGAGCCGGGCTGGGGCTCGCGCCCGCACCCGCGGCGCTGGTCACCGGCCAGCCGTGAGCGGCGCGGGCGCCTCCACCCGTCGCCGGTTGCTTGCGGGGGGGATCAGAGCCGGGATCGGGGGCTCGTTCATCGCACGGGCGATCGCCCCGGCGGCCGCGATCGCCGCCGGCGCCGCGAGCGAGCCGGAGCTGCTCGACCACCTGCTCGAGACCGAGCTGCTCGAGGTGTTCTGCTACCAGCACGTGCTCGGCACCGGCCTGCTCGCGGCCGGGCCCGGCGCGACCGTTCGCGGGTTGCTGGCCCAGGAGCAGGTGCACCTCGCGACGCTGCTGCGTGCGGCCGGAACGGGGCTCGGGACCGGAGGGGCCGTCGGACCGGCCAGTGTCGCCGCGGCGGATCGGCAGCTCGCCGCCCACCGCGTAAGCGACCAGCTCGCCGGCCTGAAGCACCAGCACGATTGCCTGCGGCTGCTTCTGTCGCTCGAGGGCGTGGCCGCGGGGGCCTACTACGCCGCGAGCTCGAAGCTGGGGGATGCGGGTCTCGTGCGCTCGGCCGTCGAGATCCTCTGCAACGAGGCCCAGCACTCGACGATCGTCAGCCGGCTGATCAAGCCGCGCGATTTCGGCCAGGCGGTTCCGTACCCATTCGTGACCGGGACACCGTGAGCCGGCCGGCGTCTGGAACCGGTGTCGGGATCATCCACCGGACGTTGGCCCGGAACACGATCGCGTCCGCGACGGCCCGCTCGTCGACCACATAGATCGAGCGGTCGATCAGCCTGCGAAGGACCCGGAGCCGCCGCTGCACGAGGGTTGTATCGACCGGGTCGCCGGCTACCTGAGCCTCTCCGCCGCAAAGTGCACGCAAAGTGCGGACAGAGATTTCGCCGCACTCGAGGTGGCCCCGCCGCTACTGTCCGGACATGCCCAAGGACATCTACGCCACCATGCGCTACCGCGACGCCCGGGCCGCGATCGAGTGGCTCGAGCGCTCATTCGGGTTCGAGCGCCATGTCGTCTACGACGACGAGAACGGACAGGTCAGCCACGCCGAGCTGCGCTACGGCGACGGGCTGGTGATGCTCGGCACCTGGCGCGGCGAGGAGGACCATCGCCGCCCCGGAGAGGGCTGGGCGTACGTCGCCGTGGACGATCTCGAGGCGCACCACCGGCGCGCCGTCGAGGCCGGCGCGGCGATCGTCGGGGAACCGCAGATCCAGGACTACGGCTCCTTTTACGGCGCCCGCGACCCCGAGGGGAACCTCTGGAGCTTCGGGACCTACCGGCCGACGCTGGACTAAGAGATGAAGATCAAGCGCGCGCTCTACGACGAGATCGTCGCCCACGCCCATGAGGAGGCGCCGAACGAATGCGTTGGCGTCATCGCGACCGCCAATGGCGACGCGGTCGAGGTGCTGCGCGCGACCAACGCGGCCGCCAGCCCGCTGCGCTACGAGATCGACGCGCAGGAGCTCTACCGGCTGCACACGTCGCTGGAGGAGCGCGGTTACGAGCTCGGCGCGATCTACCACTCCCACACCCGCAGCGAGCCCGTGCCCTCGCAGACGGACATCAACCTCGCGTTCTATCCGGACGCCCTCTACATCATCGTCGGGCTGAAGGACGCCGAGCCGGACACCCGCGCGTACACGATCCGCGACGGCCAGGTGGCGCAGGCCGAGCTCCAGATCGCCGGATGAGCTCCGAGCGGCTCGTCTGCCCGCAGTGCGCAGCCGAGTACCCGCCCGATCAGCGCTTCTGCGAGACCTGCCGGCTGCCGCTCGTGAGATCCGAGCAGCAGGAGGCCGAGCACATCAGCGAGCGCCACGAGCGCGCCCGCAAGGTCAAGCCCCAGCTCTCAGAGGGAGAGCTCGTGCGCGTCGCCGGCGCGCGCAACCAGGCTGAGGGCGAGTTCATCCAGGGCCTGCTGCTCGAGGAGGGCGTGCCGAGCATGCTGCGCCGCAGCGCCGGCTTCGACGTCCCCGACTTCCTCGCCGCGGGCCCGCGCGACGTGCTCGTGCTGCAGTCGGCGCTGACCACCGCCCGTCAGGTGCTGCTCGAAGCCGAGCTGATCCCGAGTCAGCAGCAGCGTACGAACGTCGCGCCGGCAAGGCTGCTCGCCGGGCTGCTGATCGCGCTCGCCCTCGGTGCCCTGCTCGTCTGGCTGCTCACCGACGTGGTCAGCTGACGCCGCTCGAACGGCGGCGACACCCACGGCTCCTCGCCGCGATCAGCTCAGACGAGCACCGGCTGGCGGTCAGAGGCGATCGTGGCGATCTCCTCCGAGGCGCGGTCGAACTCGTCGTCGGAGAGCACCGGGGTGCCCTCGAACGGCAGCTCGCGCGTCAGCTCCAGCCACGACCGGCAGCCACCGTACTCGTCACGCACCTTCACCGTCACCGGACGGGGGATGCGGTAGGTGCGCAGCAGGATCACGTGGAGCGGATGGCGACGCTTCCAGGCCAGCCGCTTCTCGGCATAGTCGGTGGTCCACACGTAGAACGGGGAGAGCGCGTCCACGGCGCGGCGGTCGGTGATCGTGTAGTGAGCGGCGACCTCGGCCCAGGCGCGGATCCGCACCCGGTCGGGCTGGGCGATGTCCCCGCCGCGCAGCAGCGCGTGCGGCGGCGGCTCGCCGTCGCTCCAGACGCCCTCCTCGAGCGCCCGGGTCAGCTCCGGCCGGTGCGATTCACGCACCAGCTCGGAGTGCTGATGGTCGAAGGTCGGATAGAGGAAGAAGCGGTCGTACTCGAGCTTGAAGTGCTTGCCCGGCTCACGGATGCCGCCCTTGCGCAGGGTCAGCAGCTGCTCGCCTTCGGCAAGAGCCCGCACGGTTACGGCCCATTCTTTGAAAGCAATCGGCATGGGGAATGTAAGGGGGGGAACGAGGGGTTTACTGAGTCAGTCCCGCGCGTGCAGCGAAAGCGCTACGGCAGCAACAGGAGGCGGTGAGTTTAGGCGACGGAGCGCGATTTTCCAAATCGTGCCCGAAACACTGGGGTTCGTGCGTAACGTCACTACGACAGACGTTGACCCGCGGCGCCCTCCAGAACCTCGATCAGCGCGGCGAAATCGTCGTCGCCATGGCCCCGGCCCATCGCCGCGGAGAGGATCTCTCGGGTGAGGGCCGCGAAGCCGAACGGGGCGCCGACGGCCTGCCCCTCGTCGAGGCACAGCCGCACGTCCTTGAGCATGTGCTCGAGCTTGAACAGCGTCGAGTAGTCGTGGCGGCGCATCGGGCCGGCCTTGAGCTCGAGCATCGTCGAGGCGCCCGAGCCGGCGCGCATCACCTCCACCAGGGCGTCGAGGTCCACATCGGCGCGCGCGCCCACCAGCAGCGCCTCACCCAGCACGGCGGCATTGCAGGCGGCGACCGCGTTGTTGATCAGCTTCACGAGCTGTCCGTGGCCGAGCGGCCCCGCGTGCACGATCACCTCGCCCATCGCGCCCAGCAGCGGCCGCGCGCGCGCGTAATCCTCGTCCGCTCCGCCGGCCATGATCGTCAGCGTCCCATCCTCCGCTCGCGGGGACGAGCCGGTGACGGGAGCGTCGACCATCCGCAGGCCCTCCTCGGAGAGCGCGTCGGCGATCTGCAGCGTCTGGCGCCGGCCGATCGTCGAGCAGTCGATGCAGAGGGCGTGCTCGGGCGCCGCGCGCGCCGCGCCGACGTCGCCGAGCAGCACCTCGCGCACCTGCGGACCGTCGACGACCATCGTGATGATCACCTCGCTGTCCGCCGCGGCCTCGGCCGGCGTGGAGACGGAGACGGCGCCCGGATGCTCGCTGCAGAACCGATCGGCCTTCGCCTGCGTGCGGTTCCAGACCGTCAGCTCGAACCCGGCCCGGTGGACATTCGCGGCCATCCGCGAGCCCATGATCCCGAGTCCCAGGAACGCAACCCTCATCGGGCGACACCATACCCGCCGCCGCCGGGCGTCTCGATCCTGAGCCGCTGCCCCGGTTCGAGCGATCCGGTCGACTTGGCCGGCAGCTCCGACCCGTCCAGCAGGTTGCGTCCCCGCTCGCCGTCGCCGCCGCCCTGGGCCCCCGGCGGAGCGTGGCGCCGGCGCTCGGTGATCAGCGAGTAACGCAGCGGCGCGAGCGCCTCGAGCTCGCGGACGACCCCGTCGCCGCCGCGGAACCGCCCATCCCCGCCCGAGCCGCGCCGCAGCGAGTACTCGATCATCCGCATCGGGAACTCCAGCTCGAGCGCCTCGACCGGCGTGTTGAGCGTGTTGCTCATCGCGACGTGCACCGCGCTCGGTCCATCCGCGTCGGGGCACGCGCCCTGGCCCCCGCCGATCGTCTCGTAGTACACGATCTCCTCCGAGCCGAGCGTCACGTTGTTCATCGTCCCCTGCCCGAGCGCTCGCCCGAACGCGCGCAGCACGACGTCGGCGACGCGCGAGGACGTCTCGACGTTGCCGCCGACGACCGCCGCGGGGGCGCGTGCGTTGAGCAGGGATCCCTCGGGCGCGCGAATCTCGATCGGGCGGTAGGCGCCGGCGCTCGCGGGGATGTCGGGGTCGGTCAGCACGCGGATCGCGAAGTAGCAGGCCGAGGCGGTCACCGCGAGCGGGCAGTTGAGGTTGCCCTCGTACTGGCCGGCGGTTCCGGCGAAGTCGAGCACGATGCGGTCGCGCCAGACGGTCGCCTCGAGCGCGATCTCGAGGTCGCCCTCGGCCGCCTCGAGCACGTCGCGCGCTCGCCGCGTCCCGGCCTCGAGCTGGGCGATGCAGGCGCGGGTGCGCCGCTCGGCGTAGTCGAGCACGGCGTCGAAGGCCTCGGCCAGCGTGTCGGCCCCGACCCGGTCCTGGAGCTCGCCGAGCCGGCGGGCGCCGACCCGCCCCGCTGCCAGCTGGGCACGCAGGTCAGCGCGCCGCTGCGCGGGCTGGCGCATCCGCGCGGAGAGCTCCGCGATGGCGTGCTCGTCGAGCGGGCGCGGCTCGATCACGACGCCCTCGTCCTCGAGCGTGCGGCTGTCCGCCGGCATCGATCCCGGCGTCGGCCCGCCCACGTCGGCGTGGTGGGCGCGGCTGGCGGCGAACGCGATCAGGCGATCGCCTGCGAACACGGGCGTGATCACCGTGATGTCGGGCAGGTGGGTGCCGCCGCGGTAGGGGTCGTTGAGGATCCAGCTGCGTCCCGGAGCGTGCTCCTCGCCGAGCACGGCCGCGACTGCCGCGGGCATCGCCCCGAGGTGCACCGGGATGTGCTCGGCCTGCATCACCATCTGCCCCGTGGGGTCGAACAGGGCGGTCGAGGCATCACGCCGCTCCTTGATGTTGGCCGAGTGCGCGGAGCGGATCAGGACAGCGCCCATCTCCTCGCAGATCGCGCGCAGCGCGCCGGTCAGCACCTGCAGCTCGATCGGGTCGATCATCGCGTCATCCGCAGGGTCCCGGCCGCGTCGAGCTCACCGCGCCAGCCCCCGGGGAGCAGGACGGTCGACTCGGGCAGCTCGACCACGGCGGGGCCTTCGATCTCCGTTCCGGGCGGCGGGTCTCCCCGCAGCACCTCAAGCTCGACCTGCTCGCCCGCGAGCACCGCGGGGCGCCGGGAACGCGCGGGCTGCTGCTCGCGAGCGCCGCGCTCCCCGAGCTCGATCTCGACCCCGGGGACCGTCGCGGTGACCCGGATCGTGACCAGCTCGAGCGTCTGATCGGGGTCGCGATAGCCGTAGCGGTCCTCGTGCTCGGCCTCGAAGCGCCGGCGCAGCTCTTCGGGAGCGGGCGTCACCGACGCCCCGATCGGCAGCTCGAACGCCTGCCCTCGGTACCGAAGCTCGTAGGTCGCGCGCAACTCGCAGTCGTCGGTTCCGAGCGACCGCCGGGCGTGCTCGCCCAGCTCGCGCACCTGCTCGGCGAGCGCCTCCGCACTGAGGTCATCTCCGGCCAGGAACACGCTGCGCTGCACATCGCGCCGGCGCGGCGAGACGACGAGGCCGAGGGCGGCCAGCACGCCGGACGCGCGCGGGCACAGCACGGTCTCGATCCCGAGCTCGTCGGCGATCGCGGCGGCGTGCAGCGGCCCGGCGCCCCCGAAGGCGAGCAGCGCGTAGCGGCGCGGGTCGATGCCGCGCTGCACGGTTACGACACGCAGCGCTCGGACCATCTCCGCGTTTGCGACGCGCACGATTCCCTCGGCGCACGCGAGCGGGTCCAGGTCGAGCTCCGCCCCCAGGCGGCCGATCGCCTCCTGCGCACGCTCGCGATCCAGCGACACCCCGCCGGCCAGCGTCTCGCCGGCGGGCAGATAGCCGAGCAGCAGGTTGGCGTCGGTCACCGTCGGCTCGGTCCCGCCCCTGTCGTAGCAAGCGGGTCCCGGGTCGGCGCCCGCGGAGCGCGGCCCGACGCGCAGCGCGCCGCCGGCGTCGCGCCAGCCGATCGAGCCGCCGCCGGCCCCGACCGTGTGGACGGCCAGCATCGGCAGGGCCAGCGGGCGTCCGGCGATCTCCCCCGAGCTGCGCTCCTGGACGGAGCCGCCGTCGACCACGCACACATCGCAGGACGTTCCTCCCATGTCGAAGCAGAGCGCGTCGGCGACGCCGGAAGCGCGCGCGGCGAAGGCCGCGCCGGCGGCCCCGCCGGCGGGTCCGGAGAGCACCGTCCAGGCGGCGTGCCGAGCTGCGGCGCCGATGTCGATCAGCCCGCCGTTGGACTGCATGATCGAGGGCTCGGGCAGGGACCAGTCGCGTGCACGGGCCGCGAGCCGCTCCAGGTAGTTGCGCAGCAGGGGCGAGAGCGCCGCGTCGACCTCCGTGGTGGCGGCGCGCTCGTATTCGCGGAACGTGCCGACCACCTCGTGGGACAGCGACACGTGGACTTCCGGCGCGGCTTCCCGAAGCGCCTCGCCGATCGCCAGCTCGTGCTCCGGATGGCGGTAGGCGTGCAGGAGCACAACCGCCACGGCCTCCGGCTCGGCGTCCGCCACGCGGCGCGCAAGCCGGCCGGCGGGGGCCGGGTCCAGCGCCACGATTGGTCCGTCCGGCGCCATCCGCTCGGGCGCCGCGAACCGAAGCTCGTCGCCGGCGAGCGGCGCCGGGCGAGCGGCGCACAGCCGGTAGAGCTCTGCCCGGTTCTGGCGGCCGAGCGCGATCAGATCGGTGAAGCCCTCCGTGGCGATGAGCGCCGTCCGCGCCCCCCGTCCCTCCAGCAGGGCGTTTGTGGCGACGGTCATCCCATGCGCGAACTGCTCGACCTCGGACGCCTCGCGCCCCGCTCGCTCCAGCGCGGCGCGAACGGCCGCGATCACCCCTTCGGACTGGTCGTGCGGCGTCGTCGGCGCCTTGGCGGTCACCAGGCGCCCGTCGAGCGCGAGCACCGCGTCGGTGAAGGTCCCCCCGACGTCGACGCCGAGCAGCATGGCGCGACGTTATACGCCGCGCCAGCCTGCTGCTCCGCGCGGCGTCGCGCCGCGCGGATCCCCTGCCGCTTACGCCGCGACCGTGTCCGTGACGGCCGGGACCTCGAACTCCTCCGTCGCGGCCAGATGCTGGTGCGACGGGCAATAGCCGTTGTGCGGCAACGGCATCCGCTGACACGGCGTGCCCTTGCGCGTATGTGCGCGGCACTGCAGCGGATTGCCGTGGATGTCGAAGCCGTTCTGCGGCTGGCGCTTGAGAAACTCGTCCGCCATTTCGATGTACGTCTGGATCACGCGCAGCACGCGTATCTGCGAGGTGATCGGGAAGTACACGCGGACATCGTTGAACAGGGTCCGCGCCGGCCGCGCGAAGTAGTGCCGATCGGTTGCCAGGCGCTCGATCGCGACCTCGCACGCCCGCAGCACGCGCTCGTGGTTCGCGTGCGCCTCCCCGTACGGGTCCTCGATGATCTCGCTGGCCAGCTCCCGGTAGATGGCGCGGCTAAATCGGTACATGCAGGCTCTCCACTCCTTTCGGCGTCCTGCCTCGGGCGCCGAGTCCGTTAGCGCCCGCGAGTATTTCCTACGCGTGTGAAGCCTGAAGGCTTATTCGTATTAATTGCACGTTAAGCTGAAACCCGGTGTGCTGGAGCGCGCACGGTCAACTGGGCCTGCGAGGTCCCAGGCCGGAGGATTGCGTCCAGGGTGCGAGATGGTTCCCGGTGCGGGCAGGGTTCAATCGCGGCGGGACTCAATCCCACCGGTCGAGCCTCGGCTCGCGCCCGGCCTCGAGCGTCACGTGTTGGCCGTCGAGCCCGGGATCGGTGTCCGGGTGGTCGCGCCGCTGGTGCGCGCCGCGGCTCTCGCCTCGCGCCAGCGCGCTCGCCGCGATCAGCCTGACGAGCGGGTGCGGATCGTCGAGCAGCAGCTCGAGCCCCTGGCGGTCGCGCTCGAGTCCCGCATGACGCCAGAGCGCCATGCGGCTCTCGGGCGACGGCACCGGCGGCGAACCCAACGGCCCGTCCAACGCGTCGGTCCCAGAGCCGGCGAACGTCGGCGGCGGCTCCTCGAGCGCGGCGCGCGCCGCCCGCGCGCCGAACACGAAGCACTCGGTCAGCGAATTCGAAGCCAGGCGGTTCGCCCCGTGCAGGCCGGTGCAGGAGCACTCGCCGACCGCGTAGAGGCCGGCCAGGGTGGAGCGCCCGTGCAGGTCCGTCGCGATCCCGCCCATCATGTAGTGGGCGGCGGGCGCCACGGGCACCAGCTCGCGCTCAGGATCGATTCCGGCGCGCTTGAGCGCGGCGACGACATTCGGGAACAGGGCGGGGTCCACGTCGCGCATGTCCAGGGCCACGGATCGCGCTCCGCTCGCGAGCATCTGCCGCTGCACCGCGCGCGCGACCTCGTCGCGCGGCGCGAGCTCGTCCACGAATCGCTCGCCGCTGGAGTCAAGGAGGCGGGCGCCCTCACCCCGAACCGCTTCGGTGACGAGGAACCCGTCCGCGCCGTTGCGCGCCACGACCGCCGTCGGATGAAACTGCATCAGCTCGAGATCCGCGAGCGTCGCGCCCGCGCGATGGGCCAGCGTCAGACCACCGCCGACCGCGCCCGGCGGATTCGTGGTGCGGGCCCACAGCGCCGCGGCGCCGCCGGTCGCGATCACGACCGCGGCGCTGACGACGGTCCGCCCATCGTCGAGCTGCAGACCGACGCAGCGATCCTCTGCCCTCAGCAGCGCGATTGCGCGCCGGTCCTCCAGCACCTCGATGCCCGGCTCCTGCGCGACTAGCGCGGACAGCTGGCGGATCAGCCGCCGCCCGGTCGCCGCCCCGCCCGCATGCACGATCCGCCGCCTCGAGTGCCCGCCCTCGAGCCCGAGCGCGAGATGCCCGGCGCGGTCCGCGTCGAAGCTGATGCCCATCGTCGTCAGGTCGTGGACGGCTCCCGGCGCCTCCTCGCAGAGCACGCGAGCCGCCGACTCGCGCACCGCGCCGCGGCCCGCGACGAGCGTGTCGGACAGGTGCAGCCCGGGGCTGTCGTCACGCGCCAGCGCGGCGGCGAGACCCCCCTGGGCCCAGTAACTCGAGGCGCCCGCAAGTGGCGTCGCGGACACGAGCAGCACCCGCGCGCCCTCGCGCGCGGCGCGCAGGGCCGTGTACAAGCCGGCCGCGCCGGCACCCACCACCGAGACCTCGCGATCGATCGCGCCCACTGCGGATACCGTACTCGCGATGGAGCCCGCTCCCGTGTTCCTGCAGCACCGCTCCTCGCTGCTCCACGACACGGGACATCATCCGGAGCAACCCGACCGGATCGTCGCGATCGAGGCCGCGCTCTCGCAGCGCGAGTGGCTGGGCATGCAGCGGGTGACTTCCCCTCCGGCCACGCGCGAGCAGGTGACCGCCGTACATCCGGCGCAGCACCTCGCGACGATCGAGGCCTGCGCGGATCGCGGCGGCGGCCGGCTCGACCTGGACACGGTCCTCAGCGCAGGGTCCTTCGAGGCCGCGATGCACGCCGCCGGTGGCGCGGTCCGGCTCGTCGACATGCTGCTGGAGGGCGAGGCGCCGAGCGGCTTCAGCGCGCATCGGCCGCCCGGACATCACGCGACTGTGGCGCGCGCGATGGGGTTCTGTCTGTTCAACAACATCGCGATCGCGGCGCGACATGCGCTTGGCGAGCGCGCCCTCGAGCGGGTGCTGATCCTCGACTGGGACGTGCATCACGGCAACGGCACCAACGACATCTTCCACGCGAGCCAGCAGGTGCTGTTCGTCTCGATCCATCAGTCGCCCCTGTATCCGGGCACCGGTCCGGCGAGCGATGTCGGCGACGGCGGCGGGACGGGCTACACGGTGAACCTGCCCGTCCCGCCGGGAGCCGGCGACGCCGTCTACCTGTCGCTGCTCCAGCACGTCGTGGTCCCGCTCGCGCGGTCGTTCGAGCCGCAGCTGATCCTCGTCTCGGCGGGCTACGACGCGCACCGCGACGACCCGCTGGCGGAGTGCCGCGTGACGGACGCGGGGTTCGCGGCGATGACGGGGATCATGCTGCGTGCGGCCCGCTCGCTCGACGCCCCGCTGGGGTGCGTGCTCGAGGGCGGCTATCACCTGCGCGCGCTCGCGAGCTCCGTCGTCGCGACACTCGAGCAGCTGGTGGCGGGGCCGGACGGCGCCGGTGAGGAGCCCGAGGTCCCGCTCGGAGCGCTCGCGCGGGCCGCGCGCGAGCGCCTGCGGGAGTGGTGGCCGGCCCTCTGACGGGCGGCGGTGGCCGGCCCTCTGAGGGGCGGCCGGCCCGCCGGCGGCGCCCTAGGAGAGGCTGGCGAGGACGATCAGGAACGCCGCCAGCGCCAAGGCGATCACCACGCATACGACCGCCGCCGCGATCCGCCAGTCCGGCGCCTGGTAGAGGGCCGGCACCGTCTCGGGCTCGCGCTGCGGCGCCGCCTTCGCAACCTCGGGCTGCACCGGTCGCTCGACGACCCCGGGATTGCGTTCTGAGATGCCGCTCATCGGCCCGGAGCGAGTATAGGCGCCGGGTACGCGCTCACCCGAGCGCGGTCCACGCGTCGAGCACCCGCGCGGCCATGCGATCGGTGGAGTAGCTCTCGGCTCGCCCTCGCCCCGGGATGCGGGGATCGGGATCGCTCAGATGCGGCGCCAGCGCCCGGCGCCAGCGGTCGGCCTCGTACTCGCCGCAGTAGGCGCCGGACAGCCCTGCCAGGAGCTCCGGCGCGATCCCCACGGGCGTCGCCAGCACCGGCACCTCGCACGCCAGCGCCTCGAGCACGGCCAGTCCGAAGCCCTCGCGCTCGGAGGTGACGAGCACGGCGTTGGCAGCGTTCACCCACAGCGGCACCTGCTCCGGGTCGACGTCCCCCAGCGCCAGCAGCCGCGTCCCGCCGGCCACCTCCGCGGCGCGGTCGTAGCGCTTCTCGCGCCGCGCGGGATCGGCGGGGAACAGCAGGCATGGCTCCTCGGGGGGCAGCCCGAGCGCCGCTCGCGCCTGCGTTCTCGGGATCGGCCGGAAGCGGTGCATGTCCACGCCGCACGGAAGCACCGCCGGTTCCCGCCCGCGGGTGGCCCAGCGCGGAATCCCGGCGGCGAGCGGCGGCGACACGGCCGCGACCAGGTCGAGCAGGGGCAGCGCCGCGAGCGTGATCGCGCGCGAGCGCCGGTGAGCGAGGTCCGTTCCGTGCAGGGTCACCGCGCGTCCGAGGGCCGATCGACCGTCTCCGCGGAACGCGAGCGCCGGCCACGCGCTCAGTCCGAAGTGAGCGTGCACGACGTCGAACTGCCCGCGACGCTCGCGCAGCCGTCGCGCCGCATCGACATAGCGCACGGCGCCGCCCGGCTCGAATGCGAACACCTCGACCTCGACCCCGTCGATTCGCTCCAGGGCCCGCACCTGGTCGCGGACGAACGTACCGAGCGCCGGACGGCGCTCCGACGGATACATATTGGTGACGATCAACGCTCGCACGCAGCGAACTTTGGCATTTCGGTCCCACCCCGCGGGACCAGATTGCCATCGTTCGGGTGTGACAGGATCAGCCGGTGCCTCCGCGCCCGGACCAGTCCGTCGCCGTATTCGACTCGGGCGTCGGCGGCCTGACCGTCCTGCACGAGCTGCTCGTCTCGCTCCCCACCGAGGATTACCTGTACCTCGGCGACACGGCCCGCTTCCCGTACGGAGGCCGCAGCCAGCAGGAGCTGCAGGAATTCGCGACGCAGATCGCCGACCACCTGCTCGCGGCAGGAGCCAAGCTGCTCGTCGTCGCGTGCAACGCCGTCAGCGCGGCGGCGCTCGGCACGCTCGAGCGCCATCTCGAGCGGCTCGGCCTGGAGCTCGACGTGATCGGGGTGGTCGGGCCGGCGACGCAGCTGGCCGTCGCGCACAGCCGCACCGGGAGGATCGGGCTGCTGGCGACGCCGGCGACGGTCGCGAGCGGCGCCTATGACCGCGCGGTCCTCGGCGCCGACCCGCACGTGCACATCGAGAGCGTCGCCTGCCCGGACCTGGCCCCGATCATCCAGGCCGGGTACCCGTTCGACGAGCACGTCGTGGACACCGTCCGCGGCTACTGCGCCCCCCTGCGCGAGGCCGAGGTGGACACCGTGATCCTCGGCTGCACCCACTATCCGCTGATCGCGCCGCTGCTGCAGCGGGCGCTCGGCCGGGACGTGAGGCTCGTGACCTCAGGACTCGGCGTCGCGCGCAGCGTCGAGCGCGCGCTGGCCGCGCGCGGGTTGCTGAACCCGCAGCGCGGGGAGGGGTCCTACCGGTTCCGCTGTACGGGCGAGGTCGAGGCGTTCCGATCGCTCGGCACGCGGTTCCTGCAGATGCCGCTCGGCGAGGTGACGGAAGTCGAGCTGATGAAAGCGAAGGTGACGGTATGACGGTTACAGCTCCAGAGCGCAGCTACGGGCGCGCTCCGGACACCCTGCGCCCGACGGTGATCGAACCCGGGTTCGTGCGCACCGCGACCGGCTCGGCGCTGATCTCGGTGGGCGAGACGCGCGTGATCTGCACCGCCTCCGCGCAGGAGGGCGTCCCGCGTTGGCTGATGGGCTCCGGCCGCGGCTGGGTCACCGCCGAATACGGGATGCTGCCGGCGTCGACCGGCGAGCGCAAGCAGCGCGACGTCAGCAAGGGCCGCCTGGACGGCCGCTCGGTGGAGATCCAGCGCCTGATCGGCCGGTCGCTGCGCGGGGTGATCGACTTCGGCGCGCTCGGCGAGCGCACGATCTACATCGACTGCGACGTGCTGCAGGCCGACGGCGGCACCCGCTGCGCCTCGATCACCGGTGGGATGGTGGCGCTGCGCCTGGCGTGCGATCGGCTGATCGCGGAGGGCCGCCTGGAGCGCTCGCCGCTGACCGGCTCGGTGGCCGCCGTCTCCTGCGGGATCGTCGGCGGGGTGCCGCTGCTCGACCTCGACTACTCCGAGGACTCGACCGCCGAGGTCGATGCGAACGTCGTGATGACCGCTGAGGGTGGACTTGTGGAGGTCCAGGCGACGGCGGAGCGCACGCCGCTTTCCCGCGCGCACCTGGACGACCTGCTGGCACTCGCCGCGGGCGGGATCGAAGCGCTGCGCGTCCTCCAGGATCAGGCGGTCGCGACCGGCGCGCTGTAGCGTCGAGGAGGGTCGTGATGAATCCCCTCCCGCTCCTGCTGGCGACGCGAAATCAGCACAAGCTGCGCGAGGTGCGTCGCCTGCTCGAGCCCGCCGGGATCGCGGTCGAGGGCCTTCCCGAGGATGTGATCCTGCCGCCGGAGGACGGCGAGACCTTCGCCGACAATGCGCTGCCCAAGGCGCGCGCGGCCGCGGCGGCCACCGGCCGGCCCGCGATCGCCGATGACTCGGGGATCGAGGCGGAGGCGCTGGGCGGTCGCCCGGGGGTGCGCTCGGCTCGGTATGCCGGCGAGCGCGCCACCGACGAGGAGAACCTGCTCAAGCTGCTGCACGAGGCGCCGGCCGGCAGCGGGCTGCGCTATGTCTGCGCACTGGCCTACGTCGATCCGGAACGAGACGAGGAGCGCCTCTTCTTCGGCGAGTGCCGCGGGCGCCTGGCGGCGGAGCGCCGCGGGGAGCGCGGCTTCGGCTACGACCCGGCCTTCATCCCAGACGGCGAGGGGGAGCGAACGATGGCGGAGCTGAGCGACGCCGACAAGGATGCGATCAGCCACCGCGGCAACGCAGTCAGGGCCTTCGCGAGATGGTTCCCCGGCTGAGCGCACCCGTTCCCGTCATCAAGCAGCGCACCGCCGCGCTGTCGATCTTCTCCAACTCCGCGCTGATCCTCTTGAAGGTGATCGCGGGGACGGTCACCGGCTCGGTCGCGATCCTGACCGAGGCGATCCACTCGAGCATCGACCTGGTCGCCTCGATCGTCGCGTTCCTCTCCGTGCGGAAGGCAGGCGAGCCGGCGGACGAGAGCCACCGCTACGGGCACGAGAAGATCGAGAACCTCGCCGCCGCAATCGAGGGGATCCTGATCCTGGTCGGCTCGGCAGTGATCCTGTTCGAGTCGATCCGCAAGCTCCTCGGTCACCCGCACGTGCGGACGATCGCGCTCGGGATCGTGATCGTGGCGCTTTCGATCGTCGTCAACATCGCCGTGTCGGCGATCCTCGCCCGCAACGCGCGGCTCACCGGCTCGCCCGCGCTGCAGGCGGACTCCGCGCATCTGCGCACCGACGCGATCACCTCCGGGGCGGTCCTGATCGCGCTCGTCCTGGTCAAGGTGACGGGCGCCTACTGGCTCGACCCCGCGATCGCGCTCGCGGTCGCCCTCGCGATCGTCGTCACCGGCGTGCGGCTGCTGACGGGCTCCTCGCAGGTGCTGGTCGACCACGCCCTGCCCGCGCAGGAGGTCGAGGCGATCCGCGTCGCGATCGAGGCTTTCGGCAGGCGCGGGGTGGTCGGCTATCACGAGCTGCGCACGCGTCAGGCCGGCTCGCGGCGCTACGTCGATCTGCACGTGCAGTTCCGGGCGGGAACCTCGCTCGAAGACGCGCACCGGACCGCGCACGAGCTCCAGGACGTGATCGGGGCGCAGCTGCGCGGGGCGGACGTCCTGATCCATCTCGAGCCCGAGGACCGGGTGCGGCCGGGAGAGGTGCTCGGACCCTAGGGCTGCCGAAGGTTGATCGCCGCCGAGGCGGCGACCGCGAGGGTCACCAGGGCATAGCCGTAGTAGCCCTTCCAGAGCAGGATCGCGACCGTGATCACGCAGACGAGCACGGTCCCCAGCCATGCGATTCGCCCGAGATCCACCGGCTTATTCTCGTCGGCGGGCTCGATCGCCGTCAGCGGCGGGGCCGGATCGCCCGCGCCCTCGTCGCGCTCCAGCTCGGCACGGGTGGGGCTCGCGCTCATCGGCCGGCCTCGCTGGAACTGCCGGTGGTTGGCGGCCAAGCCATCAACTCGACCAGATTGTCCGCCGGATCGCGGACGTACGAACGAGGAGAGCCCCAGTGCTCTCCGCGCGGGTCGACCTCGTAGCCGTCGCGACGCAGGCGTGCCACCGTCTCATCGTAGGCCTCGACGACCACGCCGACATGCCCGCTCTGCGGCCGCGCGTCGTCTCGCGGCATCAGATGAACCTGGGTGCCGCCGGCCTGCACCCACACCGCGCGAGCGCCGATTCCCTCGGGGGTCGCGACCTCCTCGAAGCCCAGCGCACCGTAGAAGGCGATGCATTCCTCCAGGGTCGAAGGCGGAACTTCCCGTGTTACATGCTGGATCATAGGCTACCGATTTCCGCAAATTGCGGGATTCTGTTCCCATCAATCCGCAATAGGCGCGATTCAGGGGCAACAATGCCCGTCGGCGCGGGTCCT
The DNA here is from genome assembly GCA_963849285.1 of uncultured Solirubrobacterales bacterium. Classification (GTDB taxonomy): domain Bacteria; phylum Actinomycetota; class Thermoleophilia; order Solirubrobacterales; family Solirubrobacteraceae; genus Palsa-465. The sequence continues at coordinate 19,388 of CAWKGS010000007.1, forward strand.
GCCAAGTGAAGGCGTCCGCAGGGCGTGTTAGCTTCGCACATTCCTACCACCTCGAAGGAGGGAGCAAGTGACGAAATCTGAGTTCGTGGATCAGGTCTCAGATCGTGCCGGATTGAGCAAGAAGGATGCTGGAGAGGCCGTCGAAGCCGTGTTGAACACGATCGAGGATGCGCTCAAGCGCGGCAGCGACGTGACCTTCTCGGGCTTCGGCAAGTTCAGCGTCTCGCAGCGCAGCGCTCGCGAGGGCCGCAACCCGGCAACCGGAGAGCGGATCCACATCGCCGCGTCGCGGGTTCCCAAGTTCTCGGCCGGCGCGTCGCTCAAGAAGGCGGTCAACTAGCGCGGTGGGCCGCGCGATGCTGCGGTCATGCCCGTGCGACCCATGACCGCGGCTCGCAACCTCGAGGAGGAGCCGGCTGCCGGAAGCGGGGGCGGACCGGCTCCGCTTCGCTTCGGCGACCGGCTTGCAGAGCGAGTCGCCGAGCGCTCCTCACAGCTGGTGCTGGGACTGGATCCCGATCCAGCGCGACTGTGGCCCCGGGCGATCGAGCTGGTCGAGCGCGGCCGCGCCGGGACGGCCGTCGGCGGGCCGGGCAACGGTTCCGCCGCTGAGACGGACCCGGCAGCGCCGGCCGCCTTGGCCGCGCGGGCGGTCGCCGCGCACTGCGCGCTGGCGATCGAGGCGACGGCCGAGCAGTGCGTCGCCGTCAAGCCACAGGTGGCGTGCTTCGAGCGCCTCGGCGCGCCGGGATGGGCGGCGCTGCATGAGGTGGTGCGGCGTGCGCACGAGCACGGGCTGCTCGTGATCGCGGACGCCAAGCGCGGGGACATCGACGTGAGCGCGGCCGCTTACGCTCAGGCCTTCCTCGGCGAGACTCCGACCGCGTTCGGCCCGGTGCCGGGTCTCGGGGCCGACGCCCTGACCGTCAACCCGCTGCTCGGCGAGGATTCGCTGCAGCCGCTCCTGAGCGCCGCGCGCGATGCAGGGGCGGGCCTGTTCGTCCTCGTCCGCACCTCCAACCCCGGTGCCGCCGACATCCAGGAGCTCGAGCTCCGCGACGGCGGCTCGGTGAGCGACCGGATCGCCGAGCTGGTCAGCGACCTCGGTCGCCCGGGCGTCGGCGCGGCCGGGCTCGCCGACGTCGGGGCGGTGGTGGGCGCGACCGCCCCCGAGCGCCTGCGGGCGCTGCGCGAGCGGATGCCGCACGCGGTCTTCCTGCTGCCCGGCGTTGGCGCCCAAGGCGGACGCGTGGAGGCACTCGCGCCGGCGTTCGCGCCGGGCCGCGCGGGCGCCCTGATCTCGGCGTCGCGTGGGATCATCCACGCCCACGAGCGCGACGGCGGCGAGCCTGCCGCCGCGGCCGCCCGCGAGGCGGCCAGGCTGCGGGAGCTCGCGTGGTCGCTGTCGCCGTGAAGCGCGGCCGCGCCGTCGCTCTCGCCGTGAAACGCGGCTGCGCCGAACGCCCGAGATGCAGGGAAAACTTGGCGGCGCTTGTATGATCGCGCTGCGATGCTGCGTCGGAATCCCGCGCGATATCTGGCGCCGATCGCCCTGCTCGCCGTGATCGCGGCGACCTATCTGATCGTGCACAAGCACGTGGGCGACTCGAAGTCCACCACGACGAGCACGTCGATCATCGCCCCCACGACGACCGGCCATCACGCCTCGCACCACAAGGCCGCGCCGAAGTACTACACGATCCAGCAGAACGACAATCTCTCGACGATCTCCACGAAGACCGGGGTGCCGGTGCCGACGCTCGAGGCGCTCAATCCCGGGATCAATCCCAACGCCCTTCAGACCGGTCAGAGGCTGAGGCTGCGCCAGTGAGGCGCGGCCGTGCCCGCCGGCTGCTCGGCGCCGTGCCGGGCGCCGCGTGCCTCCTCGCCACGTGCGCCACGTGCGCCATGTGCGCCGCTGGCGCCGCGGGCGCCGCGGGCGCGCAGTCCGCCTCGCCGGCCGCCCGCGGGCCCGTGCTGGACGGCGCGCGCGCCGCGGCCCTGCTCGAGGAGAGCACCGGCAAGCAGCTCTACGGCATGAGCGCCCACGCCGAGCTCGCGATCGCCAGCACCACGAAGCTCATGACCGCGCTGGTGACGCTCGACCACGTCCACGACCTCGGGCGGGTGTTCGCCCAGAACGACTATTACCCCGCATCGGCGGACTCGCAGATCGGCCTGGCGCCGGGCGAGCGGATGAGCGTCCGCGATCTGATCTACGCGATGCTGCTGCCCAGCGCCGACGATGCCGCCGAGGACCTCGCGTTCAACGTCGGCGGCGGCTCCGTCGCCCGCTTCGTCGCGATGATGAACCTGCGCGCCCGCCAGCTGGGCCTGAGCGAGACGCATTACTCGACGCCGATCGGGCTGGACACGCTGGGCAACTACTCGAGCGCCTGGAACCTGGTCGCACTCGCGCGCCACCTGCTGATGCACAGCCCGTTCTTCGCGCAAGTGGTCGGGACGCGGCACGCGGTGCTGCACACCGGCAGCCATCCGCGCGCGGTCGTCAACCTCGACCGCCTCATGCGCGAGGTCCCGTGGATCCATGGCGTCAAGACCGGACACACGCTCGACGCCGGCTACGTCCTGGTCAGCGCGGGGACCCGCGACGGGATGACGCTGATCGGGGCGGTCCTGGGCACGCCGAGCGAGGCGGCCCGCGACGCCAGCGCGCTCGCCCTGCTCAAGTGGGGGTTCGCGACCTTCCACATGGTCACGCCCGTCCGCGCCGGCCAACTGGTCGCGCAGCTGCCCGTCAAGGACCAGCCGAGCCTGCACGCGCCGATCGCCGCCGGCGCGACGTTCAGGACCGTGCTCGCGCGCTCGGCTCACGTTCGCATCCGGCTCTCGCTTCCGCCCCGCCTGACCGGGCCGATGCGGCGGGGCGTCGTGGTCGGCAGCGCCGCGGTGCTGGCCGGCGGCACGACGCTCGAGCGGGTCCCGCTGCTGCTCACGCGCGCGCTCCCGGCGGTCAGCTCGTTGACGCGCGCCATACGGTTCATCACCCGACCGATTACGCTTGTGTTCCTCGTCGCACTCCTGCTCGCCGCGGTGTCCGCGGTCGCGCTGGTGAGACGGGAGCGAGCCACGGCCCCTCGGCGCCATGATCATCACCGTCACGCTCAACGCCGCGCTTGACAAGACGCTCGAGGTCCCGAACTTCACCCTCGGGCGCCGGCATCGCTCGGTCGATCAGACGACCATGCCCGGCGGCAAGGGCGTCAACGTCGCGCGCGCCCTGCGCACCCTCGGCCAGCCGGTGATCGCCACCGGCCTCGCCGGCGGCGCGACCGGCACCCGGATCGTCGAGGGCCTCAACGACGAGGCGATCCTGGGCTCGTTCGTGCGCACGCGCGAGGAGTCGCGCACCAACACCGCCGTGCTCGACCCCACCACCGGCGTGCACACCGAGATCAACGAGCGCGGCCCATCGGTCTCGGCGCACGAGCTCGAGCTGTTCCGCGAGAAGCTGCTCTACCTGGCCAAGGGCGCCAGCATCGTGGTGTTCGCCGGCAGCCTCCCGCGGGGGATCGAGCCCGACGTCTACGCCAGCCTGATCCGCGAGGTCAAGAAGCTGGGCGCCAAGACGCTGGTCGACAGCGACGGCGAGCCGCTGCGGCAGGCCGTCCGCGCCGAGCCCGATCTGATCTCGCCCAACGAGCTAGAGGCCGAGGAGCTAGTCGGCTACGAGTTCAACGGCGCCGCGGATCGCATCCAGGCGCTGATCGAGATGGCCCACCTCGGCGCCGGCGAGGTGCTGATGACGGTTCCCGACGGCTGCTACGCGCTCGTCCTCGAGGACGCCGGCCAGGCCCTGTACAGGATCAGGGTCGAGGAGCAGGAGCCCCGTTCGGTGATCGGCTCGGGCGACGCCTTCCTCGCCGGCTATCTTGCGGCCCGCTACTCCGGCCGCTCGCCCCTGGAGTGCCTGCGTTTCGGCGTGGCCTGCGGCGCCGAGTCGACCCAGCATTTCGGCGCCGGGCTGATCGACCCGCCGCGCGTTGAGCGGCTGCTGGCCGAGGTCGAGTCCGAGCGGCTCGAGATCGGCGCCCACATCGGCTGATGCCGGTCCGCCAACCCTCGCAAAGACCGGCCTCGACGGCCCGGCTCGCGAGGCACCCACTGCTACGATCGAGCCCCTGATGGTTGCCGCCGTCGCCCCGCACAGCTTGCCGTCCGCGACCCTGACTACGCTGCGCAGATGGAAGTAGAGATCGGGCGCGGCAAGAAGGCCCGAAGGGCCTACGGCTTCGACGACATCGCGATCGTCCCATCGCGCCGGACGCGCGATCCCGACGACGTCGACGTCTCGTGGACGCTCGGTCCCTACCGGTTCGAGCTGCCCTTGGTGGCGGCCGCGCTCGACGGCGTGGTCTCGCCCGAGACGGCCGGCGTGATCGGCAAGCTCGGTGGCCTCGCGGTCCTCAATCTGGAGGGCATCTTCTGTCGCTACGAGGACGCCGATGCCCAGCTCGAGCGGATCTCGACCTTCTCGCGCGACATCGCAACCCGCGAGATGCAGGACATCTATCGCGAGCCGGTCAAGCCGGAGCTGATCGCGCAGCGGATCAAGGAGATCAAGTCCCACGGCGTGGTCGCCGCGGCGTCCCTGACACCGCAGAAGGTTCGCAACTACTACGAGGTCGCGCTGGAGGCCGGCCTGGACATCCTCGTGATCCAGGGCACCGTCGTCTCCGCCGAGCACGTCTCCAAGGACGAGACGCGCCCGCCGCTGAACCTCAAGGAGTTCATTCGCGAGCTGTCGCCCACGCCCGTGATCGTCGGCGGCTGCGCCTCCTACCACACTGGCCTTCACCTGATGCGCACCGGCGCCGCCGGCGTGCTCGTCGGCGTCGGCCCCGGCGCGATCTGCACGACCCGTGGCGTGCTCGGGATCGGGGTGCCGCAGGCGACCGCGATCGCGGATGTGGCGGCTGCGCGCTCCCAGAACATGCTCGAGACCGGCGACTACGTGAAGGTGATCGCCGACGGCGGGATGCGCAACGGCGGCGACATCGCCAAGGCGATCGCGTGTGGCGCCGACGCCGTGATGCTCGGGTCCGCGCTTGCGCGCGCCTACGAGGCGCCGGGCCGCGGCTACAACTGGGGGATGGCGACCTTCCACCCGACGCTCCCGCGCGGCACCCGCGTGGCCACCAAGCAGAACGGCACGCTGGAGGAGATCGTCAAGGGCCCCGCGCGCGAGAACGACGGCACCTTCAACCTGATGGGGGGCCTGCGAACCTCGATGGCGACCTGCGGCTACCGCGACATCGCCGAGTTCAACCGCGCCGAGCTGATGGTCGCGCCCGCGCTGCAGACCGAGGGCAAGCACCTCCAGCGCGAGCAGGGCGTCGGCATGGGTGCCACCGGCACGACCGCCGCGGTCGGTGTCGCAGACTGAAGTTGTAGGCCGGGTCGCATGCGACCCGGCCCCGGCGGCGCATGCGCCGCCGGCCGGTGCGCGCATGCGCGCACCGGAACAGCATGAAGAGGTCGTGGTGCTCGACTTCGGCGGGCAGTACTCGCAGCTGATCGCCCGGCGCGTTCGCGAGTGCGGCGTGTTCTCCGAGCTGCTGCCCCATCACGTCGGGCCCGAGGAGGTCGCGCGCCGCAAGCCGCGGGGGATCATCCTGTCCGGCGGGCCCGCGTCGGTGTACGCGGACGGGGCGCCGCCGCTTGACCCGAGGCTGCTCGAGCTGGGCGTTCCGGTGCTCGGCATCTGCTACGGGATGCAGCTGCTCGCGCGCGAGCTCGGCGGCCGCGTCGAGGGCGCCGAGGTCGGGGAGTTCGGGCGCTCGCAGCTGACCGTGCGCGGCGCGGGCAGGCTGCTGGCGGGGACGCCCGACGAGCAGACCTGCTGGATGTCGCATCGCGACACCGTCTATTCCGCGCCGCCCGGCTTCGCGGCGCTCGCGTCCTCCACAGCCTCGCCCGTGGCCGCGTTCGAATCCGTCCAGCGCGGGATCTACGGGATCCAGTTCCACCCCGAGGTCGTCCACACGCCCTACGGCAAGAACGTGCTGACGAACTTCCTGGAGAACGTCTGCGGCTGCGAGCGCGGGTGGAGCGCGGCCTCCGTGATCGAGGAGCAGATACAGCGGATCCGGGCCCAGGTGGGCGACGGTCGCGCGATCTGCGGGCTCTCGGGCGGCGTGGACTCGAGCGTCGCGGCGCTGCTCGTGCACCGCGCGATCGGCGACCGGCTGACCTGCGTGTTCGTCGACCACGGGCTGATGCGCAAGGACGAGGGCGCGCAGGTGATCGCGGCCTTCCGGGACAACTTCCACGTGCCGCTCGTCGCCGTCGAGGCGTCGGACCGCTTCCTCGCGCGGCTGCAGGGGGTTTCCGACCCGGAGGAGAAGCGCAAGCGGATCGGCGCCGAGTTCATCCGGGTGTTCGAGGAGGAGGCCGCCAAGCTCCAGGACGTCTCCTACCTCGTCCAGGGCACGCTCTATTCCGACGTGATCGAATCGGGCGGCGGGACCGGGGCCGCCACGATCAAGTCCCATCACAACGTGGGCGGGCTGCCGGAGGACCTCCAGTTCGAGCTCGTCGAGCCGCTGCGGGCGCTGTTCAAGGACGAGGTCCGGGCGGTCGGCGCCGAGCTCGGCCTGCCCGATCGGCTGGTGTGGCGCCAGCCGTTCCCGGGCCCGGGCCTGGCGATCAGGATCGTCGGCGGCGAGGCCACGCGGGAGCGGCTCGAGATCCTGCGCGAGGCCGACGCGATCCTCCAGGACGAGATCCGCAAGGCGGGCCTGTACCGGGAGCTGTGGCAATCGTTCTGCGTGCTGCCCGACATCAGGACGGTCGGGGTGCAGGGCGACTCCCGCACCTACGGAAACGTGATCGTGATCAGGGCGGTCACCAGCGATGACGCGATGACCGCAGACTGGGCCCGCCTGCCCTACGACCTGCTCGAGCGGATCGCCTCGCGAATGATCAGCGAGATCCGTCCGGTGGGGCGGGTGGTGCTCGACATCACCAGCAAGCCTCCGGGCACGATCGAGTGGGAGTAGTCACCTCGCTGACCCGGCCCCGTCCGGGCAAAGGTTGATAAGCCAGCGCTTAGGGTATGTGACTGGGGGCGGATGATTTCAGGGGATCACCTGCGCGAGTCCTATCCGGCGCTTCCGGAGTCGGTGACGCGGGCGCGCAACGCGGTGGCCGACTTCGCGCGGGCGCGGGGCATGGACGAGGAGAAGGTCTACTCCGTGCGCCTGGCGGTGTCCGAGGCGATCACCAACGCGGTCATGTACGCATATCCCGAGCCGCACGGCGAGGTCGAAGTGACGGCGGCGATCGCGGGCGGAGAGCTGTGGATCCTGATCTCCGATGAAGGCGGCGGCCTGAAGGTGCGCGGCAGGCGCAGCGGGCTGGGGCTCGGGTTCGCGCTGATCGCGCTCGCCAGCGACAACTTCACGATCGCCGAGCGCGGCGGGGGCGGCATCGAGGTCCGGATGGGCTTCAGCCTGAGCCGGCCGGGCTCCGAGCACCGGGGCTATGAGCGCGGATCGGTCGCCTCGGCGAGCGCGCCGGCCTCCTCGCGCTTCTCGACGACCAAGTAGCCGCTCGCTCCCCCCACGACCGTCTCGATCTGGTCGTGCTGGTGGCCGGGGAGCACCACGAACCAGCGCGAGTTGGCGCGGACCCGCTCGTACTCGTCGAGCGAGAGCTCCAGCAGCCCGTTGCAGTCCGGCTGGGCGCACTCGCACCTGAACGCGCTCGGGGCGTTTTCCTCGCCGGGCCAACGGCCGCGTTTGATCGCCTCGTTGACGTCCCGGAAGAGCATCTCGTTGGCGGCCAGCCGTCGTTCGGTGTACTCATCCATCGCGAGACTCGATGGCCGCCGACCCCACGCCCGGAAGAGTAGACCCCCGCCGGGCGTCAGTCGAGCGGGACCATCGCGAGAATCGGCTCCACGTAGCGCCCGAGGTCGGAAGGCAGCGTCGCGCGGGGAAACCACCTGGCGGTGTCGATCTCGCCTGGGTCGAGGTCGAGGCCGCTGCCACCGGCTTGCGCCATGAAGCAGTGGAGCTTGGCCCGATGATGATCCAGCCTGCCGTTGAGCTCGCCGAGCGACTGCCAGTCGGCGATCTCGACGCCCAGCTCCTCGAGCATCTCGCGACGGGCGGCCCTCGCCGGCGGCTCGCCGCGCCTGATCGCGCCGCCGGGCAGCTCCCACTCCTTGGGTCCATAGGTGTGGCGCACGAGCAGGACCCGATCCTCGTCACGCAGCACGCACTTCACGCCATTGGTCGTCGGCCGCACCACGAACCAGTACACGCGCAAGGCCTGATAGGCCCTGCGGTAGGCCCAGCGACGCAGTGCGAGCGGCGGCTTCACCCGGGAAAGCGTATGCCCAGCGGCCCCGGCTATCATTGCCGCGAGCCGCGCGCTCGGGCTATCGGCCCTGCTCGGCATCCGGCCTCGCTGATCGGCCGGCTCGAGTCATCCGGCTCCGCGCGGCTTGTGCATGCCATGAAGACCTACGTAGCGAAACCCTCCGACCGAGAGCGAAACTGGCTTCTCGTCGACGCCACCGGCCAGACGCTCGGGCGGCTCGCGACCCAGATCGCGGATGCGCTGCGCGGCAAGCGCAAGCCGACCTACACGCCGCACATCGACACCGGCGACTTCGTGGTCGTCGTCAACGCGGAGAAGATCGCCGTGACCGGGAACAAGCGCGCGGACAAGCTCTACTACCGCCATTCCGGCCATCCCGGCGGGTTGCGCTCGCGCACGCTCGCGGAGATGCTCGAGCGGCGTCCCGAGGAGGTCATCCGCCTCGCGGTGAAGGGCATGCTTCCCCGCAACCGGCTCGCGCGCAAGCAGCTGACCAAGCTCAAGGTGTACGCAGGGCCCGAGCACCCGCACGCCGCCCAGCAGCCAAGACCGATGGAGATGAGTTCGTGACCGACGACGAGACGCTCGAGCCCACCCCCGAGGACGAGGCGACGGGCTCCACCCCCGACGAGGCGCCCGTCACGCCGGCCGCCGAGGGCGAGGGCGAGGGCGAGGACGAGGCGACGCAAGCGGCCCCGCCGCCGGAGACGGAATCCGGACAGCCTCCCGCCGAGGAGCCTCCCGCCGAGGAGCCGGTCGCGGAGCAGGAGGAGCCCGTGGCGGCCGCTGAGGAGCCGAGCGCCGAGGAGCCTGCGGCAGCCCCCGAGGAGGCGAGCGCCGAGGAGCCCGCGGCGGCCTCCGAGGAGGCCAGCGCCGAGGAGTACGAGGAGGACGACGTCGCGCCGCGGGTGAGGCCCGAGATTCCGGGCGCGGACCTGATCCCCGACATCGTTTCCGAGAGCGCCGAGTATCTGGACGCGGAGGCGCTGGCCGCCGCCGAGGCGGAGGCCGAGGCGCTGGCGGCGCGCGGTCAGGATGAGCCCGAGGACGAGGCCAGGCCGATCGCCGACGCCGCGATCGACCTCGCGGCCGGCGCGCGGTACACCGCCACCGGCAAGCGCAAGACCTCGGTCGCCCGGGTGACCTTGAAGCCGGGCAGCGGCGAGTACTCGATCAACGGCAAGCCGCTCGAGGCCTATTTCCCGCGGGAGACGCTCCAGCGCGTGATCCGCCAGCCGCTCGAGGCCGTTGGCTATGAGGCGCGGATGGACGTGGTCGCGCGGATGCACGGCGGCGGCGTCTCATCGCAGGCCGGCGCGCTGCGCCACGGGATCTCGCGGGCGCTGATCGTGGCCGACCCGAACCTGCGCGGTGAGCTCAAGCGCCGCGGGTTCCTGACGCGCGATCCTCGCGTCAAGGAGCGCAAGAAGGCCGGCCTCAAGAAGGCGCGCAAGCGGCCGCAGTTCTCCAAGCGCTGAGCGGCGTCGCCGGCGGATGGTGCGCCAGCTCTTCGGCACGGACGGCGTCCGTGGCCGCGCCGGACATTTCCTGACCGCGGAGCTCGCGCTCAAGCTGGCGCGCGCGGCCGTCGCCCGTACGGGCGGCGAGCGGCCGCAGGTGCTGATCGTCCGGGACACCCGCGAGTCCGGCGAGATGCTCGAGTCCGCGATCGCGGCGGGGATCACCGCCGCCGGCGGGGACGCTCTGCTCGCGGGCGTCCTGCCGACCCCCGCGGCGCCACTGCTCGTGCGGCGCCACGGGCTCGACCTGGCGGCCGTGATCTCGGCCTCCCACAACCCGTATGAGGACAACGGCATCAAGCTGTTCGCGGCGGACGGGTTCAAGCTGGACGACGAGACCGAGCACGCGATCGAGGACGTGCTCGAGGACCCGGTGGCGCCGCCCACGCGGGTGGGCCGCGTGCGGCGGCTGCACGGCGCGCTCGAGGACTACCTGCGCGAGCTGCACACGCGCTACCAGCGGCTCGACCTCAGCGGGGTGCGCGTGGCGCTCGACTGCGCCAACGGCTCGACGTATCGCGCCGGTCCGGAGATCTTCCGCCGGCTCGGCGCCGAGGTCGAGGCGGTGGCGGTGGAGCCCGACGGCCGCAACATCAACGACGGCTGCGGCTCGACGCACATCGAGGCGCTGGTGAGCGCGATCCGCGCGGGCGGCCACCACCTCGGGTTCGCGTTCGACGGGGACGGCGACCGGGTCCTCGCGGTGGACCGCGACGGGGCGGTGGTCGACGGCGACGAGCTGGTCGCCCTGGCCGCGATCCACCTGCGCGACGCGGGCCGGCTGACCGGCAACGGCGTGGCCGTGACGGTCATGACCAACTACGGCTTCCACACCGCGATGCGGGACGCGGGGATCGACGTCGCGACGACGGCGGTCGGCGACCGCTACGTGCTCGACGAGCTTCGCAAGCGTGGCTGGACGTTCGGGGGCGAGCAGTCGGGTCACATCATCGATCTCGGGTTCGGCCCCTCGGGCGACGGCATCGCCAGCGCGCTTTTGGCGCTCGAGGCGCTCGCCGGCCGCGACCTGAGCGAGCGCCACGCGATGGAGAAGCTGCCGCAGCGGCTCGTCAACATCCGCGCCGAGGATCGCGCGGCACTCACGGCCGCGATGGCGGACCCCGGCGTGTGCGCGGCGATCGAGCACGAGTCCGGCGCGCTCGGCGGCCGCGGGCGCGTGCTGGTCCGCGCTTCCGGGACCGAGCCGCTGATCCGGGTGATGGTGGAGGCGCCCCACCAGGAGGAGACCGACGAGGTCTGCCAGCGGCTGGTGGCGACCGTCGAGCGGTTCCTCGCTGCGCGCTAGCCGTCCCGCCGCTCCCGCGTTCGCCGGCTGATGATCCTGCCCAGTCGTTGCGCTTCTTCGGCGGTCCAGCGCTCGGGAACCAGCCGCAGCGTCTGGTACCCGAACTCCAGCGCTTGGGCGTCCCGCTCGCGGTCGTCGTTGAAGCTGTCGTGGTCCTGGTGGGTGTGGTAGTCGTCGAGCTCGACGATCAGCTTGGCCCGCTTGAACACCGCGTCGCGCTCCCGGCCGGCCACGACCTTGTCCATCTCCGGCGCCGGCAAGCCCTGCCTGCGGCAGAAGGCGGGAAAGTCCTCCTCCTGGTAGGAGCGGGTCGGACGGCCCGCAAGCTCCACCATCGGCCCCAGCCACCTCGTGCCCGGATGGCGCGGGAAGCGGTCGAGCACATCCTCGAGCGCATGCAAGGTCAGGCCCGCTTTCAATCGAGCGTCGTTGACCCTGCGCCTGAGCTGCCGATCGCCGAGGCTCGGCGCGACGTCCAAGAGAGTCCGGGCGACGCTCGTCACCCACAGGCCGCTGCGCTTGCGGCGGTCCCCTGACAGCAGCCCCTTGGCGCGATGAACCCGGATCCCCATGGGGCGGCGGTCGCCGGCGAACAACGTCACATCGAAGCGATCGGGCCAATGGCTGCTCAGACCCCAAAGCGCCAGCGCGCTCCAGTGACTCAGGGCCGCGCTGGGCGCACACGCCAGCAGCGCCGCCGACGCCCGCTCCAGCATCGTCCGCGCCGGCCGGCCCACGCTGTAGACCCCTGGGAACTCGCGGAACAGCCGCCCGTCGCGCGCACGACGCCAGATCGCCCGCCGATCCAGGCCGATCTCCCGCAACTGCGCCCACGTGATGTTCCCCTGCTGGCGACCCGAGACCTTCGCGATCGCCAGATCGTGGGAGATCGTTTGACCCATCGACAACTGATCTCCCACGCTCCCCAGAATCGCCCCCCTCGCGGCAGGAACCGAGCGAGAGGGACCACCTGCTCAGAACGGGCGCTCGGACTCCGGGATCTTCGGGACGCTCGAGGCGATCGTCTGCATCACGCCGTAGAACCGCGCGACCTCCGGGTAGATGATCGCCTTGCCGCTGTTGATCAGGCCGACCGAGATCCCGCGCTCGGGATCGGCCCAGCCCATGATGTTGATGAACCCGAGGTGGCCGAATGCGGCGTCGGTGTCAAGGCCGAACGGGCTCAGGACCTTGGCCCCGAGCATCAGCCCGTAGCTGAAGCGCGTGGGGAACCCGAGCGAGAGGTCGAACTCCAGGCGCGACTGCTCGGTCAGCGCCCGGCGGATCGTCTCCGGCGCCATCACGCGGACGTTGTCGAGGATCCCGCCGGCGCGGAAGATCTCGAAGAAGCGCGAGAGCTCATCCGCGCTCGTGACGATGTTCCCCGACGGCACCACCGCGGTCAGGAAGCGCGGGTCGTTGGAGATCTCGACCACCTCCTCGACTCCTCGCCCGAGCACGCGGCTGACCAGGTTCGAGAGCGGCGGCAGCAGTCGCGGGCCCGTGGCGTAGTTGAGCCCCACCAGCTCGACGTCCTCCGGGCGCACGCCGAAGTTGCCCCAGCGGAAGCCGAGCGGATCGAGGATCGACTCGGCGAGCACGTCGCGGATGCTCTTGCCGGTCACCCGCTCGACGATCTCGCCGAGGATGAAGCCGCCCGAGATCGCGTGGTAGGCGAGCAGCGTCCCCGGCTTCACGAACGGCTTGGCGTCGCACAGCGACCGGGTGATGAAATCGCGATCACCGACGCGCTCGAGGTCGAGGATCTTGCGCGGCAGCGTCGGAACGCCCGCGCGGTGCGCCAGCACGTGCGCGATCGTCGTGTCGCCTTTTCCGTTGGCGGCGTACTCGGGGATGTGGTCCGCGACGCGATCGTCGATGCTGAGCGCGCCGCGCTCATGCAGCAGGTGGATGACGATCGCCGTGATCGCCTTGGAGGTCGAGAACACGCAGTAGGGCGTGTCGAGCCCGACCAACGTCTTCGGCGAGTCGCGGCCGTCGGAGGGCCCGTTGCCCCGGGCATGACCGATCGCTCGGTTGAGCACGACCTGCCCGTGCCGGCGCACGCACAGCTGCAGCGCGGGGTGCACGCCGCTGCGGTACAGCTCGCGACCCGACTTCCAGATCCGCTCGACCGTGCGCCGGTCGAGCCCGACCGTCTCGGGGTCGACCTCCTCGCCGATCGTGGTGATCGACTTCAGCTCGCGCGGGACGTCGATCCGGCGCAGCGGATCGGGCAGCACGGGGAGTCGGGGGACACGCGGCACGGCTGCGGAACTCTATGCGGCGGCGAGCGGGGAGGAATCCGCGCCGCGACGTCGAAGGCACGGGACAGGAGCCATGCCGACGCTGCCTCGTCATCGCGATCCGATCGCCAGGATCGACGTCCGGATCGAGCGGCTGGGCGAACGCGCCGGCAGGCTGCTGGAGCGCGAGCAGGAGCTCGAGGGGAGGATCGCGGAGTGGCGAGCGGCAGCCGAGCGCCCAGGCGGCAGGCTCGTCCGCCGCAGGCGCGAGCGCGCGCTCGGTCGCACGCAGTCGCGCCTCGAGGCCGTGCGCGGGGAGCGCACGGAGCTGGTCGAGGCGGAGATCCGCACGATCATGCGCTCATTGCAGGAGCAGTCCCAGCGCACCCGGCTGCGGCTCGACCGCGAGCTCGGCCGGCTCGAGCCGGTCGAGGCGCAGTGGGAGCAGATGCGGCGCACGTTCGGCTCGCTCGAGGCGCTGGCGGCGACGCCGGCGGTCAATCAGCTGGCCGGGGATTGGTGCGTGGACCTGGGGATTCCGGAGTTCCCGGTCCGCGAGCGGGAGGGCTACGAGAAGCCGTTCCCGCAGGGTGCGTTGGTGTTTTGAGAAGCCGCGGCTAACCTCACGCCCATGTGTGGCATCGTCGGCTACGTCGGACACCGTGATGTGCAGGGCGTCCTGCTGGAGGGTCTCGAGAAGCTCGAGTACCGCGGCTACGACAGCGCCGGCATCTCCGTCCTCGAGGGCTCGGAGATCGAATCGGTGCGAGCCGTGGGCAACCTCTCGAGCCTGCGCGCCGCGATCGACGCCGCGCAGCCGCTCGGCGAGCCCGCGGGCGCCGTCGCGCTCGCCGAGCCGCCGCAGCCGGGCACGGGGATCGGCCACACCCGGTGGGCCACGCATGGCCGGGTCAGCGAGGAGAACGCCCACCCCCACTACGACACGACCGCCCAGGTCCACGTCGTCGTCAACGGGATCGTCGAGAACTACATCGCGCTCAAGCGGCGACTGATCGACATGGGCGCGCGCTTCACCTCAGAGACCGACGCGGAGGTGATCGCCCACCTCGTCGCCCACCACCTCGCGCAGGGAAGCCTCCTCGACGCCGTCACGTCGGCGTTCTCCGAGCTGCGCGGGCACTATGCGTTCGTCGCGATGTGGGCCGGCGAGCCCGGCGTGGTCGTCGGCGCGCGCAAGGAGTGCCCGTTGATCGTGGGGCGCGGGGAGGAAGAGCAGTTCATCGCCTCGGCGATTCCCGCGTTCCTGCGCCACACCCGCCGCGTCCAGTACATCCACAACGACGAGATCGTGATGCTGCGGCCGGAGGGAGTCGAGTTCTTCGCCGCCGACGGGACGCCGCTGGAGCGGGAGGTCGAGGAGGTCGACTGGGACGCCGAGACGGCCGAGAAGCAGGGCTTCGAGACGTTCATGCTCAAGGAGATCTACGAGCAGAGCGACGCCGTCGCCGAGACGATCGGCGAGCGCGCCGCTCGCGGGGTCGGCATCGACCTGGGGGATCTTGGCGCCATCGATGACGACCTGCTCCGGTCGGCGCGCAGGATCGTGATCGTCGCCTGCGGGACCTCATACCACGCGGGGCTGCTCGGCCGCTACGCGATCGAGGGATGGGCGCGCGTGCCGGTCGAGGTGGACATCGCCTCCGAGTACCGCTACCGCAATCCGGTCGTCGGAACCGGTGACCTCGTGGTCGGCATCTCGCAGTCCGGCGAGACCGCCGACACGCTCGCCGCGATGCGGATCGCGCGCGACCGCGGCGCGATGGTGCTCGCGATCACCAACATCATGGGCTCGCAGGCCACCCGCGATGCCGACGGCGTCCTCTACACGCGCGCGGGGCTGGAGATCGGCGTCGCCGCGACCAAGACGTTCGTGAGCCAGGTGGTCGTGCTGTACCTGCTCGCGCTCCGCCTGGCGGAGCTGCGCGGCACGCTTCCGCCTGACGTGCTCAAGGAGGAGATCTCCGAGGTCAAGCGGCTTCCCCACCGCATCAGCGAAATGTTCGAGCGCGGGCTCGAGGATGTGAAGGAGATCGCCCGGCGCCACCAGGACGCGGACTTCTTCATGTACATCGGGCGTCATGCCGGCTTGCCCGCGGCGCTCGAGGGCGCCCTGAAGCTCAAGGAGATCTCCTACATCGCCACCGACTCATATGCGGCTGGGGAGATGAAGCACGGGCCGATCGCGCTGCTGGACGAGAACACGCCGGTGGTCGCGGTCGCGACGGAGTCTCCCGTCCTCGAGAAGCTGATCTCCAACATCCAGGAGGTGCGTGCGCGCGGCGCCCACGTGATCGCGATCGCGAGCGAGGACGACGCCGAGATCTCACAGCACGCCGAGGACGTCATCCGCGTCCCGCGGACCCATTGGATGATGGCGCCGCTGCTGGCGGTGATCCCACTGCAGCTGCTGGCCTACCACATCGCGCGCGGGCGGGGATTGAACGTCGACCAGCCGCGCAACCTGGCCAAGACGGTGACCGTGGAGTGATCGGAATCGACCTGCTCGAGATCGAGCGGCTCGAGCGCGCGCTCGAGCGCCGCCCGAGGCTCGCGCAGCGCCTGTTCACCGAGACCGAACGCGACTACGCCGCCGCTCGCGCCCGGCCCGGGCAGCACCTCGCGGCGCGCTTCTGCGCCAAGGAGGCGGTCGCCAAGGCGCTGCGACTGGAGGCCTGGAGCTTCCTCGACATCGAGGTGCTCGGGGGCGGGCCGCCTGAGGTCAGGCTGCACGGCGGGGCGGCGGCCCGTGCGGGTGAGCTGGGCGTGCACGTGCACGTCTCGCTGACGCACACCCGCCGGGACGCCGCGGCGGTCGCGATCCTCAGCTGAAATAAGCTGAGGCGATGTCGCTTCCGGACTGGCTGGAGCCGCTTCCCGACACCGCGCAGCAGCGCGCGCTGGACCAATGGGCGATCGAGGAGCTGAAGACCCCGGGACTCGAGCTGATGGAGCGGGCCGGGGGCGGCCTGGCGAGCCTCGTCGAGGAGCTCGCCCCGGAGGGCCGCATCGCGGTCGTGTGCGGGACCGGCAACAACGGCGGCGATGGTTACGTCGCGGCGCGCCTGCTGCGCGAGCGCGGCCGGCAGGTCCGGGTGCTGGCGCTCGCCGACCCCGCCGACCTTCACGGCGACGCGCAGACCAACGCCCGCCGGCTCCCGGGCGACGCTCCCGAGCCGTTCGCGGCCGCCGCGCTGGAGGGCTGCGCCGCCGTGGTCGACGCGATCCTGGGGACCGGATTCTCGGGCCGGCCTCGAGCCCCCGCGGCTGGGGCGATCCAGGCGATCAACGACGCCGGCGCGGTCGTGATCGCGTGCGACATACCGAGCGGCGTCAACGGCTCGACCGGCGAGACCGAGGGCGTGGCCGTCCACGCGAGCGCGACCGCTACCTTCCACGCCGCCAAGCCCGGGTTGTGGATCGATCCCGGCAAGTCGCACGCGGGGAAGGTCCGCGTGATCGACATCGGGATCCCGGCCGGGGGCCCTTCCGAGCCCGCGATCGGCCTGATCGACGAGGCGGCCGTCGCGGGCATCCCGCGGCGCGGGCGGGCCTCCACCAAGTTCGCGGCCGGCAGCGTGCTCGTCTGCGGTGGCTCGCGCGGCCTGACCGGCGCGCCCTGCATGTCCTCGCAGGCAGCGATGCGGGCCGGCGCGGGCTACGTCACCGCGTGCATCCCGGCGTCGCTGAACGCGATCTTCGAGGTGCGCCTGCTGGAGGCGATGACCGCGCCCTTGCCCGACGAGGACGGCCGCCTCGGGATCGCCGCGCTCGAGGAGGTGCTCGAACGCTGCGAGCGGGTGCAGGCGCTGGTGCTCGGTCCCGGCCTCGGCCGCGATCCGGACACGTTGCAGTTCGCGCGCGAGCTCGCGCGCCGCGCGCCGGTGCCGCTGCTGCTCGACGCCGATGGTCTGAACGCCCACGCCGGCGCGCTGCAGTCGCTCGCGCAACGGGAGTCGCCCACCGTGATGACGCCGCACGCCGGCGAGCTGGCGCGGTTGCTGGACAGCGACAGCGCCTCGGTCGGAGCGAGGCGGCTGGCGAGCGCGCGAGAGGCGGCGGCCGTCGCGCACGCGGTGATCGTGCTCAAGGGAGACGACACGCTCGTGGCCGAGCCGGACGGGCGGGTCGGCGTCAGCCGGGGCGGCTCAGCGGCGCTCGCGACCGCGGGCACGGGCGACGTCCTCTCGGGCGTGATTGGCGCCTACCTGGCGAAGGGGATGGACCCGTTCCACGCCGCCTGCGCCGGCGTGCTCGTGCACGCGGGCGCTGGGCGGTCGGCGGCGCGCGAGATCGGCGAGGAGGGCGTGATCGCGAGCGACGTGATCGACGCCCTGCCGCACGCGCTCACCGCGGCGCTCGCGGGGGAGCGGTGAGGTCGGGGCGATGCCGGTCCGTGCGCTCGCCCGCGTGAACCTGGCCGCGCTCGAACGCAACATCCGCGCGCTGCGCGGCCGGCTGGCGCCGGGGGCGACCGTGTGCGCAGTGGTCAAGGCCGATGGCTACGGCCACGGCGCGTCGCCGATCGCGCGCGCGGCACTGGACGCCGGCGCCGTCAGGCTCGCCGTCGCCACGGCCGCGGAGGCCGCGGAACTGCGTGCGGCGGGAATCGAGGCGCCGATCCTCGTGATGGGCGCGATCAGCGCCGACGAGCTGCCGCTCGCGCTCTGCGCCGGGGCGGAGCTGGTGGCCTGGAGCGAGCGCTTCGTCGAGGAGCTGCGAGAGCGCGACGATCTGAGCGAGCCAGTCAAGCTCCACGTCAAGCTCGACACCGGCATGGGCCGGCTGGGGACGCGCGATCCTGACGAGGCGCTCCGCGTGGCGGAGCTGGTCCGCAACAGCGGCGGCAGGTTCGAGCTGGCGGGCGCGATGACGCACTTCGCGACGGCCGACGAGGATCCCGAGTTCCTCGCGCTCCAGCTCGCGCGCTTCGAGCCCTTCGCGCGACGGGTTCGCGAGCTGGCGCCGAACGCCGCCGTGCACGCGGCGAACAGCGCCGCCACGCTGCGCGAGCCCCGGTCCCACTTCGATTTCGTGCGCTGCGGGATCGCGATCTACGGTGCGGATCCGATGCAGCAGGATCCGGCCGCGGCCGGGCTCGAGCCGGTCCTGGAGCTGACTTCGTACCTGGCGGCGGTCAAGCGCGCGGCGCCGGGCGACAGCGCCGGCTACGGGCGGCGGTTCATCGCCGAGCGCGAGACCTGGATCGGCACGGTCCCGATCGGCTACGGCGACGGGCTGCACCGCGCGCTCACGAACAACTGCGAGCTGCTCGTGCGCGGGCGCCGCTATCCCCTGGTCGGAACCGTGAGCATGGACAACGTCACGATCGACCTGGGCCCCGACACCACGCTCGAGACCGGCGTGGCGGTCACGATCATCGGCGCCGACGGCGAGCAGCGGCAGACCTCCGAGGAGCTGGCACGGCGGATCGGGACGATCAACTACGAGGTGCTCTGCTCGATCTCGCCGCGCGTGCCGCGCGCGTATCACCGCGACGGAGCGCCGGCATGAGCTCGCCGGTGCAAGCGCTGCGGAGCCTCGCCGCGGACGGTTGGCTCGTCGGCGGCGCGGTCCGCGACCGCCTGCTCGACCGGCCCACGAGCGACTTCGATGTCGTGATCGAGGGCGATCCGGGTCCAGTCGCGCGCGCGCTCGCCAAGGCGCAGGGCGCCCACGTGTTCAACCTGTCCGAGGGGTTCGGCGGGTGGCGCGTGGTCTCGCGCGAGCGCGACTGGCAGGTCGACGTGCTCCCGCTGGGGGGAGGTTCGATCGAGCGGGATCTCGCGCAGCGGGACCTGACGCTCAACGCGATCGCGGAGCCGCTGCGTGGCGGCCCTCATGTCGATCCGTTCGGCGGGATCGCCGACCTGCGGGCGGGGCGGCTGAGGATGGTCTCGAGCCAGGCGTTCGAGCGCGATCCGCTTCGGACGCTGCGCGTCGCGAGGCTGGCCTGCGAGCTCGGCTTCGAGGTCGAGCACGACACGATCGCGGCGGCGCGCGAGCACGCCGACGGACTGGCCCGCGTCGCGCCCGAGCGCGTGTTCGCGGAGCTCAAGCGAGTCATCGCCTGCGACCGCGCGCCCGCCGGCCTCGAGCTGATGGAGGAGCTCGGCACGATCGCGGTCGTCCTCCCGGAGCTCGACCAGCTACGCGCCGTCGAGCAGAGCCGCTATCACCACCTCGACGTCTACGAGCACACGCGCGCCGTGCTCGCGCAGACGATCGCGTTGCAGGGCGAGGCGCTGCACGTGCTGGGCGACAGCGCCGAGGAGGTCGGCCGGCTCCTGTCCGCGCCGCTTGCGAACGAGCTCACGCGCTGGGAGGCGCTGCGGTTCGGGGCGCTGCTGCACGACATCGCCAAGCCGCGCACCCGCGCGGTCAGCGCCGAGGGCCGGATCACGTTCATGGGCCACGACGCCCTCGGCTCGGAGATCGCGGCGCAGGTGCTGCTGCGTCTGCGCGCCAGCGAGCGGCTGTGCGAGCACGTGGCCGCGCTGACCCGCCACCACCTGCGGCTCGGATTCCTCGTTCACGAGATGCCCCTCGGCCGCCGGGCGATCTACCGCTACCTGCGCGCCTGCGACCCGGTGCAGATAGACGTGACCGTGCTCAGCGTCGCCGACCGGCTCGCGACGCGCGGGACCGGCGTCGTTCCCGAGGCGATCGAGCGACATCTCGAGCTGGCCCGCCAGATGCTGGGCGAGGCGCTGGCGTGGCTGGCGGACCCGCCGCGGCCGCCGGTGCGTGGCAATGAGCTCGCGCGAGCGCTCGGGATCGCGCCGGGCCCGGAGGTCGGGCGGCTGCTCGCGACGCTCGAGGAGGAGAGCTTCGCCGGGGAGCTGTCCGGCCGCGACGAGGCGCTGGAGCGCGCCCGACAGCTGCACCGCGCCAGCGGGTAGGCTGCGCCTCGATGCCGGATCCCGACTGCATCTTCTGCAAGATCGTGGCGGGGGAGCTGCCCGCGCAGATCGTCGAGGAGGACGAGCGGACGATCGCGTTCATGGACATCAGCCCGGCGACGCGCGGGCACCTGCTCGTGATCCCGCGCGCGCACGCTCGCGACCTGCTCGAGACTCCGGCCGAGGACCTGCAGGCCACGGTGCTGATGGCTCAGCGACTGGCCAAGCGGGTGCAGGACCGCCTCGGAGCGGACGGCGTCAACCTGCTCAACGCGCGCGGGGCGGCCGCCTGGCAGACCGTTTTCCATTTTCACGTGCACGTGATCCCTCGCTACGAGGGCGATCCGCTGCGGCTGCCGTGGAAACCGGAGCCCGGCAACGCCGAGGAAATCGCGGCCGCCGCGCAGCAACTTCGCTGAGCGCGAGCGCGCCGTCCCTGCTACGTTTTCCGACCGTCAGGGCCATACGAGGGCCCTGGAGTGGCGTGCGAGCGAAGGGGAGTTATGGCAACGGGAACGGTCAAGTGGTTCAGCGACGACAAGGGCTTTGGCTTCATCACACCCGATGATGGCGGCCGGGACCTGTTCGTCCACTTCTCGGGGATTACCGGAGACGGCTACCGCTCGCTGGGCGAGGGCGTCAAGGTGTCCTACGAGGAAGAGGCCGGCCCGAAAGGGCCCAAGGCCGTAAACGTCACGAAGATCTAGCGCCCCGTTCCACGCGTGCCCACCCCGGCCGCGCAACTTGCGTCGGGGCGGTCGTGTTCAATGCGGTACATGAAACGGCTCTTCTTAGCCAGCGCGTGCACGACGACGCTTGCGTTGATCGTGCCGGCGCTCGCCCTCGCGCAGGTCATCGAGCTCGGCAAGACGTCAACTCCGCTGGTCTCGCCGAGCTGTCCGGCCAACGTCACCGCGGCGCAATGCACGATCGTGCTGACGCGGGTGACAGCGCTCCCGTCGCTGCGCGATGGCGTGGCCTATCCGACGAGGGTGCACCACGACGGCTACATCGTCGGCTTCACCGTGGGCGTCTCGGCGCTCACCGGCAACCGCACCTTGCGTAAGAGCTACATCCACAACCTCGACGTGCAGTTCGGAGGCGTGCCGGTGGTGTACGTCACGGTGCTGAAGCCGGTCGGAAAGGCGAGCCTCCTGCAGTGGAAGGTCGTCGCGGACAGCTCCAAGGAACCGGCCCACCTGATCCCCTACATGGGCGAGGTCGTGCAATTTCCGCTGAAGAGCGCGGTGCCGGTGCAGGCCGGCGACGTGGTCGCCCTGACCACCTCGAGCTGGGCGCCGATCCTCTCGATCCAGCAGTCGAAGAACAAGTTCTCCTATCGCCAGAGCCGCAGCGCGAACTGCAACAACACGCCGGCGCTGCCCCAGTCGCAGGTCGTCGGCCAGAGCGCTCGCTACAAGTGCGACTACGCGGGGACCAGGCTCGAGTACACCGCGACCGAGATCACGACGCCGCCGTACCCCTCCGACTACGTCCACGCTCCGGACCTTCCCGGGGCGTTCCGCGCCGGTGTGAGCGCCGTACCGTCCGCCAGCGGGGGCGCCGGGCTGATCCGTTAGGGTCGGCCCGCTTCGCTGTGGGCGGCCGGCTGCGGCTCTCAGCAGGCGCCGGGATTCTGCTGGCAGAAGGCGGTGCCCAGTCCCGCGCCGCCGCTCGTCCCGGTCGAGCCGCCCGAGTTGCCACCGCCTCCGCCGGGGCTCGCGCCGCCCGAGCCGCCGGTCGTGGACGGGGTCGTCGACGGCGTCGAGGACGGAGTGGTTGACGGCGTTCCGCCCGTCGGGCTCGAGGACGACGAGCTCGATGAGGAGCTGCTCGACGAGGAGCTGGTGGTGGTCGAGGCGGCGTTCGTCGGGACGGTGAAGGTGGGGGCCCCGGACGTGTCGGTGCTCGTCGACCCGCCGCCGCAGCCGGCGAGGGGGATGGCGATCGCCGCGAGCACGGCGAGAACGGCGAGGAGACGGCGGAAGGACGGCGGATGTACGGGCATGACGCCCTTCAGGAGTCGAGCGGCTCCATCCGCCGGCCGCAGTGCGGGCAGTCGTTGAGGTCCTTCTGGGCGTGCTGGTCGCACCAGTTGCAGAAACGGAGATTCTCGATCGACCACGGGAGCTCGGACGCGGTCGGCGCGAGCGGGAGCAGCTGCGCGACGGGCTCGAGCGCTTCGCCGGTGTCGCGGTCGACGTAGAGGTGATCCGGCTCGGCCTCGATGATCACCTCCCGGCCGGTTGAGGGCGTCCGCATTCGGTACTTCTGGCGCGTCCTCATCGCGATTCATGCTACCAGCGGGGCCTCATGGAAACGCCGATCGGCCGCCTCCGCCGGCGCGTCACGGTGCGGCGCCCTTGGATAGAGTGCCGCGCTCAAGGTATGGTCAGAGCCCTCGACGGAAGCACCCGGGCAAGCGCCCTACCACGGATCGCGTCACTGCTCGGGGGCGCGGCCGCGTTGCTGCTTCTGGGTGGTTGCAACATCAAGCACCCGACCGCCAATCTCGTCACCGGCAAGCAGCTGTTCGTGGCCAAGTGCGGCTCCTGCCACACGCTCGCGCACGCGGCTACGAGCGGCAGCGTCGGGCCGAACCTCGACGACGCCTTCCGGCAGGACCGCTCCGACGGCGTGAAGAGCACCTCGATCGAGGGGCTGGTCTCCTACTGGATCCAGTTTCCGAACACGCTCGGGGTGATGCCCGCGATGCTGGTGAAGGGCCAGTCTGCCCAGGACATCGCGGCCTACGTCGGGCTGGTGGCGGCGATCCCCGGCCAGGACACCGGCGCGCTCGCGACCGCCGTCGCCCAGGTCAACCAGAAGCCCGCGGTCGAGAAGAACGGAGTGGTCGAGATCGACGCCGATCCCACCGGCCAGCTGAAGTTCCTGGCCTCGAGCGCGTCCGCGAGCTCCGGGCACGTGACCCTGCGGATGAAGAACATGTCTTCGGTCCAGCACGACATCGCGATCACCGGCAACGGGGTCAGCCAGATCGGGCCTGTCGTCTCAAACGGCGGCGTCTCGACCGTCAGCACCTCGCTGAAGCCCGGGACCTACACCTTCTACTGCTCGGTCGACGGCCACGAAGCCGCGGGCATGAAGGGGACACTCACCGTCAAATAGCGGGCGTGCGCTCCACCGCGGACCCCTCGCGCAGCCGCTCCAGCAGCTCCTCGCCCCGTCCCGCGGCGACCGCGCGCGCCGCGCGCCGCTCGTCCAGGGCGATTCCGTGCGCGGTGGCGTAGTCGAGCAGGTTCTGGCGCTCCTCACCCTCGCGCGCGACCTTCAGGAACAGCCAGCAGAAGAGGCTGATGGTCAGGATGCTCTCCTCGACCATCATCAGGCCGGCGGCGGCGATCTGGTCGCCCATCGGGCTGATGTGCCAATGGGCGTCGCCCGCGCGATAGATCGGGTACAGCACGGTGCCCGAGAAGATCATCACGTTCGCCAGCACGGTTCCCGCGAGCCGTACGACGATGATGTAGACGAGGCGCGCGGCGTTGTTGAACCACAGGGGCTTCGGCAGCGGCCCGAGCAACGCCATCCAGACGAGGATCCCGAAGGCCAGGAAGCAACCGTGCTGGAGCGCGTGGACGAAGTCGTGGCGCAGCGCCGCCTGGTAGAGCACCGGGAGGTGCCACACGTAGAAGCTGACCATCCAGGCGAGAATCGCGATCACCGGATGGGTGAGGACGCGCAGGCTGGCGATCGTCCTCGTGCGCAGCAGCGGCGCGAGCACCGGGCCGGTGAAGCCCAGCACTATCAGCAGCGCCGCGATGTCGCCGATCAGCAGGTGCTCGGCCATGTGCGCCAGCAGCAGCTGATCGGCGAGCGAGTCGACCGGAGGACTGAGCGCGATCGCGAGCACGATCAGCCCCGCGGCGTAGCAGCCCTGGCGCCAGCTCGGGACGGGGCGGCCGCCGCGCGCGAGCGTCCGGGCGCGCGCGCGGTAAGGAAGCCACGGCAGAAGCGAGATGACCGGCAGCGCGATCGTCGTCGAGCTGATCGCCGCTGGAAGCGCTGTCAGCTGCACGACCTCAAGGGTACGCCTGGGCGCGCGCCGCGCGACCGGGTCAGGTCAGAGCTCGCACGATCAGCACGATCGCCACGATCACCGCGACAGCGGCGGCGAAATACACCAGCACCCGGAAGGCGTCGGCCTCGTTGCGGAGCGGGTTGAACCCCACGAACGGGTCAGATCACGTAGACGGCGGTGTAGACGACGATCCACATCGCGTCGACGAAGTGCCAGTAGATCCCCGGCACCTCCATCCCCTGATGGTGCTCGGGCGAGTAGTGGCCGCGGAAGGCGCGCACCGTCACCATCAGCAGCGCGCACAGCCCGACGAACACGTGCGCGCCGTGCAGGCCCGTCAGCGAATAGAAGATCGTGCCCTGCGCCGCGTCGTGCGGCGCGAAGCCGACGTGGATGTACTCGTTGACCTGGACGGTGAGGAACGTCAAGCCGAGCAGGAAGGTCGCCACCATGCCGGCCTTCAGGCCGAAGCGATTGCCGTTCTTGACCGACGTCAGCGCCCAGTGCAGCGTCATCGAGGACGAGAGCAGGATCGCGGTGTTGACCCCGGCGACGGCCTCGGGGATGACGTTGCCCCTTGCCGGCCACGGGTTGTGCGTCACGACCCGGATGAAGAAGTAGGCCGTGAAGAACGCGCCGAAGATCATGATCTCCGACATGATGAAAAGCAGCATCCCGAGCGTCGGCGCCTCGACCCGCGAGGAGCGGTGCGCCGGCGGCGGCCCGTGCTGCTCGTGGGCGATCGAGGCGGCTTCCATCAGGCTGCCGCGCTCGTGGGCTCGCTGTGAACGACGTGCTCGACCGGCTTGCCGGTGGAGCGCCGCACGCGCTCGATCAGATCGGCGCGCAGCCATCCGGACTTCGTCTCCGGGAAGGTGGAGATCACGATGTCGTCGACGCGGAAGTACTGCAGCGCGTTCATGATCGCGGTGTACGGATCGGGATCGCCGATCATGCCGGCGCCATAGAGCCCGCGCACGTGCAGCCGGTCGAGCACGAGCTTCAGGCGCGTGCGGGCGCGGCGCGTCGCCTGACCGTCGCCTCCCTCCAGCGGGACGACGATGATGAACAGCTGCCGGCGTTCGGACTGTCCGAACGCGTCTGCCTTGGCCTTGAGCGCCTCGAGCAGCTCGTCGCCCGACGCGGTTCGGTTGGCGACCGCGAGCGTGACGTGAAAGGGGAGCCCCTCGGAGTCGATGTCGTTGACGATGTGTGTGACAGGCAGCCCGGTGGCGTCGGCGACGCGCTGGATCAGGTCCTTGCGCAGCCATCCCGACCGTGTCTCCGGGTAGGTGGAGATGATGATCTCCTCCGGGCTGTATTCGCGCACGCCGTCCATCGTGGCGCTGTAGGGGTCCGGGTCGCCGACCTCTCCGATCGAGCGGATCCCCATGTCACGGAGGACCTCGACGGCCAGGTCGAGCCTCACCTGCGCGGCGTCGAACATCGCGTCGTCGTAGATCACGAGACCGGCGCGCGGGCGACTCTGCGGGACGCAGAGCACGAACCGCACCTCGTCGGAGGCCCGCTCGCGCACCGCGTCCAGCAGCTCGCGACCGCCCAGCGTCTCGTTCGCGATGACCAGAATCGTCCGCGACGCGATGAAGCTGTGCTCGGTCACTCGTGTCGCTCCTGGCTGGGCGGCGTGGTGAACGAGCCGGCGGCGACCGTCTTCTGCGCCTCGGCGGGGGACTTGAAGATGCCGTGCACGGCTCCGGGGACCCCGTACTCGTACGGCCCGCCGACCACGGTCGGGACCGCGTCGAAGTTGAACACGGGCGGCGGCGAGGACACCTGCCACTCGAGCGTCAAGCCGCGCCACGGGTTCGCAGCCGCGCGCGGGCCCGCGCGCCAGCTGGCGACCATGTTCCACAGGAAGATCAGGAACGTCAGGCCGAGCAGGAATGAGCAGATCGAGATGAAGAGGTTCCAGGCTGCGAACTTCGCGGCGTACTCCGCCACTCGTCGCGGCATCCCCTGCAGCCCGATCAGGTGCATCGGGGCGAAGGTCAGGTTCGCGAAGATGAACGTCAGCCAGAAGTGCCACTTGCCCAGGCGGTCGTCGAACATCCGGCCGGTCATCTTCGGGAACCAGTAGTAGACCCCGGCCATGATCGTCATCAGGGAGCCGCCGAACAGCACGTAGTGGATGTGGGCGACGATGAAGTAGGTCTGCGAGACGTGGATGTCGAACGGGATCATCGCCAGCATCACGCCGCTGATCCCGCCCAGGGTGAACATCGTCAGGAAGCCGAGCGCGAACAGCATCGGCGTGTCCATGTGCAAGACGCCTCGCCACAGCGTCGCCAGCCAGGAGAAGACCTTGATGCCCGTGGGGAGCGCGATGATCGCGGTGGTGATCATCATCGGGATCCGGATCCACGGCGACATCCCCGAGACGAACATGTGGTGGGCCCAGACCGTGAATCCGAGCACCACGATCGCGAGCAGCGAGAACGCCATCATCCGGTATCCGAAGATCGGTTTTCGCGCCTTGACCGCGAGGATCTCCGAGATGATCCCGAACCCCGGCAGCATCATGATGTACACCGCCGGGTGCGAGTAGAACCAGAAGACGTGCTGATACATCAGCACGTTGCCGTTCTTGCCGACGCCGACGAACGCGTCGAAGAAGTGGAAGTGCATCGCCGCGTCGAGCAGCACGAACACCTGCGACGACGCGATGAACGGGGTGGCGATCACGACCAGCAGCGAGGTCGAGAAGTTGGCCCACACCAGCAGCGGCATCCGGAAGAAGCTCATCCCCGGCGCGCGCATCGTGATGATCGTCACCAGGAAGTTCAGCGCGGTGAAGATCGACGAGAAGCCGGCGAACTGGACGCCGATCGAGAAGAACAGCTGCCCGACCGGCATCGTCGTCGACAGCGGCGCGTAGGCGGTCCAGCCCGACGCGAAGGACCCGCCCGGCGCGAGGAAGCTCATCAGCATGATCGCGCCGCCGAGCGGCAGCAGCCAGAACGAGAGCGCGTTCAGGCGCGGGAAGGCCATGTCGGGCGCCCCGATCATCAGCGGCAGCACGAAATTCGCGAGGCCCGCGAACACCGGGATCACGAACAGGAAGATGAGGATCGTCGCGTGGACCGAGAAGACGCCGTTGTACTGCTCGGGCGTGAGGAACTGCATGCCGGGCTTGGCCAGCTGGGCGCGGATCAGCATCGCCAGCAGACCGCCGACGAACAGGAAGAAGAACGAGGTGACCGTGTACTGGATCCCGATCACCTTGTGGTCGGTGTTTACGCGGAAGTAGTCCCGCCAGCTGTATGCGCCGTGCGACGAGTGGTCCTCTGGCCGGGTGGGCCGCCCCGCGGCCCAGTACAGCCAGTAGTCGCAGGTGCCGATCCCCACCAGGAAGAAGATCGGGACCGACAGGAGCTCGATGATCGTGATCGCGTGGCCGTCGACGATCGGGTGGGTGTGCATGAGCCAGCGGATCAGGACATCCAGCCCGAACCCGAAGCCGAATCCCAGCAGGCTGAACAGCGCCGCGCGGTACCAGCCGGGCGCGCGTAGCTTCGGGGGCAGCGGCACGCGCGTGCGCGTCCGCCGCGCGACGGTCTCGGACACCATCGTTGCCATCAGCGCATCTCCTTCCGCATCACCATCAAGATACGCTCACTTGGTCGCGCTCGCGAGGAAGGCGACCAGCGCCTGGATCTGGGTTGAGGTCAAGGTCTGGGAGAAGTTCGGCGGCATCACCCCGGCGTGATAGCCAGTGGGAATGTAGGCGTACGGCTTGACGATCGCGGTGTGGATGCACTCCTCGAGCGTCGCACCGCGGACCTGCTTCGAGGCGGCCAGCGCGCAGTCGCTGCGAAGGCGCGTGTCAAGATCCGGACCGACCGTGCCGGTGGCCCCGGCAGCAGCCAGCGTGTGACAGCCGGTGCAGCCCGCCGAGCCCGTGAAGACGGCCTTCCCGGCGGCAGCACTGGTCGCCGAGGAGCTGCCCGAGGGCGTGGTGGAGGTTCCGGCGCTCCCCGCCGAGGAGGCGCCCGGCGGCACGGCGACCGCGTTGGGCGGGGGCGAGCCGATCGGCGGGGCGCCCCCGGCGCGCTGGGAGGAGAGCCACTGGTTGAACCTGGCCCGTGTGACGACATAGGCCGTGGAGCGCATCAGCGAGTGCCCCGCGCCGCAGAGCTCCGTGCATTCGACCGGGTAGCTCCCGATCCGTGTGGGAGTCACGCGCACCGTGGTGACGATGCCCGGGACCGCGTCGAGCTTCTCTGAGAACTCCGGCACGAAGAAGCTGTGGACGACGTCGTAGGAACGCAGCCTGAACACCACCGGCTGGTGATCGGCCAGGTAGAGCACGGGGGAGACGAACGTCTTGCCGTTGTCGTCGTAGGTGAACTCGAACGCGAACTGGCGCGCGGTGACGTTGACTGTCATCTCGTTGCGCTTGCTGTCCTCGTTCTGGCGCAGGACCGCGTACGCGTAGCTGATCAGGCCGAGGATCAGGATCGCCGGGATCGTCGTCCAGACCACCTCGAGGCGGGTGTTGCCGTGGATCGGAGGGCCGTCCTTGTGCTCTTCCCCGGGCTTCATCCGGTACTTCCAGACCGACATCACGATCGTGGCGAGGACGATCATGAAGATCGGCACCGACGCGATCAGCAGCACGTCATAGAGCGTGTGCACGTTGTGGGCCTGGGAGGAGGCCTCCGCCGGGAACCACGGGATGACCAGAGCGATCGGAATCCCGATCACGCTCCCGACGACGATGAACACGACCAGCTGCAGGATCGGGCGGTTACGCACAGTGCTCTCCGAGACCCACGCGCATCACTCGCCCGGCATCCTATGGGTTCTGCTCGACGAACGGCGCGCTCGCGCCGGGTCGAAAATGCCCTCAGTTATGATTGCGCCAATCGTTGCAAACTAGCCCGGAGACGCCGCCATGTTGGTTTCAGAGGGGATGTCCGAGGTCCTGCTCACGATCGGCCCGCGGCACACGCTGCGGGAGGCAGCCATCGCGATGACCGGCCGCAACGTGGGTGCCGCGATCGTCCTCGACCCGGACGCGCCCGGCCCCGGCGTGATCACCGAGCGGGACCTCCTGCGCTCCGTCGGCCGCGGCGAGGATCCGGATGCCGAATACGTCGCGGAGCACCTCACCGCGAACCTGACCTTCGCCGCGCCGGACTGGTCGCTCGAGCGCGCCGCCGACGCGATGGTCCGCGGCGGCTTCAGGCACCTGATCGTCGTCGAAGGCGGCGAGATCGCGGGGATCCTCTCGATGCGCGACATCGTCCGCTGCTGGACCCGGGACGGCGCGACGTCCGAGATGCCCGCGGGGGCTGCCTAGCTCCGGGAACCCGAACGCCCTCGGGAACCCATACCGCGCGACCTGGCTCGCACGACGGTCCAAAGTGCACCTATAGCGCCCTCGCGAACCCATCCGAGGCCCGCGCCGACCGGTTTGGGTCCGTGGGGGCGTCCCGCGCGGCGGGCGCCCGCAAGCGACCACAACCCCGCACTTCCCCGCAAGAGACCGCCAGCACCCGCAACCCCACCCTTCCCCAGCAAGAGACCGTCGGGCGCAGGCGGAACGCCACGTGCGCACCCGCGGGCGCGCCAAGAGCCCCCTCTAGTGGGCGTGCTCCTCGGGGAGCTCGTCCACGTCCCGGCGGGTGTCGCCGATCCACCTCACGACGACCACGATCGTGAGGATCGCGCCGATGATCGTCAAGAACCAGGTGATCGTGGTGCCGATCACGATCAGCGTCACCCCGATCGAGGCGAGCAGCGGCTTGATCGTGGGCCCGGGGAGGTGCACCTCCTCGCCGGCCGGCGGCACCTGCGGTTCGTACTCGGTCACGGATGCACGTAGATCGCGGCCGCGAGGAACGTGATGCCGAACATGAAGAGACATGCCGCGCCGGCGATCAGGCCCGAGCGGATGTTCTTGCGTGCGAGCTTGCGGTCCATGGATCCTCCGGGAAATCTACAGCTTCGCGTCGATCACCATCGCACCGAACAGCAGCGCGAGATACGCCAGCGAGAAGAGGTACAGGCGCAGCGCCGTACGGCGGTCGGCGCGGCGGTAGAGCAGCACGGCGCCGGCGATGAAGGCCAGCCCCAGGACGACCGAGGACACCAGGTAGATGCCGCCGAACCCGCCGGCGCAGAAGGGCAGCTGCGTCACGGCATACAGCAGCAGCGTGTAGAGCAGGATCTGCCGCCGCGTCTCCCGCTCGCCGCGCACGACGGGCATCATCGGGACGCCGACCTTCGCGTACTCGTCCTTCATCAGCAGGCTCAGCGACCAGAAGTGCGGGGGCGTCCAGTAGAAGACGATCGCAAACAGGTAGACCGCCGTCCACGACAGCGAGCCGCGCGTGGCCGCCCAGCCGACGAGCGGCGGGATCGCGCCCGCGGCGCCCCCAATCACGATGTTCTGGGGCGTGCGGCGCTTGAGCAGCATCGTGTACACCCCGACGTAGCCGACGAACCCGCCGAGCGCGAGCGATGCCGGCAGCACCCCGACGGTCAGCGACAGCAGCAGGAACGACAGCGCCGCCAGCGAGCACCCGTAGATCAGGGCCGCGCGCGGCGAGACCCGGCCGGCCGGAATCGGCCGGGAGGCGGTGCGGCGCATGCGCGCGTCGATGTCGCGGTCGTAGTAGTGGTTGACGGCGCCCGCGCCGCCCGCGGACAGGTAGCCGCCGGCGCAGGTGAGCGCGATCCGGCCGACCGATGGATCGCCGGCGATCTCCATCGCGGCGACGGTCGTGAACAGCAGAAGCGTCTGCACCTTGGGCTTGGTCAGCTCGACGTAGTCCGCGAGCACCTGGCGGACCCGCCCGGCGGACCCCAGCGCGAGCGCGCCGGCGCCTTCGCCGCCCACCGCGCCCACGCTTTCGCCGCCGGAACGCATTACGCGCGCGCGAACCGCTCGCCGCCGCCGACCTTCTGCGTCACGCCGGTCTGCCGCTCGATCTGGCGGCGGATGTCGCGCATCGGCTCGACCGAGCGCACGCGCGGGATCACGTCGAAGTTGTTGACGGGTGGGGGGGAGGGCGTGAACCACTCGAGCGTGTTGCCCTTCCACGGGTCGGGTCCCGCGACCCTGCCGCGCTTGTAGTAGATCGCGACGTTGGCGATCGTCAGCAGGATCCCCAGGCCGAGGATGTAGGACCCGATCGACGAGATCAGGTTGTAGGTGCCCCACCCGGTGCTGGGCGCGTAGGTGTAGATCCGTCGTGGCATGCCGGAGAGCCCGAGCGCGTGCTGCACGAAGAAGGTCATGTTGAAGCCGATGAACATGACCCAGAAGGAGATCTTTCCGAGCCTCTCGTTCAGCAGCCGGCCGGTGATCTTCGGGAACCAGTAGTAGATCCCGGAGAAGATCGAGAACACCGCGCCGCCCATCAGGACGTAGTGGAAGTGGGCGACCACGAAGTAGGTGTCGTTGAGCTGCCAGTCGACCGGGAAGGTCGCCAGGAAGATCCCGGTGATGCCGCCGACGATGAAGATCGCGATGAACCCGACCGCGAAGTACAGCGAGGCCGTCATCACGATCGAGCCGCGCCACAGCGTCGCGATCCAGTTGAAGATCTTCACCCCCGTCGGGATCCCGATCATGAACGAACTGAGCATGAAGAACCCGAGCACGACGATCGGCACCGGCGAGGCGAACATGTGGTGCGCCCACACCAAGGTCGCGAGGAATGCGATCACGGCGGTGGAGGCGGCGATCGCCTTGTAGCCGAAGATCGGCTTGCGCGAGAACACCGGGATGACCTCGGAGATGATCCCGAACCCCGGCAGGATCATGATGTAGACCTCGGGGTGCCCGAAGAACCAGAAGAGGTGCTGCCACAGGATCGGCGAGCCGTGCGCGGCGGGATCGAAGAAGTGGGTGCCGAAGTGCCTGTCGGTCAGCAGCATCGTCACCGCGGCCGCGACCGGGGGCAGCGCGATGATCAGCAGCACGGCGTAGACGAGGATCGCCCAGATGAACAGCGGCAGCCGGCCCCAGGTCATGCCCGGTGCCCGCATGTTGACGATCGTGGCGTAGAAGTTGATCGCGCCGAGCAGCGACGAGAGGCCGGTGATGTGGATCAGGAAGATCCAGGCGTCCTGACCGCCGCTCGGGGAGTACTGGATGCTCGAGAGTGGCGGATAGCTCCACCAGCCGGCCTCCGGCGGGTGGAAGAAGATCGTCATGTAGAAGACGACGCCTCCCAGCAGCAGCAGCCAGAACGACATCGCGTTCAGCCGCGGGAAGGCCATGTCCCGAGCGCCGATCATCAGCGGCACGAAGTAGTTGCCGAAGCCGGCCATGACCGGAACGACGAACAGGAACACCATCGTGGTGCCGTGCAGCGTCAGCAGCTCGTTGTAGTGCTCGGAGGTGACCAGCGAGTTGGCGGGGATCGCCAGCTGCGAGCGCATCAACAGCGCCTCGACCCCACCGAGCATGAAGAACACGAAGGTGAGGACCAGGTACATGATCCCGATCCGCTTGTGATCGGTCGTCGTCACCCAGTCGACCCAGCGCTTGGTCTGCCGCGGCTTGGTGACGGCGTGAGCGATGACCTGCGGAACGGGCCGGATCGTGGACTCTGCGGTGGCGGACATCGGCTCCTTCCTACAGGTTCCCGCTCTTGATGAGGCTCTGGCGCAGCTGGGTGACCTGGTCGTTGGCGCCCTGGATCTGCGCGGACTGGTACTGGAGCCACTGCTGGTACTGGCTCGGCGAGACGACGTCGACGAACGTGGTCATCGCGTAGTGCTCACGGCCGCACAGCTGCGCGCACTGCCCGTGGTACTGGACGATGTGGCCCGGCGTGCTCGCCTTGGGCGCCTTGAACCAGGTGTAGGTGGTGAAGCCCGGCACCGCGTCGACCTTGCCTCCCAGCGATGGCACCCACCACGAGTGGATCACGTCGGTGGACTGGATCGCGAGCACGATCGTTGTGTTCGCGGGCACCACCATCGTCTGGTAGGAGTAGGGGAGCTTCTGCGAGAAGGTGTTGTTCTCCGACAGGCAGCCGTTGCCGTAGACGAAGCGCCAGATGAACTGGCGGCCCTGGACGCAGACCATCAGCTTGTGGCCGTTCGGCGGCGTGGGCTCGGTCGTCGAGGCAGAGAGGATGAGCCCGTCCGCGTCCGAGTTCGGCGGGTTGATGATGCTCGGCAGCTTCACGAACGTGACGACCGTCAGCACCACCAGGATCAGGGCCGCGGCCAGGGTCCAGCCGATCTCGAGCCGCGTGTTGCCGTGGATCTGCGCCGCGACGGCGCCCTTCTTCGCCCGGAACTTGTAGACCGAGTAGACGAGCGCCCCCTCGACGACCACGAACACGACCGCCGCGATGTACAGGATGATCTTGTAGAGGCTGTCGATCTGGTCAGCGTTCGGCGAGCCGCCCGACTTGGGCGTGAAGAAGTTGGCCAGGGCGTCTGGCGCGAGGACCATCGACGCCGCGAGCACGAGGGTCAATGCTGCCGCCGCTCGTGCAGGGCGTCGCAGGTACTTGGCGGCAGGGACGTCTCGCAAGGCGCGGCATTGTATAAGGGCCCAGGCCGATGGGGATCCAGCCCTCGAGACTGTGCGAATCGGCACCAGCGGCTGCTCCGCTGCCCCCCGCCGGCGTCTCGCGCGCCTCGTGGCGGCCCCGTGGAGGCCTCATATACTGGCGCGCCTTGCGTTCATCGACGGTCATCCGCGCGACGGCCTGGTCCCTCGTCGCGGCGGGGATCGCCGCGCCGGTCCTGCGCCGCCGCGCGAGGTTGCCGCGGAGCGCAGTGATCGCGACCACCGCGGTGGCGCCGATCGCCCTATGCGTCGTCGTCCCGCGCACACGCGTGCGCGACGTCGGCGTGTGCCTGCTGAACATGTACGGCTACCTGACGGCCTACAAGATGCCCCACGACGATCCCGGCGAGCTCGAGGCGCGGGTCCGCGTCGACTACCCGATTGCGGCCGACCGGCTGCTGGGGCTAGGGGTTCCGCCGACGCTCCGGCTGCAGCGCAGCTTCGCCGCCCCCGGAACCATCAACCGGTTCGAGCGCGTGCTCGTCTGGTGCCATTGGATGTGGTTCTTCGTCCCGCACCTCAGCGTCGGGTACGTGCTGTTGCGCGAGCCGGAGCGCTTCCCCAGCGCGGCCGCGCGCATGTACGGCGTGTTCGACGTCGGCGGCATCTTCTACTGGCTCATCCCGACCGCTCCCCCCTGGTGGGCGGCCGAGCGAGGCCACCTCGAGCCCGACCAGCCGATCGCCGTTCGCCGGATGATGATCGAGTATGGTCAGCAGTTCTGGGGGGAGCGCTGGGGCGCTCTCTACGATGTGCTTGGAGGAAACCCGCTTGCTGCCATGCCGTCGCTTCACTTCGCTACGTCGCTGATGGCCGCCCACCTCCTCTCAGAGGTGGGACCCGTGGCCGGTGCGGTCGGCTGGAGCTATGCCGCGATGCTGGGCATCGCACTGGTGTACCTCGGCGAGCACTACGCGATCGACCTGATCGCCGGCGCCGCACTGACGGAGTCCGTTCGGCGGGGCGCACGGCGCGCCGGCCCGTTCGTCGGGGCGTTCTCGCGGGCCGTGCAGCAGCTCGAGGCCCGCGCCCTCCGATAGGCCAAGATGCCGGAGCACGCCCCCCCACCACCGCGGGCGCTGGCAGAGGATCGTCCAAGCGCGCGGCCAGGCGATCACCATGAGGAGATGCCGCGGGTCCGGTTCACCCGCGGTCGGCTGCTCGCGTTCGTGCTGTTCATCGTCTCGGCGGCGGCCTTCCTCTACTTCGTGCTGCCGAAGCTGGTCGGCCTGAAGGAGACCTGGAGCCGGCTCGAGCAGGGCAATATCTGGTGGCTGGCGCTCGCGGCGCTCCTCGAGGTTGCCTCGTTCCTCGGGTACATCTGCCTGTTCCGGGCGGTGTTCGTCCGCGGACAGGGCCGGATCGGCTGGCGCGAGTCCTACGAGATCACGATGGCCGGGCTCGCCGCGACCAGGCTGTTCGCCGCCGCCGGCGCCGGCGGGGTCGCGCTCACGGCCTGGGCGCTGCGCCGCTCCGGGCTCGATGCGCGCATAGCAGCCTGTCGTCTGATCGCGTTCATGGTGCTCCTGTACGCCGTCTACATGATCAGCCTCGTGCTCGGCGGCCTCGGTCTGTATATCGGCGTGTTCCCCGGCAGGGCCCCATTCGCGGCCACGATCGTCCCGGCGATCTTCGCGGCCGTCGTGATCGCGCTGTTCCTGCTGATGTCGCTGATCCCGGGCGACTTCGAGCGGATCGTGGGCCGCGGGACGAGCGGGAGCGGCTGGATCGGCCGGATCGCGCGCAAGGTGGCGACCGCGCCGGCAACCACCGCGCAGGGCGTCCGCACCGCGCTCTCGCTGATCCGGTCCCGTGACCCGTACCTGCTCGGAGCTGTGGCGTGGTGGTATTTCGACATCACGGTCCTGTGGGCGTCCTTCCACGCCTTCGGTGCGGCGCCGCCGAAGGCCGTGATCGTGATTGCCTACTTCCTGGGGATGCTCGGCAACACGCTGCCGCTGCCCGGCGGCATCGGCGGCGTCGACGGCGGCATGATCGGTGCGTTCATCGCGTTCGGGGTCAGCGGGCAGGTGGCGATCGTGTCGGTGCTGGCCTACCGGGCGTTCGCGTTCTGGCTGCCCACGCTGCCGGGTGCGGTCGCCTACCTGCAGCTGCGCCGCACCGTGCACCGCTGGGAGACGGAGTCGCAGCCGGCCGCGGCGCTGCAGCCAAGCGGCTGAGGGCGGAGGCCCGTCAGATCCGGTGCGCGCAGCGCAACCGGATGCCCGTCACATCCGGCGGGTCTAGTGCAATAAAGCCACACCATGACGATGCACCCGCCGCGATCCTCCGACGCCGAGCTGCTCGCGGAGATCGCGCGTCGGGACGGTGCCGCGTTCACGGAGTTCTACCGGCGCCACCTGCCGGAGGTGCTCGCGTTCCTGCTGCGCGAGACCCGCGATCGGGAGACGGCCGCCGACCTCGCCGCGGAGGTGTTCGCGGCCGTGCTGCTTGCGGCGGCCCGCTATCGGCCCAACAGCCCGTCCGCGACCCCCTGGGTGATCGGCATCGCGCGCAACAAGCTGCTGGAGAGCCTAAGGCGCGGGCGGGTGGAGGCGCGGGCGCGCCGGCGGCTCGGATTCGAGGCGGTGGAGCTCGACGACGGCGATCTCGAGCGCGTCGAGCTGCTCGCCGACAGCGGCGCCGGGCGGCTCGCGCAGCTCCTCGAGCGACTGCCGCCTGACGAGCGTGACGCGCTGCGCTCACGCGTGATCGAGGAGCGCAGCTACCAGGACATCGCGGCCGAGCTCCGGTGCTCGGAGATGGTCGTGCGCAAGCGGGTCAGCCGCGGGCTCGCACGAGTCCGCGAGCAACTGAACGAGAAAGAGCGACGTGAACGACTATCTGGACAAGGTTGAGGATCAGCTGACACAGCTGGCGCAGGACGGCGCCCACCGCACGCTGCGAGCGAGGGCGGGCGCGCGGCGAGCCGCGGGTGACGTGCCGCCCGGTCGGGTCCGCTCGGAGGTGCTGGCCGTCGCCGCGGCGGTGGCGGTCGTGGTCGCGGTCGTCGCGATCGTGCTCGGGTCCTCGGGCGGGGGCGCTCACAACCCCGGTCCCGTGACACCGGCCACCCACACGACGAACTCGTCCTCGGTGAGCTCCTCGACGCGCGCCACCCACACCACGACGCATGCGGCGAGCAGTTCGAGCGTGCCCGCCGCCACCTTCCCCGGCCCACGCGGCGGGCCGGTTCCCTCGGGCTTCGCTCCGCGCTCCTTCACCGCGATCGGCGAGTCGACCTGGTGGCTGATGGGAGACGCCCCGTGCTCGGCCCCGCCCTGCACCTCGATCGTGCGCACCACCGACGGCGGACGCACGTTCGTCGGGATTCCCGCGCCGCGAGTGGCCCTCAGCACGGCCAACCAGGCCGGAGTGTCTGAGCTGCGCTTCGCGGATCCGCTCAACGCGTTCGCCTACGGCTCCGAGATGTACGTGAGCCATGACGGCGGCGCGCACTGGCATCCGGTGAGCATCGGCGGCGGTGTGAGCGACTTCGCGATCGCCGGCGGCTATGCCTACGCGGTCGTGAGCGGCGGCAGCGCGGTCGCCGGCGAGCTGATGCGCTCACCCGTCGGCAGCGACGCATGGAGCAGGCTTACCGCGGCCGGTGCGGTCTCGGGTGGCCTGTGGGTGCACGGCTCCGACGTGCTCGTGCAGTCGAGCAGCGGCGGGGGCCCGGGCACGCAGCTGCTCGTCTCCCACGACGGCGGGGGATCCTTCAACCGCTTCCCAGTCCCCTCGCCGGGGTTCCCGTGCCACTTCGAGGAGCCGGCGGCGGGCGTGATCTGGGCGCAGTGCCCGACCGGCACCGAGAGCGGCGTGTGGCGGTCGACCGACGCCGGCGCCACCTTCCAGCCCGCCGACGGGCACGCCACCGGCCAGGGCCAGCCGAACTCGGCGATCTTCTCCGCCGCGTCCTCCAGCACCGCGGTCGTGGGCTACGACCAGCTGGCGCGCACCGGCGACGCGGGCGCGAGCTACGCGCCGGTCGGGCCGTCGGGGCTCCTGTGGGAGTACCTCGGCTTCACCGACGCCACGCACGGGGTCGCGGTCGGCTACCCGCAGTCCGGCACGCCGGCCGCCTCGCGGCTCTACTACACGACCGACGGCGGACAGACCTACCAGCAGGTCACGATTCACTAGTGCCGCCCGGCTCCGCGCGCTTCCGGGCCGCCCCAAGCTATACTAAATGAAGTGATGGAACAGCGGGTCGAGAACGTGATCATCGTCGGCAGCGGCCCCGCGGGATACACGGCCGCTCTGTACACCGCGCGCGCCAATCTCGAGCCGCTCGTGATCGAGGGGTTCGCATGGGGTGGACTACTCCAGCAGACCACCGACGTTGAGAACTATCCCGGCTTTCCGGCCGGAATCATGGGTCCGGAGCTGATGCAGTCCTTCCGCGATCAGGCGGAGCGCTTCGGCGCGCGGCTCGAGACCGACGACGTCACCGCGATCGAGCTCTCGCAGGACGCCGGACTGCACAAGGTATGGGTCGGCGATCAGCTGCATCTGGCCCGGACGGTGATCCTGGCGATGGGCGCGCAGCACCGCAAGCTGGATGTGCCCGGCGAGCTCGAGCTCTCAGGGCGCGGCGTGAGCTACTGCGCGACCTGCGACGCGGCGTTCTTCCGAGAGGTCCCGACGATCGTCGTCGGGGGCGGCGACTCCGCGATGGAGGAGGCGATGTTCCTCTCGAAGTTCGCGGCGAAGGTCGCGATCGTTCACCGCCGCGACGAGTTCCGCGCCTCGAAGATCATGGAGCAGCGGGCGCGAGAGATCCCGAACATCGAGTTCGTCACCCCGTACGTGATCGAGCGCTTGGCAGCCGGAGAGGATGGCTCGCTGGCGGTGGCGCACCTGCGCAATACCGCGGACGGCTCGAGCACCGAGATGCCGATCGCAGGCGCGTTCATCGCGATCGGCCACGTGCCCCAGTCCGAGCTCGTGCAGGGACAGCTCGAGACCGATCCCGCTGGCTACGTAGTGACGAAGGGCCGCTCGACGCTGACGGAGGTCCCGGGCGTGTTCGCCGCAGGCGACCTCGTCGACCACACCTACCGCCAGGCGGTGACGGCGGCAGGATCCGGCTGCCAGGCGGCGCTCGACGCCGAGTGGTATCTGCGCGACACGCCGTTCCCTTTGGCTGACGCGTCGGGGACGGAGCCGGCCGCGGGCGTCGCTCAGTAGGGGCAGCGATTCGCCGGGCCCCAGTTGCCCGACGGCGTGGAATGACCCATCGGCAGTGCGAAGTCCTGCGTCCAGGTGCCGCCGCCGTACGGTCCGGTGCGCCGGGCACTGACGCCGGTGCCGACGTTGTAGTACTGGGGGCTCAGGATGTTCTGGCAGTGGCCGTAGCTGCCCATCCAGCCGCGCACGACGCTCGCGGGCGTCCCGAAGCCGGCCGCGATGTTCTCTCCGACCCACGACCAGCTGTAGCCCACGGCGCTGATTCGCCCGCTGAAGTTCTGCCCGTGGGTGACTTCGCCGTTGCGGGTCATCCAGTTCGTCCATGCCTGCGCGGAGCGATCGAGCAGCCGCGAGGCGTGCAACGGCGGCAGTCCACGCTCCGTCCGCTGCTGGTTGACCAGGCAGACCACGGCGCCCCGGAGAACGCTCGCCGGCGTCCCGAACACGCTGCGGTTGGCATTCGCGCACCCATGATGGCTGTGAGCGCCGGCCGCGGGCACGGCGATCAGCATTCCGGCCACGACGGCGAGCAGGATTCGGCGCAGGAGCATGATCACTTGATCGGGCGGCAGGGGGAGGGGCAGTGAGTCGCGGGCCCGAGCGGTCGAACATGTGTCCTTGAAAGCGGGTCTCTAAACACGGATCACCCTCGCCCGTTGCGCCGAAATCCTGAGCACAGGCGCGCTAGAGCTTGGTCCACACCGTCTTGGTCTCGAGGTACGCATCGAGGCCATCGCGACCGTGCTCGCGGCCGATTCCGGAGGCCTTGAAGCCTCCGAACGGCGCTCCCGCGTCGACCTCTCCCCAGCAGTTGACATACACGGATCCGGCCTTCAACAGGGCCGCCAGCCGATGCGCGGCGGACACGTCGCGCGTCCACACGCCGGCCGCGAGGCCGTATTCGGTGTCGTTGGCGCGGGCCGCGACCTCCTCGATCGACTCGTAGGGCAGTGCCACCAGCACCGGGCCGAAGATCTCCTCGCGAGCGATCCGCAGGCCATCGCTCGTCGCGGCGAACAGCGTCGGCTCGATGAAGTAGCCCTCGCCCTCGCCGCTCGCGCCGCCCGCCAGGAGCTCGGCGCCCTCCGCGCGGCCGGAGTCGATGTAGCCGAGCACCCGCTCGTGCTGCTCGCGCGAGACCACCGGCCCGAGCTGCGAGGACGGATCCAGGCCCGGACCGAGCCGCGTCTTCCCGGCCCGCTCGGCCAGGGCGCCCACCACCTCGTCGAACTGGTCGCGATGGACGAACAGCCGGCTGCCGGCGTTGCATGCCTGCCCGGTGTTGAAGTAGATCGCCTGGAAGGAGCCGGCGACCGCCGCCTTCAGATCGGCGTCGGGGAGGATGATGTTCGGCGACTTGCCGCCCAGCTCGAGCGTCACGCGCTTGAGGGCGCGGCCCGCCTTGGCGCCGATCTCGCGACCGACCTCGGTCGACCCGGTGAACGCGACCTTGTCGACTCCTGGGTGATCGACGAGTGCGGCGCCGGTGGTGCCGTCGCCGGTCAGCACGTTGACGACGCCGGCGGGAATCCCGGCCTCGAGCGCCAGCTCGCCCAGGCGCAGCGCCGAGAGCGGCGTCTGCTCCGCCGGCTTCAGGACGACTGTGCAGCCCGCCGCGAGCGCCGGTCCGAGCTTCCAGCTGGCCATCAGCATCGGGAAGTTCCAGGGGATGATCTGGGCGCACACGCCGACGGGTTCCAGCCGCGTGTAGCAGAGCATCTCCGGCTGGCGCACCGGGATCGTGGAGCCGAAGATCCGCTCGGGCCAGCCGGCGAAATGCGCGAGCCACGCGACGGTCGATGCCACGTCGACCACTCGCGCGAGCTTCACGGGCTTGCCGTTGTCGAGCGACTCGAGCTGCGCCAGCTCCTCGGCGTGGTCCTCGACCAGCTGGGCGAGACGGCCGATCAGGCGGCCGCGCTCGGCGGCCGCGAGGCGCGGCCATGGCCCGTCATCGAATGCTCGCCGCGCGGCTGCGACCGCGCGCTCGACGTCCTCGGCGCCCGCGTGCGCGACGGCGGCAATGGGCCGTCCGGTCGCCGGATCGAAGGTCTCGAAGGTGCGGCCGTCCGCGGCGGCGGCCGGCTCGCCGTCGATCAGCAGCCGGTGCTCTCGGCCGGCGAACTCGCGAGCGCGATCGGACAACTGTTCTGGCAAAGCTGCGACTGACACAAGAGCCTCCCGGGTCAGGGGGTGAGGACGATCTTCAGGGCTTCCCGCCGGTCATAGAGCTCGTAGGCCTCCGGTGCGTCGTCGAGCGCCATGTGGTGGGTTACGAGCGGCGCGGGATCGAGCGCTCCGGACGCCAGCAGCGTCAGCACTCGGTCCACGTGGCCGATGACGTTGGCGTGGCCGCTGCGGAGCGTGAGCGCCTTGATCCACACCAGTCCCATGTGCACCTGACAGCGCTCGGCGTAGACGCCGATCGCCACGACCGTGCCGGCCTTGCGAGTGAGGCGGATCGCGAGATCGAGTGCGTCCGGATGGCCGACGGCGTCGATCGCGGCGTCGACGCCCCGCCCGCCCGTGATCCGCTTGACCTCATCCCGCGGGTTCTGCTCGGTGAGGTGCACGGGCAGCGCCCCGAACCCGGCCGCGACCTCCAGCCGCTGCGGGACGCTGTCGATCGCGATCACCGGTCCGATCCCGGCCGCGGCCGCCGCCTGGACCGCGCACAGCCCGACCGGGCCGAGCCCGAGCACCGCGAGGTTGTCGCCGGCGGCGAGCTCGCTCTGAAGGACCGCGTGGTAGCCGGTGCCCATCACGTCCCCCGCGAACAAGGCGACCTCGTCGGACAGCCCGTCCGGGACCTTTCGCAGGGTCATGTCGGCGATCGGGACGAGCGTCTGCTCGGCCTGCGTGCCCTGCAGCGAGCCCAGGAGCGCGCCGTGACCGAAGACCCGCATCTGCTCGCACTTGTGGAAGACGCCGCGCAGACAGAAGAAGCAGCGGCCACAGGCGGAGTGAAAGCAACCGAGTACGCGATCGCCGGGCTTGACCCGTTTCACGCCCTCGCCGGCTGCGAGCACATGTCCGACGAACTCGTGGCCGATCGTGAATCCCGGCTCGATCTGCACCCGCCCGTTGTAGATGTGCAGGTCCGAGCCACAGATGCCGCTGGCGTCGATCGCGACGATCGCGTCGTCCGGCGAGTCGAGCTCCGGCTCGGGCCGCTCGTCGATGCGGACCTCCTTCGGTGCCTGGAATGTCACCGCTCTCATCGGCGCCGCACTAAAGCAGGTCGTGCTCGAAGAAGCCCTGCCCGGTGGCGCGGCCCAGCCGCCCGGACCACTCCAGGCGCCGCAGCGCCGGCGCCGCCCGGTAGCGCTCGTCGTGGCGCTCCTCGTAGAGCGCGTCGAGCACCGAGAGGACGTGGTCCAGGCCGATCTCGTCGGCCCAGGCGAGTATCCCTCGCGGGTAATTGAGGCCATGGACCATGCCCGCGTCGATATCGGCAGCGCTGCCGACGCCCTCGCCCAGCGCGAAGGCCGCCTCGTTGACGACCTGGCAGACGATCCGGCCGAGCACCAGCCCCGGGCAGTCCTCCACCCACACGGTGTGCTTGCCCAGGGTCGCGAAGAATCGCTCCGCAGCGACGGCGGCGGCCTCGGAGCTGTCCGGCCCGCGGGTGAGCTCGACCAGCCTGCTCTCGCGCAGCGGCGGGAGCGCGTGGAAGCCGACCGCGGAGCCGCCGGGATCGAGCGCCGACAGCGAGCCGGCCGAAAGGCAGATCGCCTGCGGGCCGCCCTGCAGCGGGGCATCCGGCTGCTCCCCGTCGAGCAGGTCGAGGATCAGCGCCGGGGGTTGCAGATCGCCCGCCTCACCGGGCTCGGCGACGTCCCAGCCGCTGGCCGCGGCGGCCTCACGCAGCTGCATCGCCAGCATGCTCTCGCCGGCGATCACGACGACCCCGGCTCCGCCTCCAGCCGGGGGCGGGTCCGGATCCGGCGCGCGGTAGGAATCCATGCCCGAGCTGTAGTCGTAGTAGCCGCGCCCCGCCTTTCTTCCCCGGTACCCCGCCGCCACCGTGCGCACGGTGATCGGCGACGGGCGCCAGCGCGGCTCTCCGAAGCTCTGCTCGTAGAACGAGCGCGACACGTCGAGCCCGGTGTCGACGCCGACCAGGTCCATCAGCTCGAAGGGTCCCATCCGGAAGCCGCCGCCGAGGCGACAGATCTCATCGATCTGCTCGATCGGCGCGACCCGCTCCTGCAGCAGCCGCAGCGCCTCGAGCCCGAAGGGCCGGTTGCAGCGGTTGACCAGGAAGCCGGGACCGTCCGCGGCGACGATCACGTGCTTGCCCATCGCCTCCCCGGCAGCGCGCGCGAGCGCGAGCGCGCGCTCATCTGACTGCTCGCCCGCCACGACCTCCAGCAGCGCCATCACCGGCGCCGGGTTGAAGAAGTGCATGCCGACGACGCGCTCGGGTCCGCTGGCGCCCGCGGCGATCGCGGTCACCAGCAGCGAGGAGGTGTTGGTGGCAAGCACGCACTGTGCCGAGACGATCTCCTCGCTCAGCCTCTGAAATAGCTCGTGCTTGAGCTCGAGGCGCTCCGGCGCCGCCTCGATGACGAGCTCGCACGGCGCCAGGTTCTCGA
This sequence comes from uncultured Solirubrobacterales bacterium, assembly GCA_963849285.1. GTDB lineage: Bacteria > Actinomycetota > Thermoleophilia > Solirubrobacterales > Solirubrobacteraceae > Palsa-465. Next base: position 63,124 of record CAWKGS010000007.1, read on the forward strand.
GGTCGGGAGCCGGCTCGAGGCGATCTGACGCCGCCGCCGCGTCCTCGGCCCGCAGGCGGCCCCGCTCCACGCCGCGGTCGAGGTGGCGCCGGATCGACTCGAGCCCGCGCTCCAGCGCCTCGGGCACCGGATCGTGCAATAGCGTGCGCGCGCCCGACAGACATGCCAGCTGGGCGATCCCTGCGCCCATCGTGCCGGCGCCGGCGACGCCGATCGTGCTCGGCGGTTGCGCCATCCCCAGCGTCAGCTCGGGACCAGGGCGTTGATCCCGGTCAGCGCGCGCCCGATGATCAGCTTCTGGATCTGCGAGGTCCCTTCGTACAGCGTCGTCACGCGCACGTCGCGCAGGTAACGCTCGACGGGGTAGTCGTCCACGTAGCCCGAGCCCCCGTGCACCTGGATCGCGGTGTTCGCGCAGTGCACGGCTGCCTCGGTGGCGTAGAGCTTCGCGATCGAGGTCTCGGTCGTGTTCGGCTTGCCCGTGTCCTTCAGGTAGCCGGCCCGCCAGACGAGCATCCGCGAGGCGTCGGTGTGCAGCTTGATGTCGGTCAGCATCTCCTGGACGAGCTGGAAGCTCGCGATCGGCCGGCCGAACTGCTGGCGCTCCTTCGCGTAGCGCACCGACGCATCGAGCGAGCCCTGGCAGATTCCGACGCACCCCGCGGCGACGCTGTAGCGGCCAGAGTCCAGCGAGCTCATCGCGATCTTGAAGCCGTCCCCGACCTCTCCGAGCATCGCCTCCTCGGGCACCTCGACGTCGTCGAGCGCGATCTCCGCGGTGTCGGACCCCCGCAGGCCCATCTTGTGATGGATCTGCTGCGGCTTGAAACCGGGCTGGTCGGTGTCCACGAGGAAGCATGCGACGCCGCGATGCGCCTTCTCGGGATCGGTCTGGGCGAAGATCAGCGCGACCTTGGCGTGGCTGCCGAGCGAGATGAACATCTTGGAGCCGTTGATCACCCAGCCGCCGTCGGTCCTGCGCGCGCGCGTCTTCTGGTTGGCCGCATCCGAGCCGGTGTCGGGCTCGGTCAGGCCGAAGCAGCCGAGCCACTCACCGGTGCAGAGCTTCGGTAGGTACTGCTGCTTCTGCTCCTCGGTTCCCCAGCGCAGGATGCCGGAGCAGACGAGCGAGGTCTGCACCGAGATCACCGTGCGCATGGCCGAGCAGCCCCGACCCACCTCCTCGACGATCAGGCCGTAGGTCAGGTAGTCGAGACCGGCGCCGCCGTACTCGCGGGGCACGATCGCGCCGAGGTAGCCCTGGGCCGCGATCTTCTCGACGAGCTCGAGGTCGAAGTGCTCGTTGCGGTCGTTCTCGCGAGCGCGCTCGACGATCTCGTTGTCGGTGAAGTCACGAGCGGTCTCGCGGATCAGACGCTGCTCGTCGTTGAGTTCGAAATCCATATACGAGACGCTACCTTACAAACGTCTCAAAGCCGCTTTTGAACGCCGAGCGCGAGCGCTAGTCTGGCGCTGCGATGACACCGACGACCAGGTACGCGCGCAGCGGCGAGCTGCACATCGCCTACCAGGTGGTTGGGGAGGGCCCGATCGACCTGGTGTATGTGCCCAGCTGGATCTCTCAGCTCGAGCACTACTGGGAGGAGCCGGTGATCGCCCGGTACTTCAGCCGGCTCGCGTCGTTCTCGCGGCTGATCATGTTCGACCGCCGCGGCTCGGGCATGTCGGACCCGGTGCCGAGCCCGCCGACGCTCGAGGAGCAGATGGACGATGTCGTCGCGGTGCTGGATGCCGCCGGCTCGGAGCACGCGGCCGTGTTCGCACTGCTCGAGGGAGGCGCGATGGCCGCGCTGTTCGCCGCGACCCACCCGGAGCGGACGACCGCGCTGATCCTCTACGAGGCCCAGCCGCGCATGTCCTGGGCGCCCGACTACGACTGGGCGATGAGGCGCGAGGACCGCGAGGCGTACCTGCGCGAAGGCGGCCTGGACAACTGGGGCGACGGCTCGCGGCTGCTGAGCCTCTCGGCCGACGGCGCTTCAAACCCGCGGCTGCGCGAGTGGTACGCGAAGCTCGAGCGCCTCGCTGCCAGCCCGGGCTGGGCGGCGAAGATGATGATGATGAACGCCGAAGTCGACGTCCGCGCGGTGCTCGGTCAGGTTCAGGCGCCAACGCTCGTGCTGCATCGCGCGGGCGATCAGTTCATCGACATTCGCCACTCGCGGTACCTCGCTGATCACATCCCCGGCGCGAAGTACGTCGAGCTCCCCGGGGACGAGGCGCTAGCGGTCACCGGCGGGGAGAGCGAGATCGACGAGATCGAGGAGTTCCTCACGGGAACGCGGCGCACGCCGCATTCGGAGCGGATCCTCGCAACCGTGATGTTCTGCGACATCGTCGACTCCACGCGCCGGGCGGCCGAGCTTGGCGACCGGCGCTGGCGGGAGGAGCTCCAGGCGTTGGAACGGGAGGCCGCGCGAGAGCTCGCGCGCTTCCGCGGGCGCGCGATCAAGAGCATGGGCGACGGGCTTCTGGCGACCTTCGACGGCCCCGCTCGCGCGATCCGCTGCGCGCTCGCGATCACCGAAGGTGCGCGATCTCAGTTCGGCCTCGAGGTCCGAACCGGGTTGCACACCGGCGAGATCGAGCTGATCGGGGACGATGTCGGCGGGATCGCCGTACACATCGGAGCCCGGGTGGTGGCGTGCGCGGAGCCCGGTGAGGTGCTCGTCTCCGGGACGGTCAAGGACCTGGTCGTCGGCTCGGGACTCGCGTTCGTCTCGCGAGGGGAACGTGAGCTGCGCGGAGTGCCGGGCTCCTGGCGCCTGTGGACCGTGGCGGATGACGGTGCACAGCAGCGCTCGGCCCCCGCCGCGTGAGCCACGGCAGGGGCCGAACCGCTTTCCGATCGGGACCGAGCGTCAGCTCGTGGGCGGCAGCGACGACAGCGGCGCCGGGGTGGCGGCGACGTCGATCGTCACCGGTGCCGAGGCGGCGCCGATGTTGTGCTCGTCTCCGTAGATGCGGGCACGGAACTTGTGCACGCCGGCCTCGCCGAACCTCCAGATGAAGTGGAAGGCCGAGGTGGCGGAGACCCGCACGGCTTCAACCGAGTGCCAGTCACCATCGACGCCGAAGCGCTGTAGGTAGACCCAGTGACCAGCCTTGTCGGGGTTCACCGTCCCGTTGAAGGTGACAACACCGCCGACAGTCGACGTGGGCGAGCTCGGAGTCATCATCACCACATCCTGGACTCCCTCGTAGAGCTCCGCGGTGTGGCGGTGCGGAGCCAGCGTAGTGCGCACCTGGTAGACCGTGTTGACGGTGGGAGTGACGTTGAACCCGTAGCCGCCGTTGGTGCCGGTGGGCATCGATCCGAGCGCAATGAAGTGCGACTGATCTGCGGTCTTGCCGTACAGCGTCACTGACGTTTTCGGCTCCGGGGTGCTCGTGCCGGGCATGTCCAGCACGCCCGAGATCGTCGCGCCGGTCCCCTCGGGAACGATCGCCTTGGAGGTGGTGATCGTGAAGTCAGGCACCTGCGCCTGCTGGATCGTGACAGTCACCGCGTCCGAGTAACCCGCGAGGTTGCGATAGTCGCCGGGGAACACGACGCGCACGTCGTGCGTTCCCGCGAACTTCCACTTGTAGCTGATCGCGTAGTTGGAGAACGGCCCGAGCCTGTCGCTCTTGAGCGTCGTCCAGTCGTCGCTGGATCCCTGCTCCTCCTGGAGAAGGACGCGCTCACCGGCGTGGTTGGGCGTGACGTGGCCGTAGAACACCACCGCATGGTTCGTGGTACCGGTCATGGTGCTGGCGTTGATGCCGACCAGCGCCCTGACGTACTCCTTGATCGTGCGGCTGTGCACGCCGGGCTTGCCGGCGAGTGTGACGAACCACTCACGGTTGGTGAGGACCACGCCGTCCGCGCGGGTGAAGTAATAAACCCCGAACGGATTGGTCGTGGTCGAGCTCACTCGTGAGAATCCGCTGGCTCCGCCATTGATGTGGTGCCAGAGGATGATCGTCTGATCGTTCAGCGGCGGCTTGTTGAGCTGCCCGTAGATCAGCACGCCGTCACCCGCGTCGATCGGGTTGGGCGCCGCGTTGATGGTGAGTCGATGATTGTGACGCGGCGCGGCCGAGCTGACCGCGGGCGCGATTGCTACGACCAGCGCCGAGAGCGCGGCCGCGAGCACGGCAAAGCGAAAGCGCATGAAACCCTCCGGTTGAGAGAATGTGTCGCCTCCGCCTGACTCCCGGCTCGATAGTGGCGGTGGCTATCCGAACGCCCGCTAGAACACGGTCTCGCGAATAAAGTTGCGCGTGTTGCAAGTGTGGTTGCAGGCCCCCGGGCCGTCACGTCTTCGACTGCGGCTCGCGCGCGGGTAGACTGCGCCGGTGGACCCGTTCGCGGTCGTGATCCTGGCGGCGCTGGTGGGGCTCGTGCTGTTCGTGCTGTTGCTTGGCAGGTACTACCCCGGCTCCGGGCTCGAGCAGCTCGGAATGCGCAGCGCCAGGCAGATCGTCGAGACGCGCGAGGCGCTCGAGGCCGAGGACCTTCAGCAGATGCTCGCCGCCGCAAACGCCCGTCGCCGCGCAAAGGGCAGGCCCGAGGTGACCGAGGCCGACGTCGAGAAGCAGGTGATGGAGGACCTCGCCGAGCAACGGCGCCGTCGCGAGGCGTATCTCGCTGACCGCGAGCTGGACCAGCTGCTCGAGGCGACCAACGAGCGCCGCCGAGCGCGAGGGTTGCCGGAGCGGACACGCGAGCAGGCGCGGGAGGAGTTCGGGCTGCGGCCCCAGGAGGGATCCGGAGGCCGACCGCCGGCGGAGAGCTGAGCTGGCGCGCTGCCTGATCGTGGGGTGCGGCTGCCGCGGGCGGCTGCTGGCGACCGAGCTGCGCGCACGTGGGCACGCCGTCCGTGGCACCACGCGCACCCCGGACTCGCTGCCCAGGCTCGAGGCGGCCGGGATCGAGGCGTGGCTCGCCGACCCCGACCGGGTCGCGACGCTCGCACCGGCCCTCGATCACGTCAGCGCGGTCTGCGTGCTGCTCGGGTCTGCCAGGGGGCTGCCCGAGGGGATTGCGGCGCTGCACACCACGCGGCTGGAGATGCTGCTCACCAAGATGATCGACTCGACCGCGCGCGGCATCGTCTACGAGTGCGCCGGAAGCGTCGATCGCGCTCTGCTGCGCGGTGGCGCGGAGCGGGTTCGCACGGCGTCCGCCCGCTCGGAGATCGGGTACGCGCTGCTGGACTCCCCACCCGAGCCGTACGAGGCCTGGGCTGCGGCGGCCGCTGAGGCCGTCGAGCTAGTGTTGGATGAGTAGGGTTTCATCATCCAGAGAGTTGACAAGCAACCTTGGGAGGGCTGCGTGTCCGAGTACGCGAAGGAAGTTCTTGTCGAGCCTGAGTGGCTCGAGCAGCACCTGGGCGATGACGCGATCCGGATCGTTGAGGTGGACGAGAATCCGGCGCTCTACCAGGAGTGCCACATCCCCGGCGCGATCGGCTTCGACTGGAAGACCGACCTCCAGGATCAGGTCAAGCGCGACTTCCTCGGCCCCGAGGAGTTCGGCCGCCTGTTCGGCAGCCGCGGCATCGGCGACGCGCACGACGTCGTCCTCTACGGGGATCGCAACAACTGGTTCGCGGCTTACACGTACTGGTACCTGAAGTACTACGGGCACGACAACGTCAAGCTGCTGAATGGGCCGCGCGAGCGCTGGATTTCCGACGGACGCCCGACCACCTCCGAGCTGCCGAGCTTTCCCGCGGCGACGTTCACCGCCGCGTCCGGTGACGAGGCGATCCGCGCCAAGCGTGACGAGGTGCTGGCGGCACTCGAAAGCTCCAAGAAGCTTGTCGACGTTCGCTCGCCGCAGGAATACTCCGGGGAGCTGATCGCGATGCCCGGCTACGAGAACGAGGGCGCCCAGCGCTCGGGGCACATTCCCGGCGCGGTCTCGATCCCGTGGGCACAGGCGGTCAAGGAGGACGGGACCTTCAAGTCCGCCGACGAGCTGCGCGAGCTCTACGGCGGCAAGGACGTGCTGAACGGTGATCCGATCATCGCCTACTGCCGCATCGGCGAGCGGTCGGCCCACACCTGGTTCGTCCTGCACGAGCTGCTCGGTCAGCCCGACGTCAAGAACTACGATGGCTCGTGGACCGAGTGGGGCAACCTGGTGAACGTTCCGATCGCGAAGGGCTGAGGCTCTGACTAGAGCAGCGGGCCGATCCGATCGAGCAGATCGGCCAGGATTCGCGCGGTCGCGCCCCAGATCAGGTGGTCGCCGACCAGGTAGGTGTCGGTCCTGATCGGCAGGCCGCGCCGGACCAGCCGCCTGCGACCGTAGCCGCCCTCGAGCTCGCGCAGCGAGAGCTCGATCACCTGCTTGACCTCGCTCGCGCTGGGCTTCCAGATGTGCCCCGGCTCGATCACGCCGACGAACGGATAGACCGCGTAGCCCGTGGCGATCGTCGGCGTCGGCTGCAGTGCCCCGACGATCTCGACGGCGTCAGCCGGCAGGCCGATCTCCTCCTCGGCCTCTCGGAGCGCGGTCGCGCGCAGGTCGGCCTCGCCCTCCTCGTAGCGTCCGCCGGGGAACGAGATCTCTCCCGCGTGCCGTCGCAGGTCCTCCCTGCGCTTGGTGAAAACGACGTGGAGGTCGCCGTCCATCAGGTACACCGGCACGAGCACGCCCGCGTCGGTCCGGCCATGGACCTCGAGTGCGATCGCCGCCTCCGGGTCGAGGAGGACCCGCTGCAGCTCCTCGCGCAGCGATCCGGCCTGGAGGGGCATCGCGTGAATATAGTCGCGGCGGATGGACGCTCTGCTCGTCGTCGACGTCCAGAACGACTTCTGCCCGGGCGGAGCGCTCGCGGTGCCGGACGGCGACGCGGTGGTGCCGGAGGTGAACCGGCTGGCGGGCGAGTTCGACCTCGTCGTCGCGACCCGCGACTGGCATCCCCCCGATCACCGCTCCTTCGCCGCCCAGGGCGGCCCGTGGCCCGTGCATTGCGTGCGCGGCACCGCCGGCGCGCAGCTGCGTCCCGACCTGGACCGGGACGCGGTCGAGCTCCTGATCGACAAGGGGCAGACGCCCGACGAGGAGGGCTACTCCGCGTTCGAGCACACCGATCTGGAGCGAGAGCTGCGCGAGCGCGGCGTCGAGACCGTGCACGTAGCCGGGCTCGCGCTCGACTACTGCGTCAAGGCCACCGCTCTGGACGCGCGGCGCGCGGGGTTCGCCGTGATCGTCCACCGCGAGGCCACGCGAGCCGTCGATGTGCGGCCCGGCGACGGCGACCGCGCGGTCGCGGAGCTTCGCGCGGCCGGCGTGACGGTCGAGGAGTGAGCTCAGAGCACCTCGACGCGGTCCTCGAACCTGACCGGGCCCTCGAGCACGCGGTGGATCGGGCACTTGCCGGCGATCGTCCGCAGCCGCTCTCGCTGCTCCTCGCTGCAGCCGCCGGGCAGGCGCAGCACGATCCCGAACTCGGTGGGCGCGTCCCGCGGCGGCTGGGTGAACTCGACCTCGACCTCGACCGGGCCGATGTCCCACCCCTTGCGCGTCGCGTACATCTCGAGCGTGATCGCCATGCACGACGCGAGGCTCCCCGCGAGCAGCTCCTGCGGGGAAGGTCCTTCGTCCTCGCCGCCCTGCTCGCGCGGCTCGTCGGATACGAGCGTGTGGCGCCCGAGCGCGACCTCGTTGGCGAGGCCGGTCGACTTTCGCCTTCGTGCGACTGCCTTCATCGGGACCTCTACTTCAGCGGGTTGAACAGCAGGCCGGTCGGAACCTTGGGGAAGAAGTACGTGGACTTCGGCGGCATGCTCTCGCCGTGCGCGGCGATCTCGCGGACGCGCTGCACGGGCGTCGGCGCCATGAAGAACGCGGCGTCGTAATCGCCACTTCGCACCAGCGCGAGCGCCTCGTCGAAGTCGCGCGCGTAGCCGAGCCCAGCCAGGTGGTCGATGTCCTCCTCGCTCATCCCGAGCGCGCCCTTGAGCACGAGCGCCTCCAGCACCGCCGTGTCCAGGTGGCGATAGGCCTCGGATCGCTCGGGAAGCGCGGCGGCGGCGATCGACGGGTCCCGCAGCGTGAGCATGAACGGCTTGCGGAAATGGGCGTCGATGTAGCCGATCTGCACCGCTTCGCCGGCCGGAGGTACGAGCTGGTCGTCGCTGCTAAGTGGCTCGACCTCGAAGTCGCGACGCAGGGCCGCGGCGAGCGCCTCGTGCTGCTCGGGCCGCAGGCCGCGGACCAGCCGGTGGGTGGGGAAGACCATCAGGCCGGGATCCTCGAGCGCCACCAGGCACATCAGGACCCAGCGGTGGGCGCCCTCGCCGCCGATCTCCTCCGCGTACACGCGGGCGGTCTCGTAGCGATGGTGGCCATCGGCGATCAGCAGCTCCTTGTCGTCGAGCGCCGCCTCGACCGCGTCGATCGCCGCCGGATCGGCCACCCGCCAGAGGCGGTTCACGGTGCCCGTCGTCCTCGGCCGCCTCTCCCCACGGCCTGCCCGTCGTGGCGGGCCCGAGCGCGCTCCATGCCGCGCCCTCGCGGGTCGGAGTACAGCGAGAAGATCGGGGAGAGATTGGCGGCGGTCGCGCGCGTCAGACGCAGCCGGTCCTCCTTGGGACCCGGATGCGTCCGCTCGTGCGGGCGGATCCGCCCCGCCCCGTACTCCTCGACCCGTACGCGCGCGAAGAACCCGCGGCGCGTGCGCCGCTGCCCGTCCGGTCCGGTGTACTCCTGGGCGATCGCCCACAGCGCGGGCTCGCCGTCGCGGACGACGATGCGCTCGTCGGTCCACGCCTCCAGCTCGCGCGCTGCGGACCCGTAGGGATCCTCGCCGCGGGGAAGGTCGATGCGCACCACGTTGTAGGGCGACCGCGCCTCGAGCGCCGCGCGCTGGCGCTCGTCGATCACGTCGTAGGGCGGCGCGACCACGTCCTGCAGCCCGCCGGTCCTGTCGAGGTCGTAGTGCAGCGCGCGGAGCGCCTCGATCCTGGCCATGGCGGCGGCCAGGCTACTTCAGTGCTCGCGGCCGTGTCGTCCCCCGTGGCGCCCGGCACTAGACTCCGGGCATACCTCGGGGCGTGGCGCAGCCTGGTAGCGCGCACCGTTTGGGTCGGTGAGGTCCCCGGTTCAAATCCGGGCGCCCCGATATCACGAAGTCCCTGCTCACGCGGCGGTTCGGCCCGAGCCGACGGATTGGCCCTGATCCGGTGTCGAGAGGGCCAGTGCCCAATCAGTGCCCAAACCCTCGCTGCGGCCCTCGACAAGCGCTTTCAGTCGCTCCCGCTCGCCGTCGGCGCGGCGCATCATGTGCGTGTACACGCGCAGCGTGAATCCGGGATCGGTGTGACCGAGCTGGTGCATCACGTAGCTTGGGTCTTTGCCGATCGCCACCAGCACCGAGGCGAACGTGTGACGCAGCTTGTGGGGCGAGATCCCCAACGGCAGCGGCTGGCCGCCGCGCTGAGCGAGCAGCTCGTTGGCCCTACGTACCGCCGGCGCGACGACACGCTGCCGCAGGTTGTGGCGGTTGCGCGGCTTCGGGTCGCGGCTGCGCGTGGCGAGGAACACCGGATCATCGGGGGCCGACCTCGAGCCGCTGCCTTGTGCTCGAGGAGCTCGTCGCGCAGCACCGCCAGCAGGTCGACCTCGCGTACACCTGCGGCGGTCTTCGCTCGGCCGACGGAGATCCGGCCGTTCGCGAGGTCGACGTCGCGCCAAAGCAGCTGGCCGACCTCCTCGGCGCGCAACCCGGCGAGCATCATCACCGCGATCGCCGCTCGTCTTCCGGTCGACGTGGAAACGCACCCTTCGGCATTGTCTATCGCTCCGGCGGCCTCGAGCAGCACCGCCAGGTGCTCCGCGGTGTCGAGATACACCGGCCGGGGCCGCCCAGCCTTCAGACGCCGGCGCCGGCCCTTCGCCGGGTTGCGCTCGAGCAGCTCGCGGTCGACTGCGACATCGAGGACCTGCGCGAGTAGCGTCAGGTGCATGTTGATCGATCGCGCGGAGAGCGGCCGCTGCGGCCGCCGGTACGCGCGACCGTGTCGGTCGACGACCTCCACGATCCGCGGCTTGCCGGCGGCGATCGCCGCCGCCAGCGCGTCTGACTCGCGCACCTTCGCCTGCCTGTAGCGGTCGACCTCGGCGACCGTGATCTGCGACAGCCGGTGCTTGCCGAAGAACGGCAGCAGGTGATTCGTCAGGTCGTTGCGGTAGCTGCTCGTCGTGTTAGAACGGATCTCGCCGCGCTTGCCGGCGAACCAGTCCGACGCGAACTCGTGAAACGCTGGATCGCTCGTCGCTGGCGCTGTATCGCGCGCAGGAGGCTTCCAGCGCCCCAGGTCGACCTCGCGCAGCACCGCCTCGAGCTCCCGCTGCGCGCGACCTTCCTCGGACAGCCTTGTGTCCGGGCGGCTTCCGGTCGACCAAACCGCACCCGCCAGCCCCAGCGTGAGGTATTCGCGCCGGCCGTGAGCGCGGAACCTCAACGCAAAGACGCGGCCCTCGCGCGTCTCGCGCACGACAACCTGGCCTGTAGCAGGGCGCGCCATCACTCGCCCCTCTCGATCCGGCGCAACGCCCCCAGCGCGTCGAGATCCACATCACCATCCACGGGCACCCCCGCCTCCGCCAGCGACGCAGCGAGTTCATCAGCGAACCGCCGGGCCGTCTCTGACAGCGCCAGACGATCGGCGTTGGAAACGCGCACAGTGTCGACGTCGTCAGAGTCGCCGCCGATCGCCTCCATCAGCGCCAGCGCGTCGCGCATCAGGTCGACGTGGCGCCCGCAGGCGTCGGCATTGCCGCGATCGAAGTCGAGCGTGAAGTCACCGAATGAGGAGACGCGCGTGCGCAGCTCCCGCAGGAGGGCAAACCGCTGCTCGCGGTCGACGCTCACTCCGCGGTCTGGCAACAGGTGACGCTCGAGGAGCAGCTCCTCGGCCTGCGCGACGGCAGAAGCCCACGCAGATTGCCCGGCGTCGACGCGCTGCCGCGCCGTCGCGATCAGCTGTGCGCTAGGGCGCTTCGCGACCGGGCGCTCCGGGTCGAATGCGATGCCGACCGCGTTTACCAGGTCGTCGGCCGCTGCGCTGAGCGCCTCGAACGCGTCATGCAGCTGCTCCACCAGGTCGTATGCATCAGGGTCGCCTCGCCAATGATCGCGCTCTTCGGCATCGAACGGAATCACGGTCATCGCGGTACTCCTTCGGGTCGTGGCTCCGAAGGCCGCTCTTGACGAGGACGACACGCCCCTCGGTCGGATGGCGTGCCGGACGCATCGAGGGATTGCCTCGGTGCCGGGCCCCGGGTGTTGCGCACCTGCGGGGCCGCTCTTTTCGGTATGGCGCCGCATCCTACGCTCCCTGGCCGCGGATTCGGAAGCAGCTCAGCCCCCGCAGCCGTCCGATCCACGCGCCGACGAGCATGCTGTGTCGTCACCCGTTCGGGCGCGTCTTCGTTCTCCTCGCCTCCGTGGTCGAGTCCCGCGGCAACACGCGCCGGCGAGAAACGAAGCCGCGGGCGCGGGCCCGACCCGGTGGCCACGGCGCCAAGCTCGCCAGCGTGGTCGTATACCCAGCTGCGCGTCTTGCCATAGCGCCGTGCGATCTCGCTCGCGTCGACCGGCGCCTCAGCGTGGCCGCCGATGAGCGACGCGAGCCGTGGGGCGAGACGATCGGCCAGACGATCCGCGAGACGGTCAGCAGCTCGTCGTCGCCGGCGAGCAGTTCGATGACGTCGCAGCCTGTGCCCACTAGCCCCCATCCCTGAACAGGGACAGCTGCTCGTCAGCGACCTCTCTGGTGCCGGTGCTCAGCGAGGTTCAGTCATCTCCGCGATCGGTTCCAACGGGCACAGTGCGATATGGATCGGACCAGGACATCCGCCGGCTCAAGCCGTGCACTACCCACTCCGAACCGCACCCCGGTCGCCTCTCGACCGCAGCCTGGATATGCCCGAAATGTTCGAGCGGGAGTCCCTCGGAATCCGCCCAGCTCCGAACTTCGTCGAGCCAACCTACGCGTTCCCGCGCTCGCCCCCCTTGGGGGGCCGGGGGGGTCGGTTCGCTGAGTCGTTCGAACGGCGATTACCGGGGGTACACGCACCCCCCTGCGGGAGCCTTGCTGGCGTTCCTGGGTGTTCCACAGCGGCCCCCCTGGGCGGACAACCTGACCCCCCAGAGGGTGCAGTGTGCCCCCCCTCCGGAGGGTCCTCATCAAGAGGGGGATGAGGCGGAAGCGCGAGACGGTCCTACCGGTCCCCCGGGGATCTGCTACTCCACCAACCCCCGTCTCGACCACCTCCCCGGAGAGCTCGACTGACGGTTTTCCGATCACGCTTCATCGCGGTCGACAGGCCGTCGTGCTCTCCCCGAAGCATTCGCCGGTTTCATTTCGGCACGCCGGACGAGCCGCTCAGCAGCTTCCCCGCCCGATCGCCGTGAGCTCCGGGAAGCCCACTGAGCACGCAGTACCAGCCGAGTCCATCGATGCGTTCCCGACGGCTCGTCGTCCAGGCTTACGACGGCGGCGGATTCGCTCACGCGCTCGCGTGGTCCATCGTGCAACATTTCGCATTGAGCGGCGGCGGAGTCGGGATCGAACAGCTGCTCGTCGGCTACTGCTGCCGGGTATGTGTACGGGCGCTGCGACCGGCGACGCCGACAGGCCCTCCCAAAGGACCGGTCGCGGTAGGAGCCAGTTCTCATATTCGCGCGACCTCGATCACGGCACCGGCGTCGCGCATCTCCTGCACCCGCGCGCCATAACGCGTCCCACAACCCGCCCGTAGGAAATCGCCCGTCGTCACGCCTCGAGGCCCCGCCTCGCGGAGCACTGTTCGACCAGCTCAAGCTTTGACATGACCCCGGGCAAGATCGTCGTTCGCCCGGACCTTCGTCGCGGCCGTTGGTAATGTTTTAACCCCCAGGGGTTGATGCAGAGCGACTGGCTCGTCTTCCGCCGCTACCTACTTGGGCATCAATGCGTTCTGGACGCTGCCCAGCGAATAGCCGGTCTTGGCGCAGATCTGCAGGTAGCTCTCGCCACCGGCGCGGAGTTCGCGGATCAACTCGTAATCGGCCATCCGCCGGCGCTCGCCTTCCAGCCGGCCGATCTCGGCGGTCTGACCCCGTTTGGCAAGCATCCGAGCGCGGCGAGCGCGATCCGCCTGGCAAAGCTTCTCTCGGTCGGCGGAGCTGGACAACGGTCGCCGGCGGCCGCGATTCGAAGAAGCCGCTCGGCCGATGCCGCGACGCTTGGCGCAAGCCCACCGGTAGACTTCGGAGCCCAAGCCGACCGAGGTCTCGTCGAGCGGATCTCACCCTCCCGCCGCCGTTCGTCGAGCGCGGCGTTCGCGCAGAGGTCTAGCGCGCGGAGCGCGTCGACGCCCGGGTCCTCTCCAGGCTCGTGTGGCAGCTCAAGCAGCGCACTCGGTGAAAGACAAGACGGCCGCAGCCCGGCCCGCTCCGCATGAACCTTGCTCTTGCGGAGGAGCGTCGCGAGCGTCTGGACATCCACCTCACTCACCATCCGCTTGCCGTCGACGTCGACGCCGACTCGTGTTTGCCTGCCGGCGCGCAAGTACTTGACGCTGGCGTTGACCTTAGCCGCGGCGGCCTCGAGCGAAGGCCGGCCATGCTGGCTGCGCACGTGCGTTCCGTCGCTGGCGCCGTTGCAGTTCTCGCGATCGAGCCCAGTACTCAACGATCTGGCGGCGCGTGCTTTCCGGCTTGCCGTTCCGCCTCGTCCCCGGCGCCGCGCGGCGTCCCGGCGCTCCTCGGTCCAGATCTCGCGGTTTTTGGCGCTCTCGCGGCAGCTCAGCGCGCGTCGATTCGCCTGGTCGCGGCTGCGTCCGCAATGCACGCAAGTCCCGGTGGTCGCGACTCGCTCCTCGACGTCCGCTCGGCGCGCGAGCTGGATCTGCGGGCCCGACGTATACGGCAGGCGCCGCAGGAGATGCCGAGCGACGTTGAAGCGCCGTTCGGCCTGTCGAAATGTCCGACGGTCTGAGCCCGCGCTGTCCATCGCGCCTAGATATTGCCGCCGGCGTCGGACGCGCGTGAGAGAGCCGTGAATTGGGTTGAGCCGCTTCGAGCGCGGCGAGTCGCCGCTCGTGGTCGGCGAGCTGCTCGGCCTGCGCGGGCAGCTGGTCCTGGAGCTTCGCGATGCGGTCGCCGGTGCGGCCACGGTTGCGCTTCAGCGTGTAACTGACGCCGTGGCCCTCGTGGACGCGGGGTTGAACACGAGGAAGTCATCGGTGACGCCGGGCTCGAGGCTCCTTGAAAAGGACAAGAAGCCAGCGCTGACGGGGACGCCGTGGCGGTCGATCGCCGCGATCTTGAAGAGCTGCCAGGTGCGACCGTCCGGTGCAGTTCCGCTGGTGAGGGGCTTGCAAGCGATGATTTGCAGGCGCCGGATTGGGGTGTGGTTGCGTCACTGCCATGGGCCCCTGCGCATTTCTTACATAAGCGTAGGTGGGTGTTGGGTAGCGGCCAGGCTCGCGGCGGTCGTGGGCGGCCGGGGCACCTACGCAGAGGCCGCGTTGCGGTGAAGCCCCAAACCGCGCGATCGGAGCCCCTTTCGAGCGCACACGGCGTACCGCGGCGTGCACCGTGAAGACGACGATGATTCCGCGACTCGTCAAGCACCTCGTGGAGAGCGCCATACTGGATCTCCGACCAAAGCGAGGACCCTCAGCTGTGTCATGCGCACCCCGACGCTGCACCAGAGCGAGAGCCTGATCGTCACATTCGACGGCCGACTCGATCCAGCACCAGCGCGACAGCGTCGAGCAAGCGATCGCCGGCGCGATCGCCGACCTGGAAGCCGCAACACCAGCGGCTCACTGGCACGAGAACGCCGTCAGCTCGCGGCATCGCCTGAGCGCCAGCGCCCGAGCCTCATCGCCCGGTGCGCAAGCGCTCGCGGTTCGATGCCCGACCTGTGAGATGGAGTTCACGCCCGAAGGACGTCCGATCGATCTCACCGCCGCCCGCGCACCGAGCGGCACGGGCGCCTCGACGCGAGCCGCGACGGCGGACACCGCATGAGCGACGGATTCACACCCGTCTTCAACGCGGACGAGGATCACCGCTGCTGATCGTCGGAGGCGAAGCCGACGGCAAACAGCTCTATCGCAGCGGCCATGGCCGCGAGATCGGCGACGAGCTGCCAGCGCGTTGGAGAGCCGCTGGGACGAGCCCGCGACCACGATGTTCGCTTGGCCGGTCGACGCCGCCGGTATTCCGCTGGCGGCTGGCCACGATGCCGGGCTAGCTGCCGGCACGAAGCGCCGACGTAGTCGAGCCGCAGCGCCGCTGTGCGG
>CAWKGS010000008.1:0-61042 GCA_963849285.1 uncultured Solirubrobacterales bacterium
GCTCCACCCCGCGGTGTGCACACGATGATAGCGCCGGAATGAAGCTGGATGCAATCTCACAGAGCTCGCCGGCGAGGCGCCGTGCGGCGACGCGAATGACGCGCTCGCAGCGCTTCTGCCGAGAGAGCGCGAGCGGATCCACTGGGGCCGTCGGCGTGACGAAGGCGCGACGAAGTTTGCGCTGAATTGGCACGAATACGTCTAGATCCGTTACACGATTTCGGGCACGCTGCCGGGGATGGTCACGCTTGCTCAGAAGGTCAAGGCGGAGGTCAACATGCGCGAGCTGCTCGAGCGGAGTGGGCTGCCGCTGCCGGACGTAGTCGAGTACGGCGTGACCTGCATCCGGTTCTTCTACAAGGATCAGAAAGTCGTGCTGATCGTCGACATCGAGTGAGGTGGCGTTCGATGACGAGCGGGAACGCGGCGCCGGGGTGAGGCGGCGGCGAGAGGGAACGCGGCGCCGGGGCGAGGCGGCGACGACCGCGCGTCGGCCACCGAGCCCAGCTGGACGGCGACCCAGCCTAAGCGCCGGCGGTGCGCCGGTACCGCGCGACCGCCAGCGGGGCGAAGATCGCGACGATCACGACGGACCAGACGAAGGCGCCCCAGACGTAGTTGCCGGCGGGGGTTCCGAGCCAGAGTGAGCGCATCGCGTCGACGACGATCGTGAACGGGTTGACCTTCGCGAAGGCCTTGAGGACGGCCGGCATCGACTGGACCGGGACGAAGGCGGAGGAGATGAACGTCAGCGGGAAGACGGCGATGAAGCCGACGGAGTTCGCGGACTCCGGTGAATTGACGAGGAGGCCGACGAGAGCGAAGAACCAGGAGAACGCATAGCCGAACAACAACAGAAGGCCGATTCCGACGACGACGTGGAAGGCGCTGGCGTGGAACGAGAAGCCGATGAGCAGGCCGGTCACGACCAGCACCGCCACGCCGAGTGCGTTCGTGAAGATGTCGGCGATCGTGCGGCCGGCGAGAACGGCGGCGCGGGCCATCGGGAGCGAGCGGAAGCGGTCGACGAGGCCCTTGTGGACGTCCTCGTTGAGGCCGATCGCCGTGACGAAGCCGCCGAACGCGATGTTCTGGACGACGATTCCCGGGATCAGGAACTCGGGGTACGGGATGTGGCCGGTGTTGATCGCGCCGCCGAACACGTAGCGGAACAGCAGCACGAACATGATCGGCTGGACCGTGAAGGCGAGCAGGAGGTCGGGCGATCGCGGCAGCCGGACGAGGTTGCGCTCGGCGATGATCAGGGTGTCGGTGGCGAGCCGCTTCACGCGTCCACCGCCGGGTCGTCGCGTTCACCGTCGGCAGGCTCCTCGGCGGCGTGACCGGTAAGCGTGAGGAACACGTCGTCGAGGGTGGGGCGGCGCACGGTGAGGTCGTCGACGCCGACGCCTGCCGAGCTGAGGCGATGCACCGCCTCGACGATCGCCCCGCGCCGCTCGCGAACCGTCACCTTGACGAGGCCGTCCTCCGAGACGGGCGGCTCGTCGGACATCGAGGCCAGGGCGTTGACGGCGGTCTCCGCGCTGGCGCCCTCCTCGAGGTGGACCTCGAGGCGCTCGCCGCCGACGCGATCTTTGAGCTGATCTGAGGTGCCCTCGGCGATCAGGCGCCCGTGGTCGATCACGGCGATCGTGTCCGCCAGCCGGTCGGCTTCGTCGAGGTACTGCGTGGTCAACAGGGCTGTGGTGCCCTCGGACACGAGCGCCTTCGATCACCTCCCAGAGGCTGAGTCGGCTGCGCGGGTCCAGACCGGTCGTCGGCTCGTCGAGGAACAACACGGGAGGATTGGCCACGAGCGCCGCGGCGAGGTCGAGGCGGCGGCGCATCCCGCCCGAATATGTCTTCACCGGGCGGCGGCCGGCGTCGACCAGATCGAACCGCTCGAGCAGCTCGCCCCCGCGAGCGGCGGCAGAGGCGCGACTCATCCCGTAGAGGCGGCCGACCATCGTCAGGTTCTCGAGGCCGGTCAGATTCTCATCGACCGCCGCGTACTGACCGGCCAGGCCGATCTCCTGGCGCAGCTCGCGAGCATCGCGGACGACGTCGTAGCCGAGGACGACCGCGGTGCCCGCGTCCGGCCGGAGCAGCGTCGTCAAGATCCGAACGAGCGTGGTCTTGCCGGCGCCGTTGGGCCCGAGCAGGCCGAGCACGGTGCCACGCGTGACGTCGAGATCGACGTCGTCGAGCGCCTGGACATCGCCGAACGCCTTCGACAAGCCACGGACCACGATCGCCGGCTGCTCGGACGCAGCCAACGTTGGCCCGGCTTCTGCTCCGGGAAATGCGCGCACCGCGAGCACACTAGCGATCGCCGCGCCGACCCGACGTCCGACGCTGGACTCCCCACTCCGACCAGATGTAGCATGGCAATTCGTGTGCAAGCCGGCGTGGGCATGACCACCAGCCAGGCATGACAACCAGCCAGGTTCCATCGCCATCGCGGGTCACGCCTGACCCGAGCAAGACGCCGACGCGCAGCGTCGCCGACGTGGTCGGCGCGACGATCGCGGCGCAGGGCGTGATGGACGCGTTCGGGGTGCTCGGCAGCGGCAACATGGTCGTCACGAACGCGCTCTGCCGTGGCGGCACGCGCTTCCATCACGCACGGCACGAAGGTCCCGCGACGTGCATGGCCGATGGCTATGCGCGCGTGAGCGGCCAGGTGGGAGTCGTCAGCGTGCACCAGGGTCCGGGGCTCACGAACACCCTCACGGGCCTCACCGAAGCGGCGAAGAGCCGGACGCCGCTCCTCGTCCTCGCCGGCGAGACGCCCGCCGCCGCGCTCACCTCGAACTTCAGGATCGACCAGCACGACCTCGTCGAATCGGTCGGCGCAATCGCCGATCGGGTGTTCAGCGCGCAGACCGCGGCGGACGACGCGCAGCGCGCCTACCACCGCGCGCTCACGGAGCGGCGCCCGGTCGTGCTGATGCTGCCGATCGACATCCAGGCGCAGCCCGCCGGGCAGACCGAGCCCTCACGGCCCGCGCCGCGAGCCCCCGAGCCGCCACAGCCACCGCCCCACGCGATCAATGCCGCAGCGGACCTCCTCCAGGGCGCGAGCAGACCAGCCATCATCGCCGGGCGCGGCGCCGTGATCGCCGGCGCCGCAGGAGCGATCGAGCAGCTCGCGAACCGGATCGGCGCCGTGCTCGCCACCTCCGCGCCGGCCAACGGCTTGTTCGCCGGGCTCCCGTACGCGCTCGGCATCAGCGGCGGGTTCGCCTCGCCGTTCGCGGCGAGCCTGCTCCCCCAGGCCGACACGGTGCTCGTGCTCGGCGCTTCCGCCAACCACTGGACCACGAAGCACGGCGCGATGATCGACCCGGACGCGACCGTGATCCAGGTCGACCTCGAGCCCCAGGCGATCGGCCGCAACCGACCGGCCAGCCTCGGCATCCTCGGCGACGCGAAGGCGACAGCCGCGGCGCTCGACGCCGAGCTCGAGAACCGCGGACACCACAACACCGGCTTCCGGACCGACGAGATCAGGCGCCAGATCGAGAGCCGCACCTGGCACACCGATCCCTACGAAGATGCCGGAACCGACGAGTGGATCGACCCGAGAACGCTGACGAAGGCCCTCGACGAGCTGCTTCCCAGGAACCGCAACGTCGCCGTCGACTCCGGACACTTCCTTGGCTTCCCGTCGATGTACCTGACGGTCCCCGATGCCAGGTCATGGGTCTTCCCGAACGGCTTCCAGGCCGTCGGGCTCGGGCTCGGCAACGCGATCGGCGCCGCGATCGCCCGCCCCGACCGGCCGACCGTCGCTGCGATCGGAGACGGCGGCGCGTTCATGGCGCTGGCGGAGCTCGAGACGGCAGCGAGGCTCGGGCTGAGGCTGCTCGTCCTGATCTACGACGACGCCGCGTACGGCGCCGAGGTGCACCACTTCGCGCCGATGGGGCACGAGGTATCGCTCGTGCAGTTCCCGGACGCGGACCTCGCGGCGATCGCCCGCGCCGCCGGCGCGGAGGCCGTGACGGTTCGCACTACCGACGACCTGCACGCCGCCGAACGGTGGGTCGAACAACGCAGCCCCGGTCCGCTCGTCCTCGACGCGAAGGTCAACCCGACGATCTGCGCGGAATGGCTCGAGGAAGCCTTCCGCGCCGGCTGACAAAGGAGAGAACGCATGTCCAGCATCGAGACCAGCCAGGTCGCCGCCGTGCTCGACGGCATCGCGTCGGGCGACGTCGAGATCGTCGACCTGACCCAGCCGCTCAGCGAATCGACACCGGTGATCAAGCTGCCGCCGCCGTTCGCCAACACGCCCGCCCTCAGCCGCGAGGAGATCAGCCGCTACGACGATCGCGGGCCCGCATGGGCCTGGTACACGCTGACGATCGGCGAGCACACCGGCACGCACCTCGATGCGCCGATCCACTGGGTCACCGGCAAGGACGGGAAGGACGTGGCGTCGGTCGAGCCGAGGTCGTTGATCGGGCCGGCGTGCGTGATCGACAAGACCGCCGAGACTGAGGCGGACAACGGCTATCTGTTGACCGTCGCCGACATCGAGGCCTGGGAGAGCGAGCACGGTCGGATCCCGGACCGGGCGTGGGTGCTGCTGCGCACCGGGTGGGGCTCGCGAGCGCAGGACGAGGAAGCGTTCCTGAACGTCGGCGCGAACGGGCCGGAGACGCCCGGCCCGGACGTGGAGGCATCGCGGTGGCTGGCGACGGAGCGGGCGATCTCCGGGTTCGGGGTGGAGACGGTCGGGATCGATGCCGGCTCCGCGGGCGGGATGGATCCGCCATTCCCGCTGCACAACTTCCTGCTGGGCGCGGGCAAGCTCGGGCTGACCCAGCTTGCCAACCTCGACATGCTGCCGGCCACGGGCGCGCTGCTGGTGGTCTCGCCGCTGAAGCTGGTCGGCGGGACGGGCAGCCCGAGCCGGGTGTTCGCATTCGTTCCGAAGCGATAGCCCGCATTCGTTCCGAAGCGCTGGCCGCGCTGTCCGAAGCCTACGGCCGCGCGACCGCCTCGAAGTAGCGCTGTGACGGTTTCGCGAGGCCGTCGAAGATCTTCTGGAACGTCCGCACCGCCCGGGCGCGCGGCTTCGACAGCGGCGGGGCAAGCTCTGAGGGCAACTCGGGGTCGAGCGAGGGAAACCCGCGGAACAGGTGCATCGCGCGCGTGCGGATCAGGAATGCCTCGCGATCGTCGAGCAGGGATCGGGCCTGCCGGCTCGCGTACGGCGTGAACTCGGAGCAGAACGCCTCGTAGCGATCCATCAGGCCCTCCAGGTCCCACGCGCGCGCGACCAGGGCCGGCAGGCCGAGGACATCCCCTGCCGACGCGACGAACATGGTCGCGAAGCCCTCCACGCCGAGCTCCTCGAGCAGCGGCCGGACCTCCGGCGAGTGGTCATGTGGCGAGACCCAGACGCTGTCCTGCACGGAGCCGAAGCCGAGGAAGCGCAGCCGCCGCGCCAGCCGGCTGCGCTCGAGCCGGCGGTCCTCGGGGATCTGATGCCACAGCACCGTCCAGCTGTCGCGATCGGCCCGAGCGGTGCCCAACGAGAAGATCCGCCCGTCGCCCTCGCTCAGCAGCCGGTCACAGCGCGGGGTGATGCGGTAGTGCACCAGGCGACCGCTGCGCTCGCGCTCGATCAAGCCCCGCCGCACGAGCCGGGTCAGCGCCACCCGTGCCGCTCCGTGCGAGAAGCCGAACTCGCCCAGCAGCTCGACCACTCCGCCCGACCACACCGACAGGCGAGACGGGCGCACGTATGTCCCGAGCAGCGTGATCACGAGATCCTGTGGTTGCAGCGGCTCCGTGAACGGGCGCCGCTCGAGGGCCGCGACGCTCACGGGAGCGCGGGGGGCGTGAGCTCGGCCGGCTCGAAGGTCCGCTCGAGCTCCTTGCGCACACCGTCACGTCCCGCGGGCGGCTTGCGCGATCCGGCGCGGTACTGCGGGACCCAGTTCATGTCCGTGAACTCCTGCTCGGCGGCGGCGTGCAGCGTCCAGTGCGGGTCATAGATGTGTGGCCGCGCCAGCGCGCACAGGTCCGCCCGCCCGGCGAGGATGATCGTATTGACGTCGTCGTAGGAGGCGATCGCGCCGACGGCGATCGTGGGGATGCCGACCTCGTTGCGGATCCGGTCGGCGAACGGCGTCTGATAGCTGCGACCGAAGGCGGGTCGCTCGAGCGGCGAGACCTGCCCCGAGGACACGTCGACGAGGTCGCATCCGTGCTCGAGCAGCATCCGCGCGAACACGACGGCCTGGTCCGGATCGAAGCCGCCCTCGACCCAGTCGGTCGCGGAGATGCGCACGCTCATCGGCTTCTCGGCGGGCCACACCTCGCGGCAGGCGTCGAACACCTCGAGCGGGTAGCGGGCCCGCGCCGCGAGCGAACCGCCCCACGAGTCGGCCCGGGCGTTGGCGAGCGGCGACAGGAACGACGAGAGCAGGTAGCCGTGCGCCATGTGCAGCTCGAGCAGGTCGAAGCCCGCCTCCAGCGCCGCGCCCGCCGCCCAGACGAACTGATCGCGTACCTGGTCCATGTCGGCGCGGGTCATCTCTCGCGGGACCTGATTGCGGGAGCTGTACGGGATCGCGGACGGGGCGAGGAGCGGCCAGTTGCCCGACGGCAGCGGCTCGTCGATCCCCTCCCACATCAGCTTGGTCGAGCCCTTGCGCCCGGAGTGACCGAGCTGGGCTCCGATCGCGCACCCCGCATAGTCGTGGGCGAAGGACGCGATCCGCTTCCAGGCCGCCAGGTGCGCCTCGCGGTACATGCCCGCACAGCCCGGGGTGATGCGGCCCTCGGCCGAGACGCACATCATCTCGCTCATCACCAGCCCGGCGCCCCCGAGCGCGCGCGAGCCCAGATGCACGAGGTGAAAGTCGCTCGGCATCCCGTCAACCGCGGAGTACATGTCCATCGGCGAGACGACGACCCGGTTGGGCAGCTCGAGCTCGCGCAGGCGGAACGGCGTGAACATCGGCGGGCGTGGCGGGCCGCCGTTTGATCCGGAGAAGTCCTCGTCGACCTCGCGCACGAACGCCTCGTCGCGCACGCGCAGGTTCTCGTAGGTGACCCGGCGGCTGCGCGTCAGCAGGTTGAACGCGAACTGCGTCCGCCGCTGCCCCACGTACCGGCCGATTCCCTCGAACCACTCCAGTGACGCCTGCGCGGCGCGCTGCGTGCTCTCGACGATCGGACGGCGCTCCGCCTCGTAGGCATTGGTCGCCGTGAAGACGTCCGCGCCCGCGCGGAACGCCCACGCGAGCGCGACCGCGTCCTCCATCGCCAGCTTGGTGCCCGAGCCGATCGAGAAGTGCGCGGTGTGCGCCGCGTCACCGAGCAGAACGACGTTATCCGTGCACCAGCGCCGGTTGCGAACGGTGACGAAGTTGATCCACTTGGAGTTGTTCGCGACGAGGGCGTGACCCTGGAGCGCGCTCGAGAACAGCCGCTCGCAGTAGGCGACGCTCTCGAGGTCGCTGACGCCGGGCGGAAGCGAGCCCGGTGCGAGGCGGTCCAGGCCGGCGCGGCGCCACCCGTCCTCGTGGGTCTCGACGATGAAGGTGCTCATTCCGGCGTCGTAGGGATAGGCGTGCGCCTGAAAGACGCCGTGCTCGCTCTCGACGATGAAGAACTTGAACGAGTCGAAGACCAGGTCGGTGCCGAGCCACATGTAGCGGCAATGGCGCCGCTCCAGCGAGGGAACGAAGTCGCGCGCGAGCTGCGTCCGGACGGCACTCGAGGCGCCGTCGGCGCCGACCACCAGGTCCGCCCAGCCGAGCTCGGGCAGGGGTGGCGCCTCGCAGCTGAAGCGGACGTCCACGCCGAGGCCGATCGCGCGGTCCTGGAGGATCCCCAGCAGCTCGCGGCGGCCCAGAGCGGAGAATCCATGACCTCCGGAGGTCGTGACCATGCCACGGTGATGGATGTCGATGTCGGTCCAGCGCGCGAAGCGCTCGCTGATCGACTCGTAGCTCTCGGGGTCGGCGTGCTCGAACACCGTCAGCGTCTCGTCCGAGAACACCACCCCGAACCCGAACGCGTCCTCCGCCCGGTTTCGCTCGAACACCGTGATCGAGCACCCGGGCACGACCTTGCGCATCAGGATGGAGAAGTAGAGGCCGCCCGGGCCCCCGCCGACGACCGCGATCTTCATGTGGTCACACGCCCAGGTCGCTGAGGTGCTCGAATCGCAGCGCGAGGCTGTTGACCGCGTTGTGCATCAGCGCGAGCGCGGCGCGCACGTTCGCGTGCGCGGTCGGCGGCAGCTCCTCGGCGCACAGGGCCTTCAGCTCCTCGTACACCGCCAGCAGCCGCTCCTCCGCGGCGCTCATCTCGTTGCCGAGCAGGTCGACTGTCACTTGGGCGTCTCCGGTGCGGCGGTGACCGCGGTCGGGGGTGAGTCCACGGGCGAAGCGGGCGAAGCCGGCGAACCCGACGAAGCCGGCGAGGGCGGCGCCGGAACGTCGTCGGCCGGCGCAACCCGCCGATCGATCGTGCGCTTCGCCTTGAGCTCGAATCGCGGCAGCTCGCCGGTCTGCGCCCGCTCGATCCTGAAGTTCAAGCCCTCGTGCGCGTGCCCGAGCCGGCGACGGAGCACGCCGGCCAGCTCCTCCCAGCCGCGCGCGGCGTCGGCGTCCGGCTTGAGCTCGACGCGCAGCGTGATCTCATCGCGGATCCCCTCACGCGCGATCACGGTCTGGAACTCGTCGATCTCGGGGTACTCGCGCACGATCGCCTCGATCGCGCGCGGGTAGACGTTCGTGCCGCGGACGAGCTTCATGTCGTCGACGCGTCCGAGGATGCCGCCCTCGTAGATGTCGAAGCCGCGGCCGCACGGGCAGCTCGACCCCGGCACGCGGCAGACCATGTCGCCGGTGCGGTAGCGCAGCAGCGGAATCGCGCCGCGCCCGAACGAGGTGACGACCCGCTCGCCGCGTTCCCCGTACGGGACCGGCTCGAGCGTCACCGGGTCGAGCACCTCCTCGATCAGATGGTCCTCGATGATGTGCGTGCCGCCGGGCTGCTCGGAGCACTCGAACACCATGATCGTGCCGATCTCGGTCATGCCCGCCGTGTCGAACGCCTTCGCGCCCCACTGCTCCTCGATCAGCGCCTTCGTCTGCGGAATGGAGCCTGCGGGCTCCCCGGAGAGGATCAGGCGCTCGACCGCCGACCCGGGCAGGTCGACGCCGAGGACGGATGCCTCCTGGGCGAGTCGCAGCGCGTAGGTCGGCGTGGCCGCGACGACCGTCGCGCCGAAATCGATGATCTGAAGCACCCGCGCCTCGGTCGTCTGGGCGCCACCGGGGACGTTGAGGATGCCCACCTTCTCCATCGCGTAGTGAAGGCCCCAGAAGCCGATGAACGACCCGTATCCGAACGCGATGTATGCGGTGTCGGCGGGCCGGACGCCGCAGCCCCAGATCGCGTAGGACCACATCTCCGCGATCCATGCCCAGTCCTTGCGCGAGTCGAGCGCGCGGAGCGGCCCGCGGCCGGTTGTGCCCGACGTCGTGTGCACCCGGATCGCGGCCTCGGGGCCGATCGCCGGGATCTCCCCGTAGGGAGGACGGTCGAACTGCGACTCCATCCACTCGTCGCGCGTCAGCGGCGGCAGCCGCCGCAGGTCCGCGAGCGAGCGTAGGCTCTCAGGATCGAAGCCGGCCGCCGCGAACTGCCGTCGGTACCAGGGGCTCCGAGCGGCGGCCCACCGGCACTGGTAGCGCAGCTTCGCGAGCTGAAGGGCGTCGAGCTGGTCGCGCCCAAGCGTCTCGGTCTTCGGGTTCCAGTACGGGCTGTCGACCGCCACCAATCCTCCGTCGCGATCATATCCGACATTGCTGCGGAGTTCTATGTCAAGTATCGTCGCGCCGAGTGACGAGGCACCGGATCGTCAACCCGCCGCAGCTCCCCGATCCGCGCGGGTTCTCGCACGCGGTGGTGGCCGAGAACACCGTGTACCTGGCGGGGCAGATCGGCGCCGGCGAGACGCTGGCCGAGCAACTCGACAACGCGCTCGCCAATCTGCTGACGGCGCTGAGGGCCGCGGGAGGCGAGGCGAGCGACCTGGTCTCGCTCCAAGTGTTCGTCACCGATGTGCCCGCCTACACGGCGAGCCTCCGCGAGCTCGGGGAGGCCTGGCGCAAGCACTTCGACTCGCACTATCCGGCGATGGGACTGTTCGGCGTCACGGCGCTGTTCGACCCGGGCGCGATGGTCGAGGTGATGGGCGTGGCGGTGATCTCGCGATGAGCGGTGAGCGTGGACTACGGCGTGTTCCTCCCGGTATCCGGCGCCGCCTGCACGCGTGCCGGCCTGCGACACGCGGCCGAGACGGCGGAGCGGCTCGGGTTCACCACCGTCTGGGCGGCGGACCGGATCATCATCCCCTGGAAGATCGAGACCGAGTACGCGTACAGCTGGTCGAACCAGTTCATCGTCCCGCCGGAGAAGCCGTTCCTCGAGTCGATGACGGCGCTGGCCTTTCTGGCGGG
Organism: uncultured Solirubrobacterales bacterium; assembly: GCA_963849285.1. Classification (GTDB taxonomy): domain Bacteria; phylum Actinomycetota; class Thermoleophilia; order Solirubrobacterales; family Solirubrobacteraceae; genus Palsa-465. Next base: position 10,500 of record CAWKGS010000008.1, read on the forward strand.
CGCGACCGAGCACGTCAAGCTCGGGGTCAGCGTGCTGGTGGCGACCTATCGGGACCCGGTGCATTGGGCGAAGGTCGCCGCGACGATCGACTGGCTCTCGGAAGGGCGCTTCATCCTGGGCGTCGGGATCGGGTGGATGGAGGAGGAGTTCGCGGCGCTCGGCCGCGAGGACATCTTCCGCGAGCGCGCGAAGGTCGCCGACGAGCAGCTCGAGGTGGCGCGCAACCTGTTCACCGAGGAGCACTGCAGCTTCGACGGCGACTACTACAGCTACGAGGACATCGCCTTCTACCCGAAGGGGAACGTCCCGATCTGGTGCGGCGGCGAGAGCCGCGGAGCGCAGCGACGGGCCGGCCGGCACGGGGATTCGTGGTTTCCCTACTTCGCTCGGGTGACGCCGGAGGAGCTGGCGGCGCGGTTCGCGAACGTGCAAGCTCCGACGCCGCCGCGGCGGGACGAGATCCCGACGCCGTCGAGCTCAACTGCTGCCTGTCGGTGGAGGTGACCGAGGACGAGGTCGAGCAAGAGCCCGACCGCCTGCGGGGGACACCGGAGCAGGTGGCCGAGGCGCTCGACCGCTTCGCTGAGGTCGGAGTCGGCCACGTCGCGCTGCAGTTCCTGGTGGGCCGCTATCCCGAGCGGCTCGTGCAGATGGAGCGCCTGATGCCGGTGCTAAACGGGTGAGCCGCAGGGTCCTCGTCACCGGCGGCGCCAAGGGCATCGGCCTGGCGACCGTCAGGCGGTTCGCCGAGCTGGGCGATCACGTGATCGCGCTCGGACGAGACGAGACGCGCGCTCGACGCGCTCGCGAGCACGCACGACGATGTCGAGACCGCGGTGTGCGACGTCACCGACGAGCAAGCCGTGAAAACCACCTTCGAGCAGATCGGCGCCCTCGACATCCTCGTCAACAACGCCGGCATCGCCGAGAGCGCACCGCTAACCCGAACGACTCTCGCGAGCTGGCGCGAGCACTTCGACGTGAACGTCACCGGGGCGTTCCTGTGCATGCGGGCGGCGCTTCCCGGGATGCGCGAGCGCAGGCAGGGCGCGATCGTCACCGTCGCCTCGACCGCGGGCCGGATCGGCGCGCCGTACACGGCCGCCTACACCGCCTCGAAGCATGCCGCCGTCGGCCTGACCCGCGCCGCCGCGGCGGAGCTGAAGGGCACCGGCATCCGGGTGAACGCGGTCTGCCCCACCTTCGTCCGGACCGAGCTCACGATGCGAGCCGTCGCGCGCATCGCCGACGCAACCGGCCGCACCGAACAGGAGGGCCTCCGCGAGCTCATCCGCCTCGGCGGGATGGACAGGCTGCTCGAGCCCGAGGAGGTCGCGGACGCCGTGGTGTTCCTCGCCTCCGACGCCGCGGCATCGATCAACGGGCAGGCGCTCGTGATCGACGGCGGCGGCCTCCAGGCTTGATCACGCGCGCGAGCCAGGCCGACACCGCATCCGAAACCGCGGGTAGATCCCCCCGGAGGCTGTGATCACCGCGCACGCTGACCACCTCGCGCCGAGGCCCCGGCGGCGGCATGCCGAACGGATCCGACGCCCCCTGGACGACGAGCACGGGCACCTCCACCCCATCCAGCTCGTCGAGGCGCGACTTCTCGGGCTTTCCGGGCGGATGCACCGGGAACGCCAGGCAGAGGACGGCGACCGCGCCCGCCTCGCCGGCGGTCCGGCAGGCCACCCGCGCCCCCGACGAGCGCCCGCCGGCGATCAGCGGGAGAGCCGGTAGCCGACGGAGGACCGATAGCCAGGCGGCGTCGAGCTGTGCGGCCGGCGCGGGGCTGCGGCGGCCGGCCACGCGGTAGGGCTGCTCGACCAGCGCGACCGACAGCCCGAGCGCGAGCGCCGCATCGCGCGCCACCACGAGATCGCGGGCAGCGACTCCTCCCCCGGCGCCGTGACCGAGCACGAGCAGCGCAGCAGCACCGTCAGACTCGAACGAGTGAACCCGTGCAAGACCGCAACCAGTGTCCACATCCACGATCAGTAGTAGACACGAAATCCCCGCACGAGCGAAACTACTCGGCCTATGAGCAGCCGACTCAACGGCCGGGCGCTGTTCGGCACGTCGCTGGTCGTTGCGGTCCTTCTGATCGGCGTCGGCGTCGGGATCGAGCCGCGCAGCGATCCTCCGCCGAAGGTCCCAGCCGGCGCGGTCAGGTTGACCGTGGGCGGGCCGCTGAGGAGCCGTCCGGTGCCCGCGGGCTTCATCGGCTACTCCTTCGAGTTCTACGGCGTCGAGGGCTACACCGGCGATGATCCGAGCGCGGTCAACCCGGTGCTCGTCCGGCTCACGCGCAACCTGGATCCGAACCAGCCGTTCGTGCTGCGGATCGGCGGCGACAGCACCGACTGGACCTGGTGGCCGATCAAGGGCGCCGCGCGGCCCCCGGGGGTGACCTATGACCTCAGCCCCCGGTGGATCCAAGTCGTCAACGCGTTCGCGAACGCGGTCGGCGGCAGGCTGATCCTTGGCATCAACCTCGAGGAGAACAACCCGCAGCTCGCCTCGGTCGAGGCGCGGCAGCTGCTCGCCGGCCTCGGGTCGAAGCACGTCTACGGCCTCGAGCTCGGAAACGAGCCGGAGCTGTTCTCGACCTTCACCTACTACACGCTGCCGAACGGGACAAAGGTCAACGGCCGCCCGCACGGGTACGGCATGCAGGACTACACCAACGAGTTCATCCGCTTTGCGAAGGCGCTGCCGCCAACGCCGCTGGTCGGGCCGGCGACGGGCGCGCCGGAGTGGCGCGCGAAGCCGAAGCTGAAGATCTTCCTCAGTCAGGCGCCGCGCCTGTCGGTGGTCACCGTCCACCGCTATCCGCTGGCGAACTGCTTCACGCCGCCCTCCGCGCCGCAGTACCCGACACTCAAGCATCTGCTGTCGACCTTCGCGACTACCGGGCTCGCGAACGGCGTCGCAGAGGCGATCCAGGTCAGCCATTCCTACGGGCTGCCGCTGCGGCTCGACGAGCTCAACTCGGTCGCATGCAGCGGCCGCGCCGGGCTCAGCAACACGTTCGCGTCCGCGCTGTGGGTGCTGGACGCGCTGGCGGAGCTGGTCCGCGTCAACGCGGACGGCATCAACATCCACACCTTCCCCACCGCCAGATACGGGCTGTTCACCTTCCAGCGCTCGCACGGCGTCTGGCAGGCATCCGTCCGTCCCGAGTACTACGGGCTGTTGATGTTCACGCAGGCCGCCCCGCCCGGCGCGCGCCTGACGCGGCTGTCGTGGACGACCAACGGCCCGATCCGCGCCTGGGCGACGCGCGCCCCGGACGGAACGAGGCACGTCGTCCTGATCAACTTCTCGCCGAAGTCGCCGCGGACGATCGCGATCAAGGTCCCCGGCGCCTCCGGTGACGCGATCCTCGAGCGGCTCTGGGCGCCGTTCCTGCTCGCCAAGCACCACATCACCCTGGGCGGCCAGAGCTTCGGGATGCAGAGCTCCACCGGGTCGCTCGCCGGCTCCCCCGAGATGCCGCAGGTGCGCCCCGCGCTCGGCGGCTATTACGTGGTCAGGGTGCCGGGCGCGAGCGCGGCGATGCTAACGCTGCCATCGAGCTGACGCCCTTCAAGACGTCCGCGAAGCGCGTCGTCAGCGGCGAGAGCCCGAAACGGATCACGTCGGGACTCGCGGAAGTCGGTGACCACACCGCGATCGATCAAAGCCGCGCAGAGCGCTGCCGCATCCGGGTGCGAGATCGCCACGTGCGCACCACGCCGCGCGGGGTCACGCGGCGAGGCGACGCTCAGCCCGAACGTGTCGGCCACCTCGATCGCGTACTGCGTCAGCGCGATGGACTTGGCGCGGATCGGCTCGATGCCCGCCTCGGCCACGAGCCGGATGCCTTCGTCGACCGCCGCGAGCGCCAGCACCGGGGGCGTGCCGGAGAGGAAAGCGGCGATCCCCTCGGCGGGCTCGTAGCCCGGAGCCATCGCGAACGGATCCCGGCGACCCAGCCAGCCCCAGATCGGCTGGCGCAGCCGCTCCTGATGCTCGCGGCGGACGTACATGAACGCGGGCGCACCGGGCCCGCCGTTCAGGTACTTGTAGGTGCAGCCGACGGCGAGGTCGGCGCCGTCCGCATCGAGCGCGACCGGCACGGAGCCCGCGCTGTGGCTCAGGTCCCACAGCGTCATCGCGCCGGCCTCGTGGGCCACCTCGTTGACGGCGGCCATCTCGGCGATGTGCGCGGAGCGGTACGAGACATGCGAGAAGGTCACGAGGGCGGTGCGGGACCCGACGACCTCGGCGACGGCGTCCACCGAAGGGCCGGAGCAGGGATCGCCACGCAGCCAGACGATCTCCAGCCCGCGGGCGCGTGCCAGACCCTCCAGCACGTACCTGTCGGTCGGGAAGTTGTCCGTATCGGTGACGATCTCGGTCCTGTCCGGACAGGACTCGAGCACTGCCGAGGCGAGCTTGTAGAAGCAGACGGTCGTCGAGTCGCCGATCGCGACCTGGCCCGGCCCGGCCCCCAGTGCCGCGGCGGCGAGACGATCGCCGACCTCGAGCGGCCACTCGAGCCATCCTTCGTCCCACGCCCGCACCACGCGCGATCCCCAGCGTGCCACGACCTCCTCCAGTCGCGCCACCGTCGAGGCAGGAAGCCGCCCCAGCGAGTTTCCATCGAGGTAGGTCAGATCCGCGTCGTCGATCACGAAGCGATCGAGGAAGTCCCGGAGCGGATCGGCGGCGTCGAGCTCCAGAGCAGCGTCGCGGAGAGCGTCGGCCAAGCGCTAGCCCCCCAGATAGGCCCGCTTGAGCTCCTCGTGGTTGAGGAGGTCACCGGCCGGGCCGTCGAGCACGATCTCGCCGGTCGAGAGCACGTAGCCGCGGTCCGCGATCGCGAGCGCCATCGTCGCGTTCTGCTCCACCATCAGCACCGCCACGCCGGACTCGTGCACCTCTTTGATGATCCGGAAGTTCTGCTGGACGAGCGCGGGCGAGAGGCCCATCGACGGCTCGTCCATCAGCAGCAGTCGCGGTCGCGACATCAGCGCACGGCCCATCGCGACCATCTGCTGCTCCCCGCCCGAGAGCGTCCCCGCGAGCTGCTCGGCGCGCTCGGCCAGCCGCGGGAACAGACCGTGCACGCGCTCGAAGTCCTCATCCAGCGACTCCCCGCGTCGCAGTACCGCGCCGAGCTCGAGGTTCTCGCGCACCGTCATCTCCCCGAACAGCCGCCGGTTCTCGGGGACGATCGCGAGCCCTCGGGCGATCCGCGCGGGCACCGGCATCGCCGTCACGTCGTCGCCGTCGAGCAGGACCCGCCCGGCGCGAGGCCGCACGATTCCGAGCACGGTCTTCAGCGTGGTCGACTTCCCGGACGCGTTGCCGCCGAGCAGGCACACGAGCTCGCCGTCGCCCACCTCGAGCGAGATCCCCTCGAGGATCCGCATCTGCCCGTAGTAGGTCGTGATCTGGTCGAGCTTCAGCAGCGCCGTCACTGGCTCTCCGCGAGTGATTCCGGATCGCGGCCGAGGTACGCCTCGACCACGGCCGGATGGTTTGCGACCTCCTCGAACGACCCCTCGGCGATCCGCAGCCCGTGGTCGAGCGCCAGCACGCGGTCCGAGCATCCGGCGACGACGTGCATGTCGTGCTCGATCACCACGACGCCGAGGCCGAGCTCGGAGCGCAACCGTCCGATCAGCTCGGTCACCTCGTGGGTCTCGTTCGGGTTCATGCCCGCGGCCGGCTCGTCGAGCAGCAGCATCTGCGGACGGGTCGCGAGCGCGCGCGCGATCTCCAGCCGGCGGCGATTCGCGTAGGAGAGGCTGTAGGCCGGCTGCTTCCAGCGGTAGCCGGCGAGCCGCTCGCCGAAGAACGAGAGGACCTCCTCGGCCAGCTCGCGCGCCTCGCGCTCCTCGCGCCGAGCCCGCGGAAAGCGCAGGATCTGCTCGATCGGCAGCGCGTGGGTCCGCCCGTAGGTCGCCACCATCACGTTCTCGAGCACCGACATGTTCAGGAACAGCCGCAGGCTCTGGAAGGTCCGCGCGATCCCCCGCTTGGTGATCTGGTTGGGCGTCTTGCCGACGACCGAGCCGCCGCCGAAGAGGACCTCGCCGCCGCTCGGCTCGTAGATCCCCGTGATCACGTTGAAGACCGTCGACTTGCCGGCGCCGTTGGGGCCGATCACGCTCACGACCTGTCCCTTGTCGACGTGGAGGTCGAGCTCGGACAGCGCGCGCAGACCGCCGAAGGAGAGCGAGACCTGGTTGAGCTCGAGCAGCGCCACCGTCAGACGACCTCGACCCGCCGAGCCCCGAACAGCCCCTGCGGGCGCGCGTTCATCATCACGATCAGGATCGCGCCGAGCAGGATCTGGCGCGTGACCGAGGGCTCGGCCACGAGCCGGCCCTCCCACACGCACGCCGCGAGCCAGAGCGTCGGCACGAGCAGCAGGGTTCGCCAGCGGCCGGGGAGGCGCACGAGCGCGACGAGCATGCAGATCAGCACGACGTAGCCGACGTTGCCGGCACCCGCGGGATTCGAGGGCACCACCACCCAGTGGCGCAGCACATCGGCGATCCATCCGCTCGACTGCGGACCCCCGGCGACGGCGGAGGCGCTGATCGCCTTCACGATCGCGTGCACGACGAGCCCGAACGCGACGGTCGCGGCTGCCACCGCGGCGAGCCGCGTCCATGGCCTCAGCTTGACCAACAGCGTCAGCAGGATCACGCCGTAGAAGATGTAGCCGGCCTGCGTGGGGCTGCGCAGGAACCCGTCGAGCGTCACGGCCAGCACGAGTCCGCCGAGGACCGCGCCGGCGATGCTGCCGGCGCCGCCGAGGATCAGGGCGGCGTAGATCAGGATCAGATACGTGGTGTCGAAGTCCGTCGGGAAGACGCTCGCCTGCTGGGCGGCGAACACGGTGCCCGCCAGCGCGGCGACCATCGCCCCGAAGCTGAATGCCATCAGTTTCACGCGGTTGACCGGAATCGTCATCAGCGACGCCGCGAGTGGGTCCTCGCGCACCGCTCGCCAGGCGCGCCCGGTCCGCGACGTGTCGAGCATCCGCAGCGCCGCCATCGTGATCACCAGCAGGACCACCAGCAGCAGGAAGTAACCGCGGTTGGTGGTGATCTGACCGCCCAATCCGTGCACCGGGTCGAGCGCGAAGATCCCGTTCGGGCCACCGAGCTTGCTGGGGGCGACGTTGTTCGTGAACTCCACGAACGCCTCGCCGAAGAACAGCGTCACGATCGCCAGGTAATCGCCGATCAGCCGTCGCGAGGGCAGGCCCACCAGCACGCCGAGGATCGCGGCGCCGACCATCACGATCGGAATCGAGGCGTACGCAGGGAGGTGAATGCCGTTCGAGCTGAGCTGGTTGGAGGACAGCAGCGCGTACCCATAGGCGCCGAAGCCGAAGAACGCGATGTACCCGAGGTCGAGCAGCCCCGCCCACCCGACCGAGACGTTCAGGCCGAGCGCGAGCAGCGCGAGGAGCAGCGCGTTGATGCCGACCTGGAGCTGGAAGTCGTTGACGGTGAACACCAGCGGGAAGCCGATTCCCACCACCGTGGCCGCCGCGAGCCGGGGCCACCAGCCGATTCGCTCGAGCGCCCGCTGGAAGTCCCCGCGCCAACCCGGAAGATACTCGCGCCGCTGAGCGGAGCGCGCCACCCATTCATCGACGCCGACAGCAGCGCGGGCGCTCGAGCCCATCGCGCCGGATTCGGTGAGACGACCCGCTCCTCGTCAGGCTCGCCCGGCATCGTCACACCTTCTGAAGCTGCACGCGCCCCAGCAGACCGGCAGGTCGCAGGATCATCACCGCGATCAGGATCCCGAACACGATCAGGTTCGTGAGCGTGGATGAGACGTAGCCGGTGATGAACGACTCGGCGAGCCCGATCAGCAGCCCGCCGAGCATCGCACCGGGGATCGAGCCGATGCCGCCGACGACGGCCGCCGTGAACGCCTTGAGTCCCGCGATGAAGCCCATCAGGTTGTAGACCTGGTTGAACGCCAGCCCCGCCATCACGCCGGCCACGCCCGCCAGCGCCGAGCCGAGGAAGAACGTCGCGGCGATTGTGAAGTCGACGTTGACACCGAGCATCTCCGCGGCCTCCCGGTCGGCGGCGACCGCCCGCATCTGCCGTCCGAGCTGGGTGCGGTTCACGAGCATCGTCAGCCCCCACATCAGGACCACGCTCAGCAGGATCACCATGATCCGGGTCGCGTCGATGTTCAGTACCCCGATGTGGATCCCGGTCGAGAAGGGGATGAAATTCGAGGTGTTGTAGATCCGGTAGGAGCCGCCGAAGAACAGCAGTGCCGTGTTCTCGAGCAGGAACGACACGCCGAGCGCTGTGATGAGCGGAGCGATCCGCGGCGCGTCGCGCAGCGGCCGGTAGGCGAAGCGTTCGATCACGACGCCAAGTGCGCCCGTCCCCCCTGCGGCGAGCACCAGCATCACGACGATCAGCAGCGGCACCGGCACCGCGATCGCCGTCGACCCGCCGAACCATTGGATCACGAAGTAGCCGATGAACGCGCCGACCATGTACAGGTCGCCGTGAGCGAAGTTCAGCAGCTTCAAGACGCCATACACCATCGAGTAGCCGAGCGCGATCAGCGCGTAGATGCTGCCGGTGGTGAGTCCCGCCACCAGGAGAGTGACGAATTTGGTCATCGCTGCATGGCCCGTTCAGCCGGGCCCCGCCGGCGCGCGCCCGGGCGGACGCGCGCGGCGGGAACCTAACCGATCAGGCGCTCGGGATCAGCTGGTACTGACCCGTCTTGTTGATCTTGAACAGGAAGAACTTCCCGCCGACCAGGTCGCCGTGTGGCGTGAACGAGATCGGCTGGCCGAGGATCGACGACGGTTCGTTCGTCGCCTTGATCGCCGCGAGCACGTTCGCGCGGCTCGGGGTCTGCCCGTTCTTGCAGACCGACGAGATCGCCTCATCGACCACGTGCTCCGCCGCGTACACCGGCGGTCCGAACGTCCCGAACTTCGGGTACGCCGCCTTCGCCGCGGTCGCGATCGACGCGTCGGCGGGGATGTATCTGATGTCAGGCCCGAACGACGAGACATACGACCCGTCGATCGTGAACGTGCCCGGCGAGAACAGCCCGTCGGTTCCGAAGATCACGGCGTTCTTGTGCTGCTCGGCCAGGTTCTTGCCGAACTGCTGAGCGTTCGCCGCGACCTGCCACGGCAGCACCACCACCGTCGTGGTCGGAGTCACCTTCGCGACCAACGACGAGAAGTCGGTGAGCTTCTGGCTGACCGACTCGTGGTCGACCGAGATGCCGGCCGCCTTGAACACCGGCGTCATCGCGGCGACGAGGCCCGTTGAGTACGCCTCCTGGTCGTCGACGATCATCAGCGCCTTGGGGTGCAGGTGACTGATGATGTAGTGGGCATCCTGCGGGCCCTGGACGTCGTCACGTGAGACCACCCGGAAGAACGTCGGGTTCTTCCCGGCCGTCAGCGACGAGTTGGTCGCCGACCCGGAGATGAATGCCATGCCGGCGCGGCCGAACAGCGGCCCCACGGCCTCGACCTCCTGGCTTCCGGCCGGCCCCACGACCGCGACCATGCTCGAGTTCGACGTGAACTGCTGCGTCACGGTCGTGGCCTGGGCAGGCTGCAACTGTGTGTCGCCCTGGACCAGATTGATGCTGGTGCCATTGGCCGCGTCATCCTGGGACACGGCGAGCTTCGCAAACGCGAGCTGTTCCTGACCCAGGACCGCCACCGCACCGGTGATCGGGCCCTCGAAGCCGACGGTCGCGGTGCACTTTCCACCGCTGGCCGAGGCACTGGTCGTCGCGCTGGCGCTACCGCTCGCGGGCTGCTGCTGCTGCTACTGCTGCTGCCGCAGCCCGCCGCGACGACCGCTAGCAGCGCGGCCGCGACGGCATAGATGCGTCCTTTCATGTTCTCCTCCTCCTCTAGGGATGCTGTCCGTCGGGTGCTTTAAACGCCGGAGTGCCGTCGGGATAGAACGCCGCGGCCGGTGAACCGCCCGGCCGGAACACCGCCACGATCCGCATCATGTCCGATCCGGTGTTCTCCAGGCAATGGACCGTGCGGCTGGGCAGCTGGATCATCGACCCGGGGCCGACGGGAGTGTCCTGCTCGCCGACGTGCAGTACCCCCTCGCCATCGAGCACGTAGATCACTTCGTCATAGGTGTGGAAGTGGTCGGGGGCCTTGGTCGTCGGGATGAAGCCGACGAACTGCGTGGCGCTGCGCAGACCGCTCGCGGGGTCCGCGAGTACCACGAATTCGCGGTTCGTGGTCGCGGGCTGGGCGTGCTGCTCTCGCAGGCTGGTGGTGAACGGCGGGGAGGGCGGGCCGGGGGCGGGATCCGAGATTCGGACCCGAAGCGCTCTCAACGGGTCCTCGCGGCTCTCGAGCTCGTACTCGGTATCCGGGCGGGAGATAGACGCCCGTGTCCGGCTCGAGGGGGTAGGCTACCGCGCCGCGTGCGCAGGGACCCGCGACCCTCGAGCACGAACAGAACCTCCTCACACGTCTCGGTGTCGTGCCGCTCCGCCTCGCCGGCGGCGCATTCCAGCAGCGACTGCTCGAGGCTGTCGACGGCGAGCGCGACCATCAGCGCCCGGCCAGATTCGGCCCGCTCCCACCAACGCCGCGCACTCGGTTTTCAGGCGCCGGCGAGTGTCGCCTCAAGGTTGATCTCCACTCCGGCCAGCGCGAGCGATACCGGGCAGGTCTCCTTCGCACGCCTCGCGGTCTGAGCGAAGGTCGCGTCGTCGATCCCCGGGACCTCTCCGGTTGTGGAGAGGTCGATCCGGGTGATCCGGAACCCGGCCTCCTGCTGCTCGAGCACGACCCGGGCGGTCGTTCGCAGCTCGGTCGGCGGATGCCCGGCCTCGCCCAGGAGGTTTGCGAGCGACATCGTGTAGCAGCCCGCCTCCGCGGCCGCGATCAGCTCCTCGGGATTGGTCGAACGCTCGACGTCCTCCGTTCGCGCCTTGAGCGTGAACGGGCCCTCGAACGCGCCGCTGCCGACGCCGATTCGGCCGCCGCCATCGGGCACCGTCCCCGCCCAGCTGGCGTGAGCGCTGCGTGAAACGCGAAAGCTCACGCGGTACAGCTCGCTGTCTTTTCGATGCCCCTCGCGCCCATTTCGATTTTGTAGTCTTGATCAAATCATCGTGGGGATGCGAGCGCAAGCTGCCCACCCTTGCGATTCTGTTACGCAGTCCGACCTCGAGGGAGCGGCCGTGGCCGAAGTGACGATGTCGACTCCGCGTGGTCTGGAGTCAGCGCGTTCGCGCTTCTCATCGCTCCGCGGCGAGTTCGCCTTCTTCGACGCGCCGGGCGGCTCGCAGGTCCCCGACGAGGTCGGCGACGCGATCGCGCGCGCGATGCGGGAGGCCAGCGCCAACCTCGGCGCCGTCTACGAGACGAGCCGCCGGGTGCAGCAGATCCTCGAGCAGGCCGAGCGCGGCGCCGCGCGCTTCCTCGGCTGCGAGCCCCGGGAGGTGATCTTCGGCGCGAACATGACCTCGCTCAACTTCACGCTCTCGCGCACCGCCGGGCGCTCCTTCCAGCCCGGCGAGGAGATCCTCGTGAGCTCGCTGGACCACGACGGCGGGGTGGCGCCGTGGCTGGAGCTGGCGCAGGACAAGGACCTCGTCGTCAAGCACATCGAGCTGCGCGACGACAGCACGCTGGACTACGACGATCTACGGGCGAAGCTCTCGGACCGCACGCGGGTGGTCGCGTTCGCGTGGGCCTCGAACGCCGTCGGCACGATCGTCGACGCGGGGCGCGTCTGCGCGCTGGCCCACGAGGTCGGGGCGCTGGCATGGGTCGACGCGGTCCACTACGCCGCGCACGAGCCGATTGACGTGCGCGCGATCGACGCCGACGTGCTGATCTGCTCGCCCTACAAGTTCTGCGGCCCGCATCTCGGCATCGCCTACGGGCGCGAGGCGGTCATCTCGCAGTGGCGGCCCTACAAGGTCAGGCCGGCGCCTAACGACCCGCTGGGCAGGCGGTTCGCGACCGGCACCTTCCCCTACGAGCTGCTCGCGGGGCTGAACGCGACCTTCGACTACCTCGACTCGATCGGCGGCTTCGCCGCGATCGTCCCGTTCGAGCGCGGGCTCGGGCAGCGCTTTCTCGACGGCATCTCGGACCGAGTGACCGTCTACGGGCTGCCGGGGATGGAGGGAAGGGTCCCCACGTTCCTCGTCAACGTCGACGGCGTGGCGGCGAAGGACGTCGCGCAGCACCTCGCCGACCGCTCGATCGGCGTGTGGGCGCACGACTCCTGGTACTCGCTCGGCCTCTACAAGCGGCTTGGGTACGAGCAGCAGTCGGTGAGGCTCGGGTTCATCCACTACAACACGCCCGAGGAGGTCGACCGGCTCGTATTCGAGCTGAACGCCGCCGGAGGCTGATTTCGTTGACGGCCGCCGAATCGGGTGAGACACTCGGCTCGGATGCTTGGGGGCAGCGAGGGCACCAGAACCGCCGCGGCAACCGCCGCGGAAACTGCAGCGCCGCCGAATGCCAACGCGCCTGGCGCCCGGTACGACGGCTTCATCTCCTATAGCCACGAGAGCGACGGTGAACTTGCACCGATCCTCCAATCCGGCGTCGAGCGCTACGCCAAGCCCTGGAACCGTGTCCGCGCACTGCGGCTGTTCCGCGACCAGACCAATCTGAGCTTCGAGCCCGCGCTCTGGCCGTCCATCGTCGAGGCGATGTCCCAGGCCAACTGGTTCGTGTTGCTCGCCTCACCCAGGGCGGCCGCCTCCGAGTACGTAGACCGCGAGGTCAGATGGTGGCTTGACAACAAGACGCCCGACCGGCTGCTGATCCTCGTCACCGGCGGAAACGTGCGCTGGGACGACGATCAGAGCGACTTCGACTGGGAATACTCGAACGCGCTGCCGCCATCACTGCGCGGCGCCCTGAAGCAGGAGCCGCGATGGCTCGAAGCGTCGATCGCCCCGACCTCGGAGCACCTCTCGAACGTCAACCCGCGACTTCAGGACGCCATCGTCGACGTGGCCGCAACGCTACGCGGGATCGACAAGGATGAGCTCGTCGCCGAGGCCTCGCGCGAGCACCGCCGCACCCGGCGACTGGTTCGCAGCGTCGAGGTGGCTCTGGCGGCGCTGCTGCTAGGGCTGATCGGTGCGACGGCGTTCGCGGTCGCGCAGCGCAACAACGCCGTGGCGCAGGCGCGGGTCGCAACCTCTCGCCAGCTCGCGGCGGTGGCGGAAAACGAGCTGTCCACGAACCTGAACGTGGCGCTGTTGCTAGCGGTGAGGGCGTACCGCACCGATCCGAACCCGCAGACGCTCGCGGGGCTGATGCAGGCTGACCTCTACAGCCCGCACCTCGCGCAGTTCCTGCCGATGGGCGGGACCGTCGCGTCGATCGCGGGAAGCAGCGACGGCCGCACGGTGGTCGCGGAACTCGGGGACGGGCGGGTGGTGCGCCGGGTGCTAGGTCAGGCGGGGCTGGCGCAGCTGGCCGCCCTCGGCGGGCATCCGATCTCGCAGTATGGAACGACGAGCAGGGTCGCCGTCGATACTGACGGGCGCGGCGGTCGTGGCGACGAACGGGTCGACCGCGGTCCTCTGGCGCGCGGGCGTCGGAGCGGTCCCGCTCCGCTGCGGGTCCAGGCCAAGCGGCGACGTCGGTCGGCATCTCGTCGACCGGCCAGACCGTCGTCGTCAACTGCCAGTCGCCGGCGCCGTCGGCCCCGGGCTCGATCGAGGTCATCAGCGGGACGTCGGGGAATGTCGCCGCGATCCACCAGCTCCCGACGTCGCACCCGATCGTCGAGCCGACGCTCCTGCTCTCGGACACGACGCTGTTCGTGCTTTCCGAGAGCGGAGCGTGGCAGTTTCGGCGCCTGTCGGACTGGTCGCCGGAGGGCTCGGGTGGCGGCAGCTTGGGCGCCCATCAGAGCGGGGTCGTGGCGTCCCCGGATGCCCGCGCCGTCACGACGACGAACGGGAACCCGACGATTCCCGTCTGGCCCACTGACAGGACCACCGATTATCTGCCCGGCACCGAACCCTTCGATGCGCATGCGCCGCTCAGCGAGACGACCGCGGTCGCGTTGAGCTATGGCGGGACGGCGCTGGCCGCAGGAGACACCGGGACCGTCTACGTCAGCCCCGTGATCAAGTCCAGTGCCCCGGCCGAGACCCCCGTCGCCATGACGGGGAACGGGAGCATCAACAACGGCGCGCTGCAGTTCGTCGGCGACGGCAACCATGTCCTCTCGGCGTCGGGCGACACGATCGCGCGATGGGATCTGACGCAGCCCGATCGACTCGCCCGTGCGCAGCCGACCGCGCTGAGTCCTCCGTGCGACGGGTGCGCCGGAGCGCTCGCCGCGATCTCCCCGGACGGAAGCCGGATCGCGATGCTCAACAACACCGGCGGCCAGCTCCTGATCCAGCCACTCGACGGTTCCTCGCCGCCGCAGGCCGTGCCCGCCGCGACGCCCGGGGCGCCGCTCTGGGACGGCGATCAGCTCCTGGTCTCGGCGAACGGTGCGGGCGCAAACCTCCCCGGAGATGTTCGCGCGCTTCCGCCTCTGAGCGGCCGTCCCGCGATCGTCGCGTCGGCGCTCTCGCCCGATCGAGGGCGGGTGACGCTAGTGAGCCAGTCGGGGACCATCTTCGTGCAGGACCTCGCGACCGGGAAGGTCATCCAGACGGTCCGCGGACCCCGCAATTTCGCGGCGGTGGAGGGGGCGGCGTACGCCGGAACGCCCGCTATCGACCCGGCCGACGGCCTCGTGGCGCTGGACGACGGCGGGAGCGTGCTGGTCGTCGACGTGAGCTCCGGCCGGGTGATCGCTCGCCACGATGGCATCGGCGCGATGTTCGTGAGCTACTCCGGATCGCGTCTGCTCCTGCAAACCTCCGCCGGGGACCTCGAGGTCTGGAACGCACGCGGCACCTCGCTGGAGCGCGTGATCCCCGGAGATGAGAGCTACAGCGTGTTCCCGCCGATCGGCGATCCGGCGGGAGATCGCGTCGCGCGTCAGCGCTCGGATGGCACCGTCGTGATCCTCGATCTCAACTCGGGCACGACGCTGGCCACCATCCCCTCGCCGCTCCCGCCATCCGATGGCCTGAAGATCGGCCTCGCGTTCTCGCCCGACGGCTCGCACCTGGTGAGCATCATCCAGTCCCTCACGTTCAACAGCTCGGAGATCGTCGACCGCGATCTCTCGGTGCCGACGCTGATCCGCTCCGCGTGCACGACGGCTGGGCGGTCGCTCACCGCGAGCGACTGGCGTACCTATGTCGGCGGAGCTCTCCCGGGGGACCTCGCCTGCCGCTGAGGTGTTGCCCGACGGCGATTGGGTCTCAACTCTGGGGCAGCCGGCGCTCGGCATCGAACAGCTGCACGAGCCGGCTGCGGGTCTCCCACAGCTTCGGCAGCTGCCGCTGGGCGATCAGCTTGCCGAGGACCTGAACGGGCGTGCCCTGCGTGCCGATCGCCTCCTCGCCGAGGGCTCGCGCCACGATCGTGTAGTGGCGAAAGCGCCACACCCAGATCCGCTCATCCCACTCGGTCAGCAGCTCGGCGAGCTGGTAGCACTGCTCGTGCTCTCGCCCGTGCCGGTAGAGCTCGGTCAGCTCGAGTCCGGCGTCCTCGAGCAGCTGGTCGAAGGCCTTCCACAGCCGCTGGGTCACCTGCGGGACGCGCCGGAAGCCGGGTGAGTCGAAGCCGCTGCCGTGGCCGAGGACGACGCGGATCTGGTGATACTCCCACGGGTCCATCTGGTTGAGCATCTCGATTTGGGTGGTCACGTACTGAAGGCACAGGACGGCGCGGCGCAGCAGCCGGATCGCGGGCGCGGGGCGGCCTTGCTCGAGCTCGGCGGCGGCGCTATCCACCTCGGTCGTGGCCAGCTTCAGCCACAGCTCCGATGACTGGTGGACCGTCTGGAACAGCAGCTCGTCATGGTGGGCCTGCTCCTCGGGTCGCTTCTGCAGTGAGAGCAGCTCGTCGGTGCGCAGGTAGCGCTCGTAGTCGCTCGTGCCGGCGCCCGGCAGGATCGGCGTCTTGAACTCCTCGCGCGCGGCGTCATCCATCGGGCACCTCCTCGGCCGTCATTCGTCCGCTCCCCGCAGGAGCTCGGCCAGCTTGGTCGGGTTGATGTTGCCGCCCGAGACGACGCAGACGATCTTGCCCGTGCCGGCGAGGCCCTGAAGCGCCGCCGCGGTGGCGAGCGCGCCGGCCCCCTCGGAGATGACGTGCGCCCGTTCGGCGAGGACGCGCACCGCGGCTGCGGCCTGCGCGAGCGGGATCGCGAAGGCGCCGTCGAGCAGCGCGCTCGCGAGCGGCCACATCGTGTCGAGCACGCGGCGGCTGCCGGCTCCGTCGACGAACGACTGCCGGTACTCGACATCGACAGGGGCGCCGGCCCGCAGCGCCGCGGTCAGTGCCGCGCCGGTCTCCGGCTCGGCCGCGTAGAGCCGAGTCTGCGGGCGCAGCGCCCGGACTGCGCTGGCGATCCCGACCGAGAGGCCGCCGCCGCCGTACGGGATCACGATCGCGTCGGGATCGGGCAGCTCGTCGAGGATCTCGAGCCCGATCGTGCCGTTGCCCGCCATCACCGGCTCGTCCTGGACCGGATGCACGAACAGCCCATCGACGCCCTCGACCCGGCTCGTGATGATCGCGTTCCACCAGTCGTCGTAGGGCAGCTTCACGACGCGGCCGCCGAGGCGCTCGATCGCCCGCAGCTTCGCGTCGGGCGCATGCTCCGGCACGGCGATCGTCGCGGTCAGACCGAGCTCGCGCGCGGCCCAGGCGACGCCTTGGGCCATGTTGCCGGCGCTCGCGGTGACCAGCCCGCGCGAACGCGTCTCCTCGGCCGCGCAGCGCACGGCGTTGAGCGCGCCGCGCAGCTTGAACGAGCCGATCGGCTGCAGGTTCTCGAGCTTCAGGTAGATCTCGGTGCCGTCCGGAACATCGGCATAGAGGCGGACGAGCGGGGTGCGGATCGCGACGCCGCGGATGCGCTCGCGGGCCGCCTCGATCGAGCTCATCTCGATCACAGCTCCACCTCCGTCCCCCGGTCGCTCGCGCGCGCGTTGCGCACCGCGAGCTGCGCGGCGGCGAGATCCTCGACCGCGAGTCCGAGCGAGCGGAACAGCGTCAGCTCGGTGTCGTTCTGACGGCCGGGGCGCAGCCCCGCGAGGACCTCGCCGAGCTCGGCGCGGACGTGCTCCTCGCCGGGGATCGCCCCCTGCTCGAGCGCGTCGCGAAACTCGCCCGCCTCGTTTCGCAGGGACTCACGGCTGTCGGCGAACAGCGCGCTCGCGGCGACTGTCTCCACGTCGAGCTCCCGCCACGCGGGCGTGCTCGCGCCGATCGCGTTGACGTGGGTTCCGTCCGCGAGCCACTCGCGGCGGATCACGGGCTCGCGGGAGCTCGTGACCGTGAGGACGACATCGGCGCCGCGTACCGCCTCCTCCGCGCTGCCCGCCACGGCGATCTCGAACTCGTCGGCGACCGCGCGGGAATGGGCCTGCGCCGGGGCGTAGATTCGCACCTCCGCGAACCGCCGGATCGGTGCGAGCGCGACCAGGTGGGAGCGCGCCTGCACCCCGGCGCCGATGATCGCGAGCACCTTCGCGTCCTCGCGCGCGAGCAGCCGCGTGGCCACCGCGGTCACCGCCGCCGTGCGGATCGCGGTGACGGCGGACGCGTCGAGGATCGCGGTCGGGACGCCGGTGTCGGCGTCGAACAGGGTGACGATGCCCTGGTGGGCGTCCAGGCCGCGGGCCGGGTTGGCCGGGATCAGGCAGATCGCCTTGAGCGCGAAGGCCGGCTGATCGCCTCCGCGCCAGGCGGGCATGAGGCCCATGAAGCCGTTGGCGCCGGGCGGCATCATCACCGAGCGCAGCGGCATGTACGCCTCGTCGCGAGCGCGCGCGGCGAGCACCTCGGCCATCGCGTCCGCGCACTCGTCCGGGGGTAGGCATGCGGCGACGTCCTCGCGCCCGAGCACCAGCACCGTGCTCACCGGAAGATCTCGTTCAGCGTCGCGAGCTGGTCCTGGCTGAGCGGGTGCTCGAGCGCCTGCGCGACCGGCGTGAGGTGCTCGGGTCGTCCGGGGCCGACCACGATCTGCGTCACGCGATAGTCGGAGAGGAGCCAGCCGAGAGCGACCGCCGCGCTCGAGGTGCCGTGGTCCTCGGCGATCGCCTGGAGCGCCTGGAGCGCCTCGTAGGTGCGATCGTTGACCAGCGGCCGGTATGACTCCGGTCGCTGGGTCATCCGCGAGCCGGCCGGGAACGGCTCGCCGGGCCGGTACTTCCCGGTGAGCCAGCCGCCGGCGAGCGGGCTGAACGCCATGTAGCCCACCTCGCGCTCCGCACACAGCGGCAGGACCGAGTGCTCGTCGCCGCGCTCGAGCAGCGAATGCGAGTTCTGAACCACCTGGGGCTCGCCCGCCGCGAGCGCGTCCTCGAGCTGGGCCGCCGTGAAGTTGCTGACCCCGTACGCGCCGATCGTTCCCGCGGCGCGCAGCTGCTCGAACGCCGCGAGCGTCTCGCGCAGCGGCGTGTCGGGGTCGAAGTCGTGCGCGAGGTAGACATCGATCCAGTGGACGCCGAGCCGCTCCAGGCTGGACTCGATGTGGCGGGCGATCCGCTCGGGCGCGAGCCCGCGGTCCCCGCCGTCGTACATCGGGTTGAACGTCTTCGTGGTCAGGATCGGCCTGACACCCCGCGACTGAACCCATCGGCCGATCGCGCGCTCGCTGCGACCGCCGCCGTACGCGTCGGCCGTGTCGAAGTGGGTGATGCCGAGCTCCCACGCCGCATCCATCAACGCGAACGCGTCCTCATCGGAGATTCCCTGGCCGAAGAACGCCGGCGCGGAGCCGATCCCGCCGAAGTTGCCGCAGCCGAGCGCGATCCGGGGCACGATCACGTCCGAGCGCCCGAGCCGGCGGCGCTCGATCTCGAGCGTCGCGCTCATCGGACCGATGTCCCCGGGCGCGGCATCGCCTCCTATTTGATCAGACGCCGCGCCGCGCGGACAAGCGCGCCTACGGGACCATCCCGGACAGCGGTCCGGACTGGAGCAACACCAGCACCGCCATCAGCAGCACGAGCACGACGCTCCACCCGATCACGCGCCTGAAGATGTCGCCTTCGCGGCCGGCGAGGCCGACCGCGGCGGCTCCGATCGCGAGGTTCTGCGGCGAGACCATCTTGGCGAGCACACCGCCCGAGCTGTTCGCCGCTGCCAGCAGCGTCGGCGACAGGCCCGATTTGTGCGCGGCGGCGACCTGGAGCGCGCCGAACAGGGAGTTGGTGGAGGTGTCCGACCCGGTCACCGCCGTTCCGAACCATCCGATCAGCGGCGAGAGGAACGCGAAGAAGCCGCCCGCGCCCGCCGCCCACGTGCCGAGCGTGATCGTCATGCCCGACATGTTCATCACGTACGCGAGCGCCAGCACCGCCATCACGGTCAAGATCGCCCACTTGAGCTGGTCCAGGGTGCGCCCGTAGACGCGCAGCGCCGTCGCGGGCCTGACCCGCAGGACGATCGCGGTGAGAACGCCCGAGACGAACAGCCAGGTGCCGGCGGCGGTCAGCCAGTTGAGCTTGAACGTCTCGCTCGTCGGGGCCTTGCCCTTGTGGTTGAGCACGTGCAGGCCGGGCCAGCTGAACGCCGTGGTTGCCTTATCCAGCTGGACCGCGACCACGTGCAGGCTGGTGACGCCGAGCGCGATCACGATGATGATGTAGGGCGCGAACGCCAGCAGGACGTTCAAGCGGTTGTGCGGTGGGCGACGCTCGGCGCCGACGCGCCGCTCGAACGCAGGATCGCTCGTCGCCCCGCCCGCGATCGCGGGCCGCGGCCCGACGGCACCGGTCGCGGCGCCTGCCCCGCGCGGCGACCAGACCCGCATCAGGAGCACCAGCGCGGCGGCGGAACCCAGCGAGGCGATGATGTCCGTCAGCTGCGTCGAGACGTAGTTGGAGATCGCGAACTGCAGCGCGGCGAACACCACCGCGGCGGTCA
This sequence comes from uncultured Solirubrobacterales bacterium, assembly GCA_963849285.1. Taxonomy (GTDB): domain Bacteria; phylum Actinomycetota; class Thermoleophilia; order Solirubrobacterales; family Solirubrobacteraceae; genus Palsa-465. The sequence goes on from CAWKGS010000008.1 coordinate 30,551, forward strand.
GCGCCGCCGGCCAGGCCTCGCGCAGGCCGCGCCGCCCGTCGATCATGAACACCAGCACGAACGGGATCAGCATTGCGAGGATTGGGGTCTGGCGGCCGACCATCATGCCGAGGCGATGCTCTGGCAGTCCGGAGACCTGGGCGAGCGTGGTGATCGGGATCGCGATCGCCCCGAACGCGACTGGCGCGGTGTCCGCGACGAGCGCGATCGCGGCGGCGCGCAGCGGCGAGATCCCCAGTCCGACGAGCATGATCCCGCAGATCGCGACAGGGGTGCCGAAGCCTGCGAGCGCCTCCAGTAGCGCGCCGAAGCAGAACGCGATCATCACGACCTGCACGCGCTGGTCGTCGGAGACATTGCTGAAGGCTTCTCGCAACACCAGGAAATGCCCAGTCTCCTCAGACATGTTGTAGATCCACAGCGCGTTGATGACGATCCACATGATCGGCCAGAACCCGAACGCGGCCCCCTCGGCCGCCGAATCGGTGGCCTGTCCGAGGGGCATGCTGTAGACCGCGATCGCGACGATGATCGAGATCAGCAGCGTGATCAGCGCGGCCCACTGGGCCTTCATCCGGAGGACCCCCAGCAGCACGAACAGTGCCAGGAGCGGCAGAACCGCGAAAATCGACGTGAGTCCCAGAGAATGGGATACCGGATCGAGAACCTGCTTGTACACAGGGACCTCCCTCGTCGTGCCCGCCTGCCACGGGCTCTGGGAGGCCCTACCCACGTGCGCTCGTCGCAAATCTTGCAAACTCCTCGCGGCCCGATATCGAAGGGAGACACATGGAGCTGACCGACACCCGCTACGAAGTCGAGGACGGGCTGGCCTGGATCACGATCGATCGTCCCGAGCGCCTGAACTCGTTCCGCGCGCGGACGATCGACGAGCTGATCCACTCGTTCACGCGCGCGTGGGCGAGCGAGGACGTCGGCGTGATCTGCCTGACCGGCGCGGGCGATCGGGCGTTCTCGACGGGCGGGGATCAGAAGCAGCGAGCGGAGACCGGCGACTACGGCCCGAGCGAATCGGGCCTGTTCGAGGTGGAGCGGCTGCACCGCTTGATCCGCGAGGTGCCGAAGCCGGTGATCGCGGCGGTCAATGGCTTCGCGATCGGCGGCGGACATGTGCTGCACGTGCTGTGCGACATGACGATCGCGGCCGAGCACGCGCAGTTCGGGCAAGTCGGTCCACGCGTGGGATCGTTCGACGCCGGATTCGGCAGCGCCTACCTGGCTCGCGTTGTCGGCGAGAAGCGTGCGCGCGAGATCTGGTTCCGCTGCCGGCGCTACGACGCCGCGACCGCTGAGCGGTGGGGACTGGTCAACCACGTCGTGCCGCTCGAGCGGTTGCGCGACGAGGTCCGCGCGTGTGCGGACGACATGCTCGCGCTCTCGCCCACCGCTCTGCGCTTCCTCAAGCAGTCCTTCAACGCCGACAGCGAGCACATCGTCGGAATCGGCCAGATCGCCTTCAGCGGCCTCGGGCTGTTCCTCGAGACAGAGGAGGCGCGCGAGGGCGTCACCGCCTTCAACGAGAAGCGGCCGCCCGACTTCTCGCGCCATCGCGGCCGCGTGTCGCGATAGGCGGCCTAGGACCAAAGTCGTAGTTCGACGGTTATCGAACCGCTGCTAGGGTGGAGGCGATGAGCGATCGGCGCCCACATCTCACCGCCACGCTGCTGCTCTCCTGCCTGGCGCAGTTCATGGTGATCCTCGACGTCTCCGTCGTGAACGTCGCGCTGCCGTCGATCCGCCACGCGCTCCACTTCACCGAGCAGGACCTCCAGTGGGTGGTGAACGCGTACACGGTCACGTTCGCCGGGTTCCTCTTGCTCGGCGGTCGCGCCGCGGACCTGCTGGGACGCCGGCGCGTGTTCGTCGCGGGCCTCGCGCTGTTCGGGGCGGCCTCGCTCGCGGGAGGTCTCGCGCAGAGCCAGGGCACGCTGATCGCCGCTCGCGCGATCCAGGGCCTCGGCGGCGCCGTGATTGCGCCCGCCTCGCTGTCGATCCTCACGACGACCTTCACCGAGGGTGCGGCGCGCAACCGCGCGGTCGGGATCTGGGGGGCGATGGGCGGCGCCGGCGGAGCGGCCGGCGTGCTGCTCGGCGGCGTCCTCACCGACGCCCTGAGCTGGCGCTGGATCCTCTTCATCAACGTGCCGATCGGCGTCATCGCCGCGGTCGCCGCGAGCTATTACATCCTCGAGAGCCGTCGCGACGACGGACGCCGCCGCGACTTCGACCTGCTCGGCGCGATCGCCGCGACGGCGGGACTCTCGGTGCTCGTCCTCGGGATCGTCCGCACGGACGTGACCGGCTGGGGCGCGGCTTCGACGCTCGCGATCATGGCCTGCGGCCTCTTGCTGCTCGCCGCCTTCGTCGCGATCGAGGGGCGCGTCGCGCGCCAGCCGCTGATGCCGCTGCGGATCTACGCGTCGCGCACGCTCAGCGCCGCGAACGTCGTCGTGCTGCTGGTCGGCGCCGCCGTGTTCGGGATGTGGTTCTTCCTCTCGCTCTACCTGCAGCAGGTGCTCGGCTACTCGCCGATCCGCGCAGGCCTGTCGTTCCTGCCGATGACCGTCTGCATCATCGCCGGCTCGACCCTGGCATCGCGCGCGGTTACGCGCATCGGCGCAAAGCCGATGCTGGTCGCCGGGATGGTGTCGCTCGCGATCGGGCTCGCGCTGTTCACCGGCATCGCCGCCGGCGGCAGCTACCTGGGCGATGTGCTGGCACCGTCGCTGCTCGTCGCGATCGGGATCGGCCTGTCGTTCGTACCGGTGACGATCCTCGCGGTCCAGGGAGTGGCCGCCCGCGAGGCCGGGCTGGCATCGGGTCTCGTCAACACCTCCCGCCTGTTCGGGGGGGCGCTCGGACTGGCGGTGCTCGCCGCCCTCGCCACGGCCCGGACCAACTCCGATCTGCGACACCACGTGTTCGCCGCCCACGCCGCCGCGGCCTCACTGACCGATGGTTTCGATCTCGCGTTCGCGATCATGGCCGTGATCGCGGTCGTCGGTGGCGTGCTGGCGGTGGTGGCGCTTCCCCGCAACCCGGCCCGCGCTCGAGCAACGGCTGTGGCCGAGACCGAGCAGGCGCCGGCCGACCGCGAACCCGTGCCCGCCCTCAGCGACTAGCCGAGAGCGCGCACCGCGCTCGCGCGGCCGGTCAGCGAGAATCGCGCCCATGGCGCGCTGCTTCGTCACTCGCGAGCTCCCGGGCGCCGCGTTGACCCGCCTCGCCGAGCGCCACGACGTTGAGGTCTGGCACGACCGGCTGCCCCCTTCGCCGGCGGAGCTTGCCGCTCACGCGCGTGATGCCGAGGGCTTGCTGACACTGCTGACCGACCGGGTCGACGCGAACCTGATCGCGGAATGTCCGCGCCTTCGCGCGATCTCGAATTACGCCGTGGGCTACGACAACGTCGACCTCGAGGCCGCCCGCGCCCGCGGCATCCAGGTCGGCAACACGCCGGACGTCCTCACCGAGGCGACGGCCGACTTGACGTTCGCGCTGCTGCTGGCGGCGGCCCGCAGGCTCCCCGAAGCGGCGGCGTCGATCCCCGCCGGCGACTGGCTCACCTGGGAGCCGGCGCGCTACCTCGGTGCGGAGGTCCACGGCGCCACCCTGGGGATCATCGGCTTCGGGCGAATCGGCCGGGCGGTCGCCAGGCGCGCGGAGGGATTCAACATGAACGTGATCGACGCGCCGCGGACCGACCTCGGGACGCTGCTGCGGAGCTCGGACTTCGTCTCGCTTCACTGCCCGCTGACCCCGGACACGCGGCACCTGCTCAACGATGACACCCTCGCGCAGATGCAGCCCACGGCGATCCTGATCAACACGGCCCGCGGTCCGATCGTCGATCAGGCGGCGCTGGGCAGGGCGCTTCGCGGGGAGTGATTGCCGGCGCCGCTCTCGACGTGACCGATCCGGAGCCGATGGGCCCCGGCGATCCGTTGCTGAGCGCTCCGAACCTGATCGTGACGCCGCACATCGGGTCCGCGACCCGTGCGGCCCGCGAGCGGATGGCGGACCTGGCCGTCGAGAACCTGCTCGCCGCGCTCGAGGGGCGATCGATGCCGCGCCCGGTCTGATGCGCGTCGCGGTCGTCGACATCGGCTCGAACTCGACGCGGCTCTATGTCGCGGAGATCGCCGATGGTCGGGTCGAGGCGGAGCTCGAGCACATCTCCAACGTGACCCGGCTCGGGTCCGGGGTCGATCGCGACGGGCGCCTCGCGGCGGACGCGATGGAGCGCGTCTACAAGGTGCTCGGCGAATACGAGCGGCTGATCGAGAGCCATGGCGCCGAGCGGCGGATCGCGGTCCTCACGAGCGCGGTCCGGGACGCGTCCAACGGTCGTGAGTTCGCCGAGGAGGTCGAGCGGCGCTACGGCTTCCGGGCGCATGTCCTGTCCGGCGAGGAGGAGGCGAACCTGACGTTCCTCGGGGCCACCAGCGCCCGCGATCCGAGCGACTCCACCGTCACGCTCGTGGTCGACATCGGCGGCGGCTCGACCGAGTACGTGATCGGGTCGGGGCGCGAGGCGGAATTCCACGTCTCAAACCAGGCAGGCGTGGTGCGGCAGACCGAGCGCCACATCCACGACGACCCGCCGCCGCGTGAGGAGCTCGACGCGCTGGCGCGTGACGCGCGCGAGATCCTTGCGGGAGGAGTTCCCGACGCGCGCCGCGCCGGCGTGAGGCACGCGATCGCGGTCGCGGGCACGGCGACCTCGCTGGCCGCGATCGCGCAGGATCTCGATCCGTACGACCCCGACCAGGTCGAGGGCTATGTCCTTCACCGCGAGCGCTGCGAGGAGATCCTGGCGCGGCTGGCGGCGCTGCCCCTGTCGGAGCGGCGCGAGGTGCGCGGCCTGCACCCCGACCGGGCGCCGACGATCGTCGCCGGCGCGATCATCCTGCTCGAGACGATGTCGCTGTTCGGCCTCGAGCGGGTCGAGGTCTCCGAGCACGACATCCTACGCGGCGCTGCGCTCGGCGTGGGGGCCTCCAGCTAGGACGCGGCGCGCAGGCGCCGGCTGATGTCAGCGCACTCCAGGCAGACCGACTCGGGGATCAGCCCGGCGCGCATCAGCAGCGTGAACAGCTTGCAGCCGAGGCAGTAGGCGAAGATCGACTCCAGGCCGGCGGCTCCGACCAGCATCACGAGCGCCACGTCGGCGGCGGTGTGCGAGACCGCGAACGCGAGCACGAGCGCCGCGGTGGAGAAGATGGCGCCGAGCAGCTGCGCGAAGCGCTTGGGCGGCCCGGGGACCGGCTTGCGTGCTCCGAGCCGTGGCGCGATCACGTTCTGCGCCGCCCAACCGAGCGGGCTCAGCGTCGGCCCGGTCAGAACCCGCGCCCAGAACCCGTAGGCGAGCGGGATCAGCAGCCAGTAGGCGCCGGTCGCGAGCACCACGATTGCCAGAGCCAGAACCGTCCCCGCGACGACGCGAGCCGCCTTCTCGTTGACCGGATTCGGGAAGGAAAACAGCGTTCGCACGATGAAATTCATTATAGGAAGTCGGATTTCATGGAATAATCGGTCGTACCCGCGCGAGGACCCCACCACGCAGCGCGCACTGCCTATCCGTCCAGTTGGCTGGCCAGCCATGCCTGGACGGATGTTCGATTGCTGACCACACCTTTTGCCAGCATGATTCGTCGCGGGGCACGACCGCTTTGGTGGCCGACGCCCTTCATAGGCTCGGGCGATAGCCGCAGACATCGGCGCCTCCCGCCGTCCGGGCCACTCTAACCGGCCCTTTCTGGCACGTACCCCTGCCCGTCCCGATTGGGCCAAACCTGGATCGGAAGCCGCCCGCTGAAAATGCGGGCGGTTTTCGTTTCGGGGTCAGGCCAGGTTCGACTGGCGCGGGTAGGCGACGCTCGGATCCGTCAGGACGTTCACGACCGCGGGCCGGCCGGACTCGAGCGCCCGCTCGAGCGCCGGGCGCAGCTCCCGGGGAGTGCGCACGAGCTCGCCGTCGCATCCGAGCGCGGTCGCGACCTGGTCGTAGCGTGTCTCGGGCCGCAGCTCGGCCGCCACCGAGTACCCGTAGAGGAACTCCATTGGGTGCTTCTCCAGCGCCCAGATGCCGTTGTTGCCGATAACCGCGACGACCGCCACCCCGTGACGAGCGAGCGTGTCCAGCTCCATGCCCGCGAAGCCGAATGCGCCGTCGCCGAGCAGCAGCACGACCTGGCGCTCCGGTCGCGCGAGCTTCGCGCCCAGCGCGTAGCCCGGGCCGCTGCCGAGGCAGCCGAACGGGCCGGGATCCAGCCAGCACCCGGGCTCATAGGAGTCGACCAGACGTCCAGCAAACGAGACGAAGTCGCCGCCGTCGCCGATCACGATCGCGTCGCGGTCGAGCACCGCGGAGAGCTCGCCATAGATCCGCATCGGGTGAAGCGGCGCCCGCGGGTCGACCAGGTGCTCCGCCTCGGCCGCCCGCTTCTCCAGCTCGATCTGCCGCAGCGAGTCGATCCAGGCGCTCCGGCCGGCCGCGTCGGGCGCCGGCGAGCCCGCGACGGCCGCCCGCAGCGTGTCGAACGTCGCCGGCAGCGAGCCGTAGAGCTCGGCGCGGACGCGTCGCGGGTGCTCTCGCGCCGGCTCGGCGACGTCGATCGCGATCACCTCGGCATCGTCCGCGAACACCGCGCCGAAGCCGAGCCGGAAGTCGAGCGGGGTGCCGATCACCAGCGCCACGTCGGCGCCCGACAGGGCGGCGCCTCGCGCGCGTGAGAAGAACAGCTCGTGGTCGGCCGGGAGGCACCCGCGCGCGAGCCCGTTGAGGAACACCGGGATCCGCAGCTCCTCGGCGAGCGAGCGGAGCCCCTCCTCACCGCGTCCCCAGTACAGCCCGGTGCCCGCCATCACGACGGGGCGCTCGGCTTCCTGCAGCGCCGCCGCAGCGCGCCGCAGCTGGTCCTCGTCCGCGCGGTCCGCAGCGCGCGCGGGCGTCGCGATCTCCTCTGAGCCCGCGTCGTCGGCCTCGCCGAAGACGACGTCCAGCGGGAAGTCGATGAACGCCGGTCCGGAGCGGGGCGCGGCCGCGACCCGGAACGCCTCGTCGACGAGCGCGGGGATCTCGGCCGTCGCTGCGGCGGTCTCGGCCAGCTTGACGAGCGGGCGCACGAATGGCACGTGGTCGATCTCCTGCAGCGAACCCTGGCCCCAGCGGAACTGCGGCGCGCGACCTCCGAGGACGACCAACGGCGAGTTGTTCTGACTCGCGGACGCAATCGCGCTGAGGCCGTTGGTGACCCCAGGGCCCGCCGTCAGCGCGCACACTCCGACCTCACGCGTGACCTTCGCCCAGCCCTCAGCCGCGAACGCCGCGGTCTGTTCGTGGCGCACGTCGATCAGCTCGATGCCCTCCGCGCGGCAGCCGTCGTAGAGCGAGAACAGGTGGCCGCCGGAGAGCGTGAACAGCTTCCCGACGCCGTGCGCGCGCAGGCGCCGCGCGATCAGCCGGCCGCCGTGCAGGCGCGTAGTGGTGTCGCTCGCCACTGAACGAGGCACGCTAACACGAGGTTCAGGGCCCCGCCTGATCTCGCCGCAGCTCAGCCCGCGGGCGCCAGGGGCCCGTAGCCCGAAGGTGCGCGCACCATCAGCGCGCACTCGGCCAGCGCGTTCTCGCCGGCGAAGAATCGCGGCCCGATGCCGAGCGCCGGTAGATCGAGCACGCCTTGGCCACCGAGGCCCCGGGCGGTGGCCTCGAGCACGCGGTCGCGCTCCATGTCACGCGCGGCCGCGAGGCACTCGCTCAACGACATCCCCGCGGCGGCCGCCGCCTCGGCGAGGATCTCGGGGTCCTCGAGGTCGAAGCCGCCGCAGTAGGCGAGCCGGCTGGCGGCGAGTGCGAACCGGGCGCCGGCGCCGATCTCGCCGGCGTAGGAGGCGGCCCGCATCGCTCCCGGGACATGCCACCCGGCCAGGTCCGGCCAGGAGAGCGGCAGGCGCAGCGCCGCGGCGCGCCCCTCGGCGTGGGCGCGGACGCGCGGGTGGTCCGCCCAGCCGTCCGGGCGCAGGACATTGCCGGCGACGGGAATCCACTCCACGTCTCCGAGCACGCGTTCCACGCGCTCGGCGACGAGGTACGAGAAGGGACACGCGAGGTCGAAGTAGAACCTCGGACGCGAGGTGCGCTGCGCCCGGGAACGATCAGCGCGGCGCTCGGCGAGAACGATCAGGTCTCCCATACCAACCTCAAACGTCCCGGTCGGCCAAATCTGGCGCAAACGCGAGGGTTAAATCGTCGAGAGCTGCTTGCGCCGTGAAACCGGACCGTTACACTCGACTCCGGTAGGTAGTCGATGTCCGTCCAAGGCAGCTCCCCCATCCCCCACGTCCCGCCCCCCAAACGTCATCCGTACGACCAGTGGTCACCGGATGCGCGGGCGCTCGACCTCGTCGGCGACAAGTGGACGCTGTTGATCGTGCGGGATCTCGCCTCGGGGCCGCGGCGCTTCGTCGAGTTGCAACGCGTGCTGCCGGGCATCTCCACCGAGCAACTGCGCTCCCGCCTGAACCGGATGGTCGCCGACGGGATGCTGACCCGGAAGCGCTACCGGGAGGTCCCGCCGCGCGTGGACTACGAGCTGACCGAGCGGGCGCGCGAGCTGTTGCCGGTGCTCGCCGAGCTCGCGCGCTGGGGCTACGAGTGGGCGTGGGGCGCGCCGCGGGGCTCCGAGCACATCGACGTCGGTGCGATCTTCCGCCTGGCTCCTGGTCTGGTCCAGGCTCCGACGATGGCCGGTACCGTCGAGCTGACCGTCAGTGACGGCCGGCCGGAGGGAGACCCCGCCTACTACACGCTCACGCTCGCCGATGGCAAGGTGACGATCTCCGAGCAGGCCGCCGACGGCGCCGACGCCCGCGTCCGCGGCGATACCTCGGCATGGGTCGCGGCGCTCTCGCCCGGAGGCGACATCGAGGCGCTCGAGATCGCCGGGGACCGGAAGCTCGCCGGCCACCTGCTCCAGGCGCTGGCGCCCGGAGCCGCGCGCGCCCGCGGCGCGGCCACCGCAGCGGCTTAGCCGCTACCGGTTCGAGTAGCGCGCCGCCCGGATCTCGGGGATCTGGCTCCCGATCGATCCGGCCGGATGCTGCACCCAGCAGGCGGGCGAACCGCCGACCGGCGCGTCGTGCGAAGGCGTCGGCCCGTGTGTGGCGGTGTTGTTGCAGTCCCAAGCCGGCAGGCCCCAGTCGCCGTTCGCGCCCGGCTTCGGCTGGCGCTGCTCGGGAAGATCTCCGCCAGCCACGTCGACGGCGGGTAGGTGTTGCCGCGGTTGCTGGGGTCGCGGTTGGAGAAGATCGAGAGGGTCTCGAGTCCGGTCGGGCCGAACTGCCGCAGGTAGTGACCGATGCCGGTCGACGACTGCGTCCGGGCGGCGAGGCCCGCGGCGCCGTTGCTGATGAAGTCCGAGATCAGCTGCTGGTGCCCGGAGAGCCACACCAGGATCGGGTTGAGCTGCTCGAGGAACGGGCCCAGTGCGCCGAGCAGCGGAGTGGCGCCCTTCAGCACGTCGGAGATCGCGGGCAGGCCGGTCCGCGAGACGGCGATCAGCGGCGGGAGCTTCGCGAAGAACTGCTCCAGGTACGGCGAGAGGCTGCGGACGGACGCCAGCGTCGGCGCGAGGTTGTTCGCGACCGGAATCAGCTCGTGCAGCAGCGGATCGGTGTCCTGCGAGAAGGACTGAAGCCGCGCCATCGTCAGCTTCGTCTCGGTCAGGAACGTCGGGAATACGTGGAAGGTCGCCGCGAGTGCGGCGTTGTTCGCCGCCGTCTCGGCGAACGTAGCCTCGCCGCTCGTGACCACGTTGCGCAGCGCCGCCTGGTTGGCGCTGAGCGCGTCGAACACGGTGCCGCCGTTGCGCACGAGGTTCACGACCGCGTTGTGCTCGATGTCGAGGACCTGCAGGATGTCGGTCGCGTCAGCCGCGAACGTCGGCAGGTTGCCCAGCACGTCGTTGAGGTTCTGGTCGTTGCCGCGGACGGCCTGCGCCACCTGCTGCTGCCAGACCTGGAAGGCGTGGCGCGTCGTCGGGTCGAAGGCGTCGAAGATCTCCGACAGCTGTACGGCGTGCTGGACCTGCCCACGGGCGAGCAGCCCGCCGTCCGGGATCGGTGGGCTGTTCGGCGTTCCCGGGGTCAGCTGGACGTAGGTCTCGCCGAGGATCGTCTTCTCGCGCAGGATCGCGGTCGCGTTCCGATGGATCGGCGAGTACTGCTTCTGCAGCTGGATCGTGGCGATCGTGCGGTTGCCCTGCGGATCGAGCGACTTGGAGACGACCGTTCCGACCGAGACGCCGGCGATCCGCACGTCGGCCTGAGTCGCGAGCTCGCCGGCATTCTGGAAGGAGACGCGGATCTCGTAGCCCTTCGGATTGAACGGAAGCGTCCCGCCGAAGGACAGCCACAGGAACAGCAGCAGGCCGACGCACGAGAGCGCGAACAGAACCATCGTGACGACGCGGGTGACGGGGGGAGTACCGGTGTCCATCGAGCCCTATCCCGCCTTGCCGATCGTCGCGAGCGGGCCGGTCGAACCCGAGGCCCCCGTCTTCCCGGGCGAACCCGCCTGAGCGTTCGCGGCGTCCGCCGCCGCTTTCAGCTTCGGAGCGGCTGCGGCCACGGCCTTCGCGCCGGCCGGGCAGACGTTCGCGTTCCCGAGCAGCTGGTCGATCCCGAGCGTAGACCTGCTGGAGCGCCGGGATCGGGACGTTGGCGCTCACGATCTGGGTGAGCGACGCGCAGCTCAGCTGGAGGAAGATCGGCCTGTAGTCGCCGTTGGCGTCCTGCACCGAGAACAGCGTCCGCGCGTTGTGCCCGAGCCACGCCAGCCACCACAGGTATCCGTGCTGGCTGCCGCCCGGGGAGTAGCCGAGCAGGTTGCCGAGGTGGTTGAGCACCGTGAAGGTCTTCTCGAGATTCGGCGTGGCGTCGGCGAGGTTGATGGCCGCCGGTCGCAGGTTGCGGACGAGCGGACGAGCGGCGACCACGAACGGCCGGATCTGGTTCTGAACGATCGGCGCGCCCGGAACCGCCAGCTGCGTCAGCGCCTGGTTGGCGGCGGGGATCGCGCGGGCCGCCGGCAGCAGGTTGGTGGCGGTCGGCCCGAGCAGACTCGCGAACGTCTGCACCTTCTGGAGCGTCGAGGTGGTCTGCGCGAGCGTGCCGGGAAGCTCGGCGACGGCCTTGCTGACGTTCTGGTTCTCCGCGGCCCAGGCGGTGAACACCTTTGCGCTCGCGTTGATCAGCTGCACGATCTGGACTTGCTTGCCCGCCAGCGCGGTGTTGAGCCGCTGCAGCGAGTTGACCAGGCGCTGAAGGTTCTGGCCGCGCTCGGCGACGACCGAGTTCAGCCGGGCCAGGTCCTGGTGGGTGGGCTCGAACCGCTCGAACAGACGCGCCAGCTCATCGCCACCCTTTCCCTTCAGTCCCTGGCCGGCGCCGTTGACGAGAAGATCGAGGTATTGACGGGTGTCCGCGTCCAGCGAGGCCTCGATCTCGTCTGGATTGACCTCCGGGTTGGTGTTCGATACCGGGATCGTGAAGCCGGGCTTCGCGACGGGCGCGCTCTTGGTCCCCGGGTTCAGCTCGATGAACATGTCCTGGAGCCCGGTGCGGGGCCGCGCTAGCGCCGTCGCGTCGGTGTGGATCAGGTGCTTGTACTTGTCGTCGATCTGCATCGACACGTACGCGATCCCGTTCTTCAGCGTGATCCCGCCGATCTGACCGATCTGCACGCCGGACACGTCGACGGTCTGGCCCTGCCCGGCGGTGAACGCCTGGCCGGTGGCGAACTCGGCGGTCATCGGGAATTGGCCCGACGAGATGAACGGGAACTGGAAGCGCTCGTGGTTGAGCACGTAGCCGGCGACCACGACCGACAGCAGCAACAGCACCATGATCGCGACGAAGTCGCCGATGTGGGTCCTGATCGCGCGCTTCATTTGCCGCTCCCCTTCAGGGCGGTGAGCAGACCGCCGCTCTTCAGCGCGTCGAGCGCGATCTGGTCGATCGAGCTCTCGACCGACGCGCTGGCGGCGGTCTTAGTGGTGGCGAGCTGCGTCGGCCCGGTCCCGGTCGGAGCCGAGAGATCGGTGATCGCGGGCTGCGTCTCGCACGGCACTCCCTCCATCAGCGGCGGTCGCGAGGTCGGAACCGTGGGGTGGTCGGGCTGCATCTGCGCCGGCGGCATCTGCGGTTGGACGCCGCCAGCGGAGCGAGCGCCTGGCCGAAGAATCCCGGCTGCAGCGAGTACGGGAACTCGCCGCCGGTTCCAGAGGACCCGGATGTACGGGCCGTTCGCGTCGAAGTCTGCGAGACTCGCCGGCGAGGCCGGGGAGGTAATCGGCCTGCTCGACGTAGACGGGGTGCGGCGGGAAGCCGTTGGAGCCGTTGAAATGCGGATCCGGAACGGTCAGCTGCGACCACGGATAGATGACGTTCGCGACGCAGCTGGAGAGCGGGCGCACGCCGTCTCGCATCAGCGGGATCGTGTCGGCCTCCATGCGCGCGAGCGCCGGGATCGTCGGCGAGAGGTCGCTGGTGAGTCCGCGCAGCTCGGAGGGCTGCACGAGCTGGCGCAGCTGGCTGATGAACGGGAGGCTGGCCGTGACCATCGGGCCGGTGGACTTGACGCCGGGGAGCAGCGTCCGGGCGAGCTGGCGCAGCGGCGGGAACGCCGCGTTGAGCGCGTTGAATGCCGGGATCGCCGCCCCGAGCGTCCGCGGCAGCTGCGCGACGGCGTTCTCGAGCGCGACGTTCTCGCGCGCGAACGCCCCGGCGGTCACGTTGAAGTTGGTGACGAGGCTCTTCAGGTTGGGCGGGTTGGTGTCGATCGCGCCGTTCACCGTGCCGCTCTGGGCGATGAAGTTGGAGAGGTCGTGCGGCTGCAGACCGAGGAAGTCGTGCGCGACCTCCGAGGAGTATTCGTACGCCGGCGTCCAGTACTGGATCGAGTTGTTGAAAGCCGGCCCTGACTGCTTGAGCGCCGTGCCGTATTGCTGCAGGAGGATCTGGAGGTTCTGCCGTGTGTCGGACTTGAAGGCGCTCAGCACCTGGTCGAACTGCACCGGCTCGCGGCCCTGCTGGATCGGGAACGTGTAGCCGGTCGGGGCCTGCGGGGCCTCCGGGGTGCCCGGGCTCAGGTCGATGAAGAAGTTGCCCTCGAGGAAGATCCGCGGGCGGATCCAGAAGGTCGCGTCCTTGTGGATCGGGAGCCCGTTGGGATCGATCGTCATCGTGATGTCCGCCGCCTCGCAGCTCGACGGGTTGGTGCTGGCGGACTTGCAGCTTGCGGCCGGCGCGATGTTCGTGACCTGCCCGACGTTGACGCCGGCGATCCGCACCAGGGACTGCTGGCGCAGGCCGTTGGCGTTGGCGAACAGCGCGTGGATCGTGTACGGGTTCGCGAACGGGTTGGCGAACTTCGTGTAGGCGCCGTAGGAGAACAGCGCGATCAGCACGATCGCGAGCGCTCCCGCCTTGAAGGTGCTCAGCCGGAATCTCTTCTTGCGGCGGCTCATCAGTTGTTCCCCGGCACGGATGGCAGTTGCGGGCCGGTGGTGGGCGAGCGGCTGAACGTCTCGCCGGCGGGCACGTGCGTACGGCCGGCGTACGTCGGGCCCTGGTCACCCGGGGTGTGGGCGTCGGTGTCGAGCGCGCGCCCCTGCGAATCCAGGCCGTTCAGCTTGTGCACGTAGCCGCGCTGTCCGGTCTCGCAGTCCGCGTTGCCCGCGGTATCGACAGCCGCTCCGTACGCCGGCTCCGTGCAGGAACTCCGGGCCGCCACCCTGGCCGTTGGCCGGCTGCGCGGCGCCGATCGAGCCGACGTTGTCCTGCTGCGTCGCGTCGGCGAAGTTCAAGAGCGCCCGTTGCGCGGTGCCGAACGTGGTCGCCTCAGAGACCGTGTCGGCCAGATAGGTCCACCAGTAGTTCCAGTCATCGCACACCGTCTGATACGGACCCAGATACTTGAGCATCGGATTGAGCGTGCTCACCGTCGCGGTCAACCCATTCAGCGCGACGTTCGAACCCGGTGCGAGCGCCAGATCGCGCAACGAGTGCAGCACCCCATTGAGCTCGTTGTTCAACGGCGGCGTCTTTGGCAACACCCTGCTCCCGGACTCAAGCGCCGGATTGATATACGGCAACGCACTACTCAACGACGCGCTCGCCGGCGTCAGCGCCCGCCCCAACGTCGCGAAATCCACCAAAAACGGCTCCTGCACCTTCAACGACGCCGTCGAGACATCCAACGTCGAAGGCGACCGCGCGATCGTCGACTCCAACGCACGCGGATCGCTTGAGATCGCCTCAAACGTCGTCGCCATATCCGTGAACAACCGCGCATTGGTCTGCGCCACCGGCGAGATCGCACCCGTGAACTGATTCAACGCCCCAATGAACCGCGTCAGCTCGGTACTCGGATCAGACAGATACCGCGCAACCGGAGCCAGATACCCAAACAGCGGCGGCAGACTCGCGATCGTGTCATTCAAAGAAGACCCCCGAGCGCTGAGCGTGTCCCCGAACCCCACCAGATTCTGCTCGATCGAGCTGCGGGTCTTGGGGGTGAACGTGTTGAAGATGTCGTCGAGCTGGACGGGGACGGTGGTCCGCGAGATCGGCAGCGTGCCGCCGTCGGGGATCAGCTTCTTGGAGCGGCCGACGTTCAGCGCGAGGTACTTGGTGCCGAGCAGCGACAGCGGCTGGATCGTGGCGCTCGAGTCGACCGGGACGTTGCCATTGGACTTGTTGAGCTGAAGCGTCAACTGCGCACCCTGCTGGCCGTTGGGCAGCTGGATCGGCTTCATCGCCGAGACCAGCCCGACCCTGAAGCCGCCCTCTCGCACGTCGTTGCCGACCACGAGCTGTGCCCCGTTGGCCATGTCGACCTTGACCTCCTTGGTCGGCACGAACGGCAGCCCGACGTTGGCCCTGTACGCGAGGAAGCTCGCGACCATCACCACGAGGATCGTGACCGCGCCGATCAGGACCGGATTGGCGAGCGCGGATTGCTGTCGGCTTCTCACGGGGCGAGGAGGTAGTTCAGAAGTTGCTGGGTCTGGCTTCCCGGGCTGGGGCTGTTCGCCGGCGTCGAGCTCGAGATCGACGGGACGCCCAGCCCGCCCGAACCGGAGCCCGAGCCTGTGCCACCGGTCAGGGCCGACACGATCTTCCCGACCACGCTGGTCAGCCCGCCCGTGCTGCCGGGCGAGCTCGAGCCGCCCGAGCCGCCACCGCCGCCGCCCGATCCCGCGGCTGTGCCTGACGGCGTCGAGGTCTGCGGCGCTGCGGTCGAGGCGGACTTGGCCTTGGCGGCCTTCTTCCCCGCGCTCGCGGTGTCGGCGGCCGCTCCGGGCTTGCAGGTCTCGCCCTTCAGGCCGTAGCCGTAGGTGGTGGGGGCGGCGCCGGGGTCGATGCAGGCGCCGCCGGCGGTCGGATCGGGCGTGGTGACGCCCGGCTGGTTTGGACCGAGCCAGGCGTAGCAGTCGCGCGGGTTCTCGCCCGAGGACGGGTTCTGCTGGTAGGCCTTGAGGTTCGAGGCGATCGAGGTGGTGGTTGCGTACGGGCTGCAGGCCTTGCTGACGAACGCGTCGACCGCGAGCTCGTGCCCGAACTGGCCGAAGTAGCTGATCGCGGTGGTCTGATTGAAGGCGTACTGCAGCAGCGCCTCCAAGCCGGTGAATCCCTGGCCGCCGGGGCTGCGGGGATCCGGCTCGACGGCGCGGCTGCGGTCGTCGAGGTCGTGCCCGACGATCGCGAGGTTCTGCGCGAGCTCCGGCGTGGGCTTGGCGAAGTTGTTGAGGTTGGCGACGAGCGGGGTGGCGGCCTGAACCGCCGACTTGCCCGTCACGGCCGCCTTGCCGAGCGAGGTCAGAGCCGGCAGCGACGCGTGCGAGAACGGGACGGCGTCGATGAAGAACCGGTGCAGCTGCGAGGACGCGGTGTTCAGGTTCGCGAGCACCGGCTCGTTGGCGGTGACGGCGGAGTCGAGGTCCGTCATCGCCGGGTGCAGCTGCTGCAGGAAGCCGGGGAGCTTCGCCCACGTCGCCTGGAACGCGCTGGCCTGCGTCGCCGTGTCGCCCGCCGTGTTGTTGGCCTCGACGATGAACTTCTGGACCTGCGCGCTGTTGTTGGCGAGCGCGGTGATGACCGCGTCCGCGTTGACGTTCAGCTGCTTGATCGTCTGCGCGTCGTTCGCCAGCAGGTTGAGCAGGTTGTCGGTCTCGCCGATCGCCGGGTCGGCGCGCTGGAGCGCCGACTGCAGATCCTCGGAGCGGGCGGCGACCGCGGCCCCGAGCTCGTTGATGATCAGCGTCAGCCGCTCGCGGTAGGGCATCTGATTGATGTTCTGGATCAGGTCCGCGGGGATCGTCGAGAGGGTCCGCTGCACCGGAATCGTGCTGCCGGTCTTCAGCACCGGGCCCTTGGTGCCGGGCTGGCAATCGATGAAGTACTCGCCGATCAGCGACTGGGGGCGCGACTCGCAGGACGCGTCGGCGTGGAACGCGGAGAGGCCGGGCTGCGTGACCTGGATCGTGACCAGCGCGTGCAGCGTCTTCTGATCGAGCGTGATCGACTTGATCGTCCCGGCCGGCACGCCCGCGACCTTGAAGTCGGCGCCGTTCACGAGTCCGAAGGCGTTGTCGAACTCGATCTTGTAGGTGCCCTGCGCGGTGTTCGAGCTCGACGCGCCGCCGGCGATCACGATGAACGCGGCCGCCGCGAGCAGGATCGCCGCGCTGAGGAGGATGCGCCTCATGATCCTGTCGGTCCCTCGCTGGGCGTGCAGGGGTAGCCGGACTCCGGATACCAGAGCGCGCCGCGCTCCATCGAGCCCGGGCAGCGATCGCCCTGCGCGGTGACCAGGTTGCTCTGCGTGAAGGGCAGGCGGCCGGCGGGGTTGTTGAGGAGGTTGGAGACGGTGGAGCAGCTGACGCCGAGGGTCGAGAGGACCTGGGTCACGGCCGTCGAGCAGAGATCGAGCGATCCGGTTTCGATCGAGCCCAGCCCGATCACCGGGCGCGACCCGGCTGATCCCGCCGTTGGCGTCATAGATACCGGGGTGCGAGAAGCCCTCGAACCAGCCCGTCAGGTCGACCGCATAGGGCCTGTCGACGGCGAGCTCCGGCGTCGAGTCGTTGAGCGCGACCACCGACTCAGGGAACGCGCCCGGCCGCGACTTGCCGTTGGCGGTGACGTTGTGGACCGTGACCGCGGCGAGGGGAACGCCCAGGCCGGTCAGCTCGATCAGGTCGTTGTTCGGGCCCGGTCGCTGGATGATGTTGGAGAGGTCGCGGACCGTCGGCACCGCGTCGTAGGCGAGGGGCCGCAGCTGCACGAGCAGCTGGTTGAGCTTCGGCGCGACGGGCTTGGAGGCGTCGACGAGCGGCTTGAGGTCGTCGAGTGCGCTGCGCAGGTTGACGAACGTGGTGTTGGCCAGACGCATGAAGCCCGGCAGGCGCTGGATCGAGGTGCCGAGAGCGGCGCGCTGCGCGGCGAGCGCGCCGAACGTGGTCGAGAGGTTCTGCACCAGACCGGTGAGGTCCGAGCTGCGGGTGGAGAGGTCGCCGACGAGGTTCGAGGACTTCACGATGAAGTTCGTGAACTTCGCCGTGTCGCGGTTGATCTCGCTGAACAGCACGCTGCTCGACGCGATCGCCGGGTTGAGGTACTGGAAGGCCACATTGGCCTGGCTGCCCTTGCCCGCGAACTGCGCCGCCGAGCCTTGGATCACGTCCTGGAGGCCCTTGCGTGTGGGCGGGTTCAGTGCGTCGAACAACTCGTCGAAGTCGACCGCGCTGGCGGTGTCCTGGGTCGGGATCACGCCGTTGTCGGGAATCGCGGGAGATTTCGCGGGCCCGAGCCGCAGGTCGACATAGCGATTGGCGATGCCCGAGAGGGAGGCCTGCCGGACCGTCGCCAGCGTGCCCTGACGCAGCGGCTGGTACGCCGAGTCGCTGATCGTCAGCTTGAGGTTGGCCTGTCCGTTGGGGGTCAGCGAGATCCCCGCGACCGAGCCGATCGGGTTGCCGGCGACGTCCACCTGGTCGCCGACCACGATCTGGCTCGCATTCTGGAAGACCGCGTTGACGGTGTAGGTCGACCCTCCGGACAGGAGAATGATCGCCACGGCGACGACCGCGACCGCAACCGCTGCGACTCCCGCAATCCTCCCGATCAACGTTGAGCTGCGCACCGCCGTGACCTCGATCCTGCCAATCGATCTCCTCCCGGCGAAAGGGGTTGACGACCTATTCCCCCGCCGAACGGTGAATCGAACCTAGCAAGCAGTTCGAGCCAGCGTCAAATTTGAACCGACGCCGAAAGCGCGTGATTTTCTCGGCGAAAACGGTCGGTTTGCGAGCGCCCTGTGCGATCAGTACCCGGGGCGGGACTCGAACCCGCAAAGCTCTCGCGAGCAGCGCATTTTAAGTGCGCGGACTTTGCCAGTTTGTCTACCCGGGCGCGCCTGTGATCTTAATTGCAGGCGGGACCGAACACGCATCGAGAGTGGCTAATCCGCAACTAATCCGCTGCTACGGTGTCCTAACCACCCGAGGGACCCCTTTCATCGGCCAGTGGAAGTCTCCGCACTCAAATACTCCGGGGGGATAGGGCTTCATGCCCGCTCGCCGCTGCTTCGCCTCCAGTCCGACGAGCGGCTCGTCGCGCTGACCCGGCGCGGCGGCACCGCCGCGTTCGAGGTGCTCGTCGCCCGCTACAGCTCACGGCTGCTGGCCTTCTGCCGCCACCTCCTGGGCTCGCGCGAGGACGCCGAGGACGTCCTGCAGGAGATCTTCGCCGCGTCGTTCAACGCGATGCTCGTCGACGAGCGCCCGATCAACGTCCGGCCGTGGCTGTACCGGATCGCCCGCAACCGCTGCCTCAACCACCTGCGGCGGATCCAGGCGATCGGGGTCGAGTCGATGGACGTGCACCTGTCCGATCACGGCGCGAGCACCGCCGACAAGGTTCACGAGCGCGAGGAGTTCCGGATGCTCGTGGGCGACATCCAGGATCTGCCCGAGACCCAGCGGACCGCGCTCGTGCTGCGCGAGATGGACGCGCTCAGCTACGAGCAGATCGCCGAGGCGATGGAGACGACCGTCCCGAGCGTGAAGTCGCTGCTCGTGCGCGCGCGTGTATCTCTGGCCGAGGCCGCCGAGGCCCGGCTGCTCAGCTGTGAGGAGGTCCGGACCGAGCTCGGCGAGGTCGCGGAGGGCCTGCGGCGCCGGCCGAGCCCGCTGGTGCGCCGGCATCTCAGGGCCTGCCAGCGCTGCTCGCTGTTCCGCACGCAGCTCAAGGAGACCAACCGCGCGCTGGCGGCGCTGCTGCCGATCGGCCCGCTCGCGCTGTTCAAGCAGTTCGTGCTCGGCCACCTGACCGCCCATTCCGCCGGAGCCGGCTCGGGCGCCGCCGGCTCGAGCGCGGGCGCGGCCGGCACCACCGCCGCCGGGGCGGCCGGCACGACGGTCGCCGGCACGACTGCCGCGGGCTCCTCAGTCCTCGCCGGCTCGACCGCGAGCGGCTTCATCTCGGCGGGCGTCGGGGCGCTCGCGACCAAGGCCGCCGCCGGCATCGCGGTCGCCACGCTGGTCACGGCCGGTGCGGTCGAGGTCTCGCGGGTGGCCCATCCGCGTACGAACACGCTCGCCTCCACCCGGGCCGAGCTTGCGCCCGCAACGGCGGCGTCCGTGCCCGGCCCCGGCGTCTCACCACTACCAGCTGACCGTGAGCTCGGGCGGCGCCTCCAAGACGCCGCCACCCGCCCACAAGCCCGCTCACCCGAAGCCGGCCAAGGCCGCCGATCAGACCTCGACCAAGGCGACCACCACCACGACGACCACTACGGCGACGAGCACCACCACGACGGCCCAGTCGACGACGACGACCACGACGCCGCCCGGACGGACGCAGACCCAGACCGACCCGACGGTCCTCCCCCCGCCCACGACCACGCCGCCGCAGGGGACGACCACGACGGCCGTCCCGCTGACGAGCACCGGCAGCGATGCGGGATCCCAGACCCCGCAGACGCCGTGCTCGGATCCGACCTGCGTCCCGACCAGTGGCTCCGGGACCACGACGGGCCCCGTCGGCGCGACACCCGTGCCCGGTCAGACCGGCGAGCCCGGCACCGCGCCGAACGGCACGCCGGGGACGGCGCCTGACCCAGGCCCGGGCGCCAATCCGGGCGGTCCCGGCAACCCCGCGGACGGGAGCAATCCCGCGGACGGAAGCGATCCCGCGGACGGCGAGCGTTCCCGCGGGCGGCGCCGGAACGATCGCCGGCGCCGGGCCTACCCAGTAGCCGCCGCGCTTGATCGACATCGACCACTTTCGGGAGGTCGACATGCGCGTCGGGCGCGTAGTCGCGGTCGATGAGTTCCCCGAGGCGCGGGTCCCCGCCTGGAAGCTGACGATCGACTTCGGAGAGGAGATCGGGGTCAAGCGCTCCTCGGCACAGATCACGACCTACTCGCGCGAGCAGCTCGAGGGGTCGCTGGTGGTCGCGGTCGTGAACTTCCCGCCTCGCCAGATCGGGCCCTTCCGGTCAGAGGTGCTCGTGCTCGGCGCACTCGACGACCGGCTCGGGGTGGTGCTGCTTCGGCCCGACCAGGACGCCGCGCCCGGATCGCGCGTGGGATAGGCGCGGGCTAGGGCCCGGGCTGGACGCCGATCGTCAGCGCCCCTCGCGTCGCGCCGTCCACCTCGACCGCGTAGCTGCCCTTCGCCAGGCCGGTCAGCAGGATCGAGGCGTGACCACCGGCGGGCACGCTGAGCGTATGGGGCGTGGGCGTTCGCAGCACCACACGGTGGGCGCGCTGGTCGCCCGAGGTCATCGTCACCTGCACCGGAAACGACGCCGGCGCCCCGATCGACGGTGGCCTGAGCAGTCCGCCCGGCGCGATCGTGAACATGGCCGGGACGCGGACGTTCTGAGGAGGCCCGATCGGCGTGTGCTTGGTCGAGCTGGCCGTCGATGTGGCGCTCGAAGCGGGGCCCGTCGCGCTGGTGGTCGAGGCGGCGCTCGCCGTCGACGCGGGCGAGCTCGAGGCGCTCGAGCTCGAGCTCGGGTGGCTCGAGCCCCCGCATGCCGACACCACCGCCAGCGCGGGCAGGAGCGCGATCAAACGACGCACTACTGCCCCACGGAGAACAGCGCCTCCAGGTCATGGCGGGAGTAGACCTCGAACGCGACCATCGTCTGCGTTCGGATCACTCCACGGAGCTGGGAGAGCTCTCCGGTGACCACCTGCGCGAGCTGTTCCTGCTGGCGCAGGCGCAGAATCGCGACGAAGTCCCAGTCGCCGGTGACCGAGTACGCCTCCGCGACGCCCTCGATGTCCGCTAGGTCGCCGCCGAGCGTCGCCAGCGCCGAGCGCTCAGCCTGGATCAGGACGATCGCGTGCGTCACGTCGAATGGGTCTCCCCCGGCTCGAGCACGACCGCGTTGCAGCCGCAGGACTCGACGTCCGATTTGAACGCCTGCGCGTCGGTCTCGATCGGCGGGAAGGTGTTGTAGTGACAGGGGACGACGGTGTTCGCGCCGACCAGCTGCGCGGCATCGACCGCGTCGAAACGATCCATCGTGTAGTGCCCGCCGATGCACATCAGCGCGATGTCGATCGGGTGGCGCTTGCCGACGAGCTGCAGATCGGAGAACAGCGAGGTGTCGCCGAGGTGGTAGACGATCGTGTCCTTGAAGTTGATCAGCAGCCCCGCCGGAGTGTTCACTGTTCCCTTCGGCGTCGTCGAGGTGTGCCAGGCCGGGACGAGCTTGACCCAGCCCCAGTCGAACTTCACGGTCCCGCCGAGATTCGGATCGCGCACGTCGAGTCCCTCTTCGCCCAGCTCGTTCGCCATCTCGACGATCGCGACCACGGTCGCGCCGGTGCGCTTCGCGATCGAGACGGTGTCGCCGATGTGGTCTCCGTGGCCGTGGGTCAACAGGACGGTGTTCGCCTGGGCCTCCTCAGCGCTGATCGCCGCCTTCGGGTTGCCGCTGAGGAAGGGGTCGATCAGGACAGTCGTGTCGCCGTCCGAGAGCGAGAAGCAGGCGTGCCCGAGAAACCGTAGGTCCATCGTCGATCAGTCCTCCTGTTCGTTGCGTGTCTTCGAGCCGAGCTCGCGCGCAAGCTCGAACCCTACGGCAACGCCGACCAGCATCCCCAACCGCGTCTCCTCGGCGACCAGCGTGCTGATCGCCCGCGCACGTTCCGACGGATCCTCGGCGCCGGCGGCCTCGCGCACGGCCTGGTCGTGCCCGGGCCCGAACCAGCCGCCCTCCGCGAGCGCGGCCGCGAGCACCCGCTGGAGCGCGGGTGCGGCCTGGGCGACGAGGTCCTGTGCCTCGCGCAGACGCTCGCCCTCGCTCAGGGCCGCGATCGCGGTATCGAGCTCAGCGTCGGTGTATCGGCGGTCCGGCACTGCTGTCGGCATCATACGTTGCGTGGTTGTGGCGCTGACATCCCTCTCGCACGGCGCCGGCTGCGGGTGCAAGCTGCCGGCCGCGGCGATCGGATCGCTACTCAGCCGAGTGCCGGTCGCCGCCGATCCCAACGTGCTCGTGGGTTACGGCACCGCCGACGACGCCGGGGTCTACAAGCTCCGCGAGGATCTCGCGATCGTCCAGACCGTCGATTTCTTCACGCCGATCGTGGATGACCCGCGCGACTTCGGGCGGATCGCCGCGACCAATGCGCTATCCGACATCTACGCGATGGGCGCCACGCCGGTGAGTGCCCTGAACCTGGTCGCGTTCTCGCTCGAGCAGCTCGGCGAGGAGATCCTCGTCGAGATCCTGTCCGGCGGCGCCGAGGTCGCCGCCGAGGCCGGCGTGGCGATCCTCGGGGGTCACTCGATCGACGATGCCGAGCCGAAGTACGGCCTCGCGGTGACCGGGGTCGTGGATCCGCGCGAGGTGCTCACCAATGCCGGCGGGCAGGTCGGCGACGTGCTGGTGCTGACCAAGCCACTCGGCGCCGGAGCAGTGTCGACGGCGGTCAAGCGCGGCCTCGACGCGCCGCTCGATGCGGCGGTGGCGGTGATGCGGCAGCTCAATCGCGAGCCGGCGGTGGCGGCGCGAGCGGCGGGCGCGCACGCGCTGACCGACGTCACGGGCTTCGGGCTGCTCGGTCACCTGCACGAGCTGGCGGCGGCGAGTGGCCTGGCGGCGGTGGTGCACGCGGACGCCGTGCCGGCGATCGACGGCGTGCTGGAGCTGCTCGAGGACGTCGAGGAGCGCGCGATCGCGGGCGGGACGCGGCGCAATCGCGCCCACGCGGAGGGCTTCGCCACGATCGGAGCGGACGTCTCTCGCGCGCGCTCCTGGCTGGTATGCGACGCCATGACCTCGGGGGGGCTGCTCGCGGCGGTGCCCGCGCCGAGCGTGGAGTCGATGCCCGGGTGGGCGATCGGGCACCTCGTGGAGGGCGAGCCGGGGACGATCACGGTCGTCTAAGGCACGAGCTCTACGCCGCCAGCTTCCTTCGCGGCGCCGCGCGCGGGTGAACGATGGCAAATCAGCCCCACCTGTCGGGACCAAATTGCCAAAGTTCGCGAAGGGCTCGAGCGCCTGCGCTCGCCGCCTACCGCAGTTAGCGGGTGCCGAGGCGCGCCAGGGGCAGGCCGACGACGACGCCCGCGAGCGCGCCAACTCCCGCCGCGACCCAGCTGGCCTCCTGCGCGGCGACGGGCATCAGCGCGACCACCGCGGCGATCGCGACGGCGCCGAGCAGATCTCCCTCGATGTCCTCCTCGTCGCGGAGCGCGAGCAGATCCGGGATCACCCAGGCGATGATCATCGCGAGCGCCGCCCCGTTGGCGCCGGCGGCCACCGGCGCCGCATAGAGCGCAGAGGTCGCGGCGATCCCGCCGACGCCGCCCACCAGGAACAGCGCCAGCACCATCAGCGCGCCGTGGCGGCGCTCCAGCAGCCAGCCGAACAGCGCGATCGCACCGATCGTCACGATCGCGTAGCCGGTGTTGACGTAAGTGAAGGAGGCCGTGAGCAGCCGCCACCAGTCAGTGCCCGGCTTCGTCCCGTCGATCGCTACCTGGCCGAAGTCGACGACCCCGGTGCGCCACAGCAGACAGCCCACGAATCCCGCGAGCACCAAGGCGATCATCGCGTACGGGCGCGACTCCGGGCGGATCCCGGGGATCTCGCCGCGGCGCAGGCGCGGGAGCGAGGGGGTCGGCGGACGGCGGCGGCGGCGCTCGGCGACGCGGCCCTCGCGGTCGATCTTCGGCGCGCGCTTGCGCAGCCGGCTGCCGCAGTACGGGCACTCCGTGATGTAAGGGCTCACCTCGGATCCGCAGCTCTTGCAGATCACGAACAGGTCCGGGCCTCCGGCGCTCACGATCCGATTGTAGAGCGGGAATCCAGACGGCTACAGCCGTGGCGAGCGCCGCTTATGTCAAACGCGCGTCGCCACGACGATTTCCGACATCACCTCGCGCAGGTCGTGGTTCGCTTCGAACACCACCACCTGGCGGGCGGCCCCGTTGCCGCGCTCGAGCAGATCCTCGACGGCCTCGAGGTCCGCCGCCGACCCGAGCTGCGCTACCCGGTCGCGCGTCCGGTCGAGCAGGCGCCTGGCCAGCGCTCGCGTGGGGATCCGGGCCGAGTGCGGAAGGTCGACCAGCTCGCCCTCGAGCCCGTGGCGCGCCGCGAGCCACTTGTTCTCGTCGAGCATCTCAAACGGGTATCGCGACAGCTGGTTGCCGGAGTCGTAGTGCTCCGCCAGCTCGTGCACGAGGCCCTGGACGAGCGCGGCGAGCCCGAGGGTGTGCTCGACGTGCGTCTGGGAGTCCATCACGCGCACCTCGACGGTTCCGAAGTTCGGGTGCGGACGGACGTCGTGCCACAGATACGTGTAGTCCTCGATCACCTTGGCGTCGATCATGAACTGGATCCGTCGCTCGTAGTCCTCCCAGTCCTTGTAGGTCGGCGGGATGCCGACGCGCGGGAAAGCGCGGAAGATCGGGGTGCGGGTCGAGGCCAGCCCGGTCGCGTCGGCGCGCCAGAACGGCGAGTTGGCGGACAGCGCGAGGATCACCGGCATGTGCACGCGCATCCCGTTGGCGACGTGAATCGCCTTGTCGGGGTCGTCGATCCCGACGTGGACGTGGACTCCGAAGATCAGCTCCTGCCGGGCGACGAACCGCAGCGCCGAGATCAGGTCGCGATAGCGCGGGCGCGCGACGATCCGCTGGTGCTCCCACATCGCGAACGGATGCGTCCCCGCCGCACCGATCGCGAGGCCCTTGGTTGAGGCGGTCTGGATCACCTGGCCTGCGAACTGGTAGTGCTCATGGTGTCCATCGTCCGCGCTGCCAGCTCCTCCAGGTACCCGGCGAACTCGTCGGGACGTCCGCGCCGCGCGGCCACGGCCACCCATTCCGGGAGCCACGACAGCGCGTCGAGCAGCGCCAGCTCCCCTGGTTCGGCGAGCAGGCGCGGCATGAACCCGGCTGGCCTGGTCCCCAGCGCGGCGGCCCAGCGCAGCACGGCGGCAGCGGCGGCATGCACGTACCGAACGGCGTCGCCGGATTGGCCAGCACGTGCCGCGCGATGACCGCCGCCTCCGGGGCGGCGTCACCCGGTACCGGGCCGCCCGGCGGCGTGCGGGCCAGCGCGAACCGCACCGCGTCCTCCCCCGCGTACGCGATCGCCTCGGCGACCGGGCTGTCCCCTGAGGGAAGGCGGTGACGGGGGAGCCGGGGCGGAGAAACCCCGCTCCGTGGTCGGGGAGTCAGGAACGAGGGATGGCGCCTGCGGGGCGGGGGTGCGGCCGCAGCGCGCGTCGCTTTCCGCGCAGGCCGGGCCGGCGTTTGCCATCTCGGATCGCGAGGCGGGCCAGGGTCTCCTGGGTGACGGTGGCGGGGATCAAGCCCGGCCCCGGTGACCTCGGCGGCGGCGATCCACGGCTGACCGGCGAGCCCGGCGGCGAGGACGGCGGCGGCATCGCGGGGGTCCCGGCCCGGCCAGACGGAACGGCAGGCTGGACGCGTAGCTTCCGGGCGCCGGGCCAGGGCGGAGGAGGGGTTCGGCGCGCTCAAAGGCCGGCTGCGGCGAGGATCGCCCGGCGCAGCTCAGCGGTGATCACTAAAGAGGGCTCGGGGGAGAAAGCAGCACGCCGGCCAGTTCGCGGACCACGCGGATCATCTCGTTCGGGTCGAAGGGCTTGGTGAGGTACGCGTCGGCGCCCAGGCGTAACGGCCGCGGGTCTTGTCATCCTCCTGGGCGCGGGCCGTGATCAGCAGCACCTTGATGTGTGCGGTCTCCGGGGACCTGCGCAGCTGGACCGCGGTTTCCCAGCCGTCGAGCCGCGGCATCATCACGTCCAGCGTTATGACGTCCGGGTCGATTTCCGTCACCTTGTCCAGGCAATCCTGCCCGTCCACCGCGGTCTCCACGTCGAAGCCCTCAAGCTGGAGGTTGACCGCGATAAGCCGCCTGATCACCTCGTCGTCGTCCACGACGAGCACCCGTGCCAGTCCCTGCGTCACTCGCGTGAGGGTAGCGCCTGACGGCTCCTGCTTGGGCACGGGCGCGGCCACGTGTCGGCGAGGGTTTGTTTCACTCGTACGCTTTTCCACGTCGAGTAGAGCCCATAGCTCAGGGGAGAGAGCAACGGCCTCCCGGAGCCGTGAGCGCAGGTTCGAATCCTGCTGGGGGCGCCCAACCTGACCAGACCAAACCCATTCTGAGCTGCGGAAAGTCCTGGGCGCACGTTGAACGGCTGTGCAGCCGTATGCCGCCAGGAGCCGGCCGATGTCGCGAGTCCCGGAATATACGCGGAATGAAACTGGCGGCATCGGCCCAGCTCAGCCGCTGAAATGTCGGAGGCCCTGGCGCACCAGTCCGGACTCCAGGCTAGCCAAGGAAGTCCTCCATCCGCTTGTGCCACCGCTTGTCGTCACCGTCGATGCAGTGCGCGTAGATCCGGTACAGCACTTCCACGCTGTGACCTGCCCACTCGGCCACTTGCGGGCCGGGAGCGCCAGCGTTGAGCCGCCACGAGACGTAGGTTATCTGTACTTGATCTTGAAAAATGCCTGGTAGAAGGCGTTTCGGTGTGTAAGGCACGTGAGGCACGTGGGGGACGCTGGGGAGGGCGGCGGGCGCTGCGGCGGGTCACCGGTTTGCCTGCCGGATCACGCGGCGCAGGCTTTCCCGGGCGGCGGTGAGCTCGTCTTCGAGTTCGCGGATGCGGCGCTGGGCGTGGCTGGCTTCGGCGGCGCGGGCGTCGCGCTCGGCGGCGAGCTGGCGGCTGGCGGCTTCGAGGCTGGCGACCCTGGCGATGAGCTCGGCCCGGTCGGGTCCTTCGATCTCGGCGCCGAGCTGGAGGCGGAGCCGGGCGCGGAGCTTGTCCCGTTCGGCGCGGAGCCGGCGGATCTCGTCGCGCGCGACGGCGAGGTCGGTGCGCAGGCTGGCCTGGGTTACCGGCTCGCCGCGAGCCGGCGGGGCCGCAGGGCCGGGAGCGTGCCCGCGCTCGGCCTGGCGGCGCCGGGCGGCTTCGATGTGCTCGCGGACGCCGTCGGCGTAGACCAGCCAGGTGGACACCCCGGCGGCGGTGGCGACCGCGGTCGCGGTGACCGGTGTCCCGGCGGCTTCGAGGGCCTGCATGGCGGCCAGGGCGCGCTGGCGCTTGTCGTGGCTGTCTTTCGCGCGGGCGGCCAGCATGGCCCGGGTGCGCGTGGCGGCGGTCATGCCGTGTCCGTGGCGCGGGAGGTGATGTCGGTCAGCGGCAGGGTGCGGGCGGCGCGGGCCCGGCGCAGGATCCTGCTGGCTTCCTCGACCTCGGCGCGCTGGGCGGGGTCCAGCTCGGACAGCTTGTGCCGCATCGTGCTCGGCGACGGCGGTGAACGCGTCGATCTCGGCGGTCAGGCTGGCCAGCACGTAGCCGGCGGCTCCGATCGCCTGGGCGGTCTCCCGGTCGGCGCGCAGGCTGGCGATGTGCTGCTCGAGGGCGGGGAGGTAGGAGGGGTCGGGCCGGTAGAAGCCGCAGCCGGCGCACTGGAAGCGGATCGGGCAGGCGCCGCCGCCGGCCTTGACGTTGGACGGCTCGGTGCAGTTGCCGAACGGCACCGCGACCGACGCCCGCTGGTAGGCGGTGGGGCTGGTGAACGGCGCGGGGTTGCCCGCGGCGTCGGTGGCCAGCGGGCCGACCGAGCGGATGGCCTGCTGCTTGCGCTTGAGGCTGACCTGGTAGTAGCCCATCGTGGTGGTCACCGACACGTGATCCATGAGCTCTTTGAGCACGTCGACCGGGACCCCGGCGTCGGCGTGCCTTTGGGCGTAGGAGTGCCGCAGCGCGTACGGGGTGATCAGGGACGGGTCGAACGGGACCGGGGTGCCGTCCGGGCCGGGCAGCTCGGAGTCGATGGTGCCGATCTGGGCGACCCAGACCTTGAACACCCGGGCCACGCAGGCCGGGGTGACGTGCCCGCGGGACTGGCGGGCGCGCAGCAGCGGGCTGGGGAACAGCCACTGGTCCAGCGCGGCCGGCACCCGCAGCTGGGCGCGATGCCGCTGCCAGGACATGATGATCTCGGCGGTGCCGGTGGTGATCGGCAGCCGGCGGCGCATCCGCCCGGCCTTGTGGTTGTCGTAGATCAGGTTGTGCTGGCCGCCGATGACCTCGATGCAGCCGGTGCGCAGGCTGACCACCTCGCCGGGCGCCGCCCGGTGTCGCGCAGGATCTGGTAGATCGTCTGGTGCATCAGCTGCAGGTCGGCGGCGGCGATCGCCCCGGCCCGCCCGGCCGGGCCGAGCAGGTGCAGGTGGGCGTCGAGCTGGCGGATCACCATGTCGGGCAGGGCCTTGCCCAGCTCGTCCTCGTTGGGGTCGTCGCGGACCCGGTGCCGGGTCGCGGGACGGAACGGGCCGGGCACCGCCTCCATCAGCCCGCTGGCCCGGCCGTGCTCGATGACCTGGCAGAACTGGTAGATCATCAGGTTGCGGTGGCAGGCTGAGTACAGGCTCCCGTCGGCTCGCCGCTGTGTGCTGATCGCCTCGAGGATGCGGGTGAAGTCCCCGGCGCCCAGGCCGGCCGGGTCGGTGCGCCCGGCGGTGGTCAGGGCGTGGGAGGCGGCCTGGCAGGCGCGCAGCGTCTCCCGCAGCCGCTGCAGATAAGGGCGGGTGGCGCGGGCCCAGTCCTTGACGATCTCGCGCAGCCAGGCCGGTTCGATCGACCCGGAAGTCGATCACGCCCTGGGTGGCCGGCCAGCGGCGGGAGGCGTTGACATGCAGGTCCAGCAGCGCCACCTGCCACACGTCGCCGGCGAACGGGTCCGCGCCGGTGTACTGGGCCCAGGCCCGGTCCAGGTGCCGGCGCAGGTCGCGGAACAGCCCCCGGGTCGCCGAGTTGTAGACCGTGCCGCCGGACTCGCAGACGACCTGCGGGTCGGCTTCGCGCAGCGAGACTGCATCGCCGAGGCGGGCGAGCAGGATCCGCACCTCGGTGGGGTCCAGCGGCGGCGGGGCCTGGTCACGCTGCTGCAGCGCGTAGAGCAGCTCGGCGCGCAGCAGCTCCGGCAGCCCGGCCAGGGAGAACTGGTGCACCCCGAGCCGGGGCCGCTCGCTGGCCACCCAGGCCGCCAGCTCGTCACCGGTCAGCAGGCCCCGGCGGTGCAGCCGCTGGTCATGGAAGCGGCACAGCCCGCGCCGGGCGATGCTCTCCCGGTCGCAGCCAGCGACCCGGCATTCCGCGGCCCGGGTCAGCGGGCGGGCCCGCGCGATGAACGCCGCGACCGGCTCGGTCCTGTCCTTGCCCCAGGCGCGTTCATGCCGGAAGCACAGGCCGGCACAGTGCAGGTCGCCTTCACAGCCGGGCACCGAGCAGCTCCCGCGCTGCAGCGGGCGGGTGACCCGCGGCGGCGGCGCGGCGTCAAACTCCGCCCAGGACAGGCCCGTGCCTACCCGGGCGCGGCGGCAGCCATCACAGCGTCCTGACGTGCGGCGCGTCGCCGTCGGGCATCCCGGGGTCCGGCACGGCCAGGCCGCGGTCCGCGCCGATCCAGGTCGCCGGTGAACAACAACGCTTCGCCGTCCCACTCCCCGGCGCGCCAGGCCGGATCCAGCCGGACGCGCAGCCACTCCAGCCAGCCCTGCTCGCCGGGCCGTTCCTGGCGCGGCGCCAGCGGCCGGCCCCGCAGCGCGCGGTGGCTCACCGGTATCGCCTCCCCGCGGCGACGGCCTCGACCGCCCGGCGCTTGTCCTCATCGCGGGCATGCAAGTACACGGTCGTCGAGGCCAGCGATACGTGGCCGAGCAGGGCCTGCACCACGTCCAGATCGGTCCGGCCCGGACCCAGTCGGTGGCCGCCGTGTGCCGGAGCATGTGGGGCCGCACCGCGAAACCGCAGTCCCGGGCCAGCCACTCGAAGAACCGCTTCGCGGCGCGGTAGGTCATCGGCGCGCCCACGGGTTCGCGGTAGAGGTTGACGA
>CAWKGS010000009.1:0-91989 GCA_963849285.1 uncultured Solirubrobacterales bacterium
ATTAGCTCACTCTGCTAGAGCGCTTCTCTGACAACCGATCGTCAGCTCTATGTCGGCGCGGACGATCTCGTCGGCGACCGAGGCATCGCGCAGGCCGGAGGCGGCGAGTAGTCGCTCTCCCGCGAATGCAGCCGCGGGCTCGCTAACGTGGCGGGCGAGCCCGTCGTCGCCGGTGCGATCGTGAGCACGGCGACGTCGGACCGAGCAAAGCATTTGTCCGCCCGGATATCCCCAGAGATGCAACGATCGGCTCAGGACGCGCCCTAGGCATTAAGCCGGGACCAGCCTACGAGCACCAGCCAATGACGAGAGGTCCAGGAGGTCCCTTCCTCTGCTCTGATCAGTCGGCGATGAGAGGCCTGTTTCAGGCCAAGCCGGAGTGGCCTGGCTCGCCAGCCATTCCCTATCGTCATCGCCCTTCGTCGCTACCGGATTCGTCAACAACGCGGAATCCATCTGTGTGTCGTACCAATCCCGTGTCTTCGAGATGCTCACCTTCGAAGACCAGCCATCGCCTGCCTACGAGGTGCAGCGCAGGCCAGTTTGCGACACGATTCGTTGGCGTAAGGCTTCCGGCGGTTCACGAACGTGGTCGGTCGGACCTTCGAAAACGAGCTGAGCCGAAGCGTGCCGCTTAAGGACTGGGCAGCGTCGAGCAGGCCGAGATAGGATCAACCCGTGCGGCGTCAGAGCCACCATCCACTGTTCTAGCGAGCTTCCAGTCGTTCGGTGAGCTTGATGCGGAATCCGATCTAAAGCTTCCGCCTTTTTTATTGATACCCCCACGTACCAGGACATCGAGAACCAGCGCCGGTTGGTCGTGATCGGCCGCAAAGGGGCTGGCAAGACCGCCGTCTACGCCACCCTCCTCGACCGCGCTACCACTCAATGGGACAACGTCTTCGCGGTCGGGCTGCGTTTCGATACATACCCATGGGGACTAGACCAGAAGTCATGTCTTCCGGCCCAGTAAGCCCGGAACGTTACACCACCCTCTGGGAGTAAAAGATACTCATCGAACTGGCCAAGCTCATACTGCGCGACAAGCCCAATGCCCAAACCGCGTACACCGGAAGGCTCTCCGTCAGCTGCGGCGGTTCATCAAGCGTAACTGGGGAAGCGCTGAACTCGATGTCGGGCAGATGTTTGCACGCGGTCAGTACACTCTCACGCTCGCACCCTCAGCTTTCGGCTTTTCGTTGGGGTCCTTCCAGCGCGCGACTGTCTCCCGGGAGAACCTAGCAAGTGCCCTGCCGCAGGTCAGTGCTTGGCTGAAGCGGAGCCTCACAACCTTGGTCGACCGACAGGCGTTCTACTTCGTGCTGATGGACGACCTCGACAGCGCGTGGAACGCAGATGATGCGGTCGCGCGGCATCGGCTGGTCGGATTGCTCGTGGCGGCGCGCAACGTGCGAGTCTGGGCGGTCACGGCTGGTCTGCCGTTTACCCCAGTGATCTTTCTGCGCAGCGATATCTACGCTGCACTTGTGTTTCCGAACAAGAACAAGGTGACGGAAACAGTCGCCCGGATCGCTTGGTCAGATGACCAGTCGGGCGACACCAGCCTCAAGAAGCTGATCGACGAGCGCATCACCGCATCGATCGGCTACTCAACTCAGTCCCCGTGGGAGGAGCTATTCAATAACGACCTCATCAATGGCCAACACCTCTTTGACTTCATGGTCGGCCATACTCATCTGCGGCCGAGAGACATGATCAAGCTCGCGAATGAGTGCTTGCGGTGTGCCAAAGCAGCCGGAGCGGAAAGGATCGGCGCGGACCATGTACTGGCTGCGATGCAGTCGTACTCGACGTACCTGTTGGGGGAGATCGACGATGTCGCCCAGCAGGCACACCCTGAATGGGACAGCTGCCTCATGACGCTACGTCGGCTGGGACGAAGGACTTTCACGCGTGCTGCGTTTATGGAGGCGCACGGCACCGGACCTGACAAGGATGCAGACCAGGCCCTGAGGTCGCTATACAAAAACGGAGTCGTCGGCTACGAGCAGCGTGGCTCGAACGTCTTTAGCTACCGAGCCGATGCCGCACTCGATATCGGCGCCCCGAAGTTCGCGATTCATCCCGGCCTATACGAGGCGCTCGGCGCGGCTAGTCAGCGGCCGGCAGGCGGTACAGATCACGCGGCGACGAGCTGATGTTTCGCAGACCGCCATCACGTCCGTCATCCCCCAGCCGCCGCGCATGCCGTCGTGCTTCCTCTGCGAAGCCCACCCATCGCCGTCGGGCTTCCAGATCGTCTGCATCGGCCCCATCCGACTCGATCTCGAACTGGCGGGATTGACGGCGAGGGATCAAGTTGGAAAAGGCCATGATAGAACGACTCCTAAGCGGACTACGACGCGCTCCTCGAGCGGAAGAACGCCCTAGGCTAGCACGCGGTATGGCGAACCTTCAAACGTCGCGGCTTCATGACATCGGCCAGGTCTGGGTCCCATGGGAGCCAGACCGGGCATTGAGGACGAACGTTGGCACGAGCAGTCAGCGAGTTCGAGCCAACCAGTTGCCCCGCAGGGTGGGCCGCAGCCCGTTGGCTCAAAGAGGATGCTCTCGCGAGCCACGGCCTGACCCGAACCTGGGTAGCGTTGGTTGACATGCGAGTCGAGGGCTTCTATGCGATGTGCGCCGCAGAGATCCTCGTTTCGACTCGTCATCAACGACTCTTCCACCTTCCGCACCCGCGACAGGGAGCAGCGCTCATCGTATGGCTAGCCAAACGCGCGGGAGGGCGACTCGCAGGACAAGTTCTCCTCGCACACGCGTTCGTCAATGCGGATCTCGCTGGGCAGATCCAGGGCTTGGCTGGGCTCGCCCTCGATCCGTACGACGCGCAGACCGCTGCAGTTTGGCGTCGCCCGCCGTACGAGTTTCTGAAGTCGGAGACGAAACTGACGAACGGACTCAAGCGGCTGTGGAAGCCCCTCGAGGACCCCGAAGCTGGGCTGCAGTTCTCACCGAACGGGAGGCTGGCGTGACGCCCGCCTCCGGCCACCGACCATGTCTCTCGCCCCAGGCCTAGGTCTCCAGCCCTTTGGCTCTCCCGAGGGGTCCAGAGCCGACATCAGCGAACTCAGCGACGAGCGGTTCGTCCGCTTTGAGGGTAATGTGGGCCGCTACGGTGGATTGGCCATCTCGGCCAGCGACCTCACAGCTCGGGTGTTCGTCGGCCGTAAAGGCGCCGGCAAGACCGTATACCTGCGCCGCGCCCAAGCTTACGCCCAGGACCAGCCTGATCTCTTTGCCGACGACATTCAGCAGGAGCTTCCTACGACTACTCAGATTTTTGGAGTGAATCCTGGTTCGCGCCGGCGGTGCTCACACAGATTTGGATGTCCATTTGGCGTATTGCCATCTTACGGTCGCTCTTCACCTATATCGCTTACGAGCCTCTCTTGAACACACCCGCGACCGCCGATGTCGCCCACCGGCTTCGACGTGACTACGGCCGATGGTTGCCGGAGCAACGCGATCCTATGTCTATCTATAGCCAGGTCCGCGCGGTCATCCCGCCTAAATCGTGACGCCCACGAACTGCACGCCTACCTCGTGCATGAAGATTGGGACGCGATTGAATCGCGCCTTGCACGACACCTGGCAGAGTGTCGACCGGTGTCCTTTTACCTAGACGCCGTGGATGAAGAATTCCGACATGCGCCCACGCACTGGCTCATGTGTTGAAAAGGGTCTCTTTTACCAGGTGATGCGCTTTCTACGGGATTCCCGCCTCGGAGGACGGCTTCATATCGTCATCTCGATCCGAGATATCGTGTTCAGCTCCGTGATGCAGACCGAACACATGACACGGTACGTCGACCCGGATCGGATTCGCCTTCTGGAGTGGAACCTGGACGCAATTCGCTATTTATTGCGGGCAAAGATCGATCAGCTCCCTCATCGCTTCTATCTCGGGGATCCAACTCAGCAAACGCCTCTCACTGCGTGGCTGGGCATAGACCGCGTTTGGAATGAGAAGCGCAAAGTAGCCGAGAATCTCGAGAGCTATTTGCTCCGGCATACGCGGCTCATTCCACGAGACATCATTATTTTGCTGAACCTTCTTCATGCCCAAGCGTCCGGCGCAAAGGCCGAGTCGCGTGATCTATCCCAGGAAAGGCTGCGTCAGGTCGTTGCCGAGGCAGCTCGCCTCTTCGGCACCGAGCAGCTCGCCATTGCCGGTAACCAGTTGGCGATCGGCGACATGCCTGTCGAGGCTGCCGATGACGACTACGTGGAGACCTATACTGGACAGCATCCGGAAGGTGTCAGAGGAGAAAGCAAAGACGCTCCCGGCATCCAATTTGACCCTTCGGTCGGTAGGTACATGTACCGCGGTCTGGACGTGTACTCAGGAGATAATCCGGTACTGCAAGCCGCCGCCGCTTATCAGGGAGGTATGATCGATCACCTCAGCGCGTTGATACGTTCAATCGGCGTCGATCGCTTTGGACCCAAGAAGTTCGCACAGGCCATGAAGACCGCCGATGAACTTTTCCCTGGCGGGCGGGCGCTCTCGGTGCTCTGGCAGAATGGGTTACTGGGTTACACGGACGGGCCGCTCGCGACAGGTGCGCCAGTGTTCTACAGCGCCACCCATACAGATCCACTTGATATAGCGACTGACAGGCGGGGCTACGTGCTTCACCCCTGCCTGATCGACGCGCTCGGCATCAAGAGTCACGGGGCTCCCATCTACCCATTCGGGGATCGCGCGTAGGAATCGACTCGATGTCGGCAACCTGGCCCAGGGCGAGAAACCGTCGGCCGAGAGGGCACGTTTGGTCCAGTGCAAGCGCATTGCACCATGTTCCTCGTGTTCAGTTCGGATCGTAGTCGCACGATTAGTGCGGCCTTGTGATCAGCGTTCCTAGGCCCGTTCCTCAGCACGTGCATTGGCCGCAAGGCATGCCCCGGGGGCGCCAATCCGCTCGATCCGCTCGCTGCTGAATTCGCGGCCAGCCGCAGGCAACCATCGGTGACTGTCCCCTCTGTCTTCACCGGCGTGAAGCGGGCGACATCCTGATTGCCCCAGCCACCCGCTCGCGTGGGTCGCCGACGCGCCGCAGACGGTGGGCGATTGACGGCGGGTGCAGACCCGCATAGCCTCACAGACGAGTCGCTAAGCGGCGGCTCCTGGTCCCGACTGACGTCGTGCCCAGCCACCCATCGGGGCCTGCGCCCCGAATCAGCGAAGGAGTTTGAGATGGCACCTGTGCGTCTCGCTGCGGCATCCGGCGAAGCCGGCGAGGTCCGCTTGGTCATGCCGGTCGGCCGGCACGCGCAGTCCGACACTTGGTGGGTAGTAGCCGAGCTCGTACGCGACCTCCTCGTGCTACGGGTTTGGCTGGCTGCCTCCGACGGCTTCCGAGTGATCGTGCTCGACAGCATCGGCGCTGAATTCGGATCGATCATCCGGGACACTTACCGTGAGGCGGTTGAGTTGCTCGACGTCGTCGGACCGGCCTCGCAGACCCAAGTTGACGGGCGCCGCCTGGTGTCTGGCGGCGACCGCCATTACGAGATCGCCGCTGAGGTTCACACTCGCGGTGGTGCGTCGCTCCTGTACATACGCGTGTGGTTGCAGCTCAAGCAACGGTTCGTGCTCTACGTCATCGACGCCGACGGCCGCATTCGCGACCGCGCTACCGGCACCTACGACCAGGCCAAGGCCCGCGTCGTCAGCCACCTCGAGGCTCCGAACGTCTGACTGAACCGCACACCGGTGCCGGCCGCTTGCGCGGCCGGGACCGCGGCCGCGTTCAGGCGCTCAGCGACGCACGAATCTCAGCCTCCGCCAGCCATCCCCGGACGATCGCTTCCTTCCCACCGCGGCCTCATTCGCGGCGATCGCAATGGCGAGAGGCTGCCGGAGAATCGGGGTCGTCCGGCGGGTTTAAGCTAAGACACTGCCGGTATGGCTCGAGATTTCGTTTCGTGTGACCGTGGTCAGTTGTTGTTGATGCCGCCGCCGTTGTTGGAGTGGCTGCCTGAGGAGCATCTGGTGTGGACGGTGTTGGGGGCGGTCGATCAGATGGATCTTGACCGTTTCTGCGAGGCGTATCGGTTGGGGGCTGCGGGCCGTGCTCCGTATGACCCGGCGATGATGCTCGCGTTGTTGCTGTACGCGTACGCGCGCGGGAACCCCTCCGCGCGGGGGATCGAGCGGGCGTGCTGGGAGGACGTGGCCTACAAGGTGATCTGCGGGATGCGGACGCCCGATCACTCGACGATCGCTGAGTTCCGCCGCCGGCACGAGGCCGAGATCGGTGAGCTGTTCGACGAGGTGCTGGGTTTGTGCCGGGAAGCGGGCCTGGTGTCTGTCGGGGTGATCGCGATCGATGGGACGAAGATCAAGGCGAACGTGTCGATGGATCAGAACCGCTCCTACCGCGCTCGTCGGCCGAGATCCTGCGCGAGGCCGAAGAGACAGATCGTCGCGAGGATGAGCTCTACGGCGACACGCGTGGGGATGAGCTGCCCAAGCAGCTGCGTACCCCGGAGGTCGCAACCAGGCGTTGGCGGACGCGAAGACCCGGCTCGCTGAGCGCAAGGGGCGCGCGATCGGCGATGAAGGAGAGGCGGTCGGCGAGCCGATTGTGGATCCGGAGTTGGTGCTCGGTCGCGGCGGGCGTCGTGGTGGACGGCGCGAGTGGCCCAGGATCGCGCGCCGCGAACTCGAGGAGCAGCGGGCACGCGAGGGGCGGTCGATCCCGCGCGATCGCGAAGACCGCCTGTTCCAGGTGCTCGGTCGACTCGAGCAGAACCACCGGGTGGACCTGGTCGCGAACGAGGCCTACGAGCACTGGCCGGCGACGGCAGGGACACGAAAGGGCGGGTGCTGAAGGGCAACAGCAAACCGTTCGTGGCGCCCGAGCTACCTGACGGGACGATCAACCTGTCTGACCCGGACTCGCGGGTGATGCGGACGCAGGCACCCCACCCCGGCAGGTTTACAACGCGCAAACCAGCGTGAACGATCGGCAGATCATCCTGGCCGCTGAGATCACCGTCGACGCCGCGGACTTCGGGTACCTGGAGCCGATGCTGGACGCCACCCTTCGGCATCTCGAGCGGCACGGTGTGATCGAGGTGCCGAAGGTGCTGCTCGGTGACGCCGGCGTACTGGCACACGCGGCAGATCCAGTCGATCACAGAGCGAGGGATCGAGGTGCTGATCCCGCCGGACGGAACGATGCGTGAGGGCAAACGCCCGGGCTGGGAGCACGGCTTCTACGAGAAGATGCGCCGCAAGCTGAAAACCAAGCGGGGTCGAAAGCTCTATGCGCAGCGAAAGATCAGCGTCGAGCCGGTCTACGGGCAAATCAAATACAACCGCCGCGTCGATCGGTTCATGCGAAGAGGCAGAGCCGCCGCGCAGTCAGAGTTACGGTTAGTGGCAGCAACCCACAACCTGCTCAAGCTCCACAGCCACTGGATCGCTGACACCGCCTGAAACGGCGAACCAATCACCACGCTCGACGGTTCCGCAGAAACGCGGGCCCGACCCGATTGCCGTTCTTTCCGCATTTTCCGACGGCCTCGCGACCAAGCGATCGTCCGGAGCAGCTGTCGATTCCGGGCTTCCAGGGTCGGGACGAATCCTGTACAGCAGCGGCGTTGCTCAATGGGCTGTAGCGACTGTGCCGCGGTATCCAGTGGCCGCTTCCATACAAGCATCATCGCGGCCGATATGGAGGTGGCGCGACCTGGCGCTGGCCCGCGGGCATTCGAGGTACCAAACCAGGTACCAAACTGAGCAGAATTCAGCGAACGGGGACGGGCTAGCGTCCCGCCACAGAGCCCGATTGGCGCCGCCGGACGTGGGGTGGGTCGGCTCATAACCCGAAGGTCGCGGGTTCGAATCCCGCCCCGCGACTCGACCCCGCGCTAGACGAAGACGTCTTCAGCCATGCGGTCGATCGTCGGCGCGCTGGGACGCGCGCGTGGCTGTGCCAAGATGGTTCTCTTGCCCCTGTTCGGAAAACGGACGGTCCCGGTCAGCGATGCCGAGCGTCAGGCGGCGGCGGTCGATCTCGACCGGATTCGCGGCGGTGGGATCCCGCTTGGCGCCGAGCAGCGTCTGCGGGCCATCTCGACCCAGGCGGCGCCGGTGTTCAGCAGCGACCTGAGCGTCAAGGAGTACGCGGTCGCGCAGGCGTCCGGTCTCGTTCCGCTCGCCCAGGTCATGGGCTCCTCGGTGGTCCAGCACGGCTGGCAGAACTACGGCTGGGCGGCCTATGGCGGCGGGATCCAGGAGATGCCCACCTTCGCGGCGCCGTGGAACCTCTCACGCGAGCGTGCGTTTGACCGGCTGCGCCAGGAGGCGCAGTTCGCCGGCGCCGATGCGGTGATCGGTATCGAGATGAACGCCAGCGGCTTGCTCAGCGAAGCGGGCACCATCGAGTACGCCGTGTTCGGCACCGCCGTGCGAGAGACGACGCTCGGTGCCGGCGAACGTCCGCGCCGGTCGGCGCCGCGGATGTGCGCGCTCTCGGGCCAGGACGTCGACAAGCTGCGGCGGATCGGCGCCGAGACGCTCG
The DNA here is from genome assembly GCA_963849285.1 of uncultured Solirubrobacterales bacterium. Classification (GTDB taxonomy): domain Bacteria; phylum Actinomycetota; class Thermoleophilia; order Solirubrobacterales; family Solirubrobacteraceae; genus Palsa-465. The sequence continues at coordinate 8,559 of CAWKGS010000009.1, forward strand.
GTGTGATCGGTCACACGTCGGTCGTGTGCGTGGCCCTCAGCCCGTGGGGCAACCAGATGATGGGGTCCTGGTGGGGCAACCAGGAGATGACCGAGGTCACCGCAGGGTGTCTACGCCGCCCGTCAGCTGGCGATGGACGAGGTCCGCCGTCAGGCCGCCGCCGCCGGGGCCAACGACATGGTCATCTCGAAGCTCAAGCACGACATCGGCCATCACGAATACGAGAGCGTCGGCTACAGACACCATTTCTTCATCGTCTCCATGCACGTCCTGGGCACGGCGATCCGCCTCGGCGCGCACGAGCCGCATCCCGCCCCCCTCGGGGAGCCGGTCATGTCGATCAACATCGGCGACCAGTGACCCTCACGCAACGCAACGAGTCCGTTTCGATGACCGCCCGACCATCACCACGCCAGGAGATCCTCTGATGTCGACCTACGATCCAACGAGCACCGAGGGCCTGGCCGAGCACGCCAGCGAGCGCCTTCAGATGAACGCTCGCGGGCTGTTCACCTCAGACCTCTCGGTCAACGAGTACCTGTGCGTGGAGAAGGCCGGCTTTGAGCCGGTGGGCCTTGTCGTCGGCTCGAGCATCTACCACATCGGCTACCAGCAATCGAGCTGGAAGGCCAGCCAGGAGATGGGTGTCCTCACCCAGGCGATGTACGCCGCCCGCGAGCTGGCGATGACGCGGATGGAGGAGGAGGCCGACCAGCTGGGCGCCGACGGGATCGTCGGCGTTCGTCTCGACATCGGGCGCTACGAGTGGGGCGCGGACATGGCGGAGTTCATCGCGATCGGGACCGCGATCAAGCACAAGGGCGGGAAGGTCCACCGTGCCCCCAACGGCCGCCCGTTCACCAGCGACCTCTCCGGGCAGGCGTTCTGGACCCTGATGCAGACCGGCAAGCGCCCCGTCGGCCTGGTGATGGGCAACTGCGTCTACCACGTTGCCCACCGCGGGATGATGCAGTCGCTGCGCCAGACCGGTCAGAACGTCGAGCTCGAGCAGTACACCCAGGCCCTCTACGACGCCCGTGAGCTCGCGATGGAGCGGATGCAGAAGGAGGCCGAGGCGATCGGCGACGGCGTGCTCGGCATCGTCGAGGTCAAGCTGCACGAGAACAACCACGGCTGGGGTAGCCACGTGATCGAGTTCTTCGCCCTCGGCACCGCGGTGGTGCCCAACGAGCACGCCGAAAAGGATCAGCAGCTGCCCAACATCACGCCGGTGCTCGACATCAACGACTGAAGCGCGCGGCGGTCCTAACTCCCCGCCACAAGCCCGAGCACGGCTGCCCCGTGGCGCTCGACGAAAGCGGGACCCACGCCCTTGATGCTCGCGAGTTCGTCCGGCGAGCTCGGCCGCAGCGCGGCGATCGACTCGAGCGTGCTGTTGTGGGCGACGGTGTAGGCGGGCTTGCCGTTGCTGGCGCGAGCGCGCCATTCGCGGAGGGCGTCAAAGAGGGCCATACCCACCTGATCGAGCTCCGCGGAGGCCTCAGCCCGAGATCGCTTGGCGCCTTTCGCAGGGGTCAGGGTCATGGGGTCGGGCAGCCCGATCGTGTCCGGATCGCACACGTCGCAGCAGCGTCCCGCCGGCGCCCCCAGTCGGCCGTCGCCGAAGTGGTCGAGCAGCGTGCGGCGCCGGCACTCGCCTGAGGCGGAGCTGAAGGACTCGACCGCCCGGTACGCGCGCCAGGCGCGATCGCGCGCCACTCGACAGATGGAGGCCACTTCGCGATCACCTGCTGAGCCGGTGAACGTGACTTGCAGCCGTCCTCCGGAAGCGGGCTCGAGCGTGCACAGGCCTGCGCGCTCGGCGACCCCCAGCCTGATCCGGTCGCGATCGGAGGGAGGCGTCTCGATCACCCGCGCCCTTCCCGCAGAGGGAGACTTGAGCAGCCGTACATAGGCGAGCACGTCCTCGGGCTCGACCGCGTCGTTCTTGATGAAGTTGACCAGCCGGCCCAGGTCGGTGCGGCTTGCGAGCAGGATCGCGCGGCCCGGCCCGCCGTCCCGGCCGCCGCGGCCGACCTCCTGGTAGTAGGCCTCGACGCTCTTGGGGATCGCCCAGTGCACGACCGCGCGGACGTCGGCCTTGTCGACGCCCATCCCGAAAGCGTTGGTCGCGACGACGATCTCGGCGTCTCCCTCCATGAAGCGGTGCTGCGCCGAGGCGCGCTCGTCGGCCGGCATCCCGGCGTGGTAGCCGACCGCGAGCAATCCCTCGGACCGCAGTCGCTCGGTCACCTCCTCCACGTCACGGCGGGTGCCGCAGTAGACGATCGCGGGCCGGTTCGCCGGGTCCGCCAGCGCGAGCGACAGCAGCATCTGCTTGCGCGCCTTGGACCCCGTCCCCTCGAGCGCGATCACGTCGAACGACAGGTTCGGCCGGTCAAACCCAGCGCGCACGACGTGCGGATCGCGAAGGCCGAGGCGGGCGCTGATCTCCTCGGCCACCTGCTCGGTCGCGGTCGCGGTGCAGGCCATCACGGTGGGTCGGCCGAGCCGCTCGATCACGCCGCGCAGCCGCAGATAGTCAGGACGGAAGTCGTGGCCCCACTCCGATACGCAATGCGCCTCATCGACGGCGAACAGGTCCACCTCGCGCTGTGCGAGCGCCTCCAGGAACGACGACGAGGCAAATCGCTCGGGCGAGCACAGCACGATCCGGGCCCGGCCGCTGCGCACGTCCGCCAGGGCGCGGGCGGCTGCGCCGGCCTCCATGCCCGAGGCGATCATCGCGGCCGGGTGTCCACCGAGCAGGAGCCGCCGGTACTGGTCCGCCATCAGCGCGATCAGCGGCGAGACCACGACGGTCAGCGCGTCGGAGGCGATGCCGGGCAGCTGATAGCAGAGGCTCTTGCCGCCGCCCGTGGGCATCACCACCAGGCTGTCGCGGCCGGCGAGCGCCGCCGCGACGGTCTCGCGCTGTCCGGGGCGGAACTCGTGCAGGCCAAACCAGGCGAGCAGCGCGTCCGGATCTCGGGGACCGTCGAAGCGGCGCTCCGGCGGAGCTTCGACGTCGATCCGATCCAGGCCGTGAAGCGCGAGCTGCGCATCAGCGTCATCGGCGACGCTCGCTCGGTGGTGCGGCGGCCGCCCGGGCCGCAGCCACTGCGCGCGCCGCAGCCGCGACCTCAACGCGCTCCGCATCCGGCAGCGAGCGCCATAGCGCTCGCAGCGCGTCGAGCTCCTCCTCCAGCCCCGGATCGGACGGGTTCAATCGAATCTGCTCGACCAGCGAGCGCGCCCGGGCGGAGAAGTCATTCATCTGCTGCCAGCGTAAGCGCCCGCATGGACAGCACGGCCGTTGTGTTGCACGAATCTCACACAGCCGCCGACCGTGCCGACCGCGCCTGCTTGCGCCGCTCGGTCCCGTCCAGCACCGCCTTGCGCAGCCTGACCGCGTGCGGCGTGACCTCGACGGCCTCGTCGACGCGAAGGAACTCGAGCGCCTGATCGAGTGAGAGCTCGCGCTTGGGGATCAGCCTCACGAGCTCGTCCGCGGTCGAGGAGCGCATGTTGGTCAGATGCTTTTCCTTGGTGGCGTTGACGTCGAGATCCTCGGCGCGGGAGCTCTCGCCGATGATCATCCCCTCGTAGACCTCGTCTCCGGGTGCCACGAACAGCGTTCCCCGCTCCTGGAGCTTGAACAGGGCGAACGCCGCGACGCTGCCGCGCCTGTCGGCGACCAGCGAACCGGTGGGCCGGGTCCGCACCTCACCGTGCCACGGCTCCCAGCGGTCGAACACGTGGTGAACGAGGCCGGTGCCCCGGGTCTCGGTGAGGAACTCGGTGCGGAACCCGATCAACCCGCGCGCGGGTACCAGGTACTCCATCCGGACCCAGCCGGTTCCGTGGTTGACCATCTGCTCCATGCGTCCCTTGCGCATCGCGAGCATCTGCGTGATCACGCCCACGTACTCCTCGGGCACGTCGACGCTCATCCGCTCGATCGGCTCGCACAGCTCGCCGTCGAGGAGCCGCGTGACGACCTGGGGATTGCCGACCGTCAGCTCGAACCCCTCGCGGCGCATCAGCTCGACCAGCACCGAGAGCGCCAGCTCGCCGCGGCCCTGGACCTCCCAGACCTCCGGACGCTCGGTCGCGAGCACCCGGAGCGAGACATTCCCGACGAGCTCGCGATCGAGCCGGTCCTTGACCTGGCTGGCGGTCAGCTTGTCGCCGTCCTGCCCGGCCAGGGGAGAGGTATTGATCCCGATCGTGACCGACAGCGAGGGCTCGTCCACCGTGATCACCGGCAGCGGTCGCGGATCATCGGCGGCGGCGAGCGTCTCGCCGATCATGATCTCCGGGATGCCGGCGACCCAGATGATCTCGCCGGCGGCAGCCTCCTCGGCCTCGACGAGATCCAGCGCCTCGGTCACGTACAGCTGGCTGACCTTCACGCGCTCGATCCGCCCGTCCGTGCGGCACCACGCGACCGTTTCGCTCCGACGGATCGTGCCGTGTCGCACGCGACAGATCGCGAGCCGCCCGACGTACGGGGAGGCGTCGAGGTTGGTGACGTGCGCCTGGAGCGGGAGTGCCGGGTCGTACTCGGGAGGGGGAATATGCGAGAGCAGCAGGTCCAGCAGCGGTCCCAGGTCGGTGCCCGGAGTCGACGGGTCAAGCGAAGCCTGCCCCGCCCTCGCGTTGGTGTAGACGATCGGGAACTCGATCTGCGTCTCATCTGCGTCGAGATCGAGGAACAGCTCGTACACCTCGTCGACGACCTCGGCGATGCGCGCGTCCGGCCGGTCCACCTTGTTGACGACGAGGATCACCGGCAGCCGGGCCTCGAGCGCCTTACGGAGCACGAACCGCGTCTGCGGCAGCGGGCCCTCGCTCGCGTCGACCAGCAGCAGCACGCCGTCGACCATCGTCAGACCGCGCTCCACCTCGCCCCCGAAGTCGGCGTGCCCTGGCGTGTCGACGATGTTCAGCTTGACCCCGCCGTAGTGAACGGCCGTGTTCTTGGCGAGGATCGTGATCCCCTTCTCTCGCTCGAGATCCATCGAATCGAGCACCCGGTCAGCCACGTCCTGGCCCGCCCGAAACGCTCCGGACTGCCACAGCAGAGCGTCGACCAGCGTCGTCTTGCCGTGATCGACGTGAGCGACGATTCCAATGTTGCGGATGTCCTTGCGGGTAGCCATCGCTTGGTGACGATAGTCACGGTCGGGGTCCTTCGAGTGACCGCAGGCAGTCCACGGGGTAGTAGCGAGCATCGCCGCGACCAGCACCCCATCCACCGGCCAGCGCCGCGCGCCGGACCCTTTCTGAGCTGAAGCCAACCGAGCACGAGCTCGTCCTCCACGGCCATCGCGTCAGCTACCGGACGGCCGGAGAGGGCGGTCCAGTCGTCTTGCTGATTCACGGCATCGTGGGGTGCGCCGAGCAGTGGGACCGGGTGGTTCCGCTGCTGGCCGAGCGCTACACGGTCGTCGCTCCCGACCTGCTGGGACACGGGCAGTCCGCCAAGCCGCGAGGCGACTACTCGCTCGGCGCGTACGCCGCCAGCGTGCGCGACCTGCTCGTCGCGCTCGGGCACCGGCGCGCCACCGTGGTCGGACATTCGCTCGGCGGCGGCGTGGCGATGCAGTTCGCCTACGAGTACCCCCCGTTCGCCGAGCGGCTGGTGCTGGTCTCGAGCGGCGGCCTCGGCCGTGAGGTCCATCCGATGCTCCGGGCCGCGACGCTGCCCGGCTCCGAGATCGTGCTCCCGCTGATCGCCCACGAGCGCCTGCACGGTGTCGGCGCCGCGCTTGGCGGCTTGCTTGGTCGATTGGGGCTACAGGCCGGGACCGATCTGGCGGAGATGGCGCGCGGCTACGGGTCGCTGGCAGACGCCGGCGCCCGCCAGGCGTTCATCCACACCCTGCGCGCGGTGCTCGACATCGGCGGCCAGCGCGTGAGCGCGACAGACCGGCTGTATCTGGCGGCATTGCTTCCCTCGCTGATCATCTGGGGTGGTGAAGATCCGTTGATCCCGGTCGAGCACGCCACGGCCGCGAACCGCGGGCTCCCCGACAGCCGGCTCGAGATCTTCGAGGATGCCGGTCACTTTCCCCAGCTGCATGACCCGGTGCGCTTCGCCCATACGCTGATCGACTTCATCGAATCGAGCGAGCCGACGCAGATGGAGTTCACCGATACCGACTTCGAGCAGATGCGGAAGCTGCTGCTTCGCGGCAGGGCATGACGGTCGCAGGCCAGCGACGCCTCCGTCCGCGCGGCTGGAGATCATGGGCACATGCCTGAACCAAAAGAGCCGCGCAGCGTAAGCATCGGCTCCGACGAGCGGACGGGGTGGTCCTCAGAGCGGCCGCGCCGTGACGGTGCGCCGCCGCGGCCGGCCGACGTGTCGGTGCGGACACGCGTGCTCCGTCCCTCGGATCGTCTTCGCTACTCGCCCGGCAGCCTGCTGCTGGTCGTCGGCGCGGCGGCGTCGCAGCCGGACCAGTTCGCCGAACGCGTCGTCGAGGAACGAGGCGCGGTGCTCTCCCTTGCGAGGGTCCACGCCCTGCTTGCCGGTCGGGTGCCAGCGGAGCAGCTCGAGGCGCGTGCTCGGGAGCTGCTCGACGTGGCGATCCTGAAGCGACTCCAGGCCGGTCAGAGCGTCGTCGTGGCGCTCGTGGGCTTCGACGCGGCGGAGCGAGAGCGCCTCGTTCGGCTCGCTCACGGCGAACGGCGCTCGCGGCACCTGATCCTGATTGAGACCTCGCGCGATCAGGTCCTCGAAGGCGAGCGCCCGGGCCTCGATGAGCTCCGCCGGGCACTCGACGCAGGCGAGCTCGGCCGCGAGGGCTTCCAGACCGCGCTGCGGCTCGGCGGCCACAGCCTCACCGAGCTCAAGCGGATCGCATTTCAGCGCCCTCCGCCCGAGGACTGACGTCCGGCACGCTCCGCGGAGCCTCAACACACCTACGGCCACCCCTGTCGCCAGGGAGTAGCTTTGCGGGGTGGTTCTAGCTGGGGCAGCGAACCTGCAGGTGGGCGTCGAGGACGCGCGACCACGGCTGCGGCTGAGCCCGTGGGTGGGCGCGATCATCGCTGTCCAGGTGGCGGTGTTGCTCGCGATGAGCACGCGCTACGGGTATCACCGGGACGAGCTGTACTTCATCGTGGCGGGGTCGCACGCGGCGTTCGGGTATCCAGACCAGCCTCCGCTCGTGCCGCTGGTGGCGTGGGCGATGAACGCGATCGCGCCCGGCTCGCTGTTGGTGCTGCGCACGCCGTCGGCGCTGATCGCCGGGGCTGACGACGCTGCTGGCGGCATTGATCGCGCGCGAGGTCGGCGGTGATGGCAGGGCGCAGGTCATCGCTGCGGCTTGCACCGCGGTGTCGGCCTTCGCGCTGGCGGTCGCGCATCTCGTCAGCACCACCACCTTCGACATGCTCAGCACCACCACGCTGGGTTGGCTTGCGGTTCGTGCCGTCCGGCGCGGCAGCGGCCCCGACGTCCTCGCGGCGGGCGTGGTCGTCGGGATCGGCATCGAGGCCAAGCCGCAAGTCGGGCTCGTTGCGCTCGTCATGGTCGGCGCGCTGCTCGCCGCCGGGCCGCGGTCGATCCTGAGAACCCGCTGGGCGGCCGCGGGCGCGGTGGCCGCCGTCGCTGTCGCGCTTCCCTACGTCATCTGGCAGCAGCAGCACGGATGGCCGCAGGCCACCGTGGCAAACAACATCGCGGGCAGTCAGGAGGGAGGGAGGGCCGGCTTCTTCCCGTTCCAGCTGGTGATGGTGAGCCCGCTGCTCGTGCCGGTCTGGATTGCCGGGCTGCTGAGGCCATTCCGGCATCCGGCGTGGCGCAACCTGCGGTTCGTCCCGATCACATATGCCGCCGCAGGGCGTCCTGTACTTCCTTGGAAACGGCCACGCCTACTACCTCGCCAGCCTCTATCCGACGCTCATCGGGCTCGGCGCGATCCCCACGGCCCAGTGGACACTGCGCAAGCGCAGGAGGACGGGCCTGCTCACCGCCGGCGTTCTGCTCAGCGCCGCGATCGGCGCGTTCATCGCGCTGCCGCTCCTGCCCGAGCGCGACCTGCAGGGGAGCATCGTCGACTCGCTCAACGGCACGCAGGAGGAGATGGTCGGGTGGCCTCAGTTCATCGACGCGGTGGACCACGCCTGGGCCCGGATCCCGATCGGCGAGCGTCAGCGAACCGCGATCTTCACCGCCAACTACGGCGAGGCGGGCGCCATCGACCTCCTGTCCTCGCATCGGCTGCCGCTTGCCTACAGCGGACACAACGGCTTCAGCGAATGGGCGATCCCGCCCGCCGACGACACGCGTGCCCTGCTCGTCGGCTTCAACGACGGGGCCGCAGCCGCCCCACAATTCACGGGGTGCCAGACCCTGGCGGTCGTCAACAACGGGTTGGGGCTCAACAACCAGGAGCAGGGAATGCCGGTGATGCTCTGCTCACCGGCCGCGCCCTGGCGTGTCCTGTGGCCGCAGCTGCGCCATTACAACTGACGACGCGATTCGGGCCCGGGCCATAACCTCTTGCATACTGAAAGTATGCGAACTTGCATGCTGTGAGTATGCAAGACGGTAGACTTTCAGCATGCCGACCCAACGCGACGTGAATCCGTTTCGCTTCTCCGGCCCGCTCGCGCCGGAGGACATGATCGACCGCGATCCCGAGGCCGAGGACCTGCTGGCGCTCGCCGAAGGCGGTCACTCGTTCCGGCTCGTGGGGCCGCGCCGGTATGGCAAGACGACGCTTCTGCGACGGGTGCTCACCACCGCGGAACGAGAGGGGAAGGTGGCGATCCTCGTCGACCTTCAGGACGTCCTCTCGATTGCGGAGATCGTGGTCCGCATCGAGCGCGGCTACGAACGTCTGAAGGGGACGGTCCGTCGGCATGTGGAGAGCCTCTTCCGGGCCTGGAACATCGGTCTGTCGCTGGGAGGTGGAGGGTTCACTGCGACCCTGCAGCGCAATCCCCAGGTCGACGCCGAGTCGGTGCTCATCCGCCTGCTCGAGCTTCCCGCCTCGCTGTTCGATCGAAGCGGCACCACGAGCCTGGTGGTCTTCGACGAGATCCAGGATGTGCTGGCCGTGCCCGGCGCCGACGGCAAGATCCGAAGCGTCATCCAGCATCAGACAGATGCCGCCACCTACGGCTTCGCCGGCTCGGCTCCCGGGGTGATGCACCACCTGTTCGCCGATCCGGCCAGGCCGTTGCTCGAGCAGGCCGTTCCGCGCCACCTCGCACCCCTGCCGCTGGACGCCGTCGGCCAGTACGTCTCGGAACGGTTCGAGCGTTCCGGTCGTGAGGTCGGGCCCGCGCTGTCGCCGCTGCTCGAGTTCACTCGTGGCCATCCACAGCGCAGCATGATGCTGGCGCACTACCTCTGGGAGCGAACAGCGCGGGGGAGAGGCGCCGACGAGGAGGTCTGGATCGCGGCGCTCGATCAGGCTGTTGCCGACACGACGCCACTGATGAACGCGATCTGGCGCGCCCTGCCTCCGAACGAACGCCGTATCGCTCGCGCCCTGGCCGTCGCCAGCACGCCGCTGCACAGCGCGGAGACCGCGGCGGCGGTCGGCATCAAGCGTGCGAGCATCGGACGTGCCCTCGAGGGGCTGGTGGCGAAGGCCGACGTAATCGACGAGCGCGGCAGCCCACGGCTTACGGATCCGATGTTCGAGCTCTGGCTCCAGGCGCGAGGCCTGACCCCCGCCGGGGGGGACGACGAAGAGGATTGACCGAAAGCATCGTGTCCGCGCGCGGCCACAAACCTAAGCGCCCTCGAACAGCCGCGGCACGAGCGCCGCGGCGTTGAGGGAGTCGACCAAGGCACGCTGGTCGCCCAGAGACTCGAGCTCCGGCGCCGGGTCCCCGGATGGTGGTAACGCCGCATACGGCCAATCGGTCCCGAACACGATCCGCTCGAGCGGGACCACCGACGCCGTCGCCGCGACCGCCGACGCGTAGTTCGAGAGGCCCGTGTCGAACCAGCAGCGCGCGAGCGAGGCAAGCGCGCCCGACGGGGCAAGAGCCGCCTTGTCCGGCTCGCGGGCGGCGAGCGAGGCGATGCGGTGCGCGAGGAACGGCGCTGTGCCCCCGAGGTGGGCGAGTTGCAGACGCAGGCCGGTGGATCGCTCGAGCGTGCCGCTGTAGATCAGGTTGACCACCGCGCGGGTCGTCTCGAACGGAAACTCGTAGAGCCAGAGCGGATGGTGGGAGAGGAAAGGCCCCCCCGGCGCCGGCGCGGGATGCAGGAAGACGTAGGCGCCCCGGCGATCGAGCTCGCTCCACACCGGTTCCATCCGCTCATCGCCGGGGTAGATCCCGTCCACATTCGAGAGCAGCGCGACGCCGTCGAGCGCAAGCACATCGAGCGCGTGGCCGAGCTCCTCGAGCGAGGCATCCACATCGGGCAGTGGCAGCACCGCCAGCCCCGCGTAGCGCTGAGGCGCGGAGCAAACGAGACCGGCGACCGCCTCGTTGACGATCCGAGCGAGCTCCGCGGCGAGACCCGCGTCGCCGAACCAGACGCCCGGTGGGCCGAGCGACATCACGGCGGCGTCGATCTCGTAGCGATCCATGAACTCCTCCGTCATGTCTCGCGACCACGGTGGGAGCGGCCTGCGGGAGAGCGAGCGCGCCGTGACCAGAGACCGGTAGTCCTCGGGCACGAGATGCACGTGCGTGTCGAGACGCATCGACGGCAAGGTTGTCACCTCGGACAGACCGGCAAGGTCCACGCGCGGGCTGCGGCGCGCCGTATGGGAAGCTCCCGCGCGTGCGCTCGCCACCTCGAATCACGGTCGTCGGCTCGGCGAACATCGACCTGGTCGCGCGGTGCGAGCGGCTGCCCAGACCCGGGGAGACCGTCAGCGACGCCACGTTCGAACGCGTCCCGGGGGGCAAGGGCGCCAACCAGGCGGTGGCCGCGGCGCGGCTCGGCGCCGAGGTGAGATTCGTGGGCCGGATCGGACGCGATGACCTGGTGATCCGCTCGCTACGACAGGAAGGGGTCGACGTCAGCGGCGTCGTGGTCGACGACGGCGAGTCGGGAGTCGCGCTAATCGTGGTCGAGTCAAGCGGCGAGAACATGATCGTGGTCGCGCCGGGCGCGAACGCGCGGCTCGCGCCCCGACGAGGTGGACATCGGCGAGGCGGATGCGGTCATCGCCCAGCAGGAGATCCCGGCCGCGACGATCGCGAAGGCCGCCCGAGGGGCGCGATTCTTCTGCCTGAACGCCGCGCCGGCGAGGGGGCGGCTCGAGCTCGAGCCCGATCTCCTCGTCGTCAACCGCTACGAGTACGAGCAGGTGGGGCCGTATCACGGTCTGGTGGCGCTGACCCTTGGAGAGGATGGCGCGTTGCTCCTCGAGGACGGCGAGGAGGTCGCGCGCGCCGAGCCGCCCCCGATCAAACCGGTCGACGGGACCGCGGCCGGCGACGCCTTCTGCGCGGCACTGGTGCTCGGGCTGATCGAAGGGCGGGCGCGCCAAGAGGCGCTCGTACGAGCGTGCGCCGCCGGCGCGCTGGCCGCCTCGAAACCCGGCGCGCAGCCGTCGCTGCCCACATCGGCTGAACTCGATGCGATCCTGCGCCGATGACCGACATCATCCTCGACTGCGACCCCGGCCACGACGACGCGATCGCCTTGCTGCTCGCGCTCGGAAGTCCCGAAGTCAACCTGCTCGGCGTAACGACCGTCGCCGGGAACCAGACGCTCGAGAAGACCACCGCGAACGCGATCCGCGTGCTCGAGCACGTTGGCCGGAGCGAGATCCCGGTCGCGGCGGGCTCGCCGCGACCGCTGGTCCGAGAGCAGCATGCCGCGCCCGAGGTGCACGGCGAGACCGGGCTGGACGGCCCCGACCTGCCGCCGCCGGGACGAGAACCGCAAGCAGGCGCACGCCGTCGACTGGATCGCAAACGAGCTCACGCAGAGCGAGGGGCCCGTCACGCTCGTCCCGACCGGGCCGCTCACGAACATCGCACTGCTGCTGGCGCGCTATCCGCAGCTGAGCGAGAAGGTCGAGCGGATCGTGCTGATGGGCGGCGCGATCGGCCTCGGCAACACGACCCCCGCCGCGGAGTTCAACATCTGGGCCGATCCGGAGGCCGCATACCGCGTCTTCACGAGCGGGCTCGACCTGACGATGGTCGGGCTCGACGTCACCCACAAGGCGCTGATGACCGCGACCCACGCGAAGACGCTGGCCGACAGCGGCGCCGCAGGGAAGCTCGTGGCCGACCTCTACAACTTCTTCTCGCGCTTCCATGCGAGCCGCTACGGCTGGGACGGAGCCCCCGTGCACGACGCGGTCGCGATGGCGCACGTCATCGACCCCTCGCTGCTGGAGACGACGCACTGCGGCGTTGTGGTCGACACCGGACCCGAGCTCTCGCGCGGGCGCACCTACGTCGATCTGCGCGGCGACACCTGGCAGCCCAACTGCCACGTGGCGGTGGACATCGACGCGGAGCGCTTCCTGGCGCTCCTGCTCGAGCGGATCGGCGGCCTCGGCTGAGAGCCGCGGATCCCCCGGCGCGCGCCTAGCCGGCGATCGGCAGCATGCCGCGGGCGTAGGAGTGCAGCCGCTCGACGCCGCTCTCGGTGATCAGCAGCAGCTCGCCGGTCTGCACGCCCGCACGCTCGTCCGGGGTGACGACGTTGGGCTGCACGACGACCGTCATGCCGCTCGTGAACGTGAACTCGGGCGAGGAGCCTGGCGCGCGGCCGTGCTTCCCGAGCACCGGAGGCAGATAGCCACCGACGAAACCGTGCACCAGATCGTCGCGGATCGTGAATCCGGCGTCCTCGATCAGGGTCGAGGCCTCCACGAGCTCGAGCGCCGTGGCGCCGGCGCGCAACCGGCCGGCGATCGCGTCGAAGGCGGCGTCGGCCACGTGATGCAGCTCGCGGTAGAGCGGCGATGGCTCCGCGTCGACCGCGAACGTGCGCAGCAGCTGGCCGGCGTACTCCCAGAAGGACGCGCTGATCTCGCAGATCAACACATCGCCGCTGGCGAGCGGCCGTCCGGTCGGGTACTGCGCCGGCACGCAGATCTCCGGCCGCGACATCGGCGTGGCGGCGAGGTAGTGAATGTGGGTCGTCCCGCCACGGGCGACGTAGGCCCGCTCGACCGCGTCGACGAGCTCGAGCTCGCTCACGCCCGGCGCGGCCCGTTGGTGCAGCGCGCGCACGGCGTCGTCCGTCATCCCCGCCGCGACCCGCAGCCACCGGATCTCCTCTTCTGACTTCACCAGGCGCAGCTCGGTGTAGTCGCGGCTCATTTCCAACGGGCTGACCGACTGCGTCCAGCGCGGCGTGGGCGCGGTGATCGAGCGGGCCGATCGTCCCGATCCGCGTGCCCGCCGCGCCGCGGCGGCGCAGCTCCTCGATCGCCGTCTCGATCGGGCGCTCGCCGGCCCAGCGGACCTCCGACTCGGTCGCGATCCGCGCGGCGTTCGGGACGTGGTTGTAGAAGTTCACGAACAGGAGCGGCGCGTGGCCCGGCGTGAACACGACGAGCGCCTCGCGCGTCACGGGCCAGCGCGTGACCCAGCCGATCGCCGAGCCGGCGCGGTTCGCTCCGTACAGCACCAGGTGCGACACCTCGCGCGCAGCCATCGATGACTCGAGCGCGGCCCAACGGCGCTCCATCTCCGACCGGCTGAAGCGCTGGTCCACAACGCAAAACCTAGAGCAGCCCTGGCCGGCACCCCCCGTGTGTCCGCGCTGGGAGCGTCGGGTAGATCCAAAGCGAGGATGTCCACGGTCTCCGAGCAGGGTGCTCAGACGCGGCGTGCGGCCGAGATCCTCGCGCGCCAGGATCGCATCGACGTGTGGGCGCTGCCCTGGGTGTACCTGGCGATCGTCGGCACGGGGTACTTCTTCACCTTCTACGACATCACCGACATCGGCTTCGCGATCCCTCAGATCGAGACGCAGTTTCACCTGTCGGGCAACGAGTCGACCTTCCTCGCGCTGTCGATCGGGCTGATCGGCTACGCGGTCGGCTCGCTGGTCATCGGCATGCTGGCCGACCGGTTCGGTCGCTTCCGGATGCTGATCGTGACGATCGTCCTGACCGCGATCGGCTCGTTCGGAGACGCGGCCGCCGGGAGCCTCGGGGTGCTGATCGTGTTGCGGTTCATCACCGGCATGGGCGTCGGCGCCGACCTGAACCTGGTCTCGACCTACATCGGCGAGCTGGCCCCGGCCCGGCTGCGGGGCCGCATCTCGGTCGCGACGTTCTGCGTCGGGATCGTCGGGCAGGCCGTGACGCCGCTGATCGCGCTGGCCCTGATCCCCGGCCTGCACAACGGCTGGCGCTGGCTCTTCATCATCGGCGGCGCGATCGCGGTGATCGCGCTGATCGCTCGCTTCGAGCTGCCGGAATCGCCGCGCTGGCTGGCGCTCCACGGCCGCCTGGACGAGGCCGATGAGCTCGTCAGCCAGATGGAGAAGCGCGCAACGGCGCGGGGGCAGACGCTGCCCGAGCCCGAGCCCGCCACGGTCGACACGCGCCTCGGCGTCCCCTTCGCCGACCTGCTGCGGGCCCCCTACCTGCGCCGCGTCGTCGTGTTCCTCGTCATGTGGTTCCTCTGGTACATCGGCAACTACGGGTTCCTTGGCGACGCGCCGGACCTGTTCAAGCATCAAGGCCTATCCGCCGGGACGCTGTACCTCGCGATCGGCGCGATCGGCTATCCGTTCGGAGCGATCCTGATGATCGGCGGGATCGACCGCTACGAGCGGAAGTGGCTCCTGCTCGGATCGACGTGCGTGTGGCTCGTCGCGATGATCCTGATCGGGACCGCGGCCAGCGAGACGGTGGTGATCATCGGCGCGTTCCTGGCCTCCACCGCGCTGGGCATGTTCCTGCAGGCCGGCTACACGTACACGGCCGAGAGCTTCCCCACCCGCGCCCGGACCACGGGGTTCGCGCTGTGCGACGGGCTCGGCCACGGCGGCGGCGCACTGGGCGGCCTGGTGCTGCCGTCGGTCGTCGCGAGCCTCTCGTTCTTCGCCGGCTTCACGATCATCGGCGTGACCGGACTGCTGGCCGGGCTCGTCGCGCTGCTCGGGCCGGCCGCCTCCGGGCTGGCGCTGGAGCGAATCTCGTCCTAGCAGCCCGAGCCGCTGGCGCCGGACCCTCCTAGCCGGGCGTGGCGAGGATCGCCACGTAGGGCAGGCCCCGATAGCGCTGCTGGTAGTCGAGGCCGTAGCCGACGACGAACTCGTTCGGGATCTCGAAGCCCACGTAGCGGACGGGGACCTCGACGATCCGGGCTTCGGTCTTCGAGAGCAGCGCGCAGACCTCGATCGAGCGGGGGTTGCGGCCGCTCACCGTGCTCAGGAGGTAGCGGAGCGTGAGGCCGGTGTCGACGATGTCCTCGACGATCAGGACGTCGCGACCCTCGACGGGCTCGTCGAGGTCCTTGAGGATCTGGACGACTCCCGAGGACTTCGTCGCCGAGCCGTAGGAGGCGACGGCCATGAAGTCGACCTGGGCGTCGGCCTCCAGGTGGCGCATCAGGTCCGACAGGAACAACACGGCGCCCTTGAGGATCCCGATCAGCAGCAGATCCTTGCCCTGATAGTCGCGCGAGACCTCGGCGCCAAGCTCGCGGATTCGGCGGTCCAGTTCGTCTGCGCTGAGGAGGATCCGCCCGATCGCGTCGTCGGTCTGCACGCTGCGAGGGAGTCTAAAGAGCGCGGGCCCGAGCGCGCAGCGCCGCGCGCAGCTGCTCATCGCAGAAGGCAGCGTCGAGGGCGGTGAGCGTGATCTCGCGCAGGTCCTCCGCGCTCAGCCCCATCCGCTCGATGCACACCTCGTACTCGGTGGCGATCGAGGCGCCGAAGTAGGGCGGGTCATCGGAGCCAAGCGTGACGCGCACGCCCGCGGCCCGGAGCGCCGGCAGCGGATGCTCCTCATACGAAGGGAATACTCCGAGGACAACGTTGCTGGTCGGGCAGCACTCGAGCACGACGCCGGACGCGGCCAGCTCGGAGACCAGCGAGGGATCCTCGATCGCGCGCACACCGTGGGCGATACGCGTGATCGGGAGCTTCAGCGCCGCGCGCACGCTCTCCGGGCCGGCCCATTCGCCCGCGTGGATCGTGCAGCCGAGGCCGGCGCCGGAAGCGATCGCGAACACCTCGGCGAAGTCGTGGGCCGGGAACCCCGCCTCGTCGCCGGCCATCGAGAAGCCCACGACGTACTCGTGCGGCCGGGACGTGGCGTAGCGAGCGACGCGCAGCGCCCGGTCGACGCCGAAGTTGCGCACCGCCGAGATCAGGATCCGCCCCTCGATCCCGGTGTCGCGCCGCGCGTCGTCGATCCCCTGCGCGATCCCGTCCAGATGCTCCTCGTCGCTCAGCCCGACCAGGGCCGCGTGATCGGGCGAGGCGGTCAGCTCGACGTAGATCGCGCCGCCTCGGGCGCAGTCGCAGAGGTACTCGTAGGTGATGTCGCGGTAGTCCTGGCCGGTGCGAATCACGCTCGCCGCCAGGTCGTAGGTGCGCAGGAAGTCGAGGAAGTCCGTGTAGCGGAAGCGACCGTCGCCGTCGAACAGGCCATCCGGCAGCAGGACGCCGTTGCGCTCGGCGATCCGGCTGACCAGCGAGGGAGGAGCGGTTCCCTCCAGATGCACGTGCAGCTCGGCCTTGGGCAGCATCGCGAGAGGTTTAGCAGGCCGCTCTGATATCCCTGCCCTAATGAGGGTCCTCGTCACCGGCAGCTCCGGTCACCTCGGGGAGGCGCTCGTCCGGAGCTTGCGGGACGGACCGCACGAGGTCGTCGGCCTCGACGTATCACCCTCGCCGTTCACGAGCTTCCAAGGATCAGTGGCGGACCGATCGCTTGTGCGCAGAGCCGTCGCCGGCGTCGACGCGATCGTCCACGCGGCCACGCTGCACAAGCCGCACGTCGAGTCGCACGAGCGCGCCGAGTTCGTGGAGACGAACATCGCCGGCACGCTGATCCTGCTCGAGGAGGCCGTCGACGCGAACGTCGGCCGCTTCGTGTTCACGAGCACCACGAGCACGTTCGGGCGGGCGCTGATGCCCCCCGCAGGCGAACCCGCGGCCTGGATCACCGAGCAAACCAGCCCTGTGCCCCGCAACATCTACGGCGCGACCAAGACCGCCGCCGAGGACCTGTGCGAGCTGATCGCGCGCGACCACGGGCTGCCCTGCCTGATCCTCCGCACCTCGCGCTTCTTCCCCGAGCCCGACGACCGTGACGAGATCCGCTCCGCCTACGAGGACCTCAACGTCAAGGTCAACGAGCTGCTCTACCGAAGAGTCGACGTCGAGGACGTGGTGAGCGCGCATCTTCTCGCGCTGAACCGAGCGCCCGAGATCGGCTTCGGCCGCTACATCATCAGCGCGACGACGCCCTTCACCCAGGGCGACCTCGCCGGAGTGCGCGAGGACCTGCCGCAGGTGGTCCGCCGCCTGTATCCGGACTTCCAGGAGCTGTACGCCCAGCGCCGCTGGCGGATGTTCCCCTCGATCGAGCGCATCTACGTCAACGACAAGGCGCGGCGCGACCTGGGGTGGACCCCGCGCTACGACTTCCGCCACGCGCTCGACTCCCTCGCCCAAAACCGAGACCCGCGCAGCCCGCTCGCGCTCGCGATCGGGGCCAAGGGCTACCACGCGGTCTCGACCGGCATCTACACCGTGCGCTGAACCTCGAGCACCGGCTCGGGAACCGAAACGGGCCCGTCACCCAGGACGAACGCCGAGCGAAGCGCAGCAGCCGCCTGGTCAAACCCGGCCTCGTCGCGCGCGTGGACGATCGCGAGCGGCCGCTCGCCCGGCCCGACCCGCTCGCCCACCGCCGCGACCTCCGTCAGGCCGACGCTGTGGTCGACGTCGTCGGTGTCCCGTGCGCGCCCCCCGCCGAGAGCCACGACCGCGAGGCCCACCGCGCGCACGTCGATGGACGTGACGACGCCGGGGTCGTCCGGTTCGAGCGCGCGAACCAACGGCGCGGCGCTCAGGTAGCGCTCGGGGTGAGTCACCAGGTCGGCGGGCCCCCCGAGCGCGGCGACCATCGCGGTGAACCGCTCCACGGCCGCGCCGCCGTCCAGCGCCGAGGCCGCGGCCGAGCGCGCGTCGTCCACGCGAGCGAACAAGCCCCCCAACACGAGCAGCTCCGCGCTCAGCGCAAGCGTCACCTCCCGCAAACGCGGATCGCACGCGGCTCCTGTCAGGTGGTCGATCGACTCGCGCACCTCGACCGCGTTGCCGGCGGTGCGCCCGAGGACCTGGTTCATGTCCGTCAGCAGCGCGTGCGTCGGCATCCCGTTGCCGGCCGCTACGTCCATCAGCACGAGCGCCAGCTCGCGGGCGCGATCCACGTCGGGGAACTGCGCGCCCGACCCGACCTTGACGTCCATCACGAGCGCGTCGAGCCCGGCGGCGAGCTTCTTGGAGAGGATCGAGCTGACGATCAGCGGGATCGAGTCGACGGTCCCGGTGGCGTCGCGGATCCCGTACAGGCGCCGGTCCGCGGGCGCCAGTCGCGCGGTCTGCCCCACGATCGCACAGCCGACCCGTGCCACCACATCGCGCAACGCCTCCACCGAGGGCGCGACGTCGTACCCGGGAATCGACTCGAGCTTGTCGAGCGTGCCGCCGGTGTGGCCGAGGCCGCGGCCCGAGATCATCGGCACGAAGGCGCCGCAGGCGGCGACGATCGGCGCGAGCAGCAGGCTCACCTTGTCGCCGACGCCCCCGGTCGAGTGCTTGTCGAGGACGGGGCCGCCGAGATCGGCGTCAGCCCACGCGAGCACGTCGCCGGAGTGCGTCATCGCGCCGGTCAGCGCGACCCGCTCGGCCGCGCTCATACCGCGCAGGAAGATCGCCATCGCGAGCGCGCCCACCTGCGCGTCGCTGACGGAGCCGTCGGCGATTCCCGCGACGAGCTGCTCGAGCTCGGCGGCCGCCAGCTCGAGCCCGTCGCGCTTACGCCGGATCAGCTCAGCGACGAGCATCTGGGGATGAAGTTCAGTAGCAGGCGGGTCAGGTCGCCCGCGGCGCGCTGCGCGTCTCGCAGGGTCTGCTCGTGGCTCAGCGGCTCCTCGCCGAGACCCTCAGCGAGGTTGGTGATCACCGACACCGCGGCCACACGCAGGCCGCAATGGCGCGCGAGGATCGTCTCCTGGACCGTGGACATGCCGACCGCGTCGGCGCCGAGGGTCCGGTAGGCGCGGATCTCCGCTGGCGTCTCAAACGACGGGCCCGCGACCGCGAGGTAGACGCCCTCGGCGAGGTCGAGCCCCACCTCGGCCGCGGACGCGCGCAGCAGGTCGAGCAGCGCGGGGTCGTAGGCGTCACCCAGTGATGGGAACCGCGGACCGAGCGCATCGTCGTTGGCGCCGATCAGCAGGTTCGCCCCGGTCATGTTGATGTGGTCGGTGATCGCCATCAGGCGACCCGGGCCGACCTCCGGGCGCAGCGAGCCGGCGGCGTTGGTCAGCACCAGGATCGAGGCGCCGGCAGCCCGGAGCGCCCGCACGGGCGTCCGCAGCGCGTCCGGATCGCCGCCTTCGTATAGGTGTGCGCGGCCCTGGAGCACGGCCACCGGGACGCCATCGATCGAGCCCAGCACCACGCGTCCCGCGTGCCCGGCGACGGTCGGACGCGGGAACCCGGGCAGCTCGTCGTAGCCAATCGCGACCGGGTCGGAAACCGCATCCGCGACGGCGCCCAGCCCCGAGCCCAGCACGAGGCCGATGCGGGGCGGTCCGTGCTCGGCGAGGACCGCGGCGGCCTCGCTCACGCCTCCAGCTCCTCGCGCCCGAAGGACCCGGGGAGGAGCTCCCCAACCGTGACGGTTTCGAATGCCGCTCCCGGACGTCCCAGGTAGACGGGCGTCTCAGCGGAGCCGAACTCCGCCAGCCGCTGCCGGCACCCCCCGCAAGGCGGGCAGCGCTCCACCTTCTCGGCCACGACCGCGACCGCGGTGATCCCGTACTCCCCGGCCGCGACCAGCGCGCCGAGCGCGGAGGCCTCCGCGCACTGACCCTGGGGAAAGGCGACGTTCTCGACGTTCGCGCCGGCGTAGATCGAGCCGCTGCGCCCGCGCACCGCGGCGCCCACCTTGAACCCGGAGTACGGCGCGTACGCCAAGCGCATCACCCCGTCCGCCGCCCGCAGCAGCGCCTCGGCGCCGTCCATGAGCAGATCGGCATAGCCCACCGACACCAGCTGCTCGTCGGAAATCTGCAGCTCCGTCCGCAGGCGCGCGACCTTCGCATGCGCTGCCTCGGCGTCGCCGGCGTCCGGCAGGACCCCCTCGAACTCGATGAACGCTCCCAGCCCCTCCACGTCGTCGAGATGGATCCGCACCCCTTCCCACAGGAACAGCCGGCGGCGCTTGGCCACGACGACGACGGTCCCGAGCGCCGCGTCCAGCGCCTCGGTCAACGAGCCGGCGTCGCTCACGCGCGCCAGCAGGTACGCGCTCTCGGTCGCCTCGGTGCCGTCCGGCCGGCGGTAGGCGATCAGCTCGGCGCCCTCCGAGGCCTCGCGCAGCTTCAGCCGGCCGACATGCGCCCCGAAGTACGTGTCGCGCTGCTCCAGAACGCCCTGATCGACAGCGCCGAGCGCGACACAGCGATCCGCCGTGGCGGCCGGGTCGGCGTCTCGCGCCTTCAGCTCGACGTTCAACCGCACGCGTGTCATCAGTCCGCGCGCCACCCTACCGCGCGGATAGCATCGCGGCGTGCCAAGCAACCTGAGGCTCGTCGAGCATGCCGTCCTCGCCGACCGGCTGTCTCTTCTGCGCGATCGGGCCACCTCGCACGGCGCCTTCCGCCAGGCGCTGTACGAGGCGGCGGCGATCATGGCCGTCGAGGTCGCCCGTGAGCTGCCGCTCAAGGACGTCGAGATCCAGACGCCCCTGGAAACCACGCGCGGCACGAGGCTGCGCGACGAGGTCGCCGTCGTCCCGGTGCTGCGCGCCGGGCTCGGGATGGTCGAGGGGTTCCTGCGCCTGCTGCCGGATGCGCGTGTCGGCCACGTCGGGATCTATCGCGACGAGGAGGAGCACGTGCCCGTCGACTACTACGAGCGGCTGCCCCCCGGCCTGCCGACCGCGCACGTCTACGTGCTCGATCCGATGCTCGCCACCGGCGGCAGCGCCGTGCACGCGTTGCATCACCTCAAGCGCGCGGGCGCCGAGCGCCTCGAGCTGGTGTGCCTGGTGTCAGCCCCGGAGGGAATCGGGGCGGTGCAAGAAGAGCATCCGGACGTCCCGATCTGGACCGCCGCGGTCGACCGCGAGCTCGACGCGAACGCCTACATCCGGCCCGGGCTTGGCGACGCCGGGGACCGCGTGTTCGGCACGACCTGATCGCGGTCTAGCCACTTGGCCTGCGCGGTCGGGCGGAAGGACTCGAGGCCGTCCAGCAGCACGTCGGCCGACCGCTCCACCAGGAGCGTCGCGAGATGCTCGGCGCGGAGGAAGCGCTCGTGGACCGCGTGCTGTAGGAACGCGAGCAGCGGTTGCCAGTAGTCCTCGACGTCGAGCAGCCCGATCGGCTTGCGATGGAGCCCGAGCTGGCTCCAGGTGAAGAGCTCGAACAGCTCGTCGAGCGTGCCCGTCCCTCCGGGCATCGCGATCACGGCGTCTGAGAGCTCGGACATCAGCGCCTTGCGCTCGTGCATCGTCTCGACGGTGTGGAGCTTGGTCAGGCCGGCGTGCGCGATCTCGTGCTCGACCAGACGGCGCGGGATCACTCCGATGACCGTCCCGCCCGCGGCGAGCGCGCTGTCGGCGAGCGCGCCCATCAGCCCGACGCTGGCCCCGCCGTAGACGACCTCCAGCCCGCGCTCGGCACACGTCCTGCCGAGCGACTCGGCGGCCGAGACGTACTCCGGCAACCGCCCCGGGCTCGAGCCGCAGAAGACGAGCACGCGTTTCACCCTCCGCAGCGTAGTAGCCTCAGATCGTGATCCGTCGTCTGCCTCATGTCGATCGAGTCGGGGTGGAGGAGCGCGCCGCGCAGCTGGGTCGGCGGTCGATCAAGACGACCGCCAAGCAGCAGGGCATCCGCCTGGCGGTGTCGATGCTCGACCTGACCACGCTCGAGGGCGCCGACACGGCCGGCAAGGTCCGCCACCTGTGCGCCAAGGCGGTCTGCCCTGCGCCCACGATCCCCGAGATCCCGTCGGTCGCGGCGGTCTGCGTGTACCCCTCGCTCGTTAGCGTCGCAACCGAGGCGCTGAGCGGCACCGGCGTGAAGACCGCGTCGGTGGCGACCGGGTTCCCCGCCGGGCAGGTGTCGCTCGAGGCGAAGCTGCGCGACACCGAGGACGCGGTCGCCGCGGGCGCGGAGGAGATCGACATGGTGATCTCGCGCGAGGCGTTCCTCGCCGGCGACGACGCCCGCGTTCAGGGCGAGATCCTCGCGGTCAAGGAGCGCTGCGGGGACGCTCACCTGAAGGTGATCCTGGAGACCGCCGAGCTCGGCTCCTACGACCACGTCCGTCACGCCTCGATGCTGTCGATGGAGGCCGGCGCCGACTTCATCAAGACCTCGAC
The DNA here is from genome assembly GCA_963849285.1 of uncultured Solirubrobacterales bacterium. GTDB lineage: Bacteria > Actinomycetota > Thermoleophilia > Solirubrobacterales > Solirubrobacteraceae > Palsa-465. The sequence continues at coordinate 31,109 of CAWKGS010000009.1, forward strand.
CGGCAAGGCCGGGAGCGGGGCGACGCCGGGCGTGTGCCTGGTGATGCTCGAGGCGATTCGCGACTACGCGGAGCGCAGCGGCCGGATCGTCGGCTTCAAGGCCGCCGGCGGCGTGTCGACCAGCAAGGCGGCGCTGCACCGCCTGGTGCTGGTCAAGGAGACACTCGGCGACGAGTGGCTGACGCCGGAACGACTCAGGATCGGCGCGTCGTCCGTGCTCAATGATCTCCTTATGCAATACGCCAAGACCGAAACCGGCCGCTACGGACGGTCTGAGGACTTCTCCAAGGAATGAGCGTCGAGACCCGCACCAGGATCGTCTGGGACTACGCCCCGGCCCCGGAGTCCGCCGACCACATCCGGCTGAAGGATCGCTACGGGCTCTTCGTTGGCGGCGAGTTCCAGGAGCCGCGGACGGACCGCTACGTCCCGACGATCAACCCGGCGACCGAGGAGCCGATCGCGGAGATCGCCTGGGCCGGTCCGGACGACATCGAGCGGGCGATCGCCGCCGCACGAGCGGCCCAGCCCAAATGGGCGCAGCTCAAGCCGCTCGAGCGCGCGAAGTACCTCTTCCGGATCGCACGCCTGATCCAGGAGCGCGCGCGCGAGCTCGCGGTCGTCGAGACGCTGGACGGCGGCAAGCCGCTGCGCGAATCGCGCGACGTCGACATCCCGCTGGCGGCGGCGCACTTCTTTCACTACGCGGGCTGGGCGGACAAGCTCCGCTACGGCGTAAATGCAGCTGAAACGGAGCCCCTCGGCGTCGTCGGCCAGATCGTCCCGTGGAACTTCCCGCTGCTGATGGCGGCGTGGAAGCTCGCGCCGGCGCTCGCGTGCGGCAACGTCGCGATCGTCAAGCCGGCGGAGACCACACCGCTGACCGCGCTGCTGCTGGCGGAGATCTGCCAGGAGGCGGAGCTGCCGCCGGGGGTCGTGAGCATCCTTCCCGGGGACGGCCAAACGGGCGCGACGCTGGTCCGGTCAACCGGTATCGACAAGATCGCGTTCACCGGCTCGACGGCGGTCGGCCGCGACATCCAGACGGCGCTCGCCGGCACGAACACGCCGCTGACGCTCGAGCTCGGCGGCAAGTCCGCGAACATCGTGTTCGAGGACGCCGCGCTGGACCAGGCCGTCGAGGGAATCGTCAACGGCATCTTCTTCAACCAGGGCCACGTGTGCTGCGCGGGATCGCGGCTGCTGATCCAGGAGAGCGTGATGGAGGAGGTGACGGCGAAGCTCTGGCAGCGGATGGCGCGGCTGCGCGTCGGCGACCCGCTTGACAAGAACACCGACGTCGGGGCGATCAACAGCAAGGAGCAGCTCGAGCGCATCGAAGCGCTCGTCGCGGCCGGCGAGGACGAGGGCGCCCGGCGGCGGACGATCTCCTGCGAGGTCCCCGAGCGCGGCTACTGGTTCGCGCCGACGATGTTCACGGAGGTGTCGCCCGCGCACCGGATCGCGGTCGAGGAGATCTTCGGTCCGGTCGTGTCGGTGCTCAGCTTCCGCACGCAGGCCGAGGCGATCGAGAAGGCCAACAACTCGCGCTACGGGCTGGCCGCCGGGATCTGGACCGACAAGGGCGCGAAGGCGTTCGAGGTCGCGAGCGCGCTGCAGGCCGGCGTCGTCTGGCAGAACACCTACAACCACTTCGACCCGACGGCGGCGTTCGGCGGCTACAAGGAGTCGGGCTTCGGCCGCGAGGGCGGCCCGGCCGGGCTGCGGCCGTATCTGCGGATCGTCCGATGAGCCCGCGCCTGGCGGTCCGCAAGACCTACAAGCTGTACATCAACGGCGCGTTCGTGCGCTCCGAGTCCGGGCGCTATGACAAGGCCGGTTCCACCAACATCCCGCGCGCGTCGCGCAAGGACGTCCGCGACGCCGTCGCCGCCGCGCGCAAGGCCGCCGCTCCCTGGGCGGCGCGCACCGCCTACAACCGCGGTCAGATCCTGTATCGCGTCGCCGAGGCACTCGAGTCCGACGCAGACCGCTTCGACCGCCAGGAGGTCGACGCCGCGGTCGACGTGCTGGTCCACTACGCGGGCTGGACGGACAAGCTCCACGCGGCGCTTGGTGCCGTCAACCCGGTCGCCGCGCCGTTTTTGTCCTTCAGCCTGCCCGAGCCGACCGGGGTGGTCGGAGTGATCGCGCCCGACGAGCCGCCGCTGCTGGGCCTGGTCGCCGAGATCGCGCCGGCGCTCGCTGCCGGGAACACCACCGTCGCGGTCCTATCCGAAAGCCGGCCGCTGCCGGGTCTCGACCTGGCCGAGGTGCTGGGGGTCGCGGACGTCCCGGCGGGCGTCGTCAACCTCCTCAGCGGCCGGCGCCAGGAGCTGGCGAGCGCGCTGGGCGGCCACCGGGACCTCAACGCGATCGTCGAGGCGGCCGGCGACCCCGAGCTCTCAGCCCAGCTCGACCGGCTCGGGGCCGAGACGATCAAGCGCGTCCGCCACCGAGCCGCGGCTCAGACCTACGAGGCGGCGACCGATGATTCGCTCGAGCGGCTCGAGGCGATCACCGAGCTGAAGACCGCCTGGCACCCGATCGGCGCCTGAACGGCTCAGGCAAGCGCTCCCTCCAAGCGCAGGATCCGCCGCACGATCGCCAGCGAGGACGCGTAGGTCGAGTCCATCCCGTAGTAGCTGAGGCCCTGGGCGCCGAGCGTGCGCGCCTGGGTGTACGGGGTGTCAGAGGCGTAGTGGATGATCCCGAGATCGATCGGGAGCTTCGAGAAGTTGACGGCCTCGTGAACCGGGTGGCGATCGGCGTCGGCGATCTCGTAGACCGCGTTGCAGAACGGCCCGGCCTCCATCTCGACGACCGTGAACGCCTCGCGGTAGTAGAAGTCGAGGTACGAGCGGTTCTGCAGGAAGGTGCTCTTGACCGTGACCGCGCGCTGGTTGTCAAGGCCGGTCCCGAACCGCAGATCGGGCGCCAGGTCATCCACGCTGAAGGCGTTGTCGAGCCAGTAGGTGGAGCCGGAATGCTCGTCGTGAACGACGCTCGAGATCATCACGTCGCCGACGTCGGCGTTCAGCGTCGCCGCCTTGCCGAGGACGTAGACGCCGCGCAGCGCGGTGCGGTCGACCGCCACCTCCCGCAGGATGTTGTACGCGGCGACGCCCAGTGGATAGTCGATGTTGACGATCACGGCACCGGTCTGCGCGAGGGCGTCTGCGTCGACGCTGCCGACGCGCGGATCCAGCGCGCCGGCATCGAGGGACGCGAGCGGGATCACCTGCGCCGGGACTCGCAGCGCGTTCGCGCTGCGCAGATGGGTCACCCCGCGCTGCTGTTCGGCGGCGCGTCGCTCCGCGGTCCCGCCGGGGCCCCGCGAGCTGAAGTACATGCGGGCGACGAAGTACAGGAAGTTCTCCCAGGAGCCCTCGGTCCTGCCCTCGCGAAACGCCGAGAGCTCCTGGCGGAGGATGTCCTCCTCGTCCATCTGCTCGACGAACGCCAGCAGCTCGGCCTCGCGCTCGCCGGCGATGCCGGTGACGATGTTGACGATGCTGTGCGTATTGGAGCTGACGAAGTACAGCGGCCGCTCTCCCAGCCCCTCGATCGCCAGCTCGCTGCTCACGGGGATCCACCAGCGCCGAGTCAGGCGCGCGTAGCCGGCGTGCGTGCCGCCGAGCATGCGCACGCGCAGCGACAGCCGGCGGTCGCCGATCATCCGCATGCGCGCGCCGAACTCCTCGCCCCAGGCGTCGCGCAGCCGCGCCCAGTCGTCGGCGCTGCCGCCCAGCTCGCTCGCGCATTCCTCGGAAGCGATGTCCGGCGATCCATTCGAGTGCGGCCAACCGGCGGCTCGCATCCGGACCCGGATCTTGTTCCACTCGATCTGGAACGCCACCAGCGTCGGCACCAGGTCGTCGACATCGGACGCGCTCGCGAGCAGCACCGCGAGCGTCCCGGTGCCGCCGTCATACCAGCGGCGCCGCCTCGCGGGGGACTCCGCCTCCTGCCAGGACTCGACCGGCAGCCCGGCCGCGGTCAGCGCTTCGACGTCCTGACCCATGACCACCAGGCGGGCGCCGACGATCCCATCCGGCAGCCGCCGGATCGCGTAGATGAAAGCGCCGAGATCGAGCTCGTCGCTCGCCGCGAGCGGATGCAGGCTCGATCCCATCGCGCGGTGCGAGGGCTCGAGCACGCGCAGCTGCGTCTCGCCGCTCGAGCGCAGCAGCGTCATGTAGGTGCGCTGGTAGAGCTCGACCTCGTCGCTGACTCGGACCTCCCCATCACCGAACGTGTTGAGGGCTAGACGGGCAACGGCCATCGCTACTCCCTTATGTACGGGATGCCGTCGGCGGCCGGTGCCCGCGAGCGCCCCACGAGCCCGGCGACCGCGACGATCGTGAAAACGTACGGCAGCGCCTCGAACAAGCGTCCCGAGCGTCGAGTTGACGCCGGAGACGCGGTCCGACATGGCGCTCCCGAATCCGAACAGCAGCGTCGCCCACAGCGCGCCCCAGGGCTTCCACTTGCCGAAGATCATCGCCGCCAGCGCGATGAACCCGCGACCGTTGGTCATGTTGTTGCTGAACGACCCGACGAAGCCGACCGAGAGATAGGCCCCCCCGAGCGCCGCGAGCATGCCCGAGACGATCACGGCGGCGTAGCGGATCCGCGCGACCGACACGCCCACCGTGTCGGCGGCGCGGGGCTTCTCGCCCACCGATCGCAGCCGCAGGCCCCAGCGCGTGCGGAACAGGACGAAGGTGAGCGTGGGGACGAGCGCCAGTCCGACCCAGGTCATCAGGTTCGCGTCGCCGAACGCCGTCCCGAAGAACCCCACGTGCTGGATCAGCGGGAGCTTGAGGTTCGGGACCATCGAGATGCTCAGCGGCGTGCCGTTGGGCCCGTAGTGGTACTCGAGGAAGTAGCCGGTGATCCCCAGCGCCAGGAAGTTGATCCCGAACCCGCTGACGATCTGGTTGGCGCGCAGGTGGACCGAGAAGAACGCGTGAATGAGCCCGAGCAGCCCGCCGGCCACCATCGCGACGACCATGCCCCACACCCAGGAGTGCAGCAGGTCGGCGCCATAGATGCCCCAGAAGCAGCCCATCAGCATCATGCCCTCGAGGCCGACGTTGATCACGCCGCTGGACTCCGAGATCAAGCCTCCGAGTGCCCCGAACAGCAGCGGCGTCGCGTAACGGAGCGTCGCCGCCACCAGGGCCGACCAGGTGAAGACCGAGGAGAGCGTCGCGATCGACGAGTGCGCCGAGGCGGCGGCGCCGGCGACGGCGAGGACGGCGACGACGATCGCTTCCAATCCGAGCTTGCGCTCGCCGCCGGCGATCGACCACGCGCCGGCCAGGACGGCGACCACGGCGAGCACGATCGACGGCACCATGCCGCGCACCTCGATCGGGGGGATCGTGACCACCCACGCGATCGCGCCGAGCACGATGCCGGCGATGCCCACGTGCTTGGGCGAGACGGTGCGCGTGGGCGTGACGGCGATGGCGCCCACGCTCACGGGGCACCGTCCGGGGTTGCTGCGGCGTCATCGGAGCGCCTGCGTCTGAAGACCACGCCAATCCGCCGTCCGCCCTTCAGCAGCCGGAGCGTGATCACATCGGTTGAGACCAGCAGGATGATGATCCCCTCGATCATGAACGTCAGGTACTGCACCAGCGTCGGATCGATGCTGAGGTTGATGTTGCGGTTCGAGGTGCCGGTGATGAGCGCGCCGAACAGCACCGCCGCGGCGACGTTGCCGGAGGCGGTGTTCCGGCCGAGCAGCGCCACGGCGATCCCGTAGAAGCCGATCTGCGATGTCTGGATGTCGTTCGTGAACAGGCTGAACTTCCAGCCGATGATGTCGAGCGAGGCAGCGACGCCCGCGAACGCGCCGCAGATCAGCATCACGCGGATCCAGGTGCGACCGGCGTTGATCCCCGCGTAGCGCGCCGCCTCGGGGTTGAAGCCGACGGTGCGCGCCTCGTAGCCGAGCCGGGTGCGCTTGATCACGAGGGCATACACCACGGCGAGCGCGAGCGAGATGAAGATCCCGACGTCGAGCCCCTGCAGCGAGGCGCTGCCCCAGAACACCGGCAGCTTCGCCCCGGCGACGACGTTGTTCGACACCGGCGTCGAGGGCATGTGGGGGTTGTGCAGGGGGCCCCCGAGCTGGAAGCAGTACACGCCGAGCCAGATCGCGATCCAGTTGAGCATGATCGTCGAGATCACCTCGTTGGCGCCGGTGGTCGCCTTCAGGACCCCGGCGATCCCCGCCCACGCGGCCCCCGCCAGGCCGGCAGCGACGATCGCGAACGCGATGTGCAGCAGTGAGGGCATCCCGGAGAACGAGGAGGCGATCCACACCGCGACGATCGCCCCGACCGTGTACTGGCCCTGGCCGCCGATGTTGAACAGGCCGGCGCGAAAGGCGAACGTGACCGCGAGGCCGACGAGCAGCAACGGGGTCGCCCAGATCAGCGTCTGCTGGAGGTTCTGAGCAGCGCTCGCGCGCTCGGCGCCGCCGACCCACGGGAAAAGCCAGTTCAGGCCCGTCCCGTTGAAGATCGAGCGGTACGCCGAGATCGGATTGTGGCCCGTTCCGAGCACGATCAGTCCGCCGGCGATGAAGGCGAGCACGGCCGTGAGAATCGGCACGGTGATGCCGCTCGTGCCGCGCCGGAAGGCGGTCAGGGCCGCCGGGGACCGGGCTGCGGCGCCGAGGCTCTCGTCCGCCTCGGCGTGAAGTTCGTCCTCGAGCAGGCTCACACCGCAACCTCGGACTGCTGGGTCCTGCCGCCGGTCATCGCGATGCCGAGCTCCTCCTCGCTCGCATCAGGCGCGAACTCGCCGACGATCTTTCCCTCGTAGATCACCAGGATCCGGTCGGCAAGCGCCCTGACCTCTTCGTACTCCAGCGATACGAGCAGCACCGCGCGGCCCTTGTCGCGTTCGGCGATCAGCCGGCGGTGGACGAACTCGATCGCGCCGACGTCGAGTCCTCGCGTCGGCTGGTGGGCGACCAGCAGCTTCGGGTCGGATGCGATCTCACGGGCGATGCACACCTTCTGCTGGTTGCCGCCAGACAGCGACGCCGCGTACGCATCCGGACCGCCACCGCGGACATCGAACTCCCGCAGCAGCCGCTTCGCCAGGTCCCGCCAGTGGCTCAGACGAAGCCAGCCGCGCGCGCTGAACGCGGGCTTGCGGTACTCGCGCATCGCGAGGTTCTCCGTCAACGTGAACGGAAGCACGAGCCCGCGGAGCTGGCGATCCTCCGCGATGTGGGCAACGCCTGCATCGGTCGCCGCCCGCACCCCCTTGCCGGCGATGTCGCGGCCGTCGATCGCCACGACTCCTGACTCGGGCGTGCGCAGCCCGGTGATCGCTTCGACCAGCTCGTGCTGGCCGTTCCCGTCCACGCCCGCGACGGCGACGATCTCCCCCGCGCGCACGGAGAGCGACAGCCCCGAGACCTTCTCGAGCTCGCGGTCGTCGCGCACGAACAGCTCGCGCACCTCGAGCAGGGCAGCCGACGGCCTGCCCGGGGTCCTCTCGACCGCGAGCATCACATCGCGGCCGACGACCAGGCGTGCCAGGCTCAGCTCGGTCGCCCCTTCGCGCGGCACGGTATCGACCTTCTTGCCACGTCTGAGCACCGTGATCCGGTCGGCGACCTGGAGCACCTCTCCGAGCTTGTGGCTGATGAACACGATCGCGGCCCCGTCCTGCTTGAGCTGATTGAGCACGCCGGTGAGCTCCCTGACCTCCTGGGCCGTCAGGACGGCCGTCGGCTCGTCGAGCACGAGGATCCGCGCATTGCGGTACAGCGCCTTGAGGATCTCGACCCGCTGCTGGGCGCCGACCGTGATGTCCTCGATCCGCGCATCCGGATCGACCGCCAGCCCATATCGGTCAGACAGCTCGCGAACGCGTGCGCGAGCCGCCTTCAGGTCCAGACGCCCGCGGCGGCTCGGCTCCTGCCCGAGCACGATGTTCTCGGCCACCGTCATCACCGGCACGAGCATGAAGTGCTGGTGGACCATGCCGATCCCAAGGGCGATCGCGGCCGACGGCGATCCGATCTCGACGGGCTGGCCGTCGATCAGGATCTCGCCCTCGTCGGGCTTGTACAGGCCGTACAGGACCGACATCAGCGTCGACTTGCCGGCGCCGTTCTCGCCGAGCAGGGCGTGGACCTCTCCCGATACCACGTCGAAGCCGACTCGGTCGTTCGCGACGACCGAGCCGAACTTCTTCGTGATCCCTCGCAGCTCGAGAGCCGGAGGTCCTGGTTGCTTCACAGCGAGCGTGACTACTTGACCAGGAGCGTCGTCGGTGGGTTGACCTTCCCTGACTTCATCTCGGCGATGACGTTGTTCACCTGCGCGGTGAACGGGGCGCCGGCCGGATCGATCTTTCCAATCCCCACGCCGCCGTCGTTGATGTTCTCCTGCAGGTTGCTCGAGAACTTGCCGGCCATGAGGTCCTTGATCGCCGTGAACACGCCCGTGTTGACCATCTTCTCGGCCGAGGTCAGGACGAGCGTGGGCGCGAGGTAGTTCTGGTCGGCATCTACGCCGATCGTCTGGGTGTGCGTCTGCACGCCCGCGGAGATCACGCCAAGCCCGCAAGCCCCGGCGACCTGGAAGACGACCTTTGAGCCCGCGTTCATCTGATTGAGCGCCAGCTCCTTGCACTTGTCCTCGGCGACGAAGTCCTGCGAGTAGGCGTTCAGCAGCTTCGCCGACGGGTCGGCCGCCTTGACCCCGGCCTGGAAGCCGGCGATGTACAGGTTCACCGGCGGGATGGCCTGGCCACCGACCGTGGAGGCAGTGCCGTAGCCGTGTGACTTCAGGTAGAGCCCGGTCAGGTAGCCGGCCGGATAGCCCGCCTGCTGCTCCGCGAAGTCGATCCCCTCGATGTTCGAGGCGGTGTCCGGCGGCGTGCCGCCGGGATTGTCGATGATCGCGAAGTGCGTGTTCGGGTACTGCTTGGCAACCTGCTCGAGCGGGGCGGCCATCAAGAAGCCGACCGCGATCACGAGCTTGTTGCCGGCAGCGGCCAGCTTCGTGAGATTCGGGACGTAGTCTGCGCCAGAGGTCGACTGCAGGACCGTGCCCTTGACTCCGAGCTGAGACTCCGCCTGGAGCAACCCTTCGTAGGACAAGTGGTTGAACCCGTGATCGTTGAGCCCGCCGATGTCCGTCACCAGCCCGACCTTGAATGCGCCGCCACTCGACGAGCTGGCCGCGCTGCTGGTCGCGCTCGCGCTGCCGCTGCTGCTGGCGGCGCTGCTGGTACTGCTGCTGCTACTACTGCTACTGCTGCCGCATGCGGCCAATCCAATCGCCAAAGCCGCCGCGGCGATCGCGGCGAGGCCCGTGGGCCTGATCCTCCTCCCCGACATACAACTCCTTTCCTAAAGGATCGAACGCGCAACCATAGACCGGACGGAGGACGGTAGGCAAGCCCGCCCGGACCCCCTAACGTGCTCTTCACCGATGACGACGATCATCCGTGCCCGCCTGGCGCACACCCCGCGGGACCCATTCGGGGACGAGTCCGGCCTGGAGAGCTTCGAGGACGGAGCCTTGGCGTTCGCGGAGGGGAGGATCCTCGCGTGCGGGGGATACGCGGACGTCCGCGCGCGCTTTCCGGAGGCCGCGGTGACGGATGCGCGAGCCGCTTTCCTGCTGCCCGGCTTCGTCGACTGCCACGTGCACTATCCGCAGCTGCGGGTGATCGGGGCGATGGGGCTCGAGCTGCTCGACTGGCTGCGTCTGCGGGCGCTGCCCGAAGAGGTGCGGCTCGCCGATGAGCGCTACGCGGCGGCGGTGGCAGCGCAGTTCATCCGGGGTCTCGCCTGCAACGGGACCACGACCGCCCTGGTGTTCGGATCTCACTTCCCGGCGGCGCAGGACGCGCTGTTCGCGGCGGCGAGCCAGGCGGGGCTGCGGGTTGCGAGCGGACTGGTCGTCTCGGACCGAGAGCTCGTTCCGGAGCTGCACGTCACGGCCGCGGCGGCGCTCGAGTCGAGCCGCGGCCTGATCGAGCGCTGGCACGGCCGCGGACTGCTTCGCTACGCGGTCACCCCGCGGTTTGCCCTGTCCTGCTCCGAGGAGATGCTCGAAGCCTGCGGCGAGCTGGGGCGCTCGTCGAGCGGACTGCTGTTCACGACCCACCTGAACGAGAACCGCGAGGAGATCGAGCGGGTGCGCGAGCTGTTCCCGGGGGCAGGCGACTACCTCGCGACCTACGAGCGCCACGGCCTGCTGCACGAGCGCTCGGTCTTCGCTCACAACGTTCACGTCAGCGACTCGGAGCTGGCGCGATTGGCGCGGGCCGGCGCCGCGGTCGCCCATTGCCCGTCGAGCAATGCGTTCCTCGGGAGCGGGTTCTTCTCGCTGCGGCGACATCTGGAGGCCGGCGTGCGCTTTGCGCTCGGCACCGATATCGCGGCGGGCACCGGCCTGGGCGTCCTGAAGGAGGGACTGATGGCCTACCAGATGCAGATGCTCGCTCCCGACGGCCGCCGCGTTGGCGCGGCCGAGCTTCTCTACCTGGCGACCGCCGCGGGGGCGGCTGCCCTGGGGCTCGATCACGAGATCGGCGACTTCGCGCTGGGCAAGAGCGCCGATTTCGTACTGGTGGCCCCGCCCGCCGGCAGCACGCTCGAGGCCGTGCTCGAGCGGGCCGAGTCGCCCGAGGCCGCGCTGGGCGCGCTGTTCACGCTCGCGCGTGAAGAGTCGATCGCGGAGGTGCGGGTGGAGGGGAGGGTGGTGTGGCCGGTCGAGTGTTGAGGCGCGCGACCGTGGTGGTGCTCGATGCCTGCGGAGTGGGGGAGCTGCCGGACGCTGCCTCCTATGGCGACGCCGGCTCCAACACGCTCGCGCACGTGGCCGAGGGAGTGGGCGGGCTGCGGTTGCCGACGCTCGAGCGGCTGGGCCTGGGCTCGATCACGCCGATCATGGGCGTCGCCCCGGCGAGCGCTCCCGGCATCCATGGCCGTCTGTGGCCGCTCGGGCCAGGGAAGGAGTCGACGACCGGGCACTGGGAGCTGATGGGCGTGGTGCCGGCGCGGCCGCTGCCGACCTACCCCGACGGGTTCCCCGCGCCGGTCCTGGCGATGCTCGAGGAGGCGACCGGCCTGCGCTTCTGCTGCAACCGTCCCTACAGCGGCACGGAGGTGATCGAGGACTACGGCCCTCATCACCTCGAGACCGGGGAGGCGATCCTCTACACCTCCGCTGACTCCGTCCTGCAGATCGCCGCTCACACCGCCGTGCTCGCCGAGGCCGAGCTCCACGATGCGTGCGAGGCGGCGCGGCGCGTGATGACCGGCGAGCACGCCGTGGGACGCGTGATCGCGCGCCCCTTCGAGGGCGTGCCTGGCGCGTTCCGGCGCACCGAGGGCAGGCACGATTACGCCGTGCCGCCGCCGAGCCGCTCCTACCTGGAGGAGCTCCAGGCGGCCGGTGCGACGGTCCACGGCGTCGGCAAGATCAACGACCTGTTCGCCGGCGTGGGGATCAGCCACCACCATCCGGCTTCATCGAACCCGAAGGGCATCGCCGCGACGAGCACGCTGTTGCGCGAGGTGGAGTCCGGGCTGATCTTCGTCAACCTCGTCGAGACCGATCAGGTCTACGGGCACCGCCACGACGTCGAGGGCTTCCACCGGGCCCTGATCGAGATCGACGACGCCGTCGCGGAATGGCTCGCGCTGCTCCGCGACGACGATCTCATGATCATCACCGCGGACCACGGCGTCGACCCGACCGCCCCCCACACCGACCACACTCGCGAGCACGCGCCGCTGCTGGCCGCTTACCGGGGGTGTGAGGGGCGCCGGCACGACGGGCCGCTCGCCGACGTCGGCGCCAGCGCCCTGCGATGGATCGCGGGGCGGCTGGCGCCGGAGTTGCCGGGCGAGTCGTTCGTCGCTTAGGCCCGCGCGGGCATCGCCTGCGCCTGGCCCATCTCCACATGTGCGCGGCTGTCGCGGGTCCGGATCAGGATCAGCGTCGCGAGCACGCCCAGCGTCGCGATCGCAGCACCGCCGAGGAACGCGCCCTGGAACCCGTGCGTCAGCGCGTGGTGCAGGTTGGCGCCACCGGCGGCGGAGTTGTGGATCCTCGTGGTCGCGATCGTCGAGAGCACCGCAAGACCGAGCGCTCCCCCGATCTGCTGCGCGGTATTGATGAGCCCGCTCGCAAGTCCTTGCTCGTGTTCCCTGATCCCGGACACGGCGGCGATCGTCGAGGTCACGAACCCGAAGCCGAGGCCGATGGCGGCGAGGATCGACGGGCCGAGGATGTCCACGAGGAAGCTGCCGTGGGTGGAGATGCGACTGAACCAGAGCAGCCCGGCCGCGACGAACAGCATCCCCGTCGCGAGGATCGGCTTGAAGCCGAAGCGCGTGACGAGCTGGCTGCCGATGCCGGCGGCCAGGATGATCGTGATCGCGAGCGGCAGGTAGGAGAGACCGGCATGGATCGCGCTGTAGCCGAGCACCTGCTGCATGTAGAGGGAGATGAAGAAGAACATCGAGAACAGGGAAGCGCCCAGCAGCAGCCCGACGACATTGGCGCCGCTCACCGTGCGTGCCCTGAAGATCCTGAACGGCATCAGCGGAGCCTCCGAGCGCAGCTCGATGGCGACGAAGGCCACGATCAGCACCACCGACAGCGCCAGCAGGCTCACGATCTTGGTCGAGCCCCAGCCCGCGCTCGAGGCGTCCAGCAGGGAGTAGGCGAGGACCGACAGACCTGCGGTGACGCTGGCAGCGCCGGCGAGGTCGAAGTGACGGCTCGTGGACTCTGAGCGGCTCTCCGGAATCAGCCCCGGGGTCAGCGCGAGTGCGACCAGCGAGACTGGCACGTTCACCCACAGGACCCATTCCCAGCCGAGACCCTGGGTGAGGACTCCGCCGAGCAGGACCCCGACCGCGCCGGCCGAGCCCGCGATCGCGCCCCAGGCGCCGAGCGCCTTGTTGCGCTCCGCTCCATCCTTGAACAGCGTGGTGAGGATCGAGAGCGCGGCGGGGGAGATGATGGCCGCGCCCAGTCCCTGGGCGGCGCGAGCCGCGATCAGCTGCCCCTGAGTGGAGGCAAATCCGGCCGCGAGCGACGCGACCGCCACGACGAGCAGACCGGCCATGAACACACGACGGCGCCCCATCAGGTCCGCGGCGCGGCCGCCCAGCAACAGGAAGCCGCCGAACGCGATCACGTACGCGTTGACGACCCACGGCAGGTTCTGTTCGGAGAAGTGCAGGCCCCGCCCGATGCTGGGGAGGGCGACGTTGACGATCGATGCGTCGAGGACCACGACGAACTGGGCAACGCAGAGCAAGATCAGCGCGGTCCAACGGCGGTCCAGATATTCCTTGTAAGTGGTCATGGCTTGCTCCTTCAGTTTTGCTTTCACTTCCTACGACGCACCTGCATCGCTCAGATCGACAGATGCGGTAAGATTTATTCGGAATCCGGATTCCGGTTTCGGGTACTATACGGAATCATGATTCCGTTTGCAACCCGACGTCGGACTGGTCGGCGAGAATTCCATGGAGCGGTCAGGAGCTGGATGACGGCAGTCACACCCGCAGACGCTGAAGCGCAGCCCGCAGTCGCGGGGCGATCACAGCGGGCGGACGCGCGCCGCAACCACGAGGCGGTGCTGGCCGCCGCGAAGCGCCTGTTCGCCGAGGAGGGCCTCGCCGCGCAGATGCCCGATGTCGCCAAGGCGGCCGGGGTCGGCGTGGGCACCGTCTACCGTCACTTCCCGACCAAGGAGGACCTGATCGCCGCGCTCGTCGCCGAGCGCTTCGAGCGGATGGCGGAGAAGACGCGCGAGGGGCTCGCGCGGGACGATCCATGGGAGGGGGTCGCCGATCTGATCCGGTTCGCCGCCGAGATCCAGGCCGAGGACCAAGGACTGTGCGAGGTGATGGGATCTCGCCCGGACATGATGTACGCGGCCGCGTACGCCGCCGGGCTCCCCGAGCTGAGCGACCGGCTCGTCAAGCGTGCGCAGCGCGCGGGCGAGCTGCGGCGCGACCTCACCTGGGAGGACATTCCGATGATCGCTTGCGGGCTGGGGCCGATCACGCAGACGAAGGTCGGCCCCGCCGTCGGCCGGTGGCCGCGGCTGGTGGAGATCATCCTCGACGGACTGCGCCCGCCGCGGAGCGGGAAGCTGCCGGCGCCGCTCTCCTGAGCTCGCGCCGTCAGACGTCCGCGTACGGGCTGACCGTCGCGTCGAAGACCGACTCGCGCGACTCCGGCCAGACCGCGTTCGCGCGCACCGAGTCGATGTCGTAGTCGCTGTGATGGACCTCGAGGATCGTGGCGCCCAGCCGCCGGGCGGCGTCGAGCGGATTGGCCGGGTCGAAGCGGACCTCGCCCCGCTTGTTGCCGACGCCGTTGACCACGCCGACGAACTGTTGGCGGAAGTAGCGCGAGACCTCCTGGAACTGGGCGATCACCGGCACGCCCGCGCCGGGGTAGCGCTCCTCGGAGGCCAGTAGCAGCGCCACGCGCTTGTCCCGCAGGCCGGCGACGACCTCGCCGTGGCGCGGATAGCTCGCGGAGATGTAGCAGACCAGTCGATCGAAGTAGTTCTTCAGGGTCGCCGACATCCCGTACCAGTACAGCGGGGTCGCGTACACGAGCGCCGCCGACGGCAGCACGCGCTCGTGCAGCAAGCGCTCATAGCCGTCCTCGATCGCGCACCGGCCATCGGGCAGGCGACAGGCGCGGCAGTCGCGGAGCATGCCCCGCATCTCGTCGCCGAGGACGACGACCTCCGCCCGCAGTCCCCCCTCACGCGCGCCCGCCGCGAGCGCGTCCGCGAGCAGCTGCGAGTTCCCGTCGCGACGCGGGCTGGCGCATAGCACGAGCACGTCCGGAGAATCCGACGAAGAGATCGCTACTCCCACCACACGTTCTGCACGTGCGTCGTGAGGATCTCGGCGCCCGTCTCGGTGATCAGCACGTTGTGCTCGAACGCGCCGGTGCCCGCGCCGGGCCGTCCGACCTCGGCCTCGACCGCGATCACCATGCGCGGCTCGAGCACCGCCTCCTCGCCCGCGACGATCGAGGGGTTCTCCCATGCCAGCCCCAGGCTGTGGCCGAACGACGGATAGCTCTGCCCGAGCAGGGCGACGCCCTCGGACGCCTCCGCACCCGGTGTCGCGAACCCGTTGGACCCAAGCCACTCGCTGCCCCGCTCGAACAGCTGGCCGAAGCTCACGCCCGGCCTCGCGGCCTCGATGATGTGCTCGACGACGGACACCGACGCCTCCAGTACCTCGCGCTGGCCCGGGGTTGCCGTCCGTCCCGCGACCGTCGTGCGCACCAGGTCATAGAAGTAGCCGTTGACGGTTCCGTACATGTCGGGATGGATCATGTCCCCCGGCTGAAGGCGGCGGCGCGCGTCCCAGGAGGGCATGCGCTCCCACAGGAAGTGGTCGACGTGCGGGCCCGACGCGACCGGGATGTCCAGCGGGAACGCGCCTTGCGGCAGCCCGCGCGCCAGCGCCGCCAGCACACAGTCCGCCTCGGTCGCGCCCGGCACGGCAGCGGACACGAACGCCTCGACCATCTCGCACCCGACGCGGGTGGACTCGCGCATCAGCGCGATCTCCGCGTCGGACTTGATCCGGCGCATGCCCTCGATCAGATCGTCGGCCCACACCAGCTGGAGGTCGGGCAGCGCATCCAGGATCTGCTCGACCGCGACGTGCAGCAGGCTCTCGCGGCCGATCAGCCCGACTCGCTTGCGCGCGAGACCGCGATCTCCGATCGCCGAGGCGAGCCCCGCCCACAGATCCAGCGACACCCGCACGTCGTCGACGTGCACCAGGTCCTCGCGCCAGTCGGGAATCTCGACGACCAGCGTCCCGTCCCCGTCCACCGGCATCACGAGCCCAGCGTGACCGCGGCCGCTCCAGCGCCCTGGACGATCGGGAATCTGCGGGAACGCCGAGTAGTGGTTGGTCAGATAGACGACATCCGCGCCCCAGTCGGCGCCGTTCGCGCCGCGGCTGACGACGAGCACCCCGTCCAGCCCGCGCTCGGCCGCCAGCGCCCGCAGTCGCTCGCGCCGCTGCGCATACTCGACCGCTCCAATCGTCTCGAGAACCGCCGTCGCGTTCATCGCGTGCCTCCTGACATAGAAACTCAACCCACCACGAACTGGTAATCCGCGTGGTCACCCTTGAGGTGCAACAGCGCACCCGAGATGCGGCCGGTGTGGTAATCGCTCCCCGGGTTGACACACAGGGTCCGGCCGATGCGGACGGTTCCACGGGACTCGTGCACATGCCCGTGCAGGGCCAGCACGGGTTGGAAGCGCTCGATCAGCTCGCGCACCGCCGTCGAGCCGACCGGGATCATGTTGGGCTGGCCGGCGGTGGCGACGACCCGCAGGTCCTCGTCGAGCTCGGGCGCGGTGTCGAGCTGCGAGTTGTACGGGGGCACGTGCAGGTTGAAGATGCAGTGACCGAGATCGTCCACCTGCACGGCCAGTCTCTCGACGCGCTTGTACAGCTCGTCCTCCTGGAGCTCGCGCGGTGAGTCGAACGGAGTGATGTTGGAGTAACCCAGCGAGACCATCGTGTAACCACCGAACTCGACGATGCGCTCGTCACACGCCTCGACCCGCACGGCCCGCTCGATCGCGGTGTCGACCCCTGGCGGATCGTCGTTGCCCGGCATCACGAAGCAGCGCACCTCGAGATCCCCGAGCCGTTCCTCCGCCAGGGCCATCCAGCGATCGAAGGTGACGAGCATCACGTCGGCAAACCATGCCTCGCGCTCCGCGACGGTGAGATCCGCGACGCGCCGCACCTCCTCCGAGGACATCAGGTGCGGGTACATCCCGTTGGAGCGGATCCGGTGCTCGAGCGCCTCTCGCTCCTCGACCGTCGCAGCGCGCTCGGGCTGACCGAACAGCTCCGCCGTGACGGTCCCATCGGGCTCCTGCACCAGTGGGATCACCGCCTTGCCGGTGACGTCCCCGCCCATCACGATCACCGGCGCGCCGTAGACGCGGGGCGCGTGCAGGAACTTGCGCCACAGCACCTCGGTGCCGTGGATGTCGGACGCGTAGTAGAGCCGCAGGTCCCCGTTGCCGGACCCGCCCTTTCGCCTGAACAGCGGCACCCCTACTCCGGCGGGAGCTCGCGGTAGTTCAGCGACAGGTCGATCCCCTGCCTGCTCCGGATACCGCGAGCGACGAAGTAGATCCCGAACGCGACGGCGTACACGGCGAGCGCCAGCCAGAGCTTGCCGGGATTCTTGCTGAGGCTCGCGCCCGAGCCCGGGTCCCAGAGGAGGACCGCGATCGCCAGCCCGAAGCCCACGACGGCCAGGCCGCCGACCAGGCTCAGCACCGGAAGGCCGGCGAGCCGGCCTCCGTAGGGCGAGTTCTCGACCATCTCCCGCTGACGGAATGGCAGCACGATCGCGCCGAAGGAGGTCACCAGCAGCGTCAGGGTGAGACCCAGCAGGACCGACAGGGTCGAGAACCACGTGGTGAACGCATAGATGGCGGTGCTGGCGATCGCGAGCAGCGTGACGATCGCGATCGCGATCACCGGCGAGTGGGTGCGGCTGTCCACCTGCGCCAGCCCCTCGGGCATGATCCGGTCGAACGACCACGCGAACATGCTGCGGCTGATCAGGACGATCGTCTGTGGCAGCCAGATGAACAGGCCCAGCATGAAGCCGATGATGATGATCGCGCCGAGGACCCAGGTGCCCGAGGCGATGCCCATGATCTCGGGGTAGGCCGGAGCCCCGGCGGCAAAGCCGTAATCCGACGGCGTCGCGAGCCCGAGCTGACCGTTGATCGTGTAGCCGGTGACGTGCAGATACGCCGGCAGCAGCAGCCCGATGAAGATCACGCACACCAGCAGGGCGCCGGGGATCGAGAGCAGGTGAGTGCGCTTGCGCAGCCTGATCTCGCCGGCGAAGTAGTTACTGGCGTACAGGAACCCGAAGACGTACCAGAACACCGAGACCGAGCGCAGCGTGAACTTGGTGTCGAACCCGACCGGCGCGAACCCGGCCTTCTTGGCGGACGCGGCGAGGGCCGCGGCTGCGTGGTGGGTGCCGAGGTGCGCGGCGTAGTGGTTGAAGTTTGCGAGGAACCCCGACCTGCTCTGGAAGATCCCGACCAGCAGCGGAATCACGAAGGTGCCGAGGATGTAGATCGCGAACGTCACGACCTGAAGGCGCAGGAACAGGCGCAGGCCGCCGCGGATGAACAGCCCGGCCGAGATCAGGACCGCGACGGTGCCGGTGATGAACAGGGCGTAGTCATGCGAGAACCAGTTGCCGAAGGACAGCCACCCGCTCGAGCCGGTGTACCCGGCCATCATCCGGCCGAAGGCACCGAAGCCGTAGGTCGTCATGTACGTCGTGTACACGCCGTAGATGACCGCGAGCCAGAAGCAGAAGCTGAAGTTCGCGGCGAAGCCGACGGACGGATGCAACGAGCGGCTGTTGAAGACGTAGTCGCCGCCGGTGCGCGGCATGATCTGCGCCAGCATCGCGTACACGAACGCTCCGGGCAGCCCGAGCAGCGCCGCGATGAAGAACGAGAGGATCATGTTCGAGCCGACATAGGTCGACCCGTACAGGAGCCATGCGAATGCGAAGGAGAGCGCGACGCTCGCCCACATGACGTTGTAGAACAGCGCGTCCGATGTGCGCGCCTCGCGGACCAGCCCGGTCGCCTTCCGAGTGAACAGCCCCGGCATGGCGCCGCTCCTCACGGATTGCGTGGTCATCTGTTCCCTCCTGTGGTCATGGCTGTGTTAGCGCCCGGCTCCCGCGTGGAAGCTCATCGCCTCCAGCGCGATCCGGCCGCCGAGGAGCGCCGTCTTCGGCGTCGGATCGAGGCTCGGCGCGACCTCGACGACATCGACGCCGAGCAGGCGCGCGCCGGCGATCCCGCGAACGAGCTCGATCGCCTCGCGGCTGGTGAGGCCGCCCGGCGTAGGACAGCAGGTTCCCGGCGCGTGCGCCGCGTCGAGGCTGTCGATGTCGAACGAGAGGTACGCGCCGTCGGTTCCGTCGTGGACGACCTCGAGCGTCCGCTCGACGGCCCAGCGCACTCCGTGCTCCCAGATTTCCTCGAGCCAGATCACCGTGATTCCGTGCTCGTTGCAGTACGCCAGCTCCGTGCGCGGGTTCATCCAGCCCGAGATGCCGACGAGCGCGATCTTGGCCGGATCGAAGCCGGCGTCGACCGCGCGCGTGATCGGGCAGCAGTGGCTCAGCAGCTCGCCGCCGACATCCGGGGCGGTATCGAGGTGGGTGTCGACGAGGATCAGCCCGGGGTTCTGGTAGACGGATCGGATCGCCCGGATCGCGGGGATCGTGACCGAGTGCTCGCCGCCGAGCGTGACGGGGAGCGCGCCCGCGCGCAGGACCTGCTCGAGGTCCGCCTGCGCCCGTTCGAAGCTCCGCGCCGGATCGCCTGGGATCACGTCGCAGTCGCCGCAGTCGACCGGCGACAACGCGTCCGCGACGTCGAAGTCGAGCATCGCGTTGTAGGTCAGCAGCTGGACCGAGACGTCACGGATGCCGCGCGGCCCGTAGTTGGATCCGGTCCGGCTGATGTTGGTCGCGTCGAAGGGGATCCCGTAGACCGCGGCACCGGCGCTCGCTTCCCGAAGCGCGTCCGTCTGCGGCGGAACATGCGGGAAGCGCATGAACGAACCGGCCAGTCCGGCATGCAGCAGGCTCGTCCACATCGTCCGATCGAGTGGCTCTTTTGCGGTCGCCACGGGCACTCTCCTCTTGCCAAAGCGCTTTTGCGTCCCGGTGGCCAGCAGCCTTGCATAAGCGCTTTGGCAAGTCAAGGGTCCTGCCGATAAAGTCGCAGAGCGCAATGCCCGGTCAGGTCAAGATCGCCGACGTCGCCGCCGAAGCGGGCGTTTCCATCACCACCGTCTCGCACGCGCTGAACGGCAAGGGGCGGCTCACCGAGGAGACGCGCCGTCGCGTGCGCGAGGTCGCCGAGCGCCTCGGATACAGGCCGAGCGCGCTCGCGCGCAGCCTGGCGGGCGGGCGCACGGGGATCCTCGCCCTGACGGTCTCCTTCGTCGACGACATCGCGGCGACTCTCGGCGACTACGACTACTTCATCCAGGTGATGAACGCCGCCACGTCGGCGGCGCTCGAGCGGGGCTTCTCGCTCACGCTCGTGCCGACGAACGCTCGTGGAGAGGTGCTCGAGCGCCTCCCACTGGACGGAGCGATCGTCGTCGACCCGGTGCCCGGGGATGCGATCGTCGACCGGCTCGATCGGCGCGGCATCCCAATCGTCACCACCGGCCGCCGGCCCGAGGGTCCCGCGGACGCCTGCTGGGTCGACAACGACCATGTCGCGGGGACGCGGGCGATGATCGAGCACCTCGCCGAGCAGGGCGCGACGCGGGTCGCGCTCCTGACCGCCAAGCCGCGGCAGTCCTACACGATCGACGCGCTGGAGGCATTCGAGGCGACGATCGCGGCGCTCGGGCTCGAGGGCGTCGTCGAGACAGTGACCGAGTCGCTCAGCGAGAGCGGCGCCTACGCGGCGGCCTCGCGCCTGCTCGAGTCCCCCAACCCGCCCGATGCCATCTACGCCACGCTCGACCGGCTCGCGCTGGGAGCGCTGCTCGCGGCCGAAGCCAGGGGAATCAGAGTCCCCGAGGAGCTTCGCATCGCCGGCTGCACCGACAGCCAGGCCGCGCGTTCCTCTCGCCCGACGCTCACCGCGCTCAGCCTGAATCCTGAGTGGATCGGGACGGAGGCCGTCGATCTGCTGGTGACCATGATCGAGCGCGGAGCCGCTCCCGAGCCGCACCGGATGGTCCCGTTCTCGGTGATCCCGCGTGCCTCGACGAGGGTCGGCGCGGGCGTGGTCTCCTGACCGCGCTCAGCTGCCGGTGAACCTCGGCGCGCGCCGCTCCGCGGCGGCCGCGACCCCTTCACGGAAGTCCGAAGTCGGGAACAGCCGGGCCTGCTCGGCCAGCTCGTGCGCGGTCGCGGCGCGGACGCGCTGCCCGAGATCGCCGCGCATCGTCCTGCGGATCGAGCGGACGGCCAGCGGCGCGGAGCAGGCGATCTCGGCCGCGAACGAGATGGCCTCCTCGCGCAGCCGCTCGGCCGGGACGAGCCGGTCGCACAGGCCGAGCGAGAAGGCGCGCTCGCCGCCGATGCGAGCGCCGGTGTAGAGCAGCTCGAGCGCGCGCTGCGCTCCCACGACGTGGGGCAGCGTGACCGTCAGGCCGAAGCCGTGGTGGATGCCAAGCCGCGCGAAGTTCGCGCTGAAGCGGGACTCCGGGCTGGCCACGCGCAGGTCCGCCGACAGCGCGACGCCCAGCCCGCCGCCGATCGCCGCGCCCTGGACGGCGGCGACGACCGGCGTGCGCGCCTCGAGCAGGCGGGCGGCCTGCTCGTAGAGCTCATCGCCGGCGGGGTTCTCCCCTGAGAAGTCCGCGCCCGCGCAGAAGTGCCGCCCGGCCGAGCACAGGACGATGGCGCGACAGGAGGAGTCGCGATCGAGCTCCTCGTAGGCGTCCGCGATCGCGCCGATCAGGCTTGCGTCGAAGTAGTTGTATGGGGGCCGGCTGAACTCGACGAGGGCGACGTGGTCGTCCCGGAGGCTGACCGTGACCTCGTTGCCGGTGCTCACGGAACGAGAGCGTACGGCGCCGGCGCGGCCCGGGCCACGTCGACACCACGACGGCGGCGCTTGGTCGCCATCAGCATCTCGTCCGCGTCTCGCACGAGCAGCGAGACCGTGTCCGCTGGATCGGTCGCGGGGCGCTCACACACCGCCCAGCCGGTGGTCGCGGTGATCTCGACGTCATCGGCTCCCGGCAGCTCGCCCGCGACGGCCAGCTCGAGCCGGCTCGCGATCCGGTCGACCGACCGAGGCTCCCGCGTCCAGCCGGCGATCGCGAACTCGTCGCCGCCGACGCGCCCCACGACGTCGCCGAAGCGGGCGCCCGCGGTCAGGCGCTGCGCGAACCCGAGCAGCGCCTCGTCGCCCGCGGGGTGACCGAAGGTGTCATTGACCTGCTTGAGCTGATCGAGATCGAGCAGCACGAGGTAGAAGGCGGACTGGTCGACTCTCCGGCGCATCAGCTGATCGAGCGCGGCGCCGAAGCCACGGCGATTGAGCAGCCCGGTGAGGGGATCGCGGCTTGCGAGATTGCGAAGCTGCTGCTCCGCGCCGTCGAGGCGCGAGCGGATCAGCGCCATCGCGGCGGCGACGGCCATCACCGTCAGGCTGAGTGTGGCGGTGGTCGCGGCGTTCGCCTGGGTCACCGCCCCGGCCGCGTAGAGGGTCGGCGTCCAGAAGGTCAGGATCAGGCCGGCGCACAGCGCGGCGAGGACCCGCCGATCGCGCACGAAGAAGCCCCAGTGGATCGGCCCCAGCAGGAGGATCGGGCGCAGGTAGCTGTGGGTCCCGCCGCTTGCCCAGAGCCCCAGCACGATGATCGGCAGCGCGCTGACCATCGCGCCGAGGTGCACCCACATCGGCCGGCGCTCCCAATGCGGGAGGTTGACGATGTTCACGAACCCGTAGCCGATGCAGACGGCGCCGAGGCACAGCTGCCAGGCCACGTGGAAGCGGAGTCCTGGAAATGCCGGTCCGACGAGGCCGATCACGCCGACGGCCGCGTACATCCAGCCCGAGACGTAGCCCATCAGCCAGCGCTGATCCGCCACCTCGGAGTCGATCACGGTCGAGCCGTACCCCATCAGACTCTCATCGGACGCCCCGCGGTGTTGCTTGAGCGCCGCAGACCGGGCTGATTGGCGGAGCATTAGGCTTGCGCCGCGATGCTCCACTTTGGCGCCTATCTGGACCGAATCGGATTGGGGGGCGCGGCGTCGCCGACACTCGGTGAGATTCATCGCGCGCACGCCACGTCGATCCCGTTCGAAAACCTCGACCCGCACCGCGGGATCCCGATCTCGCTCGCGCAGGAGGATCTCGAGCGCAAGCTCGTCCACGAGCGGCGCGGCGGTTACTGCTTCGAGCAGAACCTGCTGCTCGCCTCCGCGCTCGAGCACGTCGGGCTCGGGGTCGAGCCGATGCTCGCGCGCGTGCGCGCGGGCGCGCCTCCGGGCACCACCCGGCCGCGAGGTCATCTCGTGCTGCGCGTGACCGACGCCGAGGGCCGCGCCTGGCACGCGGACGTGGGCTTCGGGCTCGGCACGCTGCTGGACCCGATCCCGTTCGGCTCCGACGGCGCCCGCGTCCACGAGCAGGCCGGCTGGAGCTTCCGCGTTCTCGCCGAGGGCTCAGAGCTCGTACTGCAGACGCTGCTCGACGGAGCGTGGTCCGATCTCTACGCGTTTGAACCCGAGCCGGTGCCGCGAATCGACATCGAGCTCAGCAACTGGTGGACCTGTACGCATCCACGCTCACCGTTCGTGTACGGCCTGGTCGCGGCCGTCAACCGACCGGACGGCCGCCGCGAGATGATCAGCGACCGGAGCGGCCCGCTCGAGCTGATGACCCAATCGCCGGGCCGGACCGAAGTGGCCGAGCAGCCCCGTGAGTCGATCCCCGACCTGCTCGCCCGGCGCTTCTCGCTGCCCGGTTTCACGCTCGGCGCAGACGGCCGCGTTCGCTGAGCCTACGATTGCGCAGCGGTGAGCGAGCGCTGTGGCGGAGTGGAGACGGGCGGCACGTGGTGCGTCTGCGCGATCGGCAGCGGCCCCGACGACGTCGAGCGGATCGAGCGGTTCCCCACTGCCGGTCCGCGGGAGACGCTGGAGCGGATCGTGAAGTTCTTCCGCGACTCGGCGCCTGTGGAGGCGATCGGGGTCGGGTCGTTCGGACCCGTCGAGCTCGACCCGGCCTCGCCGCACTGGGGATACGTCACGACCACCCCGAAGCCAGGATGGCGGCACACCGCGGTCGCCACGGTCCTGCAGGACGCGCTCGGCACTCCCGTCGCGTTCGACAACGACGTCAACGCCGCGGCGCTGGCGGAGCACACTTGGGGCGCCGGGCGGGGCTTCGCGTCGCTGTGCTACCTCACCGTCGGCACCGGCATCGGCGCCGGCCTGGTGGTCGAGGGATCCCCCTGGCACGGGCTCGTGCATCCCGAGGTCGGGCACATTCGCGTTCCGCACGATCGCGAGCGCGACCCGTTCGACGGCGTCTGCCCGGTGCACGGAGACTGCTGGGAGGGGCTGGCGTCGGGGCCTGCGATCGAGCAGCGCTGGAGCGCCGATCCGCGCACGCTCGCCGGCGATCATCCGGCGTGGGTGCTCGAGGCCGACTATCTCGCGCTCGGCGTCCTCAGCATCGTGCTGATCGCCTCACCGGAGCGGGTGATCGTGGGCGGCGGGGTGATGGACGGCTCGCCGCTGCTCCCCCTCGTGCGCGAGCGGTTCACCGCGCTCCTGGCCGGCTACCTGGAGAGCCCGCGCCTGAACGACGACTACCTGGTCCCGCGGGCGCTGGGGGACCGCGCGGGGGTCCTCGGCGCGATCGCGCTCGCGCAGCGGCCCTCGTCTAGGACCCGCTGACGGAGCGAGCCGAGCCCCACAACCGCTCGCGCAGACCCGATGCCCGCGCCACGGGTCGCCCGACGGCCGCGCGCACCATCGCCTCGGTGCCGACGAGGATCAGGCGCCTGCGCGCGCGCGTGACCGCCGTGTAGAGCAACTCGCGCGTCAGGATCCGGGATTCCGGCGCGGGCAGAAGCACCGCCGCGGTGTCGAACTGCGAGCCCTGGCTCTTGTGGATCGTCATCGCGTAGAGGGTCTCGACCGCGCCGAGCCGCCACGGGCTGACGGTCAGCAGCTCGCCGCCTCGGTCGAATACGGCTCCCGTCTGGGCGTCCGCGGTCGCGACGACGACGCCGGTATCGCCGTTGTAGAGCCCGAGCTCGTAGTCGTTCTCGGTCACGAGCAGTGGCCGCCCGACGTACGAGCGCTGGTCGGGGTCGAACTCGTCGAGGTCGTCGGCCAGCCATTCCTCCACCCGCCCGGTCCAGGCCGCGATGCCGTCGGGGCCGCGCCGGTGCGCGCACAGAAGCCGGAACGACCCAAGCGCCTCGAGCGCCGACCGGGCCTCGCCGGCGCGCGCGGCCTGCACCACCGCTCGGGCCGCGGCCAGGATCCCGGCGCGCACGAGCGCGAGCTCGGCGACTGCGTCCCCGACGTCCGTCGCGATCCAGGTGAGCTCCTCCGGCGCGCGGCCAAGTGCGGCGATGACCGCGTCGGCGTCGCCGCGCCGGATCGCTTCCGCCAGCTCCGCGATCCCGCTGCCGAAGCGGTGAACGCGCTCGAGCACGACAATTCCGTCCCCGATCGCTACGCCCGGCGGGGGGTCCTCGGCCTGAACCTCATCGCCCGTCACTGATGCGAGCAGCGTCCGGCAGCCGGGCGTCATCCGCAGTCCGTTCGCGGCCGGACCGACGATGTCCCCGAGCACCACGCCCGCCTCGATCGACGTGAGCTGGCCGGGATCTCCGATCAGGATCAGGCGTGCGTCGGGACGAACCGCCTCGACCAGTCGCGCCATCAGCGACAGCGAGACCATCGAGGTCTCGTCGACGATCACCACGTCGTGGGGGAGGCGGTTGTCGCGGTCGTGGCGGAAGCGGCTGTGACTGCCAGGGCGCCAGCCGAGCAGACGGTGGATCGTCGAGGCCGGCAGCCCCGCGAGGTGCGAGCGGATCGACTCGGGCACGTCCAGCCGCGCGGCCTCCTCGCGGACCGCCTCCTGCAGCCGGGCGGCGGCCTTTCCGGTCGGCGCCGCCAGCGCCACCAGCGGCGCCACGAGCCCAGCCGCGTCGGCCTGCTCGGCCAGCAGCGCGACGATCCGCGCGACCGTCGTGGTCTTGCCGGTGCCCGGTCCGCCCGCGACGACCGCGAAGCGCCGCAGGACCGCGCTCGCCGCGGCCATCCGCTGCCTCGCATCCGCGCCGGCGGGGAACAGCCGCTCCAGCCCGGCGCGCAGCAAGTCCAATCCCACGGCGGAGAGAGCTGTGTCGCCGTTCAGCCCGTGGAAGGCGAGGAGATCGCTCGCGACCTGCCGCTCCTCGCGCCAGTAGCGGTCCAGATACAGCCGGCTTCCGAGGAGCCGCAGCGGCAGGTTTTCGAGGCCCTCTTCGCCGACCGCGACGAGCGGGGCGGCGGCCACCGCCTGCAGCCACTCCTCCGGCGAGGGCCACGGCAGCGCCGATAGATCGACCGGCTCGTCGGACTCGACGCTGGCGGTGTCGCGGATCGTCGCGAGATCGACGAACACGTGCCCCAGGCGTGGCCCGCGCACGGCGAGTGCGACCGCCAGGCGCACCGCCTCGTCGTCCTCGCCGCAGAGCTCGGCCAGCCGCCGCGCGACGTGCACGTCTGCGACCGAGAGCACTCCCGCGTCGTTGAAGGTCCGCAGCAGGCCGCCGGCGCTCCTCGCCGTCCGCACGTCGAATGGATCGCGCTGCTCTCTCAGCGCGCTCACGACGGCACCCCCGTGTCGAGCAGGTCGCTGAGCGACTGCACGAGCGCCGCCGGCGGGCTCCACGCGAAGATCCCCGTGTCACTGTGCGGCACCATCCCGCGCACGAACAGGTACAGAACGCCGGCGAGCTGACGCCCGCAGTCATAGCCCGGGACCCGCCAGCGCAGGTAGCGGTGCAGCGCGACCGTGTAGAGCAGCGCCTGCAACGCGTAGTGCGAGCGCCGCATCTCGCGGGCCAGCGCGGCGGGAGCGTAGTGCGAGAGCGTCAGCTCCTCGCCGGGGCCGCCGAGCCAGTTGGTCTTGTAGTCGACGATCGCGAACCGCCCGCCTGGCAGGCGCAGGACGAGATCGATGCTGCCCGTCAGGTAGCCGCGCACGGTCGAGCGCAGGAGCGGATCGTCGAGCTGCTCGGCATAGGGGGCGAGGGGATCGCACGCCGGCAGCTGCTCGCGCAGCAGCTTCGCCACGGACTCGAGCGTCAGCCGTCCCGTCGGGTCATCGCCACCGGCCAGCGGAAGCTCGAACTCGAGCTCGTCGAGCCGGTCGCGCCGTGAGAAGTCACGCAGCCGGAGGCCCCCGGCGACCGGCCCGAGCGGAGTTGAGGCGGCGGCCGCCAACCCGGCGACGAGGAGATCCAGCGGCCCGATCTCGACGCTGCGCCGCGACAACCGCGTGTAGGCCTGCTCGCGCAGCTCGGCATCGAGATCGACGGCATCGAACTCGGCCGCCTCGAACACGCGGTGCACGAAAGTCCCGACCTCGACACCCGCCGGCACGCCGGCCAGCGGCAGCGACTCGTCCCCGCCGCGCGCGACGGGCTCGATCCGGTCCGGTTCGTCCAGGACGACACCCTCCTCCGGCTCGCTTCCCACGCGTGCGTCGTGCGCGTCCGCCGTGATGTCGGTGTAGGAGGTCCGCCGCCAGCGCAGGTCGAGCTCCCGGTCGAATCGGGCGGCGGACAGCTCCGAAGCTCCCGGTCGCGGGCCGCTCCACATCGACGGCAGGCCGGTGAGCGTCGAGCGCTCCACGCTGATGCACCCGGGCGCCTGGTCGGCCAGCGCCTCAAACCGCGCGACTGCGGCCGGATCGCTCGGGCGCATCCGGCTCTCCGGGGCGACGTTGCCCTCGTCGTCGCGCGCCCACAGCAGGCGCGAGAGCGCGGAGTCGCTGCTGTCATACGAGGCCGCCCACCAGATCACCGCCTGATGCTTGGCTCTGGTGAGAGCGACGTACGCGAGGCGCAGGTCCTCCCCGCGCTGCTCGTGCATGTACTGGACCCGGTGGC
This sequence comes from uncultured Solirubrobacterales bacterium, assembly GCA_963849285.1. Classification (GTDB taxonomy): domain Bacteria; phylum Actinomycetota; class Thermoleophilia; order Solirubrobacterales; family Solirubrobacteraceae; genus Palsa-465. The sequence goes on from CAWKGS010000009.1 coordinate 58,860, forward strand.
GCTCGAACTCGGCATTGTCCAGGCCGACGTCGATCGTGCGGGTATCGCCGGCGTCGGGATCGTGGAAGAACACGGGCTGCGCGTCGCGCGAGCTCGGGCTCGGCTCCCACAGGAAGGGGCAGTAGACGATCGGGAACTCGAGCCCCTTGCTGCGGTGGATCGTCAGAACCTGCACGGCCGCCGCATCGGATTCGAGGCGCCGCGTGCGTTCCTCCTCGCCTCCCTCCTGGTCGGCGGCGGCGATCCGCTGGCGCAGCCACGAGGTCACGGCCGTCGTCCCGAGCCGCTCGCTCGTCGCGGAGCTGTGCAGCAGCTCGGCGATGTGGCGCAGATCGGTCATCAGCCGCTCGCCGTCGGTGAATGCGAGCACCCGCGCGGGCAGGCTCTCGGCGCTCGTGATCGCCTGCAGCAGCGCCGCGACGCCGTGCTCGCGGAGAACACGTGCCCACTGGTGCAGCCGCTGGTGCACCGCCTCCCACTCCTCCTCGGCGGCGCACGCGACCCGCGCGGCGCTCCAGCCGATGAAGGGGGTGAGCGCCGCCGCGCGCGCTCGCGGAGGGGAGGCGGGCCGCTCGATCGCCTCCAGCAGGCGCAGCCAGTGCGCGGGCGGCCGCGGTCGAGAACACGCTGCCGGCGCCGTAGATGACGGCGGGGATGCCGACGTCGCCCAGGGCCTCGTGTACCTGACCGGCCTGCTTGTTGGTTCGCACCAGAACCGCGACATCACCGGGGCCGACCGGTGCGAGACCCAGCGATCTCCCATCCTCCGCCCGCTGCTCGATCTCCGCTTCGGATGAGAGCACCGCGACCAGGTCGGCGGCGAGGTCGCGGGCGATGTGCTCGGTCGCGGAGTCCTTCTTGACGTAGCCCGTCGGGGTACGCACGATCGCCGGCTCGTCGCGGTGGACGATCCGGATCCGCAGCGGCGCATCGACCGGCATCCCGCGCAGCCGCGAGCACTGGTGCGCAGGGGTGGCGCGGACCTCGCGATACGCGATGCCCTCGTGCCCGAGCCTGGCGCCACCGAACAGCGCGTCGTAGGCGCCGATCAGCGCCTGGTCGCTGCGGCGGTTGATCTCGAGCGTCTGCTGCGTCTGCGCGGTCCGCGCCGCCTCGAGGTACGAATACACATCGGCCCCGCGAAAGGCGTAGATCGCCTGCTTGGGATCCGCGATCAGCACCAGCGTGATGCCCTGCTCGGCGAAAGCGAGACGCAGGATGTCCCACTGGATCAGATCGGTGTCCTGGAACTCGTCGACGAGCGCGACTCGGTAGCGGCTGCGCAGTCGCGCCGCGGCGGCGGCGGCGTTCGGACCCGTCAGCGTGTCGCGAAGCCTGGTGAGGAGGTCGTCGTAGGTCATGATCGTCAGCCGTCGCTTGCGCGTCTCGAGCTCCGCGCGCACCGCGCAGGCGAGCCGCCGGCGCATCGCCGCCGGGCTCTGCTCCGGCGCGTTGCGCGGCTCGATCGGCACGCCCGGGTTGCCGACGGCGATCCGGGCGATCCGCATCGCCTCCGCGCGCGAGAACGGCGGTTCCTCGCGCCGGTAGAAGCGGCGGACGAAGAGGTCGTCCACGACCTCCTCGAGCAGGTCGTCGATCTCCTCGACGAACGCGGTGCCGGGCTCCAGGTCGCCGATCGTCCCGAGCTCCGCCAGCATCTCCTGGCAGAACCCGTGCGTGGTCGCGATCGTGGCCGCGTCGAAGTCCGCGATCGCCCGCGCCAGGCGGTCGCGACGGGTCCGCACCGCCCCGGGTGAGCCGCTACCGAGCAGGAGGATCACCTCGTCGTCCCGCGTCGGCGGGGCGCCGGCCAGCATCCGCGAGAGCTCCTGCTCGGTGCTGACCAGCCGCTCGCGGACTCGATCGCGCAGCTCTCCGGTCGCGATCCGCGTGAACGTGACGAGCAGCAGTTCCCGCAGCGGGAATCCGTCCGCGACGTAGCGCGCCGCCAGCGCCGCGATCGTGAAGGTCTTGCCGGTGCCGGCGCTCGCCTCGAGCACGGTGGTGCCCGTCGGGAGCGCTCCGCACAGATCGAACGCACGGACCTGAGCCACGTCGCTCACGCGTCGCTCAGCTCCTCGCGCTCGAGCAGGGGATCCCAGAGACGGCGTGCGTAGCGTCCGAAGCGCGTCGGCTCGCCTGCGCCCCAGCCGTCCTCGTCCGCGAACGGCGCCTGCGCGAGCAGCACGTCGAACGGGCAGATCCCGCCGAGCACGAGGCGATGCTCGGGGTCCTTGTCCTCGCGGTCCCAGTTCCACTCGGAGGTCCACTGCTTGCGGGCGGCCTGCACCGGATCCCCGCCCGTGCGCGCCGCCCACGCGTACGCGGCCGAGGATTGACGGGCGATCGGCAGCGGCTCGCGCATGCCGCGGTCATACAGCTCGATCAGGTCCATCAGCAGCTGGAGCGCCCGGTCGCGCCGGCCGGTCGCGTCGGCCGCGAGCGGAGCGATTCGCGCGATCGTCACGCCGGGGTCGCCGGCGCGCGTGCGAGCACGCCCCACCGCGGCCGCTTCCCAGGGAAGCTCGGGCCGGGCGGCCGTCAGCGCAATCAGGCGTACCCAGGCGGCCAGCCGGTGTTGCGGGGCCAGCCGGGAGAAGCTGACGCTGCGGATCAGGCTGTCGCATACACCCGCGACGGTGCCGGTCAGCAGCCGGCCGTCCGGAAGCGGGATGTTGACGTCCACCGACCGCGGCGACGCGTGCGCGCCGGCGGCCAGCTGACCTGCACTCGCCGCAATTCGCTCGACGGTCGGGAGCATCTTCAGCACGACCGGCGCGGCGAGCTTGCCCGGGGGCAGCAGGCCCCGGGCCAGCTCGGCGTCGACGCAGTGCTTGATGTCGCTTCCCGCGAGCCTGCCCTCGAGCAGCCGCTGCCCGACGTCCCAGCGCTCGAGCGCATCGAGCTCTACGGGCAGCGCGTCGTCGACCTCGTCGTAATGGTCGCTGACGGTGATTCCCAGCCGCTGTCGCAGGAACGCGCGGACGGGGCGGTCGACGAACTGGACGAGGCGCTCGAGCTCGAGCAGCCGCTCAGTCGGCGGCGGGCAGCGCCGCCTCGAGGAACGGCGGCTGGTCCACGCGCGGCGCGCGCAGCGCGCGAGCGCCCTCCAGCGCGGTGCGATCGAAGCTCCAGGGCCCGCCGCGAATCAGCGCGCCCGGCGTGAAGTTGCGCTGGTCGAACGGCTGCAGGGGGTGGCGGACGATCACCTGGTCGCGGGCCAGTCCTTGCTGCGCGCGCGCCGTGAGATCGACGATGTCGAGCAGCTCGCCGACCGGCACCGCCGGTGGCCGGGGCGCGTTGGTGCGCTCGTCGTTGCCGGTGTAGGCGATGATCAGGCGCTCCGAGGCGGCCATCAGCGCGTCGAGCAGCAGCTGCCGATCCTCGCTGCGCGGGTCGCGGTCGCCGATGTGCGGATCGTCGAGGACGAGGTCGTCGCCGTCGCGCGGCACCTTGCGCGGAAACTCCCCGTCGTCGAGCCCGAGCACGCAGATGACCCGGTGCGGCACCGAGCGCATCGGCACGAGCGTGCAGATCGTCAGGTGCCCCGTGCGGAAGTTCGCGCGCGTGGGGCGCCCGCGCAGGCGGTCGGCGAGCAGCGCGCGCAGCTCCCGGAGGCTGATCTCGGTGCCGTCCGCGCTCGCAGCCTCCGCGACGACGTCGTCGAGCAGGCGCTGCAGCTCCGTCCGTTGCCAGGACTCCCACGGCGGCGTCGCGGTGAGGGCGTCGGCGGCGCTCGCCAGCGCGTCCGCCCAGGCCGCGATCGGCTTGCGTCCGCTGAGCGAATCGAATGCGGCGCGGACGCGATCGACGAATTCGCTGAAGCGCCCCGCGAGCTCGATCACGGCACTCTCGACATCGTCGACCGGCAGCACGCCGGCGAACAGGCGGCGCTCCTGCTCGGTCATCGCGACGCCCAGCAGGACGCGGTCGAGGCCCGCGCGCCAGGTCCCGTCCGGCAGCGTCTCGAGCTTGAACGGCTTGCGGTGCCCCGCGTCGAGCCCCCAGCGGATCCCGCTCGAGGCCACCCAATCCTGGATCCGCGCGAGCTCGTCGTCATCGAATCCGAAGCGCCGCCGGACGGGCTCGCGATCGGCCAGGTCGAGCAGCTCCGACGCGGTCGCTCGCTGCTCCGCGAGCTCGACCAGCCTGCTGATGACGCCGAGCACCGGATTGGTCTGGCGCAGCGCGCGATCGGCGAGCCTCACGCGGAGATCCGGCGCCTCGGGGCGTTCATCCTCGAGTGTCTCGCCGGCGCCGAACGTCGCCTGGATCAGCGGCGCGACGGCCTCGATGTCGGGGCACATGATGATCACGTCGCGCGGCTCGAGCGTGGGATCCTCCTTAAGGAGGTGGAGGATCTCGTCGCGGATCACCTCGACCTGCCTGGCGCGGCCGTGGCAAGCATGGACTCGCACGCTGCGGTCGGAGGCTTCGAGCAGCGGGCGGTGGTCGGAATCCCCCGGCAGCGGCGCTCCCGGCGGCTGACGGTCGGCGCGCACGTCCGCCTGGAGCCTTCCGAGGAGCGTCGCGACCGGCTCGGGGACCTCATGGCGGTGATCGGCGGCGGCGTCGTCGCCGGCTGCGAGCACCAGCTGGAGCTCGCGCACGTCGTTGCCCCACGACGCGAGGATGCGATTGCGCGCGGTCGTGGCGGTGGGGTCTTCGCTGCGCCGCGCAGGGATCGCCCGGCCGCCGAGGAGCTCGTCCACCTCCGACCACAGCGCGGGCGACGGGTGCAGGACGAACAGGTGCACGTCGCGCTGCGCCGAGAGCGCGCCGAGCACCTGGAGATAGGCGGCGGGCAGCCTCGTGAGCGGGAACACCGCGAGCCGTCTGGGCAGCTCGAGCACGTCGGCGGCGGCGCGGAGCCGCGCGCATGCTGCCTCGAGGCGCTCGGCCGGGCTGGGCTCGCCGATCCGCCCGCGCAGCCGGCGCCACAGCTCTGCTTGCCAGGCACGATCGGCACGCAGCTCCCGCCCCGCGGAATCGGTATCGGCGCCGCCGGCCCACGCTCGCACCATCTCCGGTCGATGGATCGCGTAGCGGTCGAACAGCTCCGCGATGTGTCGCACGGTCCCCAGTCGCCGGTTGCGCCGCGGCTCGTCGGCGTCGTCGCGGTCCCGTCCGAGGTGCGCGGCGAGCGCGCGCAGCCACGGCTCCTCGATGTGCTCGTCGACGACCTCCAGCAGCGGCCACACGAGCCGCTCGACCACCCAAGGGTCGGTGTCCGGGTCCAGCCCCGTCGCGGCGGCGAGCGCCCCGCCCACCAGCACGCCAGGGAACGGAAAGCCGATATTCGCGCACACGCCGTCTCCCCGCCCCGCCGACGCGCCGAGCCGCGCCGAGAAGCGCTGGGTCAGCCACCGTTCCATCCCGCGCGTGGGAACCGCGACCACCTCCGGCGCAAACGGGTCCTCGAGCGGCTCGACCAGCACCGCGCAGAGCGCGTCAGCCAGCGCATCGGCACGTTCTGCACGGTGGATGTGAAGCACCTCGCCCCGACCCTAGCGAACGCACCGCCCCCGCTGGAGGGGTCAGCTGCAGTTGATGTCGATCAGGTGAAGAAGCCAGCTATCCGAACCGTCCGACACCAGGTCCACGGTGCCGGAGCAGTGCTGCGTCCCGTTGTCGCGGACCGAGGTGGTCTGCACCGCCACGGTGGCGGCGCCGGGGGAGTAGCTGATCACGCGCGCGGCGTCGAATGCGATCGAGCGATCGCCCGCCTGACCGTTCACGAAGCTGTCATAGCCACCGAGCTGGGCGCGGAACGTGGGATCGGCCAGCGCCCAGGCCGCCGGATAATCGTGCGCGGCGGCGAGGTGGTAGAAGGATTCGGTCGTCCCGACCGGCCCACCGGCATCGCTCGCGTTCGCGCTCGCCCCACCGAACGGTGCCCCGCCGCTCGGCGATGCCCCGGCGCCCGGCGGGCCATCGCCCGGTGACGGATTGCCGTGCTTTCCGCGTCCATGGCCGTGATGCGGCGGCGGGCCCGCGCCGGGGCTCGCGGGCGTCGAGCCGCCGTTCGCCGGCGCCGTGCTGCTGCTCGCCGGCGTCGTCACGCTGTGGGTCGCGGGCGCGGTCGAGGTGTGACTCGCCGGCGTGGCGCTGTGACCGGCGCGAGCCGTCGTCTTCGACGCGCCGCCTCGATGTCCGGTCGTGCCCGTCGACGCGTTCTGGGTGCCCCCGCTCGTGAGCACCGCGATCGCGATGATCACGGCGATCACCGCGGCGGCGCCCGCGACCACCAGCGCGCTGCGCGACGGGCCCGAGCGGCCCGCGCCACCCGTCACACGCGGCTGCGTGGGACCAGAAGGCCTGGCGCGCCCTGGAGCACGCGGCGGTGGGGGATAGCGGCGCGGCGGCGGATATCGGGGCGCCGGTGGACGGCCCGAGCGCGCCAGCCCGGCGCCGCCTCGGCCCACGCCGCCGCGCGCCGCCTCCGTCGCTCCCACGCCCCCGCGCGCCGCCTCCGTCGCTCCCACGCTCCCGCGCGCCGCCTCAGCCGCTCCCGCGCCGGCCAGCGCACCGGCGGCACCGGCGGCCGCGGCGCCCCGCGCCGGCCGGCCGAGCACGGGCGCGAGTCCCTCGCGCAGCCTCATCGTCAGCTCGGACGCCGAGCGGGGGCGCTCGGCGGGGTCGCGCGCCATCGCCTGCCTGAGGAGCGCCCGAGCCGCGGCGGGCGCGTCCGGCCACACCGTGCCAAGGTCCGGCGGGGACTGGGTCGCGATCGCATGCGCGAGCGCCACGGGGTTGGTCTCGGTGCGAGCGCGCCGGCCCGACAGCGCCTCGAACGCCACCGCCGCGAGCGCGTAGATGTCCGCGGCGGGGGTGGCGGGCTTGGCGTCGAGCTGCTCGGGCGCCATGTAGCTGAACGTCCCGATGACGGCGTCGTGATCGACCGTGAGCCCGGTCCGCTCGGCCGCGGAGGCCACCCCGAGGTCGGCCAGCTTGACGTCCCCGTTGACGCCGAGCAGGATGTTCCCGGGCTTGACGTCGCGGTGGACGATGCCCGCGGAATGGATCGCGTCGAGACCCGCCGCGACGCCGTCGAGGACCTTCAAGACCCAGCCGGTGGGCAGCCGCCCGCCGCGGGCGAGCACGTCGCGGAGCGTCTCGCCGTGCACGTACTCCATCACCAGCACCTGCTCGCCGTCGTCGGTGGTGACGATGTCGTAGACGGATACGAGGTTGGGATGACTGACCGACGCGCCGATCAGCGCCTCGCGCCGCAGCCGCAGCGAGCCGTGCTCATCCCCGGTCGGGTTGAGCCGCTTGAGCGCCACCTTCCGGCCGAGCACCGTGTCCTCGGCCAGCACGACGGTGGACATCCCGCCGGTCCCCAGCTGCGAGAGCTGCCGGTATCGGTCCAGCTTCAGTTGTGTGCGCACCTGAGACGCCTACCCGGGATCGACCCCGGATCCACGGGCTTGCGTGCTCGGGTCCGCCGCTACGCCCGGTGCTCGGCCCCGTCCGCGCCGTTCTCCGAGAGCGCGCGCCAGACCCGCTCGGGGGTCATCGGCAGGCGTCGCAGGCGAACGCCCCCGGTCGCTGCCGCGATCGCGTTGGCGACCGCCCCCGCGACCCCCACCACCGGAGCTTCCCCGACGCCCTTGGCTCCGAACGGGCCCTCGGGCGCGGCCACCTCGACGATCTCGGTGTCGATCGGCGGGACGACGGAGGCGCTCGGCAGGCCATAGTCCACGAACGTCCCGGTGACGAGCTGGCCGTGGGAATCGTGCGCGAGCTCCTCCAGCAGCGCCCAGCCGAGCCCCTGGGCGGTCCCGCCGTGCATCTGCCCCTCGACGAGCGCCGGATTGAGCGCCCGGCCGACGTCCTGCGCGATCACGTGCGCCAACACCGTCACGGCGCCGGTGGCGGGGTCGACGCGCACGTGTGACAGATGGGCGGCGGCCTGCGGCGCCTGGGGCTGGGCGACCCGGCCGCGGCCTTCGACCGGCGCATACTGGCCGCCGAAGCGCAAGATCTTCGGTGCGAGCTCGTCGATCGCGACCGCCTTGGCCGGCACGCCCTTGGGCTGCACCGAGCCGTCGGCGATCTCGAGGTCCTCGGGGGCGATCTCGAGCTCCTCGGCGGCGACCGCCAGCAGCTGCTCGCGCGCGTCGATCGCGGCGCGCTGCACGGCGCGCCCGACCGTGTAGGTGACCTTGCTGCCGCCGCTGGTCCCCGCATATGGCGCGCTCGAGGTGTCGGCGTTGACGACGCGCACCCGCGAGGGATCGACGCCGAACGCCTCGGCGGCGATCGTCGCAAACCCGGTCTCGACGCCCGTCATGTCGGCGGCGCCGGTGATCACGGTCAGCTTGCCGTCGGCATCCAGCCGGCAGGCTGCGGCCGCGGGCTCGTAGCCGCCCGGCCACCAGCCGATCGCGACGCCGATGCCCTCGCCGTCGGGCAGCGATTCGCGGCGGGACCACAGCGAATGCTCCCGCACGCGCTCGAGGCACGCCCGCGCACCGAACACGGGGAAGCGCTGACCGGACACGGCCCGGTCGCCCTCGACTGCGACGTTGCGCAGACGGAGCTCGAGCGGGTCCATCCCCAGCTGCGCCGCCAGCTCGTCGAGCAGCGTCTCCACGGCGAACGCGGCGGGCGGCGCGGCCGGCGCCCGGTAGGCGCCGAACGTGACGCGGTTGGTCGCGACGCCGAGGGCCGTCAGCTCGTGCGCCTGCCAGTTGTAAGGGCCGGCCGAGAGCATCGCCGCGATCGACTCGACCCCGAAGTCGTCGGTCGCGCCGCGATCGACCAGCACGCGGGCGCGGACCCCCGTGAACTTGCCCTCGGCGTCCGCGCCGAGCTCGACCGAGATCCTCTCGGCTCCCGCCGGGTTGGCCGCCGACATGTCCTCGCTGCGCGTCATCGCGAGCCGCACGGGCCGGCGCAACCGCATTGCCGCCGAGGCGACGAGCGGCTCGACGATCATCATCTTGCCGCCGAAGGCGCCGCCCAGCGTAGCCGTGCGGATCCGAATCCGGTCGACCGGCATCCCGAACAGCCGCGCGAGCGAGTCGCGCGTGGCGAACGGCGCCTGCGTGGACGCGCTGATCACGAGCTCGCCGTCGGGCTCGAGCCATGCGACCGCCGTCTGCGGCTCGAGATAGCCCTGGTACATCCAGGGCGTGACAAACGTGCCGCTGACGACGGTATGGCTGCCCGCCAGCGCCGCGTCGACGTCGCCGTTGGCGAGCCGCGCGGTCCCGAGCACGTTCTCGGACAGCGCCTCCGTGTCGCCCACGCCGCCCGCGGCGACCGCGGCGTGCGCATCGCCAAGCTCCGATCCCTGCCCATCGTCGCGCTGGGTGACGCGCGCGCGGGGGGCTCCTGCGCGAGCGGCGGCCTCGAGCTCGAGCGCCGGCTCGAGCGGCTCGAGCTCGACCTCGACCAGCTCCACGCCGTCCTCCGCCAGCGCCTCGCTCTCGGCCACGACGATCGCCACCGGCTGCCCGGCGTACACGACCTCCTCGCGAGCGAGTGGCTCGTAGAGCCGCCCGGGTCCGGTGCCGGCGATCGGCAGCTCGCTAGCGGTGAGGACCGCCACGATCCCGGGCCGCGCGAGCGCCTGCTCGGTCCGGATCGCGGAGATCCTCGCGTGAGCCTCGTGCGCGAGCACCAGCCGGGCGTGCAGCAGACCGGGCAGCGCGGCGTCGGCGGCGAACCGGGTCGTCCCGCGGACCTTCGACTCGGAGTCGCGACGGGGGGTAGAGACACCGACGGCCGTCATCCACCGCAACCTAGCAGCCGTACGCTTACCCAAAGCCGTGTCTGAACGCCCCTTCACCGGCATGGTCCTCGACCGCGCCTCGACCGAGCGCAAGGATCCGAGCAGGGTCCGCCAGCTGCGCGAGGACCCCCGCGCCCGCGCGGTCGCGGCGACGCAGTACGCGGTGCTGATGCGCGACGGCGAGGAGCCGATGCTGGCCAGGACCGCGATCGGGCCCGAGGACGAAAGCGCGATCCTGCTCGGACTCGGCGACGAAGGCGAGGCGCTGTTCGCCGTCGACCTCGAGCACGCGCCGGCGCAGCAGCTGCCGGCGGGGGCGCAGCTCGTCGCGCTGCGCGAAGCCGGCACGATCCTGCCGCAGGCGGAGGCCGGCCTCGCCGCGTACCTGACGGCGCTTCTGAACTGGCATCGGCGCCATCGCTTCTGCGCGAACTGCGGCAACGGCACGCAGATCGAGGAGGCGGGTTACTCGCGACGCTGCCCGCGCTGCGGAGCGGTCCACTTTCCGCGGACGGATCCGGTTGTGATCATGGCCGTCGAGCACGACCGAAGGCTCCTGCTCGGGCGTCGCGCCGCCTCTCCACCGGGCCGCTATTCGGTGCTCGCGGGCTTCGTCTCACCGGGCGAGTCCGCGGAGGAGGCAGTGATCCGGGAGGTCCGCGAGGAGTCCGGGATCCTCGCGCGCGACCCGCGCTACCTCGGCTCACAGCCCTGGCCGTTCCCCTCCTCGCTGATGCTGGGGTTCCACGCGCGCGCCGACGGCGGGTCCCCGCGCGTGAGCGACGGCGAGCTCGAGCACGTCGCCTGGTTCGAGCTCGACGAGGTCCGCGCCGCGATCGAGGGTCGCAACCCGAGCCTGCAGGTGCCGCCGAAGGTCTCGATCGCGCGCTTCCTGATCGAGCGCTGGGTGGAGCGCTCTCATGGAGTTGATTGAGCCCGCATCCACCGAGGTACATTCGAAGTACACGAACGATTGGAGCGGACGATGCAGAAGCGCACGCTGGGAACGCTCGAGGTATCCGCCCTCGGGCTCGGTTGCATGGGAATGTCGGCCTTCTACGGCTCGACCGACGAACGGGAATCGCAGGCCACGATCGAGCGCGCGCTCGAGCTGGGGATCAACTTCCTCGACACCGCCCAGCTCTACGGGCCGCTGAGCAACGAGGAGCTCGTCGGCCGCGCGATCAAGGGCCGTCGCGACGAGTACGTGATCGCCACGAAGTTCGCGCGCCGGATGGACGACGCGGTCGCCGGCGAGATGTCGACGGTCGGGCCGCTCGACGGCTCGCCCGAACACGTCCGCAGCTCGATCGAGGGATCGCTGAAGCGCCTCGGGACCGACCACGTCGACCTCTTCTACCAGCATCGCGTGGACCCGAACGTACCGATCGAGGAGACCGTCGGCGCGATGGCCGAGCTGGTGGACCAGGGCAAGGTTCGGCACATCGGCTTGAGCGAGGCCGCCGCCGACACGATCCGGCGCGCGCACGCCGTGCATCCGATCACGGCCGTGCAGACCGAGTACTCGCTGTGGACGCGTGATCCCGAGGCCGAGATCATCCCCACATGCCGCGAGCTGGGGATCGGCTTCGTGCCGTACTCGCCGCTCGGGCGCGGGTTCCTCGCCGCCCGCTTCAAGTCCCCCGAGGAGCTGGACGAGAACGACTTCCGCCGCCGCGGGCCGCGGTTCACCGGCGAGAACCTCGAGGCCAACCTGCAGCTCGCGCGCAAAGTCGCGGAGATCGCCGAGGAGAAGAACGTCACGCCGGCCCAGCTGGCGCTCGCATGGGTCCTGGCGCAGGGCGATGACCTCGTCCCGATCCCGGGCACCAAGCGCCGCACCTACCTCGAGGAGAACGCGCAAGCGGTCGAGATCCAGCTCAGCGCCGACGATCTCGAGCGGATCAGGGCGGAATTGCCGCAGGCCGCCGGCGCGCGCTACGACGAGGCCGGCATGGCCGCGGTGAACCTCTGATGGACTTCGGCGTCGGCTATTTCCCCACTCACGACGCCGTCCGTCCCGGCGTCCTGGCGAGCATCGTCGAGAGCCGCGGCCTGCAGTCGCTCGTGTTCGCGGAGCACACGCACATCCCGGCCAGCCGCGAAAGCCCGTACCCCGGCGGCGGCGAGCTGCCGCGCAAGTACAGCCACTGCTACGACCTGTTCGTCGCGCTCACGGCGGCGGCCGAGGCCACCTCGACCCTGCGAGTCGGCAGCGGCATCTGCCTGATCATCGAGCGCGATCCGATCACCACGGCCAAAGAGGTCGCGTCGATCGACCATCTCTCCGGCGGGCGCTTTGAGTTCGGCGTCGGGGCGGGCTGGAATCGCGAGGAGATGGCCAACCACGGCACCGATCCGCGGACCCGGATGCGCCTGATGCGCGAGCGGATCGAGGCGATGAAGGCGATCTGGGCCGAGGACGAGGCGAGCTACCACGGCGAGTTCGTCGACTTCGACCGGATCTGGTCCTGGCCCAAGCCCGCGCAGCGCCCCCACCCGCCGATCCTGGTGGGGGGCCTCGGGCCGACCGTGCTGGACCGCGTGCTCGCGTTCGGAGACGTGTGGCTCCCGAACCACTACGACGAGAAGCTCGCCGGCCGCGTGGCGGAGCTGCGGTCCCGCGCCGAGCGCCCGATCGACGTGATGCTGCTGGCGGCGCCGGCCGACCCCGCCGTGCTCGAGAAGCTGCAGGAGATGGGCGTGGTGCGCGCGCTGCGCTGGATCCCGTCGGCGGGGATGGACGGGGTCGAGCAGGCGCTCGACGAGTGGCAGGCGGCGATTGCCCAGTTCACCGGCGAGGCATAGCCCGCGCTTCCGAGCCGGGCGCCGCAGACCGGCCCCGCCACCCCACGGCGCCGATCGGCAATCATTAAGGGCTCTCCTGCGAACGCCGTCCGCCTGACCGACGAATGCCATACGCCCCCGACCTGGCCGGTAGCGCGCTCGACGGCCGCTACGAGCTGCACGCGCTGATCGGGGAGGGGACGTTCGGCCGCGTGTACCGCGGTCGCGACCGCCGGCTCGAGCGCGAGGTGGCGATCAAGGTGATCAAGCCGTGGTGGGCGGACGATCCCGACTGGGCACGGCGCTTCGCCCGCGAGACCCAGCTGCTGGCCAAGGTCTCCGACATCGGCATCGTCCAGATCTACGACGTCGGCCATGCCGAGGAGGGGCTGTACTACGTGGCCGAGCTGGTCGAGGGCGAAAGCCTCGCCAGCCGCCTGCGCCGCGGCCCGCTCCCGCCCTCGGACGCGTGCGAGGTCGGCGAGCAGCTGTGCCGAGCGCTCGCGCATGCCCATCAGCGCGGCATCGTCCATCGCGACATCAAGCCCGCGAACATCCTGATCGGCGAGAGCGGGGAGGTGAAGGTCGGCGACTTCGGCGGAGCCCGGCTGACCGAGGGGACGAGCGAAGGGCCGGCCACCGTGATCGGCACGCCGCGCTACATGTCGCCCGAGCAGGCGCGAGGACTCCCCACCGGCCCGGCCACCGACGTCTACAGCGCCGGTGTGGTGCTCTACGAGATGCTGGCGGGCACGCCGCCGTTCCCGGGTAGCTCCGCGGTCGAGCTGGCGCTCCGCCACCTGCAGGATCCGCCGCCGCCGCTCCCTCGCGGCACGCCGCGCGGCCTCGCGAAGATCGTCGATCGCGCCCTCGCCAAGCGCCCGGAGGACCGCTACGCGAGCAGCAGCGAGATGGCCGACGCGCTGGCGGTGGCGCGGGCCGGCCTGCGGCGAACCTCCTCGACGCCCACCAACGGGGCCGGGCACGCGGGCGCCGGCGCGGTCGATCGCACCAGGGTCGCTCCGCAGTTCTCCCCGCGGCGCAACGTCAACCCATCGGCCCGCCGCCAGACGGTCGTGGTGCTGGCGGTGGCGTTCGTCGTGCTCGTCGCGCTCTCCGTCGCCGCCGTGATCATCGGCTCACCGCAGTACACGCTCGTGCCGAAGCTCGCGCGGATGAGCAGGGCAGCGATCCTCACCAAGGCCGGGCGCGACCACCTCAAGGTGCAGTTCGCCAGGCGCTACGACGGCGCCCGCCCCGGCACGGCGATCGCCCAGGATCCCCCGTCGGGAGCCCGCGTCGTCGACGGCTCGGTCGTGAACGTGGTGCTGAGCAAGGGCCCGCCGCCCGTTCCGCTCCCGCCGCTGGACGGCGTTCAGGCGACGAACGCCAAGGTGATCCTGGCCAAGCTCGGCCTGAGCGTGCGCGTGATCTTCCTCCCCGCCCCGGGGACCGCGGCCGGAGTGGTCCTCAGCGAATCTCCTCGTGCGGGTCAATCCGTGCCGGCGCGTTCGACCGTGAGCCTGACCGCCGCCGAGACGCCGAGCTGGCGGACGGTGACCGCGTTCTCCGGCGACGGCGCGGGCCGCTCGGTCGCGTTCCGGATCCGAGGCCCGCAGTGGCGGATCCTCTACAGCATGAATTACCAGGGGACGTGCAACTGGATCTTCTTCTGCTCCGGGCCCAGCGCCCGCGTGACCCGCGTCGGCGACCCCTGGTCCGGCCCGAGCTTCGGGCTGGGCAGCGGCGACGGGCAGACACGGGTGTTCCAGTCAGGGCCGGGCGACTACCAGGTCGCCGTATCGCCGGGCTCGGACAGCGCAGACTGGTCGATCCAGGTGCAGGATTACTACTGAGCCGGACCGGACGCCGCGGTCGTTCAGCGAGCTCGCGTCGAAGTGGCGGACCCCGCGGTGAGGCCGGGCGCGCGCGAGCGAAGCGCCTTGCGATCGATCTTGCCGACGGGCGTCAGCGGCACCTCGTCGACGATGTGCAGCTCGCGCGGGTACTTGTAGCCGCCGATGCGCTCACGCGCCCAGCCGACGAGCTCCTCGGGACTGGCGCTGGCGCCGGGCTTGAGCGAGACGAACGCGACCACCTCCTCTCCCGAGCGCTCGTCCGGTCGCCCCACCACGGCCGCGAGCTGGATCGCGGGGTGCTCGAGCAGCGCGTCCTCGACGTCGCGCGGATAGACGTTGAAGCCGCCGCGGATGATCAGGTCCTTCTTGCGATCGACGATGTAGAGGTAGCCGTCGCCGTCGCGATAGCCCATGTCGCCGGTATGCAGCAGCCCCTGGCGAATCGTCTCGGAGGTGATCTCCGGAGAGTGCCAGTAGCCCTGCATCACGCCCGGGGACGAGACGCACACCTCCCCGACCTCGCCGGATGGCAGCTCGCGCCCCTCCTCGTCGAGGATCCTCACCTCGCATCCGGGTACCGGAAGCCCGACCGATCCGACGCGCTCCTGCCCGGCGGGGTTGGTCGAGATCAGCGCGGCGGTCTCCGTCAGGCCGTAGCCCTGGCGGATCGAGACCGACGGCACGCGGCGGCGAAACTCGCGCTCGACCTCCGGCGAGAGCGGGGCACCGCCTGAGGAGAGGAACACCAACGAGCTGAGGTCGTAGCGCTCCAGCGGCTTCGCGAGCAGGATCTGGATCATCGACGGCACGACCGCGGAGATCTGGATGCGATGCTCAGCGATCAGCTCGAGGAAGCGGTCGGGATCGAACCAGCGCAGGAGCACGACGATTCCGCGCTCGGGGTTGTGCATTCCGGCGAGCGTCACGAGCAGGCCGTACGCGTGCGAGAGCGGAAGCGTCATCAGGCCGCGGTTGACGCCCGGCGTGTATCCGCCCCGATGCGCGGAGCCGCCGGTGAAGTAGAGGTTCGCGTGCGTGAGCATCACGCCCTTCGCGCGTCCGGTCGTGCCGCCCGTGTAGAGCAGCGCCGCGAGCTCGTCGTCGCGCCGCGCGACGATCGCCCGCGGCGCCGCCTGCTCGAGCCTCGCGAGCGGGACGGCGGTCGAGTCCGTGTCCTCGGTGCAGATAACGTGGCGCACCGCCTCCAGACCATCGACCGCCTGCTCGACCTTCGACACGAACTCGGGTGTGGTGATGACCGCGCAGGCCCCCGAGTCGGCGATCACGTGGCGCAACTCGTTTGCCGGCAGCAGGAACGTCGCCGGCGTCACCACCGCGCCGGCGCGCCACAGCGCGTTGTAGGCGATCCCGACCTCGGGGCAGTTCGCCATCGTTACGACCACGCGCTCGCCGGCCCGCACACCCAGCTCCTGCAGCCCGGACGCGATCCGCGCGGCGCGCTCGAACAGCTCGCGCGAGCTGTGCCACCGGCCGTCGTAGAGCAGCGCGTCGTATTCCCCGCGCCGCTCGAAGCTTGCTTCGGCGAGCCGGGCGAGATTGTGCTGCAGATCGGCGCTCATTGTCCACGCAACGATATCCGCACCCGATCCTTCACTCCATCGCGCCACCCTCGCTGGTATACCCCAGGGCGTGAGTTCGCCCGGGACGCAGCTCGGCGGGAAGATGGACGACGCCTCGACCGCCGCGGTCGTGATCGCGGAGGAGCTGACCAAGCTCTATGGCGACGGGAGCACCGCCGTGCACGCGCTTCGCGGCGTGTCGCTCAGCGTTCCCCGCGGGCAGCTGCTGGCCGTGATGGGGCCCTCCGGATCCGGCAAGTCGACGCTGATGCACACACTCGCGGGTCTGGACAAGCCAACCAGCGGCAACGTGCAGGTCGCCGGCGTCGAGATCACCACGCTCGACGACGCAAAGCTGACGCTGCTGCGCCGCGAGCACATCGGCTTCGTGTTCCAGTTCTTCAACCTGCTGCCGATGCTCAGCGCCGAGGAGAACGTCGTGCTGCCGCTGACGATCAGCGGCGAGAAGCCCGACCAGGCCTGGCTCGACGAGCTGTTCGCGCGCACCGGGCTCGCCCCGCGCCGCCGGCACCGGCCCGCGGAGCTCTCCGGCGGCGAGCAGCAGCGGGTCGCGATCGCGCGCGCGCTCGTCACACGGCCGACGATCCTGTTCGCCGACGAGCCGACCGGCAACCTCGACTCCAGGACGAGCGGGGAGATTCTCGATCTGCTGCGCGGCTCGGTCGACGCGTACCGGCAGACGATCGTGATGGTCACTCACGAGCCGCGCGCGGCCGCGATCGCCGACCGGATCCTGTTCCTCTCCGATGGGCTGATCGTCAAGGAGCTGAGCGACACGACGCCGGCGGAGGTGCTGACCGTGATGGGAACGCTCCAGTAGATGACGGCTGTCGCGCTGAAGGGGCTGTCCGGGAGGAAGCTGCGGACGGTGCTCACCGCGATCGCGATCGTGCTCGGCGTGGCGATGGTCAGCGGCACGTTCATCCTGACCGACACGATCGAGGCGGCCTTCTCGACGGTGTTCGGGGAGGCCTACAAGAACGTCGCCGCGGTGATCACCGGTCGCGACGCGATCAACTCGGACAACGGCGGCAACAACGGCAACGCCCCGTCGCTGCCCGAGTCGCTGCTGGCGCGCGTGCAGGCGCTGCCCCATGTCGCCGCGGCGGCCGGCGGGATCGCCGACAGCGCGCAGCTGATCGGACACAACGGCAAGGTCATCGGCGGACACGGCGCTCCCGGCCTGGCGTTCAGCTACAGCCCCGCGGGCAAGCGCTTCAGCCCGCTCGTGCTGACGGCGGGGCGCTACCCGTCGAGCGCCGGCGAGGTCGACATCGATGCGGCGACCGCGAGCAACCAGCATTTCCCGGTGGGGCAGAGCATCGGCGTGGTCGCCCGCGGGCCGCTGCAACGGTTCAAGATCGTCGGGACCGTCAAGTTCGCGAGCGTCTCCTCGCTCGGCGGCGCGACGATGGTCATCTTCACGCTGCCCGCCGCTCAGCAGCTGTTCCACAAGCAGGGCCTGCTCGACGAGATCGACATCGCGGGCAAGCCTGGGATCTCGCCGGCGCAGCTGGCGCACGACGTCCAGCCACTCCTGCCGGGCAACGCCCAGGTGCGGACCGGCCAGGCGCAGGCGCAAAAGGACACCTCGAACACCAGCGGCTTCCTCACGATCTTCAAGGACTTCCTGCTCGCGTTCGGTGGGATCGCTCTGTTCGTCGGTAGCTTCGTGATCGCCAACACGCTCTCGATCACGATCGCCCAGCGGATGCGCGAGCTGGCGACGCTGCGGACCCTCGGAGCGACCCGGCGCCAGGTGCTGGTGTCGGTGATGCTCGAGGCGCTCGTGATCGGGCTGCTGGCGTCGATCGCCGGCCTGTTCCTCGGGCTCGGTCTCGCCAAGGCACTCAACTCGCTGCTGGTCTCGTTCGGGATCGATCTTCCGTCGACCAGCACCGTGTTCGCGACGCGGACGGTGATCATCTCGCTCGCGGTCGGGATCGTGGTCACGCTGATCGCGGCGCTGCGGCCCGCCGTCCGCGCCACGCGGGTTCCGCCGATCGCGGCCGTCCGCGAGGGGGCGATCCTGCCGCCGTCGCGGTTCGCGCGCTTCAGCGTGTACGCAGCGATCCTCACGATCACAGTCGCCGTCGCCCTGATGCTGGTCGGGCTGCTCGTCACCGGCGCCTCGACGGCGGTGCGGCTGCTCGCGATCGGGATCGGTGCCGTGGCGCTGTTCGTCGGCGTCGCGATGCTCGCGCCGCAGCTGGTGCCACCGCTGGCGCGCGTGCTCGGCTGGCCGGCGACGCGGATCGGGGGTGCCGCGGGCCGGCTCGCGCGTGCGAACTCGGTGCGCAACCCGGCCCGAACCGCCTCGACCGCCTCGGCGCTGATGATCGGTCTGGCGCTGGTAACGCTCGTCGGTGTGCTCGCCGCCGGACTGAAGAGCCGCTTCGAGAATGCGGTCAACACCGCGTTCATCGCGAATTACGCGGTCACCTCGACTGACAACTTCACGCCGATCAGCATCAGTGCCGAGAAGGCCCTGCGCAACGTCCCCGGCGTCCTGGTCGTCTCCGGCGTGCGTGCGGGTGAAGCACGCGCGTTCGGTTCCAACACGCAGATCAGCGGGCTGGATCCGGATGTGGCAAAGGTGATCTATGTCAAATGGCAGGATGGAAACCCGCAGACGCCCGCCACGCTCGGTCTCACTGGCGCCGCGGTGTCACACGACTACGCAAATGCAGAACATCTTCGCGTGGGGTCGCAGCTGTCACTGCAGACGCCGAGCGGAACGCGCCTCCCGCTGACCGTGAGAGGGATCTACTCGCCGCCGAAGGGCGGGTCGCCGTTTGCGCCGGTGTCGATCTCGACCCAGTTGTTCGACTCGGCCTACCAGAACCCCCAGAACGTATTCGCGCTGTTGAACATGCAGGGTGGTGTCACCGCCGCCAACACCCGCGCGCTGGACGCCGCGATGAGCTCTTACCCCGACGCCAAGTTGCAGACGAAGTCGCAGTTCACCACCAATCAGGAATCGGGCCTGACCAGCCTGCTGAACCTCTTATACGTGCTGCTGTCGCTATCGATCATCGTCTCGCTGTTCGGGATCGTCAACACGCTCGTGCTGACCGTCTTCGAGCGCACCCGCGAGCTTGGGATGCTGCGCGCCGTCGGCATGAGCAGGCGACAGGTGCGCCGCATGATCCGGCACGAGAGCGTGATCACCGCGCTGCTCGGCGCCGCGTTCGGGATTCCGCTCGGGCTTGTGATGGCGCTGATGGTGGGCTCCGCGATCAGCTTCGGGGCGTTCACGGTTCCCGTTGGGACGCTGATCGTGTTCGTGATCGCCGCGATCATCGCCGGGATCGTGGCGGCGATCTTCCCGGCCAGGCGCGCGGGCCGGCTGAACGTGCTCGAGGCGCTTCAGTACGAGTAAGAACCCGCTGTTGCGCGTCGCACCCGCGCGCGGTAGTGTGCGGCTGTGGGCACGGTGGGAAGGGCAATCTGGCGGCTTTTGGCCGTCGTCGTTCTGCTGATCGTGGTGTTTCCGGTCGCCGGTGCTTCAGCGACGCGGCGATCCGACGGCTCGACTCCCGCCCCGGCGAACATCGTCCAGCTCGTGGAGCACGTGCCGGCGGGAACGCTCAACCAAGTGGGCGCCGGCAGGCTGAGTCCGGTGCAGTTCGGCGCGCCTCCGGGCCCGAATTCTCCGCCCTCGGGACCGGACAGCTTTGGGATCACACCGCTCACCGGCCAGCTCACGAGCCACGGCAAACCGGAGCTGCTGACGATGAACCTCGCGTGGTGCCCGCACTGCGCCGCCAACAGCTGGGCGCTCGCGATCGCGCTCAGCCGGTTCGGACAGCTGGGCGGTCTGGGGGTGCTGAACACCGGCAAGTACTACTGCACCCTGGTGATCAACCCGTGCTACTTGGTGCCGACGCCGTGCTTTGCGAGCACCGATGGGTTGAGCTTCCTCCATGCAACGTTCAAGAGCAAGTATTTGAGCTTCGGCGCGATCGTGCTCCAGGATGTGGAAGGACACGGTGTCGAGAACCCCAACCGGCAGCAGGGCAAGGCGCTGATGGCGTTCGATCCCTTGGGTGAAACGCCCGCCGTAGATGTCGGTGGCGCGTATGGGTTCGTCAACTCGGGGTTCAGCCCGGGGACGCTCGCCCACAAGACCTGGTCGCGGATCGCGAACAGCCTGGCGGATCCACATGCCGCGATCGCCAAGCGCATCGACGGGCTGGCCAACCTGTTCGCCGCGGCGATCTGCAAGGCCACCAAAGGCCAGCCCGCCAGCGTCTGCAAGTCCAAAGGAGTAATGGCCGCCGGGAAGGCCCATCTTGGCTAGGAGGTTGGCTTGGCTGCCGTGTACGGCCGCCTGCTTGTCGTTGCTCGCGCCAGGATCGGCGCTGGCGGCCGTGCCGGGCCCCTACGGCCAGATGCTCAAGGCCCAGAGCAAGGTGGCGCGGATCGCGAAGTCCGCGGAGAAGAAACACCTGGGGAGCGCGGCGCAGCAGGCGGCGAAGGCGCTGGGCGGCGCCAACAACTCAGCACTCTGGATCACCGCGTCAGCGATCGATGCGCCCGCGTACGGGACAAACGTATTCACCGACTCGATTACGGCGCTCAACGACCTGAACCACGTGCCCGCGGTCTCCTTCCCCGGCCGGGCAAGCACGATCAAGCTGATCGTCAAGGCACTGCGCGCCGTCGCGGCTGACGCGATCAGCCAAGCCACCGGCGCAAGCCAGAAGCTGCTTGAGACGGCAACGGGCGACATGAGCAGCGGCGACCACGCGGCTAGGCCCGCCGCCGCCCTCGCGGCTTACCAGAAAGCGTGGGAGAAGGCGATGCAGGCGATCGCCCGGATTGCCTCGGGGGCCGTGACGAGCATCCCCCTCGCCGACCTCACCGCTGCGGCGCAGAACGCCCTCGGCAGTAAGGTGATCGCGCTGGCGGGGCCGATGATCCAAAAGCATCCAACGCCGTTGACCTCGGGTGGCAAGCCTGAGGTGTTCTTCGGCGGTGCCGAGGGATGTCCGTTCTGCGCGGTCCAGCGCTGGGGAATGATCGCTGGGCTCTCGCAGTTCGGCACGTTCTCGAACCTGCACCTGATGCAGTCCGATACGACCGAGTTTCCGATCGTGAGCACGTTCACCTTTTTCGGCTCGAGCTATCACAGCTCCGTCATCTCGTTCGTGCCGGTGGAGATCCTCAGCAACGTCCGGTCGGGTCTTACCGGCTACCAGCATCTGCAACCGCGGAGCCCCGCACAGCGCGCGCTGATGCAGCACTTCGACGGGTCCGGTCAGACGCCGTTCATCGACGTGGGCGGACGCTACATCCAGAACGGGTCAACGGTGCAGCCGCCGCTCCTGAACGGACTGACCTGGACGCAGGTCGCGAACGCCCTCACCGACCCGAACAGCATCCCCGCTCAGGTCGTCGCCGGCGAGGCGGAGGTCCTCACGGCCGAGATCTGTGGGGTCACGGGCGGCAAGCCGCAATCCGTGTGCTCACAGCCCGTCGTCCAGCAGTACGAGGCGGCGTTGCCGCGGCTGGACGGACTGGGAGGCGGCTGCCCGACTACCGCCGCCGACGTACGCGACGTCGAGCACCGAAACCAGGGACCCGTCGCCCGGGCCTCGCGCTGCGGGGGCTAGTTTCAGCGCGCTTTAGCCTGTTTGGCGGTCCGCGATGACGTCTACATGTCCGAGCTGCTCCGCCGAGGTCCCGTCGGGAGCGAAGTTCTGCGGCCGGTGCGGGGCGGCACAGGCGCTGCGGTGCCCCACGTGTGGAACGCCGGCGGGTCAGGCTGACCAGAGGTTCTGCTTCGAATGCGGGAGTCCGCTGCACCCGGATACGGCGCCCGCGACACCGGCTTCGTCGGTTGCCAGGCCGTCTCTGACGCAGACCGCGGCACCGGAGCGGGGGGTCGAGCGGCGCCTTGTCTCGGTGCTGTTCGCCGACCTGACCTCATTCACGACGTTCAGCGAAGGCCGTGACGCAGAGGACGTCCGCCAGATGCTGTCGAAGTACTTCGCGTCTGCTCGACGGATCATCACCTCCTACGGGGGCGAGATCGAGAAGTTCATCGGCGACGCGGTAATGGCAGTCTGGGGCGCGCCGGTGGCCCGCGAGGACGACGCGGAGCGGGCGGTGCGGGCGGCGCTCGATCTCGTCGCCGCGATCACCAGCCTCGGCGACCGGCTCGGCGTGGAGCTGCGGCTGCGGGCAGGAGTGCTGACCGGCGAAGCGGCCGTTGACGTGGCCAGCATCGGCGAGGGGATGGTGATCGGCGATGCCGTCAATACGGCTGCGCGACTGCAGTCGATCGCCGAACCCGGAACCGTGCTGGTCGACGACACCACGCGGCAGGTGACCGAGCGCGCGATCCTCTATCAGGACGCGGGCCTTCATACGGTCAAGGGAAAGGCGATCCCGGTCCGGGCGTGGCGGCCCTTGCGCGTTGTAGCCGCGGTCGGCGGCGCACAGCGGGGAGCGCTAGAGCTGCCGCTGGTGGGGCGCGACCGCGAGGTCGAACTGCTCCGCAACGCGCTCGACCACGTGTTGGAGCCCGCCGCCAAACTGACGCTGCTGTCGGTCCTCGGCGAGGCTGGCCTTGGCAAGTCGCGCCTTGCCTGGGAGCTCGAGAAGTACGCCGACGGGCTGGCCGCTCAGGTCCTCTGGCACCACGGCCAGGCATCCAGCTTCGGCCAGGGCGTCGGCTTCCGAGCGCTGGGCGACATGGTGCGGATGCGGGCGAAGATCTCCCTCGACGACGGGCGTAGCCTCGAGCAGGCGAAGGTCGACGCGATGCTCGATGACCTGTTCGCAAAGGACCTAGACACCCGCGAGCGCGTCGGCCGCGCCGTCCGCCGCCTGCTCGGGCTCGACGACGGGTCAGAGCTGATCGATCGCGGCGAGCTGTTCTCCTCGTGGCGCACGCTCTTCGAGCGCCTCGCGCTGCGCGATCCGGTGGTGATGCTGTTCGACGACCTCCAATGGGCGGACCAGGGCCTGTTCGACTTCATCGGTCACCTGGCCGACTGGGCCGCAAGCTCACCAATCCTGATCCTCGTGTTCAGCCGGCCCGATCAGCGGCTCGTGTCACTGGTGGAGCGGGGAACGTGCCTGGAGCTCGAGCCGCTCGAGCCGGCCGAGATCGAGGCGCTCGTCGGCGCCGCGGTCAGCGACGCGCCCGCCGAGCTGCTGGACAATGTCCGCGACAATGCGGGCGGCGTTCCGCTGTTCGCGGTCGAGTCGCTGCGAATGCTGGCCGACCGCGGGGTGATGGTCGCCGAGGGCACGGCGGAGCGCTACCGCCTGGTCGGCGACGTCCGAAACGTCGCGGTTCCACCGAGCATCCAGGCGCTGATCGCCGCGCGCCTTGATGGCCTGGCCCCTGACGAGCGCCACGTGCTGCTGGACGCGGCCGTCCTCGGCCAGCGTTTCCGCGCCGGCGGCGCGGCGGCTTTGAGCGATGTCACCGAGGATCAGGTGCGGCTCGTGCTCGACCGGCTCGTCGGCAAGCAGTTCCTCGCGCTCCTGACCGACCCAGGCTCGCCAGAGCGCGGGCTGTATGTGTTCAGCCACCGGCAGGTGCAGCGCGTCGCGCTCGGCATCATGTCCAAGGCGCGGCGCCGGTCGCGCCATCTCGCTGCTGCCGAGTGGCTGGCTCAGCAAGAGCTCGATCCCGACGCCGCGGCGCTCTATGCCGGGCATCTGGTGTCCGCCGCCGACGCCGATCCAACCGCACCCGACGCGGAGTCGATTCGCGACCGTGCACTTGCCGCCACGCTGCAGGCGGCACGACGCGCGGCCAGCGTCGGCGCGCTCCGCGAGGCGATCGCGCTGTTCGACCAGGCAGCGGAAATCGACTCGGACGAGCGCAAGCGCGCGCAGCACATGGTCGAGGCGGCTCGGTGCGCCGAACAGGACCGCGACCACGTCACCGCCGCCGAGCACTACGCACGTGCCGGTCAGCTGCACGAGGCCGCCGGCCGCGCCCGCGAAGCGCTTGCACTGCGGGCGCGTGAGCTCTACGCGTACCGCTGGACCCAGCCGGCGGCGGAGCTGGTAGAGCCGCTCCGCTCCGTGCACGACGGGCTGGCGGATGGGCAGGACGCGGCCTCGGCAGCCGCAGGCGCCGCACTCGCCGGCCTGCTTTACGGCAACGGCGAGGCCGACGCCGCCGACACGATCGCCGCCGACGCGGCGCGTGCCGCCCGCACCGCCGGCGCGCAGGAGGAGCTTGGCCTCGCGTTGAACTGGCGCGGGGCGGCGCTGGTCGAGCTCGGCCGCCCGGCAGAGGCGCTCGAAGTGTTCCGCGAGGCGCTCGCCGTGCGTGAGCAACACGCACCTGCGGAGGTTCCGTTCACGCTCGGGAATGTCGGGATCTCGCTATCCGCGCTCGGCAGGTTCGAGGAGGCTGCGGGCGTCGCCGCCGACGCGGTCGCAGCATCCGAGCGGGTGGCCAACCGAGCGAGCCGCGAGCTGGCGCTGCTGCAGCTCGCGCGGACCCTGTACTGCGTCGGCCGCTGGGACGAGGCGCTCGGCGCGATCGACCAGGTCGCGAGCGAGATGAAGCCGGCGAACGCAGGCACGGCGATCGGTCCGCCGTTGCTGATCGCGCTGGCGCGAGGTGAGCTTGACACCGCCAGGGCGGTGATCGACGACTTCGACCGCGGCCAGGCGCTCAGCGCGGCAGCGTTCGAGAGCGACTACCGCAGCGTGCGCCAGGTCGCGCTCGCGCAGCTAGAGCAGACCGCAGACCGCGCGCTTGCGGCGATCGTTGACGCGGGCGCCGGGGACTATGCCGAGTGGCCCGCGTGGCTTCCGGTCGCGGTCGATCTGCTGGTGGTGCAGGAGAGCGAGGAACCCTTGCTCGCCGCGCTGACGGCGCTGCGCAGCCCAGTGGCGCCAAAGACCTCACCGCACGTCAACGCGCAGATCGAGCGGCTCACGGCGCACGTCGCGGCCCGGGCGGGCGATGCCGAGGTCGCCGGCGATCACTGGCGAGCGGCCGGGCGGCTGATGAGTGAGGCAGGCGTTGCCTTCGACGCCGCCGTTCTCGCGCTCGAGCTGGCCGAGTACGCACCAAGCTTCGAGCCGCAGCTGGGCGACGCGGTCGCACTGCGCGACGCGGTCGCGACGCTCGAACGCCTGCGCGCCGAGCGGTGGCTCGCGCGCGCCCGGCGCAGCGCGTTCAGCTCTTGAGCGGCTTCAGTCCGACCGTGCAGGTGGCGCCGGTTTGGGGATTCCGGTACAGGGTCCCCTCCGTCGTGCAGGACTGCGCGACGTAGCCTTGGGACTCGAGCCGGAACACCTGCGCCGCCATGTCCTGCTCGGACGTGAACAGCGAGGCGCTTCCACCCGCGATCGCTTCGGCCTCGGCAGGCGCGACGTCGAGATCCTCGGTACCGATCAGATCCTTCTCCACGCTCATGGTGCCTCCTATGTTGGATACCGAGCTGCCCCCAAGACGGCAGAGTCGGCCAAAATCTTCCTTCAGCCTCACACCAGCTGTTGGGAGGTGAGGTACGAGTATAGGCCCGCCCGCGCCATCAATTGCTCGTGCGTACCGTGCTCGACGAGGCGTCCGCGCTCGAGCACGAGGATCAGGTCGGCGTCGCGAATCGTGCTCAACCGGTGGGCGACGACAAAAGCCGTCCGCCCTTCGAGCATGCGCTCCAGGTTGCTCTTGACGGTCCGCTCGGACTCGGCGTCCAGGGCGCTCGTGGCCTCGTCGAAGATCAGCACGGGGGGTCTGTGGTAGAGCGCGCGCGCGATCGAGATCCGCTGCGCCTGGCCGCCCGATAGGCGCATGCCGCTTTCGCCGATGCGTGTCTCGTAGGCGAGCGGCAGGCGCTCGATGAAGTCGGCCGCATCGGCGAGCTCGCTCGCCCAGCGGACTCGTGCCGAATCCGGTTCAGGCTCGCCGAACGCGATGTTGTTCGCGATCGTGTCGTCGAACAGGTACGGCTCCTGCAGCACGTAACCGATCTTGCGCCGCAGATCCCGCAGGCGTAGCTTGCGCAGATCGATGCCGTCGTACGCGATCGAGCCGCTCGTCGCGTTGAGCAGTCCGGCGAGGCATTTGACGAGCGTTGTCTTTCCTGACCCCGAACGGCCCACGATCGCCACGGTGGCGCCGGGCGGGATCTCGATCGTGATCTCGTCGAGGATCTTCGCCGTCGGGGCTGTCGGGTGGTGAAAGCCGACGCCACGCAGCTCGATCCGTCCCTCGAGTGTCGGCACCGCCCGGTATGAGCCGGGAGGACCGGGCTGCTCTTCGCCGTAATCGAAGATGTCCTGGAGGCGTCCCAGCAGCACCTTCGACTGGAGCCAGTTGTCCCACAGCCCGAGCAGGGTTCCCAGCGGGGCGTTGGCCAACAGAATCAGCGAGTTGAACGCGATCAGCCCGCCGATGGAGAGATGGCCGGCGAGGACCTCGAGCGCGCCGATCAACAGGAACACCACGACGGTGAGGAACGTGACGGCCGACGCGACCCCTTCATAGGCCATCAGGGTGAAGTCCGAGCGGAACATGCGGCGCCCGAGCTCGCGGAGGTTCTCGACGAGCATCCGCTGCATGCCCTGCTCGGCGCCCATCGCCTTCACCGTCGCGATGCCCTTGATCCCGTCGATCTGCCTGGAGCGGAACCGGCCGTACTCCTCCTCGAGGCTCTCGAACGTGGGCATCACCCGCCGCGACGAGTAGCGCATCAGCAGTGCGTACACGGGCACCGTGAGCAGGAACAGCCCGCCCATCAGCGGCGAGTAGATGAGCATGATCGTGACGGCCGCGAGGAACTGGGTCGCCGCCGTGAGGCCCGCCAGCCCTCCCTGAACCACCAGCCTGCGGACCTGCCGGACGCCGTCCAGGCGCCGGTCGATATCGCCCGTGCGCCTTGTCTCGAAGTAGGCCATCGGCAGATCGAGCATGCGCCCGGTTATGTAGTCGAGCGTCTTGACATCGATCTCGACCGCGATCCGGGTCAGCAGGCGCCGCTGCACCATCGTCACCGCCAGCGAAACGATCAGCAGCGCGATCATCGCGCCGGTGAGGGCGTAGAGCAGCGAGTAGTTGCGGTGCAACAGGACGTGGTCGACGACCTGCTGTGTGAGGACCGGGAACAGCATCTCGAGCCCCGCTGCGACGAACGCGAGCGCAAGACCGAAGGCCAGGGTCCGCAGGTGCGGGCGGATGAACGCGCCGAGCCAGCGCGCACTCGCCTTGCCGAGCGGAGCGTCGGCCAATCGCTGCGTCGGGCGCGGCAGCGCCGCATACCCGCTCCAGGCGCCCATCAGCTGGGCGTGAGTTACACGCCTGAGGCCGTGGCCTGGATCGGCGATGAAGAAGCGATCGCCTTCGATCGCATACAGCACGACCCAGTGGTTGCCGCCCCAGTGCAGGATCGCCGGCAGCGGCAGCTGGTCGAAGCGCTCCTTCGATGCCTTGATCGCGCGGACGTCGAGGCCGACGTGCTGTCCGCCGCGCTGCAGTCCCCGCAGGCTGGTGCCGTCCGCACCCGTCCCGACCGCCATTCGGATGTGCGACGGCGCGACCTCCCGCCCGAAGTACCTACAGACCATCGCCACGCACGCCGCACCGCAGTCCATCTCGTCGAGCTGGCGGACATGCGGGAACGGGGGATTGCGCCGCCACCACCGTCGCCTCTTGGGCGTCGCGCCCGCCGTGGGTTCTGGCTCCGAGCTGGGCTGCTCGGTAAACACCACGCCACGGTCCAGCTCCGGCTGCTCGGGCTCGCGCTCGACGAGCGCGGCCTCCGATGCGTCCGCCGGAAGCAGCTCGGCAAAATCAAGCGGAACCTGGTTGGCCCGTCCGCGCTCGTAGATCGCCGCCCGTTCCTCGATCCGCGCACGAAACTCCTCATGCTGGGCCAGCAGCCGGCTGAAAGTCGGCTCGTTCAGCCGCAGGAGCGTGCAGCGCTCGAGCGCCTCGACGCTCGCCGTGCGTGGTAGCTCGAGATACAGCGAGAGCTCGCCGAAGAGATCGCCGCTGCGAAGGTAGCGGACGTCCTCGCGACGTCCGCTCGACTCGTGGAAGGCATGCAGCCGGCCGTCTCTCACGATGAACAGGGGGCCCGCGGGGTCACCCTCGCGCACGACCAGCTCACCGGCCTCCACCTCGACGACATCGAGCTCCGAGAGCATCGGCAGGATCGCGCTCGACGGCAGCCGAGAGAACGCGGAGTGCACGCGCAGGAAGTCAGCGAGCCGGCGGGCCTCCGGCTGGAGGGCGAACGCCTCCCGGACGGACGGGTGCAGGCGCGTCAGCGCCGTGAAGATTGCGGGTTCGAGTCGCAGCGCCTCGACCTCGCTCGACGCACGGACGGTGGCGCTGCGGGGCGAGCCGTCGAGCAACCCCGCCTCGCCGAAGCAGTCGCCTGCCTTCAGGACGTCGAGCGAGACTTCCTCTCCGCTGTCGCCAATCACCAGCACGCGGGCGATTCCCGAGTGCAGGACGTAGAACCCATCGGGCGGGTCACCCGCGGCGACGATCGTCTCGCCGAAGTCGTATCGAACCGGTGTGAACGAGGCGACCACGAGCTCGCCCACGTCACGCGCGAGCACACTCAGCAGGGGCACGCGCTCGAGCGTCTCCCGCGCCGAGGCACCTGTCAGCTCAGTGCTTGCCATGCCAGACCACTCGCCCTGAGAGATACCTCGCGAGCGCGTCCTCGACGAGCTCGGCGCCCACTCGATCCCGGAGCCTCGGGTCCTCGAGCGACGGTGGCGTCCGCTCGCGCACCTGGATCAGCCGCCAAGATTGGCCGTTGGCGAGCGGTCCGAGCAGCTCGTTCGGCGTGGACGCCGAGAGCATGCCGGCGAGCTCCCCCGCCTCACCGGCGTACGCCTCGTGCACGGCACTCGTCGCGCGTGCCAGCTTGGCGACCTCCGTCAGCGTCAGTCCGTTGTCGCGAACCAGCAGCGCCGCCTCGCGGGCGGCCCCCTCGTCGCCGAACGCCACCTCCTCCCAGTGAACGCGCTGCCAGTCGGAATGGTGCTCGGCGAGGCGTCGCTCGAGCCGCTCCGAGGTCAGGATCAGCTCGGCGAATCTGCGCTCGGCGGCAAATAATCGTGCGATTCGGGGCGCATGCTCGCGCGTCCAGACCTGGTCGAGGTTGGGGACCCGGCAGGTGGTCACTTGCTCGATCAGCACCAGCTCGAACGGCGTGCCGGAGGCCTGCTCTCCGAGTGACGCAAGGCCATGCGCAGCCGCGGCGCAACGAACGAGCCGATCGGCGCATCGCTGGAGGCGGCCGCTGAGGATCGCCTCGGCGTCGATCGTGTCCGCGAGTTCGTTGAGGTCGAGCGGGTCGCTATCGGAAGCAGCTTGGGCCGGGGCTGGCAGCAGCGTCCGGATCAGATGTGCCTGGAGGTCCGCGGTCGACAGCGACCGCTGTTCGAGCCACCGCACGAACTCCGCGCCAGCGAGCAACCCGCGCGCCCGCCGGAACGCGACGGCTGCGGCGCGCACCGCTTTGGGATCGACCTGATCCGCGGCGCCGTCGGCCACCAGCGCGAGCCGCCACGCGAGCGAGCGCTCCAGCTGCTGCCACTCGCCCCAGCCGATCGCCGCGAGGACGACATCGTCCCAGTCGAACTCAAGCTCGCCGAAGGCGAACGCGGGATTGCCCCTGACACTGACCATCTGGGTCTGTTCCGCTGTAACGGTACAGCGACTATCCAGCCAGGCGCAGCTATGCGAGCGCAGGCGCGTTCGGAAGCGCGGCGAGCGCGGCTTGCAGGTCCTCCTCGGAGAACTCGGGATCCTCGAGCTCGCCCGCCAGGTACGCGTCGTAGGCGCTCAGGTCGAAGTGCCCGTGCCCGCACAGTCCGAACAGGATCACCCGCTCCTCGCCGGCCTCGCGGGCCGCGTTGGCCTCCTCGATCACCGCTCGGATCGCGTGGGCCGGCTCGGGCGCGGGAATCAGCCCCTCGGAGCGCGCGAACCGGACGGCCGCCTCGAACGTCTCGTTCTGGCGATACGCGCGCGCCTCGACGAGGCCCTGCTTGACGAGGCCGCACACGAGCGGCGAGTCGCCGTGGTAGCGCAGCCCGCCGGCGTGCACCGGCGGGGGCACGAAGTCGTGGCCGAGCGTGTACATCGGCATCAGCGGCGTCAGTCCGACCGTGTCACCGAAGTCATACGCGTACACGCCCTTCGTGAGGGTCGGGCAGGCGGCCGGCTCGGCGGCGATGAACTTGGTGCTCGCGCCGTCCCGGATCACGCGCCGGATGAACGGGAAGGTCAGGCCGCCGAAGTTCGAGCCGCCGCCCACGCACGCGATCACCACGTCGGGCTCCTCGCCTGCCATCTCCATCTGCGCGAGCGCCTCCTGGCCGATCACGGTCTGGTGCAGCAGCACGTGGTTCAGGACCGAGCCGAGCGAGTAGTTGGTGTCGTCGTTTTGGGCCGCGACCTCGACCGCCTCGGAGATCGCAATCCCGAGCGAACCCGTGGTGTGAGCTGATTGGGATCGGCCCGCCTCGGTTACGTCGGAGGGCGAGCGGTGGACGGTCGCGCCCCACGTCTCCATCATCGAGCGGCGGTATGGCTTCTGGTCGTAGCTCGAGCCCACCATCCACACCTCGCACTCCAGCCCGAACAGCCGGCACGCGAACGCGAGCGCCGACCCCCACTGGCCGGCGCCGGTCTCGGTTGTCAGCTTCTCGACGCCGGCCGCGGCGTTCTCGTACGCCTGGGCGACCGCGGTATTCGGCTTGTGCGAGCCCGGCGGTGAGCCGCCTTCGTACTTGTAGTAGATGTGAGCGGGAGTGTCGAGCTCGTGTTCCAAGCGCCTTGCGCGGTACAGCGGCGTCGGCCGCCACAGCTTGTAGATGTCGCGAACCTGCTCGGGAATCTCGATCTCCGGCTCGGGCGAGACCTCTTGCAGGATCAGCGCCATCGGGAAGATCGGCGTCAGGTCGTCGGGGCCGGCGGGCTGCATCGTCCCGGGGTGCAGCGGCGGCGGAGCTTCCCCGGGCAGGTCGGCCATCAAATTGACCCAGTGCGTCGGGATCCGATGCTCGTCGAGCACGAACTTGACGCGGCTGTCGCTCATCGCCCACTCCTTTCGTCGGAGCGGCGATTCTATGAACAACTGCTGAACGGGCGGGGGACGACGCCGAACCCGACCCGGCGCTGAGACAATCCCATGTCATGGAGGATCACGTTCGGGGGTCGGTGCTGGTCGTCGACGACGAGCCGACGATCGCGGAGGTGGTCTCGCGTTACCTGGAGCGCGCCGGATACCGAACGCTCGTGGCGAGCGACGGGCTGGAGGCGATCGAGGCGGCCGCGAGGCTCCATCCCGATCTCGTCGTCCTCGACCTGATGCTGCCCGGCCTCGACGGGCTCGAGGTGATGCGCCGTCTGCGCGAGCAGGACCGCGACCGCATCGCGGTGATCCTGCTGACGGCCAAGGGCGAGGAATCGGACCGCGTCATCGGCCTGCGGCTCGGAGCCGACGACTACGTCGTCAAGCCCTTCTCGCCGGCCGAGCTGGTGGCGCGCGTCGACGCGGTGCTGCGGAGGCTCGACACCTCGCCCTCGCGCGAGGCGCCGCTGGAGCTCGGCGAGATCACGATCGACCCCGCGGCGCGTAGGGTCTTCGTTCGGGGCGAGGAGGTGCAGCTGACCGGACGCGAGTTCGAGGTGCTGCTGTTCCTCGCGCGTCACCCCGGCCAGGCGTTCTCGCGCAATCAGCTGATGGATGCCGTTTGGCAGTACTCGTTCTACACCGACACCTCGACCGTGACCGTCCACATCCGGCGGCTGCGCTCGAAGATCGAGCGCGACCCCGCGCGCCCGGAGCACCTGCAGACGGTGTGGGGCGTCGGATACCGGTTCCAGCCATGAGCGATGCGCGTCGGGTACCGGGCCCAGCCATGAACGCCGCGAGGGTCTCGCGGTGGCTGCGCGGCGCGGCAGGCCCGCTCTCGCGCCAGCTGTCGCTCGTGGTCGCGATCGTGGTCGCCCCGATGCTCGTAGCGCTCCTCGTGGTCGGGCTGCTGATGGTGATCTCCGGCCACGACGTGCTGCTGCTGGCGCTGGTGGTCGCGGGAGCCGGCGCGATCGCCGTGGTCGTCGCCAAGCTGGTTGCCGGCGGCATCCTCCACGACGTCGCTGCGATCCGCGACGGGTTGATGGAGGTGGGCCGCGGGGAGCGCGAGGTGCGGATCGAGACCACGGCGCACGACGAGCTGGCCCAGCTCGCCGAGGCGGCCAACGCGATGATCGCCCGGCTGCGATCGGAGGAGGCCGGCCGGGACCAGTCCGAGTCGGCGCGGCGCGATCTCGTCGCAGCCGTCTCCCACGATCTCCGCACGCCGATCACCTCGCTGCGGCTGCTGGCCGAGGCGGTCGGCGACGACATCGTCGAGGGCGAGGCGCGTCGCGCGTACCTGGAGCGGATGCGCACGCACATCGACGCGCTGGCCGCGCTGATCGACGACCTGTTCGAGCTTTCGCGCCTGGAGGCGGGCGACATCAGCTGGTCGCTGGAGCGGGTGCCGCTGCGGGAGCTGGTGGGGGAGACGGTCGAGGCGATGCGGGTGCAGGCGGAGGCGAAGGGGGTGGCGGTGCTGGCCGAGGTGCCCGAGACGCTCTCGCCGGCCCGCGCCAACCCGGAGAAGCTCCAGCGTGTGCTGTTCAACCTGATCCAGAACGCGATTCGCCACACGCCGGCCGACGGGAGCGTGGTCGTGCGCGCCGAGCCGGTGGCGTCCGGGATCGAGGTTGAGGTCGCCGACACCGGCAACGGGATCGACCCCACCGACCGCGAGCGCGTGTTCACCGCCTTCTACCGCGGCGGCGCCGACGCTGCCCGCACGGGCGCAGGCGCCGGCCTCGGGCTCGCGGTGTCTCGCGCGATCGTCGAGGCTCACGGCGGCAGGATCTGGCTGGTCGATGCGGCCCAGGGGACCCGGGTGCGGTTCACGCTCCCCGCGGCCGGGTAACGACAAGGTCACGCTGTCCGCAGCGTAGTCCCGCCCCGTTCACGTCATCAACGTCACTCTCGTCGTCCCCGACATGCCGAGAGTGACATTGATCTCGCGCAGCGAGCTCAATGTCAACTTCGCCGGTTCGTCCATCTCGAGACTGACGTTAAGCTCGCGGTAACAGCCCAAAAACCGTGTGGTGAATCGACACG